>NZ_JAPWGL010000009.1:2745-4941 GCF_027213645.1 Pedobacter rhodius | reverse complement strand
TTAGTTTTAAAGTTTAACGAAATAAAAAGGCCGCCGCGAGGTTTGTAGCCGAATAAGTTCTTAAAAGAGATGTCAATGTAGCGCAAGCGAGGTAATAAAGTACGGATTCAAGTACAGAATACCGGAGCTTGATTTTAAAGTCAATGTCTCAACAGACATAATTAAAAAAAGAAGACTATTTTTAACAATAGTTAAAACTGGTCAGTATTAAACAGAAACATTTTACAATGGAGAGTTTGATCCTGGCTCAGGATGAACGCTAGCGGCAGGCCTAATACATGCAAGTCGAACGATACCAAGAGGCTTGCTTCTTGGGAAAGTGGCGCACGGGTGCGTAACGCGTATGCAACCTACCTTAATCAGGGGGATAGCCCGAAGAAATTCGGATTAACACCGCATAAAAACACAGGATAGCATTATCCAATGTTCAAATATTTATAGGATTGAGATGGGCATGCGTGTCATTAGCTAGTTGGCGGGGTAACGGCCCACCAAGGCGACGATGACTAGGGGATCTGAGAGGATGACCCCCCACACTGGTACTGAGACACGGACCAGACTCCTACGGGAGGCAGCAGTAAGGAATATTGGTCAATGGAGGCAACTCTGAACCAGCCATGCCGCGTGCAGGAAGACTGCCCTATGGGTTGTAAACTGCTTTTATACGGGAATAAACCTCTGCTCGTGAGCAGAGCTGAATGTACTGTAAGAATAAGGATCGGCTAACTCCGTGCCAGCAGCCGCGGTAATACGGAGGATCCAAGCGTTATCCGGATTTATTGGGTTTAAAGGGTGCGTAGGCGGCCTGTTAAGTCAGAGGTGAAAGACGGTAGCTCAACTATCGCAGTGCCTTTGATACTGATGGGCTTGAATGAACTAGAGGTAGGCGGAATGAGACAAGTAGCGGTGAAATGCATAGATATGTCTCAGAACACCGATTGCGAAGGCAGCTTACTATGGTTTTATTGACGCTGAGGCACGAAAGCGTGGGGATCAAACAGGATTAGATACCCTGGTAGTCCACGCCCTAAACGATGAATACTCGCTGTTAGCGATATACAGTTAGCGGCTAAGCGAAAGCGTTAAGTATTCCACCTGGGGAGTACGCTCGCAAGAGTGAAACTCAAAGGAATTGACGGGGGCCCGCACAAGCGGAGGAGCATGTGGTTTAATTCGATGATACGCGAGGAACCTTACCCGGGCTTGAAAGTTAGTGAATTATCTAGAGATAGATAAGTGAGCAATCACACGAAACTAGGTGCTGCATGGCTGTCGTCAGCTCGTGCCGTGAGGTGTTGGGTTAAGTCCCGCAACGAGCGCAACCCCTATGTTTAGTTGCCAGCATGTAATGATGGGGACTCTAAACAGACTGCCTGTGCAAACAGAGAGGAAGGAGGGGACGACGTCAAGTCATCATGGCCCTTACGTCCGGGGCTACACACGTGCTACAATGGATGGTACAGAGGGCAGCTACATAGCAATATGATGCGAATCTCACAAAGCCATTCACAGTTCGGATTGGGGTCTGCAACTCGACCCCATGAAGTTGGATTCGCTAGTAATCGCGTATCAGCAATGACGCGGTGAATACGTTCCCGGGCCTTGTACACACCGCCCGTCAAGCCATGGAAGTTGGGGGTACCTAAAGTATGTAACCGAAAGGAGCGTCCTAGGGTAAAACCGATAACTGGGGCTAAGTCGTAACAAGGTAGCCGTACCGGAAGGTGCGGCTGGAATACCTCCTTTCTGGAGCAGAGTTGACTACTCGCTGCGCAACATGATACTCTTAAAAAAAGAAAACAAAAGACACACCCAAAAGATTAACCACATTAGTGGCACTAACAAGAATCTTTGAGAGGCGAGATTGAAATTGAATTACGATTTTTGATTTACGATTTACGATTTGCTATATCGGCATACAAAAATCAAAAATCGTCAATCCCAAAATCTGAAATCAAACAGTCCCGTAGCTCAGCCTGGTTAGAGCACTACACTGATAATGTAGGGGTCTCCAGTTCAAATCTGGACGGGACTACTATATTAAGGATATAAATCTTATGGGGGATTAGCTCAGCTGGCTAGAGCGCCTGCCTTGCACGCAGGAGGTCAACGGTTCGACTCCGTTATTCTCCACCATGAAGAATGGCAACCGGTCAACGGTTCGTCCCGATAGCTATCGGGACCGTTATTCTCCAC
>NZ_JAPWGL010000009.1:0-2645 GCF_027213645.1 Pedobacter rhodius | reverse complement strand
TGGTATTAACAAACAGAAGTGGAATGGGATGGGAAGCCCAGCGATACACGGTGATAGCCCGGTACACGTATAGAATGTTAGCCTAGTAGTATCCTGAGTACCGCGAGGTCGGAGACGCCTTGTGGGAATCTGCCGGCACCATCCGGTAAGGCTAAATACTCCTGAGAGACCGATAGTGAACCAGTACCGTGAGGGAAAGGTGAAAAGAACCCCGAACAGGGGAGTGAAATAGAACCTGAAACCGTGTACTTACAAGCGGTCGGAGCGTACAAGTTGCGTGACGGCGTGCCTTTTGCATAATGAGCCTACGAGTTACTCTTCTCTGGCAAGGTTAAGTGTTTAAGACACGGATCCGAAGCGAAAGCGAGTCTGAATAGGGCGTATAGTCAGAGGAGGTAGACGCGAAACCTTGTGATCTACCCATGGACAGGTTGAAGGTGCGGTAACACGTACTGGAGGACCGAACCGATAAACGTTGAAAAGTTTCCGGATGATCTGTGGGTAGGGGTGAAAGGCTAATCAAACTGGGAAATAGCTCGTACTCCCCGAAATGTTTTTAGGAACAGCGTGGACATTAAGTTTAATAGAGGTAGAGCTACTGATTGGGTGCGGGGGAGTCAAATCCTACCAAATCCAGACAAACTCCGAATGCTATTAAATATGGTCTGCAGTGAGGCGCGGGGTGCTAAGGTCACGCGCCGAGAGGGAAAGAACCCAGACCATCAGCTAAGGTCCCTAAGTGTACGCTAAGTTGAACTAACGAGGTCCGATTGCACAGACAGCTAGGATGTTGGCTTGGAAGCAGCCATTCATTTAAAGAGTGCGTAACAGCTCACTAGTCGAGCGATCGGGCATGGATAATAAACGGGCATTAAGTGTATCACCGAAGCTATGGGATTGAAATATATCGGTAGGGGAGCATTCTATATGCGGCGAAGGTATCTGGTAATGGGTGCTGGAGCGTATAGAAAAGCAAATGTAGGCATAAGTAACGATAAGGCGGGAGAGAAACCCGCCCACCGAAAGGATAAGGTTTCCTGATCAACGCTAATCGGATCAGGGTTAGTCGGGTCCTAAGGAGAACCCGAAGGGGATATTCGATGGACAACTGGTTAATATTCCAGTACTTTTTATAACTGCGATGTGGGGACGGAGTAGTGACACTGCCGCGAACTGACGGAATAGTTCGTTAAAGGTTGTAGGTATTAGAATGGTAGGCAAATCCGCCAATCTAGCTGAAAACTAATAGTACCGCGAGGCTTCGGCTGAGTGGATAGAGCAGGTAAACAGACTTCCAAGAAAAACCGCTAAGCTTCAGGTTATAAAAACCCGTACCGCAAACCGACACAGGTATCCGGGAAGAGGATTCTAAGGTGCTCGAGTGAATCATGGCTAAGGAACTCGGCAAAATGGCCCTGTAACTTCGGGAGAAGGGGCGCTGGCAGTAATGTCAGCCGCAGTGAAAAGGCCCAGGCGACTGTTTAACAAAAACACATGGCTTTGCAAAATCGAAAGATGAAGTATAAGGCCTGACACCTGCCCGGTGCTGGAAGGTTAAGAGGGGATGTCAGTGGAGCAATCTGCGAAGCATTGAATCGAAGCCCCAGTAAACGGCGGCCGTAACTATAACGGTCCTAAGGTAGCGAAATTCCTTGTCGGGTAAGTTCCGACCTGCACGAATGGTGTAACGATCTGGGCGCTGTCTCAGCCATGAGCTCGGTGAAATTGTGGTCCCGGTGAAGACGCCGGGTACCCGCAACGGGACGGAAAGACCCCATGCACCTTCACTACAATTTAACATTGACATTGGATACAGGATGTGTAGGATAGGTGGGAGGCTTTGAAGCGGCGTCGCTAGGCGTCGTGGAGCCAACGTTGAAATACCACCCTTTCTGTATTCGGTGTCTAATCCCGCTAAGCGGGAGACATTGTTTGATGGGTAGTTTGACTGGGGTGGTCGCCTCCAAAAAGGTAACGGAGGCTTTCAAAGGTAAGCTCAATACGCTTGGTAACCGTATGAGGAGTGCAATAGCATAAGCTTGCTTGACTGTGAGACAGACAAGTCGATCAGGGTCGAAAGACGGATATAGTGATCCGGTGGTTCTGCATGGAAGGGCCATCGCTCAAAGGATAAAAGGTACGCTGGGGATAACAGGCTGATCTCCCCCAAGAGCTCATATCGACGGGGAGGTTTGGCACCTCGATGTCGGCTCGTCACATCCTGGGGCTGGAGAAGGTCCCAAGGGTTCGGCTGTTCGCCGATTAAAGTGGCACGCGAGCTGGGTTCAGAACGTCGCGAGACAGTTCGGTCCCTATCTGTTGTGGGCGTAGGAATTTTGAGTGGGGCTGACCTTAGTACGAGAGGACCGGGTTGGACTAGCCTCTAGTGAATCTGTTGTTCCGCCAGGGGCATTGCAGAGTAGCTACGCTGGGAATAGATAAGCGCTGAAAGCATCTAAGTGCGAAACTAGCCACGAGATGAGAATTCCATATAGGACCGTAGAAGATGACTACGTTGATAGGTTACAGATGTAAAGCTGGTGACAGCACAGTCGAGTAATACTAATCATCCGAAGCTTTCAAAGCTAACACAACTTGTTGTTTGTTCTTCAAAACTAACTTCTTTCAATAATATGTCATTTAGT
>NZ_JAPWGL010000008.1 GCF_027213645.1 Pedobacter rhodius | reverse complement strand
GCTTTAAAAGAAAGTAGCGCACTAAACCTAAAAGATCAGCACGCTACACTGGCTAGTTCTTGACTGCCCATGAAACAAAAATAAAATATTTTATTTGGAAATTAACACAGAATCTATCGGATGGAGCGTAGCGGATTGGAGAGATCTGTTTAAAAAGGTTTCTCGACTTCGTTGCACTCCGCTCGAAAAAACAATCTATGGATTTTATCTCCTAAATTTTAAGTCATTTATATTAATTTTTATGGAATAAATTAGTCCTCAGGATGACAACTCGAACTTGTGGTACGGCCGCTCTTCATTTGCACTCGTTTTCAACATTTTAATTGGCTTTAGATATTTTTTCTATATTTGTCGCCAACATATGAAGAAAATATTAATCCTTGTTTTATTTTTCATTTTGTCTGCAACAGCAGGAAAAGCCCAAACAACCTTACCTGTTCAATACCAGGAATTAGTTAAAAAACTTACCGCGAGCCTTCCAAAAATGGCGGAAGAACCTGTTAAAGAAACTAATTCTACCAACTCTACAAGCCTTATTGATTTTGCTAAAAGCATGTTGGGTATACCCTATCGTTATGCGACAAGTAATCCTAAAGTTGGCTTTGATTGCTCTGGATTTGTGAGTTACGTGTTTAGCAATTTTGGCTTTAAAGTTCCACGTTCTTCAAGGGAGTTTAGCGCAACCGGAAAAGAAACCAGTATTGAAAATGCTAAAGTTGGCGATGTTTTGATCTTTACAGGAAGTAATTCAAGAATAAGAAGAATTGGCCACGTGGGCATTGTTTATTCTGTTGATGAATCAGGTATTAAATTCATCCATGCATCATCAGGAAAAGCGCATGGTGTAACCATTACAGCGTTTGACGGCCATTATAAAAACCGGTTTATGAAAATAGTAAGCATTTTATAGGCTTACTTCTTATACTTCCACATTCTCGTTTTACCATCAGCAATCCATTCTACAGCCGTTTCAAGTCTTTTTAACCTGGTCGCTTCTGTTTTGGCTTCCAGTAACCATTGCACATATTCCTTTTTATTTGAATTGCTGAAATTCTGAAACGTTGCCAAGGCCGCAGGTTCTTCTTGTAATGCATCAATAAAATACTTTGGTACCTCGAGTTCTTTTGGAGCCGACTTAGGCTTTGGGGGAAGATTTATTCCATCTTCATTTAATTGGATGGCTTGCTGAATATAAGCGATTAACACATCATCATCAGGTAAATCGCTAAAAGATTTTATCTGCCCCAGCCAACCCATCGCTTCCGACCTATCTTTAAAAATCTTATATTCATCATTCATTAAAGATGCTTTCCAAAAGCCAAATGCACAGTGATTTTTAAAAGCCGCCATATGACAAACCGTTCCTTTAAAATCGAAGAAAGGCATACTCCATTTAATTTTTTCTTCGATTCGGGCATCGGCACGATGCACTAAATTTCTTAAGTGTTCTAAAATTGGAATTGCAAATTCAGCAGCATTTGCAATGTATTGGTCTACCCCTACGATTGTATGCATAATAGATTTTTGATTTACTGAAATTAAAGCAAAACTAGCTTTAAAGCAAGTTCAACATTACCTTGTTTTAAAAAGTTTTTTGCCAGTTCATGGAGTTCTCTTTCCCTGTTTGCCGCATCTCCGAGTGTCGCATCTAAAACTTCTTTAACTTCAGGTAACTGGCTAATTAAATCAATTGCTTCTTCTTTTGGCAACATTTCTACATTTCCAAGCATACCTAAGTCATTGCCAGTTAATACTTTCGATAAACGAACTGATTTCGGTAAGCTATCTACTCCGATTCCTAATTTCGACAAAGGTTTTGCAACTTTAAATAAGTTATCTTTTGTGACCCGACAATACCAGTCGCCACCCAAACGAGCAACCAGGTTTATTTTTTGCTGGTCAATTTTGCCATTTTCATCTAATATATTTTCATTTATATGAATCAGTTTTACTTCGGCTAAAACTAGGTTACCGGCGCCATGGCTATCCCCTAAAGGAATCACGTCGTTTATAACGCATTCGAACTGAACAGGCGCTTCCGCAACTCTCGGCGGTGTAACCATATCCGATTTCAACATGGTAAACCCAGCTTTTTCAAATTCGTTTACGCCTTTTGCGTACTCAGTACTGGCCAAACTCATCTGTTGAACCATATCGTAATTCACCACATTAATTACGCATTCTTTTACCTGAAGAACATTCTCTAAAGTGTGCTTTATTGTATTGTCACGCACACGCCTTGCCGGAGAAAAAATGCAGATTGGCGGTTTTGTACTAAACATATTAAAAAAGCTGAACGGACTTAAATTTACATTCCCTTCAGCATCTATTGTTGATGCAAAACAAATTGGCCGTGGGGCAATAGCGTATTGCAAATAATCCTGCAATTGAACGGCAGATAGATCTTCGGTTTTTAGGGTTATCAAGATTGAAGGTTTTAATTTTGATGTTAAAAAGTTGAAATGTTTTAGGTGCAGATAAACTTGGAGTATTATTGCAATTTCAAACGGATAAAGTTCTAAATACTTTTTTTAAGGTTTTCTTTTTCTTTTCAAAATTTCTTAAGTAATCTATTAAATGCTTGGTTTTTGATGAAAATTCAATACATTTTTCATATAGAAATTTAAAATCATTTGAAGATATCTTCTTTGCCTCTTCTAAATTTATTATTTTATTTCTAAATTCTCCTGATGAGCTTTTAGCATAGGTTAAAAACCTGATAAAGTCTGGGTTATTGTTATATTCAAATCCCTCTGCAATATTATCAGACATTGACATTGCCGTTTTACGAAACTGATCTTTCAATCCAAAATCTGAACGTATTGGTTCCAAATCCGAAATTTTGTAGGGCCTCAATAGCTAATTGCTTTGCGATAGCCAAATTCCATATTTTCAAATCTTTCAATTTTTGCCATAGTAAAAAGGTTTATTGAATATATCAAAATATTTCAATTTAAATGTTTGCAGGTCTGCTCAACGAACATTTCAATTTTAAAACCTTCAAACATTACAACCTAAACTATTTCTTCAAAGCCAAAATCGAAAAATCTGTATCTACTTTTTTAATTGTATTTGTTAAAGCACCTAACCCTGTTATTTCCATTTCAACTACATCGCCAGGTTGCAACCACTGAGTTTTATAGTTTGGATCATTCAATAAACCTGTTCCATTTAACTCTAAGAAGCAACCCGTTCCTACGGTTCCGGAACCGATTACATCACCAGGCAAAATATCTACGCCATAAGCACAACGTTCGATAATCTCGGCAAAAGTCCAGTCCATATCTGCAGCATTACCCCTCGAGACTTCAATACCATTTACACGGCAAGTCATTTTCAAATCGTAAGCATTTCCGGTATGGCCATCTTTTGGTGCAACTTTATATGGTTCCAATTCGTCTGGTGTAACCAGCCACGGACCAATAACTGTCGAAAAATCTTTACCCTTCGCCGGACCTAAGTTTAGTAACATCTCTTCCATTTGCAAAGTTCTGGCGCTCATATCGTTCATCACCATATAACCTGCGATATATTCATCGGCTTCTGCAGCCTTTATGTTCCTTCCCTTTTTACCGATTACGATCGCTAATTCAAGTTCAAAATCGAGTTTTTCAAAATGATCGGGCATACACTCAATTTCACCGGTTCCCTGAATTGCATTATGATTTGTGAAGTAAAAAATAGGGTATTCATCAAATTGCGGAATCATATCTACTTTTCTGTTCCTTCTGGCCGCTGCTACATGTTGCCTGAAAGCGTAACCATCCCTGCAACTTGTTGGGTTTGGAACCGGGGCCAGAATTTCATAAAATATTTCTTCCTTAGCTTCCAACGCTCGGCTTTTAATTTGAGTATCAACCTTTTTTGCCCTTTCCATTAGCACCTCTCCACCTTGCAGAAATTCGCTCATGCTATCAGGAAGTAATTTATCACAACTATTTAAGTTATAAATATGGCCATTTATAAAAACGCCAAGATGCGTCCTGTCTTCAGTTTTATAAGATACTAATTTCATATAATTTGGTTAAAATACGGGGTAAAGCTAATGATTTAGGGCAGCAATTAAAAAGTAAAAGCTCATTATTTAAGCTCGGTATATTTTTGTAAATCCGCTTTTATCAACGGAAAATCCTTCGCCTGAAGCTGTTTGTAAAATCTTTTATTTGCGAAAAGTTCTCCAGTAACCAAACCTATGCAAACGCCTATTGGTACACCAACAAATATAATCAGCGCGGTTTCCAATGCATTTGGATTATCAATGGCAAGCACAGCAACGGCTGCCGCAGCCGCAATCGTAACAGGTGCAACAATTCCACACCGGTGAATGTACAGTCTGCTGATATTTTCTGCACTTATTTTACTGGTATCGCCATTACTTTTAACTAAAACGAGTTGACTGTCGTCTGCTGCATAGAAAAAACCACGATGCCTTTTCCCATTATGTTCAATAAGCTTAATTTTATATTTCCATTTTTTTTGAGCGGAAACGGTAAGTGATATGGAGACGCAAATGAAGAGGCTTAAAAGAAACTTCATAAAAAGACGTTAGGTTTAAATTAAAGATAAAGAAATTTTATGTTCAAAATAAAATTATTACTTTAGCACCATCAAAAGCATGATTTTAAAAGCATTACATATTAACCTGGTAAACGATGCAATTGCTGCACGCCGTTACAAAATGCTATCTAAATTGATCATGGCGCAATATTCTCTGTAAATTATCTTACCTATTTCTAATTAATTGAAACGCATTACCGTTTTAATTGTTGATTTCTTAAAGATTTTTTCTTTCTAACCATAACCATAATTATTATGCCTGTTTATCATAAATTGGGGCAAATTCCTGCAAAGCGACATACGGTTTTTCGTAAACCCGATGGCAATTTATATGCCGAAGAACTGGTATCAACCGAAGGTTTTTCAAGTCTTTATTCGCTGGTTTACCATTGCCACCCACCAACGATTGTAAAACATCTCGGTGAAGCTTATAATGTTGAACCAAAAATTGCCCGCGAAAAACACCTTAAACACACGAGCTTAATTGGTTTTAAGATTAAACCTGAAGATGATTATCTACAAAGTCGCAAACCTGTTCTGGTAAACAGTGATTTACACATCGTTTTAGCTGCACCACGAAAATCAATGACAGATTATTTCTACAAAAATAGTCAGGCAGATGAAATGATTTTTATTCATGAAGGGTCAGGCAAATTAAAAACCGGTTTTGGTGAAATAAAGTTTGCCTATGGCGATTATTTAATCATTCCAAGAGGTACAATTTACCAAATGGAATTTGATAACGAAGATAACCGGTTATTTATCGTAGAAAGTTTTAGCCCCTTAAGACCGCCGAAAAGATATCTAAATCAATATGGTCAGTTAATGGAGCATTCGCCCTATTGCGAGCGCGATTTAAGATTACCGGAAAACCTGCAAACGCATGATGCGTATGGAGATTTTAAAGTGCTCATTAAAAAACAAGGTTTAATATACCCCTATACTTACGGCACACATCCTTTTGATTATGTAGGTTGGGACGGCTATCATTATCCGTATGCATTTTCAATTCACGACTTTGAGCCCATAACCGGCCGTTTACACCAACCACCACCCGTTCATCAAACTTTTGAAGGCCATAATTTTGTTGTATGTTCTTTTGTTCCGCGTAAATACGATTACCATCCCGATTCCATTCCTGCACCATACAACCACAGCAATGTAGACAGCGATGAGGTTTTATATTATGTTGATGGCGATTTCATGAGCCGGAAAAGCGTGGTAAAAGGTCAGATAACGCTGCATCCTGGAGGTATTCCTCACGGGCCCCATCCTGGAACTGTCGAAAAATCGATTGGAAAGGAAAAAACTGATGAACTTGCAGTAATGATAGACCCCTTTAAACCACTGATGTTAACACAAGATGCATTAGATATTGAAGATGAAAATTACCACAAAAGCTGGCAGATTAATATTGAATAAAATTGGTCGGAGGTCGGGCGACTGAGTTCCGATGATAATACACAAATTATAAATCAATTCTTGATACTAAATACTTGATACTAGCTACTCGATACTAACTACTTGATACTAAAAATATGGAAACACTAACATTTGCAGAAAAAATAGCTAAAGCACAGGATTTTCTGCCGATTAACGGAACAGATTATATAGAATTTTATGTGGGCAATGCCAAACAGGCCGCCCATTATTACAAAACTGCATTTGGCTTTCAAAGTCTGGCCTATGCGGGTCCGGAAACGGGCGTACGCGACCGGGCTTCCTATGTTTTGCAACAAGGCAAAATCAGGTTAATCCTTACTACAGCGTTAAAATCAGAACACCCGATTTCTGAACATGTAAAAAAACATGGTGATGGTGTTAAAGTTTTGGCACTTTGGGTTGATGATGCGTACAGTGCTTTTGATGAAACAACAAAACGCGGCGCAAAACCATATATGGAGCCCAAAACGTTAACTGATGAATTCGGTGAAGTTAAAATGAGCGGAATTTATACTTATGGAGAAACGGTTCATATGTTTGTTGAACGCAAAAACTATAAGGGCGCATTTTTGCCTGGATACCGGGTTTGGGAAAGTGATTACCAGCCTGAAGATGCCGGACTACTTTACATTGATCATTGTGTAGGTAACGTGGGTTGGAACCGCATGAATGAAGCGGTGAAGTGGTACGAAGAAGTAATGGGTTTCGTAAATATTTTATCTTTCGATGATAAGCAAATTAATACCGAGTATTCTGCTTTGATGAGTAAGGTGATGAGTAACGGAAATGGTTTTTCAAAATTTCCGATTAACGAGCCTGCCGAAGGCAAAAAGAAATCACAAATTGAAGAGTATTTAGAATATTACGAAGGAGAAGGCGTTCAGCACATTGCAGTTGCAACAAAAGATATCGTAAAAACGGTTACCGAATTAAAATCTCGCGGGGTGGAATTTTTAAGTGCGCCGCCTGAAGCCTATTATGATATGATGCCACAGCGTGTTGGCAAAATTGATGAAGAAATTTCATTGCTTGAAAGCCTTGGAATATTGGTTGATTGCGATGAAGAAGGCTATTTATTACAGATCTTCACCAAACCAATTGAAGACAGGCCAACACTGTTTTTTGAAATTATTCAGCGAAAAGGCGCACAAAGTTTTGGCGCAGGTAACTTCAAAGCACTATTTGAATCCCTGGAACGTGAACAGGAACTGAGGGGAAATCTATAGAATGAAATAAGTAAAGTAGCCAATTGCCCTTTGGTTTATGCAATTATACAAACGCATCTTTTCAAATTTTATGTGTTTTGCTTTTGATTAACAGAAAGGTTTTGTTAAAGAATTAGACATCTAAGAGGCTGTCTAATAAATCAATTTATCTTTGAATTTGTAACGTTTGGCTAAGCCTGTGCTGAGCTTGCCGAAGCATAGAAACGCCTTAAAAGGCTTTTTACAAGTCCTTCTACAAGCTGCCATTCACGTATAAAATGTTTTGGTCAGACCGTCATTTCGACCGCAGTGGAGAAATCTTTTGAATCGTATTTTCCGCTTCAAAGATTTCTCGACTTCGTTGTACTCCGCTCGAAATGACGATTCAAGGGTTTTATCTCCCTAAATTTTTATAAAACAAATTAGTCCTCAAGACGGCATTTAATATTATATACAGCCTCTTTTTTTATTGCGCTATACCAAATAAAAATTCCCGTCGTTAATTTGTGTTATTAACAGATGTTAATTACTTCTGTTGATAAGCTTTGATACTATTTCTAATTTAGTACCAACCATATTTGAAACCGATGCAAAAAAAATACGTACTGATTCCGCTACTTTTAGCTGGAAGTTTTAGCACATATGCGCAAGTCAGCGCGGTGCAAAACCTCAATAAAAACTATCAAACGGGCTTAGAATTATTAGATAAAGAAAAATACACAGCAGCTTCACAACAATTTAAACTTGTTGAACAACAACGTTTTAAACCTGCTTCCCAACCAGAGAGTAATGCAGAACTATCGCTATTAAAAGAAAACGCTAAATTTTATGCTGCAGTTTGCGCATTAGAACTAACCAATAGTGATGCAGAGAGTTTATTTCAGGCATTTATCCGCGATTATCCTTTAAATTCAAATACAAAACTCGCTTACTTTTATGTTGGAAAAACTTATTTCAACCAGAAAAACTATGAGAAAGCTTTAGAATGGTTTGAAAAAACCGACCCTTCTACCCTTTCAGGTAAACAGCGAAACGAATACCAGTTTAAGCAGGGTTATGCTTATTTCCAGTTAAAAGATTACGATAAGGCAGAACCTTTATTTGAAAAAGTTAAAAAAGAAGAAGGCCAGTTCCAGGAAAGCGCGACCTATTATTTTGCCTATATAAACTATTTAAATAAAGAATACAAAACGGCATTAGCAAATTTTGAAAAGCTGAAAGGTTCACCAACCTATGAGGCAAGCTACCCTTACTACATCACTTCGATGTACTATTTAGATGAGCGCTATGATGATGTGATCAGCTATGCGCTTCCTGCCATGGCTAAAACTAAGCAGCAATTCGAACCGGAAATGCTGAGCCTTGTAGCGGCTTCTTACTTTGCCAAGTCTGATTTTAAAAACGCAGAAAAATATTTTGCAGAATTTTATGCTAAAGATAAAAGCGATGTTAAAAACAACCTGTTTATCTATCAGTACGGTTATTCTTTATTTCAAAATAAAAAATACGCCCAATCGGTTACGGTATTGGAAAAATTAAATAATGATGATGTATACCTTCAAAACGGTATGCACACTTTAGGCAAGGCATTTATTCAATTAGGAAATAAAGAAAAAGCCCAAAGTGCATTTTTCCGTGCCTCACGACTGGATTTTGACAAGGCAATACAGGAAGAAGCCTGGTTAAACTATGCAAAATTAAGTTATGAGCTGAACTTCCATCAGCAAGCACTGGACGCGACGCAAAGTTTCCTAAAAACTTTTCCAAAATCCAGAAAAATCAATGAAGCTAAAACGCTTTTGGGGGAGGTTTTATTAACGACAAAAAATTATCAGGCAGCCGTCGATATTTTGGAACCTATCCCTGATAAAAATCTGGAGGCAAGAGAGGCTTATCAAAAAGTGACTTATTTTCGTGGATTGGAGTTCTATAATGAGCGGGCTTTCCCCAATGCCTTGTCCATGTTTTTACGTTCAGACAAATTCCCTGAAGATAACGAAATCCATGCCTTAAATACCTATTGGAAAGCGGAAGCGATGTACGAATTGCGTAAATATGGCGAAGCCGTTACCACTTTCGAAAAGTTTTTAAAAATGCCTGATGCAGATAAAACAGGTGTTTATAATTTTGCAAATTATGCGCTTGCATATGCTGCCTTTGAAGATGAAAAATACAGTAAAGCAGCAACATATTTTGAACGCTTCTTAGCAGGAAATGACAAAGACCAGAAAACTGTTGACGATGCAACCATCCGTTTGGCCGACGCTTATTTCGTAAATAAAAACTACGGCGATGCGATGAATAATTATAATAAAATCATCAGTCGTAAAACCAGTGCGGAAGATTATGCCATTTTCCAGAAAGGGATGATTCAGGGTTTAGAAAACCAGTATGATGCGAAAATTGCAACCATGCAAAATTTACTGCAGCGTTTTCCCAATTCTAACTATGCTGATGATGCAGGTTTCGAAACAGCTTACACTTACTTTAACAAAGGTGATTTAGAAAAATCAAAAACGGATTTGGTTGGTTTGGTTGCAAAATATCCTCGTAGTAGTTATGTTCCAAAAGCATTGGTCACTATTGGTTTGGTTCAATACAATCAAGACCAGGATGATGCTGCCTTAGAATCCTTTAAAAAAGTAATTCGCGATTATCCAAGTGCCGACGAAGCCAAACAGGCCATGGAATCAATCAAAAATATTTATGTGGATAAAGGTGATGCAAATGGCTTTATCAGCTACGCAGGTACAACTCCGCTTGGAAATTATTCAAATGCCGAGCAAGATAACATTGTTTTCGCAGCGGCAAATAACCTGTATTTAAAAGGCGATGCAAATGGTGCATTACAGGCCATCAATGCGTATTTCGATAAATTCCCCAAAGCCATTCATGACAAAGAAGGCAAGTTTATAAGGGCAGAATCTTTAGTTAAACTGGGCCGTCCGAATGATGCGATAGCAGATTACGAGTATATTTTAAATGACTGGACAAGTGATTATACAGAACGCTCGCTTTTAAGTATCTCAAAAGTATTTCTTGATCAGAAAAAATATAATGAAGCTATTGTTTACCTGAAAAGATTGGAAACAACAACCGATTACAAAGCCCACTATGGTTACGCGATCAATAATTTGTTAAAAGCGTATACTGCACTTAATTCTGCTGACGATATGATAAAATATGCCCAGCTCACAAAAGAATCAGAAAAGGCATCAGAAGAAGAAAAAAACAGTTCAGGCTTATATGCAGGTAAAGCTTATCTGTTAAAAGGTGATACTACAACTGCGGTTAAAGAATTCAAAAATGTTGTTGCAAGTACAAAAACCATTGCAGCTGCAGAAGCAAAATATAACCTCGCATTTCTGGAATACACCAAAGGTGATTATAAAACTTCATCGAAAACATGTTTCGATTTAATCAATAATATGGCGTCTTACGATTATTGGGTTGCCAAAGCTTTTATCCTGTTATCAGACAATTACGTTGCTTTAAAAGACAATTTGCAGGCCAAAAGTACGCTGTTAAGTATTATCGACAATTATGATAATAAAACGGACGACATCATCCCGACAGCGAAACAAAAATTAGAAAAATTAAACCCGAAGAAGTAGAATCATGAAGTCGATTAAATATATATATAGTACAATCTTTTTTATTGCTGCTGGTTTAATTACCGTTCAGGCACAGGAAAAGAAACAGGAAGAAAAAGCAGCTGTAAGTGAAGAAATCGAAGTTGTTCGTCCTTACAAACCAATATTGGCTGAAGCCGTAAAACTGAGGAGGAGTCCTAATTTGGATGATGTCAAAACCTATAAAGCGAAGCTGAATTATAGCGTTACCGATAAAAAACTTGAAATAAACAGCGATATTCAAAAACTTCAGGCGCAAGCTTTGGTTGATGAAAAACAATCTGAATTGGTTAATAACTACGTAAAAGGCGGTTTTGGTTCTTTAGCAACCCTGCTTGGCGAAGTGTACATAAATAATGGTCGCGACCCTGCGTTACAGGTTGGCGGATATTTCAAACATTTCAGTCAGGAAGGTAAGCTCAATAAACAGAATAGCAGCAACCAGCAATTCAGTCTTTTTGGTCGCAGCATTATGGATGAAAATACAGTCAGCGGACGGATTAATTTCGAACGTAATGGCTTATATTTTTATGGAATAGATAACAATCGCCCTACACTAAATCCAAATCCGCAAAAACAAGCTTTAACTTTATTCGAAGCGGAAGGAGAATTGGTTAAAAATTATAAAGAAGACGATGATGCCTTCAGCTATGCCTTAAAAGCCAATGGTTATGTCTGGAATGATAAGTTTAGTGCTAAAGAAAATTATTTAACATTAAACGGTTATTTAAATAAAAGAATCAGTTCGCTAAATTTAGGCCTTGCAGCATCAACCGAATTTGGCAATACCAAAGATTTAACAACAAGTATAGGTAATAACTTATTACGTTTAAATCCTTACATCCGTTTACAGGTAAAAGGTGCAAAAGTTACGGCAGGAATTAACTTTGTTCAGGAATTCGGCGCCTATAGCAGTACGAGAATATTCCCGGCGGTTACAGCCGATTTTACATTAATTCCTGATTATTTACAGGTTTTTGGCGAAGTTAAAGGTGATGTTACCCGTAATTCCCTAAAAAGTTTTACAGATGAAAATCCCTGGTTAAACAGCAACATCCTGATTAAAAATTCAGTGGAAAAATTAAGCATCAGTGCGGGCATTAAAGGTACAGGCGGACCTGGTTTTGGTTATAAAGCCAGATTCTACATAAAACAAATCGACGACATGCCACTGTTTGTCAACAACTTTACCGATTTCAATAAATTTGATGTGATTTACGATTTTGGCAAAGCAAAACTTACAGGTTTGGAAGGTGAAATTTCTGTACAGGTGAGCGATGCTTTAAAATGGACGGGTAAATTAAATATCGATGATTACAAACCTGCAGCTGAAACGTACAGTTGGTTTAAGCCAGGATTAAAAGTAAGTTCAAACTTTGTTTACACATACAATAAAAAGTTAAGTTTTAATGCCGGCGTCGTTATTCAGGATGACGTTAAAGCCAAGTTAAATACTGCAGCCCCAGTAAATCCATCGCAATACCTTATTCCAAATCCATCCATAGAATCAATTATAACAGTTAAAGGTTTTGTTGATTTAGGTGTTGGTGCGGAATATCGTATAAATAATAAGTTTTCGGTTTTTGCGAAGGCAAATAACATCCTGAATACCAATTACAGCAGGTATTTATTTTATCAGGTAAATGGTTTTAATATGTTCGGCGGATTAACCTATTCGTTTTAAACACGTTAATTTATTATTGTGTTGATTTAGAATAAAACGCTAATTTTACCGGAATGGATACCTTATTATACCTTTCAGAAATCTTACAGCAACGTACCTCGGTAGGCGTTACCGGCCTGGGCACATTTTTTAAAAAGAAATTTGCCGGCAGATACGATAAGGAAAAACAATCGTTTTTACCTCCGGGATATAGGTTGCAATTCACTTCTGAAGTAAAAGATGAGGAACTGCTTCAAAACTTTATCGCTGAAAAGGAAAATGTTTCAAAAGAAATTGCCGGCTATCATATTTCCGAGTTTGTGGAAGAAACAACTAGAAAACTGGAAATTGAGCACGAAGCTGAACTTGAAAATATCGGGCGTTTATTTTTTACAGAACACGAAGGATTGAGTTTCGAGCCATCAAAAAATATAAACTATGGTTCTGAGTTTTATGGGTTGCCGGTCGTTGCTGAAACGGAACCCGCTGCAGAAGTAGAAAAAAAAGAAGATATACTGGAAAAGGATGCAAACATCCAGGAAACTGAAGAGGATGTATATGATGAAATCACAGAAGGACCGTATGCAGCTGTTCCATTTGAAAATAAATCATATAAGGCTCCGGTAATCGAAAATGTAGAACTGGACGAAGTTAAAGATGACCTTAAAAATACTTTAAAACATTCAGAAAATCTGACAGGAGAAATTGTTGAAGCGCCTGATTTTATCAAAGAACAGCATGAGGAACATCCTAACCGATTTGGTCATACACCAGAATCGGAGGTGGAAGATATAGCAACCGATCAGCCTACAATTGTGAATCCTGCATCAGCTGATGTACAAAACGAAGCAGGTGCCGTTGAAAATATCGCGGAAACTGAAGAGGAAACTCCTGTTAAAACTGAGGAGACAGAAGTTCCTGATTCCATATTGGCACAACACGAAGAACATCCTGACCGTTTTGGCCATACACCCGAATCAGAAGCAGAAAATCTAGTCGCAGCGCAACAGGTAGGTGAAAACACACCAGAACCTGAAACAACCGACACGGTAAATGAAGTAGAAGTGCCACCTTCAGTTGTTGCACCACACACAGAGTATACAAGCCGTTTTTCTTTAAGATCAGAAACCGAAGCGCCAAAAACATATATTAATTTAGAAGATGAAGCTAAATCGGAAACAACCATAATTGAAGCGCCCGAATTTATCAAGGAACAACATGCTGAACATCCAAACCGCTTTGGCCATGATCCGATGATATACGAGGAAGAAGTGCCACAAGGCATGTCTGCCTGGCTTAAGGTTACGATTATAATTTTGATTTTAATTATTATAACAGCGATAACTTATTTGATTAAACCAGAATTATTCACTGGCCAAACCGAATCAATAAAAAATACGAAATCAGTTATTGATTCTCCAAAAGTTACTGTTGATGCTGTAAAAGCAAGACAAGATTCCATAATAAAAACGGATAGCATCCTGAAGGCTAACCAGGTTCAGCAGAAAACCGACACGCCAAAAACTAAAATCAGCGCTTTACCAAAAACAACAGCTCCCGATACAAAATCAGGTAATACAACTTATGAGGTTATCGGGGCATCCTTCAGAACAACTAAAGCCGCTGAAAAATTTATTCAGCAAATGAAAGGTTATGGCGTAACCGCCAGAATTGTTCCTATCGAAGGGCCATTCAAAAAAGTTAGTTTAGCGTCTTTTAAAACAGAGAAAGAAGCGTTGAATGCACGGCCGCTATTAAGTAAAAAAGTTAGAATAAAAGAATTAGATATTAAACAGATAAACACACCATAATGATTGCACTATTAATTCAAGATACCACACAAGTATTACAGGATACAGCCAATGCCATAAATCCGACATTATCTCAGCCAGCACCAGAATTACATTTTATAGATTTGTTATTTAAAGGTGGTTGGGTAATGATTCCGCTGGCTTTTTTAGCTTTCCTCGCTCTGGTTATTTTTGTTGAACGTTATTTAACCATTAAAAAATCTACTAAAGATGAATCAAATTTAATGGTTCAAATCAGAACGTACATACAGTCGGGAAACCTCGAAGGCGCTTCAGCCCTTTTGAGAAACAACAATTCGCCCCTTTCCCGTATGCTGCAAAAAGGCTTAAAGCGTATTGGCCGCCCGATTAAGGATATTGAAGGTGCAATTGAAAACGTTGGTAAGCTCGAAGTTTCTAAACTTGAAAAAAACATCAGCATTTTAGGTATTGTAGCTGGTATTGCGCCAATGCTTGGTTTCGTAGGTACCATTGTTGGAGTAATTACGATTTTCCACCAGGTATCCATTAAGGGTGCTATTGAGATCGGAACGATTTCAGGCGGTTTATATACCAAAATGATTACATCAGCAACAGGCTTAATCATTGGTATTATCGCTTACGTTTTATACCACATTTTAAATATAATGGTTGAAAAAATCATTCTTAAAATGGAAACCGATGCGATTGATTTTATTGATTTATTAGAAGAACCAGGTAAATAATGAATTTAAGAAAAAGAACAAAAGGCGCTGTAGAAGTTCATACATCGGCATTAAACGACATTATGTTCTTTCTCATGCTGTTTTTTCTACTGGCATCTGCAGTGGTCAATCCGCAGGTGGTGAAATTATTGTTGCCACAATCTTCAAGCGGGCAGCAATCTACGGCAAAAAAAGCGGTAACGGTTAGTATAGATGAAAATTTAAATTATTTCGTTGATAAAAAACCGGCAACTGCAGAAAGTCTGCAACCAGCGATAGAAGCTTATCAAAAACTGGCACCGGATATGACCATCATCTTATATGTGGCCAAAAATGTGCCCGCAGAAAATATCATGGTTGCTTATGATGTAGCGAACAAATTGAAATTAAAACTTGTTTTAGCGGTAGAGCCTAAAAAATAATGAGTTACAAAGAAGAAAATAATTATCCAAAGGCAGTTGCAATATCCACAGGGATAATGGCGCTATTGCTTGCGATTAGCTTTTTAATTGTGATTAATTCTTTTAATCCGCCCGAAGAACTGGGCATGGGTGGCATGGTGGTAAATTATGGAACCGCCGAAACCGGCATGGGCGACGATTACACCAGTATTGAAGAGCCCTCTGCCGATCCGAATGCAAATAATAAACGCCCGGACAAAGTCGTTCCTGAAGAAAAAGTTACTCAAAATACCGAATCTCAAACCAGCGATAAGGAAATTCAAACGCAGAACACCGAGGATGCAATTAGTGTAAATACTAAAAAGTCTAAACCAACTACGACAACACCAACCACTACCGCAGAAGATAAACCTTCAACACCGGTTATCAATCAGAATGCCTTGTACAAAGGTAAAAAAAATACCGGACAAGGTGGTGGCGATGGTACAGGAAATACAGCTGGTAATCAAGGCTCGGTTAATGGAGATCCTTTAGCCAATAATTATGGAAATGGTGGCTCAGGCTTTGGAAACAAACCAATTGAATTAAGGCGTTTTTCTAATCTTGTGATACCTAAAGATGACGGGCAGAAAACAGGCAAGATTGCCATTAGAATTTATTTCAACAAAAACGGAGATATAACGAGGGCAAACCAGGAATTAAAAGGTTCTACAATTACAGATACCGACTTGGTTAACAAATGTATTCAGGCTGTATTAAATTCTTCATTAAGTAAATCTGATGTTGGTGCAGATAATCAAACCGGCGTTGTCGTATTCAACTTTAAAGTGAAATAAAATCATGGTCCGTCAGGCTGTCTCATAAATCAATTTGTTCTTCAAATTTTCATGTCGAGCTTGTTAAAACGCGCAAAAAAGATCGTTTTAAAGTCCTTCGACAAGTCCAGGATAACATTATTTTACATGGTCTGTGTCCTTATATACCACCAATTATGTCCCATCTGACATTTCTTTTCATAATAAAATAGTCAACGTTATTCCGTGTTCTGTGGCTCAAAGACCTTAAATTATACGCCATATCAACATTTCGTTTCATAATTAAATTAGTCAAACCTATATTTGGCAAATATTATGAACTACCAGCAAACGTTAGATTTCTTATACAGCAAGCTACCCATGTTTACCAGGATAGGTGCATCTGCTTTTAAAAAAGATTTAACCAATACCATCATTTTATGTGAGGCTTTAGGCAATCCTCAGAATAAATTTAAAAGTATTCATATTGCGGGCACAAATGGAAAGGGCTCAACTTCACACATGCTGGCTTCTGTACTACAGGCGCAAGGTTTAAAAACAGGTCTTTATACTTCTCCCCACCTTAAAGATTTTCGTGAACGCATCCGGATAAACGGAAAAATGATAAGTAAAGCCGAAGTTAAATCTTTCGTCCAGGCGAATCAAAAATTAATTCATGAAACAGAGCCTTCTTTTTTTGAAGCAACCGTTGCCATGGCATTCGACCATTTTGCAAAACACCAGGTAGATATTGCAGTTATCGAGGTGGGCTTGGGCGGTCGCCTGGATTCTACCAACATCATCACTCCGGAAATTTCGGTAATTACAAATATCAGTTTAGATCACACGAACATGCTTGGCAACACCCTGCAGGAAATTGCAGGTGAAAAAGCAGGTATTATAAAAAAAGGCATTGCCGTTGTAATCGGCGAAACACAAACCGAATCGCAGCCGGTTTTTATCCAAAGAGCTAAATCTGTAAAGGCACCGATATTATTTGCTGATGATTCATTGAAAGCTCATGATATTTCTGTTAAAAATAATGCACTTAAACTATCGGTTTATGAAGATGGTAAAGTGAAATACGCAAATCTAAAAAGTGATTTAACAGGTTTGTATCAACCGAAAAATATTGTAACCGTGTTGAAATCACTGGAGGTTCTAAGCACACAAACAGAAATAAAGATTGCTCAACAGGCCATTTATCAGGGTTTAAAACAAGTTAAAAAATTTACCGGACTCCAGGGACGCTGGCAAACATTAAGCAAACAACCACTCGTTATCTGTGATACCGGACATAACGAAGCCGGAATTACGGAGGTAATTAAAAATATAGAACAAACGCCTTATGAAAAACTCCATATCGTTTTTGGTATGGTAAAGGATAAAGACATCACTAAGGTATTATCGCTTATGCCAAAAAATGCAGATTACTATTTCTGCAAACCCGATATTGAACGGGGCTTAGCTGCAAACGAGCTCCAGGAGCAGGCCGCTGTCTTTAGATTAAAAGGTTCTGGTTTCAATTCTGTTAAGGAAGCAAAAACTGCAGCATTAAAACAAGCAGGCATTAATGATCTTATTTTTATTGGCGGAAGTACTTTCGTGGTTGCTGAAGCACTATAAAAACTTTACAGAAACTTCAAAAATTCTTCATCTAAAAATTTTAATTTAGCCCTTTAAATTAAAACAGAATGAATAAAATTTCGTGGTTAATTGTTTACACATCTATCTTTTCGCTCTCCAGCGTATCAGCTCAAACGAAAAAGAGTACAGCTATTGCTAAGCCTTTTCCTGCAGAAGTAGCTCGCCCTAAATTAGTTGTAGGTTTAGTTGTAGATCAAATGCGCTGGGACTACCTGTATCGGTATTATAACCGATATTCAAATGGTGGATTTAAAAGATTAATTAATGAAGGTTTTTCAGTAGAAAACACTTTTATTCCTTACACGCCAACATATACGGCGGTTGGTCATACAACGATTTACACCGGATCAGTTCCTGCTGTGCATGGAATAATTGGAAACGACTGGTACAATTCTGAAACTAAAAAAAATATTTATTGTACTGAAGATTCGACAGTAGTTACCGTCGGCAGTACACCTTCTTCTGAAGGCAACATGTCGCCAAAAAACATGTTAACCACCACAATTACCGATGAATTGCGGTTAGCAACAAACTTTAAAGGAAAGGTAATCGGAATTTCTTTAAAAGACAGAGGTTCTATTTTACCCGCGGGACATGCTGCAAATGCAGCATATTGGTATCAGGGCAGCACAGGCAACTGGATCACAAGTTCATACTATATGAAAGAAGTTCCAATGTGGATTGCTGATTATAATAAACTTAAACTGGCTAATAAATTCTATGCAAAAAACTGGGAAACTTTATATCCTATCAATACTTACGTAAACAGTACTGGTGATGAAAAGGCTTACGAAGGTAAAACAAGTACATTTCCACATCAACTTGCTCAGAACATCGATAAAAATTTCGACGCCATAAGAAGTACGCCTTACGGAAATACCATTACGCTCGATTTAGCTAAGCTGGCTATTTTATCTGAAGATTTAGGTCAGGATAACATTACCGATTTCTTAGCTGTAAGTTGTTCATCTACAGATTACGTAGGCCACGCTTATGGCCCGAATTCAATAGAAGCAGAAGATACTTACCTCCGTTTAGATAAAGATTTCGAAGAATTTTTCAACTATTTAGATAAAAAAGTAGGTAAAGGCAATTACACCGTTTTTTTAAGTGCCGATCATGGTGTTGCCCACGTCCCGGGATTTATGAAAGAAAATAAACTTCCTGGGGGTACCGTTAGCGATAGGGATATTGTTTTTAAACTGAATGCTTTCCTTAATGAGAAATTCAAAGTTAATAATGTGGTTTTGAAATCGATGAATAATCAAATCATCTTCGACCATGATAAAACAGACAACGGAACCGTAAGCTTCGATGTAATCAAAAATGCATCTATCGAGTTTTTAAAAAGAATGGATGGTTTCGCAAACGTGGTAGATATTTCGAGAATATCTTTAGCAACGCTGCCGGAAATTCAAAAAAAGATGATAACCAATGGTTATAATGCCAGAAGAAGCGGCGATTTGTATTACATTTTAGATCCAAATTGGTTTAACGGTTCAAGTACCGGAACTACACATGGAAACTGGAATCCTTATGATGCACACATTCCTTTAGTATTTATGGGTTGGGGTATTAAACCAGGGGCATCAAACAAAACACATTACATGTCTGATATTGCACCAACTTTAGCCGCGCTATTACATATCCAAATGCCAAACGGTTGTGTCGGAGAACCGATAACTGAAATCACCAATAAATAAATTAAAAAACTATGCCAACCAGCATAGTTTTTTGTTTTACCGCCTAACTACTAAAATGTGCTCAGGTGACTTAGGTGGTGATGAAAATAGTAAATAATAATTTTAACCACCTTAGCACACCAGAGCTATAATATTCCTCTCTCAAAGATTTTGAATATGGAACTTTATATTATAGTTTTTTTATTTACCGTCTAACCACTAAGATGTGCTCAGGTGACTTAGGTGGTGATGAAAATAGTAAATAATAATTTTAACCACCTTAGACACCTTAGCACACCAGTATAGCTGAACCAAAAGCCATAACGGTATAGGGTATTCGTGCTTTAAGCAGCATATTTTAGTACATTTGCATACCAAATATATTTTGGAAACAAGGATTGGTTACCAGAACATACCAATTTTAAATCCTGCAATATGCAACAAGTAGAAATATATAAACCCAAAAATAAAATACGTTTTGTAACTGCTGCTTCCTTATTTGACGGACATGATGCTACAATTAACATTATGCGTCGAATCCTTCAGTCATCCGGCGCAGAAGTGATTCATTTAGGCCACAATCGTTCGGTTGACGAGGTTGTAAATTGCGCCATTCAGGAAGATGTTCAGGGCATCGCAATGACTTCCTATCAGGGAGGTCACATTGAATATTTTAAATATATGTTTGATTTACTTCAGGAACGAGGGTCAGGACATATAAAAATATTTGCTGGTGGCGGTGGCGTAATTCTACCTTCAGAAATTGAAGAGCTTGAAGCCTATGGCATTTCTAAAATCTATTCACCAGATGATGGCAGAAGAATGGGTTTACAGGGCATGATTAATGATATGCTTCAAAAAACCGATTTCGTTACAAAAAGCAATATCACTGATGAGTTGAATACCGTTCCAAAAAAAGATATCAAAGCAATTGCAGGTGCAATTACAGTTGCTGAAAATGATCCTGAAGGTGCACAATCATTTGTTAATGAGCTTAAAAGACTTTCCAAAAATAATAATACGCCTATTTTAGGCATCACAGGAACCGGTGGTGCCGGAAAATCCTCATTGGTTGATGAATTGGTCCGCAGATTTTTGGTTGAAGTTAAAGATAAAACCCTGGCCATTATTTCCGTCGATCCGTCAAAAAGAAAAACCGGAGGCGCATTGCTTGGCGATCGTATCCGAATGAATGCCATCAATAACCCAAGGGTTTACATGCGCTCATTGGCAACCCGGCAGGCAAATTTGGCGCTTTCTAAAAATGTTCAGGAAAGTATCGATATCTGCAAAGCAGCTGGTTATGATTTAATTATTGTTGAAACGTCCGGCATCGGGCAATCAGATACAGAAATCACTGAACATTGCGATGTTTCTTTATATGTAATGACGCCTGAATTTGGTGCAGCAACACAATTGGAGAAAATTGATATGCTGGATTTTGCTGACTTGGTAGCCATAAATAAATTTGATAAACGCGGCGCTTTAGACGCGTTACGCGATGTGCGTAAACAATATAAACGCAACCATAATATTTTTGATGCCAAAGATGATGAAATTCCGGTTTATGGAACGATGGCTTCACAATTTAATGATCCTGGAATGAATAATTTATTTGTTGCCCTAATGGAACAAATAAAAATTAAAACAGGAACAGATTTCCATGCTAAAATGGAATTGACTTCAGATCAATCAGAAAAAATTTATATTATTCCACCTGATAGAATCCGCTATCTGGCCGAAATTGCCGAAGCGAGCCAGTCTTATAACGAATGGGTTGATAAGCAAAGTTCTATAGCAAGAAAAATGTATCAGCTTAAAGGTGTTATCGATTTGGCCTCAGAAAACACATCACTCTCTCTTGGTTCAGGACTTGAGGAAGCATATGCCTATTTTGAAGAACAATTGGATGGCGAATGCAGAAGATTACTTCGCCAATGGCCGGAAACCAAGAAAAGCTATAAGGAAGAATTTTTCATCTATAAAGTACGGGATAAAGAAATTAAACAACCTTTATACTACGAATCTCTGTCTAAACTTCAAATTCCTAAGGTTTCGTTACCCAGGTACGAAGATTGGGGCGCTATTTTGCGTTGGTTACTGACTGAAAATCTACCAGGAGAATTTCCTTATGCTGCAGGTGTATTTCCTTTAAAACGCGAAGGTGAAGATCCAACACGTATGTTTGCAGGGGAAGGCGGCCCGGAACGAACAAATAAAAGGTTTCATTATGTTTCTTTAGGTCAGCCTGCACATCGTTTATCCACAGCTTTCGATTCAGTAACTTTATATGGTGAAGACCCTCACATTCGTCCTGATATTTACGGTAAAATTGGAAATTCGGGTGTCAGTATTGCTACGCTGGATGATGCTAAAAAACTGTATTCCGGTTTTGACTTATGTGCGCCATCCACTTCTGTTTCAATGACGATAAACGGACCGGCACCAATGCTCTTGGGCTTTTTTATGAATGCTGCAATTGACCAGCAATGTGAAAAATACATTATTGAAAATGGTTTAGAAGACGAAGTAAACCAAAAAATAGATGCCATTTATAAATCTAAAAATATTTCAAGACCAAGCTATAATGGAAAACTTCCTGAAGGCAATAACGGGTTAGGCTTAATGCTGCTGGGCGTTACCGGCGATCAGGTTCTTCCTCCAGCTATTTACACAAAAATCAAGGCTTACGCAATCAGTTCAGTCCGTGGAACCGTACAGGCTGATATTTTAAAAGAAGACCAGGCACAAAACACCTGCATTTTCTCGACAGAATTTGCGCTAAGAATGATGGGTGATATTCAGAAATATTTTATTGACGAAAAAGTCCGTAATTTTTATTCAGTTTCCATTTCCGGTTATCACATTGCAGAAGCAGGTGCTAATCCGATTTCGCAACTGGCATTTACTTTAAGTAATGGATTTACATTTGTTGAGTATTATTTAAGTCGGGGAATGCATATTGATGATTTTGCCCCTAACTTATCTTTTTTCTTTTCAAACGGAATTGACCCTGAATATGCAGTGATAGGCCGTGTAGCCAGAAGAATTTGGGCAAAAGCAATTAAAAATAAATATAAAGGCAACGATCGCTCTCAAAAACTGAAATACCATATCCAAACTTCAGGACGTTCATTACATGCACAGGAAATAGATTTCAACGACATCAGAACTACATTGCAAGCCTTATATGCTATTTATGATAATTGTAATTCACTGCACACAAATGCTTACGATGAGGCCATTACAACTCCAACAGAAGAATCCGTGCGCAGGGCAATGGCAATTCAATTGATTATAAACAGAGAATTAGGTTTAGCCAAAAATGAAAACCCACTACAGGGCGCTTTTATAATAGAAGAATTAACTGATTTGGTCGAAGATGCTGTTTTGGCAGAATTTAAGCGAATAAACGATCGTGGAGGTGTTTTAGGTGCAATGGAAACCATGTATCAACGTGGGAAAATACAAGAAGAAAGTTTGTATTATGAAACACTTAAACACACCGGCGAATACCCTATCGTAGGTGTAAATACATTTCTTAATAAGAATGGCTCGCCTACAATTATTCCTGGCGAAGTTATTCGGGCTACTGAGGGAGAAAAACAATATCAAATAGAAACCTTAAAAGCTTTTCAGGACAGAAATCATGATAATTCCGGAAAGCTTCTTAAACAATTACAAAAATCTGCTGTTGCTGGAGATAATATTTTCGAACAATTAATGGAGGTTTGCAAAATTTGTTCTTTAGGGCAAATTAGTAAAGCCCTTTATGAAGTAGGCGGCCAATATCGTAGAAATATGTAAAAGCAAAAAAGCCACGACTAAAAATCGTGGCTTTAAAAATCTATTTAAATTTTAACCGGCTATCCAGCTGAATTTATAATCAATTGTTGGGTTTTTCATTCTTTCTGCAACACGTAACAAACGTGAAGGCAGGTTCATAATGTAATCACGGGCTTTCTCTCCGGCTTCATCCAAATCGCGCATGCCTTCAATTTTCCATTCTTCAATTAATTGTTGCATAATTTCAACATAATCTATAGCCGTGTAAACACCCAATCTTTGCGCAGCATCTGTAAAATGGCCAAAAGTCTGACCTATTTTCAAACCGACCTCACGTAAAAAATGTGCTGGCATAACGATTTTTTTACGCATCATATCTTCAAAAGCTAACATTGCTTCATTCGGGTCAACTTCGAAAATACGATTCATGAAATCTTTGTAAGCTTTAGCATGACGGGCTTCATCTGACGCGATAACACCACACATTTTCGATAATAAAGTGTCACCATCTTTCTTAGCCAGCGAAGCTACTCGCCTGTGAGATACATTTGTTGCTAATTCCTGAAAACTTGTATAAATAAAATTTCTATAGGGATCATGACCGGTACCAATATCAAAGCCGTCAGCAATCAGATATTGAGTGGAAATTTCCATTTGACGCATATCAACACGGCCGGAAAGGTATAAGTACTTATTTAATAAATCGCCGTGGCGATTTTCTTCCGCGGTCCAATGGCGAACCCATTTCATCCAACCACCTTCTTCATCACGGCTATGCCCATCAACCATTGCCAGCCAGGATTCATAAGTTGGTAGTGCTTCTTCAGTTATGGTATCACCGATCAAAACAGCTACTAAATCATAAGAAAGATCTTTAGCGCTATCCCTTAAGTTTCTAATATCTTGATAAAATGTTTCACTTGTAGAATCAGGCAAGAAATCTGAAGGTTGCCAGTTGGTATCAATTGGCTTTAAATAGGTACCCATAGATTCTAACATATATTTTTCAATATGTACCATCACTTCCCTTCTCTTATCTGCAAAAAAACTCATTATTCTATTTATATATATTGTTGTGTGCAAAGATAACCAAATATTATCGCAAACCTGTAATATTAACACAATTGCCGATAATCAGTTTTAAATATGACAGATGTTACAATTAAAATATAAAGTAAAAGAAAGCTGGCAAGGTATATTGTCTGTGGTCGGGTTATTACATCAATCCGGGCGGTTCATTTGGTTAGATGTTTAGTTGTTTAGTATCCCAGAAATGATATCGCCGATAATAAACTCATTAACCACGCTTTCATCTTTTAACTCTGTTAGGTGTTTGGGTATCGTTGCTTGGAATATTACTAAGGTTATTGCTACAGGAGTGCATTTTCAACTGCAAGTTGGATTTAAACTTTACCTCAACTTTAACCGCTAAACCGTTCGGCTTGTGTTTTGGTTTCATTTTTCGTCTTCCGTTTTTCGCCCTTCGTTTTCAGTCTTGGTCTTTTAAACCAAGAACCCCCTGCAGTTGTTAGTGCAAGGGTTTTTGTTAAAGGCCTGTTTTGGTTTTAAGATTTGGCACCGGCCTCCCTGATAGCTATCGGGAGGGGAGAAATGGAAAAGCCTATAAACCAAGAAAACCCTTAAACGTTTCCGTTAAAGGGTTTCTTTTAAGATTTGGCACCGACCTACTCTCCCACGTGTTACCGCAGTACCATCGGCTCTGGTGGGCTTAACTTCTCTGTTCGGAATGGGAAGAGGTGGACACC
>NZ_JAPWGL010000007.1 GCF_027213645.1 Pedobacter rhodius | reverse complement strand
GGTATTCTGTACTTGAATCCGTACTTTATTACCTCGCTTGCGCTACATTGACATCTCTTTTAAGAACTTATTCGGCTACAAACCTCGCGGCGGCCTTTTTATTTCGTTAAACTTTAAAACTAATTCCGAAAGTCTTTATCGTCTTTCCTCATTCGTTGTTCGTTTATTTCAATCTTTTTTATCCCTTCCCGGCATCCGCCGTTCCGATTTTCTTTCCCCTTCGTTTTCGCTTGGGAGTGCAAAGGTAGGAATCTTTTCTAAACTTCCAAATAAAATAATTTTTTATTTTTTAGCCTCTCTTTTCTCCCTAATCCCGCTTTTCAATTCTTTCCCGCTCCTTCCGAACCGGGTTGCAAAGGTAACATCTTTTCCCCTTCCACACAAGAAATATTTTAAAATAATTCTAAAACCCTTTCCTCAACTTTTCAACCTTTTCCCTTCCTCCGAAGCGGGTTGCAAAAGTAGAAAAAAATCCATTCCATACCAAACAATCTGCCGTATTTCACAACAACATTAACGTAAGTGTATGATTTACACTAAGAAAAAATTGCAAATCAGCTTATTCATTGCTGTGGTGTTAATGAAATGATGCAGTTCTTAGGTTTGAGCAGGAAAGCCGAACCTTCATATTTGCAGGGAAAGAAGTGAGGTAAACCCGAGCTTAATGGAAAACCCGCAAGCCGAGGAACGAGGCGAGGATTTGAAATGGAGGGCGGGACTAACCCATAACAGCAGCACAAGCCCCTGCTTTTCTAAAAAATTAATACTGACCAGTACTTAATAAAACCAATGTACAGGCTTCTATGGGCTCGATGCCATGAGCATCCAGTAGTTTTTCCAACTCGTAATTTTCGGTACCCGGATTAAAAATAACGCGTTTTGGCTTGGTATCTAAAATATAATCGTGATAATTCGCCTGCAAATCCGGACCTATATATAAAGTAATGGTATCGATATCGTTATGAATTTCGGCTGGTTTTTCGATTTCAACGCCGGCAACTTCACCACGCTTAATACCAACGTTAACAATTTCATGATTGAAGCGTGTTAACATGTGTGCCGCTTTATATGCGTATCGTGACGGATCGGGAGATGCCCCAATGATAAGTGTCTTTTTCATAAATTAAAATTTTGAGAGGATGGCGATTTGTCCGGAATGGTAAGAATGGTGCTGAACCAAACCATTTAACAATTCTGACTTTGTAACGCCTGTTCCTAAAGCGGGATTTCGTTCATCATTAGTTGCATCGTGCCATTGATTCGCATTAACGTTTTCACAAATACGTATCAATTCTTCGTTTGCAATTTTAAAGTTGAAGATAATTTTTTCCCAGGCCTGTGGATTTTTTTCCTGAACAGCCGGCCAATCGCCCATTGCCGGTTCGGCTGCTAAATTGCCGCTTAAGCGTGATGATACTTCCTCTGTCCAGCTTGTTAAGTGCAAAGCAATTTCGGCGATGGAATGGGCATCCGGAATAAAATGTTGAAATGCTTTTTCGGGCGCTACATTATTTAATGTTTGCATAACATGGTTGCCATACCAGGCATCTCCGTTAAAAGCTTTCTTAATTTCGTTAACTACATTAAACATATTTAAACAACAATGGCTTTAAAATTATGTTTGCTATTTTGCCGAAAGGATTGCATTGGCGCAATTGATTCCGTCGATCGCTGCAGAAACAATTCCACCTGCATACCCCGCACCTTCAGCACATGGGTATAAACCTTTAACCTGAGGATGCTGAAAAGTTTCTTTGTCTCTTGGAATTCGAACAGGAGAAGATGTCCTGCTTTCTACACCAACCAGAATGGCTTCATTTGTATAGTAGCCTCTTATCTTTTTTCCAAATAAAGGCAGGGCTGCTCTTAAACTATCGGATACAAAATTGGGTAAAATATTATCAAGCATTACACTTTTTGTTCCAGGCAGGTATGAATTTTTCGGCAAATCGATAGACAATTTATTATTTACGAAATCCATCATCCGCTGTGCAGGCGCTACTAAATTTCCACCACCCGCTTCAAAGGCAAGCTTTTCGATTTCTGACTGGAAATTCAGCATTCGTAAAGGGTCATAGCCCTGCACATCATTTAAAGTAACCTGAACAACAGTACCCGAGTTTGCGAAAGGATTATTCCTTTTGGATGGCGACCAACCATTTACCACAATTTCGTTTTCGCCGGTTGCGCATGGTGCAATAATTCCGCCAGGACACATGCAAAAAGAAAACACACCGCGACTGCCAACTTGTTCTACCAAACTGTAATACGCCGGCGGTAAAAATTCAGACCGGATATCGCAGTGGTATTGTGCTGAATCGATAATTTCCTGGGGATGTTCGATACGGACACCCAAAGCAAAAGGCTTTGCCTCTATTAAAATATTTTTTTGGTGAAGCAATTCATATACATCTCTCGCGGAATGACCGGTGGCAAGAATTAGGTTTTCAGCAAAAAGTTTATCTTCAAAATTAATTTCGATACCTTTTATTTTGCCGAATTCAATTAAAATATCGGTCATCTGTCTATCGAACATCACTTCTCCTCCGGCATTTAATATCGTATCTTTAATAGACGTGATAATGTGCGGGAGTTTATTTGTGCCGATATGCGGGCGGGCATCGACAGCAATATCCGGTTCGGCACCATGGTTTACGAAAACCTGCAATACCTTATTTATATCACCACGTTTATTAGACCGGGTATATAATTTTCCATCAGAGTAAGTTCCTGCCCCACCTTCGCCATAACAGTAATTGGATTCGGTATTTACAACACCTTGCTTATTGATAGCGGCTAAATCGCGGCGTCGTTGCTTCACATCTTTACCACGCTCTATAATAATTGGCTTTAAACCGTTTTCAATACATTGCAATGCGGCGAATAAGCCTGCTGGCCCTGCCCCAATAATTAGTACAGGTTTCGCATCACTGACATTTTGATAGTTTATTGCGTATACCTGCGGTGTTGGTTCCTCATTGATAAAAACTTTAACCTGCAACCTAAAAATAACTTTTCTTGATCGGGCATCAATTGAACGCTTTAAGATTTCATAGCCCGTTATTTGCTTTAAAGGGATGTTTAGCGCATCAGCTAATTTTTGATTGATAACTTCGGTCTGCTCAACCTGATGCGGGAGCAATGTGATTTCGATATCTTTTTGCATACAACTTGTCAGGTTTTTATCCTGAATTGTAACAAAGGTACAGATTTTGATATCTTATTAGTAAATTGACAATAATTCAATTTGACTTAAAAACAAAACCATAAAAATGAAAAGATTAGTATTTGGAATTTTAGCTGCTGTAATTGCAGTTAGCACTTTAAGTTCATGCGGATACAATAGCATGGTTAAGCTTGATGAAAATGTAAAATCGAAATGGGGAACTGTTCAAACCCAATATCAAAGACGGGCAGATTTGATTCCGAATTTGGTTAGCACTGTTAAAGGTGCGGCTAAATTTGAGCAGGGAACGCTAACTGCTGTTGTTGAAGCCCGTGCAAAAGCCACTCAGATGACGGTTAAGGCTGATGATTTAACACCGGAAAATATTCAAAAATACCAGGCGGCACAAGGTCAGTTAAGTCAGGCTTTGGGTAAATTATTATCCATTACAGAAGCCTACCCTGAATTAAGGGCTACGCAGCAATTCAGCGATTTATCTGCTCAGTTAGAAAGCACTGAAAACAGGATTACAGTTGCCCGAAAAGATTTTAATGATGCGGTACAGGAATACAATGGCAAAATCAGATCGTTTCCTACAAACTTAACTGCAGGTATGTTTGGTTTTAAAGCTAAAGGCTATTTCGAAGCTGATGCAACGGCCAAAGATGCACCTAAAGTAGAGTTTTAATATTGGTAATAACATTTAAGGGTAATGGGTGTTTATTTTATTGAACATTTATTACCCTTTTTAATTCATTTAAAATAAGGACATGTCGTTATTTTCAGATATTGAACAAGATAAAATAGCACAGGCAATTGCCAATGCAGAACAGGCAACTTCAGGAGAAATCAGGATTGCAATAGATAAACATTGTGAAGGCGATGCTTTTGAAAAAGCTACTGAATATTTTGCAAAGCTTGATATGGATAAAACGGTTCAGCGCAATGGTGTATTAATTTACCTGGCGCACGCCGATCATAAATTCGCAATTATCGGAGATTCAGGAATCAATAAAGTTGTACCCGATAACTTTTGGGAAACCACTAAAATTGCAATGACCGCTCATTTTGCCAAAGGAAATTTAGCAGACGGTATTATAGCCGGTGTTGCTTTAGCAGGTGAAAAGCTGGCTTTATATTTTCCTTATCAAACCGGAGATATAAATGAATTGCCAAATGATATTATATATATGGATAATAAAGAAAACAAATAAAACGATGAAAAAAATATTTCTTTTATCGTTTTTCAGCTTAATATTTGCTTTTGCATTTGCTCAGGATTTCCCGGCAAAGCCAACAACAATAGTTAATGATTATGCGAACGTTTTATCGGCAAGCCAGAAAGCGGCTCTCGAGCAAAAACTGGTTGCTTTCGATGACTCTTCTTCAACACAGATAGCAATTGCGATTGTAAAATCTGTAGGCGATTATGATGTTAATGAATATGCAGTTGAGCTGGGCAGAAAATGGGGTGTAGGCCAAAGTGGAAAAAACAACGGGATAATGATTGTGGTAGCCGTTGGTGATAGAAAAATTTCCATTCAAACCGGATATGGTGTTGAAGGGGCATTACCAGATATTTACGCAAAACGAATTATCGATAATGATATCAAACCTAATTTTAAAGCGGGTGATTATTATGCAGGCTTAGATGCCGGCACAACTTCCATTATAAAATATACTAAAGGCGAATATAAAAATGATAATCCTCGTGTTTCGGCAAAAAAAGGTGGTTCTGTGAGTGTCCTGGTAATTATTATAATCATCATCGTAGTTATCATAATTATGCGAAAAGGCGGTGGCGGTGGTAACGGCGAAATCATTGGAAGTCGTGGTGCATCGAATGCACTGTTTTGGGCCATGTTATTAGGCGGAAGTGGTCGCGGAGGAAGCGGTGGCAGTAGCTGGGGCGGCGGCGGTTCTTCAGGTGGCGGAGGTGGATTTGGTGGTTTCGGAGGCGGAAGCTTTGGCGGCGGCGGTTCGAGCGGTAGTTGGTAAACCAGGACCAGGATTTTAGGATAAGGCAGGGTTTTCGTTGCTAATAATAGTTGCTAAAATAGTTTTATTGATAATTGTTAAAGTGGTTAATTGTCAATGACCAATTGTTTAATTGCTTCATTGTTAAAATGGCTAACTGTTTAATTGATTGTTAATTGGCTAAGTTATAATTGCCAAAATAGCTTATTTTAATTGATTACCAATTTGTTGGCCAATGGGTCTTTGCTCTTTACCTTACCCCCTTTACTCTTTAATATTGCCCTTGTTCATTATGCCTCAATTTTATAACATTTCAACTTTTAAACATTACAAACCATAATGTACAGAAGAGATTTAATAACTGCAGAAATAGAAAAACTTGCGCAGGTTTTAGCCAGAATAATGGGCTTAAAATTAGAAGGTAAATTAAAAGACGCACAGCAGCTTTTCCAGGAAACCATGGAGGTAAGCTTTGCGCTTCCTTTAGAAATTCTGGAAAACGAAGATGCCGATGCATTTGAGTGCTGGTTAAATGAAAATGATTTACCTTCCGAAAAACTGGATTCACTCAGCGAGTTTTTGTATTATGAGTTGGGTGTAAGCACCGAACGCAATAAAATAATTGCACCCAAACTTAACCTGATTTATAATGCACTTGCTGATAAACATAAAATTGTTCATCTGGTTAATATGCACCGCCAGAAATTAATACAACAATATCTCTAATTTTCAATTATCAGTTCATAATTAACAATATTTAGCATGATTATAGAAAAGTGGCGAAGACTCGCCTCTAAATACCTGGTGCGGGAGAAATGGGCAACTTTACGTGTAGATGAGGTAGAATTACCTGGCGGAATAATTAAAGATGACTATTATGTTTTAGAATATCCAAACTGGGTTAATGCGATTGCCTTAACGGAAGAAGGCAAAATTATAATGGTTCGTCAGTATCGGCATGCTGCAGATATCGTTTCTTTAGAAGTTCCCGGTGGTGTAATCGACGGTTATGAAGAACCTGAATTTGCGATTAAGCGCGAACTCTTGGAGGAAACCGGCTACAGTTTTAAGACCTGTAAACTTGTCGCGGAGCTTTACCCTAACCCGGCAACAGCTAATAATGTTACATATACTTATGTATTAACAGGGGGAACAAAAACTCACGAACAACATTTAGATGATCACGAAATTCTGAATGTAGAAGAATATACCATCGATGAAGTGAAACAATTTATAAAGGATAATAAAATAGCCCAGGCTTTACACGTTGCGGCTTTGCATTATGGATTGGCAGATTTAGAAAAGTAATAAGACGCAGAAACAGGTGTAATAATTAACAAAAGAGAAAGCCTCAGATATTTTATCTGAGGCTTTCTCTTTATATATAAACTAAGCGGGAGATCTAAGGATTAAATTTCTGCTAAAATCTCTTAACTCATTTTTAATTTTTTCTGAATATCGTGAACGTAGGCTTTAAACTTCTTATCTGTATCAATTAAATCTTCTACCGTTTGACAAGCATAAATTACTGTACTGTGATCGCGGCCACCAAAGAAAGCACCAATTGTTTTCAAAGATGATTTTGTATGGCTTTTTGATAAGTACATCGAAATCTGACGGGCTTGTACTATTTCACGTTTACGCGTTTGTGATTTAACCATATCAACAGGGACTTCGAAATACTCGCAAACCAATTTCTGAATGTATTCCATCGAAATCTCCTTTGAAGTATTTTTGATGAAATTTTTAAGCATTTGCTTAGCCAGATTTAAATCGATTTCCTTTTTGTTCAATGTAGCCTGAGCCAATAAAGAAACCATTGCACCTTCAAGTTCACGAACATTATTATCGATATTATGCGCAACGTATTCTACAACTTCACCTGGTAATTCAATACCATCGGCATACATTTTCTTTCTTAAAATGGCAATACGTGTTTCTAAATCAGGAATCTGCAAATCGGCAGAAAGGCCCCATTTAAAACGGCTTAATAAACGTTCTTCCAAGCCTGCTAAATCTTTCGGTGCTTTATCAGATGTTAAAATAACCTGTTTGCCTGATTGATGTAAGTGGTTAAAAATATGGAAGAAGATATCCTGCGTTTTTTCTTTACCGGCAAAGTTGTGCACATCATCCATAATGATAACATCCATTGCCTGATAAAAATTAACAAAATCATTAATTGTATTATTCTTTAATGAGTCAACAAATTGCTGACAGAATTTTTCACAACTTACATAGATAACCAGTTTATCAGGCATACTACGCTTAATCTCGTTACCAATTGCCTGTGCAAGGTGGGTTTTACCCAAACCTACGCCACCGTAAATCATCAATGGATTAAATGATGTACCGCCCGGTTTTGCCGCCACAGCATAACCTGCAGAACGGGCCAAACGATTGCAATCTCCTTCAATATAATTTTCGAAAGTATAATTAGAGTTTAGTTGCGGATCTACGTTTAATTTTTTTAGTCCCGGGATAATGAATGGATTTTTAATATCCTTATTTATGGAAACCGGAATTGGCATAGATTGAACTTTAGCTTCAGCGCCATTTCCGTTTGAAGGCATATTCGTGGTATAAGGACTTCCGCTGTTAGATGATTTATCCACAACGATGTTGTATTCCAACCGGCCATCCTCTCCCAGTTGTTTTTTAACCGTTTTACGTAATAAGCCTACATAGTGTTCTTCAAGCCATTCGTAAAAGAACAAACTTGGTACCTGTATGGTTAAAACCTTACCTTCCAATTTAAGGGCTGTTATTGGCTCGAACCAAGTTTTAAAACTTTGATTCGGGATATTATCCTTAATAATTTGAAGACAGTTCTTCCACACTTCTGTACAAGTTTTTTCCATTGCGATTTCTATAATTTATTGGTTTACAGTGCCGATTCGAGTTTAGAGGATGGTTCGTTTCGGGACTACGAATATTGACAAAATTATCAACATTTGAAACAAAAATTTTAATTATTTTGTAACGTATTCATAAGCAGACCCCTACCATATTTAACCTGAATTTTTAATGTGGATAACTATTTATTAACATTGGTTTTTCACAACAATATTGATTTATGGCCTGTTTAGCCCCCTATTTCAAATCTGACACGCAAAATAAAATTTAAACCAGGCTTCTTTTTGATGAGGTAATTTGCGCTAATTTATTCGCCTACAGGTGAACCGCCTGACGTTAAAGCCTTTAGAAAAAACAAGCAGGCAGCATTGCCTCATTTTTAATTTAACGAACAATAATCATTAGAATATTTACACTTTTAAGGTTTATTATTTATAAACTTAATACGACTAATACTCACCGAAAATATGCCTTAATTCATCTGCAATTTCACCAAGTGTTGCATATTTTTCTACCGCGTTAATAATTAATGGCATTAAATTCGCATCCGTTTTCGCAGCGGATGCAATAGCATCTAAAGCTTGTTTTACTGCAATATTATTTCTTTCTGCTTTTAATTTAGTTAGCTTTTCTGTTTGAAGCTTTCTTATTGAATCATCAATATTAAAAACCTCAGTTATACCTTCTTCTGTTTGCGTAAATTTATTCACCCCGACTGAAATCCTGCTTCCATCTTCTATTTCATTTTGATATTGATAAGCCGAAGATGCGATTTCCTGCTGCATATAATCACTTTCTATTGCATTAACAGAACCACCCATTGCATCTATCTTATCAATATAAGCCCAGGCTGCAAGCTCTATTTCATCTGTAAGGTTTTCTACAAAAAAAGACCCAGCCAAAGGATCAACGGTATCCGTAACGCCACTTTCAAAACCAATAATCTGCTGGGTACGTAAGGCGATTTTTGCCGCAGCTTCTGTTGGCAGGGAAAGTGCTTCATCATAACCGTTTGTATGTAAAGATTGTGTTCCACCTAAAACCGCAGCCATTGCCTGGTTGGTAACCCTGATTACATTGTTTAAAGGTTGCTGGGCAGTTAATGTCGAACCACCGGTCTGGGTATGGAAACGGAGCATCTGGGCTTTTTCATCCGTAGCGCCAAGTTCCTTCGTAATTTTTGCCCACATTCTCCTCGCCGCCCTGAACTTCGCAATCTCTTCGAAAAAATTATTATGGCAATTGAAAAAAAAGGATAATCGTTTAGCGAAAATATTAATGTCTAAACCCTTATCTATCGCTGCTTTCAGATACGTTTTTCCATTAGCCAGTGTAAAGGCTAATTCCTGCACAGCGGTCGAACCTGCTTCGCGAATGTGATATCCTGAAATAGATATTGTATTCCACTTCGGCACTTCTTTACTGCAAAATTCGAAGATATCGGTAATTAACCGCATGGATTGTTTTGGTGGATAAATATAGGTCCCCCTTGCAGCATACTCTTTTAATATGTCATTTTGTATAGTCCCTGAAATCTGCTTTAAATCAGCTCCCTGCTTTTTAGCTAATGCAATGTACATCGCCAATAAAATAGATGCAGTCGCGTTAATTGTCATGGATGTGGTAATATTTTTCAACTCAATTCCATCGAAAAGAATTTCAATATCCCTTAGGGAATCAATTGCAACCCCAACCTTTCCAACTTCCCCATCTGCCATTTCATGGTCTGAATCGTAACCAATTTGTGTAGGCAAATCAAAAGCAACAGATAAACCCGTTGTTCCCTGACTTAATAAGTAGTGATAACGCTTGTTTGATTCTTCCGCGGTCGAAAAACCAGCATATTGCCTCATTGTCCACAGGCGACCGCGATACATATCTTTTTGAATCCCCCTGGTAAATGGAAATTCCCCTGGCTTTTCTTCCATCGGCTTTGCAGCGGTATAAACTTCTTTTATCTCAATGCCCGATGTGGTGGTATATTTTTTTTCGCTCATAATTGTTAGTTCAATGGTTCATTAGTCAATAGTTTATTGGTTCGCCAGTCATTGGCTTTCTATTGATTAACCGTTGAAATTGGTTATTTGATTAACTGCACCACACCTCAACTTTCCAGCAACCAATTCAAATAGTTAACTGATTAACCTAAATCAAAAAAGCTGCTGTATATCCTGTTTAATCAACTCTATCGTTAAATCATAGGGATTTTCATCAATACTTGCCATATGCTGCAAAATTGCCTTACTTAATTCAATTCCATTTGCATCAGCGGGTATGCCTTGTACCGCATTATTAATCATTGCAATGGTATCATCTTTTAATTTTCTTACAACATTCCATGTTCTGCTATCCACATAAAGCTGCTGTGTAATGTTATGTTGATATTCTGAACGTACTTCATTTAAAATGCCGGCCTGTAATGTCCCGATGCCTATTCCTTGCTGATGAAGACGGACCAAAAGGTTTGCCGGATTAATTCTGTCAACAAAAATGATCAACCGTTCGTGCGCCTGTAACCTTAATGGTAAGATATGCGCTTTGGTTTCTTTATTTATTTCGATGGTTTTTAAATTAAAAAATCGTTGAATATCATGCTTTAAAACGTAATAAATTGCAATTAACGCGATAAAAACACCTGAGCTTAATATTACTATATCAGTAATTATTTGTTGTACATTCATATATATTGTTTAACTACGGTAATATTAGAACCTGATAAAAGCAAAAATGTGCATTATTATTTATATTTGTAACAGATAAAATTTAAATAACATGAGCACAACAGTTGATACAGCATTTGCACCGGTTACTTTTTCTGAAGGTGCAGCAAAAGAGTTATATAAATTAAAAGATCAACAGGAAATTGGCGATGATTACGGCTTACGTGTTGGTGTTGAAGGTGGTGGTTGCGCCGGTATGAATTATATTTTAGGTTTCGATCAAAGAAAAGAGGGCGACCAGGAATTCCTTATTGATGGAATTAAAGTTTTCATGAACAAAGCGCATCAAATGTATTTAATGGGTATGATGATAGATTGGCAGGATGGGCTAAATTCACGTGGTTTCACCTTTATTAATCCAAATGCAACCAGTACCTGCGGTTGCGGAACAAGTTTTTCGGCATAAAGAAAATAATATTGTAACATATTGTACAGTCCCTTTGTCTAAACATCGGGACTTTTTTATTTTTACACCTAAAGGTTTGGGGCAAAAGGTATATAGCTTAGGCTTTCATGCCAATCTTGATACTAGATACTTAATACTCGATACTATACTAAATGAATTACAGGGAAAATATCAGGCTGGCATTACAATCTATTAAAAGCAATCGCTTGCGCACCATGTTAACGGCATTAATTATCGCCATTGGCTTAAGTGCTTTGGTTGGTATTTTAACCACACTCGATGCGGTAAAAACAAGCATGACCGAAGCATTTAGCAGCATGGGTGCAAATTCATTTACCATTCGTAATCGCGGCACCGGAATCAGAATTGGCGGACAAGGAAAAAGGCCTAAACCTTTTAAAGCCATCAGATATGAAGATGCGGTTCGATTTAAAGACAGTTTAAACACACCTGCAACCGTAGCCGTCAGTGTTTTTGCCAGCGGTGGTTCTACCATAAAAAATGGCAGTTTAAAAACTAATCCAAATATAAACGTTCAGGGAATCGATGAAAACGGACTTGCATCTCAAGGCTTAAGCTTATCTGAAGGCAGAAATTTCAGTATTTCTGAGGTAGAAATGGGCAGCAATGTTTGTATTGTCGGGAGTGAAGTTGTAGATAAACTTTTTAAAAATGAAGACCCGATTGATAAGCTTATCAACGTAGGTAATAACCGGTTTAAAATTGTCGGTATTTTAGTATCGAAAGGTTCCAGTATGGGATTTAGTGGCGACAGAGCGGTTTATGTTCCTTTATTAAAAGCGAAACAAATCAATGCCAATGCAAATCCATCTTATACAATAACCGTAATGGTTCCGACAAATGACATGCAGGAAAATGTTATCGGCGAATCGACAGCTTTATTCAGAAACATAAGAAAAGTTAAAATTAGTGAACCGAATAACTTTGAGATTACAAAAAGTGACGCCGTAGCGCAAACGCTTTTCGAAAATTTAGCTTTTGTTGCCATTGGTGGTGTTGCAATCGGCATTATTACATTGATTGGTGCCTCTATAGGCCTTATGAATATCATGCTGGTATCTGTTACGGAAAGAACCAGAGAAATCGGAATCAGAAAGGCAATCGGTGCAAATCCGAAAGTTATCCGCCGTCAGTTTTTAATCGAGGCCGTGGTAATTTGTTTAATGGGTGGCAGCTTAGGTATATTTCTTGGAATTGTTATTGGCAATTTAATATCGCTCGCTATGGGCGGTTCATTTATCATTCCATGGCTATTTATATTTGGAGGCTTTGTAATATGCGTAGGTGTCGGGATTTTATCAGGCTACTACCCTGCTAAAAAGGCATCTAAATTAGATCCTGTTGAGGCATTGAGGTACGAATAATGTTTAATTGCTCAATTGTTGTTTAATTGCTCAATTGTTTAAACTGGTTAACTGCTGCTCCGCGGTTAGCGCCCCGCCAATCTCAAATTTCAGAAAATCATCAGTATATTGTTTGGTCAGGCTGTTGGGTCATCAAAACCCAGGCGTATTGTCAATTTTCTTTTAAGGATCATGAGTTTATAGCAAAGCATTGTTTAACTGATGCATGCTTAAAAGTGTTTGCATAGCGGTCGTGTTCAAACTTTCTTCCAGGGCTGCTGCATGTTTTAAATGATGCATATCACTGCCAATAAAATCAATCAAATGATTTTCGACCATTTCTTCAGCAATTTTGCCGGCACCTTTGCCGTAGTAACCTGTTAGTGCAATGGAATTAAGTTGAAGCAAACAACCTGTTTCCCTTATTTGATGGTAGTTTTCTATCGAACCATAATAATAAGGATATCTTTCAGGGTGTGCCAAAACAGGTTTATAACCGGCATCCTGAATCAGTTTAATAAAATCGGTCAGGTTTTGAGGTGCATTTATATAAGAAAGTTCAAATAACAGGTAATTATGACCAAAAGTTAAAACTTCCTTTTGCCTGATTTTTCGTTCCAATGTTTCATCCAGATAATATTCTGCTGCTGCCTCCACCGTTAAATCCAATTGATTTTCCTGTAGGCCTTTTCTTAAAACATCAAGCCCGCGATTAATTGTATCGGGTGTATTCTGGAAATAATCGGCCATGATGTGGGGCGTTGCAATCAATTTTTTAAAACCTAATGCTTTAAATTTTTTGGCAAGGAGCAAGGAATCATCAAGCGTTTGCGCACCATCGTCAATTCCCGGAATAATATGTGAATGCATATCTGTCCCGACGTTTGAAAAATTAAATTCTGGCTTTATTTTTTTCTTTTTAAAAAATCCGAACATATAAAACAGCCCTGAATAGGTTAGATTTCTTTAGGCAAATCTGACGACTCAGCTACATTAGCTAATTTAGAAGAATATATTTTAGAAAGCAATTGATTTGTAGCATCTGACAAGTCGAACTGTAAATCTTCGTGCAACTTAGCCAACTTATTAAGTGTTACCTGGACGGTCTTGATGTAAAAAGTTGCAAATAAAAAACCAAAATCTTTATATCCAAAAAGGGATCTTTTATAATCTAGCGGAATGGAACTTAAAATGAAAATCTTTAGCTCTATCTCTCCAAATGCATCTTTAGTTACTTTATAAAAATGGTTTACACCTGAAATCATTTTCCGAACTTTGGCAAGTGCTTCCTTAACGCTGAGTTTTTTTAGCTCGGGAATCTGCGCTTCAATATCAGATTTTATTTTTTCTTTCCGGGATTCCAAATCACTTTCATCTTCTAACAGCTTATAATGAAGATGTTCTGTTAAAACTTTATCCTTAGCAATTAAGCGAAGCAATAACTTATCTTTTTCTTTAACAGGTAAATCTGTAATGGCGTTTTTTAAGTCTTTATGCTCCGCAAGCTTCATTTAAAACGGATTAGCTTTGATGTATTTCTCCCATTCCCAGGCCGAACGCATCATTTCATTAACATCAAGTTCGGTTTGCCAACCAAGCAATGCTTTAGATTTGGTTACGTCACCATAAATTTTCTCAATATCGCCTTCTCTTCTCGGGCCAATCTGGTAATTTAATTTTTCACCGGTAGAACTTTCAAAAGCTTTGATGATTTCTAAAACTGAAGAGCCTTTTCCCGTTCCGATATTAAAAACTTCGTAGTTTGTTTCAGCTTTAGCACCTTCCATTCTTTTAACAGCAGCAACGTGTGCTTTAGCCAAATCTACGACATGAATATAATCGCGGATTGCACTGCCGTCGGGTGTATCGTAATTATCGCCATAAACGGTAATCGGGCCCCGTTTACCAATTGCCGATTGCGTAATAAAAGGGACTAAATTAGCCGGGACACCATTAGGCAATTCACCGATTAATGCCGTTTTATGTGCGCCAACCGGATTGAAATAACGCAAGGCGATAACGTTTAAATCAGGCGTGACTGCAGCTGTTTCTACTAAAATTTCTTCAGCAATTTGCTTTGTATTTCCATAAGGAGATTCTGCCTGCTTAACTTTTTCAGATTCGGTTACCGGTAAATTATCTGGCTGACCGTAAACCGTACAAGAAGAAGAGAACACAAAATTGATTTTCCTGTTAAAGGCAGTTAAAAGATTAATTAAGCTAAAGAAATTATTCTTATAATATTTCAGAGGCTTCTGAACAGATTCGCCAACAGCTTTAAAAGCTGCAAAATGAATGATACCAGTGATATCATTGTATTTTGCAGCAAATTCATTAACCTTTCCGGTATCGCATAAATCGAACTGATGAAATTCGGGCTTGATGCCGATGATGGCTTCAATCTGATCTAAAATTTTAATACTTGAGTTGGATAAATCATCAACAATTACAACTTCATAACCTGCATTGTGTAGTTCAACAACAGTATGAGAACCAATGTATCCGGTTCCTCCGGTTACTAAAATTTTAGACATTTTTTAACGATTGTATTTATGGAAATCTTTGTGTTCTATTTTTGCCAGGGCTTCTTCAGGCAGCGATTTAAAGTAATCGTACGTAATTTTTAAACCTTCAGCACGACCAACTTTTGGCTCCCATTGTAACAAAGCTTTCGCTTTGGTAATATCCGGCCTGCGCTGTTTCGGGTCATCCTGCGGAAGTTCTTTGTAAACTATCTTTTGTGATGTTCCGGTTAGCTTAATAATCTCCTCGCAGAATTGTTTAATGGTGATTTCATCAGGATTACCAATGTTTACAGGTTGAGCATAATCGCTCATCAGTAAACGATAAATACCTTCGATTAAATCGTCAACATAACAAAACGAGCGGGTTTGACTACCATCACCAAAAACAGTTAAGTCTTCACCACGTAATGCCTGACCGATGAATGCTGGCAAAACGCGTCCGTCGTTCAGTCGCATTCTTGGTCCGTAAGTATTGAAAATACGTACAATTCTGGTTTCTACACCATGAAAAGTATGGTAAGCCATGGTTATGGCTTCCTGAAAACGTTTTGCTTCGTCATAAACGCCTCTAGGTCCAACCGGGTTTACATTACCCCAATATTCTTCAGGTTGAGGATTTACACTTGGGTCGCCATAAACTTCGGAAGTAGATGCGATTAACATCCTTGCGCCTTTTGCCCTTGCTAATCCTAACAAATTATGTGTACCTAATGAACCAACCTTTAAAGTCTGGATAGGAATTTTTAAATAATCTATCGGACTCGCAGGTGATGCAAAGTGCAGAATATAATCAAGTTGCCCGGGAATATGAACAAATTTAGAAACATCATGGTTATAAAATTCGAAGTTCTCTAAATGAAACAAGTGTTCAATGTTGGTTAAATCGCCTGTTATCAGGTTATCCATACCAATTACATGGTAACCTTCCTTTATGAAACGATCGCATAGGTGCGAGCCTAAAAAGCCGGCTGCCCCGGTTATTAAAATTCTCTTACTGCTCATGTTAATCTACCAGTTTACGGCCAATACTGTTATAATAATACCCTAAATCAATCATTTTATCAAGGTCGTATAAGTTTCTACCGTCAAAAATAACTTTGTTTTTAAGGGTTGATTCTATCTTATCGAAATCAGGATTTCTAAATACCGACCATTCTGTTGCAATTAATAAGGCGTCTGCATTTTCTAAAGCATCGTATTGGTTTTCAGCGTACTTAACCTTATCACCGATTACACCTTTTACATTTGGCATTCCTTCCGGATCGAAAACAGTTACCGTTGCACCGGCCTTAACCAAAGCATCGATAATGTATAATGCAGGTGCCTCACGAATATCATCTGTTTCCGGTTTAAAAGCCAATCCCCAAAGCGCAAAATGTTTACCGGCGATATCGTTTTTGTAATATTTTAAAACCTTATCAACCAAAATGGTTTTCTGGCGTTCGTTCACTTCCATTACCGATTTAAGGATTTGGAAATCATAGGTATTTTCATCTGCCGCCTTAACCAAAGCCTGAACATCTTTAGGGAAACAAGAACCACCATAACCGATTCCGGGAAATAAGAACCGTTTGCCGATACGGTCATCTGAACCAATTCCTCTTCTTACTGCATCTACGTCAGCCCCTACCAATTCGCAAAGATTCGCAACTTCGTTCATAAAGGTAATTTTGGTTGCTAAAAATGAATTGGCGGCGTATTTTGTTAATTCAGATGAACGTTCATCCATAAACAAAATCGGGTTTCCCTGGCGAACATAAGGACCATAAAGCTCGGTCATTAATTTTTTAGCCCGCTCGCTTTTTGTACCTAATACAACACGGTCGGGTTTCATGAAATCTTCTACAGCAACGCCTTCGCGTAAAAATTCAGGGTTAGAAACCACATCAACCTCAATGGCTGTATTTTCTGTAAATACTGCTCTAACTTTATCAGCTGTACCAACCGGAACAGTAGATTTGTTAACAATAATTTTATATTCTTTGATGATTTTAGAAATATCTTTTGCTGCCCCTAATATATAAGAAAGATCAGCCGCACCATCTCCTCCCGGAGGCGTTGGTAATGCCATGAAGATGATCTGGGCCTCTTCAATTGCTTCTGCTAGATTAGTCGTAAAATGCAACCTGCCCTGCTCAATGTTTCTATGGAAAAGCAAATCTAAACCTGGCTCATAAATAGGAACCTGGCCTTCCTGCATTTTTTTAACTTTGGCTTCATTAATGTCTACACAGATTACATTATTTCCGGTCTCTGCTAAACACGTTCCGGTAACTAAACCTACGTATCCGGTACCAACTACGGCTATTTTCATATATTTAATAAGGGATTTTAAATATTTTCGTTTTATCTTGCCACGAAGATAATAAAATCCAGTCAATGCTTTTACTATATACAACAGGAATTAAAATTTATAGCTCAATTATTTGGATTTTCTCCTTTTTTAATCAAAAAGCCGCACTGTTTATTTCTGGCAGGAAACAGATTTTCAAACAGATAGCGGAAAAAGTTAATCCAAATAACGAAAATATATGGTTTCATTTCGCCTCATTAGGTGAATTTGAACAAGGCAGACCGGTTATCGAAAAATTAAAGGAATTACGTCCCAAAAAAAAAATTATTATAACATTTTTCTCTCCTTCGGGATATGAAATAAGGAAAAATTACGCTTTAGCTGACGGCGTTTTTTATTTGCCGATCGATAGCAGGAAAAATGCAAAACGATTTATTGAAATTGTGAAACCTGAGCTGACAATTTTTACGAAATACGAATTTTGGTATTATTATTTTAAGGAACTCGACAGAAATAAAATTCCATTATTTGTGATTTCAGGAATTTTCAGGAAAGAACAGGTCTTCTTTAAAAGCTATGGCGGTTTTTACCGGAATATTTTAAAATGTGTTACACATTTTTTTGTTCAAAATCCGGAAAGCAGATCGTTACTTCAATCTATTGGCTTAAATAATGTAACTATTAGTGGCGATACCAGATTCGACAGGGTTTTCGAAAATGCTGAAAGCCCCAAACGATTACCAGAAATAGAACTTTTTTGTGGTGATTCACCAATTTTAATCTGCGGCAGTACCTGGCCAGATGATGAGAAATTACTCGCTGAATTGCCGGTTAAATATCCAGACTGGAAATTTATTATTGCACCCCATGAAGTTCATGAAAGTCATATACAAAGCATTGAGAACCGGTTTTCAGTTAATAGTTTACGGTTTTCAATTTGGAGTACTCAATTAAAAGCCAGCGGTTCTGAAATATTGAATCTAAAATCTAAAATCTTAATTATTGACAACATCGGTATGCTTTCTTCATTATATCAATATGGAAAAATAGCCTACATCGGTGGGGGCTTTGGTGCCGGAATTCATAATACGCTGGAAGCAGCAGCATTTGGGTTAGCGGTAATTTTCGGTCCGAAGTTTAACAAATTCCAGGAAGCAAAAGATTTGATTGAGATTGGAGCGGCTAAAAGCATATCAAATGCCACTGAATTAATCAATGCTTTTGAATATTTCAAAGACAATGAGCAATCGTCAGCTGCTGCAAAAAAATACGTAGAAGATAAAAAAGGTGCGACGGATGTGATTTTGAAAGATATAAAATAAATCTACTCAATCATCCCCGCCAAAGCCTCAATAAATACGGGGCTATCATTTAAACTTTCTACCAATTGAACATGTTCGCCTCCTAAAGCTCTGAATTCTTCATGATATTCTACGGTAATCTCATAAAGAGTTTCGAGACAATCGGCAACAAAAGCCGGACTAAAAACCAATAGTCTTTTTTTACCTTCGGCAGCTAGCTTCTTCAAAATATCAGTCGTGTAGGGCTGAACCCAAGGTTCTTTCCCGAGGCGGGATTGAAAACAAACGGTATAATTTTCTTTAGAAATATTCAGCTCTTTGGCAATTAATCTTGCCGTATCATGCCCTTGTGCAGAATAGCAGAATTTGTTGGTATCATTCAGCGTTTGGCAGCAATCAGAACTTTTTAAACAATAGCTTCCCGTATGGTCGCATTTTAAAAGTTGTCGTTCCGGTAAACCATGAAAACTGAATAAAATATGATCATAAGTTTCCGGATTATGCTTTCTTGCATTTTCGGCAAAAACCTTTATCATTAATTCGTTATCATGAAAAGAGTTTACAAATGAAATTGGTGGAACAGTTGGCCATTTACTCACCAATTCCATAACCAATTGCATAACGGAACCTGTACTCGCCGATGCATATTGCGGAAACATAGGCATCACCTGGATACTTTCTACCAAACCTGCCTTTAGGTTAGCCAAAGCAGATGCAATAGACGGACTTTGATAACGCATTGCCAGTTCGACATGGTAATCATCCCCCAACCTTTCCTGAAGCATTCCCGCCTGTAATTTACTGTAATATAAGAGTGGTGAACCATTTTCACCCCATATTTCTTTATATAATTTCGCTGTTTTAGGGCTTCTGAATGGTACGATAATACCTTTAACCAGTAAAGTTCTGTTAAAAGCAGGAATATCAATTACCCGCTCATCCATTAAAAACTGATCTAAATATTTCTTAACATCAGATACGGCAGGACTGTCAGGTGTTCCCAAATTAACCAGTAAAATTCCCTTTTTGCTCATTTAAATAAAGAATATGTCTTGTGTCGCAAATATCGCTTTTTTAGTATTAAGTAGCTAATATCGAGTATCAAGATTTGGTAAAAAGTACGTCTTTTTTAAGGAATAGTTACACGTAAAAAATCGATCGTATTTTTTAAGTATCCGTTACTAAAACCAATCTGTTAATCTGTGGCTAAAATCATGCAGCTATTCTTTTATTTTATACAATTGCCACCAGGGCATGCCCGGTTTTTGATGATGCTCTAAATGATAACCAAAAAAATAGCAGGTAATAAAAGCGAAGAAATGATTTTTTCGTAAAGTAGACGCATGATATTCGTTATCATGTTCACCTTTATGAGGCTGGTAAGTGCCAAAATAAAACAGTTGAAACGTGCTAAGCAATGATGGTAAAACCCAAAATATTAATAAGTTTTTTTCGTCAATCCAGATTTTCAAAATGTTAAAGGCAAGGGCCATAATTATCAGCTGAATAAACGTTACATAATTCATCATAAAACTAAAATACCATTTCCAGAAGCCGTGTGGTGCAAAATCAGGGTCTTCTTCCGTATGCACATGATTGTGATGTTTGTGATGTTTATTGTAAAGTTTATTATAGAAAAAGCCCGCGTACAAAAACACAGACAGGTATCCGAAAAAATCATTCAATTTTTTATCAGATGAAATCGTTCCATGCATAGCATCGTGAGCAGTTATAAATAAACCGGTATACAAATGCATCTGGATAAAAACCATCAGGTAAACAAAAGGATTTGTCCATTCAAAATTCCAGCGGAGCAAGAAAAAGATAGACGTAAACCAACAGATAATTACGGTTGAGGCAACAAGTACTCCAATATGTGATTGGTTGATTTTCAATTGGCTTTTTCTTATTAACAGTTTTAACAGAAAATTGATTTGCCGATGGAAGGATTAATATTGTTCTAAGGCTGATTTTACTTTTTCCATCAACCACATTGGTGTAGAGGTTGCACCGCAAATACCAACTTTATCATTTTCGTTAAACCAGCTTTTATCTAATTCATCCACATTCGAAATGAAGTAGGAATTATCATTATATTTCTTACATACGTCATAAAGCACTTTTCCGTTTGACGATTTTTTGCCCGAAACAAAAATGATTTTATTGTAGTGGCTTACAAAATTTTCAAGTTCTTCGTAACGGTTAGATACTTGTCTGCAAATCGTGTCGTTTGCTTTAACTTCATAGCCGCGAGATAATAATTCATCTTTAATGCCATAAAATTTATCGACGCTTTTTGTTGTCTGGCTGTATAAGGTAAATTTAGACGGCAATTCTACATTATCAAGCTCCGCTAAATCCTGAAAAACAATTGCCTCACCGTTAGTCTGACCCTGTAACCCAATCACTTCAGCATGACCGTGTTTTCCAAAAATCAGGATTTGCTCATCATCGTCATGTGAGTTTTTAATCCGGTTTTGAAGTTTTAAAACCACCGGACATGAAGCATCGATGAGTGTTAAGTTGTTTTCTAAGGCAAGTTGGTAGGTTGATGGCGCTTCACCATGTGCACGGATTAAAACCTTCTCATTTTTTAGTGTTTTAAGCACTTCATGATCTATGATTTTAAGCCCCATGTTGGTCAGACGCTCAACTTCCTCATCATTATGAACAATATCGCCAAGACAGTATAAATAACCTTCGCTATCTAAAATATCTTCGGCCATTTCAATTGCGTAAACTACGCCGAAGCAAAATCCCGATGATTTATCTATGGTGACTTGTAAATTATAACTCATTGCAATACAAAATTAAGCAAAAATTTCCTATCATCTTGTCATGTACAAGACAACAAAAAATATAAGTTGCGAAACAAACATTGTTGTGCCGATATACTTTTGTTGTTTCAGCCCAAGAGCATAATAAAATTTTAATAAAATTACCGAAACGATAAACCAGGCTACGTAATTTTGAAGGGGAATTTCGTGCCAGTCCCAGTGCCAGTAATCGAATTTCATGGCCACAGGCTCCAAGAAGAAATCGAATGTAATTAAACACACACCACCGATTAATGATGCTAAAATACCGTTCCGGATTTTCAGGCTTTTAATCATCTGGCCAGTACTGAAAATCAGGATAACCCAATTCACACCCATTAATATCGGAACGGCAGCAATTTTAAATCCGAGTGTTGTGCCATAATAATAACTGCCGAATATTTTACCGGTTTTAACGCCCAGAACTTCAACCAGAAAACCGCATAGAAAAACGCCGCAAACGAAAAGCAATAGCCTTTTAATATCAGCATTATAAGAAAATAAAATAACAGCAAACATTAAAAGCAGGTGAAAAGGAACCAACCGGATAAAATATGGCTGAGCGGCAGGAATCAGAAATCCGAGTAAGCCAACCAAATGAAAAACAATAATAATGGCTACCGCCAGTTTTTTAATTCTTAAATCGGCTTGATCAATCTGCCCTTCCATGAACCTCTTTTTAATAAATGATTAGAAATTGATTTAACTGAAATTAACAAAAACAATAACATTTGTAAAGGATGCAAAATTAAATTTAAAACCACATTTTGTCCTGATAAAAAGGCTATCATTATCCTGCTTAACACAATTAAAGTAATCGGTAAAGCTAGCAGATGTAAATCGTAATTTATGAATAATAAAATCGGCCAGCTCATTACCAAAAGCTGGTAAATTAATAATATTAAGATGTTATTACCAAAACCTGCAAGTAAATTTTTACTAAACCCATTTATACCCTCACCAAGATTTTTATACATCCTGCAGTGAATTAAACCGTTAGCCAATAATGCTTCAACTTTAAATCCTGTCTGCTTAACCAGTTTCATTATCTCAATATCTTCTACAACCCGGTTTTTAACACATTTATGCCATTGATTTTCACGATAATTTGTCGCATCGAAAAACATACACTGCCCGCTGGCCGCAGAAAAAGCAGGGTTTTTAGAAAATCTAACCAACCGCAAAGGCAGTAAATTCAATAAAATGAAATGCATTAATGGCACCGTTATCTTCTCTCCAAAGCTTAACATTACCTGGTTAGTAAAAATGCTGAGCAAGCTTAATCCATTATTTTCTACACGAAATATAAGACTGTTAATCAGGCCTCTTTTTATTAACTCATCCGCATCAACAAACAGGAAATACTTACCTGTTGCAACTTCAGCCAGCTGATGACAGGCATAATTTTTACCTAACCACCCTTTGGGCAGTTCTTTTCCTTTAACAATTTTAAATTGCTTATTTTCTTCAGAAAAACGGGATACAAGCCCGAAAGTATTGTCGTTACTATCATCATCTAAAACAATAACTTCATAATTAGCATAATCTTGTTCCTTTATCGATTGAAGTAATTGAAGTATATTTTCGGCTTCATTTCTTGCGGGGATAAGGATTGAAACTTTATCTTGAAAATGCTTAATCGTTCTGGGCAGCTTTGGGTTGGATAAAAAGTTAAAAACCGTAACCGAAAACCTGATGATAAGAAAGATTAATGCTGCGTAAATAAAAATCGTCATTCGGTAATTTGTGTTTGTTTAACAACAGAATTATCGTAATGTTTATTGTACGCACTTTTTAATAATTGAAGACTAATGTATTCTTCATTTTCCCAGTTTTGGAGATAAGTATAAGCTGACGCCTTTCGCTTTGAAAAAAAATCGATAAAAGTAGCAGCAAAAACAACGTTTATCTTTTTCTGACTTGAATTGATCATTTGCATTACACCCTTTTCAAAAGTTACACTCTTCAGGTGATTAGAGTATAACTTGCCTTGAGGAAAAACCAAAATCAGGTTATCAGGATTATCCAACAGTTTTCCGGCATAGTTCAAGGTGTCTAAAACATCTTTTCCCGAGTGTTCGGCAGCGAAAGCACCAAGATATTTTAGAAAACTTACTTTACTATAGTTCTCTGCATTTACCAAAACATGAAACTGCTTTTTAAAAACTTTTTTATTGATGTAGAAAATCAAAAAGCCATCCCACCAGCTGAAGTGGTTCGCCAATACCAAAACTGATGAATCTTTTTTGAGTTCTATATTATCATAATTAAACGCAGCGAAATCTTTATTAATGATAAATTGAATGTACCAGGAGAAAAATTTATGAATAATTGTATTTTTTCGTGGATAGTACATGCAGGAAAGTTGCAAAAAAATAGGATTAATTGCAAATGTGTATGCATACTTTTAACATCCGGCGATAAAATTGCTTTCCCATACATACTTATTACGAACGAGAAAAATTACCAAGTATAAATTATCCTCGTTTGTAAACAAGATTAATGACACGCAAATTCGTAATGTGCTGAAATCAACTCAGGTAAACCCTGTCTTCTTCGCCTTCTACATCCATCACCACATCAACATGTTCTTTTAAAATAGTGGCGAGTTCCAATCCGACAAAATCGGTCGCTATCGGGAAAATTTTATGACTTCTATCGACCAGTACAACCGTACGGATTTTTTTATGCGGTGTATTTAAGAAAACCCCCAGGCCATAAGCCAGTGTCTTGCCACTGTTTAAAACATCATCAACCAGAATTATCACTTTATTCTTCCACTGGCTTTCATTTAAATCAGTTGTGGCAATCAGTTTACTACTCTGTTTTTCCAGGTCGATACGCAACAGCGTTAGTTTAAATTCTGATATTTTTTTCAAAACCTTTTCCAAACGAACAGCCAACTTGTAACCTCTATCCCAAATTCCGGCAAGCACAATTTCTTTCTCGTTTAGGTTATCTTCTAAAATCTGATAAGCTATACGATCTATCTTTTGTTGTATTTGTTTTTTATTGAGGATAAGTAATTGTGGTGTCGCCATTTTGAAAAAAGGTTTGAATACAAAAAGAACGATTTTAAGCATAAGATTCAAACGATTTGAAAAATAATTTGAATTCACTGCAACGTTTTTGCCGGTTCTGCGTCTAATATTTAACCGAATAATGAAAATCTAAATCAAACATTCATTTCAAAAACAAAGTCCTAAATAAAATCAGATGAAAAACTTCTTAAAAACAACGGCAACATTATTATTTATGGTTGCGGGCAGTTATATCGCGAAAGCGCAGGAATCAAAAAATGTATCTGTAAAAAACTTTAACAGCATCACTGTCAGCAGCGGTATCGATCTGTATTTAACTCAGGGTGGTAGCGAAAGTTTAACGCTGAAAGCAAGTTCAGATTTATTAGAGAATGTTGTTGTAGAGCAAAAAGGCAGTAATTTAACCATAAAAATGAAAGAGGGTATACACTGGGGCTCGATGTTTAAAAACCAATCGATTAAAGCTTATGTAAATTTTAAAACATTGGCCGCACTAACCGCTTCGGGCGGCAGCGATGTTTTCGCGCAGGGGCAAATTAAAGCCGGTAAGTTTGCCTTACGTTCTTCCGGCGGTTCTGATGTAAAATTAAACCTGGTTTGTACAGATCTTGAATTGCAAACAAGTGGCGGCAGCGATGTCACATTAACCGGAAAAGCAGAAAATATGATTTTACAAACAAGCGGTGGCAGTGATGTCGATGCTTATGATTTTATTGTTGAATATGCAAAGGTAAGTGCTTCTGGCGGTTCTGATGCAAATATAAATGTTACTAAAGGCTTGGAGGCGGGTGCTTCAGGCGGAAGCGACGTTCACTACAAAGGCAACGCTTCCTTAAAGAAAACATCGTCATCTAAAAGTGGCGATGTCACCAAAGTGAATTAGTTAGTTTTAGGTTTAGTTAATTTCACTATCGCTTGTTTTACGGATGTAAAGCAAGCGATTTTTTTAAAATGATTTCACAGATTATAAGATTACACAGATAATGGGTTTTCGCTTTAGTCTTTATCCTTTCAGCTTTTACCTTTCTTGTAAGGATAGTAAATAAAATTTGCACCCTCGGGAACAATAACGAAAACGCACATAAAATTTTCCGGCTTCTTGTAAACTTTTAAAAATTGTTCTTTTTTCTCATTATTAATAATTCCTTTTTCTACAAATTCTTCTAGAGTTGAAGCTTGAATGGTCCAATCGGTATTCAACTCTTCTTTATTTAAAATGATTTCGCCTAATTTAACCTCGTGCTGGTGCGCAACAAAAATAGGGTAAGAAGAAATGCCTTCTACCATAATTTCGATGGCTACTTCTTTTATTGCATCTGCATAAAATTCTAAGTCCTTTTCTAAACTCACCAGCGGACTTTCTTTTTTCTTTTGTGGTGCTCCACTATCTTCAGGCGTTGTGCCTAATAACTCTTCTCTATCCATATTATTTCATCGAAAGGTTGAATGTTGAAACAGTATAAATTTCCATCACACATCTTCCACGTACGTTCTATGCTTTTAATCTTAACAAAACGACGTTTTCTACATGTTGCGTATGCGGAAACATGTCTACAGGCCTAATGCGAACAACATCATATTTATCTTTTAACAATTCCAAATCTCTGGCCTGCGTTGCAGCATTACAGCTCACGTAAACGATTTTTTCGGCTTCCATTTCAAGTAATCGCTGCACGACATCTGCGTGCATACCTGCTCTGGGGGGGTCGGTAATTACAACATCAGGTTTACCATGATTACTGATAAATTCTGCAGTCAGTATATCTTTCATATCACCTGCATAAAAGATGGTATTTTCTATTCCATTTAATTCTGAATTAAATTTGGCATCTTCAATCGCTGTCGGCACATACTCTACCCCAACAACCTGCTTTACCTCTTTGGCAATGAAATTTGCAATGGTTCCGGCGCCGGTGTATAAATCGTAAACCAGCTCATTACCCTTAAAACCAGCGAATTCTTTTGTTATTTTATATAATTCAAATGCCTGTTCTGAGTTGGTTTGATAAAAAGATTTTACACCAATTTTAAAGCGGATACCATCCATTTCTTCGAAAATGTGATCGCGACCGGCAAAAGTATTAACGTCCTGGTCGAATATGGTATCGTTTTTCTTCTGATTGACGATATAGAGCAACGATGTAATTTGAGGAAACTCCGACTTAAGAAAGTTCATTAACCCATCAATTTGATCTTGCTCAGGATAGGCGAAAACAACTGCAACCATAATTTCACCCGTACTGGAAGTTCTGATGATTAGATTACGTAAAACACCTTCATGATTCCTTAAATCGTAAAATGAGATTTCATTTTCCAAAGCATATTTGCGAACAGCATTTCTGATTTGGTTTGATGGGTCATCCTGTAAATAACAGTGTTCGATATCTAAAATTTTATCAAAGCGCAATGGAACATGAAATCCAAGGGCATTCATATCAAAATCTTCATCGCGTTCTACATCGGTTTTTTCTAACCAGCGTTTATTCGAAAAAGTAAATTCAAGCTTGTTGCGGTAATATTTATTTTTTGCCGAGCCGAGGATTGGTTTGGTGAAAGAAGTATCTATTTTGCCAAGACGCTGCAATGCAGCTTCGACATTTTTTTGTTTAAACTTCAACTGAGATTCGTAACCCATGTGCTGCCATTTACAGCCGCCGCAAGTACCAAAATGCTGGCAAAATGGTTCAGTTCGCAAAGCAGATTTTTCATGCAATTGCTCTATTATTGCTTCAGCAAAGTTTTTTTTCTTTTTTGTCAGACGAACATCCACAACATCGCCAGGAACGGCTTTGTCAATAAAAATAACCAGCTCATCTGCTTTGCCCACACCTTTTCCTTCTTCTGCAATATCAATTACATGTACATTCGGAATTATAGTTACCGTACCCGGTTTTCTTCTACTCATTATGCCGCAAAGATAGAAAAAAGAGGTTAAAGGTTGAGGATGGAAAGATGGAAGGTAAAAAATTCGAGATGCTTACGGAAAAAATTATGTAATAGGATTTAATTCGAACTTAAAATTGTTCGTCAGGAAATATTCAATTCCAAAAATTATTTTCCGAAAAATTTAAATGCTGCGCCCCAAAAGCCATCTAACCAATTAAATTTAAGGTCAAATTTTTCATCTACTTGTACAGAAAACTCTAATATTTCTTTGCTCATGATAAAAAACCAATCTATTTAAGCAATAATACAAAATTCAGACCAAAAACCCAAACGGTTTAAGTTATATTTAAGTTAAGTTTAAATAAATTTACAAAAACCGGCAGCTGCTTATAAAGCAAATATTTTAAATCACTATTTGATATGTGTATCTAATTGATTAACTTAATACATCATTTCACATAAAAAGGAGGTTCATCATGAACGTTATCCGTAGAATTGAACATTGGGGAGATGTTCATCAAACAAAATGGCTTGACTTTTTGCGCATTATTTTAGGCCTGGTTATTTTTGGTAAAGGTGTTTCATTTATCAGTGACACCACTACCCTTCAAAATTTAATCACGGACAATAATGTTTTTGGCTTTTCAGGTGTACTGATTAGTGTGGCAATTCACCTGGTTGCCTTTGCGCACCTGGTTGGCGGAATATTAATAACGCTGGGTTTGGTAACTCGTTTTGCCGTGGTTATTCAAATACCGATACTGATGTTTGCTGTATTTTTTGTAAACCTGACCAAAGGGTTTTCAATGCCAAATTCTGAACTCTGGCTTTCTGTTTTAGTATTGTTATTGCTCATTTTATTTTGGGTAATCGGCTCCGGACCGCTATCTGTTGATGAAGGTTTGAAAAACAAGAAAGGCAGGCGTTACGATTAAGGTGAAATCATAACAATAAAAAGTATTCTTAGTATCTTTCAGCTTTTATAGCTGATTAATGAAAACGAAGATATTATTAGGCCTGCTTCTAGCGGGATTTTCAAGTTACGCCCAAAATACAACAGCACAATATTTCAACCTTACAAGAGCCGGTTTCAAAGAAAACAATGCTTATGAAACCACTGCTTTTGTAGAAAAATATTTCCGCGTACCAGGGAACACAGGGTTCAATGCAAGCATTCGCCGTGTGGAAAGTATTTTAAAGAAAGCAGGCTTTGTAGAACAGAAACAAAATGAGTTTGAAGCACCGCTAACCTACCGCATTGAAAAACGGGCAATGAAAAATAAAACCTGGGAACCCGTTAATGCAAATATAGATATTGTAGGAGAAGCTCAGCCCTTAATTTCTTTCAAAACAAATCGCAACATGATTCCGATAAACTGCGCCTCTACCCCTGCTGAAGGTGTAACGGCAGAGGTTGTGTATGTCGAAAAAGTTATACCTGCTGAACTGGAAAAAATGGATTTGAAAGGCAAAATCTTATTTTCAGAAAATAATCCTTCAAGATTACTTGCTTCTGCAGTTAAGGTCGGTGCAGTAGGCGTTCTGGGCTATTCCATGCCAAAATATAGTCAACCGGAAGTACATCAAACTTCTATTCAATTTGGCAGTATGCGTGCCAATAGTGATGTATGGACGCTACTTCTTTCTTACGCCGCAAAAGAAAAACTTAAAGCTGCCTGTAAAAAAGGACCAATTAAATTAAAGGTTAATATCGAAACCAAAATTTATCAATCTGAAGAACTAACGGTTGTTGCTAATGTTAAAGGAAGTGAAAAAGCAGACGAAAGGTTTGTTTTCAGTGCACACGTGCAGGAACCCGGTGCAAATGATAATGCCAGTGGTGTTGGAACTCTAGCAGAAATGGCTCGATTAACTGCTGAACTTTACCAGGCTAAAAAAATTAACCCAAAACGTACACTGACATTTTTATGGGGTGATGAAATCGTATCGACCAGACGATACATAACCGAGGATACGACCCGTGCAAAAGGAATTTTATGGGGAATGAGTTTGGACATGGTTGGCGAGGATACCAGGAAAACCGGCGGTTCATTTTTAATCGAAAAAATGCCTGACCCTTCTGCCATCTGGACCCGTGGAACGGATAAACACACAGAATGGGGTGCCGGCGATGTCAAGGAAAAAGACCTTTTCCCTCATTATTTCAACGATTTTATCTTCGATATCTGTAAAACCCAGGGTAAATTTGCCAACTGGACGGTGAATTACAATCCATTTGAAGGCGGAAGCGACCACACACCTTTTCTTCAGGCAAAAATTCCAGGACTATTGATGTGGCATTTCACAGATGTTTTTTACCATACAGATAACGACAGGATTGATAAGGTTTCGCCAACGGAAATGAAAAATGTTGGCATTAGCGCTTTAACAGCCGCCTACTCCTTAGTTTCCGCTGATGAAAACATGGCGAGTGCAACTGTTGCCCAGGTTAAAACTGATGCGCTAACCAGATTAAAAACAGAGTTCGATTTAAGTAAAAAGGCCATTGCCGAAGGAAAATCTGCGGCTGATGAAAAACATATTATCGAAACCTGGAGTAAATGGTATATTGATGCTTTGGCTACTATAAATAAAATGCCGGTGAAAGCGGAAACTACAAGAGTTGGTTCATCAATTAAAGTTGCAACGCTGGAAATTGAGAAACAAACCAAGGCTTACCTGGCAGCATTAAAGTAATTCAAATATTTATATGCCTAAAGCGATAATTATCGGAGCCGGAATTGCGGGAATTGCCTCGGCAATACGAATGGCAATAAAAGGCCATGAAGTTGATGTGTTTGAAGCCAGTTCGAAACCAGGCGGTAAACTGGCAGAAATAACAATGAATGGCTTTCGTTTTGATGCCGGCCCGAGTCTCTTTACCATGCCACAATATGTAGACGAACTTTTCAAGCTTGCCGGTAAAGACCCCAAGAATTACTTTGATTACATCAAACTGAAAGAAGTTTGCCGCTATTTCTATGAAGATGGCTTAAGGTTAACTGCCAGCTCCGATCTTGATAAATTTGCAATGGAAATAGCAAAAAAAACGGCGTCGACTACTAACGAGGTTGAGCGTTATCTAAAAAAAAGTAAAACCATTTACGAGGTTACGCACCGTGTATTTTTAGAGCGGAGTTTACATAAGCTTAAAAGTTACCTGCACTGGGATACGCTAAAATCAATATTTCGTTTTGGCCAGATAGATGCATTCAGGACACAAGCCAGCGCAAATAAATCTTTTTTTAAGGATGAGCGGGTCGCGCAGCTTTTTAATCGATATGCGACTTATAATGGCTCTGACCCTTACCAGGCGCCCGCAACATTGAATGTTATTCCACATTTTGAGTACCATTACGGAGCTTTCCTACCAAAAAATGGAATGTATGGCATTATAAAAGCTTTAATTAAGTTAGCTGAAGAGTTAGGTGTTAAATTTCATTACAATCAAAAAGTTGAAGAAATATTATATTCTGACGAGCATAAACCTAAAATAAGGGGGATAAAGGTTAATGAAAAAATTTATAAATCGGATGCGGTTATTTCCAACCTCGACATTTGGTTTACCTATAAAAGGCTACTTAAAAATATACCACCACCTAAAAAACTCTTAAACCAGGAACGCAGCAGTTCAGCACTAATTTTTTATTGGGGCATGGATGGAAACTATAGTGATTTGGGCCTGCATAATATTTTTTTCACGGAAGATTACCAAAAGGAATTTAATGCCATCTGGAAAGACAAAACCATTAGTAATGATCCAACGGTTTACATCAACATCAGTGCAAAACACGTCAGAGGTGATGCACCTTCAGATAGTGAAAACTGGTTTGTTATGATTAACGTACCGGCAAATAATGGTCAAAACTGGGATTTATTAATCAAAGAGGCTAAAGCAAATATTGTTGAGAAGATAAGCCGGATTTTAAACAGAAATATTGAAAAAGACATTATCTGCGAACAAATTTTAGATCCGAGAAGCATTGAAAGCAGAACAGGCTCTTATCAGGGTTCGCTTTATGGAAACAGTTCTAACAATCAGTTTGCCGCTTTTTTGAGGCATTCTAACTTTAGCTCAAAAATAGCAGGATTATATTTCTGCGGTGGAAGTGTACATCCTGGAGGCGGTATTCCATTAGCATTACTATCCGCAAAAATTATTGACCAGGATTTTAAGTTTAATACCTAGATAATGTGTAATAGCCTGTGCTTTCGCTTTTTTCCCTTCGGGATGATTACAGATTATTCGATTACACTGATTTTTATTTTTGTCTCTTGCGCTATCGTTCTTAACCTTTGGTTTTTCAGCTTTGAGCTTTTTTTATTGCTTCTTCCAATTTTTCGGCATCTAAATCGAAAGCATTGATAATAATTTTCGATTTTCTGTAAAATGGATTTCTTTCTTCAAGTTTCATACTGATAAACTCCAGCAATTGGTTATCATCTAAATCTTTAATAAGTGGCCGTTTCTGTCGATTATGCAACCTTGAAACCAATTGGGCAGGTTCCATTTCCAGGTAAATGGTTTCACCGTGTTCATTCATCCACTCCATATTATCAAAAAAACATGGCAAGCCACCACCGGTTGCGACAACACAATTTTCGGGATAATTATAGGTTTTAAGCATTTCGCTCTCGTAATCTCTGAAACCTTTTTCACCAAAAGCTTCAAAAAATTCGGCAATGGTTTTGCCCGATTTGTTTACAATCTCTACATCTAAATCTATCACAGGGTAATCTAACCGATGGGCTAATTGCTTTGCCTTTGTGCTTTTACCGCAGCCCATATATCCGACCAGGAAAATTTTCATTTGTATATATTTTTTTAAAGGTAATGAAGCGATTATGATTTTTCAAAGGCGTCTATTTGCAGCTTGCGGAAATTAACAAACTGCGTTTTATAAATGCATTGTACGATATCTGAAAAGCCGTAACGGTTTCATAAGAGATTTGTACGTTTAAAAATAATGTAATCCGTTACGGGAGGTTCAATCCCACTATTTTTAAGCAAGGTAATTATTTGCCCCCGATGATAAGTAGAATGATTAAGCATATGTAAAAACATTTCGCCAACGGTATTTTTAAATTCCTCACCTTTTGAGTTTTTGTACACAAGAACTTCGTCAAAGTTTTTTGTTGCCAGGCAAGCATGGATAAGTTTGAAATTATTTAAGGAGATACGGTTAAAATTTTCCTTTTTATGTTCCTGCCAAACATCATAAATGACCGCCTCACCTGAGATACGTTTTGCCCAAATATGCTGCGCATTTAATACATGACTAAATAATCGTTCTGCTTCTGGCATATGTAAATCAGAACTGACGAATGCTTCCATCACCTTTTTATCGGCGAGTTCTGTATAGGTAATAAATTCATCTACCATATTAAGCTAATTTCACCCTCGGGTCAACGTATGCATAAAGAATATCGACCAGAATATTAATTACAACGAATACAAAGGCAATAAATAAAATAGAGCCCATTACGACGGGAAAATCCGACATTTCGAGGGCGGTAACCGTTGTCCTGCCCAAACCATTATAGCCAAATATATATTCAACAAAAAATGACCCGGCCAATAAAGAAGCAAACCAACCAGAAATAGCAGTTATTACCGGATTCATTGCATTTTTCAGAGCATGTTTATAAATAATCGCGTTTCTACCCAGTCCTTTTGCCCGGGCAGTACGGATATAATCCTGTGCTAAAACATCAAGCATCGCACTTCGGGTTAACTGAACAATAATGGCCAACGGCCTTAATCCCAAAGTTATCATGGGCAGCCACAAATTTCTAAGCGTCAATATTTCGCCCTTGAAAGGGTCGTAGCTGTATAAACTTCCACTCATTCTTAATCCGGTGTAATTGCTCAAAACAAAGCCGAACAGCCATGCAATAATAATTCCTGCAAAGAAAGATGGTGCTGAGATACCCAGAATTGCAAATGCATTTGCAGATTTATCAATCCATGAATCTTTGTAAACCGCAGAGAGTACACCTAAAAATACACCGATGATGGTTGCAAAAATCATAGCCGTTAGCGCCAGGATAAATGTATTCGGAACGGTTTCAGAAAGTATGGCAGTTACATCTCTTTTGGTTTGATACGAACTTCGAAGATATGGCCATTTTAGTACTAGTGCTTTTTTATCGAAGTTAATCAGCTTCGCAAAATGATATTTCTTTTGAGCGATGCTATCATTATCGACCAGGCTAACTGGCGATAAATCATTTACATATAAAATGAATTGAACCGGCTTCGATTTGTCTAAACCAAATTCTTTTCTAACCGCTTCCAGCGATTGAACATCAGCACGCTGCCCCATCGTCATTCTGGCCGGGTCGCCGGGTAAAATATTAAACAATACAAAAACAACAAGTACCACACCGGCCATAACCAGTAATCCGTACAAGAGTTTTTTTATGGTATAGGCTAACATTTATTTATTTATTGAAATATTTACTGCTTAACTGCTCGAAAGTGGGCACATTGTGAAAATGCCATTTATTAATAACAACGCCGTTTTTTAAAAGTAAAATGCCCGGGTTAGCACGAACCATACTTTTTAGAGGTACAGCATCGGCATAAAAAACCTCTGAAAACAAATTGTTTTTCTTAATAAATCGCGCTGCATCAGCTGCAGAATTCGAAGTAAGTAAAACCGTGCGGATATTAAATTGCTGTGTTGCGTTCATTGCCAGCGCATTTAAATCGCCAATGGCTTTTGCGTTTGTATCGTTTAAACTATAGGCAACAAAAACCAAACTGTAATAAGGATTTTCGATTAGCTCTTTTGTATAATCCGTTCCCGAAGCATCGGTTATGATGAGATCTTTAATTTTCGGATCATAGCCTTTTTTAACCAATGTTTTGGTTGGTTCGCCAACAATTTCCCAATTATTATCTTTCCAGATTTCTGTTTTGAGGTAATCCTTATCACTCATATCTTTTTCGGCTTTCGTCGCTTTATTTTTAAGGTGATACATGATTTGAAATTCATCTGGTTTTTCGCCCGGTGGGATAACCATTAAGGAAGGGATATGCGCACCAACTTTATATGGGAGAAAATCAATAACAGGTAAAAAATTATACGTGTATAAACCGAATAATAGAGAAATTATCACCACAACTACAGTCAAATTTCTTTGTGTAGAAGCCTTTTTAAAGGCAGGCTGAATTAAATCTTTTTTCAGAAAAATATAGACGATTAGCACCAATAGAATCAAGTCTTTACTAAACGATTGCCAAGGCGTTAATGGAATTGCATCACCAAAACAACCGCAACTGGTTACCACTTTAAAAAATGCAGAAACGAATGTTAACAGGGTAAAGAAGATAATCAACAAAAGTAATCCCCAAGCGACTTTTTTTCCCAAAAAACCAAATAAGAGTAAAGCCCCTAAAACAATTTCCAGTGTACAAAGCAAAATGGCAATTCCTGTTGCTATCGGACTTAAAAAATCCATATGAAAAACTTCAAAATACTCCTGAAGTTTGTAGCCAAAACCTAATGGATCATTTGCTTTTATTAATCCTGAAAAGATAAATAATACACCTACAAAAATTCTCGAAAAGGTTAAAGCTATGTTTTTCATCTATTTTACGCCAAGTTTAATCAATGCAAATACAGAATAGTTTAACATATCCTGGTAATTTGCGTGTACACCTTCTGAAGCTAATGTTTGTCCTTCATTATCTTCAATCTGTTTAACACGGAAAATTTTCATCAAAATTAGATCTGTTAACGAACTGATGCGCATATCTCTCCAGGCTTCGCCGTAATCGTGATTTTTCGCAAACATTAGGTCTTTAGTTTCCTGAACTTTTGCTTCAAACAAATCCTGAACAATTTCAAAAGGCATTTCTGTCGGGTCATTTTCTGTCAACTCCAACTGCATCATGGCAATAACGCAATAATTAATAATGCCGATATATTCAGAAGTTATGCCCTCGCCCACTAAACTAACTTTTTTCTCTTCTAGAGTACGGATGCGCTGGGCTTTAATAAAAATCTGGTCGGTAATAGAACTTGGCCTCAAAATGCGCCATGCGGTGCCGTAATCTTTAGTTTTTTTAAGGAATAAGGATCTGCAAACTGCAATCACATCATCAAATTCGGTAGTGGTATTTGTTTGTGCCAAAGCCAATAATTATTTAGTTTTAATGTATTTTTGTTTAGAAAAAACGAAAGCTAAAGATACATTTTTAAAGCGAAACCCAAATCCCGAAAGGGTTTAATATGGCAGAAAAAAACTTTTTTGAAGCAAAACAAAGCCTGAATATAAAAGGAAAAGTCTTTGATTTGAGTACTCCAAAAGTGATGGGAATATTAAACATTACACCGGATTCTTTTTACAGTAACAGCCGAACAAGTTCTGTTGATGAAGCACTACGCAAAACAGAGCAGTTTTTAAATGAGGGTGCATCTTTTATCGATATCGGCGGCTATTCTTCAAGACCCGGTGCAAAAGACATTTCGGAAGATGAAGAGCTTTTTAGGTTAGTACCTATAATTCAGGCTTTGAATAAAAACCTTCCAGAGGCAATAATTTCCATAGACACATTCAGGGCAAAAGTTGCTGAAGAAACAATCCGAGCCGGAGCGCATCTAATTAATGATATCGCTGCGGGCGACATGGACGATAAAATGTTTGAAACCGTTGCCAGGTTACAGGTACCCTACATTTTCATGCACATGCAGGGCACACCGCAAAACATGCAGCAAAACCCCGTTTATAACAATGTTTTGCTCGATGTTATTGATTACCTCGCAAAGAAAATTTCAATTTTAAAGGCACTAAAAGTTCATGATTTAATACTTGATCCGGGTTTTGGGTTCGGAAAAGCAATTGAACACAATTACGAATTATTGGGTCAGTTACAGGATTTTAAAATTTTCAATCTTCCTGTCTTGGTTGGCTTTTCCAGGAAGGGGATGATTCATAAAGTTTTAAAGAACACGGCCGCCGAAGCCCTAAACGGTACAACCGTGCTTAACACAATTGCGTTGCAAAAAGGTGCAAAAATTTTGAGGGTTCATGATGTTAAGGAAGCGGTTGAGTGTTTGAAGCTGGTTGAAAGGCTAATTGGTTAATTACCGAATTGTTTAATCAATTAATATGTTAGCTAAGAATTAATTTGTTAAATTCATATTAAATATTCCTATGTCTAATTACATCCAATGATTAAAACTTAAATTTAATTATGATGCATGTTTATTCATTTGATCGGCGCTTTAGATCTCGAATACGTCACCAACGAAGAATATGTTTTTAGACAGAGGCTTGATGAACGAACAAATAAGCTTTGCGTAATTCAATGCTCAAAAACAAATAGATATTTCAATGCCGCTCACATGCACGATTAACCTATTTTACAATTTGAACGATTAGCCTGTTTGCAACTTCGTACAATTATTAGCCCTTGAAAACAGTTAACCATTTTTTCAATTTAAACGATTAACCTGTTTGCTACTTCGTGCAATTATTGTCCCTTTAAAACAGTTAACCAATTTTACAATTTAAACGATTAACCATTTCAGACAATTTAAACAATTAACCATTATTTGCTATCTTGTCCCTAATGAAAGGATTAGACTTCGATTTTGTAAAATTCACGGTAACCGATGTTGTAGATATTGTGCTGGTTGCACTTCTGATTTATTACGTTTATACACTCATTCGCAATACATTAGCCGTAAATCTTTTGGTTGGTATGCTGATTATTGCGGTGTTTTACAAAGTTGTAGACATTCTGCACATGAAGCTGCTGACGACAATCATAGAAAAATTTATGAGTGTTGGCATCATTGCACTAATCGTTATTTTTCATCCCGAAATCAGGCGATTTCTTTTACTTATCGGAAAAAACGCTTTTTTACAGAAAAACAAAGCGTGGTGGGGTTATTTATTCGGCCGTAAAGAAATCGAGCGCAATAACTTAACCCGTATAAAACCAATTATTGATGCCTGCAAAACCATGAAGAAAACCCGAACCGGGGCATTAATGGTTTTTGTAAAGTTTTATGATGAACAATTCTTCGCCAATAGTTGCGAAGTTGTTGATGCCAAAATATCTAAGCGATTACTCGAAAGCATATTTCAAAAGAATAGCCCGCTGCATGATGGCGCAGTTGTTATTTCAGAAAATAAGATTAAAAGTGCCAGCTGCATTTTACCGTTAACCGATAATGACCAGCTGCCATCGCAATTTGGTTTGAGGCATAGGGCCGGTATTGGCGTTTCGGAAACAACTGATGCCGTTGCGGTAATCATTTCAGAAGAAACAGGTGAAATATCTTATGCAAAACAAGGCAGGGTAAGGATGAATGTTTCGTTCGGAGAACTTGAAAAGTTACTTAATAAAGATTTTTAGTTAGCACAGATTAAAAAGATCTTTAAATGATTACACCGATTCACAAAGTAAATATCAGTGCAATCATTTAAATCTGTGGAATCTTTTTTCTTAACAGTATTGCTCAAAAGCGCCGATTAAGTTATCAGCAATCATTTGTGCCGGACGGCCTTCAATCTGATGGCGTTCAATCATGTGAACCAATTTACCATCTTTAAATAAAGCCATTGCTGGTGATGATGGCGGAAAAGGCATCATATAGTTTCTGGCCTGGTCTACAGCTTCTTTTTCCATTCCGGCAAAAACGGTAACCAATTTATCAGGGTGTTTTTCGTGTGCTGCTGCTGCTCTCGCTGCAGGGCGGGCATTTGCAGCCGCACAACCACATACTGAGTTTACCACAACCAAAACTGTTCCTTCGCCTTTAATCGCTTGGTCAACATCTTGTGCATTTTTTAATTCTTCAAAACCTACGTTGGTTAATTCCTTACGCATTGGTTCTACTAAATATTCTGGATACATTATCGTTAGTTTTTTATTTACAATTTCAGAGTACAAAAATAAGAAAATCGAACAGCATGAACCCCTCGGTTTATATTTTTAAGGTAAAATTAGCAGCGTCCTATTTCATTCCTTTAAGGAAGTTATCATACATTTCAGGATTCGTGATTGCACCAACGATAACAAGCACAAAAAATACGATTGTTAAAATACTCAGAATTGTAGCAACCATCCCACAAATCTTCCCTGCTTTAGCATTTTTATAGGATGACTCAGTATAAAATGCTGGATTTAATTTGTATTTATTTACATCACCTGCACCAAGTACCCAAGCTATAATACCAAATATCAAACCGAATATTCCATAAAAACAACATGCAGGAATAGCGATAATGCCTAAAACCAATGCAGCAGTTGCATTTGGTAAATTTTGTTGCCCCATTCCGTTTCCAAACTGGCCAAATGGCGGTGGCTGCTGAAATGGTGGAGGTGTTACAGGGGGCGTTTGTAGAGGTTCGACTGCCGGAATATCATTTTTTATCGGTTCAATCGGATTTTCTTGGGGCGTTCCTTGTTCGTCAGACATAAATTATGTTTTAGTTTATAAGTAGATGGTTGTATATTTTGTAAATGTAATTGATTAAGATAATTACTGCAATACCTGTAAACACCAATTTAATTACCTGAGCTCCAAACTTAAAATCTACTTTAAGATGAATAACTGTGAAAATAATTAAAATAATAAGTGGAATTGTGGCTGGATAAAATCTAAAGGATTCGGGTAAATTACCTTTTAATAATGCTAAAACGGAACGCTGCAAACCGCAGCCCGGGCAATCAATGCCAAAATGAGCCTTGAAAGGGCAGCTTAAAAAATGTCGATTTAACCAATCGAAAACACTAGATTTCTGTTGCGTCAGCATCTTCTATATAATTGATTTGAGCATCCTTCCAGATTTTATATTTCTCCAAATCTTTCAATACTTGTTTATAGACCAGATTCAGCACAAAAACATCATCGATAAAACCCAGTACAGGTACAAAATCAGGAACAACATCAATGGGAGACAGAAAATAAATTAAGCCACCAAGAATGGCAATAATGGAGCGTTTCGGAATTTCGGTATAATCGCCGTTAACGTAATCTTTGGCAATGGCAAAAAGCAAAACCATTTTGGCCCAAACGCCTTCCAGCTGACCTTTATTTGTAACTGCTTTACCTAAAGCTTCCTTAATGGTATCGCTTGCTTTAGTTTTATCATTAAGTATAACGGATGCCTTGCTTTCTGATTTTTTAAAGAAATCTAATATCTTTTGCCTGTTCAACTTCATTTTTCTCAGCGATTTTATTATTTAAACAACAAAATACCTACGCTCTGGATTTTAATAAATCCAAAATATCATCCAGGTATTTTCTTTCATTGGCCAAACGAGGAACTTTGTGTTGCCCACCCAGCTTATCTTTAGCTTTTAACCAGTCGTAAAATGTATTTTCCGGCACATTATGAACTTTCGGGCGACATAAGGCCATATCCTTAAAGCGCTTTGCATCATAATCAGAATTTATTTCCCGTAAAGTATTGTCCATTACATCGATAAATCTTTCAAAATCATCAGGCTGCTTGTCAAACTCGATAATCCATTCGTGCCCTCCGGCCTTTTCGCCCTTAAAGTATATTGGCCCGGCCGTATAATCTTTAATCTCGGCACCCGTTGCGCAGCATGCTTTTGTTAACGCCTGTTCTGCGTTATCGATAATAACTTCTTCGCCGAAGGCGTTTATGAAGTGTTTTGTACGTCCGGTAATTTTAATCCGGTAAGGCGATAAAGAGGTAAACTGAATGGTATCGCCAATCATATACCGCCATAAACCACCATTGGTGGAAATGACGATAGCGTAATTTTTATTTAATTCTACTTCGCCAAGCAATAACGCTTTCGGATTTTCTTCCCCAATGTTTTCCATTGGAATAAACTCATAAAAAATACCATAATCGAGCATTAAAAGCATTTCTTCTGAATTATCCTGATCCTGAATACCAAAAAACCCTTCGGATGCATTATATGTTTCCAAATAATACATATCTGCTGATGGGATGAGCTGTTTAAACTGCTCGCGATAAGGGGTGAAATTTACAGCGCCGTGAACATAAAGCTCCAGATTTGGCCAAACTTCAAGTAAGTTTTTCTTGCCTGTTAATTCAAGAACTTTTTTAGCCAGAACAATTGTCCAGGTTGGCACACCAGAAATACTGGTTACATTTTCCTGAATAGTTGCTTCGGCCATCCTATCCATTTTAATTTCATAATTATCCATCAGGGCAATGGACATATCAGGCGTTCGGTAATATTCGGCCCAGATGGGTAAATTTTTAATCAGTACGGCCGATAAATCGCCGTAAAAACAATCTTCGTTCAGTTGATTAACCTGATGACTTCCACCTAAAACCAACCCTTTTCCGGTAAACATCTGATTATCGGGCCGGTTATTACAATAAATGGAAAGCATATCTTTCCCGCCTTTAAAATGGCACTCTTCTAAAGATTCTTCAGAAACCGGGATGAATTTACTTCTATCGCTGGTGGTTCCCGATGATTTTGCAAACCACTTTATATCAGATGGCCAGAGAATATTTTGCTCGCCATTGAGCATGCGCTCGATGTATGGCTTAAGCGTATCATAGTTTTGAATCGGAACCCGTTCCTGATACTGCTGGGTTGTTAAAATAGTTTTGTAATCATATTTCTTTCCCCACTCTGTATTTTCAGCACTACCTATCAGGTTGTGAAACCATTCTTCCTGAACATCGTATGGATATTTCATAAAAAGCTCAATCTGATGGATTCGCTTTTTCATTAACCAGGTGAAAATTGAATTTACAATTGCCATATCCTGATTTAAACTTCAAAGGTTTTACGCTTCAACACAAAATTGGCTCCCAAATATACTTTTCGAACCATTTCATTTTCTGCTAAAACTTCCGGCACACCTTGTTCTAATATTTTCCCTTCAAATAATAAATAGGCTCTATCCGTGATCGACAGGGTTTCCTGAACATTATGGTCGGTAATCAGAATGCCGATGTTTTTATGCTTTAATTTTGCCACAATACTTTGAATTTCTTCAACTGCGATCGGATCTACTCCGGCAAAAGGTTCATCGAGCAAAATAAAATTGGGGTTTGCGGCCAAAGCACGGGCAATTTCGGTTCTACGACGTTCGCCACCAGATAATAAATCGCCACGGTTTTTACGAACCTTATGTAAACTGAACTCATTGATTAACTCTTCGAGCTTTTCTTTTTGTTCTTCCTTACTCATTTTGCTCATTTCCAAAATGGCAAGAATATTTTCTTCAACGGTTAGTTTTCTGAATACCGATGCCTCTTGTGCCAGGTAGCCGATTCCTTTTTGTGCCCTACGATACATCGGGTCTTCGGTAATGTCTTCTTCTTCCAGAAATATTCTGCCTTCGTTTGGTTTAATCAAACCAACAATCATGTAAAAGGATGTTGTTTTACCCGCACCGTTTGGACCAAGCAAGCCGACGATTTCCCCTTGACTTACATTGAAAGAAACATCATTAACAACAGTGCGTTGCTTATATTTTTTAACCAGATTTTCGGCCCTTAATATCATTCGTATTTACCATTTTTAATTTACGATTTACGATTACTGCAAACCTAAACTCATATTTCTCACATTACGTCATTCTGAATTTATTTCAGCATCTTTTTTACAGACGCTGAATCGGTTCAGCATGACGAGCTGTTTAATTAACTTTTATTCCTTTAATATTTAACTGCAAACGCTTCTTATCCCTCCAAACGTTTTCTTCTATCGTATAACAAACAGAAAAAGGCACTTTTGGTTGTAAAAGATTTTGATATTCGGCCAGGCCAAAACCAATGCCTTCAAAAATAGCTGAATTTTGTTGCTTTATATTAATTTTTAAATGATTGCCACCCACTGCCATTGCATGTTGAGCCAGATAAACATTATGAGTAACAAATATCGGGGCCATATTTTCAGGTCCGAAGGGACCCATCTGCGCTAATACCCGATAGAATTTACCGTCAATCTGGGCAAGTTCAACCTCGGCATCGATCTTTATCATTGGTGTTAACAACTCTTCTGTAATTGTTGCGGAAACAATTTCTTCGAATTTATCGGCAAAAGCATCAATATTATCTTGTTGCATGGTTAATCCCGCAGCAAATTTATGTCCGCCATATTGATCTAACAAATGTGCACAGCCGCTTAAAGCTTCATATAAATCGAAACCGGCAACCGAACGACAAGAGCCGGCCACATGCCCGTTAGATTTTGTTAAAACAATTGTAGGACGATAGTATTTTTCTGTTAAACGGGAAGCGACAATTCCGATAACACCCTTATGCCAGTTTTCGTTAAAAACCACAGTTGTTTTTCTGTTGATTAAAATTTCGCTGTCGCCGATTAATGCCAACGCTTCGCGGGTAATATCCTGGTCATAAGTTTTACGTTCGGTATTTTTTAAGTTAATGAGCTCACTTTGCTCTAAAGAATTACCATCAGCTTGGCAAAGCAACATCGCTACTGCATGTTTTGCATGGTCGATTCTGCCTGCGGCATTAATTCGGGGACCTAAAGTAAACACCACATCGGTAATGGTATAATTTTCAGTTTTACCCGAAACTTCCATCAAAGCACGTAAGCCTTCGCAAGGATTTGTATTTAGCTTACGAATGCCATAATAAGCCAGAATTCTGTTTTCACCAACCACCGGAACAATGTCTGCTGCAATGCTTACCATCACTAAGTCGAGGTATTTCAGATAGCTTTCTTTTGGTAAATTATGCTTTTGAGCATAGGCCTGAGCCAGTTTAAAACCAATTCCGCAGCCCGCGAGTTCTTTGAAAGGATATTCGCAATCGGTACGTTTTGGATCCAGTACCGCAATGGCTTTTGGAAGCTCATCGCCCGGTAAATGGTGATCACAGATAATGAAATCGATGCCGAGCGCATTTGCATAATTTATTTTATCAACCGATTTTATGCCACAATCTAATGCAATAATTAACGAAAATCCGTTCTCACTGGCGTAGTCGATACCCGCAGTGGAAATGCCGTACCCTTCTAAATACCTGTCGGGAATATAGTATTCAATGTTTGGGGTATGCTGAGAAAAGAAACTATAAGCTAATGCAACTGAGGTAGTTCCATCGACATCATAATCACCATAAATAAGAATTTTTTCGTGTGTGGTAAGTGCTCTTTCGATTCTTTCGATGGCCACATCCATATCTTTCATGAGGAAAGGATTATGAAGATGTTCTAAATCGGGCCTGAAAAAATCTTTTGCCTCATCAAAGCTGCAGATATTTCTTTGCACCAAAATTTGTGCGAGCGAGCGATCTATATTTAGTTCTTCAGCAATTTTATTTATCGTATCATCATTACAATCTGATGCTTTTACCCATCTTTTTTCCATTTATTTCTATTTCCGAACAGTAAATATACATTTTAATTAAATACTCTAATACAATTGGCATACTTACAAAAACGTTTAAACAAATAGATTGTTAACTTTGCACAAACATTAAAACGCTGATATTTTGCAAATCCACACTCTATTTGAAGGCACTTATTCTGTTGATGCATCAAAAAAATTTGTTCCATTCGATGCTGCCGTTCATAATTTTAAAGACCGGCCAGCTTCTTTATTTATCAACGTTCAGCCTTTTTTGGTTGAACTGAAAAATGATTTGATTTTATTTGATACCGGCCTGGGTTTCAGTGATGACCATGGCGAACTGATTCTACATAAAAACATTAGAAATGCCGGTTTCGACCCTACTGATGTGACGAAGGTCTTAATGTCGCATTTGCATTATGACCATTCAGGCGGTATGGTTCATAAACTGGGCGACAAAACCGAATTAAGCTTCCCTGATGCTGAATATGTAATTAACCGTGGAGAATGGGAAACGGCTTTCAGCAGTACATCTTCCTCTTACCATACTGATATTTTTGAATACCTGCAGCGTAATGCACAATTAAAATTTGTGGAGGGAGACGGTAATTTAGATGAAACGATTGCCTTTGAATTTACTGGTGCACATTGCCCTAATCACCAGGTTTTTCTTTTAACCGAAGACAATCAAAAAGTATTTTTTGGTGGTGATGTTTTACCCGAGCCGGAAGAACTGGTTAAAAATTTTATTGCTAAATACGATTTCGACGGCCGCAAAGCAATGGAGTTGCGAAAGGTCTTTGGCAAACGTGCTGCTGATGAAAACTGGGAATGTTTATTTTATCATGGTAAAAGTGCCGCAACCGGTTTTGTAGATGTGATTGAAGGCGGGTTTAGGATTAGGTAAAGGAAGGTTTAGGGGTTAAAGGCAGAAGGCTTAGGGTTAACGCCAAAATGAAAATTATTACCACCTAAGACACTTAGGAAAAAGATTTCAAATAATAAAATTTCGAATGAGCTTTAATTCGATCCGAATCTTAGGTGTCTAAGGTGGTGAAGAAAATTATTGCTATGACCCAAAAAAAGGCCTCGACAAATTGCCGAGACCTTTAAAATGATTTAACCTTTTCTTTTAAAGAAAGGTTTTATTTTTTAGCTACTAATTTCACAGCTAATTCAAAGTTATCATCAATTGCTTTGTCGCCAATGCTATCGAAGAAAGATTTTGAACCGTAACGGATATCATATTTAGTTCTGTCTACAGTGATTTTACCCGCTAATGCAGAAACAGTACCATCTGCATTTACAGCTACAGTTGCAGGAAAACTTAATGGTTTAGAAATACCTTTGATGGTTAAATTACCTGTTACGGTTACATTAGCGCCTGAACCTGTAACTTTCGTAATTACGAAAGTTGAAGTAGGGAATTTAGCCACACCAAAAAAATCATCTGCTTTTAAATGTCCTTCTAATTTAGCGCTACCATCAGCATCTTTAATAGAATTCATATCGATTGTGAAAGTACCACCGGTTACTTTTTTACCATCAACATTTAAAGTTCCTGACTGTAAAGCGATTGTTCCGTTATGAGAACCTGTTACTTTTTTGCCAATCCAGGTAATAGTCGATTTTGCTGCATCTACAGTGTAAGTTACTGGTTTAATAGTTGTAAAAGCTGACAATGCAACCACTGCAACTAGTAAAAAGATTGAAGAGATTTTTAATTTCATTTTCTGGTTTTTTAATTTTATGATACAAAGATATGATTAAGGCCGAACCTTTGTTGTTGACCTATGTTAAGATTTTCAAAAATAGCAGATTTATTTAAAATCATTCTATTGACTAACAAACATCAGATAGGTTTAATTAAGCTTATTGATTTTTTCCCAGAAACTTCAAGTGTTAGTGCAGCAATATCCATGGTTATTTGCGTCGGAGAATTACAATCACAATTCGTCAATCCAATAACATAAATGTCTTCATCCGGAATATAAACACCCATTGTCTTAAACCCAAATATGCTTCCTCCATGCGCTCTTACCGGCGTACCATTAATTTCTTTAATATGCCATCCATAACCATAATTAAAAACCTCATCATTATTTAATTTATATTTGGTGAATGCCTTTTTTAAAGTTTTAGAACCAACAATTAAATTTTTGTTTAATGCATTTTGCCATTTAAGCATATTATCGGCTGTAGACATTAATGAACCCGATGAGAAAGGAATACTAAAACTAATCGACGTTTTATTTACATATTTCTCCATTTTCTTCTGATATCCGTAGGCCCTGTTCTTTACCAAAGTTACATCAGAAGCATAATGGGAATCTTTCATTCCGGCTTTTTCGAAAATATTTTGGTTAATATATTCTTCATATGTTTTTCCTGAAACCAGTTCGATGATATGACCTAAAATGACATAGCCGGAATTATTGTATTCAAATTTATCACCAGGTGGAAAATCAACAGGTTCATTTTTAAAAAAATCGATCATTTGTTTAGGTGATAAATTTTGTTGCGAAATCTGTTGCAATGATTTCATTTTAGTAAAATCCTTAATACCCGAAGTATGTGTTAATAAATGGTGGATTGTAATTTTATCTCCGGAAGGATAATCAGGTATGTATTTATAAATAGGAGCATTCAAATTTACCATATTCTTTTCTGCTAATTGCAGGATAGCTATAGCAGTAAATTGCTTTGTCATAGAACCTAACTGGAAGATATTATCGGTCTTCATGTTTACATCCAGTTCCAGATTTGCTTTGCCAAAAGCTTTACAATAAATTGGCTTTCCGTGTTTCGCCACCATAAAAACCCCGCCGGGTTCATCCTTATCTTTAAATAAATTGGTAAGTATGCTATCAATTCGGGCATCGAGATTTTGTGCATGGGTGAAACCAGATGTACCAATAACTATCAGAAATATTGCAAGAATTTTTTTTATCATATATTTCTTTTATTTAAAACATTTGACGTAGACATTTTATTTTAGGTTACATAAGATTAAGTTTTAGCGAATCTTTTTTAATGACAAGAAATCATTAAAACTGAATCAGCTTTAATGATTATCTTAGTAAAGAATTTTATAATATGAAACATAACGCAAAATCAATTCGTCCTTTTATAGGAGCTAAAGACTTTGAAACATCCAGGAATTTCTATAATGATTTAGGCTTTGAGGAAGTAAATCTGGGCGATAACATGTCGGTTTTTAAAACCGGAAATATGGCTTTTTATTTGCAAAAAGCTTATGTTAGAGACTGGATTGATAACACCATGATTTTTATGGAGGTTGATGATGTTAGTCGTTTTTACAACGAACTTTTGGAATTAGATTTACCAGGCAAATATAAAAACGTTAAGTTAACACCCATTCGAAATGAAGATTGGGGCAGAGAATGTTTTCTTCATGATCCATCAGGAATATTGTGGCATTTTGGTGAGTTTAAATAGAAAAACTTCCGCCTTTGTTTAAGCAACTAAATACTTTAAAAATGCAGCAACTTTGAATATACTGTCATGCTGAGGAACGAAGCATCTGTTTCATTGATTGCAGATGGTTCGTTCCTCAGCATGACAGAGTTTTAAAAAAATGAATGAATGGTGGGACTGCTATTTCGATGAAATACTAAATACTCATTTCAAAAAAACTGTAAGCTTTATGAAAATGAATTCATAAAACTTACAGATGATTGGTTTGTGAGGACACAAACCAAGGCGTTGTATAGTTAAAAAGCCACTTCGCAATGACGATCGGGCTTAACTTAGGCGATGGAAAGGAAAAACCATCATCCCGATCCCATTTTACATCTTAAGGCACTATTTCTTCCAGGTAACTTTCAACCGGCGGACAAGCACATATTAATGAGCGGTCACCGTGACTGTCGTTAACACGTCCAACTGATGGCCAGAACTTGCGTTCTAAAACATAAGGAAGCGGAAATGCAGCGGTTTGACGGCTGTAAGCATGTTCCCATTCATTAGCCGTAATTACGGCAACAGTATGTGGTGCATTTTTAAGTGGATTATCAACTTTATCTAAAGTACCATTTTCAACTTCACTAATTTCTTCTTTAATCGCGATTAGCGCCTCACAGAACCGGTCTAACTCATGTTTAGGCTCCGATTCGGTAGGCTCAACCATTAAAGTTCCGGCAACCGGGAATGAAACCGTTGGTGCATGGAAACCATAATCCATTAAACGTTTTGCGATATCAGTTACCTCAATTCCGAAGGCTTTGAACGAACGGCAATCTAAAATCATTTCGTGTGCACAACGACCTTGAGCGCCTGAATAAAGTACAGGATAATGTTGCTCCAATCGAGCTTTCATGTAGTTCGCGTTTAAAATTGCATATTTTGTCGCATTGGTTAATCCATCAGCACCCATCATGGCGATGTAAGCGTGAGAGATAATCAGAATTGATGCTGAACCCCAAGGTGCAGATGACACCGCAGAAATTGATTTCCCTTTATCAATATCAACCACAGCATGCCCAGGAAGGTAAGGAACCAGGTGTTTTGCTACACCGATTGGACCCATACCAGGACCGCCACCACCGTGAGGGATGCAGAAAGTTTTATGCAAATTTAAATGACAAACGTCGGCACCAATATTAGCCGGGCTTGTTAAACCAACCTGTGCATTCATGTTCGCACCATCCATATAAACCTGTCCGCCGTTAGCATGAATAGTTTCACAGATTTCAATAATGCTTTCTTCGAATACACCATGAGTTGATGGATAAGTGACCATCAAACACGATAAGTTTTCTTTATATAATTCTGCTTTCGCTTTTAAATCTTCAACATCGATGTTACCGTTTTCTAATGATTTTACCACAACGATTTTCATATCAGCCATTGCTGCAGATGCAGGGTTTGTACCATGGGCTGATGCAGGAATTAAGGCTACGTTACGGTGGAAATCACCCCTGTCGTGGTGATAAGCACGGATAACCATCAAACCGGCATATTCACCCTGAGCACCGGCATTTGGCTGTAAACTCATTGCTGCGAAACCGGTAATTTCGCTTAGCCACTTATCCAATTCGTTGAAAATCGAATAGTAACCCAATACCTGGTCGGCCGGAGCGAATGGATGAATACGACCGAAGTGAGACCAGGTAACCGGGATCATTTCTGCCGTAGCGTTTAATTTCATGGTACAGCTACCCAAAGCAATCATCGAGTGACAAAGTGATAAATCTTTTGCCTCTAAAGATTTGATGTAACGCAACATTTCATGTTCTGAATGGTGCGAGTTGAAAACCGGATGTTTCAAATATGCTGAAGTACGTTGCAATGCCGAAGGAATAACGGTTTCCACATCTTCGATAACTTCAACCTGATCAGCAGCAACAGCCTTTACCTTTGCAAAAATTCTGGCAATTAACCTAATATCTTCGAAAGTTGTGGTTTCATCAATCGAAATTGTGGCTACATTACCTACATAATTTAAATTGATTTCGTTATCTAAACAACCTGAATGAATACCACCTTTTAAATCGCCCAAATCGAAGCGAATGGTATCAAAATAAGCAGAATTTAACTGCTCGTAACCTAAGTTTTTTAAGGTTGAGGCCAAACTTACGGCCAAACCATGTGTACGTTCTGCGATTGCTTTTAAACCTTTCGGACCGTGATAAGCAGCATAGAAACCTGCCATAATCGCCAATAACGCCTGTGCAGTACAAATGTTTGAAGTTGCTTTATCTCTACGGATGTGCTGCTCGCGGGTTTGCAAAGCCATACGTAAAGCGTAATCGCCATGGCTATCGATGGTTACACCGATTATACGACCCGGGATTGAACGTTTATACTCGTCTTTAGTTGCGAAAAAAGCGGCATGTGGCCCACCGAAACCCATCGGAATACCGAAACGTTGCGTGGTACCTAAAACGATATCAGCGCCCCATTCGCCCGGAGGCGTTAACAAGGTTAAGCTTAAAATATCTGCCGCAACGGTTAATTTAATATTTTGATTATGCAGTTCTGCCGCAAAATCTTTATAATCGAAAACCTCTCCGTTTCCTGCCGGGTACTGAACAATTGCACCGAAAAAATCTTCGGTTGCAACGAAATCCAAATGGCTTCCAATAACCAATTCAATACCGTAAGGATTGGCACGGGTTTTTAAAATATCTATTGTTTGGGCAAAAACCAATTCAGATACAAAGAATTTTTTTGCTGCCTGACTTTTACGCGTACTGTATTGCATAAACATTGCTTCAGCAGCTGCCGTACCCTCATCTAAAAGTGATGCATTGGCAATTTCCATTCCGGTCAAATCGATAACCATGGTTTGGAAATTTAACAAAGCCTGTAAACGACCCTGCGCAATTTCTGCCTGATAAGGTGTATATTGCGTATACCACCCCGGGTTTTCGAATACGTTACGTAAAATTACACCCGGTGTAATGGTATCGTAATAGCCCTGACCGATAAAGCTTTTGAAAACTTTATTTAACAACGAAGTTTGTTTTAAAGCACCAAGATATTCAGTTTCTGATTTCGCTGCAGGCAAATTTAAAGGTTGTTTTAACCTGATCGCCGTTGGAACAGTTTGTTCAATCAGCTCATCAATAGAATTTACGCCAACAGTTTGCAACATTTCGGCTGTATCTGCCTCATTTGGCGCAATATGACGATTTTGAAAATCTTCCTTGTAATGGATATTTAAGCTCATGCGGTATGAATAATAAATTTCGTGCAAAGGTAGGAAAAACGATGTTGTATTTCGCTATGTATTCGTGTAAAAAAGGTGTCTTATTTACGTTTAAAAGCGACAAAAAAGGTAGATTTTAAGGCTGAGCCGAGGTCAAACGTTTGAGTGTTTTTTAATAAAATTTTATAATCTGTAAGCTGACGGCATAAATTGGTGAAAACTTCGACGGCCGTATTTACCTGGTAGCAGCCAGCCGCGTATATCCGGACCCGACAGTCATAAATATTCCCCAATTTATTGTATCTTCAATACAAAAAACATAAATAAAATGCAAATAACAGCGCAAATCATAATCGGCTTAATTGCCCTTATACACATCTATATTCTTTGGCTTGAAATGTTTGCATGGACAACCAAAGCCCCAAAAATTTTTAAAACCATCCCAAAAGAATTGTTCCCGCAGACCAAAATATTAGCAGCAAATCAAGGTTTATACAACGGTTTTTTGGCGGCAGGCTTAATCTGGTCATTATGCATCAGCGATCATCACTGGAAATTTTATGTCGCCATATTCTTTTTAACCTGTGTAATTATTGCTGGAATCTACGGAGCAGCAACAGCCAGTAAAAGAATTCTTTATGTGCAATCTATCCCGGCTTTGGTCGCCTTGATTTTATTGCACTTATAGGTCTGTTAAAACCATAATTTCACTTTAATTATATAAGACATTGAAGATTCATTTAAGCTTAGGTATTATAAAAAATTTACAAATAGCTCCCGACTACAAATGTTGACAGGTTTGTCATTCTGAACGTAGTGAAGAATCTTCAGGCGATGAAACACAATCGTAAATTAAACCACCGCCGGAAAAATGCAAGTGCAGTATTTTAGTACAAAACCAATAGAATAGGGATTCTTCGTGCCTCAGAATGACAGCAAAATTAAAGCTTGCCATGGCCTCAATTATGCATTTAAAAATTCTAACTTATCAGCATGAGGAATAATTCAAACTACAACTCTAACAACCGCTCTAAATGATGATACCCAATTCCAAAATAGGCTTTACTTGCTTTAATCTTTTCTAAAATCTCATCCTTGTTTTTTGCTCCTTTATCTTTGCTCTTAATTCCGACAACAAGCACATTCTTCGGTGTATGCGCATCAGAAATAAATTCAAATACTTTTGTTTTATAGCCAAAGTATTCTAAAATTAAAGCACGGATTCCATCCGTAACCATTTCCGCCTGACGCTCTAAAAAGATGCCATATTTGGTTAAAAATGAGACATCATTCCGCACTTTGTTTTGCTCAATTTCCCTGCGGATTTGTTTATGGCAACAGGGTGCAACCACAATCAATTCTGCATTAGCTTTAATGCCTTTGAAAATGGCATCATCCGTAGCCGTATCGCAAGCGTGAAGCGCAATTAATAAATTTACATCCCCGGCATTATAATCTTCAATCGTTCCCTGAACAAAATTCAACTTATCAAAAGCAGACTTATCGGCAACAGTATTACACAAATCCACCATATCCTGACGGTACTCAACTCCAACAACCTCAGAATTTAGATTTAAAACCGAATGCAAATAATCATATAAGGCAAAAGTTAAATAGCCTTTACCTGAACCCATATCAGTAACTTTTTTAATCGTACCTTCTGGTAACTCCTTTATTAAGGAACTTAAAATTTCGATATAATGATTAATCTGACGGAATTTATCTTGAGCATTTTTAAAAACCTTCCCTTCTGCATCTGTAATTTTTAATTCAGTTAAATAAGATTTAGATTCAGATTTTATAAGCCGGATTTTCTCTTTATCGTGATTGGCATCCGGAACTTGTTTGGTTGACGCTAATGTTTCTCTTAAAACAACTTTGCCATTATTCAATTCCTCAAAAATTAAATCTTTTTCAATTGTAAAAAGTGTTCCGATTTTGAAACCTGTGTTCAGGTATTCCGAAATTAAGTTTATGCCTTCAAACAAATCGAAGTTTTTCACAACATCACGTGTTTTGTAGCGGAATGTAAAAGCTAATTTATCTTCCCGCTTAATCACAACCTTACGAACAAGAATTTGCCTTAATTCCGCTTCCATTCCTTTATAATTCCCCAAAGAAATCTTAACAAATTTTCCTGCCGACAAGCTAAATTCTAAGGCTGAAATAAATTGTTCTATATGCGCTGAAAATACCATTGATAAATTTTAAACCGCAAAGATAACAAGTTATTTAGCCAAACCCGGCATTATCTATAATGTACCAGCCATGCAGCCGGCTAAGTCTAATAAACATCAGAATTTGAAAATTAAATGAACAATAGCCGTTACACTTTTATTAAGCTGTAATTCACTAATACGATTTAGCTAATACCTAAAGCTAATTTAATCTGTAATGATTCCAAATAACAATTGAGTGTTAAGTCTCTTTTTTTTAACAAAATTTAGCCCTAGATTAGATTTATTTAATTCTTCAAACCCTATTCATGAGTGACTTTCAGATAAAAAAATCGCCAACTGTTTACGATGCCATTGTTGTTGGTTCGGGTGCAGGTGGCGGGATGGCAGCATATGTACTTGCAAATGCCGGCCAAAAAGTTTTAATGCTCGAAGCTGGTCAATATTTCGACCCTAGATTAGATTCACATCAGTTAAAATGGCCATGGGAATCGCCTCGCCGCGGTGCAGGAACAACGCGTCCGTTCGGCGATTTTGATGCCTCTTATGGTGGTTGGGAATTAGAGGGTGAACCTTATACTCAAAAAAACAAAACAGAATTTGAATGGTTCCGATCGCGTATGCTTGGTGGACGTACCAATCACTGGGGAAGGATTTCACTAAGAATGGGTCCTGAAGATTTTAAACCAACAGATGGATTAACTGACGATTGGCCAATTACGTATGACGATGTAAAACCTTTCTACGATAAAGTTGACCGCATGATTGGCATATACGGAACTGTTGAAGGTATAGCGAGTGAACCTGACGGTATTTTCATGAAACCACCTAAGCCTCGTTTAAATGAATTATTTATAAAAAAAGGCGCAGAAAAAGCCGGTGTAAGGGTAATTACCGGTCGCGGCGCGGTGATGACAGAATCCATAAAAGGCAATAACGACCGTGCACCTTGTTTTTACTGCGGTCAGTGTGGCAGAAGCTGCAAAGTTTATGGCGATTTCTCAGCATCATCCTGTTTGGTTATTCCGGCAGTAAAAACCGGTAATTTAACCGTAATTACCGACGCGATGGTTCGTGAAGTGATTACAGATAAAGATGGCACGGCTAAAGGTGTTTCTTATGTAAACCGAAAAGATTTACAGGAATATCAGGTTAATGGCAAACTGGTTATACTGGGTGCCAGCGCATGCGAATCTGCCCGTATTCTGTTAAACTCCAAATCTTCAGCACATCCTGGCGGCCTGGCGAATAGCAGCGGTGTTGTCGGAAAATATTTACACGACTCTACCGGTGCCGGCGTATCCGGATTCCTTCCGCAATTAATGGATAGAAAACGTTATAATGAAGATGGTTTAGGAAGTGTACACATCTACTCCCCATGGTGGCTGGATAATAAAAAATTAAACTTCCCCCGTGGTTACCATATTGAATATGGCGGCGGAATGGGTATGCCATCATATGGTTTCGGAGGCGGCGTGCCGAAAATAAACGGGATGGTTCCGGATAGAAATGGTAACAAAAAGGAAGCAGGAGGTTATGGCAAATCATTGAAAGATGATTATCGCCGCTTTTATGGTACCGGCGTAAGTATGGCAGGCCGTGGAACTGCAATAGCCCGTGAGGATAATTATTGCGAAATCGACCCGAACATGGTTGATAAATATGGCATTCCTGTTTTGAGATTTAATTACAAATGGGCTAAGGAAGAAATTCTCCAGGCAAAACATATGCAGGAAACATTTTTATCCATTATGAAAGAAATGGGTGCTGTTGTTACCTCTGAAATTCATGGGCCAGATACGAACTATGGTTTATTAAATCCGGGAAAAATTATCCACGAAGTTGGAACGATTCGTATGGGCGATGATCCTAAAAAGTCAGCGTTGAACAAATATTGCCAGGCACACGATTGCAAAAATTTATTTGTGGTTGATGCAGGTCCTTTCGTACAACAGGGTGATAAAAATGCAACCTGGACTATCCTGGCTTTATCAATGAGAACTGCAGAATATATTTTGGCACAAAAGAAAAAACAAAACATTTAACATGAACAGACGAGATTCCATAAAGGCCCTAGGCTTAACGGCCTTAAGTACCTCGGTACTGGTTGAAGCCTGTAAACAACCCGAAACTAAAACCGAAGTTGCAGCGACTGAAGAAACGGCTAAAGAAGCAGGAAAAGAGCAATGGGAAGTAGATAGAGATAAAAAACTTAAAGCGGAAACATTTTTTACCAAACATGAAATGGCAACGATTACCGTTTTGGCTGATATTATTATCCCTAAAGATGCTGTTTCCGGAAGCGCATCTGATGCAAAGGTTCCTGAGTTTATCGAATTCATCGTAAAAGATATCCCTGAACATAAAGTGCCAATGCGTGGTGGCCTAAAATGGCTGGATATTTATTGCTTTAACAAATTCGAGAAACCATTTGTGGAAGCATCTGAAAGGGAGCAGCTATCAATTGTTGATGAAATTGCATACCCTAACAAAGCCCGCCCTGAAATGCAGGCTGGTGTCGCATTTTTTAATAAAATGAGAGATTTAACCGCCTCAGGTTTTTATACAAGTGAAATCGGGGTAAAAGATATTGGCTATGCTGGAAATGCGCCAAATCAATGGGCTGGTGTACCTGATGATGTATTGAAACAATATGGCATGCAGAACGTGAAGATATAATAAGAAAATCGTCATTTCGACCGAAGCGGAGAAATCTTTGTAATTGACAATTAAACAAATTCAAAGATTTCTCCATTCCGCTGCGCTCCAGTCGAAAAGATGACTTATTGCGCTATCAAAATTAAACCCTTTCCTTTTTCAACAGGAATCAGTTTTCCTGCCGGATAATTTCCGGCTGTCTGAAATTTGTCAATATTTGGTGCTGAAATTTTTACCTTATCAGCACTCAAACCTAATTTGCTCCAATCGATAGTTAAGTTAACTTTAGTATCACTTTCATCCCAACTGGCCAAAGCGACCATCATTTTACCTTTTTGCTTATAAACAGTAGCCAAAACTTTCGGGTTATCCGTTTTGACAGGACAGTTTTCACTCCAGTAACCAATCATTTCCGAACCTTTAATTCCGAAATTATCCCACGCTTTCCATAATGGTTTTGGATCACTTTTTTCGGACCAACCTAAGCGACTTGTCATTCCGTAAATCATTCCACGCCAAGGGTTGCCATCATCCTGAAGCATTTCGCCCATTAAACCAAAAGGAATACCACTTACTTCTGTTAAAAAGAAATCGGGATTGTTATTCTGGTAATCGAAATATTCGCCAAACCACAACCGATTCAGGTATGGGAAATGTTCCATATACAAGATGGCACTATTATTAAAACCGTCGCTTTTATTGTATTGATTTGCCGAGTGCAAGTCGATAATACCAGGATGATTATTTTGCGTTAAAACACGCTTAATTCGTTTCATCGTCACTCTGTCAAAAGCCACATCATCCAGGTAAACCCCATCGATACCAACGTTATTTACCAACCAGTTCATGCCCTCAACATAGTAATTGTGCCAACGGTTCATGCCACTGTTAATAATTGCAGCATCTTTAATTTCGGGAACAAACCAGGCCGCGATATAATTAGAATCCAGGTGTTCCTGCAACCAGCTAAAACCCCCACCTTTTCCGGGTGAATATACTTCGTTACCTAAACTCCTAAGAGCAGGCCATTCATAGGCATGATTAGAAAGTTCTCGAACGGTATTGTAAATTTTAACTTTTAAACCTCTTGAATGTGCTTCATTAACATAGTTTTTCATTTTTTCCCATTCGATAAAAGGATAATTTATCCATGGATTAATTGGCGTAGCGTGGTGAATATTTACGACGGTTGCGCCTACAGATTTAATAGAGTCCAAATCTCCATATTTATGATAGAAACGATTATCCCATTGAAAATCTGTATTCAATAAATGGAAAGGCGTTATCAGTAGATTGAAATTGTAGTAAAGCACATCACCTTTTTTCATGGTTTGGGCACCGGTAAAATTATCTGCCAGCATGGAACTGCCTTTTACATTAATCTGTATTCCGCCTTTATTATCATTCCCCCATGTTTTTGGTAATAATAAAGGCTTCTGCAAGTAAAAATTCGTATTTAGCGGACGAATATAGTTTTCATCCCTCAGGTTATAATATAAGCCGGCATTTACATTTCCAATCCAAACGGCATCCTGGTTTTTATGCGCAACATCCCAATTCCATTTTACAGTATCTGGTCTTACACCGCCTTTTTCACCTAATCCCATTAAGTATTTTGTTGAACCTTTGTCGAATGGGATATGAAAATCCACATTGCTAAAATCAACATCTTTCAGTGCGGTAACCCTAACAACATAGTGTACATAACCATCAAATTCTAAAGCACCCTCAACATCCATTTTCAAATTATCCGACGTATTGGTTGTCGTCCACTTTACCGTTCCGGCTTCCCTACTCGTGATTTGAAAATTGCTTGGAACAAATTTTTCCTGATTTTGAGGTGTATTATAAAAGTGAAAATGAATTGGTTCAGCTAAAATTTGATTTGGTATTTCCATATAGCCAGTCATTTCCGAATTAAAGAAAGTTTGAATTTGCTTCGGAAAACCATCTGTGTTAATCTCAAACTTTCTACCCAATAGTGAAATTACATTTCCATCAACCTTCAGCGGCGTGTAAGGTGCAACAACGGTATTTGCCTGTGCCATAGTTGAATTTAACCAGGTTAAACGGGTTTGTTTATTTGGCGTTCCTACGCCGGCATCAACCAAAACTTTGTCAAGAACGGTTAATTTTACATCGATAATTTTTGATTTCCCATTAGATTTCACGGTAAACTTTCCATTGTAAATCCCCGCTGATGTTGTTTTAGGAAGGTCTACTGTGATCCATATTGGTTGTACTTTTCCTGCTGCCACCTGTACGATTTGAGTTAATGGTTTGTTATCGTAACTTGTCCCATTGGTGTTTAAACAGTTGATGTATTTTGCTGAAATTATTTTTCCGCTAGGCGCTTTTAAATCGCTAAACGTAACTTTAACATCTTTTAAATCTTTCAAAGCATAAACGCCCAGTTGAAACGCGTAATTTTCGCCTCTACTTGCTGAACCAATAAATGAAGTTGAAACACCTTTTTGGACCCATCGATAAGGCAAGTCATTCTGCATTTTGATTGGAAATAGTCTATCCTCGGGAAATACAATAAATGCTTCTGATAAATATTTGCCTTTTATACTTGCGGTTTCTTTCGCTGTGGCGATAACTTCCATCGGATAAAAGGAGTTAAAGGCATCGATAGATTGAATTTCCAGCACGGTAGCATTGAGATTAACCTGATTTGATTGATTTAATTCATGTTTTTCTGCTTTCAAATAAACACCCTTTGGATAGTTGCTTCTACCCTCATTTTTATAGGGCATATAGTAAACAAAGTATTTTCCTTTTATAGTTGCTTCAAAATAAATATCTACGCTTTCCCTGCTTAAATTTTCCGCACCCAAAACATTGATATTTTTACCGTGAGCATCTTGAATAATTATTTTCTTCCGCTCCGGGTGTTCATCTCTTCTACGCCAATCTATTTTTACATGAGCAACCTTTCCTACTCCATTAAACTGAACAACTACCCGATGGTTACCTAACGAATCAGGATTCCATGCATTATTGCCATTAGTATATTTTAAGATTTGGGCGTTTGAGGCAAACGCAGAACAAATGAAAAGAATCAGGAAAAGCTTAAATTTCATTATGATTTATTTTAAGCTAATTTATAGATACATAGTCGAAAAACAGCTATGTAATAAAAAAATGAGGCAAACGTTTGCTCAGCTTATACGTCACTGTATTGGCTAACTCCTTGCCATCATAGTTCGGAAGAACGACAAAGCATTTTTAAAACAAGCGCCATAATTAAAGGACTAAGATAGCTTCGTACCTCGCAATAACGATAAAACAATGCATAAAAAAAGTCCTGTTCTTTCGAACAGGACTTTTTAAATTTTTGATAAGCCTTTCCCTTTGGGAAGAGTTTAATTGAGGCCTATTCTCCTTTTGGTTCTTCAGTAGCAGGTGCTTCTTCAGTAGTCGCTTCTGGTGCAGTTTCTTCAACAACTTCAGCTTTTGCCTCTGTAGCTTTAGGAGCAGCAGCTGATTTACTTCTACCACGACGAGTTGTTTTCTTCTCTTCTTTAGCCTCTGCATCTTTACCGTAAACTGTATTATAATCTACCAGTTCAATTAAAGCCATTTCAGCGTTATCACCTAAACGGTTATTTAATTTAATGATACGAGTATAACCACCCGGACGATTTGCAACTTTTTCAGCAACTTCGCGGAATAAGATTGTTACTACTTCTTTATCTTGTAAATAAGCAAATACGGTACGACGTGAGTGTGTTGTATCACTTTTAGATTTAGTGATAATTGGCTCAACATAAGTACGTAAAGCTTTTGCTTTAGCTAAAGTTGTTGTAATTCTTTTGTGCAAAATAAGTGATGAAGCCATGTTCGCTAACATCGCCTTTCTGTGGCTTGCGGTTCTACCTAAGTGGTTTACTTTTTTACCGTGTCTCATTGTTTTTTAATTGAGTGTATACCGTCTCGTTGCAATTAAGCTGAGGGAATTATACACTGTGAAATAATATTTAATTTCTTAAGTCCCCTTTTAGGGAATTTAGGGGTTATTCTTCGTCTAATTTAAATTTAGACAGGTTCATGCCAAATGATAAACCTTTTGATTTTACAAGTTCCTGAATCTCTGTTAAAGATTTTTTACCGAAGTTTCTGAATTTTAACATGTCAGCTACATCGTAAGATACTAAATCAGCTAAAGTACGGATATCAGCAGCTTTCAGGCAGTTTAATGCTCTAACGGAAAGATCCATATCCACTAATTCAGTTTTAAGGATTTTACGCATGTGTAAAATTTCCTCATCAACCTCTTTAGTTTCTTCTTTTGCCTGAGATTCTAATACCAAGTTCTCATCAGAGAATAACATAAAGTGTTGGATAAGAATTTTAGCCGCCTCTTTCAGTGCTTCTTCAGGGTGAATTGAACCATCTGTAGAAATATCTAATACCAATTTCTCATAATCCGTTTTTTGTTCAACACGGAAGTTTTCAATTGTGTATTTTACGTTTTTCATTGGTGTGTAGATCGAATCGATAGCGATAACACCTACAACAGCATCAGCAACTTTATTTTCTTCAGCAGGTACATAACCACGTCCTTTATTGATGGTTAATTCCACTTCTAAAGTTACAGATTTATCCATGTTACAAATAACATGCTCAGGATTTAATACTGTAAAATTGTTAGAGAATTTAGTAATATCACCAGCTTTGAATTGATCCTGACCATTAACAATGATGAATACTTTTTCAGCATCACCAGAATCACCGGTTTTCTTAAAACGAACTTGTTTTAAGTTTAAGATGATATCAGTTAAATCTTCTACAACACCTTTCATGGTAGAAAACTCATGCGAAACGCCTGAAAAACGAATAGTAGTAATAGCATAACCTTCTAACGAAGAAAGTAAAATTCTTCTCAAGGCATTACCAATTGTTACACCGAAACCGGGCTCTAAAGGACGAAATTCAAATATGCCATCGAAATCAGTTGATTTCTGCATGATCACTTTGTCTGGTTTCTGAAATGCTAAAATTGCCATTTATATTTTTTTAAATTCGTTATTGAATATATCGTAATATGAAAAAAGTTAATTACCCTTTTGAGGTAATTAACTGTATTATTTATTACTTTGAGTATAACTCGATGATTAAGTTTTCCTTAATGTTTTCAGGAATCTCGTCGCGTTGAGGATAAGTTAAGAACTTACCGGTTAACTCGCCAGCGTTCCACTCTAACCAGGCAAACTTATTAATTGTTCTGCCTGCAACTGAGTTACTGATTGATTCTAAAGATTTTGATTTCTCACGAACCGCAACAACATCACCAGCTTTTAACTGATATGAAGGGATATTTACAACTTCACCATTCACAGTTACGTGTTTATGGCTAACTAACTGGCGTGCACCAGAACGGGTTGTTGCAATACCTAAACGGTAAACCGTGTTGTCTAAACGTGCTTCTAATAATTGAAGTAAGTTATCACCTGTGATACCTGCACGTGAAGATGCTTTTTTAAATAAGTTACTGAACTGCTTTTCTAATACACCATAAGTATATTTTACTTTTTGTTTCTCCATTAACTGGATAGCATACTCAGATTGTTTTCCTCTTCTTTTTGATGAGCCATGTTGCCCAGGAGGATAATTTTTTCTGTCTAACACCTTATCAGGACCGAAGATTGGTTCTCTGAATTTACGGGCGATTTTTGATTTTGGGCCTGTATATCTTGCCATTTTTTTTCTGTTTTAAAGTATCATCCAACCTGTAGCTGGAGATTCTTAGCTTTAAAATTAATTAAACTCTTCTCTTTTTAGGAGGACGACATCCGTTGTGAGGAAGTGGTGTAATATCTTTAATAGATGTTACTTCGATACCTGCTACTTGCAAAGTTCTGATTGCAGATTCACGACCTGAACCCGGACCTTTTACAAATACTTCAACCTTACGTAAGCCTAAATCAAATGCTACTTTACCGCAATCTGAAGCGGCCTGACCAGCTGCATACGGTGTGTTCTTTTTAGAACCTTTAAAGCCCATTTTACCAGCAGAAGACCAGGAAATAGTCTGTCCGTTGTTGTTTGTTAAGGTAACGATAATGTTGTTGAAAGTAGCATTGATATGCGCCTGACCAACAGACTCAATTACAACGATACGTTTTTTTGTTACTTTTTTACTCTTAGCCATTTTCTTATTTATCGATTTTTGATTTACGATTTTAGATTTGGGAACTAACAATCGTAATTCGTAAATCTAACATCTGAAATCTACTTTCTATTTAGTAGCTTTTTTCTTGTTAGCAACTGTTTTTCTCTTACCCTTACGAGTACGTGAGTTATTTTTAGTACGCTGACCACGAGAAGGCAAACCTTTTCTGTGACGTAAACCGCGGTAACAACCGATATCCATTAAACGTTTAATGTTTAACTGAACCTCAGAGCGTAAAGCACCTTCTACTTTAATCTCATCGTTAATCATCGTACGGATTGCCGATAACTCATCATCAGACCAATCTTGCACTTTTTTGTTGAAATCGATACCTGCAGTAGTTAAAATACGTTGTGCAGTTGTTTTACCAATACCGTAGATATAGGTTAAACCAATCTCTCCTCTTTTGTTTCTTGGTAAATCAATACCTGAAATCCTTGCCATATTTATTAATTTTTTGTAGTAATTCCGAACGGCGGGCCACCGTTGTACGGTTGATTACAATATTTTAAATTACCCCTGACGTTGCTTGTATTTAGGATTTTTCTTGTTAATCACGTAAAGTTTACCTTTACGGCGAATAATCTTACAATCAGCGCTACGTTTTTTAATTGATGATCTAACTTTCATTTTATTTGTATCTATAAGTGATGCGGCCTTTTGTTAAATCATACGGCGACATCTCTAGTTTTACTTTATCACCAGGAAGAATTTTGATGTAGTGCATCCGCATCTTTCCCGAAATGTGCGCAATAATCTCATGCCCGTTCTCGAGTTCTACTCTGAACATCGCATTGGATAATGCTTCTCTTATTACTCCGTCTTGTTCAATTGAGGCTTGTTTAGCCATATTTTATTGATTGTTACTTAATTAGCTGCTTCTAAACAGGGTTGCAAAATTAAATAAAAAATTTTAATTATTTATTTTTTTTTGTTGTAAAACTTCTTCTATTATAGAAAAGGTCGATAAAACATCTGCCTGGCCCTTTTTAATCGCTACTGTATGTTCAAAATGTGCTGAAGGTTTATTATCCTTGCTGGTAACTGTCCAGCCGTCACTATGAAATTTAACGCCTGCAACGCCTGCGTTAATCATCGGCTCAATTGCGATAACCATTCCTTCTTCAAGTTTTGGTCCGCTACCGCGTTTTCCATAATTCGGAACTTCCGGTTTTTCATGAAGTTTTACACCTACACCATGACCTACAAGCTCTCTTACCACACCAAATCCGTTTGCTTCTGCATGCTGTTGCACGGCAAACCCGACATCACCAACTCGCATCCCGGAAACTGCTTTTTCAATAGCCAATTCAAGGCATTTTTTTGTAACCTCTACCAGCTTCTGCTTTTCAGCATCTATCTCACCTATTGAAAAGGTATATGCTGAATCGCCGAAATAATTGTTTTTGATTACACCACAGTCAACTGAAATTAAATCGCCTTCTTTAATTACGTAATCGCTCGGGAAACCATGAACAACCTGTTCATTTGGCGATATGCATAAAGAATAAGGAAAACCATTATAGTTTAAGAATGCCGGAATTGCGCCGTTATCACTCATAAACTCGTAAGCAAGTTTATCCAATTGATTTGTTGTAACTCCGGGTCCGATAATTTTAGCTACTTCCGCCAATGTTTTCGAAACCAAAAGAGAACTTTCCCTTATTAACTCTATCTCTTCGAGAGATTTGTAATAAATTTTAGACATTCATCTTTAGTTTTGAATGTATGAATTTTAAATGAGTGAACCACCAGTTGCTGACGTTCACTCATTCTATTATTCAAAATTCAATAATTCTTAAATTACAACGCTGCGTTGCTGCTCGCTGCCGGAACACCTGTTCTGCCTGTAACACGACCCGTTTTCATCAAACCGTCGTAATGACGCATTAACAGATAACTTTCAATTTGTTGTAAAGTATCCAAAACAACACCCACTAAGATTAGTAACGATGTACCACCAAAGAAATGAGCAAACTCTTGTTTAATACCAAATTTAACGGCTATCGAAGGCAATACAGCAATAATTGCTAAAAATACAGCACCTGGAAAAGTAATTTTAGAAATTACATCATCAATAAAAGTTGATGTTGCAAAGCCAGGTTTAACACCTGGTATAAAACCACCGTTTTTCTTCATATCATCACTCATTTGAGTTGGATTTACAGTAATTGCTGTATAGAAGAAAGTAAATGCGATAATTAAGAAAGCAAAAGTTAAGCTATATGCTAGCGATGTTGTGTTACTGAATTGGATTAACCACGAACCCTGTAATGACGGGACAAATTGGATTAAAGCACCCGGAATAAACATTAATGCCTGAGCGAAAATGATTGGCATTACACCTGCTGCATTAACCTTTAACGGAATGTACTGACGTACACCACCAAATTGACGATTGCCAACTATCTTCTTTGCGTATTGCACAGGCACCTTACGAACCCCTTGCACGATTAAAATAGTAAACATCACAATCGCAAATAAGGCAACAACTTCCAATACTAACGCAACCGGACCACCACCTGTACTTGCCGCACCAACTTTATCAGAAAATTCCTGACTAATTGCCTGAGGTAAACGAGCAATGATACCAGTCATGATAATCAAAGATGTACCGTTGCCAATACCTTTATCTGTAATTTTTTCACCAAGCCACATTACGAATAATGTACCTGCTGTTAATACAAATGTAGATACGACATAAAACATCGTTTGACTCATTACAGGCAAAATTGCTTCTGCCGGCACTTGTGTTTTAACATAGCCAACCGATTGAACAATCGTGATGGCTACCGTTAAATAACGTGTAATCTGGTTCAGTTTTTTTCTACCACTTTCACCTTCTTTCTGCATTTTTTGGAAAGTCGGAACAGCAATACCTAATAGTTGCACCACAATCGATGCAGAGATATAAGGCATTACCCCTAAAGCCAAAATAGAAACACGAGAGAAAGAACCTCCGGCAAACATATCTAGTAAGCCTAAGATACCTGACTTTTCGTTAGCGCCTAAAGCTGATGGATCTACACCTGGTAAAACCACGTGAGATACGAAACGGTATACCAAAAGAATCATGACCGTAAATAATATACGCTCTTTTAATTCCTGAATTTTCCAGATATTACTTAAAGTAGTAAATAGCTTCTTCATTTAATAATTACAATTTTACAATTGAACCACCTGCTGCTTCAATAGCTTTTTGTGCGGTTGCAGAAAACGCATGTGCTGTAACTTCTAATTTTGCTTTTACTTCGCCACGACCTAAAACTTTTACCAAGTCATTTTTAGAAGCTAAACCATGCTCTTGTAAAGCAGCGAAATCAATTGTAGTTAAATTGAATTTTTCTGCCAAACCTTGTAAAACATCTAAGTTTACGCCAACATATTCTGTACGGTTAATTGGCTTGAAACCAACCTTAGGTACACGACGTTGTAAAGGCATTTGACCACCTTCGAAACCGATTTTAGTAGAGTGACCAGAACGTGAACCGGCACCTTTGTGACCACGGGTTGAAGTACCACCACGGCCTGAACCTGTACCACGACCAATTCTCTTACTGTTTTTTGTAGAACCTTTTGCAGGTTTTAATGTATTTAAATTCATTTTTTTGAATTTGTGTTGCCCTTCGCTTTCACTAAACAGGTACAACGATTAAACATGTATAAAGCTGGTTCAGATTTTTGTCTGTACCAGCTTTAATTTTTTTATTAAATTGCTTCGATAGCCACTAAGTGGTTCACTTTGCGAACCATACCAATAATTTGTGGTGTAGCTTCTACTTCAACACTTTGGTTCATTTTAGATAAACCTAAAGCCTGAACGGTTCTTTTTTGGCGCTCGCTTCTGTCGATAACGCTTTTTACCTGTGTTATTTTGATCTTAGCCATGATATTATCCGTTAAAAACTTTGTTTAAATCGATACCACGGGTTTGGGCTACTGTATAAGCATCACGCATTTTAGTTAATGCATCAACAGTTGCTTTTACCACGTTGTGAGGATTTGATGAACCTTTAGATTTCGCCAATACGTTATGAACGCCAGCACTCTCTAATACCGCACGCATTGCACCACCTGCAATTACACCGGTACCTACTGCAGCTGGTTTGATTAAAACAAAACCACCTGAGAATTTACCGATTTGCTCGTGAGGAACAGTACCATTTAAAATTGGAACTTTTACCAAGTTCTTTTTAGCATCATCCACACCTTTAGCAATTGCTTCAGTTACTTCTTTCGCTTTACCTAAACCGAAACCAACAACACCGTTCTCATCTCCGACAACAACAATTGCTGAGAAGCTGAAAGTACGACCACCTTTGGTTACTTTGGCAACACGTTGTATACTAACCAAACGATCCTTTAATTCGATATCGGTGGTTTTTACTCTTTTTATATTAATAGTTGACATCTTACTTTTTCTTCAGATTAAAATACTAAACCAGCTTCGCGAGCACCTTCTGCTAACGATTTCACACGACCGTGGTATAAATAGCCGTTTCTATCGAAAACAACTTGTTTAACACCAGCAGCAATTGCTTTTTCAGCAACTAATTTGCCTACTGCTACGGATTGGTCACTTTTGTTACCTGTTCCAGAAAAATCTTTTGATAAAGATGATGCTGAAGCTATTGTTGTACCGGTTACATCATTAATTACCTGCGCATAAATCCCTTTATTGCTTCTATATACAGATAACCTTGGACGTTCTTCTGAACCGGTAAGTCTTTTTCTGATCCCTTTTTTAATACGATCTCTTCTTGATAATTTTTTACCTGCCATGATTACTATTTTTTAGATGCTGATTTACCTGCTTTTCTTCTTAATACTTCACCTACAAACTTGATACCTTTACCTTTATATGGTTCTGGTGCACGTAACGAACGGATTTTCGCTGCTACTTGTCCAATCAGTTGTTTGTCAATACTTTCTAAAATAATTTTAGGTGTCTGACCTTTTTCTGATGAAGTGGTTACTTTAATCTCTTCCGGTAATTGAAATACATAATGGTGAGAATAACCTAAAACCAAGTCTAATGTATTACCTGTGTTTGTAGCACGGTAACCAACACCTACTAATTCCTGAGTTAATTTGTAACCTTCTGTAACACCAATAACCATATTGTTAAGCAATGAACGGTATAAACCATGTAATGCTTTGTGTTTCTTTTGTTCTGAAGGACGGTTTACTGATAAAATTCCATCTTCCTGACTTACAGTGATATCTGAATCTACTGTTTGTGTTAATTCACCTTTTGGGCCTTTTACAGTTACTACGTTATCTTTAGATATGGTAATTGTAACACCTGAAGGGATTGTAATTGGGGCTTTTCCTATTCTTGACATTGTGCTGTTCTCCTAATAATTAATAAACGTGACACAATACCTCACCACCAATATTTAATTTGGCTGCTTCTTTATCGGTCATTACACCTTTAGAAGTAGATAAGATTGCGATACCTAAACCGTTTAATACTCTTGGCATATTTTCAACACCAGCATAGTTTCTCAAACCTGGTTTACTAATTCGCATCAAAGTACGAATAGCAGGAACTTTAGTAATCGGATTGTATTTCAAAGCAATTTTAATAGTGCCCTGAACTGTAGTATCTTCAAACTTATAGTTCGCGATGTAACCTTTATCGAAAAGAACTTTTGTAATTTCTTTTTTAAGGTTTGATGCAGGAATTTCGACAACACGGTGGTTGGCCTTAATGGCATTCCTTACTCTTGTTAAATAATCTGCTATTGGATCTGTATTCATTTTTTATTGTTTTTGATAGTGGTTTCCTTCTGCTACCCTGCTGTGGGACCTGCTATCGGTTAAATTCATTTTTTAGTATCAAGACATAAGCATCAAGTATCAAGAAACCATTCGGTCTTGATACTTGATACTCAGTACTAGCTACTTTATATTACCAAGATGCTTTTTTAACACCTGGTATTTTACCGTCTAGTGCCATTTGGCGGAACGTAACCCTTGAAATACCAAAGGTACGCATGTAACCACGTGGACGACCAGTTAACTTACAACGGTTGTGTAAACGTACCGGAGATGAATTTTTAGGTAATTTATCTAAACCTTCGAAATCTCCCGCAGCTTTTAAAACTGCACGTTTTTCAGCGTATCTAGCTACCAATTTTTGGCGCTTAACTTCGCGTGCTTTTACACCTTCTTTTGCCATTATTCTGCTGTTTTTTGATTTTTAAATGGTAATCCGAATTGCTTCAATAACTCTAAAGCTTCAACGTCAGATTTTGCCGAAGTTACGAAAGTTATATCCATACCTAAAATTTTATTGATTTTATCGATATTAATCTCCGGGAAGATGATTTGCTCTGTTACACCTAAAGTATAATTTCCTTTACCATCAAAACCTTTATCATTGATACCTTTGAAATCACGAATACGTGGTAACGCAACAGAAATCAAACGATCCAGGAACTCATACATATTATTATCGCGTAAAGTAACACGTACACCTACCGGCATACCTTTACGTAACTTAAAGTTTGAAATATCCTTTTTAGATTGTGCCGGAACCGCTTGCTGACCAGTAATGGTAGTCAACTCAACGATTGTGGTATCCATAATCTTTTTATCCGTTACAGAAAAACGACCAACTCCCTGATTAATACAGATTTTTTCCAATTTAGGAACCTGCATTACAGTTTTGTACTGAAATTTTTCTTTTAATGCACTTACAACTTCTTCTTTGTATTTGCTTTTTAATCTTGGTGTAGTAGCCATTATTTAATCTCCTCTCCTGATATTTTAGCAACTCTAACCAATTTACCATCTGCGTTAAGTTTACGACCTACGCGGGTAGCTTTACCAGATTTTGGATCAACCAACATCAGGTTAGAAATGTGAAGAGCAGCTTCTTTTTTAATAATACCACCGTTAGGATTTGCAGCATTTGGTTTAGTATGTTTAGATACTAAGTTAATGCCTTCTACAATGGCTCTGTTTTTATCTATTTGTACTGAAAGTACTTTTCCTTGCTGACCTTTTGAATCGCCTGCAATTACTTTAACTAAATCTCCAGTGCGGATTTTAAGTTTTGATGGTGTATTTATTACTTTGTTTCCCATTTTACAATACCTCCGGTGCTAATGATACAATTTTCATGAATTGTTTTTCACGTAGTTCTCTCGCAACCGGGCCAAAGATACGTGTACCTCTTGGCTCATCCTGTGCGTTCAATAATACAGCAGCATTGTCGTCAAAACGGATATAAGAACCATCTTTACGACGGATTTCTTTTTTAGTTCTTACAACAACTGCCTTAGAAACTGTACCTTTTTTAATATTACCTGACGGTAAAGCGCTTTTTACAGTAACAACCACTTTATCACCAATTGAAGCATAACGTTTGCCGGTTCCACCTAGCACGCGAATTACTAATACTTCTTTAGCGCCGCTGTTATCAGCAACGTTTAATCTCGATTCCTGTTGTACCATCTTATTTAGCTCTTTCTAAAATTTGTACCAATCTCCAGTTCTTGTTTTTACTCAAAGGACGAGTTTCCATAATCAATACAGTATCACCGATACCACATTCGTTTTTCTCGTCGTGAGCCATAAATTTGGTAGTTTTCTTTACGAACTTACCATAAATCGGGTGTTTTACTTTACGTTCCACGCTCACTACAACAGATTTATCCATCTTGTTGCTTACCACCAACCCGGTTCTTGTTTTTCTTAATTGTCTTTCCATTTCGACTCTCAAATTAATTAGTTTCAGTAGCTGACTCAGCGTTTTTCACTTTAGTCAGTTCAGTGTTTAAACGGGCTATGTCTTTCCTTACTTTTGCAATGCGTGAAGGATTTTCGATAGCTGAAATAGTGTGAGCGAACTTTAATTTTGACAAGTTCTCTTTTTCTTCCGCAATCTTAGCTACTAATTCTTCTTTTGAAAGCCCTGTGATTTCTGAATTTTTCATTTTTATTTTTCTTTACGGTTGAGTGTAGCGGTTATAATAAACAAGTATTTACAACATTCATCTCAACAACTTTACTATGCTTCTACGTAATCTCTACGTACTACAAATTTTGTTTGGATTGGTAATTTCTGAGCAGCTAAGCGTAATGCTTCTTTAGCAACTTCTAAAGGCACACCTTCAGCTTCGAAAATTACACGTCCTGGTCTTACTACTGCAACCCAGTACTCAGGAGCACCCTTACCTTTACCCATACGTACTTCAGCAGGTTTTTTAGTTACCGGTTTATCCGGGAAAATCCTGATCCATACCTGGCCTTCACGTTTCATGAAACGAGTTACGGCAATACGGGCAGCCTCTATCTGGCGACTTGTGATCCAAGTTGCTTCTAAAGATTTGATACCGAAAGATCCGAATGCTAATTCAGCTCCACGTGAAGCTAAACCCTTCATTCTGCCTTTTTGCATCTTCCTGAACTTCGTTCTTTTTGGCTGTAACATTTTATTTTGTTCTAATCGTTAAACGATGTTAATAAATCAATTATTTACGAGGACCTCTGTTAGCGCCTGCGCCACCACCTCTGTTTGCACCCGGACCGCCTTGACCTGGGCCACGACCACCACCTTGGTTTCCACCACGTCTGTCGTTACCACCACGTCTGTCGTTTCCGCCACGGTTATCTCTTCCACCGAAAGCTGGTTTATCTGACTGGCCTTTTGGACCGTTGTTTGTTGCACCAATGTTTGGAGACAAATCACGTTTTCCATAAACCTCACCTTTACAGATCCAAACTTTAACACCTATTTTACCGTAAGTGGTTAAAGCTTCTGCTAAAGCGTAATCAATATCAGCACGGAATGTATGCAAAGGCACTCTTCCTTCTTTATATTGCTCAGTACGTGCCATCTCAGCACCACCTAAACGACCAGAAGTCATGATTTTAATACCTTCAGCACCCATACGCATTGTTGATGCGATAGAAGATTTCATTGCTCTACGGAATGAGATCCTTGCTTCTAATTGTTTTGCAACACCTTCTGCAACTAATTGTGCATCAAGCTCAGGGCGTTTAATTTCGAAGATGTTAATTTGAATTTCCTTTTTAGTTAATTTCTTTAACTCTTCTTTAATTTTATCAACCTCAGCACCTGCTTTACCGATTACGATACCCGGGCGAGCTGTGTGGATAGTTACAGTGATACGTTTTAACGTACGCTCAATAACTACTTTTGCAACACCACCTTTAGCAATACGGGCAGAAAGGTATTTTCTTATTTTCTCATCTTCAACTAATTTATCGGAGTAGTTGTTGCCACCGAACCAGTTAGAATCCCATCCTTTGATGATACCTAACCTGTTACCTATTGGATTTGCTTTTTGTCCCATTTCCTAAAATTAGTTTTGAGTTGTTTCTGTACTTTTACTATCTACAATCAGCGTTACGTGGTTAGAACGTTTACGAATTCTATATCCACGGCCTTGAGGAGCCGGACGTAAGCGTTTAAGCTGACGGCCGCCATCTACCATAATTGTTTTTACAAACAGTTGGTTTTCTTCAGGGCGAGCACCTTCATTTTTAGATTCCCAGTTTTTGATAGCAGATAATAATAATTTCTCAACTCTTATTGCTGCTTCTTTATTGGTAAACTTTAAAATGCTTAATGCTTTTTCTACACGTTCACCTCTGATAAGATCTACAACCAAACGCATCTTACGCGGTGAGGTTGGACAATTGTTTAATTTTGCTATTGCTTCCATTGTCTAATTATTTTTTCTTTTCAGCGTGTCCTCTGAATGTTCTGGTTGGAGCAAATTCTCCCAACTTGTGACCAACCATGTTTTCTGTAACGTACACAGGAATAAATTTATTACCGTTGTGTACTGCAAATGTATGATTAACGAAATCTGGTGAAATCATTGATCTACGAGACCAAGTTTTGATTACAGACTTTTTGCCTGAATCATTCATAGAGTTTACTTTTTTCTCTACGTTATGGTCAATATAAGGTCCTTTTTTTATCGAACGAGCCATTATTTCTTCCTTCTCTCTATGATGTAACGATTAGAATATTTTTTAAGTTCTCTGGTTTTGTAGCCTTTAGCTAAAACACCATTTCTTGAACGAGGGTGACCACCTGATGATCTACCTTCACCACCACCCATTGGGTGATCGACAGGGTTCATCGCTACCGGTCTGGTTCTCGGACGACGGCCCAACCAACGTTTACGACCAGCTTTACCTAATACTTCGTTTGCGTGATCTGAATTAGATACAGCACCAATAGTAGCAAGACAAGTAGTCAGGATTAAACGGGTTTCGCCAGAAGGCATTTTTAAAGTCGCATATTTACCATCGCGGGCAGCTAATTGTGCGTAAGCACCTGCACTACGGGCTAATTGTGCGCCTTTTCCAGGGTGAATCTCCACGTTGTGGATGATAGAACCTAATGGAATGTTCGATAATTTTAAAGTGTTACCTACTTCCGGAGCTGCAGTATCGCCCGATAATAATACCGAACCAACTTGCAATCCTTCAGGAGCAATAATGTAACGCTTCTCGCCATCTGCATAATGTAATAATGCAATGCGGGCAGTACGGTTTGGATCGTATTCCACAGTAGCCACTGTAGCAGGAATATCAAATTTATCGCGTTTGAAGTCGATTAAACGATATGATTTTTTATGACCACCACCCATGTAGCGCATAGTCATTTTTCCTGTGTTGTTACGTCCACCAGACTTGTTTGATGATACAACCAATGATTTTTCGGGCTTGGTTGCTGTAATCTCCGTAAAGCTGGCACCAACTCTAAAGCGGGTTCCCGGAGTAACTGGTTTAAATTTTCTTAAGCCCATAGTTATAATTAATAATTAAATTAAAGATTTGCGTAATAATCTATTGTTTCACCATCTTTTAACGTTACGATAGCTTTTTTGTATTTCGGACTACGGCCTGAAACAAAACCTGCTTTTGTGTAACGAGATTTAGCTTTACCGTCTACAACCATCGTGTTGATTGAAGTGATGGTAACACCATAAAGTTTTTCGATTGCAGATTTGATTTGCAATTTGTTTGCTTTATGGTTTACGCTAAACGTGAAAACGTTTAATTTTTCAGTTAAAGCTGAAGCTTTTTCGGTTAATATTGGTTTTTTTAAAATTTCCATATTACTTGGCAAATGCCTCCTCCAAAGTTTTAACAGAATCTGCAGTTAACACAAGTACACCAGCGTTTAATACATCATAAGTATTTAAATCTGCCGCAGTGATTACTTTAGTTTTCTCAACGTTTCTGCTTGATAAATAGATATTATTATTTTGTGAAGGTAAAACCAACAAAGTTTTTTGTGTACCTACGTTTAACGCAGCTAATAAACTTGTGTAGTTTTTAGTTTTAATTGTATCGAAGCTGAAATCTTCTAAAATTACCACGTTGTTATCTTTTGCTTTATAAGCTAAAGCAGATTTACGTGCTAATGATTTTAATTTCTTATTCAATTTAAAACTGTAATCACGTGGCTGAGGACCGAAAACACGACCACCACCGTTAAATAACGGAGATTTAATGCTACCAGCACGGGCACCACCTGTACCTTTTTGTTTGTATAGTTTACGGGTTGAACCAGCAATCTCGTTACGTTGTTTAGATTTGTGCGTACCCTGACGTTGATTAGCCAAATACTGTTTAACATCTAAATAAATCGCGTGGTCGTTAGGCTCGATACCGAATACCGATTCAGGAAGCTGCACCTTGGCACCTGTTTCTTTACCTGAAATGTTTAATACTTTAACTTCCATCTGATTACTTGTCTAAGATTACGTAAGAACCTTTAGCTCCTGGAATGGAACCACTAACTACTAATAAGTTTTGCTCAGCATAAACTTTCAAAACCTGTAAGTTTTGAACTTTTACCCTGTCTCCACCTGTTCTTCCAGCCATGCGCATTCCTTTGAATACACGTGAAGGGAATGACGATGCTCCCAATGAACCCGGGGCACGTAAACGGTTATGCTGACCGTGAGTCTGCATACCTACACCGGCAAATCCGTGGCGTTTTACAACACCTTGAAAACCTTTACCTTTTGAGGTACCTACAACATCAACAAAATCGCCTTCTGCGAAAGAATCAACTGTTACTACATCACCTAAATTAAGTGCTGTTGTAAACGAATCGAATTCTACCAGCTTGCGTTTTGGAGTTGTGTTTGCTTTCGCGAAATGGCCTTTTAACGGTTGAGTTGTGTTTTTCTCTTTTTTCTCATCGTAACCCAATTGGATTGATGAATACCCGTCTACTTCTTCGGTCTTCACTTGTGTAACTACACAAGGCCCAGCCTCGATTACAGTACATGGAATGTTTTTTCCATCTGCATCGAAGATACTGGTCATTCCTACTTTTTTTCCAATAATTCCTGACATTTTATCTTTTAATTTAACACCCATCGAAGCAGTAGGGCTTCGTTCAAGGTGGTTGTTCATCCCCCGAAAGGGACGGCAAAGATAGGCAAGAATTATTAATTTTCAAATAGTTAGCTAAATATTTTTCAACTATTTTTGATTTTTCTTTATGGGCGTTGAAGCGATCATAATTTATTTATCTTAGATGTACATTTAAGGCAAAATTATGATGGTTTTCAAATAATTTGCTGATAGATGGGGAGTTAGCTAAAAAAGATAAACTAATTCGCCAAACCACCATTTAAACTGATGGTTATGATGGTTAATATGATAAATCCAATAAGAACATACAGGTAATCACCTTCAATTAAAAAGCTAAAAATAGCGAAAACGATACGGGCTATGGGCGTAAAGATTAACATTAAGATGCCAAACTGTACAATTGCATCGCCCTGGAAAGTTAAAACACCTTTAAAAATTGCGGCAATTGATGAAAATTTGGAAAGTTCAGGCTTAAAAACCTTATAGTCGGTAATGGCACCTTTGTTATGAATAAGAAATATTATACCGCCGATTAAAACGATACTCATAGAGATAATTACACCTGCACGCAGAAGCGTTCCAAGAATTACTTGGATATCTTTATCATTTAAATTTTCCTTTTTACCAGTACTCATTATAATCCGCTTATACCTTTATAAATCATTTGCAAAGCCAAAAACGTTACTACAACAGCAAATACAATTTTAAGCTTATCGGTTTTGGTTTTTAATAAAACTTTTGAGCCTAAGGATGCCCCTGTCAGAACACCAATGCATACCGGCATCGCAATTCCCGGGTCTATTTGCCCTCTGTGTAAATAAACAACTGCACTGGCCGCTGCTGTAACGCCCATCATAAAGTTACTCGTTGTTGTAGAAACCTTAAAGGGCAGGCGCATGATGTTGTCCATTGCAATTACTTTTAAGGCACCGCTGCCTATGCCTAGCAAACCCGAAAGTGTGCCTGCAAAAAGCATCATTAAGAAACCGCCGGGAACATGTTTAACCGCATATTTGTGCTCCACAGCCTTATCAGGATAGGAACCGTTCAACTTAAAAAAGTTTGCCCATTTATCAGAGTCATCCAAAGTAGAATGGTCGACCTTTTTCTTCAAAGTCATGATGGCCGAAAAAATAAGGATGCAGCCAAAAATAATAGCGATGTAGTTGGCATTAAGATAAACGGCAACGATTGCCCCGCAAACCGCTCCTATTGTGGTTGCGATCTCGAGAAACATGCCAATTCGGATATTCGTAATCCCTTCTTTTACATACGCTGCCGCCGATCCGGATGAAGTTGCAATTACAGAAATGATCGACGCACCGATTGCATAGTGAATATCAACACCTAAGGCAAGCGTTAATAACGGAATGATAATTACACCGCCGCCCAAACCTGTTAAGGAGCCTAGTAAACCGGCGAAAAAAGCACCCAATAAAACAATAATGGTAAACAATAATACCGACATGCGGGCAAATATAAGTGACAGTTTTTGGCTAAACGACAGATTTAGGGAATAAAATAAAGTCTATATGGTATATGGGAGATGTAAGATGGATGATGGACAGTTAAATTTACTAGTGAAAGAGCTTACTTGTATCTGGGAAATGGAAAACGTGTTGATTCCATCATCCATTTTCCATTATACATCTATCATATTCCCCTACTTACCTAATCTCTTAATCATCTCCGCACTTAAATCTCGTCCGTCATTCAAACGATTGGCGAAAAATGACTTGGCGGCCTCGAAATGTTCCTTATATCCTTTTAAATCTCCGTAGCCTATGATGGATGCCCATTCATGCACTGCGGTATGAAATTCCAAATCATCTCCACGGATTGATTTATCATATAAAGCCGTTTGAATAGACTCTTCAAGCATGGCTTCATTTTTAAAAAGATATTCGGCAATACCCAAACGTAACTTAAACGGAGGCGTTTGGCAGATTAAATTATCATAAGGATTTACACCCATTTTGTACCAGGCATAAACCATGCTCAGTAAACTTAAATGCGAATTTGGTTTTTGTTTATGTGTGGCATCTGATAAACTAAATTCTTTCATTATGTTATCATCCAATAACAATAACTTTCTGCTTTCATGAAATACAAAATCGCGGGCTGCGTAAATTTTAGCCCGGAATTCAGTTTCGTTTTCACAAATCATAAGCTTGTATAATTCAGATTCTGCCTGTGCATAATATTTAACCTGTTTTTGAGCATATGGATTTAGAATAGCCAAACCAGCATAAATGTGCGATTTGTAGCTAAAAATCCGAAGGGTAGTTAAAATTTTTACATTATCGATTCCACCGGCATAAGCCGGATTATCCCAGGGAAAAAAACCGGCATTTTTCCAGGCAGAACCCATGCTTTCAAACCCCATATGCGTTACGGCTTGTGTATCCGCAACAATTCTATCGTGTTCTTTATAGTCATCCAATTCGATAATATTTGATTTGAGTGACTTATAAATTTCTAATGCCTGTTGATAAACCTCATCACTGGCACGGTGCCTTACCACAACTAAAGTTTGTCCTTCGGGGCTGAAAGCCGGTCCGTGCAAAGAATGACAGGTTACGATTTGTGTTTCTTTGGGAAGGTATTTTTCGAAAGCCGCAATTTCAGGATGTTTTACGGATGTTTGTCCGGAAACGATGGCACCATACTTAGTTGACAATGCAAAAGCAGAAACCACATCATCAATCTTTTCGGCTTCAACACAATAAATAATGAAATCTGACTTACGGGAAACTTCATGACCATCATTTAAAACTTCAATACCCTGAGGTTCGAGTTCTTTTTTTAAATCATCAAAACGTAAAGGCATATCTGCTCCGCATACCTTATAACCTGCATTTGCAAATGACAGGGCATACAATTTCCCCATATCACCCAAACCAATAATTCCTATTTGCATGAAACAAATGTAATCTATCAGAAATTAATTTATAATAAATTGTATAAAAATGTAGTTTTACATTTTAACATTTACATTTAAACTATGCAGAAATTTAAGCACATCCTTTATTGTTTAGGGGCGTTAATATTTTTAAACGTCGCATTTGCTCATGCACAGCAAGACACTTCGAAAAATACCGACCCTTCTTTAAACGGGCAGTATCAATTCATGTTAAAAAAATCGAAAAGCTTGTACGGCGCTCGTTTAATCAATCCTTCCAGACTTTCTGCGGTTTGGAAAAGTGTAAACGATACCCTGCGTAAAGAACGTAAGCAATTACAGGAGGCAAAGGAGCAAATTAAATCTCAGGCAGATAATATTGCCAGTTTAAAAGGTGAAGTAACCGGAAAAGAAAGTTCTTTGGCAAGCGCTACTGCATCTGTAAATGAAATTAATTTTCTTGGTATTTCATTTAACAAGGGAACCTATAATACAATTGTTTGGGCAATCATTATTATTCTTGCTGTGGTTTTAGCAATTGTAATTTTGCAAACCGGTAAATTCAGAAAAGAAGCTACCTACCGAACGCAACTTTACCAGGAAGTTGCGGATGAGTTTCAGGCGCATAAAGTAAAAGCAAAAGATAAAGAAATGAAACTTGCCAGAGAACTTCAGGATGAAAGAAATAAATGGGATGATGCCGGCAGGCGCTAATTGAAAACTAAAGGCAATTTTTTATGTAAAATAGCCTTTAGTTTTAACGATGAGCATCTTCACTTCCGATGCCGTAAACTCAGGTTTCGGAGGGGAAGGATATTCCTTTTATATTTCTGTATAAATCAACAGCATATAAATCTGTCATCCCCGAAACAAAATCTAATACGCTTTGTGTTCTGGAATAAATATCGGTTAAATCTGTATGATATTGTTTTGGGATTAATTTAACCAGCTTTTTATAGTAATGTGTATTGTTATGAATTAAAGCAGGTACAAATTCTTCAAGTAAACCTGCCATAATTTTATACCCTGCAACTTCCTTTTGAATTACTGAGGAAAAATTATAGATTCTTTCTACCGATACCCTTTCAACAGCTTTCCAGGCAGAAAAGTAAGGTTCAGGAATTAACTCTGTTAAACTTTTATTTAACTCGCCTTTTAGCAAGGCTTCCTGTGTGTTGTAAAAAATCCCGGCACAAACTACTGTCAATGTATTTATTGCCTTAGCCCTTAACAAGCCAATTTTTGCATCATCATCTTCATAATCGTTTTTTAGCCTGTCTTCAATCGTTTTCGAATTGGCAAAAGGCAGCAAATAGCCTTTAACTTCTTCATAAGATAGAATTTTTAACCGGTGTGCATCTTCCAAATCAATTATACTATAACAAATATCATCAGCAGCTTCTACCAGATAAACTAACGGATGCCTTTTATAAATCAGGTATTCATTATCTTCTTTCTCTAAACCCAACTCCGATGCAATTCTCTTGAAGCTTTCTTCTTCTGACTGAAAGAAACCATATTTTTTTCTATGAAGTATACCTTTTTGTTTCCCTGCGATTGAAGCACACGGGTATTTAGCAATGGAAGCTAAGGTTGAATAAGTTAATGCGTATGCATCGTTTCCTTTACCTTTTAAAGGATGTGTCAAAATTCTTATGGCATTCGCATTTCCCTCAAAGTTTATCAAATCATGCCACTGTGCATCATTCATATCCTTCTTATACACTTTACCATCTCCATCAGTAAAATACCTTGAAATAGCAGCTTCACCAGAATGGCCGAATGCAGGGTTTCCCAAATCATGCGCAAGAGCAGCCGCTGCAACTATATTTCCAACTTCACTTATTAACGGAACTTCTTTTATTAATTGTGGGTTTTTCTCTTCAATGGTGTTTAAAAAAATGTTTGCCATAGAGCGGGCAACACTGGCGACTTCTAAACTGTGTGTTAATCTGTTGTGTACAAAAATACTTCCGGGTAAAGGAAAAACCTGCGTTTTGTTTTGCAATCTTCTAAATGGTGATGAAAAAATTAACCTGTCATAATCCCGTTGGAAATCTGAACGTGCCTTATCTGAATTTGCACCATATTGTTCCTGACCAAAACGTTTATTCGAAATTAATTTTTTCCAATCCATTAAATTCAGTTTTTAAATTGGTTGCGAAGTTAAGCAAAACACAAAAATGGCAGCGAACTATTTAAAATAAAAGCAAAAAACCATTTTTGTATTGATGTGTTCTATTTATACTATGAAAACAAACGCATATAATAAAGAAGAGCATATTGAAGGTTATATCGGATCTGACAAAGAAATTGTCGATAAATCAGATGTTCAAAAAGCATATGAAAAGGGAAACGAGGGGAATAAGGTAAATAGCTTCGGCAAAGAGCCTGATTTGATGATTAAAGGCGATTCAACTGCAAGGGATGGTTTAGACAATTCGGGAACACAGGGAAAAGATTCTCTTAGCGATGATACGTATAATGCAGTCGACAAAAACCCTACCATAGAGCGTGCTGAAAGTCGTACAGGAAGTTCATCTAAAGATTTTCAAACAGATACGTCAAAAGAAATGAAACAGCGTGATGAAGATGATGTTTTAAATACCGGGATTTAAATATCTATAATTATTGTAAATACTTATTTAAGTAAGCGTATATAATTATCGAAAATGTTAAGCTGATTTAATATTATTGCATTTGCCCGCCAACACCTTTATCTTCATTTTTATTTCTGGCTGCAACATCATCATCAGCTATAATATTTTCATTTTTTAGCTTTTCAGAAGCATCAATATTTTCGTTACCCTCGTGCTGTGGTTCATTTTTCTTTTTAATTGCATCAGGATCTGTGATATGTCCATAAGTATCGTTATCCCAATTATCATCATTTTCACCTGCTTTTAAATTGCCTGAATTTTCAGGATGCTGCGTATCTGGATTAGTGTTCATATTATATTCTTGAATAGTTAGATACACTATTAACAATTTGTTATTTAAAAGGTTTAATTTTTTAAACACGTTTTGCCCTCTAACTTCTATATAAGCTATAATTCAAACAAATTGATAACATCTTCGTTAAATAGTAGTGCAGAAACAAAGTAATATCAGTATTAATACTCATAATTTGAAGTACAAACACGCACATTAAGGTTTTAAAATATTTCGATATTTGAAATCTAACTAATTAGTTTTTCCAAACTGAAATTGAAAAATCCAATAAAAGTATTAATTGCTGAAGATCATACCATTGTTAGAAATGGAATAGTTGCACTCCTCGAAAAGGAACAGGATATTGAAATTATTGCCGATGCCAAAAACGGGCAGGAAGTTCTGGAGTATTTAAAAAAAGGAACCGAACCAGATGTAATTCTGACAGACATTAACATGCCTGACATGAACGGCATGGAATTAATAGCAACGGTGTCTTCAAATTATCCAAAAATTAAAACACTTGTTTTAACAATGCTTGAAGATGAAAAACATGTAATTCAAGCACTGGATTCAGGCGCCCAGGGTTACCTGCTTAAAAACGTAAATATTCCCGAAATCATTTTTGCCATCAAGCAAATTACCAGTGGCTATAAATATGTTTGTACAAGCGTAACGTTAAAACTTCTTTCGCAAATTAACGGCAGATATACCGGAGCCTCAACCCAACTAAAGACCGATGTAGAAATTTCAAAAAGAGAGGTTGAAATTTTAAGTCTAATTGCCCAGGGTTTTACCAATAGTGAAATTGCTGACAAGCTTTTTACCAGTAAACGAACCATTGAGGGAAACAGGCAAAATTTGCTGGAGAAAACCGGAACGAAAAACACAGCGGCATTAATAAGTTTTGTGGTTCGTAATCGGATTATAGACTAAGGAAATTGTCCGCAAATGCAAAAGAAAATTCTTGTTATCGATGAGCATAGAAGCACACTTGATGTGCTTTTAATATTATCTTTAAAGAAGATTACTTAATAGAAATTGCAAATAACCCAATTGATTTTAACAGGTTGCTCATTAACTATAAACCGGATTTAGTAATTACTGACGATATGCTTCATGAAGATTTAACTGGTGAAGACATTTGTTTTTTTCTTAAAGAGAATCCTAAAACAGCACATATTCCTGTAGTAGTACCATCCGTGCTGGATAATCCCGTTTTAAGCGATAAACTTAAAAATTTTCACTTTATGCCAAAGCCTTTTGACTTACTGCTAAAGTAAAAGAATTTATCACGGCTATCTAATGCCTTTTTCCTGATTTACGTTACCTGTGTAAGCGTCTGTGTCAGACTTATCCGACCCATTAGCATCTCTTTTCTCCGGTGGATTATCCATTCTGCTTTCTTCTAAATCTGAAAAATCACCGCCCGTTTGATTTGCAACCTCGCCATGCGATGGTGTTTTTTTATTTTCTTCTTCAGGTTTAGCAAAATCCTGTCCTTTTACAGCTTGCTTATTCTTATATCTTTCCATAACTAATCCTATATGATATTAAACTATCAGTACAGAGATTTGTTTTGGATATAAACTGAAAGCCAACAATAAGTATCAGGTTAGAACCCATCTTATTTTAGTATAGTTAAATCAAGTACTTACAACAATTTTAGGCTGAACGCCTATTGTATCGTCTACTTTTTGTCTTTTTATCGGTTGTGATTTTAAATAAGTTAAACTTCTCCAAAGCCATTCGAAAGGACCAAACAAAAAATACCTTAGCCAGATTGTACTGAAGGTGATTTGAAACAGCCATATTGCAAGAACGAATTCATAAATTTCATATCGTTGCAATTTGCCATGCCAGCCAAAAGCTAAAAAGAATATTCCGCCAATAATGGATTGCATTAAATAATTTGAAAAAGCCATTTGGCCAACGGGAACAAAAATATTTAAACACTTTCTAAAAGGGATTATTTTATATAAAAGTATTAGTAAACATAAATAGCCTAATGTTTGAAGCAAACGCCTTATTTGATACAATTCTGCAGGTGCTGATTCGGTTAATTTAATCACGTCAAACTTAGCGGCATACATTTCTTTAATACCCATAAAATTGAACGCTACACTTATTCCGATACCCAAAACAGCACCAATAATATAAATCCAATTTGATTTTTCACCTGTTATAAAACCAGATTTTATCAGCGCCATACCTGCAAAGAAAAACATTAAGATATCCCACCAACCGTTATAAAAACCAATGCTTTGCAATTCCATGTTTACATCTCTGTAGAAAGCAAAAAGTTTGGGATAGCTTGACTTTTGAATCTTATCATCTTCTTCTTTTGCATCTTTTATCATGCCATTAACGTCATTTTTCTCCCTGAATTTCACCCACTTTTCTAAGTCTCCCTGTTGCGTTTCGGTTAACTTCTTATTTTGTTTCTTAAGCAATTCAACCTGTTTTCCTTTGACTATAATTTCTTTTCGATTATATAATGAAGAATTTTCTCTATATGTTCCAATCACCAGCAAAATAAAAACACCTACCCATAATATTTGTGGCGATAGCTTTCTAAACGGAAACAAAACCAGGCCACAAAGTGCATAGGAATATAAAATATCACCCGGCCAGAAAAATATATATGCATTAATTAGTCCGAAAACCAATAACCAAAGTATGCGACGATAGTAAATATCAGCCGCGTCGGTATTTCCGCGATTTTTTTCTAAACGATTAATCAATAAAACAGTTCCTGCACCGAATAAAATAGAAAACAGTCCCCGCATGGTTCCTTCAAAAAAGCCCATCTCCAAAACCCATGCATAATAATTTAAACCCGTCATCGGTTGGTTAGGATTTAAAAAAGCATAAAAAATATGAGATTGGCCCATGGCCATACTATTCATGAGTAATATACCGAGTACGGCAATTCCTCTAACCGCATCGAGAAATAGAATTCGATCATTTTTCCCGAGTGGAGATGCAGCAGTTAATGCATCCGTAGTTTGTAATTCAGACATATAGCGCTGGTTTGGTTAAACCAAATATACTATAATACTGAATATCAAGCAATAAGATTGAATCAGGGTTTTCCGGCAAAACAAAAAAGGGTTCCGATTTGCATCGGAACCCTTTAAATTCGCTTTAAAATCTATCACACTTTGATTTCAACTTCAACACCGCTAGGTAATTCAAGTTTCATTAAAGCATCAACTGTTTTAGAGTTAGAGCTATAAATATCTAATAAGCGTTTGTAAGCGCACAATTGGAACTGCTCTCTGGCTTTTTTGTTTACGTGTGGAGAACGTAAAACAGTAAAGATTTTTTTCTCTGTAGGAAGTGGAATTGGTCCACTTACAACTGCACCCGTAGGTTTAACAGTTTTAACGATTTTCTCAGCAGATTTATCTACTAAATTGTAATCGTAAGATTTTAATTTAATTCTGATTCTTTGGCTCATTTTCTGTTTTAATTATGATCCTTGTTAGAGCTATTAATAACAAAGACCGGATTTATCTTTTAAGTAGCAAGTATTTAGTATCGAGTATCAAGACTCAATGCAGGTCTTGATACTTGATACTTTTATCTTAATACTAATCTTCAGACTTAACTCTGCCTTTAGATTTAGCAATTACTTCATCCTGAACGTTTTTAGGCGCTGGTTCGTAGTGGTCAAATTCCATAGTAGAAGTTGCACGACCTGAAGTGATGGTACGTAACTGGGTTACATAACCAAACATTTCTGAAAGTGGAACCAATGCTTTGATAACCTGAGATCCATTACGGGTATCCATACCTTGTAACTGACCACGACGACGGTTCATATCACCGATAACATCACCCATGTTTTCTTCAGGGGTTAAGATTTCGATTTTCATGATTGGCTCCATCAAAGTAGGTTTACATTTAGGTAAAGCCTCACGATATGCCATACGGGCAGCAAGCTCGAATGATAAAGCATCTGAATCGACTGCGTGGAATGAACCATCAATCAAACGTACTTTCATATCAGGAAGCGGATAACCTGCTAATACACCATTAACCATCGCCGAAGCAAAACCTTTTTCTACTGAAGGGATAAACTCACGTGGAATTGAACCACCTGTAATTTCGTTTACGAATTGTAAACCACCTTTTTCGAAATCAGCATCAATTGGAGAAATGATAACCTGGATATCTGCGAATTTACCACGACCACCCGATTGTTTTTTATATGTTTCGCGATGTTGAGTAGAACCGAAGATTGCCTCTTTGTAAGCTACTTGTGGCGCGCCTTGGTTAACTTCTACTTTAAACTCACGTTTTAAACGGTCAATCAAGATATCTAAGTGAAGCTCACCCATACCAGAAATTACAGTCTGACCAGTTTCCTGATCTGTTTGAACTCTGAATGTAGGATCTTCTTCCGCTAATTTAGATAAGCCCATACCTAATTTATCAACATCAGCCTGAGTTTTTGGCTCAATAGCTAAACCGATAACCGGCTCAGGGAATACCATTGACTCAAGAACGATAGGGTGTTTCTCATCGCAAAGCGTATCACCAGTTTTGATATCTTTAAATCCAACTACCGCAGCAATATCACCAGCACCTACGTTAGGGATTGGGTTTTGCTTGTTTGCGTGCATTTGGAAGATACGGGAAATGCGTTCTTTGTTGTTTGAACGGGTATTGTAAACGTATGAACCAGCTTCTAGATTACCTGAATAAACACGGATGAAACACAAACGACCTACGAACGGGTCGGTTGCAATTTTAAACGCTAAAGCTGCAAACGGCTCGCTTTCTGATGGTTTCAATAAAACTTCAGCATCCGTGTTAGGGTTAGTACCAACAACACCTTCAGAATCTAAAGGCGAAGGCAATAATTCCATCACGTAATCAAGCATCGTTTGTACACCTTTGTTTTTGAAAGATGAACCACAAACCATGGGAACGATTTTAGCATCTAATACAGCTGCACGTAAAGCATCTAAGATTTCACGCTCCGTGATTGAGTTTGGATCTTCGAAGAATTTCTCCATCAAAGACTCATCGTAATCAGCTACAGATTCTAATAATTTCTCTCTCCACTCCGCTACCTCATCTAACATATCAGCAGGAATCGGCACTTCAGTAAAGGTCATACCTTTATCATGCTCATTCCATACGATACCACGGTTGTTGATCAAATCAACCACACCTGTAAAGTTATCTTCAGCACCGATAGGCAATTGCAATGGAACTGCATTACTACCTAACATGTCTTTAACCTGTTTAACAACTTTTAAGAAGTCAGCTCCGGAACGGTCCATTTTGTTAACGAAACCGATACGTGCAACATTATAGTTGTTAGCTAAACGCCAGTTAGTTTCTGACTGAGGCTCAACACCATCAACAGCAGAGAATAAAAACACTAAACCATCTAATACACGTAACGAACGGTTTACCTCTACGGTAAAATCCACGTGTCCGGGTGTATCGATAATGTTAATGTGATAGTTCTGCCCTCTGTATTTCCAACCAACAGTTGTAGCCGCAGAAGTAATGGTGATACCACGCTCTTGCTCTTGTGCCATCCAGTCCATTGTTGCAGCACCTTCGTGCACTTCACCAATTTTGTGACTAACACCAGCATAATAAAGGATACGCTCAGTTGTTGTCGTTTTACCTGCATCAATGTGAGCTGCGATTCCGATATTTCTTGTAAATTTTAAATCTCTTGCCATTGTTTTAAAATATGATTACACAGATTTAAAAGATTTCAATGATTATAATAACATCAATGAAAATTCCTTTATCTGTGTAATCTTTTAATAATCTATTTAAATCTGTGATTAGAATCTAAAGTGAGAGAACGCTTTGTTAGCTTCAGCCATTTTATGCGTATCTTCTTTCTTTTTAACAGCAGCACCTTCACCTTTAGCAGCAGCTACAATTTCACCAGCTAATTTCTCTTTCATGGTTTTTTCACCACGTTTACGAGCATATAAAATTAACCATTTCATACCTAAAGCTGTTTTACGCTCTGGTCTAACCTCAGTTGGAACCTGGAAGTTAGCACCACCAACACGGCGAGATTTAACCTCTACAGCTGGCATAATGTTAGTTAAAGCACGTTTGAATATCTCTAAACCGTTTTCACCAGCTTTTTTTTCTGCTAATTCAACAGCATCATAAAAAATAGAGTAAGCGATAGATTTTTTCCCATCGTACATCATATTGTTTACAAAACGAGTTACCTGAACATCATTAAATTTTGGATCAGGAAGAATAATTCTCTTTTTTGGTTTTGACTTTCTCATTTCTTATTTCCTCCCGATTATTTCTTTTTACCTTTTGTTGGCGCCGCAGCTACTTGTCCTGGTTTAGGACGTTTAGTACCATATTTAGAACGACGTTGGTTACGACCAGCTACACCTGATGTATCTAATGCACCACGGATGATGTGGTAACGTACACCTGGTAAATCTTTAACACGACCACCACGGATCAATACGATTGAGTGCTCCTGTAAGTTGTGACCTTCTCCAGGAATGTATGCATTCACCTCTTTACCGTTCGTTAAACGAACACGGGCTACTTTACGCATTGCTGAGTTTGGTTTTTTAGGGGTAGTGGTGTACACACGTGTACATACACCTCTTCGCTGTGGACAGCTGTCCAACGCTGGAGACTTACTCTTGAACTCCAGTGCTACTCTACCTTTTCTAACTAATTGTTGAATGGTTGGCATTGTGCTTTTTTATGTTTTTTTATTAAAAAAATTACCGCTCCCCCGGCATCCTTTCAGATAGCCCATAAAACGGACTGCAAAAGTAGAACAATTCTTTTTAAAAATCAAGGGGTTAGCACAAAAAGTTTTCAGTTCACAATTATCAGTTTATAGTTGATGATTAAGGGGTTGCAAATTCTTTTGCAGATCGAATAATACAATCGTCATGCTAAACTTGTTTCAGCATCTTAATAGTAGAATTATTATTATTTCTGGAAAGCAATTGTAGTAATTCTTAGGTTAGGTTCTGCCCCGCTAATGCTTCAAGCAACAATGAAAAATTGTTGGCTTTACGCGTATATCGGGTTTAGACAGCAGAGGAAATCGAAATTTTATCGGCTGAACCTCCATTTCGATTGGCAAGACACCAACCAATAGATTGGATAAATAATTAAACTAATAAGCTCCAATCAAGCTTTCAGCAGGTATATTCAACACTTCATGTAATTTACGAATCATACTCAAACTTAACTTACGTTTCCCATTAAGGATTTCAGATTGACGACTTCTTGCGCCGAAAATTTTTGATAATTCTGTTGGTGTTTTACCTAACTGCTCTAATCTAAATTTAATGGCTTCAATTGGCGAGGGTGGTAAAATGGGATAATGACTTTCTTCGTAGTGTTCTATTAAAAGTGTAATAAGTTCTAATTCATCGGATTCTTCAGAGCCAACAACAATATCTTTTTGTATTAGCATATATGCCTTTTCTAAAGCCAATTCATATTCTTGTTCTGTCTTAATGATTTTTAACATAATTAATTTCCTCAACTTTGATTTTATCATATTCAGCATGTGTACCAACCCACACAACAAAAATAATCTTTAACTTAAATTCAACATCAACTATTAATCGGTAATGGTTGCCCTTTATATTAAAAACAAATCGGTAACAATCCAATTTTATACACTAATTACAATCCTTAAAACCATCCTTCAATACCCTTAATTTAGCCACAGCAGCTTCCAATTCTTTTGGTGCTTTGCCATAATCGAAAGTAATTTTATATTGTTTACCGCCGGCATTTACAGAAACCCATTCTGCGCCGCCATCCGCACAATCCGGGCAGCCAATAACCTCGGGTAATGCCGCGATTTTATCGTTATTTAACAAATCTCTTATTGCATTTACCTCTTCCTGAGAAATTGTTTTAGTACAAGTTTTAGTATCAGGCGTTTGGCCATTTTTACTTTTGGAAAAGGTAAGCTTTAAATTACTGATTAAAAGATTTTGGACACAGTAACCTGCACACATACCAAAGGAAGTTCCGTAGCCAATGCTGTTCACATTGTTAAGATTATCTTTATCACACGAAGAAAAATTAAGTAATAAGACTAAGATAGCAAATATCAGTTTATTCATAGTTTTTAGTTGATGGAATTAAACATAAAGATAAAATTTAACTTATTAAAGCATTTCAGATTAATAAAACACTGCAGATAAATCGAGAATTAATGAACTACGGTAATTCTACAGTATATCCATAATTTACTCTTTTACCATTAAACTCATATGATGAAACTGATTTGCCATCAACCGAAACATCAAAACTCGCTTTTGCTTTATAAGAAGATGAAGCAATGGTATTAATTTTAACTTTTGTGCCAGAATTAGCCATTACCCTTTTTTCCCAAGCACCTGTAACGCCTCTTAAATCTACTGATTTGCCTTGTGCATCCGTATACGAAATATTAGCGGTCAATCCTTCAGAAAAATTGGCTTTGTAAATAACATTGTAACTGTCCTTTTTTGGAACATCCAGTTTTCCTCCATTTAATACCGAAAGAGAAGTAATTGAAGAGCAACTTGAGAAAGCAACGAGTGTGATAAGTAAGGTAATAATGTTTTTCATAATATTTTAAATAATTGTAAATGGTAGATGAAAAGATGAGACCAATGGTTGCAAGTAACTGCAACTATTTACAAAATGTATCTACATATAATTCTTCTACTTTTTTTCGCGCCCAATCCATTCTACGCAGAAATTTTAAACTCGACTTTATGCTTTGATTGTTATTAAAACAATCTATTTTGATTAGCGAACCTAATTTTTCCCAACCATAGTGCAACTGAAGCTCGGTTACGATTTTTTCAAGGGTAATGCCATGAAGCGGATTGTTTTTTTGCTGTTCAGCCATATGCAAAGTTAAATCAAATATTAAAACTACAACGGATTATATTGAGCCATCCAGACTGTTGCGTTTCCACATTCAGCATCATCAACTACATGTACCAATATTTTAAAATGATGTTCTTCCAAAAGCTGCTTATATTCATCAGTATTTAATGATGCGTGGAATAAATTTTCGCCGCCATTCATGCCCCATACTTCACCACTTGTAGTACCTGATGTAAAAAGCAAGATCCCCTCTGGGTTTAGGTGATTTTGGAAAACCGTAAACATATCTGGTTGGTCGGTGGCTGGTAAATGGAAGAAACTATGCCATGCAATTATTGCATCATGTTTTTTAAGGAGCGGCAGCTTCCGCATGTCGGCTAAAATAAATGCTGTTGAAGGGAAATTTCTCTGTGCCAGACTAAGCATTTTCTCACTCGCATCAACGCCGGTAACTTTAAAGCCTTTATTCTGAAAGTAGTTCAAAATCGGGACACCCGTTCCGCAGCCGACATCTAAAATGCTTCCATTTGACGGAATGAGCGAGATAAGTTTATCAAGATAACTTTTCTCTATTAGATTTTGGGGCCTGTTTTCGGCAAACCAGTCCCCAATTTTATTGTAGACCTCAAAAACGCTTTGTCGATTCCCTTCCATAATCGCAACCTAGTAATTTGCTGCCAAAAAACAAAAGCCATTCTGAAAAATCAGAATGGCTATAAATTATCTCTTTAAATGCTAGTTTGCAGGTGCATTCCAGGTATTATTATCCGGGTTTGAATCCGGTAATACTTTATTCGGATCTAAAGCAACAGCGATAACTTCTTCAGTTGTTGGATAGCGAACCAGCCAGCTCGTGTTTTTCATCCACACATCAACAGGTAGTTTAATGATATCCGTTTTACCGCTTTTGGTTTTCACCTGAAGAATAATCGGCATCGGCATTTTTTCCAGGTTATTTACTCTGATGGTATAACCAGTAATGGTTCCATCAGTTTTTACTGCCTGAACATCGCCGATTGCCTGGTCCATTTTCCAGTTGTTTAACCACCAGCTTCTCCAGAACCAGGCTAAATCTTCACCGGCACCGTTTTCCATCGATCGGAAGAAATCGAAAGGTGTTGGATGTTTGAATGCCCAGTTTTTAATATACTGACGGAAAGCATAATCAAATCTGTCTTCACCTAAAATCTGTTCTCTCAAAATATCTAAACCCCATCCCGGTTTGCTGTACAGGTTAATACCAATGTTTCTTTCTGCCATACCATCGGGCATTAACATGATATTTTCCATCGCAGGATTGCCGATTACAGCTTTACCAATACGGTTCATGTCTGCAGGGCGGGGTTTGTACTCGCCATTATTGAAACTATTAGCCGAAATCCCGTTGATAAACGTATTAAAACCTTCATCCATCCAGCCATATTTGCGTTCGTTCGAACCAACAATCATTGGAAACCAGGAGTGGCCGAATTCGTGATCGATTACACCCCAGGCCGACCCTTTCTTTGCTTTCCAACCACAAAAAACGATACCCGGGTATTCCATACCGCCAATGTTTGTAGCCACGTTAACAGCCATAGGATAAGGATACTCGAACCATTTTGTGGAATAATGTTCGATGGTAGTTTTTACATATTCAACACCACGACCATAAGCGTCGACACCATTACTTTCGATAGGTTGTGCAGAAACAGCAAGTCCTTTTCTTCCGCTCGGGAAATTAATACGAGCCGCATCTAAAACAAAAGATTTTGATGAGGCCCATGCAGCATCCCTGGCGTTCATAATTTTAAATTTCCAGGTTAATTTATCTTTCGCCGGGCGGGATTTTGGGTCAGTAACTTCTTCAGCCGAACGGATATGAACTGTGGCATCGCTGGCTTTTGCAGCGTTCCATCTTTTAAACTGTTCGGCAGTAAAAACCTCCTGGGGATTTAACAATTCACCCGAACCCATAACAATATGCGTTGCAGGTGCTGTAATTGCATAGGTTATATCACCATATTCACAATAAAATTCACCGCCGCCCCAGTAAGGTAAAGTGTTCCATCCTAAAACATCATCATATACGCACATGCGTGGAAACCATTGTGCAATTGCAAAAATTTCACCGTTTTGCGTCGTCAAATGTCCTGTCCTGTCTGATCCTTCTTTCGGCAAGACATAAGAATAATCCATTTTAATGGTAACCACGTCACCATTAGCCGCCAGTGGTTGTGCCAAACGAATCTGCATTCGTGTGTCTTCAATTATAGATGTAAACTTTACGGCAGCTGTCTTTTGGGAAACACTAACGTTATTGATTTTATAACCGCCGTCAAATTTTTCGCCTTGTGCGCCGTACCGACTGCGAGCCGGCGTTACCTTCTGCCCACGGGAACCTTCTTTGAACGTATTCTGATCTAACTGTAACCATAAATAAGGTAATTTATCAGGACTGTTATTTTTATAGGTAATGGTAACCGTTCCACTGACCATGTTTTTGGTTTCATCGAGACTTGCTGTAATGTTGTAGTCAACTCTGTTTTGCCAGTATTTTGCGCCGGGCGCACCGTTTGCTGAACGAAATTCATTACCATTCTGTGTGTAAAATAATGGTCCGAATGCTTCTGCGGGACTATAATTGGTTGTCGGAGCAGTTGAAGTTGTGGTCGCTTGCTGAGCAGATGCAGAAGATGCAACAGCCAAGCAAACTAAACACATAATAAGTAATTGGTTTAGTCTGATAGTCATGATATGTATTATTTGGCGGCAAATATAAAAAATAAGCACTAAGAGAATTCTTTGTGCTTATAATGTTACCTTACAAAGGCTTATGTGTTAAAAAGAAAGTAAACTTCCTCTTTTAATTTATTTTCTTCAAATCGGGTAATTCCTGCATTTTTCGTTCAGCCGGAGAAAGTTTCAGCCAGGCGTGGTAAGCCTGAACGATATAATAAGGATATTTGAAAGGTCGCTCCGATTGGACTTTTTGAACCGAAGGACGATACATTATGATAAAATTTTTCAAATCCTGTCCTTCGAGTTTTAAAAGATTACCTATAATTTTTTCATTGAAATTCTGATCTATTTCCATTAAATACTGGTCGCGTTCTTCCAGTTCAGCTTCTTTCCTTTGCTGACGCTTATATTTACCATAACCGAGGTTCAGACTTAAACCACCAACTTTATCGGTCATTTTTTTCCGGTTTAAGTTACCACCTGTACCTAATAAGGCATATTTTTCTGCTTGAGGATCTGGATTTAGAATTTCTTTATTAATTTTCACACCCGTGATATCTACATCACTTAAATTATTGTTTCTTTCCACCATATAAATGGTTTTAGGCAGTAGGCTGGTTAAATAAAGCGTATCGGTAACGTAACCAACCAAAGAAAATTCTAATAAATCGCCTGTATTTGCGGCAATCGTAAATTTACCAGAGGCACTTGCCGATGTGACTTTCTTATTATTTAAATTTCTGATGGTCACACCCGGAAGTGAGGCCGATTTTTTTGAAAAATCGTAAATGGTACCGGTTGTAACGCTCGATTGAGCTAATGCTCCGAAAGGAACGGCAAAAAGCAAAAAAAAGATCAGCTTATACATATGCGAAAATAAATTAGTTTTAATGTTAAAGTTTTAGTTTAACAAACTTTAACATTAAAACAAAGGTATTAGCCAAGTGTTTCAGCGTAATGCTTTTCATCAAAAGAAATTAAAATGGCATGACCATCTTTTTCTATAACAGGTCTTTTAATAGCACTGGTATTTTCAATCAGATACGCAATCGCGCGTTCTTGATTATTAATAACATTCTGCTCGTCTTTCGAAAGTTTCTTCCAGGTTAAGCCTTTTCTGTTTAGGATGGTTTCCCAGCCGAAAACTTTACACCAATCGCTTAATTTTTCAGCAGTGATTCCTTTCTTCTTGAAATCATGAAATTCGAAATCAACTTTATGGGCTTTTAACCAATCCAGGGATTTCTTTACCGTATTGCAATTTGGTATTCCGTATACTGTCATTTGAATAATATTTATTGTGAGTTGCGTGTTGAAGGTTATAGGTCAACGTGCAAACCTAAGTTTTTGCGATACAAATTCAAAGCATACAAACCCGCAACGTTTAACTTTCAACCTTCATCCATGCATATTTGTCACATTTTTTACCCTTTCCGTCACATTTTAAAAATATATTGGTGCCACATAACTAAAATTGCAGCATCAAAAGAGATAAAATGGATTTTAAAGATTTACGCAAAGTTGAGTTCTGGATTTCTACAGCACTTTATATTTTAGTTGTTATTTTACTTATTTCGGGTGCCGACGGAAGGGTAAGAAATGAGAATTACTACTACTTTTTAAATGAAAAGGTAAGTTATTCTTACTTCTCCAATTATTTAGTACCAGAACTTTTTCGTTTCTCCATTATATATCTGAGTTTCCTAGCGATAAATTTTTGCATTATGCCGGCATTTCTGAAGAAGCAAAATGTGGTTGCAAATAGTTTTCTGCTAGCTGGCCTGTTCATCATCGGCGGACTTATTTTCAGCATCTGCAAAACCTATACTGAGGCCTATACATTATTTGATTATGACGATTTGCAACATGCCTACAATCGCATTTTCTTTAAGGGATATGTTTACAGTATGTGGTCTATTGTCATCATTTCTGCTTATGCGCTTATCAAAGCTTTTGTAAGTTATCTTTCAGAAAATAAAGGCAAAAATACAGATGAAGAAACCCAAATGAAAGTAGATATTGGCTTCGGTCTGGGGTTTTGGTTTGTTGGTCTTTTACTTTGGATATCGAGTAATTCAGGGATAGAGCTTAGTGTGTGCTGGACGCTTGTAATTTTCTCGGCAATTGGTATCGTTATCTATTCCGTTTACACACTTTTACCTCAAAATTTTGCCAAAGAAAAACCATTTAAAGTTTATTTCTGGCAGGTATTTTTCATCTCGGTTTTATTAGCTGTTCCGCTGGGATTAATTTCCACATTGTTTATCTGGCGTATAGAAATGTTCTTCATTGTATTTTTGTTCCACATGCCAACGCAATTAATTATCAGTGCACCTTTATCCTGGTACATTTATAAAAGAAGGCTGGCCAATCGTACAGAAATCAGAACGTTAAAAACTGAATTAGGTAAATCTGATGCGAACCTGAGTTTTCTTCAATCGCAGATTAACCCGCACTTTTTATTTAACGCATTAAATACCTTATTCGGAACAGCTTTGCAGGAAAATGCCGAACGTACCGGCGAAGGCATCCAGAAACTTGGCGATATGATGCGCTTTATGTTACATGAAAACATGCAGGATAAGATTTCTTTAACCCGAGAAGTAGAATACCTGAATAATTATATCGATTTGCAAAAACTAAGAACATCCCGCTCTGCGGATATAAAAATTGAAACACAAATTGATGAACAACTAAACAACCTGCAAATTACGCCAATGTTGCTTATTCCTTTTGTTGAAAATGCTTTTAAACATGGTATTAGCTTGCAACAACCCTCGCACATTAAGATTACGCTTCAAACAAAAGAAAAAACACTATATTTCGATGTTCACAACAGCATCCATTTAAAGGCTGATAACGATCCTGAAAAACTGAAAAGCGGTATAGGGCTGGAAAATGTTAAGCAACGTTTAACACTGCTTTATTACGGAAAGCATGAATTGATTATTCGTGAAAGCGCAAAAGAGTTCTTTATTCACTTAACTTTACAGTTAGATTAGCAATAAGTATCTTTCAGAAATCAAATAAACAGGTAAATAATTTAAAATGATAAATTTGGGTAATTCGTCATTTCGACTGGAGCGCAGCGCAATGGAGAAATCTTTGAACTCAGTTTAAAAGATTCCTCCGCTACGGTCGAAATGACGATCATCTTTGAGCTACTAGATACTCCCTTCTCCAGCATGACAGAATAGAAAAACACAAAGACAAACCAAAAATGACCGCTATTGCAATAGACGACGAACCCATAGCACTTGAAATCATCAGATCTCACGCATCAAAGGTACCCTTTGTTGAACTAACAGCAGTGTATACAAATGCATTTGAAGCAATAAGCTATTTGCAGGCCAATAAAATTGATTTAATTTTTCTCGACATCAAAATGCCTGATATCAGCGGAATAGATTTTTTGAAAAGTCTGACCAGTCCGCCAATGGTGATATTCACAACCGCATATACCGAACATGCGGTACAAAGTTTTGAACTAGATGCTGTTGATTATTTGTTAAAACCTTTTTCACTTTCTCGTTTTTTGAAGGCCTGCAATAAGGCACAGGAACTATTTAATCTTAGAAATCAACGTACGGAAACCAAATCTGAATACATTTTTGTGAAGGATGGTTATGAACAAATCAAGGTGGAATTAAATGAAATCTTGTATGTTGAAGCATCAGGAAATTATACACAGATACAGCTTGAAAATAAACTGTTAAGCTCCAGGATTACCATAAATGATTTGGCAGAGCTGCTTCCAAAAACAGATTTTATTCGTTGCCACAGGGCTTTTATCGTTGCAAAAAGTAAAATATCCAAATTCGACCGCAACCAGATCTGGATTGGCACGAAGATAATTCCAATTGGTACAACTTATGGTGGTATTCAATTGATTTGATAAACTTACAACATTTAAACATTAGCCTCTTTTAACATTCCATGCTTAGCGTTATCTTTGCTGCATGTCAAGTCAATTAAAAAATCTATCAGATTTTTCTCATACAACAGTTCCAAATGGTGCAAATTATAAATTCGGAATTATTGTGGCCGAATGGAATGCTGAAATTACAGGTGCCTTATACAACGGTGCTCTAAAAACATTACTGGAAAATGGCGTTGCAGCAGAGCATATAATTTCATTATCCGTTCCGGGCAGTTTTGAATTAACCGGGGGTGCCGAAATTTTATTAAGCAAAAAAGCTGATTTGGATGGCGTAATCTGCCTCGGCTGTGTAATTCAGGGCGATACAAAACACTTCGATTTTATTTGCGATGCAGTTGCACAGGGATTAACAAATGTGGGTATTAAATACAGCAAACCGGTTATTTTTGGTGTTTTAACAACAAATAATTTGGAACAAGCACAAGACCGTGCAGGTGGCAAACATGGCAATAAAGGTGATGAGGCAGCAATTACGGCAATTAAAATGGCAGATTTTTCTGCAAATATTTAACATTGTCTTTTAATAATTATTTGTAACTTAGAAAATTAAAATCATATCTGATGAGAAAAGTTGCCATCTTATTATTGGCGGTGTTTTGCACCATTACTATTTTAGAATCCTGCTCTTCTAAACTTTGTCCTGCATATAGTTCTTATCCTGAAGGAAAACGCAGAAGAAACTAATTTACTTTTTTCATTTTTGGAACATTTACAGAACTTTGTGTTTTTGTAATTGTTTACCTATAAATACCTTATAAAATCATGACCTGGGTTAACTTAACTTCAATGGAACAGCTTGATGAAATAAAAAACGCAAGTGGTTTCAGCCTTATTTTCAAGCACAGCACGCGTTGCTCCATCAGTATGATGGCCAGAAAAAATTTCGAAATGGATTGGGATGTAATTCCCGAAGATACTAAACTTTACTTTCTGGATTTGATTGCATTCCGCGACATTTCAAATAAAATTGCTGAAGTTTTTCAGGTGGCGCATCAATCACCTCAGATTTTATTAATTAAAGATGGCGATTGTGTTTTAGAATCTTCACATAGCGACATCTCGGCAGAAGAAGTTGCCGAAGTTATTGCGGCTTAATTCAAAAGCCAAAATCAACGTTAATTAAAATACTTTAGCCACAGATTAACAGATTAAAAACCAAAATCTGTTGATCTGTAGTCATCAATTTTAAATCGTTGCTATTTTCAACGTAATATATTTTAGCCACAGATTAACAGATTAAATGCAAAATCTGTTAATCTGTGGTCATCAAATTTAAATCGTTTCTATTTTTAATATTTTTGACGTCCTGCTTCTGGTTGCTTTACAAAGCTCGGCATCATCTGCCAATGCCTTACCATAGGTGGGAATCATTTCTTTAATTTTCGATTGCCATTCCGGCGTTGCCAAATCTGCTGTAAAACAACGATCCAATAAATCAAGCATAATGGAAACGGCAGTTGAAGCACCTGGAGAAGCACCCAATAAAGCAGCTATAGAACCATCGCCTGCACTTACTACTTCCGTGCCGAATTCTAAAATCCCACCTTTCTTTTCATCTTTCTTAATAACCTGAACACGCTGACCGGCATATTCCAATTCCCAGTCTTTTAATTCGGCAGTAGGCAGGTATTCTTTCAAAGCTTCCAGCCTGTCTTCGGGCGATTGCCTAACCTGTTCAATTAAATATTTTGTTAAATCGAGATTGTGTAAACCTGCCGACAGCATCGGACGAATATTGTTAAATTTAATTGATTTCGGTAAGTCAAGAAAAGAACCATTCTTTAAAAATTTCGTCGAAAAGCCGGCATAAGGCCCGAATAACAAGGCCTGTTTTCCATTAATCATCCTGGTATCTAAATGCGGGACCGACATTGGCGGGGCACCAACAGCGGCTTTCCCATAAACCTTTGCATGGTGTTTAGCAATAATTTCTTCATTGGTGCATTTTAACCACTGTCCGCTAACCGGGAAACCACCAAAACCTTTTCCTTCAGGAATATCCGATTTTTCTAACAATGGCAATGAACCGCCACCGGCACCTATGAAAACAAACTTTGCAACGCGTTTACGTTTATCGCCGCTCTCTAAATCTTTTACTTTAATAATCCAGTTGCCATCTTTATTTTTCTTCAAATCCCGAATTTCGTGGTTGAAATAAAGGCTAACATTTGACTGTTCTTTAAGGTAATTGAACATATCTCGGGTTAAAGAACCAAAATTTACGTCAGTACCTAAATCCATACGGGTTGCCGCAATTTTCTCATTCTTTTTACGGCCGTCCATAATTAAAGGTGCCCAATCTTTCACAACATCAGCATCTTCTGTATATTGCATATCGCTAAACAAATCACATTTCTGCAATTCATCGTAACGCTTTTTAAGATAATCGACATTCTTTTTACCCCATACAAAACTCATGTGCGGAATTTTACGAATGAAATTTTCCGGATTTGATATCAGGCCTTTTTCTATAAGATAAGCCCAAAACTGCTTTGAAACTTCAAAATGTTCGGCAATTTGAACGGCTTTTTTTGTTTCTACTGTGCCGTCCTTTTTTTCAGGCGTGTAATTTAATTCACAAAAAGCAGAGTGACCGGTACCGGCATTGTTCCAGGCATCGGAACTTTCTGCTGCAGCAATATCAAGTCGCTCGTAAATTTCTATACTTAAATTGGGTTCTAATTCTTTTAACAAAACACCAAGGGTTGCACTCATTATGCCTGCCCCTATTAAAATTACATCTGCGTCAGTTTTACCAACTGTCTTTTTCTTTTTTGTCATCTTATATTAAAGGAGTTACAAATTTAGAATCATTTTAAATATGTCACGAATTTTTGAGCAACTAATCCATAAAAAATTGCTAAAAAATTAGAAATGAAAATACAATTCCCCCAATAACAGCAAAGTTTAAACCAAATCTTAAAAATCACCTCTTAATAAGTAGCGTTTTACTAAATAACCGCAATGAATTAGCGATTTAATAATTATTTCTATATTTAAAACATGATCGAAATCAGAAAAATTCTTGCAGCAGATGCTGAAAAAGTTTCCGGATTATCCGTTCAGTTAGGGTATCAAACTACTGCAGAGGAAACGCTGGCCAGAATTCACAACCTGAAAAAGATAGAAAGTAATTGTGCGTTTGTCGCATTAGTTAATGATGAAATTGTTGGATGGATTCATGGCTTTTATGCCGTTCGGATTGAGTCTGAAGCATTTGTAGAAATAGGTGGTTTGATTGTAGACCTCAATAACAGGAAAAAGAATATCGGGCGTATGCTTATAAATGCGGTTTTATCCTGGGCTAAAATTTACCAGGTACAAAAAGTGAAAGTAAGGTGCAATACGATAAGAAGGGAAAGCCATCTGTTCTATGAAAAATCGGGCTTCAAATTAATTAAGGAACAAAAAATTTTTGAACTTGATATTGAATGATGAGTGCTAAAGAAATATTAAAATTATGGGTTGAGGCATTTAATCGTGCTGACATTGAAGTTTTGATAAATTTATATGCCGAAAACGCAATTAACCACCAGGTCGCAAATGCGCCCGTTGAAGGAAGAAATGTAATCAAAAAAATGTTTGAAGCAGAATTTGCAAATGCTGAAATGGTTTGTAAACCAATAAACATTTTCGAGGATGGCGATTGGGCAATTATGGAATGGCAAGATCCAAAAGGCTTTAGCGGCTGTGGCTTTTTCCAGGTGAAAGAGGGCAAAATTATTTTACAAAGAGGGTATTGGGATAAACTGTCATTCCATAAACTTTATGAAATTCCGTTGTAAATCTAATGCCTTAGATTTAATTTATAATTGAACCCAAATAAACCAATGAACAACTGAACTGGTGAGCCAATGAACTATATTATTACAACATCCAAACATTTCATCGTTACAAGATTTCAATCCTAATCCTTAACTTTGTATCATGATTGATTTACCGGTAGTACCTGCTGTAACTGAAATTAAACGTAAACCGGATTGGTTGCGCGTGAAATTGCCCGTTGGAAAAGAATATGCACAAGTTCGCAGCTTGGTAGATACTCATAAGCTACACACCATTTGTGAAAGCGGTAATTGCCCGAATATGGGCGAATGCTGGGGTGCAGGCACGGCAACTTTCATGATTTTAGGAAACATTTGTACCCGCAGTTGCTCTTTCTGTGCGGTTGCGACAGGCCGCCCTTTAGCTGTAGATGTTGATGAGCCCAACCGCGTTGCAAATTCAGTAAAATTAATGGGCGTTAAACATTGCGTAATTACCTCGGTAGATCGCGATGATTTAAAAGATGGCGGCTCAATAATTTGGGCAGAAACCCTACAAGCCATTCGTAAGGAAAGCCCGGTTACAACTTTAGAAACATTAATCCCGGATTTTAAAGGCCAGTGGGATAATTTATACCGGGTTTTGGAAGAACGTCCGGAAGTGGTTTCACACAATATGGAAACCGTTAAGCGTTTAACCAGACAAGTGCGCATTCAGGCTAAATACGATAGAAGTTTAGAAGCTTTGAAAAGAATTTCTGAATTTGGATTGAGGACGAAAACCGGTATCATGCTGGGCTTAGGCGAAACTGAAGACGATATTTTTGAAGCCATGGATGATTTGGTTTCAAATGGTGTTCATATTTTAACTTTAGGTCAGTATCTACAGCCTACCCGTAACCATCATCCTGTTGTAGATTGGATCCATCCTGATACCTTTGCCATGTATAAAGAAGTTGGCCTGGCAAAAGGGCTAAAATATGTAGAAAGCGGACCGCTGGTTCGTTCCTCTTACCACGCGGAAAAGCATCTTTTCCCGATAGAAGGAATTGCGTAACGATGAGTTTGTTGCTTCAATAGTCATTGACTCATCCTAATCAATAACGGGTAATGAACAGCGAATAGTTAACCAAAAAAATTCAAAATATTTTAAAAATCGCATTCCTGAATGGAATAGGTTTCTAAAACATTTTTTTGCTTTATGTGTTGAAGATTGTATCTTAGTAACCAATAGTGACTGCATTAAAAAAATTAACCCTAACCGAGCCTGAACTTGTTTTGGCATTGCAATCGAAAGATCCTGCAGTACTGAAGACATTATACAGCATGTATTCGTCAGCTCTGTATGGCGTTATATCCAGAATTATTACGCATACTGAACTCGCCGAAGATGTTTTACAAGAAACCTTTGTTAAAATCTGGCAATCCGCAACGCACTATGATAATACGAAGGGCAGGTTATTTACATGGATGATGAATATTGCCCGCAATCTTTCTATCGATAAGCTTCGATCTAAAGATTTTAAGAATTCACTCAAAAACCAAGATATAGAAAATAACGTAAGTTTTGTTGATGAACAAAATAAGGTAACTTTTAACCCTGATGTTATGGGCGTAAAGCAACTTGTTGAGAATCTGAAACCTGATTTGCAGTCTGTTCTCAATTTAGTTTATTACAAAGGTTATACACATGTAGAAGCCGCAGAGAAGTTAGATTTGCCATTGGGAACGGTTAAAACCCGAATACGATTGGCTATTATAGAATTGAGAAGAAGTTTTAATTGAGCGTGGAAAATTTAAAAGCATATATAGAATCTGGAGTACTTGAATTGTACGTTCTAGGTGATTTATCACCGGAGGAAGCGTTGCATGTAGAGGAAATGGCAGCTCAGTACCCTGAGGTAGTAGCTGAAATAGCTGCAATCGAGCAGGCTATGGAGCAATATGCGATGCAAAATGCTGTAGAGCCATCTGCAGATGTAGAAACCAGATTATTTGAAAAACTGGGTATTCGTGACGAGTATGAAATCGAAACTGTTTCTATGCCACCCGTTTATACAGAAGAACCAAAAATCGTAAGGTTAGATGGTAGCGATGGTAAAGTGAGAACTTTAAGATATGCTTTAGTTGCTTGTGTTGCCTTATTAATTTTAAGTACTGCAGCATTATTTATCACTTATAATAAATTAAATGATGCACATGATCAAATTGCAAGTTTAAATTTAGATAAGCAAAAATTTGCCGGAGTTGTCAGACAATTAGAGTTTGATAATAAGGGCTTAGATAATATGGTTGCTATGAACGATAGCAAAGAATGGGCAACCATTCGCATGGCAGGTCAGGCTTTTAGTCCCAAATCCAAAATGAATGTATATTGGAATAAAAAAGACAAAACCGTTCTGATTAACTATGTGGCCATGAATCTGCCAAAAACAGATGCTGAGCATGAATATCAGCTTTGGGCCTTGGTTAACGGAAAACCGGTAAGTTTGGGTGTTTTTGGCAAACTGGATTCAACTTCAAATGAAGCTTTACAGAAAATGCAAACCATACAAGAGGCACAGGCTTTTGCAGTAACATTGGAACCAATGGGCGGAAGTGTTAATCCGACCATGGAAAAGTTAACGGTAATGGGTGGTGTTTAATTGAAGCATTTACAAAATATATAAATCCCGGCAACTATCATTGCCGGGATTTTTTATTTGTATTGAAATTTGCCGGATACTATTTTCGAAAAGCGGGTATTGCTATTCATTAATTCATTTTGCCAGTTGGCTTTTCAGCCAGCGAAGCCTGCCTGCCACAGGCACAATATGATCAAATTAAGGACATTGATCGCAGGCAGTCAATCTTTCATGCTAAAGGCTATTTTTTTATCCAATAAATAAAAAATTACATCAGGTGCTTAATTTCGACTGGAATTTGTTTCGCAACCTGCGACGCGCTGACGACAATTTTATCCATTGCCAAATTATCACCAGCTTTGCCATGAATATAACAGGCTAAAATTGCAGCATCGGTTGAGGCGTATTTTTGAGCGAGAAAAGCGGCAATTATGCCGGTTAAAACATCGCCCATCCCACCCTGAGCCATTGCCGGATTACCAGTAGGATTGATGTAAATTCGACCTTTTGGAACGCAGATAAAAGTAAATTGATTTTTAAGCATAATAACAATTTTTAGCTGTTGCGCTTTTACTTTAGCCGTCTGAAGCCTGTCCCACCAATTCTGATGTTCTCCAAATAACCTGTCAAACTCTTTCATGTGGGGTGTAAGAATAGAATTTTCTGGCAATTTATCAATTAAATCGGGTCTTTCGCTGAGCATATTTAATGCGTCTGCATCAATAACCAAAGGTTGATTATCAAATATTAAATTTTCCAATAATTTTTCATGCGCCGCAGAAAGCCCTAAACCCGGACCAATCGCAATGGCCTGATATTTAGCCGGATTATCTACTTTCCTATACTCATCTCGAGGTAGGGCAATTACTTCGGGCAATGTAGTATTCAGCGCTATCAACCCACTTTGAGGAATACAAGCTGTGGTTAATCCCGCGCCGGTATATAAACAGGACATCGAGGAAAGCAAAGCCGCACCCATTGTATTGGTATTTCCCGCAATAATTAAGGCATGTCCGTAGGTCCCTTTATGACTAAATAATTTTCTTGGTTTAAGCATATGCCGGATATCACTTTCTTCTATCAAAAAAAAGTCTGAATCCTGGTTTTGAATAAAATTTTCATCCAGGCCAATAGCGACAACTTCGTGTTTTTCAGTCGCCAGAGCAGATTCCGGAAAGAAAAAATTAATTTTTGGCCGTTGAAAACAGATGGTTTTATAGGCTTTTATTCCATTATAATCTGAAGGAATTTCACCTTCAGCCGGGAAACCTGTCGGCACATCAACGGCATAAACTTTCTTATTTAACTTATTAATGTATTTTACCAAATCAGCGTAATCGCTAGTTAGAGGTTTATTCAAACCGGAACCTAAAATCGCATCTATTATAATATCGGTTTTTATGTTTTTTAAATCCGCAGCCTTATTGATTATTGTTTTTCTATAACGCGATTCATCCAGTCGTTGCCTATTGATGGCAAAATCATCACTTTGCTTATCACTGAAATTGACAATATAAATCTTAATATTTTCGTAGCCATTATGTAGGAGCAAATAAGCAATTGCCAGACCATCACCGCCATTGTTTCCCTTACCACAAAAAATTGCAATGTTTTTTGTTGAATCAAATTCGTCTCTCAAAAAGCTTTGAACAAATGCACGGGCGGCTTTTTCCATCAAGTCAATTGAAGCAATAGGTTTATTTGCGATGGTAAATTCATCCGTCCTGCGCATTTGAGCAGAAGTAAGCAGTGTTTGCATATTACGAAGATAGCGTTATACATTACAAATGCGAAAGATAGATTTTTGTTTGAATTAAGGTTATAAGACATAGTAAAAATTACGCCATCCGTTATTTGGAAACATCTGAAATTAATCTTTACATATCCTGAAACGTATTTATTTAAAAGGCATTTAATACAATAAATTGGGCTAAATTAATGTGAAAATGAACGTTTTGCGCTTTTGGCGGCTTGCTTGCCCTGCTGTGCGCTAAAGCCTCGCTGAAAAAGCTTCGGGCTATCGCTGCCATCAGGTTTATAAACAAAGTTTCTGCACCATGCAAATCGTTAAAATAGAAAGCAGTTCTGCACAATTAGCCCCGTCTGCCTGCGGTAGACAGCGTTGCGGCACGGAGCAACAGCCATTTCGGCTGTTTAGCGGAGTAAAGCGTAAAACGGGAACAAATTTAGTTTTTGCACAGCGCTGCTAAAAAGTTTGAATATTGGCATTCAGTTATGTGCCTGATAAATAAATAATTTAATCGGATTATACCTTTTCAGATGCTGCAGCGTTTTGTATTGAAATTAAATTAAACTCTAATCAAATGAATCAAAAACCATCAAATGCATTCGTGGCAGCAGCCTGGATTGCATTAGGCATCGGAATGATAGGCTTTATTGTAGGCCTTTGGCGTTCTGATATGCTTTTAAATGAAAAAGGATATTATTTTACGGTATTGATGTTTGGTCTTTTCGCTGTAATATCATTACAAAAAGCTGTTCGTGATAAATTAGAAGGAATTCCTGTAACCGAAATTTATTATGGTATTAGCTGGTTTTCAACTTTGTTAACCATTACCTTATTAGTTATTGGTTTGTGGAATGCCACACTTTTACCGAGCGAGAAAGGTTTTTATGCCTTTGCCTTTTTACTATCCCTTTTTGGTGCCATTACGGTACAGAAAAACACGAGAGACAGTCAGATTTTTAACAAAAATCAGGATTTAAGTTAAATCCTTTACAAACCCGGGAGCTAAAAACTACCGGGTTTTTTATTGATTAAGCCGTTTAATCATCAATCTGAGCGCGTCGAAAATCCACAACTAAAACATTTCGGCAAGCTCAATGTGACATTACCTTAAGAACAGCTCTATTTTTAGCATCATTTTTAAATCGAACTTATACGTATTAAAAAGAATAAAAATTGTTACATTAAACAACCAAACCGAATAATAGATAATCATTCCGGGCAGATTAATTATTTTATTTATTTTTAAGTTTAACCTTTAAGATGGCACAAACAGATGGCTTGAAAAAGACACTTACGCCCTTTATGCTATGGGGTTTAGGCGTTGGCTATGTAATTTCTGGTATGTATTTCGGCTGGAACCTCGGCCTTGAAAAAGGCGGGACACTAGGCATGGCCATTGCAACGGTTGTAATCATGGTGATGTATGTTACCTTCAGTTTCAGCTATGCAGAATTGGCCTGCGCCATTCCGAAAGCCGGGGGTGTTTTTGATTATGCGAACAAAGCTTTGGGTAAAAACATAGGTTTTATAGCCGGCATTGCACAAATGGTGGAGTTTATTTTTGCGCCACCAGCGATTGCCTTTGCAATTGGTGCTTACTTCAACGCTTTTTTCCCACAAGTACCGATTCTTACCAGTGCGATAGCGGTTTATTTTATATTTACGACCTTGAATATTTATGGTATAAAAGCAGCTGCCTCCTTTGAAGTTATCATTACTGTTTTAGCTGTTGGCGAGTTACTTTTATTCTCAGGCATTACCTTACCTAAATTTCGCGCTGAAAACCTGGTTCGCCATAATTTCCCCAATGGCTGGAGTGGCGTTTTTGCGGCTATTCCTTTTGCCATCTGGTTTTTTCTGGGAATTGAAGGCGTAGCCAATGTTGCCGAAGAGACAAAAAATCCGCAGAAAGACCTTAGCAAAGGTTTTGGATGGGCAATTTTTACATTAGTTATGCTTTGTGTTTTAGTGTTCATTTCTACAATTGGAATTAGCGGTTGGGAAGCAATCGTTTTTAAAAATGGTAAATCGGGCGAAACCTCGGATTCGCCTTTGCCATTAGCGCTTTCGATGATAACCGGCGATAACCATTTAATGTATCATTTACTAATTACTGTCGGTTTGTTTGGCTTAATTGCCTCTTTCCATGGTTTAGTTTTAGCGGCCGGCCGTTCTACTTATGAAATGGGTCGGACAAAAAGTATTCCTGCCATTTTAGGAAAAATATCTCCTAAATTTCAAACACCCGCAAACGCTCTGATGGGAAATATGGTAATTGGTGTTATTGCTTTATTATCAGGCAAAACAGCCGAAATAATTATCATTTCCGTATTCGGCGCATTAACTTTATACATCATCTCCATGATTTCGGTAATCGTTTTACGCAAGCGTGAACCCGAAATGAGCAGGCCTTTTAAAGTTCGTTTTTACCCGCTTTTTCCAATAGTTGCTTTGATAATTGCATGCGTTTCTTTCATCGCAATGCTGATTTATAATCTTAAATTAGGCTTAATATTTTCGGGCATTGTTTTAGGCATATTTCTTCTATACAAAATTTTTAAAAAGGCAGCTAAATGAATACAACCAAAGAAATTCTGGATTATGTTAAAAACCATTCCTCGGGAAAAGTTAAAGTTGCCGTTGCCGATATTGATGGTGTTTTAAGAGGGAAATACATCGCCGCCGAAAAATTCGCTTCATTATTGGAAGGAAGATTAGGCTTTTGTGACGTTACTTTCGGTTGGGATGCCGGCGATGTGGCGTACGAAAATGGAAAATATACCGGTTGGCATACAGGTTATCCTGATGCGCAGGTTAAAATTGACATTTCAACATTCCGTAAAATTCCATGGGAAAATGACGTTCCTTTTTTCTTAGGCGATTTTATTGATGATAAGGATGTTGCCAATTATGTTTGTCCCAGGCAATTACTCAAAAAATTAATTACCGAATCTGAAGGCCTGGGGTTTTCTCCATTTTTCGCTCAGGAATTTGAATGGTTTAATTTTTCTGAAACCCCCGAATCAGTTCAGGAAAAAGGTTTCAGCAACTTAAAACCCTTAACACCGGGCATGTTTGGTTATTCTATTTTGAGGAGTACTTTGAAAAATGAGTTCATGAATGATTTATTCGGGTTACTTAACAAATTCAACATTCCGATTGAGGGCTTGCATACTGAAACCGGACCGGGTGTTTATGAGGCTGCAATAATGTACGCACCCATTTTAGAAGCAGCCGACCGGGCCATTTTATTTAAAACGTCCGTTAAGGAAATTGCTTACAAACACGGCATATTAGCCACGTTTATGGCTAAGTTTAACGAAAATTTACCGGGATGCAGCGGACATGTTCACCAGAGCTTGTGGGATAAAAATAATAAGACCAATCTTTTTTATGACGAAAGAGACAATAATAAAATGAGTAAAACGATGAAAAGTTACATCGCTGGTCAGCTGCATTGTTTGCCACACATTTTACCAATGATTGCTCCAACAATCAACAGTTACAAGCGTTTGGTGGAGGGTGCATGGGCACCTACAACGGTTACCTGGGCTATAGACAATCGAACGACAGCTTTACGCGCACTTCCGGGAAGTAAAAAAGCAACACGCTTAGAAACCCGGATTGTAGGCTCTGACACCAATCCTTATCTCGCAATTTCAGCGTGTTTGGCGGCAGGAATGTATGGTGTAAAAAATAAATTGAAGCTGGAACAACCCGCCACAAAAGGCAATGGTTATACCGATTTATCAAACGGTGTGCTATCCCGAAATTTGTTCGAGGCCACGCAAAAAATGAAAAATTCAGATTTAGCCAAAGAACTTTTAGGGGCAGATTTTGTAAATCATTTTACGATGACCCGCGAATGGGAATGTAAGCAGTATGCAAAGGTGGTAACGGATTGGGAATTAAAAAGGTATTTGGAAATAATATAATTTAATTAATCGCCTGAAAACCTTAGAAAACCTTAGTTGGGTTTTTATTTCAAGGTTATCGTCATCCGATAGCTATCAAATCAGCAAGACGATACCGTTAAAATAAAAAATAAAACCTTAGGTGTTTAAGGTGGTTAGAAAATAGATAAACCTGATACTTTGAAACTGCCTGAAGGGTAGTTCTTCGACAGGTTAGAATGACAATTGTAAAAACACCTCCCTTTAGATGTTCTTAAATGTCTAAGGAGGTACAAATAAAAATTTGTATGCTATTCGACAAAATCCATCAGTTTAATTTCCCGACAACCATTCGTTTTGGTGCAGGTGCGGTAAAAGAATTACCCGCTTATCTTCAAAAAAATAATTTAAAAGCACCATTAATTGTAACCGACCCAACCATTGCGCAATTACCATTTTTTAAACGAATTGTTGAAGATTTAAAGGCGAAAAACATTTTAGTAGAGGTTTTCAGCAACATTCATAAAAATCCGGTAAAAAGCGATGTTTATAAAGGTGGCGATGCCTGGGATGCAAAAAATCGAGATAGTATTATTGGCATTGGCGGCGGTGCAGCTTTGGATGTTGCCCGTGCCATTGTGCTTCGGGTAAATCATCGCGAAGATTTATTTAAATATGATGACTTAATTGGGGGTGATGTCTACGTAACAAATGATGTTCCTCATTTTATCACCATTCCAACCACTTCAGGAACGGGTAGCGAAGTTGGTCGTAGTGCAATAATTGCCGATGACGAGACCCATCAGAAAAAGATTCTTTTCTCACCGAAACTGATGGCAAAAATCGTGTTTGCCGACCCGGAACTAACCATGGATTTACCGCCGTTCATCACTGCGGCAACTGGAATGGATGCATTAACACATAACATGGAAGCTTACCTGGCAAAAAACTTCCACCCGATGTGCGATGGAATTGCTTTGGAAGGTATTTCATTAATTAAAGATTCTTTGGAACGGGCAACCAACAATCCTGATTTGGAAAGTCGCAGTAAAATGCTGATGGCTTCGATGATGGGTGCAATCGCTTTCCAAAAAGGTTTAGGTGTGGTACATTCATTGGCCCACCCGCTGTCTTCACTTTTAGATACACACCATGGCCTGGCCAATGCAGTAAATATCCCCTATGGCATGCAGTTTAACATCGCAGGTTTCGAAGACCGTTTCCGTAAAATTGCCCGAACTTTAGAATTGAAAGATGAAACCGGCGATGCTGTTGTAAAATACCTTTTTGATTTAAACACCAAAGTTCATATTCCGCATAAATTGACTGCTATTGGTGTTAAAAAAGAACATATAGAAACACTTGCTGATTTGGCTTTCGCGGATTTTGCGCACCCGAATAATCCAAAACCGGTAAGCAGGGCAGATTTTAAACAATTGTATTTAAGTGCCCTTTAATCAGGGTTAAATTGATTATGGGATTTTAGGATTATCCTTCTATGATTTCAGCGTTTCCGTGACAAAAAATAGAATCAGTGTAGTCAAATAATCCCGAAGGAAAAAGTAGTGTAATTAATTAAATATGTCTGATAGAATAATCATAGGCGTTACCGATTGCAGCAAATTCGACATTTACAGCAACTGGGTTTTATCCTGCAATGAAAATGTAGAAGTTATTCAGCTGGGCTATAAATTGAATAATTTTGAAGCGATTAAAAAATGTCATGGCATCGTATTAACTGGTGGCGAAGATGTTCATCCGAAATTTTATAAGCTGCCCGAATATTATCCTTATTGTTATGATGATGATGTAGATGAGCAACGCGATGAATTTGAATTTAAGGTTTTAGAATATACTGAGAAAAATGAAATTCCGGTATTAGGCATTTGCCGCGGCATGCAGGTTGGCAACGTATTTTTCGGTGGAACTTTAATTCCAGATATCCCAACCTGGGGAAAATTCGATCACTCGAAAATGCCTGATAAAATCGACCGCTATCATGAAATTATTGTCAATCCATCTTCGTGGCTGAACAGAATCGTAAACACAGATAAAGGTCTGGTTAACAGCAATCACCATCAAAGTACAGATAGAACAGGTAAAGGATTGGTTGTTAGCGCAGTTTCGCCAGATGGCATTACTGAGGCAATGGAAAGGCTTAATCCAACAGGAAAATCGTTCCTTTTATTTATACAGTGGCACCCGGAAAGACTAAAAGATCAGCAAAGTCCGTTCAGCAAAAATTTACATGAGGCGTTTATTAATGCAATCAAAACCAGGATTGACGGATTACAGGATTTTAAGCGTTAAAAATGAGTGTAATCAAATAATCTGTGTAATCATTCCGAAGGTAATCTATTATAATTAATTGACAATATGCAAATCATCAATCCGGCAACCGAAGAAATTATTTCCACTTTAGAAGAAGATAATCGGGCTTCGCTTCAAACCAAATTTGAAAAATTAAAACAGGCTCAGCCGGCGTGGGCTGGAAAATCTCTTCGGGATAGAGCAAGCATTCTTTCCACTTTCAACGAATTGTTAGAAACTGAAATCGAGAATTTAGCACAGGTTTTAACGAGCGAAGTTGGCAAGCCTCTGCAACAATCCCGTAACGAAATTAACGGAGCGAGCGCGAGAATTAAATGGATGTTGGGCAATGCGGAAAAGTATCTCACAGATGAGGTAATGGTTGATGAACCCGGCTTAAAAGAAATTATTAAATACGAGCCTTTGGGTGTAGTCTGCAATATTTCAGCCTGGAATTATCCTTATCTGGTTGGTGTAAATGTGTTTATTCCGGCCTTGTTAAGTGGTAATGCAGTGGTGTACAAACCTTCAGAATATGCAAGTTTAACAGGTTTGCAAATTGAGAAGTTACTGAAAAAAGCTGGTATTCCAGATGAAATTTTTCAGGTAGCCATCGGTGCAAAAGAAACAGGTGCTGCATTATTAGAAATGAATTTCGATGGATATTTTTTCACAGGCTCATACAAAACCGGAAAATATATTTACGAAAAAGTGGCCTCTAAAATGGTTCCTTGTCAGCTGGAACTGGGTGGAAAAGACCCTTTATATATTGCAGAAGATGTTGCCGATGTTGCTAATGCAGCAATCGGAACAGCCGATGGTGCTTTCTATAACAACGGGCAAAGCTGTTGTTCGGTCGAACGGATTTATGTTCACGAAAAGAATTATGATGATTACCTGAAAGCCTTTGTTAGCGAAGTTCAGAGTTGGAAAAGTGGCTTACCGACAACAGATGGGGTTTACCTCGGTTCCTTAACCAGAAAAGACCAGCTAATTGTTTTAGAAAATCAAGTTAAGGATGCACTGAATAAAGGCGCAAAACTTTTATGTGGCGGTAAAGCGGTTGAGGGCAAAGGTTACTTTTTTGAACCTACCATTTTAACTGATGTAACCAACGATATGTTGGTCATGCAGGAAGAAAGCTTTGGCCCGATTATCGGTATCATGAAAGTTAAAGATGATGAAGAGGCATTGAAAATGATGCAGGACACGGATTATGGTTTAACGGCATCGGTTTATACGTCGGAGCAAAGCCGGGCAGAGAAAATTTTAAGTCAGCTGGATTCGGGCTCAGGCTATTGGAATTGTTGCGACCGCGTCAGCGCAGCTTTGCCATGGAGCGGACGCAAGTATTCGGGCATAGGCGCCACACTTTCCCACCAGGGTATGAGGGCTTTTACTAAACCAAAAGGTTATCATTTGAGGGGATAAACCATAATTGTACTTAATAATATCCTTTGTAAAATCTTTTTTAATAAATTGCGGATGAATACGTATTCGGTTCATTCGCAATTTATATTTAATGAAGAAATTAGTCCTGATTATCTCTGCCTGCATTTTTGCAGCCAATTCATACGCTCAAACCTTAGTAAACGAAACTGAAATCGGCGATGCCGAAAGTGCAGTTTCATCGGCACAAATCGCCATCATTCCTGAGCCTGTTTCCTTAATGAAAAAGGCCGGAATATTTACTTTGCCCGAAAATATCAGTATTCAAACCTCAAAAAATGAAGGTTTAAAACAATCGGTAGCTTTATTATCTGAGCGAATTGAACGAGCGACCGGTAAATTTGTAAGTTCAGTTACCACTGCAAATCACCCGACAATAAAATTTATCTTAAATAACCAAGATGATGCCCAATTAGGCGCAGAGGGATATAAATTAAATGTAAATCCGACTCAAATTGTAATTACTGCTAATAAACCTGCTGGTATTTTTTGGGGCGTTCAATCGTTGATTCAACTTTTCCCTGCTGAAATTGAAAGTAAGGAAGTGGTTGCTAATGTAAAATGGAAAATTCCTTGCGTTGATGTTGTTGATTTTCCAAAATTAGGCTGGCGAGGCTTAATGTTCGATGTTGCACGCCACTTTTTTACCAAAGATGAAGTGAAACAGTTTATTGATAACATGGTTCGTTATAAATTCAATCTTTTACACTTCCATTTAACTGATGACGAGGGCTGGAGACTTGAAATTAAAGGCTTACCAAAACTAACTGAAGTTGGCGCCTGGAATGTTAAAAAAACAGGAACATTTGGCGATTTTATTCCGCCAGCAGCTGATGAACCTCGCACTTACGGCGGTTTTTATACACAAGAAGATATTAAAGAACTGGTACAATATGCACAAGAACGCTTTGTAAATATTTTGCCCGAAATTGATGTTCCCGGCCATAGTTTAGCGGCCATTGCATCTTATCCGGAGTTATCCTGTACACCCGATGCCGTGAATTATAAGGTACGTTCCGGTGAAAAAATTATGGACTGGAGTCGTGGGGCACCGCCAACGGCCCTAGTTGATAATACGCTTTGCCCGGCTAATGAAAAGGTTTACGTTTTTCTGGATTCGGTGATTACCCAGGTAGCCAAACTTTTCCCTTTCGAGTATATTCACATGGGTGGCGATGAGGCTCCACATAACTTCTGGGAAAAGAACGAGCAGGTTAAAGCATTAATGCAACGTGAGGGTTTGAAAACCATTCCCCAGGTTCAGGCCTATTTTGAAAAACGCGTTGAACAAATTGTAATTGCAAAAGGCAAAAAATTTATGGGTTGGGATGAAATTTTAGAAGGCGGTGTTTCGCCAACTGCCTCGGTTATGAGCTGGAGGGGTATAAAATATGGTATCGATGCCTCAAAGGAAAAGCATAATGTGGTCATGAGTCCGACAGATTTTGCTTACCTGGATTATATGCAGGCCGATGCCATTACCGAACCAAGGGTTTATGCATCGTTGAGGTTGAACAAAGCTTACCAGTTTAACCCGATTCCGACAGGTGCTGATCCAAAATTTATTATCGGCGGACAAGCAAACCTATGGACGGAGCAGATTTTCACTTTCCGCCAGGTACAATATATGCTTTGGCCACGTGCTTTTGCCATTTCAGAATCTGTTTGGAGCCCGATAGAAAAGAAAAACTGGACTAATTTTGTCGACAGAACCGAACAGCATTTCAAGCGTTTGGATTTAGCTGAAATAAAATATGCTCCGGCAATATACGACCCCATTATTAATGTAAAACGTTCACCAGACAGACAATTAATGATTGAGCTAACACCTGAAATTGACGGCTTAGACATTTACTACAGTTTCGACAATTCAACGCCAGACCGTTTCTACCCAAAATACAGCACAACTTTAGTTCCGCCAAAAGATGCCAGCATGTTACGCATTATTACTTATCGTGGTAAGCAGCCAATCGGCAGGTTAATTAGCATTCCGGTTGCAGATTTGCAGAAAAGAGCAAGGTAATGGGTAAAGAAATTGAACGAAAATTTCTCATAAACTACCCGGAATGGGAAAGGCTAGTCAAACCTTTTGGCAAACAGTTAAGACAAGGTTACATCTTAACCAACCCAGATAAAACCATTCGCATAAGAGTTGCTGATGCTAAAGGCTGGTTAACCATAAAAGGTATTTCAACTGGTGCAACAAGATTGGAATATGAATATGAAATCCCGTTAGAAGAAGCGATTGAATTACTCGATAATTTTTCGGAAAATGAACTCGAAAAAACCAGGTATGAAATCAACTTCGAAGGAAAACTTTGGGAAGTAGATGTATTTTCAGGGGATAATGATGGTTTAATTGTTGCTGAAATCGAATTAGCATCTGAAGATGAACAATTCGAATTGCCAGATTGGATTGCCGAAGAAGTTACGCATGAAAAGAAATACTACAATTCTAATTTAACAAAGCATCCTTTTAAAGATTGGGATTGATATATGGCGGAAAGCTTTTTTAAACAATTAGTTTGCGCTCGTTTGTAACGAGTTCCAGCTTGCGCATAAATAAATCTGCGATTACATCGCTTATAAATTAATGACCCAGCTTGCGCTCGTTTGTAACGAACGCATAAATAGATTTGCGATTATATCGCTTATAATTTAATAAATAACGACTATGACACGAAACTACTCGACAGACCAATTACAAGCCCATTTCCTTCTTCAAGAACTTCCCGGTCAAACTAATCGGGTTTTGAACCAACCCTTCAGGTGTTCCTTCAAATAAAATTCTGCCACCACCTGCACCACCTTCTTCACCCAAATCAATAACCCAATCGGCCACTTTAACCACATCTAAATTGTGTTCGATTACCAAAATCGTATTGCCCTTATCTACCAGTTCCTGCAATACACCTAAAAGCACATTGATATCTTCAAAATGTAAACCAGTTGTAGGTTCATCCAAAATATAGAAGGTTTTACCCGTATCCTTTTTCGACAGTTCTGTTGCAAGTTTAACCCGTTGTGCTTCTCCGCCTGATAAAGTAACCGAAGATTGGCCCAAAGTGATATAACCTAAACCAACATCTTTTAAGGTTTTTATTTTACGGTAAATAATCGGAATATGCTCAAAGTATACACAGGCATCTTCAATACTCATATCCAGCACATCGCTGATTGATTTTCCGCGATAGCGAACTTCCAATGTTTCGCGGTTATATCTTTTGCCGCCACATTCTTCGCACGGCACCTGAACATCGGGCAGGAAATTCATTTCGATAACCTTCATACCGCCACCCTGACAAGTTTCGCACCGACCACCTTTCACATTGAAAGAAAAGCGACCCGGTTTGTAACCACGGATTTTTGCTTCCGGCAATTGTACAAACAAATTTCTGATATCCGAAAATACGCCGGTATAAGTCGATGGATTTGAACGGGGTGTTCTTCCAATTGGTGCCTGGTCGATTTCGATAACCTTATCAATTTCTTTCAAACCGCTAATTTTCTCATAAGGAAGCGGTGTCTTTTTCGCCCTAAAAAAATGGTGATTTAAAATGGGATATAAGGTTTCGGTAATTAAACTCGATTTACCACTACCGGAAACACCGGTTACAGCAATAAATTTACCTAACGGAAAATCCACAGAAACATCTTTTAAATTATGCCCGCTCGCTTTAATAATCGATAATTTATGTCCATTTCCTTTTCTACGGTTTTTTGGTGTTTCGATACTTTTTTTGCCGTTCAAATAGGCCGCTGTTAACGTATTTGATTTTAAAATCTGTTTTGCTGTTCCTTCAGCAACGACTTGTCCGCCATGGATACCTGCACCTGGACCAACATCAATAACCCAGTCAGCTTCCAGAATCATGTCCTTATCATGCTCTACCACCAAAACAGTGTTACCTAAATCGCGTAGGTTTTTTAAAGCATTTATTAAGCGCTCATTATCGCGTTGATGTAAACCAATGCTCGGCTCATCCAGGATATACATCACATTCATCAGTTGGGAACCAATTTGAGTAGCCAAACGGATACGTTGTGCCTCTCCCCCTGAAAGTGTACGGGCAGTTCTATCTAAAGTTAAATACGTTAAACCAACATCGGTTAAAAAACCGATTCTGGCTTTAATCTCCTTTAAAATTTCTTTGGCGATAATATTCTGACGTTCAGATAATCTTTCATCAACGTTCTCGAACCATTTACGCAGGTTGTTGATGTCCATTGAAGAAAGGTCGAAAATATTCATACCATCAACCTTAAAATGCAGGCTTTCTTTCTTCAACCTTGCACCGTTACATTCAGGACAGGTTTTAAGTTTTCGGAAAGCCTCCATATCATCAACCGCTGCTTCCCCCCTTTTTTCGTTTTGCTCTTCAAGCATCTTAATTATACCATCGAAAGTGATGTTATAATTCTGAACGTTCCATTTATTATATTCTACTTCAACCCTAATTAAATCATGTGTACCATTTAATATGATATTAATTACTTCATCGCTAAGCTTTTCAATCGGTGTTGATAAAGAGAAGTTATATTTTTTTGCAAGCGATTTTAATACCTGAAACATCCAGGTATCACGATATTCACCAAGTGGGGCTAAACCACCATTCAAAATACTCAGCTTTGGATTCGGCATAACTGATTCCTTATCCACAACGAAAATATAGCCTAAACCATCGCAACGCTCGCAGGCACCATAAGGCGAATTAAAGGAAAAGCTGTTTGGCTGAGGTTCATCATAAGAAATCCCTGTTGTAGGGCACATTAAGAACTTACTGAAATGGGCAACATTATTAGCCGCATCGCTAATCTTAATTACACCTTTACCCATTTTCATCGCCGTTTGAAGCGAGTCTAAAAGGCGTTTTTTATCTTTTTCATCTATAATTAAGCGGTCGATAACCACTTCTATATCGTGTATTTTATATCGATCCACCTGCATTTTGGCGGTGATGTCTTTTATTTCGCCATCAACCCGAACTTTAACGTAACCCTGTTTACGTACCTGCTCAAACAATTCCCGATAATGTCCTTTTCTACCCTTTACAATTGGCGCCAAAATATTTACGGCAACACCATCAAACTTTTTAAAAATATTCTGCAAAATCTGGTCTTCGCTCATGCGTTCCATTTTCTCACCGGTATTATACGAATAGGCATCGGCAACACGGGCATAAAGCAAACGCATAAAATCATAAATCTCGGTGATCGTACCAACTGTAGAGCGAGGATTTTTGCTGGTGGTTTTTTGTTCAATAGCAATAACCGGACTTAAACCCGATACCTTATCAACGTCAGGACGTTCCATCCCCCCCATAAACTGGCGGCTGTAAGCGCTGAATGTTTCCATGTAACGGCGTTGGCCTTCCGCATAAATGGTATCAAAAGCCAATGACGATTTTCCGCTACCACTTAAACCGGTGATAACAACCAGCTGGTTACGGGGAAAACTAACATCAATATTCTTTAAATTATGTACCCTTGCTCCGTAAACTTCCACATCTTTTTGCTCACCAAGGTCGATAGATTTATTGCTCATATTTTATAAAAAATTGGGAAGGATTCTGAGCTGAAAAAACCCGAATTCCAATCTGCAAAAATGCTAAAAATTTTATCAAAAAGAAAGTGTAAGTAAATCTGTATTAAGGATTAATTGTCATAATGTCGACTTCTATTTCTAAGGAAACCAGAGGATAAACCGAAGCGCATATACTCATAATGATCCTGAAAATAAATATTATAATTGTCCTCTCCGTAATAGCCTACTGCAGCCATCAAAAACACATTATGCATAAACGGGAAGCTGTAATTAAAATTTATTTCGGCGTTTAATCGCTTGCCTGCATTCCAGCTATTTTTCTCCGGAATTTTATTTACGGCATAGCTTACTTCAGCATTCAGACGCCAGGTTTCTTTTTCTTCTTTATTTAAATTTTTGATTTTTGATTTCTTTTCGATTTCATCATACCGCCTTAACGAGAAATTATAAAGTATTCGTGTAAAACCAAATCCATAATCGAGCGCAGGTTCATAGCGAAACCATTTATACCACTGCAATCCAACCCTATAATTTATAGAAAAGTAACTTCCATCAGATCGAATGGGGTTGAAATGACCAAAACGGTAAGATAATGTAAGGTAATTGGCATTGAAATTACCGGTTAGCGTATTTACCGAACCATTTGCATTTATTGCATCCTGATCCTGACCGTTGGAATGATGGGTAAAAGCTAATTCCGCATATTTATAATTTTCGGGATTTGAATTTAACCTCGCATATAACGCACCGCCCAAACGATAGCTTGGGGTTCTTACACCGGCTGAAAATTCATTTCTAACCCGAACTGTAAAATCTGGTATTATAGCGAATGCTACAGGAGATTTATAACTGCCCAACAGCATATAGGTTGTTGTCAAGCGTCCGTTAATTACATATTTAGTAGGCGCACCAATTTCACCTGCAGGAGAAGTATAAGCTAAATCAGCATTTTCCTTATATAAATGAACATATGCTTTGTTAGCAATTTCTCTTTTAACTGTGAGCGAGTCTTTATCTATGCTTTGTGCAAAAATAAAGGTGCATAATACATTTAGAAATAAAAAAGAGAGAAGGAGTTTTTTCATTATCCAATAAACGCTGTTTGATGGCTATTGGTTTTGATTTTAGAGAAAAGAAATCTAATACATACTTTCCAGGAAGTTCATTAGCCATTGGTTCATTGGATGAGTGTTTTATCTGGGTTAGATGTTTAGTTTTTTAGTTGTTTAGTTTTTTAGTATCCAGAAATGACATCGTCGATAATAAACTCATTAACCACGCTCTCATCTTTTAACTCTGTTAGGTGTTTGGGTATCGTTGCTTGGTATATTACTAAGGTTACTGCAACAGGAGTGCATTTTTAATCGCAAGTTCCATCTAAACTTTACCTCAACGTTAACCGCTAAACCGTTCGGCTTGTGTTTTGGTTTCGTTTTTCGTTTTTTGTCTTCCGTTTTTCGCCTTTCGTTTTTAGTCTTTGGTCTTTAGGCTTTGGTCTTTAGTCTTTTAAACCAAGAACCCCCTGCAGTTGTTAGTGCAAGGGTTTTTGTTAAAGGCCTGTTTTGGTTTTTAAGATTTGGCACCAGCCTCCCTGATAGTTATCGGGAGGGAAGAAAGGGAAAAGCCTGTAAACCAAGAAAACCCTTCAACGTTTCCGTTAAAGGGTTTCTTTTAAGATTTGGCACCGACCTACTCTCCCACGTGTTACCGCAGTACCATCGGCTCTGGTGGGCTTAACTTCTCTGTTCGGA
>NZ_JAPWGL010000006.1 GCF_027213645.1 Pedobacter rhodius | reverse complement strand
GTTTATTTCAATCTTTTTTATCCCTTCCCGACATCCGCCGTTCCGGTTTTGTTTCCCCTTCGTTTTCGCTTGGGAGTGCAAAGGTAGGAATCTTTTCTAAACTTCCAAATAAAATAATTTTTTTATTTTTTAGCCCTTCTTTTCTCCCTAATCCCGCTTTTCAATTCTTTTCCGCTCCTTCCGAACCGGGTTGCAAAGGTAACATCTTTTCCCCTTCCACACAAGAAATATTTTAAAATAATTCTAAACCCCTTTCCTCAACCTTTCAACCTTTTCCCTTCCTCCGAAGCGGGTTGCAAAAGTAGAAAAAAATCCATTCCACTCCAAACAGATGGAAGAATTATTTACTCATTTTACATAACTACTTTATATTCAAACAGAAAAAAATTACCAAAATTCAAACTTTTTAAAAAGTTGATTGTTAAGCGGGCCTTTAACGTACCAAATTCAAAAATTGTTGTCATCAAAAACCATAAGTTTACCGGTACATTTAAAATTAAATTCATAGAAGGAAATCGAATTGAATTTATTTCTTAGCTTTTAAATGCACAAATGAACTCTAAACCTGGAGCTGCATTTATATAACTATATACTTATAACAACACACGCCAAAAACAGAAACCACCGTAAATTACCTGTCTGGCAAAAGACGGCGGGAATAAAAACTAAAATAAGGTGAGTGCCAATCAGCTATTTAAATATACTAATACACGAAACTACCATTCTATAGTTGTTCCGTTCTCCGTAGGATGGCCAGTACAAACCAAAACCCTACCACGTTCAACTTCATCGTCTGTTAATACTTCATTGTAGTCCATACGAACATTACCTTTTGTGCAATTGGCTACGCAAGTACTGCAAACACCTCCACGGCAACTGTAAGGCAGTTTGATTTTATGTTCAAGTGCAACATCTAAAATTCTTTTCGGCCAGGGTATATCGAGGTTGTACGTTTCACCATTAAAATTAAGAATAACCGAATAAGTATTTTTATCGACAATTTTTTCCGAACTGTCGTCTTCATCAACTTCGTCTTCAGGTAAAACAAATGTTTCACGTTTTATTTGTTTAATGTCGAAGCCCATGCCCAAAAGCGTAATCCTGCATAAATCCATATAAACAATTGGCCCGCAGGTATAAAACAAGGCCTTATCCTTATCACCAACTAAATGTTCTTTCAGCAGGCGTTCGATGTAAAACTTATTCAACCTTGCAGTCATTAAGTTTTTACTGTTGCTGAAAATAAAAATGATATTTAATCGCTCAGGGTACTTTTGCCGCCAATCATTAAGTTCATTATAAAACAAGGTATCCTCCAAAGAGCGGTTGCTATATACTAACGTAATCTTCGATCTTTTTTCACGAACAAGCGCCGTCTTCATAATAGATATTAAAGGCGTGATACCAACGCCGGCAGCGAACAGAAAAACATCGCGCTCTACATGTTCTTCGGGTAAATAGCTGAACATTCCTTGAGGTTCCTGCGCCAAAAGTATATCGCCCTCGGCGATTTTATGATGTAAAAGCCTTGAAATTTCTCCGTTTTCGACCCGCTTTACTGTAATAGCAATCGGTTCATCAACATCGGGAGAACTGTTAAAAGAATATGAACGACGAATTTCCTTATGTTTTCCTTCAAATACCAATGATATAAATTGTCCGGCAAGGTATTTTGGATAATCGCTACCAAGAGGCTGGAGTTGAAGTGTGATGTTATCGCCGGGTTGATTTATAATTTTATCGATTCGAAGTTTATGCATCTTGCAAAGAAAGGAAATTGAGATGAAAGCAAAAAGACCAAAGCTGAAAGAGCAAAGCTGAAAGACTAAAGCCAAGTATAAAGCACTAATCTGTGGAATCCTGGAATCTGTGAAATCATCTTCCAAAAAAAGCGCCCCGATTAAATCGGGGCGCCTTACCAAATGCTTGTCTTTTATTTATTATTCGGCATTGTATGCCAGTAATTCTTTTGGTTTATCGTAACCATAGCGAACAGGATGTTCAATAATCTGTTTCATAGATATTACTTTATAAACATAGCCTCCGGTTTCGCGGTTAAGCCTCATTTTGTAGTAATTGTCCTGATTCTGATGATCAATCTGTTTACGTAAACGGCCGTCGCCAACATTATATGCTGCAGCAACCAATGTCCAGCTTTCTAAACCTTTATACATTTCTTTAATGTATTTGCAGGCTGCAACGGTAGATTTACGTAGATTATAACGTTCATCAGTTCTTCCGCTCACTTTTAAACCATAAGTACGAGCTGTGCCGGGCATAAATTGCCAAACGCCTGCTGCACCTTTCGGCGAAACGCCGGCTTGCATACCTGATTCTACTAAAGCTAAATACTTAAAATCATCAGGGATTCCATAAGCAGCTAAAATGGGTTCGATAATCGGAAACCATTCGGCAGCTTTTCGCTGTAAACGATGCGTTTGCGTATTCCCATAAGTATGAGCGGCAAGGATTTTTTTCATTTTGCGTTCCACCCTTCTGTCGCCCAAAGGCAAGGTTTCATCGGCAAAATTTAACTGTGCCATCAGCGATTTTTTTTCTGCTTCAGGCTTTTCAGTCGGGGGTATTGTAGTGTTTAATTTCTCTTCTTTTAAAAGACTTTGTTGTGCTAAGGGCATTTGGTAAGCGAACACTTTTGCCAAAATAAATAGTGCTGCCACTATTGAAAATGGTACGATGTGTTTCTTTAACATCTTCCTCCTTTTTTTGGTGAACTTATAAAAAACGTTGACAAAGGTATAAATTAATAATCAGATTACCAACTAGTTACGGAATTAAGCGTCAAAATCCGGGTTTAAAGTGCTTTAAACCTGGATTTTAAATTTTGATTTTCAGACAAATTTTCCTATTTTAGAGGCTATTTTTCGGCAAAATTTTATCGACGCTCCTGATTGATAGTTTCAGCTATTTTACATAAATTTGCAGCCCGCATTTCAGGTGCGGCTAAAAGCGTATCATGATAAATAAAAACAACAGGAACAGTCGGGATGACAAGTCCAAACCGGGCAGCCGGAAAACCGAAGGCAGAAGCAGTACCGGTGGTTCTGACAGAAAGCGATCAGAAGATAAAGACAGCAAATTCAAAAAATCATCCGATTCAAGCACAGGCTTCAGACCCAGAAGCGCAGACAATAAAGATTTCAAATCAAAATCTTTCGGAGACAAAAAAGACTTCAAACCAAGAGGCGATCGTAATTTTAAGTCGAAAGACGAAGAACCTAAAGGTTTTAAATTCGGCGACAGAGAATTCAAATCAAAAGACGCTACTTCGAAAGGTAGTGATCGCGATTTTAAACCAAGGGAAGGCAGTGCAAGGGATTACAAACCTAGAAGTGGCGACCGCGACTTCAAATCAAGAGATGGCGGATCGAGAGATTTCAAGCCAAGAACAGGAGACAGAGACTTTAAATCAAAAGACGGTGGTGCAAGAGATTATAAACCAAGAGGAGAACGTGATTTCAAATCTAAGGATGGAGATTCGAAAAATTTTAAACCGAGAACTGGCGAAAGAGATTTCAAACCAAAAGAAGGCGGCTATAAAGACTTTAAATCAAGAGGAAGCAGAACCGACGACTTTAAACCTAGTGCCGGAAGTTCAAGAGATGTAAAGCCAAGAGAAGGTGCTGACAGCAGACCTTTCAGAAAACGTGAAGAACTTAAGCCCAGAGATACAGAATTTAACCGTGAGGAAAGAACTGTAATTAAACAAGGGCGTAAAACGAATGAAGACAAAGGTTTAATTCGCCTTAACAGATATATTTCAAATGCAGGCATTTGCTCTCGCCGTAAAGCGGATGAGCTGATTGCTGCCGGCATTATTACGGTAAATGGAGAAGCGATCACTGAATTAGGTCATAAAGTAGATCCTGCAAAAGATCAGGTTCGTTATAATGGTGAATTACTTAAACGCGAAAAGAAAATTTACGTTTTATTAAACAAACCTAAAGATTACATCACAACAACCGACGATCCTCAGGAACGCCGTACGGTGATGCAACTGGTGGATAAAGCGAGTCGCGAACGTATATATCCTGTGGGCCGACTGGACCGCAACACAACAGGCTTATTGTTAATGACAAATGATGGTGATTTAGCAGATAAATTATCGCACCCTAAAAACGGAATCACTAAAATTTATAATGTTGAGTTGGATAAATCTTTATCACAGGGTGATTTAAATAAAATTCAGTTCGGACTGGAGTTAGAGGATGGTTTAATAAAACCGGATAACATTTCATATGTTGCAGGCGGTACCAAGAAGGAAGTTGGCATTCAGATACACAGCGGTAAAAATCGTATTGTTCGTCGTATTTTCGAACATTTAGGCTATAATGTTGAAAAACTTGACCGCGTGGTTTATGGTAATTTAACTAAAAAAGATTTGCCTCGTGGAAGATGGCGTTATCTTGAAGAACATGAATTAATTCAGATAAAACACTTGATAAAATAATATTTAAAGGCAATCGACAGGTTGCCTTTTTTATTTAGTGACTTAGTTATTTGGTTTTGCCACAGATTCACAGATTATTTTTTAAATATATTTATCAGCCAAGGAAACACAGATTTATACGAAATACTTCGCTTTTTTTATTTTCTGTCACCGCAATATAAAAGCAACAAATAATCTCCATAATTCAATACCACCAATTGACCGGAATTCCACTTCACTTACTTGCATTCATTTTCTTTTCCCATATTTGCTATCAATCAAAACCATAACCATGAAAAAGTACAATCTTTTCTTTTTACTTATGTCGATATCCTGCGCAGCTTTAGCGCAGCAAACAAATTATAATCTTCTGATTGGAACCTATACCAATACTCCGGCAAAAAGCGAAGGCATTTATACTTATAACTTCAATACATCTACAGCGAATGCAAAGCTGAAGTTTACAACAAAAGATGTAGCGAATCCGAGTTACATCGCCATATCGCCTGATAAAAAATTCGCTTACGTGGTTAATGAAACCGGAAATACAAGCACAGTAAGCGCTTTTAAATATAATGCAACAACAGGTGCGCTCCTGTTTATTAATAAAGTTGAAAGCGAAGGCGCCGATCCTTGCTATATAACTGTAGATAACGACAACGTTATCGTTGCAAATTATAGCGGCGGAAGTCTTGCTGCTTTTAAGCGAAAAGCCGACGGTTCATTAAATAGCGCTTCACTTATTATAAAACACACCGGGAAAAGCATTGATCCGAAAGGAAGGCAGGAAAGCGCACATGTTCATATGGTAAAATTTACGCCTGATAAAAAATTTCTCATCTGTAATGATTTAGGTGAAGATCGTGTTTATATTTATAGTTACCATCCGAAAAGTAAAAAGCAAATCCTGGTACTCAAAAACATTTTAAGTACTAATCCCGGCAGCGGACCAAGGCACATTACCTTTGCCCCTAATGGTAAATTTGCCTATTTAGCGCATGAGTTTAATGGAAGCATTACCGGTTACTATTATGCTAACGGAAGCTTAAAGAAAATTCAGGAAATCGGAACCACGCCAAAAGGATTTGAAGGCCGGATTGATGGCGCTGACATTCACGTTTCTGCCGACGGCAAATTCCTCTACGAAACCAATAGAGGTGATGCCAATACCATATCAGTATTTTCTATTCTCTCTACAGGAATATTAAAATTTGTTGAAACCGTGAGTACTTTAGGCAAAGGGCCAAGAAATTTCTCGATTGATCCTAGTGGTAAATTTTTATTGGTAGCACACCAATATACCAACGATGTTGTAATTTTTAAACGCAATAAAATAACTGGAAAACTGACTGATAGCGGTAAACGCATACAAGTTGCTGCACCGGTTAATTTAATATTCACGAAGTAATAATAAGGTATTAAAATTTCAATTGGATAAAATACTGAATGATTTAAACGAAAAAGACTTGCTGTATGGCAAGTCTTTTTTTTTAAGCGGGTTCAGCAACTTTAGCTACATTGCGATAAGGAAAATCACTGAATATATGTCTGCGGGCAAAACGTCCCGGTGAATCTGCATTAACCAATTTCACATAAATGGCTTTAGGCACATCAAAATATTCGTATGCACTGCCATCAAAAAACTGAATATTTAGTACCTGTTGTTTATATTCGAAATCTAAAATATTTGACTTTGTAATTGTTTCCGTATACGTTTCGATATTTTGTTCACGTGTTTCGGGTGCAATACTTACCAAAAAGTGATACGCTTCGATAATATCTTTACTTCTTGCTTCTGCTTCTGATTTCTCTTCCTCCTGCTGAAATTTATCAGGATGGCAATCTTTCATCAATGTACGGTATACAGACTTAAGATCTTTTAATTCAGCATTTTTATCAACATTTAAAAGCTTTCTGTAATCAACAATTTTTTTCATTTAACCTATTTTCTAATATGAGCACAACCTTTTGAATCATTATAAAAGGCGTTAAGGCCGCAAAGGTACGATTTATAATGGTTTGATTTTGAGAAAGTTTTGTTTTTGAGGATAATATTATTAGTCGCCAAAATTATAAGCCACAGATTAACAGATTTTTGTACCATATACAATCTGTTCACCTGTAGTTAAAAATTTAAATAATTATTTCGGCAAACCGTTTTCAGGTTTTACTTCTTCTAAAATTGGTGTAGTAATTGATTTTACCGATTTGCGCATCGCATCGTTTTTCTGTTCAAAAATTACGATATCATTTTTCCCTGCCTTTAACCAGCACCCCGGAACATATAAGGTTTGTTGCGGTCCGACGCTCCAATAGCGCCCAATGTTTATTCCGTTAATAAAAACAAGTCCCTTACCCCAATCACGCATATCTAAAAAGGTATCGCCGGTTTTAGTCAGTGTAAAACTTCCCTGATAAATTGCCGGTTTCCCAGCGGTTGCTGTATTTTTTGCAGTTGTTAAATCAGGAACAACATCCATAGGCAACTTGTACATATCCCAATTGCCGGTAATGGTTTCACCGTTAATAATAACCGGTGATATTATACCTTTCGTACTGTTTACAATTTTTGCCCCATAGTTTATACGACCCATATTTTCTACAACAATATCAAGTGTCGCATTAAAAGGAATATCAATTTCACAATCGTACTTTTTATAATAACTGTTTAATTCGGCTACTTTAGTTCCGTTAACATACACAATTGCATAATCCCGCAGTCCGTTTAGTTCCAATTTTCCGCTAATGGGTTGTTTAAATTTCTTGCTGTACCAAACATAACCATGCCCCTGATTCAATTCTTCGAAGGTTAAAGGTTTATCATCATTAACCGGTTTAATTTTATTTTTGATGTCTTCTAAATCAACAGCTTTAGTTAATGCAATATCGGAAATCGCAATAACAGGATTTTTGGCCGGAATTGCCGGTGTTTCTGGTGTTTTAAGCAAATTACGCAACGCGATGTATTTTTCAGTTGCCCAACCTGCTTCGCTAATCGGCGCATCATAATCGTAACTGGTTAAATCGGGTTGAATATCATGTTTGTTATCATAATTTGCACCCGATGTAAAACCGAAGTTTGTACCGCCATGAACCATGTAATAATTGAAGGATACACCTCCGTCGAGGTATTTTTGAGTTTGCTTAACAACACTCTCCGTAGAAACCTTTGGAAATGGTTCTGCCCAATGATCCAACCAGCCCGGATAAAACTCTGCAACCATATAAGGGCCTTTACCACCATTATATTTATTTACAACTTCTTTCAATTTGGCAACATCATCCTCTCCGTTTGCGGTTGGCAAAGCACCGGGTAAAGCACCACCTTCAAAAAGCCAGCTTCCATCAGATGTAAAGAATGGCACGTTAAAACCCACATCTTTCAGTTGCTGAAATACCGCTGCACTATATTTTTTATGTGCTTCGGGCGTGATGTCTTTTCTTTGAGAAACATAAGAACCGAATTCATTCTCGCCCTGAACCATTACAATCGGACCGCCGTTGCTAACCAGAAGATTTTTAACCTGACCATATAGCGCAGTAAAATAAGCTTTAGTAGCAGTAAGGTATTGCTGGTTATTTCCGCGAATTACCATACCTGGTACTTTTTGCAAAAACCATGGGTAACCACCGAATTCCCACTCGGCACAAACATATGGTCCCGGGCGGAGGATTACAAAAAGACCTTCTTCCTGTGCCGTTTTTATATATTCTGCAATATCTTTATTACCTGATTTGAAATCCCAAACACCTGGCGCGGTTTCGTGGTAGTTCCAGAAAACGTAGGTTGCAACTGCATTTAAACCCATTGCTTTCATCATTTTTAATCGATGTCGCCAGTATGGTTTCGGAATCCGGGCATAATGCATTTCTCCACTATGAATTTGGACCGGCTTTCCGTCTAAAAGGAAATTCCCATCGGCAACAGAAAAAGTATGTTTTAATGGAATTGTTTGGGTTTGGGCATTAGAATTTGCCGAAAAAGCAAGAAATAAAAGAAAAGTAAAAATTTTGGTTTTCATTATGATATTTATACAAAAAGTTTGATTCAGCAATGCTGGTGCAGCAGTATATTTTTTTCAAAAAAAATGATTTTCCGGCGAAACGTTGGAAAAATACCTGAACTTCAGGATTTCCTGCAGAATAAATGCTGCTTCAAAGCAAACGTTTGATTGCGTTTATCTTTGCAGAAATAAACATTTTTTTTGTTTAATACTATGCGTAAAGCTTTAAATATACATCATTAAGGCATAAAAATACAAACGCTAATAGTTAGCCTGTAAAGAATTTTCGATTACTTCCCGGTAATAATCAATGTAAAACGGGAGTATTTTCTTCAAGTCGAAATCCTGTGCTCTTGTATAAGCATTTTCTTTAAAATATTTCAGCGTTTCATCATTAGTTAAAATGGTGATGGCTTTATTTGCCATATCATTAACATCACCAACTTCGCACATATAACCACAAAAATCATCTATATTCAACTCAGGCAAGCCGCCTGCATTTGATGTGATTACCGGAACTTTACAAGCCATGGCTTCTAATGCGGCTAAGCCAAAGCTTTCAGATTCAGAAGGCATTAAAAACAAATCGGAAACAGAAAGAATTTCTTCAACTGCATCCTGCTTACCCAGGAAACGAACATGTTCGCAAATATTTAATGCACGGCAAAGTTGTTCATCGTACACACGTTCCGGGCCATCGCCAACCATTAGTAATTTTGAAGGAATTACGGCCTGAACTTTTTCGAAAACACGAATTACATCAGCTGTGCGTTTTACTTTTCTAAAGTTACTGGTATGGATTAAAATACGTTCGTTATTCGGTGCGATGGCTTTTTTAAAGTGATCTTTTGCCTGTAAACTAAAACGATTGAAATCGATAAAATTCGGAATTACCTTGATGTCTTTAGTAATTTCAAAGTGCCTGTAGGTATCGTCTTTTAAATCCTGAGATACTGTTGTAACCCCGTCACTCTGGTTTATAGAAAAGGTAACTACAGGTTTATAGGTTGGGTCTTTACCTACAAGGGTAATATCGGTACCGTGAAGTGTTGTTACAACAGGAATATGAATGCCATAACTTGCCAAAATTTGCTTCGCCATGAATGCAGCTGAAGCATGCGGAATTGCATAATGAACATGCAAAACATCAAGTTGTTCGAAACGCACAACATCTACAAGTTTGCTTGCTAAAGCAGATTCGTAGGGTGCATAATCAAATAAGGGATAATTTCTTACCGAAACTTCATGGTAAAATAAGTTGGCTGAAAAAAAATCGAGCCTTGCCGGCTGGCTATAGGTTATAAAGTGAACCTGATGCCCTTCGTTAGCAAGTGCTTTACCGAGTTCGGTTGCAACTACTCCACTACCACCAAAAGTGGGGTAGCAAACAATTCCTATCTTCATTATAAATGCATTGTTGTCACAGCAAATGTAACCCAATTATATCTAATTTATATGTAAGGCAATTGCAATAAAAACATGCCCATTCTTTGAAATATTAGCCGTAAGATTTACAGATTATCTAACTTCTAATTTTGATATTGTTAAATAATTATTAATCTGCAAATCTGTAACAACTCAAACCGATTAAACCAATCCGATGATATGCTTCACAGAAGATTTTCAAGGCTATCGGCGAGGAATAATAAGGCATGTATGCTAATTTTCGAGGAAAAGTCCCTGCCTGCGTGAATTACTTAGACTTTTTCATCTCCTCTTTTATCACAAGAAATAACTCATTTGGCCGTTGGGTACCAATGAAATATTCAAGCCCATCACGATCGGTCAAAACAACAGCATCTTTCCCGGAAGAATAAAAACGGATGGTACCTTTTGTATGTAAATTATAGACAGGATTATTAAAAAAATACCTGCTATAGGTTGCTTTTTTAACATCAACAATGCTATTTAAATCGATTTTAACCCGTTTGGTTGTCCACAGCCCGTCGAGAATTAAACTGCCATTATCGACCACAATTTTATATTGAATTAAAAAAAGCAGCAACATGGAAACCCCAATGATGCCGAAGCCAACCACCAGGAATAAATCCTGCGTATTATCCCGGTCGCGTTCGTATACATAAGCCGCAAAACAGAATGCAGCCAGTATGAGCCTGATGAAAATGCGGACATAATCTCTGCCTATGTACTGTTTTTCGATATATGCGTACCTGCTTTCCACTTATTTAATTTTTGAGTTCGAATATAGCAACTTTTTTTGTTGACTTGGTTAATTTGTAACGGTTATCCTGCCGCATCCCTGCAATCCAAATGATTTCTCCGTTTCCATTAACCAAAATCGGAATATTTGTTTTTAAATGCAAAGGCACTTTCTCATCGATAAAAAAATCGCTCAGCTTTTTAAACCCTTCCATTCCTAATGGTATAAACTTATCTCCGTTTTGCCAGCTTCTTACAATTAACGGGAATTGTAAAACACCTGCATCAATAAAAATCTTATTCTTATCTGTTTCAAACTTCAAATCTTCAGAAAAAATAAGCTGAAATTTATAATCATTAAATTCGAAACCGGAATGGTTTGAATGAATAATTTTATGCTGATGTATTTCAAAATTCAGCTTACTGATAATTAAATTTTCGCGGTCTATTGTTGCCTGATGACTTGTGCTAATAAATTTAATCCCACTTTGCTTATCGAGCGAATTGATAATTTCTTCGACCACGCTTTCCATAAAATCATACTTTTTAAGCAGTTCGAAAAGCAATAGCTTTTGCGGGGTTAATAATTTTATTTTTTCTAAAGAAATGTAAACTGCATCTGCCTTTTTAACAATAAGCTCTTTGGCAATTTGTTTTACCTGCAAATTCAAAAACGTTTCAATTTCTGCAAATCGTTTAATATTTTGATTAAACGTATTTTCCAGATTGGGATTAATATTTTGAAGATGCGGAATGACATGCAGCCGCAATTTATTTCTGATGTAATTCGAACTGAGATTAGAACTATCTTCAACAAAGTCAAATTTGTTTTCTTCAACCAGCTGGTTTATTTCTTCTCGATTTAAGAAAAGCAGCGGCCTTATCAACTTATCACGCTTGGGCAAAATACCATGTAAACCGCTAATTCCGGTTCCTCTGACTAAATTAATCAGCACGGTTTCTACCGCGTCGTTCTGATGGTGCGCTAGAGCAATAAAATCATAACCTTTGTCAGCTCTTATTTGTTCGAACCAATTGTAGCGCAAATCTCGGGCGGCCATTTGGGTAGATATTTTATTTTCAGCAGCATATTTTTTTGTATCAAAATGCGTTACATAAAATGGCAGATTCAGGGAAAAGGCAAGCATTTTAACAAAGAGTTCATCCCGTTGCGCTTCATCTGCCCGTAGATTAAAATTACAATGTGCTACACCAATATCAACTCCCAAAGCTTTAAAAAGATGCAGCATTAAAACCGAATCTTTTCCTCCGCTTACGGCTAATAGAATTTTGTTACCCATAGCAAACAGCTGTTGCTGTTCAATAAAATCCTGAAATCTGATTACGGGTAACATCCACCAAAAATATTTAATTTTAACCGGTTTCCAACCTTCGGAACAAAAAACTAACTTTGTAAGGTGCAAAAAATATTTGTCTTTCTTCTTTTCCTGGTTTGCCCCCTGTTATTATTCGGCCAGCAGAAAGGTTCCATTATTAAGATTGTTTCCTCTGACAGGATTACCGGAAACATGAAGTTAAAAGTTTCATATTTAAAAAATCCTGTTTTTCAGCAAGACAATGCAACTTTAACCTGTGATAGTGCCGTTTTTTATACGGAACGAAACTATTTTGAAGCTTATAAAAATGTTCATATCCATCAGCTAACAACCGATATTTATTCGGACGAACTTCAATATGACGGCAATAAAAAACATGCTCATTTAACCGGTAATGTTAAAATGGTTGATCCGAAAACGACTTTAACAACCAATGTTTTAGATTACGATATGGTTGCCAAAATCGGGACGTACACCAATGGCGGCAAAATAGTAACCCAGGATCAGGGCGTAGTGTTAACCAGTAAAAACGGCTATTACTTTAACAACAGCAGCGACGCCTATTTCAGGTATAATGTTGTTGTGGTTACACCGCAAAGTACCATTAAATCGGATACGATGCGGTACAATGTTGATTCAAAATGGACTTATTTTTATGGACCAACCAACATTAAAGGGAAAGACGACAATTTGTATACCGAAAATGGCGCCTATAATACGCTGAGTGAAGATGCTTATTTCGGAAAAAAGAACTTATACACGCAGGATACCAAGTCGCTGAGAGGCGATAGTTTATATTACTACGGTAAAATTGGTTATGGTAAAGCGGTTAAAAATATCGTTTTCACAGACAAAAAAGATGGTACAAAAATGTTCGGAGATTTGGGCTTCTACTATAAGATAGATCAACGGACACTTGTTACCAAAAATGCTTACGTAGATTTAATTTCAGGAGATTCTGTAACAGTTAACAAGAAAAAGCGACCTGATACCTTACGCCTTGGTGCCGATACATTGGAGACTCAAATGGTGCTGCAAAAAACATTAAAGCTCATTCCTAAAATATCCATTAAAGCAGATAACGAGGTCGGAGAAGATGAAGATGAAACGCCTAAAACACAGAAAAAAGCAAACCCGGCCGTACTAAGTAACGCCGATAATAAGGCGAAGAAAACTGCTGTTCGCAGCGGAAAAGAACCTAAGCGAAAACGTGATGAAAAATCACCTGAGCAGAAGTCTTTGGATATTCCCGATAATTTAAAGGATAGCATTAAAACTAAGATCGATTCTGCGTCCTTAAATCAGGGTAAGGCAAAGGCAGATTCACTTCTTAAAAACGCTTCAAGGGCAGTCGATTCCTTAAAGAAAAAGGCTATAGGCAATCTTCCAAATAAGTTGCCAAAAATTAGTCCTGATAGTTTACTAAAAAAACTACCAAAAAATTCTAAAGACAGCTTAAACAAACAAATTAAAAATTTGAAACCTGATACGACTGTTTTTAATCCCGCCGATACGGTTACGACTCGTGTAATCAGGGCCTATCATAATGTAAAAATTTTTAAGAGCAATATCCAGGCAAAAACCGATAGTTTATTTTACACAAGTGCCGATTCCACGCTGCGCTGTTATGGAAGTCCAATTATTTGGTCGGAAGGTTCTCAAGTTGTTGGTGATACCATTTATGTTCAGTTTAAGCAGAATAAATTAAATAACCTGCAGGCTTTCCGAAATGCATTTTTGGTGAATACGCCTGCGGATTCGCTCCGGTTTAATCAAATTAAAGGCCGGTATATGACCGGTTTTTTCACCGACGGAAAGCTTAAAAACCTATATGTAGATGGAAATGCAGAAAGTATTTATTATACTCAGGACGACAGTACAAAGGTTTATAAAGAAATGAATCAAACTTTAAGCAGCCGGATTAAATTTGTTTTCAAGGATAATGATATAGATGATATTATTTATATAAACAGTATTGAAGGCGCGCTTAATCCTGAAAATAAAGTTTCGAAAGATAATGTACTTAAAGGTTTTTCATGGAAACCTAAGGAAAGGCCAAAATCTAAAAAAGAAGCTATTGGCGCTTCAGGAAATAACAAACCTAAAGCGAAACCTAAAGTTCCTGTGGTAAAAACACCTGCAAAAACAATAGCGGGAAAAACTGATGCCGGTAAAATTCCAGCAATTGTAAAACCAGCCATCCCTAAAGTTGTTTCAAAAGCAGATTCTATATTAAACAATAGTATTAAACCGATTCTTCCGAAAAAAGACTCTACGAAGGTAATGCCAACAGGTTTGATTAAATGACATAAAAATCTAGGGAGATAAAACGCTGTGGATCTCGTCCTTTCGATCCGATAGCTATCGAATCGGGAGGATGATTCGGTTAGTCGTCTTGTCGAGCGAAACCGGGAAATCTTGAAAATAAATTGATGATATGTGACGACACAGATTACGGAATGAGCAGTGATCTGTATGAGGCGGAACAACAAAGCAATCTTTCCTGTTGTATCTGATTGCTAACCCTTACGAAAAAGAACGTTTCACGCCAGTGCACAAAATCCAATGCTTCATTTTGCTGGAGTAATCCACGATATCATTTCAAAAAAACCATCATTTTTTGAAGTGCTAAAGCTCTATGACTGATTTTGTTTTTCTCAACCATATCCATCTCTGCAAAGGTAATTGTATATCCATCAGGTTGAAAAATCGGATCGTAGCCAAAACCTTTAGCACCGGATAATTCCGTTCTGATGGTGCCATTGATTACACCCTCAAACAAATGATTTTTTCCGTTCTGCATCAGAGAAATAACCGTTTTAAATCTTGCCTTCCGGTTGCTGATGCCTTCGAGTTTTGCCAGCACCAGGTTAATATTTTCCAAGCTATCGCGGCTACCGGAATACCTGGCAGAATAAACGCCCGGCTCGTTGTTTAAAGCCTCTATTTCCAGACCGCTATCATCCGCAAAACAATCCAGGTGATAATGCTCAGCAACATAGCTGCTCTTTAGTGTTGCATTCCCTTCGAAAGTATCGGCCGTTTCAGGAATATCTGTAAAACAACCAATATCTTCCAGATTTAAAACTTCATATTGACCATTCAAAGCCAGGCGGATTTCTTCCGTTTTATGTTGATTATTTGTTGCAAAAACGAGTTTTTTCATAAAAAGGTAAAGGGATTATGTATGATGGAAAATGTATAATGGGAAATGGAAATCAGACCCAACATCTAAATGCTTGATACTCATACCTTACTACTTGATACTAGATACTTGATACTATTTAATTTTCTGAAGATTACCCCAAAGTGATTTTTTTGCAGCTATATCACTGTCCAAAGCATGCAGGTCTGGGGCAAAAATTATTTTAGTAGATTCATGAAGTATAATTTCTCCGGCCCAGTTCAGATTTAATTTCAGGTGCTTTGCCTCAACACCAAAAGCCAACATAAGTCCGGGCTTAAAAAACTGGTGCAATTCGATAAAGTCTGTTCCGGGATAATTTGCATAATTAACTAAGGCAAAATCAGGTGTAGCCAGGTCAATTGCTTTTACAATTTTCCTGAGCAATTCCCGCCCTTGTTCTGTGCTGACATCGTTAGTAGAATCATTTACTAAAATTAATACCGATTTTCTATTTCCCCCTAAAAATTTATAGGTTCTTGGCACTTCCGGAGTTTCAACAACAGGTGAAATTTCCGCGTTCTGAACGTAATTTTTTACGTCTTCAACCAGTTTATCCTGTTTATTTCCTTCAGTTTCAACAATTAGAGGTGCTTCAGCGGCATCATTTATTTCAATAGCTGATTTAGACAAAACAGCCTCTAAAGTCACGTCAGATGCGTTTTTTACCGTTTTATCTTCAACCAGAAAAACATCTTCAGTGAAAAATAATCGTAAAGCATTTGCATTGTTGGTAACCTGACTTTCCATTCGTATTTTTGCCGTATAATAATTTCTGTTAAAATTAGTTAAATATCTTATAATCGCCCTGCTAATTGTTACTTTTATCCTTTAAAATTTATAGAACCTTCTGTGTGAGAAAAGCTTATTGCTTGTTTGTTTTCAGTTTGTTATGCAGTTCGTTATTTGCACAAAACGTAGCCATAATTAACAGTAAACCGATTAGCAGCAAAGAGTTTATGTGGGCTTATAAAAAAAGTCATAACGGCAGCAGCACTACAGATTATAATGACTTACTGGCTTATTTAAATTTGTACATCAACTTTAAGTTAAAAGTATTGGATGCCAGAGAAATGGGCCTGGATAAGAATATTAATTATCAGGAAGAAGTTAAATCCTATGGCGGTGCATTAGAAACACATAAAAAAGTTGTTCATTCTGATAAAGACCGTGATTATTTACTTAATGAATACAGAGAAGGTGTACTGATGTTTAATGTTTCTGAACAAAAAATATGGAACAAAGCCCAGGATGATGAACAGGGTCTGGAAGATTTTTACAGGAAGAATAAGCAGAATTATAATAAGTCCCTTAGCGAAGTAAGAGGTGAAGTTATCGCCGATTACCAGCAAAAACTGGAAGAAAACTGGCTTAACAGCCTTCGAGAAAAGTATTCCATAAAAATTAATGAAAACGAATTGAGAAAATTAGCGAAACTATAATTCCGGCTAATTAAACCATTAGTATTAAATTTGCAATATATAATAAACAGAATGAAGAGAATTTTTTTAGTAGTAACTGCTTTGGTTAGCTTGTTTTTAAACAGTTATGCCCAAAAGAATAACATAGATAAGGTTGCTGCTGTAGTAGGTAATAATATTATTTTACTATCTGATATCAATCAACAATATACACAATATTTGTATCAGGGCCGGCCGGCAGATCCAAATATTAAATGCATGATTTTACAGCAAACGTTAACACAAAAACTCCTTAAGCAACAGGCTGAAATCGATTCGATTATGGTTGATGATAGCCAGGCAGATGATGAAGTGAACAGACGTATGCGTAGCATGATGCAAAGGGCGGGCGGGCAAGAACGTTTAGAGCAGTTTTTAAATAAGTCTGTTTTGCAGTATAAAGATGAAATGAGGCCAAGCGTTAAAGATGAATTGGTGGCTCAGAAAATGCAGTCTAAAATTACAGAGCACATTAATGTTACGCCGCTTGAAGTTGAAAAGTACTTTAAATCTTTAGGCGACAGCCTTCCTGAGTTTGGCACTGAAGTTGAAATTGGAGAAGTTATTTTAAACCCTCAGCTTACCAAGGCGGAAAAAGAAAGATTTCACGATAAAATAGAAGCTTTACGTTTAAGAATTAAAGGTGGCGAGGATTTTGGTGCTTTGGCTAAAGCTTATTCAGAAGATCCCGGATCGGTTAGCGATGGTGGTGATTTGGGTTTTTTCGACAGAAACCAGATGGCAAAAGAATTTACAGCCTGGGCGTTCAAACTTAAAGCAGGGGAAATGTCTCCTGTATTTGAAACAGAATTTGGTTACCACATTTTGCAGGTTATCGAACGTCGCGGAGAACAGGTTCATGCGCGGCATATTTTAATTGTTCCTAAAAGCACTCAAGGCAGTTTAGATCGCACCAAGCTTCATGCAGACAGTATCTATAATAATGTAATTGCCAATAAAATAAGCTTTGCTGCTGCCGCAAATTTGTATTCTGATAATAAGGAAACCAAGTATAACGGCGGTATGATGCTGAACGCAGAGGATGTACAGTCAAGAAGTACTTTTATTCCGATAGAAAAATTAGATCCTGCGGTATTTTTAGTTATCGATACCATGAAAGTTGGCAGTGTTTCAAAACCACAGTTATTTACAGCTGCTGATGGAAAACAAGGCTACCGCATTTTATACCTCAAATCTAAAATTCCACCACATAAGGCTAATTTAGCGCAGGATTTCCCAAAAATAAAGGCTGCTGCCCAAAGTGATAAAATTAATCGTACTTTAAGCGAATGGTTTGAAAAACGTCGTGAAAGTACTTTTATCAAAATTGATGAAGAATTTCAGGATTGCAATGAATTAAAAATCTGGACAAAAAACAAATCCGAAACGAAGTAACCCCAATGCAGTATAAGAACGAAGTAGAAGCTGTAGATGCGCTTCATCAGTCTTTCAACAACATAAAAGCCGAAATAAGCAAAGTTGTTGTCGGACAGGATGATATCATAAAATCTGTTTTAATTGCCATTTTTAGCAACGGACATTGTTTATTGGTTGGCGTACCCGGATTAGCAAAAACTTTACTTGTACAAACGGTTGCATCTGTTCTGGATCTTGATTTCAACAGAATTCAATTTACGCCCGATTTAATGCCAAGCGATATTATCGGTGCAGAGATATTAGGAGAAGACAGGCACTTTAAGTTTATTAAAGGACCTGTTTTTTCGAACATCATTCTGGCTGATGAGATTAACCGTACACCGCCAAAAACACAGGCTGCTTTGCTTGAAGCCATGCAGGAAAAATCGGTTACCGCAGCCGGACAAACGCATATTTTACCAAAACCATTCTTTGTTTTGGCTACTCAAAACCCCATTGAACAGGAAGGTACCTATCCCCTGCCCGAAGCGCAGTTAGACCGTTTTATGTTTAATATTCAGTTAAATTATCCTGCTTTTGCAGATGAGTTAACGATTGTAAAAAACACAACCAGCAATAAAACCATTCAACTGCAAAAAATTATTCATGCAGATGACATTCAATATTTCCAAAAATTAATCCGCGATATACCGGTAACGGATAACGTTTTAGAATACGCGGTTAAACTGGCGGCGAAAACTCGGCCGAACAGTGAATTTGCGACCGAGGCCATCAACAAGTACATTAGCTGGGGTGCCGGCCCGCGTGCTTCTCAATTCCTGGTTTTAGGCGCAAAATGTCATGCAGCCATATCAGGAAAATATGCACCGGATATTGAAGATGTACAGGCTGTTGCCGAACCTATTCTCCGCCATCGTATTGTGCGTAACTACCGTGCAGAAGCTGAAGGCCTATCAATTGAGAAAATTATTAAAGATTTGTTGTAATCTCAGCTTAGAATTCAAAGTCAAATCTTTATATTTTAAAATTGTTATTATCTTTACCACACAATTACAAAGCATAAACTTTTAAATCAAAATATTCGATATGTCAGCGCACGATTCACACGCACCAGTTCAGCAAACAACAGGCATTTGGGCTTTACCATTAACCGCATGGATTCTGGTTTTGGTATTGGTGGTTATTTTCACCAGGCCAATTTTTCATCATGAAGAAGAAGCTACTTCATCTCATGAAAAAACAGAAATGCCGGCGCACGAAAAAAATGAAGCTGCTCCGCATCACTAAGCTAATTTAGAAACCTATATAAAAATAAATGCGCCCTTAAAACCGGCGCATTTATTTTTTTATGGCATTTTGTTATCGAATCTGGTTGATTAAATTGGGATAATCAGTAATCACGCCATCTACCCCAAGGCTCATAAAATATTTAATTTCCTTAACCGTATTAACCGTCCACGGGATAATTTTAACGCCCATTTCGTGGCAGCGATCGACTAACCCTTTCCCAACCAATACTGAATACGGACTATATATTGTTGGCTTAAAACCTAGTTTTTCAATATAATCTTCAAAAGGTTCTTTTTCATCGATAAGCAGCGATGTTTGGATTTTAGGATATTTTTCGTGCAGATATTGTAATGTCCGCATATCAAAAGATTCGATAATTACTCTTTTGGAAATCTTTTTAGCATTTATAACGTCCATTATTAAATCAACAAATTCTGCAGGTTCGGGATGGAATTCATTATCGCCGTTTTTAATGGTTTTAGTTTCGATGCTGTAAACAGGTTTAGGCAATTTGTGTTGCTTAACGTATTCTTCTACTTCATCAATCGTTTCGGTAAGTAATGGTTTGTAGGCGTTAAATTTCATCTGACCAGGAAAGCGGGCGTGAACCTTACTACCAACATCAAACTTTTTGATTTCATCATAATTCATTTTATAGATGTTGAAGTTTTTCTGGTTTTTTAAGGTGATTGCCTTTCCGTTAGGTTGAAGTGAAATTTCATTATTGAAATAAGGCTCCTGCGATAAAACCACTTGTTTATCTTTAGAAATTACAGCATCCATTTCTAATGTGGTAACGCCTAAATCTAAAGCTTTTAACATTCCCTGAATTGTATTTTCGGGCATAATCCCGCGTGCACCGGCTTTTCCCTGTACATCGAATTTTTGTTTTTGTGCCAAAACCTGTAGGCAAATAAAACTCAGGGCGAACAGAAGGTTTAATTTTTTATTCATGAAATTGAAACGTAAATCGATTAGTTTAATTTTTGAAGCGCAAGGCAACTCTGTTTATTAAATTTTTTCCCGCTTTGGCTATATCTCTTCGCTATGCTCTGAGAATGCCCCGCAATCGGGGCAAATGTGAAAGTACATTGCAATAAATAAACCAAATGCTTAAAATAAAAAAAGGGCTTCTTTTTTACGGAGCGCCCTTTATAAAATTCACATTAAATATTATCTGTCTGCCGGTACAAATGCCTGAACGATTAGGTTCCAGCTGGCATCAGCCGCTTTTTCATAAATGAATACATAGTTAAAGCTTTCCCTCAAATCAGCTTTATAATCTACCGTTGCAACCCCATAGGTATAAGCTAAATCGCTTCCCAAAGCTTTATCAACACCGATTGTTTTTAAATTAACTTTACTAAACATTCCATTAAAAAAAGAAAGGATTTTCCCTTTACCCTCAATGGCATCGTTACCGGGAAACAATAAACGGGCATCATTCGTTAAGAAGCCGCCAAATGCCGCTATTCCGTGTGTTTTCAGAAACGTGTTTAATGTTTTTTCAGTTGTCAGAATTACATCTTTACCGGCCTTCTGATCCTTTTCGTTAAGGAATTTAGGAATGAAACGATCTTTAGGTTCTTCAAATCGAGTGGTTGTTTTTGCAAGGGTTTTATTACTTTCTGTACCTAAATCTATTGCTAACTTCCAGGTGCCGTTTTCTGCCTTCCATATAGACAGGTACTGGCCATATTTTTTATCTGCTCCTTTTACTTCATAAGGGCCTGTAGTAAAACCCAAATCGCCGCTGCGGGATACTTTTGCAAAATTTGGTTCCCAAGATACTTCATTCAAGCCTTTTGTTTGCCCGGCATAAAAGGTTTTTGCATTAACGGGATTTGGCCTGAATACTAAAGTATTTGCAGAGGAATATTCAATATAGGCATCCTTATCACCTTTTTTTGCAATCGATTTTGCAAAATCCTTTTCAGCATTAACAAGAGATTTTGTCGTTCCGTCACTTTTTTGTGCAAAGGCACTTAAAGTTAAAGTAGCCGCTACAATACTTGAGATTAGTTGTTTCATTTGTTGTTTTTTAAGGTGTGTCGAATATAAAGTTTTCTTTTAGGTGCGCTTATAAAAGTAATTAACAATTGCACATTCTACTTTTCGCGATAAATGGTTTCGAGTACCGTTTGCCCGGTTGCTTTTAAGGTATTTCTGTCGATATTCGCCAAATTATCGAGCTGGGTGTGCCAGTTGATGTAAAAACCACTATTATCATTGTAGTGAATAATATCAATTGAAGGTATACCTGCTTTGTTCATCCAGAAATGATCGTCAACCAATCGGCCACTGGGAATGCTTACAAAATAGGATGAATAACCAATTTCGCTGCCAATATTCCAGATCTTATTAACGATCTCGGGCGCCGATTGTCGGGAGATTTCATCCTGGGTAAATTGTGCGTTACCACCGCCTACCATATCCAGGTTGATGCCATATATTGCTTTATAACCTGTTGCTGCGGCATTTTTTGCCCAATATTGAGAGCCTAAACACCAGGTTGTCTCATCCGGGGTTTCATCGTTCGCCTTGCCATAATCTTCCAAATCCCATAAAACGAAGTCGACCCCTACATCTGGTTGCTTTTGCTGAATCTGCCGTGCCATTTCTAAAATAACCGCTACCCCGCTTCCGGCATCGTTTGCCGCATCGAAAGCCTTTGTATGATTTGCAGGATCAGTATCCTGATCAGAAAACGGACGGGCATCCCAATGGGCAGTAACTAAAATCCGGTTCTTTTTCCCGGGGTCAAAACTCGCCAGAATATTTTTCAGCTGGAAGCTTTTACCATCGTAAGTTGTGGTTTTAGCACCCTGCATTTTTACATCAGCACCGAACGATTTCAGCTTTGCAACCAAATAATCAGCACATTTTTGATGTGCGACGGAACCGGGAACCCTCGGCCCAAAATCTACCTGGGCTTTGGTATAAGCAAAAGCACTATCTGCATTAAATTCCGGTGAAACTAACTTAATTTCGGGAGTAGTATTTCCCGTTTCATCAGGAGATTTTTTATCATTCCTACATGCCTGAAAACTGATTAAAGCAATTATAGGCAGTATTAAAAGTTTTTTATTCATTTTTTTTCTAAGCTAAAAGCGGAAAGACTAAAGCTCAAAGCTTAGCCTTAAGCCTTGCTCCATGTTGTGCCTTCTTTGCTGTCTTTAAGTTGAATGCCTAATTCCTGCAAGCCAATTCTAATTTTATCTGATGTGGCATAATCTTTATTTTCCTTAGCTTCCTTGCGTAAACCGATAACCATTTCCAAAACGCTGTTTAATTCCAAATTGCCTGATTCTTCATCTTTCAGGCCCAAAATATCGAAAACAAAATCCCGGATCAAAGCTTTTAATTTCTCTAATTCAATTGCCGAAATTTTGCCTTTACCATCATAAACGGTATTGATAATCCGAACCGCTTCGAACAATTCGGCGATTAAAACGGGACTGTTAAAATCATCATTCATGGCATTGATGCAGTTCACTTTTAATACATCGATATCGAATTCATTTTGCTCGGAAACAGTTAATTTATCCAACAGATTTACCGCGGCCATTAAACGCCTGAAACCTTTTTCTGACGCATCAAGGGCTTCATTAGAAAAATCTAAGGTGCTGCGGTAATGCGCCTGCATCATAAAGAACTTAACCGTCATCGGGCTATAACCTTTTTTCAGTAAAGGGTGATCGCCTGTAAACAGTTGCAAAGGAAGAAACCCATTGCCTGCCGATTTCGACATACGTGTTCCGTTAACGGTAAGCATATTGGTATGCATCCAGAAACGGGCCGGCTGGTGATGACTGCAAGCTTCTGATTGTGCAATTTCGTTGGTATGATGTGTTGCCGCTAAATCCATTCCGCCACCGTGAATATCAAATTCAGCGCCCAGGTATTTAGCGCTCATTGCTGAACATTCAATATGCCAGCCCGGGAAACCCATTCCCCATGGCGATTGCCACTGCATTAAAGTTTCCGGCTTGGCTTTTATCCAAAGTGCAAAATCCAATCGACCACGTTTTTCATCCTGTCCACCCAATTCGCGGGTGTTGTTCAGCATATCTTCCAGGTTGCGGTTGGTTAAAATTGTATAGTTATATTCTTTGCTGTACTTTTCTACATCAAAATAAACATTACCGCCAATTTCATAGGCATAACCATTTTCGATGATTACTTTAATCATCTCAATCTGCTCAATAATATGGCCGGTAGCGGTTGGCTCGATGCTTGGCGGCAAGGTGTTAAACATGCGCATTACATCGTGAAAACCGAGCGTATACTTCTGCACAATTTCCATTGGTTCCAGCTGCTCTAATTTCGCACGTTTTGCAAATTTATCGTCGCCTTCGTCTCTATCCCCCTCCAGGTGACCTGCATCGGTTATGTTGCGCACATACCGCACTTTATAGCCCGAATATTTCAGGTATCTGAAAATTAAATCGAACGACATAAACGTGCGGCAATTGCCCAGGTGTACATCGCTGTAAACGGTTGGTCCGCAAACATACATCCCAACATTGGGTGCATTTAAGGGTTGAAAATGTTCTTTTTTACGAGAAAGCGTATTGTAAAGCTGTAAGCCGGTATTCATATTGCAAATGTAATATTTACCAGCGGAAAGTTTGGGAAATGGTTAATTGTTTAATTGCACAAACTGCTTAATTGACAATTCACAAATTAAAAGAACCTCTCCCCTTCATCCCCCCTCCTTGAAGAGAGGGGGCTGGATGCAAATATCTAACGCAAGTCAGTAAATTAAATGAGTTTGATAAAGTTACGAACTCTAACATGCAAATTGCCTATCAGACTTGGTAACTTTAAATCAAAAACTACTTAAGCTTCGCTTTAAATACTTTTTCCAGTTTTTCCAGTTTTGGTAAAATTACCAGGCGGCAATAAGGTGCATCCGCATTGTTTTTGTAGTAATTCTGATGATAGCTTTCTGCAACGTAAAAAGGTTTTGCCGCTTCGATAGCCGTTACTACTTTTTTACCATAAGCATTTGTAGCATTTAACTCGGCTTTATATTTCTCTGCCAGTTCTTTCTGATCTTGTGTATGGTAAAAAATCACGGAACGGTATTGTGTGCCGCTATCTGCACCCTGACGGTTCAATGTTGTCGGGTCATGGCTTTTCCAGAAAACCTCCAGCAAATCTTTATAGGTAATTTGTATTGGGTTATAGGTAATTTCCAAAACTTCAGCATGACCGGTAAAACCTGTACAAACTTCTTCATAAGTTGGATTGGCAACTTTGCCCCCTTCATAACCCGATTTTACAGAAACCACACCTTTAAGTTTCTGGAATATAGCCTCTGTACACCAGAAACAACCCATACCAAAGGTTGCCTTTTCAGTTTTCTTTCCTTGCGCATAGGCCTGATTTAAAGCGAGTACCGACAATAAAATTAAAATTATTTTTTTCATGTTGTGTGTTTATAATTTTTCACCATTGAAACCAAATATTCTATATTTTTTGTGTTTCTGAGGCTAATTTCTAAATATATTACGAAATACGCTTACCTAAAGTTTCTATCCGTTTAATAATGGATTTGGCATGACAATCGCAATATATTGTGAATTTTATATTAATGTTAATAAGTTAAAGTGTTGATTTTTAAAATTTTAATCGGTTAATTCCCTCCACCTAAACACTTATTAACATTTCTTTTTTAAATTCGTATAACATTAAAATATAAAATTATGTCTACACCTTATATTCCGTGTTTAGATTTAGGTTCTTACATCAATGGAACTGAAGAAGAACGCAAAAAGTTTTCTGATGAGCTTGGAAGAGCTTTTAACGATTCGGGTTTTGTAACCATTACCAACCATGGTTTAAGTCAGGAATTAATCGATAAGCTTTATGAAAACATTAAAGCGGCTTTCGCTTTACCTGTAGAAATTAAAAGGAAATATGAAAAACCCGAATTGGCAGGTCAGCGGGGCTATACAAGCGCGGGTAAAGAAACTGCCAAAGGCGCTAAAACACCCGATTTAAAAGAATTCTGGCAAATCGGGCAGGAAGTTACCGATGGCGACCCGGTTAAAAATGAATATCCGGACAATGAGGTTTTAGAAGAATTACCTGATTTTAATAAGGTTACCGGCGATATATATAAAAAACTGGAAGAAAACGGTACACATCTTTTACGTGCCATTGCGACTTATTTAGAATTACCGATTGATTATTTTGACAAACACGTTCACAATGGAAATTCGATTTTAAGGGGTATTCACTACTTCCCTATCGAAAATCCGGAAACCATTCCCGATGATGCCGTACGTGCAGGTGCGCATGAGGATATAAACCTTATAACTTTATTAATTGGTGCAAGTGCAGATGGATTGGAGGTGTTAACCCGCAGTAACGAATGGTTGCCGATTAAAGCACACCATACAGATATCGTCGTAAATGTTGGCGACATGCTGCAACGCTTAACTAACAACAAGTTAAAATCGACTACGCACAGGGTGGTTAACCCGCCTCGCGAATTGATGAAAACTTCACGTTTCTCGGTACCTTTCTTTTTACACCCGCGCAGCGACATGGATTTGACGAGTTTACCCTCAACTATTGATGCCGAACATCCGAAAGTATACAGCGATATGACGGCCGGCGAATACCTTGATGAAAGATTACGGGAAATCGGGTTGAAAAAATAAGTTTTAGCCGGAAGTAAGGGGTCGGAAGTCAGAAGTCTAATAACAGATAAAATCTAATAAATAATAAAAGCACCGACTGAAAACCGGTGCTTTTTATTTGTCAAAGATTATATTTGTTTATGCATCCACTTTAACTAATACATTCCGCTGAAAATTTATCTATGTTAACAAGCTCCTTTTCCAATCAAGACTATCTAAGTCTGTTTAGCCTTTTCAATTCAATTTATCCGCTCAGCGAAGAATTGAAAGCTGCCATTATAAAAAATAGTGAGGTAATTGAAGCGCATAAAAAAGTGAAACTTTTAAGTGTGGGCGAGCGAAGCAATACCATCTATTTTATCGTAAAGGGCGCTGCCAGAATTTATTATCTCAACAAAGAAGGCAAGGAAACCAATACCTGGTTTTTATTCGAAAATGAACTGTTAATATCTGTTTATAGTTTTTATACCGGCAACCCAAGTTTCGAATATATTGAGACGCTAGAAGATTGTAAACTGATTGCAGTTAAACGTGATAAGTTAGATGAAATGTATTTAAAGTATATGGAATTTAATTTTTCAGGCAGAAAGCTCACTGAATTTTACCACATGCGAAACGAAATGCAGGCCAATGATTTACGGATGTATAGCGCAAAGGAACGTTACGAACATTTAATTGAGCGCAATCCGCAATTGTTCCAAAGGGTATCACTCGGCCATATCGCATCGTATTTAGGTATATCCCGAGAGACACTTAGCAGGATTAGAAAACAAAAATGATTTTTTGACTTTTGTCAAAAGTTAGACAATTTTTTCAAGGTAATTTCATGTATAAAATAAAACGCCATGAAGTTATCATCAAAATTAAATCCAATCTCATTTTTGTTATTTGCATTAACGCTATTTGCAATTGCCATATCAATCCAATCTTGCAAAAAAAATATTCCTGATGATTTAAACCATCCACCAAAGGTTTTATCTACTTCTGAACATAACTATCAAAAAAGGCTAAATGCGATAAAAGAATTATTTATTAAATTGAATTTACAAGATAAATTTAATCCAAAGTCAGAAAATAAAATTATATGGACTCCTGATTGGAATCATCCTTATTCCCAAATTGTTAATGACAGTGTATCTTATGTGTTTTATAGATTAATTGCTGAGATAACTATCAATAATAAAAGAATTGAAGCAAACCAATCGGGTTCAGCATCATATCTTGTTGTGAAAAACGAGCGAGAATTTTATCGCGGGTTTTACTATCAATCCTCATTAAAAGACTCATCAAATTTAGGTAATAAAATTTCAATAAAACATTTCACAGGAAATCTTATATTGTCAAATCTATTAAACAACCGATCATTTCTTATTCGTTATAAAGAGGGTAAAGCGATAGATAATTTCAATAAAGAACAAAAAATAGCCAGCCTAAAATTAATGGGAAATAAACCTTCAATATCTTATTGGAGTGTGCAATGCCATACAGAAATTAGATTTTGTATATTCGGTTCTGATGGTTATAGCTATTGTGGCGGGGGAGTCGATCTTATATTTAGCGAAAATTGTCAATGGCCTACGCCTCACTGCGGCGTAAGTTATTCACTATTAGACTACAGCGATGTTCAGATTTGTGAAGATATCTGGTTTCCTGATCCGCCAGAGCCTATTGATACAGGTGGCGGAGATTCAGGAGGTGATGGTGGTAGTGCAGGTTCAAATACAATTCCGTCAGATCCATATTTACCTGGGCAAGATCATGAAGCGATAAATCCAAAGGATTATACTAAGTGTTTTGCTAATATACCTGATGCCGGAGCAACCTATAAAGTTATTGTTCAAGTTTTAGAACCAGTTCCAGGAACCTCACTTAATTATGGATTTGTAAATGGAGTCGGCCATACAGCAATAACTCTTATTAAACAAGGAAGTAATGGAATTAGGGTAACCCAAACTGTAGGCTTTTATCCAACGACCAATCCATTTCATAGTCCATCCAAAATAGTCAATAATTCGAATCAAACAGACTACACAATCAGAATGATATTTGACATGGGAAGTAACGCAACAGATTTTAATAAAATTTTAAACGGTATAGAAAATCCTCCTTCAGATTATGATTTGTTGGAAATGAACTGTACTGTCTTTGTAGTCGGGATATGCTCTTCAGGCGGAATTTCTTTACCAAATGCCTTAACGACAGTTGGGGTTGCTGGAGCAGGCGGAATAACAACATCAATGACTCCGGGAGGCTTGGGATACGGCATGAGAAATGCTCATTCCCAAGGAGATAATAGAGTTTCTTCTGGCCCAACTTCTACAGGCAACAACCCTGTAAGTAATGGACCTTGCAATTAATTAAAATAAAAAATGGAACAAGATATCGAAACGCAATTGAAACAATTTAGAAAACCCTTGTTTATTATTAATGGAATCTGTTTAATTATGGGTATTTGGTTTACGTACAAACATTACTTTAAAAATGACGGTAAGGGAATTGATGAGGTATTCTATTTGCTTTCAATTTTCACTTTACATAGTTTTTTTGGATTAATAACACTTATGAAAGTTAACGATACAAAAACTTGTAAAAATTGGTTAATCGTAACAACTATTTTTATTTTATTATCTGCTCTTTTTGTTGAAATAGAACTTATGAAATGGGTATCTTTTATGATGATAATTCCATTTTCAACTTACTTATTGCCGCTATTTTTAAAAAACCAAAAGACAATAATTAATCTCTTGAAGGCATCGTTTATTTTCGCCATCATCACTTCAATATTGCCAATTTTTGCATTTATAATGTCAGTTATATCATTAATAATTGGATTGTTAAATCCAGCTTAAGAAAGGCATTTTTTAATTATTGGAAATAAGACTGGCGAAAAATGCTCAGCCTTATTTTTTGACTTGACTGTTTTATTTGTAAAAATTTAAAAGAGGAAAAAGAATTAATTTCTACTTATTAATCAATTATGAATAAATAACTATTGAAAAGCCAGCGAATTGCCAGCTTTTTGTTTTAACTTCTGTCAAAAACTTGATGATTTTAAAGTTGTAAGTTTATATTAACTAAAATAAAAAAACAAGTTAACATGATGTTTAAATTTAATTATTATCGAAGTACTCAATTTATTTTAATACTACTTCTAATTGCCACAACTTACATAGGAATACCTATAAATGGTGGAGAAAAAGGTTGGATTTATGTAAATGGTTTATTGCAATATTTTTACGCTAAGCAGTTTAGAATATTTCATAATATGCCATCAATTTTATATTCATTTTTCACTTTCTCAGTTTTATTAATAAATGTATTATTATATATTACACCTATATTTATTTTCACCAAATACAATAAAATAGGATCAATCTACATCCCCGCAATATTTTTATTATTAACACTTGCTTATTTTCCACTAATGATAATCCTTCTTATTCCTTATATTTTAATTTGGTTAGCCTTATTTATTTACTCAAAGTATACTGTGGATAAAAGCAAATAGTTTTTACCTTAACTCAATGAAAAAAATCTATTTAATCAATCTCTTCCTGTTCGTAAGTTTCGCTTCAGCATTTGCCCAAAGCCAAAACATTAAAGATTTATATTGGGATTATACGCTGATAAGAATGGCGCAAAACGATAAGGCAAAGGCCATCGCGGTTACCTCAGAAGTTCTGAAGCGTTCTTCAGAATTAAAGGCAAAACAAATTGCCAATGCAACTTATCATTTAGGCCGGCTTTATGAGGAAACTAACCAGATGAACCTGGCTGTTCCTTATTACGAAAAAAGCATTCAATTAACGCCTGGTTATTATGTGCCATACCTTGCTTTAGGAAATTATTATTTTAAAGATTGCCAGGAAATGGTAAAAAAAATGAATGCTGCTGCAGATGCAAAAAATGTCGTAATATATGGTAAACTTGTTGAAGATTATAAGAAGCTTTCTGCAAAAACAGCTGCCTATTTAGAAAAATCTTATGCCTGCGATCCGGATGAATCGACTAAAGGTATTATACTTTATCTCTATCAGTCTTCCAAAAATACCGAGGCGCTTAAAACCTTTGACATAAGGGTAAAAAAGCTTTCTGAAGGCTGTATAACGTTGTTGGATGATGAGTAAACCTCCAAAAGTCGTCATTTCGACCGCAGCGGAGAAATCCCAAAGCTTTAGTGATAAAACCCATAGTAGTAAGATTGCTTCGTTCCTCGCAATGACGAAAGAATAAAACAAGTTTAAAAGATCTCTCCATTTCGCTGCGCTCCAGTCGAGAGGACGACACTATTTTATTTACTTCCTCGATTCATCTATTGCCTTATTCACCACATCCTGAATCCTTCCCCTGATTTTTAGGTTTGATAATTTATCGGTTACCGTAGGATTGACACGGTTTGACAGAAAAACGTAAACCAGTCCGCGGGATGGATCAACCCAGATACAGGTTCCGGTATAACCCGTGTGTCCGTAGGTTTGCGGCGACGCTAAGTCAGATGGATAATGTTTTGTGGTATCCGGATCCCAGCGGTCGAAACCCAAGCCCCGGCGACTAACCGCTGATTGTTTTGAAGTAAACATATCAACTGTTGCGGCTTTAAAGTATTCTTCACCTCCGTAGGTGCCACGGTTTAACAACATCTGGTAAATTATGGCCAAATCATTTGCGCTGGCGAACAAACCTGCATGGCCTGAAACGCCTCCTGCCAATGCTGCCCCCTGATCGTGCACATAACCAACTAATAAGGTTTTCCTGAAATATTTGTCATCTTCTGTAGGGATAATCTGATCAGCTTTGAAGCGATTTCGCGGTAAAAACCCTGCTGTTTGCATGCCCAAAGGTTTGTAGAAATTCTCGTACGCATATTGATTCAGCGGCTCTTCACTAATGTGTTCCACGATATCTTTCATCACATACATACTGATGTCGCTATATACGTATTGTCCGCGGGTTTTTATCGGCGAATTTAACATTTTAGGCCACATAAAATCTTTGAAAAAATCTTTTTTGATGTAGTAATTATCTGCAACTTTTGTAGGGAAAGCTGCGGAAGAATCCCGGCTGTAATCACCTGTTTTAACATAATCGTGAAAAGGAATATAAGGGATAAAGCCGGCCTGATGCAACATTACCTCGCGAACCTGAATGTTATTCATCGGTGTCGTTCTGGCCTTAGGAATATAAGCACCAATATTTGTATCTAACTTCAATTTGCTTTCTTCGAAAAGACGCATAACGGAGGGTGTTGTTGCCGTAACTTTTGTAACAGAGGCCAAATCGAAAATATCTGTTACTTTATCCGGCAGATTCGAATCGTAAGTATGCTTGCCGTAGGCTTTGTTAAAAATTACTTTACCATCTTTTGCGACCAAAACCACCATTCCCGGTGCAGCCCGCTGGCTGATGGCCTCGGCAGCAATGGCATCAATCTCTTTCAAACTATTCGAATTTAAACCAGCATCTTCAGGCACGGTATATTTTAACCTGGTAGCAATAGTAGTGTAACCCGATCCCAGCTTATATTTAGCGGAAAAAGCAGAAGTAAGTTTATTTGTTGCCGCTATTCCACCAAAAATATACTGCGGAACAATTGCAGCGGCATCAATAGAATTTTGTGCGGTATAAATAATCGGTGATTTTAGACCATCAAAAGATTTTAAACCTGTTCCATTTCCAAAATAAGAAATGATTACAGATTTACTCTTGCTGATGCTGCTGATAAAGTTAATATATTTTGCCTTCGTAATATGCTCATCATCAATTGAAACCAGAATGGTATTAAAATATTTCAGGTCATCTTCCAAATCGTTTAAATTTAAGCTGTCTTTATAAGAATCGGCAGAGAAGGAAGTTATCTTATCATATTTGTTGGCCAGGCTGTCAAAAACAGAACTATACGCAAAACTTAAACTTACCGAAGCAATGTTCTTTTTATCGAGCGATTTTAAGGGAATAACGGTATCCTGGTTATTTAATAAAACTGTTGACTTTGATATGGCATTGGCAATAGCAAGTTTCTTCTCATTTGAGGCATGTTCTTGCGCACAAGCCATCATACATAAAATATTAAAGAAACTTGCTACCGTAATGACAATTAATCTATTTCGCTTCATATACTTTTTCTCCGTTCAAATAGGTTTTTAAAACTTTGGTTTTTAACAGGTGCTGCGGGGTTGATTTTAAAATATCATTATTGAGCATTACAAAATCAGCAAGTTTACCAATTTCTAAACTGCCTTTCTCTTTTTCTTCAAAATTCGCTTTCGCCCCCCAAATGGTCATTCCTTTTATGGCTTCTTCGGGTGTTAAAGCATTTTCCATCTGGAAACCTCCTTTCGGGAAGCCTTTAGCATCTTCGCGTACCGTTGCTGCATAAAACGTTAATAACGGATTAATGTTTTCAACAGGAAAATCAGTACCCAACGGAATCCAGCCATTCTGTTTAAGTAATTGCTTATAAGCATAAGCATCTTTTAATCGCTGAGCACCTAATCTTTGTCCGGCCCAGTACATATCGGATGTAGCATGCGTTGGTTGCACCGAAGGAATAATACTTGCTTTACCGAATAAATCAAAATCGTTCGAATTAACTACCTGAGCATGTTCAATTCGCCACCGTTTATCGTTTTTACCTTTTAAAACTTTGTTATAAATATTGAGCATAACCCGGTTTGCAGAATCGCCGATGGCATGTGTACACATTTGAAAATTATGCGCCTCAATTTTCGCAGCAACGTCTTCGTAATGTTTTACATCACTTAATAAAAATCCCGATTTCTCCGGCATATCGGTGTAAGGTTTTAATAAACATGCGCCACGGGAACCTAGAGCGCCATCTGCATACACTTTAAATGCCCGAACATTTAACCGGTCAGTTTTTATGGCACCGCGTTTAAACAGGTAATTATAATTTTGTTCAGCATCAGAAAGCATCACATATAAACGCATTTTGAGCTTATTTTCTTTTTGAAGTTTCTCAATAAAATCTACTGCTTCAAAGCCCAATCCGCAATCATCAATGGTTGTTAAACCAGCTGCAAAGCAATTTCTTTGTGCATCCGTTAAAATCTTTTCTGCAAGTTTTGCATCAGGTGAAGGGATTTTACTTTCAACCAACCCAACGGCATTATCAATTAATACTCCGGTAAGCTTACCGTTTTTTGTTAGCATATCGCCACCCGTTAGTTTTTGTTCAGCTTTAATCCCTGCATCATCAAATGCCTTTTGATTTGCAATTGCGGCGTGACCATCGATACGGTTTAGAAATACCGGACGGTTTGGAAAAAGTTCTGTCAGTTTTTCGTTAGTAGGAAATGCTTTATTAGCCCAATCGTTCTGGTCCCAGCCGTTTCCGATTAACCAGCCATCGGGATGTGTTTTAGCAAAATCTGTTAATCGTTGAATCACTTCTTCCCACGATTTTGTTTCGCGTAAATCGGCCGTTTGCAGGCTTTGTCCATAGCCAAAGAAATGCGCATGCGCATCTATAAAACCGGGATATACTGCTTTGCCTGCGGCATCAACTTCTTCAGCTGCACTATATTTATTTCTGATTTCATCGCTTTTACCAAGCGCAAGTATTTTACCATCTTTCACAGCAAAGGCTTCTACGATATCGAATTTTGAATTAACGGTATAAACTTTAGCGTTGTAAACGATTACATCGGCCTTTTCCTTTCCACAAGAAGAGAGAAAAATGGTTATAATTACTGCGTAGATAAATGATTTCATATCGATAAAGATAGAAAATTGTGTCAAAACCCCGAAGGTTTTAAAAACCTGTGAGGTTTACTTAAAATTTTTTACGACAATCAATTCACTCTACTGGTTGGTGTCTCACCAAGCAGCTAAGTCAGTTTTCGGTCGGTGAGACACCAACCGGTAGTTGAAAATTGTGTCAAAACCCCGAAGGTTTCAAAAACCTGTAAGGTTTATTTAAATTTTTTAACGACAATCAATTCACTCTATTGGTTGGTGTCTCACCAACCAGCTAAGTCAAGTTTCGGTCGGTGAGACACCAACCGATAGTTGAAAATTGTGTCAAAACTGCGAAGGTTTTAAAACCTGTAAGGTTTACTTAAAATTTTTAACGACAATCAATTTTATGTATTTATCCACAGTCATTTATCTGTTGAGTTTTAAACAAAACGTATTCCTTTAGCTTATTTTGCATAATTTAGCGAATTCACATTGCCTTCATACATGACTGATATTATTCACCTCTTACCTGACGCTGTTGCCAATCAAATTGCTGCCGGAGAAGTTGTTCAACGACCTGCTTCTGCAGTAAAAGAATTGCTCGAAAATTCTATTGATGCCGGTGCAAGTAAAATTCAATTGGTGATAAAAGATGCAGGCAAAGCATTAATTCAGCTGATTGATAATGGCTGCGGTATGAGTGTTACCGATGCCAGAATGTGTTTTGAGCGCCATGCAACATCGAAAGTTAAAAAGGCCGAAGATTTGTTTGCCATTCGTACAATGGGTTTTCGCGGTGAAGCCATGGCTTCGATAGCCGCAATTTCACAGGTAGAAATGAAAACCCGCAGGCATGAAGATGAAATAGGTACCTGCATAACCATTGAGGGGGCATTAGTTACTGCCCAGGAACCGGTAGCCACATCACCAGGGACACAAATAGCCATTAAGAATTTATTTTTTAATACGCCCGCGAGGCGAAATTTCTTAAAAAGCAATCCCGTTGAAATGCGCCACATTATTGATGAATTTACCCGTGTTGCATTGGCGCATCCAGGTGTGTTTTTTACGTTACATCATGATGGAACAGAAATCTTCAACCTTCCGAAAGGCAATTTAAAACAACGTATTGTCCATATCTTCGGCAACAACTATAATGAACGTTTGGTTCCTGTTGAGGAAGACACAACGATAATTAATCTTAAAGGATACATTGGCAAACCCGCTTTTGCAAAGAAAACCAGGGGTGAACAATTCTTTTTTGTAAATAACCGTTTCATTAAAGACCCATATTTAAACCATGCGGTAAGTTCGGCTTTTGATGATTTATTACCTGATGACAGTTATCCGCTTTACGTTTTATTTATTGAGATAGATCCGGCGAAAATTGATGTGAACGTTCATCCAACAAAGACCGAAATTAAATACCTGGATGAAAAATCTATTTACGCTATTTTAAAATCAGCCGTAAAACGTTCAATCGGAAGGTATAATATTTCACCAACTTTAGATTTCGATCAGGAAACCGGTTTCAGCAATATGATTTCGCCAAAAGCAGTAGAAGATATTGTGCCACCGAGTATAAATTTCAATCCTGATTTTAATCCCTTTGCTGCTGAACCCGGTTCAACATCCGGTTATTCATCATCACCAAGAAATTATGAGGCCAAACCAAGTGCAAAAAACTGGGGTTCGCTTTATGAAATCACCAAAGAGCCGGTTGTAGAACAAACATCGTTTTACGCCGATGAAACAGTTTTAGAAACCAGGCAAAAGCAATACATGCAATTGCATAACCGGTACATCGTTTCGCAGATTAAATCGGGCTTAATGGTTATTGATCAGCAAATGGCACACGAGCGCATCCTTTACGAACGTTTTCTTATTCACCTCGACGATAGAAAAGGCGCATCGCAACAAAGCTTGTTTCCGCAAACCATAACGCTTAATGCCAACGATTTTGAACTGGCCAAAAGTTTACTGGATGATATAAAAAGTTTAGGATTTGATGTTCGCGAATTTGGCAAAAACACTTTGGTTGTAGAAGGTATCCCGGTCGATTTAGGCAGTTCAAACATTAATGAAACACAATTGTTTGAACAGCTGATTGAAGGTTTTAAAAATACCCAGCAAGAGTTAAAATTAACCAAACGCGATAGCCTGGCCAGAAGCTTAGCAAAAAACAGTGCCATTAAAGCCGGTACTGCTTTAAGTCAGGAAGAAATGAACACCCTAATTGATGAACTTTTTGCCTGTAAAACACCTAACTTTAGCGTAAGCGGAAAACCGATTATTCAAACGATTACCTTAAGTGAGCTGGATAAGAAGTTTGAAAAATAAAATGAAACTGAAAGCTTAAAGCAAAAAAAAGTAAAATAAATGAATAGAATACATATTCCGCCAGTTGTTAAAAATTTACTAATTATAAACGTAATTTTTTTTATTGGCACATTGGTTTTCAGGCCAAACGGTGGCTATCCTTTTGTCGATTGGTTTGCTGTTTATTATTTCGATTCTCCTGATTTTAAAATATGGCAACCGATTACTTACATGTTTATGCACAGTCCGGTTGATTATTTTCACATTATTTTTAACATGTTTGCGCTATATAGTTTTGGTAGCTTGCTCGAAAGCCGATGGGGTGCAAAGAAGTTTATTATTTTTTATTTTGTAACAGGCCTTGGTGCTTTGGCCCTACAATGGGCTGTACAGGCTTATGAAGTTTATTCGGTTGTTGGCCATGTAACTTTCGATGTAACGCAGAATTTAGCTGCGCCGCAAGATAAAATTAAAATGATGGGCGAAATTTACTATGGACCAATGCTTGGTGCTTCAGGCGCAATTTTCGGCTTATTAGTGGCATTCGGCATGCTTTATCCAAATGCAGAATTACTGATTATGTTTATCCCGGTACCGGTAAAGGCTAAATATATTATTCCCATTTATATAATTATTGAACTAGTTTTAGGCGTTGGCAAGTTCGCCGGAGATTCAGTGGCCCATTATGCTCATTTAGGCGGCGCATTAATCGGCTTCATTTTAGTTAAAGTATGGAAAGATAAAGACACATTTTACACGTACTATGAATAACAATATTTTCAAGGATTTAGGTTTTAAGGTATTCCGTTCTGGTAATCCGATATTTTTTTACATCGGTTTAAATGTTATTTTATTTCTGATTCCTGCTATAATCGGCATTTTTGTGTTTTTAAGCGGCAGTTCAATAAGTTTTAATACCTGGCTATTTGAATACGTAGGCTTACCTGCGAGCATTTCGAAACTACCAGAGCGGTTTTATACATTTTTCACATACATGTTTTTTCATGCCGGTATATTGCACATTCTTTTCAATATGCTGGGGTTATATTGGTTTGGAAACATCTTTATGAATTTCCTGAAGGGCAGGCAATTTCATTTTGTATATCTCGCAGGAGGTATATTTGGGGGCTTATTTGCTGTAGCGTTTTTGAACCTATTCCCTGTTTTCTCCGGAGGACTTTTTAACGTTAATATTATTGGTGCATCTGCAGCTGTTATGGCAATTATTGTTGCCGCGGCAACGTTAGTACCTAACTACACCATCCTATTATTTTTATTTGGCGAGGTAAAGATAAAATGGATTGCAATAGTTTATTTCGTTCTTGATTTCTTAGCCATTGGCTCTACAAATGCCGGCGGCAGCTTAGCACACATCGGGGGTGCACTATTAGGTTTTGCTTATATAAAAATGCTGCAAAATGGAGCTGATTGGAGTAAGATTTTTCAAAAAAAGCCAAAATTAAGGGTTGTAAAAAATGAGCAGCCAATAAAAAAGCCTACTTTTAAAGGTGTTTCACAAAATGAAATTGATGAAATTTTAGATAAGATATCTAAATCAGGTTATGATAAATTAACAGCTACTGAAAAAGAAAAATTGTTTAAAGCCAGTAAAGATTAAATGCCTAAGTCAAAATCTAAATATACTTTTTCCGACAAAATATTTTTGCCTTTAACAATTGTTTCGGCGGTATGTCTATTGCTCGGAACCCTTGCCGGAAGTATCGATCCACGCAGTAATTTTTTATTTGCTTATTTCGCTCTGGCCTATCCTTACTCGCTTTTTGTAAGTATTTTATTTTTAATCTGGTGGGTTTTAAGAAAAAAATGGGTTTTTTCTATCCTGGTTTTGTTTGTTATTGCAATCGGTTATAAAACAATTCATGCTACGTTTGGCTTTGGGGGTGATGAAGGCGGCACAGAAAAGGCAGAGGGTTCCATCAGAATGATGACTTATAACGTGCACAGTTTTAAGTTATTTGGAGAAAACAACACAATTCCCGTAAAAGAAAAAATGCTTCAGGTTGTTAAAGATCAGAATCCTGATATTATCTGCTTTCAGGAATTTTACACCAGACGAAAAGGAAATTTTAATACCATAGACAGTTTAAAAAGACTTTTAAAAACCGATTATTATTATTTCCGCCCGGCTGGAAATAATGATTATGAGGCTTTTGGATTAGCGATTTTTTCAAAATATCCGATAAAAGAAAAAGGAGAAATCTTATTTGAAGCCTTTGGCGACAATATGAGTATTTATACCGATCTGGATGTCAGGGGAAAAACAGTCAGGATTTTTAATGTTCACTTTCAATCCATAAGTTTTCAGCCGCAGGATTATCAGTTTATTGATCAGTTAGTAAAAAAAACGAGGGGCAAATTATATGCCTCCAGAAGGATTTTAAGAATGCTTAAATATGCATTTGTTAAAAGAAGCGAGCAGGTTGATATTATGAAGAAAGAGATGGCCAAATGTAAAACCCCTTATTTGATTGCCGGCGATTTTAATGACACACCGGCTTCCTATACGGTAAATCAGGTTACAAAAGACCTCAATAATGCTTTCATTAAAAAAGGTTCGGGTTTTGGCAAAACCTACAATGGAAAATTTCCGAACTTCCAAATCGATTATATTGCAACCAGCAAGGATTTTGATATTCTAAATTATCAAATCACCAAAGCTAAATTATCCGATCATTTTCCTGTCAGAACAGATATAAAATTTACAGATAAAAAATAATATCCATTCCTCATTTCTTCCAAAGATACGGCGTGCTTTATTACCATACATCAACAAAGTCTATTAATACTATTCGCATATTTGTTTTATAAATTGAAAATAAAATATATAAAAATATGAGTTTATTAGAAGCTTTGAACTGGCGCTATGCCGTAAAAAAAATGAATGGTCAGCCTGTTGAACAAGAAAAGGTAGATAAAATTATAGCTGCAGCGCATTTGGCGCCAACGTCGTCTGGCTTACAGCCATTCAAGGTAATCGTGGTAACCAACCAGGAGCTGAAAGAAAAAATTGCACCCATTGCATTTAATCAGTCGCAGATTATAGATTCGTCTCACTTATTAATTTTTGCAGCATTTGAAGACTATACTGAAGAAGATATTGATGGATTTTTCAGCTATATGAATGCCGAACGCGGCTTACCGGATTCGGTGACAGATGCTTATAAAGCACAGTTAAAAGGAATGATTTTAGGAAGACCGGCCCAGGAAAACTTTAATCATGCTGCCCGCCAGGCTTATATTGGTTTTGGTATGGCGCTGGCAGAAGCGGCTTTATTAAAAGTTGATGCGACACCAATGGAAGGTTTTAACGCCCAAGCACTCGACGAACTTTTAGGTTTAGATAAACATGGCGTAAAAAGTGTTACCCTATTGCCATTAGGCTACCGGGATGAAGCTAACGACTGGCTGGTTAATCTGAAAAAAGTTCGCAGACCGTTAAATGAATTTCTGATTGAATATAAATAGAAAATTCTCATCCTAGAACACGTGTTAAAGCCGCTTTTGTACATAACAAAAGCGGCTTTAATATGTAAAAAAATGTTAAACCTAACCGCAAGCTATGTGCTCTCTTTATAATTGGATATATTTACAATCTTTGTAATTAATTTCCTGTTCATGAAGATTTTTAGAATTTTATTAATAATTATTTCTTTTTTATTCGCTGTAAACTTTTCTTCATCAGCCCAAACTGATACCGTAAGTATTAATACTATTATTTCAAAAACGAACAAGGTTTTAACCGACTACCCGACTGAGAAAATTCATATTCATTTTGATAAACCGTATTATGCCGTTGCCGATACCATATGGTTTAAGGCTTATGTTACAGAAAATCAAAATTTTCTCTCCGGAATCAGTAAAATTGTGTACGTTGATGTTATCAATCAACGCGATTCACTGATTGAAACCGTTAAATTACCTTTAACCGGCGGTTTAGCAGAAGGTAATATTCCATTATCTATGGAACGTTATAAACAGGGAAATTACCATTTCAGGGCTTATACAAACTGGATGCTGAATTCAAGTGACCCTGCTTTTTTTAATAAAACATTTTATATCGGTGAAGCAATTGATAAGGAATTAAAAACCCATATCAGTTATAAAAATCTATCGACAGATAAACAAGAAAAGATAGATGCCCGTGTTCAGTTTAAAGACATCAACAATAAGCCTTATGCAAATAAGAATGTAACCTGGCAGGTGGTTACCAGCTATACTTCTATCGCAAAAGGAAGAGGTACTACTGATGCGAATGGCTACTTAACCATCAGTATGACGGCTAATCAAAAAGCAGAATATCAATTACAAAAAGGCGAACTGATTACGAGTATTAATACAACGGATAAAGATGTTGTTAGCAGTACCTTCCAACTCAAAAATGCAATCGTTAATAAAGATTTTCAATTTTTTCCTGAAGGAGGAAATCTTATCGCCGGCTTATCTAACAAGGTTGCTTTCAAAGCAATAAAAAGCGATGGTCTTGGCATAAATGCTAAAGGTATCGTAACAGACAGCGAAGGAAAGCAGGTTGCAACTTTCACTGCGCAGCATTTAGGCATGGGCAGCTTTAGTTTTTTACCAGAAGCAGGCAAAATCTATAAAGCAACGGTTACTTATTCGGATGGCACAACCCAACATGTTAACTTACCAAATGTGCTAGCCTCCGGCATTAAGATCAGCGCCGACAATACAGATGCAGAAAACATCGCTTTAAAAATTGTTTCAAACGATAATTTTTTCCAGGCAAACCAGGGCAAAAAATTCTATCTGATTGCACAAAGCAAAGGCGTAATTTGCTATGGTGCAAAAACGACACTCTCAAATAAAGAATATGGAACAGCAATACCTAAAAGCAAGTTTCCATTAGGTATAACTCAGTTTACCTTAATGGCAGAAGACGGAAAACCTTTAAGCGAAAGGTTAATTTTTGTCCAAAATAAAAGTACATTGGCTTTGGCCCTAACCAGCCCGGTTGCAACGTATGGAGCAAAGAAAAAAGTTAAAATAAACCTTTCTGCCAAAAAAGATGATTTACCGGTTGAGGGTAATTTTTCCGTATCGGTTATTGATGAAACAAAAGTTCCGTTTAATGAAGACGGCGCGAGTACAATTTTAACAAGCCTCCTGTTAAATAGTGATGTTAAAGGCTATGTTGAAAAACCTAATTACTATTTTGGAACTCCCGATGCTAAAAAAGCTTCTGATTTGGATATACTTTTATTGACGCAAGGCTACCGTAGTTACGCTTACACTGATATTTTAGAAAATAAGCTTCCAAAAATCACTTTCCTTCCTGAACAAGGAATTGAGGTTTCGGGGATTTTAAGAATGTCAAATGGCATTCCTGTTCGTAAGGGTGCGTTACTTTTAACCATTCCCGATAAAAGGTTTAACCTGGAAGGTACAACCGATCCGGTAGGAAATTTTAAATTTTCAAACCTTAATTTAAACGATTCATCGAAGGTTACCATTACAGCCAAATATAACGTAAATTATAAAAACATGACTTTAAGCTTAAATGGAACGCCTGTACCCAGTATAAGCAGAAACTTTAGTGCAGCCGACGAAGTACTGAACATCGACAGCACTTTAACAACCTATCTGGATAACAGTAAAAAGCAATATTCTTATTTGCATACCTTAAAAGATGTTACCATTAAAGCGGCAGCTATACCTAAAGTAAGTCATAAAGATTACCCCGCATTAACAGGTTTATCTGCAATGGCCGACCATGAAATTACCGGCGATAGATTAACGGGCTGTAACCTGCTTATAAATTGTCTTCAAACCATGGCCACCGGAACAACCTTTATAGATAATATCTTCTACGTTACAAGGGATTATAATCAGGGAAATAAAACACCTATGGGTATTTTCATTAACGGAATGCTGATGGACGTAAATCAGTTAAACGCCATCGACCCTTCAACGGTAGAATCTGTCGAAATCTTCTTAAAAGATGAGCTTGGTTTGGTTAACAGGGCCAATAGTATTAACGGTGTAATTGTAATTAATCAAAAGAAAGCACCTAAAGGAACCAAAATTTCCAAAAGCCAGCTGATGGATATGTTGCCAAAAAATTATGAAGTTACTTTTTCCCCTCAGGGTTATAATAAAGAGCGTCAATTTTATGTACCTAAATACGATATACCTGCTAACCTGAACAGGAACGATTTAAGAACAACCATTTACTGGAATCCAAAAGTGGTTACTGATAAAACCGGACTTACCTCATTCGAATTTTTTAATGCTGATGGCAAAGGCCAGTATAAAGTAGTTGTTGAGGGTATAGACGGAAATGGGAATATCGGGCGATCAATTTTCAGGTACATTGTTAAATAACCATTGTTTAAGCCTAAAGAAGAATTTGTGTATTGCTTTGACAACGTTAAATATCGCATTAGAAAGCGCGTTGTCAAAGCTGGCGTCTTCACGCTAATGCACAATCTAACGCTCCAGTTTACAATAACGTTCTAAAAAAGTAATCATAGATGATTTGGTTTAGTAGAAAATTGCTTGTTTATTGAAGAAATTGTTGCTTTCTCATATATCCACAAAATAGATTAAAAGTGAAGTCTTTTTAAAACATCCTAGAAAGAATCCAGGCATCGGATCAGGAAGTCAGAAAATACACGTTTAAGCCAAGAGTTTTCAATCATCATTCGTTACAAACCAAAAACTTACAGGCTTACATAATATAACCCGCTTACTTTTGAATTTATTTACATTTGGAAACAGCCCGCTCCATTCACGCAATAAAGACTGTTGATTGCTAATATATTGATCATTTAGATTTAACCCCATTACAGGTATAACAACCACACAGTTTTTATAATGGCCAAAAAATGTTTGTTCAGCAATAACGGATTTTCTTATTTGATTGATATCCATAGCATTTCCCAATTCTACGTCTTCAGTTTTAGAAAAATAAATAGAGTCTATCTTTCCTAATTTATTAACAGAAACACTTATAGAAAATACGAATGCTTTTTTTATAAAAGGGTTGTTCATATAGGCTTCTTTGAAACCAATACCGAGTTTCAGATTTTGTTTTGATAAATCGACGATTTGCGCATAACAAATTTGAGTTATTGATAATAATAATAACCCGACTATTAATGTTTTCTTCATAATTATTTCAGTTTACACCAATTATACAATTAGTTACAATAGCTACCCAGTTTATCATATCTATCTTTGTCGCTATACTTCATTAATATCTCCCCTATCATTATTTTATTTTCATTACTAAGTAAATCGAAAAATGAGGTTTGTTTTAAACCACCCCATGATAATGCCCAGGCATCTGGGTCTGATAGAGTAGGAAATAAACTTTTGAGAGATGTCTTTATTTTATCAACAAAATTTTGCGCCATATACTCGTGTTGAGCGGGAACTAATATCTTTCCCTGTGAATCTTCAGGGAAAAGTTTCCTCAACTCTGCATGTACCATTTCATGATAAATTGTAGCTACAGCATATTGTTCCGATCGTACGCCGGCAACATCGGTATCCCTGCATAAAGCAGGAAAGCAATATTATGGGCTTACAAAGTGAACTTCTCTTTTGTTAATTTAGATTAAAAGTTAATGATTATTTGAGAGATGAAGTAAACGAATATACAAATAAAATTTAAGCCAAAATTGACATGGTACTTACTTTAATAAGGAAATATACTACGGTTCAAAATACCTGATGTGGTAACTTTTCGCCCTTTAAACCTGCAATAATATTTCTGGCGACTAAATTTGCCATTGCGCTTCGGGTTTCTGCTGTTGCAGAACCAATATGGGGTAAAACAGCTACACTTTCCATATTTAGCAGTGGGTTATCAGCATTCATTGGTTCAGGATTGGTAACATCTAAACCAGCACCCCAGATTAACTTTTCATTTAAGGCGGTAATTAAATCACTTTCGTTATGAATTCCGCCTCTGGCTGTATTTATAAAAATGGATTGGGGTTTCATTTTTTCAAAAACTGACAGGTTAAATTTACCTTTGGTTTCCGGTGTTAATGCGGTATGAACAGACAGTACATCACTTTGTTCGAGCAACTCTTCAAAAGAAACATATTTTGCACCAATTTCATTTTCTGCTGCTTCGTTTTTATGCCTGTTATGGTAAATTACCCGCATCCCGTAGGCCCCAATACATTTTTTCGCCATTTCAAGTCCGATTTTCCCCATACCAAAAACACCTAAGGTTTTGCCGTTCAGTTCGATACCGAGTTCTGGTGTGGGTTCATAGTTTTCCCACTGTCCTTTAATTATTTTCTTATGCAAATAGAAAGCCTTTCTGGATACGGCAAGCATTAATAAAAAAGCCGTATCGGCGGTAGCACCGCTTAAAACGCCCGGGGTATTTCCTATCGGGATATTTAACTGCTTTGCTATCTTAATATCTACATTATCAAAGCCAACAGAATGCAGGGCAACGACCTTTAAATGCTTGCAGGCATTGAGAAAATCTGCATCAATTTTATTTGGGCCAACACTTACCAAGGCATCAAAACCCTGGCACACCTCAATTAACTCGCCCCTATTGATTTGCCTGTTTTCTTTCCATTGGGTGATAGCTATATTATTTTCTTTTAATAATTCAATTCCACTTTCGGCTATATTGCCAGTTATAAAAACTTTCATACCAATATTAACAGCGAAATTTTAAGGATGTTCTAATTATATTAAGGCACAACAATGCTTAATGTTTGATAGGTATGCGCACTAAAATAGCCTAGTGCATTATTTGAAATATTAGAAGTTGGATTTGCCGGCGTTGTACCTTGATTCGGACCGCGACCGGATTGCTCGCTTAATGCATACCAATAATCGAATATATTTGAATCGATACACTCCATTTCTACCCTTACTTTGTCATTGCTATTCAGTTCGTCGCTATCGTTATTATTGTTATTGGATTTAAAAAATAACTGTATCCGAAGTTGATTTCCATTGGTAAGGCGATCGTTCGATACATAAAAACGCTGAGAAAGGTAATCGTTAACATATAAATTAAAATGATAAAAATTGGTTTCACCGATTGGATCTACCAGATAGGCCGCAGCAGTTTTTCGTTCGTTTCCAAAGAAAGAATTTACAATTATACCAATAGAATCTAACTTTACATTATTAGGCATTTTCGAACTTGCTGTATAATTTTTTCCTTCAGCAGTTACATCTAAATTGTAAGTAACGCCAGAAACACCCCGCATTCTGTTCGTATAAATTCCAGGGGCGGTTTCGGAGAAAATATAATTGTTACCTCTGCTATCCGTAACTTTTACGCTTGCCCCGGAAACGGTTGGAAATACGAGTGCATCGCTATAACCAATGGTTTTGGTTATTTTAATTTGCTGTGTAGTTAATCTGTCGGTAATTTTTCCTTCAATTACGATTTGAGGTGGCGCATTATCCGTATCTATAGTGATAATTTTTTTGCATGAAGTGAATAACAAGCCTAAAAATGAAAGATATATAAATAGTTTTTTCATGTCGGTTAAAATTTAAAGTTCCAGGTTACCGAAGGTATAAGTCCGAATAAGGATGTTTGTTCTGCCACGGTTCTGCTTGTATTGGTGGGATCGGTTTTAAACTCGATAGAATATGGATTTTTTCGAGCCAATACATTATAAATTCCAAAATTCCAGCTCGATTGATATTTACCCTTATTTTTACCTTCCAGGGTTGCGCTAACATCCAGGCGCATATTGTAGGGCATTCGCCCGGCATTTCTTTCCGTATAATAATAAGCGGTTTGACCGCCGATTGTGTAAATACCTGCCGGAAAAGTTACGGCATTTCCTGTACTGTAAATAAAGCTTGAGGAGAATGTCCAGCGTTTACTCATATTATAGATACCAACCAGCGAAACATCATGTGTTCTATCCTGCCTTGCCGGGAAATAGTTGCCATTATTTAATTCCGCAAATTTTCTTTCCGTTCTGGATAAAGTATAACCAACCCAGCCATTTAGTTTGCCGAATTTCTTTTTAAAAAACAACTCCAGTCCGTAGGCTCTTCCCGAACCATAAAGCAATTCTGATTCTATATTTGAATTCGCCAGTAACTGGGCTGCATTTTTATAATCGATTTGATTTTGAAGCCATTTGTAATATACTTCACCAGAAAATTCGTAATTATTATCTTCGAGATTTTTGAAATAGCCAATTGCAACCTGGTCGGCAATTTCAGGTTTTATATTATTACTACTTAACACATATTGATCAGTCGGTGAACTTGAAGTTGCATTAGTTAAAATATGAATATTTTGTGTGTTACGGTTGTAAGACGCTTTTACTGAATTTTCCTCATTGAAAAGATAGCTTACTGAAAACCTCGGCTCCAAATTCAGGTAGTTTTTGTAGAATTTCCCACTTTCGACATTCTCTGTTGAAGTAATATTTCCAGCCGCATCATAAGTACTGAAATTCCCCGGGCCAAGCAATGAAAATGCTGCAACCCGAACACCATATAAAAAATTAAGCTTTTCGGTTGCGGCCCATTCATCAGATACATAAACGGCACTTTCCAATCCATAACGTTTTTCTTGCGTTAAGGGGTTAACCTGCGATTCTTGCGTGGTTGTAATATCAATTGGTGAAATGCGGTGGTGAGTTGCATTTAAACCAAAACGAAGGGTATGTTTATTGCTGAAATACTGGAAATCCTGTTTGAAATTAAAATCACGAACTAACGATGTAGCCTTAAAATTTGTAACATCATTTAACAACCGAACGGTATAATTATAGTTGTTATAAATTAATGAAGTGTTGGAGAAAAGCCTGTCGCTAAAAATATGGTTTAACCTCAAAGTTGTGGTTACGTTTCCCCAGTTATTCTCGAATAAATCTTTAACACCAATATTATCCTTACCAAAATAACCCGAAAGGTATATGGTATTTTTATCATCAATTTTATAATTCGCCTTTGCGTTAATGTCGTAAAAATTTAGCGTGCTGCCATTTACAGATGAATCGGGTGAAGCTTTCAAAAATAAATCGATATACGTTCTTCTAAAACTGACCATAAAGGAACCTTTATCTTTAACAATTGGTCCTTCAGCTTTTAACCTCGAAGCAATCAAACCAATTCCGCCCTGAAATTTGAATTCCTTGTTGTTGCCATCATCCATTTTAACATCTAAAACTGATGATAAACGACCACCATATTGTGCCGGCATGCCACCTTTATATAAGCTAACATCTTTAATGGCATCGGCATTAAAAGTTGAAAAGAAGCCCAGTAAGTGTGATGAATTGTAAACAACGGCTTCATCTAAAATGATCAGGTTCTGATCGGCAGCACCACCACGTACATAGAAGCCGGTATTTCCTTCACCGCCCGATTTTACACCAGGTAATAACTGAATTGTTTTCAAAATATCCTTCTCGCCCAGCAGAACAGGGATGGAATTTAGAGATTTCATATCTACCCGTTCCAATCCCATTTGTGCGCTCTTAACGTTTTCATTTTTACGATTTTTAGCACTAACCGTAACCTCTTCTAAATCATTAGCCGTTTTAAGTTCTTCATTAAGTTTGATGTCTTTATTTAAGCTAATGGCCTTAGTAGCAGAGATATAACCAGCATAGCTGATGATCACCGTATAATCGCCTTCAGGCTGTGTTAAAGCATAATAACCATAGGCATTGGTTGAGGTAGCTACTGTAGTCTTACCGCTTAATTTGACGGTTGCACCAATTAAGGTTTCGCCGGTATTTGCATCCCGGATTGTCCCGCTCAAATTATATTTATTTTGAGCTGAAACAACTTGAAAAGAAAAAAAGAAGAGTATAATGGATACGTAAAACTTTATGGGCATACCGGCTAAATCTGATTGAAACCAAATGTACAAAATACATGTGTTTTTCTATCAGTCGGTTAGATTTAATAAATTATTATTCTAAGATTAATCGTAACAGCGGGTAATAATATCATTTTACTTTAGCTTTCATTTTATCAGATAAGGTTTGACTGCTTTCTCCCAGATTGCATAACCGTCAGGATTCATATGCAGCATATCGTCAACAAATAATTCGCTTCTTGATTTCCCATCCTGAAGCATTCTAGGAAAAATATCAATAAACGAAGTGTTCTTCTCGCCGGCCAAAAACTTTTTGATGAGTTCGTTCGATGCAACAGCTTTATCCCTGAATTTATCCCGGCTTGGGCTTGGCTTTATGGATATGTAAGCGATAGGGGTAACAGGCAATTTAGCCCTGATTGCCTTATACAACGCGACGGTTCTGTTTAGTACCGTATCAGCAGTAACCTTATCATTAATAATATCGTTTTCGCCTACATACAACACAATTTGGCGTGGCTCGTAAGGAAAAACAACATCATTAAGATAAAAAGTAATGTCATTTATTACGGCACCACCAATTCCACGATTTAGCGCATTGTATTTAGCGAAAACCTGCGTCAGGTTATCCCATTTTCTAATAGACGAACTGCCCACAAAAAGTACCGGATGAACAGGTGGTTTAAATAGCTGATCGTACTTTTTTATGGTTTGTACATCATCCCAAAACGGTGGTTTCGTTTGGGCAGCTATTGAAAGTATAGAAAAATAGAGAGTAGTAATTAATAATATGATTTTTCTCATTGCAGGTAAAATAATAAGATTGCAAATTCGGTAATAGGATTGTGTTTATCAAGAAATGATATAAAATTTCCTGCTGATGCACGCTGATTTTACTTTCTAACCCCCAAAAAATTGAATCACATTTCTTTCTAAGATTCCCGAAAATCTGCGCTCCTTATCTGCGAAAATCTGCGGGAGAAATAAATACAAATTTTTCCGCTGATGCACGCTGATTTGAAAACCGCTGATCTACGCTGATTTTACTTTCCAACCCTAAAAATTGATTTTTTTTAAATCCCCGAAAATCTGCGCCCCTATCTGCGAAAATCTGCGGGAGAAATAAATATAAATTTTCCCGCTGATGCACGCTGATTTGAAAACCGCTGATCTACGCTGATTTTACTTTCTAACCCCAAAAAATTGAATTAAATTTCTTTCTAAAATCCCCGAAAATCTGCGCTCCATATCTGCGAAAATCTGCGGGAGAAATAAATACAAATTTTCCCGCTGATGTACGCTGATTTGAAAACCGCTGATCTACGCTGATTTTACTTTCTAACCCCAAAAAATTGAATTAAATTTCTTTCTAAAATCCCCGAAAATCTGCGGGGGAAAGAAAAATAAATATAATCCTCAATTCTTATCTATTGAAAAATAAACTACAAATTATACTCCAAATAGTTGTAAATTCAAATAATTGGATAATCAATATGACAGAGAATGAAATAGCTTACGCAATAAGAGGGTGTATTTTTAATGTTTATAATACTTTAGGACCAGGATTATTGGAGTCTGCTTACGAAGCTGCGTTATGCTTTGAATTAACTAAAAAGGGTTTAAATTTTACTGCTCAGGTCGGTTTACCAATGATTTATGAATCAATTAAGTTAGATGTAGGCTATCGAATGGATTTGATGGTTGAGAATAAAGTCATCGTAGAAATAAAATCCGTTGAAAATATTATGAATGTTCACCATAAACAGGTTATAACTTATTTAAAATTATCAGGCAAAAAGTTGGGACTGCTTGTAAACTTCAATACAGATGATATTTCTGGATCAATAATTAGAAAGGTGAATAACTTATAATATAAAGAAGTTCCCGCATATTACGCTGATTTTACTTTCTAATCCCAAAAATTGAATTACGTTTTTTTTAAAATCCCCGAAAATCTGCGCTTCTTATCTGCGAAAATCTGCGGGAGAAATAAATATAAATTTTCCCGCTGATGCACGCTGATTTGAAAACCGCTGACCTACGCTGATTTTACTTTCTAACCCCCAAAAAATTGAATCACATTTCTTTCTAAGATCCCCGAAAATCTGCGCTCCTTATCTGCGAAAATCTGCGGGAAATAACCCTTCCGTTATCATACCTTAACCAAAAAGGTTTCCGGCATTTCTGCGGCTTTCAGCATAAAGTTATGAAGATCGTAATTTTTAACAAAAGGTTTAAGATGCGCTGAACCCGGACCAAACATCGTTAACTCCACATAGTCGCCGGTGTGGTTCATTCCGGCCCACTGCACATCTGTATATTTGCTTAATATCTTGCCATATTCATAAAAAGGAAGATTCGATTCATTGTAAAGCTGACCCGGAACAATATCTTTAAAATGAACAAGCAGCGACTTCACATCTTCAGGTTTCATTTCAAAACCCTGATTTTCCTTTATCAAATCGATAATTTTCTGCTCACTGAATGATTGGTTCAATTGTGCCAGCAGCCAGGTATTGCTATGCTTAAAATGCTGAAGGCTATCAAATTTCTTATTCGCTTCATCTGCATAAAATAACCCGGGATTCGCATTTCCATGATCAGTTGTGATGATAACCAATGTCTCGCCATCCTTTTCTGCGAATTCAATTACCTTTCCAACGGCCTCATCGAAAGCCAGTTGATCGAAAATCAAAGCACTTAAATCATTTGAGTGCGCAGCCCAATCTACCTTACCACCTTCAACCTGTAAAGCAAAACCCTCTTTATTATCTTTCATAAGTTCAATGGCCTTCATCGTCATTTCTGCTAAAGTAGGTGTTGTTTTTATGAGTTCCTGATCATGTAAACGATCAATTTCATATGGCATTCCATCTTCTGCAAATAAACCCAGAACGGGTTTTGATTTATCAAGCGTAAGCATTTCTGATCTGTTTTCGGCAACCTTATAACCTTGCGTTAAATATTTTGGGATCAGGTTTCCACCTGCTCTTTTCGCTCCGAAATATTTATGTCCGCCACCCATCATTACATCGAATTTTAGCCCCAGGTACATTTCAGCAATGATATCTTGCCCGCCACGATTATCAATATTGACACAAAAACCGGCAGGTGTAGCGTGGGTAATCGGAACCGTGGTTACACAACCTACTTTTTTACCCTTTTCTTTAAATTTTTGCAAAATTGGCTGAGGTTTTTCACCATTCATCCCTACATTAAGCGAACCGTTTTTAACCCGCATTCCGCCACCCCACGATGAACTGGCCGCAGCAGAATCTGTAACGACTGAACTTGCAGAAGCAGTATCCATTAAAGCCCTAACCGCTTTGTTATCCCGATATAAACCCAGCCATTTACTACTTCGCCCAAAGATACGGGTTGCATATAAATCTGCCATATTAAGCGTTCCGATACTCATACCGTCGCTTACCATCATAATAATATTTTTGGCTTTCTTAGCGCCAATAAGTGGTCTTGCGACAACATCTTGCAAACCGACAAAAGGCAGGCCTAAACCGGCAAAAAACCCACCTTTTAACAATGCTCTTCTGTTCATATTTTTTATTTTTTGAATAATGGATTAGCCCTGAAATATTTTCCGTCAGCGAAGCTGACCACATAATCCGATTTAAAATGAGTGCTTTTTTTATAATAATCTGTCGTGATAATTTGAGCGCCTGATTTGCATGCAGCTTCAAAATCATTCCGGTCATTTTTCCTGGCTTGTTTGGTATCAGCATCAGCCCGAGTTCTGATGATGTATCCTTTTTTTACAAGTACAGGAATCTGCGGGTCATTTGGATTATTTCTGATCATTAATGCGGCTTCAGGGGTTCCGGCATCAGCATTTGCAAATAGCACCCTGCCTTTTAATGACGGGTGACCTTCAATATAGACCGACCGCTTTCTGCCGGTTGCATCCAGGACAAAAATAAATTTTCCCTTAGCCTGACTGAGCTTCGGCCAGTTCTGATCCAGCACCGCTTCCTCTAAAGTTTTGTACTTCCCTCTTACTAAATCAGGTATAATAAGATGTGCTGCACCCAGATTTTCAAGAATTACGGCATCCAGTTCATCAAAAGTTTTACCTGTGAATATTTCAGGTTGTGTAGAAGCTTTACGCTTTGAAGAATCATCCTTCGCTTCTAACGTAATAAAAACAGGTGTATGATTAGGATTGGCTTCCGACCAATTTCTGAGTTGTTGCAAAGCCGATTTAAGTGTAAGCGCTGAAGATCGAAAATCTAAATCAGGAACATGAAGAACCTTAAAGCCAGGCTGATTCATTTCACCGCCCTGATCAAAACCAGGTTGCCCCTTAACCTGATCCAATCCCTTTGGATGCGCGTACTTACCACCTTTTTCATCGGCATAAACATCAATTTCCAAATTCCGAAGGCCCATGTCCAATTGTTCGGGCAGGCTGATGTGTTCGTAATCGAGGCTATTGGCTGCAGCAGAGTCAGCAGATTTTATAACCCGAAATAAGGCCGGATCAATTGCCTGTTTGTAGCTGTTGTGCGAACCGATTACCTGAATCTGGTTTATGGGTAAATCATCCTTTCTGGAAATTAAGGCTATTGCCGGCAGAACCAGTAATAAACCAACACAGGTAATCAGTCTCATAATTATTTGTTTTAGCGTGAATTTTAGTAGCCAGGATTCTGCTTTAAATTAGAATTTAATTTTAATTCATTTGCCGGTATCGGATAAATTCTCCGGGTCACATCTTTATTCATAAAAAGTACATCGTTTGGCAAAGGATACTCTGTTTCGAATTGACCGAAGCGGATTAAATCGTTTCTTCTCCAGGCTTCCCAGCTAAACTCACGGGCCCTTTCATCAAGCAAAGTAGTTAAGGTTATGCTTGTTGCAGCTGCAGCACCCGCACGACTTCTTATTTTATTTAAAAGCACTAAGGGTGTTTGCAATTCGCCATTAACTGTTGTCGCGGTGGCACCTCTTAAAATAGCTTCCGCTTTCATAAGCATTACATCTGCTAAACGAAAAACAGGCATATCGTTTCCATTTAATCTTGTTGCCTGGATGGCATTTACATCAGGCCAGTACTTAACCGAACGCACGCCTTTCGCCTGGTCGGCAACCGTGTTACCCAGATCCATTGGCTTACCTGGTTTTAAAATTAAATCTGGTGTAATCTCTATTTGTGTGGTTGTACCTGCTACAAATACCGGCTTGGTTAAATCGGGTTTACGATTGGCATCAGGTGCATATTGTTTACCAATTAACCAAAAGCTATTCCGGATATCATTGGTTAAATTAAACCGGTTGTAATATTCAGGTGTTGTACTCATGGCGATACTGAAACCTACATTAATACCATAAGCTGCAGCCAAAGCAGGGTAAAACCCAAACCTTGTCATCTGGTTGCCGGGAATCTGCTGATCGTAAGGAATTGCAAAAATGGTTTCATTAATCTGCGGTCCGTTATTTACATCGAAAATATCACTATACTTTGCATCCAAAGCATAATTGGTGTTTTTTAAAATATTATCTGCCATTACAACTGCATCTGCATACCTTGCTTTTCCGGTGTAGACTTCGGCATTTAAATACATTTTTTCTAATAATGCATAAGCCATCGCTTGCGTTGGCCTGCCATAAACAAGAACACGATTACTGTTATCCTTTACCGGCAGTTGTGCAACTACGGCTAAAAGCTCTTTTTCAATAAATTCGAAAACTTTTTCGCGGGTTTGATTGCCCGGAAGCGTACTTACCGGGAACGCATCAATTATTGGCACATTACCATATAAATCCATCATAAAGTAATAATATAAAGCCCGCATGGCTTTTATTTCTGCTAAGCTGCTTGCCTTATTAGCATCAGAAACTGAAGATTCGTTGGTTAGGTTAATTAAACGGTTACAGTTATTGATTCCGCCAAAACCCCATTGCCAGATGTCTCTCACATTCGGATGGTCAATTGTCCAGGTATGGTAATGAAGCTGACGATACTGTCCACCATCATCAAAGTTTCCATCGCGGGCCGGAATAATTGCCGCATCCGTAGAAAGTTCCTGCATTCTCCAGTAGGGCACGCCATATTGAGAAGAAAGGTTGGAATACATGGTGCCGAAAAGCGCCGCATAATCTGAATTGGTATAAGGAAAATTATCTTTAACGTATTGCGATTCTACATCGACATCGAGCTTGCTGCATGATTCGAAAATCATTAAACAGGCCAGAATATTAAATAAAAGGATAAACTTTTTCATTTTCGTATTTTTTAGAATGATGCACTTACACCAAAACTGAAGGTTCTTGTTTTAGGATAATAATTATTGTTATCAATGCCGGGCGTTAAGCCGCCGATGTTAATTTCCGGATCAAGGCCGCTGTATTTGGTCATCACAAAAAGGTTGTTTGCGGTAACATATAATCTGATGGCTTTAATTGAAGGCGTTTTAGGTTTAATGGTATAGCCCAACGTAGCATTATCTAAACGCAGGTAAGAACCACTTTCCAGAAAACGGTCTGAAATCAGGTAAGCATTTATATCGTTAAATGATTCGCCAAGGGTAAATCGGGGAATGTTTTGAAGTTTAGCATCAGCCGGGTTATTTAAGGATGCTTTTGTGGCATTTAAAATTTTGTTACCCAATACACCGCGAACCAGGAAATTTAAATCCCAGTTCTTATAACTGAAACTATTCACCCAGCCATAAATTAATTTTGGTTGTGCATCACCTGCAATTTTTGCATCTGTTGTTAGGGGCTGGGTTGCAATGGTTTGTCCGGCGGCATTAATATATGTACTTACCCCTGCAGCATTTTTGCCTGCATAATTCCATAAATTAAAAGTACCCAGGGCAAACCCAGGCTGAATAAGCTGACTAAAATTACCAGATTGCCCCTTACCCCCAAGCTGCGCAGTTTGAATAGCCGCTATTTTATAAAAATCATCTGATAAAGTTTGAACAACATTTTTATTATGCGCAATGTTAGGCGAAGTTGTCCATTTAAAGTTATCGGTTTTAACTGCGACGGCATTTAAAGCAAACTCTATACCTGTGTTTTTAATTTTACCAACGTTTGCAGTAATGGTTGGCAGGAAAAATTGTGTTGTAGACACCTCATAACGATCGTAAATCAAATCAGAAGTTTGCTTAACATAAAAATCAACAGAACCTGTAATTCTGTCTTTAAATAAACCAAAATCTAAACCAATGTTGGTAGTTGCCGTACTTTCCCATTTTAAGTTAGGGTTTTCATTCCTAACCGGGCCAATTGCATTGCTAATATTTCCGTTGTTTAAGAATTTGTTACTTCCTGAAAGTGTACCGTAAATCAATAAAGAAGAGAAAGCATCGAAACCTAAACTATTACCCGATACACCATAACCTGCACGAAGTTTTAAATCACTTATTACCGGAACAGCCTGCATAAATTCTTCACCAATAATTCTCCAGCCGGCAGATACCGCAGGGAATAATCCCCAACGATTATTCCTTCCAAATGCTGATGAACCATCATTTCTAAGTGATGCCTGGAAAAGATACTTTTCATTATAATTGTACTGAACCCTGCCATAATAAGATATTAACCTCAAAGTAGATATTGGTGCGTTATTAAAGGCTATTTGCGAAAGCAAAGTCGGGTTAGATAGAAACAGGTTATTGTAACCTAAATTATCATTAGAAAAATTTTGTGTCGTAACGCCAAAACCATCGTTGGTGCGATCTTCCTGCCATGAATAACCGCCAAGCAATTTCAGGCTGTGTTTACCAAAAGTTTTATCGTAATTGAAATAACCTTCCAATACCTGGCTTTTGTTCAAAACATCAATTTTCTGTGCTTGTCCGTTTACGCCTCTCGCCAATCCCGACTGGCTATTTAGATAAGTGCTGTAATTATTCTGGTCTCTTTGTGAAGAAACACTTGCTGTAAACCTCAGCCCGTCGAGAATATTGACCTGGGCCATACCATTAATTAATGTTTTGTTGTTCAGGTTATCGATGCGATTGTTATCTACAATCGATAATGGATTACGCGTACCACTTCCGGTGCGGTTGTAATTTTCTTTATAGGTGCCGTCTGTGTTAAAAGGACTAACAGTAGGCAAGTAAAAAAGCATATTCGGCAAAGCCTGCGACTGATAAATATCACTGCTTTTCGAATTACTGTTGGTAATGGTTAAGCCCAGTTTTAACCTGTCGTTAAAAAATTTCTGATTTAGATAACCTCGTACTACAGTTCTTTTTAAAGAGGTGTTTTTTAAAATCCCCCTATTATCAAGGTAATTTACACTTGCGCCATAATCAGAAGATTGACTTCCGCCACCATAAGAAAGGTTATGATTCTGCGAATAACCTGTTCTTTCCAGCAAAGACTGCCAATTGGTATCAGATCCATCATCGTCAACTGGGTTTAACGTTTGTTTATTATCGGCCAGGTATTGCCTTAATTCAGGTGCTGAAAGCATATCGTATTTTTTTGAAACCTTTTCAACAGCAGCATAACCACTATAAGATAAACGGGACTGACCATTTTTGGAACGTTTTGTCGTCACGATGATTACCCCATTCGCCGCCCTTGAGCCATAAATTGCGGTTGAAGATGCATCTTTTAAAATATCGATGTTTTCAATATCAGAAGGTGCCAGTAAATCAATCGAAGCGCCGGGAACACCGTCAATAACATAAAAGGGTTCTTGCGCAGCACCCTCCCTTAAAGTAGACGGGCCACGTAAAATGGTTGAAGGTTTTGCATTCGGATCGCCGCTTTTGGTAACATTTAAACCGGCTACTTTACCTTGTAAAAGCTGTGCCGGATTAACCAATACGCCCTGGTTAAATTCTTCTGATTTTATGGAGGTAACAGCGCCTGTTAAATCTTTTTTATTTGCAGTGCCATAGCCAATTACCACAACATCTTTAAGGGTTTGATTATCGGGCATCAAGGTTACATTTATGCTGGTTTGATTACCAACGGCAATTTCTTTAGCTAAACCGCCAAGCATAGAATAGATAAGCACATCGGTATTTTTGGCCTGGATGCTGTATAAACCATCCGAATTGGTCGCTGTTCCCCCGGTGCTTCCTTTTATTCTTACAGTAACCCCTGGAACAGGTTGGTTGGTTTCGTCGGTAACTTTACCGGTAATCGTTTTATTTCCCTGAGCAAAAATATTTAGTGAGCATAATAGCAAGAAAACAGCAAAATACTGCCATCTTCCAATCAAAGACAAATAACTGAATTTGTAATTTTGTTTCATGAATGATTAGTTATGGTTGTTTGGATAATGCATTATTGGCAACCACAAACTGGCGCTTTAATGTGCCACAAAGATGAACCTACGAGATTAGGAATTTTGTCAGGTAGGATTATGAAATTGTTAAAATATGCTTCGCTATTTAAATAGAATATTAAATGATTCGGGGTCTTTAACGACTGAAAGAGCATAATTTAACAATGAACTAAACAAGTAACTGCGTACCAGTGCTTGGCGGCTGTAAAAAAGAAACTGCAACCGAAGAACATCTTCTAAGCGAAGACAACCTGACGGTATGCCCTACCGGAGCAGCATGTAACTTTTTGTATGCCGATAATGCCGGAATGGATGGTATTAAAATACTTTTGACTACAGGCCAGTACCGTGTTTTCTGGGCGCATACGAGCATCGACTATTCAGCCTTTTCCCTTTATATGATGGCACCGATGATTGGCGATAGCTTCATCCTAACAAAAGAAAATTTCCTGGCGGGCAAGGTAAAATATCAGAATAACTGCGCCACCTGCTTTTCGACTTCAATGTTGCCTGTTGATGGTAAAATCATAGGCAGAAGATTGCGAGCTGGAAATGGCCTGCCAGAAAGATGGCTTATTGAGGCAGATATTATTTTTCTGGCAAATGGGGCATCCATCCCTGCTCAGCCTCTTCATTTAAAACAATATTACCTTCCTGCGAATTAAAACTGGCAAAAAAAAAACTTAAAATTTATTTGTAAAACACAGCAAGAGTTACAAAACTGCACCTCTTGCTGCTAATTCAAAAATTCTTTAGCTTTAATAATTACGGATTAACCGCTAATTCCTTACCGGCCAAATCTTCCCATTTATAAAAATGAAATGTTTTATCATCACTCATAGCCACCAGTAAACCGTGTTTGAAATCCGAGTTTAAAGGAACGGATACAACATCTATTCCATCGGTTTGATTCGCCGAGTATTTAATCGTGGTTAACAGCGGGTGCTGATTAGGTGACTTGTTGTTTCCGGTTCTGCTGTATACCTTCAGCTGTCTTGAACCCTGGTCAGATACGAGTATATAACCTTTATTTCCGGCTGTTTTATAAACAGCAATTCCTTCGTTATCAACAGAGAAATCGCCCTGTCCGAATAAAGCCAGTTCTTCATTTCCCTTAGCCGGGTCCGCATAATATTTGCGTACGCCAAACTGCTCATCACAGTAATACACGTAGCCCAATTCATTATCAACCGCTATAGCCTCTATTTCTTTCTTGCCGCTATATTTTCCAAATTTCCGAACTAAATCTGCTTTTACACTTCCCTTTCCATCATCAGTTAATAAATACTGCCAAAGATAAGAGCCTTCTTTCGGTCCGGTTTTGCGGCCAACAATTGCATAAATCTTGCCATCCGGAGCGGTGTACATCGAAATACCCATCAAATCGCGAAACTCCTCGCCGGTTTCACCAACAAAAACTGGTATGCCGCCATTATCAACCGGCTTCATATCCGGCAATGCATAAATCCTGAGTTTATGCGTATAACGTTCTGTTGTTACGGCTATATCTGTTTTTTTACCCTCAAGCGGTAAACCATAAGCTATATCAACGTTATCCGGTCTGTTCAAACCTCTGATCGTTTTCGATTTAATAATCTTACCTTTTAAATCGAAAACGTATAAACCACCATTGGTATCTTTATCTGTACCGATGACTAAAGATTGGGCGGGATCGACCGGGTTTACCCAGATTGCCGGATCATCCGTATCAAAATCTACCGGTTCTGATACATATAGTGGTTTTACTTCGGCGCTATCTGCTTTTTGCGCAGCGCCGTTACAGGCAATGGTTAAACTTAAAATTGCAATTACTGCAAGGTTTAGGATAGTATTATTTTTCATTTTAAATTTTAGTACCGTAAGCGCCTACAAATGTTGATGGTGCCGGTGAGGTGTATGTGATACCATTTTTCATTACAATTCCGGTTTGGTGGTGACGGGTAAAATTAGTTATTCCCTTACCTAAAGCCGGTGAATTTCCCTGTAAATGAAAATCCCAGGTGGTGTTGAAATCTGCATTGGTAACCGAAGTATTTAAAGGGTAATTCACAAATTTCGGATCGTTTTCACCTGCCACTTTACTGATAACATCGTTTTTACCACCGATAACATCACCTGTTGGCTGAAATTGATTCACGGTAGTTTGATCATAACCATAATACCAGTTATTACTATATGCAGAGCGGGAATCTTCCGGCTTTTTAGGGTCTCTTTTTACACCAAAGCGGGTATTGGCAAAAAGATTATTATACAAATCTGCACGTACAGTGCTTTCCAGCCAAACCGATCCGCCTTTTGCTGTAGGCCTTCTCCACCCCGTATTGACCATCGTATTGTTATAGGCAATAATATAGGTTTGCGGTGTTTTATCGCCTGAATTTGATAGTTTTAATGCATTTGTATTGGTACTGTAAACCAGGTTATACGCAATATCTGCCAAACAGCCCGATTTAAAATTCATGGCCTCACCACCGGTTACCCCCGTTGTGTAGAAAACATTATTGGCAAAGATGATTTTTCCGCCTTCAATATACGTACAATCCTCCTGAAGGTTTCTGAATATGCTGTTTTGCACCACTAATTTTCCTTTGGCATTAGCAAACCAAAGTGCAGGAAGATTTTCGCCGGCTACCGCTTTATACAATCCCATTTTAACAGATGTAGAAGCATCTGATGTAGTAGAACCACCATATTCGATAATCGTATAATCCAGCACCAGTTCCTCACAGGTAGGGCCAGCCAGTATACCACCCCAGAGTTTACCAAATTTCTTTTGTGCGGTTTTGTAAAACTCATTCACCGTAAATTTGATGGGATTGGTTGCGGTTCCCAATGCATACAAATTACCTTTTACAATAATTTCCGGCTTGGCAACAGTATCCATCAACACGGTTACACCTTCTTCGATGGTTAACGATTTGCCTTCAGGAATAATGATATCACCCTTAATTACCTGGGTACTACCTTTCGCCCAAACGCCGGAAACCTCTCCGATAGCCGACCCGTCAACAGCAGTTGTATCAACATTAATGTTGGCTTTTTCACATCCTGCCAATGCAAGCAATACAAGGATGAGCAGTTTAAAAATCTGATTCGATTTCATGTTTTTATCTTTTTAAAATTTCAATTAATTAAACTTATACCTAAAGCCAACAAGATAGCTCTGACCGTAATAATCACTTCTAACCAATGTACGTCCATCGTTTACCAAATCTTCATTGATTTTGTTATTCTCCGGATTGGTTCCTTTTATAAATAACTTTGTTGGTGTATTTAAAATGTTGTTTGCTTTTACAAAAATACTGATACCGCTTTTAAAACGTTTCTCTGCTGATGCATCCATTTGTATAAATCCTTCCTGCCATAAATCGTTATTTAAAAATTGAGAGATGGTATTGATACGCGGACCTGTGTAAGCGCCGGCAACCTGAACATCCCATCCTTTTTTTGTATCCTTAAATAATAACGATACGTTTCCGATGTGTTCCGATTGGCCATAAAGCGGACGTTCCTGGTCAACAGAAAGTGCCTGAATATCGCCCGTAGCCGGATTAATTTGTCTGATGGTTTTTGGCGTGGTGATTCTTGAATGGGTATACGTATAATTTGCCTTGATACCGATTTTACTGAAATATTTGATATAATCTACCTCCGCACCATAGTTATTCGCTGTACCAAAATTGCCTGGTGTATAGTAAATATCCTGTCCGCGAACGGCATCGGCCTGGAAAGTATATTCTATCGGGTCTTTTATTCTTTTATAAAAGGCACCCACTAACAATTGCTCAGATGCACCCGGGAAAAGTTCGTAGCGTAAGTCGAAATTATCAGCTAATGCACGTTTTAGGTTAGGATTACCCCGTTCCTGAAATTCCTCATTTACCACTTTACCTGGTACAATTTCATAGAAACCTGGCCGGTTAAGTGCTTTATAATACGAAGCATGCAATTGGGCCTTTTCAGTTAAAAAGTATTTAGCCGTTAAGCTTGGCAAAACATCTGTATAAACCTGCTGTCCTTTTGGAAAGGTTTCACCCGCAGGGAAAAGTAAGTTATAACCCTGGTTGGTATGTTCTACCCTGGCACCACCAATAACCTCAAGCTTTGCCGAAGTATATTTAAACATTCCATAACCAGCACTAATTTTTTCAGATGCATCATAAGTTAAGGGGTTCGCTACCGCACCTGTCGGGTTGGTTACGATTAAGTTTAAATCGGTATAATTCTGAAAATCTACACCATAAACTTTATTCGCATCTGCAGCACTTGGCGCAAGTGTATAATTGTTAAAGAAACTGCTTCTTTGTTTATCGCGATATAAACCGCCGGCCATTATATCCAGCTTGTTGTTTCCAAGGGTAAAGCGATAAGTCAAATCAAGATATCCTGCTAAATCCTCATCGGTATTACGTTCCCACCTGCGGTTAACCGGTGAAGTATTAACTAAGGTAGTTCGCCTGCTTTGAAAATTTTGCTGTATACCATTTAAACTGATGCTTGTGTTTTCCGGAACATCATTTTTAGCCGACGAATAAACCGCAGACCATTGTACTTTAAATTTTTCATCAAAGAACTTATGATCGCCATGTAAAGTGCTGTTGTAAATCTGTTGCTCAGTTAAACGGCTTCGGGTGTTGTAAACCAATTCTGCGTTTCCGTTAGTTGGGTTGTAAACGCCGTTATAAGTAGTGGTTACTGCATCCCTAAGCTGGTCGTTTTTAAGGTTAACATAAACATTGTAAAGGCTTAACTGATGGTTTTTATTAAAAACATAATCTACTTTTCCATGTAGGCCTGTACGTTGCTGCTGCTCAGAAAACTCCCTGTAACTTTTACTGGTAATTACGGCATAAGCGTCTGTACCGTTTACCGACGTGTTATAGAAAGTACTGTTGCTGCCACGATAGGTATTCTGGTAACTGCCAGCCAATACAACGCCCAGTTTATTATCTAAAAATCTTTGGCTTAACGATAAACTTCCGATTAAATTAGGTAAGGGATTTTTGTATTTATAGTCTAGCGTTCCTTTTGTAAAATCGTTTTGTGTTGCGTTATAATTCTTCCCATTGATTTCATAAGGCGATTTGTAATGAATATCTGATGAATTAAAACCTGCAAATTTTCTATCTAAAAATAATTGGCTATACCCTGTTGACAGGTTTGTATTTAACTGAAATTTGCCCGGCGCATTTTTCATCACCATGTTGATTCCGCCACCAATAGCATCGCCCTCTAAATTTGGTGTTAATGTTTTATAAACCTCTAAGCGATCTAATAAATCTGATGGAAAAAGGTCTAAAGGAACGTAACGGTATTTGTTATCCGGACTTGGAATTTTAACGCCATTAACCAGTGTATAGTTATATCGTTTATCCATACCCCTTAATATGGCGTATTGGCCATCGCCATTGCTGTTCCGCTCAATAGAAACACCCGAAACACGCTGCATTACATTGGCCACGGTTAAATCAGGCGAAATTTCAATTGCCCTGCCCGAAACAATATTCATTATTTGTGTAGAATTTTTCTCCAATCGCCTTGCGCCCTGATCAGTAGAACTCACTGCATTTGATTTGATGGTAACATCATCAAGGTTTTTAGAATCACTCTCCATATAAAACTTTAAATGATCATTATCTTCCTTAACCACAACAATAGTTTTTGTAATGGTTTTATAAGTAATGTAACTTACGCTGATTTTAGCTGAACCCGTTGATACGCCTTTGAATTCAAACGTTCCATCCAAACCGGTATTGGTTACGCGCCTCGGGCTTTCGAGTACAACTGTTGCACCTACTATTGCTTCACCGGTTTGCTTATCATAAACATGTCCTTTTATTTTTGTAGCGTTGGCCGTGCCCGCACAAAAAAGAAGAAAAAACAGAATTTGTAAAAGTTTATTCATTGTGTTTGGTAATGTCTTTTATTTATCGACGATGCAAAGGTGTATACACGATTTCAAATCGAAAAATTATTGGGGTTACATAAAGGCAACACCGTTACAAAACGCATATATGAAAAGGCAACAACAATAATTAAATACCTGTTTATCAATTCATTAATTAATATTAAAAGCGCCGTTATGCTTTTATTAACGTTACATTAACAAATTGTTAAGTCGTAAAAAAGTGGCAAAAACAGTAATTTTTAGTTATTAATGTAACGCTTACAGTCCCTGAATAAAAACGGATAAATTTTCACCTTGTGCCAGATTTAGCTTTTTTCGCAGCCTGTATCTGGATACCCTTAAGCTATCTGTTGAGATGCCCAATAAAGTAGAAATATCGCTCGACTCTAAGTTCATTTTTAATAAGGCAATCAGGCGCATATCGGCAGAAGTAAGTTCATTACTGAATTTTTTAAGGTTCTCCAGAAACTGGTGGTGTACCTGCTCAAAAGCAAGCGTAAATTCTTTCCAGTTGCGTTCGTGGTTAAAGCTTTGATTAATTTCTGCCAGGATTTGATTCATTTGTTTTTTCTGGTCACGCTTATCATCCTTTACCATGGCCTGTAAAGTACTTCTGAGGTTTTCGAGAAACTGGTTATGTTTAATCAGGTTTAAGGTATGCGTAGAAAGTTCACGGCTTCTAACTTCCAGCAGCTGCTTCAGGTTTTGTTCTTCCAACTGAAGATTTTTGAGTTCAAGGCTTGTCAAATCATGCTCAATAGCCTTTTGTTTGGCCAGCTGCTGCTGATTTCTTAATTTAAAGCGTTGCCGGCTGAATATACCGAAGCCTACAATAACCAATAAAATAACAACTATCGTCGCGGAAAATGCAATAATTCTATTGATTTTTTTGTCGTTCTGCAACTTATTTATTTCATCAGATTTTTTATTAATGTCGTATAGCACCTGTAAAAAAGCAACCTGCCTTGCGCCGTCTTCAGAGTATAAATCAATTGTATACTTGTAACCCAGGGTAACATAATGATAGGCACTGTCCATTTGATTCAGCAATTCGTAGGCCTTACCCAAATCTCTGCAACAAGCAGCCAATTGATACATATTGCCCATCTTACCAGCCAGTTTCATAGCCTCTTTTGTTTGGATGATACTTTCACCGTATTTTCCGGTTTTGCGCAAAATATCCCCCAGGTTGTTGAGCACTTCGATACTACCAAGTTCATTATGGGCGGATTGATATAGCTTAAGCGATTTTCTGAAATTCAGGGTCGCTAAATCATACTTTTCCAAATCTTCGTAGATGCTGCCAATATTCTCATAAATTTTTGCCGAATTACTTTTATCGTTACTCTGCTCATTTATCTTTAATGCCAGTTTCTGATAGTAAAATGCGCTGTCATATTGTTGGCGCTTTTCGTAAAGCTGACCGATATAGCCGAAAATAGTTGCCTGTCCTTTTGCGTTATTTAACTTTTTATATATGCCAAGCGCAGAACCATAGCTATTCCTCGCTTTATCAGGCTGCTTCATATAATAATACAACACGCCAATATCAACAAGATTAGCGGCGAGCGACAAGGGTTTATTGTTAACCGTGAATAATTTATCAGCCTTTAAGAAGAATTCTAAAGATTGCCTGAAATGTCCCTGCCTGTAACATACTTTGCCCATTTGTTGTAAACATTGCCCCTCCAGGAACCCGTCATTATTTTCAATGGCTTGTGCATATATTTTTTTTAAGGCGATGAGCGATTCAATTGGTTTATTAGCTTTATTATCAGGGAATTCGCCCAATTTTTCATCCTGAGCAGTTGCATTCAAAACACTGATAAAAAAGATCAAACAGATACAGATGTGCTTTATCATTTATATGGCCTTATAAATAAAATACTGGACAAAGAAAGAAGGTGCATGTTAAGTTAAAGTTAAGTTAATCACTAAATATTAATTTTCAACCTTTTTATGCATACAGTTATTACAGGCTATCTTAAAATAGCATGCTGTTTAGGGCAAATAAAAAAGCACAACCCTTAGATTGTGCTTTTATAAATTTATTTCTGGCATTAACTCCGGTGGAATCCTTTGTGTTTAAGATAAATCAATAAATCGGCAGGTCTGTCGCTTTGTAAAATTGATGGCTGCTTAGCGATTAACCAGCCCCAGCTTTCCTGTTTTTGATTTTCTTCAACGGCCCGGTCATCATCATGGCCGCCATTTAAGGATGGCCACAAACTGTTTAACCAAATTACCTGTTTTTGTGCAATTTGCAGAATTGTATTCAGGTTCTTCAACGTATCTGTGTCGAAAATCGGCTGGATGATACATTAACAATTGCCTGATTCAGCGTGCCTGTTTACTGCAAAATTTTAAAAACCAGCTTTAGGTGGTCATTACCTTTATCAACATTGATGATAATTTTACCTTTTGCGGCGAGCATCATTTGATAGCAAGCCTATCTCGAAATATTCAACGATGTTGTAGCCGACCTGCGAAGCAAGCTTGAAGACCATTGAAACTATAAAAGCTGCTGAAAAAAGAAGCAGAAACAAATTATTAGATAAATTTATACAGGCTCTTTATCGTAAATTTGTTATTGCATCATAAAATCCCGAATAATGACTTTAGAACTTTTTAAAGCATCTTTAAAATCAGACAATCCCGAAAGCAGCCTGTCTGCACAATTAAAAGCACTCTGGTACGATGGCAAAGGCGACTGGCATAAAGCGCACGAACAAGTTGATCATTTAAATGATACATCTTCAGCTAATGTACATGCTTACCTTCATCGTAAGGAAGGCGATATCTGGAATGCGGATTACTGGTACCGGAAAGCGAAATTAACACGTCCTGAATTATCTTTAGAACAAGAATGGGAACAACTGGTTTTACGCTTTTTATAAAGGAACTGTCGTGCTAAATGTTATTAAAAAGTAAGAGGTCTATTGCGCTACCAACTGAGCTAAAGAGTTAAATTTTACAACTAACGTGCAAAAAGATTTTTGTGACCCCTCAGGGGTTCGAACCCTGGACCCACAGATTAAGAGTCTGTTGCTCTACCAACTGAGCTAAGGAGTCGTTTTTAAAGCTAATATAATTAAAAAAGTAACATCATAATACTTCATCCGATCAGAAATTAAGGCATTATCATTCTACCTTGACCGGAATTTACTTAAGCCGGTTAATTTTATGAAACTTGATATAATTGCGTTAAAACAGAGGTTAAACATAGATCAAATATAACAATTGCCTGTTACTCCTTTAATTAAATGCCCAAGCCTATACCGGCACTTAACATTCCATAACCACCTGAAAACCCATAAGCTCCATATATACGAACAACAGGCAGCTTCACCTGAAACCCAACGTCGCCCCTGAAAGTTTTTAAAAAAGTCTGTTTAATCTGAAAAGGGTCTGAATAGGTGATATACGCTAATTGGTCATCCTTGATACTATTTACTACAGGAAAATTGCCGCTCAAACCGATTTTTGCTCCGGATACACTATAACCCGCAGAAACGAATGGGGTGAAAAAAGAGAACTGCTTTGAGATTGTTGCCTGAAACAGGTAATTATTAAAACTGGCATACAATTCCTGTGTAGAGAAATCCGCAACCTGGCTGGGATCTTCCGGTATCATCCCATCCATGGGTTGCAGATTTAAAGCCAAGCTATACTTTAAGTTGTAGTAGCCAACCAATACAGACAGGTCAAATGGCGTGTTTTTTATGTTTTTCAGAACAAAATCCCTGACCAGGTTGTACTTAAAGCCAAAACCAAATAAGGAAACAGAACCAAAACGCGAACCTAACTTTATTTTAGGTGCCGCCCTTACCATAATCTCGGTATTGGCAAAGAAACCGGCGGTAAGCTGAAGCTGGGGCGTGGGGATAACATTTCGAATTACTGCGCTAGGTAATTCAAAGCTAATGAGTTTGTTATTATTGCCATCGAATAAATCCATCCAGGGTCCGTTATTTTTTGTGTCGCCTGTAAAGGTAGGACTCAGAACACGGGTGGGGTCTGATGGCCTTAGATTTGTTGAAAGGCCTATCTGGGTAACATCAAAAAATTGCTTTGAAGATGGAACCAGCGAGCCGGTAGCCATCACTCTTAAGTCAAAATGCAAGGGGTCGAGTGTTTCTGCAGTATTGGTCCAGCCGCTGTTCATACCAAGACCGAAGCCATACAATAAGGGCTTGGTATAAGCATCCACAAGTTTTTCTGCATCTGCAGGCCCCGACCTGATTAACTGTTCAAAATTCAGTTGTGCTTGAAGGTTTTTTGAAAACAGTAAGATAATAATTAAAACAGGGATTTTCCTCATGGTTTAAGCTTCGGTAATGTTTTTTATAAATACATTATGCCAAACCGAAATACCCTTAAAATGTTTGCTGCAATTGAGCTTAAACTAAAATAGTTTAAAAATCCCAGGGTAATAATCAAAAATGAACCAGGTTGAATTTACATTATAACAGATAAAATAACAATTCGAAAAAAAAAGATGCCTGTCAGCTGCAGCAATTTTAATATTGCTGATTCTTTTGCTGTTTAAAAAAAGTAGACCATTTCATCCTTTTAGTGAAAGGTGAATACATATTGATGTAATGTTAATTATTCCGTTGAACCGTCAAAATTGGCCTTAGAGTTCGGCAAGTAACGTTTTGACAGAAGCTCTTTTCTGATAATTCGGATCAAAATGCATAAACTTTATCTTACCTGAACGATCGATGATATAAGTTGCAGGCACCGGAAGGGTACGGCGGGTATTGCCATTATTTGCTTCCAAATCAATACCATAGCCTTTATATTTTGTAAAAGTAGCATCATCCATGGTAAAGTTAACCCCATAGGCTTTCATGATGGCATCGTCCTTATCCTGGATAATGGAGCAGCCTGCGCTTGTTTTCTTTATCGTTTTTGCAATGTTATCGCTCGTTTCTGGCGTAACCCCGATAACATAAGCATCCTTACCGGTAAGTAATTGCAATGAATCCTGCAGTTCTTTAATATGTTTATTGCAATATGGGCACCATTGGCCGCGGTAAAAAAAGAGTACAACCGATTTATGTTCTTTTAGTAAACCCTTCAATGTAATTTTTTTACCGTTCTGATCTACCCCACTGAAAGCCGGGGCATTAGCGCCGGCAGCTAAACCTTTTTGAGCATTGGCATTTGAAGCCAAGGCGATGAACAGCGCAAAAAATAGTATAATTCTTTTCATGATCATAATTAAAATTTGGCAGGGAAGAATTACCCTCCCCTGCCTTTTTTTTACATTTTACTTTTAGACATTTTAGATTGCTCCATTTTAGCTTTTTTTGTCGAATCTGCTTTCATTTTTGACATTTTGCTTTTCTCCATCTTATCCATTTTCTTCTTGCCCATCTTATCCGGTTTCATTTTGGACATTTTTTCTTTTTCCTGCTGAAGACTGTTTGCGAATGTTGGCATCGAAAGGCTTAAAGCAACCAAAGCCATAATAAAAACTTTACCTGCCGATTTTAAGAATTGATTTTTCATGTTATTGTGTTTTTGTTTCCCTCTTAGTCGCAGCATTTCGTAACACCTTACAATAAAATCAATTTTTATTTATTTCCTTTTCAATTCTACGCTTTAAACCGGCTTTAAAATCCTCATCAAGCTTTAAATCCTTTGTTTGAAAACCGGTGAACAAACGATTTATGAGTAAACTTTGCTGCTGGTAAGTCCTGCAAACAGCACAGCCTGCAAGGTGTATCTGCAATTGTAAAGCCTCTGCTACGGTAATTTTCCCTGAGTTTTTTTTCTCAATAAGAAAAGTCGCCTGTTTGCAGTTATAAATTATCTTTTTTAGTGCGCTTGTCATATCATTTCAGGTATTTTTGAAGGCAAGCCCTCAGGTTAAGTTTTGTACGGTGCATAATCACCCAGAAATTCGAGTCTGTAAGTTTAAGTTCCATGCAAATTTTCTCCGATTGCAGATCATCCATATGTTTCATTGAAAATACCGAATACCATAGCGGCGGTAGTTTCTTTAAGCAAGCGGTTAAAATACCGCTCAATTCTTTTGTTAACAAAGGATTATTAATTTCTAGACCAAATACGCCCGGCGCATGTAGCGCATTCCAGTGTCCGTTTTCTAAATCGAAGAAATCCTGCTGCACTGTTTCAGATTGTCTGATTTCATTTAAACCCCTTGAGGCCTGCTTCCTGTAAAAATCTGAAATCTTATTTTTTAATATTGCGGCCAGCCAGGTTTTTTCGCTACTGTTTCCTTCGAAGCGACTTAACTGACTTAAAGCAGCAAGAAAAGTATCCTGCACCAGGTCTTTTGCCACTTCTTCATCTCTCAATCTTGAAATGGCAAAGCGGTAAAGGTCATCAGCATATTTTTCAACCCAGCTCACCGGGTCGCTATGAAGTTGTTTACTTATTCCCAAACCGTTTTTTTCTTCATTCATCTTTTTACGTACATTGTATAAATATAGTGCTTAACCTAATTAGTCGTCATAATTCAGATTCCTTACATTTTATTTATTTTTTTGTAAGGAATAATCAAAGCCTGCGACTAATTTTTAAAATTAATGTCATGGTTAAAAAAATAGCATTTGTACTTATCGCAATTTCTACGATAAGTTTAGCTTTTACTTTAACGCCACATCAACCACCACAAAATGGTTTTGCCGTGGTAGAACTGTTCACCTCCGAAGGTTGTTCAAGTTGCCCGCCTGCTGACGCACTAATTGCAAGGATAGCAAAAGAAAGCAAAGAAAAACCGGTTTATATATTGGCTTATCATGTCGATTATTGGGATAGGCTGGGCTGGAAAGACAGTTTTAGTAGTGCCAGGTTTTCGCAAAGGCAAAACCAGTATGCAAATTGGTTGCATCTTAATAGTGTTTACACACCTCAAATTGTTGTGAATGGAACGCAGGAGTTTATTGGTTCACAAGAAAAAACCCTTAGAAATGCACTGCAGCATGCTTTAGTACAAACCGCTTCCAATGGTTTGGAAATTGCCATTGAAAAGCAAACCGATGGAAATATTTCGCTAAGCTATCAAACCAGCCAGCAGATACAATCAGAGAACCTTGTTGTCGCAATTGTTATCCCAAATGCAACGAATAAAATTGAACGGGGTGAAAATAAAGGTAAAACACTATCACATATTCAAATAGTAAGCAGCTTTGAAACTTTTAACCTCAACAGGAAAGAAAAGGGAGTCGTAAATTTAGCTTCAGACAAAATAAAAAATGATTCCGAGCTTATCGCATTCCTGCAAAACGTTAAGACGGGAAAAATAACCGCAGCCGCGAAACGCCCGTTCAAATTACCTGGTTAATCATTAATATTATAAAATCAGATGAAAGAAATAAAGGAAAAACACGCTTTTCTTATGCGCTGGACCCATTGGGTAAATTTCCCGGTACTGGCGGTAATGATTTGGAGCGGCTTATTTATTTACTGGGCAAATGATGCTTATGGCATTTCCATATTTGGCATTACATTAATTAAATTCTTTCCGGAGTGGTTTTATAATTACTTCCATATTCCCCAGCGCCTGGCCGAAGGTATGGCCTTTCATTTTCTGTTTATGTGGTTCTTTTTTATCAATGGCCTCCTTTATATAATTTATACCATTTTTTCGGGCGCCTGGCGGGAACTTATTCCTCAAAAACATTCATTTAAGGAGGCGTGGCTCGTTTTACTGCACGATTTACACATCCGAAAAACTGTTCCTCCGCAAAAGAAATATAATGCTGCACAACGAATCGCATATACCGCAATTATATTGATGGGTGCCGGCTCGGTGATAACAGGACTTGCCATTTACAAACCTGTTCAGTTTTACTGGATATGCTGGCTTTGTGGTGGCTATCATTTCGCAAGGATAATCCATTTTACCCTGACCATCGGTTATGTACTTTTCTTTCTGATACACATTGTTCAGGTAGCACTTGCCGGCTGGAATAATTTCCGTTCGGTTATATCGGGCTTTGAGGTGGTAGAAAGTGAGCCAAAAATTAAAGCAAAAAAAACAATTGAAAATGGAACAGCCGAATAAGAAAAAAGTTAAAGCACCGCTTACAATTGAACAGAAAATAAAACGCCGGAATTTTATTTCTTTTGGTGCTTTTTTCGCCTTGGGGGGTGGTGCAGTTGCAGGCTGGAAATGGCTGCTCGATGCACCTGAAGAAACTGCGGGTATTACCGGGGGAGCAAGAGCACCATTAAGAAGGGCATTGAATAAGACAGAACTTTTCTTCCGCAATTTTTTCAGCAACAACCATACAGTTAAAACCTATCCAAAAGAAAGGGCTGCAAAAACGGTTCGTGTTAATAGCCTGATTGGTATTGAAGATGATGAAGATTTCAATGAGAAAAACTGGAAACTTGAGGTTAAAACCGGTGTTTTGCAGTCGTTACATATCGGTATTGAGGAGATTAAGGCCTTACCCAAAACGGAAATCGTATTCGATTTTAAATGTGTGGAAGGCTGGGACCAGATTCAACACTGGGGCGGCGTTAAGCTAAGCGATTTCTTGTCGCATTTTAAGCTCGAAACACTTGCAGAAAAAAACTACATGGGACTTAAAACACCAAATGGGGAATACTATGTTGGCCTGGAAAGAGATAGTGTATTGCATCCTCAAACCATTCTGGCTTACGAAATGAATGGCCAGCCGATTACCATCAATCATGGTGCACCGTTAAGGTTGATTATACCGGTTAAATATGGCATCAAAAACCTGAAGAGAATTGGCGTAATGTCTTTCAGTAACAGCCGGCCACGAGATTACTGGGCAGAGCAGGGTTATGATTATTATTCGGGTTTATAATTAAAAGAAACTATTCTCATAAAATGAAATATTATCCTGAGTTAGCTCGCACTGGGCGAAGTCGATTGAAGGACAAATATTTTTTGTTATGAATTAAAGAGGTCTTCGCTTTTTCGAAGACCTACATAACGATTAAAAGTTAACCACATCCTGTTATTTTTTGAACTCCGGTTTTAGGAGTGCAGCCATACTCTTCCGGAGTTTCATAACCTTCGGTACCGAAACATTTTGAATATAGCCGCTTCCGGGATTTAATTTATAGTAATTCTGGTGGTATTTTTCAGCCGGATAAATAACCTTGAACGGCAAAACCTGCGTTACAATTTTATTTTCGTAATGCTTGCCTGCATTTACTTTTGCGATAACTTCTTCAAGGCTTCGCTTTTCTTCGGCATCTCTGTAAAATGCAATTGAACGATAATCTTTACCCTCATCCGGACCTTGCCTGTTCAATGTAGTCGGGTCGTGTGCATAAAAAAATGCTTCTGCAAGTTGTGCATAACTAATTACAGCAGGGTCATAATAAACCTGAACAGATTCGGCATGACCGGTATTATCTGAACAAACTTCTTCATAAGTCGGATTTTTTACCGTTCCGCCGGCATAACCTGCAACAACCTTGTCAACTCCTTTAAGTTCGCTCATTCCTTCTGCCAAAGCCCAGAAACAGCCGCCGGCAAAAGTTGCAACTTTTTCATTTACCTTTGGAGCAGGCAGCTCGGCAAAGGCATTTTCATTTTTTCGGGTTTGACCATTAGTACACGAGCCCAGAAAGATTAATGCAACAAGCCATAATTTATACTTTTCCATAAATTTCTTATTTAGCCGGAATAAACTTTAATGCGTAAGAATTCATACAATACCTTTTTCCGGTTGGCTTTGGCCCATCATCAAATACGTGCCCAAGATGCAAACCAGTGCTGGCTTCAACAACTTCATCTCTTACCATTCCATCTGATGTGTCGCGAACAATTTTAATGGCTTTTTGGTCAATTGGTTTGAAAAAACTTGGCCAGCCCGTTCCGGATTCAAATTTAGTATCAGAACTGAATAAAGGCTTGCCTGTAGCGGCACTTACATAAATACCTTTTCTATGATTATTCCAGTATGGATTTTGGTAAGGCGTTTCTGTTCCGCTGTTTACCATAATATCATATGTTTGTGCAGAGAGCACCTTTTTCCAATAGGCGGCTGTTTTAGCTTGCGGGTATTTTTTGATGTCTCTCGAAAATGCGTTTTTATTTGAATTTTTATCCTGAGCACAAGAACTCAACGCCAGTCCTATAAACAATACGCTTAATATTTGTAATCTTTTCATAGCATTTAGTCGTTAAATATGACATATCCTTACAAGGAGATAAAATCTAACCTTGATACATTGATATTTACGCATAAAATAGCATACCAGTTCTTCATACAAACGTAAACTGTTTAATTTCGAACTAAACAAATTTAACGGACTTTTCATAGTATTACCGCGGAAGTCGTTTCAAAGAACACCTTCTATAATTAAGCTGCCGCTGCCTGACGGTTATACTTCTGCTTGTAATCTGCAGGCGAAAGGCCTGTAAATTTTTTAAATACAGCCCTGAACGATTTACTGTCCAGGTAACCGACATCGTACATGACTTCGTTTACATTTTTAGAAGAATTTTCAAGCTGCTTTTTTGCTGCTTCTACCTTTACCCGCTGGATATATTCTGAAGGCGTATTGTTGGTTGCTTTTTTAAATCTTCTTTCAAAATGTCTTCTTCCGATTGCGAATCGATCGGCCAGTTCCTCAACAGAAAGCTTTTCCTTATAATTTTGCTCAATAAATTCCTGGGCACGTTTAACCGGCTCATCTTCATGTTTCTTCTGCCCGTTAAACATAATAAATGGCGACTGGCTCTGGCGATCGATTTCAATTGCAAAAAATTTGGCAGCCATAATGGATAATTCTCGTCCGGCATATTTTTCTATAATATGAAGCAAAAGATTCCAGTAAGAACTTGCTCCCCCACTTGAATACAAACCATCTATCTCTGTAATAATCGTTCCATCTGATAGCGAAACATCAGGAAACATGGAGCGAAATTCGTTAGCAGAAAGCCAGTGGGTTGAACAGGAACGCCCGTTGAGCAACCCGGTTGAGGCAAGTAGAAAAGCACCCAAACAAAGCGAAGCGACTTCAGCCCCTTTTTCATATTGATCAATTATCCATGGAACAAAAGGTTGATTGAGTTCGACCATACCTGCCATATCACCGGATAAAGCAGGGATGATAATGAGATCGGTTTTCTTTAAATCCGAAATCAATATATCCGTATTAACAGCAAACGCGCCACTGTTAAGCTGCACCTGTGCACTAAGGCCAACGAGTTGAATTTCGAACGCCGGCGCCTTACCGCTGTTAATTAAAAACTGGTTTACCGCCGTAAACATATAACGGGGATCAACAATAGCTGAAGGCACTGCTTCAATCGGGACTAAAATGGATACATGTTTCATAATTGCGGGGGTAGCCGGCCGGGCTTTATCAAATTTAATCAAATAGTTTTTATTGAAACAATAGCCCATGCAATAAGGCTGATACAATTTATACAGCTTTATTAACCAAAGTCGCATTAACCCTCAAACAGGTCATAATTACACCTCACGAACACCAACCGAACCGAACTACCTTTACTGAAGTTAATCCAATAAATAAAAAGATGAAATATATTAAAAACCTAGTTTCAAATATTCTCCTGATGGCTTGTCTGTTCGCTTTCCCTTGCAAAGCCAACCCAACGCCTATCGTTAATGCGTTTAAAAAAACACCCGGCGATAATTATGCAAACATCAACGGGATGAAGATGTATTACTTCACCGCCGGTAAAGGAACGCCACTGATTTTATTACATGGCGCTTTTTCTACCATCGAAAAAGACTTCGGTAAACTCATTCCAACACTTGCAAAAAGCCACCTGGTTATTGGCATTGAACTTCAGGGCCATGGCCATACCAATAATATTGCCAGGCCTTTCAGTTATCAGAATATGGCCGCAGATGTAATTGCCCTGATGAATACACTCGGTATTCCGAAAGCTGACTTTATTGGGTACAGCATGGGTGGTGGGGTAGCATTGGAAATCGCCATCAGTCAGCCTCAGCTCATTGGCCACCTCGTGCTCGAATCCGTTGCTTACAGTCCTGCCGGAATGAACATGCAAAATCCTTCTAATCTTAAACCAAAAGCGCAAACTGATTTAAATCATTCTGTTTGGAAAGAAAATTACCTGAAGGTTTCGCCAGACACCGCCGGCTGGACAAAGCTGGTTTCAGGAATTTACAGTTTAATGGGCAACTGGAAAGGCTTCACCAGCGAACAAATTAAAAGCATAAAAGCGCCTGCCCTACTTATTTTTGGCGATTCGGATATGAGCAAAGGTGAACATCAAATAGAAATGTTCAGGCTTTTGGGTGGCGGCAGCTCGGGAGATTTATATCAAACACCTAACCTACGACTGGCCATATTGCCAGGAACAACACATGTAAGTATGGTTGATCAATACCAATTACTCCAACCTATAATCGGCGACTTTTTAAAAACCTCCTTATAAAATAACTTAAAAATAAAGCATGGAAACATTAATTACAACTCAGCAAAAAAAAACCAGCGTTACGAAACCAGCATTGTGGACAGGCCGTATAATAAGCAGCATTTGTATTGCTTTCTTACTATTTGATGCCGTAGGCAAAATTATCCGGGAAGCGCATACAATTAGTGCGTGTATGACACTTGGCATTCCCGAGAACACCATTACAGGTATTGGCATAACATTATTTTTGTGTACAATTTTATATTTAATTCCAAAAACATCAGTTATTGGTGCTATCTCACTTACCGGATACCTTGGCGGCGCTGTTGCCATAATGAACCGTGCAGGCCAGCCTGTTTACTTTGCACTTGCTTTTGGCGTACTTATTTGGTTAGGATTATACCTGCGAAACCAAGCTGTTCGTAAGCTATTTGCACTTGAGCAATGAGAAAGCTGGTTGCCTATTTAAATATCACCAATAATGGTTTCGTTGCAGCCAGCGACGGAAACCTTGACTGGCACCTGCGCTATTGGAATAGCGACCTTCTTGAACATTTAATTGATAGGCTGGCTCGCACAGACACTATCTTACTTGGCAAAAACACTTACGTGGCATTTTCAGCTTATTGGCCAGTGTTGACCAGTAAGCTGAATGTTTCAAAAGAAGATTTACTGCTCGCTGAAATTTTAAATGCAGCTAAGAAAGTTGTAAAATCAAATACGTTATCCGAAAATAACTGGTTTAATACTTCTTTTCTTTATGGCGATTTGCAGGAAGAAATCTTAAAATTAAAAAACAGTGAAGGTGAAGAAATTATAATTCTGGGGAGTAGTAGCCTGGTTTCCGGACTTAACAGGCTTGATTTAATTGACTGTTATGATTTCTTAATTCATCCCGTGGCCATTGAGAGTGGGATAACCATTTTTAATCCGCAAGATAAGCTGGAAAATTTTGAAATGTCAGGCTTCAAACAACTATCCGTCGGACTTATTAACGCAAACCTTACCCGTAAAGCTACTAGCTGGTCGAAAGATATCAAAAACTTTTAAACGGTAAATTAATCTATAAAATCACCTATTTTTAAGACCAAATCATCGATGATATTATATTTCAGATTTATCCAGTTTTTCTTTGTCGGTAAATCTTTTAGGATCAGTTTAATTTTTGGTGTCTGTAATTGCGGAGAACTTCTTAAAACATCTAAAATATTTTCAATATTTTTTGGCTCATAAGTTTTAAGTGTTTCTATCCGCATTACAAGATCCTGTAATGCCTGCAAATAGATCTGATTCTTCATAACAGCTAAGGTTTAAACAAAAATACACATCAAATCAATTCGCTTAACCGTAAAAATACCCTATTTGAAAGAAATATTTGATAATTATCATCTATTTTAGGTTAAATAGTCCTACAGATTAGGCGTATTTGGTTTCAACACAACCACATTTTTTATTCAAAGATGTTAAATAGCATATAAGTTTAGGTGCCTGCTACTAATATAGTTATTGCTTTTTGTGACAGTCGCCTTGCTATAAAATAATAACATCAAAAACACAATAAGAACTTAACCAAAAAAAGCCCCCGATTAAAATCGGAGGCTTTCAACTAATATTTTATAATTAACTAGTATAATGTGAACTCTACACGACGGTTTTTCTGACGACCGGCAGCAGTTTTATTTGTTGCAATCGGTTGAGCTTCACCATAACCTGTCGCTTCAATACGCGAAGCATTCGCGCCCTGAGAAACTAAGTAAGCTTTTACTGATTCCGCTCTGGCTTTAGATAAACGTAAGTTTAAAGCATCAGAACCTGTATTGTCCGTATGGCCAGCTAATTTTAAGCTAAAGTTTTTCTGAACCAATAGTGCCGCAACTCTGTTTAGAGAAGCAAAAGATTTAGAACGAATAGTTGCTTTATTTAAATCGAATTCAAGATTTTTAATAGCCTCTGCAACAACTTTACGATCTTCTTCAGTAACAACTACTTTCTCTACTACTTTTTCAGGCGTTTTTAAAGGACAACCAGCACCATCTACTACAGTAGCTGAAGGTGTACCAGGGCATTTATCTAATTTATCTGCAACACCATCGCCATCTGTATCTGTTAACAAGCTGTTTAAATCAGAACGTAATCTTGCATTTTCAGCTTTCTGTGCATCTAAATCACCTTTTAATGCATTTGCCGCATTTTTAGCAGCTAAAGCTTCATCATAAGTTGCCGCAACCGGATTGTGGAAAGCCAATTGTTTTCCTTTGCCTATCGCAAATTCTAAACCTGCATAGGCATAGTTATATTTATCATTAGACCCTCTGTAGTAACCGTCAAGGTTGTCTCCGTCAACATAAGTGATGGTCCAGCCTAAGTCAAAATTAACACCATCAGAGATTTTGAATTTAGCACCTAAACCAACAGGAATGATTAATTCACTAATGGTTTTATCACCTGCATATAATGATGTACCTGCAGCAGTGGTAATTGTTGGTTTGTAACCTGCTAAACCAGCACCTACCGAAGTATACAATTGCAACACATTTTCTTTTTTAAACATATCGATGTTAAATAAATTAACAACGGCGTTTAAGGTTCCGGAGTATTGTAATTCTGTATCAAAAGCTCTTACAGGAGAATTGTTTACAAGACCGCTTTCATAGGCTTCTGCATTATCCCCTTTTAATTTACCTCTAACACCGTCTAAACGTAAAGAGAAGTATGGGGTAAATTGTTTTTTAATGTAAAGACCATAACCTAAAGACGATTTATTATTACTAAAATCGTTTTTACCGCCTAATGGAGAAAGTGGTGTTAAAACACCGGCGTTAACTCCGATTGACCAGGTTCTGAATGGAGTTGCTGTTGAAGCAGGTTCCTGAGCCATTGCAGCAGTACCTGCGAATAATCCGGCAAGTATTACCGGAAGTGATTTAAATAAATTTGATTTCATATTTTTTAAGTTTAACGTTAATAAGCGTTGCCACTTTATTACAACTGTCATACCAAAAAGAGTTTTTCGAAAAAATATTTTTAAACTTACTAACAATTAATAACCAACTGCCTTATCATCGCCACGTGGATCGGCCCCACCCTGGTAGGCTCCCCACTTCGTTTTCAAAATCGCATCAACCCTCCCTATTGCACCACGAGCCTGAATTTTGTATCCTTTTGCCTTTAATTTCGCTGTTGTTAAACTATCCAAAGCATCCTTTTCTACATATACTTCATCGGGCAACCATTGATGATGGAATTTTTTAGCGGCAACAGCAGATTGCATAGGCATTTCAAAATCGATAACATTTATAATGGTTTGAAAAACAGACGTTATAATCGTAGAGCCTCCGGGTGTACCGACAACCATAAATAGTTTCCCATCTTTTTCTAAGATGCTTGGCGTCATAGAACTGAGCATCCGCTTATTTGGTGCAATGGCATTTGCTTCTCCGCCAACCAGGCCATACATGTTAGGCGCCCCCGGTTTAACAGAAAAATCGTCCATTTCATTATTCAAGAGAAATCCGCCCCCCTTAACCACAACTAACGACCCATAAGATCCATTCAATGTAGTTGTTATCGAAACTGCATTACCTTCCTTATCTACGATAGAAAAGTGTGTGGTTTCTTCATGTTCTTTCCCTTTTACATTTCCGGCTAAAACAGCACTGCTTGGCGTTGCGGCATCCCAGGTAAAACTGGCCATGCGTTGCTTATTGTATTGTCTGTCTAAAAGTTCATTTTTTGGAACAGCGTAAAAATCCGGATCGCCTAAATGGGTTGCCCTATCTGCATAAACCCGCCTTTCTGCTTCTACAATAACCTGAACGGTAGAATCTTTATTATAGCCCCACTTCTTGAGCGGATATGGTTCTACGCTTTGCAGCAATTGCACTAAAGCAATACCTCCACTTGAAGTTGGTGGCATCGTAATAATTTTATAACCCCGATAGGTTCCTGTTATGGGCTTACGCCATGCAGCATGATAATTTTGTAAATCAGTTTTGGTAATTAACCCTTTTCCTTTTTGCATTTCAGCAACAATAGAATCCGCAACAGCGCCCTCATAAAAACCGGCCCTGCCTTTTTCCTGAACCAATTTTAAAGTATTGGCCAATTCTTTCTGAACCAGTAAATCGTTTTCTTTCCAGGTACTTTCCAAATTGATAAAAGCCGTTCCATCCGGATTAAATTTCATTAAATCGCGGTGCAAACCATTTAATTCAGAAGCCTGCCTTTTAGTTATCCTGAACCCATTTTGAGATAAATCGACAGCAGGCTGAACAACTTCAGCCCAACTTAATTTACCATATTTTTTATGTGCTTCAACCATTCCGTCAACCGAACCCGGAACGCCAGCAGCCAAATGCCCATACAAGCTTTTATTTACTATCGGATTACCAACAGAATCTAGATACATATCTCTGCTTGCGGATGCAGCCGCTTTCTCCCTGAAATCTAAAGCATTTATTTCTCCCTTTGCTGAACGGTAAACCATAAAACCACCGCCGCCAAGGTTACCTGCATTCGGGTATACGACCGCCAGTGCAAACTGTACAGCTACCGCAGCATCAACCGCATTACCGCCCTTTTTTAAAATTGCTATACCAACTTCCGAAGCTTCGGGATGTGCGGAAACCACCATCCCGTTTTTATATTCGCCACTATTATTTTTACCAAGCTGGCCACTCACACAGCCAGACATTAAGACTACAGCTATTAAAAAATAGCCTAAAAAAGAAACACTAGTTTGGTGCTTTGTAATCTTCTGCATCTTTATATATTTTTTCAATTATACTGTTATTTTTTTCGGTAATAACCTTTCTTTTCAAACTTAATTTTGGGGTAAGTTCGCCACCATCGATACTCCATTCTTTTGGTAAAAGGGCAAACCTTTTAACTTGTTCCCACTTACCAAAACCTGTGCCTGCCGCCTCAACTACCTCATTATATTTAGCTAAAACCTGTTCGTTCTTAATTATTTCCTCATTCGTCGTAAACGCAATACCTTTTCTGCCAGCCCAGGTTTTCAGGGTTTCAAAATTAGGTACAATTAGGGCTGAAGGAAACTTTTTGTTTTCACCTAAAACCATTATTTGCTCTATAAAAATAGATTCTTTGTATTTATTTTCGAGCATTTGGGGCGCAATATATTTTCCACCGGCAGTTTTAAACATTTCCTTCTTACGATCGGTAATTCTCAAAAACCGGTTATCAACCAATTCACCAATATCACCGGTATGGAACCAGCCATCTTTATCAATGGCTTCATCTGTTAAATCCGGGCGATTGTAGTAGCCTTTCATCACCTGGTGTCCGCGGGTTAAAACTTCACCGTCTTGCGCGATTTTAACTTCAACACCTTTTATCACTTCTCCAACAGAGCCAAACATGGTTCCGCCAAAATGATTTACCGTAATTACAGGAGAAGTTTCTGTTAAACCATAACCTTCAAAAACAGGCATACCTGCCGCCCAGAAAATTCTGGCCAATCTGGGGTTCAATGCTGCACCACCCGAAACAATGACAATAATTTCTCCACCCAAAGCTTCCTGCCATTTTTTAAAGACCAGTTTGCGGGCAATGCCTAACTTAAATTTATACCATGCACCTGCCTCTATTGTATATTGTTCGGCCAAAGCAACCGACCAAAAAAAGATCCCCTTTTTAAAACCGGTTAAAGCTTTGCCTTTTTCCATGATTTTATCGTAAACCTTTTCCAGCAAGCGGGGAACCGTAGAAAATGCATTAGGCTTTACCTGCTGAATATCCGCAACAATTGTTTCCATACTTTCTGCATAATAAACTGCCGTACGGTTAAACAAATACAGATAGATAATCATACGTTCGAAAATGTGAGACAGTGGCAGAAAGCTTAATCCTTTTTTAACCCCTTCCGGCATAACCACCGCTGAGTTTTCGAAGTTGGCAACCAGGTTCTGATGTGTTAACATTACTCCTTTAGGCGTTCCGGTTGTACCCGACGTATATATTAAAGTTAAAATATCTTCGGGTCCTATTTTTTCACGATATTCATCAAGATTGATTTCAGTACTTTTTTTCCCATCCTCAATTAATGATGTCCAGTTTTCGGCACCTTCAACATCATTAAAAGTATATATTTTTATATCCGGATTAACGGCTTCAGCATTTGGCTTTATCTTTTTATACAACTCCTCATCAGCCACAAATACAACTGAAACTTCAGCATCTTTTAATATAAACTGAATATCATGGTCGGCAAGTGTTGGGTAAAGCGGAATCTGATAGGCACCAATTTGATTGGCCGCAAAATCTGCAATGTTCCATTCCGGCCGGTTATGAGACATAACCGCAACGCGGCCTGCTTTATTGATGCCTTGTTTAACCAAACCACGACTTAAATTATCGACGGCTTCACAAAACGCTTCCGTACTGTAATTTAGCCACTTACCTTTAATTTTACCATTGATAAATTCTTGCTGAGGTTGCTCAAGGCTATATTTTAAAAGATCGAAAACCCGTGTAATTGCTGCAGCCATATAATTATTAATATTTGGTTAAGTTAAAAAATCAAACATAAAGATGTAACACCTCTACATTTTTTATCGAAAATTTTACCCGGTATAAATACCGGATTTGAATCCGTATAAAATATTTAGAATAAACTTAGCAATTAGAAAATTACTATGCAAGCATTGTTTTTATACATTTGAATTTTTACCTGAAAAACATAAACGGCATTAAAGTTGTTAGGCTGATTAATAATTAAAAAACATTAATTAAATATTTAGATTATGAAAAAATTACTTTTTACTATTTTTGGATGCGCAGCCTTATTTGCTTTAAGTACAACTGAAGTTAAAGCACAAAATTATAAAACAGGCGTTGGTTTAGGACTTGATTTCGGCGATGGCGCAACACTTGTTGGTCCATCTTTAAGACACCATTTCAGCAGAAAAGGCGCTGTACAAGCGGAAGTTTTATTTGGTGGAAATTCGACAATTATCCAAGGTTTTCTTCAATACAATACACCAATTAAAGGTGCTACAGGCTTAGATTTTTATGCTGGTGGTGGTCCTTCAATTCAGTTGTATGATGGTGGTTCAAGTTTCTATCTGGTACCAATGGCTGGTTTAGATTACAAGTTTAACGGGGCACCCTTAGCAATTGCTTTAGACTGGAGACCAAGACTTTATATCGGAAGTAATGATAGTGATTTCAATGCCGGAAGGTTTGGCCTGGGCTTTAGATATACTTTTTAGGCTAAAAGCGTAAAACGAAACGCAAAGCTTAAATAAAAAATCCTGTTCGAAATTCGAACAGGATTTTTTGCTTTATAAATTTTAATATTTATTAAATACCCATCCATTTTTTAAGCACGGTTTTCTGTGCTGCGGTGGCATTTTCATCGATTGTAGCTTTCAAGCGAACACTTGGGTTTGCTTTTAGGGTCAAGGCGATTTCTTTATCAATTCCATCGCGTTTCACTTTTAGTTTTAAAACATCGCCGATTTTCTTGCCGGCAACAACAGGTAAAGATTCTAATGAAACCTGGGGCGCACGAAGTCTCAATGTGCTGATTGCATCGCTTACGGTTACATCATCAAGCGAAACAATTACATCATTTACATTTAAACCTGCGTCCCATGCAGCGGAACCCCTTGTTGTAGACGTTATCGCCAATCCATCGTTGGTTAACTGTGCTGCTGCACCTGTAACCGGTTTATCGGGCGTCGCGTTTTCCGTTGATACCTTCACACCTGCATATCCAAAATATTTTACATATTCGGCATCATCAACACCATTTACATATTTAGTCCAAAAGTTAGTAAAACTAATTCCTGATATTTTTTCGACCATTGCTTTAAATTCGGCGTCTGTATAACCACGTTTTAAAGTTTTGCACTGCAAGTACATGGCTTTCATCACATCATCTAAACTTTTAGCACCCTTTGTTGCATTGATGATTTCCAAATCCATTAAAATACCAATAACTTCTCCTTTGTTATAATAAGATATGGAATTGTTTTTCGAGTTTTCGTTAGGACGGTAACCAATAATCCAGGCATCGTAACTGGAGGCGGCGGCCGACTGCACTTTTGCGCCTGGTGTGTTTAAAACAGTGGCAATTCCACCTGCCAATCCGTTAACAAAACCATTTGGATCATCAAAGCCTGCTCTTAAAATATATTTATTTTCATAATAAGAAGTAAAGCCTTCTGCTACCCAAAGGTTGGTTGTATAGTTTTCATTATCATAATCAAACGGGCCCAAAGCAACAGGACGCAAACGTTTAACATTCCAAAGGTGGTGATATTCGTGAGCCACCAGACTTAAGAAACCTTTATACCCTTTTTCGGTTTTATATGCATCTCTTGTAGCACCTAAGGTTGTAGAATTTAAATGTTCTAAACCGCCGCCGCCACGGGCGTAATTGTGTACAATAAATAAATAGTATTTATTCGGATTTTCGCCATAAACTGCAGTTTCCTGTTCTACAATTTTAGCCATGTCAACTTTTAATCTTTCCTTATCATAGTTGCCGCCACCATACATGGCAACTTCGTGGCGAACACCGGCGGCCATAAATTCAAAGATATCCTGGTTACCAACTTCAATCGGGCTGTCGTACAGCCAATCGAAATCCGGCGCAGTATAGGTGAATTGTTGTCCTGTTACAGGTGTTAAACCCGTAGAAACTTTACTCCAGGATTTAAATGGGATAATTTTTACCGTACTTGGCGATTTTATCATGCCTGCGGGATGCATAAAAATTCCGGTTGGCGATAAAAATGCGTGCGATTCATCGATAAAGGCCGTACGAACAGAAATTTCGAAGGCATAAACACGATAATTTATTTTGATGTCCTTTGCCTTAGCTGAATAAACCCTCCAGCTATTTTTTCTGACTTTTTCTACTTTTAATGTTTTGCCGGAAGCTGAAGCGGTAAATCCTTCAACACTTTTTTCAAATTCGCGAACCAGGTAAGAACCTGGCGTCCATACTGGCATTTTAACATCTACATAATCTTTAACCAGACCTGAAATGTTCATCTGCACTTCTGCATAATGTGCCTGAGGTTCTTTAAAGGAAACCTCGAAACCTATTTTTACCTGCGCCTTCGCTGCCATAATAAATGTTAGTAATGCAACTAAACTTAAAATCGATTTTTTAATAAACATATAAGTGTGTTTTGCCACAAATTTATAGTTTCTGGCCATCCTTCAAAATTTAAATGCGAATTGAACGATAAATTTTACTCAACAGGAATTATCGAATTGGTTTTTGACCGTTGGAGCTCCGATAATTCCGTCGTTGGATGACGATTTTTGGAAATCCGTTCTTAATCAAACCCCGCTCTCGAACCCTTTCTCCCCAAGGATAAAGGTGCCTGCAGACGGATAGAGGCTAACCTTTTGTTCGACTCTTGTTCGACTCTCCTTCGGGAAATCGGCCTTTAAACCCCACTTTCAGCAACGTTTCCCGAACAAGTCCCGAAGAAACCCCCTTAAAAGCATTATCATTTAAAACTGGTATCGGTAAAATGTATACAGGCTTCGGCTCACTAACTACTAACCTAATTTAGTAACATCCTTAATACAACAAATTTATGATTAAACTAATTGAATATTTTTACAAGCTTTTTTAGAATATTGATGTTTCTAAAGAAACCTACACATTACAAATGAAGAAAAGATATATTATTTACATTGTTTTAGCTTTAGGGCTTGCTTACCTGATTTATTACCGAATTAATGCAAACAAAAAACTGGAAGGCAAAGGAGGTGCATCTGCCGGGCAGGGAAAAGATGGTAAAGGTGGAAAAGATGGAAAATCTGCGCCGGCAATAGCGGTTGATGGTATAGTGGTAAAATTAGCCCAATTTGATACGGATTTGGAAATTACCGGAGCAATTGAGGCAAATGAATCCGTTGTGCTGAAAAGTGAAGTTTCGGGCCTGGTAACGGGCATTTATTTTAAAGAAGGGTCGAATGTTTCTAAGGGCAGTGTTTTGGTTAAGGTTAACGACAGGGATATCCAGGCGCAATTGCAGGATGCATTAACCAAACAAAAGCTATCGGGCACAAACGAGAACAGGGCAAAACAGTTGCTGGCTAAAGGCGCAATCAGTCAGGAAGAATATGATACCGCACTTGCAGATTTAAAGTCGTTTCAATCGCAAACCAATTTAATCAGGGCGCAGCTGGCCAAAACAACCATACGTGCCCCATTCAGTGGTAAAATTGGCCTGCGTAATATTTCAGCAGGAACCTATTTAACCCCTGCAACGGTTATTGCAAACCTGGTTAGTACAAATCCCGTTAAAATTACTTTTTCAGTTCCGGAAAAATATGCGGGGCAGATTAAAATTGGTTCCGAAGTTTCATTTACAACCGATGGCTCATCTAAACAAAATACAGGTAAAGTTTATGCAATAGAACCAGGCATTAATGCGACAACAAGAACCTTACAATTACGAGCACTGGCGCCAAATGCTGATAATGCTTTGCTACCAGGTTCTTTCGCAAAAATTAAACTGGCACTTAATACCCTGCAAGATGCCATTCTGATTCCAAATGAAGCGGTAATCCCGGTGCTGAAAGGAAAAATCGTTTATGTGCAAAAAGACGGGAAAGCACAGGAGGTTAAGGTAGAAGCGGGTACCCGTACGGATGAAAACATTGTGATTACCTCCGGATTAAAAGCCGGAGATACCGTTTTAACAACAGGTTCAATGGCTTTAAAAAAAGATGCGCCTGTTAAGGTTCATCTGGTTAAACAATCATTATGAGTATCTCCACCACGAGCATAAAAAGGCCGGTTCTTGCCATCGTTATGAACCTGCTGATTGTCCTTTTCGGGATAATTGGCTATAACTTCTTGGGTGTACGTGAATATCCGTCCATCGACCCTACGGTTGTTTCTGTAAGAACTTCCTACCCCGGCGCTAACTCCGATATTATTGAATCGCAGATTACAGAGCCGCTGGAAAAATCCATTAACTCAATTGATGGGATTAGAAATATTTCATCATCAAGTAACCAGGGAACGAGTAACATCACCATAGAGTTTAACCTGGATAAAAATATTGAGGAAGCCACAAATGATGTTCGCGATAAAGTTTCGCAGGCAGCAAGAACGCTACCGAGGGATATTGACGGATTACCGATTGTAAGTAAAGCAGATGCAAATTCGGATGCGATTTTATCTATGACCATTCAGAGTGATAAAAAAAACACCCTGGAACTTAGTGATTTTGCTGAAAATGTTATCGCAGACAGGATTCAAACCATTCCTGGTGTAAGTAGTGTTCAGATTCAGGGGCAACGGAAATACGCCATGCGCATCTGGATGGATCCGAATAAACTGAGTGCTTATGGCTTAACTGCCCAGGATATTGTAACCGCACTGGATAATGAAAACGTAGAGTTGCCATCTGGTAAAATTACAGGCGCTACAACAGAATTAACCGTTAAAACTTTAGGAAAATTAACCGATGAAACACAGTTTAATAACCTTATCCTAAAAACAGATAGCAACCAGGTTGTTAAACTGAAAGATGTTGGTTATGCCGTTTTAGGACCTGAAAATGAAGAAACCATTTTACGGGAATCGGGCAAACCAATGGTTGCCGTGGCCATTATTCCTCAACCCGGCGCCAATTATTTAGACATCAGCAAAGAATTTTATAAACGCTTTGATAAGCTAAAGGCAGATATTCCGCAGGATATAAAATTAAAAGTAGCTTTAGATACAACGCTTTTTATTAAACGTTCCGTTACCGAAGTAGCTGAAACCATTGGTCTCTCGCTGGTTTTGGTTATCCTGATTATTTACCTCTTTTTCAGGGACTGGGCAATTGCTTTCCGGCCGCTGATCGATATACCGGTATCCTTAATCTTCACTTTCTTTATTATGTACGCTTTTGGTTTCTCCATTAACGTACTGAGCTTACTCGCCATTGTGCTTGCAACCGGTTTGGTGGTTGATGATGGTATCGTAGTAACAGAAAACATTTTTAAAAAGGTAGAAGAAGGCATGTCGCCGTTTGAGGCTGCGATTAAAGGTTCGAATGAGATTTTCTTTGCTGTAATTTCAATTTCAATCACGCTGGCAGCCGTATTTCTTCCGGTAATCTTTTTACAGGGATTTGTAGGTCGCCTGTTCAGGGAATTTGGCGTTGTAATTGGCGCTGCAGTATTGGTTTCGGCATTTGTATCCCTAACCTTAACACCAATGCTTAATGCCTATTTAATGAAAAAGGGCGGGCATAAACCCTCCAGATTTTACAACTGGACCGAACCATATTTTGTTAAACTAAATGATTCGTACGAATCGAACCTGAATAAATTTCTTGATAAAAGATGGCTGTCTGTTCCGATTATTCTGGTTTGTATGGGGATGATTTTCTTGTTTTGGAAAATATTACCAAAGGAAACAGCCCCTTATGATGATAGAAGTGCCATTAACATAAATGTAACCACACCCGAAGGTTCTTCATTTACTTACACAGATAAGTTCATCATGAAGATTAACCAGATGGTCATTGATTCGGTACCTGAAAAGAATGTAAACATTACCATCACATCTCCCGGATTTGGTGGTGCCGGTTCAACAAACTCAGGTTTTGTTAGGATGGGCTTGGTAAATCCGGAAGACCGGGAACGCTCTCAGAAAGAAATTGCCGATATGCTGACTAAAATCACCAAAAGATACAGTGAGGGTAAAACCATTGTGAACCAGCAACCAACAATTTCTGTGGGCCGCCGGGGCGGATTGCCAATTAGCTATATCATTCAGGCACAAAATTTTGAGAAACTTCGTGAAAAGGTTCCTCTTTTTATGGACGCAGTAAGTAAAGACCCAACATTTACAGTTTCCGACGTAAATTTAAAATTCAATAAGCCGGAGATCAATTTAACTATCGATAGAGATAAGGCAAAAAACCTGGGTGTTTCAATTTCTGCGATTGCACAGACTTTAAACCTGGGGTTAAGTGGCCAGCGTTTCTCCTACTTTTTCATGAATGGAAAACAATACCAGGTTATCGGGCAGTTTGACAGAACAGACAGAAAAGACCCTTTAGATTTAAGTTCCGTTTACGTTCGAAGCGATAACGGCACGTTGGTTCAGCTTGACAATGTGGTTACCGCTAAAGAAGAAAGCAGCCCGCCACAATTGTATCGCAATAACCGTTTTATATCTGCAACGGTTTCGGCAGGTTTGGCTCCGGGAAAAAGTATAGGCGAAGGAATCGATGCGATGGACCAAATAGCCGCTAAAGTTTTAGATGAAAGCTTTTCGACCGATTTAAGCGGTGAATCACGGGATTTCAAGGAAAGCTCTTCGAATACCTTTTTCGCCTTCGGATTAGCCTTGTTATTGGTTTATTTAATTCTATCGGCACAATTTGAAAGTTTCAAAGACCCGGTAATTATCATCTTAACCGTACCAATGGCTGTTGCAGGCGCATTTTTATCGTTATGGTTATGTGGCCAGAGCTGGAATATTTTTAGCCAGATTGGTACAATTATGTTAATTGGCCTGGTAACTAAAAACGGAATCTTAATTGTGGAATTTGCCAACCAGCTTAAAGAAAAAGGCACCCCCATTCCCGAAGCCATTCGTGAGGCTGCTGTATCACGCTTACGCCCGATTTTAATGACAAGTTTAGCCATCGCCATCGGCGCATTGCCAATAGCCTTAGCTTTAGGTGCAGCTGCAAAAAGCAGAATGAGTATGGGAACCGTTATCGTTGGCGGAACAATGTTCTCTTTAATTTTAACGTTGTTTGTTATTCCCGCGATTTACTCTTACTGGGCAAAACCATACAAACCAAATAAAGATTTAAAAGAAGCAGAACGCTTTGAACATGAAGCTTTGGAAGGCGCAAAATAAAAAAAATGATTAATAGGATAAATTTATTCGTATTGTTAACGGCAATTTTTTCTTTCACCACGAAAGCACAGGAAAAATTGACTTTGCAGGAAGCAATTACGATTGCTATGCAAAACAATTACGATATTAAAATCAGTAAGAATAATATCGCCATTGCGAAGAATAATGCAACTATTGGCAATGCCGGTATGCTTCCGAATTTAACAGGTACTTATGCCAATGGAGGGAGCATTCAAAATACCCGCCAAACACCGGTAACCGGTGAAGACAGGGTGATAACCGGTGCAAAAAGTACAAATAATGATCTTGGCGCAGATTTAAACTGGACTATTTTTGATGGCTTTAGCATGTTTGCAAATTACGAGCGTTTAAAAGAGTTACAGAAACAAGGCGAAGTTACCTCGCGTTTAGCCATTTTAACAACAATTGCTGATGTGATTACCGCTTATTATGATGTTGCAAGGCAACAAAAATTAGTTATTGCAGCAGATAGCGCTATAGATATATCTGTTTTCAGAGAAAAGATTGCAAAAACCAAACTACAACTTGGCAGAGGTTCAAAGCTCGACGTTTTAACTGCTCAGGTAGATTACAATACAGATACATCTAATTACCTGCAACAAAAAAATGCCTTGCAGGTTGCTAAAGTTCGTTTAAACCAATTGCTGGTACGAAATGTAAATCTTACCTTTTTCGTTGATAACAATATCGATATCGATCAGGCATTAGTCTACAGCCAACTGGCAGAATTAGCAGAAAAACAGAATCCAAATGTTCAGAATGCCTTTATAAACCAGCGTGTTGCTAACCTGAATTTGAAGTCCATAAAAGGTGCCAGGTATCCTGTAGTAAGTTTAAATTCGGGTTACAGCCGAACCAACAGTACTTCGCCAACGGGCTTTAATCAAAAATTTGCAGCTAATGGATTTACCTATGGTGTAACGGCCAGCTTGAATCTTTTTAACGGTTTTCTGCAAAGGCAGCAGGAACGAAATGCTAAAATAGATATCGAAAATTCGACTTTAAACTTAGATAAAACAAAACTTGATGTAAGCACGCAATTGCTTACCGCCTATCAAAATTACAGCACCTACCTTGATTTGGTTAAGCTGGAACAAAGAAATGTCGACATTGCTAAGGAAAACTTAGACATTACCTTAGCAAAATATCGGCTGGGAAGCATTGCACCTTTAGAACTAAGAGAAGCGCAAAGGAATTCTATTGATGCGCAAAATCGCTTTATAGAAATGCAGTATCAGGCTAAGCTTGCTGAAATTACGTTAAAAGAAATAAGTGGTAATATAAATTTATCCAATTAATTTTTATATTTATTCCCATGATACTCGTTGCAGATAGTGGCTCATCAAAAACAGATTGGATGGGTTATTTTAATGGAGAAACCATTAAATTTAATACACAAGGCATAAACCCTTATTTCTTGAATGAGCAGGATATTAGCCGCATAATTTTAAAAAATGAAATCATATCGCCCCTGGCAAGCGAGGTTAAGGAAATTTATTTCTTCGGTGCAGGTTGTTCATCGCCAGATAAACATGAAGTGGTTTCAAATGGTTTGTCTACCGTTTTCACAAATGCTTTTATATCCGTTGAACATGATCTTTTAGGCTCTGTTTATGCAACCTGTGGCGATTCGGAAGGGTTAAACTGTATTTTAGGAACCGGTTCTAACATCTGTTATTTTGATGGTAAAAAAATACAGGAAGGCCATCATGGCTTAGGTTATGTACTTGGTGATGAAGGCTCAGGTACCTTTTTTGGTAAAAAAGTTTTATTAAGCTATTTGTATAAAAAAATGCCCGCTGATTTAGAAATGGAATTTATAAAGGCATTTCCTTCAGAAAAAGAACAAATCATAACTAATGTTTATCAGAAACCTTTTCCTAATATTTACCTGGCCGGATTTAGCCGGTTTTTAGCGAATAATTATGATCATGTTTTTGTTAAGGACATTTTAAAAAAGGGCTTTCAGGAATTTGTTGATACCAACGTTAAAGATTATCCGAATTATAAAACAATTCCCTGCCATTTTGTTGGTTCAATAGCCTACTATTACCAGGATATTTTAAAAGATGTTTTAAAAGAAAATGGAATTACAGCAGGGAAAATTTTGCAAAAACCTATTCAGGATCTTTACGACTTTATTTTACAGAAGGAAGATATTATAAAACAAGCCATTTAAACGCAGATTTTTGATATTAATAAAATCTTAAAACTTTGTAAACATAACATCAATCATTTTGTTATAATTACAATGCGTATAATTGCTAAAGAATATGAAGAGAATACTGGTAGTTGATGATGATATCGAGGTTTTAGAAACCATACAACTAATATTGGAAATAGGCGGATTTAAAGTTTCTGCGCTGAATAATGGTGAAGAAGTTTTCGATAGAATAGAAAGCTTTAAACCAGATTTGATATTACTGGATATTTCTCTCGGACATATTGATGGCCGTGTGCTTTGCGAACAGCTAAAATCTGTAGATACCACATCAAAAATCCCTATTCTTTTAATTTCAGGTTTATACGATCCTAAAGACTTTACCACTTTAAATTATGGTCAGGACGATTTTCTTTCCAAACCATTTCAAATGGATGTGTTGCTAAAAAAAATCAGTAAAATTCTCTCGCTTGAAGAAAGTGAACCAAGTTTCCATTTAAACTAGATTAAATTATCGAAATAACAGAAGCCAAATGCCTGATGCATTTGGCTTTTTACGTTTATTTCGGGAGCGTCATTGCGAATTGAAGCGTCGGAATGTGTACCGGCATTAAGCAATTTTTTTTGTAGAAGAAGTTCAAACTGACGCAGGAAAGATTGCTTCGTTGGCCGAAAAAGCCGCCTCGCATCCGATAGCTATCGGACAACAACTTTCTGAGGTAAAGTTACTAACGCTAATAATACAATCGCCATTAGCGTTAGTAACTTTAACAAAACACAACCCTGTCATTTTGGCAAACAAAATGCTTTGGAACAACCCTTGTTATGCAGCATGTAGATTAAACAATTTATTTACATATGAGCATACAGGAAAAGGGAAACATCTCCATCCATACCGAGAATATTTTCCCGATAATTAAGAAGTTTTTATACTCCGATAACGAGATTTTTCTTCGTGAGCTGGTTTCTAACGCAGTAGATGCCGTTCAGAAAATTAAAAGACTAGGTTCATTAGGTCAGTTTAACGGCGAAGTTGGCCAACCTTTGGTACAGGTTGCGGTTGATAAAACTGCAAAAACCATTACCATTAGTGATAATGGTTTGGGTATGACGGCCGAAGAGATTAAAAAATACATCAACCAGGTTGCATTTTCTGGCGCAAGTGAATTTGTGGAGAAATTTAAAGATGCTAAAGACGCGAATGAAATCATTGGTAAATTCGGTTTAGGCTTTTATTCGGCTTTCATGGTTGCAGATTTGGTTGAAATTCAAACTTTATCGTACCAGGATGGCGCAGAACCTGCCCGTTGGGTTTGCGATGGAAGTACTGAATTCGAAATCACGGAAGGTACAAAAACGACTCGTGGTACGGATATCATTCTTCATGTAAACAAAGATTCTGAAGAATTTTTAGAAGAATCGAAATTACAGCAAATTCTGGATAAATATGCTAAATTCTTGCCTGTACCAATTAAATTCGGAACTAAAAATGAGTCTGTTGAGGATGGTGAGGATGAAGAAGGCAAGAAAAAATATAAGGATGTAGAAGTTGATAACATTATCAACACCACAAATCCAATCTGGACTAAAGCGCCTGCAGATTTGTCAGATGAAGATTACTTAAATTTCTATCGTGAGTTATACCCGTTTAGTGAAGAACCATTATTCTGGATTCACCTGAATGTTGATTATCCATTTAATTTAACCGGCGTATTGTATTTCCCTAAGTTGAAAAACGATTTTGAAATGCAACGCAACAAAATTAAATTATATTCCCGTCAGGTATTTATTACGGATGAAGTTAAAGATATTGTTCCTGAATTTTTAATGTTATTACATGGTGTAATCGACTCACCGGACATTCCTTTAAATGTATCACGTAGCTTCTTACAGGCTGATAGTAATGTTAAGAAAATCAACAATTACATCACTAAAAAAGTAGCTGATAAATTAGCAGAATTATTTGCTAAAGACCGTAAATCTTTCGAAGATAAATGGAAGGATATTGGTTTATTCGTTAAATACGGAATGATTAGTGAGGAGAAATTCTATGATAAGGCAAAAGATTTTGCTTTGGTTGGCAACACTAAAAACGAACTTTTCACGCTGAATGAGTACAAAGATAAAGTTGCGCCTTTACAAACGGACAAAAACGGAACAGTCGTTTATTTGTATTCAAATGACGCCTCTAAACAAGATGCTTTTATTCAATCGGCTAATAAAAAAGATTACGATGTTTTAGTTTTAGATTCACCTATCGATAACCACTTCATCAATCAGTTGGAACAAAAGTTAGAAAAAACATCAATCAAACGTGTTGATTCGAGCGTTGCCGATAAGCTGATTGAAAAAGATGAAGTTAATGAACATGTTTTAAGCGAAGATCAGGTTAAGGAAGTTACTACAATTTTTGAAAAAGCCATTACAAAACCTGGTATGCAGGTAGAGGTTGTAGCGTTAAACCCTGAAGAATTGCCGGTTACCATTACCATGGATGAATTTATGCGTCGTATGAAAGACATGGCGGCAATGGGTGGCGGAATGGGTTTCTATGGTCAGATGCCAGATAGTTATAAAGTGGCCATAAACGGAAACCATAAATTGGTTAGTAAAATTTTAAAAGCAGAAGGCAAAGAGCAAAGTAACTTAGCGAAGCAAGCTGTAGATTTAGCTTTACTGGCTCAAGGCATGCTAACCGGTGCAGAATTAACCGCTTTTGTAAGCAGAAGTGTTGAATTAATTTAAAATAAACCTATAAGGTTTTGAAAACCTTATAGATTTGAAAACAAAAAGTCCCGATTTGCATCGGGACTTTTTCAGTATCAGATTAGATTGATTTAACTTGCAACATTTTGCTTAACGTTAAAATAATCTTTATGTTCTTCTAACAACTTCGCTATTTTAGCTGCTTTAGTGTCTTTAACATTAAATACAAATAAAGGTTCTTGTTTCTTTTTACTCCTTACCATTTTCTCGGTGTAAAAACGATATTCCAAACCATTAGTTAATAACCCGTATTTAGCTTTTGTTTTGCGGAAATATTTAGATAAACGTGAGTCGTTTATGTCCAGGCTATCTTCATGATGTTTACACTCCACTAAAATAGCAGGCTCACCATCTTTCATAATGGTATAATCAACTTTCTTGCTTTTTTTAACACCAAAATCCAAAACAGCTTCAGATTGAACTTCAGAAGGATTGAAAACATCGAAGCCTAATATCTGGATAAATGGCATAACCAATGCATTCCTTGTTAAATCTTCTGATTGAACCTGGGGAAGCATTTTCTTGATTCTTACGGCAAATTGCCCGATTTCGTCTTTAAGTTCCATGTCAATATATTTTTTAAGGTATTTTGTAAATGTTATTAGTCAAAAGCGTTGTTGCTTAATTCCCATAGTGTGTATGGCCTGTCAAATTTTGTTTATCCAGGCTACACATACTTAGGGCAGGCAGATGTTTCTAATCAAAAAGATGTTATCAAACAGACAAGCAATCTTTCCAATTATTCGTTTTTGGCAAACAGTAATAAAGATTGAAAAATAGACTGATGTTATTAACTTTTTTACATCAACCCTCCAAAATTTTACATCAACCACCCGCATTTTTACACGAAAAGCCAAAAAAGATTTTTTATTACAGAATATATGAACAAACTCTTTTTTTAGCTAACTTGCATTCAAATCATTCCAAACACACTTTATAATAATCATGAATTTAAAATGCGTTGTTATTGACGATGAACAACATGCTATTGAGGTTTTAACCGACCATATAGCTGAAATGCCCGGATTAACTGTTTTTAAAACCTTTACCAGCCCGGTGCAGGCACTTACTGAAATTAGTGTTGGCGATGAGATTGATTTATTATTCATGGATATTGATATGCCAGGAATAAATGGGCTGGAACTCGCTAAAAACATCAGGGAGAAAGCCAAATACCTTATTTTTACTACTGCCCACCCCGACTATGCGCTTCAGGCTTTTGACGTTCAATCCGATCAATACCTGCTCAAACCTATTTCATTTGCAAAATTTGCATTAGGAATAGACAGAATTTTGAAGAAGGAAGCCAACAATGCAAAAAATGCGGCTAAAGAAGCTGATCAGGTTGCCGCTTTATATATTAAGGGCGACCACAAATATGCTTTCTCTAATATTTTGATTGATGATATCTTATACATCAGGGCGCTTCAGAATTATATTCAGATAATTACAAAAACCGAAACCAACACAACTTACCTTACTTTAAAAGAAATTGAAAAGGCTTTAGAGAATCACGCCTTTATTCGCGTTAATAAATCAAATATCGTTGCCAAGGCAGCCATTAAAAAAGTAGATGGCAACATTATCAGATTGGTCAATAACGAAATGATTCAGATTGGGGAAGGCTATAAAGAAGCTTTTTTCGCCTATATACAAAGTAGTTTATTAAAATCAGGGAGAAGTTAAAACTACTTGTTAAAGATTTGTGACATTGATGAATTGGTAACTAATATGGTATTAGCTGTTGGGTCAGTGCTAAAGTTATTTTGACCTCTTAAACTTTTAAAAACAAATGCGGTACTCTTTTTTAATCTGCTAATGTTTACAGTTTTCATAGTTATTTATTAAAAACTTGCGACATAGATGAATTGGTGCATAAAATTGTATTTGCTGTAGGATCGGTGCTAAAGTTATTAACATTTCTAACATTTTTATAAACAAAGACAATATTTTTTTTCAGTTTAGTGGTGTTCTGATTCTCCATTTTAATTATTTGTTAAAGATTTGTGACATGGATGAGTTAGTACATAAGATTGTATTTGCTGTTGGGTCTGTACTAAAGTTATTCTGACCTTTAACACTTTTATAAACAAAGGCAGTGTTCTTTTTTAATTTACTGATATTTTGAGTTTTCATAATAATTACTTGTTAAAGATTTGTGACATAGATGAGTTAGTACATAAGATTGTATTTGCTGTTGGGTCTGTACTAAAGTTATTCTGACCTTTAACACTTTTATAAACAAAGGCGGTGTTCTTTTTTAATTTGCTGATATTTTGAGTTTTCATAATAATTACTTGTTGAAGATTTGAGACATAGATGAATTAGTACATAAGATTGTGTTTGCTGTTGGGTCTGTACTGAAGTTGTTTTGACCTTTAACATTTTTATAAACAAATGCTGTACTTTTTTTCAATTTTGCTGTGTGTTGTGCTTTCATTATTATGATATATTTTATTGTTATAGTATTTAAATTATTGTTCCGATTAACTGATGTAAAGGTGCGGCGAAAAGGGAGGTAGTCCGAAATTTTTACACAAACATGCTATTTTTACAGATAAAACCCCTGTTTTAGTAGATAAAACCCATTTAAATGAACATTCTTAAATTAAAAAACTGGTATAACCGAAATCACATCCACCTAAAAGCATGGGCTTTTTTCATTATTTATGAAGTTTTCATAACCGGTTTGATTTTTAGAAGCTTTTTTACTGTTCAAAGTTATCTTGTCCATTATGTAATAAATATTTCTTTGTTTTATTTTCATGCTTTTGGTATCAGAAAAATACTAAGTAGAAATATCAAGAATAAGGTTCTAATAATTATACCCTTTGTAATTTTTGAACTATTAGCTTTTATAGCCATTTCATTTTCATTAGAATATTCTTTAGCATTTATAACGAACGATATAAAAACGCTGAATGAATTGGCAATTAATCGTACTTATTTATCAAGATCTATATATAGAGCACTATACTTCATAGGTTTTAGCACAGGTTATGTATTTCTTCTTTCCTCTTTGCAGGAACGACGCAGAGTACAAAAATTAGAAAGACAAAACCTTGTTAATACCATAGAGAAACAAGCTTTAGAGAATGATTTAGTGCAATCGCAGAATAACTTTTTACGTAGCCAGATCAACCCGCACTTCTTATTTAACACATTGAATTTTATTTACAATGATGCCAGAAAGAAGGCGCCTTTGGCAGCAGATGCAATTATGAACCTTTCTGAAATGATGCGCTATGCTTTAAAAAGGCCGGAAGCATCAGAACTGGTACCGTTAAGTGAAGAAGTGGAGCAAATTGAACATTTAATTAACCTCCATAAATTACGCACCGCCAATACCATAAATTTTGATCTAGTTGTTAACGGAGACTTATTTGGTATACGTTTCCCTCCCCTTATCCTGCTTACTTTAGTAGAAAATATGTTCAAGCATGGAAATATTGCACATTCTACACAACCTTCTATTGTACAAATTGATTATAATAAAACAAGCTTAACAATCACAACCATAAATATGGTAAACGAGGTTAAGCGAAGAGAAGTCGAAAGCCATCATGTTGGATTAGAGAATATTGACAAACGCCTCAGTAACTTCTATAAAGACGAGTATTCATTTAAATTTTATAAAGATCCACTGAACAGGTACCTTACAGAAATTAACGTAAAAATAAATAATCCAATGGCTGGGTTAAATTAAATTAATATAAATCTATTACGTGAGTTTAGGCTACTTCATCGCATTTCTGCGTTGAACATCCTTTAATAAGAAATAATAAATAACCATTTCGTGGGTGCGCTGATCTTTATTAAAAAGGCGGTTCACATGCATATGCAGCAGGTCGCTAAAAAGCTGGATTTTTTTATCCGGTTTGCAGGTTTTAAGAATGTTGATAAAAGAGTTAGCAAATGAATTAAATGCATACAATTGGTCTTGATTTAAATCAAGATACGCCGATTTACGGTAAACCTGATATTGAGCATTTATTTTTTTGAAATCTGAAGCGTCCAGATGGTGTTCCTCGTTAAAGGAATCAGACATCATTCTGATTACGTCAGCAAATACCTTATCTTCAAACAAAGCCTCCTGCTGTATTTTATCTATCAAATCCGAACAATATTTATATTTACTCAGCGCATCGGGATGGGTTTCAAAAAGGGATAAAACAAACCGGCTATCTGCAGAAAAATGCTTTTCAACTTCCTCAATTAAATCATTTCCATAACGCTGTGTTTCCCTTCGATATGTTCTGAGTTGTAAATCAGACACCAAACCGGCCGCTAAATCCTCTTCCAGATGTGCTGAAAATGCGGCCGTTAAAATTTGCCCGTCCTTTTCATCATTCAGCAAAAGTCTGAATCTTAAATGATAGCCATTTTCATTATATCGAATAAAAAACCACGATTTAATCTGATTGCTGTACGTGTCTAAAAATTGGGCAATTGGCCCGCTCAAAAGCGTATCTGAACGTTGCTGATGACAATAAATTTCAAAATATAGCCATTCTTTTCCTGGTGGAAAAAATTGTTTCACTGAGGTTTCATCTAAAGCCGGCTGACTAAATCCATTATAAATTTTCTCCTGATGGTAGATATTCAAAATAAACTGCGCTAAATATGGGTTGCCTTTTTCGTCAACAACAACACTTTTTTCCGGAATAAGCACCTCCTCCAGATATACCTTATCTTGTTTTAGCATATATTGAAGAAAGGCATTTAAATCAAGGTCAATATTCTTATCAAAACATAAAGTCTGATCGGATAAACCTGCTTTGAAATTAGCACTTACACCTAGTTTATTCAAATAGTTTCTTAAATCAGTGAGGTTTAAAGATGAAACATCTGCCTTTTTAACCAGCCACCTTTGCTGAGATAAAACAATATTCTGGTATTGAAGTCGTGGATAGTATGGCAGTTCAGGGTATAAACTTTCTAAAAACAGCGTTAAGTTGGTTTGAATATTCTGATGCTGTAAATCGCACAGTAACCGGAACACAGATAAATCAGACCTTGCATAATTATATGCAGAAGCCATTCTTGGCACAACTCTTTTGTTCAGCTTTTTAGATCTTAGCACAACCTCATTCCCTTGTACAGAAAGCATAATATCATCCAATGTGAGTGGATTTTCAGACGTATCGAAGTTTAGTATGGAGAGTTGGTTATCGTAAACCAGTTTTCTTCGGTTTATATTATCTACATTGGTTTCGACCATGTAAGCAACATCAAAAAATAATATATCCGGATTTGCAGCTTGTTCGATTTGGCCGATTTTTTTACAATGCTGGTAAACTTTATCATTTGCCATCGTAAAACGACCGCTCAGTGCATTCGCCGTACTGCCACCGGTTTGGTCAACACAAATTAAATCATCAGAGACCGACAGGAGCATACTGAATGAATTCGGTAGTACAGTTGGTTTATCAGCCAATGGAAGACCAAGCTTATCTAATTTAATGGTTTCATTAAACCTGAATGACTTCGGATGAATTAGTTTTTTGAAATTTTGTTTTAATTTATCGTTAAGGTCATCACTTTTCTTATCCTGCTTACCAAAAAATTGGTTGATGAATTCGTCACCCTGGCCTGCCTGCTCCAGTTCATCATAACCAATGCCCATTTCGGGATCTAAAGCCATTGATAAAGGCACCTCTTTTTGTTCAAATTTCTTTTTAAACTTATTTACAAATTGCTTTAGTGCGTCACGTCCGTCAACAGGTAAAATGTGCTGCATCAGGTTTATTAATCCCGGAACCGCGTAAAACATTTTTTCATCCAAGCCCCCTGAAATTGTATTTCGCTCGGCAATAAGGTATTTGGGTGTTCCTTCGACGGGATTTACATGTATGCGGTCGAAATAGTCTTCGCCAATTATGTTAGGGTCAACATCGCTTAGAAGGAGTTGCAAAGACAACATATCTTCGAGCAGGGAAAGCACATCAGCTTGTACTTCTACAGAAACATCAAGGTTTTTAATCAATTCATTAACCCTGATTGGCTTTAAACAGGCTTTCAAAATCCGGATTACAAATTCATCTTTATCAATTTCAGCGAGTTCAAATAAACCATCTGTACAGGCAATATACCTGATACTTGTTGTTGTGAAATAGTAACTACTGTTCGCAAATAAAAAACAATTATTTTGCAGCAGCTCCGGTAAAGAAAAATTAAGGTTATTTTTATATGGCCAGTCTATAAATTGATGAACCAATTGCTTTTCTTCAAGTACAATCTGAGATGACGCAGTACTTAAGGCATCTTTTAGCATACTAAACCCGGCAAAAGTTCCATATGGTGTTGAGCGGAATTTAGCTCTATTGTAATACTTCCAAACCGTAAATAATACCTTAGGATTTAGTGTTGTCAATTCTTCGGCTTTTACCTCTTTAATGGTTTGATAGAAAGCTTCTGAAGAAATAGAAATGGCTTTTTTAAGTTCTTCCCAACAATCAGCCAGTTCAGATTGATATGAAAATCTTGGTGTTCTGAAAATTAAGTCTCGGTGTATGTTTACTTTCATGCAGGGAATTGATAAGCGAAAATTACAAAGATTAGTTTAAAACACAGAATTAAAGCAAAAAATTAAAGAGCTAACACATATAAGTACTCAGGAAAAGCAAAAAGCCCTGCAAGTATCATTTCGCAAGGCTTTGAAAGGCTTATTAAACCCTTTTATTTTATCAGATTATACAACTCATCCAGTTTTGGTGAAAGGACAATTTCTATCCTTCGGTTTTTACTTCTGCCATCAGCGCCGGTGTTTGGGCCAAGGGGTTGAAATTCGCCCTTTCCGGTTGCAGTCATGCGTACACTTTCTACTTTTTCTGTTTCTGTTAAATAACGAACAACCGAGGTAGAGCGTAAAACACTCAAATCCCAGTTATCTTTAATCTGACCCAGGTTATTTACTTTCTGATTATCGGTATGACCTTCTACCGCAATGTTAATTTCAGGTTGTTCCTTTAAAACCTTTGCCAATTGTGCAAGTGCCTTCTTTCCATTTTCATCAATGATGATACTTCCCGAAGGAAATAATAATTTATCCATTAAGGAAACATAAACTTTACCATTTTTAATTTCAACAGTCAGACCACTTTTAGTAAAACCCAATAAGGCTTGCTGCAGCTTTTCTTTTAACTGATTGGTTGCTTCATCACGTTTACGCAAAACCTCTTCAACTTCTTTTAAACGTTTTTCTCTTGCCACCAAATCGCCTGACAGTTTGGTTATTTCCGTTGAACTGTTGTTTTTGAGTTTATTATAGTTCGCATTTACATCATTAAACCTGCTCTGTAAATCGCGAAGATCATCCGCCAGCATTGAGGTATCTTTCTTCAGCTTTTTAACTTCATCTTCCAGGTTCTCAATCTTTATCTGGCCTTCGTTAAATGCAGTATACAAAGAATCTTTTGTGCCCAACAGTGCTTTATATTTTTTTGGAGATAATACAACGCAGGAGGTAATAGATGTGGCAAATAAGAATATCGCAAAAGCAAGGAAGGTATTTTTCATTTTAGTATCAAGTATTTAGTATTCAGTATCAAGTAATGAGTATCAGGTATCAAGTTTGGGTAAACTATTGAATTGCCACCAGTTCAGACTGAACAATTTTACAGTTATTTATATTTTTTTAACGGTTTAATTATAAAATTTGCACCAACTTAGTTAACCGATTCAAACAATTCTACAACTAACCGGCATTAAACATCTATAGCATTTCGCAAAAATACAACTAATGGTTGTACTGTTTTGAAAGAACTTATTAACTTATTAACGAGTGTTGGTTTAAAAAATTCTTCATCCGCAATAGGCATTGTTGCTTCGAAACTCTTTAATTTTAAATATTCAATATTCGGGTCGGACGGATCGTAACCTTTGGGCGCATTCTTTAATGCCGATTCTGTTCCCAGCTTAAAGTTTTTCTTAAAATCCTTACTTTCTACAATCTCCTTAAAATCGCCTATATTATAATCTATTTCCTGGCGGATGAGTTTAACATGTGGTGCATCGGGCATCCAATAGCCTCCCGCAATAAAACTTTTTCCGGGTTGGATATGCAAATAATAACCGGGTTCATTTCCGCCTTTTTTGGTAGAGAACCATATACCGAAGTTATTTTTGTAAGGATCTTTATTTTTACTGAAACGAACATCACGATAAATGCGCATTAAACTTTTCTTTGGGTCAGCTTCTGCAGAAAGTGCCGGATCAACCTTTGCCAATTCGGGTATAATGGAAGCGACAAGTGTTAAAACATCAGCCTTTGCTTCTTCATATCTCGGTTTATTTTCGGCGAACCATTCACGATTATTGTTTTCAGCAACGTCTTTAATAAAACTAAGGGTTTCTTTTTTTAACATAGGCTTTTTGGGGTCAAGTGTTAAATCTGGTTAATGGGTTAACTGTTGGTATCGCTTTATTGTTAAATTGTTGGATTGTTCTAAACCTAAAATACTCCATTGCAAGCAGAAATTTATTCTGATACTATTAACCAATTTCATTTTAAACAACTTAATACAATTAACCGATTTAAACAATTTCAACAATTAAAACAGTTTCGGCAATTAACATTCTAACAACTACACTTTATCGTAATAAGGTTTATATTTAATATTGGGCGATAAAACGTGAAGCAGTATAATTCTGGAGTACCTGTAATTAACGGGATAAAGGATAAAGCATCCGGTGAAAATTACAATTAAGTAGGTCCAGAAGGTATTGTCTTCTAAAGGGCCGACCAGCAAAAAAGTAATAAAGCTTACGATTAGCATTTCGATAACATTCATTGCATAACTAACGTACATGGCCGCATAAAAATAGCCGGGCTCTATTTCAATCCGCTGTCCGCAATGTGCACAAATCTCTTTTGTATGCTGAATATTCCATCCATATAAACTGCCTGTAAAAATAGCACCTCTGCGGCAATGCGGACATTTTGCATGAACGATTGCATACAGTTTAGATGTTTTTCCAGACATTTTTAATTCAGGTTAATCGGCTTTGATTTCATATTAAGGTGAACATTTTTCTTACGGTATTTTTTATACCATAAAATACCTACAGCGGTAAATAAAATGTAAGGAATTGCCAATAAGTATAAAACACCTGTGTTCAAACCTGCTGCCTGTGTATTGCCATTTTTAACACCTTGTTCGGCATTTATGGTACACATGGCACATTGTGCATTAACTTTAGGATGAATGGCAAATAATAATGCGAATATCAATAAGATAAAAAGTGCTTTTTTCTTCATCACAACAAATATACAGATAAACGAATTTAGGCACTTAAAAATTGTGTCATAAAAAAGGTTCAGGTTTGCAAGCTGAACCTTATTATTTTAATGGTTAGTATTGGTAATAGGGTGATATCATTAAGTAAACAACTACCCCCGTTATTGCCACATACAACCACAACGGATATGTTATTCTCGCTATCTTTCTGTGTTTATCAAATTTTTCGGCCAACGCCCTGACATAGGTTACTAGAACCAATGGAATTATGGCAATGGAAAGTAAAATATGAGTAAGTAAAATAAAAAAATATATGTATTTAATTGCCCCGTCGCCACCAAATTTTGTTGAAGGCGTTGTCATGTGATATGCAATATACATCACTAAAAACAGTAAAGAACAACCAATAGCCGCTTTCATTAAGTTTTGGTGCAACTGAACCTTTCCATTTTTAATTGCCCTTACTGCAATAATCAAAAGAATGGCTGTAATACCGTTAATGGTTGCATAAATCGGAGGCAAATATGGTAAAGGGCTTACATCTATACCCAGATCTTTCAGCTTAACCATAAATAGCACGGCTACCGCCACAGGGATAACTATAGATAAGATAATTATCCAAACGTTATACTTTTTTTCAATTGAATTATTTTCCATTAGATTAATACCCTTTAAGGGATTTAATTTATAGTCTTTTATCGTCCGTCTTTGAGGTTTCGCAAATCTTCGGCAACCAGGACTTTTATTTCGTCATCCAGCTTTGCTAAGGCATCGGCGTTGTTTGCCTCATAGTAACCCCTTATTCTATGCTGGTTATCCAACAGTATAATTTGATTCCCGTAGATGAATTTAGTTTTACCATATTCCTCATGGTGGATAATATCAAGTAATAATCCTTGTCTGATGAAAGGATAAACCCTCAAACTATCGCCACTTAAAAAGTCCCATTTCCCAGGTTTAGCACCTAACGAATCTGCTAAAGATTTTAAGTTGTAAGGGTAATCCTGCGGATCTACTGAAAGGCTTAGAAAACGAATTAAAGGATTTCTGTCATATCCTTCAGCAATCTTCTTGAGGTTGGTGTTTACATCTTTAAGTGGGCTTGCTCTATAAAATAAATTCAGCACCACTATTTTGCCTTGCAATACAGACCAGTTCAGGGTTTCATTATTTTGATTTACAAAGCTGAAATCCGGTACAACATGGTATATCGTATCGGGAATTTTTTTGCCTTTAACAGAATGGAAAGTTTTCGCAACAATCTTTTCCCCAAAAACAGGAAGGCTTTTATAACGGTTTTTTGCAAAGTGAGGCAATAAGTAAAAAAACAAAAATCCCGGTATAGCCAATATGCTTACCAGGATTAATGATTTTTTTATCGAGAATGGTCTCATGAATGCGCTGCCATGTGCAGATTTAAGAACCCGCCTTCAATTAGCATTAATACAATAAAGTAAATAATAAAAATGAATGATACTGTTAATGCTAATTGCAATCCCAATTTCTCAAATTTTAAGTGCATAAAGTACGCAACGATATAAAATGCCTTAACTAAAGTTAAAGCGATATAAATATAATTACCTATGTGCTGAGGAATATGTCCACCAGGAATTGCCCATAATGCGATGATAAACTCAATACCTGTAATTAAAGATAAAATACCGGCTACTTTCCAGATCTTACTTTTGGTCATTCCTGCATGGTCATCGTGTTCGTGACCCTCGGCTGTATGTGAATGTTCTGACATGTTAAATATTTTTATAAATTAAAATTAAACCAAATAGAAGAATGTGAATACAAACACCCATACTAAATCTACGAAGTGCCAGTATAAACCAACTTTTTCTACCATTAAATAGTGGCCTCTTCTTTCGAAAGTTCCATTGATGGTCATCACTAAAATGATAATATTAATCATTACCCCGCTAAATACGTGGAAACCATGGAAACCGGTTATGGTAAAGAACAAGTTTGCAAACTGTTGTGCGGCTACCAGCGATACATCTCCTGTAAATAAATGTTTCAATTCTTCGGCAGTTGGAATCTGGCCCCACCAAAAACCTTCATGGTGTAAGTGGCTCCATTCTAAAGCCTGACAGCCTAAGAACATAAAACCACCGATAATAGTTGCTATCATCCAGCCAATAACTTCTTTTTTAGCACGACGGTGACCGGCTTCTACAGCCATAACCATCGTTACCGAACTTAAAATCAGGATAAAAGTCATGATACCCACAAAAACTAATGGAGCACCGCTATCTTTTAAGCCGGGAATAGATTGGAAAACCAAATCCGGATCAGGCCAGGCTGATTTAGAAAAGCGCTGAGCGCCATAATAGATCAACAAAGAGGAGAATGTAAAAGCATCTGATAAAAGGAAAAACCACATCATGATTTTACCATATTCTACCGACCAGGGAGAACGACCACCGTTCCATGGTCCTGTTTTAACTTGATCTAATTGTGATACTGAATTCATTTGGAAATAGTATAATAGTTTGTTAACAAATTTAACGGTTCAAAAGTAAAAAAACATACAGATATATCCATAATATATCTATAAAATGCCAAAAAATAGAGGTTATCTCCATCCGGAATTTATTCTTTGCCAGGGTAATATTTTTATAGCTGCCAACTAAACTGCTGGTAATAAAGCCTAAACCTGCTATGATGTGGAATAAGTGCATTAACGGTACGACATAAATAAATGATATTGCAGCATTATTCCCGACCATAGTCGCACCGGTTTTTACCATACTGCCCCATGCAACAAACTGCATAAAGCCAAAACCAAATGCCAAAATAATGGTTAACCAAAGCATTTTACGCTGTAAGCTGAAATTTAATTTTCTTAATGCTCTTGAAGCAAGGGTTAATGTAACACTACTTGCAATAATTAATAGTGTACTGTAAATAAATGCATCAGGTAAAACCAGTCCGTGTCCCTTTCCCTTCGATGCTGCGAATACCAAATAATAACTGGTAAAGCCGCCAAACATAATGGTAGACGATACAACAAAAAGCCATACAATAAACTTTTTAGGCTTTGGGTCGAATATATCTTGTGTTTTTTCCATTGATAAAACCATAAATAATTATTTTGCTATAAAATCAAACATCAATACCAGCTGTACCGCAGGTATGTAAAAAAACGAACAGAACATTACTTTTTTTGCATCAACCAATTCTCTGTTCACTAATAATTTAAAAGCGAGCCAGCTGAAAATAGCGCCGGCCACTATTGATAAAGCTGTAATGTAATAACCGCCAAAGCCATAAAATGTTGGCAGTAAACTTACCGGTATTAAAATCAGCGTACTTACAAAAGTAAATAATGCGGATGTTTTGTCTCTCTTTTTTGTCGGCAATAATCTAAATCCGGCTTTTTTATAATCATCATCCAAAACCCATGCAATTGCCCAAAAATGCGGAAACTGCCAAACAAATTGGATTAAAAATAATATAACGGCGATTTTGTAATCAATATCTAAAAACAAATCAGATTTTAAACTACCAAATGCTGCTAAATACCCAATCAGTGGTGGCAATGCGCCTGGTATTGCACCTACAAAAACCGCAATCGGCGACTTTCTTTTCAATGGTGTATATGCAAACGCATACAATAAAATTGAAAATACCGATAATAACCCCGTTTCTAAATTTAACTGACCTAAAAGCCAGGTACCTAAAAAAGCCATAAAAACACCGAGAACCAATCCTTGTCCGGTGGTCATCCTACCGGCAGGCATTGGCCGGTCTTTGGTCCGGCTCATCAACTTATCCAGGTCGACTTCTATAATTTCATTAAAACAATTTGCAGCAGCGGTAACTAAAAATCCCCCGGCAATTAATATTAACCAGTTTCCCCAATCTATTGATGGGATATGCCCTCTACCTACCTGCATTTTCTGACCAATCAAAAAGGATATGGATGCAGAGAACACTACCGTAAAGGATAGCCTGAATTTAATTAGCTTAGAAAAATCTGAAAAAAATTGTTTCAATTCTCTTATTATTATTGTCTGTATGTCCTTGTTCTGTAAACCAGCAAGTACAAATAAAACTGTAAACTAAATAGCATTGTCGAAAATAATATGTGCAATGCCTGGGCAACAGGTGGTAAAGAAATATATGCCAATGCAACCCCGCTTAATAATTGGATGAGTAAAGTAAGCAAAATAAATCTCGCAGTTAATAACGGTGCTGCTTTTCCGCTAAATCTGTCTATAACCATTTTATAAATGATACCGTTACAAACAATAACCAGAATGGCCATGTCTCTATGGTAATTAAAAACGTCACCAACCTTTGCAATCCATGTATCTCTACCGCCAGATGAAAGCGATTTGGCAATCACATCTATTGCTTCTCTGACATCAGTGCCTAAAATGATTTGTACAATACTGACCATTAATGTAAAGAACAAAAAACCTTTCAACCACAAAATCCGGTACATAATAACCGATGGTTCTTTATGCAGCTGTTTTGCATAATTATAGGTATAAATTGAAATTACTAAAATAACAAGTGCCAAGAGCATATGCAAGGTAACAACCCATTGCGCCAGGTTTGTAGATACCACTATCGAACCCAGCCAGGCCTGATAGCCAACAACAAAAATATTCAGGATACTTAATACAATTATTCGCTTTGCTGTTTTTCTATATATAAATGAATAACCAGCGGTAAGCAATAAAAACAGGCCGGCCAAAACACCTGCCAAACGGTTTAAATATTCTGTCCAGGTTTTTGCAGGATTAAATTCTTCAGGTACCGTTATATTCTTATCATGCCTGATGCTATCTGCTAATTCCTTTTTGCCCATACTTTCGAGGTATCTGGCAAATTTTTCATTCTTCTTAATCCTGCCGGCAACGTACTTTTCTTTATAATCTGCAGGAAGTTGCGATACGTTCGTAGGTGGAATATATCTGTCGAAACATTTCGGCCAATCAGGACAACCCATGCCAGACCCGGTGCTGCGAACAATACCGCCGGCAAGTATAACCAATAGTGTAATTATAATGGTTATAAAGTTGATGCTGATAAAACGTTTTTCTGATCCGCTGATCATATATCTGTTAAGATGAAAAGGGTATCCGGATAAGCAGAAACTTAATCAGATACCCCTTTAAAATTTTTGTTAAAGCTAGCTAAACTAGCCCTTATTTTCTGTCACAGGATTGGCGATTTCCCAATCTTGCTGAATTTTTTCCGCTTCCTCATTTCCTTCAAAATCATGAGGTAAATTAGAACTCATTGTTTGAGAGAAAGGAACGGTTTGAGGAATGAAATCAGCATCGTGACCAGGTTTACTATAGTCGTATGGCCATCTGTAAACTGTGGGAATTTCTCCCGGCCAGTTTCCATGTAAGTGTTCTACAGGAGCTGTCCATTCTAATGTATTTGATTCCCAAGGATTTTGAGGTGCTTTCTTTCCCTTATAAATTGAGTAGAAGAAGTTAAATAAGAATGCTACCTGTGCTAACGCAGCCATAATAGCAGCCCATGTTACGAATACGTTAACCGTTAACCATTTTTTCATGAATTCGAATTCAGTGAAAGCATAGTAACGACGTGGTACGCCATCTAAACCTAAGAAGTGTAATGGGAAGAAAACAAGATAAGCTGCGATAAATGTTAACCAGAAGTGCAGATAACCCAGTTTCGCGTTCATCATACGACCGAACATTTTAGGGTACCAGTGATAAACACCCGCAAGCATACCAAAGATCGCTGCAGAACCCATAACCAGGTGGAAGTGGGCAACTACGAAATAAGTATCGTGTAAGTTAATATCTAAGGATGCATTACCTAAAAAGATACCGGTTAAACCACCAGAGATAAAAAATGAAACTAAACCAATAGCAAATAACATCGCAGGGGTGAAACGAATGTTACCTCTCCATAATGTTGCTAAATAGTTAAATGTTTTTACTGCTGATGGAACTGCAATAATTAAAGTGGTAATCATAAATACACCACCCAATAACGGGTTCATACCCGTAACAAACATATGGTGACCCCATACGATAAATGAAAGTACAGTAATACCGATTAATGAATAAACCATTGCATGGTAACCAAAAATTGGTTTACGTGAATTTACAGAGATAACTTCTGATGAGATACCCAATGCCGGCATAATTACAATATATACCTCAGGGTGACCTAAGAACCAGAATAAGTGTTGCCATAAAATTGGAGAACCACCTTCATTAGGCAAAATGTTTGTACCCATTACGATATCAGACAGATAGAAACTTGTTCCGAAACTTCTATCGAATATCATTAATACAACGCCCGCTACAAGAACTGGGAAAGATAAAATACCTAAAATAGCCGTTAAGAAGAATGCCCAGATAGTTAAAGGCATTTTCCAAAGATCCATTCCTTTAGTACGCATATTTAATATTGTACTTACGTAATTTATACCACCCATTAAGGATGAAGCAACGAAAAGTATCATACTAATTAACCACATTGTCATCCCTAAGCCTGAACCCGGAATTGCAGTTTCAATGATTGATAATGGCGGATAAACCGTCCACCCACCTGATGCAGGTCCAGTTTGAATAAAGAATGAACCCATCATTACCACACAGGCCGTAAAGAAAAACCAGTATGAAAGCATATTCAGGAATGGTGATGCCATATCCCTGGCTCCAATTTGTAATGGAATTAATAAGTTACTGAAAGTACCGCTTAATCCTGCCGTTAGTACAAAGAATACCATGATGGTACCGTGAATGGTAACCAAAGCGAGGTAAAAATCAGATTTAATACGACCACCTTCTGCCCATTTACCTAAAAATGTTTCCAAGAAAGGGAAGTTTTTATCAGGCCACGCTAACTGAATACGGAATAAAATAGATAAACCCATTGCAATAACCGCCATGATAATACCGGTTATCAAAAATTGCTTCGCAATCATTTTGTGGTCCATACTGAAGATGTACTTTGAAATTAAAGTCTCTTTATGGTGCCCGTGATCAGCGTGATCGTGATTGTGTTCGTCGTGTAATGCTATTGTTGACATAATTCTTTTCGCTCTTCGGTATATTATTTATTTAAAGCCATTTGGTTTGTTTTAACAGCTGCAGAATCTGTAGCTGCCGAATCTGTTCCAGAGTTAACTGGAGCAGGCGCCACCGGCAAATTAAATTGTTTTCTTAAATCGTCGTTTAAGTATGTTTTTTGTTCAGCTAACCAGGTTTTATATTCTTCCATGGAAACTACACGAACAACCTTTTGCATGTTATAGTGACCAGAACCACAAATCTTTGCACAGTAGAAAAGATATTTAAAGTTAGGATCGTTTGTTTTTTGTTGCATTTCTGCGGTTGTAATGGTTGGCGTAAACTCGAATATGGTTTGCATACCCGGTACCGTATTCAACTGCACCCTGAAATGAGGCATATAAAAACTGTGTATAACATCTTTACTGGTTAAAATAAGTTTGATTGGCTTGCCTACCGGTATAACCATCTCATCTGCCATTTGGTCATCACGAGATTTCAAATCTTTAAAATCAATACCTAAAGTATTTGATGCTGTAATTAATTTATAGTTCTTATGTCCCACAACGCCATCAGTTCCAGGGTAACGGATAGTCCATTTAAACTGCTCTGAAGTCATTTCGATCTGAATAGGCATGTTTTTAGGGTCATCAACTTTGTAGAATATTGATCTCCATGTTAAGAAACCCATTAATACCAATACTGTTAAAACCAAAGCTGGTACAATTGTCCAGATTTTTTCAATGAGGTTATTGTGCGGGTAATAATATGCTTTTCTTTTAGCCGAATATTTATAGACATAAGAAAATCCGAATAATAAGATGTGCGTAACAACGAACACGATTGTCGTAATGATTAATGTTAAATTAAACATGTCGTCAATACGTTTTCCATGGATTGAAGCTGCATCAGGCAATAACATTGCACCATGTACCGTGTATTCCCAATACACACCGTATAAGCCTAAAACCAGGAATAGTGCAAATAAACTTGCATGTACCCTGTTCCAGTTAATGCCAACAGGTTTACCTTGTGCTTCGCGGCTCAATTCATAAACTCTTATGGATTTACCCACAATGGCTATGAATAAACATATTGCAAGAAATACCAGAATATAAAATATTACTGATTTATAAACCTCGCCCATATCAACTTTCGGTGCCGCGGCAGCACCTGCAGCTGCATCCTGCGCAAATACGCTCGTGTTTGCAAAAACAGTAAGTAATACTGCTAAAGCTGCGGTCGTTTTATTCGTGATAAACTTTCTTAAACTCATTTTCTTAAAAGTAGTACGCTGTACTTCTATATAATAATTAAAATATTCGCTCTTATAAAATCATCAATTAAAGCTGATGATGCAAACTTTCTTGTAATAAAGGGTGATTTTTCGCTATTAAAGGTTTTTTGCTTAATGCGCTTAAAACGGTAAAGGTAAACAATCCTACAAAACCTGCTGCAATTCCGATTTCAATAAAGCTGAAACCGTTAGTTCCTTCTTCAACCGCTCCAGGCATAATCATTTGATAGTAATCTACCCAGTGGCCTAACAACACAACAATGGAAACAAATAATAATCTCACATCTGTTCTTTTGTTATCCCTGTCCATTAATAATAACACCGGCGCTAAGAAGTTCATTGCCAGGTTTAAAAAGAACCAGAACTTATAATATTCAAAGCGTTTATAGAAATAAACAGTTTCTTCAGGCATGTTTGCATAGTAAATTAACAAGAACTGCGCAAACCATACGTAAGTCCAGAAGATAGAGAAACCAAAGATAAACTGACCTAAATTATGTAAGTGGCTATTGTTAACCCATTGCATGTAACCGGCTCTTCTTAATAAGATGATGATTATTGCGATTGTTGCTAAACTGCTTACCCACATCGCGGCAAAGTTATACCAGCCAAACATGGTTGAGAACCAGTGTGCCTCTAACGACATGATGGTATCGAAAGCGAAAATTGGTGTTGTGAAACCGTATATTACCAAGAAAATACAAGCATTCTTAAAGCTTTTTCTGTAAGAATTTAATCCACCTGCTAAATCTTCGTTGTATGAAAATTTAACAAATAGCATAGCGAAAATACTGTAAACACCTAAAAACAATAATTGGCGACCTAAAAAGAAAGGCTTATTTAGAAATACAGATTTACCGGCAATAATTGCATCATAATGTTCCGAACCTTTTTCTGCCAAACCGTGGGTTGCCCAATGTTTATAAAGATAAGGCACACTAACGCTTTGTCCATGCTCTACAATTGTATGTTCTATAAATAAACCTGCAGATATGATTGCAATAAGTATTACGGCGGCAATTGGCAATGTTTTCGCCATTGCCTGTGGTACGCGTAAAATTGAAGCAGACCAACCTGCCTGCGCTACAAATTGAACAGCTAAGAAAAACATCCCCGACATACAAACGCATGCAAAGTAATATCCCATAAGCAACAGGTTGGCAAAAGTGCGCTCTTGGTGGCCACTTAAAAAACCGTAAGCAATAGCAGCGATACCTAAAACGATACCAACTATACTTAAAGTTTTTACTTTTCCTGTAAACTCAAATTGTTCACTAAAATTAATATTGTGAGTTCCCATTTATATTCTGCTTTACTTATTGTCCTTTTTGTAATTGTTGAACATACATCACTATTTTCCAACGATCGATTGGTAAAATTTGCGAAGCATGCGAGCCCATGTTATTTACACCATATGTAATGGTATGATAGATTTTACCAGGCGTTAAATCTGCCATATTACCACCTCTTGATGAAGCACCAGTTGAATAGGAAGGAACGCCGGTAAATTTCTCAATTTTAACCAGGTGACCCTGACCATCTCCCTTTTCACCATGACATGGTGCGCAGAAAACCACAAATGAGTGTTTACCTTGTTCTAAATTAATACTGTCAGCAGGTAACGGATTGACCATTTTAGCGCCTGCCTCATTATACCCTTCTAAAGTATTTGGATATTCATCATATTCTTCAAAACCTACAGGTTTTGTATTTGCAGGCGGTAATTGTGCCGTTTTACCATCCTTAAAGTTTTTATTTGGCTGGTCAGGATTATAAGCAATCGGATCATACATGTTCCTTGCGTACTCTAATCCTGTACTGCGTTTATCTTTACAAGCCGAAAAAGTAGCTGCAAAAGCGATAGCTAAAAACGCGGCATAAACAAATTTATTCTTATTCATAGCTAATGTACTTCCTTTCATTATACTTTACTTCTAAAGCACCGGCATCTTTTAATAAACCATCAATTACGGTGTGTGCTGCATTTTCATGCGCATCAACTGCGATAACAAAGCGATCATCTGTTGCGCGGAGATCCATTACTCTTGGTGCTCTTCCCGGAAATAAATGCGTTGAAGCATAGTAAGATAAAACCATACCGAAAGCACAGAATAAAACGGTTAACTCGAACATTATCGGAATAAAATCCGGTAAAGCAAATGATGGTTTACCACCAATGTTTACTCTCCAGTCAATTACTGCGCAAAAATAAATTAAAGCAAAAGCTGCGCAAGTACCCGTTATACCGAAGCAAAATGCTGCGATGTCGATTCTTGATCTTTTAACGCCTAATTTGGCCTCTATTCCGTGTATAGGCATTGGCGTATATACATCATAAATACTGATGTTATTTTCCTGAAGTTTTTCGATGCCATGCATCATTTCATCAGGGTCTCCAAAGCTGCCTAAAATATATTTGATATCACTCATTGTTATATTTTTGCGTATTCTTCTTGTTTAACACTATCAAATTTCTCTAAAGATTCTATGTATTCAGCTACATATTCTTTATTCTCATGTCCTTCTTTAATCTGTTTTAATTTCGCTTGCTCACTTGCAGATTTCAATAATAACTTAACCTCTGCGATAGCAATAGATGGCAATACCCTTAAGAATAATAAGAATAAAGTAAAGAACAATCCGATTGAACCTACGAATACACTCACATCAACCCATGTTGGATAGAACATTGCCCAACTTGATGGAATATAATCACGGTGTAATGAAGTAACGATAATTACGAAACGCTCGAACCACATACCTACGTTTACAACGATCGACAGAATCCAGGTTGCTTTAATGCTTAAACGGATTTTTTTGAACCATAACAACTGCGGAGAGATTACGTTACAGGTCATCATCATCCAGTATGACCACCAGTAAGGACCGGTAGACCTGTTGATAAATGCATACTGTTCGTACTCAGAACCCGAATACCAGGCAATAAAGAACTCTGTTAAGTAAGCAACACCTACAATTGAACCTGTTAAGATGATGATTTTATTCATCGACTCGATGTGGAACATTGTGATGTAGTTTTCCAGACCTAAAACTTTACGTGCAACCAATAATAAGGTTAATACCATCGCAAAGCCTGAGAAAATCGCACCTGCAACGAAGTAAGGAGGGAAAATGGTCGTGTGCCATCCCGGGATTACCGATGTTGCAAAGTCCATCGATACAATAGTGTGTACCGAAAGTACCAGTGGTGTAGAAATACCTGCTAAGATTAGAGACACCGCTTCGAAACGTTGCCATGTTTTAACACTTCCACTCCATCCAAAAGAGAAGATTGAATAAATTTTTCTGCGTGTACCAACTGCACGATCGCGGATGGTTGCAATATCCGGTAATAAACCCGTATACCAGAATAATAAGGATACAGAGAAATAAGTTGAGATTGCAAACATATCCCAAACCAGTGGCGAATTAAAGTTTACCCAAAGTGAACCAAACTGATTTGGTAAAGGTAAAACCCAGTACGCTAACCAGGGACGGCCCATGTGAGATACAACGTAGGTTGCCGCACAGATAACCGCAAAGATGGTCATTGCCTCTGCCGAACGGTTAATTGAGTTACGCCAGTTCTGACGGAATAGTAATAGTACTGCAGAGATAAGCGTTCCTGCGTGACCAATACCAACCCACCATACGAAACCGGTGATGTCCCATGCCCATCCAACTGTTTTATTTAAACCCCAAGATCCGATACCATTCCAGAAGGTATAGCTTACTGCTACAACCCAAAGCAAAGCACCTAAAGAGGCAAAGATGAAACCAATCCACCAGGCTTTATTTGGCTTATTTTCTACCGGGCCTAAAATATCATCCGTAATTTTTGCATACGTGATGTTATCGCCGGTAATTAATGGTTCTCTAAGTATTGATTCGTTATGTCCTGACATAATTTGTATTTTCTTTATACTAAAGCTTACGCTTGTACTGTTGTATCTGTATTTCTAATTTTTGTCATATATCCGATACCCGGTTTCACGTTGATTTCTTCCAATACGTAGTAGATACGCTCAGAACGTAAAGCTTTTGAAACCTCAGAATTAGGATCATTTGCATCACCGAAAATGATTGCATTTGCTGAACAAGCTTCCTGACAAGCCATTTTAATATCGCCATCTTTTAACGGACGTTTCTCAATTTTAGCTTTCAATTTACCGCCTTGTATACGTTGAATACACATAGAGCATTTTTCCATAACACCACGTGAACGTGTTGTTACATCAGGATTTAAAACCAATTGGGTAAACTCGTTATTTAAATAGTTATCGAAGCGGGAATCGTTCCAGTAATTGAACCAGTTAAAGCGACGAACTTTATACGGACAGTTGTTTGCACAGTAACGGGTACCTACACAACGGTTATAAGCCATGTGGTTTAAACCATCAGATGAGTGTACAGTTGCTAACACCGGACAAACGGTTTCACAAGGTGCGTGATCACAGTGTTGACACAACATTGGTTGGTGAACAACAGAAACATGATCTAAATCTTCCAGCTTAGCAATTTCTTTTTCTCTTGTTACATCACCGGTTGGTGTTTCATAGCTGTAGTAACGATCGATACGAATCCAGTGCATTTCACGACGACGGCGAACCTCGTCACGACCTACAACAGGAATGTTGTTTTCTACGTTACAGGCAACAATACATGAACCGCAACCTGTACAAGCATTTAAATCGATAGCCATAACCCAGCTATTGCCTGGTTGTTCGTATTTATCCCAAAGGTCATAGTTTTTATGTCCTTCTTCGCTTTTACCTGTACCCGCTGCAGGGTTTTTTAAATATTCTTTGAAAGTAGCTTCGCGAATTACATTACGACCCTCGAAAGAGTGGTGTGTTTGTGTTTGTGCTAATTCATAATAACCACCTGTCGGGGTAATCGTTACGTTGGTAGCATATTGCATGGTTCCATTTACAAAAGAAATGAAAGGGAAAGCATTTTTACCGACGCCGTTACCAGCTTTACCAACTTTCTCACGGCCGTAACCTAAAGCAATTGAAGCCGTTCCCTGTGCTTGTCCAGGCTGAATAAGAACCGGTAAGTCGATTGAGTAGCCATTGCCACCTTTAACCGTTACAACATCAAATTCTTTAACTTTTAATTTTTCCGCAAATTTTGGAGCAAGCGCAACATAGTTGTCCCAGGTTACTTTTGAAACCGGATCAGGTAATTCCTGTAAGAATGCGTTGTTAGCATTTTTACCATCACGCATCGGGATGTTTTCGTAAACCTGCAATTCTACCTGGTCGCCACCTTTTGCTAAAGCTTTACTGCTATTTACAATTGAAGTTGCAACCGCTGCTAATGATAAACTGAATGAATAAGCTGCTGCCGGTTTAGCCGCAACTTTAACCACACCTTTTTCTAAAACATCATTCCATTTCAAACCAAGTGCCGGAAGCATTTTGGTTTCCCAGTTGCTGCGAACAAACTGATAGTAATCCTTAACCGGAGCATCAGCCCAGGTTAATAAACTTTCTTCTGCCTGACGGCTATTGAAAACAGGATTAATTGTTGGCTGTACGATTGAATAATAACCTTCGTAAGCATTTGCATCACCCCATGATTCTAAGTAGTTATGGTTAATCGCAATTGCATCACAAAGTGAAGCCGTTTCATCAGCTCTGTCTGCAAATGAAATTTTTGCAGGAACTTTAGCTAACACATCAGCAAATTTCTTTCCGTCGATAGTATCGTAAACCGGGTTACTGTTTAAAAATAAAACAGCACCAACTTCGCCACGTCCCATCTCAGCAACTAAACCATTAAATTCAGCATCGTTACCAGCATATAAATAGCAAGGGTTATCTAAATCGATGGTTGTACCATAACTACCGATTGCGGCGTTAATGGCATTGACTAAAATTTGTGTAGAAACATCGTTAGAACCACAAACAACAAGTGCTTTACCTTTATTTTGAACTAATTCCTTAGCTGCTAATTTGATTACTTTATCAGCAGTTCCGTTGTTAGGTAATGCTCCGCCAGGTAAAGTCTGCCCGGTAATTGCATTATATAAAGCGATTAATGCAGGGCCTTCTTCCGATAATTTAACCGGAACACGGGTGTCTGCATTAGTACCTGTTAAGCTCATACCACTTTCGAACTGAATGTGGCGGCTCATTTTTTTATTTTCTAAAGATTTGTAGTTACGGTTAGCCGTATATTGAGCAGTAAACTCCTCACCGCTAATCCAGGTTCCTAAGAAATCGGCGCCGAAACTTACAATTAAATCTGCTTTATCGAAATTGTATTTAGGTAATACGGCTTTACCAAAACTATTTTGATTGGCCTGAATGATACCTGTATAAGAAACTGCATCGTACTGCACCAATTTAGCTGCAGGATATTTTGCAATAAACTGAGCGATTACCGCATTTGTAGACGGACTGTTTACTGTTGAAGCAACAAGGCGAATCTTTTTACCACCAGTTTGCGCTTTAGCCAACTCACTTTTTACAAAGCTGTCGATTTTTGCCCAGGTTGTTTCTTCATTTTTAAGAACCGGTGCTTTTAGTTTAGATACATCATATAAATCTAAAACTGAAGCCTGTGCTCTTGCATCAGTACCACAATTGAATTCACCTGCATTAGGGTTTGGTTCAATTTTAATCGGACGGCCTTCTCTTGTTTTAACTAAAATACTCTGGCCGTTAAAGCTGGAAGTATAGTAGTTAGGAATACCAGGTGTAACCTCTTCAGGTTTTACCAGGTAAGGAATAGATTTATGAACAGGCGCACTTTGACATGCTGCTAACGTTACTGCACCTAAACCAAAACCTAACGCCTTTAAAAAGTCGCGGCGTGGGGTAACGGTACTTAACCCTGCTTCATTTAAAACATCTTCTATTGGAAGTGGCTCGGCGAATTCGTTTTTGTTATTCTTAACAAAATCGGGTGTATTGTTATACTCCTCTAAGCCTTTCCAGTATTTTTTGTTGCTTTCCATTTAAGCTATATTACTGTTTATCGAACGTTCTTACTAAAACTCTATCTATTAATAGTGGCATTTACCACACTCTAAACCACCCAATAATGCTGGTGTGATTTTCTCACCTTTTTTAATTTTTTCATGCGCTTCGATAACCTTAGCGTAGAAAGCATTGTTTTTCTGACCAGAAATATCAGTCTCTTTATGGCAGTTAATACACCATTTCATGGTTAAAGGAGAATATTGATAAATTTCTTCCATTGTATTAACCGGACCATGACAAGCGAAACATACCGGTTCAGTTGGCTGTAATCCTTTTGCTTTACGAATGGCATCTTCTGCAACAACTACGTGCTGAGCGTGGTTGAAGTAAGCAAAATCAGGAAGGTTGTGTACACGTACCCACTCCATTGGCTTTTCTTTGCTCTTATCGTATTTCTGTGTTTCAGGATCGTAACCTAAAGCATTGTATATTTTCTTGATTTCAGGAGAAATTTCACCTTCATAATTGTCTCTCGCCTGTACCGCTTTGTGGCAGTTCATACAAACGTTTAATGATGGAATAGTTGCATTTTTAGATTTGAATGCACCATTATGACAATACTGACAATCAATTTGATTTGTACCTGCGTGTAATTCGTGAGAGAATTTAATAGGTTGTACCGGCTGATAACCTGTATGAACACCGGTATTCCACATACCCATCCAGCCCCAAGAACCTAAAGCGATGATTAAGCATAAAATGAAGAACATCACAAATTTTTTGTTCTTAAACATTTTGCGCACACCCACCTTCAACGGCACATCTTCTTCAATTTCGATGCCTTGTTTTTGTAAAATTAAGCGCTCTAATAATTTAGAAGCACGGCCTAAGATTACTAAAATTACGACAGCAATAGCAACAATGGCAACAATACCTGCAATAGATAAACCTGAAGTGGTGTCATCTTTTGCCGCAGTGGCACCTGCGCCAGCAACACCGCCTTTTGGTTTAGGCTCACCTTCTTTGATGTATGCTAAAATGCTTTTAACTTTTGCCTCATCCAATTCAGGAAAAGAAGTCATCGCAATTTTACCATTCTCATTAAAAAGCTTAACTGCTTCAGGGTTTCCGGAAGCGATTAAACCCTGCGAATTTGGAATCCACTTTAATAAGAATTCTTCAGAATGACGATCGCTAACACCGGTTAAGGCAGGACCAATCATTTTAGCATCTAACGCGTGACATGCGGTACATTTAGCTTTGAAAAGCGTTCTTCCTTCTGCAGCATCTTGCGCATTAACGGTAGAAACCGCTATAACGGAAATAGCTGAAAACACGAATAACGATTTCCAAACGCTTTTTAAAATCATCGAGATATCTCTCATAATGAACACTTTATACTTATTTAATTTACTTTTTGTTGTGAAATTGATGATTGAACCCAAATAGCCCCATCAAAACTTGAACAAAAGTATAACTTATTAATAAATCCCATGACATAATACTGACTTGAAATACAATTTATAATCATTCTAAACAAACCTTGTTTCCGGCCAGTCAGCCTATAAAAATGCCCATTTTCGAAGTTTTTCTCCAATGGGCACACTCAAAACTATTTTGGTTTTATAAAATTTTCTTGTTATTGTTTTAATATCCAGGCAAACATTAACGGCGCAACAATTGTCGCATCGCTTTCCACAATAAACTTAGGCGTATGAATATCTAATTTGCCCCAGGTTATTTTTTCATTCGGAACCGCACCTGAATATGAGCCATACGATGTAGTTGAGTCAGATATCTGACAGAAATAGCTCCAGAAAGGAATATTTTCCATTTCCATATCCTGATAAAGCATTGGTACAACGCAAATCGGGAAATCGCCGGCAATACCTCCGCCGATCTGGAAAAATCCAATTCCTTTACCACTACTGTTTGCAATATACCAGTCGGCCAGCCAACCCATATACTCAATACCGCTTTTCATGGTCGTTGCTTTCAATTCTTTTTTCATTACATACGATGCGAAAATATTACCCATCGTCGAATCTTCCCATCCCGGTACAACAATCGGCAAATTCTTTTCAGCCGCAGCCAACATCCACGAATTTTTTGGATCAATTTCGTAGTATTGCTCTAAATCGCCGCTTAAAAGCATTTTGTACATAAATTCATGCGGAAAATACCGCTCGCCTGCTTCATCAGCATCTTTCCAGATTTTATGAATATGCTTTTGTAAACGACGGAAAGCTTCTTCCTCCGGAATACAGGTATCCGTAACGCGGTTGTAATGATTTTCCAGTAAATCCCACTCGTCCTGCGGACTTAAATCTCTATAATTGGGAACACGCTTATAGTGAGAGTGTGCAACCAGGTTCATAATATCTTCTTCAAGGTTGGCACCGGTACAAGAAATAATGGCCACTTTATCCTGACGAATCATTTCAGCCAGCGATATGCCCAATTCAGCAGTACTCATCGCACCGGCGAGCGTAATCATCATTTTACCGCCTTCATCTAAATGCGTTTCATATCCTTTAGCTGCATCCATCATTGCTGCAGCATTAAAGTGGAGGTAATTACGCTCCATAAACTGAGATATCGGTCCTCTTGTATTGCTCATCGTGTTTTGTCTTATTTGCCGCAAAAATAGGTATTTAGGCCGAAAGGTTAAAACCTAAAAGTTTTTAACCATGAGGGCTTGGCGTTTAGCCTTGATAGCGGACTTAAATAGCTAAGCAGTTACAACTTTTCTATAACAAAGCACAAAGCAATTTTATTCTATGATTTGAAAATGCATCCAATTAACCGATTAACCGACATATTACCTTACCACCAAGGCACGAAGGCACAAAGCCATTTTATTTTGTGATTATCGAAAACGATTCCAATTAACCGGTTTAAACAATTAACCAACATATTACTAAATTTCCTTTTCTTTGCGCCATGAAAAAACTGGCGATTTTATGTACATTCCTTTTGCTATCGATTTCCGGAATGGCTCAAATGAAACTAATTAAAAAAATGCTTTCGAATGAAAAAGATACCACGAGAAAAGCGAGTTTTTTACCTATTCCAGCTTTCGGTTATTCGCAGGAAACGGGTTTTGAATTTGGTATAGGTGCTATTTATTCATTTTATAGCTACAGAAAAGATACGGTAACGAGAAGTTCTAATTTTTCAGCTAATGCAACTTATTCCACAAAAAAAACTTACAATTTAGCTTTAAAAGGTGATGCATGGAGTAAAGGAAATATATACCATATAATAGGCGAAATCCGATTCAAGAAAATGCCATTCAATTTTTATGGTTTAGGAAATAACACCAATAAAACTGATGAAGATAAATTAGTACAGCAACAAATAAAGGTAGCTTTCGACTTAGAAAAAACCTTTATAAAAAATGCTTACTCAGGCATTTCATTAGGATTTGAAAATTATGATTTTAATGATCAAGCTGCAGGTGGGATTTATTCATCAGATCCTGCTATTTTTGGAAGGCCCGGAGGAAGGGTAATTTTCACCGGCATTTCTCAAAGTTATGATACAAGAAATTCTAATAACTATCCATCCAAAGGTTTTTTTGGAAGAATAACTTATCAATATGCACCAGATTTTTTTGGCGGTGATAATTTTAATGGAAGTCAGATTAAATTAAATCTTCGCAACTTCTGGAAACTGAGTAACAAATTTATACTTGGTGCACAAGGCTTATACCATACCGTACAAAGTAATCATACACCTTTCTATCTGTTACCACAATTAGGTAATGATGAAATGATGAGGGGCTACTATACCGGCCGCTACCGCGACAAAAATTTACTGGCCATACAAACAGAACTTCGCTACAGGTACAATAACCGTTTCGGGGCAGTACTTTTTGCAGGTACAGGAACCGTTTGGGGAACATCTGATTTTGCTGTCGATGCTTTTAAACCCAATTTAGGTGGTGGCTTAAGGTATTTCTTTGATCCCGCAAAAGGGTTAAGTGTTCGTTTAGATTATGGGATTGGAGAACGAAAAACAAATGAAAAACGACAGAGCGGATTTTATATAAGTTTGGCGGAAGCATTTTAATTGTAGGGGTATTGAAGATTTCCCGCAGATTTTCGCAGATATGAAACGCAGATTTTCGGGGATTTAAAAAAGCAAGGTGCTAAGTCAGGTTTTAATGTTAGAAAGTAAAATCAGCATGAAAATTTAGTTGTTTATTTTCCCGCAGATATTCGCAGATAAAAAACGCAGATTTTCGGGGATTTAATAAAAAAAGTAAGTCAATTTTGGGTTAGAAAGTAAAATCAGCGTAGATCAGCGGTTTCTAAATCAGCGTGCATCAGCGGGAAATTTTATATTTATTTCTCCCGCAGATTTTCGCAGATATGAAACGCAGATTTTCGGCGATTTAATAAAAAAAGTAAGTCAATTTTGGGTTAAAAATTAAGATCAGCGGTTTTTAAATCAGCGTGAATCAACGGGAAATTTTATATTTATTTCTCCCGCAGATTTTCGCAGATATGAAACGCAGATTTTCTGCGATTTAATAAAAAAATGTAAATCAATTTTTGGGTTAGAAAGTAAAATCAGCGTGAATCTTCGGAAAACATTTCCATAAAAATCAAAACTCCAATTTTAATCCCGTTATCATACACCCTCCACTCAATACTTGATACTTTATACTAGATACTAGATACTAGAATAAAATAACTCAAATTAAGCCTTGCCTTAACAATTGAACACCTATTTGTAAACAAAAGTATACTTCGAGTAGGATAAGTTACTGGTATTTTTGATTTAGAAAAAATTACTAGCCAAAATTAAATTACCATTATGAGAAAAATTTTAATGTATGCAGTGCTTGCAACCATCTCTCTTGCAGCCTGTAAAAAAGACCAGTCTTCGACTCAGCCAGCCGGAGAAGTAAAAGCAGACTGGACATCTGACAACAGTACAAACAATTACACCAGTAAAGCCTATTCACCCTACACTGTTTTTAATAATGTTTGGGGCAGTGGTTATGGTTATCAGAGTATCTGGGCTAACAATGGAAATAATTGGGGCATATGGTCCAATCATCCGAATACATCGGGTATTAAATCCTATCCAAATTCAGAAAGGAAAGTTCAAAGGTTGTTAAGCAGTTTAAACAGCTTAACCTCGCACTATGATGTCACCGTACCTGCTGATGGATCGTGGGGCGCAGATTATGATGTATGGACCAACAATGACAAGTACGAAATAATGCTCTGGATGAATTACAGAGGTAATGTTGGTCCGATTGCCAGTGCATACCCAAATGGTGTTGCCCAAATCAATGTAGCCAATAAAAGTGTTGGCGGACATACCTGGAACATTTATAAGGGCCCGGTAAATGCCAATGGCAAACAAGTCTTTTCCTTTCTTCGTACCAGTAACTCTTTAGTTGGTGATGTGAATATAAAAGACATTATGAATTACCTGCGAAACGACCTGCAATGGATAGGAAATGAGACCATCGATAGGGTGCAGTTTGGTTTTGAAGTAACCAGCACAGCCGGAGGCAGAGACCACAGGGTAAATAATTACACTGTTTCTTTTAATTAAACCTATTTAAAAAATCTAACTAAATGGGCGAATTAATTTTTTCTACCTAAATCCATAACCCAGTAGGTGCCGGTTTTTCCTGCACCTACTTCGTCAAATTCAGCATCCATCATCGCCTTGCAATGGCTTTCACTTGCTTTCCAGCCTTCAATCACCTCATCTACAGTTGTGTAATTCCGGGCAATTACTTCACCTATGCTTAGTCCGGCATAACCTTCTTGCCGGGAACGCTGTATTGCCGGCACACCTTCCGGACTGATGTGGCTAAAATAATTTCTATTTACCATATCAGCAGCATGCGCTTTCGCTGTTTTTTCAAGCGCAATATTCCACACAACTTTTTTTACCGCAGGCATTATATCTGTACCACATGTACAGCCACTTACCCTCAAATTGTTGAGTTTATTCAAAATTTCTTCCTTAATTTCAACATCAGCACGCTCCTGCACCTCTTTTTTGCAGGAAGCCATTATCATGACAAGTATAATTTGAAGTGTATATTTAAAGAAAGGCCTCATTTAATTTTCCCTTAGTTCAGTAAATATACGATAATGGAGATTTTAAATATCCATAGTTAAAAAGGAAAATAATTGTAGAAGATTTTGATATAAGTTTTCTACTTACGGCTCAACAACTATGTTGCTATTTGCATTCTGCCAGATTTCGACTTTTCCATTAATGTTAAATTCGGCATTTGAACCTTTTATTTTTGTGCCGGAGCCAAGCTGAGTGATGACCATATTTTTAGCTGAACCTATTTTAGTTTTATTGTTGTAAATAATTTCATCAGCTTCCATTTTTAAGTCTTTAAAAAACATTTTTGCTTTACCCATTACTGTAATCGTATTTTTATCCTTACTCATTCTCACAGAATCTGCAGTATATCGAATGCTTTTGACTATCATATTCTCATTTTCTTTTAAGTCGAAATCAATAAAAGATATTTTTTTATCGGTCTCAGAATTTGATTCATAACTTCTATATGTTCCATCCAATAAATTGAAAACCGCTTTCTCAGTAAGAATCATACTTCCTCCATAATAATAACCGCATGACTGACTAACAATTCCTTTACATTTTTATTCCATACGGCTGATTTTGCCTTGATTGTAGTCCCTTTAATTTCTATAACCACATCTTCCAAATAGCTAATTTTAGTTTTTAAATTGCCTCTGATTTTTGAAGAAGAAATAATCTTCGGGTCTATCGAACTTTGCAGCCTGGTTGTATCTATAACCTTTAAAATTGTTTTCGAATTTCTATTTACCAATACACCCTTTGCCGTTTTAACAACTTGTTTATATATCGGTTGTTCAATTTTCTTTAACCCTAAAACACTTTTTAATTTTGGCGCAGCGTAAACTAACTGCACTGAAAATAACCATATTAAAGAAATTGTAATTGGCAAAGCGAGTAAATAACTTAATTTTTTCATTTTAGCAGACTTAGCGTTAAATAACATTTTTATTCTTTCCTTGACCGGGCTTTTAACAAAATTGTGGATTAGTGGCATTTCACTCTTCGTAACCGCAAGTTTAAAAAGCAGGTTCGCATAGGCATTGGTTCCAAAGTTTAAAGAGGCTGCTTCATCTGCCTCATATTCATGGGTTTGCTCTAAAGCTTTATCAATTAAATAAACTACCGGATTGAACCATAAAAATGCTTTGCAAAGCATCAGGATTATTTTATCAATGGAATGGTATTGACTCGCATGAACCTTTTCATGAGTCAATAAAACCTGCAGTTCGGTTTCACTCAAAATACTTTTATCAATAAAAACATAATTGAAAAAAGAGCAATTGGTATAGCCTTTTGTTTTTGTTATCAGTTTTAGGCCATCGATACTATTCGTATAATCGCTGGTGTGTTTCAATAAGCCAAATAACCGCCACGCGCAGGCTAATAATAAAATTGAAGCGATACCACCATAAATGTAAAAGCCTAATTCATTCCAATCTATTCTAGGTTGTTCCTGTGGCTGGTATTCAACCACTAAGGGCTTTACAAGTTGAAACGGCTGATTGCTAACCGGTTTTAGTTGGTGAAGATCTGTCAGCTGATTGATTTCTACGGCAGCTAATTCGCGTTTAACCTCAAACTGCAAAGCCGGAATAACAAAGCTAAAAAACAACGCTCCTAACAGGTAAAATCTATTGAGCCTGAAGAAAGTAAGTTTCTTCAAAACCAAAAGGTAAACAGCGAAGAACAAAATTGTGCATGCGCTAACCTTAAGCAAATACATTAACCATTCCATCGTTCAATTCTTAATTAACATCCACGCTTTGAAAAAGCAACAAATCCATCTAAAATCAGGTTGCTGATTTTACGTATATTCTTTTCTTCATTGATGTAGTTCAGCGTTTTTTCTTCTGAGATGTTTCCAAATTCAATTAAAATAGCGGGCACTTTAGATGCGCTCAGCAATAACAGATTTGCATTTTTTAAAGAATTATTTACTTCCATACCGTTTAATTGCTTCAGTTTACCTAAAATACCCGCACCCAAATCTTCAGCTATTTTAATATTGTTATTCAGCTTAGAAACATAAACTTCGATTCCATTGAAAGGTACTGTCGTATTGGTAAGTGTTGCATTATGATGAATCGATATAAATGCAGTTGCTTCTTGCTTAGGCAAACGATCTTTAAGTGACAAAAATTGATCAGTAGTTCTGGTTAATTGTACTTTTATACCTCTTTTTGCAGCTTCTTCTTTCAGGATTTTCACAGCTCTTAAGTTCAAATCTTTTTCCTTTTGCCCATCCAATGCTACTATAGCACCATCTCTGCCGCCATGCCCGGCATCAATAATTAATATGGGTTCTACTTCTTTAAGCGCCGACTTTGTATATGGGTTAAGCATTGCATAACCACCTAAATAATTCATGTCGTAAACATTCTTCGGCTGGTTGGAAACGGAGTGACTGGTATTATCAGCAGGTACTTTCTCTATTATAATTTCCTTTTGATTCACGAAAGCCATACAGCAAATCAATAAAACAGGAATTACTGTTGCATAAGCCAGCTTTTGAAACTTTACATTTGGTTCTTTGTACATCATCATAATTCTATTTTTTAAGGGAAGTTTACTAAAACTATTAATAGCTATTTTGTTTGAAGGCGCAGCCAGGTTTAAGAGTAAAAAAGCATATTCTTTTTTATCTGTCGCTTTTAAGATTTCCCTGTCTGCTAAAAATTCGTGATTATCATCAATTGCATTTCGCCAGAGGTAAATGATTGGGTTAAACCATAGTATTGCAGCGAGCAGATTAACTAAAAGCTTATCGAAAGCATGTAATTGTTCTACATGTATAGATTCATGTTTGATAACAAGCCGCCTTTCTTCCGGCTGTAATGATGAATCAATAACGATTCGGTTAAAAAAAGAGCAATTTTTGATACTTGATTGCTTATTAACCAAAATAATTGCTCCATCTTCATCCACTATATTTTTGCGTAGTTGAAGTTTGATACGCAACAGCATTAAAAGCATTCTGAAAATAAGAATCGCTGAAATTGAATAATAACCATATTCCAATACCTGAATCCAGTTCACAGGCGCATCAGCTGTTTTTCCGTCATCTACAAAATCCCGCTCCATAAAACCACCATTGCTATACGTTATTTTTGCTGCACGCTCCTGAACGGAAGCAATAATTTCCTTCTTATTTTCTACTGTCAATGCCGGTATAGTGAAACTTAAAACCAGCATAAACAAAAGATAAATCCTGTTCAGGTTGAAAAAAGTAAGCTTAGACAGCAGGAAATAATAAACAGCAAAAAATAACGCTGTGCAGGCAGAGACTTTCAACAGATAAATTAAAATCATGATCTGGAATTTTCATTAATGAGCTTTTTGATTTCTTCTATATCTTTTTCACTTAATTTTTCTTCTTTTACCATAAACGATAAAAGATTCGCCGGCGAACTATCGAAATAGCTGTTAAACATTTTTGAAAACGTCGTTTTCGTGTAAACTTCCTTACTAATTGCCGGAAAATACTCATATGTTTTACCATAGGCTTTATAAGCAACATAGCCTTTCTTTTCAAGCAGCCTTACAATAGATGAAATGGTATTATAAGGTGGTTTTGGTTCTTCATCCAATTCATCAATAATATCTTTTACAAATGCCTTTTGCAGTTTCCATAAAACCTGCATAATGCGCTCTTCTGTTTTGGTTAATTCTTCCATACCCAAACATATAACTTATTTTTCAGTTTTACAACTTAAAAATAAGTTATACGACTTAAAAATCAGTTTAAAAAGATAAAAAACTGATTATAAGACGCATTAATTACGTTTAAGACAAATTACTGTATCGCTAAAACAAGCCTCCAGATGAAGTAGTTGCATTAAATACATGTGAAAGCTTTAAGATTCCCGCCTGCGCGGGAATGACGAATTGAGGAAAAAATTTTAGCTAAAAAGATTGCTTTGTCATACTTCCTCGCAATGACGAATCGAGAGGTAAGGTAGCATAACCTCGCTCTTGGCACCTTCCTCTTCAAGGAGGAAGGTGCCGGTAGGCGGATGGAGGTTAAACATAAAGCAAATATTTTATTATTTACTCAAACCCGCTAATGCATTTATGGTTAGTGCAACAATTACGGTATTGAAAATAAAGGAGATGATACTGTGGAGTAACGCAAGTCGCCTGATTTTACGGGAAGATATTTCGACATCAGAGACCTGGAAAGTCATTCCGATAACAAAGGAGAAGTAAGCAAAATCAATAAAATCGGGTTTTTCTTCGCCCGGGAAATCTAAACCGCCATTTTTATTTTCACTATCCCCATAAAATAAATGTGCATAACGCATGGTAAAAGTGGTGTGAACCAATACCCAGGATAGAAACATGCCGGAAATTGCTGTAACCAGATCGAGCGTTTTAACTTCTTTATCAAGGAGCAAAAGCACTACGGCAAGCAGTCCGGCAAAAGTAGAAACAACAACAATTGCGAAAATTTCGCCCCTTGTTTCATCCTGCATTTTTGCCTTTAAATGTGTTTCTGCCGCAGAAGTATGGCAAAACATATACCAGTGAAGCAGGATAAGTGCCAGGCAAAAACCATCCCAACCCGACATCAAATGAGTTAGAATACTGGTATCAATTAATAAAGAACCCAGGTAAATCAACAGACCCGAAAAAAAGCTGAGCAGCAAAATATATAATGCAGATAACTTTTGAATACCTTGTAATTTCGGTTCTATTTTCATTTCGGTTTATTGATTAAATTTCAACTTGAAATGTTCTTTGGCCTGCCCTTTTTTAAAATAAACCAATCCAATCCAAAACAAATCTACCGTAACGGTAACTTCCGGATGATTTTTGATTTCAGCCCAGGCCTCTTTCATTCCTTTACTCCAGTAAATATCATCAAAAATGAGCAAAGAATTTTCAGTAACTTTTGGCAGGCACCATTTGAAATAATTTAATGTAGCCTCTTTGCGGTGGTTGCCATCAATATAAACAAAGTCAAGGGTAGGTTGCTTTGCTATGATATCAGGCAGGATTAAATCAAAATTGCCAACATGCAGTTCAATGTTATCTAATTCCAAATCCCCGAAATTTTTCCTCGCAACTTCAGCTGTTTCAGGACAACCTTCTATGGTAATAATTTCTGCTTCAGGATTTGATTTGGAAAGGTAAGCAGTCGTTATGCCTAAACAGGTACCCAATTCGATTGCAGTTTCAGGCTTTGTATTTTCTGCCAAACGGTAAATAAGTTTTGCCAAACGTGGACTTTTCAATGCATTTTTAGCAATCTCGCTTACTTTTTTTGTACGATTTTTATTTAAGAGCGAGCCTGCTCCGAGATCTGTAACTGTAATTATGGAATCGTCATTAAAAAGTTTTTTTCGCTGCGCTTCTATATTTTTGTATTCAGATTTATCGGTAAAATCGTAAATTACCTCGTCTGCTAGTTTGTAAACGAATGGCGAGTGTGTTCCATGCCTGGTTTTAGCAGTTAAACGGTGTTTAAGGTAATCGGTAATGAATTGAATTATCATATCTATTGCAAAAGTAATTAAACCCCGCAAACGTATGTATGTTTTATGGAAAATAACGCAGAGATAAGTGCTTTAGTAAAATTGCTTGATGATCCTGATGAGGAAGTTTATCAGCATGTTGAACAAAGGCTACTGGAATACGGTGGCGAGGTTATTCATTTTCTGGAGAATGCCTGGGAGCAATCTTTTGACGGACTTTTACAGGAACGTATTGAAAACATTGTTCATCAGATTCAATTTAATACCGTTAAAGAAGATTTAAACCTTTGGTATCTGAGTGGTGCTTTTGATTTGCTGCAAGGGGCCTTAATTGTTAATCGTTATCAATATCCCGATTTAGATGAGCAGAAAGTTATCAACCAGCTGGAGGAAATTAAACGCGAAATCTGGCTGGGCCTGCAGTATGAAATGAGTTCGGTGGAGAAAGTTAAATTGATTAACCATGTTTTATATCAGCAATTTGGTTTTGGAGGCAACACGAAGAACCATCACGATCCGCAAAACTCCTACTTAAATCAGGTACTGGAAAGTAAAAAAGGCAATCAGATTTCACTGGCGATAATTTACTCAACACTTGCGCAAAAGCTGGATATGCCAATTTATGGCATCAATTTACCACAACATTTTATTTTAGGTTTTATTGATGAAAGTAAACAGGAAGGTACCGAATATGGTGTGCTTTTTTATATAAATGCATTTAACAGGGGTAATATTTTTGGCAAACACGATGTAGATCAATTTTTGCGTCAGCTGAATTTAGAGGCGCTGCCCGAATATTACAGGCCTTGCAGCAATACAGATATCATACGTAGGGTAATCAGAAATTTGATTTCTGCCTATGAGAATGCCGGTGCTACGGAGAAAGTCGCAGAACTTAACCAACTACAACAAATTATTTCAGATCAAGATACTTCTCAAGCGAGCTAATGTTTAAACCATCATCCCCAACAACCTACTTGTGCAGCATCACCGCACTAATTATTTTAACAATCTTTTCCGGGTTAGATTTAAAAGCTCAGAAGAAATATAAACCAAATGTTATCGCCTATTACACAGGCGGAGGCGGAACGGTTATCGATAGTTTTCCTGTTGAAAAAATAAGTCACTTAATTTACAGTTTCGGGCATTTAAAGGGCGACAGTATGAAAATACATTCTGCTAAAGATTCGGCCCTGATTTTAAAAATGGTCGCGTTAAAAAAGCGTAATCCGGATTTAAAGGTTATGATGGCAATGGGTGGCTGGAGTGCTTGTGCGAATTGTTCGGAAGTATTTAGCCGGGCGAACGGCCGAAAAACTTTTGCTAAAACGACAAAAGAACTGCTCGATTTTTTTCATGCTGATGGAATTGATATCGATTGGGAATATCCGGCAGTTGCCGGGTTTCCGGGGCACCGCTACACAGAAGATGATAAACACAATTTTACTTTATTGATTAAAGAACTAAGAAATAAGCTGGGTAAAAAAGCCGAAATAAGCTTCGCCGCGGGTGGTACCAAAAACTGCATCGATTCCTGCTTCGAATGGAACAAAGTAATGCCTTTAGTAGACCGGGTAAATTTAATGAGCTACGATTTGGTTGGTGGTTATGCTACGCAGAGTGGTCACCATACACCTTTATATTCTGCCAAAGAATTGCCTTTATCGGGTGATTATGCTGTTACAGAATTAATAAGACTGGGCGTTCCGGCAAACAAAATAGCTTTAGGCGCTGCATTTTACGCAAGAATTTTCGAAAACTCAACAGAAGCAAATCAGGGTTTATATCAACCGACCAAATTTGTAGGCGGTGTTTCCTTTAAAGATTTCAGTACCCAGTTTACGGAAGAAAAAGGCTATAAATATTACTGGGATGATGTCGCAAAAGCGCCCTATTATTATAATGCTGAAGCGAAAAGAATCGCTACTTTGGATGACCCTAAATCAATTTCATTGAAAACAAAATACGTTTTAACTAAAAAGCTTAATGGGATTATGTTTTGGGAATTAACCGATGATGCTTATGTGGACGGCTTGTTAAGTGTAATTGACAAGAATATTAAAGAAAACTAAATACACAGACAGATCATCAAAATTTTTGCTTCTTCATCCAAACAGCGAGTAAATTAAACCAGTCAACATCCGAAGTTTTATTTTTGAGGCCGAAACCATGCCCACCATTTTCATACAGATATATATCTGTTTTAACCTTATTCTTCTTTAATGCTTCATTTAAAAGCATACTGTTTTCTACAGGCACTACTTTATCATCTTGAGCATGAACTAAAAAAGTTGGCGGTGTTTTTGAATTTACATTTTCGTTGGCAGAGAAATAATGTTTCATGCTGTCTGCCGGATTTGGACCGAGCAAATTCTTCATAGTACCGGTATGAACGGATTCTTCAAAACTGATTACCGGATAAATCAGCGCCGCAAAATCAGGCCTTAAACTTATTTTTTCGGCATTAGTAATTTTAATATCGTTATAGTGCACCAACAATGTTGATGCGAAATGCCCACCTGCAGAAAACCCCATAATGCCTATTTTATTTGGTTTGATGTTAAACTTTTTCGCATCTTTCCTGACCAGATAAATTGCCTGTTCTGCATCTTGCAACAGTGCAAAAGTTTTATCAGTCATAGTTTCATCATTAGGCAAGCGGTATTTTAACACAAATGCAGTAACACCGATTTCATTAAAGCGTTTTGCAATATTATAACCCTCATGGTTTATTGCTAAAATGGAGTAACCGCCACCCGGACAGATAATAACAGCTGTTCCGTTCGCTTTATCAACAGGGGCCGGAAAAACCGTTAAGGTAGGATTTGTGACTTTACCTATCCTATCAATGCCATCACTACCCCTTTCCGTAACTTCTATATAAGTTGCCGAAGCTTTTGAACCTGGAACGGCATCTTCATAAAGAGGAATAACTTCTTGTGCATTGGAAAAAAAAGACAACATGGAGAATAAGATTAAAAATAATGATGATTTTACCATAATAATACTTCTTTTAAATTCTAAAATTCCATTAAATAAGCTTTTAAAAACTCATCAATATCACCATCAAGCACGGCCTGAGGATTTGAAGTTTGATAATTTGTCCTGTGATCTTTTACCCGCCTGTCGTCTAATACATAACTCCTGATTTGCGAGCCCCACTCAATTTTCTTTTTCGAACCTTCGATTGCTGCAATTTCCTCGTTTCGCTTACGCTGCTCGATTTCATAAAGCTGAGATTTTAATAAGCGTAAAGCATTTTCTTTATTCTGTAACTGAGATCTTGATTCCTGATTTTTTATGATAATACCCGATGGCTTGTGGTACAAACGAACGGCAGTTTCTACCTTATTTACGTTTTGTCCGCCAGCACCACCGGCCCTGAAGGTCTCAAATTCAACATCGGCCGGGTTAATGTAAATCTCAATGGTTTCGTCGACCAATGGATAAACATACACAGAGGCAAACGATGTATGGCGGCGGGCATTGGAATCGAAGGGCGAAATACGCACCAGGCGATGAACACCATTTTCGCCTTTTAAATAGCCATAAGAAAAATCGCCATCGAACTGAAGTGTAACGGATTTAATTCCGGCAATGTCGCCTTCCTGACTATCTTGTTCCGTGATTTTGTAACCGTTCTTTTCACCCCACATCATATACATACGCATGAGCATATAAGCCCAATCGCAGCTTTCCGTTCCACCAGCTCCTGCGGTAATTTGCATTACGGCTGAAAGCTGATCTTCTTTATTGCGAAGCATATTTTTAAGCTCCAGGTCTGCGACAGCCTGTTTGCTTATATCGAATTGATCTTGTAATTCTTCTTCAGATGCATCACCAGACTGGAAAAAATCGAACATCACGGCAGCATCTTCTACTGCGCTATTTGTTTTTTCAAAACCATCAGTCCATTTTTTTTTTGAACTTATTTCTGCAAGAATTTTTTCTGCTTTTTTTGGATCGTCCCAGAAATCGGGTGCCATTGTTAATTTTTCTTCTTCGCGAATGGCGTAAAGTAGCTCATCGACGTCAAAGATGCCTCCTCAGCGACGTTATTCTGTCCCTTAAATCCTGTATTTGTTCTTTAGTCATAATGGCAAAGATATAAAATCGCCATGAGCATAGCGGAGAGCGTTTAAATTTATCTTTGAATCAGGTATTTAATACCGGTAATTACATTGATAACCATTAAGAAGTTAAGGTAATTAAGATACCGGTTTGCAGTTAATCAGGTGAACGCCCTTAACTTTCTTAATGGTAAAAACTATAAAATTACGCCTTATTCACTATTTTTTCATTGCCATATAATCCAGTGTTAAATTCGACAACAACTTAACGCCTAAAACGAATCCGCTTTCATCCAGATAAAAATCTGGTGTATGGTGTGATGGTGCCTTAACAGGATCTTTACCTTTAGGCATGCCCCCTAAAAACACAAATAATCCCGGAACTTTCTCCTGGAAGAATGAAAAATCTTCTGCTCCGGTAACCGGCGGCCTCAATTTTACATGCGCAGCACCTGCGGTAGCTTGCATACTTGGCAACATTTTTTCGGTTAATGCGATGTTATTAAAAGTAACCGGGTAGTGATTGCTGTAAGGAATTTTAACTTCGGCTTTGCCGCCACCAGCCTCGGCTGTTTTAGTTACAATTGTTTTTATCCTGTCGATGAACATGGCTTCGTCTTCTTTGCTGAAATTACGAACCGTGCCTAACATCTCCACTTTCTCCGGGATGATGTTCGATCGAACGCCACCGTTAACCGCGCCTATAGTTACGACACCAGGATTTTCGGTAACATTTAAATTTCTGCTAACAATGGTTTGAAGGCTATTTACAATCTGCGCTGAAATAACAACCGGGTCGATGCTGCTCCATGGATAAGCGCCGTGTGCCTGCCTACCGGTTACCGTAATCTTCATATCATTTACAGCCGCCATTGTTCCGCCGGGTTTATAAGTAACATCGCCAACTTCTGTTTGTGAATTTATATGCAAGCCAAAAATTACATCAACTTTCGGGTTTTCTAAAACGCCTTCTTTAATCATTAATGCTGCGCCACCTTCTTCACCTGCTGAAACACCTTCTTCAGCGGGCTGGAAGATAAACTTTACCGTGCCGGCAATGTCTTTTTGCATGGATGCCAAAACCTCAGCAACGCCCATTAAAATAGCGACATGACTATCGTGACCGCAGGCATGCATTACCCCTACTTCCTGCCCGTTATATTGTGTTTTCACTTTAGATGCAAAGGGAACATCAACCCTTTCTGTAACCGGTAAGCCGTCCATGTCCGCTCTTAAAGCCACAACGGGACCGGGTTTGCCGCCCTTTAAAATGCCAACCACACCAGTTTTAGCCACTCCGGTTGTTACTTTTATCCCTAATGATTCTAAATGTTTGGCAATGATACCAGCTGTTCTCACCTCGTTATTGCCCAACTCTGGGTGTTCGTGAAAATCGCGACGCCAAGTGATAACTTTTTGTTCTATTGCATCTGCCTTTTTTGAAACTATAGCGTTTAAACCTGATTTTTGAGCGAAAACACTTGATGAAAGTGCAATAAATAATAGGATGTAGATTTTTTTCATAAAAAGAAATTAATTTGATAACATATAAAAAGCGGTTAAATTAAATGCATAATTATCATCTGAGCCTGTCGAAGAAATTATAAGATTAAATTTTAAGCATTGCGATACTCCGACAAATTCATTACAGGCATAGTTTAACAAGACAGAATCTAAGACTAAGTTACCCTGTTTACAATAAATAATGAAATGTTATTTTTTGAACATTAAAAAGACCGTTTTAACTATTTGCTTTATTACTTTTACAGAAAAGAAAAGAATTATGTTACCAAAAATAAATTTTACGGAAACGGCTGCTTACAAATATCTGGCCGATCATTTTATAGATATTAATCAAAAAAGCATTAAAGATTTATTTGCTGAAGATGCTGACCGTTTCATTAAATTCTCTGTTTTTTTTGAAGATATTCTATTGGATTACAGCAAAAACAGAATCAACGATGAAACATTGGCTTTGCTTATTCAATTGGCCCATGAATGTAAGTTAGACGAAGCGATAAAATCGATGTATGCCGGTGAAAAAATTAACGAGACTGAAAATCGTTCTGTACTTCACATTGCACTACGCAATCTAAGCAATACGCCCATTTTAGTTGACGGCAAAGATGTAATGCCTGAAGTAAATGCCGTTTTAGCTAAAATGGAAAAATTCAGCAACAGTATTATCAGTGGCGAATGGAAAGGCTACACCGGCAAAGCAATTACGGATATTGTAAATATTGGTATTGGTGGTTCAGACTTAGGCCCGGTAATGGTCACCGAAGCTTTAAAGCATTACAAAAACCACCTGAATATCCATTTCGTTTCAAACATTGATGGAACACATATTGCGGAGACAGTTGCTGGTTTAAATGCTGAAACCACGCTGTTTTTAGTCGCATCAAAAACATTCACAACTCAGGAAACCATGACGAATGCCCATTCTGCACGTTCATGGTTTTTAGAAAAAGGTGGTAAGGAAGACGATATTGCTAAACATTTCGCAGCGCTGTCTACTAATGCCAAAGATGTAGCTGCCTTTGGCATTGATACCGAAAATATGTTTGAGTTCTGGGATTGGGTTGGTGGTCGTTACTCTTTGTGGAGTGCCATTGGCTTATCTATTTCCTTAAGCATCGGCTTTGATAATTTTAAACAGTTACTGGCCGGGGCACATGCAACCGACAATCACTTTAAAACAGCCGAATTTGAAAACAATCTTCCTGTAATTTTAGGCTTGTTAGGTGTTTGGTACATCAATTTTTATAATGCCGAAACACAGGTAATTTTACCATATGACCAGTATATGCACCGCTTTGCGGCCTATTTCCAGCAAGGTGATATGGAAAGTAATGGCAAGCATGTAGATAGAAATGGAAACGAGGTTGATTACGAAACCGGTCCGATTATCTGGGGCGAGCCAGGTACAAACGGTCAGCACGCTTTTTATCAGCTAATCCACCAGGGAACCAGAATTATTCCCGCTGATTTTATTGCACCTGCACAAAGTTTAAATCCACTCGGCGAGCATCACCCAATTTTATTGTCAAATTTCTTCGCACAAACTGAGGCTTTAATGAATGGTAAAACCGAAGAAGAAGTTTCATCGGAATTAAAAAAAGAAGGAAAAACTGAAGAAGAAATTGCAAAACTTGCGCCTTTCAAAGTGTTTGAAGGCAACAGACCAACAAACTCTATTCTTTTGAAAAAGATTACACCCTATACTTTAGGTAGTTTAGTGGCCATGTATGAGCATAAAATTTTCGTGCAGGGTGTAATATGGAACATCTTCAGTTTCGACCAGTGGGGCGTAGAACTTGGCAAGCAATTGGCCAAAAAGATTTTACCTGAGCTGGAAGGCGACGGGAAAGTTTCGTCTCACGACAGTTCTACCAATGGTTTAATAAACCAATACAAGGCCTGGAGATAATTAAAACATAAAAAAAGCGAGTTAATAACTCGCTTTTTTTGTTTGAAATATATACTTTAGTAAAAACTCCTGCTTGTTTAGTTATAACAAGAAATAAAATTAACTTATTATTAAAGGATTTCGGGCTTAGCGGCCAGATTTCAAAAACAAACAAATTATCTAATGAAAAAAAGAATTCTTTTTGCTCTGGCCATTTCCGGTCTGTGCTTAAGCGCATCTGCTCAAAAAGTACAGTTTACCGAGTTCGACTTGGACAATGGCCTCCACGTTATTCTCCATCAGGACAAAACCGCTCCGGTGGTTGCCGTTTCAGTGATGTACCACGTTGGTTCTAAAGATGAAGACACCACACGAACAGGCTTTGCCCATTTTTTTGAACACCTGTTGTTCGAAGGTTCCAAAAACATTAAAAGAGGTGAATTCATGAAACTGGTTAGCAGTAATGGTGGTCAAAATAATGCGAACACGTCTCAGGATCGTACTTTTTATTATGAGGTTTTCCCTTCAAATCAATTGGAATTAGGATTGTGGTTAGAGAGTGAGCGCATGTTACAGCCGGTTATAAATGAAGTTGGTGTAAAAACTCAAAATGAAGTTGTGAAGGAAGAAAAACGCCTTCGCATTGATAACTCGCCTTATGGCAAATTTACCGAGAAAATATTTGCTCATCTGTTTGATGGACACCCTTACAGATGGCAGCCGATTGGCTCAATGGCACATTTGGATGCTGCAAAGCTGGATGAATTTATTGCCTTTAATAAAAAATATTATGTTCCGAATAATGCGGTTTTAACAATCGCCGGAGATTTAGATATTGAAAAAACAAAAGGATTGGTTAAACAATATTTTGCTGAAGTGCCGAAAGGTGCGCCCGTTGTTCGTAAGGAATATAAACTGCCTGAAATCAAAAAAGAAATTATCGATACCGCTTACGATGCAAACATTCAGATTCCGGCAATTTTTGCAGCTTACCGCGTTCCGGGTATGAAAAGCAGAGAAAGTAAAGTTTTGGGTATGATTAGCTCAATCTTGTCAGGCGGCGGAAGTTCCAGATTAAGCACTAAAATGGTTGATGAAAAGAAAACCGCGCTACAGGTTGCTGCTTTTAACTACTCATTAGAAGATTATGGTGCTTACATTACTTTAGCTTTACCAAATAAAAACACGCCGCTTAACGATTTACTGAAAGATATTGATGAAGAAGTTTTACGCCTTCAAACCGACTTAATCAGTGAAAGTGATTATAAAAAGCTTCAAAATCAATTCGAAAACAGTTATGTAAGTGCAAATAGCAGAATGCTTGGTGTTGCGGAGAATTTGGCTAATGGCTATACATTTCACAATAAGGATACCGACGATATTAACAAAGAGTTAAGCATTATTCAATCCATCACTCGTGAAGAAATCAGAGCTGTTGCAAAACAATACCTGAACAAAAACCAAAGAGTTGTTTTGTATTATTTACCTAAGAAATAACCGCTTTTTATATTATTTAAGATCATGAAAAAAATATTCATAATAGCTGCAATTTCCTTATTGGCTCAAGGCATTTCAGCACAAACAATAGATCGCAGCCAAAAACCAAAACCAGGACCGGCACCGGTAATTACGATTGGCGACCCTGTTATTTATAAATTAGCAAACGGCATTACCGTATTGGTTGTAGAGAATCATAAACTACCGAAAGTATCGGCGAGTTACAGCATTGATGCCGGGCCTATTACAGAAGGTGCTAAGGCAGGTGTTGTAAGTTTAATGGGCAGTATGTTAAACGAAGGAACAACAACTAAAACCAAAGCGCAGTTTGATGAAGCCGTTGATCAATTAGGCGCAGATGTAAATGCAGGTGCATATGGAGGTACAGCTTCTGCATTAACACGTTATTTCGAGCCGGCCTTTATGTTAATGGCAGAAAGTATTCGCCAACCGGCTTTTCCCGCGGCTTCTTTCGAAAAAATTAAATCGCAAACCATTACAGGCTTAAAATCAAATGAAAAAAGCGCAAAAGCAATTTCAGGAAGAGTTGTTAATGCTTTAGTCTATGGAAAAAATCATCCTAACGGAGAATTTCAAACAGAAACATCTATCAATGGGATTACTTTGGATGATGTTAAAAGCGCCTATAAAAAATATGTTACCCCATCGCGCGGTTATTTAACTTTTGTAGGCGACATTAAACCAGAAGCGGCAAAAGCATTAGCAGAAAAAGCTTTCGGCGATTGGAAAGGAGCTGCGTTAACCTTACCTGTCTTGGCGAAGGTTAGTAATCCTACCAAAACTGAAGTAGATGTAGTTAATGTAAGCAATGCTGTTCAATCGGAAATTACAGTTACCAATCTTTTAGATTTACCACTAAGCAGTCCTGATTATTTTGCGGTTTTACTAGCCAATCAAATTTTAGGCGGTGGTTCAGAATCGAGGTTATTTATGAATCTTCGTGAGAAACATGGTTTTACATACGGCGCCTACGCAAGTACGGGTTCCGGGCGTTTTCAATCTAAATTTTCTGCAACAGCGGCTGTTAGAAATGAAAAAGTTGATAGTGCTGTTGTCGAGTTTTTAAAAGAAATCAATACGATCCGTACGGTAAAAGTGTCGGCAGAAGAATTGCAAAATGCTAAAAATCTGTATAATGGTTCTTTTGCATTAGGTTTAGAGAATCCGGCACGTACTGCAGGTTTTGCAAGCAGTATATTGATTAACAATTTGCCTAAAGATTTTTATCGTACTTACCTGCAAAAATTAAATGCAGTAACCATTGATGATGTTTTACGCGTAGCTAAAAAATATTTTAACTATGATAATACCCGCGTTATTGTTGTTGGTAAAACTGAAGCTTTTGTTCCCGGCTTAACTAAAGCCGGTTTTACGGTTAATACTTTTGATAGTTATGCATCACCTATTAAAAAATAATTTGACAATGAATTCTTAAACACCTGATAGTAAAAATAACGTTGAAAAGGCAGAGTTTGGTTCCTCTGCCTTTTTATTTTATTAGTTGTTTCAACTCACATATTTTATTATCTCTTTTTTGAATCTTTTCTTCAAGTTCTCTTATACGTTCCTCTCGTTGAGTTATAATTTCTTTCAGTAATTTTTTCTCGTAGTACTTAGTTTTTGTACATTTCCGAAAAAAGCTTCTATTGGTTTATTAAAGATCCGTGCTAACTGAGATAAACGATCCGTTTAAATTTTTACCTTTCCTGCTTCAATTCTTTGATAAGTACTTTGTTGGATTTCAAGTTGTTGTGCAACGTACTCCTGGCTAAAGCACTTTCGCCTCTGTATTTACGGATATTTTCATAACTGCATACTTTCTTTGACTCCGATTTTGTTAATTTGACACCATTCATATTTGAAGATAATCAATTATCTATTAAGGAATAAGCATAAATTTATGCAGAAAGCACATACTTCTATGCTTAAAATATGATTGGTCATAATAATCTATCTTTAACTTGCTAAGAAAATTAAACATAATAAAAAATTTAAAGATGAAAAATTTAACACCTCTTAACAAAGAAGAAATGAAAAAAATAACCGGGGGAAATTTTCCAACGCTAACTTATGAACAGGTTGAATATCTAAAGTGCTGCGCTCAAGCAGCCAATGAGCCTGATCCAAATGTTCGTGAAATTTGGTGCAACCTGTGTGCTTCAACAAATTGGTAATTACTGTATTTGGTAAATTTATTTTATAGGACGTTTAGAAAATAAATATTTTTAGGAATAAATATTTCTATAATCTATTCAGACCATTTTTATAACCGCTTCATATTAATTTATGCAGCGGTTTTTTTTATATTTTTTTTTCTCAAGGCAACCATTCTTAAAAAGCTTACGTAATTAGTTAAGATTTCCATTGTCTTTCTATTTGTATGAATTGGTAAGGTAACACATCAACATAGACTTGAGAAATAAAACATACATTTTAAAGCTATACGGACATGACTGCAAAAAAACAAGTTATTGCGATTCTGCTTGCTGCATTTCTAATCTTGCTATGCATATCTGTTAAAGCAAAAAATAATTCGCATAAAACTTCAACGGCCAATCGCGACAAAACTATTATAGATAAATCAACTTTTATTCAGCTTCAGTCCCAAACAACTACTTTATGAAAAAACCAAGTTTATTTTTTTTATCAGCCACAGTTATTGCATTAATTTTTGCCTGTTCCAAGAAACAAGCAGCGGAAATAAAACCTGAAGGTCCGACAACGGTAACTACGGCAAACGTAACCTATTCTAATTTTGCCGGTGCACTATTTCAAAACAAATGTGCCAATTGCCATGGGCCTAACGGATCGATACAAATCGTCTGGTTATTTAATGGTTTGGCCTCCATAAAAAATGATGCACGTGTTGCCAATAGCATATTGGTTACTAAAACGATGCCTAAAGGCAGCACCTTAACCGCCAATGAACGCATATTACTACAAGCCTGGTTTGATAGAAATACGCCGGAATAAAAATAATAAACTAAGGTCTTTTCAGGACTTCATATAATAACATACAGATGCAAAAATTATTTTTCACATTAACAGCCTTGTTTTTATGTACAGGTATACAGGCACAGATATGGGTTAGTAAAAGTGTAACTTCCTCATTTTTTTCTTCAACACCAGTGGAAGACATTGATGCCCAGAGTAAATCGGGTGCTTCGGCGATAGATACTAAAACTAATAATATCATTTTCAAGATTAGCAATACTTCTTTTCAATTTAAGAAAAAGTTAATGCAGGAACACTTTAATGAAAATTACATGGAAAGTGACAAATACCCGACTTCAGATTTTAAGGGGAAAATTGCAGAACAGCTAGATTTTTCAAAACCCGGCAGCTACCCCATCACCGTAAAAGGTAACCTGCAGATTCACGGGGTTTCAAAAGAATATCAGGCAAAAGGATTGCTGGTTATTACAAATGGTGAGGCAAAAGCCACCTCAACATTCAATGTAAAACTTTCCGATCATGATATCAAAATTCCAACTATTGTTTTCAAACAAATTGCAGAAACCGTGCAAGTAAAAATAACTGCAGTTTATCAACTTAAAAAATAAAAATCTTATGAAACACCATCTAAAATCTCTTTTATATTTATTTGTAATTTGTTTGCCTTCAATAGCTTTTGCCCAGGATTCGCTCGAAAATGCATTAAATATGCCAACCGAAAAAAAGATTGTGAAGGCCACTTTTAAAGCAACCAAACTGATTAATATACAAACCAATGAAACCATTTATAAAAATGAAATGGATTTCAGGGTCGACCACCGGTTTGGAGATATCGCCGGAAATGCCGGCGGGATTAAAAACTTTTTTGGTTTGGATCAATCAACTGATATACGCATAGGGTTTGATTACGGAATCAGCGATAGGCTTTCGGTAGGGATAGCAAGAGCAAAAGGGGCAGGAATCGTTACACAATTGTATGAAGGAAACTTAAAATACCGCCTGCTGGAACAGACTACTGATGATAAAATACCTTTGGCCCTTACATTATTTGGGAGTACAACCATTGCAGCTGTAAAAGCCTCAACCGACCCGACAGCTGCAACTGCTTACAGTGAATTTCAGGATCGTTTGGTATATGTAGCACAGGCTGTAATTGCCCGGAAATTTAATACAAACCTTTCCATGCTGGTAATGCCATCCTATATACACCGCAATTTTACTGTTTTTGGCGATGAGAATGACCTGTTTGCAGTATCCGTTGGAGGTCGAATAAAAATTACCAAACGCATGGCTTTTGTTGCCGATTATACCATTCCATTTAGAAATACTGCTAAAAAAGCGTACCTGGAAAATACTTCCGGAAATCAATTTTATAATACACTTGGTGCGGGACTGGAATTTGATACCGGAGGACATATTTTCCACCTTAACTTCACCAATGCAACAGCTATACAAGAATCACAATTTATTACAGATACGAATACTTCCTGGTTAAAAGGTCAATACCGATGGGGATTTAGTATCGCCCGAAGATTTTCCTTTGATAGAAAGAAAATAAAGTAAGTCAAATTCAACCATCTTAAAACAGATTAAAAAAATAAATTATGGAACGTAACGATTTTATAAAGTCATTAGGATTAGGGATTGCACTAGTTTGCACCGGTTCATGTTTATCAGGCTGCGGAAGCAAAGGCAGTGATCCTCAACCAAACAATCCCGGCGGAAATGGGCCGGCTCCGGGAACAACAGCAAATGTAGATTTATCTACACAACTATTAACAGTTGGCGCATCATTAACGGTTAACGGAATTTTATTTATTCGTATAGCTGCAGGTAATGCCGTGGGTTCATTTGCAGTTACACAAGCCGTTTGTCCACATCAAGGTGGTGCATTGAGCTGGATACAGGCAAATAATTACATACAGTGTGGTTTACATGCATCGCGATATACTTCTGCAGGAGCCATCTTAGCACAACCTAATGATGGCGGAACTACATCTGCATTAAAAGTTTATACGCCTACGATTTCTGGCAATACACTGTCTGTAAACGTATAGTCAATGTTTCAATTTAGGTTTTAAGCGGTATCCGTATTTGGTGCCGCTTTTTTTTAATACTTATTAATAGGCTATATTTATTCAGGATTTTGAAAATATCGATTTTTGATTTATGGAATTACCTAAACATCAACATCTTTAAATTGTTATACATTCAAAAACACACAAAATGAAGCATTTAAAATTATTAAGTATTTTGTTCTTTGTAACAATTGCTCAAACATTTGCACAAACAAATAAAGAAACTACAAAAAAAATAGTTGCTGATAAAAACTATGTTTTCATGGCAAATACTGCACTTCCGATGTCTAACCAGGATATTAGCCAGGTTTTAAGAAGTATGCAAGGTGTTCAAGGCGGAGGCACCATAAATCTTTCAGGGTCACAATACGATTTAAAGGTTACAGCTGATAGTATTGTAGCGTACTTACCGTATTATGGCAGAGCATATTCTGCACCTTATAACCCAACTGATGGCGGTATAAAATTTACCTCAAAAGATTTTACTTATACGGAATCGAAGAATAAAAAGGGACTGTACATTATAAATATTCGGACCAAAGATTTAAAGAACGATAACTATCAGATTTATTTAAGTATTTCGCAAAATGGTTATGCTTCATTGATGATGAACAGTAATAATAAGCAATCCATTACTTTTAATGGTGTATTGGAAGAGTCAAAGAAATAAGCAGGATTAAACCAGGATTTAAGGATAAGGCAGGATTTTAAACTTTGAAAGTTAAAATGTTAGCCACAGATTCGCAGATTACTTATAAAATTTAAATCTGCAAATCTGTGGTTTTATTTTATTCCAGCGTTTTACTTTTTTACAATCTTAATTTCAAAAATATAAGGCCATTTTTTGCCGGTAACAAAAAGTCGTTTTCCGGCTTTATCATAGGCTATTCCGTTTAAAACGTTATTATCCCGCTCCGTTCCTGCTTTGAAATAGTCAGACGGGAATAAGCCGGTTAAATCTATTTTGCCTTCTATTGTGCCATTTTCAGGGTTAATAATTATGATATCATTTGTTAAATAAACATTCGCATAAATTTTACCATCGATATATTCCAATTCATTTATATTATCTCTGGAGCCTTTATCATCAAAAACCTCAATTGAGCCGATTTTCTGGTAAGTATCTTTATTCATCAGATAAATTGTGTTTGAGCCGTCGGATGTGTAAATTTTCTGCCCGTCGAAAGTTAAGCCCCAACCTTCTCTACCAACTGAATATGGAAACTCGGCAAGTTGTTTAAAAGTATCTTTATCATAAACAAAAGCCTTTTTATCCATCCAGGTTAACTGCAGAATTTTATTTCCAATTAGTGTAATGCCTTCACCAAATAAGGCAGTGTCCAATCTCGCTCTTTGAAGCACCTTTCCGGTTTGAACATTTACTTTGCGCAGATCGGATTTACCCTTTTCACCTGTACCTTCATAAAAAAACCCGTCATGATATTCTAAACCTTCTACATATGCAGAGGTATCATGCGGAAACTTCGTTATCACTTTATAAGTATACAAATCAGGCGCCTTTGCAGCCAGAACAATAATGTTCGAAGTTATGTCATCCGATTTTTCGCCTTCATAAATTTTAGCTGTAATCAGATGATTTCCAAGCTTAAGTCTGTCAGTTTTAATTTTTATGCCCAGCGTATCGCTTGCCGATGCAATCCTGGTCGAATCCAGTAAATAAACTACCGAATCAATTTTTTTCCCTTTTGCAAAATCAATTTTTACATTAATTTCATTTCCTGAGGCTATACTTGTACCTGCGGAAGGTGCGATAAAATTATTATAACCCGCAGCAGGTTCATCTTTGCAGGAACTTGCAAAAATTATAATGGTAACGATAAGAAATAAAAATTCAAAATGGTTAATCTTCTGGCCAAAAAGCATCTTCAATATGGTTTAAAATGTAAGTATTATCTTTTTTAAATGTTATTGCAATAATATCAAAACGGATATCATGCTGATGGTTCATTAGTTCAATATATTCGAGCGAAGCGAGCTCCATTTGTTTCTGCTTTGCTTTTTGCACAAATTCTTCCGGCCGGCCAAAAGCAACTGAAGTTCTGCTTTTAACTTCTACAAAAACCATTATATTGTTTTTGTAGGCAATTAAATCAATTTCGGCCTTTCCATGAACCCAGTTTTCATCAAGAATTTCGTATTCCTTTTCTTCGAGATAGGTTTTTGCTATCAGTTCACCTTTTTTACCTAAGTCGTTATGGCTTGCCATTTTGAAGAATCGAATCCCGATTATTGAATTGATAAGTTAATGAATATAAAAAACATAATACTGAAATCCAATCATCCTGTAAATCCCAATCTTATTTAACAATAACAGAACCTAAAAATTTTGATATTTCTCTTTCCACTCCTTTTATCACACCATAACGCTGCATCAAAATCATTTGATTATCGTTATCCTTTTCATCTTTTATCTCTTTCAGTAGATTAGATAAAATTCTGTCGACTTTACGTTTCTTCAGATGAAATATACCTCCAAGAATCGTTGCTTTTAAATTCATCGTTTCATCCTTTACATAAATCTGATGTTTATTAAGCCAGTTCTCACTTAAAGCATATTCAGATGTAGAAAGCGTAATTGCTAAATCTGCAATAGCTCTGTCTTCATGTTTTACGAAGTGACTTGCGGTCGGCAGTCTTCCATTATCAATCTCCGATTTGTAGTAATCAATTATCTTTTTGCAGATAGGGTTTTCAAACTCAACATCTGCTAAATTTTGCATAACAAAAGAGCCGATAACCATATCATCTATATTATCCCAGTTCACGAATTCATGTCCGTAAGCCAATAGTAACCTGACAATTTCCTTCTCCTGATGTTCATCATTTTCGGCTGTCTGCGTTTGTCCGGGAGAGCCCGCATTATCATCCCATAAATCATCCGGCGGACCAAGTGGCTCTGGTGGGCCTGAAGAATATGGACTATGACTTGTATTATTTGCTCTCTGATTACTTTCGAAAGATTTCTTACTCTTCGCCGAACGCATTTTATTCAGCTCGGTAAGCAGAATACGCTCTTCAATTTCTAATAGACTACTGCTTTCGCGAATGAAAACCGAAGCCTTAATCGGATCGGGGATTTTAGCAATGCTTTCTACAATATCACGAATAATCCCGGCACGTTTAATTGGGTCATTGCCGGCTTCTTTTAATAAGACGTTAGCTTTGTAAAGGATGAAATCTTTACGATTATCTTCTATATAAGTTTTAAAGGCCCCTGCACCAACGTGATGCATGTAAGAGTCCGGGTCATGTCCATCCGGGAAAGAAACAATTTTAACATTTAAACCTTCTTCCAGAATCATATCCAAACCACGTAGGGATGCTTTTATACCTGCCGCATCGCCATCAAAAAGAATGGTTACATTTTGTGTAAAACGCCCGATAAGTTTAATCTGCTCAACGGTTAAAGAAGTACCGGAAGAGGCAACAACATTTTCTATGCCTGCCTGATGAACGGATAAAACATCGGCATAGCCTTCTGCCAGATAGCAATTATCCAGGTCACGAATCGCTTTTTTAGCATGAAACAAGCCATAAAGCACATTCGATTTATGGTAAATTTCACTTTCCGGAGAATTTACATATTTCGGTACGTTTTTGTCGGTTTTTAAAGTCCGACCGCCAAAACCAATTACCCTGCCTGTGAAATTATGAATCGGAAACATGACACGACCGCGAAAGCGATCATAAATTTTACCATTGTCATTTTTAATCGATAAACCGGTTTGCTCCAAAAATTCCAGCTTGTGGCCACTATTTACAGCACTTTGGGTCATTGCATCCCAAACATCTGGTGAATAGCCAACCTCAAATTTTTTTAAAATATCTTCCCTGAATCCACGCTCTTTAAAATAGCTAAGCCCGATTCCACGGCCTTCATCGGTTTCCCAAAGTTGTTTTACGAAGAATGAAGCAGCAAATTGGGAAACGATATATAAACTTTCCTTCGCATTCTGCGCTTCGGTATCCTGAGGTGTCAGCTCTGTTTCTTCAACCTCAATATTGTATTTGTTGGCTAAGAATTTTAATGCTTCAGGATAATTGTACTTTTCATGGTCCATTATAAAGCGAACCGAATCCCCACCTTTCCCGCAACCGAAGCACTTGTAAATACCTTTGGTAACCGACACATGAAATGATGGTGTTTTTTCGCCGTGAAAAGGACAATTACCGATTAAACTTGTTCCGCGTTTTTTTAAGTGCACAAAATCCCCTACTACCTCCTCAATTCGGGCGGCATCCATTATCTTATCTATCGTTTCGCGGTTTATCAAAATAGTATTAAGTATTTAGTATCGAGTAGCTGGTATCAAGTAGTTAGTATCAAGTATCAGGATTGGGTTGCGTAATGTAAGTTAGAAGCATACAAACTTATAACCTATAACTTTTAGCTTTATTTCACCAATGGCAATAACTGATCAGCAACCAGTTTATTGCCGGTTTCGTTTAAGTGAACCCTGTCTACAGTTAAAATTCCTTTTTCTTTATCCTCGGGATTATTTTTTGCTTCATAGTCAGCAAATATTTTTCTCAAGTCACAAACCGGCAAATTATTTTTAGCAGCCAGTTGCCTGATGCCTTCAGCATATTTATTTAAGTCAACATCCAGTTCATTTGTACCGTCTTTTTTCTCGCCAACTACGGAAGGGGTAACCAAAACCACTTTACTGCCAATGCCTTGAATCTTATTAATTAAGGCCTGATAAAACTTCAAATATTTATCGTAATCCGTTCCGGTATGCGATGATTGTTTATGCCAAACATCATTAATGCCAACATAAATCACCACTAAATCGGGTTTCTTATTTAAAACATCATCTTCTAAACGCAAATACAAATCGTAGACTTTATTTCCACCGATTCCGGCACCCAGAACTGTGTATTTGGTTGAATCTAATGCCTTCTTTATTAACGTAACATAGCCGTTTGCCGATACACCTTGTTGTGTAATCGAATCGCCAAAAAAGATAATCCGTTTCGGTTTAAATGTCATTGAGGTTAAAAATAGGATACAAACTGAAAAGATTAAGGTTATTTTTAAAGTGGTTCTCATCGTCATTATTTTATATTGGTTTTCTTGAAATCTAAATCCTGAAAGTCGAAGCTAAAATCGGTTAAGGGTGATATTGACTCCATTTTAAAGCCGTTTGCACTTGCATTATTATCCAGTGTGAAGTTTACAAAAGCATCGGCATCTAAACTTCTATCGTACCATTTTACAATAAAGGTATTGCCTTTATAGAAGGTCATATCACCCCGCAACTTCGGTGCATTTTTAGCTTGAAAATGCATTTTTCCATTTATGTCACTAATGGTAACTTCTCCAAACCAGGCATCATTAAAGGTACCGAAATAGTTTTTCGCATCAGGTTTTACTGTACTGCTTTTTTGTTGCGCCTCTATGTCGGCCCAAACTTTCTTAACCATTTCGTCCGCCTGTTTTTCGTTTCTTAGCCTGTTATCGTTATAGGCTTTAATTCTGTCCTGACCTTTAACACCTAAATAACCATCTTTAATCGAGTTGGTAATGGCATTAAAAGCAGCACCGGATTGCTGATTAGTTAATACGATGATACCGAGTTTCAAATCGGGTAAAATGGTAACCTGCGTAACGATACCCGATAAACCGCCGGTATGGGTAGCCTGAAAATTGCCGTTAACATTACTCAAAAACCATCCTAAACCGTAACTGTTAAAACTGGCAGGGTTTCCACCGGCAATAATGGTTTGCGGGGTCCATAATTCTCTGTGAACCGCCGGACTAAATAATTTATTGCTTAAATTTTCGCCATACTTACCGCCATTTATCATGGCCGTTACCCATTTACTCATATCGGTAACACTCGAATAAATTCCGCCGGCTGCAATGGCCACTTCACCAAAACTTAAACCCACTGGAAGCAACTTACCCTCATATGGTGCATGACCATCTATCACATTTGATTTATCTTTTAAGCGATACCATGATGCAGCGGTTTTAGTCATTCCGAGCGGTTTGAAAAACCTGGTTTCGATAAAATCTTCATATTTTTCTCCAGAAACTCTTGCGACTACATCACCTGCAACAATATACATCAGGTTATCGTAATCGTATTTTGTACGGAAAGAAGAAACAGGTTTTAAATAACGAAGATTATGGATAAGCTGTTTTTTATCAACTGTTGATGAATCCGGCCAAATCATTAAATCGCCGGCGCCTAAACCTAAACCACTACGGTGGGTTAATAAATCACGAATGGTAAATTCTGAAGTTACGTAGGCGTCGTACATTTTAAATTCCTGGATAACATCGGTTACTTTTGTATCCCAGGTAATTTTCTTCTCATCTACCAGCATGCCTAAAGCGGCAGCGGTAAATGCTTTGGTATTCGATGCCACACCGAAAAGCGTGTTCTCATCGACTTTTTTATTGGTTTTTATGGAACGAACACCGTAACCTTTAAGGTGAACTATTTTACCATCCTTTATAACCGAAACGGCAATTCCCGGAACATTGAATGTGCTTAAAGTTTTTTCCACAACGCTATCAATTTGCTTTGAGGTTAAAACCTGAGCTTGTAAAGCGGCTGTAGAGAAAGATATTAAAAAAAGTAATATTTTAAATTTTGATGAAAAGTAAGGCTGCATTTTTATCGGTTATTTTAAAGGTTAAAGATAATAAATCTTTTTATCCGAAAGCAGAAACCCTTTTTAGACACTTTTAATAAATTGGACAACATCTTTTGTAAATTAGCAAAACGGAATTTTGAGGAAATGACCAATATTGACAAGATATACAAAAAACTAATCGACGATATCGGCTCGACACTTCAGCGAACTAGAGAAAATGCTATCAAAGCAGTAAATCGCGAATTGGTAATCGCGAATTGGGAAATTGGAAAACATATTGTTGAGTTTGAACAAAATGGAAAAGAAAAAGCAGAATATGGAAGTTCGCTTTTGACAAACCTATCGAAAGACCTGAAAACCACTTATGGTAAAGGTTTTGGAAAAAGTAACATTTATCTTTGCAGGCAATTTTATCTTAAATATCCAATTTTCCAGACAGTGTCCGGAAAATTGAGTTGGAGCCATTATGCAGAACTTTTAACAGTCTCCGATGATTTGGCAAGAGCCTTTTATGAAAAACAAACTGCATCTGAAAATTGGAGTTTTCGGGAAATGAAACGCCAAATTGATTCTTCTTTATTTGAAAGGTTGGCGTTAAGCAAAGACAAAAGAGAAGTTTTAGCTTTAGCTGAAAATGGTCAAATCGTGACTAAGCCAAAAGACATTATAAAAGACCCTTATATTTTTGAATTTCTTGGATTACCAGAACAAATTATCGTTAAGGAGCGAAACTTAGAACGCAAATTGATTGACAATTTACAGAAATTTTTACTTGAATTGGGAAAAGGCTTTTCATTTGTTGCAAGACAATATAAAATAACAGTTGATAATCAACATTTTTATATTGACTTAGTTTTTTACCATAGAATTTTGAAATGCTTTATCCTAATTGACCTAAAGACACAAAAGGTAAAACATCAAGACATTGGTCAAATGAATCTATATCTTAACTATTTCAAAGAAGAAGAAAATACCGACGGAGACACCGAACCAATCGGAATAATAATAGCAAAAGACAAACATGAATTTCTAGTTAAATATGCGACAGGTGGCATTTCTAACAAAATATTTGTATCAAAATATCAACTCTATTTACCTGACCAAAAACAACTTGAAAATAAAGTGAAACAAATAATTAACAACGAATAATAGATTTCTGTTAATTATACCCGCTACTTACCCTTTTCCAGTTTGTAATCTTTATGAAGTATTAAGAAACTTGCCCGCTCTTCTTTTTTAAAAGGATAATCCCAATTACCCTGGTAAGTTATTTTTGTAGGTAATTTATCATCGCCAAAATAGCCCATTTCAATATTCATCTGAACATCAAAATCGAAAAGCATATTACTATACTTCATATCAACATAACGTCCTAAAATATTGAAGTTTCGTTTATCGAAAATGGTAACCAAATCTTTTATCATAAGGCCGTCTTTCGTCCAGCTGCTTAAATCTGGCTTCACAGAAACCTTGAAACGGTAAACCGGAATTGAATCGAGATAGGTTCCGCTGGTAAAAGCATAATCATAATACTGGCGCATATTTGCTGAAAATATTTCTGTTTTACTTCCGATAAAAGGAACTTTAACCGGACGACCAGGGTTAAAAATTAAGGTTTTCAGTTTATTTTTATAACCCTCATTAGAACCACCTTTACCATCCCCTGCTGGCGCATTCGGCACAAAATCTGTATTGTAAGCATTCATAAAAATGTAATCGAACATTTCTACGGTATATAATTGATATTTACCATTCTTTTTATACATTTTCCCCTCATCCTCTTTAACCAAATATTCCATTTTATAAGGTCCGTGATTGTTGTGTTTTATTTTACGATAAATCTTACCGTCAACCTTATTGTTTTTATCGTAACTATAAATACGGTTTTCTGCGATAAAACTATAACGCTTCATATCACGGAAAGATTGATAGAAACTCGTGTCATTTATAACAGCCCTTATAAAGGTTTCGATATTCAGTTTCTCTGCCTTAATATTTACGGTTGAATCTAACGTAATGGTTTTCACCGTATCGGGATTGAAACGATCAATAACCTGGCCGTATCCCCTGAAGAAAAATAATGATAGCGTTATTAAAAGAAGTACTTTTTTCATGTAGTGCGTGGTGTTCAAAAATGATGCCCCTTTGTGGGGGGGGATGATGTGACATGTAAGATGGAAGAGGTGAAATGTAAAATGGATTTGTAAGCCAATCTATAAACCCAGGGTTTTTTGTCCATCGTACATTATTACATTTTACATCTTAATTAATTTCCCAGTTGTTTAACTGCAATATAGGCCATCAAACCTGTTGATAATTTGAGTGCATCCTCATCTATATCGAATTTTGGCGTGTGTACAGAGTAAGTTGTATCTTTTGCAACATTCCCCGTACCTAAACGATAAAAACAGGCATCTGTTACTTGCGAGTAGAAAGAAAAGTCCTCTGCAGCCATCCAGATGTCTAAATCAACCACATTTTCCCGGCCTAAAAAATCTTCAGCGAAGCTTCTGGCATTAGCCGTTAATTTCTCTTCGTTAATCAGAAATGGATAACCTCTGTGAATATCAAAATCGCAACTTCCACCCATGCTTTCGGCAATGCCTTCAGCCATTTTCTTCATACGCCTGTGTGCCTCATTTCTCCAGTCTTCATCCAGCGTTCTGAAAGTACCTTCAATTTTTACTTCATTCGGAATAATATTGGTTGCGCCATTGGCAATCACTTTACCGAAAGATAAAACAGATGGTAAACGTGGGTCGGCATTACGGCTAACGATTTGTTGAAGCGCGATAATGATGTGTGAAGCAATTAATACCGGATCGATATTCTGATGCGGTTGCGCACCATGGCCACCTTTACCCGTTACCGTAACGTATAATTCATCGGTTGATGCCATATAAATTCCTGAACGAAAGCCAACTTTACCGGCATCAATCAAAGGCATTACATGCTGACCAACGATTGCCTGAGGTTTCGGGTTTTCGAGTACCCCTTCTTTAATCATGATGCTTGCTCCACCCGGTAATAGTTCTTCAGCGGGCTGAAAAATCAGTTTTATTGTGCCGCCGAAATCGTCTTTCAACTGATTTAAGATAAATGCCGTTCCTAAAAGTGAAGAAGTATGTACATCATGTCCGCAGGCATGCATAACACCATGATTTTTAGACGTATATGGCTTATCATTTGCTTCATGTATTGGCAAAGCATCCATATCGGCCCTCAAGGCAATGACATTTTCTGAAGGTAAATTACCTTTAATTAAACCAACAACGCCGGTATTTGCACAGCTGGTAAATTCAATTCCCCATTTTGTAAGCTTATCTTTGATGTAAAGTGAGGTTTCAAATTCTTTAAATGATAGTTCGGGGTTTGCGTGTATATGACGACGATAACCTACAACATCATTAAAAATGTTTTCGGCCAGGTCTTTAATTTTATTTTTGATCATCAGTGGTTGTCTCTAAAGTTGGGGCATTAATTTTTTCCCTGAAAATAAATAGTGTCGGGAAATTTGCTCTGAGTTCGCTCATTAACCGTTGTGCTTCCAGTCTTGTGCGAAAATCCCCAACGCGTAAATAATAATTTGGCTCCTTATAAACGATATAGGTGTTTATTTTTGGATAGCTGCTTTTAAAGCGGGCTTGCTGGTTAAACATTTCGCGCCGGTCTGAACCATAAAAAACCTGTACCCGGTAACCATAATCTGATACAACAGGTTTATTTGTTTTTAACGTAACGTCGCCGCCGGTTCTGTAAACCTCCATCCGTTTGGCGATTAAGCTATCAATTAAAGGATCTTTTACAACTGTTACCTCGCCTCTTTGTGCAAACGAAGATTTCACTAAAATCAGGAAGAAGGCAAAAATGTAAACTATTTTCATGGTTATTAAACGAGATTAGACTAAAAACAAGAATGCCGAACTTCTTGCAAAATTCGGCATTCTTTATGGGTTGTGCAAATTACAAATTCGCTCCGTGGCAGTTTTTGTATTTTTTACCGCTTCCACATGGACAAGGCTCGTTACGGCCAACTGTTGCTTCTTTACGAATCGGTTGCTGGGGAACAGCCTCGCGGGTATCTCCAAATTCAATTCCAGGCTCTTCTCGACCGAACTCTTGTTTAGTGGTTTGTAACTTAGGTTGTTTTTTTGGAGCCGGTGCTTCTTTAACATCTTCAGGCTCTTGCTGAACCGGTATTCCACCTTTATACAAGAAACTCACAACCTCTTTATTAACCGCGGTAAGCATGTTTTTAAATAAGTTAAAAGCCTCCATTTTATAAATTACCAATGGATCTTTTTGCTCATAAACTGCATTTTGAACCGATTGTTTCAAATCGTCCATTTCACGTAAATGCTCTTTCCAGCTGTCATCAATTAAAGCAAGAACAATTGTTTTTTCGAATGAGCGAACAACTTCTTTTCCTTTGTTATCGATTGCCTTTTTCAAATCAACAGCTACCTGAATGCCGCGAATACCGTCGGTAAAAGGAACAACGATTTGTTCAATATGCTGACCGCGTTCTTCGTAAACCTGAGTTAATACCGGTAACGACTGCTGAATTATCGCTTCCGATTTACGGGCATAAAATGCTTCTGCTTCTTCAAATAATCTTTCCGTTAAAGCTGCTGCATTGGTCGAAGAAAACTCTTTTTCTGTAATTGCAGTATCTAAAGAGAAGTTTTTAATTACTTCTAATTTGAAGCCATCATAATTTGCTTCCTGCTTGTATTCGCTAACAATATCTTCAGCAACATCGAAAACCATATTGTTCATATCAACATCCAAACGTTCGCCGAATAGCGCGTTTTTACGTTTAGCGTAAATTACGGTACGTTGTGAGTTCATCACATCATCGTATTCCAATAAACGTTTACGGATACCAAAGTTGTTTTCTTCTACTTTTTTCTGTGCACGTTCGATAGATTTGGTAATCATAGAGTGCTGAATTACCTCGCCATCTTCAATGCCCATACGAACCATAATGCTTGAGATTCTTTCAGAACCAAATAAACGCATTAAGTTATCCTCTAAGGAAACGAAGAACTGAGATGAACCCGGATCACCCTGACGACCGGCACGACCGCGTAACTGCCTGTCGACACGACGGGATTCGTGACGTTCGGTACCCACAATGGCTAAACCACCCGCATCTTTAACGCCTGCACCTAACTTAATATCGGTACCACGACCAGCCATATTGGTTGCAATGGTTACCTGCCCTGCCTGACCAGCTTCAGCCACAATATCTGCCTCTTTCTGGTGCATTTTGGCGTTCAATACATTGTGTTTAATTCCACGAAGTTTAAGCATACGGCTTAATAGCTCTGAAATCTCAACAGATGTTGTACCCACCAAAACCGGTCTTCCCGCTTCGGTTAACTTAACAATTTCATCCGCAACGGCATTGTATTTTTCACGAACGGTACGGTAAACATAATCCTGCTGATCCTGACGTGAAATATTTCTGTTTGTCGGAATTTCAACAACATCTAATTTATAGATAGACCAAAACTCGCCTGCTTCCGTAGTTGCTGTACCCGTCATACCGCAAAGTTTGTGGTACATACGGAAATAATTTTGCAGGGTTACCGTTGCATAGGTTTGTGTTGCATCTTCAACTTTTACATTTTCTTTCGCTTCAATTGCCTGATGTAAACCATCTGAGTAACGACGGCCATCCATAATACGACCGGTTTGCTCATCAACAATTTTAATTTTACCTTCATCGATGATGTATTCCACATCAATTTCGAACAAGGTATAAGCTTTTAACAATTGATTTACAGAGTGAATACGTTCTGCTTTTACAGAATAATCACGCATTAAAGCATCTTTTGTTACTACTTTTTCATCTAAAGGCAAATCAGATTTCTCCAATTCGGCAACTTCGGTACCCACATCAGGTAAGATGAAAAAGTTAGGGTCTTCACCTGATTGCGTAATCAATTCAATACCTTTTTCAGTTAATTCTACCTGGTTATTTTTCTCATCGATATAGAAATACAATTCAGAATCTACCTTAGGCATATTCTTAGATTGATCGGCCATGTAGTGGTTTTCCGTTTTTAACAATAAACCACGAACACCGCTTTCACTTAAGAATTTAATTAAAGCTTTATTTTTTGGTAAACCACGGTAAGCACGTAACAATGCCAAACCGCCTTCACCTTCTTCAGTTCCGGTGTTACCGGCATTGATTAATTTTTTCGCTTCATTTAAAGCCTGAGAAACATAAGCTTTTTGAGCGTTAACTAAACGTTCGATACGTGGTTTTAACTCATAAAATTCGTGTTCATCACCACGGGGAATCGGACCAGAGATAATCAAAGGTGTACGGGCATCATCAATTAAAACTGAATCGACCTCATCAACCATTGCGAAATGCAATTTACGTTGAACCAATTGATCCGGCGTTTGCGACATATTGTCACGCAAATAATCAAACCCAAATTCGTTATTGGTACCATAAGTGATATCCGCAGCGTAAGCTTTTCTTCTCTCCTCAGAGTTTGGCTCATGCTTATCGATACAGTCAACACTAATTCCGTGGAACTCAAATAAAGGACCGTTCCACTCACTATCCCGACGAGCAAGGTAATCGTTTACCGTTACAATATGAACACCCTGACCGGCAAGTGAATTTAAATAGGCAGGGAGCGTACTTACCAGGGTTTTACCCTCACCCGTAGCCATCTCTGCAATTTTACCACTGTGTAAAACAATACCACCGATTAACTGAACATCGTAGTGAACCATGTTCCAAACGACTTCGGTACCGGCAGCATCCCAGCGGTTTGCCCATTGTGCTTTATCGCCAACAATTTTTACATTGCTTTTTCTTGCGGCGTAATCTCTGTCAAATTGAGTGGCGGTAACTTCCAGATAATCGTTTTCACTTAAACGGCGGGAAGTTTCTTTAACTACAGCAAAGGCTTCAGGAAGAATCTCCAAAAGCACTTTTTCTAATTCGGTATCGCGTTCCTTACCTAAAGCATCAACCTGATCGTAAAGAGCTGTTTTTTGATGAAGATCTAAATCCTCGCCTTCAGCATCAGCTTTTAATGCCGAAATCTTTCCATCGATATCAGCTAAAAAAGTAGCTATTCTATCCTTAAATTCTTTCGTTTTTGCACGCAATTCATCATTGCTTATTGAAGATAACTTTGCGTATTCTTCATTTATTTTAACAACCAGTGGCTGGATGCTCTTTATATCTCTTTCTGATTTACTTCCGAAAATCTTCGCTAAAAATCCTAACATTATATTTTAAATCGTGTTTGTTATAAAAAAATTGGTGTGTTGCAACAACCAAGCCATTGTCTGGCTTAAGTCAGTTTGGCAGTTGTTGGTATAAATGGTGTATAAAATCTCGTAATGATTATAAAGAAAGGAAAATTAGGGGCTGTTATTCTTAGGTTTTTTCCTTATGGTTAAATCAGTAATTACCTGATTTGAGCTTACATATTTCTCAACCTTTAATGGGGTTTGCGTTCCGATTAAAGCCAGACTTGTATAGGATAACAAATATGGATTACGGTCTTCGTTAAGTTGTACAGAACTTTTACCTGTGTCGTTAACGCTAATCTTATGCTCACTACAATATTCATTTAATATCCTGAGCCCTTCAACCCGTTCGGCTTTTGCCAAATGCGTTAAGCTAAAAAATACTAGAGATATGGTAACGAGGTGTTTCATTAATAGCGGCAAAGCTAGTTTTAATCTTTTATAAAAAGAAATTACATCATTGCAAAAAGCATACCTCAATTTTCTGATTTCTGTTTTTGCCTTAATTATACCGGCGTATAAGTTTAAGGATATACTTAACTAAATACAAATCAGTTAAAACCATATCCAGATTTCATAATTTAACGATACAAATCTATTGTATATCGTCACATCATATCCACCATTAGCTGCCTTTTTTACCTTCATCACAACAAAGCAAAACATTCTGACCATGGAAAGAAAAAATTTTATCAGGAGTTTAATGATTGGCGCAATCTCTACACCTGTAATCATCGAAGCATGTAAAAAAAGCAGTATTATTGATGGCAACACATCGGGCTCGGGAAGTGCAGGAACAACAGCAAGTACAAATGGAACATGCACGGTTGCGCCAACTGAAACGGAAGGACCATTCCCAACCAAAGTTCCTGCTTCGTATGTAAGAAGCGATATAACCGATGGCAGAACGGGCTATAAAATGACTGCAAAAATTACGATTGGCAATATAAATAATAACTGTGCAGCTTTAGCCGGTGCAATAGTTGACATCTGGCATTGCGACGCAGAAGGAAATTATTCTGAATATGGCGGCACAAATATGCAAAGTACAAATTACCAGTCGGTACATTTTTTACGCGGTCGGCAAACCACCGATGCCAATGGCCTGGTCACATTTACGACAATTTTTCCAGGCTGGTACAGCGGACGGGCTACACATATCCATGTACATGTATTTAGTGCTGCGGGAACTTCGCTAAATGTAACTCAAATCGCTTTTCCTGAAGGTGCGGGAACTGCTTTGGCTTTAGTTAACGGGTATGCAAAAGGCATGACAGGTTATACTTATAATAATGCTGACGGTATTTTTAGTGATGATAAAACCGGCGTTGAAATAGCCACAGTAACAGGAACATTAACCACCGGTTTTGACCTTACCTTCAAAGTAAATGTAAAAGCATAGATCCTATATAATTATATATTTTTTCCAGACGTTAGGATTTCTTAACGTCTTTTTTAATTTTATACCATGCCTCAAAAAATAATCACACTTTGCTACCGAAAAATAATCGATAGCACGAAAACAAATCCATGGGACAAATTTGTGCATGAAGATAGTTTTGCAGAATTTAGAATGCAATCGCAATTTTATAACCAGGAGCAGAAATACAGCACCTTTGCAGAACTGCTCCTGAATGTTCCGGGTGCTGAAAAACTACATTTTCTTGTTGGAGGGTCGATAATTGATTATTTACAACAGCTTAAGAGTGTAATTCCTGATGTGTTAGATAATTTAGGCAGGCGATTTTTAACTTTCGATAATTTTAAATTTGAACTGGTGAACTCAGATATCAATAACATTGAAAAACATAAAATTGCATTAAACTTTTTTTCAAGGCCATTGATTTGGCAGGATACCATTGGAGAACATCTTCTAATCGCTCAATTTAAGGAAACTACGGAAGATGAAGTTTTTACAAACCTGTTTCAACTTCAGCCGTTTGTAAGTATTCATTCAATTAAAACCATCGGATAATGGAATCGCAGGGGAAAATATACCTGGCAGACCAGCGTGGCCTGGTCGAGTCATCGATATTAAGACGATACAGTACCTTTAATTTTGAGAAATATTACAGCGAGCACAGAGTGCCTTTTGGTAATTTATTTCTTTTAAACGATGACTCGATTGCTGGCGGAAAATTAACTTTCTTCCTTTCGAAAGAAGATTCGCTACAAATATTTATACCGATTACGGGTGGAATCGATATTGTTTGTAATGGAAAGGAATATGCTTTAGAAGCCGGACAAATTCAGGTTTTAAATATGGGTAAAGGGGAGGTACTGGAAATCAGTAACCCTTACCAAAATGACCTTATCAATTACATTCAAATCGGCATAAAAACCGATATGTTTTTATTAAGGCACAGTGAAATGCTGTTTAATTTTGATTTTGAGCAGAAACAAAATCAACTCATCGAAATCATTTCAAACCCAAAACTACCTTTTAAATTAAGTGCAGGCATTTTTGCCGGAAGAGAAGAAGTTGTTTACAAAATGAAATCGCCGGAGAACAGTTTTTATGCATTTATAATAGATGGTGCTTTCGAAATTGAAGGCCGGTTAATACATGCCCGTGATGGTTTAGCACTCTGGAAAACGGAAAGTGTTGAACTTGAAGCGCTGAGTGATAACGCGATTTTTTTGGTATTGGAGCTATTTAATTCGAACTTCTGAAGTATTACAATTTTATAACCTCGATCCGATAGCTATCGGATGGAGCGCAGCGAAATGGAGAGATCTTTGAATCTTGTTTTATAACTAATTCCAAGGATTTCTCCACTACGGTTGAAATGACGAGTTCAAGATATCCTTACTTAAAAACTACCTCTGTTGCGCCATAGCCGAACTTTTCTTTCCTAGCATCCATGTACGTTTTTATATGCGGGTTTTTACTAATCAACTTATGAATTTTATCCCTCAGAGTTCCGTTGCCCGAGCCATGTATAAAAACCATTTTATCGAAATGATGAACAATAGCGGCATCTAAGGCATTTTGGAAGTGCGACAACTGAATTTGCAGTATCTCATCGGCTTCCAGAAAATGATGGTCATCGCGAAGTTTTTCAATATGCAAATCGATTTCCTTAGCCGGTGCAGCAACTGTTTTCTTTTCTGCAGGCGATTTAAAAAAGCTTTCCTTTAATTTTTGAGGGTCGATGTTTACAGAAGGCAATTCGTCTAAACGGATTAGCCAGCCCTTGTTTTTTAATTGAGGCAGTTCCCTTTGTTCAATAGAGAAATCTTTTGCTCTGAATTTCTTTTTGATTACCAAAGGTTCGGCTGGTTTTACATCGGCTTTGCTGAACAATACAATCTGAAAAATAAATTCCGGCCATATATCTAAATCGGCAAGCGATGCAGCATAAACCAGTTTCGATTGGTGAGTTTCTAAAATCCCATAAAAAGAACCTGTATATTTTTCTTTTCGTTCAGTAGTTAAACTAACCAAAAGCACATTTGCCGATTGGTTATGCAAATAAAAATGCACCACATTTCCAGCTTTATCATCCGTGGCGACAGCAACATAAATGCCGTTTTCTATTTTACTAATTCCGGGTGCATTAACCTGAATTGGTTTTGGAAGATCTGGTTCCTCTGCAACTACGCCATGTCCGTGAACCGATGTTAAATTACTTACAGCTACAGGAATTTCAAAACCATCTTCATCGGTTACACCCAAAGTTTGCGAGTCGATAACTTTGGTTACATATCCCTCACGTTTTTCATCAACAAAACGCACAAAATCACCCAGCTTAAATTTCATCTTAAAAAATTGAATTGATTCTCTGATGTTTCAGAGCATTCGTTTAAGCAAAGATACCGATTTTAGATTAGGCAACAATGAGCATATTACGCACCTGTTGCAATTCGCCGTTTTGAAGACGGGCGTAATATACACCAGGCCCATAATTTTGGTTTTCAAAATTTATGTTGTATGTGCCTTCATCCTTTACCGCATCAACAACTGTAGTCATTAATTTACCCATCGTATTGAAAACCTGAATTAAAACATGTCCGCCTTTTGACGTATACTTTATGGTTGTGGAAGATGTAAACGGATTTGGATAATTTGAGATTAAACTTTCGCCGCTTAAACGGTTGGCTTGAGTTAAACTGGTCGACATACAATTTGTACTTGCCTGGATTAGGGGTAAAGATTGAAAATCCTTCAGCATTACATTTGATAAAGTTGCTTTATCCACACAAAACCATTTCTCAAGCAACGTAGCGTAAACCGACCTGAAATCGTATTGCATCGGAATATTATCATTTACTGAAGTAGCTGCAGAAATGGTTGGATTTTTACCCAAAACACCACCTTGAATGGCATCGCCAAAGACAATGAGCGGCGCAGCGGCACCATGATCTGTTCCATTACTGGCATTAGATTTTATACGTCGGCCGAATTCGGAAAAAGTCATTCCGGCAACCCTTTTGGCAGCGCCCAAACCTTTTAAGTCATCCATAAAAGCCTTAATGGCATCGCTTACTTTTTGCAATAACACAGCATGTGTACCTGTTTCGTTTGCACCGGTATTCACCTGTGCTGCATGTGTATCAAACGAGCCAATGTTCACCATGTAGAGCCTTGTCTTCAAACCGCCGCCAACTAACCGGGCTACTACTTTTAACTGGTCGGCCAGTGAATTATTGGTTGGATAAGTGCCCTGTTTGGTTACCTTACCGGCAGCCGTTTTTATAACTGAAGCGTATTGCTGGGTTTGTTGTGCAACCTGCCTCACATAGGTTAATTCTTTCCCGGCATTTGTATTTGGTGCCGGCGACTGAATACCATTAATGAGGTTGTAAAAATTTACCGGATCAGAAATTGCCATACCCATATTTACAGATGGCCCCTGAAAAGCAGGCGATATAAATGAACCGATTTGAATGGCCAGAGGATCCGGCATTACTGTATTCGGATAGCCTATCGGGAAGTTGGTATATTCTTCTGATAAATATCTTCCTGCCCAGCCACTGTCGATAACTTTGTCAGAATCTGAAGCGGAAAGCCATATATCGGTGGCCCGGAAATGACTGAAATTTGGCTGTGGATAACCCACCGATTGAATCACCTGAACTTTACCATCGTCATATAAACCTGCTAATCCGGCCATTGCCGGATGAATCCCCGTATTGTAACCGCTTAATTTAATTATCTTATTTTGAGGAAGAATAATATTTGGACGTGCAAGTGTCAGGTTATCGTATTGATCCAACGGCAAAATCATGTTTAAACCATCATTTCCCCCATTTAGCTGAATAATAACCAGAACGTGATCGGTTTCCTGATTTGCAGCAGTTATTGCGGAAAGCAAACTTGATGCGCCAAAAGCCTTTAACGAGAAACCTCCAATCAGCGAAGGAATCACAACGCCTGCAGGCATTGCCTTGCTTAAAAATTCACGCCTTTTCATGATAGCTGATATTCTTCAAGGTTCATAATGTATTTATAAAACTCCTGTAAACGTGTTTGTACAATGGTTGTTTTTGCAGTGGTTGGAGCAGTTTTGTAATCGAGCCAGGCGGTCGTCCAGTAAGCATCATTAACCTGGTTACTCAACAGGATGCTCTTCAAAAATTTCTTTACATCGGCACTGACATCAATGGTATATAAATGTGCAATTGCTTCATCAACAACAACATTCGGATCTTCAGGCTTGCTGAATTTTGCGGTATAAGCAATCGGGTCGATAACTATTTTCTTACTGTTTCTGGTATAACCTGTACTGATAAATCTATCCGTGAAAATATTACGTTTCGGTAAAGTATCAGAGTTAATCCAAAGTTCGTAAAACTGCGGAACCTGGTAATACGCGGGCCAGCCCGAAACATTTGGCGGGTCGGCCAGGTTTTGCTGTAAGTTTGAGGCCGTACTTCTCAAATAATCGCTCATGTAATAAACGTTTACATAATCAGCGGCATCAGGAAAAACAATTTCGAACTCCCTTGCCAAACCAATAACAAAATCGACAGGTGCTTTTATGTTACAGGAACGGTTCTGCGGCAGAAAGAAGTGATTACTGGTAAATAAGCTCTTTAATACAGGCTTTATTTCGTAATTGGCATTTCTGAAAATTTCGGCCAGCGGCGTAATCATGTTTGCCTCCACATCAGGCGTAATCTCGTAATAAACAAAAAACCGGTATAGTCTTCTGCAAATGTATTTACTCAGTTCAACCTGCGCAAAAATCATATCGAGTAAGTCATCTACTTCTTTTGAACCATCTGTACCTGTTCGGCCTTTGATTAATTTATTTCCATAAAATGATGAGAATTGCTTATCAGTTGTATCATGCCTTGAAGTATTGAAAACAGATGTAATATTTACACTATCAAGGGTATAACCCGTGAGTAAGCGGGCGGCGGCTTTTACGTCGGCTTCGGTATATTTAGAATCAGGCCCTTTACCTATCGTAAAAAGTTCCTGTAGCTCCCTGCCATAATTTTCATCAGGAGCAGACTTAGTGCTCGCATACCCGTTTAGGTAGCGTAGCATTGCCGGATCAACAGTTACTTGTTTAACTAAAGTTTTAAAATTACCAAAAGCAAGGCTGCGAAGCAGGTTATTGTGTTTGTAAATGTAACGGGCATCATCAACCGTATCAGCTTCAATAGAAAAATGATTTTGCCAAAAGAGCGTCATCTTTTCTCTTAAAGAAACGGGTTGATTCAGCATTTGAGTAACCCACCATGCTTTAAATGATGCAACCCGGCGGCTGTTGGCTGTGCCATCCGTATAAATGGCATTTACCCAGGTTTGACCTGCAGGTACATTTGCATCCGTATACCCGGTATCATTATAATTGTTCACCGGAGGGTTAGGTAGTGGAAGATCTTTTAAAAGCAAATCAACCACCTGCGATACAGATTGGCCCACGAGCGAATTAATATCACTTCTTTTAGCGCCAAATAGCGTACGTTTTAGTAAATGATTTAGTTCTTTTGCTCCGAAATTTCCTGAGTAAACGTCTATTGCCATAAAATAACTGTAGGGACGATATAAAAATAAGTATTATATACCTGAATTCCAGTTATTTTACACAAAATGTCAAAATTTAGTTACGAAACCGGAAATTACCAACGTATCAGCGCGCTTGCCCATGTGAAACCTGAGCCAAAGGCAGCCAGGCAAACTAAATCGCCGTCTTTAATTTTTCCTGCTTCCCACGCTTCACATAATGCAATAGGTACTGATGCAGCCGTTGTATTTCCATATTTCTGAATGTTATTGAAAACCTGATCGTCTTTTAAACCAAGCAGCTGCTGAACGTATTGGCTTATCCTTAAGTTTGCCTGATGCGGCACCAGCATATCGATATCTTTCTCCGTTAAATTATTTGCCGCAAGTGCTTCTTTAATTACCTCCGGAAATTTAACTACTGCCTTTTTAAAAACCGATGGTCCATCCATGTAAGGCAATGCAGCACCACTTTCTAATATTTCGGGCGTCATAAATAAGCCACCTAATTCCTGATCAGGAAAAGCGGGCTTATCCTTCATCCATTTATTTGCATGAGAACCGGGATAATACATGGCCAGGATTTCAGCATCAGCGCCGTCACTATGTAAATGCGTACTCAATATACCCTTACCGGGTTCATCGGTCGGCTGTAGCACAACCGCTCCGGCACCATCACCAAAAATTACAGATACATTTCTGCTCCTGGTTTCAAAATCCATTGCGAACGAATGTTTTTCGCTTCCAACAACCAACACATTTTTATACATGCCTGTTTTCACAAACTGATCAGCTACCGACAACGCATAAACAAATCCTGAACATTGGTTCCGAATATCAAGCGCACCAACTTCGCCCATGCCCATTTCACGTTGTAGTAAAACCCCGCAACCCGGAAAATAATAATCAGGACTTAAAGTGGCGAAGACAATAAAATCTACATCTTTAGCCGTAATTCCCGCCCGTTCTAAAGCAATTTTAGAAGCCTCAATTCCCATAGTGGTTGTGGTTTCCTCATATCTGTCCGCAAAACGACGTTCCTTAATTCCGGTGCGCTCCTGAATCCACTCATCGCTGGTTTCCATGAAACGACTTAAATCATTATTGGTATATACATTTTTCGGAACATAATAGCCGATACCTGCAATTTTAGATTGATGCATATGCTTATTGTTATTATTTGGTTAACAAATGTATTAAAACTGATGGAAGATGGATGAGGTAAGATGGAAAATGTAATTCAAAATTAAAAACCTTGAATAGGCACCTTGAAAAACCACAATCATCTTCCATTTAACATATTACATCTTCCATAAAAATAGTTATTTTTGCCACATGTCTACAGAAACCAAAGAAGAGACCTTTACGCTCGAAGAAATTTTAACTTCAATAAAAACCGTACATCGCCTTATTTTGTGGAATGATGATGTAAATACTTTCGACCATGTGATTTATTGCATGATGAAATATTTAGATTATAGCGAGTCTCAATCTGAAAAAATTGCCTGGAAGGTTCATAATGAAGGCAAATGCCCAGTTTTAGAAGGTTCCTTTACGGAAATGGAAATCTATCGCAAAATTTTACAACAAGAAGGCTTAACGGTTAGTGTAGATTAAGATGCAAAGGATTATTTGTTTTTTGATGTTCTTTTTATTGATTCAGAAAACAAATGCACAATCGTTTGCCGATAAATTACTGGCAGATTCAAATGTAACCGGCTTACAAATCATTTATGCTAAAAAAGGAAAAATTACGGAAATCAATGCTGGTTTTTCAGATAGTGAGCATAAACAAAAAGTTTCATCAAAAACTATTTTTCAGGCTGCTTCATTAAGTAAGGTTGTACTGGCCTACATCTGTCTGGAATTGGCCGGTAAAAAGCAAATTGATTTAGATAAGCCCCTTATTTCTTATTACGATTATCCGAGATTAAAAAACGATTCTGCAGCTAAAAAGATTACGGCAAGAATGGTTTTAATGCACACCAGCGGATTGCCAAACTGGACAGAAAATCCATTGAAAAAATCATGGGCAACCTCCACCCTGGCTACAACTTTTGAGCCCGGCAATCACTGGAAATATTCTGGCGAAGGTTTTGTTTTTCTTCAATTAGCCATTCAAAATATTTTAAAAAAGGATTTACAGCAAATTGCAAATGAAATGGTATTTAAGCCATTGGCAATGAAAAATTCTTCGTTTATCTGGAAAGATGAATTTGAACCTTTGGCAGCTTTTGGTCACAACGATAAAGCCGAACAAACACAGAGAATGCCTTTCTTTTTACCCAATGCAGCGTTTTCGCTGCTTACAACCGCTATCGACTATCAGCTTTTTTTGAATGCTTTTTATCATAAATATTTGTTAACGACGCTTTCAGACACCGTTTCGGTTTACGATGCAAAAGACCCTAAACCTATGGCAAAATATCTGTTCTGGGGATTAGGCGTTGGTATTCAGGAAAATGATTTAGGAAAAATGCTTTGGCATTGGGGCGATAATGGTGATTTTCAAGGCTTTTTTTTCGTCAATCCAACAACCGATGAAATTTTAGTTTGTTTTACAAACAGTGCCAATGGTTTAAAATTGATGAAACCATTATTATCTCATTTCTTCGGAACAACAAACTGGCCGGCTGCAAGCTGGTTAGGCAATTAAGCCTGTCAAAAGCTCATTCAGCTCTGCCTGTGTACTTTGCGTTTTATCTTTTGCATACCAACCATGTAGCTTTTCTGATAAAATGGTCATTTCGGCAGTTTCTTTTCGCCACTCTTTTAAAAGTTCCTGCAATACTTGTGGCCGTGGCGCCCAGGTTGCCAAAACCTTTTCTGCATTTTCATTAAGCACAATTAAAACCGGAATTGCCCTTCCCCCATTAGTTAAATGCGCATCGATTAATGGCAGGTTCTTATCGCGAAGCACAAATTTCAAATCAATTTTACCTAAAGAAGCTGCTGCAATTTTATTAAATACCGGAACAATTTGTGCAGCATCGCCACACCAGCCCTCAGTAATTACTAAAAACTTATAGTTTTCTTTAAGATGATTAATGGTTGATGCTAATTTGTCGGTTAAGCTAATCGTCTTATCCACACGGCTCATCCTTTGCACATTCATCTTCGTATAGTGCAAATCATAAGTTACATCGCCCGTCGCCTTTCCCTCTAAAAGAAGTCGATCTATCAGAGTACGGTATGTTTGATAATCCATTCCCTGCCCGCTGAAAATTTCGCTGTAATTAACCATGCTGTTTCAAATTATGCCGCAAAGGAAAGGAGAAAATCAATTAAATTAATCACGGATTTGCAAGAAATCGCTTCGCGCATGATTACACAGACTTAGTATTATAACGATTTTCTTATCCTTAATAAATCCTGTTCACTCCAACCAAGATAATGATCCTGTAATCTGCAAATCTGTGGCTAAACCAACATTAGCCTGCTTATATGCTTGGTTAATGCCACAAAATCAGCCACAGTTAATTGTTCTGCCCTCTTTTCAAAATAAATATGATCATCCATTTTATCTTTTGGCATTACGGCAGAAACCGCATTCCTCAATGTTTTTCTACGCTGATTGAAACCGGCTTTAACCACACGCCAGAATAATTTTTCATCACAATCTAAAGTTTCAACTTCATTTCGTGTTAAACGGATAACTGCTGAATGAACCTTTGGCGGCGGATTAAATGTACCTGGTTTAACGGTAAAAAGATAGTCGATTTTATAGTAGGCCTGAAGGAAAACACTTAAAATTCCGTAGTCTTTAGTTCCTGCGGGTGAAGCACAACGCTGCGCTACTTCCTTTTGAAACATGCCAACCATCTCTACAACTTTATGCCGGTTATCCAGTATTTTGAATAGAATCTGTGATGAAATATTGTAAGGAAAGTTTCCGATAATAGCGAACTGACCGGGAAAAATTTCATCAAAATCTAACTTAAGAAAATCGCCGTTAATTAAACGTTCGCCTAGCTGAGGATATTTTTCATTTAGAAAATGAAAGGATTCTGTATCGATATCAATTAAGTAAGTTTGTAAATCTTCGCGTTGCAGCAAAAAATCAGAAAGAATACCCATTCCCGGCCCAACTTCCAAAACCTGATTATATTTATCAGTATTAACCAGGCTTTCTACAATGCGGTTGGCAATGCCTTTGTCGGTTAAAAAATGCTGCCCTAAATGTTTCTTTGCTTTTACTAAACTCATACCTAAAATTTTGTCGAATATCTTAACCGCAAAGGGCGCAAAGATTCGACGCTAAGAATACAAAGATAGGCTTATTATTTCTTTGCGAATCACTTCGTTTGATTTGCGGTTTCATTTTTTTTAAAGTCTTTAAACGAAAATCAGTAATTTGCGCTAAAATTTCCCGGGAATTATGAGCAATAAACTTAAAATTGGTATCAGTATAGGCGATGTAAACGGCATAGGTTTAGAGGTAATTATCAAAACTTTATCAAATGCTGCTATTTTAAATTATTGTACGCCAATTGTTTATGGCCATACTAAGGTTTCCTCATTCCACAGGAAAGCAAATAACCTCGGCGATTTTAGTTTCAATGTAATTAATCATGCCAATCAGGCACAGCTAAAAAAGGCAAACATGATTAACTGCTGGGAAGAAGATGTAAAAATCGAACTTGGCCAGGTTACGGAAACCGGTGGGAAATATGCGCTTTTATCCCTGGAAAGAGCAACGGCAGATTTAGTTGCCGGCGATATCGATGCTTTAGTTACGGCTCCGATTAACAAACACAACATCCAGTCAGAAACATTTTCTTTTCCAGGCCATACCGAATATTTGCAGGAAAAAAGTGGCAGTAAAGATGTACTGATGTTTTTAATCAGCGAAAATTTACGCGTTGGCGTGGTTACCGGTCACATTCCTGTGGCAGCAGTTCCAACTGCTATTACCAAAGAAAAAATCCTTAATAAAATAAAACTGATTAACGAAAGTTTAAAGAAAGATTTCTGGGTTGAAAAACCAAAGATTGCCGTTTTGGGTTTAAATCCACATGCGAGCGATAATGGTTTATTGGGCACCGAAGAAGCGGAAATTATTACGCCTGCAATCCAGGAAGCTTATGATAAAGGCATCATGTGTTTTGGCCCGTACCCTGCCGATGGCTTTTTTGGTAATGGCAGCTACAAGCAATTCGATGCGGTTTTGGCCATGTACCACGATCAGGGTTTAATTCCTTTCAAAACACTGGCCTTCCATAATGGGGTAAATTATACGGCCGGTTTAAATTTCGTTCGCACCTCTCCCGATCATGGTACAGGTTACGACATCGCCGGTAAAGATTTAGCTGATTCCACATCATTTACCGAGGCTTTATTTTCAGCCATCCATATTGTTAAAAACCGCAGAGAGCAGGAAGAAATGCTGAGCAACCAATTACGCACCGGCGGAAAAGTGGTTGAAACACAGTTCGATATTAAAGATGATGCTTCTTAGAGCAGAAAAAAAGACCAAAGCAACTTAAATGTTCGAAGGTTTCTTAAGTAGATTAATAAGAAATTACTATAATTTCAAACCTATCAGGTTTTTAACCTGATAAGTTTACAAAACAGAAATGCCATGCCGAAACTTTCTCCAATTATTAAACCTGAAGAATTAACCTGGTTAAATCTGGATGATGAAATCGTTATTGTTGATGCCAGTGCCGGTTCAAAAGCAAGATATGACGAACAACATCTGGCGGGCGCAATCTTCGTTGATGTAAACGAGGATTTAGCCAACATCGGCGATTTTGCTGCGGGCGGCAGACATCCCCTGCCAACTGCTGAACAATTTTCTGCTGTTTTACAAAAACTGGGCATTACTAAAAATACCCATGTAATTGTTTACGATGATAAAAATGGTGGGAATGCGGCAGCGAGATTGTGGTGGATGCTAAGGGCAATCGGGCATGAAAAAGTTCAGGTTATTGATGGTGGTTTTCAGGCTGCAGTAAAAGCTGGTTTCCCGACAACAAGTAAAGTTGAAACAACAAAATCTGTCGGAGCATACGAAGTACAGGATTGGGCTTTGCCTCTGTCTGATATAAATGAAGTTGAAGCGGCAGGTAAAACAGGAGATTATATTATCATAGATGTTCGTGATGCGAACCGCTATGCCGGTTTAACTGAACCAATTGATTTAATTGCCGGCCACATTCCAGGTGCGACAAATATTCCTTTTACCGAAAATCTTGATGCCGATGGGAACTTTCTAGCGCCGGAAATCCTGAAAGAAAGCTATTCATCAGCCCTGGCTAATGTTAAACCCGAAAATGTAATTGTACATTGCGGCTCAGGCATTACAGCCTGCCACACGCTTTTGGCAATGGACTATGCAAGATTACCAATTCCTAAACTCTATGTGGGTTCGTGGAGCGAATGGAGCAGAAACAACAAAGAAATGGTTTTAAAGAGGTAAACCTATCAGGTTTTGAAAACCCTGCAGGTTTTTTAACGGCAACAATTTTAAAAAACATTTTTTATCTAATTATTTTATCCCTACATTTGCAGGCTAAAATTTTACAGTACTTTGAACCCGCTAAAACAATTTTCAGTACCGTTCACCGGATTAAAATTGGGATCTCATCAGTTTGAATATGAGCTTGATGATGCCTTTTTTAACGCCTTTGAATACTCGTTAATTAAAAGTGGAAATTTAAAAGTGAACCTGGAACTTGAGAAACAAGAGACGATGTTGCTTTTAAAATTCAAAGTAATTGGAACTTTAAATTTAGATTGCGATAAGTGTTTATCTGAATTTCCATTACCAGTTAATTTGTACGAAAGACAAATTGTAAAATTTGCAGGTGATGATTTGGAGAGTGATGATGATGAAATTATCTCCCTTAGCAGAAAAGAAACTGCGATTGATATATCAGGCCCATTATACGAAATGATTAACGTAGCGGTACCTTATATCAAAAACTGTGAGCAGGCCGGTAAAGCGTGCGATCAGGAAATGATTGATAGATTAGAGCAACTTTCTATCGACAAACAAGCTGAAGAAAATGAACAATCAAGCGACCCGCGTTGGGAAGCACTTAATAAGTTAAAAAAATAATTAGATTATACACCAATGGCACATCCAAAACGGAAAATCTCGAAACAGAGAAAAAATAAAAGAAGAACGCACTATAAAGCTGTGACGCCTTCTTTAGCAACATGCTCAGCAACAGGTGCTATCCACGTACCTCACCGTGCTTACAACGTTGATGGTAACCTATACTATAACGGTAAATTGGTTATCGAAAATACTCAAATCGGGTAATTTTCTTAAAAAATTGTTTGTGTTTTCAGCGGCTTTAGTCATACCTTAGTCAACTGAAATTTTTAGGATTAACCTAAAACAAACACAGACAGATTTTTTCTATGAAAATAGGCCTCGACATAATGGGCGGAGACTATGCTCCTAAAGCAAACGTTTTAGGAGCAATAGCAGCTCATCAATCGCTAAACGCCGGAGAACACCTCGTTCTTATTGGCGATACCGAACAGATTAAACCAATTCTAGCAGAAGAAGGTTTTAATCCGGATCATTTTGAATACGTTCATACTGATGAGGTTATTGGTATGGGCGAACATCCCACAAAAGCAATTGTTCAGAAACCTAAATCGAGCATAGCCGTTGGTTTTAATCTTTTAAAAGAAGGTAAAATCGATTCGTTTGCCAGCGCAGGAAATTCAGGAGCAATGTTGGTTGGCGCAGTTTTTAGCGTTAAAACGATTCCGGGCATTATCCGCCCATGTTTATGTACAATTCTTCCGAAAATTAAAGGCGGCACGGGCTTACTGCTCGATGTTGGCGCAAATGCAGATTGTAAACCGGATATTCTTTTGCAATTTGGTGTTTTAGGTAGTTTATATGCAGAAAATTTATGGCAAATAAATTCCCCTAAAGTTGCGTTATTGAATATAGGCGAGGAAGATGAAAAAGGAAACATGCTTAGTATGGCAACCTTTCCCCTGATGAAGGATACGAATTTATTCAATTTCGTAGGCAATGTAGAAGGAAGGGATTTATTTAACGAAAAAGCTGATGTTATTGTTTGTGATGGTTTTACCGGAAATGTTGTGCTAAAATTAGCCGAATCATTTTATGTACTTACCGTTAAAAAAGGCATGAAAGATGAATTTTTCGATCGTTTCAATTACGAGCAATACGGCGGTAGTCCGGTGTTGGGTGTTAACGCGCCCGTTGTTATCGGACATGGAATTTCGAGTCCGTTGGCAGTTAAAAATATGGTTCTTCAATCCCGCGAAATGATAACTACCGGATTGGTAGAAAAGATTAGAATGGCATTTAAATAATTTATTAAAATTTTTAAAATGAGTAAAATTCACGCTGCTATTACAGCAGTAAATGGTTACGTTCCTGACTATGTGCTTACAAACACCGAGTTAGAAACCATGGTTGATACTTCGGATGAATGGATTACCAGCAGAACGGGCATTAAAGAGCGCAGAATTTTAAAGGGAGAAGGTTTAGGTACATCAGATATGGCCGTTCATGCGGTAAATGGATTGCTTAAAAAGAGAGGTATCGATGCAAAGGAAATCGAATTGATTATCTTTTGCACCACTACACCTGATTTTACTTTTCCCGCAACGGCTAACGTGTTAGCTGATAAAATTGGTGCTACAAATGCCTGGGGTTACGATTTACAAGCCGCTTGTTCAGGCTTTATTTTTGGCCTGGCTACGGGTGCTTCTTTTGTTGAATCGGGAAGACACAAAAAAGTTTTAGTTGTTGGGGGCGATAAAATGTCGTCGATTATCAATTATGAAGACCGTACCACTTGTATCATTTTTGGCGATGGTTGCGGTTGCGCTTTGCTTGAACCTAATGAGGAAGGTTTAGGAATTCAGGATTCGATTTTGAGAACAGATGGTTCGGGAAGAGATTTCTTAGGTATGAAAGCCGGTGGTTCGGTTAAACCGGCAACACACGAAACAATTGATGCGAGAGAACATTTTGCACACCAGGAAGGCCCTACGGTTTTTAAATTCGCCGTAACCAACATGGCAGATGTTGCTGCAGAAATTATGGAACGCAACAGTCTAACTGCTGATGATGTGGCCTGGTTAGTGCCTCACCAAGCCAATAAACGCATTATTGATGCTACTGCAAACCGTATGGGCGTAACAACTGATAAGGTAATGATTAATATTGAACGTTATGGCAATACCACAAACGGAACAATTCCATTATGCTTATGGGAATGGGAAAGCAAGTTGAAAAAAGGCGATAACATTGTATTGGCCGCTTTTGGCGGTGGTTTCACCTGGGGTTCTATATACCTTAAATGGGCCTATAATAGTTAGTTGGTTGTTTTGTTTTTTAGTTTGTTAGCAGGTATAAATTTAAATATCGGACATTGTCGAACTAAACTACAAAATATCCAAAAAACTAACCAACTAGAAAAATAAAACAAAAAAAGTATAACTTAGTTAATTCAATAAACACTATTTTTTACATAACAAGCTTAAAAAATGGATATCAAACAAATACAGGAACTGATTAAATTTGTTTCTCGTTCTGGTGTAAATGAAGTTGCAATCGAGCAGGAGAATTTTAAAATCACCATCAAAACAAACCAGACACCAACAGTTGTACATGCTACTGTACCGCAAGCGCCGCTTTTACAAGCAGCAGCACCGGTTGCAACAGCGCCTACAGCACCAGCTGCCTCAACGCCAGCTGTACCTGTTGCAGAAGATACATCTAAATACATTACCATCAAATCTCCAATGATTGGTACTTTTTATCGTTCATCAAGCCCTGATAAACCTATGTTTGTAAATGTTGGTGATGAAGTTGCAACAGGAAAAGTAATCTGTATTATCGAAGCGATGAAACTTTTCAATGAAATTGAAAGTGAAGTTTCTGGCCGTATCGTTAAGATTTTGGTCGACAATGCATCGCCAGTTGAATATGACCAACCGTTATTTTTAGTAGAACCTATTTAGAAATTGATTTCACAGATTTAAGATGATTCCATTGATTAAATTATTTTAGGATAATAATCCAAAATCGGTGTAATCCTTTTCATCGGTGTAATCATCAATTAAAAAATTATGTTTAAAAAAATACTAATTGCCAACAGGGGCGAAATCGCTTTGCGTATTATCCGTACCTGCAAGGAAATGGGCATCAAAACGGTTGCTGTTTACTCTACTGCAGATAGAGAGAGTTTACATGTACGTTTTGCTGATGAGGCGGTGTGTATTGGCCCTCCACCAAGTAAAGATTCTTATTTAAATATCCCTAATATTATATCAGCTGCAGAATTAACAAATGCTGATGCAATTCACCCGGGTTACGGATTCCTTTCTGAAAATGCAAAGTTTTCAAATATCTGCCGTGAGTACGGCATCAAGTTTATTGGTGCAACACCTGAGCAGATTAACGGCATGGGCGATAAGGCTTCGGCTAAAGAAACCATGAAAACTGCCGGTGTTCCAACAATCCCGGGTTCTGAAGGGTTGCTAACCAGCGTTAAAGAGGGTATAACAATTGCTAATGAAATGGGCTATCCGGTTATCCTTAAAGCTACCGCCGGGGGTGGTGGCCGTGGTATGCGTGTGGTTTGGAAAGATGAAGACTTTGAAAATGCGTGGGACAGTGCCCGCCAGGAATCTGGTGCCGCTTTTGGGAACGATGGCTTATATTTAGAAAAATATATTGAAGATCCCCGCCATATTGAAATCCAGGTGATCGGCGATCAGTTTGGTAAAGCCTGCCATTTATCAGAACGCGATTGCTCTATTCAACGTCGCCACCAGAAATTGGTTGAAGAATCTCCTTCCCCTTTTATGACCGAAGAACTTCGTTTGAGAATGGGTGAAGCTGCAATTAAAGGCGCAATGGCTGTAAACTATGAAGGAGCCGGTACCATCGAATTTTTGGTTGATAAACACCGTAACTTCTATTTTATGGAAATGAACACCCGTATCCAGGTAGAACATCCGGTTACGGAAGAAGTTATTGAGTTTGATTTAATCAAAGAACAGATTAAAGTTGCGGCGGGTATACCAATCTCGGGCAAAAATTATTTTCCAAGGTTACATGCAATAGAATGCCGCATCAATGCGGAAGATCCTGCAAATAATTTCCGCCCTTCGCCAGGTAAAATTACTAATTTCCACTCCCCGGGAGGACACGGCGTACGTGTAGATACACACGTTTATGCCGGTTACCAGATTCCGTCAAACTACGATTCGATGATTGCAAAACTGATTTGCGTGGCTCAAACCCGCGAAGAAGCAATTTGTACCATGGAACGTGCTTTAGGTGAATTTGTAATTGAAGGTGTTAAAACAACCATTCCTTTCCATTTACAATTGATGAAAGATCCGAACTTCAGAGCGGGGAATTTCACAACCAAGTTTATGGAAACATTCGAATTTTCAGAATAATATAAACTATTTCTATATTTAACACGTAAATACCATTCTATCCATTTAGAATGGTATTTTTGTTTTCAACATGAGCGACACTAGAAAATCACTACTTACAAAAGCTATCGGACAAAAGAGTACAACGTTAGAAGCAGAAATGTCTTTCTTTGACCATCTCGATGTACTTCGTAAACATTTAATCAGAGCCGTAATTGCAATTGGCGTTTTCACGGGAATTGCTTTTTATTTCAACGAAGAAATTCTGGATAAGATAATTTTCGGCCCCAAAAAACCTGATTTCTGGACTTACCGGATGATGTGTAAGCTCGTTGAGCATTTTCCATCACTCGGTAAGGATATGTGTATCACTAAAATTAACGGTGAAATTATCAATACAGAAATGGCCGGCCAATTTAACCTGCAATTGAATGTCTGTGTAATGTGCGGTATAATCCTTGGTTTTCCTTATTTGCTTTGGGAGATATGGCGTTTTGTTAAACCTGCATTACATGAAAAGGAAAGAAAATCAGCAAGCGGTTTCGTTTTTTTTGCTTCGGTACTTTTCATAATTGGTATCATATTCGGCTATTTCATAATCTGTGCTTTATCTATTAATTTCTTAACTGGCTATACGGTTAGTTCTGAAATCAAAAACACTTTCACAATAGATTCTTATGTTTCTTCAATCGCAACTTTAACATTAGGAACCGGAATTATCTTCGAACTCCCGATAATCATTTTTATATTATCAAAACTTGGCTTGATGACCCCGAAGTTGATGAGATCAAGCAGAAGATATGCAGCGGTAATTATCCTGATTATTGCGGCTATTGTTACGCCAACGCCGGATATATTAACAATGCTTACTGTTGCAGCACCTTTGTTTTTATTGTATGAGGCTAGTATTTTTGTTTCGGCCTATATTGAAAAAAAGAAGAAAAAAGCTGAAGCTGATTTCTATGCTAACTAACAAAAACATTACGAACAGATTTCATAATTCTCTATAAATTTGGCAGATGGCGAACACCAAAATAAAAATTGCAATTGGTTCAGATCATGCAGGTTTTGAATATAAGGAAGTACTTAAAGATTTTCTTTCTGATTACGAAATTGAAGATTTTGGAACACATAGCCTTGATTCAGTAGACTATCCTGATTTTGCGCATCCTGTTGCTTCAGCAGTAGAAGGCGGTGATTTTAAATATGGGATTTTGCTTTGCGGTTCGGCAAACGGCGTTGCGATAACTGCCAATAAACATCAGCACATCAGAGCAGGATTATGCTGGGAAAATGAAATTGCATCATTAGTCAGAAAGCACAATGATGCGAATGTTTTATGTATTCCGGCAAGGTTTGTATCTGAAGAACTTGCTAAAGAAATAACAACAACCTTTTTAAATACCGAATTTGAAGGTGGCAGGCACCAACACAGGGTAGAAAAAATATCCTGCTAATTTTAAGAAACTAACTTTTACTATATAATGAATAAAAAATTTCTAACTCTAGGCTTAGCTTCAGCACTTAGTATCAGCTGCTTCGCACAGGTTAAACCACTTGTACCAAATAAGGATGCAATGAAGTTTAGCAAAGCCATAAACCCGGCTGACGGACTTAAACATCTTTCAGTGTTAGCTTCCGACGAATATGAAGGTCGCGAAACAGGTACAAAAGGTGCCTGGATGGCAGCAGATTATATTCGCAACTATTTCAAGTCAATCGGGTTAAAAGGCCCTGTTAATGGCGAGTATTTTCAAAAAATCGATCTGGTTAACGTTACTTTAAAACAAAGCCAGGTAACGATAAACGGCCAGCCAAAGGAATATCAAAAAGACTATGTTGTTTCTCCAAGTTTAATCAGCAATAATGGTTTTACCTTTTCTACTGATCAAATCGTTTTTGTTGGTTATGCAATAAATAAAGGAAGTTATAACGATTTCGCCGGGACTGACATTAAAGGAAAAGTTGTTATGATGTTCAGTGCAGGAGATCCTACATTAAAACCGGGAACCAGAATCGACCGGGCAGCTTATCGTGCAATGCTTGAAGCAAGAGCAAAATATTTTGCGGAAAATCAGGTAAAGGCAATTATTCTTATCGATCCAATGGTGGATAGAATTACCGAAAACACAAAGAAAACTCAAAACAGCGGCAGGGTAATGATTAAAACCAATGCGGCTATTGAGGCTCAAAAACAAAATGATCTTCCACGTATTTCGATATCAACCGCTGTTGCTAACGAATTATTAAAAGCATCCAATACAACCGTTGCTGATCTTCAAAAGAAGATTGTTGATAGTCAGGCACCTGCTTCGCAGGTATTAAATGTTCCTTTTTCTGCAAGCGCAGCTAAAACAGAAACACCGGTTAGATGTGAAAACGTGTTGGGTTACCTGGAAGGTTCTGACCCTGTACTTAAAAAAGAAGTATTGGTGTTAACGGGTCACTATGACCATATTGGATTAGTTAATGACCCTAATGCAACAGACAAAGTTAACAACGGCGCAGATGATGATGGCTCCGGAACCACTGGTGTTTTATTAATGGCGAAAGCTTTTATGGATGCTAAAAAAGCGGGTAAAGGTCCGAAACGCAGTATTTTATTTATGACTGTAGTTGGTGAAGAAAAAGGACTTTGGGGTTCTGAATGGTATTCTGAACATCCGGTATTCCCTGTAGAAAACACAATTGCTGATTTAAATACTGATATGATTGGCCGTATTGGTGAAGAATATTTAGGCAAACCTGATTCAGCAAACTACATTTATTCAGTAGGTTCGAAAATGTTAAGCAGTGATTTAGCTAACTTACAGGATAGAGTTAATGCAACCTATACCAAAATGAAACTGGATTTTAAATATGATGATCCTAAAGACCCTGAGCAAATTTATTACCGTTCAGACCACTATAACTTTGCGAAATTGGGTATTCCGATTATTTTCTTCTACGATGGTATGTTGCAACAGGATTACCACAGACCTGGCGATGAAGTAAGCAAAATTAACTTCGAATTGTTGGCGAAACGAGCGCACTTAACCTATTACATTGCCTGGGAATTGGCTAATCAGGCTAAGCGACCGGTTGTTGATATGGATGGCAAAGGTAATCCAAAGAAATAATAAAGTAAAAATATTAGGCCCCGACCATTTAGTCGGGGCTTTTTTGTGGTTGATATACTTATATTATTTTGATAAAATTCAAAACGATGAGTCAAGCACATATTTTTGATAAAATAAAAATGTTGCCACCCAATTATCAGCAGGAAGTGGAAGATTTTATCGATTTTATTTCAGAAAAAAGCGCAAGAAATAAAGCCAAGCAAGGGAACAAAAGAACATTGGGTTTATTAAAAGGAAAAATGAAAGTTAGTAAAGATTTTGATGAACCTTTAACCGACTTTCAGAACTATATGCAGTGAAACAATATCTTTTAGATACACATACATTATTATGGATGCAAGACGACAATCGGATGTTATCCTCAACGGCACGCGAGGTAATCGAAGGTATAACTTACAGCCTGTATTTAAGTATTGCCAGCTTTTAGAAAATTTCAATTAAACAATCACTTGGAAAGCTGGAGCTGCAATATAACCTAACCGAACTTGAAGAATCTTGTTTGCAGGGTAACAGTTTATTTTGCCTATACAGGTAAGCGCATTAAATACACTTAAAATTTACCTTTCTTACATCGGGATCCTTTCGACAGGATTATCGTCTCAACGGCAATCGATATGGGTTTTAATCTCATAAGCAAGGATGCTAACTTAAGCAAATACGAGGTCAGCTTAATCTGGTAATTTTAATCAGTAAAATTTTCTTAAGACATCATCTTCACACTTAAATATTCAAATTTTCAGGGGCTAAGCGACCGATGTTTCCTATCTTTGAGATATGATGAAAACTGCCGAGGAATTTTTAGAGAAATCTGATGAGAAAGCGTTCGATTTACCGCATCGTAAAACCATAAATTACAACATTGGCAAATACAATACGGCAGTAGAACGGGGCTTATCAAAGTTCGAAAACCTGGAGGCATCGAAAAAGAAAGCGCATGTTGTAAAATGGCGTGTGATGGAAAATCTCGATAAGTTCTTGCCTGAGTTTGAGTCTAACTTTCAACGCAGGGGTGGAAAAGTTATATGGGCTAATGACGCCGAAGAAGCGCAGCAGGAAATCTTAAAAATTATTAAAAGAAATAACGGTAAGGCGGTTATCAAATCTAAATCGATGACCACCGAAGAGATTCACTTGAATGATTTTCTCGAAAGTAACCAAATCGAATCTTTAGAAAGTGATTTAGGCGAATACATTGTCCAATTGCTGGGGCAGGCCCCCTATCATATTGTTACACCTGCTATGCACTTAAGTGCAACTGATATTGCTCAGTTATTTCACGATAAATTTGGAACCCCGATTGATGCAACGCCGCCTCAACTGGTTCAAAAAGCCAGGGAATTACTTCGCGATAAATATTTAAACGCTGATATCGGTATCAGTGGCGGGAACTTCTTGATTGCTGATACAGGAAGTATTGCCATCACAGAAAATGAGGGAAATGCCCGCTTAAGCACCACATTTCCAAAAATACATATTGCTATTGTGGGCATCGAAAAGGTAATTCCATCAATGGCTGACTTAGATTTATTCTGGCCTTTGCTTGCCTCGCATGGTACCGGACAAAATTTAACGGTTTACAACACCATTTTAAGCGGCCCTCGCCAACCAAATGAAACCGATGGCCCGGAGGAAATGTATGTCATCCTTTTAGATAACGGACGAACAAATTTACTGGCGCAAAAAGATCAGCGACAAGGCTTGTACTGCATTCGTTGCGGCGCCTGCTTAAATGCCTGCCCGGTTTATAAAAATATTGGTGGCCATACTTACAATACCACTTACAGCGGGCCAATTGGTTCGGTAATTACACCGCATTTAAAGGGTATGGAAGAATTTAAGCATTTAAGTTACGCATCCAGCCTTTGCGGAAAATGTTCGGAAGTTTGTCCGGTTAAAATCGACATCCATAAAATGTTATTGCTAAATCGCAGAGATGCCGCAGCGACACATGAGAACGGTAAAGTTGAGGAACTTGGCTGGGGCATGTTTAACCGAATGATGCAAAAACGTAAGTGGATGGACTTCTTCGGTGGAAAATTCAAGAACTTTATGCTGAATACTTTCTTCAAAAAAAGTTGGGGTAAATATCGCGAGATGCCAAAAGTTGCCGTTAAATCTTTCGCAAAGCAATGGGAAGAATTGAAGAAGAATAAGGAAGATTAGCTGAATTGAACCTAAGAAAATCTGAGAACTAAAATGCATTTCAACCGCCGCGATAAAGACGACCAATTCTTACTGAATTTATACAAGAGATTGCTTTATCCTCGAATGGTTGAGGAGAAAATGTTAAAACTTCTTCGTCAGGGAAGAATTGGGAAATGGTTCTCTGGTATCGGGCAGGAAGCTATTGCGGTAGGCTCTACCTTAGCCATGCAAAGCGATGAATATATTTTGCCCATGCACCGTAACCTAGGGGTTTTTACCTCGCGAGATATTCCTTTAAAAAAATTAATGGCGCAATGGCAAGGCAAGTTTTCCGGATTTACCAAAGGCCGCGATCGTTCCTTCCATTTCGGTACGCAAGACTTTAAAATCATTGGGATGATTTCCCACCTCGGTCCGCAAATGGCGCTAGCCGATGGCATTGCATTGGCCGATGTTTTAGCCCAAAAACAAAAAGCAACACTCGTTTACACCGGCGAGGGCGCAACAAGCGAGGGCGACTTCCACGAAGCTGTTAATGTTGCGGCGGTATGGAATCTGCCTGTTATTTTTCTTATCGAAAATAACGGCTACGGCTTATCAACGCCAAAATCAGAACAGTTTAGATGCAAGCACTTAGTAGACAAAGCGATTGGTTACGGAATTGAAGGCGTTCAAATCGACGGTAATAATATTCTGGAAGTTTATGATACCATTAATCAATTGGCAAACGAAATCAGAAAAGACCCGCGTCCTATTTTGTTGGAGTGCTTAACATTCCGGATGCGTGGGCATGAAGAAGCATCGGGCACCAAATATGTTCCGCAGGAATTGTTTGATGAATGGGAAAAGAAAGACCCTTTAAGCAATTACGAATCTTATCTGATTGAACAAGGCATTTTAACTACTGATGTTATTACTGATATTAAAATTCAAATTAAAAGGGATATTGAATTCGAAGTTGAGACCGCATTTGATGAACCTGAACCAGAGGCGAATGCTTTTCGGGAAGAAGCAGATATGTATTTTCCGTATGCGCAGAAAGTAATTGAACCAAGCCAATCATCAACAGAAAAAAGATATTTAGATGCGATAACCGATGGTTTAGATTTAGCCATGCAGAAATATCCGAACCTGGTTTTAATGGGACAGGATATTGCCGATTATGGCGGTGCATTCAAAATTACGGATGGATTTACAGCCAAATACGGCAAAGGCAGGGTTAGGAACACGCCTATTTGCGAGTCGGCAATAGTTGGTGCAGGTTTGGGATTATCTATAAACGGTTACAAAGCCGTTGTAGAAATGCAGTTTGCCGATTTTGTAACGGTTGGCTTCAACCAGATTGTAAATAATTTAGCTAAAACACATTATCGCTGGGGCGAAAAAGCAGATGTTGTTGTTCGGATGCCTACAGGTGCCGGTACTGGTGCAGGTCCATTTCATTCACAAAGCAACGAAGCCTGGTTTACCAAAACGCCGGGACTGAAGGTTGTCTATCCGGCTTTTCCGGAAGATGCCAAAGGTTTATTGTTGGCCGCAATTGAAGATCCAAATCCGGTGCTCTATTTCGAACACAAATATTTATATAGAAGTTTAACCACAGCTGTTCCGGATGGCTATTACACCACAGAAATTGGAAAAGCAGTTACACTAAAAACAGGAAGTAAATTCGCCATCATCACTTATGGTTTAGGCGTTCATTGGGCTTTGGATTACCTGAATAACAATCCCGAAAGTGAGGCTACACTAATCGATTTAAGAACATTACAGCCCTGGGATAAGGAAACCGTTAGAACAGCAGTAAAAGCCACAGGCAGGATTTTAATTTTGCATGAAGATACACTAACCAATGGCTTTGGTGCTGAAATTTCGGCCTGGATTGGTGAAAATTGTTTTCAATATTTAGATGCGCCTGTATTGCGTTGCGCCAGTTTAGATACGGCAATCCCAATGAATAAAGCTTTAGAAGATGAGTTTTTGGCGAAGGCAAGATTGGCAGAAACGATAGAAAAATTATTGAAATATTAGGCGAGGTTAATTGTTGAAATTGTCTGAATCGGTTAATTGTTTAGCACGATTTCGCAATTAATCGGTTAACCAATTTAACAGTTAAACAACAACATGAGCAATTTTAAAATCCAAGGTAATATAGCGGATATCACAAAGCGAAATATTTTCTTTGGAGAAGTTGAAGTAGAAAGTGGAAAAATTAAATCCATCAATAAAATTTCTGAAGCTAAAAATGGAGCTCATTTTATCCTTCCGGGATTTATAGATAGCCATGTTCATATAGAAAGCAGCATGCTTATTCCAAGTGAATTTGCAAGATTAGCGGTAGTTCATGGAACGGTTTCTACCATTAGCGACCCGCACGAAATTGCTAATGTTTGCGGCATGGATGGTGTCGAATTTATGATAGAGAATGGAAAAACTGTTCCTTTTAAGTTCAACTTCGGCGCACCAAGCTGTGTTCCGGCCACCATTTTTGAAACAGCAGGCGCCGAATTAAACCACGATGATGTTAAGTCGCTTTTAGAACGTCCGGAAATAAAATACCTGAGTGAAATGATGAATTTCCCTGGCGTACTTTATAAAGATGAAGAGGTTTTAAAAAAGATTGCCGCAGCACATGAATTGGGAAAACCAGTTGATGGTCATGCGCCGGGTCTGCGTGGCGATGCTGTTCAGCGATACATTAATGCAGGGATTTCTACCGACCATGAATGTTTTACTGCTGAAGAAGCTTTAGATAAATTACAGCGAGGGATGAAAATCCTCATCCGCGAAGGAAGCGCTGCTAAAAATTTCGAGGCATTGATTGATTTGCTAAACGACTGGCCGGAAAGGATGATGTTTTGCAGTGACGACAAACATCCTGATGGCCTGGTCGAGAGTCATATAAATGCACTTTGTGCCAGAGCTGTTGCAAAGGGAATCGATGTTTTTAATGTGCTTCAGGCAGCCTGCATCAATCCGATTCTTCATTATAAATTAGATGTTGGTCAGTTGCAAACTGGCGATTTTGCTGATTTTATTGTAGCTGAAGATTTAATAAGTTTCAAAATTAAGCAAACCTATATCGATGGCGTTTTACTGGCAGAGAACGGCCAAACCGTTGGCGATTGGGTTAAGCATTTAGAAGACAGGGAATCGGTTAATCATTTCGATTGCAGCTTTAAAAAGGAAAAAGATTTTGTGTATGCTTTTGCCGGACAGTCAGAAATTCCAGTTATCGAGGCGTTAGACGGTCAGTTAATTACCAACAGACTTTCCGCAAAACCTGAAGTTTCAAACGGAAATATCATTAGTGATTTAGAAAACGATGTTCTGAAAATGGTCGTTGTAAATCGTTATCACGATGCGCCAATTGCAGTTTCTTTCGTTAAAAATTTCGGCTTAAAACAGGGCGCCATTGCATCCAGTGTGGCGCATGATAGTCACAACATTATTGCGGTTGGCGTTGATGACAAAAGTATTTGCGATGCAGTTAATTTGGTTATTAAAGAAACCGGTGGCGTAGTTGCTTTGGGCAATGGGAAAGAAGAAATTCTGGCTTTGCCTGTGGCCGGTTTAATGAGTAATGAAAACGGATATAAAGTTGCCGAAAGCTATACTTCCATTGATAAATTTGCAAAAGAACTGGGTTCTACCTTGGTTGCTCCTTTTATGACGCTTTCCTTTATGGCCTTATTGGTTATTCCACATTTAAAGCTAAGCGACAAAGGTTTATTTAATGGCGATACGTTTGAGTTTGTTTAACAAAATTGCGTCATTGCGAGGCACGAAGCAATTTTATGCTTTGGGTGTTATAGCGAACGTTGTAGGATTGTTTCGTTCCTCGCAATGACGACCGTTTTAGCTACTCCACCACAAAAACCTCTGCCAAAGGATTAAAAAGATAAATCCTTTTATCATCTAAACAAACACAACGATAACGTTTTCTAATGCGTTCGCCTTTGTTAAATCGGCGTCCATCTTTTATTTTGAAAATGGTGTTTATTGGCAGTTGTTCCAGGTGCAAAGTTTCTACTTTATGAGAATCGTACTTTTTTAACGCTCTGGATAAATGTAAATCAGAACAGCTCGATGCTGCAGGATTTGACATGTAATTATCAATTGCCTTATGAATATCGGCAGGAAAAATATTCATATCGAAAAATGGAACCATCATCCTTTGGAAGTTTTTTTTCCACTCCGAACCATGCGGTTTTACTTTGTTTTTGAAATCGTTCCAGGTTAAAAGATGCGCAAATTCATGAACGGTTGTAACCAGAAAAGCGTAATTATTTAAATTAAAATTCACTGAAATCCGATGTCCTTTATCGCGGTATGGATGGCGGTAATCGCCAAGTTTTGTAGAACGGGTTTTAGCGATTTTAAACTCGCACTGAAAATAATCTATCCACTTTGCAATAAGCGGCGCTGCCTCGGCAGGCATATATTGCGCTAGTAAATCAACTTTATTCATTTAACCGCAAAGTTCGCAAAGTTTTTCCGCAAAGAAACAAAGAAAATTAAAAGCTAATGGCTTAAAAAATTTAACCATACAATTCCCAAAGTTTTTTGTAAATGAATAAAAAAATTTATAGGCCATTAGCGACCCGTTTTAGTCCATCCTTTAACAAGCTAACATTGAAATTCATTAATAAACCTAATTTATAATTTCCTAATTTCATATAAGTTAAAGTCTGAGCTAAATGAACATCATTTAAAACTTCAACGCTCTTTAACTCCAACACCAATTTTTGCTCTACCAAAATATCAATTCTATAACCGCATTCTAACTTAACTTCTTCAAAAATTAAAGGCATAATTTTTTCCTTTTCAACAAATAATCCAACTTTAGCGATTTTATAAAACAAACATTCTTTGTAAGCACTTTCCAACAAACCAGGGCCCAACGCATTATGAACTTCGATAGCTAATCCGATTACAATTCTTGATAATTCATTTTCATTCATAGTTTGAAATTTCACTCTGCGTTCTTTGCGTATTTTTCTTTGCTTTCTTTGCGGTTAATCTTAATTGCTATTCCTCCGATGGAAACAACGATGCCAGCACCATTTTAATCTCCCCAAATGAATAATCCTTACCTAGAAACTCCCGAATCGTAGCCATCGACTTAGTTTTCTGGCTTTCAACTGCATCACTAATATTTCTAATTTTATTAGGCTTTACCAATTTCGAAACATCAATTTGCTGCGTTGAAACATAATAAGCCAAATGCCCTTCAATGGTGCCAACAGAAAAACCACGTTCTTTTGCTATCTCTTCTAAAGATTTTCCTTGATTATAAAGGTCGAAACTCACCGATTTTGTATCTATTTTCGGTTCTTTCTTTTTCTTCTCTGCGGCTGATCTAACTTTTACAGCCATACCTTTTAAATTGATTGCTTTTTGCAATTGTGCTTCCCTCGCAGCTGTATTTAAAAGTTTATCTGTATCCGCTTTACTAAATTCCTTACCATCAATAATTGCCTGCAGTAAGGCTTTACTTTTAATTATTTTCTTTAACTGTTCATAAATCACGATTTCCAGTTCAAGCAATTCGGTTAAATAAGTTTTAATCTGCTTCTCTTCCTTTATAACTTCAACGTGTTGCAAAAATTTATCAGAAACTTCTTTTATCAGCGGACTAAAATATTTCACGGCTGCCTCTACCCTTTTTGAAACATTAAATAAGGTATGTTCGGTTTGCTGTGCAAAAAGGTTTTTCAGTTGATTCACAAATGTATCTGCCGTCGCCGTAATTTTCTGAAAATCTTTATACAGGTCCATTGTCCACCCATCGTAACGCTGCTTGGTTGATTTTGCCTCACTCTTATCGAAAGTTTCGACGTGCTCTTTCATGTAGTACCGAACGAGATTCAAATCAAAAGCCGACAATAAATAAGTTCTGATGAAATCGTAACTCTCTACGCTGATTTGCTGGGTTAAAACATCTGCAGCTTGTTTTGTGCTAGAGAAATAATGGATGTTTTGATCTTGCTGCAAACCGCTTTCGCGCAGGTGCGAGGTTAAAACCAAACCTTTTAAAGATCGCAAACGCGATAGTGCGACATAGGCTTGTCCAGGCGCAAAGGCATCGCCAATATCAATAATCGCTTTATCGAAAGTTAAACCCTGACTTTTATGAACAGTGATTGCCCAAGCCAATTTTATCGGATATTGAACAAACGAGCCTGCAACATTTTCTGCAATCTCGTTAGTTGCCTCATTCAATTTATATTTTACGTTTTCCCAGGTATAAGGCGCAACTTCAATTACTGTTTTTTCTTCAGGAAGTTCTATTTCAATAACATCTTTTTCAATATGATGAACAATACCGATTTTACCGTTATAATAACGCTTTTCGGAGGTCATATCATTTTTAATAAACATGACCTGCGCACCAACTTTTAGCTCCAGACTTTTTTCATTCGGATAGGCATACTCATTAAACTCGCCGGTAATTTTTGCATCAAAAAAGTAAGACTTCGTTTTCAATTGTGTTAACCTTTCCCGATTGATCGCATCAGCTTTATTATTGTGCGTTGTTAAAGTAATGTAATTCTCATCAGCCGAGGGCTTGAAATCTTGCTTAAAATGTTGTCTGAGCAAAGCAGTATCTTCAAGTGTGATTTGATTGTTTCTTAAATTATTAAGCAGGCCAATAAATACGGCATCATCCTGCCGATAAATTTTATCCAATTCGATGTACACCGGCGGATTATTCTGCAAAGCCAGGGCATCGAAAAAATAAATACTTTTATAAAAACCAGCCATCACCCGCCATTCATCGTTTTTGACAACGGGCGGTAACTGGTGCAAGTCGCCGATAAATAACAATTGTACACCGCCAAAAGGTATGTTTCGATTTCTGCGTATGTAACGTAAAGCAAAATCAATTGCATCCAGCATATCAGCACGGAGCATACTTACCTCATCAATTACCAACAATTCCAACTCTTGTAACATCCTCCGTTTATTGCCCTGCATATTCATATGCTTTACAATTGTACGTGGTGTATTGAAGTTGAAAGTGATGTTCTGATTGTTGAGGTTTCCTGCCGCATCAGGAAAGAAAGCACCAAATGGCAACTGAAACAGCGAATGGATGGTTACACCTGAGGCATTTATGGCTGCAATACCTGTTGGCGCACAAATCACTGCTTTTTTATGCGTTAACTTTATCAGTTTATGTAAAAAAGTAGTCTTTCCTGTTCCTGCTTTTCCCGTTAAAAAAACATGCTTCGACGTGTAATTAATAAACTTAGCAGCTATTTCTGCTGCTACAGAAGTTTCTTCCAACTTTGGCATTAGTAATAAAATTTTTGATTAAGTAAATGGCGGGATGACTAAAATTAGCCAATTTTTAACAAAAAAACGTATTAATTTCTAAATTCGTAAGCATTTAGTTTTAATATATGTTTTTAAAATATAAACTGTCATTCATTGCACTACTCGTATTTTATTTTTCAGGCTTTGCCCAAACGACTAACCGGCCTTATGTGCTGGTTTTGGGTGTAGCTCAGGATGGCGGTTATCCGCACATGGGCTGTACTAACATATGCTGCATTTCAGCGTGGAAAAATCCGGCCTTACAAAAAACCGTTGCTTCACTCGCGCTGGTTAATCCCATTACAAAAAAATGGTATTTATTTGATGCAAGTCCCGACATAAAAAAACAGTTAAACGATTTTGGTAAACAAACAAAAAACGCATTTCCTTATTTACCGGAAGGTATTTTTATTACACATGCTCATATTGGCCATTATACCGGGTTAATGGAATTTGGCCGGGAAGTGATGAATACTAAAAAACTTAATGTTTATGTACTGCCAAAGCTTAAATCTTTTCTAGAAGAAAACGGACCGTGGAGCCAATTGGTGAAATTGCAAAATATTAATATTACTGCACTTCAAGCTGATAAACCTTTTGAAACAGACGAAATTAAAATTATCGCTTTTACCGTTCCGCATCGCGACGAATATTCTGAAACAGCAGGTTTTGAAATTTTTACCAATGCAAAAAAATACCTCTTTATTCCTGATATTGATAAATGGAATCGCAATATCATTGAAATGGTTAAAAAAGTTGATTTTGCCTTTTTAGATGCTACTTTTTACTCAACAGGAGAACTTGGCAACAGGCCGATAAGTGAAGTTCCGCATCCATTGGTAACTGAAACAATTAAATTATTCGAAAATGAACCTGCAGGTAATAAATCGAAAATTCAATTTATCCATTTAAACCATACCAATAAGTTACTATGGGATAAGAAAGCACAAAAATCTTTTTTATCAACCGGTTTTCACCTGGCAAAACAAGGCGGAATATATTAGCTGCATTAACACCTTTATAGCCAGGTTACCACAAAATTATCACCGCATAAAAACTCTGATTTATAGATCGGCAATCGGTTTTCCATTAAGCGGTTCAAACAGTTAAGCAATTTTCTTATCTTTGCAGCCTGATGAAACAAAAATATTCAAATCTTATCGCAGTTAAATTTCTTTAACCAGGTTTCATCGCCCTTTATTTACCCAGATTTATTATGCTTAACCCCGAAATAGAAAAACGTAAAACCTTTGCCATTATTAGTCACCCCGATGCGGGCAAGACCACTTTGACAGAAAAATTCCTGCTTTTTGGAGGCGCCATAAATACGGCTGGTGCAGTGAAACGTAACAAAGCGAACCAAAGCAATACTTCCGATTTTATGGAAATCGAGAAACAACGTGGTATCTCAGTTGCAACTTCGGTAATGGGTTTTGAATACAGCGGCAAGCGAATTAATATTCTGGATACGCCTGGTCACAAGGATTTCGCCGAAGATACTTACCGAACTTTATCAGCTGTAGATAGCGTAATTTTGGTGGTCGACTGTGTGAAAGGTGTAGAGGAACAAACTGAAAAACTGATGTCGGTTTGCCGCATGCGTAATACACCCGTGATTATTTTTGTCAATAAGATGGACCGTGAAGGTAAAGAGGCATATGATTTATTGGATGAGATTGAGGAAAAGCTGAACATCAGTTTATGTCCGCTTTCCTGGCCTATCGGACAAGGTCATACTTTTAAAGGCGTTTATAGCATTTATAACAAACACTTGAATCTGTTCAATTCTGATAAAACCAAAGTTACTGATTCAGTTGTTGCTGCAAATGATTTGAATGACCCATCGCTTTTGAATTATTTAAAGGAAAATGAAATCAACACCTTAAAAGACGATGTTGAACTGGTGGATGGCATTTATGGCAAAATAGATAAAGATTTATATACCGATGGCTTAGTGGCACCCGTGTTTTTTGGTAGTGCGATTAATAATTTCGGTATTAAAGAACTTTTGGATACGTTTATTGATATCGCACCTAGTCCGCGACATAGAGAAGCTGAAGAGCGTGATGTTCTGGTTGAAGAGAAAAATTTCAGTGGATTCGTATTTAAAATCCACGCCAACTTAGACCCTAAACACCGTGATAGAATTGCTTTCCTGCGAATCTGTTCAGGTAAATTTGAGCGTAATAAATTTTACTACCATACCCGTCAGGATAAAAAACTGAAATTCTCGAACCCGATGGATTTTATGGCTAATGAAAAAAGCATTGTTGAAGAGGCCTGGCCAGGTGACGTTGTTGGCTTATATGATAGTGGTAACTTCAAAATTGGCGATACGTTAACCGAAGGCGAAAAATTGCAATTCAAAGGTATCCCAAGTTTTTCTCCATCTATTTTTAAAGAGGTAGAAAACATGGACCCAATGCGTACCAAACAACTGGAAAAAGGCATAGAGCAATTAACCGATGAGGGCGTAGCACAATTGTTTGTAATGCAACCCGGAAACAGGAAAGTAATCGGTGCCGTTGGTGAACTCCAGTTCGAGGTAATCAATTTCAGGTTAGAACATGAATATGGCGCTAAATGTCGTTTCCGTACATTGAGTTACACCCGTTCGAGTTGGGTAACTTCTACAGATAGAAAAAAACTGGATGAATTTGTAAAGCGTAAGCAACAACACATCGGTTTTGATAAAGAGGCTAATCCTGTTTACTTATCTGACAGTGAATACATGATTAACTTAACAAAACAGGATTATCCGGATATTGATTTCCATAAAACGAGCGAGTTTAAGAGTTAGTATTCTAGCACTTCCCAAAATAAAAAAACCTCTTCAATTTTTTTGAAGAGGTTTTTTTTCGAAATGAAATATTACTTTAACTTACTCAAAGCAGTTTTTATTCTCGGTAACATATCTTTGATGTCCTGTAAAGTACAGGCGCCAACTGAAGCCCTGAACCATGGCATATTGTGCTCGTTTCCGAAAGCAGAAAACGGAACTAACGCGGCTCCAGCTTCCTTAATCAGGTAGAAATTTACATCTGCGCTGTCTTTTAAAAGCTGACCATCTTCAGTAGTTTTACCAATATAATCGATTTTAATGGTTAAATAAATGGCGCCCATTGGCTCCACCGCATCAACATTAAAACCTTCTGCTTTTAGCTCGTTAAAACCATTGTAAAGTGCATTCAAACTATCCTGAATCTGCGCTTTAAAGCTGGTTAAAAAAGCATCAACCTGTGCTTTATCATTAAAATAGTTAGACATGGCAACCTGCTCGGCTTTTGGTGCCCATGCGCCCATGTGACCAACCAAAGCCTTCATCCTGTTCACAATATCTTCAGGACCAAAACCCCATCCCACACGTACGCCTGTTGCAGCCAAGCATTTCGAACTTCCATCTACAAAAATGGTAAATTCACGCATTGCCGGGCGTAATGAAACCGGATTTACATGCGCTTTACCGAAAGTTAAAAGCGAATAAATCTGGTCGTACATTAAATACAATGGTTTTTCATTAACCCCACGATTTGCGTTTTCTTCTAAAATAACATCGCAAATTTCAGCTAAAGAATCCGCATCGAACATGGTTCCCGTTGGGTTCAATGGAGAGCACAAAGCCAGCAAAGTTGCACCTTTTAAATGTGGCTTCAGTTGCGCTGCCGTTGGCATGAAGTTATGCGCTGCATCGGTTTCTACCGCAATCGCTTTTGCAGAAGTTAAGTGGCAATAGTGGTTATTGTTCCAGGAAGGAGCAGGGAAAACAACAGTATCTCCCGGGTCGATTAAGGCCAGATAGGTAGCGTAAATTAGCGGACGGGAACCGCCGGAAACCAGAATGCTATTGGTGTTATATTCTAAACCGAATCTATCTTTCAATAATTCAGAAACAGTTTCTCTTAATTGCAAAACACCATCAGCAGGCGGATAATTGGTTTGATTGGCATTGTAGGCATCTACAATTCCAGCTTTTAATTCTGTCGGAATTGGATAGATATTCGAATCAAAATCGCCGATAGTTAAGTTAGCGATTGATGCGCCTTTGCGTTTCATTTCGTTAACCTCGTTACCAATTTTTATTATTTCCGAGCCAATCAGAGCACTGGCTAATATTGAAACTTTCATATATTACTTTTTTGTCGCTTTAAACGTCATTGCGAGGTACGAAGCAATCCTATGACTTAAAACAATTGGAAAAAATCACAGCTTTAAGATTGCTTCGTACCTCGCAATGACGACCTAACGAATTAAATCTTCTATTGCTTTATTTACTTTATCAAAACCAAATTGAGATAAAACTGCTTGCATTGATGCAGCAATTTGTTCGTTACAAAGGTTGCCGATGCTTCCCTCGTGTGTATGATGTATTTGGCTCGATGGTGCAAAAGTACTATTTTCTATCTGTTCGCCAACTATTTTATAAGCCTCTCTAAACGGAACCCCTTGCAACGCCAAATCGTTTACTACTTCAACGCTAAACAGGTAATCATATTTTTTATCTTTCAAAATATCATCTTTAATGGTAATGTTCTGGAACATGAAAGTGGCGATTTCCAAACATTCGTTTAACGAAGTGATTGCAGGGAAAAGATTTTCTTTTAGTAATTGTAAATCACGGTGGTACCCTGAAGGCAAATTGGTAATCATCATCGCAATTTCATTAGGCAAAGCCTGAATTTTATTGCAACGAGAACGAATCAACTCAAAAACATCAGGATTCTTTTTGTGCGGCATAATGCTCGAACCAGTTGTTAATTCCGGCGGAAAACTGATAAAGCCAAAGTTTTGGTTAATGAACAAGCATACATCCATCGCCATTTTGGCTAACGTTGCTGCTACTGCACTCATGGCCTGTGCTAAAACCCTTTCTGTTTTCCCGCGACCCATTTGCGCATAAACCACGTTATAGTTTAAGCTTTCGAAACCTAACAATTTAGTAGTTAAAGTTCTGTTCAATGGAAATGAAGAGCCGTAACCTGCAGCAGAACCCAATGGATTTTTATTCGTGATTTTCCATGCCGCCAACATCAGTTCCATATCATCGGCAAGGCTTTCGGCATAAGCGCCAAACCATAAACCAAATGATGAGGGCATTGCAATTTGCAAATGCGTATAACCCGGCATCAATTTAGCTGCGTGCGTATTGCTCAACTCAATCAAAAGGTTAAACAAAGTTGATGTTTGGTTAACCATATCTCCGATACAAGCTCTGAAAAATAGTTTCAAATCAACCAAAACCTGATCGTTGCGAGAACGGCCGCTGTGAATTTTCTTACCAGCTTCACCAATACGTTGGGTAAGTAACCATTCTACCTGCGAGTGTACATCTTCTACCGTATCTTCGATGGTGAAATTTCCAGCTTCAATTTCATTGTAAATGTTTTTCAGTTCTTGCTGAACCGTTTTCAATTCATCAGCGGTAAGCAGGTTAATGGTTTCTAACATTTGGGTATGCGCTAAAGAACCCAAAACATCAAATTTTGCCATTTGTAAATCCAGTTCGCGGTCTTTACCAACGGTGAAAGTTTCTACGAATTTATTTACATCTATATTTTTTTGCCAAATCTTCATTTTACTTTAGTTAACCGCAAAGAGCGCTAAGTTTTTTTGCAAAGGGCGCTAAGCTATTGTATAAATTTCCTACAGAGTTCACCAAGTTATCAAAGATCACACTATAGCGCTTTTTGGTCATCTCCATCATTGTGAGGCACAATTTATCCCGACTGTTAGGGAAAGCAATCCTCTATTTATTTTGATTTCAAAGCGTCACACTTGACAATAGATTGCTTCGTGCCTCGCAATTGATTATTGTATTTCTAAACAAGAAAATTCATCTTGCTTAATAAAATCATTTATTAATTGTTTTTTTTCTACTAGAGCATTGGCGATTCCTAAAGTTGTATTGTTTCCAAAACGTAACCAGATTATTTTCGGTGGATGCCCATATAGATTTGAGAACTCGTAGAAATCTGCATCAAAAGTAACTACCGTAAAATTATTTTGACCTGCAAAAGTCCAGATTTCCTTATCTGATTTATTTTCTAGTTTTAGCTGTCTAATTTGATTGCAGCCAGAAAATTCAGCCTCCAAAAGTTTTATAATTCTATAAGAAATATTTTGGTCGAATAATAATTTCACTAGGCTACTCTTATTTTATGCTCTCTATCAGCCGAATAAGCCAGACAAGACAAAACTTCTTCTTCGTTTATTTCAGGAAAATCTTCAAGAATATCCTGAATAGTCATACCGTTAGCTAACCAACCCAAAACATCATAAACCGCAATTCTTGTACCTTTTATGCAAGGTTTTCCAAATCGTTTGCTGGCATCAATTTCTATAAACTCAGAATAAGTTTTCATAAAGTAAAGATAAACAATATTATAAGAATTTTGATTTAACCGCAAAGAGCGCTAAGTTTTTCGCAAAGCACACAAAGCTATTATACTATTTTACCAAAGCGCTCACTGATTTTTCACAGAGAACACAAGGCTATTTTTACCACAAAGACACTAAGTACACAAGGTTTTATGCCCTCAACCTTAAAACCTTTAACCTACAATCACCGGCTTCAACATATTCACATAGCCTTGAACACCTTCAGCTACCTCCCTAACATATAAAAACTCATCAGCCATGTGTGAGCGGCCTGAAAAACCCGGCCCACATTTTACGGATGGAATATCCAATAAAGCCTGGTCGGATGTGGTTGGCGAACCATAAGTAGTTTTGCCCAATGCTACACCAGCCTGAACAACCGGATGATTTTTATCAATCGATGATGGTTTTAAACGAATAGAACGTGGGGTAACATCACAATCTACATTTGCACGGATGATTTCTAAAACTTCTTCGTTTGTGTAAGCGTCTGTAACCCGAACATCAACTGTAAAGGTACAATTAGCCGGAACCACATTATGTTGCGAACCTGCATTTATAATCGTAACCGTCATCTTCAGCGGACCAAAAACTTCCGATACTTTAGGAAACTGATAATTTCTGAACCAATCGATATCTTTTAATGCTTTATAAATGGCATTTTCGCCCTCTTCGCGCGCCGCATGACCGGCTTTACCGTGAGATACACAATCCAACACCAGCAAACCCCGTTCGGCAATAGCCAGGTTCATTTCTGTTGGCTCCCCAACAATTCCGAATTCGAGTTCACCCAAGTCTGGCAAAACAAGTTCTAAGCCATTATTTCCAGAAATTTCTTCTTCCGCCGTTGCGGCCAAACAGATGTTATATTTTAAATTTTCCTGTTCGTAGTAATATAAAAATGTACCGATTAACGAAACCAGGCAACCACCAGCATCATTACTGCCTAAGCCAAATAATTTGTCGCCTTCGATTGCCGCGTCGTATGGGTCGCGGGTGTAACCAGAATTTGGTTTAACCGTATCGTGATGAGAATTTAAAAGCAATGTTGGTTTATTTGCATCGAAATGCTTGTTATAAGCCCAAACATTGTTCATTTTCCGCTGCGTCTTAATTCCTTTCTCCTCCAAAAACTGAGCGATTAGGTTCGCCGTTCGGTCTTCTTCCTTACTAAAAGACTGGATGCGAATCAGCTGTCGCAGTAAATCCAGACTTTCCTTTTGTATATTTTCTAATAACATAGTATCGAGTAGTTAGTATAAAGTATCAAGATATCGAGCCAAAACCCTCCACCATCAACCTTATACCTTTAACCTTCTTTTGTATATAAATTCCCTGCTTTTAAAGCCGAAAGTTTAATCCCTTTTATCAATGATGAACTAAAACCGTTATGCTCCATTTCATTTAAACCGGCAATGGTACAACCTTTTGGCGAAGTTACTTTATCTATCTCTGATTCCGGGTGAGTGCCGTGTAATAAAAGTAAATCAGCTGCGCCCTTTGCCGTTTGAACTGCCATTTTCAGCGCCTCATCTGCATGGAAACCAATTTCGACACCTCCCTGAGATGCTGCCCTGATCGCCCTCAAAAAGAACGCAATACCACAAGCACAAAGCGCCGTAGCGGAAGTCATTAAATCTTCATTTATTTTCACGACTGAACCAACCGTTTCAAACATTTTGGTCACCTCGGTAATATTTTCAGCAGATGCATTATCGCTGGCCATGCAAGTCATCGACTGGCCAATCGCAATAGCCGTATTTGGCATTACACGAATCACCTCCACATCACTTCCCAGTTTCTCGCGAACCGCAGCACAACTCACACCCGAAATTACAGAAATAACCAAATGTTTAGCTGCGTTTATCGAGGAATTAATTTCATCTAAAACGGTATTTAACTGCTGTGGTAAAACAGCAAGAATTACAACATCTGCATCGGTAACCGCATGTTTATTATCATTGCTCACTACAAACCCGGCTTGCGCAAAAGATGTTAAATGGTCGGTATTTCTACGGGTTAGCGTGATATCGCCTGCTTTAGCGAAATCGGCTTTTACCAAACCTTTTGCTAAAGATAAACCGATATTTCCACTACCAATTATGGCTATTTTTTTTGTCATGATTAATATTTTTTCCTTCGGATTGATTTCACAGATTATTTGATTTCACAGATTTATTTGAAAAGCAATTTCAGCAATTCTATTAATGTTCAGTCCTGCTATTCAATTCAATCTTTTTTCAAACTCATTTGTCATGCTTCGTACCTCAGCATGACAGTTTATTCAATGTTGCTGCTAAAAAAGTATTTCCATTGCTATCAGGTTTATTCAAAACCGTCATTGCGATACATCCTCAATCTTCTTCCTTTTAATCCTCTACCTTATTTCAGCATCTTCGTTCCAAAAGTACCACCTGCAAGTTCGGCCAATTCATCAGCTTTACCGATATATACAGCCGAAACGCCTTTTTTAATCGCTTCAAAAGCATTGTGTAACTTTGGTATCATTCCACCCTGCACGGTTCCGTTAGCTTTCAAACCATCAAATTCATTGGCTTTGATTTCTCTAACCACTGAATCATCATTATTTACATCGCTCAAAACACCTTTTTTTTCAAAGCAATATACCAAACGCGTTTCATATAATGATGACATTGCCACCGCAACTGATGACGCAATGGTATCGGCATTGGTGTTTAACAATTGTGTTTCGCCATCATGCGTAATTGCACATAATACCGGTACCAATCCTGCTTTAAGTAGGCTATCTAAAGTTTCCGAAGAAACAGAGTATTCATCCAAATCGCCAACAAATCCGTAATCGATTTCTTTTACAGGACGTTTTCTAGCTTTAATGATATTTCCATCCGCACCCGTTAAACCAATTGCATTGCTGCCTTTCGCTTGTAATTGGGCAACCATATTTTTGTTAATCAATCCGGCATAAACCATCGTAACAATACGCAAAGTTTCTATATCCGTAATCCGGCGGCCTTCGACCATTTTGGCTTCAATACCTAAACTTTCACCAAGTTCAGTTGCGATTTTACCACCACCATGAACCAGAATTTTGTCGCCTGGCAAAGCTGTAAAATCCAATAAAAACTGATGTAAGTTTTCAGAGTTATCGATTACGTTTCCACCGATTTTTATGATTGTAAGTTGTTTCATTTTATTGAGCTTAAAGCTTAAAGCAAAATGCTGAAAGCTTTGGTCTTTTAGCTTTAGTCTTTCTGCTTTTTACAATTCTTCCAACATTGATTTAATCACTGCTTGTGCTGCCCATAAACGATTGCCGGCTTCATGAATAACCAATGAATTGGGCCCATCAAGAATTTCAGAAGATAATTCCAAATCGCGACGAACCGGCAAACAGTGCATCACTTTCGCATCATTAGTAAATTTAAGCTTTTCATTGTTCATCATCCAGCCATCGGGGTAAGTCAGAACTTTACCGTATTCTTTATAGCTGCTCCAGTTTTTAACATACACATAATCAGCGCCGGCCAAAGCTTCTTCAATGTTGTATTGAATATCGGCGCCTGGTGTAAATTCTTCGGCAAGTTCATAACCCTCGGGTTGCGCAATTGTAAAATCAATCATTCCCTCATTTTGCGCTTTACACATCCATTCTGCAAAAGAATTCGGAACCGCCTGCGGTAAAGCTTTTACATGAGGTGCCCAGGCTAAAACAACCTTAGGCTTTAAGTTAGCGCCAACCCTCAAAGGATTCCAGGTTTCATGAATGGTAATAATATCGGCAAAGCTTTGCAGCGGATGCCGTGTAGCGCTCTCTAAACTCACAACCGGAACAGCGCAGTATTTCACGAATTTGTTAAAGAAATCTTCATTATAATCTTCCTCCCGATTATTTAATTTCGGGAAAGAACGCAATCCTAAAATATCGCAATACTGACCCATTACCGCAGCAGCTTCCCGGATGTGCTCCACGGTTGAGCCATTCATTACTACGCCATCCTGCGTTTCTAAGGCCCAGCCTTCTTTATCCAGATTCATCACCATCACATTCATACCCAAATTTAGCGCCGCTTTTTGAGTGCTTAAACGGGTACGTAAACTCGGGTTCATAAAAACCAATCCCAGGGTTTTGTTTTTACCCAAACTTTGATGCGCATAAGGATTCGCCTTTAATTCAAGCGCATCCTTTACAAATTGTTTGATGCTTGGAACATCGTGTACGGAAGTGAAAAGTTTCATACTAAGATATAAGGTTTGAGGTTTAGGGTTTAAGGTTTTCCCCTCCACCGGCTCTTAAAAATTTCAAAAAAGAAATTAGCTTGCACTAACTTCGTATTTTATCGTCATTGCGAGGTACGAAGCAATCTTACAACTATGGGTGGGTTTTCTACCGCATTAAGATTGCTTCGTACCTCGCAATGACGAGTATATAATTACTTCACCAACTTACCAAATGCCACCAAAAACTCATCAGCGTGTGCTTTGGTTAAATTTAAGGCTGGCAATAAACGAATAACATTTGGTTTAGCTTCGCCGGTGAAAATATGGTATGTGAATAATAATTCTTTTTTGACATGAGCAAGCTCTTCAGGGAGTTCAATACCAATCATTAACCCACGACCACGAACTTCGACAACTTGCTTAAATTTCTTCAATTCTGTGATTAAATAATTACCGATTTCTTCAGCATTTTTCATTAAGTTATCTTTTTCCATAACTTCTAAAACAGCTAAAGCTGCCGCACAGGCCAAATGGTTACCGCCGAAAGTGGTACCTAATTCGCCATGCCAAGGTTTGAATTTTGGTGCAATAGAAATTCCGGCTACCGGAAATCCGTTACCCATTCCTTTTGCCATGGTATAGACATCTGCTTCAACACCCGAATAATCGTGTGAATAAAACAAACCTGTTCTGCCATAACCACACTGAACCGAATCGGCAATGTAAACCGAATTGTATTCATCACAAAGTGAACGGATTTTTTGCAAGAAACTTTTTGAGGCTTCCTTAATTCCGCCAACACCCTGGATACCCTCAATAATTACCGCTGAAATTTCATTGCCCTGCGCTTTGAAAGTCTCTTCAAGAGCTACTTCATTGTTGAACGGCAGGAAGATTACATTTTCGGTTTGGTTAACCGGCGCAACAATTTTCGGATTATCCGTCACTGCAACAGCCAAAGATGTTCGTCCGTGGAAAGCGCCTGTAAAAGCAATTACTTTTTTTCTGCCATTGTAAAATGAAGCCAGTTTTAAAGCATTTTCATTTGCTTCTGCACCAGAGTTTACCAGGAACAATTGAAAATCTTTCTTCCCAGAAACCTGTCCTAATTTCTCTGCCAATTGAACCTGCAAAGGAATTTTAACAGAGTTGGAATAAAAACCAACTTTATTTAACTGCTCGGTTAAGCGACTTACATAATGCGGATTGGTATGGCCAATCGAAATCACTGCGTGACCGCCATATAAGTCTAAATATTTTTGTTCGTTAGCATCCCAAACATTGCTGCCTTTTGCAGATACTACCGTGATATCGTTTAAAGGGTATACATCAAATAATTCCATATTTTATAGATTTTGTCATTCTGAGGAACGAAGAATCTTTTTCATCGTTTGCAGATGCTTCGTGCCTCAGCATAACAGATTATTAAAAGTTCGCTGCTTTTAAACGCAGCCCTGCTGTTTCTTCCAAACCAAACATTAAGTTCATATTCTGAACGGCTTGTCCGCTGGCGCCTTTTAACAGGTTGTCAATAATGCTGGTGATAAATAATTTATTGCCGTGTTTTTCAACATGAACCAGCGCCTTGTTTGTATTTACAACCTGTTTTAAATCGATGTTTTTCCGACTTACATGTGTAAAAGGATGTGCACGATAATAGTCTTCGAAAATTTTCTGTGCTTCGTCTAAAGTCAAATCACTTTCTAAATACATCGCCGCTAAAATACCGCGAGTAAAAGCTCCGCGTTGCGGGATGAAGCTCAAGGCCTCTGTTAGCGAGGGCTGCAACTGCACCAAACTTTCGCCAATTTCATTCAGATGTTGATGCTCAAAAGCTTTGTAAATAGACAGATTATTGTTTCTCCAGCTAAAGTGAGACGTTGTTGATAAACTTTGTCCGGCACCTGTTGAACCAGTCGTTGCATTGATGTGAAGTTCGCTTTTAATTAAACCTTTTGCAGCCAGTGGTAATAAACCCAATTGGATACAAGTCGCAAAACAACCAGGATTAGCGATATTTTTTGCAGACTTTATTTTATCGTGATTTAATTCCGGCAAGCCATAAACAAATTCACGTTTTTCGAATTCAGCATTAGCTGCCAATCTAAAATCCTGGGATAAATCAATGATTTTAATGTTTTCGTTGATTGGGTTAGCGGCTAAAAATTTCTTCGCATCGCCGTGACCAACGCAAAGAAAAAGTATGTCAATATCCTGAGGAATATCACTTACAAATTTTAAATCCGTATCGCCGATTAAATCAGTATGCACATCAGAAATTAAGTTTCCTGCATTACTGGTGCTATTTACGAAAGTAATTTCAACATTTGGATGATTAACCAGGATACGGAGCATTTCGCCACCAGTATATCCTGCTCCACCAATTATTCCCGCTTTAATTTTATTATTCACAATCTGTTCTATCATTTTCTGTAGATGGATAGGAAAAAAGTATAAATTCTAAATCATCAATACCGTTATTCATGATTTTATGCTTGTCGCCTGCTTTAACCTGCAAGCCTTTACTGGCATCAACTGTAAAGTTTTTTTCTTCAACTAAAAATGTTGCCTGTCCTTTCAAGATGTAAAAAAACTGTTCTGCATAAGTATGAAAATGCAATTTTTCGGCTGTTTGGGCGGGCATTAATTCTTGCTTAACAACAGCCTCGGGTTTGCTAATAAAATTCCATCCATCACAATTATCACCCCATTTATAGTGGCTTAAACAATTATCTTTTGATCGGATTTCGTCCATTTTAGTATCAGATATTTAGTATCGAGTAGCAAGATGAGGTTTCAATTTCCATAAAACCTCTTCCATCTTACATCAAATTAAGCCTCTTCGCCATTTACTTTATGCCAAATCATCACCTGGTTACCAAAGATTTTAGAGAAACCTTTAACATCTTCACCGCTCCAGGCATTATTCATTTCGCCATAGCTGCCAAATTTATTGCTCATTAAATCGTGGTTCGATTCGATACCGATAATCTGGAAACGATAAGGTAATAATTCAACAAATACTTTACCGCTTACCACCTTTTGCGTATCGGCAAGAAAAGCCTCAATATTCCGCATAATCGGGTCGTGGAATTGCCCTTCGTGCAGCCAGTTACCATAGAAAGACGACAATTGTTCTTTCCAGCTCAATTGCCATTTAGTTAAAGTATGTTTTTCTAACGTATGGTGCGCTTTGATAATAATAATCGGACCGGCAGCTTCGAAGCCCACACGACCTTTAATACCGATAATGGTATCCCCAACATGAATATCGCGACCGATACCAAAAGGTTGAGCTATTGCTTGTAATTTTTGGATTGCTCTAACTGGTTCAAAGGTTTCGCCATCAATAGCAACCAACTCTCCTTTTTCGAAAGTTAATTCCAATTTACGGGATTCAGTTTCTGTAACCTGGGTTGGCCATGCGCTTTCCGGTAAGGTTTCGTTAGAAGTTAAGGTTTCCTTTCCGCCTACTGATGTTCCCCACAAACCTTTATTAATCGAATATTGTGCTTTTGCCGCACTGTATTCAACACCGTGTTCTGCTAAATATTGTATTTCCGCTTCGCGGGATAATTTTAAATCTCTTATCGGTGTAATGATTTCAACTTCAGGAATCAGGATATTGAAAATCATATCGAAACGCACCTGGTCATTACCGGCACCTGTACTTCCGTGCGCCACATAATCAGCACCAATTTTTTTAACGTAGTTCGCTATTGCGGTAGCCTGACTAACACGTTCGGCACTCACCGAAAGCGGATAGGTGGCATTTTTCAATACGTTTCCGAAAATTAAATATTTGATGCAATCCTCATAATAGCTTTCAGTTTCATCTACCACAGCATGAGATTTCACACCTAAGGCATAAGCTCTTTTCTCTATTTCCTGTAATTCTTCATCAGAAAAACCACCCGTATTAACAATTACGGAGTGAACCTCCAGACCACGATCTTGAGCAAGATAAATACAACAAAATGAGGTGTCGAGACCTCCGCTAAAAGCTAAAACTACTTTGTTCATATTGGGATAATTATATTTTAATTGTCATATGGATTACCTGTGAATGGATTATTTTTTTTTATTGATTCACAAGCAATTCATCACTATTTGTTAAATAACAGGGTAAATAAAAACATCAATACTTTTAAGCCGGACTTTGGCTTAGGTTTAACAACTAAACGCTGTTTAATGCGCATAAACCGCTCATATAATTTGGGTTTTTTTTGTAATTCTTCGGCGAATTTTTTGGCTGCATCGTGTTTTTGAGTGGCAGGGTCGTAAAGCATTGCGGTACACATACAGTTTTTACGTTCTTTCATTTTCAAAATCTCGAAATTTACGCAGCTCTGGCAACCTTTCCAGAATTCCTCATCCTGGGTTAACTCAGAATAGGTAACGGGTTCGTAACCTAAATCAGAATTGATTTTCATTACAGCTAAACCGGTTGTTAAACCGAAAATCTTGGCCTTAGGATATAATGCCCTGGAAAGCTCAAAAACTTTTTCTTTAATGGCATGAGCCAAACCTGCTTTTCTAAATTCAGGTGAAACAATTAAGCCAGAATTGGCCACAAACTGACCATGGCTCCAGGTTTCGATGTAGCAAAAGCCCGCCCATCGCCCGTCTTTATGAAACGCAATAACAGCTTTGCCCTCTTGCATTTTATTTGCGACATAGTCGGGAGAACGTTTCGCAATACCCGTGCCGCGAGCTTTCGCAGATTCGGCCATCTCGGTTACGATTTGTTCTGCAAATACACGATGCTCAGGAAGTGCCACCTGCACGATAAATTCGTTAATATCCATTCGTTTTCTAACGAAAAATTATAAGTATTCTTGTTAATTGGGTTTTTAGAGAGGATCAATTCCTCGTTACGTTTAGTTGAGTACTAAATACGTGGCGTAAAATTTTGCCGGCTGTTGGGGTAATAGAATACAGGTTGAAAACGATTAATAAATAAACTTTCCGCAGACACTAAATGTGCTGTGCTACTCGAAAGTTTATGTAAAAAATTTTTAATCATTTTCTGCGTATTAAAACGGCTTTAACTCTATTGAGGTGCAAAGGTTTAAATAATAATTGAGTTACACAATATTTTTTAACTTTTTTACATTTTTTAATTTTCATCCACAGCTAAATTCTGAATATTTCGGGGTACCAGGCCCTCTGGTCTGAGTACTTACAGTTCGAAATTTAAAGATCAGTTTAATGGGATGACCAATTGATTGCATGTTTTCCGAACTGTCGGCAGGAAGTTAAACGCCCAGCACCTTCCAATTGGGTTTTAGGGCCGGGCCCTCTACTCCCCTGATTTTACATTCCGGTAATTGCGCTTCCAAATTCTGAACTGTTTTATTAAATTTTAACATCTGATTAACAACATTTAACATACTTAATTAATATTTAAACGCCATATTTGTATGGTTGTAGCGAATTTGAATTCCCAATCGTTTTAATTAGAACTAAATCTTTATCCTGAGAAATTTATGAATACTTCTACTATCAGTTATTTTAAAAAAGTTAAATTACATTCATTTTTATTACTTATCACGGCCATAATATTTAGTTCTTGTGCTAAAACAGAAACAGCTGATTCGACGATATCTTATTTAAGAGTAATTAATGCTTCACCGTCGCTGGCTACATACAACGTTTATTTAAGCGGCAGCTTAATTAATTCTGCTGCATTACCATTTGCAGGTTCAATTTCTTACACGTCCAGAACTGCCGGCACATACAACTTGAAATTTACCAGCGGAAGTTCAGTCGAGAGTTTGTATACAAAAGACATTACTATGAATGCCGAAGCTAGTTATTCTTATTATCTGGTAAATAAACCTGGTCAGTTAGATGGCTTACTTGTTAGTGAAGATTTAAGTACTGGATCTACTGATAAGGCATATGTTAGATTTATAAATTTATCCCCTGATGCACCTGCACTTGATTTGGTTAAAACAGGCACAACAACTTCTTACGGAACAAACAAGGCTTATAAAACTGCTGGTGGTTTTGTCGAAATAGCTGCAGGAACATATTCGCTTGATGCAAAAGAAACAACTTCCGGAACAGTCAGAACCACTAAAACAGATGCAGTATTTGCTGCAGGCTATCATTATGATGTGATTTGTGGCGGATTAGTAAGTCCGGCAAATGATACAGAACGCCCCATCACCCTGCAAGTCTTAACAATCAAGTAATACTTTCATCCAATAATTGTAAATAAAAAGACCACTTTAATTAAAGGGGTCTTTTTTATTTACAGATTTTTCCCGATTTAGAATTAAAAATGTTAAAATTTCAGCATGGAGACTCATTTCCAACGCTGTTATTCAGCGCCTTAACACTTTACTTATTGTACAATCCACACCTTCTTATTTAGAATTAATCAAAATAATTTGGATAATAAATTTTTCTGCCGTTATTTTGCGACTGTTTAGAATTAATCCAAATAAATTTAACATGTATAAAATCAGACTCTTTTTATTTACTATTTTGCTCTCACTTTCAGGAATTAACTCCTTTGCGCAACAATCTTCAACACTTAAAGGTAAGATTATAACTTCTGATGGCGCGCCTGCCGCTTTCATCTCTATAGGATTAAAGGGCAAAGGCTTAGGCACTACAACTGATGAAAATGGAAATTACACCATCCCGAAAGTTAAACCGGGTACATATATTATCAGGGTTTCGGCTGTGGGCTTGAAGTCTGAAGAAAAAACCATTAACATAACTGCAGGCGAAACTTCAATCGTGGATTTCTCTTTAGTTGAAAATGCCGATCAATTGAAGGAGGTAAATATCAGCAGCAGTAAAAGAAATAAATTCGCCACTAAAAAAAGTGAATATGTTGCCAAGCTACCCTTGAAAAATCTTGAAAATCCGCAGGTTTATACCACAATTTCCAGAGAATTGATGGAGGAACAAATGGTTACCAATTTTAGTGACGCATTAAAAAATACACCAGGATTAGATAAATTATGGACGTCTACAGGACGTGGGGGCGACGGCGCATCTTATTACAATTTACGTGGGTTTACTACTCAGGTTTCTGTAATCGATGGTATAGCAGGGTTAACTAACGGTGATCTTGATCCATCTAATATTGAAACAATTGAAGTAATTAAAGGCCCATCTGGTACATTATATGGTGGTGCGATTACCAATTTTGGTGGTTTAGTAAACATTGTGACTAAAAAACCTTTAGATACCATGGGTGGTTCAATCAATTATAACACCGGTAGTTTCGGACTTAACAGGTTAACAGCCGATGTTTATGCACCGGTTAACAAAGATAAAAACTTACTTTTTAGAGTTAATGCTGCTTATAATAAGCAGAATAGCTGGCAAGATGCCGGCTTCAGCAATTCAACATTTATTGCCCCGGCTTTAGAATACAGAATTAACGAAAAACTTAAATTAAATTTAGGTGCAGAATTTTACAACTACGAAGGCACAAATCCGCTAATGGTTTTCTTAAACAGAAGCCGCCAGTTAATTGCACGTACACCTGATGAACTGAACTTCGACTTCGGAAGATCTTTTACCAGCAATGACTTAACCATTAAAACGCCGACAAGAAATGTTCATGGTCAGTTAACTTATAAAATTTCTGATAACTGGATTTCTCAGACAAACTTTTCTCAAAGCATTCGTAAATCTGAAGGGTACTATCAATATGTAATGTATCTTGGAGCAACTGATGATCTTTTATCAAGATACATCAACATCCAAAATTCAGCAAGTACATCTGCTGATGTTCAACAAAACTTTATAGGCGATTTTAAAATTGCCGGGCTAAGAAACAGGATGATTATTGGCTTGGATTATTTAAACCAAAAAACAGACAACAGTAACTCTCCTTATATTTTATTTGATAATATAAATTCTGTTAATGTACCTGCAAGCTATGCTAACATTTCTAAAGCCGCGGTTGACGCAAAAATTGGAGCAGCTGCTTCCGGCTATGCTAAAAACAGCACCATTTCAAAAGTTTACAGTGCATATGCCTCTGATGTTTTAAATGTTACAGATGCATTATCTGCAATGTTTAGTCTACGGGTTGATCGTTTCGACAACAAGGGAACTTACGACCAGGCCACCAACAGAACTACCGGTGATTATAAGCAAACTGCTATTTCACCAAAATTCGGTTTGGTTTATGAAGTTATCAAAGATCAGGTTTCAATATTTGGAAACTACATGAATGGTTTCAGGAACGTGGCTACAGTGACGCAACCGCTTTCAGATATTTCAGGCGTGTTTAAACCTCAACAGGCAAATCAAATTGAAGGCGGTATAAAAGCTGATTTATTTCACAATAAATTAAACTTAACTGCAAGCTATTACAATATTGATGTTAAAAACATGACCAGAAGCGAATCAATAGTTAGAAATGGAACGACTTATAATATTACGGTTCAGGATGGCACACAATTAAGCAAAGGAATAGAAATTAGCTTAAATGCTAACCCGGTAGACGGTTTAAACTTTGTTGCAGGTTATAGCCATAACGATAGCAAAATGGTTAAAGCGGCACCAAGTGTAGAAGGCAGAAGACCAGTAAGTGCAGGACCAGAAGACATGGTAAATGCCTGGTTAAGTTATACACTCACAAAAGGTAAACTACAAGGCTTAGGGCTTGGCTTCGGTGGAAATTACAACAGCGAAAATATCATTACAAACAGTTTGGCAACAGGTGTTTTCACACTCCCATCGTATACCGTACTAAATGCAACTGCATTTTATTCGAAGAACCGCTATCGTCTTGGATTAAAAGTAGACAACCTTGCTGATGTAAAATATTATAAAGGATGGACAACTGTAGAACAGCAAATGCCAAGAAGTTTAGTGGCAAACATCAGTTTTAAATTCTAGTCGTTCATAAAAAATAATCTCTTCAAAAATTTTATAATGAATAAAATAAGACTCTTTTCTTTAACAGCAGGGATGTTGATAATGAATTTGATGGCTTTTGCGCAACAATTTGCAACAATAAAAGGTACGATTACAACGTCTAACGGCAAACCGGCGGCTTACATTTCAGTGGGGCTAAAAGGTAATGCCCATGGAACCCTAACAGATGATAATGGTAAATTTATCATTAACCGTGTTAAACCTGGAACATATACAATTAAAGCTTCGGCGGTAGGGATTAATGCTTCAGAAAAATCAATAACAGTTGTAGCCGGCGAAATTAAAATGATAGATTTCGTTTTATCGGAAAATGATCAGGCACTCGAAGAAGTAACTGTTGCAGGTAAAAACAACAGATATAAAATAAGTCTCCCGTCGGCCTCGTTAAGATTAAACGAGCCGCTTTTAGAAGCGCCGCAAAATATTCAGACCGTTACAGGTCAGGCCATCAAAGACCAGCAAATTATTAGTATGAGTGATGGTTTAATCAGAAATGTGAGTGGTGCCGTAAGGGTAGAACATTGGGGTGATATGTATACAAACATTACCATGCGTGGTTCTCAAATCCAGGCCATGCGTAATGGATTTAATGTCGTTTCATCCTATTGGGGGCCGTTAACAGAAGACATGAGTTTTGTTGATCACATTGAATTTGTAAAAGGTCCGGCCGGTTTTATGTTAGGCAATGGCGATCCAAGCGGCATGTACAACGTCGTAACTAAAAAGCCTACAGGCTTTAACAGAGGTGAAGTTTCCTTTACCCTCGGCAGTTTCGACTTATATAGAACAACAGTAGATTTCGACCATAAATTAACCAGTGATGGTAAATTGTTATTAAGGTTAAATGCCGCTGTGCAGAACAAAGGCTCATTCCGTCCTTACGAACAAAATGACCGTTATAGCTTTGCGCCGGTATTAAGTTATCAAATTACAAATAAAACTAAATTAACGGCAGAATATACTTTCCAGAATGCTAAAATGACGGAGGTTGGTTCTTATTATATTTTCTCTCCTAAGGGATATGCCGCTTTTCCAAGAGAACTTACTTTAACACAGCCCGGATTACCGGCAACACGCATTAACGATCAAAGTTTATTTTTAAACCTGCAACATAACTTTGATGATAACTGGAAACTAACTGCTCAGGCCGCTTATTTCAAATACAATCAGGTTGGCACAAGTTCCTGGCCATCTGCAGTAAATGCAAATAATACTGTTATCAGAAGTGTTAGCATATGGGATGCCGAAAGCAGTATGAAACTTGCGCAGTTATTTATTAACGGACAGTTGAAAACAGGCGGCATTAATCACCGTATTTTAGCGGGATTTGATGGTGGAAAGAAAAATTATATCGCAGACTGGGGCCAATCTCATAATCTGGATCTGCCGACTTCACCTTTCGATTTAAATAATCCTGATTATGGTTTTCCTTCAAACGGCTATCCAAATTTCGACCGGATTACACCGTTGGCACAACGGGCAATTAATGCAGGTGGTTTAATGGATTCAAAATACCTTAGTGCCTATGCCCAGGATGAATTAGGGTTTTTTAATAACAAAGTTCGTTTAACACTGGCAGGCCGCTACACTTACGTAAGCCAATCGGCTTGGGGCGGTTCGCCTGATAAGGCAAAACACGTTACACCCAGGGTTGGCTTAAGCGTATCAATCGATAAAAATACAGCAATTTATGCGGTTTATGATGAAGCCTTTACCCCACAAAGCGGCTTAATCAGAAATGGTGGAAAAGTTGAACCGATTACGGGAACTAATAATGAGATTGGAATTAAAAAGGACTGGTTTGACGGAAAATGGAACACGACCCTTTCGGCTTACAGAATATTTAAACAAAATGAGTTAACAGCAGATCCAACAAATACACCCGGTCAGAATTTTAGCGTTGTATTAGGCGAAAAAAGAGCGCAGGGTATTGAGTTTGATTTAAGAGGCAAAATTACAGATGGTTTAACATTAATTGCAAATTATGCCTATACAGATGCTAAAGTAACTGAAGTGACACCAGGCGTTGCCGGCATTAATGTTGGCGATGTCATTCCGGGTTTCGCCAGGCATGTATCAAATGCGTGGTTAACCTACACCTTGCAACAAGGGCCACTTAAAGGTTCGGGAATCTCCGGAGGCTTTACTTATCTGGCCGGTCGTGCAACCGATACCTGGAGCGTTGGTTTACAAAAGTTACCAAACTATTTTAAACTGGATGGCGGTTTATTTTACGAACGTCAAAAATTCAAAATTACCGGGAATGCCTTTAACATCCTTAATAAATATTTATTCAGTGGCTCTTATTATCAATGGTTAAATGCCTATTACTATCAGGCAGAAGCACCGAGAAATTACAGACTAAGCGTAGCGTATAAATTTTAATCATATACCTGCAGGCCTTGTCAGACAGACCTGCAGGTTTTTACCTGAACCGAAATATTATGAAAATTAAATTATCACTAACACTCTTTCTTTTAGCATTTAGCATTACGAGTTCTTTTGCACATGCATTATGGATAGAAACATCAGTAAATGGAAAGAAAGGACAAGCCCAGGAAGTAAAAATCTTTTTTGGAGAGTATGAGCATAATGAACCAGATTCTACAGCTAAATGGTTTAGTAATTTAAAGGAATTTAAGTTGATTTTAACTGCCCCGAATGGCACAACTAAAATTTTAACGGCTTCGCCTGACATACTTTTTTATAAAGCCAGTTTTACACCCGACCAAAATGGCACTTACAAAGTATCTGTTGTACATGAAATTGCCGCAGTGTATGAAAAAGCTAAGATAGAATATTATGCATTTGCAGATGTAAGGGTTGGAAACTCAAAAGTAAATTCAGTTTTTCCTAACGGTGCCGCTTTAACCATCAGGCCTGACAAACACATTTCAAAAGTAGGCGAATCATCAACACATCAGGTCATATATAATAACGCCCCTTTTGCAAAACAAAAGTTAACGCTTGTAAACCCTGAAAGAAAAACAGAACCAACCGAAACCGATGCAGAAGGAAAGTTTACTTTCAAGCCTGAGCAAAAAGGAAATTACTTTTTTGAAGCCTTTACAGAAAATAAAACATCAGGAAAACTGAATGGCCAAGACTATGAAAAAGTCTGGCACCTAGTAACCTACACTACTGAAATCAAGTAGTCATTTTTAATGTATTCTTATTGCCAATTGGTTGCTAAAACGGCCAATTGGTTCTTTTATTAAATAAGCTTAATGGCACCAATAAAACCTGTTCAGAAAAAACAAAAAAAATCGCGGTTAAGAAGAATCAGCGACTGGTTACACCTATGGCTTGGCATTGCATCGGGCCTTGTTGTTTTCCACTTGGGTATAACCGGCTGTATTTATGCCTTTCAGCATGAGATCACCGAGTTCATCCATAAAAAAGAATTCTTTGTTGAGGTTCCGGCGAAACAACAAACGCTGCCATTAAGTACGCTAAAGGCTAATGCGGAAAAGCTTTTAGGGGGCACAAAAAAAATCACATTTATAACTACTTATAAGGCACCGGACAGGGCTTGGGAATTTGGCTCATACAAAGCCGGCGACCAAACAGCATTCTGGTATCTTGATGCTGTAGAACATTATGATATCGTTCACATCAATCCTTATACAGGTAGGGCCACTATGGTTTCTGATTATAAGTATGAATTCTTTTCAATAATTAAAATGCTGCACTGGAGTTTCCTGATTAATCATCCAATCGGGCAACAAATTACTGGCTGGGCTACTTTTATCTTCGTTTTCCTGCTCATTTCGGGCATAATAATGTGGTGGCCTAAAAATCTTAAGAAATCCAATTTTGATAAAAGTTTTAAGGTAAAATGGAAAGCAAAATTTAAGCGTGTTAATTATGATTTACATAATGTTTTAGGATTTTACGTGATGACCATTTGTTTAATGCTGGCTTTAACCGGGATGGTTTGGGCATTTAAATGGTTTCAAACAACTGTTTATGTTGTGGCCTCAAGAAGTATTACGCCACCAAAACGCGATGTAGCAAAATCAGATTCTACTAAAACCATTTCCGCTGTTCCTTTTGATGTTGCTTTTGAACAGGCAAAACAAAAATTTAAAGACAAAGCACGAATCGGCATGTCGCCGGCTTCCGGTAAAGGCGATGGGGTAATATATGCAACCGGCTATCCTGGTGATGAAACCTACTGGAATTTTGATGTAATACAATTTGATCAATATTCAGGCAAATTTTTAAGTCGCAAGAATCAGGCAGATAAAAATGCCGGTGAAGCCGTAATAGGAATGAATTACGATATCCACGTTGGCGCGATATTAGGTTTACCAGGAAAAATAATGGCCTTCTTTGCCAGTTTTATTGCTGCGAGCCTACCCATTACCGGTTTTATTATCTGGTGGGGTAAAAAGAAAAAGAAGAAAAATCGTGCAGTCGCTGAAAGCTAAAATTATGGAATGAAAGTAAATCGAATAATATGAAACCATGGTAGCTCCATCACCATAAAAACAATTTTAAACAGATGAAAATTTTAAACTTAATCCTGGTATTAAGCGGCCTTTTTACGATTAGTACCAATGCTCAGGATAAATTAGAGCAAGATAGAAAAGCAATTAAATCGCTTGCCGATTTCTATAAAGTAAATTTCAATTACGCCGAAATCACATCTCCAAATCCCGATTATCAGTTTAGCAAACCTTACAGAAGCCATGGTAATGAATGGGCAGAAATTGTTGTCGATGAGCCCAGGAGAATTGTTATTCAACATATGTTAGCCATTGATGATTCAACAGTAATTAAGCATTGGCGCCAGGATTGGACATACGAAGACACGAACATTATACTTTACACACAAGATAACGCCTGGAAAAAAGGTAATTTAACTGCTGCAGATGTCAAAGGCAAATGGACTCAAAAAGTTTACCAGGTTGATGATAGCCCACGTTACCAGGGTTATGGCACCTGGAGCCATGTAGGCGGTCACGATGCATGGTCGAGCGAAACAGATTCGCCACTTCCGAGAAGAGAGTCTACTGTTCGCAAAGATTATAATGTTTTAAATCGTGGCAGCAGAATTACCATTACGCCAAACGGCTGGATGTTAGAGCAGGACAATAAAAAAATACTTCGTACACCTGCAGGTGATAAATTAATTGCTGTAGAAAAAGGTTATGAAGAATTTACAAAGACAGACTCTACAAAGTTTACTTATGCCCAAAAATGGTGGACTATTCAGAATACGTATTGGGCAGATGTCCGTGATGTTTGGGCAGAGGTTATGAACGCTGGCGACACTTTCAAAATAAAAACCACGGCCAAGGGCAAATTGCTTTATGAAACACTCTTTGCGCTCGGGGATCAATCGATTAAAGAAAAATGGTCTGCATCTGAAAACAAAGAAAAAGTTAAGGCAGCCATACAACCTTATCTGATAAAATAGAGCATTATTTTATCGTTAATGGTTGATATTTAATAGCTGTAATTGCTATTCATCGAGCATTTTGTGGATTATTATTTTCAGTTAATCCTGTCTTTCTATCAGATGACAACCTCCTGTTATTATCATTAATTTTATAAAGCTTGCACTCGTTTTTAACGGGTGCATAAATAGTCAAACGATTCAATCGTTTATTGCAAAATCTGCCCTCATAGATCTTTTATCTCACGGCCTGTGTCCCCATAGTCCAGGGATTAGAATTAAAAATCTATAAAAATCAATTCAACATTTTTAAATTACAGCCATGAAAAATTTGTTGATGTTATATATTGTTTTCTCCAGCTCTTTTTGCTTCGCACAAGACTCAACTTACGTTCGAAAAATGGTAAATACCTTAACCTCCAAAACATTTTGGGGAAGAGGCTATACAAAAGAGGGTATGGCGAAAGCTGCTGATTTTATATCTTCTGAATACAAGAGATTGGGTTTGTCACCTGTTGGCGAAAACTATAAACAAACATTTAATTACCCTGTAAATACCTTTCCTGGTAAAATGCTGGTAGAAATTAACAGAAAGAAACTGGTTCCGGGTAAAGATTTTATCGTCAACAACGAAAGTCCATCGTTAAAAAAGAATGTAAAACTCGACAAAATAGATTCTGCTAACTATACAGGCGGTCAAGACCTTCAGTTAATTTTAAAAGATAAATTAACCTGGTCGGTTGCTTCCGAAGTTTCCGGCGTAACGAAAATTGAAATAAATAAAAAGACCTTTACCGAAATACCCAAAACAATTAATGTTGCTATTGAAAGTAAATTTATTAACAGTTTCAAAGCATCAAACATTTGTGGCATCGTAAAAGGGACTAAATATCCTGATTCTATATTAATGATAACCGCTCACTATGATCATCTAGGCGGTATGGGTGCCGATACCTACTTTCCGGGTGCAAATGATAATGCCGCAGGTGTTGCAACGTTATTAAGCCTGGCGCAGTACTATGCGGCCAATCCGCAGCCCTGTTCAGTCGGTTTTATTTGTTTTGCAGGTGAAGAGGCCGGTTTGATTGGTTCTAAATATTTTGTAGAAAATCCGTTGGTTTCGTTGAGCAAAATTAAATTACTGATCAATCTCGATTTGGTAGGTACCGGTGAAAGCGGAATGACCGTTGTTAACGCCAGTGTTTACCCGAAAGCATTTGCCGTCCTAAATAAAATTAATGCAGAACAAAAATTGATTTCAAAAATCAATTCAAGGGGAAAAGCTGCAAACAGCGATCATTATTTCTTCACGGAAAAAGGCGTTCCGGCATTCTTCATGTACACTCAGGGCGGAATTACTGCCTATCATGACACTTTTGATAAGCCTGATACACTTCCACTTACAGCATATCAGAATTTGTTTAAACTCATAGTTTCTTTTAATAAAAAAATAATGGAATAGGCAATTTCAGGATGAAAACCTCAAAATTGTATGCAAACACCTCGGTTTACCTGATGAAGGCAATTATTCCTTAATAAATCAGTTGGGATAATATTTTAACCCTTTCGGATAATTAAATATAGCCATTTACATCGTCTCAGCATCTTTGAATCAACAAATCAAAAACAAGATTCATTATGAAAGCCATACAAAAACTAAGCCTCGCATTTTTTATTTTAATCGCCCTTGCGGTAAAAACTAATGCTCAAAATCAAATCGAAATTGTAATCGTTGCCTCGAGCCACGACAATTCGAAATCAAAACAAAATTTTCAGGCAGTTATCGACAAGCTAAAAAACTTTAAGCCCGATATGGTCTTCGGCGAATATTTACCTGCAGAAGATTACGCCAGGCTGGAAGATGATAACTGGGCAAAAAAAGCCTTTAAAAACAAGGTCGATTACATTAACAGGCTAAATCCGGAAACCCATAAAAACAGCTCAGCTCTAATCAGGAAGAACCAAAAGGCTTTAGCATCATTTCCATATTACCACAAAACCAGAATGAATTTAGCAGTAGAATACGCTAAAAAATGGGATCGGGGAAATTTTGATTATCAAATGTTCGTACTGGAAAATTACATGAAAGATAAATTTGGTCAGGAAGAAAAAGCGGAATACGCCAAAATGTTTGGAAGTTCAGATTCATTAAAGAAAATAGGTGTTATCAGACCAGGAAGCGAATACAATAAGATATATTTTCCCTTAATTTATCAGCTTGGTCAAAATCAAATCTATAATATGGATTGTCAGACTTATGATAAGCCCTGGAGCATTGCCTGGGCTAAAACAGATTCTTTATTTAACATTTTAGCAGCTAAAGGCAAAGCAGATTCCCTGTCTGCAGAAGGGCAGACAATGGCAGCAATTCGTAAATATTGGAAGTATGATCCGGAAGAAGCCAAACAATTTAATACAGATGAATATGCAGGAATGAATACGGCCAAATACGGAGCCTTAATTGAAGCATGGAATTTTTATGGCGGCCGTAAATTTTATGGATATGCCGGTTTCCCAACTGAAGCCGTAAAACAAATGGTAGCACAGTGGATGCTGAGAAATGAAGGCATGTGCAAAAATATCGTGGAGCAGGCAAATGCAAGAAAAGCAAAGCGGGTTATTGTTGGTGTTGGCGCAGCACACGCCGTTTGGATGGAAGAAATTTTAGCAAAAAATCCGGATGTTAAAATTGTAAACTATAACGATTTGCACTAGTTGTAATCTTTTAAAACATTAACTCCTCTTCAGCGGGCTGAAGAGGAGTTTTTTAGTTCCAATTGTAATTTTCTTGTTTTGTACTTGCAAATACATTTCCGACAAGCTATTTTCACCTAAAAATTTAGTTGATTTCTGACTGATGCAACATTTTAAATTAAAGTTTGTCTTGAAAGTAATTAGGGATTGTTTTTAACCTATCACATTTTTTAAAGCTTTCGTCACTTTTTTAAAAAAATAACTAAACCAAATAATACAATTGCAGGCCTAACAAACTTAATATGAAGAGACTATTATTATCCCTATCTTTTTTACTGATTTCAATTGTAATATTCGCTCAGAAAAGCGGCAGTATTACGGGTATATTAGCCGATAGCGCCAATCATAAAACCACCTTAAATTACTCAACTGTTTCAGTGTATAAAGCTGGCGATAGCGTATTAATAACCTATAAATTATCGGATGATAAAGGCATTTTCAAAATCAATAACCTGCAAACAGGCATAAAATACAGATTGGTTATTACAGCCTGGCAATATGCAACCCACCGTAAAGAAGTGGAATTAACGGCAGCAAATCCTTCAATAAATTTAGGTTCCATATATCTCTCTACCAGGGCCAATGATTTAAATGAAGTTAACATTGTAGCTGAACGGCCTCCGGTTATTGTTCGGAAAGATACGATAGAATTTAACGCCGAATCTTTTAAAACCCTGCCATCGGCCGTGGTAGAAGATTTATTGAAAAAATTACCGGGAGTAGCCATTGCTGCCGACGGTTCGATTCAGGTTAACGGCAAAACGGTAAGCAAAATATTGGTCGATGGAAAAGAATTCTTTGGCGGCGACCAACAAATAGCGACGAAGAATTTGCCTGCCAATATTATTGATAAAATACAGGTGATGGATGATAAAGAAGCAAAACGCGCCGATCCTGATTTACTTGCCGTTAACACGCCTCAGGTAATTAACCTGAAACTAAAAAAAGCCATTAAGCAAGGTGCTTTTGGCAAACTATACGGTGGCGGTGGAATTCCAAATGGCCGCTTTGAGGCCGGTGGAATTATGAATTTCTTTAGAGATACTACTCAGGTAAGCATTTTGGGTTATGGAAATAATGTAAACAAACCTGGATTCTCGATAAGCGATATTATGAGGATCGGCGGTATGCAAAGAACCGGCGTGAATTCGATGATGGTTAATAGTGATGGTGGTTACGCACTTAATGGCATCAGTTTCGGTGGCGCCGCTAGCGGCATTCAGAAATCGGCCGGCGGAGGTTTAAATTTTAATACTTTAACCAAAAAAGGTGCTAAACTAAACTTAAAGTATTTCTTTGGTTTAAGCGACCAGGAAAACATTACGCTTAGCGATAGCAGACAAAGTCTTGGAACCGGAGATTTACTGTCATCTACAAATCAAAATCAACTAAATAAAATATATAGTCATAATTTGGGTGGCCGGGGAAATTTTAAGTTAGATAGTCTGAATGAACTTACTATCTCACCTTCGGTAACCATTAACAGCACAAGAAATAATGGTTTACTGCTTACCAGAACACGCAATGTAAATGAAATTGAATTAAATAATGGCTATAATCAATCAAGAACCATTGGAGATAACTTCGAATACCAGCTTTCTACAAATTATTGGAGAGATTTCAGAAAAAATAGAGGCAGTTTAAATACGACCTTAAACTTAACCAAAAAGGATAATTTTGTCGACTACTATAACAATACAATTAGTAATTTTTATAATCCTAATTCGACTCAGATATTAGACCAGTTAAGAGACAATAACATTAAAAATCAGGGTGTTTACCTAAGCGTAAACTTCACCCGGACACTTTCAAAAAAACTGAGTTTAACCGTCGCAACAAATGCAAATTACCTGGATAACGAGAATGCTCTGGCAACCTTTTATAAAGACCCCACAAATCAGGCCTATGATATTGCAGTGTCAACACTTTCCCAAACGGTAAATCAGGAAGGCTATAAAACCAATAACCGTGCATCGCTAAAATGGAAGGCAAATAAGTTTCTTACCATACAGCCAGGATTGGTTTTTAACACAATAAATTTAGAAAACAGCTTTACAAGCTTTCCATCATTTGGTCAGAATTTTACCTTCTTCGCGCCATCTGCGAACATTCGTTATAAAGATTTCAGCATTGATTATACGCCGAGCTTCCGGGAGCCTGATTTAAGTTATATTCAGCCTGTAGCCAATAATACCAATCCTTTATATGTTCAAAATGGAAACCCGAATTTGTTGCCTACCAAAACGCATCAGGTTTATTTAAACCTTTATAAGTACGATGTAGAACATACCTTAAACTATAATGCTTACGGTAATGCCAGTATTGATAACAACGCGGTGATAATGTCAAGAATAATTTCATCAAATGGATTACAAACATCAACACCGATAAATGTGGATGGAATTATAAGATTGAACGCCGGGTTAAATTTCAGCAAGGATATAAAAAAGGATAAAAGGCAAATAACTTTAGGTACAGGTTTCTATACAAATTTTACCCGTAATCTTGTTCAGGTAAATGATGTTCGCAGTTATGCAAAGATTTTAAACTTTAGTCCGAGTGTTAGTGGTAAAATTAACCTTAACGACAAGCTGGAAATATCAACCCGCTATAATTTGGGAATAAATAATAGTCGGTATGACGATAGTTATTTCACTAACATAAATTATTTTACCCATTTAAGCGATAGTGAGCTTATTTTACGTTTACCGAAAAAACTGGTTTGGGAAACAACTTATCGTATCAATTACAACACACAAACCGTTGCTGGATTTAATAACAAAATCCAAATCTGGAATGCCAGTCTTACGTATCTTTTCATGAAAAATGACAGGGCACAACTCAAATTTTCTGTAAATGATATACTCAATACAAATATAAGACGATATGTATCCATTACCGAGAACTCAATACGCGATACTCGATATAATAATTTGGGCCGGTATGCACTATTAACTTTCACTTATAACATTCAAAATTTTGGCGGAAAAGTGGGTGGGAAAGACACTTTCTTTAGATTTTAAAATGGCAGGGAAAATTTTTAAAGCTTTAACAACCCATTCAATTTAGAAGGCTACATAAGCATTTAAGCGAAAATGCTTTTATTTCTTCGTAATTTTTTCCAAATCTATACCGGCTTTAAACTTGGTAATTCTGGTTATTAAATCCAGCGGCATTGGATGGTTTATGGGAAATTGAACAGCACCCTTACTCCATTTATAATCAGTGAATTCATGTCGAAAAGCTTCAATGCCTGAACTGGTCGGATAAAAACCAATATGTTTTTCATAAGCAGCGAAATAAACCAGCACACCATTTTGTTTAAATGCAGGCATTTTATAGCTAATCACTTCTATTGCGTTTGGTACGGCTTCATGAATAGTTTCACGAACCTGCTGTAAAATTTTCTGTGTTTTTGCAGGAAATAGCGCAATATATTCGTCGATAGTTTTAGGTTCTGTTTTTTCCATAGCGTCAAATATTGATATGAAAATAAAAAAGCAAATTATTGTTCGCTGATTTGAATGTCGTATTTGTGTAGCAAACCAGCTAAACCAGCTTTGGAGAATCTTGCTTTTTTGATGCGGTTATTATCCGGATCAATGGAATAATTGTATGCTGTTCTGAAATCGGTTTTTTCTAAAATCGTTCCATCGAAGGTTGCGCTTAGTAAATCACAGTTATCAAATACCGAATTGGTCAAATCACTTCCGAAAAATCAACTTCGTGCAGCTGCACGTTTTTAAAACTGATTTTTTTAAGCTTCAACTTATAAAATGAGGAATGATCTAATTTGCAGTTGTCGAAATTGAAAGACAGGCCGAAGTCATTACAGTTTTCAAAACGAAGGCCAAGCATTTTGCAGCCGATAAAATTGATGTCATTAAACGATGTTTTAGTTAATGTTGCTAAACTTAAATTATATGAAACAAATATACAACCGAGAAATTTTAAGCCACTTAAATCGGAGTTTAAAAAATTACAGTTAATGAATTTACAGTTTTCATATTCTGCTTTTGCAAGTGCGCTTAAGGTGTAATCTTCTTTATCGAATGTTTTTTTGGCTAGGTAGTTTTCTGACATAAAACACAATTTTGTGGAAGATAAAAATTATCATTCGATTTTAAGGTTTGAGCAGAAAACTAATTGGAGTTTTTTACACAGGTTTTCAGTGAAATAAACCAGACAGAAATGAAGATAATTTTTTAAAATAAAAAAATACTGAATATTGATTTTAATTATTTTACCATATAAGAGCATTTAAGCCTTCTAAGGTGTCCTAGGTGGTAAAAATCAGGCAAAAAAAATCCCCCAAATGGCTTTGGAGGATTTGTATCTAATGAGATTCTTCGCTACGCTCAGAATGACAATTTTTTATTTTTTAACATACATTACTTCTTTAACCGCTTTAATTACTTTTTCAGCATTTGGTAAGCTGGCCGCAATTAAAGTTGGCGAATATGGAAGCGGAACATCGGCACAGGTAATACGCAGAACCGGAGCATCTAAATAATCGAAAGCCTGTTTTTGAACCATAAAAGCAATTTCACCTGAAAGTGATGCCAATGGCCATGCTTCTTCAACAACGACTAAACGGTTTGTTTTCTTAACCGACTCGATAATTGTTGCATAATCGATAGGACGAACCGTACGTAAATCAATAACCTCCACATTAATCCCTTCTTTGGTTAATTCTTCTACAGCAGGGTTTACCACACGGGTTAACATTTTACCGAAAGTTACAATGGTTACATCAGTACCTTCTTTGGTTACCTTTGCTTTACCTATTTCGATGTAATATTCTTCTGCAGGAACATCGCCTTTATCACCATACATCACTTCAGATTCCATGAAAATAACCGGATCCGGATCCAGGATAGATTGTTTTAATAAACCTTTTGCATCATAAGGTGTTGCTGGAACAACGACTTTTAAACCCGGCGTATTTGCATACCAGTTTTCGAAGTTTTGAGAGTGTTGCGCACCTAACTGGCCAGCATTACCGGTTGGCCCGCGGAAAACCATAGGGCAAGAGAACTGACCACCGCTCATTGATAAAATTTTAGCAGCACCATTAATAATCTGGTCGATGGCTACCAATGAGAAGTTGAAAGTCATGAATTCCACAATTGGAATAAGGCCTGCTGTTGCAGCACCGGTTGCAATACCTGCGAAACCTAACTCTGCAATCGGCGTATCGATAATGCGTTTAGCTCCAAATTCTTCAAGCATACCTTGACTCACTTTGTAAGCTCCGTTATATTCTGCTACTTCTTCACCTAATAAAAAAACGCGGTCATCTTTACGCATTTCTTCTTGCATAGCTTCGCGTAGTGCTTCTCTAAATTGGATTTCTCTCATTGTAAATTTTAATAACGGTGGCAAATATAATTATTAATCGCTTTGAAACCAAAGGGAATAAGGCCTGTATTTTGTAATAATTATGGTTAATTATGCAGGATTTTACAGACTTTTATCCATTATTTTCAAACTTATCTGTAATGGGTTAAAATAATATTTCGCAATGCACGAATTGAGGTTGTTTTTGTACTACAGTTTATGAAGTTTCCGAAATATCTTCTCCAAAATGGATAATATTTCCATTGTTGTAAAAAATTGAAAACTGCCGCATTTCCCATGGCATATCTTTCAATGCGCCTTCAGGATGGATGATGTTATGTACTTTATATTCTGCATAAAGTTTATCAACCTCGGTAACTTTAATGTAGCAACCTGTATTTTTCGGGTAATCAGGATTGTCAGTAGTCCAGAAATGTAAATCCATTCCATCTCTGCTGAAAATCAGATAGCCATCCCAATCCGAATGAAAGGTGAAACCTAGTTTTTCAGTATAGAATTTTACAGTTTCTTCTGTATTTAAGGAGGCTAAAATTGGAACTGCAGTTTTGAACATGTTAATAGTTTCAAGATTTTAGTATCAAGTATCAAGATTGCTAATCAAAAAACGAACCTACTTTCTGCTTCAAACTGAAAATACAGAGTTATCCATTTTTGGTGGATTAGCTTCAGGGTAATTGTATGCGATACTGTTTAAATAGTCTGCAATGCGTAATCTTTCTTACCAGGTTAATGTACGATAATATTCTGCGTGAGATTTTGAAGCCTCTTCTGCTGTTTGGGCCTTAAATACTGTTCTATCTAAACGGTACATAGTCAAATATAAAAAAATTATGGATTGGTTTAATGATTTGGGTTCAGTAATCCGTAAATCTCGCTGTCTAAAAATTGTCCTCTGAAATAATAATCCTGTCTGAAATGTGCTTCTTTAACAAAACCATGTTTAATAAGCATTTGCCGTGATGCATCATTTTCGACATTAATATTTGCCTTAATGGTATGCAGGTTCATATCTTCAAAACCAAAATCTATTGTTCTTTTTAAAGCTTCGGAAATAATGCCTTTACGCCAATAATCGGGATGTAACATGTAACCGATTTCTGCCCTGTGGTTTGCATAATCAGTCCGCCAGTAACCTACGGAGCCAATCATATGTGCGGGGTTTTCTTTCAGGGCAATTACCCAGGCCAGGTTGTCGCCATTTTCAAATCCCTCGTTAAATGTGGTAACGAATGTTTTAACGTCTGCTAAATCTTTTGGTCGTTCACGGTTTATATATTTCATGACCATTTCGTTGGTGCGCAGCGCATATATATTTTCGGCGTCTGAAAGGGCGTGTTCACGAAGTATCAGGCGTTCGGTTTCTAAAACAGGAAATTTGGTGAAATTGAGGATTAGCATTTTTAAATTTAAAAGATTAACCGCAAAGCGCACAAAGTTTTTTGCAAAGAAGGCAATTTTTTATTTACCACGGAGAACACTAAGATTTTCACAGAGAAAACAGAGATTGTTGATTTATTTACCTGCATATGCGCTGCAACTCACTTTCCAAAAAGATTAACCGCAAAGCGCGCAAAGTTCTTCGCAAAGAAGGAAAAGTTTTTATTTCACCACGGATAACAATAAGATTTTCACAAAGCGAAAAGAGAGATTTTATATTTCGGACAACAACGCGATGTTCCCGGTGCATTTCTTTATGCGCTCTGTGGTTAATATAGCATCGAAGCTTAGCGTTCTTTGCGCCTTTCTTCAATTCTTTGCGGTTAGAACAGCGACAAGCTACTTCCCAAACAGCGTTTTATAAATCGAATATTTGTAATTATCCGGAATTTCGCTGGCTTTAAAATATGGTGCACCAAAAAGTTCTGCTAGTTTTTCTTTAAGCCTGGTTAAAAACAAAGGTTTAATTTCTTCAAGGAAATCGCCTCTTAAAACCTGCCGGTTGGATTTAAACCATACGCCACCCAAAGTTGCATCGTTCATGGTTTTAACGATATACAAATTTGGTTCCACACAAGTTTTACCCGAAAATTGTTCGTAAGCATACGTATAGAGCAAGGTTTGAATCAGGGCTTTATTAATATGTTTCCCATCTGAATTGAAGAGTTCATCAATGTCTTTAAAAGCTAACTTATCACTTCCAGTCTTATAATCAATAATTTTTGTAATACCGTCTTTAACATCAACCCTGTCGATAAAGCCGAAGATTTTAATACTTTCTTCTTTCCCGTTAAGCGGGAAACTAATTTCAGCTTCTACTTTTTGTTCCAGACTAATAATCGTAAAAGGTGTTTGCGAAATATCCTGGTTGAGAATGATATTTACATAAGCATCCACAATGGCGAGAATCACTTTTTGCATGCCTTTATACTCCATCACCAAATCAGGATGTTTGAACATGACCGTATTAAAAGCTTTCTGAATCATTTGAGGAACTTTCTTTCGTTGCGCTGTAATGCGTTCTTCGGTAATTTCTGCTTTTTTTAAATCTGTATAGAAATATTCCATTACTTTATGCAAAATTGAACCGATTTCATTGGCCTCTACAACTGCACTGATTTCTTTTGGCTCTTTAATTCCGGCAATATAATTGAAGAAAAAATCAATCGGGTTGGAGATGTATTGCGTTAAAGCGGAAGGAGACAAAATTTTCTTTTTATCCAGGTACTTCTGCAAGGTTTCCTGAATAAATGCATTATCTGTTTTTTCGATTTGAACTTCTTTGAATGGCTCTGTTTTGACATCCGGGTTTAGCTCATTGTACGTAAAATTGAAACCGCTTTCATATTCCAGTTGCTTTAAAATCCTGCTGGCTTCGCCCGATGTAGACTCATCTGTTAAACTATTGTAAACCAAATTGATGTTTTCCGCCCGTTGCATTAAACGGTAAACCATGTAAGATGAAATGGCATCAAGATTTTCCAGAACAGGTAAACCGTAAACCCTGCGTATTGAATCGGGAATAAAACTGTTTCCGATGGATGATTTCGGAATAATACCCTCATTGAAGCCGAGGATAACAACCTTATCGAAATTGAGGTTTCTGGTTTCGAGTAAACCCATTACCTGAATACCATTTAACGGATCGCCGGAAAGCGGAACTGCAATGGATTGTAAAGATTTCTGGACCAGGTAAATTATAAATGGAATTTCCTCTTTGCTGATGTGATTGCTAAAAGTATCGTGTAATCGGTTTAATTCCTGAATGGTTTTTACAAAAAGTTCTGCATCTATTTTCTTAAGCGTTTTTGCATTCGATAACCTTGTTAAAACAAAGTCTAAAACCGCCAGCAGGTTAGTGACTACCGATTTAGGGCTTTCAATTTTTTCATAAAAAACTTCGAACAAACCACTTTGCCTTATCAGGCGGTTATGGTCAATTTCAACCTGGTTCTCTTCAAGCAAGGCCGTCAGAATTTTATCACGCATTCTTTGTGTTAATCCTGTTAGCGGGTGTGTAAGAAAAGCCTCAACATTTTTATAAGTTACTTTATCAGCTTGTAAAATCTCCAGTTGGCTGGTCAGCCACAAATCCACCAACCCGAAAATAGCGGAGGTGGATAAGGCATAACCCATTGTTACATTAAGGTCTATTGCGTTGCCGTTGAAAGTTGTCGGGATGGTTTGTAAAGTTGGGATCAGTAAACTTTCATCGGCTAAAACCACAACCGTTTTGCCGACAGCTTCAGCATTTATGTAATCCTCTTCTAAAATGTTATTCAGGATTTTTGCCTGTGCAGATTGCCCCTGAACCTTAAAAACATTAACATCGTGCTTACCGGTTTTCATTAAACTCACCTGTTCGGCGAATTCATTTTTAAGGCCAAGCACATCTAAGTTTTTTCTTAGAAACAGTCCGGCTTCCTGCGAAGCATCATCTAAATAGTAACTGTCTGCATCAAAGTAGAACAACGCTTTACCCGTTTCCTGTAACTGCGTAAATATTTTGGCCTCGGCACTGCTCAACGCATTAAAACCTACAAAAATAATTTTCCCTTTATCAAAATTGGAGATGAATTCCTGATGACTTGTTATATCATCTGCCAAATGGCGGTAAACTGAACCATTGGTTAAATAACCTTGTTCTTTCAGCGTTGAGTGAAATTTATGATACAGCTTGGGCATCCTTCGCCACATTTTGATAAATAATTCCTGCTGCTTTTTATGTTTTCCTTCTGAATAGGAAGTCCAGAATTGAGCAAGAAACTGATATTGCTCCGGGCTTAAATAATCAAAATCCTGGTTGATAACGGAGATGTCTTCCAAATCTCGATACAGCCTTTCAGCGTCAACTAAATCAGCATCTACCTGGTTAAAATCACTCAAAATAATTTTAGCCAAAGGAAAAAACTTATGACTGGAAATTGTTTCCAGTTTTTCTTCTGCCAATAGTTGATTATATATTCGGTGCAAAGTGAAAAACTGCAAATAAAAATCGGCAATTTTATAACTTGTAGAGCAGGCAAAGAACTCCTGAATGGTAAAAAACGACGGACTGAAAAAAGGCTTACCAATAATATCTGCAAAATGCTTTTGTAAATACGCAGCCGGTCTTTTATTATTGAACACAATAGCGCAATTTTCCAGCTGATTTCCAAATCTGGCAACTAAATCTTCGGCAACTTCCTGTAAAAATGGTTTCATATCAGATCTTGAGTATTCAGATTGTTATCAATTTATATCATGTCGTTTTTATAACGAAGCAAAAACACCATGATTATCAACAAGTTAACTTAAATTCTGTTTCTATAGCGAAGCAAGATTTATTTTATATTATTAATATGTCGTTTTTCTAACGAAGCAAAAACAGCTTGAATATCAAATAGTTATGTTTTTTGTTGTTTTTGTAATGAAGCAGAACTATCCCCAATAAGGAATGTATTCTACAAATTTTGTAGAGTTATTATCAGGATCTTTAAGTCTAATTTTACCAGCTTCTAAAGTATTTTTTATTACTAAAGAGACTTGTGACCTTTGACGCTCGCTCATCTTAAATCTTTCTCTAAGCGAAGTATTATTCATACTACCGCTGCTGAGGTATTGAATAATAGCATGCTGATAACAAGCTTCTATTCTTTCAACTTCTGATAATTTAGCAAATGGTTTTGGGATATATAAAGTAGCTCTAAAAGCAGTCTCCAGCTCTTCAATTTTTAAAGGTGGTAGTCCGTATAATTCTATACCTGCAATAGTTTTTGTAAAGCCAGAGCCTCTTTCTTCACAGATTTTCAATCTTCTAAACGAAGATGCCAATTTTTCATTTCTACTTAAAGGTGTTGTCCCAATAATCCTGTCAAGCTTTTTAGATGGGAGAAGTCTTCCAGGGTTAGTTATAGATATTCTATCATCAAATATTTCAATAACAGGACCTGTTCCCCTAATATTAAAATCTTGATGTATAAGTGCATTTGCAAATAATTCTCTTAAGGCAATTTCAGGAAAAATGGTTTGTTCACTTCTAAATGCTGATTTAATAATTTCACTAGACGGTAGCATTTGTTTTACGAAATTGATAAGCCCTTCAAAACCTATTGCATATCCTTTAGATCCTGGATATTCTCTCTCCGTTTCCACTTTATTAAGTCCCTTATATTTTATAACTCTAATAGATTTTCTAGATAGACCATCAAAATCATTAAGATTTACAGCACAGGTTAGCGCACCTAAGTTTGTTATATAATATCCGTTATTTTCTTCAATTATTATTCCCTCATCTTTTAGCAGATAAATGATTTCTGATGAAGTTGCCGGAATAGGTTTGCTAAGCAAATTGAACAATTCCCTATAATCTAATAAAGACAAAACTTGCATTTCGGTTAATAACTTTGTAGAATGCAATTCTTCATAATTTGGGGTTTTACTATTTAAAAGTAAACCACCCACCTCCTGCCTAGAAGCTTTTTGTGTACAACCACCTGTTCTCACAAAAGTATCTTCTATCGTTTTGCTCTTTAAATACACAGGTTTAACAGCACTTTCTTTAATAAATACTATTAATATTTCTTTTTCTTTAAATACTTCTATACTATGATCTAAACTAACATTAGGTTCTAAACTATCTCTACCAATAGAACTTAAACGCTCAACGATTAGATTTGCTTGTTGATGTAAGATACCCACCACTTCAGCTGTTTTATCATTGATGCCAAAAACAATGAAGCCACCGCCTGGATAATTTGAAAGGGCAGATATATGTTGAGCAAGTTTGTTTGTATTTGCAGATAAACTTTCTTTCCAATCTAAATCATTTAGCTCTAATGGAACATTCCCTAAAGTATGATCCAATAAACTGAACGCCCTGTTTATCCAATGTTTACTCATATAACTTAATGAAATTATCTTTTATTCCAAAGATAAGATTTATGTAGGTTAAGACAAGTTATATAATTCAACATAGATGTCAAACCAATTTCAATTTCCCTTTAACCGCATAGAAAAGATAGGTCTTAATATTCTTATAACCCATTTCCAAAAGCAAATTCCTGTATTTATTTACCTGTTGAATGTGCATGTCGCTTTCTTCCAAAGTAAATTTATAATCCAGAATAATCACTTCATCTTCATTAATTAAAACTCTATCAGGCCGATGAAGTTTACCACTTGCATCAATGATGTTTTTCTCGGTGATGCTTTCTGTTGCCTTATTTAAAATTTCTTTCAGTTCAGGATGATTTAATACCTCTAAGGCCGAATCAATCAATTTTTGCCTTTCTTCTTCTTTAATAATGCCTTGTAAAACCAGATTTTCGGTGTAATCATCCACGCCTTTTTCACTGCTGGCGCTCGCCAGGATATCGTGAAGCAAGGAACCTTTTCTCCCCGATTTTTCAATGTTAACCAAGTGCTTTAAATGCTTTTCTGCCGATGGTATGTAGAGTTCAGACAAGCGGCTGCTGGTTGGGTAACTTTGTAAATTAATGAAATTTGAATACTCGGTTTTAATTTCATTCGGTACATAATCTACAATTTCATAAACACCATTTTCATCAAATTGCGCATCGAAAGTGAGGTTAATTACATCGCCCATATTGGACAAATTAATTTCTTTATTCCCTTTCGGTTCTGCCTTGCCCATTGTTGAAATATAAAGATAATCCTTTGAGCGTGTTGTAGCCACATACAGCATATTCAATGCATCCATGTTATTGTAAAGCAATTCTTCGTAATATGCTTTCGCAATGGAAGAATCGGCTAAGTCCTTGCTGTATTTCAACGGAATGCCGCGAAGTTCCTTATAAACAGTATCTTCTGAGGAGACCCAGAAAGTTGAATTTGTTTTGCCTTTCACTTCCCAGTTACAGAACGGAACAAAAACAGCTCTAAACGCCAGTCCTTTAGATTTATGAATTGTAATGATTTGTATCGCATCTGCACCTTCAGGCGATGGAAGCGACTTTTTAACGCCGTCTTCATCCCACCAGGTTAAAAATGAAATTATACCTTTTTCACCCAGCTTTCCTGCATTAGCGGTTAAATCTCTGAATGCTAAAAGGTAAGGCAAATGTTGAATTAAGTTTTTCAGGTTATAAGCCTCAATTAAAATTTCTACCAATTCTGGCAATGGAAGCTGCAGCCACGACTGCCAGTTTTCACAAAGCGATCTTGGTAAAACATTGCTTAACGTGCTTAAGGAAACGTTGTTGAGGTTAAGATAATGGTTCGCATTTGCCTCTTTATTATGTAATGAGTGGTATAGCGCAATGCAGTTTGCTTTGTATAGTGCTGTCTGCGAATCTAAACCAATCAATATTTTTAAGGTATTGATGATGAGTTTAACGACGGAGTTGTTTGAAATCATCAAGGCATCTCCGGAAAGAACAGGCAGTTCTTGCTCCATTAATTTCTGTACAGTTAGCAATGCCTCGCTATTTGACCGAACCAAAATCGCAATATCTTTTAAAGCGTAATTCTGCTCATTTTTTAAATAAAAAATCTCATCAACAATATCACTTAAAGCAATATCGCGAAAAACCGTTTCCGTAAAACGGGCCTCATCCGGCGCATGGTCTTTACCAAATTTTTTAATTTTTATAGTACCGCCTTTAAGTGTATTTGTGGCAAAATTTTGTGTAGAACCGGCATAGATATCCCTTATAATGGAGTTATAATTTTGTGTATTCCACCAGGCCGAAATGCTATCAGGCTTGCTTTCTAAGTTTTGGTTTAACTCGTTCTGCAAGGTTAAAGGAATTGAATGGTAAAGGAAATTGTTAAACGTAATAATGTTCTCCGCACTTCGATAATTTTCTTCCAAACTTTCTTCAACAACGTTGTGTGCGCCAACATCCAATTTGGCATGCTTATGCAAGATGTTCCAGTCGCCATTTCGCCAGCGATAAATAGATTGTTTGGTATCCCCAACAATTAAATGGTCGGTTAAATCCAGACTCGGCGTCGCAATGGCATTCGTTAGCAGTGATTTAAAGCTTCTCCACTGACTGGTCGAAGTATCCTGAAATTCATCAAACAGGAAATTGCGGTATCTATTGCCAACTTTCTCCCAGATAAAAGACGGATTGTCGCCTGCATCTTCGGTAATTCCGGAAATCAATTTTTGTGCATCGCTGATTAAAAGATTATCATTTTCTGCCCGATATTCTTTAAGCAATACAGCAATTTCCTGCATCAGCCGCAAATAATAAAGGTTTTTATTGAAAGCAATCGCAAGTTGATAGTTTGGCAAATGCGTTAAATAATGCATTTTTATCTTTTGCAAAATAGGGTTCACCGCATCGTATGCTTCAGTTCTGCCTGCATTTTTTTGAAACCATTCATCAGGCTCATCAATGAGGTTGAAAATAGCTTCTATTTTAGAGAAATCGCCGCGGGCAATTAAAATCAATTTGGTAAGCGGACTTCGGGATTTACCTTTTAGCTGGTCGTTTTCTACCCCTAAAACTTCAAGAACCTCATGCGCATCGGTTGCCAGCTGAATGATTTCACCTTCAAAATTATTGATTTCATCTTTGGTTAAGATGATGTATTTCTTGAAAAGTTCGTCAATGTTTTCAAGACCTAGTTCCTCAACGGCGGATTCAAAAATCTGAAAGCGTTCTGAGAAAATTTCCCCGATGAGGTTATAAAGTTCGATTTTATAATTCCAGCTTTTGTTATCGCTGATGCGTTCGATGGCCAAATCGATAATCCACTGCAAAAGTTGTTTGTTATCATTTAAGGCCTCATCGAGTTTGTTTACCAAATCATTTTTTACCTTATCATAATTCATTTCTAAATTATAATCGGCGTTTAAGCCTAACTCAAAAGCAAAGCCCCGGATTACTTTTTGTACGAAGCCATCAATGGTACTCACCGAAAAGCGGCTGTAGTCGTGCAGAATTTTACGATAGATTTTATCGGCTTTTAGCTTTAGGCTTTCCGCATTAAGCTCAGGGTAGGCAATCAAAATCAGTTTGCGGTAATCATCAATTTTCTTCGATGGATTTCCCTGTGCCAGGCCAACCAGAACCTCCAAAATCCTCGATTTCATCTCTTCAGTAGCCTTATTGGTAAACGTTACCGCTAATATTTCACGGTATTTGTTTTCACCGCTAAAAAGCAATGTAAGGTAATGCGCCGTTAAACTAAAGGTTTTACCGGAACCGGCTGAAGCTTGAAGAATTTTTAGGGGTTGAGGCATATTATGATTCCCTGCTGAGGGGTGAATTAGGTTGTTATTTTTTTAGTACCCCGCCCTACTGGCATTCCGCTAAAAATTACTGGTGTTTTACTTTTTTAGTAAATCTGTAATATCCAGTTTTAATTTGGGTAGATGATTAATGATGATTGCCCAAATCTGCGAATCATCGATATCATCGTAGCCATGAGTAAGTCTGTTTCGGGTGTCAACTATTTTACGGGCATTGCCAATTTGTATAGATGCCTCGACTTTTAATAAATTATTTACAGCCTCACCAATAGTAATTAAATTTCGTTCCACGGCATCTTTCAATAAGTTATTTACCTGATAATCATTGTAAATTTTTTGATCACCAATATATGCTTCAATCGTCTCGATAGCAATCAAAATATCCAACAAAAATTTCTTTATAGAATTATCCATAAATAGCAACTTTGGTTTCTGATAATTCTTGAATGAAATATGGGTTTTTTAAAGACCGTTCTGTAAGTAAATCAACTTCACGGTTTAATAAATCTCTGAGCTCATCTTGCAAATCCCATAAATGTTCGCCTGCATCCAAAGGCTCCAAATCTTCTTTTAAATTTATTAAAAAATCTACATCGCTCCCTTCATTAAACCTATCAGAAACTGCAGAGCCAAATAAAAATGCACTTGTTACCTCATGCTTCTTTAACAAGGTGATAATTTGGGGCATATGTTTTTGCAAACTCGGATGTACCATACACAAATATACATTTTTGATTTAATCCTTCTTATTCTTTAATTTCTTCCTCGCCAATGTTTTATGACTAATCCTCGCTGGCCTTTCTGCCATTTCAATTGGTAAGCCTAACAAATCTCTAATCACCACCGATGCACAAGCACCACCAAAAGCAGCGGGCAGATAAGAAACCGTCCCATAAGCCGAGCGTTTGAAGTTACTTCCATCCGTCATAATCATAGATTTTTTATCCATCTCTTCAGTAGAAAAAACAGCTTTGATTTTATCGGCATTTACCAGTTTATTCAGCCGTTTTCGTACATAGCTTGCAAGAACACATTGGTAAGTATTTGGAAGCAGCGTAATTCTGAGTTTCGTCGGGTCCATTTTACCCCCTGCGCCCATCGAACTTACAATCGGGATATTCCGCTCTAATGCAGTAGAAAGCAAAGTGATTTTTGGCATTACACTGTCGATGCAATCCATGATATAATCGAATTTCGATTCTAAAATTTCACGGCACTTTTCAGGTGTAAGAAAAGAATTTACAACATGGAGTTTCAATTCAGGATTTATTGCCAATAAACGCTCTTGCATAATTCCGGCTTTGCTCACCCCATGATTTGTTGCCAATGCCGGCAATTGTCTGTTACGGTTGGTTGGATCAACAACATCACCATCTACAATAGTCATTTCGCCAATACCCGAGCGGCATATAAATTCAGCAGCAAAAGAACCTACACCGCCCAAACCAATAACCAAAACGTGTTTCGATTGCAATTTATCAATTCCATCATTGCCCACTAATAGGGCAGAGCGTGAAAGCCATGTAATATCAGCCATATTGCTTAGGTTTTGCCACGGAAGCACGGATTAACACAGAATAAGTTTTCTTTCCGTAAATTCTGTGTTTCTGTGGCAATTTATTTATAGTAAATTCAACTTTTTCCAGTTCGCAAAAATAAGTGCTTTCAACTCATCAACCGAACATTTTTTTAAACTGGCTGCAGCCTGATAAATTTCTTCAATCGAAGTTTTGGAATCATCCGTTTCCAGAAAAAAGATTTCACTTTCCTGAAGCAACTTTACTGCGCCAGAATCTGCCTTTAAAACCGCCGCTCCAAATGAAAGCAGAAATCCCTTAGCCATTAACTGTTTACCCAATTCCTCATTTTTATTAAAACCATGAATTATCATCGGTACTTTGACTTTCAGGCGTTCTTTAACTTCAATTAATGCCGAAAAGGCTTTAACACAATGCAAAATTAATGGTTTATTTAATGCTTCAGCGAGGGCAATTTGATGTTCTAAAATGACAGTCTGATTTTCTAAATTTTCGCCTTTTAATTTATCTAACCCACATTCTCCAATCAATTTGACATTTGGTTGTTTCGCTAAAACGACCAGATATCTGAGTTGTATTTCCAGTTTGTCTGAAGTTGCATACCAGGGATGCAGGCCTATCGAAATGGGTTTTGTTTTAGGCATAGCAAGAAATATATCGCTGAATAACGACAAACTTTGGATACTTGTTACACCTTTTTGTTGCGCTGTTTTATGCGTATGTATGTCTAAAAAATCCATTAACCTACAAATATAAACTTGTAATATGCATTTCTTCTGTAAATAATTCACTAATAATCTATTGATTCAGTAGACTTTGTTATTTTTGATTTATTCATTAAAAAATCATGAAAAAAGCATTAATCTTATTGGCTGCTGTTTTTATTTCAACGGCAGCATTCAGTCAGGCTAAAACCGAAGGTGTTCACATCTACAATCCGGAAGCAAATGCCATGGCAGATTTAAAAGCAGCGACGGCAAAAGCGGCAAAAGCAAACAAACATGTTTTGGTTCAGGTTGGTGGAAACTGGTGTTCATGGTGTATTGCTTTCCATAATCTGGTTGATACAACTGCAGTTTTAAAGCAGACTATAGATGACAATTATGAATATGTTCTGGTAAATTGGGATAAAGATCACCATAATGATGAAGCCATGAAATATTTAGGTTTCCCTAACCGCTTTGGTTACCCTGTTTTTGTGGTTTTAGATGGAAAGGGGAAAGTGCTGCACATCGAAAATTCTGCTTATTTAGAAACCGATGAAATTGGCGCTAATGGCAAAAAGAAAGTTGGGCATGACGTTAAAAAAATCATTTCATTCTTAAAAGGCTGGACAGTTACTGCTGTTAACCCTGAAATCTATAAGCCGAAAGCGAAATAAGCTGAAAAGATAAAAGCAAAAAAGCCGCAAATTTTAGCTATTAAAATCTGCGGCTTTCTTTCTAATCCTCTACATTTTTTTCCTCATCTTTTAGGTCATCCAGATTTAACTCATAAGATGGTCTCGATGCTTGATCGGCTTGTTCCAACAAATCTTTGTCATGTTCTATGTTCGTATCATCGCCGTCCAATTCATTGATATTTTCTGTATCATCTTCTCTGCGTAAAGCATCATTCGGGTCGTTCGAATAATCTTCGTCTTTTGGGTCTATCATAACTTTATCTTTTATAAATAGATAATCGTTCAGACCCATGAATTGTTTTAAGTTTTTATCAAGCTAAAAGACCCAAGACTTGGTTGGTAAAACTGTTCCGTGAATTTTGTATTTCCGCAGCAAATTTTTAAACAAAAAATGCTAGATAGATTTACCTGACATTTCCTTTCTATTCTTCTTGTCTTTGTGGTAAGCTATCCTTATAATCCATCCCCAAACTTAAAATTCGGCAAAATACTTACAGGTAGCTTTCCTGTTGGAACCAATCTGTTATTAATTACTGCTGCAGCAGAAATCTGCATATAGTCTTCTTTTTGATAACCAATAACCAAGCCCTTGCTATTTTCCAATCCAGGTAATCCTGCCAGGTTATATGGATTTGCAAATAATGCGAAAACAGCATTTTTGCCTGCCAACTCTTTAATAAAATTTTTAACTCCTGCATTTAACGGAATATTATTCCCAGGTCTTGCACGGCTATCGTGAATACCTACAATAACCTGATCGAAAGCGCCAATTTCACGTGCGATATTCGAAATTTGAATAGCGGATGCGTCCTTATCCAAAACATAATAAACAGAATTGTAAAAACCTTTCGAAATTTCTTTCTGGAACTTCGTTACCGACGGAACACCAACGCTGATAATCGCTGTCCTTCTTATCGGAATTAAATTTTTAATGTAATCTTTTCCTTTCAAAAGGGTAACTGATGCATTTGCTAATTCCTGAACTAAAGCATTACTCGAATTGCGATTAACACCAGCAACAATACCCTGTGTTAAAATTGTATCCCTTTTATTTAATCCCGCCCAATATTTTGCGGTAAGGATTTTCCGAACACTTTCATCAATAGTTTTCATTTCAATTTTACCTTGGCGAACAGATCTACGCACCAAATGTATCGCCCTGTCGCTATTCTCCGAAAGTTCTAAAATGTCATTTCCTGCAATAATGCCCATTAAATCGGCCTGGCCATCTTTAAAATATTTTATAACGCCTTTCATATCCATTGCATCAGATATAATCAAACCTTTAAAGCCCAGTTTTTCTTTCAAAATGCCGGTTACAATTGGTTTTGACAAGGTAGAAGGTAAATTTGGCGTATTATCTAAAGCAGGGATATTCATGTGTGCAATCATAATGCCTGATGCACCTTGCCTAATCAGTTCTTTAAAGGGATACATTTCCAAACTATCTAAACGGGCGGCGCTAAAGGTAAGCTGAGGCAAGTCGTAATGAGAATCTACATCCGTATCGCCATGTCCGGGAAAGTGTTTAAGCGTGGTTAACAAACCACCATCTTGCATCCCTTTCATATAAGCAGCCGTTTTTGAAGCTACATTATATTTATTTTCCCCAAATGAGCGATAGTTAATTACCGGGTTTTTAGCATTATTATTGATATCTGCATCCGGCGCCAGATTCATCTGCATCCCCATTCGCTTAAAATCTTTGGCCACTTCCTGCCCCATTTTGTAAATCAAATCCTTATTTTGGATGGCACCTAAAGTCATTTGGTATGGGAAAGAGATTGTACTATCTAAACGCATGCCCAAACCCCATTCTCCATCGTTTGCTACGATTAAGGGCACGCGACTTACTTTTTGATAAGCATTAGTTGCAATTGCCTGCCTGACTGGACCGCCCTGAAAAAATATAACACCGCCAAGCTGTTCCTTTTTAATGACCAATCCAACCGAATCCGTATATTTTTGCCCTAAATTAGTATGTGCCCTAACAAAAAACATCTGGGCAATTTTTTCCCTGCGACTTAATTTTTTGAAAACCGAATCAACCCACTTAGGCTGATTAGCTAACATTTCTAAATAAGATTGTTTTTGTGCGCTTGCCGTAAATGCGGCAATGCAGAATAGCATAAGGAAGAGTATATTTTTTTTCACGTTGTTTTGTTGTAACGGCTAAATTAATAAGTTAAAACCTATTTAAACAAAAACTAATCCAAGTAATCGATTTAATACAAATAGTTGTCAAATACCGAATGTATACGCACATGCATAATTTCTACATGTAGAAGAAAAATATCAATTTTGACGTAATATGAAGCTGTATTATAAATACGAAATGTTATCTAAACTTGTCGAAGGGCATTTAAAAAACTACTTTTTCGCACTTTTCGACAAGCTCAACGTGACAAAATCAGAGATAAGTTAGACTGATGAGACAGCTTTTTCCTTATATCACTCAAACCAAAGTTAACTTCACCAGGTATTGGTCTTCTTCATCGTCAAAAATGATTTCACTATTCCAGCCGGTTTCTTTAGCCATTATTTTTATGGTTTCCGGGTCAACGTATAACCAGTTAAACCAGTTTCCTTTTTTTCCCTTGTATTCGTATTGATAAGAAACCTCACCATAATATTGATTCTGAGGTTTTGGAAAGTCTTTGTATAAATAAGCGATATCCGATGTATCGAAAAGTACCCGTCCGCCGGGATTAATTAAATTTTTTAAGTTGATAAGAAAACTTTTAAAACCTGGTAACGTACCGGTTAATCCGATTCCGTTCATCAACATTAAGATGGTATCAAATTTTTCCCGGAAAGTAAAAATATCCTGTAGCAATGCCTTTTTAACACCTCTGTCTTTCATGATATTAACCGCAGCTTCAGATACATCAATTGCCGTAACATCGACATTAAATGCTTGCAAAACCAATGCATGACTTCCAACGCCGGCACCAATATCCAGAACCTTTCCTTCGCACATATGCAGGGCTTGAAGCTCCAGAGCGGGCATTTCTTCCTCATCGCGAAAGAAAAAATCTACTGGCATTTCTTCCGGGTCGTCGTAAGAATTATGCAGTAAAACCACATCTGCTACCCCGGTTTTATAGAAATCAGTTAGCGCATCACCAAAAACATCCATAGGGGCAAAGATAGGAAATTGGAAGATGTATCTGCTTTCCGTCATCCATTTTCCATCGCCCATTTTCCATCAGGTTAAAGCATTTAAAATGCCCTCTCCTTTGTAGATGAGTTGGGCGAGGCTTTTTACCCTAAATCAAACTCCTGATGATATTCAGGAATGGCTACATGTCTGAAACCATGTTCCTTTAACCTGGTCGCAAAATTTTGTTGTACTTCATATTCGCCATGTACCAGGAATAACTGCTTAACTTTCGCCGGATCTTGCCCTGACAAAAATTTCAGTAAATCTTCATAGTCACCATGGGCGCTCATCGACTTTATGGAACGAACCTCCGCTTTTACTTCATAATCATCGTGAAAAATATTAACAACCTTTTGTCCGGCAATTAAGCGCCCGCCCAAAGAGGATGGCTCGCAATAACCAACCATTAAAATTGTATTCTTTTCGTTGCCGATGTTATTTCTAATGTGGTGTTTTACCCTGCCGGCTTCGGCCATTCCGGATGCAGAAATAATAACACACGGCCTCGGATCCTGATTTAAGGCTTTAGATTCTTCTACCGTTTCGATAAAGCGTAATCCTTTAAAACCAAAAATATCATGATCTACTTTTAAAGTTTCTTTTACACCATTGTTATAAACTTCAGGATGATTTTTCAGAATTTCTGTCGCCTTTGATGATAACGGGCTATCTACGAAATAGCGTACATCCGGTAACCGCCCTTTTAATTCCAGCCCGTTTAATGCGTATAAAAGTTCCTGTGTACGGCCTACACTAAATGCAGGAATAATAACTTTTCCTTTTTTAATATTGCAGGTATTGTTTATCACTTCATAGAGCATATTTTCAATCGGCTCCAAATCTTTATGTAAAGAATCGCCATAGGTAGATTCCATTAAAATATATTCTGCCTGATCAAATTGCTGAGGACTTTTCAATAACAAATCTCCATAGCGCCCAACATCGCCACTAAAAGTAATGCGCGTTGGTTTGCCATCTTCTGTGATGTTTAAATGTACTGCTGCACTACCTAAAATATGCCCTGCATCTGTAAATTTTAACCGAATACCCGGTTCAATTTCAAAATCTTGATTGTATTCCACAATCTTCATATTGCCAACTGCTTTTACAACGTCATCTTCAGTATAAAGAGGCGCTTCTTTTTTTTGTCCCGGCTTTAAATGGCGGTTATTGAATTCTGCATCCTGCATTTGTATTTTAGCAGAATCCATCATTAAAATTCTCGCCAAATCCATTGTTGCAGAGGTGCAAAAAATTTTTCCTTCAAAGCCTTCGCCAACTAAGCGAGGTAAAAGACCGCAATGGTCTATGTGCGCGTGAGACAGCACAAGATATTTAATTTTTCCAGGGTCGAAACCAAAGTAACCATTTAGCTTATCGGTAACCTCTCCCATGCCTTGAAAAAGGCCGCAATCTAATAATATCTGCGTTTCGTTTTTTAGTGTAATCAGATGTTTGCTACCCGTAACTGTACGTGCAGCGCCATGAAAGGTTATTCTCATTCTTGATGGTTAGAAATTATAATTGAAAATGCCGGAATTATCCGGCATATCCAATTATTACGCTTTTATATCGGCTAATTTATCTTTAACCTTATCGGCAACACCCGATGCTTTATCAGCAAGACCTGCCAGTTTATCTTTTGAGGAATCTAAAAGGTCGCAAAACCAATCAGATACTTTTCCTTTTAAATCATCCGACGAATCAGAAGATAATGCCAATGCAATTGTTGCGCCTAATGCCGCTCCGGCTAATACACCTACTATAATTTTTGTTTCCTTTGTCATAATCTTAATTTTTAAATATTAAACATAAATTAGCGCCTGCTGTTTTTATTTTTTTTAGAACACAAAAACCAAACCACAATGAAAAGTATTTTTTTTATTGATTTAGACAATACCATTTATTTTACCAAACCCAACGAAGAGCAACTAATGAGGGGTTTATATAATGTTTTGGATAAGCAGGATTTAGGGGTTTCTGATGAGCAGTATCAATTATCAAAAAAGGAAATGCTGCGAACACCTTTTCAAAAAGTTGCAAATAAGTATGGATTTAAGCAGGAAGCCATTGATAACGCAATAAAATACCTGGTTACAGGGGAAGTAACATCACCGTTAACACCCGGTGATGATTATCATTACATAAAATCACTTAAAGGAAGAAAGTTTATTGTTACAGCGGGCTTTTTAAGGAAGCAGACAACCAAAGTTAAAATGCTGGGTATAGCCGACGATTTTGAAGAAGTATATATTGTAGACGTTACGACATCTAACGAAAACAAAAAAAATGCTTTTGAAGCCCTGATTAAAAAACATAACTTAAATCCCGATGATATTCTGGTAATCGGCGATGATGCAGAATCCGAAATTAAATTCGGTTTGGAATTAGGTTTGACAACGTTTTTGTTAGACCCGGAAAATCTTCATCCTGATGCAGAAACAACATTCAGAGGAAAAGACTTAACACATCTGCACGAAGCGGCAGGACAGTTATAATAACGATTAAATGATATTAGTTTTTAGCATTCAATTACTAATTATATTGAATAAAAGTCGTCATTTCGATCCGATAGATTCTGTGTTAATTTCCAAATAAAATATTTTATTTTTGTTTCATGGGCAGTCAAGAACTAGCCAGTGTAGCGTGCTGATGCTTTAGGCTCAGCTCGCTACTTTCTTTTAAAACT
>NZ_JAPWGL010000005.1 GCF_027213645.1 Pedobacter rhodius | reverse complement strand
GGAAAGAGGTAGTATCTATCGGTCAATATACTTCATGAGTTATTTAGCCATCGGTCTACTCTCAATCCTTTTCACTTTATATTTACTAAATTAATAATTGTAAACATAGGAGCTATCGGATGACGGTTTGACCATGCGTCACTAACAGCTAGCTTGCACTGAACGAAGTCGAAGTGAAGGACAATTATTTTTTGTTATCGATTATAAAAAGGTCTTCGACAAGCTCAGGCTGACAGCATTTTTGCTTAAATTAATGACATTGTGCCTGCGGTAGACAGACGTTTGAAATGACGGCTTGCCGTAAATCAATCTGAACATTTAAATATTTAATTTGTTAATAGATTATGTCTGATATCTTAATTATAAACGGAAGTGCAAGGTTAAACGGAGATACGCAAAAATTTATCAGCCAGTTAACAGAAGGAATAGCGTGCCACCACCTGAATTTAGTGGAGCATTATTTTCTGCCTTATAACTACGAAGGGCAATACCCGCCTGAAGATCAGTTTGACGTATTTGCCAAAGAAATTTTATACCACAAACATATCATTTTTGCAACGCCTGTTTACTGGTATTCGATGAGCGGAAGGATGAAAAATCTTTTCGATCGCTTAACAGATTGGGTAACTTTAAATAAAGAAGTAGGCCGGAATTTAAATGGTAAAACGGTACGGTTAATTGCTGTAGGTACCGACGCAGATTTACCGGATGGCTTTACAATACCGTTTTTTATGACAGCAAATTATATGAGCATGATTTTTAAGGGACACCTGTATTTTAATGCAAACAACGACATTTCAGGTAATGAATTATCAGAAGTAAGGAAATCTTTCTTTAGTTTTATAGGAACATAGCAACTGTTTAGGTATCGCCAAATCATAAACTTAATTAAAAACATGAAAGTCGAAGACGTATTTAAGAACAATGAAAAGTGGGTAGCCGATAAATTAGCCCTAAATCCCGACTATTTTACGGAACTATCCAAAGGGCAAACGCCGGAGTTTTTATATATCGGTTGTTCTGATAGCCGCGTTACCGCAGAAGATTTAATGGGCATACAACCCGGTGAGGCCTTTGTTCATCGTAATGTTGCAAACCTGGTTAACAATGTCGATTTAAACGTAATGACAGTTTTAAATTATGCGGTTCGTCATTTAAAAGTGAATCATATCGTCGTTTGTGGTCATTACAATTGCGGTGGCGTTAAAGCGGCCATGCAACCGGCAGATATGGGTATTTTAAATCCCTGGTTAAGGAATATCCGCGACGTGTACCGCATCCATAGAGATGAATTGAATGCAATTGAAGACGAAGCAAAACGTTACGATAGACTGGTAGAACTGAATGTGCAGGAGCAATGCGTTAATTTACTTAAAACCGCAGCCGTACAGGAAGCCATAACCGAACGTGGTGTGACGGTTCACGGCTGGGTATTCGACATCCGAACCGGGAAATTAATCGATTTAAAAATTGATTTTGAAGCCATATTAAAAGACATCAGGGAGATTTATAATTTATATTAGAAGTCGGAGGTCCGAAAGACAAAAGGTGAAAGTTAAAAAAAAACCGATGTCCGGAATTTGGATTTATGTTCCAGGCTTCGGCCATCGGTCTTTCCGACTTCGGACTAATAACTATCTTCCCATCCAACCGCCGTCTACCGTTAAAACAGTACCATGAACATAATCGCCTGCCTTTGAAGCGAGAAAAATGGTTGGCCCTTTAAAATCTTCAGGTGTTCCCCATCTGCCTGCAGGAATTCGCGCTAAAATTGACGTACTTCTATCCTGATCGTCCCGCAAAGCAGATGTATTATCAGTGGCAATATAGCCTGGCGCAATGGCATTTACATTTACCCCTTTTGATGCCCATTCGTTGGCAAAAGCTTTTGTTAAAGAGGCAATTGCACCTTTGCTGGCTGCATATCCGGGTACGGTGATGCCGCCCTGGAACGACAACAATGAAGCCGTAAAAATAACTTTACCACTTCCGCGGGCGACCATATCCCGGCCAATTTCTCTCGTTAAAATAAATGGAGCCGTTTGGTTTACAGCAATAACTTCATCCCAAAATTCATCGGGATGCTCGGCAATTGGTTTACGTAAGATGGTACCGGCATTGTTAACTAAAATATCGATTACCGGGTGATCGGCTTTCACTTTTGAAGCAAATCCGGTTACAGCTTCCCGACTGCTGAAATCGTATTGGTAAGCATAAAACTTCCTACCCAAAGCAAAAACTTCTTTTTCTATTGAACTCCCTTCAGGTTCAAGACTCGCGGAAACACCAATTACATCTGCTCCTGCCTCGGCAAGCGCTAAAGCCATTGCTTTACCAATGCCTCTTTTACAACCTGTAACCAATGCGGTTTTACCTGTTAAATCAAATATGTTTGACATGTTATATGTATTATTTTTTCACATTCAGCTTGCCGAAATAAAAATAGCCGTTATTCCCGCGCAGGCGGGAATCTTAAAGCTTATTATCTTAAAATTCCCAATCATTCGGGGAATAAACGAACTGCAAACTCAATGAAGATGATTTTATTTCAACTCCGTTATCGCACAATGGTCCATATCACCATAATCGAGGTTTTCGCCTGCCATGCCCCAGATAAAAGTATAATTACTGGTGCCTGCACCTGAATGTATCGACCAGTTCGGCGAAATGACAGCCTGATCATTCTGCATCCAGATGTGACGGGTTTCCTGCGGCTGACCCATAAAATGACAAACACTTTGCCCCTGCGGAACTTCAAAATAAAAGTAAGCTTCCATCCGCCTGTCGTGCGTGTGTGCCGGCATGGTATTCCAAACGCTTCCCGATTTTAACTCCGTCATGCCCATCTGCAGCTGGCAGGTTGGCAAAACACTGTTTACAAGAAGCTTATTGATGACGCGGTGATTTGCCGTTTCAGGCGTGCCTAATTCAACGATTTCTGCATCAGCCTGGCGCACTTTTTTTGTCGGATAGGCATGATGGGCAGGTGCCGAATTGATATATAATTTTGCAGGTTGTGTTTTATCAGCAGATTCGAATGAAACTGCTTTAATTCCCCTACCGATATACAAAGCTTCTTTATAGTCGAGTTCAAACTTTTCACCGTCTGCCGTTACGATTCCTTTTCCGCCTACATTAATAATTCCGATTTCTCTTCTTTCTAAAAAGAAATTTGCTTTTAAGGCGTCTGGATTAGGCAAGTCTACTTTTTCATCAACAGGCATTGCACCTCCGACAATATACCTGTCGAAATGTGATAGCGTAAGATTAACCCGATTGGGTTCAAAAACATTTTCAATTAAAAAATTTTCCCGCAGTGCGGCCGTATCCATTTGTTTAACCTCTTTAGGGCTTTGCGCGTAACGGCTTTCGAATTTATTCATTGGTTAAGTTTGATAAAGGATTGAATTCAAATTATCATCGCAAATATATTTATACGATGCTTAATAATTGAATTAATACTCAACTTTATAATCCTTTTTTACGGCTTCGCCTGTCCAGGCTTTTAAACTTGTCCATGGCGCAGGCGCATCCGTCCAAAATTTATTACCGGCAGGCAAGCCTAAGGTTAAAAACCCCAAAGTGGCCATGTATAAACTACCTGTAGACGTATAGGTATCGGCAACCATAGGTTGATGACCATTAAAACCCAAAACCAGCCAGCCTTTATCATCAAAATTTTGATTACCATCATACATATTGTGCATCACCTTTGTTAAAGCACAACGAACCTGAGCCGGTTTTACATAATCCGGCAACTTTTCCATTAATGCTGTTTGGGCTAAGGCTTGAAATGCAGCCGTACGATAGGTTATCGACCGGCCATAAGCCGGATAAGTACCTTCGGGCGAAATAATCCGCTCTAAATATTCGGAATAACGAACCATGCGTTTAAGCGCCAAATCGTAATCCGCTTGAGGTAATTTCTTTTTATCAGCCAGTATTTTCAGCAAGTCGACCAGCATGGTATGAATAACATAAGAATTGTAATAATCCATGCTAAATTTTTCGCCATCGCTGTACCAGCTATCGCCAACATACCATTCTTTCATTTTATTAACAGCAAACTGAACCCTTGCAGGGTCGTATTGTTCACCTATGCTCAATAAAAACCCCTCGGTTAAACCGGCAAAAAGCAACCAGTTGTTGTAGGCCCCACTTCGGGTTCTCAGGGATTTAAATTCTTCGATAAACCGCTTTTTGGTAACCTCATCCAGGGGTTCCCATAATGCTTTTGGTGCCCGTAAAAAAGCTTGTGCAACATAAGCAGCATCAACAATTGGTTGTCCTTCGCTTCTGTAACTGATGTAATCAGGACTTTCGGGGTTTACAGAATTGGCTAAACCTTTTAACAATTCCACACGCATGGTTTTGCGTAATTCTCCCTCGTCCGTTGCATCATCCGGCAAAGCCAGCCAGGGCGCAACACCAGCCATGGTTCTGCCTAAGGCTTCTAAATAAGTTACTTTTTTTAAATTCAATCCGTAATCGGGATTATGCTCCAAAGGCATATTCTTTTTTAAAGTTTCATTTGCAAGATTATGGATAACCGGATAGGCGATTTTATACAAACTTTTTACCCAAAAGGCACGGTCTTGTAAACCCGTTGTTGCCTTTTTATGTTGTGCATTAGCCAGTTGAAAAGCTAATAGCAAAGCAAAAATTACTTTATATTTCATTTAGAATGAGATTTTAAATAACTACAGATACCATTTTTTATACCTCAATAAGGCTTCCAGGTAGTAATAATCGGCATAAACCAAAGGCACATCAATTTCACTATTTAGGGGATAAGCACCTGTACTGTGCATTAATAAAAAGCCACCGTTTTCGCCTAATTTAGCATGATATGAGGGGCTGGCGAGTGAAAAAATCATAGTTTCTGCTACCGATTTAAATTCAGCTTTTTCGCTACCGGAAGTATATTGACCAAGTTCCAGCAAAGCTGATGCAATTAAGGCACCTGCGGATGCATCGCGTTTAGCATAAGGAATTCCCGGAGCATCAAAATCCCAGAAAGGAATTTTATCGGCCGGTAAATTCGGATGATTTAAGATGAAATGTGCAATGCCTTTGGCTTGTTTAAGGTAAGTTTCATCTTTTGTAAAGCGGTACATCATGGTATAACCATACAAAGCCCAGCCCTGCCCGCGAGACCACGCCGAGCAATCGGCTGCACCTTGCCAGGTTGCCTTTCTTTTTATTGCTCCGGTTTCAGGGTTGTAATCAATTACATGGTAAGAACTTAAATCCGGTCTGAAATGATTTTTTAATGTTGTATTGGCATGGGTAACGGCGATTTCTTTATATTTCGGGCTCCCGCCATTTTCGCTTGCCCAGTTCATCATTTCCAGGTTCATCATGTTATCAATAATTACCGGGCAATCCCAGTATTTATTTTTGTTCCAGGATTGAATAGATTTAATATTCGGGCGATAACGCGTTGCTAAGGATGCTGCCGAGCGCTGAATAACCGCCTTATACGCTGGTTCGCTTGTTAAACGATAGGCATTTCCGAAACTGCAATACATCATAAAACCCAGATCATGGTTACCGGTATAGGTTTGGTTTGGTTCAATTACCTTTAAAGCTTTTTCAGCTTCCAGTTTTATTGATGCATCTTTTGTTTCTTCGTACAAGTACCATAAACTGCCCGAATAAAAACCACTGCACCACCATTTTATATCTTGATTTACAGGCTTTCCGTTAGCAAAACTTTGCGGGGTTTTGCCGGCTGGTATATTTTTGGCTAAAACCTTATATTGTTCTAAAGCAAATTTAAACTCCTCATTTATAAGCTGGTTCATTGGCTTTCTTTGCGTTTGGGCAAAGCTATAAGATGTTGCAATTGTGATTAAAACAGTAATTAACTTTATTCTTTTTATTATCATTTGTGATGTTGTTTTCAGTTTATTATTTATACATGCATTTAATTAAATCACAATCATTTGCATGGCCAATCAGTTTTTCGCCTGCGTTATCACTATTTTATAATCGGCAGCAAGTGCCTTCAGTTTAGTTATTAAACGTATCCTGTAAATTTTCCGGCCCCAGGCGGCAGCTAACCGCGTATCATCAATTGGTTGCTCATCTATTTTGGCTTCCAACCGGGCATCATCAAAACGCATGGTTAAACCAGTTTCGAACTGAATTTGTCCTTTTTTGATTTCTGCCCTTAATGGTGTTAAAAAATTAAGTTCAGTTGGGGCTTTGTATGCTTTTAATATTGAATTATCGGCAAGTGTAATTTCATTTTTAGGCCTGTTGAGTGTTATTGTTCGTTCCCATTTCTCAACGGATGCAGCTTCCGGATAAGCATGTGCAATATCCATAGATACCGAAGCCAGTTTGTCCGTATTGTTAAATTTAAAATCTTTAGCTGCAAACTTTTTACCATCCTGTTGTTGCACACCATTTATGGTGGGGCAGTTGTGCCATTGCGATTGTACATTCCAAAGTTCATAGCGTTTGCTGCTGAACGTTTTACTGGTGTAAACACCAACGCCGGCATCAATTAAAACCGGTTTACCGTTGCTGTAAACGATGAAATTGCCAACATCATTATGGTTATGGCTTTCGGCATTATTACCGCCTTTGGCTGCAAAAAACAATCCTTGGGTAGCGCCAGCCTTTTGCCTTGCGTTAAAAACCTGCAAATCGGGCAATGCCGCATAAGCCGGGTATGGCGCATCAGGTGGTATACGTTTCAATTCCTGGTACACAATAGAAATGGCCAGAAAATCGCTGACATCATCAGAAGAGACTTGCCTGTTTCCAGAATTAAAAATGAAGGACGCATAATTTTTCAGTTTTTCATCCTTAAACATCAAGCCGTATTGGTAAACACTTTCCGGATTCTGTGCATATCTGGCGAAGGCATCCGCAAAATTAACCACATAATTCCCGGCAATTTGCATGTTGTAGGTGTAAGAACCAATTTTATGCAGGAGTGCTTTATCACTCCAATTCAGCTTGCCACTTGATGCCTGGTTCAAAATCACCATTAAGCGGATGAGTCGCCCACCAGCCATATCCCAATAAGAAGGCCCTTCATCACAGCCACCATCTTCAGGGTATTGATTTATAAAATTATCGGTACTTCTTAATAATTTAGGTATTAAAGCATCCAGTTTTTCGCCAGGCTTAAGCACGAGTAAGGCGGCTTGTAAAGTGTTTGCATTAACATAGGTATTCCAGTTGTTAACCGCATTGCCTTTAAAACCCATCCACCAGAAGTTATCGTATTTTAAATAAGGGTCGAAAATTCTGCGGTTCAGTTCGTATAAGATTCTACCGTTAATTACTTTAGAATAAGCAGCAAGTTTTGGCGCAAGCATGTTATAAACCGTTGCCACCGTTAATGCAGTTCTGGATGCATTTAAATCGATGTAAGGATTTTCGATATTTGCCAAATCAGCACCTTCTTTTTGTACCACAATGTGTGCGGGCGCCACCCAGGTACTTTCTTCTAAAATTAACCAAAGGCCATTTACAATTTGGGGGATATATTTTCCCTTATTTTCGATAAGCTCTCCTGCAACTAAATGGGCCAGCATTTTTCTGCGTTCGCCTTGCAGGTTTTCGTAGTTAACTCTTGTACCTGTTAATTTGTAATCCAGGTATAAAGATGCCGGTAATGAAGGCCAATTATAATTGATTGCTTTTTCAGCCTGTTTTACAAGTTTTTGTTTGATGCTATCGGGCAGTGCCTGGATAGACTTTGACGAATTTGAATATTGCTCATTTTGCCATTCAGGTAAGTTTTCTAAAGCATTTCCTTTAGGATATGCTTTATTGTAAGCTTGAATTAACCAATCTCTGGGCATTTGCTTTTGCGCATGGGCGGTTAGGCCTATAGAAAGTACAAGCGTTAAAAACCAAGTGCTTTTATTTCGAAAAATCATCATATATATTACACATTGTATTTCGATGGATTTAATTACAATTCAAATTAGGTAAAAGTTAGCTTAAAAAAGGCCGCCACCACCATGGCGACCTACAACTAACCATAAAACTACTAATTTATCCAACCCGGGTTTTGTACCAGGTTAGGGTTTCTTTCTATCTCCACAGCCGGAATTGCCCAGTTATAAAGATAATCGCCTTTAAACGAGTAAGCATATACGACTTTTCCCCAAGCCTGCTTTACACCATTACCCGCATAAAAAACTTTGTCTTTCCAGCTTTTCCATCGCATCTCATCAAAGAAATTAATGCCTTCATTTGGAAATTCTACCCTACGCTCATTACGAATTCTTTCCCTTAAATCGGTTTGACTCGAAACATATGTAGGTAACGCGCCATTCGTATTTTGCAACAAAGCTACCCCTGCACGGGCTCTAACTTCATTCACTTTCGCAATGGCTTCGGTGGTTAAGCCTTGCTCGTTTAGTGCTTCGGCCCACATTAAAAGCACATCAGCATAGCGGATTAAAACCATATCTGTTGGACCGTAATCTCTGGCAGGCGTTTCTGCCGTACCTTCATAAACATATTTGCGATATAAATAATAGAATAAGCTTTGTGTATCGGTACGCAAATCGCCATTTGTTGCCGCTTCTGAACGGTATGGCCACCTCGATGTTACGACCGCGTTGGCACCGCTAAATACACCAACGTAAGTAGCATATGGCGTAATCACATTGGCCGCCAGCCTTGGGTCGCGGTTGGTGTAAGCCTTTAATAAGCGGGCTTCGTTACCTGTAGGCAGGTAAAGGCTCATTTTTGCCCCCCTTGTTGTTGCCGCCGTAATTTCGGCAGCCGTTAAATTGTTTCTTAAAAAGTAAACTTCACGCTCGGCAACCGATAGGGCTGAATAACCCGGAATGGCAACTTCCCAATCAAATTTAGAACCATCGGCATTTTCATATAAATCAACCAGATTAGGTGAAACATGGTAAGTATTCCAGCAAGAGCCGAAAGAAGAACGTGTACCACAATAAAACTGGGTATCAGAACCAAAACCGGTAACAGCAATATTTTGAATGGAAAAAATCATTTCGGCCGATTGCTCGTTCGCCGTTTTAAACAAGTTGGCGTAGTTCGCAAATAACGTATAGCCCGCATCCTTTACTTTACCGAAATCGGCGGCCGCCAAATCAAATTTTTGCGTATATAAGTAAGCTTTTCCCCTTAAAGCATAAGCCGCACCTTTGGTTACATGACCATACAGCGCATTTCCACTTATATACCGGTCAGGCAAGTTTGGTTCGGCAATTGCAGCCGTAAGGTCGCTAACAACCTGTGCCCAAACTTCGGCTTCTGTTGAACGGGGTTTAGTTGCCTCAGATGCAGTAAAGGGCTCTAAATAAATGGGTACACCTTTATAAAGCTGATTTAACCTTAAATAAAAATAGGCCCGCAAAAATTTACATTCCGCAATGTACCTTGCCTTTTTTTCAGCGGATGAGGGCGATTTTGCTGCAATATTTTTAATGGCATCATTGGCTCTCTGAATACCCTCGTAGAGATTTTGCCAATGTGAACTAAAATAGCCATTAGATGGTGTTATGGTGCCTGAAAGTAATGATTCGGCACCAGATGTTTGTCCGGTAAAGCCTAAAGCGTCCATTTGGTAAAGCTCCAAACCAGAGGCGCCTCCTGAAGTAAACCCGTACCTTAAAAGTGCATAAACACCCGTTACCCCCTGGTCAGTTAAGTTGTCTGTCGTCCACATCGTTTCTGATGCAACCTGCGAGTATGGTGCGGTTTCCAATAAATCTTTTTTACAGCCTGCAAGTGCTACAATTGTAAATAGTATGGTTAAAATCTTTTTCATTTTCTTCTTTCTAAATCGTTAAAATGTAACATTTAAGCCTACAGAATACTGGCGCATGGTTGGGTAACCAATGCCCGAACCAATCTCCGGATCCAACCCCGGGTAATTGGTTATTGTCCAAAGGTTTTCACCCGACACATAAATCCTTGCCCTGCTGATTAAAGCTTTTTTTGATAGCTTTTCAGGAACCGTATACCCTATCTGCAGGTTTTTCAGTTTAAGGTAAGATGCGTTATACAAATAAAAATCGCTTGCAACTGCCGCATTTTGTGCATCGGTGGTATTTTTTAAGCGGGGATAACGGGCGGTGATGTTATTGGCCGGGTCGGCTGGGTTAGCATCATTGTAATAATAGTGGTCGCCGGCGATTAATGTACTTACGGCATTACCTAAGGATACGATGGAATTGTTATAGCCATTCGCATTCCAATAATACCACATGCCCGCACTGCCCGACCATAGCATAGACAGATCAATGTTTTTATAAGATAAATTCATGCTAAAGCCATAATTGTATCTTGGTGTTGATGATTTATTCAGGAACTGTGCATCAAAGGCATTTCCATATAAACCATCGCCATTGTTATCGGCATAAATTAAATCGCCGTAATAAATTTTAGTTTTACTTACCCCCGCAGTTGGCTGGAAAGTATAACCTGCTGCAATCATCGCATTTAACCAGGCCATATCATCTGGTGTGCGAATCATGCCATCTTTTGGCCCACCGTTTACGTTAACTTTTCCATCGGTAAAATAACTGCCTGTACCTTTATAAACCGTTTGCAGGTAATACTCATTAATTTCATGTCCTTCTAAGATTCTGTTTGCGCCTCCGCTTGAAACATTACCTAAATTAGACGTATAAACCCTGTTTCCTGCTGCATCGGTGGTATAACCTGCATTAAGCAATCCTTTATATTTAGAAACCCTGTTGAAGTTATAGGCAAAGTTTCCGGATACACCGTATTTAAATTCGCCGATTTTACCATTGTAACCAAGTGTTACTTCTAAACCTTTGTTCGATACCTCTGCAATGTTTTGGGTAGCCGCGGTTGCTGTTCCTGTGGTTAATGGTATGGTTGGGGTAAACAAAATTCCATCAGTATATTTTTTATACAAATCGATTTCGAAAGTTAATGCCCCTTTAAATAAGTTACCATCTAAACCGATATTGGTTGTGGTTGTGGTTTCCCATTTTAAATCGTTATTGGCAAATTTGGTTGATACCAAACCCGTTGACTGCAGACCGTTGAAAGAATAATTGGTGGCACCATACACGGCCTGGTAATCGTAGTTACCAGATGCATTGTTACCTGTTTTACCCCAGGATGCCCTTAACTTCAAATTACCAATGTATTTATTGAGCCCTTCCATAAAAGGTTCTTCTGAAATCCGCCAGCCTGCTGATAATGCCGGGAAGAAACCCCATCTGTTGTCGGCCGAGAATCTTGATGAACCATCGTACCTGAAAACACCTTCTAATAAATACCTGTTTTTAAACGCATAATTTAAACGACCGAAATAAGAACGCAAAGCATAATCATATTCATCGCCTGATGCAGAAGTTAACGTTGTTGCAGAATTTAAGGTTGTAATGGTTTCATCAATTAAACCTTTTTTGCTCGCACCAAAATTGTAGTAATTATAATAGTACTGGTTGTAACCCGCCAAAATACCAATATCGTGTACTTTAGCAATGGTGGTTTTATAATTCAGGATGTTATCAATGGTATACGCGTAGTTTTTATTAAAACCGTAGTTTGTGCTGAGCTGATCGGGTGTGGTAGCCGCCTGCTTCAACGTATTGGAAGCGAAATTCCATTTTTCAAAGGTATTTGAATGCGAATTAAATTCTTCCTGACGGGCCTGGTAATTAAACCTGGTTTCAAAATTCAGGCCTTTCAGGATATCAAATCTTGCAAAAACAGTTGTGTTAATGCGGGTTTCATTATCCGCTCCGCCAGTTCCATACAAATATTGAGTGATGTTATTGGCGGTTGATGATTCTTCGGCCGCTGCTGGAAAACCATACTTACCATTGTAAACCGGGTAAACACCAGGAGTAGTTTGGCGTAAAAAATTAAATGCGTTATCGGTACTGGCCAGGCCATACGTTTGGTTTGAGGCAAAAGTTTGCGTACCTACAGTTAAGAAACTGGCTACTTTCGATTGCAGGTTAATCCGCAGGTTGTATTTATCCGACCCCGTATTGGCCATTGTGCCCGGGTTGTTGATATAGAAAGCAGATAATAAATACTGCGTATTTTCATTGCCGCCGTTTAACGAAATATTATGTTGCTGAACCAGGTTATTTTCGAAAATTTCTTTACCCCAATCTGTATTTGGATAAGCCACATAGTTTGGAATACCTTGAGGGGTTAAGCCTTCGGGATTTGCATTTGCCGCTGCCCAAAGCGCTATTGTAGCATCGGTATAAACCGGGCTCTGTCCTAAATTCCGGTAACCTTCGTTCACCAATTGCATGTGGGTAATATAATCGGTTACAAAAGTCGGCATATTAGCCGGTTGAGCGATAGAACCAAGGCCACTGTACGTAACCGTTGTTTTCCCTTGCTTACCTTTTTTAGTGGTGATTAAAATTACCCCGTTAGCGGCCAGCGAACCGTAAATAGAAGCTGCCGCAGCATCTTTTAATATCGAAACCGTTTCCACATCGTTAGGATTTACGGCATCCATGCTGCCAACAATACCATCAACAATAATTAAGGCATTGTTACTATTTAATGTTCCTGTACCCCGTATACGGATGGTGGCACCATCAGAGCCCGGTTTACCCGAGGTCTGCCTCACAGAAACACCCGAACTTAAACCGCCCAATGCAGACGAAAGATTGGTTACCGGACGGTTTTCTATCGATTTCGCATCAATTGTGGCTACCGAACCAATCACGTTAACCTTCTTTTGTACGCCATAACCCACAACAACCACATCGTTTAAGCTGTTATTCTGATCCTGCAGGCTTACCTCAATATTGCTGGCTGTACCAACGGTTACTTCTTTTACATCATAGCCGACGTAAGAAAACACCAGTACACTTTGTACTGAAGGCACGGTTAAAGAAAATTTCCCTTCGCCGGAAGTTACCACAGCGGTTGATGTTCCTTTTACTTTCACACTTACACCCGGTATTGTACCACCCTGCTTATCTTTTACTGTTCCAGAAATTTTTATGGATTGAGCAAAGGCTGTAAATGCCGTAAAACTCAAAAGCATAATTAAGGTGCATAGTTTTACCTGCCAGTAATCATGACCAGGTTTTGCCGCTCCAATTTTGAAATGTTTGTAAAGTTTATCCATTGTTTGTTTAGTTGATTTCTATTGGTTATTTCTTAATCGCAAAAATTTTTAACACAACTTATACCTGTATTGGGCTTAAATAACTTGTTGTTTCGAATAAAAAAAATTGGTATTAGCTTAAATGTTGGTTCGCTTCAAAATATTTGGTTAAATCAAAATTGTTGCTTTGGCGGCGAATGGAAGGGGTAAAATCCTAAATAAATAGGGGTAAAATCCTAAACGATGTGTTTTAATGGTATCCCAGTAAGGCCATAAAAGTTTAAAATGTTAAAATTTACATATTATGATAAATTCACTTTTTTCACAAAAAGCATAATTGTAATTTTATTCACGCCTAACCAAACATTTCTTTTACTATCGAGCATGAAATTTTTACTAAGCCTATTGTTTGCATGTGTTATTTGTATTGTACATGCTCAGGATAATAGCACTTTTAAACACCTTAATGTGGATGATGGACTATCGCAAAGTTCTGTTTTAGCCATTGCTCAGGATTCGAAAGGCTTTTTGTGGTTTGGAACCCGCTTTGGATTAAATAAATATGATTCCCGAAACTTCAAAATTTATAAGCGAGAAGATAACAACAATAAAAGCCTGAGCAGCTCCGAATACATATCAACAATTCTGCCGGCAAATAATGGTGGCTTATGGGTAGGGACACCAAACGGTTTAAACAGGTACAACGAAGCAAGCGATAATTTCGAACATTTTGTTTACGAAAAAAACAATGCGAACACTTTAAGCAATTCGAAAATAAACTGTATTTATCAGGATAAAAAACAGCGTTTATGGGTAGGGACGGCAAATGGTTTAAACCTTTTAAAATCACAAAAAGCCGGTCATTTTACCAGATTCCTTCACAATACAAAACGCCTTCAGCAAATTTACGTTGTTACCGAAGACCATACGGGAACAATTTGGCTAAGTACAACTAATGGCCTTATGCGTATGACCACGGAGAAGGGAAAAGCGGAATTTAAATATTTCAAAACGTTCAGCGATCAACTTAATAAAGCAATTGATAACCACATCACCAGCATTACAGAAGACCGGGAAAACAATTTATGGATTGGAACAAAACAAACCGGCCTGTATAAATTAAACCTTAAAACAGGTGCTATACAGGCCTATGCTTATAACAGCCTTAATCCATCCGGGATTAGCAGCAACAACATCCGAAAAACAATTGTTGATGCCGAAGGCAAACTGTGGATAGGAACGCTACATGGAATTAACATTTACAATCCTGCAACAAAAATTTTCAGCAGCATACAAAACGAACCCGGTAACAATTCCAGTTTGAGTCAGAATTCTGTTTACGATATTTATCAAGACAGGCAAGGCATTATTTGGGTTGGAACCTATTATGGTGGCGTTAACATGCTGTACCCAAACTATACGCCGTTTAAAATATACAGCAGTTCGAAAAACGGCTTAAGCAGCAATGTGGTTAGTTCGATAATGGAAGATGATAAGCACAATCTGTGGATTGGAACAGAAGGCGAGGGACTGAATTATTTAAACCGCAAAACCAATACCTATACAAATTACCGTTATAGCCCGAACAACCCTAAAAGTTTAAGTTCAAATCTGGTGAAAGCGATTATAAAAGATAAAAAGAACAGAATCTGGGTGGGTACACACCTCGGTGGACTGAATCTTTTCAATCCTCAAACCAATAGTTTCAACAGGTTTACCAGTAAAAAAGACGATACTTCATCAATAAGTAATGATGAAATCACTTCAATTTTTGAAGATAGTAAAGGCCGTTTCTGGGTAGGTACCAATAATGGGTTAAACAGTTTTAATCCCGAAACCGGAAAATTTATCCGCAACAGAATTAACGGTTTACACGATGCCGTATTTTTTATTTATGAAGATGCGATGCATACCATATGGGTTGCAACCAATGCCGGTTTGTATCAACTAAAAGCAAAAGAAATTAATTTTAAGCCACGCCTGGCTGGCGGTAAACTAATATTGCCTTACAACAGTATTAGTTGCATAACGGAAGATAAAAAAGGCTTTTTCTGGTTAGGCACTTTCCGCAATGGCTTATTTAAGTTAGATGTAAGAAGACACCGTTACCATAAAATTTCGGAAACCGATGGCTTACCAAGTAATAACATTATTGGTGTTTTGGAAGATAATGAAAATAACCTATGGATTAGTACAGATAACGGACTTTGCAAATACAATCCCGAAAAAAAATCGTTCAATGTATATAACATTAAAGATGGTTTGCCGGGTAATGAATTTAATTACAAATCATTACTTAAAGACAGTAAAGGCGAATTTTTCTTTGGTAGTTTGAGCGGCATGATCAGTTTCTTTCCCGATCATATAAAACAAAATAAAAATATCCCGAAAGCATTATTTACCGGTTTAAAAATTTTTAATAAAACCGTTAATTTAAATCGTGATGAAGGTGTTTTAGACAGTAACATCAGCGTAACTAAATCAGTTACATTTAAATCCAGTGATAATGTTTTTGCCATCGACTTCACCGTTCTTAATTTCATAAAACCCGATAAAAACCTGTATGCCTATAAATTAGTCGGTTTTGAAAAAAACTGGAATTATGTAAACATTCCATCAGCAAATTACACCAACTTATCACCCGGCAATTACACGCTCTTGGTTAAAGGCAGTAATAATGATGGCCTGTGGACAACAGAAGTAACGCAACTTAAAATTAAAGTCCTCCCGCCTTTCTATAAAACCTGGTGGGCCTATTTAATATACTTATGTATCATAGCCGCTATCCTTTTTGTATTTGTGCGGTATTTGTTAATCAGGGCAGTGCTTACAAAAGAGCAGGAAATAAACGAGCATAAACTGGAATTCTTTACTAACATTTCGCACGAAATCCGTACACCTCTAACCTTGATTATTGGGCCGCTGGAAAAAATGATTGATAATGCAAAAGATAACCCTTCGTTAAACAGAGATTTGCAACCCATAAAAACCAATGCCGACCGGTTAATGAACCTGGTTACCGAATTACTTGATTTCAGAAAAGCAGAAAGCGGCAAGATGACTTTGCAGGTTAGTCCCGGTAATATTGTAAAATTTTGTAAAGAAATTTTCCTTGCCTTTCAAAACATGGCAATATCAAACAACATTGCTTATACTTTCGAATCAGATGGTGATGAAATAATGCTTTATTTTGATAAGGTTCAGCTCGAAAAAGTATTGTTCAATCTGCTATCCAATGCTTTTAAATTTACACATAACGGAGGCAACGTAAGTTTAAAAATTCAGCAGGATAAGAATACTGTTGAGATTCGGATATGTGATAATGGGAAAGGAATTCCATCTGATAAGCAAAGCAATCTTTTCAACAACTTTTATCAAGCAAATCCAGGTGTAAACATTGGAACCGGTTTGGGTTTGTCCTTATCGAAAAGCATTACAGAATTACATCATGGCACCATAAAGCTACAAAGTGAAGCTGAAACAGCATTTAAAAATGGTTATACCTGTTTCAAGGTTAGCTTAAAAAAAGGCAAAACACATTTCAAAACTAAAGAACTGGTAGAAGATTATATCTATTATGATGATGTAAAAAATTATACCATCAATCAGACAGCTGCTATTGTTGATACAGCTCCGGAAATAACGATTTCAAAAGAAAAAAAATACAGTATTTTACTTGTTGAAGATAATATCGAGGTTAGAAATTTTATTAAAGAAGCCCTTGAAAACACCTACAACATTTACGAAAGTGAAGATGGTTTAATTGGATGGGAAACGGCTACAGCGTTAATCCCCGATTTAATTTTAAGTGATGTGATGATGCCAAACATGGATGGATTAGAATTATGCCGAAAATTAAAAACAGATGAACGGACAAGCCATATTCCGGTTGTACTTTTAACCGCACGATCGGCTTACATCCATCAGCTAAATGGATTCGAACATGGTGCCGATGCTTATGTGATGAAGCCATTTAATTTAAAAATTTTAGCCTTAAACATTCATAACCTGCTTCAGGCAAGGGAAACCATCAGGCAAAAATTCGGGCAGGTGGTTACACTCGAGCCGAGAAATTTAATTATTAATACCACCGAGCAAAATTTCCTCAATAAAATTATGAACCTTATTGAAGAGCATATTGCTGACCCTGATTTTGATGTGCCGAAACTTGCCTCAGCAATCGGCATGAGTCAGCCGGTTTTGTATAAAAAAATCAGAGCACTCACCGATCTTTCAGTTAATGATTTTATTAAATCAATCCGGTTAAAAAAAGCAGCACAATTACTTAAATCGCAACAGGGAAATATTGCTGAAATCGCGTATGCTGTTGGTTTTAACGATAGAAAGTATTTTAGCCTGGAATTTAAAAAAGCATTCGGAAAAAGCCCAAGCGAATACATGCAGGAAAAGATGGAATAATTATTTTTCGGAAAAAGCTATTTCGACTTCATTCGTTATTTAATCTTTGCCGGCTGAGCGTAGTCGAAGCCACCCTCTTAAAAAACAAAAATTAGCTGGAACTTGAATATTCCTTCGACCATCCACAAGATGACATTACTTAACCAGGTGTCCGCAGGTTTCTAAAAATATTTGCAAATCTTTTTATTGTAATGTGTTAATCTTTAAGGGTAAATTTAAATCCCTAATGTATTCATTTTCCTGAGTAGCAAAAAAATAACATGAAAATATTTCAACAAGCATTTACAATAAGAGAAAGAAAAAGAGGCTTTCATTTGATAACCGAAGAAATTGTTAATGCTTTTCCTGAACTTAAAACGATACAAATTGGCATCTGTCAGGTTTTTATTCAGCACACCTCAGCTTCGTTAACCATAAATGAAAATGCCGATCCAACCGTCAGAATGGATTTCGAAATGTATTTCAATAAATCAGTACCGGAAAATGATCCGGATTATAAACATGATTATGAAGGTTCGGATGACATGCCCGCGCACCTGAAGGCGGCAATACTTGGCAATTCAGTAACCGTTCCGGTGAGAAACGGGCGATTGGCCCTGGGTACCTGGCAGGGTATTTACTTATGCGAGCATCGGAATCATGGCGGACCAAGAAAAATTATCGTGACTGCCTGGGGTGAATAGCAGTAACTAAAGGATTTTATTTTACTTACGTATATTGAGATTCCCGCCTTCGCAAGAATGAAGACTTATTGGAGATATATTTTATGAGAAAATGCCGGCGGGCGGATAGTGGTTCCTGGACCATATGCTTTAAGAATCCCGCCTTCGCCAGGATGAAAAGTTATAGAAAAGGTTTACCCTTTGTTCGAGTCTTGTTCGAGTCTTCTTCGGGAAATCACCCTTTAAACCCCACTTTCAGCAACGTTTCCCGAACAAGTCTCGAAGAAACCCAGAAGCATTGTTATTTAAACTTATCTAAGGAAAAAATTAGAATTTACTAAATTTTGAATAAAGCTTTGCTATTGCCTCATGAAACTAACCGCAGAAAGTCGTCTCCTCTCTTCCGGGGAGGGCTGGGGTGGGGCTTAAGCTTTAAGATTCCCGCCTGCGAAAGGCAGGCGCGAGAATGAGACTTGTAGAATAAAAAAATTATTTATCAGGAACCTGCTTTTGCAATTCCTTGTGGTTATCCTGAATGGAATTCCCCTCTGTTTCTATTTCAATTTCTCTTGTGGTAACCGCATAATGGGCGGGATGAATTTCTGAACCATATGCAACGGCATAAGCTTTGGTAAATTCAGCTCCGAAATATAAAATAATAGAAGAATAATAGGCCCAGAGTAATAAGATAACCAATGAACCCGCCGCACCATAGGTACTGCCCACATTGCTCGATCCAATGTAAAACGATATTCCGAACTTACCTATCATAAACAGAATTCCAGTAACAACGGCCCCCAGGATCACATCCCTCCACTTAATTATGGCATCGGGTAGAACTTTAAAAATAACAGCAAACATTAAAGAAATTACCACCAGTGTAATCGCCATATTCAATACATAGAAAACAACAACTGAAACCTCTTCAAACCGGGCTTCCAATCTTTTGCTAAAAGCATCTACCACGGTATTGATAACCAAAGAAACCATTAAAACGAAACCCAGGCTTATAATGACCGAAAAAGAAAGGAACCTGTTTTGCAGCATTTTTAACCAGCCTCTTTTTGGTTTTGGCTTTAAACCCCATATGGTATTAATAGAATCCTGAATATCGCCGAATATGGTTGTGGCGCCGATAAGAAGCGTTATCAGACCAATTATAAAAGCTACCGTACTTTTCCCGTTCAGGTAAGCACTTTTAATAATTTGTTGTAATTGTAATGCAGTATCTTTTCCTAAAAAGCCTGCAAGCTGACCATAAACCTGCCCTTCGGCTGCCTCCCGTTTTAGAAAAATACCACAAAGTGAGATGACGATAACCAACAAAGGCGCCATCGAAAAAATTGTATAATAGGCCAGGGAACCACTTAGCTTGGTAACCTTATGATCATTAAAACCTGTAAACGATGCTTTTAGAACTTCCCAAATTCCTTTAACCGATATCTTCTTCTTATTCATAATGCTCCGGATCTAGTGCTTTATTAAGAACCGAAGGTTTTACGGTTTTGTTTGAAAGAATATATTTATAATGCCGTTTCTTGCCTTATGGGTATGGAAAAACAGAATGTAGAACCCTTATCCTCAACCGAGTTTACCCAAATTTTACCATTAAGTCTTTTTACAATTTCTGAAGAAATGTATAAGCCTAAACCAAGCCCTGGAAAAGTATGCTGCTTATTTCCGCTTACCCGGTAAAATTGTTCAAAAACACGGTCCTTCTTTTCCCCGCTTATACCGATACCATAATCCTGAACACAAACCTGAACATTATTTTCATGGTCTTCTGTGTAAATGACAATTTCACTGGCGTCAGGCGAATACTTCAATGCATTGGTTAATAAATTAGTTAACACCTGACAAATCCGTTCTCTATCGCCAAAAACTTCGCGTTTAAAGTTTAGATTTTTCTTTATAATTTGCTTAGATGAAGTTCTTTGTACATCTTCAACAACCTCTTCAACCATTTCATTAAAGCCGAAGGTTGAGTGATTAAATTGTAAACGCCCCCCATTTATTTTAGTTACATCAAGTAAATCGCCGATAAGATTGGTTAATCTATCTACCTGCTTATTCATTCTTGATAAAAAGTCTGCATTCTTTAAATCGCCGGAGCGTTTAAACATGGATTCTAAAACCTGGGCATAAGCTTTCAGGCTGGTTACAGGCGTTTTTAATTCGTGACTTGCAATACCCAAAAAATTATCTTTCTGCCGCTCCAGTTCCTTTTGATGCTGAACATCCGTATTTGTTCCATACCATTTCACGATTTTACCTTCAGCATCTTTTAAAGGTAAAGCTCTTACAAGAAACCATCGATAGTTACCATTTCTATCCTTCATCCTAAATTCAGTTTCGTAAGAATCTCCCGTTTTTAATGATTTCGCCCAGGCAGCAAAGGCGTGCAATTTGTCTTCGGGGTGTACAGCTTCCGCCCAGCTTTCTGAAATAACCTCATGCTTTGATCTTCCACTCTGGTCGTACCAACGCTGATTAATGTAATCCAAATTCCCGTCGGGCTTGCTCGTCCAAACGATAGATGGAACTGTATCCGCTAAAAAGTTCAATTCGTTTACAACACTCTGCAAAGCTTCATTTTTATCGTTAAGGGTTTTACGAACATTAAGTTCCGGACGTAAATCACGGGCAATACCAGCAATACCTACAGGCGTATTGGTTATTTCTTCCCTTATCATGTAAAGCTGTTTATGAATCGGAATAATTTCCCCTGTTTTTTGATGGCGTAATTCTAACGCTCCCGACCACTTTCCAAAATTGAACAATACCGGAAGAATTTCATTTTTGATTAACTTGTTGGTCGCTTCGCTATGGTAATCAAACAGATTACTTTTTCCGATATTTTCTTCAGCTATTCCAATCAGTTTTATACCTGAAGGATTGATGTAAAATGTATTACCTTCAATATCGCAGTAGTTACAAAAATCTTCACTGCTATCGACAATAGTTGCCAAACGTTGTAATTCTGCTTTGGCCCTTATTTCTGGTCGTAAATCCCGTGCTGTGGCACCTCTTCCAATAATCTCCCCGGTTTCAGGATCCTTTATAAGTATATAATTAACGTTACACGGAATAATTTCTTTCGTGGTAAAATTTTGAAGATTGATTGTACCCTGCCAGCCTGTTTCATCTTTTATCTCTTTTATGATGTGATGCTGAACACGGTCGAGTTCTTCGGGTGTGTAAAAATCGTGTGCGCTGAATGTGGTAACATCAGCTTCTAAGCCTACTCCAAGCAAATTTCGAGATGCGGCATTCATATAAATCAAATTCCCTTCCATGTCGGCAATCGACATGTGATCGGCATTATGGCTAACCAAACTCATTAATTGTTGCTCCCGCTGCCGGCCGATAACTTCACCCGTAATATCCTGGGCAATACCTGCAAAGCGGTAAGCTTTGTTTTCAGCATTAAAGTAGGCTTTACCTTTACAATGAACCCATCTTATTTGATTGTTTTGTTTAATTATTATCCTGTACCTGATATCATAATTCCCTTCATTTTTTGGATCAATAGCGTCTATAACTGCTGCATTGACCATATTTTGATCATCAGGATGGATACAATCGAGTACATCTTTATAATGAATTTCTCCATCAACGGGAAAACCAAAAAGTTCGCGACAGCGGTTATCCCAGTTAACTTTATTATGAATAGGATCTAAATCCCAGGTTCCAATTCCTGCAGATTGCAATGCAAAGCTTAACCGCTCTTGTGTTTCGGCGATTTCTTTCCTGGCAGAAACCAGCTCAGTCAGATGAGCAGCAGTATTTATTATGGCATATGTGTAACCGTCGCTATCTTTTAAAGGTTTGTAGGTAAATGTAAAATAAAATGTTTGAAGCTTACCATCCACAACCAAGTCGGCCCTTGACTCCTTTGCGTAATAACTTTCTCCGGTATCAAAAACATTTGCTAAAATAGCATGAAATGGTTGTCCGTCGAGTTCAGGTAATGCTTCAGCAAGCGATTTCCCGATAACAGAACCATCTTTACCCCACAAATCGAGCATGGCTTTATTAGCAATGCTGATAATCATTTCCCTCCCCTTATAAATTGCCGTAGGCATCGGTGATGCCTCAACAAGGGCGGTAAATCTTTCCTGTTCGGAATGTGTTGTAATCATTAAAGAGAAATTTATTAAATATAATGAAAATTAAATCCAGAATTTAAGCACAAAAAAAAATAGCCTGAATTTCTTTGGGCTATTTTTCATATTTAAAAATTGAATTATTTTATTTTGATCCAGGCGACAATATCATTAATTAAAGTAGCAGAAACACTCGAAAATGCCTGGTATTGAGTACCCGTACCTTTTTCAACCTGTTGGCTTAACAAATGATTCAGCTCCGGATAAAATTTAAATTCTGCATTTGAATTCCCTGCCAATCCGGCTTTCCATAAATCGAAGTCTTTCTGAGATACCTGGTAATCATTACCACCCTGAATAACAAAAATGCGTGGTTTAACCAGTTTTTTTGCCGCAGCCACCTGGTCGTAATTATTAATATCAATCCAATAAGATACCGGTAAGCCCAATATCACCGAATCAGGTTTCATGCTTCCGAGTTGAGTAACATTGCTTTTAGCAATTTCGGCAATAGCCATATCAAACTGGGCTTTGGCTGTTTTTGCAGTATCGTTGGCTTTGTCAAAAAGATATTTACTCTGCTCCAGAATCATATCCGTTAATTTTCTTGCCGGGGCGGCGGCCAGAATTATACCGCTCAAATCAGGAACCTGGCTTGCAATTCTTGGCGCAAGCATTCCACCCAGGCTATGTCCGAATAAATAAATGTTCTTTACATCTGCTCCGGGAATCGTTTTTGCCATGGCCAAAGCTGCAACAGCATCATCTAGAACTTCTTCCTTAACTGTAAATGTTTTTCTAAACTCCTGGGCATAAATCATGGTTCTCTTTACATATCGAACAGAACCAATACCTTGCGCGGCTAAACCGGCAGCTAAATCTTTAAACGGTTTGTTCGGACCCACGGTTTCATCCATATCAGAAGGGCCCGAGCCATGTACAAACACCACAACAGGGAAGTTTTTGTTGTTTTTAGGCGTAGTGATAATCGCGGCCAATTGGTGACCGGGAGAAGTTAAATAAGTCGTTTTTTCTGAATATAAAGTTGTATCGGCATAGGAAGGCGACAGGTATTTGGCTGCCGTTGGTTTTGGTGCAAAGAAAAATCCGACAATTTTTTGTGCTTTATTAAAACCCAATATAAAATCCTGTGTACCACGCTGAAATTTTCCTTCTACAGTTACGGCAAAAAAATCACCCTGAACTTTACTTTGAACTGCCTCTAAATCCTCTGCCTTTCCTAAACTTGCATTAACATCAGTCCAAACTTTTTTTAGTTGTTCTTCAGATAATTTAGCCTTAACCGTTTCATCGAAATAACCATAAGCTTCGGTATATTTCTCTTCCTGTAAAAGTTTAAAAAAATTATTTGCGCCGTTAAAAAGATTGATAACGTTTTGTGAAAATGATGCGGTTGTAAAAAATAATAGTGCAAAAACTATTAGAACACTTTTCTTCATGAATGATTTGATATTATTTTGTTTAGTTCAATAAACCAAAGTTAATAATATTTGATTCCTATTTTATTAAAATACAACTAATTGGTTAGTTTTTTATTCGAAAGATTTCAATGGTACCATGCATCGAACATCCTTGTTATCGATGTACATTTCAAGACAATAACCATTTGGATCTATATGGGAATCAGACAACAGCTTTTCGAATGTTTTTCCAATTAAAGAAATATCTGACATAAAATCAGAAATATATTCGCTAATAAAATCACCTTTTTGTATAGTAAAACTTTCAAAACCCAAAATTTGTGCTTCTCCGGGATTTAACTCTTCCGCGGCAGCTTTATAAACAATTGATTTTCCATTAGGTTTCGACAGACCAAAATATCTTCGTTTTTCATCAAAGGCAACTACATCATGTAATTTCCTATGGGCAGTTTCTATACCTTCAGGAAAAGATGCTGCCGTTACGTACATTACTTTTATATCTTCATTCAGGTGAAATATTTCCATATCGCTTTTTTATGCAAAATACATCAACATAGAAAATTACGCAACAGGCAAAAGCGACATTATTGAGGGCCGGATATGACAAAGTGAAAAAAAATTAAACTCAACACAATAATATCGAATCACAGCGTTTATGTATATGAGAGCGTTAATTTAGATGACGGGGATGCTGCTTCGGCGGAATCCCCGTTTCTTTTTTATCAATATACCGTTTCTGAATTTTTCTTAAAATAAGAAAGGGACATGTTTAAAAAAATGTCCCTTTCAGATATATGATGGAGTTAAGAATTTTTAATTTTTCGTTTCATGTATTTCATTCGTACAACGAAAATCATTGTTAAAAGTTTTATATTTTTTTGGTTTTAAAATTACCCATAAACCTAAGCCGATTAACAGTAGGGCTGTTGTAATTTTCGATAGTTCGAAATCCATAATTGTAATGTCTTGCAGCGTAAAAATTGCACCAATAATGGTTAACGCTAACCAGCCTCCGCCTTGAAAATTTTTGCGATAGCCAATCCACAAACCTGCACCTAACATAACCGTGTGCCAGCTTAATATCCAATGTGGAATAGCTAAACCTGAACTTCTCAATAAAGCGACCGAACCGATTACAACAATTAAAATGCCTAAACCCATTTGTTTATCTGCGTGATTTTTTTTGATTAGATTTTCCATGACCTTTGTTTTTATATATCAAATGTATCACGAAAGTGAAGGCGGAAAAATGGCTTTTCCTTAAACGGATTTAGTTTATCGGTGGGTGAAGTAAAAGTATCGGTGAAAATATTCAGCAAATTTTACAAGACATAAAAATGTCGGTGAATTTCAAAATCGCCATTGCGAGGAGACTTTTTCAACCAACGAAGCAATCTATTATATCAAAAAGATTTTGATTCACAGAAACTTCGTGCCTATTACAAAGATTTTCCGGCTGCGCTACCATTGACAGATCAAAAGAAATTCGTCATCTTGATTCGATAGCCATCGGATGAAGCGTAGCGAAACGGAGAGATCTTCAACAGATTTCTCGACTTCGTTGCATTTCGCTACAATTGACGTTATTGTTAACTTACTTAAATACATCAAATTATGGGCTATTTGTGTTTATAAGGCCAAAGTACTGATTCTCCGTTCTGCTTTAAACCGGCCTAATAAATTTTTGGGGATGTATTATCCAAGCCAAAGCACAACCTTAAATACAAAAACGGCGTAGCCCTCATGAATACCTATTAAAACAATAAATACTTATGAATAATTTTCAGCCGGCAATTATTAATTAGTTATCATTGTTTTTAATTGTATTAATGAGCTCGCAAAATGCTCGGTTTTGTTTCTTTTGTTGCCAAACCTGCGAAGCAAGCTTGAAGACCAATAAAAATATAAACTTCTCTGAAAAACAAAAAAGCCTGTCCGGCCAGGACAATAAAACACCCCGCCCTGCGGGCACCCCTCTAAAAGAGGGGAATGCAAATAGTAAATGTCATTAATATTGATTTTTATGGAATAAATTTAGCCCTCGAAAGGACGATCATTTATTCAAAAGTTAAAATTTCATCGCCTTTAGCCATTATAACTTTTGAGGTTAGTCCAATAAATAAACCATGGGCAAGTAAGCCATCAATTTGATTTAAAGCAAATGCAAGTTCCTTGGGGTTATCGATTAAACCAAAATCGACATCGACAATGTAATTACCGTTATCTGTTAAAAATTTTTTCCCTTCTTTTTCCCGAAGAATACCCTGTCCATGCAGTTTCTCAATTTGATTGAATACATATTGTAATGCGAGCGGAATGACTTCAACCGGAACGGTAAATGCACCAAGCTTACTTACTTTTTTAGATGAATCAGTTATAATGATGGCATTCTTACTTAAGGAAGCAATTATCTTTTCTCGAAATAAGGCACCACCGCCACCTTTAATTAAATTAAGTGATGTGGTAAATTCATCAGCGCCATCTATACTTATATCAATTGAGTTTAGTGTCTCTAACTTTAATATCGGAATACCATAAGATATAGCCAGTTCTTCTGTTTTGATGGAACTTGCGGCAGCCCTTATTTTAAGACCCTCCTGCATGCGTTTAGCCAATTCTTTTATTGCAAAAGTTGCCGTTGTACCAGTCCCTAAACCAACCACATCATTATCTTTAATAAACTTTACGGCTTCTTTTGCTGCTGCCAGTTTTTCTGCATCCTGTTTGCTTTTATTTATAGATTCCATGTAAGTAAAAGTAGAAAATTATCAAATGACAAGCAGTCATGTATAATTCATTTAAGTTTCTTTCATGTAATGATGATGTCTCATAAATCAACTTACTATTAATTTTGTCATGTTGAGCCTGTCGAAACGCCCCAAAATGCAGTTTCTTAGAGTCCTTCACTTCGACTTAGCTCAGTGAAAGCTGGCTTAAGATCACATTTCTTACTTATAAGACAGCCTCATGGAAAGCTTATCATCAATTAACTCCCCTTCCTTATTTTCAAGGAGGGGTCGGGGTGGTTTATCTATAATTGGTTATTTTCCTAAAATCGAGATAATACTAATACTTCGATAAGACTTACCGTCATTCCCAATTAAATTGGGAATCCCAATGCAATGCTTATTCCTTTTTTACGCTTTAAGATTCCCGCATAAGCGAGAATGACGGTAAATCAAGAATAGCCATAAAAAAATATTTTAACCACCAGGCAATAAATCCTAATTACAACGTTTATGTATATGAGAGCGTTAATTTAGATGACGGGGATGCTGCTTCGGCGGAGTCCCCGTTTCTTTTTAAAGCCAATTCACAACTTGGTTAAAACAAAAAACGGCTGATGTTTCCACCAACCGTTTATTTAAATTACACTATTTTTTTTATTTATCTAAAGAATTAATCCAGGCGGCAATTTTTAAAGCTTCTGCCTTGGTTACCTGTGGCATTGGCGGCATTTCAGTAGAATACCCGGGCCAGTTTTGTGGCTGGGGATTATGAATTAAAGCATAAATTTTTTCTCCTGAATACTTGCGTTTTGCAATTTCTAAAAATGGCGGGCCGATTTGCCTTTTCGTTGGGTTATGACAGGCCAGACAAGTATTTTTAGTTAACAAACCCTCCACTTCTTTATACGATGGTGTTTTTAAAGCTGCAGTTTTTGTTGTCGCCGGTTTCGCAGGTGTTGAACCGGCGGCACCTTTAGCCTCTGGCTTAATACCAGTAGAAGCTTTGGGCGATGCCGATTTTTTAACCGGCGTTGCAGATGCCTTAGGACCAGCTTCAGAATTTCTGGTGCTCACCTCGCTTAATGATAATTTCTCCCCATCAGCAATCTGATTCAAGGTATAATAAGCAACCGGGTGAACCAAAGAATAAAATCCTTCATTATCCCGAATACCATCAAGCGTTAAGGTATGAATATAGTATTGACGAAGGTTCGGAATGATTAGTCTTGCTTTTAAGCCATCTTCAGAAACTTTAACACCTGTAATTTTTAAAGTTTCTACATTTACAGGTGGCGAACCATATACCGGGTGGTATTTATAAATAAAGCTTTCTGCTGCATATGACGCCAGGTCTTCTGCCGATTTACGGTCAACCGGCTTTGTAAATTCAACTTCGAAACCATCAGGCATTGAACGTACGGCCTTCATTTCAAAAGGAACTTTATCATTATACACCAAGCGTTCTAAACCTTCATTAGCGTCGCCCGCCGAACCCCAGCCGCGGTTGGTTTCGCCAACAAACAAGGAACCATCATTACCCCAGGCCAGTCGCAAAACGCCTGAACGGAAGCCTTTTCTGAATAAGAAAGCCGCTCCTTGTTCCTCACCTTTTACCGTTTCAAGGAAAATCCTTGAAATAATGCTCATACCCTGGTCGCCAGCTAAAATTTGCCCGGCGAATGGGCCAAATGTATTTTGCGGAATTTTTACAGGCTCTGAAGATGAAATACCCAGAATTCCGTAAGGCAACCAAACCGATGGCAAACGCAGTTCAGGGAATACCTTTTTCATATCAAAAAGTGTTTTAAACGTTTCGTTTATCCTGTTTTCAGGTTTAATATACCTGCCCTGCTCATTTTTAATTCGGCGTTCATCAATGTTAGAATAGAAAAAGTCTGATGTTAATTTAACCGGAGAATCTGATCTGCCAGTCCACTTTAAACTTGCCGGGTGACCCATAAAATCACCTTTATTTACTTTCCATAAGCCGCCCGATCCAACCCAATCGCCTTGATTTTCGGTATAGTAAAACTGATTATCCAGCATTCCGATACCTGCAGGGGAACGGAAGCCTGCCGCATAAGGTGTCATTTTACCATCTTCGGTAATGTTCATTGCCCAGCCACGCATGGGTACACGGCTTTCTCCTCTCCACCATTCTTCATCGCCAAAAGCAATGTTTGCGGTAACCAGAAAAGAGCCGTCGGCAGCTATTTTCGGACCAAAACTATATTCATGGTAATGGCCGCTTAAAGGCCATGCATAAATGGTTTCATAAATATCGGCTTTGCCATCCATGTTTTTATCAACCAGCTTGGTTAACTCGCCACGTTGTGCAACGTAAATCGCACCGTTTTTATAAGCAATACCTAAAATTTCGTGTAAGCCTGTCGCAAATTTGCGGAAATAAGGTTTTAAACTTGTTGGGTTTTCAACTATCCAAACATCCCCTCTACGAGTAGAAATGCCTAAATCGCCGTTTGGTAAAGTAACTAATCCACCTACTTCCAAAATCGCTCCTTCTGGAACGCGTACCTTATTTATTCTGAAAAAATCTTCTTCTTTTGGCGTTTCCTGAGCAAAAAGTGTTGATAAGCTCAAGCTAAGCGCTAGTATTGCCAGTGTTTTAAATGTATATCTCATCGTAATTCAGACTAAAATAAAATCGAATAATTTAATTTGCTTCCGATTGCTATAATCAGTTGTTTTTTACCATTAACGTCTCTAACGACAGGTTTTTGTCCTTCCGGGAATTGCAAATAGTAAGATTTGTCATCAACCACATATAATCCTTTAGCAACCTCATTAATATCAGCTACTTCTCCTAAAAGGAAGTACAAATCTTTTGCAGGTTGATCCATGGTAATCTCCCTTGATAAACCTTGCCCGTTTTCCAAAACTTTAACCGCATCGGTAACCTTAGTTCCATAAATGATGTACTTAAATTCCGGTCGATCCTGCTCATCCATTACGTATCCTTTAGTGCGAAAACCAGTTCCGGTTGTATCGGTAACCCATGCAGCATCAGCGGTTGCCAATTTTGAAATTGCTAAAACAGGTTTTTTAGTAAATCGAGTTATGCTACCCAACGGACGTGACGTTCCGTTTCCACGATCATCCCACATCGGCGTCGCGTCAAGGAAACCACCATGCCAGCCATGCAATAAAGTGCCGTTATCCAAATCATAACTATATGCAACTTGCTGAGGACCGCCCACTGAAATTGCATGTACTGAGCGTACACCTGGCATTACATCTATAAAACTACGAATCATGGTATTTACCGGTGCTCCAACATAAATTGGGTCGGCATTATTACCTCCACGACGACCATTTTGTACAGATGCCGCAGGAAGATCGGTTATTGAAATGTTTCTGAACGCAATAGAACCATGGTCGCCTTGTATACGTAAAGGAGCAAAGGCTTTTTCAGTTCCATAGCCACCTCTTGTTGCACCCCAAAGTTCTACATTTTCGTGTATGGTTACACCATTTAATTCAACGCTGATTAACCTGGCATTTTCGATTTTCTTTCCAGAACCATCAAATTTAGGTGCCTGAAAAGCGATTTTTAGGTGTTGCCATAAACCCGGCGCTTTACTTGCATTCTGACGTGGTGCAACGCCGCCGTAACCTTTTTCGCCTTCGGGTTTATCATTATCCCAACGCTCATAAAGGCCACCGTTATTTGAAGAAAGCGGGTTTCTGACCGTCCACGAATCTTCTAACTGGATTTCATAATTATTTTGAAGATAGATACCTGAATTCGTTCCTTTTGCAGTCAGGTAATCCAGTTCTAAAACCATATCACCATATTCTTTAATGGTCGTTAAATCAAAGCCTACTTTTTTAGGTGCAGAAATGTTTAGTAAAATGCCCGTCCCTTTTGTTCCTTTAATTGAATTAACCTCATTTAAATCCACGGTTACATCGCCTACCAAAGACCAGGAGTTTCCCGGTTCTTTAAAGGCTGATAAATCTGTCAGCGGAATATTCGGTTGCTGGGCAAATGCCATACAGGTACCGATTAGCCATGTAAAGGCTGTGGTTCCTGTTTTTAATAAGCTAATCTTCATAATTTTGGTTTTGTTAATAGTTGTCTGGTTTTTTAAACCCCTCGTTTTAATCATGAATTAATCCTGGTTATTTTGAGCTTGTTGAAATGCAAAGGTTATCCGACAAGTTCACAATAACAAATAATTTTACTACTATTTTTCTGTAGACAATGAATAAGGGAAATCTGCAGGATTTGACCCCCTGGTTTTATTTGGTGTTGCCGTCATATTAAAATTCAGTACCGCTCCTTTTTGTAAACCGCTATGGCTGATCCAGTTTTTTGAATAAGGTTTCCCATCGATTTGTAACGATTGGACATAACGATTATCTGAGCTGTTTGAAGCCGCATTAATTACAACTGTTTTTCCATTATCTAAAGTCAGGGTTATTTTCTTGAACAACGGCGCGCCTAATACATACTGATCTGTTGCAGGTGTTACCGGGTAAAAACCCATTGCCGAGAATACATACCATGCAGAAGTTTGGCCGTTATCTTCATCGCCACAGTAACCATCAGGCGTTGCTTTGTACATTCTATCCATCGTTTCGCGAACCCAGTATTGCGTTTTATATGGTGCACCACCGAAGTTGTACAAGTAAATCATGTGCTGAATCGGTTGATTACCGTGTGCATATTGACCCATGTTTGCAATTTGCATTTCGCGAATCTCGTGGATTACACCACCATAGGCACTTTCATCAAATACCGGGGGCAAAGAGAAAACCGAATCCAGTTTAGTTACAAACTTATCGTGGCCCCCCATTAATTTGGCTAAACCATCAATATCCTGAAATACCGACCAGGTGTAGTGCCAGCTGTTCCCTTCGGTAAAAGCGCCACCCCATTTAAAGGGACTGAAAGGGCTTTGAAAAGTGCCATCCTGGTTTTTTCCACGCATCAGGCCAGATGCCGGATCGAAAAGATTTTTGTAATTCATTGCTCTTTTCTTGTAGATTTCAATTTCAGAGGCCGGACGTTTCAAAGCTCTTCCTAACTGATAGATGGCAAAATCATCATAAGCATATTCCAAAGTCTTCGCAGCATTTTCGTTTATTTTAACATCAAAAGGTACATAACCTAATTCGTTATAATATTTTACACCGTTACGGCCAACTGCTTCTATAGGGCCTTCGTTATTTGCGCCATGTTTCACGGCATCCCATAAGGTATTTATATCATAACCACGCAGGCCTTTAATGTAGGCATCAGAAACAACCGAAGCCGAATTGTTACCGACCATAATGTTCGCGAAACCCGGACTGCTCCACTCGGGCAGGAAACCACCTTCTTTGTAATCGTTAATCAAACCTTCCTGCATTTCTTTATTTATCGAAGGATAGACAAGGTTTAAGAATGGGTATAAGGCCCTGAAAGTATCCCAGAAACCGGTACCGGCGAACATATAGCCTGGTTTGATATCGCCCGTATATGGGCTCCAGTGTACAATTTGGTTTTTGGCATCTAACTCATATAATTTATTCGGGAAGAATAATGTACGATATAGGCATGAATAGAAAGTGCGCATTTGGTCGATTGTGCCACCTTCGACGGCAATTTTGCTTAGTGTTTTATTCCAAACCGCTTTTGCTTTCGATTTTGTTGCATCAAAGCTATCGTTAGCCAATTCTCTCCTTAAGTTCAGTTCTGCCTGTTCAAAACTGATAAAAGAGGATGCCGTTTTAGCGGTCACTTTTTCACCTTTAACTGTTTTAAAGCCAATTACGGCGCCGGTATGGTCGCTTGTCAGCTCTAAATCATCACCTAATTTTTTACCGCTCCAGGTTTTAGCTAATGCAAAATCCTTATCAAAATAAATTACGAAGTAGTTTTTAAAGTTTTTAGGCAGCGGACCACGGGCATATTTACTGGTATAACCGATAATCTTTCTTTCTTTAGGAAAAATTTTGATATAAGAACCTTTATTCTGTGCGTCAATTACCACAAAAGAACTATCCGTTTTAGGGAAAGTAAACCTGAATTGCGCTGCTCGCTCAGTCGGCGTAAGTTCGGTTGTTACATCAGCATCAGCTAAATAAACGCTGTAGTAATAAGGTTTAGAAACCTCAGCTTTATGGCTGAACCAACTTGCACGTTCCTCATCGGCAAATTTTAATTTACCGGTTACCGGCATAATTGCAAATGCGCCGTAATCATTCATCCATGGAGACGGCTGATGCGTTTGTTTAAACCCGCGAATTTTATCAGCATCGTAGGTATATGCCCAGCCATCACCCATTTTACCAGTTTGGGGCGTCCACATGTTCATACCCCAGGGCACACCAACCGCCGGGTAAGTATTACCATTAGATAAACTTGGTTTAGATGCCGAACCCATCAATGGATTAATCCATTCTACAGGATCGGCAATTTTGCCTACTTGTTGTGCGAAACTTCCTGTTACCGCAAAACTTAATAAGGCGATGAATAGTTTTTTCATTAGTTGTATTCAGTTTATGTGTTTGCTATTTAATAATTTATTCCAGTCTGCTTAATCACTAAATGGTTTTACTAACTGCTAGTAAAAAAAAGGTTTTACCCTTTAATTCGTTTTAATGTCGACTGCTGTATTCTTTATACTGTCGTTTTCAGGGAAATTTAAATCACAACAGCTTGCAGCACCAATGAGCGCAGCATTTTCTTTTAACTTTGTTACTTTAATGGCTGTATGAATATCATGACCTTTTAAAGTTGCAATTAACTCAGGAGAAAATGCAGTGAAGGCCCTTGATATATTACCACCAATAATCACCACATCAGAATTATACTTTTTAATAACCGGGATTAAAAATTTCGCCAGGTTAGAACCAAATTCCATAAACACCCGGACAGCAAAATGGTCAGTTGGTGTTAAGGCTGTTAATTCTTTTACACCGGCAACACTTTTACCGGTTAATTGATAATAACGGTTAACAAACCAACGGGTTGATAAATAATCCTCTGCAATTCCATTCAAAAAAGGCGCATTCCATAAATCCGCATCTTTAGCAATACCAACTTCGCAATAGGATGACCCTAGTCCGGTACCTAGCGTTAAACCCAAAACATTTGCATTTCCCCTTGCAGCACCTCCAAAAACCTCTCCTTGCAGAAAACCGGCAGCATCATTTATAAAATGAATATTTTCCGTTTCTATCTGCAAACAACAGGAAAGTTCTTCTTTAATGTTTACACCATACAGCGCTTTAAATTTATCCTGATCTTTTATCAGGGATATACCTTTTTCATAATCAAACGGTCCGGGCATAGCAACACCTATACGTTTTGTTTGATTTGTTGATGCGCTAAATGCATTATTGATAACCTCGCACCAGGCGGTTAAAATTGTTTCTTTACCTGCCTTTGAATCTACTGCGTTGCGTTTTATCGAATCCTGAATAATTGTTCTGGTTGTTAAATCCACTAATGCCGCTGTAATGTGCGAGCCACCTATATCTACACCTAAGGCAACAGGGTTTTCCATTCTGCTTATCTTTTCTTTATAATTATTACCTGCAAATCACCAATTCAAACCGGCATTTACTTATCAGCTTAAACCGGTTTATTCGGCTATTTAATGCCTTTCTAAATCGGTTTACCATCTATCTTTAGAAGTGCCTAAATTAACAGTAATTTCTTAAACATCAGGCATCAGATAATATCTTCTGTGCTTTCTTAAATGATCCGATAAATCAGTTGCATTGATTCATATTTTTGTAGCCTGATTTTCTAATTTTTAATCCCCCACTTGTCCGCCAATAATTTTATAAAATAACCGCCAACTACACTTCTGGCCTGGAAACCAACTTTAGTACCTGTTGTTGTTTCATGCCAATCATTAAGCGGTACACGGCTTTCGGTTTCATTCGCAAACTTATAAACAGGCTTTACAAATTTTTGAAAATCAGCCTGATTATCTGCAAGTGTTGCTGTCCACATTATCCAATCAGATTTGGTATACGTTTTACGGCTATCTAAGGGCAAACCAAAAGCATTTTGCCTGGTTAAATAGTAGTTAATTTCCTTTTTATAAACGGCTTCAGGAAAAAGTTTAAGTCCTAATAATTTATCCCAAACGAGGTTATATTTCTGGCTCCAGGTATTTTTATCGTTGAAAGTTAAGGCATAATGGTCGCCGTCATCAGCCATCTGCTGCCATTTTTTAGCCATATCTAAAGCAATATCTTTGTATTTTTTTGCTTCTCCTGCTTTGCCTAACTGCTGAGCCATTTGCGCATAAGCACCGATTGCAACAATGGCTTTAACTGATAAATTAGCATTTCTGGCTAAATGCCCCGCAAAATCGTCAGTACATAATTGATTAGCCGGGTCGAAACCTTCTTTAACCAGGTAATCTACCCAGGTTGATAAGATAGCCCAATGTTTTTCTGCATATTTTGTATTGCCCTGTGCCTTCGTAATTGCGCCGGTTAAAATTATCATGTTACCCGCTTCTTCGACCGGCATGTCCTCACCATAAGTTTGGCCGTTTGCAAAGGGATAGGTTCCTAAATCGTGCGCCGGATAAGGTTTTTTCCATCTTCCACTTTCAGAATAGTAAAAAATTCCATTCAGCATACCGGTTAATAGTTCAGGATTATAGATTAAATATTCTGGTGCAGACGGATAAGTTACATCAACGGTGTTAATGAAACCTCCGCTGAAATTCTCTTTTGAAAGGAATAGGATATCGTTGTTTGGTGCATACACAATTTTATGTGCAGCAATGCTCTGTCTGTAAGCCAGCTCACATAATTTTGCATATGCTGTTCCACCGGCTTTTTCGGCATCAGCGTAAAGCTTTGCATTAAAGTCAGCACATTTTTTTACTATCGATACGTAATCTTTATCAGCATTTGCCAGTTGTGTCTCAAATTTTTCTCCTGATTTTTTCCAGATAGGAGCCAATTGCATTCCAAAATACTCCACTGATTTCAAATCATCATAACCCATCATTAAGTATTTTTCAACCGAATTTTCTGAGACAGAACCAAAAGGAATAATACTACTTAAATTTAGTTCTTTAGCATTTGACACTTCATCCGCTAACGGATACTTAGCACCCAAAAAGCTATTTAAACTTTCTGCCTGCTTATTAATGTATTGTGTAGCTTTGAATTTTTCGGGAACAGCAACATACATATAACCCCAGTCAATTCGTAAATCGTCTGCTTTCTTTTGCAAAATTGGTTGTTCTATCGTTCCGGCAGTTAAAATTGAAAGATTGTTAACCGTAGATTTCTTAGCTGTTACAGCCTGGTCTGGTGTATTTACAGCAATATTTGTTGACGCACTAAAGTACAAATCTACCTTATGTGCTTTAGCATCGGTTGATTTTACAGCATAACTGATGTAACTTATTGGTCGTGCTGTAAGTGCGATGTCATTTAATAAAAGCGGAGCGGTAAAAGTAACTTCCAGATTAACATGGCCACAGTTAAAATTGTACTTAGTGGTGGTCGCTTCAACTTTTACGTTCGTTTGCTTAGCTAAGCTTATGGCAGATTTCTGAGGGATTTCTTCTACAATGCCTGCATCAAGATACCGGCCACCAGCAGTATTTTTAACGTGAATGGCCAATACATTTTCACCTGCATTTAAATCACCTTCTCTAATTGGAATGTAAATGTATTCGTGTACCCAACCTTCTTTTTTATAAACTGATTTGCCATTGATGAAGACCTCAACATCATCGTCGTGATTAAGCTTTAAATATTTTTTTCCCGCTGATAATTTAGCAATAGAGAATTTCCGCCTGTAATATAAATCGTCGCTGTTCCATTTGGTTTTAGCCGATTTATCGTCGCCAAAAGGTGCCGTACCTTTTTGCCATTTAGCATCATCAAATGCTTTAGCTGTCCAACTTTCGGCTGGTTTATTAAATGAGTAATTTGCCTGGTAAGCAGTTTCGTCTGAAGCTGGAAGTATCGTTTTATATTCTTTTGATTCGGCACCTAAAAAGCGGTAAAATTGACCATCTACCTTTAAAACGCCTGATAGGGATTGGTTTTTACCCGTCCAATGTTTAGTTACAGATTGATTAAGTTCATCCCCGAAGGACCAAATGCTAAAATAGGTATCGTGTGTTATTAACGGGTAAGCGGGTGCTCTATCCTGAGCATTTAATCTGAGTAGAAACAGGATGCTTACAACAATCAGCGAATAATATTTTTTCATAAATGTTTAGCTATTATTTTGTAAAAACTTTAAATGATGAAAAGAAGATTCACCTACTTTAATGTTAATAAAACAACATCTCGTTGCTCAAAGCAATAGTAGATAGGCTACTAAAAATCTTAAAAAAAACTAATAGTTAGTTTAATAGAAGATGCTCTTTTACAAGCATCTTCTATTTTTAATTAGTACCCAGGGTTTTGTTTAATTCCCGGATTGATTGCAATTTGTGAGCTTGGAATTGGGAATAAAGCTTTTGTTGCAGTTGTAGGCTTATGATCCCACCAGGTATTGGTTGTGAATTTACCGAACCTAACCATATCTTCTCTACGTTTACCTTCAAAAACAAATTCACGACCTCTTTCTGCCAAAAATTCATCTGGTGTTAAAGTTGCAATTGTATATCTGTTTACAGCATAATCCGCCGCTGAGAAGCGTCTGACAATACATTTGTTAATTAAATCAACAACTTCTTGTGTTGCCACATTTCCATTTTTACGCATTAAAGCTTCTGCCTTGTTATAATAGGCTTCAGTTATACGATAAAGAACAAAATCATTTGCCCAATAACTCGCATCAGTTGGTAAACCAACCTGATATTTATTAAAACGTGCGCCGCTATTCTCTTCGCCCCTGGTCATTCCACCCTCTCCGGTTTCGCCTTCGCTGTTTCTTCTGATTTCTTTAACAAAAACAAGCGGTTTATTATTATACTCTTCTGTACCTAAAACCGGGTCGGTTGTACTTCCATATTTATATTGCGGACCTATCAAAAACCATTTTTGCTTTCTTAAATCAGTATCTTTATACGCATCGAACGCCGACGGAACCACAACCACAGCGTTATTACCGTTTCTGTCCGTTCCATTAATTTGTTTTTGATTATAGTGCCAGAACAAACCTTCGAAACCTAATCTCCAGTCTGCAGCTTTAAAATCGTAAGCAATCTGAAATAAATTTTCTTTTGATTTATCGTTAGCAACACCGAAAGGTGCATAAATATCCGGATCTAAATCTGCATTACCGTTTAATCCTCCAACTTGCCCGCCAATAATTTTATCACTTGCAGCGATACAATCATCCCAACGAGGTGTTCCGGTCCAAACTTCGGCATTCAGATATAATTCCGAAAGCATTGCATAACCGGCCGCTTTGCTTACACGGCCGACTAAATTGGCTGATAATGGTTTCAATAATTCAACATTATCTTTAATTTCTTTTTCAATAAAATCAAAGACTTCTTTTCGGGTTTTAGTTGGCGGGTTTAATGGTGTTCCAACCGTAGTAACAATTGGAATATTGCCGTAAATATCTATCAGTTTAAGGTAATGCCAGGCCCTTAATACTTTAGTTTCTGCAATAATCGAAGTCTTCTCATCAGCCGTCATTCCAATTTTAACGAAATCAACTTTTTCTAAATCCTGTATCGTGTTGTTGCAAAATCCGATACCTTGCCAAATTAAATCCCACGGACCTTTAATGGTGTTATCAGTTACCGTCCATTCGTGGTTATGCAAGCGAATCCATTGTGCCCCATCATACCCGTGCCTGCCTTTTTGCGGCCAGGCAACCTGGTCTGCGGTTAGTTCATTAAGCCTCCAGTAGTTATTATTATCCATAAAACTTACCCAGGCACTTGCATGGGTAAAAGGCCTAAGCACTGCTGCCATTACTTCAGTTCTATTATTATAAAAATTGGTTGCAATAATAGAATTATACACGTTTTCATCCAGCTTAGTGCAGGAGCCCAGTGTAATCACACCTAATAAAGATGTATATAATATAAATTTTTTCATTTCTAAATTATTTTATGATTAGAATCCAACTTGTAATCCAAGGGTAAATGTTTTTGTACGAGGATAAAAGCCCCTGTTATCAATACCTACGGTTAAACCTGTATCCTGAAGTTCCGGATCCAGACCTGAATAGTTTGTAAATGTTGCGATATTCCGGCCAGAAGCATATAGCCTTAAATTACGGATATAGCTCGTTTTTAATTTGAAATTATAGCCTAATGTGATGTTGTCAAGTTTTACAAAATTTCCGCTTTCTAAGTAATAATCCGAAAATTGAGGCGAATCTTTAAGGGCTGCATTTTTTTCAATTGCAGATCTTAACACATTGTTCGGTAACCAAGCTATATTTCCGAAAAACATATCCTGTACATTTAAAATATCATAACCAAATTTACCTCTGAAGAAGATGGTTAAATCGAGATTTTTGTATTTGAAAGTATTAGACATCGATGCATAGTACTTCGGGATACCATTACCAATTACCGTTAAATCTTCGTTATTAATTCCGGCAGAATTTGTTATTGAACCATCCTTTTTATAGAATTGCCATTTACCCGATGCATCAATACCGGCAAATCTTCTACCGTAAAAGTTTCCTAAAGGCTGACCTTCAACAGCTCTAATTGTATTCCCTAAATTCCCCGGGGAAGGCAAACCACCATATTCCAAGAAAGTTGCCTTAAACACATCGTTTGAAAGAGAAGATAAATTATTTTTGTTGGTACTAAATAAAACATCGGTACTCCACTGGAAATCTTTCGTTTGTACAGGAATCGCATTAATGGCAATTTCCAAGCCTTTGTTAGAAATACTACCAACATTGGTGTAAATTGTACTGTTAACAAATGCCGGTACCTGCGCATTGTAACTTAAAAGCAAATCAGTTGTTTTACGCGTATAATAATCAATTGAACCACCTAAACGGTTATTCAGGAAACCAAATTCCAAACCAACGTTAAATTCCTTTTTCTTTTCCCATCTTAAATCCGGATTCGGGTTTCTCGACGGGCCATAGGTTTGAACCCATTTTCCGTCCTGTAAGTAAGGTCCTCCGGTGCTCAATGTAATTAATGATTGGTAATTAGGAATGCCCTGATTACCCGTTACACCGTATCCGGCTCTTATTTTTAAATTGTTTACCCATTTAAATTGCTCCATGAAGCTTTCTTTGGTAATAACCCAACCTACTGAAGCAGCCGGAAAGGTTCCCCATTTATTGTTTGCACCAAATCTTGATGAACCCTCTCGTCTGGCAGAAACTGAAAGTAAATATTTCCCCTGATAGGCATAATTAACGCGGCCCAACAATGAAATTAAAGTATTATCCTCCTTAAAGGATCCGATTCCAGGCCTTGGTAATGTTACGTTTGTAATGGCATTACCTGCACCAATGTTCCAGTCTTCGAATGCATCGGTAATGAAGCCTGAGTTGTTTAAGTTGAAATCTTCTCTGGTAAAATATTGATAACTATAGCCCACCACAGCCGATATGGAATGGTCGTTATTGAATACTTTATTGTAATCTATTGTACTTTCGAAGGTGTATGTTTTATCTTGTCGGTTGGCTTTAGAGGCATAACCAGTTCCCTGATAGGTTTGAGTTGAAGAATAAGATGCCCTGTCCCTGTACGATCTATCATTATATGTATCTCTGATTAATGCGCCAAAAGCAGAAATTTTTAATCCGTCAATAACCTCTAACGTAAGCTTGGTATCTCCGGAAAAAGTTTGCTGGTCTCTTCTATTTAACTCCTGCGTAATTCTGGCCAGCGGATTATAATTGTTAAAAGCGGTGGTTTGCGTAAACGATCCATCCGGATTGTATACCGGAGCAGTTGGATTTCTCTGAACAGATTGTTCGAAATCACCATCAGAACCACCTAAAAGATTTGCGTTATTAAAATTGGCGGCTAAATTGGTTTGCATAGATAGCCGGTCTTTCAAGCCTTTTTGATTTAAATTTAACCTCGCACCGTAGTTTTTCCGACCATTTTCTTTAGATATACCCTGTAAATCATTGTAAAATAAACTAGCTCTGTAATTTGACTTGGGCGTACCGCCGGTAGCGGCAAAATTGTGATACTGCGTAATGTTCTCTTTATTCAGCAATAAATCGTACATATCAGTATTTGCACCTAAATTATTTGATGGAGAGCGGGCAATAAACTCTTCAGCTGTTAAAAAGTCGGGCTTTTTAGCAACATAATCTCTCGAAAAGTAAGTGTTGTAATCATAAGTTGGGTCGCCGCCTTTACCTTTCTTGGTGGTGATTAAGATTACCCCTGCATTAGCACGCGTACCATAAATTGCCGCAGCAGAACCATCTTTTAAAACGTCAAACGATTCGATATCATCTTGCTGCAACAAATCGAGGTTACCACCGGGTATACCATCGATTACAATTAATGGTGTTGCAGAACCCGTAATGGAAACAATACCTCTCAGTTGTACAGCAGCGCTGGAATTAGGATTATTGCCTCCTGTACGTGTAATACTTAAACCTGCAACCTTACCTTGAATTAAATCCAAAGGACTTCTTGAACCGCCCTGGTTAAAGTCTTCGCTTTTTACAGTCGAAACTGCCGATGTAATTTCTCCCCTCTTTTGTGTACCATAACCAACAACTACAACTTCATTTAATTTGGTGTCAGTTGCCACTTTTAATTTAATGCTGATTTGTTGTTGTGTACCTACTGTAATACTCTGGCTTTGATAACCTACATAAGAAAAACGGAGTACATCGGTAGCATTTGCCACAATGCTAAATTTTCCGTTGGCATCTGTTACAGTACCTTTGCCAGAATTTGAGTTGACCACTCCAACACCAGGAACTGGCTGATTGGTTTCGTCGACAACTGTACCTGTGATAACATTTTGCGACTGAACTTGCTGCCATAGCTTGTTCGTTTTCAAGAATCCATCGGCTCCTTCCCTCGCTGAATTCATTGAAAACGCAGGGCCATTGAGCAAAATAATTGCCGCAGATAGCCCTGAAATTTTAAGTAAATTAATTTTCATTAGGGTTTTGTTAAATTTTAATTGATTAGTTATGTTATTTTTCCTTTTACTGTTAGGCGTCCCTTACCGATATCTGACTATCGCTGGTAAAAAATACAGGCATAAAATCATTTACCTGTTATTATAGATTGTATTAATCTTTAGTTGAAAAGTGAGATTGAATAATAAAAACCGTAAAAAGCGAATGTTTCTCCGCGAAGGATATAGGACTGCAACTTATACAGCCTTGGATTTTCAAAATTTCTCATAAATATATCTGGTTATAGTAAATCGTTTTACCACATCAATAGTAGAAATTTTATTTGTTTAATAAAACGATTTAGTTGTAAAAAAAACGTTACAACCAGATTGTTCAGTGAAAATTTAATTTCTGATAATAAGTGTAGCCGGAATAATTACCTCCTGGTTAGGCAATATAGATTTAGATGATAACTGACTTAACAACAGCTTGATAACCGTTTCGGCTATCTCTTCTAAGGGTTGCTGAACGGTGGAAATGCCAGGCGTATGCAATTCAAAAGCTTCATGATCATCATAGGCAATTACCGATAACTCGGCACCTATTTTTTTCTTTATTGATTTAAGCACTTTCAAGCCGCTTATGGCAAGGTAGTTTGTCGCAAACAAAACGGCATCTATTTTCTCGGAATTGAAAAGCATTTTTATTTCGTCGATGGTCGATGCTTCGTTCTGATTGAAATGAATTTTCAAAACGAGTTCTTCCCTGTAGGTTAAGCCATAATCGAGTAAAGCTTTTTTATAGCCCTCAAAACGTTCGGTTATTTGTTGAACGTCAATATCCGTTGTAACCAGTGCTATATTTCTTTTCCCTTGTGCAATAAAACTTTCTATAGATTGATAAGAAGCGCTGAAATGATTTGCGCCAACATAATTGGCCTGTACATCACGCAGATTTCTATCAAATAAAATAACAGGCTTATTATCATTTATAAGCATCCGTATATCTTCTTCCAGGCCTTTAACGGGTGAAATAATGTAGGCATCAACTTTCCTGGATTTGAACATATTAATCAGTTCTTGCGCCTTTTCTACATTATTTTCAGTGCTTGAATAAATAATCTTATAACCACGTTTGTAAGCTTTATCTTCTATCAACCTGGCTATTTTTGCAAAAAAAGAGTTAGAGATATCTTCAACAATCAGGCCTATGATATTAGAGTTACCCGTTCTTAAACTTCTGGCAATCTGGTTTGGTTTGTAACCGCTTTCCTCAATAATTTTTTCGACTTTTTTTATTACGGCTTCACTAATCGATTTTTCTTTTGCTTTCCCATTGATGATAAAAGAGACAGTTGTAATTGAAACATTTGCTTTAACAGCTATATCTTTTATGGAAAGGGTTTTCATTGGCTTTAATAATCATGAATGAATCAAAACTAAATAAAAAAACGACATTTTTAATGTTTGGTCGGGAATGGCTTATAATTTGTTTACCATTAACGCAGTAAGCAAGTTAAATTGTTATGAATCTGCCAACATCATTTGTAAACAGATTCCTGGTTTTTTAAATATTTAACAATCAGCTTTGCTGTTTTTTCAGATGCGCCTGGTGCTCCCATTATTGACAGTAAATCGTTATAATCTGACAGCATATTATTCCTGCTTTCTCCATCAACTATTGCCTGCATTTCAAGATTAACCCGTTCAGTGTTACAATCTTCCTGGATAAGTTCTGTCACAATTTTTTTATCTACAATAAGGTTTACCAGCGATATGAACCTGATGTTAACAAGCATTCTGGCGATGGCAATAGAGACTGTTCCACCCTTATATACCACAACCTGCGGTACTTTAAATAACGCCGTTTCCAGCGTAGCCGTGCCTGAGGCAACAATTGCAGCATGTGCATTTTGAAGGAGGTTATAGGTATTGTTAAATATAAGCCGGACTTTTTTAGAACCGATAAATGTTTGAAAATATGCTTCGCTAAAAGTTGGTGCCGCAGCGATAACAAATTCATATTCAGGATAATTATCGGTTATGCTAAGCATAACCGGCAATAAGCGTTCTATTTCCTGCTTCCTGCTTCCGGGCAAAAAGGCTATAATTTTCCTGTCACTTATATTATAATTTGATCTGAAATTAACGTCGGGCTTAAATTGATCTTTTTCATCCAATAGGGGATTACCAACATAATCGACCTTCATACCCCATTTTGCATAAAAATCGACCTCAAACGGTAAGATGCAGAACATATGATCAACAACTTTTTTAATCTTCAAAACCCTTTTCTGATTCCAGGCCCAAACCTTTGGCGAAATGTAATAGCAAACCTTTATTCCGTTTGATTTAGCAAAATCGGCTATCTTTAAATTAAAACCGGGAAAATCAATAAGAATTAAAACATCTGGCTGCCAATCCAAAATATCATTTTTACAGGCACTCAGATTTTTATAAATGGTTCGGATATTTAATAAAACCTCCGTAAAACCCATAAAAGCCATATCCGCGTAGTGCTTTACCAACTGCCCGCCTTCATCCTGCATCTTATTTCCACCAAAAAACCTGAAAACAGCTTCTCCATCTTCATTCTTCAACGCTTTCATTAAATTAGCGCCGTGTAAGTCGCCTGATGCTTCGCCGGCTACGAGGTAGTATTTCATAATTGATGGATACTGGGAAATGGGTGGTGGATGATGGAAGTATAAAATGAAAAGTAACACATTAGTATATCCTGAACACTTCCATCATCCATTTTACGTATTACCTTTTCCATCCTAAAAAACTTTATAATAGAAAAAAACAAATGCACATAGAAATGTTGCAGCCAATATTCCCCTACCTGTATTTTCTCTATTATATTTAAAAAAGTATTGCATCAGGTAAGCATTTACGGCAATGCCACCAATATAAAGCAAGTCTGCTTTTGCTAAATAAACTACATGATTTATAATATACCATGCTATTGAACAAAGAATGGTGGGAACGATTAAACCGATTGCTAATCCAATCCAAACAGAATTATTTAATTTACCTAATTGTTTATTCATTACGAATCGTTAGCCCAGGCTTACACCATCGGGAGCTGAAATTTTATTTTCCTTCTTGTCTTCCACTTCGTCCTTATTAAAATTCCAGCTGTTTAAAATCGGAATGGCATGATGTGCCGTTAAATCGAACTGAACCGGAACAACCGATGCATAATTGTGTTCAAGGGCCCACACATCGGTATCTTCACCTTTATCGAAATTCTGAAAGACGCCGGTTAACCAATAATAGGGTCTTTTATAAGGATCGGTTCTTTCTTCAAATTCTTCGGCCCATTTTGCATTCGCCTGCCTGCAAATTTTAATACCTTTTATATTATCTCCCTTCGGAAAATTTACATTCAGCAAAGTTGCTTCAGGCAAACCATGTTCTAAAACCTGTTCGCAGATGGTTTTAATATATTTCTTACTAGGACCAAAATCGGCATCCTGGGCAAAATCATCGAGTGAAAATCCTACAGAAGGAATCTTTTCGATAGCACCTTCTACAGCAGCAGACATGGTTCCTGAATAAATAACGTTAATCGAATTATTTAAACCATGGTTAATTCCGGAAACACATAAATCTGGTTTTTTACCTTTAAATATTTTATTAACGGCTATTTTAACACAGTCTACTGGTGTTCCACTACACTTATACATTTCCACGCCCGGATATAAATCGACTTTATCAAAACGAATTGGCTTACCAATAGTAATTGCATGCCCCATTCCGCTTTGCGGACTATCGGGCGCAACCACAACTACATTTCCGATTTCCTGCATCACTTCCATCAGGTTTTTAATTCCAGTGGCTGTAATACCATCGTCATTTACAACAAGAATATTAGGTTTTGTGCTTTGCTTTGTCATTTGGTAAAAATACAGATTATAAAAATTCTTGTTATACTAAACTAAAATTTATCTGTTTATTTTATTCAAGATGTATAAAATAGCCACAGATTCACAGATTAGAAGCAAATAAAAGTTCTGTAAATCTGTGGCAAAAAATTAGCCTCATCCCTCAAGATGTTCAAAGTAGCCACAGATTCCCAGATTAGGAAAATGCAATAATCATCAACCTAATTTTCAAAGTAAAAATCTGTGAATCTGTGGCAGAAAAAAACCAGTCCTATGTTTTTAGTTTGAAATAAAATTTATTTCATTCGATGACATAAAGCATATATATTTGGATAAATAACTTATTTAAATACGATTATACATTTTATTTTACCGCTATAAATGTGTGATCGTTATCATAAACCAAAATCAAATAGATGAAATTCAAATTATTTACGCTGGCTTGCTTTCTGGTAACCGGTACGTTTGTTAAAGCGCAAACTTACCAGTGGAAAACAGGCACCTCGGGTGGTTACACGTACAAATATGTAACGAACGACCCTTCCTCAACCCGCTTTTATACCTTGAAAAACGGCTTAACGGTTATTTTGTCGCCGAATAATAAAGAGCCGAATATTCAGTTCCGCATGAGTGTCAGGGCCGGTAGTAATACAGATCCTAAAAATGCAACAGGTTTAGCGCACTATTTAGAGCACCTTTTATTTAAGGGTACCGATAAATTCGGAACGGTAGATTGGGCTAAAGAAAAACCATATTTAGATAAAATTGATGCGCTTTACGAAAAGTATAATAAAACAACCGACCCTGCTCAACGTAAAGAAATTTATAAGGAGATTGATAAAACTTCAGGCGAGGCATCGAATTATTCTATTGCGAATGAATATGATAAAATGATGTCGGGCATTGGTGGCAATTCTTCCAATGCGCATACCTGGTACGAAGAAACCGTTTACAATGAAGACTTTCCTTCGAACGCAACTGATAAATTTTTAGCTATCCAGGGCGAACGTTTCCGCAAACCCATTTTCCGTATTTTCCATACAGAATTAGAAGCGGTTTACGAAGAAAAAAACCGTGGTTTAGATAACGATCCGAATAAGTTGGATGAGGCGATGATGGCCTTATTATTTCCTACACATAATTACGGTCAGCAAACAACAATCGGAACCATTGAGCACCTGAAAAATCCATCTTTGGTGGAAATCAGAAATTATTACAATAAATACTATGTGCCTAATAACATGGCTGCCGTATTTACAGGCGATTTTAATCCTGATGTAATGATTAAAAAAATCGATAACACTTTCGGTTATATGGTTGCAAAACCAGTTACACTTTACAATCCTGCTCCAGAAAAACCATTAACAAAAATTCAAAAAGTTGATGTTTATGGACCAAGCGCAGAAATGGTCGAAATTTATTACCGCGGCTTTGCAGAAAACACACAAAACAGCTTAATGCTTAATTTAATAAAAAGCATTTTATTTAATGGTAAAGCAGGTCTGATTGACATCAATTTAAATAAGCAGCAAAAAACGCAACGATCGAGCGCCAGCTACCAGCAAATGAAAGATTATGGTGTGTTTAATTTATCGGCACAACCTCGTCAGGGTCAAAGTTTAGAGCAGGCCTCAAAGTTATTACTGGAGCAAATTGATTTACTAAAGCAAGGTAAGTTTGATGATGATTTAATAAAAGCAATTGTAGCCAACCAAAAGTTAAGTTTTTTGCAGGCTTTCGACAGCAATAACAGCAGGGCAGAATATTTATCTAATGAATTTATTCTGAACAGAGGAACAAAATGGGATAAAAGCTTAGGCGATATTGAGGCAACGGCTAAAATTACAAAAGCACAGGTTATTGCTTTTGCCAACACTTATTTTAAAGATGATTATGTAATCGGTTTTAAACATAAAGGCGAAGATAAAAATATCATTAAGGTAGAAAAACCTGCAATTACGCCGATTAATGCAAACGGCAATCTAACGTCTCCATTTGTTAAAAATATTTTAGAAGCGCCGGTAAAACCAATAGAACCGAAGTTTTTAGATTATAAGAAAGACATTGTAATGGGTAAAGTTGGCATAGCTGATGTTTTAACAACGAAGAATGGTGAAAATTCTATTTTCAGAATGACATACAGATTTAACCATGGCGCAAATAGTTATAAATTATTACCTTATGCTGCAAGTTATTTACCTTTCTTAAGCACAGATAAATATAGCGCTGAAGATATTAGTAAAGCATTTTACAACATCGCCTGTACGTATAGCTTAAATGTCGGCGCAGAAAATACCACGATTAGCATCAGCGGTTTACAGGAAAATTTTGACAAGGCCGTTAGCCTGGTTGAGCACATTTTTGCTAATGTAAAACCAAACGAAAAAGCCTTATCCGATTTAAAAAACACAATTTTAAAAAGCAGAGAAAACAACAAGTTAAACAAAGGGCAAATCATGTCTGGCTTAACTTCTTATGCACAATATGGCAGTATAAACCCTTTCAATAACGTGCTTTCGAACGAGGATGTTAAAAACATGAAGGCAGATGATTTAATTTATCTGTTAAAAAACCTCACAAACTACGAACACGTAATTACTTATTATGGTCCGAAAGATGTAACCGCTTTTACAGCGGATATTAAGAAAGAACATTTATTACCGAAAGAGTTTACACCTGCTGCACCGGCAAAAGTTTATACCTACAGCGTTCAGGATAGTAACCGGGTATATTTTGCGAACTATGATATGGTTCAATCTGAAATTCGTTGGTTTAGAAATACAGGCTTATACAACAAAACGGACAGAGCAAACATAGAAGTATTTAACAACTACTTTGGAGGTGGTATGGGTTCTATTGTTTTCCAAACCATCAGAGAATCAAAAGCTTTGGCTTATTCTACTTACGCAACCTACCAAATGCCCGACAGAGCAGATAAACAATACAGTATGGTCGCTTATGTTGGTAGCCAGGCCGATAAAATGACTGATGCCGTTAACGGTATGAACGAATTGTTGAATGTTTTGCCACAAAGTGATAAATCATTCGATGGCGCAAAATCTAACGTATTGACTTACCTCGAATCGAACAGGGTAACAAAAGACGGTATTTTCTTTTATTACTTTGCTGATAAGAAATTAGGTTATGATTACGATTCGAGAATCGATTTATACAAAGAATTAAAGCCGATTAATTTCGCCAGCATTAAAGCTTTCCACGATGAAAAAGTTGCGAACAAACCATATACTTATCTGATTGTAGCTTCTGATAAAAAAGTAAAATTAGAAGATATGCAGAAATTTGGAAACGTTAAAACCTTAACTTTAGAACAGATTTTTGGTTATTAAAAGCAGAAAATACTATTAGCGAAAATATAAAGTTTAAAAGCGGTTCTCAGAAATGGGAATCGCTTTTTGTTTTCAGCGCATGAAATGGTGACTATTTTTTCTGATAATCTATCACGATACCGTTTGCCAATAACTTATTATCAGCTTTGGTTATTTTACCATTTACAGGTGTTTCCACAATTAAAACCGAACTATTTTTTTCAACCGAAACATTGGCAGCGAGTGATACATTCTTTGCGATAAACTCCTGCGCAACAGCATTGTATAAATCAACTTTCTTTTTGCCTTTAATTTTGTAGTTGACGATTTTATTTTGATTGTATGGATTGTAAATCAAATAGGTTGGATACGCCTTATTTCGATAAAAATCGGTTGCCAGAACGTCTAATTTCAAGATACCTTCTACAGTTGTCTTTTGAACAATTGCTCCAAATATTCCGACATGACTGCTACCGTAAACGCTGAACTGAGAAACTTCAGGATTTTTGCCAGGTACCCATTTTGGTCCGTCGCCCTGTGCAACCGGTGCTTTAAGATTTGTATATAGTGAATCAAAAGTAGAACTTCTGGCAAAGCCTTCGTAAGCAATAACACCTTTTGTAACCGTAGCAAATTGCGGTAAGGTCTGGTGTTCTTTGGGCGCATATTGAGGATAAAATAATCTCGAAGCGTTAACGGCATTCAGCATCCATTTACCAATTGCATTCGCATAAGCAGGATCGTAACGAACAATAGGTACCAAAGGCCAGGCGGCATCAAATGTATTCATCAAAAAACCGTAACCACCATGATCCATTGTGCTGCCAACAACGCCTGAAACATCAAATCCGTTCCATTTGCCGGTTAAAATCCCCCAACCCGCTCGGCAAACAGCTGTCCCGTCAAAAGTCCAGCCTAAAAGCTTTTGAACATCAAAACGTGTTCCTTGTTCCACATTCATCCTTGCAGCCAGGTAAGCGCCAAAAGGCATTAATAATTCATATGTTGGATTTATCTTATTGTTTTCTAAGGCGGTCATTGCGCTGATTGCACCCTGCAGATAACGCTTATCGCCAAACTTTTTGTAGGCGGCATACAAAACCCAGGCGTGGCCGGCAGCTGCATCCTGTTGCGCACAAATTTGGTTTTTCATAGGCTTCATTTGTGCATAATCGAAATACGAATAATTATAATTGCCTTTTAAAATAGAATCTGCTTTATAAAATTTTTCAGCAATACTTTTAGCAATCCAGTCGAAATCTTTTTCATTTGGATACCGTTCATAAATCGCGTAAAAAAGTACATTTGGGTAAACGTCGTACCACCAATCCCTTCCATAACCACCGCCTAAAAGCGCAACTTCCGGAGCGGTATTATTCATCATAATGTTCCATTTTGTATCCCGGTTAAAATAATTTTTCAGCATAGCGACATAGTTCATACCGTTCTGTTTACTTTTATCAATGCCGATTAAACTGGCGCCCAACACAGACCCCATATTGGCCAGTGCTTCATGAAACATACCTTTATTGTGTTGCTTTCCTTGTCGAACATCACCAACAGCGGTATAAATTCCCATAACGGGCTGATCGAAATTTTTATTGGTACTGTCCATCCAAATCATTGGCCAGTAATCGCCTGTAGCCTGAAAATCATAAATGGTTTTATCGAAGTTTTGTGCCATTAATTTCCAGTCGATAATTTGTAAAGGCTGCGGTAGGTTAGCCATCTCTTCCACCCTGTTCAGGGTTAACTGCTTAACCTGAGCTTTCACAACACCATAGCGAACTATAAATGTGATTATTAAAAGAATTTTTAAAGTAAATCTCATTAGTAATTAAATATTTTATTTGGTTAGCAGCTGGCATTATAACATCTGGCTTTAGCTCGCTGTAATTTAGGCTTTTCTTATATGTATATTATTCAGTAAGCTTATATTTTAGATTGGATAATATTTCCTGAATTGAAAATTTGGCTCCGCAAACAAATTCATCTGCCGCACCATAATAAATCGTTAACTCATCACCGTTAACCAAATGCCCGTTTGTAAAAACCACCTGGCCAAAAAAGCCGTTTAATTCGTAATCGACCGCTGGCTTCATAATTGGTTCTTCCGTTTGGGCTAATACTTTCGATGGATCATCCAAATCCATTAAAAAAGCACCCAGACAATATTGATGTTCATTGTTTGCGCCATGGTAAATTTCGAGCCAGCCTTTCTCCGTTTTAATCGGCGCTGCGCCGGCGCCAACACGCTTGCTATCCCAGCTATTTTTCCGGGTTTTGATTAAGCATTTATGATTGCCCCAGTGAATCCCATCTGGCGATTCGGCCAGCCAGATGTAATTGCCACCTAAATCAACACTACTCGGGCGATGGAGTGCATAAAACTTCCCATTAATCTTTTCTTCAAAAATTGCACAATCTTTATTATGAGGCGGAATAACCATTCCATGTTTTTCAAAGATTTTCCAATCTTTAGTTGTTCGCATGCCAACTCCAACGCCATCACCAGAAACGGCCGTAAATGTGAGGTAATAGGTGCCGTCGATTAAAGCTACCCGGCAATCTTCAATACCGAAAACTTCATCCGGACCTTCGCCTTGTAATAAGGGGTAACCTTCGGGCTGATGGAAATTGATGCCGTCATCGCTACAAACCAATCGCAAATGCGAAAGTGTTGTCAGATAATCGGCTCCTTTATAGGTAATTACACGAGGGTCGTCGGCAATCAGATCCGGGTCATTTTCATTTATGGCAATAATTTCAATCCCGTCGCCTGTTAAAACCGGGAAAGAAATTACACCATTTATCTGTTTAGGTCTTTCGGCAACACGAATGAGCAACCAGGTTTTATTTTGGAAAGTAAAAACACCCGGATTTAACAAACAGGCAATTTCCAAACCTTCGCGACTTGAGGCTAAATCTTTCGGGGACAGTATTGGGTTCTGGGAAAATCTTTTCGCTAGGTCGGCCATATTTTATATAAACAAAACAGGCAACCAAAACTGATTGCCTGTTTATTAGAATTCAGGTTTTTATAATGAATTAATCCATTTTACAAGTTCATCACGGCCTTTGCCGGTTTTCTGTTGTAATTTTCCTAACAATTCATCATCCTTACCTTCTTCATGGGTTAAATCATCTTCCGTTAAATCGCCATAAGCTTGTTTAACTTTCCCTTTAATCTCGTTCCATTTGCCTTTTAATTCTAACTTATCCATTTTATTATCGCCTTATATATTAAATATTTGTTTTTGTTTCTTAATAACAAATATGGGTTACATATTGTTTCATGATGATTTTATTCGTTTTATTTCAAGAAAAAAGCAAAAATTTTTATTAAGAATCCCTGATAATTTAGTTATATTTAAGCATGACGCGTTACTCAGCATACTATTATTAACTAAAACCTAAAATTTGATGAAAAAACTACTCTTAAGTTTATTTTTATCTTTTTGCGCAATTTCCTTTGTCTTTGCTCAAGACAAAGTGATTAGCGGAAAGGTAACAACCCAAAATGCGGAACCAATTCCGGGCGCCAGCATTTCTGTAAAGGGTTCACCTGCAACAGGCACACAGACTGATGCATCAGGAAATTACAAATTATCAGTTCCCGCTAATACGAAAACATTGGTATTCAGCTTTATTGGCTATAAGAGCAAAGAAGTTGCGATAGGCAGTTCAACAATTAATGTGAGCCTTGAAGAAGAAAACACGACGTTAACTGATGTGGTCGTGGTTGGTTACGGTACACAGTCGAAAAGAGACTTAAAGGGTTCTCAATCATCTGTTAGTTCTAAGGACTTAGAAAACCTGCCTGTGACCACATTTGAACAAGCACTGCAAGGTAAAGCTGCCGGTGTTAATATTTCTGCGCAGAATGGTAAACTCGGGCAAGGCATAACAGTAAGAGTAAGGGGCGCTGCATCTGTAACGGCAGGTAGTGAGCCGCTTTATATTGTAGATGGTATTCCAATTACATCCGGAAATTTTTCAAGTACATCGGCACCTACCAGCGCGCTGGCAGACATCAATACCAATGATATTGAATCAATCGAAGTTTTAAAAGATGCATCAGCTTCTGCTATTTATGGAGCAAGGGCCTCAAATGGTGTCGTATTAATTACCACAAAGCAAGGTAAATCCGGAAAAACAACCATTAATTTCAGTGCTTTAGGTGGAGTAAGCACACCTTCTAATCACCGTGAATTTTTAAATGCCGAACAATATGTTCAGATTATGCGTAGAGCCGGCGAAGGCGCAGCCAATCAGGATTTCTTAAATGGTGATTATGCCACTTTAGCTGCAGCAAAGGCTGCTTATGCAACAAGTGTAGAAAGCAGGTTAACCCGTTATTCAGCCGGAAACACGGATTATCAGACTTATAAAGTTAATTCAAACTGGGAAGCTGCTGCTTTTCAGGATAACCCCTTAACCCAACAATACGATTTAAACCTAACCGGCGGAAATGAAAAAACGAAGTTTTATATTGGTGGACAGGCTTTAGACCAGGATGGTATTATCGTTGGAAATAGTTACAAACGTTACAGCGGCAGGTTAAACCTGACAAATAAAGTTACTGATTTCATTGAAGTTGGTGTGAACATAAATTTTTCTAACAGTATTAACAACAGATTATCAAACGACAATGCTTTTTCAAGTCCGTTACAGGCTGTTGCACTATCACCAATTACACCTTTTATCGATCCGCGTTCTGGTTTAGTTAGCGGAACCTTGCCGGGCGCTGCTTCTAACTATCCGGTTTATTACAATCCGTTTATTAGCATTGACAATGCTTTTTATAAGGCAACTGTTTACAGAACAATTGGTAAGGCTTTTGCCAATATAAATATTGCCAAAGGTTTAAAATTCAGTACAGACTTTTCAATTGATAACCTGAATCAAAATGAGGAAAGCTATTATGGCTCATTAACGTTCAGGAATACGGGAACGGCCAATGGCGATGGACAAAATATTTCAACTTTCGTAATTAATGCCAATACAAACAACTACTTTACCTATGCGACCAACTTTGGGGAAAAAAGCCAGTTTGATGCTGTTTTAGGTACCAGTTATCAAAAATCTACCAGTAAATACAGCACATTAGAGGGCCAGGATTTTCCCAGCGACTCTTATATAAAACTCGGAAGTGCCGCAACAAAAGTTACGGCAACGTCTAACGAAAGTGCGTTCAGCTTTTTATCTTATTTCTTTAGAGCAAACTATAAATACAACAATCGTTATTTACTTGGTTTTAGTGTTAGGGCTGATGGTTCATCACGCTTTGGTGCAAATCATAAATATGGTTATTTTCCTGCCGGTTCATTGGCATGGATTGCATCTGAAGAAGATTTCTTAAAAAGCAGTAATTCTATTAGTTTATTAAAATTCAGAGCAAGTTATGGTTTAACAGGTAATGCTGAAATCGGGAACTATTCAGCCCGTGGTTTATTTAGCGGTACTGGCGCTTATGGCGGTAGCGCTGGCCAGATTCCGACCAGAATTGCAAATCCCGATTTAACCTGGGAGAAAACAAAACAACTTGATTTAGGATTGGATTTTGGCATTTTTAAAAACCGGATTAGCGGTGTTTTTGATTTTTATCAGAAAAACACAACCGATTTATTATTAGATGTGCCTATTCCTCAAACAACAGGTTTTTCTACTAAAACCCAGAATTTAGGCAAGCTTAAAAATACAGGTTATGAGCTGGGCATAAATACCGAAAACTTTGTAGGTGCTTTTAAATGGTCAACAGCTTTAACAGCTTCTATTAACAACAATAAAATTACCGACTTAGGTGGCCAGGTTTTAAATAGCAATGAAATTAATGCTGCCATTGCCGGTCAGCCAATTGGAGTGTTTTATTTACCTGAATATGCAGGTGTGAATCCGGCGAACGGCGATGCCATTTATTATCTGAACACAACAGATGCAAGTGGTAATGTAAACAGAGGTACCACAAACGACATCAATCAGGCACAAAGAATTTTTGCCGGAAATCCGAATCCTAAATACATCTTCGGAATTAACAATACTTTCTCTTTTAAGGGGTTTGATTTAGGTGTGTTCCTGCAAGGCGTTAGCGGAAATAAAATCTTTAATGCAGGTGGTCAATATATGAGTGCAAGTGCATCTAACGGTTATGACAATCAAACTGCAGACCAAATGTCTTACTGGAATAAACCGGGCGATATTACTCAAGTGCCTGAACCACGATTATTTTATGCCAATGGAACAGGAAACTCTACAAGATACCTATCAGACGGTAAATACCTTCGTTTAAAAACCTTAACCTTAGGCTATACTTTTACGCCTGAAGTTTTAAGTAAAATTAAATTAAGCAGGTTGAGAATTTATGCTACCGCTCAAAATTTAGCAACAATTACAGGTTACAAAGGTTGGGATCCTGAAGTGAATGCGGATTACCAGTCGACTAATATCAATCAGGGGGTAGATTTCTATTCAGCGCCTCAACCAAGAGTGATATCATTCGGTATAAACATTGGCTTATAATTTTTAAAGAGATTCATTATGAAAAAGACATATATATATAATTTACTTTTTGCGTCGATGCTCTTAGCCGCAGCATCTTCCTGCAAAAAAGCACTGGATATCGCTCCGGTTGATACCATTGAACAAAGTCAGGCATTACTTAAGTCTAAAGATGTTGAGGTAGCCTTAGTTGGTACTTATTCGGCCTTAGGCAGCAGAAATTTTTATGGCGGGCGTCCATTCCTGATGGCTGATTTTTTAGCAAATACAGATGCCATAGAATGGTATGGAACTTACGAGGAACTTACGCAAACCATCAATAAAAAGCTTTTGGTAACCAATACTTTTGTTGATAATGTATGGGCTGCAGGTTATACGACTATTAATGATGCTAATAATGTACTTGCTGCTATTGATAAAGTTGATGCAGCAAAGAAAAACAAAGTAGAAGGCGAAGCAAAATTTATAAGAGGCGCTGCATACTTTGATTTGGTAAAAGTATTCGGAAAGGCATATAATGATGGTAGTCCGACAACTAATTTAGGTGTTCCAATTGTTTTAACGCCAACAACCGCAGTTACAGACGCAAGTTATGTGAGCAGGGCAACTGTAGCGGCAGTATACGCACAGGCAATAGCCGACTTAACAGATGCCGAAGCAAAACTACCGGCAACTAATGGTTTCTTTGCAACCAAATATTCTGCCGCAGGTATGCTCGCCAGGTTGTACTTACAGATGGGAAATTATGCTGATGCCGCCGCGGCCGCTAACAGGGTAATTGCTTCCGGCAACTATGCTTTAACATCTTCATTTATTAATGCTTTTCCAACGATGGGCTCTACACCCGGGGTTAATTCTACGGAAGATGTATTTGCTATCCAGGTTACTACTTTAACAGGTTTTAATGGTTATAATGAATTTTATGGTTCTTCATCTTACGGAGGCAGAGGCGATGCGGTAATTTCGCAGAATTGGATTACAACAACATATGCGGCTAATGATGATAGAATTAATGCATTTTATGATGACGGTGATATGTACACATCAAAATATGCAAACCCTTACGGAAATGTTTCTGTAATAAGATTGGCAGAAATGTATTTAATCAGGGCTGAAGCTAACGTTCGTTTAGCCCCTGCGGCCCCGATTGGTGGCAGAACGCCATTACAGGATTTAGCTGTTGTAAGAAGCAGAGCAGGATTAACAACTACAACTGCAACACTTGCAAATATTTTAGCTGAAAGAAAGTTAGAATTGGCTTTCGAAGGCTTTGCCCTGCATGATGCAAAAAGAACCCAAACAAATATTGGTTCTCTGGCATGGAATTCAAACGCTCTGGTTTTCCCTATTCCTCAAAGAGAACGGGATGCAAACAAAAACCTGGTTCAGAATCCTGGTTATTAAAAAATCCATCTAACAAAAATGCCAGTTTATTCTAACTGGCATTTTTGTTTTGATTAACCGATGGCTAGTATTTCTTAGAAGCTTCAATAATTTCATCAACGACTGCAGGGTCCAGCAATGTTGAGGTGTCACCTAAATTAGTTGTATCGCCTTCTGCAATTTTACGCAGGATGCGTCGCATAATTTTTCCCGAACGGGTTTTGGGCAAACCTGAAACAAATAATATTTTATCAGGCTTGGCAATTGCACCGATTACCCTTGTAACCGTTTGTAAAATATCTTTTTTGGTCAAGTCAGCTTCTCCGTGCATTTCCGGATTAATCACAAAAGCATATATACCCTGCCCTTTTACATCATGAGGATAACCAACAACAGCACTTTCCACTACGCCTGCATGCATATTAATTGCATTTTCAACCTCGGCAGTACCAATTCTATGTCCTGAAACATTTAATACATCATCTACACGACCTGTAATTCTATAATAGCCATCTTCATCACGCAGACAACCATCGCCGGTAAAATATAAATTCTCGTACGTAGAAAAATAAGTTTGCTTGCAGCGCTCATGGTCTCCATAAGTTGTACGCAACATACCCGGCCATGGAAATTTAATACATAAATTGCCACTTACTCCGTTACCTTCGATTTCGTTACCATTTTCGTCAACCAATATCGGCTGAATACCTGGCAACGGCAAAGTCGCAAAACTTGGTTTTGTTTTGGTGACCGTTGCGATTGGTGAGATCATAATTCCACCGGTTTCGGTTTGCCACCAGGTATCAACAATCGGGGCCTTACCATGTCCAATCTTTTCATCGAACCAATGCCATGCTTCTTCATTGATAGGCTCCCCTACCGAGCCTAAAACACGTATGGAGCTCAAATCTTTTCCATTGAGGGGTTCTTCACCAAAGCTCATTAGTGAACGGATAGCCGTTGGTGCCGTATATAATGTATTTATTTTATGTTTTTCTACGATATCCCAAAAACGCGAAGGACTCGGATAAGTTGGAATGCCTTCAAATAAAACTGAAGTTGCCCCTTGAGAAAGCGGACCATAAACAATATAAGAATGACCGGTAATCCAACCAATATCAGCTGTACAGAAATAAACTTCTCCCGGTTGATAGTTAAACACATTGGCAAAAGTATAGCCCGCGTAAACCATATAACCACCGCAAGTGTGTACAACACCTTTAGGTTTTCCGGTAGAACCCGACGTATACAGGATAAATAACATATCTTCCGCATCCATTTCTTCGGCGTCACAGATATCATTAACATGTTTAACTTCATCTTCCCACCATACATCCCTGCCTTTCAACATCGATACCGGGGTACGAACATGTGTAAGCACGATACATTTTTCCACTGTTGCACAGCCGATTAAAGCATCATCAATTACATCTTTTAAAGGAATTTGTTTGTTACCCCGATAAGCGCCATCTGCGGTGATAACCAGTTTACATTGCGAATCATTAATCCTATCGGCTATAGATTTAGCAGAAAAACCACCAAATATAACAGAATGTACCGCACCGATTCTGGCACATGCTAAAACAGCTATAGCCAGTTCAGGTACCATGGGCATGTAAATGCAAATGCGATCGCCTTTCTTAGCCCCATTTCTTTTTAAAACATTAGCGAAACGGCAAACGCGTTCGTGCAACATTTTATAAGTTAGGGTAACACTTTCTTCGTCAGGGTTATTTGGCTCCCAGATGATAGCAGGTTTATCTCCGTTAGTAGCCAGATGGCGGTCTAAACAATTTTCAGTTATATTTAATTTAGCGCCTTCAAACCATTTAATTTCAGGGTCTTTGAAATTCCAGGACAAAACTTTAAACCAGGGTTTACGCCACTGGAAGTTTTGCGCAACTTCACCCCAGAATTGCTCCGGATTTTCTACACTTTTTTTATAGTTTTCTTCGTATTGTTCAAAAGATGTAATTTGCATCGCTCGTTTTATATATCATTAGTACCGGCTAATTTAAATAAATATTGACAACCTGAAATGGTCAAATCGTATCAAAATGAATAACCCGAAACAATTTTAAAAATATATGAAAATATTTAGCTGGCCTCTTGCCGTTTACAATTATTATTCAGATATTTGCACACTCTTAAAAAAATTAAGCGGACGATATTAATAACTATATTTACAAGTCATGTCAAGAGTTTGTGATTTAACAGGAAAAAAAGCAATGGTAGGTAACAACGTTTCTCACTCAAACGTTAAAACCAAACGCAAATTTTACCCAAACCTACAACTTCAGAAATTTTATATTCCTGAAGAAAACCGTTGGATTACGTTGAAAGTGTCTACTTCGGCGATTAAAACCATCAATAAAGTGGGTATCAGCGAAGCAATTAACCGTTTCGTAAAAAAAGGATTTTTGTAAAAAACATTAACTGTTGAGATTAACAGTTTACAATTTATATTAAAATGGCAAAAAAAGGTAACAGAGTTCAGGTTATTTTAGAATGTACTGAACATAAAGAAAGTGGCATGCCAGGTATGTCTAGATATATTTCTACCAAAAACCGTAAAAACACAACAGAAAGATTAGAATTGAAAAAATTTAATCCAGTGTTGAGAAAAGTAACCGTTCACAAAGAAATTAAATAAGGTTGAAGGTAAAAGGTTTAAAGCTGAGGGTTATCATCTCTCATTAAATCTTTCTATCATTAAATCATTTAAATTATAATATCATGGCAAAGAAAGTAGTTGCAACCCTTAAAACAGGTACAGGTAAAGAATATTCGAAAGTTATTACAATGGTTAAATCACCAAAAACAGGTGCTTATTCATTTAAAGAACTTATCGTACACAACGACCACGTAAAAGATGCTATTGCATCTAAATAGGTTAGTATTTTTTAATATTAAAAGATATTAAAGGCCGTTCCGTTTTAACCGGAAGGGCTTTTTTTGTTATGTAAAATTTAGATATGGGTTTATTCGATTTTTTCAAGAAGAAAGAAAGTGCACCTGAAGCGCAGGAAGCATTGGATAAAGGTTTAGAGAAAACCAAAGATGGTTTCTTTAATAAAATTACCAAAGCTGTAGCAGGAAAATCTTCTGTAGATGATGAAGTGCTTGATAATCTGGAAGAGGTTTTAGTAACTTCTGACGTTGGTGTAAGCACAACGCTCAAAATAATTAAACGCATTGAAGAACGTGTTGCCCGGGATAAATACCTGAACACTTCAGAATTAAATTCCATTCTTCGGGATGAAATACAACTGTTATTATCAGAAAATAACAGCAATGACTTTCGTCAGTTTGAATATGGTAACCACAAGCCTTATGTAATCATGGTTGTTGGTGTAAATGGTGTTGGCAAAACAACAACAATTGGTAAGCTGGCTCACAAACTTAAAGAAGCAAACCTTAAAGTTGTTTTAGGCGCTGCCGATACCTTCAGAGCTGCTGCTGTAGATCAGCTAAAACTTTGGGGTGAGCGTGTAGGTGTTAGGGTTGTAGCACAGGCTATGGGCTCAGATCCTGCTTCTGTAGCGTTCGATACTTTGCAATCTGCAGTTGCTAATGGTGAAGATGTTGTAATTATTGATACCGCTGGTCGTTTACACAATAAAATCGGACTGATGAATGAACTTGGCAAAATTAAACAGGTAATGCAAAAGGTAGTTCCGAATGCACCTCACGAAATTTTATTGGTGCTGGATGCTTCAACCGGACAAAATGCTTTTGAGCAATGCAAACAGTTTACCGAAGCAACGGATGTAAATGCACTGGCAATTACTAAGCTTGATGGCACAGCTAAAGGCGGGGTTGTAATCGGAATTTCAGATCAGTTTAAAATACCTGTAAAATACATTGGTGTAGGTGAAAAAATAGGCGATTTACAACTTTTCGATAAGAAGGAGTTTGTGAATAGTTTGTTTAAATAGATTTCATTGAAAACTTAATTATCATACACTTCGCGGGTGATTCCACAGATTACCGGATTACACAGATTTTAATTAAATTTATTATGTGGAACCTGAAAAAGATAAATTAACACAAATCATAATAGGGTGTTGTTATGATGTTCATAATCAATTAGGCCCTGGATTTTTAGAGAAAATTTATGTTAACGCTTTAAAAATTAAACTTCAGCAAGCAGGATTAACTTATGTTGCCGAAAAGGAATTTAATGTACGTTTCGAAAATTTAATTGTTGGGAAATTCAGATGCGATCTTTTAGTTGAAGATAAGATAATTGTTGAATTAAAGTCGGTAACGGGATATCAACCTAAGTTATTTCAAAGTCAACTTATTTCTTATTTAAAGGCAAGCAAAATTAAAACAGGATTATTGATTAACTTTGGCAATTCCAGTTGTGAAGTAAAAAGATTATCTGTCTAGAAAAACGAGTAGTCGTATTATCATTTAATCACCAATATTGTGAATCGGTGAAATCATTAATAATCGGTGAAATCACACATTAATATGAATACCAAAACCATAAAAAAAAGTTTAACAATTAAACAACCTAAAATCAATGTGATTACTTTAGGCTGTTCAAAAAATATTTACGATTCAGAAGTTTTAATGGGTCAGCTTCGTGGCAATAATCTAAATGTTGTGCATGAATCTGATAAAATGGGTAAGGATGACATCGTCGTAATTAACACTTGCGGTTTTATTGATAATGCTAAACAGGAGTCTATTGATACCATATTACAATTCAGCGAATTAAAAGAAGCAGGTAAAATCGGAAAAGTTGTGGTTACCGGTTGTTTATCTGAGCGCTATAAACCCGAGTTAGAATCAGAAATTACAAATGTTGATGCTTTTTTCGGCACCAATGATTTGCAAAATATATTGCACGAATTAGGTACAAATTATAAGCACGAACTTATTGGCGAACGTTTATTAACTACACCATCTCATTTTGCTTATTTTAAAATTGCCGAAGGTTGTAACCGCCCGTGTTCCTTTTGTGCGATTCCGCTGATGCGTGGAAAGCACCTGAGCAAACCGATGGAAGAACTGGTTAATGAAGCAAAAATACTAGCTAAAAACGGTACAAAAGAACTCATTCTTATTGCGCAGGATTTAACTTATTATGGCCTTGATTTGTACGGCGTTCGTAAACTCGACGAATTAATGCGACGCCTTTCCGACGTTCCCGGTATAGAATGGATTCGTTTACAATATGCTTATCCTTCAGGTTTCCCGATGGAAATTCTGGATGCAATGAATGAGCGTGATAATATTTGCAAGTACCTGGATATGCCATTACAGCATATTACCGATAACATGTTAAAGTCAATGCGTCGTGGAACAACCAAGCAGAAGACGATTGACTTGGTGAATCAGATCAGAGATAAAGTGCCCAATATTGCCATGCGTACCACTTTAATTTGTGGTTATCCTGGAGAAACAGAATACGATTTTGAAGAAATGGCCGCGTGGGTTGCAGAAACCAAATTCGACCGTTTAGGCTGTTTTACCTATTCTCATGAAGAAAAAACACATGCGCATACTTTAATTGACGATATTCCTGATGAAGTAAAACAACAACGCGTTGATGACATTATGGAAATACAACAAGGCATTTCTTTCGATATTAACCAGGAAAAAGTTGGTAAAACATTTAAAGTTTTAGTAGATAAAAAAGAAGGCGATTTCTTTGTTGGAAGAACAGAATTTGATTCGCCGGAAGTTGATAATGAAGTTTTAATTGATGCTGCAACTGGTTATGCAGCAAATGGAAGCTTTGTTCATGTCAAAATTGACAGAGCAGAAGATTTCGATTTGTATGGAACGATAGTTTAATTAGAAACCTCGCAGGCTTTGAAACCCGCGAGGTTGAATTTTTAATTCTTTTTTTCTACTCTGGTTTTAATTTCACTTGGTTTTAACCAAATTTTTGCACCTTTTGAATTAACGTAATATTTTTCGTTTTTAGAGTTGATGTAAACATCTGAACCATCAGGAGCCATTTTACCTTTCCAGGTTTTATCGACTACTTTTGAACCACCTTTTACCGCAACTTCAGCCGTTTTATTACCAACAGATTTAGCGCCTTTACCAATGGCTTTACCTGTTTGGTCTAATGCTTTACCAACTTCAGTTTTCTTTTCTTGTGCGTTTACGCTTAGGGTTAAACCGCCAAATAATGCGAATGTTAATAATCCTATTGCAAATTTCTTTTTCATGACAGTATATTTTTATTTTAGCATATAACAGTAAACAATGAATTTTGTTTTAGCCAGAAGTCTTATCTTTTTAATGACTTAAAACGCAAAGATTTTTAAAGGTGAACTCCGAAAATTAATTTAGCTTTTCGGCGAGTAATTTCATTTCAATGTGAGGCGAACGGCCTTCATATAAAATATTGTAAACCGCTTTACAAATAGGCATTTCTACAACATGGGCCTGATTTTTAAGCTGCATGCATTTAGCTGCATAATAGCCTTCGGCGATCATATTCATTTCCAGCTGAGCCGATTTTACCGTATAGCCCTTCCCCACCATATTGCCAAATGTTCTGTTTCTGCTAAATTGAGAATAGGCGGTAACCAAAAGATCGCCCAGGTAAGCAGATTCTTTTATATCACGATTTATTGGATGAACGGCATCTACAAAACGTTTAATTTCACGTATGGCATTACTGATTAAAACAGCCTGAAAATTATCTCCGTAACCAATTCCATGGCAGATGCCACTTGCTACAGCATAAATATTTTTTAAAACCGCTGCGTACTCCGTTCCGAAAATATCGTCAGAAACATTAGTTTTTATATATCTGGTATTCAGAAAAGAAGCAAAGGCAGAAGCCTTTTCCAAATCTGTACAGGCAATTGTTAAATAGGAAAGTTTCTCGAAAGCGACTTCTTCAGCATGGCATGGACCACTTACAACGAGAATATCATGATATGGAATTCCATAAACTTCATGAAGAAATTCACCAATGATTAGGTTATCTTCAGGAACAATTCCTTTAATAGCTGAGACAATCTTTTTGCCCTTTAAATCTTCAGCTGTGATATTTGCCAAACTATCTTTTAAAAAAGCTGCAGGAACATTTAGAACAACATAATCGGCTGCTTTTATAATACAATTGATATCACTTGAAATATTATCTGGTGATATTTTTATTTCAACAGAACTGATGTAATGCGGATTGTGTTTAAATTTTTTGATGTGCTCAATTGCTTCAGTATTGCGCATCCACCAGTAAATTTCTTTTTCAGTCAGATTATCTGATAGCATTTTTACAATGGCAGTAGCCCAGCTTCCGCCTCCAATCATTGCTATTTTTGGTACCATGTTTATAAAATAAAAATCCCGGCCTAATGTTTTAAGCCGGGACAATTTAATTATTATATATGGTTATATAGGTCTTACTTCTTAGCGTCTTTGCTAAATAATTGGTCTTTAGATGTTTTTTCTACAATCATACCGTCTTTCAGCTTATTTTGAATGGCAGAATACGGGCCCGTTACAATTTCCTGACCGGCTTTAACACCAGATTTTACAATGATGAACTGGTCGTTTTGAATTCCGGTAGTAACTTCCGTTTGCTTAACCTTTTTGCTTGCAGCATCATAAACATAAACGAATTGTTTAACGGTTTTATCCGCTAGTTTAGATTTTTGCTTATCACTATTTTCCTGATTATTTGCTGTTGCACCCGCATCAGCAGATTTATTTTTATTATCCGTAAACACTGCCTGAATTGGAACCGATAATCCTTTTAAGGATTCGCTTTCGATATCTACCGTTGCAGACATACCCGGGCGGAAAATAGATTGTTGTTTGCCAGCCAGTTGTTCAGTAATCCTGATTTTTACAGAAAAGTTTGTTACCTGGTCTACAGAAGTAGACGTTGTTGTACCAACGGCAGTTGATGAACTTGCAATTTCTGTAACCTCTCCTCTGAATTTTTTATCAGAAAATGCATCAACCTCAATTGAAGCCTTATCACCAACTTTAACACGTGTAATATCATTCTCATTCACATCAACATTCACTTCCATGGATGATAAGTTAGAAATACGCATAATCTCCGTACCAGCCATTTGTGATGTTCCTAAAATACGATCGCCCAATTCGATAGAAAGTTTTGAAACAACGCCATCAACAGGTGCATAAATTGTGGTTTTTGCGAGGTTCGCACCAGCTTCTTTCACATTTGCACCGGTTTGCTGTAAAGTAAATTTAGCACCGGTTACGTTTTCTTTAGCACTTGCAAGATTTGCTTTGGCCGTTAAATAGGCTGCTTTCGCCGCATCAAATTCTGAAGCCGAAATTACTTTTTTATTAAACAGTTCAACATTACGCTTATAAGTGGCTTCTGAATTAACAAAATTTGCCTGGTTTTGAATTAGTTGTTGCTGAGCTGCAGCAACGCTCGCTTTTTGAGCATTAAATGTTGCAACTGTTCTTTCATAACCAGATTGCAATACATCCGGTCTTACCTTACAAAGTAATTGTCCGGCTTTAACAATATCGCCTTCTTTTACTTTAAGTTCGACCACTTCACCCGATACTTCAGAACTTAATTTCACTTCTGTTTCAGGTTGTATTTTACCACTTGCAGTTACTGTTTCAACAACAGTTCTGTCTGATGCTTTCTCTGTGGTTACTTTCTCGGTTTTGTCGCCGCCGATAATGCCGGCAAGTTTCAATCCGATAAGCACAACAAGGATGACACCTATGGTAATTAAAATGTGTTTCAGTTTCATAATTGTTTAATGTATTGTACGATTGGTTAATTGTTTTTCTTCGGGTGATTTCGCTAATTTCCTTCGGGGTGTTGACACGGATTCGAGGATTTCACTGATATATATGTTATTTTACGCTTTAAAAAGTAATTTGTTTACCAAGATAATAGTCGATAACTTTTGCCCTGAACAAGAAGTCATATTTAGCTTGAATAAAATCAATCTCTGCTTTATTTCTGTTTGTTTGTGCGGTACTGTAATCCAATGAATTAACCAGGCCAACATTATAGCGTTGCTCCACCACATAGAAAGCATCCTTTTGCGCATTAAATGCATTTTGAGTTGAGCCATAACGGCTTTGCGCAGCTTTTAAATCAGTTGTTGCCTGAAAAATGACTTTGTTTAAATTGTTTTTGGCAAGCTGCGCAGATGTTAAGGTATTTTGATAAGTAATTTTTGCCCTGCGAACAGTCGAACGTGCAGTAAAACCGTTGAAAATTGGAATCTGTAAACTCATGCCAATACTTTGCCCTAAACGTTGATTAATTTGATCTGCAAATGACGATTGAGGAAATGCCCCGGCGTAATTGAATTGATATGAATATGAAGTATTAATCCCGGCACCTAAACTTAACGACGGCGCATAAGCACCTTTTGCAACGGCTATAGCTTGTTTAGCAGCCAGCGCGCGTAGGTTAGCTAATTTTATATCCGGAAAAATATTTAAAGCATTATTGTAAATTTCATCGGCACTTGCGTCAGAAGGAACTGCTTTAACATTATCAATTAATGGTGCCTGAACAACAAATTTTTGATTTGGCTGCATCTCCATTAACTGACCTAGAGTCAGGTAAGATATTGATAATGCATTCTGCGCATTTGTTAAGTTCAGCTCTGCCGTGGCAACCTGCGATTTTGCCTGAGAAACATCTGCAAGTGTTTTATTACCTGCATCAAGCAAAGCATTTTCCCGAACTAAAGTTTTATTGGCAATATCTAACTGCTCTTTAGAAGCCCGTTCTAAATCGGTATTATATAAAACCTGAAGATAAGCAGTAACAACGTTCAAAATCAAATCGTTTTTAATTTTATCTACGTTTGTTTGATCTGCCTGTAACAATAATTTGTTCTGTTTGATCTGGTTAATTTTAGAAAAACCCTGAAACAAATCGACATTGGTACTTAAATTACCGCTTGTATACAAAGATGTTTGGTTCGTAACCTGGAAAGTGGTTTGATCCAAACCACGTCCGAAAGTTAAATTTGGATTTACGCTGGCATTTAAGTTTGGATATAAAGCATACTTAGACTGCGTTAAATTCTCGTCGGTTATCGCAGCACTAAACTGAGCCTGTTTAATGGTAAGGTTATTTTTTAAAGTATTATCAACCGCCTGTTGTATGGTTATTACTTCCTGTGCTTTAAGCGTTTGGCTAAAAGACAGGGCAACTAATAGTGTAGAACCGGTAAAAAACTTTGTTTGGGTGAATAGCTTCATAATTTATTTCAAATCTATATAAACAACTTTAATAATTTCAATCTGTCCGTGCATTTACTAACTTTGATTTATGTACCTGGTTAAATCGCCGCTTCTGCTAAAATGGTATTATTCCTCATTAGTATGGAATAAATCCCGCAACGGAAAAGTTATTTATTTAACCTTTGACGATGGACCTATACCCAATGTTACAGATTTTGTATTAAAAACCTTAAAAGCCTTTAATGCAAAAGCAACTTTCTTTTGTATCGGCGATAATATCACTAAATATCCCGATGTTTTTGAACGTGTCAAAAACGACGGTCATGCCATCGGAAACCATACTTTTAATCACCTTAAAGGATGGATAACCGATGATGAAACTTACCTTCAAAACACACTGAAATGCCAGGGACTCACACAAACCAACCTTTTTCGCCCGCCTTACGGAAGGATAAAAAAATCTCAAATTTCAAAACTGGTTGCCGGTTACCGGTTATGGGCTGAAAGTTTGAACGCCCGACCTCTTGACACACAACAATTAACAAGCAACCCGCCCTTACAAATTGTAATGTGGGATGTTTTGAGTGGTGATTTTGACATAAATCTTTCACCTGAAAAATGTTATCACAATGTGATTAAACATACCCAAAATGGCTCCATTATCGTTTTTCATGACAGTTTGAAAGCTTTTGATCGTTTGGAATACGCATTACCAAGGGTTTTAAAATATTTTTCAGAGCGAGGCTATCAGTTTTCATCGCTCAATGGTCAGCCAAAGTAATGCCAACAGGAAAACACTAGATAAACAGCTCATTAATAACAATTTAAATATATACATCATTAGATAGTGTTCAAAAACGAACAGAAAAGTTCGGAAGCGGACACTGGATTTCACAACTTATTTAGAACAATCCTAAATAATACAATGATCTTCGTATGACTGTAAGCGGTGTATTTTTTTTGTAAATTCGCAGCTATTAGAATAGAAGTATTACCTTTTAACCAAAAAATCGATGGCTTTTGATATAGACATGATTAAAAAGGTTTATGCAAACTTCGGTAGCCGCGTTGATGCAGCTCGTAAAGTGGTTGGCAGACCTTTAACATTATCTGAAAAAATATTATATACACACCTTTGGGACGGCGATCCAAAAAAAGCATTTTCACGCGGAACAGATTACGTAGATTTCGCACCGGATCGCGTTGCGATGCAGGATGCAACTGCTCAAATGGCGCTTCTGCAATTTATGCAGGCTGGCCGCCCTCAGGTTGCAGTTCCTTCAACAGTGCACTGCGATCACTTGATCACTGCTAAAGAAGGTGCTGCAATAGATTTGCCTCATGCAAGAACAGAAAGCGCGGAAGTTTTTGATTTCTTATCATCTGTATCAAATAAATATGGCATCGGTTTCTGGAAACCAGGAGCAGGTATTATCCACCAGGTTGTTTTAGAAAACTATGCTTTCCCTGGCGGAATGATGATTGGAACCGACTCACACACGGTTAACGCAGGTGGTTTGGGTATGGTCGCTATTGGTGTTGGTGGTGCTGATGCCTGTGATGTTATGGCTGGTTTACCGTGGGAGCTTAAATTTCCAAAATTAATCGGCGTAAAATTAACGGGTAAATTAAATGGCTGGACGGCTGCAAAAGATGTTATTTTAAAAGTTGCGGGTATTTTAACCGTAAAAGGTGGTACAGGTGCTATTGTAGAATATTTTGGTGATGGCGCTGTTAATTTAAGCTGTACCGGTAAAGGAACAATCTGTAACATGGGTGCTGAAATAGGCGCAACCACTTCTACTTTCGGGTATGATGAAAGTATGGAACGTTATTTACGTGCGACTGGCAGAAATGAAGTTGCGGATGAAGCAAACAAAATTGCAGCCTATTTAACCGGCGATCCTGAAGTTTATGCTGACCCTGAAAACTATTTCGATCAGGTTATCGAAATCGATTTAGATACTTTAGAGCCGTATTTAAACGGTCCGTTTACACCAGATTTAGCCACGCCGGTTTCTCAAATGAAAACTGAAGCAGAAAAAAATGGCTGGCCTTTAAAAGTTGAATGGGGCTTAATTGGTTCTTGTACGAATTCATCATACGAAGATTTATCCAGGGCGGCTTCTATCGCTAACCAGGCAATTTCTAAAGGATTAAAAACTAAAGCAGATTTTGGTATTAACCCAGGTTCTGAACAAGTACGTTATACCGCAAACCGGGATGGTTATTTAAAAACTTTCGAAGATTTAAATGCAACCATCTTTACCAATGCCTGCGGGCCATGTATTGGTATGTGGGACAGAACTGGTGCAGAGAAAGCAGAAAAAAATACAATCGTTCACTCGTTTAACAGAAACTTTGCGAAACGTGCGGATGGTAACCCCAATACTTTTGCCTTCGTAGCATCGCCTGAAATGGTTGCTGCAATTGCGATTGCCGGCGACCTGGGCTTTAATCCATTAGTCGATACGTTAACAAACGATAAAGGCGAACAGGTTAAATTAGATCCACCTACGGGTGATGAATTGCCTACTAAAGGTTTCGCTGTAGAAGATGCCGGTTTCCAGGCACCTGCTGCTGATGGTTCATCGGTTCAGGTACTGGTTTCTCCAACTTCACACCGCTTACAATTATTAGATCCATTTACCCCTTGGGAAGGCACTGACTTAAAAGGATTAAAACTTTTAATTAAAGCGAAAGGTAAATGTACAACGGATCATATTTCCATGGCTGGTCCGTGGTTAAAATTCCGTGGTCACTTAGATAACATTTCCAACAATATGCTAATCGGCGCAGTAAATTACTTCAACGATAAAACAGATTGCGTAAAAAATGAATTAACAGGCGAATACGGTCCTGTGCCGGCAACACAACGCGATTATAAAGCTGCAGGCATTGGCTCAATCGTTGTTGGTGATGAAAACTATGGTGAAGGCTCATCCCGTGAACATGCAGCTATGGAGCCTCGTCATTTGGGCGTTCGTGCGGTATTGGTAAAATCGTTTGCCCGTATTCACGAAACGAACCTGAAAAAACAGGGTATGCTAGGTTTAACGTTTGCGAACAAAGATGATTATGATAAAATTCTGGAAGACGATACAATCGATATCTTAGGCTTAACAGAATTTGCGCCCAATAAACCATTAACCTTAGTATTACACCATGCAGATGGTACTGAGGAGCAATTCCCCGTTAACCACAGTTACAATGCACAACAAATTGAATGGTTCGTTGCCGGTGGAGCATTAAATATCATCAGAAGAGAAGCGGCTGCAAAAGCGGCGCTGTAAGAATAAAGATAAAAGAACAAAGACTATAGTTTATCTTTTTTCCTTGTTCTTTGTTCCTTAATCCAGGTAAAAAAATCCCGTTTTGAAGAAATTCAGAACGGGATTTTTATTGAAATTCATGACCACATTGATAACAGTGATGGCATTTGTTTCCCTTGAAAGGGTAAAAAACACCAACGATGACGGACAGCGCGACAACCCACCAGCTGAATTTTTTCTGAGTTGCCATGCCATACCCTACATTTGAGGAACCACATTTTTCACAAAGTACCTGTTCACCATTTTCTGAACGCTGTGTATCAGTGTCTTCAACATTAAGGCTGTTATCTTCAGCCAGAAACTTTGTTATTTCTTCCTGATCGCGCTCAAAAACAATAAGCTTTATGCCGCCAATTGCCTGGTTGTATAATGGATAAATTGTTGCTGTATTTTCATCAGCCAGAAAGCATGAAAAACCACCATCTTCAAGTCTGGTTTTAATTATCTGTGCCTCAATCGGATTATAAAAAGTGCTGAAGACAATTGTTCTATCATTCATTGAGCAAACATAATCTTATAAAGGTATTTACTCAAATGATTTTTCAATTATGCACAATTTCATAAACCCGTTGCATATAAGTTGCCTCTTCCATTTTCTCGAAAAATTCTCTCCATTCGTATCTGGTAAACACCAAACTTATATCAGGAAATGGCGTAGACAGAATGACAACTTCCTTACCATCCGGCCTGTTTTCCAAATAATTATCAAATTCAAGCCTTTTGGTTGCCTGATAAAACGCGTCAAACTGTTCGAATGAAAAATTCATTAAAACGCCTGCACGCCAGATATTTAAAACACGACAGTTACCGCATTGTGCTATTGTTATATTTTCATTTTGAGCGAGAACCAAAGTTTTACACATAAATCTTATTAACCTGAAATAGCGCCTGATTTACCCGCATACATTAATGCAGGTAAACAGGACTTATTTAATCAACAAAAACTAACCAAAAGATGATGTTGAATACTACAAAACCACAGGTCAAATATATAACTATTTATATTAAGTCTAAATAAAAATTAAATTTTTATTTAAACAAAGTATGCTATTTATAATGATTTGCTTTTAAATAAATGTGCCTGTTTTTAATAAATTAATTTGGGTTTTCCATTAATACATTCAATTGATTTGGGCGCCATGATAATGGTACAATCTGAAATTAATTGCCACTTAATGTTAAAAGCCTTTTGCATCTGATTGTACCGTTCTACTTCCTGCAGAAACAAACTTGTATTAATTTTAGCAGAATATACAATGAAGTTTGTTGCGCCGTTACAGGATTTTGAACCAATTGGAACAATACGCCAATCTGCAGGATTATCACAACTTATCTGATCAGCCATTGCCTGAATATCATTTAATAAAGCTTTTAATTCTTTTTCTTCAGCATCTTTAGTAGCAGGAAATATTACTATATTTTCTTTACAGCCAATGAAAGCTAAGAAAATAAATGAATTGATGAATATGATTATAAGAAGCTTGGTTTTCATTAATTAGGACTTCTTTAAATAGTAAACGATTGCCTTGGTTAGACACTAAAAATTATAAAGACTTAATTCCTGAAACCTGAATAATTCCATCATCTTTTATTGGGATTTTGTAACAACTAATTGTTCTAAAACCACCATTACATTCATTATTAAGATAGTAAAGTACTAATACTTTTTCATCATTTTTAAAGGATTCTGCTATTGAAAAGTTACAAACACGATAAATCTGACCGGTTTCAGTTTTTAAGTACGTTGCTACACAATCCTGTATAACAGTTGCTTTTGCTTCGATAAGTCTAGGTGATTTATTTTGTTTTTTGCAGCTTAAAATAATTAGAAATGCGCAAGTGGTTATTAATATAATTACTTTCTTCATACAACTATATTGTTTATAAAAATAAACGGCGCAAAACATCAAAACGCTACAGGTTTAAGATTTCAAAAACTCCTGCCACCAGTAACCAGAATCTTTGATTGTTCTTTTTTGAGTTGTAAAATCATTGTAAACGAGGCCGAATCTGGCGGTAAAACCTTCCGCCCATTCAAAGTTATCTATTAAAGTCCAGGCCATATAGCCGCTGATTGGCATGCCTTCATTTTTTGCTTTGAGCAAGGCAGCCAGATATAGTTTGAAATATTCTATACGTTCAACATCATTAACATGTCCATCAATAAATTTATCATGATAGGCAGCGCCATTCTCAGTTATGATGATATTTTTAATACTTGGGTAAGATGAGAACTGTTTTATGATGTTATAAAAGCCATCGGCGTTAATTTCCCAACCCATTGCTGTATACGGTTTCTTCCTGCTTTTGGCCTTCACTTCCCAAGCCTGAATCACAGGAATAAAGGCGTTATATTTTACCGTGAGCGGGAAATAATTTTGTAAACCAATAAAATCGAAGTCGAACTTATAGCGTTCTGTATGCCGCCATGTGCCGTATTCAATTTGAAATTTTTCAAGCACATCCCAGTTTTCTGTAGGGAAACCTAAACCTAATGCAGGCGCTATAAATAGCCGGTTCATTAAGCAATCTACTCTTTTAGAAACTAAAACATCATTGTCATTTTGTGTATAAGGAAGAATTTCTGAACAGGAAAAAGTTGTTCCGATATTTGAATTACTAACCTCTGCACGTAAAATTTTTCCGCCTTCAGCTTGTGCCAGCGCCGTATGGTGAACTGCTGAAAAGAAATTACCTAAACCCGTTTTACCAGGTGCATGTAAACCCAGCATATAGCCCAATGATGTAAACCCAAAAGGCTCATTTATAACCAGCCAGTTTTTAACTTTATCTCCATATTCTCTTGCACAAATACTTACGAAACCATTGAAGGCTGTATTAATACTGAAACTCGTCCAGCCGCCCTCATCTTCTAAGGCTTGCGGCAAATCCCAATGGTATAAAGTGATATATGGTATAATGTCTTGTTCAAGGCATTCGTCGATAACATTGTGGTAAAAACGAATGCCTTCGGGATTAACCGCCCCTTTTCCTAAAGGCAGAATCCTCGACCAGGCAATGGAAAATCTGAATATCTTAAAACCAAGTATTTTCACGAGTGCAATATCTTCCCTAAACCGATGGTAAAAATCGCAGGCAACATTTGGTTTGTGCCCCTTTTTTATCTTGCCGCTCTTGGCAGAAAAAACATCCCAGATGGATGGTCCTTTACCATAATAATCGGCTGTACCTTCTATTTGAGCTGCAGCAGTTGCAACACCCCATAAAAAGTCTTTCCCAAAATCAGAGGCTTTTATCATTTACTTGGATTAACTGGCTAAATATGAGAAGTTAATATTAACAAACGGTTAAGTTTCAGTTTGCTAATCGAGCGCTAATCCTATTTCTTTTAATAAAATTGCTGCGTTAAAAGTTGTGCATGGCCCTGCTTTAAGTTTGTAATCAAACATCATTTCTCCATTTTTAATTGCAATGTCAAAATGAAAATTGCGCAGTGTTTGTGGGTGCTCCTGTTCCATATCGGCCAATTGTAAATCGTGGGTGGCAAACAATGCAGGCTTCTTTAATTCCAGTAATTTTTCAATAAAAACCTTCGAGCCCAAATATTTATCCCGGCTATTGGTTCCCCGCAGCATTTCATCGATAAGGATAAATGTGTTCTCGTTTTGAGTTACGTTTGTTAAAATCATTTTTAAGCGATTTAATTCTGCCTTGAACGTAGATGTATTTTCATTTAAAGAATCTTTGATGCGCATATAAGTGTTTAGCGCAAAAACAGATAGTTTCATCTCTTGTGCGCAAACCGGCGCGCCGGAATAAGCTAAAACCATATTTATCCCGACGGTGCGGAGAAAGGTGCTTTTACCGGCCATATTTGAACCTGTAACAATATCTACAGTTGCTTTGTTTTCTAAATTAAAATCATTTACGATACGAGCTTGTTCACGAATTAAAGGATGTCCTACAGCAGTTGCCGATAGGGCAAAAGAATTTTCAATTTGAGGAAAGACCCACTCTGGCTCATTGTAACTAAGTGTTGAATGTGAAATTATTTCTTCAAAATGACCGAGGTTATTTAACGAAGAAATTACGTCTTTCGACGCGCTTTGCAGCCATTTTTCTAATTGAATACAGCACCTAAAATCCCATAAAAGCAATGCATTCAACAGGCTTCCAATCATTAAATTTAATCGTGAATCGAAATTTTGTATAATCTTCGAAAGACTTTTAATCTCTTTACTTACAGCTGAATCACCCTGAACCAGATTTAAAAAATAAGTGCTCTTCCATTGCTGTGTTTCCGTCCATTGAATGGCTTCCGAATACGCTTTTAATAAATTGGAACTACCGCTAAAACTGTAAAACACCAAATCTATCTTTTTGCTGAATATTGAATTCCAGCCGATATGAGCGAAAAAGAAAAAGACAAAAAACTTCCAGAAAATCCCACCAAAGAATAGTCCGCCAACGAATAGAAAGATGGTTATAAACGGAACCAGGGCAACATAAAATCTAAAGAAGGAATCCTTGGTAAAGGAAAGTTGATTTGCCAGCTTAGTTGACAATTGACTTTTTATAAGCTCTATCTTTTCCGCCTCATGGCCTAAAAGATTAGCCCGAAATTCATATGTTTTGCCGGTAAAGGTTACCATTTCTTTTATTGCCTCCTGACGAACAATAATTTCATCAATAGTTTTTAACTCAGCAAAACCAGATGCCAAAACCTCATTTCCGGTTTTCGTACTACAACGATTTGTTAGGGCAAATAGAGATGAATTTCCAAAAATATCCAGGTCGGAAGTGTAAGGATGTGACTCAGATTCGAACCTTTGTCCGCTATCATATCCATTTTCCAAACCATTTAAAACGTTCAGTTCGTTTTGATAAACCCATAAGAGCTTTTTTTCAAAACTTAACTTTTTATCAAGCTTACTTTGCTTACGAACGATGGCCACAAACCCTAAAACAGGAATTACCATTAAAATCTGGATCAAAGTTCTCCAGTTATTATCACCAGAGTTTAAGAGCAATACAAACAACAAAACCTCAATCAAGAATAAACCAATGCGAACCAGTGAAAGTTTATCAATAAGTGTTTTCGTTGTGTTTAGCTGCGTCGTGGCTCCATCCACTTTCTGAATATATTCGGTTTTTATTTGTTCCCTTGTCTTAACCATTAGGTTTCATCAATTATATATTTTGTAAAGGTATTAAAGCGTACGATAAATTATTTTTGTTGGTACATTTTTATATAAGTTTGTGTCGACAAAAAGATTATACCGGTAAAGATAAATGAAGATTACCCTTATCGCCATTGGCAAAACAGAAGATAAGTATTTAATTGAGGGCATTGATAAGTACATCAACCGCCTAAAACACTACATTAACTTTAGTTTTATGGCAATCCCTGATGTCAAGAACGTAAAAAATTTATCCGAAGCCCAGCAGAAAGCAAAAGAGGCTGAACTTTTGCACAAACAAATTAATAATGGCGATGTTGTTATTTTACTGGATGAGAAGGGAAAAAAATACAGTTCAATCGCTTTTTCAGCGTATCTTAATAAACAAATGGTGGGCAGTGTTCAGCACTTAATATTTATTATCGGTGGACCTTACGGTTTTGACGACAGTATATACAAACGAGCAAATGGTTTGATATCTTTATCGGATATGACGTTTTCTCATCAAATGATACGTTTGTTTTTTGTTGAACAATTGTACAGGGGATTCAGTATTTTAAAGGGAGAACCATACCATCATGCCTGATAACAATAATGTTAAATAAATTATGGAAATAACAATCCTTTTTCATCGTTAAATAAAAAGATTATGATTTTAGATAAATATAAAAGACAATATAAATTTAAAAGCAGACAGGGCGGTGCTGATAAGTACCTTTGGGTAAGCATCATCGGCGCATTGGTTATCTGCGCAATTATATATTATTTCTTTTAAGCCGAAATTTTAAACATAAAAAAACACCGATTTTTTGTCGGTGTTTCTCAGAAATATTTAAAAGCTTAAACGCCTTTTTTACTTGTCATACTTGCTTTTTTAGCAGGAGCAGAAGTTTTTGTTGTTGCTTTAGCGCTTGCTGATGCCTTCGAACCTGTCGCTTTTTGCTTTTTATCGGCAGCGGCTTTTTCTTCAGACAATTTCACCTCGGCAGGTGTACCTTGTGTATCAGGCGTATCTTCAGTAAACAGCGGTAAATCTTTAATGATGTTATACCAGCCGATAATTTTCTTCATATCAGAAGCATACACCTTATCTTCATCGTGTCCTGGTGCTACTTCGTTAAAATAAGCACGTAAAGTCGCTGTATCTGCTTTTGTATCAGGTGTTGTCCCTTTTGCAGAGATTTTTGAAAAAACATCCACTAACTTAATCTCTTCATCCTCGCCATAAACGGTAATGTCTTCCAGCGATGCAAGCTTTGTATTTGTGATATTGGCCACAACTTTAAGTTTTTGCGCATCAAGACCTTCTAAAATGTAACCTACTTTATTTTGTCCAACAAGTTTAAATAAACCTGGCCTGCCGGAAACGGCAACTATTCCTCTTAAATTCATATTTATTTGCTTAGCGCATTGAGCATAGGGCATAGCGATAAGCTCTATGCACCGGGCACGCTGCTATTAATCTTCAATTATTTCTATTCCTAAAATTTTATCGCCCTGGCGAATATCATCAACAAGATCAACATTCTCAACCGCTTTACCAAATACCGTATGGTTACGATCTAAATGTGCCGTATTGTTTCTGCTATGGCAAATGAAGAATTGGGAACCACCAGTATTACGTCCGGCGTGTGCCATCGATAATACACCACGATCGTGGTATTGATTTTCGCCATCTAATTCACAATCGATTTTATAACCCGGACCGCCTGTACCTGGCATGCCTGTGGCGCCTTCTTTAGAATTCGGGCAACCTGTTTGAACCATGAAATCAGGAATCACACGGTGGAAAGTTACACCATCATAAAACCCTTCGTTAGCTAATTTTTTGAAATTTGCAACTGCCTTAGGAGCATCTTGTTCAAAAAACTCAACAGTCATATTACCTTTTTCGGTTTTTATTATTGCTTTACTCATATCAATTAATTTTTTATAAAATAGGCTTAAAAGTTTTGCGCTTTTAAGTGAACCGCAAAAATAACAAAATTAGCTAACTTATTCGTATTATTACTATAATATGCCTTTGGTGGACACGGACGCCCCGATTATGAAATTAGTATTTCTTTTCCATTCATGTAAAACAATTGAAATCTGTAAATCCATGGCAAAACTGAAATGGCCACAGATTCACGGATGATGAATTAATATTTTTATCCACCCATATAAATTAGCCAAAATCTGTGAATCTGCGGCAAAAAATAATATGATTAATTTTTGCAAACAGACTAAATCAGGTATTTTAGTGTTTTATGTAAATATGGCGATTCAAAAGAAGTTTTACTTTTTGATTTTTTGTTTATTTTTAAGCGTTTGTGCTAAAGCGTCATCCATTTTAATTTTTATGGATGAAGACCAGAAAAATCACTTAAAGGCTTACGGTATTGCCTATTGGACAATAAGTAAGCAACTTGAAGTAGATTGGTTGCTAAATTATCGTGGCGGAAGCTTTTTAATCAAATACAACAAAACCGTTGAAGATGAGTTAAAAATCAGAGGTGTTTCCTATGAAGTTTTAGCGGATGGAAAAGTTGTTAGTTTACTAAATGAAATAAGTGATCCTTCAGTAAATATGGAAATGGTTAAGCTGGAAAAAACGCCAAAAATCGCTGTTTATTCGCCAAAAAGCAAACTTCCATGGGATGATGCAGTAACACTTGTTTTAACTTATGCCGAAATTCCTTACGATGTGATTTACGACGATGATATTCTGCAGGATAAATTGACCAAATACGATTGGCTTCATTTACACCACGAAGACTTTACCGGACAGTATGGGCGATTTTATGCGGCATTTCGTTATGCCAACTGGTACCAGGAAGATGTTAAAAACCAGGAGGCTTTAGCTAAGAAAATGGGCTATAAAAAAGTATCGGAGATGAAACTTGCAGTTGCAAAACACATTAAAGAATATTGTGCCGGAGGCGGCTTTTTATTCGCTATGTGTTCAGGAACCGATAGTTTTGATATTGCGCTCGCGGCAGAAGGTGTAGATATATGTGCCGAAATGTTTGATGGCGATGCAGCAGATCTTAATGCACAATCCAAACTGAATTACAACAAAACATTGGCCTTCCAGAATTTTAAACTGGACAATAATCCAATGAATTATGAATTTTCGGATATCGATGTAACGAACGGGAGAGCATTAAACCAAACAAATGATTACTTTACGCTATTCGATTTTTCTGCAAAATGGGATTTGGTACCAACCATGCTTACGCAAAACCATGATAAGGTAATTAAAGGTTTTATGGGTCAAACAACTGCATTTAAAAAGAGTTTAGTAAAAACAAGTGTTACCGTGTTGGGTGAAAATAAAGGTGCCGCAGAGGTGAGGTATTTACATGGGGAAATTGGCAAGGGCCAGTTTACCTTTTATGGCGGCCACGACCCTGAAGACTACCAACACGCGGTTGGCGATCCGCCAACGGACTTAAGTCTCCATCCAAACTCGCCGGGCTACAGGCTTATCTTAAATAATGTTTTGTTTCCTGCTGCAAAAAAGAAACCCCAGAAAACATAATTTCATACTTTATGAGGTTAGGTTTTGATACAGATTTTAATAAAATACTATTTGTTTCCTCTATTCTATACAGAAGTACAGGCTGAGCTAAAGGGTCTAAAATAACGTTTTTGCACTAAAAATAATTTTCAAACACATCTGTAAACCAAATAATTAGAAGCGGCTTTTGTAACTTAAATAATACTTTGGCACAGCTTTTGGAAAGAGGCATGTAATTAACATTGGTTTAAGGCCAATAATTTTAAACTTGATTCTTTACAAAAGAAAAAATATTATGAAAAAGTTATTATTAAGTGCATCGGTTATTTTATTAGCAACAGGTGCTTTTGCGCAATCAACAACAGGTTCAACATCGAGATTTGGAATTAAAGCGGGGGTTAACTTAGCTAAAATTCATTCAAGTGGAAATAATGAGGATGCATATAACGACAATGCTAAAAGTAATGTAGGCTTTAATGTTACTGCATTTGGTGATTTCGGAGTTGCAAACAATTTCTTCATCCAGCCAGGTATTTCGCTACAAAATAAAGGTGTAAAATTTGAAGGAACTACATCAGGAACTGCTGGTGCAATTACAACAACTACAACTTCGTCAGTTAAATCAAATGTAATGGCAATTGAGGTTCCAATTAATGCTGTATTTAATATTCCAACAGGAGAGTCTGGTGCATTTCAAATCAGCGCCGGCCCATACGTAGGTTTTAATATTTCAGGAAAAAACAAAGGAACAACGACTACAACAACTGTAAACAACAATACGAACTCAAGCTTAACTTCTACAACAAGTAATGACAGAGATTTAAGTTTTGGTAGCACAACAGACAAAGATCAAAGCAGCATAGATTTTGGTGCTAACTTTGGTTTAGCTTACCGCGCCTCATCAGGCATTTTAGTAGGTGCAAACTATGGCTTAGGTTTATCAGATTTAACGCCGAAAGATTCGAGAGCAAATACTAACAAATACACAAACCGTGTTATCGGTTTTACAGTAGGTTACTCATTCTAAGGCAATAACCTTAAATAAAAAAAGCGTTCTGTTTATAAAGCAGAACGCTTTTTTTATTTTCAAATTAATCATAAAAATTCCATGTCAAGCCAAACTTCAATAAAGCATCAGGCATTGGATAACGGTTTACAGTATAATACCCTTTCGAAAACAAACCTTGGTTCAGGTAATCATACTTTACAAAAATATTTGCGCGTTTTAAATTGGCCTTAAAGAAAAAATCAACTACAGGTGTTGATTTTAATACCGTTTCATCACCAACAAAAAATTGAGATATCGCTGGTGCGTAGGAGTAATTGGCATAAGCTGTATTGTACCTCACATCAAAACCAATATTGGTTTTAAGCACCTTAAAGAAATCTACATTAAACGAAAAACTATTGTAAGTATAAAATTCGGGTGTTCTTAAAATACTGTTATTATCCGTTTTTTGATAGGCAATATAATTTTCAATTGAGAATTTACCAACCCGCCATTTTTTTGAAACATCCAACCGTATTAAATTGATATCAGAAGTTTCCTGAAATGGCCTTATAGTAACATTACTAATGCCTTTTATTATCGTTCCAAAATATAAATAGTTACTTGTAAGAAAATATTTTGCGCCGGCTTGTAACCCTAATTTATCGTTAAAATAATCAAAAGACAGGTTTGCAACCTTTGTGTTTTTTAAATCGGCATTGGTCCAGGAATAATGATTACCACTGTAATAACTAAAAATTTCTGATGGAGATTGATTTTGAAGATAAGCACCTAATTCAATCCTGCCAATAGTTTTACCTAAAGCAACTCTGCTTTTGGCTTCATATAAAAAGTCTCCGGCATTTCTACCTTGAAAAATTTGCTGAACATTTAAATTTAAATCGATGTTGCTGCTGAAACGATAACCCAATGTACCGAGCAAACTTAAATTCTGAAACCCGAATGATCGATCATCACTGCCGTAAGTGGTGCCATTACTTCTGATTCCTAAGGTGCGGTATTGATAATAATCGTGTTTTATACCCGCATCTAACTTCAACTCATTTTTAATAACCGAAGAATTTTTAGGCCTTAAAAAGAAACTATAAATAAATTCATTTTTTACATGCATCACATGTGTTGAATCATTTGTAAAGGTTGCATCAAGCAGGCCGTCGCTTTTAGTTATTGCCCTGGGAATTACCGTATTATCATCAGCTTCGTTCTTAGAAAAATCATAACTATCATTATTATACTCAACCGTGTACGTAATCTTATTTGTAGGCACAACAGATCCATTTACAGTATTAGAACTATCTATCCGGCCAACATAATACGTTTGCTTTAAAAATAAAGTATTTTTACGATAAAGGTTTCTTGCACTTGACAGCCGGACAGCTTCAGCATCACGAGCAATTTTTTCATAACCGGAATCAAAAATACCGCTCTCTGCAACAGATCCGTTTTCATAGGCACGCATCGTATTAAAAATAGCAGAGGCCCACATATTGTATCGTTTGCCTGGCGATTGATACCAGCTAAAAACGGCGATATTAAGATTATCGCCACGCTGCCTGCTGTAAAAACCACGTGAATCCATACGGTTAAAATTAAACCCCGCATTCCAGTTCTTTTTTATGTTCTGACTATGAATTCCCCTGAACAATTGTTCTTTTTGCCCGGCGCTTATTAAATATAAACTTGTAAACGGTGCCCTCGCCTGGTAGTAAATAATATCTTCCGGACTTAGCGCATAATAATCGAGCGAATGATAGCCTGCATCAAACCCTATTCGTTTTGATGGCTCATACAATAATGGCCGTGCTACCTGGCCCATATTTCCGGTTGTGATGGCCGGATGCTTAGGTTGAAGTAAAGGACTATAATTTTGAATATTTATCGTAGAGGTATCTAGAGGCAAAAGGACTATACTATCCTTACTTAAAGAGAGTTTTGTAAAACGAATGTATTTTGCATTGTAAACAACAGAATCTTTGGGACTTTCCTCTCTTTTTCTTAACGAATCGAGTTCTTTATTGGTACCAACAGTCGTTTTTAAATCTTGTGCAAAAGCATCGTTAGTGCTGATGAAGACAAAAATTACCAGACAAAACAGAATAATTTTATGCATTTATAATTCAGCAATTAAGGCGGTTAAAATTTCGGTCATTTTAGGTTCGGCTTTTGCTGCGGCCGCTAAAATTTCATCTAAATTAAATGGCTGTAAATCTTCCGGAAAACCTTCATCCGTTAAAACAGAAATGGCAAAAACAGGTAATCCCGCATGGTTGGCAACAATAACTTCAGGAACGGTACTCATGCCAACAGCATCGGCACCGATTAACCTCAGGTATTTATATTCAGCTTTCGTTTCTAAATTTGGACCGGAAACGGCCACATAAACGCCCTTATGACATTTAACATCCACATTTTTGGCAATTTCCAATGCTTTAGAAATAATCGTTTTTTTATAAGGCTGGCTCATATCGGGGAAACGTGGCCCTAATTCACTTTCTATTAAACCACGCAATGGATTATCAGGCTGAAGATTAATATGGTCTTCAATAATCATTAAATCTCCTTTTTTAAATTCAGGATTTAAAGACCCTGCTGCATTAGAAACGATTAAGTTTTCGATACCCAAACCTTTCATCACCCTAACAGGAAATGTGATTTGTTGCATATTATAACCTTCATAATAATGCAAACGACCTTGCATGGCTACTATTTTCTTCCCGTTCAGGGTTCCGAAAATCAGCTTACCGCTGTGAAATTCTAATGTTGATATGGGGAAATTCGGGATATTTGAGTACATCAACTGATGTCCAACTTCAATTTCTTTAACCAGGCCACCCAAACCGGTGCCTAAAATAATACCTATTTCTGGTTTAAAGTTTTCGGTTTTTCGTTTTATATATTCAACGGTTTCTTCTATTGCTCTTAACATAGTTTAAAATAAGTTCATCAAAGGTAAACTTATCTTCTTCAAATAAATCAACCTCGACGGGTAAAAAATATACGGGTAAATTTACCAGTAAATCTTTAAATCCCGCAGCTTTTAAACGCTTGCTATCCTTTTCTGTTGTGATGATAATTTTTTCTTTTTTCATCCCCGCATCAAAAGCCGATTTGAACTTCTTGATATCATCAGTTTTAAATGCATAATGATCTGGAAATTCCTCATGTTTAATGGTTGTCGAATACTTCTCCAATTCTTCTATCAAAGGCTCGGGGTTTGCAATTCCGGTGAGCAAAAAGATTTCGTGCCCTTTAACTGATTCCAACGAACGATTTTCATCATGGTACAGATGTTTCAATTCACCATATTTTAAATAAGAATGAAGTACTTTTTGAGTGTTATCCGGCTGTAATTCATTAACGGATGCTTGCTGAGCCACATGCAACAATGGTACCGGCGATTTGGTTACCAACAACACATCAGCTCTTTTTCTCGATGAAAATACATCCCTTAAATTTCCTGCCGGAAGTAAGAATTGTAAAGTTCCTAATTTCCTGAATTCAAAAAGCAGAATATTTAAACCGGCCTTCACCGCGCGGTGCTGAAAAGCGTCGTCCAGGATAATCAAATCATGGTTTTCTTTCAATTTTTCTATTCCTTTAACCCTGTCTTCGCAAACCGCTACCGTTATATTGTCGAACTTCTGGTAATATTGCAGCGGTTCATCTCCAATGGTTTCTGCTGTGGCATGGTCATCCGCGAGTATGAAACCCTTCGTTTTACGACCATATCCCCTGCTCAGAATTGCAATTTTGTAATCAGCGAGTAGCCTGACCAAATATTCTGTTGTTGGCGTTTTACCAGAACCACCGACAGCTAAATTACCCACACAAATTACAGGTAAATCGAACTTAACGGAAGACAGGATACCCCAATCGTAAAGTTTTTTTCGAAGCGTAATGGCCATGCCATAAATAAGCGAAAAAGGAAGAAGTAGAAGGCGTAAATAGTTAAGTAGCATACCGTCGTGTTTTCAAAAATAGGGATAATTTAAAAAAAGCAGGCATTATCAAACACAACGCCTGCTAAAATGAACCCATAACTTTTAGAAAGGTTTGTCAGAATTTTATAGAAATCCATTATTTTTAAATTTCCGAATCTCTAAAATTCGTTTATAATATTGTCTCCAGATAAAATTTCAGCATTTAATCTTATGCACAACAAACGTGAAATTAAAATGTTACCTTGTAACATGCTTACACCTATATGCCACTAGAATCAGAAATTTTAATTATTGGTGGTGGATTAGCAGGTTTAACAGCTGCACTTCATCTGAATAAACTGGGGTTAAATGTTACGTTGATTGAGAAAAACACTTACCCGCATCATAAAGTTTGTGGGGAATATATCTCCAACGAGGTTTTGCCTTACCTCAGCTGGCTGAATCTAAACCTGAAGGATTTATGGCCTGCATCAATTACCAATTTACAGTTCACATCGAGCTCGGATAAATCTGTTACCACAACACTACCTTTAGGCGGCTGGGGTTTGAGCAGGTATGCACTCGACGATTTTTTATACCGCAGCGCAATTAACCGGGGTGTAAACATCTTTCAGGATACCGTTGTTAATATAAATTACTTGGATAATCAATTTATTATTGAAACGGCTGCCGGCAAAGCTTTTACGGCAAACCATGTTGTTGGCGCTTATGGTAAACGGGCATCGATAGATGTAAAATTAGAACGTAAATTTATTAGTAAAAAATCAGAATACTTAGCCGTTAAGGCACATTACACTTCAGATTTCCCGGATAACTTGGTAAGTCTGAATAATTTTAAAGGGGGTTATTGCGGGATTTCCAAGGTTGAAAATGATGTATTAAATATCTGCTATTTAGCCGACTACGAAAGCTTTAAAAAGCATAAAAATATCGCTGCCTACCAGGAAAATGTACTTTACAAAAACCAATACCTTAAAAACATATTCGAAAAATCAGAAATGATTTTTGATGCCCCTTTAACCATTAGCCAGATATCTTTTGATGCAAAAGAACCTGTGTTTAATCATATTTTAATGATTGGAGATACAGCAGGATTAATACATCCGCTTTGCGGTAATGGCATGGCAATGGCTATTCATAGTGGTAAAATCTTATCCGAACTTTTAAATAAATATTTTAAAGGAGAAATTTCATCAAGAATTGAGTTGGAAAAAAAATATACGGCAAACTGGAAAAGCATATTCAGAACCCGTTTAAAAACAGGACGACTATTAACTTCCCTGTTAAGAAATGAGACACTGGAAAATTTTGCAATGAATTCTCTTAGCAGAATGCCCTTTGTTTTGAATAAATTAATTAAATATACTCATGGGCAACCCATTCCAATTTCCCGTTAATGGCCATAAATACAAAATTTAGAAGCAATGCGCCCGAACTAATGGATGATTTCCAGATGGAAGGCGAAATTTTAAGAGATGCACTGGATAAAATTGCACGGATTAACCAATTGTTAGGCGGCAACAAGGTTACGCTTAATGGCATTGAATTTTTAATCAAAAACAAACCAAAAGATGAACCTATACGTATTACAGATATTGGCTGTGGCAACGGGGACATGTTGAGGGCTTTAGCCGGTTACGCAAAAAGAAGAGGCTTAAATTTTATTTTAAAGGGAATAGATGCCAATAAATTTACCATAAAACACGCTGAAAATTTATCAGGCCGTTACGATAACATTTCCTATGAATGCGGTGATATTTTTGACAATTTAACAGTAGAACAACCATGCGATATTTTTATTTGCACCCTGACATTACACCATTTTAAAGATGAGGAAATCATTAGCTTACTTGAAAAATTCAAACATTCGGCAAAAATGGGTCTGGTAATTAATGATTTGCAGAGGAGTGCGTTGGCCTATTACCTTTTCAAAGCACTGTGTTTTGTTTTTAAGTTAAACGATATGTCGAGGGAAGATGGTCTCGTATCTATTTTACGGGGATTTAAGCGAGCAGATTTAATGAAATACGCCAAACAGTTAAACCTGAAATTCAGTTATATTAAATGGAAATGGGCATTTCGCTACCAATGGATAATTAAAACGATATGAGTGTTAGAATAAAAGCAGTTGGTAAAGCATTACCCGAATTCTGGCGGGCAACAGAAGCTATTTTACCTTTTTTAGATAGCTGGTTAAAGGATCAGGATGAACGATTTATAAGGAAAGTGAAAAAGATTTTTGAAGGGGCGGCTGTAGACAAACGCTATTCGATAATGTCGCCCGAAGAAGTATTCAGTGATTTAAGCTTTGAGGAAAGAAACAATATATACATCAGGGAAGGCATAAAATTGGGTAAAAAATGCCTGCAAAATGCATTGGAAAATGCAAATTGGAAACCTCAGGATTTAGATTATATTATTACAGTTAGTTGTACCGGTATCATGATTCCTTCTTTAGATGCCTATCTGATTAATGAATTAAAACTACGTCAGGATATTGTGCGTTTACCTGTAACAGAAATGGGTTGCGCTGCAGGTGTTTCAGGAATAATTTATGCTAAAAATTTTCTCAAAGCCAACCCTGGAAAACGGGCGGCGGTTGTTGCCGTTGAATCACCCACCGCAACTTTTCAGCTTAATGATTTTTCTATGGCTAATGTAGTTAGTGCAGCCATTTTTGGTGATGGTGCGGCTTGTGTATTACTTAGTTCGGATGAGGCAGATCATGGCCCCGAAATTCTCGCCGAAGAAATGTATCACTTCTACGATGCTGAAGAAATGATGGGATTTAAATTAACCAATACCGGCTTACAAATGGTTTTGGATGTTGAGGTTCCCGAAACAATTGCTTCGCATTTTCCGGCGATTATCCATCCTTTTTTAGCCAAAAATGATTTAGAAATTATGGCCATTGACCATCTTATTTTTCATCCCGGCGGAAAAAAAATCATACAGGTTGTGGAAGAATTATTTGGTAAGCTTGGTAAAAATATAGATGAAACCAAAGAAGTTTTAAGACTTTATGGTAATATGAGCAGCGCAACTGTTTTATATGTATTGGAACGCATCATGGATAAAAAACCCGCGTCAGGAGAAAAAGGATTAATGCTGAGTTTCGGTCCGGGGTTTTCTGCGCAAAGAATCCTTTTACAATGGTAAGATGTTAAAGGAAGATATATTACATAAACTTCCATACGGCAAATCTTTTCGGTTTGTTGATGAGCTGTTACATATAGATGAAAATGGTGTTGCTGGCGAATATACCTACGCTGCTGATTCTTATTTTTATGAAAGCCATTTCAAGGATTATCCTGTTACTCCGGCAGTCATCTTAACGGAAACCATGGCACAAATTGGTTTGGTCTGTTTGGGATTGTACCTATTGAAAGATGCATCTGATGAGGCTAAAATATCGCTGGCGATGACCTCTAATTCAATTGATTTTCTGAAACCCGTGTACCCTGGCGAAAAAGTAATTGTAACCAGTGAAAAGCTTTATTTTCGATTTAATAAATTAAGCTGTAAAGTGAAAATGGAGAATGTTTCGGGCGAAGTTATTTGTAAAGGAACTATTTCGGGCATGTTAATCTCTAAACCTCATGGATAACAATCGTGTTGTAATCACTGGTCTTGGTATTTGTGCGCCAAACGGAACAACGATTCCTGATTTCACAGATGCAATAAAGAATGGTATCTCCGGAATAAAACATCAGCCGGAGTTGGAAAGACTTGGGTTTTCGTGTCAAATTGCCGGGATGCCCGAATTCGACGAAGAAAGAATTTTACGGTATTTCACACCACTTGAATTAAGAAATTTAAACAGTACTGGAATTACCTATGGTGTAATAGCCGGTTTAGATGCCTGGGCAGATGCCGGTTTGGAAAGGAATACGGATGATGAACCCGACTGGGACAGCGGAACCATATTTGGAACAGGCACATCGGGAATAGATAAATTTCGCTGGGCGATAAATAAAATTGATGATATGGACATCCGAAAACTCGGAAGTTCTGTTGTGGTACAAACCATGGCCAGTGGTGTTAGTGCTTTTATTAGCGGAAAACTGGGCTTGGGAAACCAGGTAACGACAAATTCCTCGGCCTGTGCAACGGGTACTGAAAGTATTTTACTGGCTTTTGAAAGAATTAAATCCGGACAAGCTAAAAGAATGCTGGCTGGAAGTACAAGCGACAGCGGGCCTTACATTTGGGGCGGATTTGATGCAATGAAAGTTTGCACGTTCAAACATAATAATGAACCGGAGAAAGGAAGTCGCCCGATGAGTTTAACGGCAAGTGGTTTTGTACCCGGAAGTGGCGCAGGCGCTTTGGTTTTAGAATCGCTGGAATCTGCTTTAAACAGAAATGCCAAAATTTACGCCGAGGTATTAGGCGGACATATAAACTCCGGTGGTCAACGGGGCCTTGGAACCATGACTGCGCCAAATCCGGTTGCCGTACAGCGCTGTATTAAGCTGGCTATTGAAAGTTCAGGAATTCGCTCCGATGCAATCGAAGTGGTAAACGGACACCTTACGGCAACATCAAAAGATGCGCTGGAAATCGAAAACTGGAAAAATGCATTAGGCGCTTCTTCAGGTAACTTTCCCTACATAAATTCTTTAAAAGGCATGATTGGCCATTGCATAAGTGCATCCGGGAGCATAGAATGTGTCGCTTCAATTCTGGAACTTTATGAGGGTTTTATATTTCCTAATATTAATTGCGAGGATTTAAATCCGGAAATCAGTTCAATGATTGACAAAAACCGCATCCCTCAAAAGTTAATCCACAACCAATTTGATATTTTAGCAAAGGCCAGTTTTGGATTTGGAGATATCAATGCCTGTGTAATTTTTAAAAAATATAAAAATGGATAAACAACATCTAATTGAGGAACTGATTACAATTATTACACCTTATACCGAAGAAAAATCTGCTTTGGAGCGTGTAGGAGAAAACACAGACTTTATTAAAGACCTCAAAATAAATTCTGCAAATTTAGTTGATATCATTCTCGATATCGAAGAGAAATTCAAAATTGAAATTGATAACGATTCGATGGCAAAAATGCTTACCGTAAAAGCGACTATAGAAGTTATTGAAAGCAAATTACAGGCAAATGCTGGGTAACGATGTTGTAGATTTAAACCTGGCTAAAATTCAAAGTAACTGGAGACGAAAAAACTACCTTGATAAGATTTTTACGGGAGAAGAACAAAAGCTGATTTCATTGGCAGAAAATCCTGATGTGACGGTGTGGCTGTTATGGAGTATGAAAGAGGCGGCATACAAAATCCACAACAGGACAACGAATAAAAGACTTTTTAACCCTATATCTTTTCAGTGCCAAATTTTAGAATTAAATAATAAAACTGCAAAAGGGTTTGTTAAATATGATACTTTGAAATTTTTAACAGCATCTGAAATCAGCAGTGATTTTATACATACAATTGCGACTGATAATTCTTTATTTTTTAAAAATCTAAATGAATGGCAAAATCCTTATCATTCAAATTACCTTAGTCTTTTCAACAGCCAAACCAGTGGTTATCAAATTTATTACAATGAATCCGGCTTGCCGGAAATAAAAAATACACATGGAAAAACTATCCATGATACATCGGTAAGTCATCATGGAAATTATGTAAGAATTGTTTTTAACAGTTAAATCCCATTTTAAATTAACACAAACGTTTGCCCTATTTTCTTTACAGAAGAATAGAATTGCATCCCTCAAAAAGCCCTATCTTTGCCCAAATCATAAAAAATAAAATATGCTTAAAGGATTTTTTAACGTACCCACTCCGGTAAACGAACCTATATTAAATTATGGCCCAGGCAGTAAAGAACGTGCACTTTTAAAAGAAGCATTGGCTGAAGCCCGGTCACACCAGCAAGACATCCCGATGTATATCGGCGGCGCACAAATTCATACAACCAAAAAAGGTAAAGTTGTTCCGCCGCATGATCATCAACATATTTTAGCCCAATATAGCATTGGCGATAAAACGCATATCCAACAGGCAATCGATGCAGCACTTGCTGCAAAGGAAGACTGGGAAAACCTTTCCTGGGAACACAGAGCGGCCATCTTTTTAAAGGCTGCCGATTTAATTGCCGGCAAATACCGTTATAAATTAAATGCGGCGACGATGTTAGGTCAAAGCAAAAATGCATACCAGGCAGAAATTGATGCCGCTTGCGAACTGATTGATTTCTTACGTTTTAACGTGAGTTACATGTCTGACATTTATAAACAACAACCTCCTGTTTCACCTCGCGGCAGCTGGAATCGTGTAGAACAGCGCCCCCTGGAAGGTTTTGTTTTCGCATTAACACCTTTCAACTTTACAGCTATTGCGGCTAACCTACCAGCTTCGGCAGCGATGATGGGGAATGTTGTGATTTGGAAGCCTGCAGACACACAAGTTTACGCAGCTAACCTTTTAATGGAAATTTTCCGTGAGGCCGGCTTACCTGATGGTGTTGTAAACTTAGTTTACGCTGACGGACCGGAAACCGGTGATGTAATTTTCAATCACCCTGATTTCGCAGGTATTCATTTTACAGGTTCTACCAAAGTATTTCAGGAAATCTGGAAAACGATAGGTACAAACATCCACAAATACAAGTCTTATCCTCGTATTGTTGGTGAAACAGGTGGAAAGGATTTTATCCTGGTTCACCCGTCTGCACAAACCAATATTGCAAGCACGGCAATTGTTCGTGGTGCTTTTGAATACCAGGGACAAAAATGTTCAGCTGCAAGCCGCGTTTACATTGCAGAAAGCCTTTGGCCGGAAATTAAAGAACAAATGTTACGTGATTTGGCTACATTTAAAATGGGCGGAACTGAAGATTTTACCAACTTCATTAATGCCGTTATCGATGAGCGTTCTTTTGATAAATTAGCAAAATACATCGACCAGGCGAAGAAAGACGAAGGCGTTGAGGTTATTGCCGGCGGCAACTACGATAAAAGTAAGGGCTATTTCGTTGAGCCAACTGTTTTAGTGGTTAACGATCCGAAATATACCACCATGTGTGAAGAATTATTTGGCCCTGTTTTAACAGTTTATGTTTATGCAGACCAAGATTTTGATTCGATTTTGGAGGTAATTGATACAACATCACCATATGCTTTAACCGGTGCTTTAATTGCACAAGACCGTTATGCGATTGATAAGGCAAGTTATGCTTTACGCAACTCGGCTGGTAACTTTTACATTAACGATAAATGTACTGGAGCGGTTGTTGGTCAACAACCTTTTGGTGGCGCCAGAGGTTCGGGTACGAATGACAAAGCAGGTTCAATGATTAACTTATTGCGCTGGGTTTCCCCGCGTACAATTAAAGAAGTTTTCGAATCACCGACTGATTATCGCTATCCGTTTTTGGCTGAAGATTAATCATTAAGTTAAGCGTTGACAACTTTTTAGAAATATTGCCAGAAAGTTGTCAACGCTATAAATTTCCGAAACCCTTGAGCAATCAGGGGTTTTTCTTTTTTTAAGGCGTTTAAAACATTTATTTTGTGATTAAACCTATGAGCTTTGAAAGAAAAGCACCGCACACACATTTCCAAATCCTTATCACTCTTTTAAAACCATCTCGAATTCCTGCTGTTCTTAATAAAAAAAAACATCATGGATAATCAAAACGAAAATTTAAAAGATAAAAACGCGGATAACGCTGCAGATAAAACAAATATGCCCGATCAGTTGGTTCCCCGTCATCACAGCGATGAAAATAACGAAAAAAACAAAGTAAAATCTGATGCGGGTAACCTGGGTAGAAATTTTGGAAGAGGCGATTTTGGTTCGGAAGAAGCCCGTGAAGATTCTGAAAAAGGAAACGAGGGACACGCCGGAAACATGCCGAATAGTAAAGAAAAGTAAAGAGGCTGTATCATAAAATTATTTTTGAAACTTGTTACGTTGAGCTCAGCCTGTGCTGAGTTTACCGAAGCATCGAAACGTCCTCAAAGGCAATTTTTACAAGTCTTTTGAAAGGCTAACGATGACCTTTCATATTTATGATACAACCTCTTTTTTATTAATACCGGCAAATGTATTGATAAGCCAACGTATTTTATAAAACTATCAAAATATAAGTACGAACTTTTTGACTATTATGGTCTTAAATGCTATAACCAGCTTACAATACCAGTTTCTACATTATAATTCGCGCCTACTATTTTTATTTTCCCCTCTTTTTCCATTTGGTTCAAAGTAGCACTTTGATCGCGGATATCTTCTATCGTTTGCTTTACATTTTGTATGTTCAGCCTTTCCAACAAGTCATCATTTTTAGATGAGCGTTCTTCTCCTTCAGTAATAATTTCCTCAATAATTGGGTTAAAATGATCTACTAAATGGCAAAGGTTTTTCATTTCCGTTTGGTGGATTGCAGCAGCATCTAATCCTCCTTTTAAAGCTCCGCATTTTGAATGCCCTAAAACAACAATTAATTTAGATCCTGCAACATTACAGCCGAATTCCATAGACCCCAAAATATCTTGGTTCACAAAATTCCCGGCTATTCTCACACTAAAAACATCTCCTAATCCTTGGTCAAAGATCAATTCTGCAGAAGTGCGACTGTCTATACAGCTTAATATTACCGCAAATGGCCATTGTCCTGCTCTGGTATCATTTACTTGCGCTAGTAAATCTCTATTGGCTTTTAAATTTTTTACAAATCTTTCATTACCTTCTTTTAGTATTTCAAATGCTTTTTCAGGGGTAATTGTTGCTTGTGTTTCTAAAGTATGTGCCTTCATTATTTTTTATTATTTATTTCTTCTACAATCTTATTATTTAATTTTGGTACAGTATAATGTTTCTGTACATTTTCTAAAGTTACAATAATGCCTTTTGTGTAAGCATTATGTTTATAATTAAAAATGGTTTCCAGAACATCCGGGTCGATGTATCTTGCGTTACTTCCATCAATAATTACATTTGTTTCTCGTGGAATATTCGTTAAAACAACCTGTATAGCTGCCTTATTTAAAAAAGAGACTTCTTCTGCCAGTTTAATTCTGATGTTTTTTTTATCGCCATCATTTGTAATTCTGTAGAAAAAAGGATTACGCATATTGGTACGCAATAAATAAAAGATAGAAACCAACATGCCAACGGCCACACCTTTTAATAAATCGGTAAACAATACGGCAACAATCGTTACCACAAAAGGTACAAACTGATCCCAGCCTTTATGGTACATGTGTTTAAACAAGCTTATCCGCGTAAGCCTGTAACCTGTAACCAGTAAAATTGCAGCCAAACAAGATAATGGAATCATATTAATTACCTGTGGAATAAATAGTAAGGAAAGCAATAACCAGACACCATGAAAAATTGCCGACATCTTGGTTCTTGCTCCAGAATTTACATTGGCTGAGCTCCTAACAATTACCGAAGTCATTGGTAAACCGCCAACCATGCCGCTGGCAATATTTCCGATACCTTGTGCAATTAATTCGCGGTTTGTTGGCGATATGCGTTTAATCGGATCTATTTTATCAATGGCTTCGATACTTAAAAGGGTTTCCAAACTTGCTACAACAGCAATGGTAATTGCAACGATGTAAACATTTTTATTTGCCAGTTGAGAAAAATCGGGTGTCGTAAATAGCCCGATAAATTCTCCAAAACCATTTACTACAGGTATTTTCACCATTTGATCGGCTCGAAGCGGGTGATCAGTTCCACCAAAAATTATCGTACCGATAATACCCAGGGCTACAACCAATAATGGTGCAGGTACAATGGCAAGTTTTGGAAATTTCGGCCATATAATTAAAATTGCGATCGACAACAAACTAATCACTACAGCAGCCAGACTAAAGTGGCCTAACGCAGCAGATATCGCAGAAAAAGTATTTTCATGATCCTGCTGAAAGAAACCTTCATCACCACTAAAATCGGTATCAACACCCAATGCATGCGGAAGCTGTTTTAAAATCAAGATTAACCCGATGGCCGCCAGCATTCCTTCGATTACGCTCGAAGGAAAGTAATTGCCAATTGTTCCGGCTTTTATCAAACCTAAAATTAACTGGAAAACACCAGCCAGCACAACCGCAAGTAAAAATGTTGGATAGGCACCCAGGGAGGTAATTGCACCCAGAACGATTACAGTTAAACCTGCAGCCGGACCACTTACACTCAGTTGCGAACCACTAAATGAGGCCACAACTATTCCACCTATAATGCCGGTTATTAAACCGGCGAATAAAGGCGCGCCTGACGCCAGTGCGATACCCAAACACAATGGCAAGGCTACCAGAAAAACAACAATACTGGCGGGTAAATCTTTCTTTAAATTCTTTTTAAGAATATATTTTTTCACATCCGAACCTGAAAAGGCCGGGTTAAACTTTTGCATAACGATATAATTATCTGGTAAATTTTAACGAATAAATCGCAGTGCAACAGCAAAAAGAATATAGATAGCAAAAAGCCTGCTTAAAGCTTACGATTTGTTATCGATAAATTCAATCGAGAAAATGTTGTTACACCTAAAAACTTAGCAAAAGTTGGGTGGTGGTGTCGGAACCGTAGGATGATATGGATCTACATATCTTTTGAAGTGCTCTACAAAACTACTCTTCAAAACAAAATGACTTGAGGAGAACTCGTAAGAGAAGATTGGATGATTTAATTCAACAAGTTTAAAATCTGTGAATTTAGATGTGTCTTTGGCGGCATCCTTTCCGCCATCATGCTCTAACTCAATCTGCATGATTACGGCGTTCATGATTTCCCGGTCAATACAAGTGCAAAATACCGGTGCGCCGGAAATGGCCATCTTCGCACTGAAGATGAGCATAAAAGCGGCAACGATGATATACTTGTATTTTCTCAAAAACATTTAGTCGGTTCTAATTCTGTTCTAATGTAATTACAAAATTAAACGGATTATTGGTTTTTCAATACTTTAAGCTGTAAAAAAAATGTAATATAAGTGATTGACAGGAATTTAAACATCCGATTATTTAAACCCTATAGGTTTTAAAAACCTGCGGGGTTTGCAGAAAAAACAAATATTCAGGTGTCTTTGGTAAATAACAACGGGCAGAACCTTGCATTCCCGAATGTAATTTCTAAATTTAAAATCTGTTACCAACCAAATATGGATAAAAAAATAGCATTACTTCAAGATAAAATAAACCAGGCGAACCTTGGTGGCGGACAAGCGAGAATCGAAAGTCAGCACAAAAAAGGAAAACTTACTGCCAGAGAACGCATTCATTTTTTAATGGACGAAGGCAGTTTTGAAGAAATTGGTATGCTCGTTACCCATCGTAGTACCGATTTTGGTATGGAAAGGGAAAAATATCCCGGCGATGGTGTAGTTACGGGTTATGGCACAATTAATGGCCGTTTAACCTATGTTTTCTCGCAGGATTTTACGGTTTTTGGTGGTTCCTTATCTGAAACTCATGCGGAGAAAATCTGTAAGTTAATGGATATGGCGATGAAAAATGGCGCGCCGTTAATTGGCCTGAATGATAGTGGCGGGGCTCGTATTCAGGAAGGTGTGGTTTCTTTAGGCGGCTATGCCGATATATTTTACAAAAATGTTCAGGCTTCGGGTGTAATCCCGCAGTTATCAGCTATTATGGGTCCATGTGCGGGTGGAGCAGTTTATTCCCCTGCCATCACCGATTTTATTTTAATGGTGGAAAATACCTCTTACATGTTCGTAACCGGCCCAAATGTGGTTAAAACGGTAACTCACGAAGAAGTAACTTCAGAAGAACTTGGTGGTGCAAATACACATGCAACCAAATCGGGCGTAACACATTTTGCTTGTGCAAATGAAATCGAAGCAATAACACATGTTAAAAAGCTTTTGAGTTACATGCCGCAAAATTGCGAGGAAATTACAGAACATTTACCTTACGAAGGAGCAGAAGAAAGCAGACCGGAACTCAATACGTTTATGCCTGAAAATGCATCTCAGCCTTATGATATTAGAGAAGTCATTTCAGCGGTTGCTGATGCAGATAGTTTTCTGGAAGTGCATGCAGCCTATGCTGAGAATATTGTTGTAGGTTTTGCCCGTCTGGCCGGAAGAAGTATTGGAATTGTTGCCAATCAACCGGCTTATTTAGCTGGTGTTTTAGACAGTAATTCATCAACAAAAGCGGCCCGATTTGTTCGTTTTTGCGATTGTTTCAATATTCCTTTATTGGTTTTTGAAGATGTTCCGGGCTTCCTTCCGGGCACTGACCAGGAGTGGAATGGCATCATTACCAATGGAGCAAAATTATTATATGCCTTTAGTGAAGCTACTGTTCCGCGTATAACGGTGATAACCAGAAAAGCTTATGGTGGCGCTTATGATGTAATGAATAGTAAACACATCGGTGCCGATATGAATTACGCCTGGCCAAGTGCTGAAATTGCAGTGATGGGCGCAAAAGGTGCAGCGGAAATCATTTTTAAAAGAGAAATTACAACAGCCGAAAATCCGCAGGAAAAATGGCTGGAAAAAGAAAAACTGTATTCAGATATTTTCGCAAATCCTTATCGGGCTGCCGAACGCGGTTTTATTGATGAAGTAATTGAACCTGCGCAAACCCGGATTAAGTTGATAAAAGCTTTTAAGATGTTAGAAAATAAGGTGGTAAATAAGCCTCGTAAGAAACATGGAAACATACCCTTATAAATATGGAAGCGGGTTAATGTAAGATGGGTGATGGGGAAAAATGCCGTACCCATCATCCATTTTATATCTCTACATTTTACATATCAGATGGTTATTGAAAGATGGATAATAATGAGGGATTTCCATCATCCATTATCCATCTTACATATTAATTCCATCTTACATCTCTACATTTTACATCTCATCTATGTTAAAACGAGCAGATATTCTTTTAATGGCCTTTTGTACAGGCTTAATTGTTGCAAATATTTACTACTGCCAACCTCTAGTAATCCTGGTTGCCAAAGATTTTAACCTTACAGAAAGTTATGCAGGGCGTATTACCTATTTAACGCAAATTGGCTATGCCCTGGGTTTATTTCTACTGGTTCCGCTGGGTGATATGTTCGAGCGTAAAAAACAGATTTTAGTCATTACAGGATTAGCCATTTTAGCCCTGTTAGTTGCAGCAGTTTCAAAAACATTTTTCCTGCTCGAAATTGCCTCGGTTTTAATTGGTGCCTGCTCAATTGTTCCACAGCTTATTTTACCGCTCGCTGCCAATTTAAGTTCTGACGAAAATCGCGGTGCAAACATTGGTATGATTATGAGCGGTTTGCTTGTCGGTATTTTAGCTTCGAGAGCGGTTAGCGGAAGCATAGGCTTTTGGTTAGGCTGGAGAGCTGTATACTTTATGGCTGCCGGCATTTGCGCCTTACTTATCGCTTTAATGGCTAAACGTTTTCCGCAGAGTTACCCTGCTTTTAAAGGCTCGTATAAAGAATTAATGACTTCGATGTTCAGCTATATTAAAACGCAACCGGCTTTACGCGAAACTTCCATAATTAACTTTTTAGCTTTTGCAATTATAAGTGCCTTCTGGACAACCATGGTTCTGTTTCTTGCAAATCCACCATTTAGTTTTCAAACCCTGCAAATTGGTTTATTTGGTATCGCCGGTGCGGCAGGCGCTTTAGCTGCCCCATTAGTTGGTAAACTCAGCGATGGCAATAATCCGCGTAAAAATTTAATGATAGGTTTTATCTTGCAAATCATCAGTATTGCTTTATTCTATTTTACCGGAAATCATTTATACTTATTTGTAATCGGAATTGTTCTTATTGATATCGGCCAGCAAGCCATTCACGTAACCAATCAAACCAGAATTTACACCTTAATTCCTGAAGCCAGAAACAGATTGAATACCATTTTTATGTCTGTGAGTTTTATTGGTGCGAGTTGCGGTTCCGCTTTAGGTTTATATCTTTGGGATAAAGGCGGGTGGAACTTATTTTGCTATGGCATGGCAGGAATAATCGTACTGAATACATTAATTTATCAATTTTACGGAAACAAGAAATTTTAATTTGGAAACCCTGATTCAAATAGAGCAAATTTTCCCATCATTAACCTGGAGGATTCGTCATCTGGCAATGTACCCTGATATGCCTTTCGATTCGGTAAAATTGAAAGACGATTTTGACGGCGTACATTTTGGGCTGTATGCCGACCATAAATTAACGGGTGTCGTATCGCTGTTTTCGCAAGGTGATGTTTATCAATTCAGAAAGCTCGCTGTTCTACCCGAAGCCCAAAAATTAGGTTATGGTACTCAACTAATGGAATATATCCTAGATTTTTGTAAAATTCAGAAGGCAACAGCGCTTTGGTGCAATGCCCGTGTTAATGCAAAGGAATTTTATTTTAAATTTGGCTTCCACGAAACCAAAGATACGTTTTTCAAAGATGGCTATGATTTCGTAGTTATGGAATTGGAATTTTAGATTGTAGATTTACGAATTACGATTAATAAATTTGGGATTGTATGTTGAAAATTTTAACAGAAAAATAAATAAAATTAGATGGATGTTTTAGTTGCTTTTTAAATCTAAAACCGTAAATCTAAAATCGTAAATAAATATGGCTAAGAAAAAAGAAGACGACAAGAAAAAACATGTTGCAGTTGTAACCAAAAAATCATTACAATTTCTTGAAGAATACATAAACAACCCGGCACCTACGGGCTATGAATGGGAAGGACAAAAGCTTTGGTTAAATTACCTCAAACCTTATATCGACGAACATTTTATTGATAATTACGGTACTGCAGTTGGTGTAATTAATCCAAAAGCGGCTTATAAAGTTGTAATCGAAGCACATGCGGATGAAATTTCGTGGTATGTAAATTACATCACAGCCGATGGTTTAATCTATGTAATCCGTAATGGTGGTTCTGACCACCAGATTGCACCATCGAAACGTGTAAATATCCACACTGAAAAGGGTTTGGTTAAAGCTGTATTCGGCTGGCCGGCCATCCACACCCGTCATGGCGAAAAGGAACAAGCACCTGAATTAAAAAATATCTTTTTAGATTGCGGCTGTACCTCAAAAGAAGAAGTAGAGAAATTAGGCATCCACGTGGGTTGTGTAATTACCTACGAAGATGAATTTATGGTCTTAAACGACCGTTACTATGTTGGTCGTGCTTTAGACAACCGTGTCGGCGGTTTTATGATTGCTGAAGTTGCCCGTTTATTAAAAGAAAACAAGAAAAAACTACCTTTCGGTTTATACATTGTTAACTCTGTACAAGAAGAAATTGGCTTACGCGGCGCAGAAATGATCGCAGAACGTATTAAACCAAATGTGGCCATTATTACCGACGTAACGCACGATACGACAACACCAATGATTAATAAAAATACACAGGGCGATTTAGCAGCAGGCAAAGGACCGGTTGTTTCTTACGCACCGGCGGTACAAACCAACCTGAACAAGTTATTAATCAAAACGGCGGAGAAAAACGAAATTCCGTTCCAACGTCAGGCATCATCACGCTCTACCGGAACAGATACCGATGCTTTTGCTTACTCAAATGGCGGCGTTCCATCGGCTTTAATTTCTTTACCGTTACGCTACATGCACACTACAGTGGAAATGGTCCATAAAGAAGATGTAGATAATGTTATCAGCCTGATTTACGAAAGTTTACTTAACATAAAAGATGGTCAGGATTTCAGGGAGTTTAAATAATCTAACTGTACGTCATTACGAAAAGCACAGCAATGCGGCAATCTTATTTTAAGATAGAAAGGCTGTCTCATAATTAGTTTTACTCATGTTGAGCCTGTCGAAAAGATCTGGATAACAATTTCAAAGTCTTTCCACAGGCTCAGGATGATATTTCGCATTTTGAGACAGCCTCTTGTTATAACTTGTATTATCTGGTCCTGAAATTCCTTTTAATACGGATCAAACAACGATATAATTCAATATGGCACAAAACAAAACTACTGAAAATGATGGCAGCGTAACTGCTTTTTTAAATACAGTTGCCGATGAGGCTAAACGGAAAGACAGTTTCGATTTAATTAAACTGTTTGAAGAAGCATCTGCTTTTAAAGCTAAAATGTGGGGCACAGCAATTATTGGTTTCGGCAGTTATCACTACAAATATGAAAGCGGTCGGGAGGGCGATGCACCACTTGCCGGTTTTTCGCCAAGAAAAGACGCTTTTGCATTATACTTTTCAGCACAGTTTAAAGACAAGGAGAGACTTTTAGCAGATTTCGGCAAATATAAAACCGGTAAAGCCTGTATTTATGTTAAGAAATTAAGCGATATTAATGTCGACATCCTTAAAAAAATGATATTGAATTCCATGCAGGAAATTAAAAGTAACTACCCCTAACATTTGTACCACGACTTTATTACAATTATGTAAATAAGCAGTTACGCGCTGTTCAGGTCCGGTTAATTTTGCAATATTTGAATATTCCTTATCAAATAACCAAACCGGATTATGTTTAAAAAACTACACTTCTATTTTTTAATAGCTGGCGCATTTATTTCATTTAATACTGCTGCGCAGGATGCTGTAAGCTATCAAACGCCACCCAAAGAAATTGCTGATTTATTACTTGCCAAGCCAACACCAGGCGTTAGCACAGACGATAAAGCCGAATGGATTTTATTCAGCGAAAGAAACTCCTACCCTTCTGTAGAAGAATTGGCCATGCCGGAATATCGTATTGCAGGATTAAGGCTAAATCCTAACAATTATTCGCCCAGCCGGATTACTTACATTAATAATTTCAGCTTGAAGAGTATTAAAGCCGATAAAACCTTCCCGGTTACGGGTTTGCCTTCGCCATTGTATGCCAGTAACATCAGCTGGAATCCATCGCAAACTAAAATTGCTTTTACCAATACCACGCAAAAAGGTGTTGATTTATATATCATAGATATTACCACCAAAAAGGCAACAAAAACGAATAAAGCTTTTTTAAATGTTGTTTTAGGCAATGGTTTAACCTGGTTAAACGATAACACGATTATTTACAGAACAGTTACCAAACCTGCGAGTTCTGCACCGGTAAAACCGTTAATGCCAAAAGGACCAACGGTACAGCAAAATTTAGGTAAGGCCGCACCTAGTCCAACTTACCAGGATTTAATCAAATCTCCGTTTGATGAACAACTCTTTGAATTTTATGGAACATCGCAACTGGTTAAAAATACAGGCGGTGTAGAAACGCCAATTGGCAAACCCGCAATTTATTCTTCAGTAAGCCTTTCTCCCGATAAAACATATATGTTGGTGGAAACAATTCGCAAACCATTTTCATATTTAGTTACTGCAAATGGTTTTCCATCAACCGTTACCATTACCGATTTAACGGGTAAAGCCGTTAAAGTTTTGGCAGAATTACCATCTTCAGAAGGCACACCATCAGGATATGACAACACCCAGAATGTTCCACGCGGTTTCGACTGGAGAGATGATGAACCTGCTACCATCATTTGGTCAAAACCATTAGATAGTGGCTTAATTAAGAAAAATGTTCCCTTCCACGATGCCGTGTATGCTTTAAGTGCACCATTTACCGGCGCCGAAAAAGAACTATTTAAAACACAAACCCGCTATCGCGGCGTTCAATGGGGAAACGCAAGTTTAGCTTTAGTTATGGAAGGTTTAAGGAGCAAACAAACTAATAAGGTAAGTGTATATAATCCAACAACAGGAACTTTAGAAGAATTATATACCCGTAACCAAACTGATGCTTATGGAAATCCAGGCACACCGGTTACAACAAAAAATAAGTATGGCCGTTCGGTAATTCATACGGTAGATAATGGCACAAAACTGCTGATGAATAATACGGTAGGTTCATCCGAAAAAGGTGATTTGCCATTTCTGGCGAAGTTTGACTTAAAAACTAAAAAGAGTGAAATTATCTGGCGAAGTGCCGAGGGAACTTTCGAATATGTAAGCGATGTTATCGACCCTGACAAACTCGTTCTGCTGACCAGAAAAGAAAGCCAGAAATTAGTCCCTAATTATTATATAAAAAATCTTGTCCTTCGCATTGCAGACAAACCGGTAACAGCCTTTGCAAACCCATACCCATCGTTAGATGGCGTTATTAAAGAGAAAATTTCTTACAAACGTGCCGACGGCGTTGACTTAACAGGCGATTTATATTTGCCAAAAGGCTACAACAAAGAAAAAGATGGCCCTTTACCTACTATCATCTGGGCTTACCCTCGCGAATTCAATTCTGCTGCAGATGCGGCCCAGATTCGTGGCTCTAAAGATAAATTCACAGCCATATCATGGGGTTCTCCGATTTACTGGGTAACCCGTGGTTATGCAGTTCTGGATAATGCAGAAATGCCGATCGTAGCTAAAGACGGCAAAAAACCAAATGATACCTTTGTTGATCAGTTAAGTTTAAATGCTGAGGCTGCTATTAACAAATTAGCTGATTTAGGCGTTGGTGACAGAAAACGCATGGCAGTTGGTGGCCACAGCTATGGTGCCTTTATGACAGCGAATCTTTTAGCCCATACAAATTTGTTCGCTGCAGGTATCGCAAGAAGCGGTGCATACAATCGTACACTTACCCCTTTTGGTTTCCAAAACGAAGATCGTACTTATTGGCAGGCACCACAATTATACTATGAAATGAGCCCCTTTAGTTATGCCGATAAAATTAAAACACCTTTGTTGCTAATCCATGGCGATTCTGATGATAACACAGGTACATTCCCGATAAATAGCGAACGCCTATTTGCAGCCATTAAAGGTGCCGGCGGTACCGTACGCTTTGTATTTTTACCATATGAAGCACATGGATATCGTGGTAAGGAGAATATTTTACATGCCCTTTGGGAACAAGACCAGTGGCTTGAAAAATACGTGAAAAACAAAAAATAAAATCTCTTTTCTATCTTAAAAATGCCCCGGTCATCGGGGCATTTTTCGTTTGCCTTTTGTTCTTCGCGGTTAATAACTAATTTTACATTTTCCAAAATCAAACCCGAACATTAAAATCATTTATTTGTTTAAGCCTTATGGAATACATAGATTACTATAAAGTTCTTGAAATTAAAAAAGATGCATCAACAGATGATATCAAAAAAGCCTATCGTAAACTGGCCAGAAAATATCATCCTGATTTAAATCCGAATAATGAAGAGGCGAATAAAAAATTCCAGCAGATAAACGAGGCCAATGAGGTGTTAAGTGATCCTGAAAAAAGGAAAAAATACGACCGCTATGGAAAAGATTGGCAGCATGCCGATCAGTTTGATGCGCAGCAACAACGGCAATCGCAAGGAAGAGGCAGAAGCGGAGGTGGTTTTTCTGGTTTTGGTGGAGATGATTTTTCTGATTTCTTTTCTTCCATGTTTGGTGGTGGCGGTGCCCGCAGCAGTGGTCGTTCACCGTTTAAAGGTCAGGATTATAGTTCAGAATTGAACTTAAACCTGCTCGATGCCTATACAACCCATAAACAAACATTAACTGTAAACGGCAAACAGGTACGAATTACCATTCCGGCCGGTGTGGAAAACGGACAAAAAATAAAGCTAGCCGGTTATGGCGCACCCGGCCCGAACAATGGTCCTGCGGGAGATTTATTTATTGCTTTTAATATTGCTGAGCACCCTAAATTTAAGAGAAAAGGTAACGATATATATGTACAGGAAGAGGTCGATCTGTATACCGCGATATTAGGTGGCGAAAAGATTATAGAAACCTTAAACGGAAAAGTGAAATTGTCAATTCCGGCAGGAACGCAACCTGATACGACTTTACGATTAAAAGGAAAAGGTTTTCCCATTTATAAAAAGGATAATCAATTTGGAGATCTGTATGTTAAATGGCAGATTAAATTACCAACAAAATTAAACGCTAAACAAAAGGAATTATTCGAACAACTTTCCAAACTCTAACCAATTATGGAAACTAATTTCATTTCAGTTGATGATTTTTGCGGGCATTATAAAGTTGAAGTTAACTTTATTAAATCTTTAGAAGAATACGGCCTAATCAAAACAAAGGCAATAAAAAAATCGATTTTTATAAACACCGATGATTTAACGGGATTGGAGCGTTATATAAGACTTTATAAAGAGCTGGAAATTAATTTGGAGGGCTTACATGCCGTTGCCCACTTGCTAAATCAATTGGAATTTTTGCAGCAGAAAGTCAAAGATTTAGACAACGAAATTAGTTATTATAAACAACTCCATTAATTTTGATATTATGGCCTTTAAAGGCTGCGATAAAAAAATCCTTTTTTAATATTAGTTTTAGTTTATTAAATTGGGACTTTAAACCTGAAAAAAATGAGTGATTCTTCTTCAAAATTTGTCGAAAAAATAAAAGCATCTTATGCCCCGACAGGCTCTTATATCTATCTCGGGGCCGGCATTTTAGACGGGCAGGTATATGGCGATGCGGAAGTAAATCTCTCCTTAAAAATGATGAACAGGCATGGTTTAATTGCAGGTGCAACGGGTACAGGAAAAACCCGTACGCTGCAGTTACTTGCCGAACAACTGTCTGATGCCGGCGTGCCGGTCTTTATGCTCGATGTAAAAGGGGATTTATCAGGACTAAATCAACCCGGAAGTGTAAATCCTAAAATTGAGGAAAGAGCGGCGCAGCTAAAAAAGAGCTTTACGCCTGCCGGCTTTCCTGTTGAAATTTATTCACTTTCGGGAAAACTTGGTGCACAAATGCGCGCAACCGTTTTAGAATTCGGTCCGACACTTTTATCCAAAGTTTTAGATTTAAACGATACCCAATCGGGTGTTATGGCGGTTATCTTCAAATATGCCGATGATAACAAAATGCCAATAATAGATCTTAACGATTTAAAGAAACTTGTTTCCTATTTATCAGAAGGTGCGGGTGCTAAAGAGATTAAAGAAAGTTACGGCAGTATTTCTACTGCTACGTCAGGAACTATTTTAAGAAAAATTGTCGCTATTGAACAACAAGGTTTAGCCGGAATGTTTGGTGAAAAATCTTTCGATTCCGAAGATTTATTTGAACGTGTTGATGGCAAAGGGGTAATCAGCCTTTTAAACATTGCCGATGTTCAAAATCAACCGGTTTTATACTCAACCTTTCTCCTAAGTTTACTTGCCGAACTATTCAATACCTTACCTGAAGTTGGCGATTTGGATAAACCAAAATTGGTTTTCTTTTTCGATGAGGCACATTTGCTTTTTAATAATTCATCTAAAACATTTTTAGAGCAGATAGAAACCATCATCAGGTTAATCCGCTCAAAGGGTGTTGGTGTTTTCTTCTGCACACAATCGCCAACTGATGTTCCTGAAAGTGTTTTAGGTCAGTTGGGTAACCGTGTTCAGCATGCTTTAAGGGCTTTTACACCGAATGACGTAGACGCGCTTAAGAAGACGGTTAATACGTATCCTAAATCCGATTTCTATGAAATTGATAAAGTGCTGACATCGTTGGGTACAGGCCAGGCATTGGTTACCGTGTTAAATGAAAAAGGTATACCGACTGAAGTTTCAGCGACAATGCTTACGCCACCACGGGCTATAATGGGACCATTAACCGCTGCAGATTTCGACAAGCTAGTTACCGGAAGCCAGATGTATACTAAATACAAAGTTCCGATAGACCCGGAAAGTGCTTATGAAATTTTAACCAAGCGAATCAACGATCAAACCGCAGCAGCCGAACAACAAAAACAAGAAGCCGAAGCGCAAAAACAAGCTGAAATAGAAAGCAAACCAAAACCTGGCGAAAAAAGTTTAGTTGAGCAGGTAATGGGTGCAACCATTACCCGCCAGATAGGGAAGGAAATTGTACGTGGTCTTTTCGGAATGCTGACTGGAAAAAAAACACGGACAAAAAGTGGCGGCGGTTTATTTGGATTTTAAATTCAGCAAGATGAGAGGCTTTTTTGTACTGCTAATATTTGTCTCTTTCGGTGCACAGGCACAATATGAGGTCTTGCCTTTTGGCGATGTACAGCGAACACCAATTAAAGAAATCAAATATACCGATGTAACCGGAAGCCCCTATCTTTACGACTTTTGGGTTAAAGGAAAGGTTACTTTACAAAACGGAAAAAAGTACATTACCGATTCATTAAAATATAACGTTATTGACGAAAAACTAATTTTTAAAAACAATGACGGTTCACTAATGTATTTCGCAGAACCTGTTAAGGAATTTGAGTTATATGGGACAGAACCCAATCCCGTTCATTTCATAAACGGTTTACCTGCTATTAATGGATTAAATTCTAATTCATATTACCAGGTTATTGCAACGGGAAAAATCGGATTGTTAAAAAAAGTAAGTAAAAATATTACGGAGCTTAAACAATATGGTTCGGCGGTTACCAACAAAGCTTTTAATACAACGTATAGCTATTATTCTTTTCAAAACGGAACTTTAACTAAAATTACACCCAATAAAAAAACTATTATTGCTTTATTTGGTATTAAAGAAGATTTATTAAATGACTTTCTTAAAAAAGAGAAAGTCGACTTTAAGAAAGATGAAGATCTTTATAAATTATTCACATATTTAAATTATTAACCAAAATTAAACGCTTACCTAATCAAAAAATTGATTAGGTATTATTATTTTCGCAATATGAAACCTACGCTATTAATCCTGGCTGCCGGAATGGCGAGCCGTTACGGAAGCATGAAACAAATTGATGGATTTGGCCCAAATGGCGAAACCATTATCGATTATTCGATTTACGATGCAATTAAAGCCGGATTCGGTAAGGTTGTATTTATTATTAAGGAAGAGTTTGTAGATAATTTTAAATCTATTTTCGAACCAAAATTGAATGGTAGAATTGAAACTGATTATGTTTTCCAAAATTTTGATTTAAAACAATTTGGTATTGAAGAGGAAATATACCGTGAAAAACCATGGGGAACTGCCCACGCAATTCTTTCAGCAAGAAAGGTTGTAAAAGAACCATTTTGCGTTATCAATGCAGACGATTATTATGGATACGATGCATTTAAAAAAATGGTCGATTTCTTATCTGATGAGGCCTCTGATAGTAATTTCTCAATTATTGGCTATGAGGTAGGTAAAACACTCTCTGAATTTGGTGCGGTATCTCGCGGCGTTTGTAAAGTTGATGCATCAGGAAATCTGGAAGAAATTATCGAACGCACAAAAGTTTATCCAAAAGATGATAAAATTTTCTACGAAGAAGATGGTGAAGAATTTCCTTTAAGTTTTGACACACCCGTTTCAATGAATTTCTGGGGTTTTACGCCTGCCGTTTTTAACATCACAGAAAAATTATTCGTCGAATTTGCATTAGCAAATAAAGAAAAACCCAAAGCAGAATTCTTCATTCCTTTAATCGGAGAAAATCTGGTAAAAACAGGCGAGGCTACTTTTAAGGTTGTCCCAACTTCTAATAAATGGTTTGGTGTAACTTACAAAGAAGATAAGCCATATGTTCAGGATAGTATTAACCAATTGGTTAAAAACGGAACGTATCCTGAAAAACTATGGAGCTAAATTTAGATGCCGAAGTTTTAGAAGCATACGGATATACCAAAGAAAATGTTAAAATAACACAAATAGGTACGGGATTAATTAACCGTACTTATTTGCTTTCACCTTTATCTGAAGATAAAAAATATATCCTTCAGCATATTAACACTTCGGTTTTTAAGAACCCAAAAGCAATTGCCGATAACCTCAGGGCAATAGTAGATTACCTTGCCAAAACATATCCTGATTATCTCTTCATAAAACCTGTTCCCACACTTAATGGGGCAGAAATGGCTCACATTCATAATGAATACTGGCGAATGCTGCCATTCATTCCAAATTCGGTTTCGCTGGATGTATTAACTGACCCTCAGCAAGCTTATGAAGCTGCAAAACAATTTGGAAAATTTAGTCGCGTGCTTAATAACTTTAAAGCCGACAATTTAGAGCCAACAATTTCAGGTTTTCACGATTTAGGGTTGCGTTTTGAACAATTTACCCAGGCTTTAAATACAGCATCAAAAGAATTACAGGAGCAGGCAAAACCACAAATCGATGATGCATTGGCACACAAATATATACTTGAGTATTTTAAATCGTACGCCCACAGGGTTGATTTCCCAAACCGGGTTATGCATCACGATACCAAAATAAGTAATGTATTGCTAGATGCAGATACGTTTAAAGGTATTTGTGTTATCGATTTAGATACCATCATGCCAGGTAAATTTGTATCAGATTTAGGAGATATGATGCGCACCTATCTTTGCGCATGCTCAGAAAACGAAACCGATTTAAATAAAATTAAAATTCGTTTACCGTACTTCCAGGCTTTGGTTAAAGGCTATTTATCAGAAATGAAAAACAGCTTAACAAAAACGGAAAAAGAACTCATTTTATTTTCAGGGCGATACATGATTTACATGCAGGCTTTACGTTTCTTAACTGATTTTTTGAGTAATAATATTTACTACACTATAAAATATCCAACACAAAATTTGGATAGAGCAAAAAATCAATTTAAATTACTTTACGAACTATCTCTTAATGAAAAAGAGTTACAGGGTATAATTGAGGAAAATTTAGTTTAATATTTTTATGTCAGAACATAGTGAATTAAAAAAAGAGTTCCAGATTGAGCGGATGATTCTTTTTACAGATGCTGTTTTTGCTATAGCAATTACTTTACTGATTATAGAAATAAAAGCACCAGAAATTCATCATGGAATGACTTTTGCCGGGATGGCTAATCAGCTATTAAATTTGATTCCCAAATTTATTGGTTTTATTATTAGCTTTTTCGTTATCGCCATTTACTGGCGCTCGCACCATCGAATGTTTTCATTTATTAAGGATTACGATGATAAATTGATTTGGCTTAATTTCTTTTTTCTGTTCTCCATAATTTTAATGCCCTTTAGTTCGGCCTATTACAGCGACAATCCGATGTTTAGCTTGCCGTTTTGGTTTTACTCATTAAACATTGCCTTTACAGGATTACTAAATTATGCAATGCTTGCTTACATCATAAAACACCGCGGTCGGATTTCTGATGGTTTCAACGATATAAAAGCCCGTCAATTAGCAAGATGGAGAACCCTGATTGTTCCTGCAATATTTTCATTTGGTGTTGTCTTGGATTCTGTTCTGCCCGCAGAAAATAGCCTGAATATGTTAAGTAGATTCACGCCAATGTTGATCTGGCCCGCTATTGGGCTGTTAAATAAATTTTTTGGCAAAGTGCAAGATTTAGAATATCATGCCAAACCTATAAAAGCAAGACACCGGAAATAGATTTATCCCATTAAAGTGACCCAAAAGCACCAAACGTAATTTTCAAACCCGGCAACAGCAAAAATATTTTTTGTTTGCAGTATGAAAGAAGTTTAAAAAGATTGAAGTGAGTGGCAGGGCTAAAGTTTCCGAAAAGAACCAAACCATTTATTTCAAAAAAAGAAAGTCGTCATCCGATAGGCTATCGGATGACGAGCTCATAAAAAAAGCGTTCCTGAACTTAATCAGAAACGCTTTTTGTATTTTAAATCTCCGGTCTTCAAACCGCTGACTTTCGGAATTAGAAACTATTTTTCCTCTTTCACTTCTTCGAAATCAACATCAGTAACGTTATCACCGCCACCCTGAGGTTGTCCATCAGCTTGTGGTTGTTCGCCACCACCTTGAGGTTGTTCACCTGCTTTGTACATTTCTTCAGATGCTGCGTTCCATGCATTTTGCAATTCAGCTTGTGCTGCATCGATATCTGCGAAGTTACGGGAACCATGTGCTGCTTTCAGTTTCTCTAAGCCAGCTTCGATTGGTGCTTTTTTATCAGCAGATAATTTATCGCCAAACTCTTTCAATTGTTTTTCTGTAGAGAAGATTAAAGCATCAGCGCCATTGATTTTATCCGCTTCTTCTTTTGCTTTAGCATCATCAGCTGCATTAGCTTCTGCTTCTTCTTTCATTTTCTTAATCTCAGCATCAGTTAAACCTGAAGAAGCTTCGATACGGATTTTTTGCTCTTTACCAGTCGCTTTATCTTTAGCACTTACGTGTAAGATACCGTTAGCATCAATATCAAAAGATACTTCAACCTGAGGCACACCACGAGGTGCTGGTGGGATACCATCTAAAATGAAACGGCCAATTGTACGGTTTTGATTAGCCATTGGGCGCTCACCTTGTAAAATATGGATTTCTACCGATGGCTGATTATCAGCTGCAGTTGAGAAAGTCTCCGATTTCTTAGTTGGGATAGTTGTGTTAGACTCAATTAATTTAGTCATTACACCACCCATCGTTTCAATACCCAATGATAAAGGTGTAACATCTAATAACAATACATCTTTCACATCACCAGTTAACACACCGCCTTGGATAGCAGCACCAATTGCTACAACCTCATCAGGGTTAACACCTTTACTCGGCTCTTTACCGAAGAAAGCTTTAACAGCCTCTTGAATAGCAGGGATACGCGTAGAACCACCAACCAGAATAATTTCATCAATATCACTTGTGCTTAAACCAGCATTTTTCAAAGCCGATTTACAAGGATCGATAGTACGTTTGATTAAGCTATCAGCCAATTGCTCAAATTTAGCACGGGTTAAAGTACGTACTAAGTGTTTAGGCCCGCTGGCATCAGCAGTAATATATGGCAAGTTAATTTCAGTAGAAGTTGTGCTAGATAACTCAATTTTAGCTTTCTCAGCAGCTTCTTTTAAACGTTGTAAAGCCATCGGATCTTTAGAAAGGTCCATGCTGTTTTCAGATTTGAATTCAGACGTTAACCAATCAATAATGATGTGGTCAAAATCATCACCACCTAAGTGTGTATCACCATCAGTAGATTTTACTTCGAAAACGCCATCACCTAATTCTAAAACAGAAACGTCATGTGTACCACCACCACAGTCAAAAACAACAATTTTCATGTCTTTGTGTGCTTTATCTAAACCATAAGCTAAAGCAGCTGCAGTTGGCTCGTTAATGATACGTTTTACAGTTAAACCTGCAATTTCACCTGCTTCTTTCGTAGCCTGACGTTGTGCATCGTTAAAGTAAGCCGGTACAGTAATAACCGCCTCAGTAACTTCCTGACCCAGGAAATCTTCAGCAGTTTTTTTCATTTTTTGTAAAATCATTGCAGAAATCTCTTGTGGAGTATATTTTCTGTCGTCGATTTCTACACGAGGTGTGTTATTATCACCTTTAACAACTTTATAAGGTACACGTCCGGCTTCTTTCGAACTTTCGTCGTAGCTGCTACCCATAAAGCGTTTAATCGAATATATCGTTTTTGTTGGGTTGGTTATAGCCTGACGTTTAGCAGGCTCGCCAACTTTACGCTCACCGTTTTCTGCAAAAGCAACAATAGACGGTGTAGTACGTTTACCCTCACTGTTTGCGATAACTACAGGCTCATTGCCCTCCATTACGCTCACGCAAGAGTTTGTTGTTCCTAAGTCTATTCCAATAATTTTTCCCATTGTATTTTTATTTTCTCTTTTTAAAGTATTATAATTTCTACTCCTGTTAAACAATGCTTGTGCCAATTGGTTTTTGGCAGAAAATATCGGTAAAAGACTGATAAAATGTAAAAATTCATAGGACTTGATACTGACAGCATGACAGAAAAAATGGAAGATGGAGGTTACATGATGTAAAATGGATGATGGAAGATGATGAAAGGCATAATTGGATTGTATATTTACCTATCAGTTATTGTCTCACTCACCGAAAAACTTCACAGAATACCTACTAAAAATAAGTTGTAAATCAAGATATCGGTTGATGATACAATCTGCACTCGTTTAAGACTTTTAAAGTTTTTATATCTTTGAATAAATAATACACCTGTTTTTAAATGTCAAAATCAAATAAGAATGTTGCTTTAATCGTTCATGCCTGCGATGGTTATGAATTTCTTTACGAAGGTTTTGACCACTTTTTTTCAAAACACTGGGATTTTAAAGTTCCCTGTAAATATTATTTTGCTACGGAAGAAAAGGACGTAAGCATAAATGGTTTTGAAAATATCAAATCTGGAAAGGGTGCCTGGGCCGATCGTCTTTCATTTCTGCTGAAAAACAAAATTGAAGAAGACTATATCCTATATTTTCAGGAAGATATGTGGTTGAGTAAGCCTGTTAACCGTATTTTTTTTGAACAGCTTTTTGATTTAGCAAAAAATAATGACTGGAAACAAGTTAAACTTCACAGTTCGGATGTTTATAAAACAAAGGCAACCGATATTTTTATAGAGGGATTTAACGTTGCTGAAATCGACAATCAGAAATCAGATTTTTTAATGTCGCACCAGGTTACGCTTTGGCGAAAAGATTATTTGCTTGCGCAACTTTACAAGAATGAACATCCCTGGCGAAATGAAAGAAGAGGAACAAAAAGACTCAAAAAACTAAAACCTCAAATTTTTCATATCGATTATTTCGCAGAAAACGGTTGTGCAGAGATTAACCAGAACCAGGAGCCAAAAGCCAGAAGTGAATACCATGCTGTTTCATTTAACAGCACGCTAAACTTCAACGTGGTTGAATACATTAAGCTGCTTAATAAAGGAAAGGCGGCACAGAAAAAGTATGCAACCGAACTGCAAAATCACTACGATAATAATTTAACCCACGACGGCAAACCAAAACCCAAAAAGGAAGACATTTTTAAGAAATTCAAAAACTGGTTTTCAAAGAAAAAGGCTTAAAAATTTTTGCCAACTTCGCATTCGCTCAAGCTTCAGTCTTTAACACTTAAGCTTAAAACCTTATTTCTGCACTTTCCAACCTTCGTCTTTACTCAATTTAAGCTTGTAAGTTTTGGTAATGAAGTTGCTGTTTTCACTTGCATCTTTATCAAAAGGCGCAAAATCGGTATTTACTTTCTTTAGTGAAACCGTTACTTTAGACGTACTTGAATTCACCTGAGAAAAATCAACCGGCTTTTCATCTGCTAAAACATATTCAACAACTTTTACTGTTGCTTTATCTTCATCCTGTTTTAAAACCAAAGGACTTGCTTTTTCAGTAAGCGTAATCTGATAAACATAACTGCTATCTTTAGATAAAAATTTCTTGTTCGCTTCTTTTAATGTTAACGAAACCATTCCTTTGCTCTCTAAAGTTTTATATTTTGCCAGGTCTTCTTTATCACTTTTACTACTGAATTTTATTTCGCCAAAGCTAAATCGAGTGGTTTTATATTCCGGATTGGCTTTTAAATAATCTGTTATCACAGTTCCTGCTTCATCCTGGTTTATGGTTGTTTTATTTTTACATCCGGCGAAGCAGATGACAATTAATGATAAAGTATAAATGATATGTTTTTTCATTGTAAATGCGTTTATGTTTTAAAGGTATTTATTTTTAGATTAACCGCAAAGTCAACAATTATTTTACTACAGAATGCACAGAGATTTTCACAGAGCGCATGAAGAATAAAACAGAAACTTAGTTTGCTTTGTGGTAATTTAAACGCTTGGTTTTGGCCATAGATTCACAGATTATTTATTTTGCTCTGTGCCTTTAACTCGGTATGCCTCGTGGTAATATTAAATGCCAGGCTTTGTATTCTCGGTGCCTTCTCTTAATGTTCTCTGTGGTTAAATCCTTTTAATTTCAAATACTTCAAATTAGGTAAAACCATTGCCGATAAAATTACACATACACCTATCCATCGTAAAAGCGAAACCTGTTCCTGCAATACAAATCCGGCCATCATAACCGCAACAGGCAATTCGGCAGCACTTAAAATGGAACTTAAGGCTGTTCCTATTCTCGGAACACCTTCAGCATAAAATAGTGGCGGAATTACCGTTCCGAAAATAGAAATAATTAGTCCCCATTTAAGCAAGCTTCCGTTTAAAGCGCCGTTAAACAAAAACATTGGTGGAAAAAGAATAAAAATCAAAATGCAGGCGCCGCTAATCATCAATGCGCTTTTCTTCAAAGCGGGATATTCATTTCCGATTCTTCCGCTTAACAGGAGAAAACCTGCATAAGAAATTGCCGCTAACAGACCAAAACCGATTCCTTTTAAGCTAAGGGATTCGATATTCGCTTCAACCATTCCGCTGGCTAAAACCGTTCCGGTCAACACCAATAAAATTGATAAAAACTGGAGACCTGCAGGTTTCTTTTTATAAATGATGAATTCAAGCAAAATACTCATCCAGATAAATTGCATCAACAAAATTATAGCAACAGAATTTGGGACAAGCTTAACAGACTGATAATAAAAAACACTTACCAATCCTGTACAAGTTCCGGCAAGAACCATTTTCCACCAAGGTGTGATGAGTTTAATTTCTTTATTTTTAACTTTTGAAGTTCTACTTTGAAAAAAGAATAAAACCCATAAAATTACCGCACCAAAAAAAGCCTGTGTACCCGTAACGTCACCTAATGAATAACCATCATGATAAGCCAGCTTTACAAAAGTAGATAAGATACCAAAACTGCAGGCACCAAAAAAGACAAGGAGAATTCCTTTTAACATTTAAATAGTATCAAGTGTTTAGTATCAAGTATTTAGTATAAAGTATCAAGATATGGGATTGATTAAGATTTTAACACAGAAGATTAGCTTTTTCTTTCCGTTTTTTAAACGAGTTGTTGTAAATATTTTTGAATGGTGGTTTCCAGTCCTAAATAAAGTGCATCGCTGATTAAAGCGTGGCCAATAGAAACTTCCAGGAGAGCGGGAATGCTTTGAGCGAAATAATGCAGGTTGTGTAAATCTAAATCATGCCCCGCATTTATGCCCAGGTTTAAATGATTTGCGTGACGCGCCGCTGCAATGTAATTTACAATAGCCTTCTCTCTATCTGCAAAATAATTGTGTGCGTAAGCTTCGGTATAAAGTTCGATTCTATCCGTTCCGGTTTCAGCGGCGCCCTCTACCATTTCAACTACCGGATCAACGAAAATAGAAACACGAATACCTTCTTTTTGAAATATCGAAACCATTTCTTTCAGATAAGCTGCATGTTTTATGGTATCCCAACCATGATTTGACGTAATTTGTCCCTCTGCATCGGGCACTAAAGTAACCTGGGCAGGTTTGTTTGCCAGCACCAGATCAACAAATTTATCTTCCTTGCAATTTCCTTCAATGTTAAATTCTGTGGAAATCGCCGACTTTAAATCATAAACATCCTGGTAACGGATATGACGTTCATCCGGCCTTGGGTGTACGGTAATTCCCTGCGCTCCGAAGGCCTCGCAATCCAATGCAACTTTAACCAAATCAGGATTATTACCCCCGCGACTATTGCGTAATGTAGCAATTTTGTTGATGTTAACCGATAACTTTGTCATGCTGTAAAGATAAGGCTTTGCCTTTGTTAATCGGAAACCATTAATAAATTTGAGCTTTTTTTTGCCCATATTTGTTCAAAGCAAAATGAATTTAAAGGATACAACACTATATAAATTCCTAATCGTTTTACTCGCATTTGCGAGTATTCCTGCACTTTTTGGCGGCGTAATGGAACCCGATGGCGCACTATACGCTTCGATGTCGAAAAATATAATTTTATTTAAAGACTGGTTTAATCTTTATGGCCGTGGAGCAGACTGGTTGGATAAACCCCACCTTACCTTTTGGATATCAGCCGCATTTTTCAAAGTATTTGGCATTTCATCCTTTGCCTATAAATTACCGTCCTTTCTTTTTGGTTTACTGGGCGTCTGGTACTTTTACAAACTGGCAAAGGATATCTACGATGAAAAAACAGGTTTAATCAGTGCTTTAATTTTCTTAAGTGCTTTACACATCATTACATCAACATTCGATGTAAGAGCTGAAATTTACCTCACAACTTTTACCTTTGCATCAATTTATCATTTTTATAAGGCTCATAACAGTTCATTCTGGCATATAGTTGCAGGCGCTTTTTTTGCGGCATGCGCCATTCTTATTAAAGGAATTTTTGTCTTAATTCCGGTTTTTGCAGGTTTCATTATTTACTGGTTATTTACAAAGCAATACAAACAATTATTAAATCCGAAATGGTATGTGGCCATTGCGTTAATTTTTGTTTTCATCACGCCCGAATTATATGCACTCTACACACAATTCGATTTGCATCCTGAAAAAGTTGTTTTCGACAGAACGGGTGTTTCAGGGTTAAAGTTCTTCTTTTGGGACAGCCAATTCGGACGGTTTTTTAACAATGGCCCTATTAAGGGTAAGGGTGATATTTCGTTCTTTCTTCATACGACACTCTGGGCTTTCCTCCCCTGGTCGATATTGTTCTATGCAGCGGTTGTAAATCTTTTCAAAAAGAAGAACAGAGAAAATTTAGCACCGGAAAGCATTATTATTTGGGCAAGTGCTGCCGTCACATTCTTAATCTTTTCACTTTCAAAATTTCAGTTGCCCCATTATATTTTAATTATTTTCCCTCAGTTCTCAATTATTACGGCCTTATTTATTCAGAAACTGGAAGGGAAAATGCTTCGTACTTTTCTAACGATACAAAATATAGTGTTGGCTTTAGTTTTAATTTTGCTCACCGTTATCTGGTTCTTTTTCGGTTTCGAAAGGGCCTATGCCGTTTTATTTTTAATCCTTGCCGGCGCAATTTTCACGTTTACGTATATTAAAGGAAAAGAAATTAAAACATTAATTGGTCGAAGTGCAGCTGTTTCCATAACGCTCGCGCTATTTCTTTTTGTATTCTTTTACCCTGCCATTTTAAAATATCAATCAGGGATGCAGGCAGGAAACTGGCTAAAGCAACATTACCCAACAGCCAGGCCGGCCGTTTTAAATTATATTGATGCCTTTTCTTTTGATTTTTATGCCCCGGGTGAGGTAAAATACCTGCATAATTATGCAGATTTGGATAAGGTAAAAGATTTGAATAACTTAGTTATTTACGTATCTGAAGCAGAATTACCTAAATTGAAGCGCGAATACCATGCAGAAATACTAGAAACTTTTGAATATTTTCACATTACCAAACTAACAGGTAAATTTTTAAATGCAAAAACCCGCAAGCAGGTTTTAGAACATTTTTATCTCGTAAAAGTACATTAACATGGATTTATTTTTTCGTATTATAAAATTTGGTTTGACAGGTCTGCTGGGAATGGCAATAGACTTTGGTGCGACATGGTTATGTAAAGAAAAAATAAAAATTAATAAATATGTTTCGAATGCAATTGGTTTTTCACTCGCTGTAACGAATAATTATTTGATTAACCGTGTCTGGACTTTTCAAAGCAAAAATGAACATTGGGGTGCGGAATTTATAAAGTTCCTGGCCGTGAGCCTGTTTGGTTTGGCCTTAAATACGGCAATTATTTACTTTTTTCATCATCGGAAAAATGGCGTAAACTTTTATGTCGCTAAATTTTTTGCAATTATTTTGGTATTTATCTGGAATTTCCTGGCTAATATGTTGTTTACTTTTAATTAAAGACTTAAAAGCATAACTTAACCGTTAGAAACAAATTCTACGTAACGTTTTTCCCGATAAAATAGAACACGACCAGCCATATTAATCCTTTAATAAGGAAGAATAAAAACCCGACTAAGCCAACCCGCTTAAACCATAATTTTACTTTTTCTTTGTTCATTGCGTTATTGTAAAGATAGCGGATTTGAACTAAATTAGAAGATTTTAAATAAGGAACATGAATTTATCTAAAATATTAAGTCTCTCGTTTCTAGCAATATTTCTTATTAACTCAAGACTTTCAGCACAGCATTTTGACGACATAAAAAGATACAAGGTGAGTTTTAGTTTAGCGATCAGCGCTAATGAAAAATTAATCGTAATAAGAAGTTTTGTAAATAACAATCAAAAATATTTACTGCTCGTTAATCCGGAAACTTTATACACAAAAACAGACTTATCAAGCAAGTATACTTTAAGCAGTTTAGCGTATTCGAATATGCTTGCCATTTTTAAAAACACAGCTTATGTAAAATCGTTAGAAGCAGCAGCAGCGAAAGATATTCAGTTACAGAACGCAGGTATAGATCATTCCATTCCGAATGAAAAAGGGATAACACTTACCATCGTTCTTTGCCCGTCTCACAAATCTTTAGACAGGATTATTTTTCAATCGGTTTTTGATGAATTTAAAAAGATTGAGCAACCTGCTCCACTTGCCATTTCTGTTTCCGGCAAATGGATGCTAAAGCATGAAGACGACCTGAACTGGCTGAAAAGTCTGGTAGAGAAAAAGGAGCTGGATATAACATGGGTGAACCATACGTACAACCATGAAGTGAATGGTTTGCCTTTGACAAAGAACTTTTTACTTATACCCGGTACAAATTTAGACGTTGAAGTTTTGGAGAATGAAAAATTGATGCTAAAAAATGGTTTAACACCTTCGGTATTTTTCCGTTTTCCGGGATTGGTTTCTGATAAAAAGATAGTTCAAAAAATTGAAGAATATGGTTTGATTCCAATTGGCAGCGATGCCTGGTTGGCGAAAGGCCAGCAGCCAAATGTTGGCAGTATCGTACTCATTCATGGTAATGGGAATGAAGAAATCGGCGTTCAGGATTTTATCCGCTTATTGAAAGCCAAACAAATCGATGTTAAGAATAAACAGTGGTTGCTTTTTGATTTACGACAGGGATTGGAAAAAGAATTTGAGTAGTTTTTTTCTGTTAACCGCAAAGGACGCAAAGAACGACGGGTGCAAAGAGCACGAAGTTTAAGCTTAAGTATTTTAAATCAAGCTTTGCAGCTCTTTGCGAAAACTTAGCATACTTTGCGTTTATTATTTCTTCGGTAATAACTTTATTTCTTTTGCCTTGAAGCGGTTATTCACAATTTCGCCGGTTACTTCGGCTTTGCTTACAGCATTGCAAAAACCATGTTCGCCATGGGCATCTCCAAAATCATCAATACTTTTACCATCAACGAAATAAGGTTTACCCTCAATTTTTACGGCAAGTTCGCAGTCTTTACCTTTCATTTTGAATTGGCATTCGCCGCAGGCAATATCAACCAATTGTTTGGTAATTACTTTTGAAGTTTCCGCTGTTTTCGGAGCAGATTGAGCATTTGCATTGATTGCAAATACACTTAATAACAAAGCAAATATTAAGTTTTTCATTGTCTTGATTTTTTCCAAATTTAAGTTTTAGGCAGCAAATAATTGCAGTATTTATCAAATAAAGCGGCGGAAATAACTTATTATGCTGTTGTTCAAACCCCATAGTTTTTTTTGAAATCTATGACGTTTAATTATGATTCAACAAAAAAGGGATATGCAATTTGCACATCCCTTTTAAAAACTATAAGACCCTTTAGGGGTTTGGGGTTAGTAACGGTATTCGTCTGATTTAAACGGACCTTCAACCGGAACGCCGATATAATCAGCCTGATGCTGGTCTAAAACTTCTAATTCTACACCGATTTTCTCTAAGTGCAAACGGGCAACTTTTTCATCTAAATGCTTAGGTAAAGTATAAACTTTATTTTCGTAAGCAGCAGTGTTAGTCCAAAGTTCCAATTGCGCCAAAGTCTGGTTGGTAAATGAATTACTCATTACGAAACTTGGATGACCTGTTGCGCAACCTAAGTTAACTAAACGACCTTCAGCCAAAACAATTACGTCTTTACCATCAATGGTGTATTTATCAACCTGTGGTTTAATTTCAACCTTAGTATCGCCATAAGTACCGTTTAACCAGGCCATGTCGATTTCGTTGTCGAAGTGACCGATGTTACAAACGATAGCCTTATCTTTTAATGCACGGAAGTGTTTTTCGCGAACGATGTCACAGTTACCGGTTGTGGTTACCACGATATCTGCTTCTTTAATAGCCGTATCCAAACGTTTAACTTCATAACCTTCCATTGCCGCTTGTAAAGCACAAATCGGATCGATTTCAGTAACAATTACACGTACACCTTGCGAGCTTAATGATTCTGCTGAACCTTTACCCACATCGCCATAACCGCAAACAACAGCTACTTTACCGGCCATCATTACATCAGTAGCACGACGAATTGCGTCTACCAATGATTCTCTACAGCCGTATTTGTTATCGAATTTAGATTTAGTTACCGAATCGTTAACGTTAATTGCAGGTGTATGCAAGGTTCCGTTTTTCATTCTTTCGTACAAACGGTGAACACCGGTAGTGGTTTCTTCTGATAAACCTTTAATACCCGCGATTAACTCAGGATATTTATCAAAAACCATATTGGTTAAATCGCCACCATCATCCAGAATCATGTTTAATGGTTGTTGCTCCGGACCGAAGTGTAAAGTTTGCTCAATACACCAGTCGAATTCTTCTTCATTCAGACCTTTCCAGGCATAAACCTGAATACCGGCAGCAGCAATTGCTGCAGCAGCATGATCCTGAGTGGAGAAAATGTTGCATGATGACCAGGTAACCTCGGCACCCAGTGCAGTTAAGGTTTCGATTAAAACAGCCGTTTGGATGGTCATGTGCAGGCAGCCTGCAATACGAGCACCTTTTAACGGTTGCGTTGGACCGAATTCTTTACGTAAACTCATTAAACCAGGCATTTCTGCTTCGGCTAATTCGATTTCTTTACGGCCCCATTCTGCCAGTGAAATATCCTTTACTTTGTAAGGGATGTAAGTTGTCTCTACTGATGACATATATAAATTGTTTAAATTGTTTTAAATCTGAATTATGACAATTGAAAAAAGTTATTTCCAATTGTTCCCAAATCTATCTTTGATTTAGAAGTACAAAATTACGCAATAGTTTACTCAATAACAAAAGCCAGGATACTAATCCATTTGATAAGTAACAGCTCTATTTAAACAGCTGCAGGAAGGTAACTGTATCCTTTCGCAAACTCATTAATCCTTAATAAAAATAGCGGACTAATATTCATCCTGTCGGCTGCTACCAGAAAGCCATCTTCCTCTATTAAATATCCTTTCATAACTCCATCGACAAAAACCCTGTATCTATCGATTTCAGCTTTAAAAAGTGTTATTATAATTATGGTACCGCCTATATCAAGAATCCTTGTGTCGGCGTTAAGAAACATATTCATTATTGGTATTTTTAACTTAAACGGCTAAAAAACAATAATGTTCCTGATAAATCAATGCAGATTTACAACTAAAAGGAATAATGTGACCTGAGACACCTTAGTGTACATTATACACAACCTTTTGGAATTGCTTTTTTTTCGGCTATACTTGTTATAAACGCTATACAGCTAAATTCTGAGAAAGTGCTTTAAATTTACAAAATCATTACCAGACCGGATTAAGAACATTTACACTACTGACAAACCCTGGTTTATGGGATGTAGATAAGACAATCCTCATAGCAGAAATCTTTATAATTCCTATGCCAATTGGACGCAACATTCTTTAACACCCTTATAAATTATATAATCATAAAGAATTTTTATTGGCCCTAAGCCGGTTTTTGTAAAAAATTTCAATCAGTTATTTATCAATTTAAAAAATTGATTTACAAGTAATTATTCATAAATTGAGGTAACCAAATAAATGATTATGAAAACTGTAAAACAGCTGCTGGATACAAAGCAGGCCCGCATTATTTCTGTAAGCGAAAATACTTCTGTTTTAGATGCGCTGAAAGTGATGACTGATAAAAACATCAGCGCAGTACTTGTTATGAAAGGTGCCGAGCTTTCCGGTATTTTCACCGAACGGGATTACGCCAGAAAAATCATCCTTCAAGGCAAATCATCTAAAGACACTTTAATTAGCGAGGCTATGACACCCCATCCAATTTCTATCCGTTTAAACGATAGCATAGATAAGTGCATGGAGTTAATGACAGAAAAACACATTCGTCATTTGCCTGTTGTAGATAACGATGAAGTTAAAGGAATGGTTTCAATCGGTGATGTGGTGAAATTTATCATCGCAGACCAAAAACAAACTATTTCTCATTTGGAAAGCTATATTAATGGTTAGGGTTTAGGGAAAACAGATCCTGATATCATTGAGTTTCCAATGTTATAAAATCTATGTAACCTTTAAATCTTTGTTATCAATTTGCGCACGCTCGTTTGTAACTAGCGGTTAATAATTAATCGCTTTTAGCGATTGCGCTATTAATTACGATGAAATCGTTAATCTATTCTGCACTCGTTAAAAACGAGCGCAAGCGGTTCTTAAGCCGTAGCGTTTCGAATATTACAACAGATTTGTACAATTTTCGCAAGCTCGTTTGTAACGAACATGCTTATAATTAATCGCTTTTAGCGATTGCGCTATTAATTACGATTAAATCGTTAATCTAATTGTGTACCGGTACAGGCGAATTACATTACAAAGATTTCTCCACTACGGTCGAAATGACGGAATAATTATTTACTTCCAACGCCACTCACCTGCAATTGTTAGTGGTTCTTTAAGGTTTTGAGCTTCCAGAAATGCGCTTAATTCCGCTTCACTTTGTACTCCAACAGGAATTTTTGGAGTATTAGCTAAGGCATAAGTTAACATGGCGCTGTAACGAACCGTATTTTTCAGGCCTTGTTCATCAACCAATTTAAAGCTATCGCCATCTGAATGATAGTAAGGACCAGAATTATTTGGTAGTTGTCCGCCTGCACCACCGCCTGTTGGAATACCTTCTAGCATAAATGGTTGATGGTCGCTATGTAAACCTGCGCCAGCATTAAATAAGTTCTTAAAACCTGTATCAATTTTTGCAATATCGGCACCCCATGCGGTAAATAATTCTTTCATTTCAGCTCGCGAAGTTGAAAATCCTTTCGGGTCGTTGGTCATATCATAATTCAACATAAATTTAACCTGACCGATATTTCCTGCATTCTTTGCTTGCTCTACATAAGCTTTCGAGCCCAGCAAACCTTGCTCCTCGCCCATAAACAAGACAAATTCAACCGTACGTTTTGTTTTTAAGTTTAACTTTTTAAAGGTTCTGGCCATATCCATAACTGCAAAGGAACCGATGCCATTATCAATAGCGCCTGTCGCCAAATCCCAGCTATCTAAATGTCCGCCAACAACAACTTTATCTTTTGGCATTTCTGTTCCTTTAAAAGTAGCAATAACGTTCCTGGCTTTAATTAAACCTGAAAAATTCGTCATTGCGATATGCGCTACCTGTGGCTGGGTTTTTAATTTTTCCTTTAGCGCCATTCCATCTTCCAAACCAATACAAACCGCCGGAACTGGAATCAGTTTGCCTGTAACTGAAGCAGTACCCGTTAATAAAACACCATTTTTTACGGTATTAATGATAATTACACCTGTGGCACCATATTTTGTTGCAATTGCGGTTTTCTCCGAGCGGTGCAATGATTTTGTTCCGGCGGGAGAACCAGGTAAAACACCAAGGTAAATCAATGCAATTTTTCCTTTAAACTTAGCAGGATTAGCCTGATAATCTACTTCTAATCCGTTACCGGCATCGACAATGTCACCTGTTATATCGGCACTTACAGGAGAATGGGCTAAAGTAACGGCCTTCATTTTAGTCAAATTACTTTTATCTGCACCAATTTCTACATTGATGGTCTTTCTGGCCCAACTCTCTACTTCAAAAGGTTGAAATTTAACCTCGCAACCGTACGATTTTAATAAATCGTAAGCATATTGTTCCGCCTTTGCACCATTGGGCGATCCGGTTAAACGATGACCAATCGTTTCTGTTTCGTATTTAAGCGTTTGGTAAGCTTTAGAATTTTGCTGTACGTCGGTGTTTATTTGATTAAAAACAGCACCGAAGTTATCCTGTGCTTTGACAAAAAAAGAGGTGCAGAGTAGTGCAGATGCAAAAAGATATTTCATGAAGTGCTGGTTTACTGATTTATGCGATGAAAGTACAAAATTTTCAGTAAGAGAAAGCGCTGTAACGTATATTTTGCCTTTCAAATATTTTTCATCACTCGAACACCTTAGGAAATTGTAGGTATTAACAAAAACCGTTACAAATTACATGATTCCTAAAAATATCCGCGGAAATCAGCATTATCTGCGGGCCAATATAATTTTTCACCACCTTAGACACCTAAGAAAGCTGGAGGCACTAAGAAAAAACCGCTGCAAATTACATGATTCCGGAAAATATCTGCGGAAATCGGCGTTATCTGCGGGCTAAAAATTTTTCACCACCTTAGACACCTAAGAAAGTTGGAGTACTAAAAAAAACCATTGCAAATTACATGATTCCGGACAATATCTGCGGAAATCGGCGTTTGTGTACGATTGAATTTTATTTTTCTATTTAACTGTCTTCTTAGGAAAAATAAGCGAGGCTACAATACTGATAACCAATATACTCAAAATAACGATTAATGAATGTTCTGTGGTGAAACCCCACTTTTCAAGATAAACGTGTGTGAGCATTTTAACCCCGATAAAGGTTAATAAAAATGCCAGACCGGTTTTTAAATAATGGAATTTATGGATAATGTTTACCAGTAAAAAGAACATCGAACGCAAGCCCATTATCGCAAAGATATTGGAAAAAAATACGATATACGGGTCTTTAGTGACCGCAAAAATTGCCGGAATGGAATCTACTGCAAAGAGCAAGTCGGTGAATTCTACGATTAATAAAACCAGGAACAAAGGCGTTACCATACGCTTTGCATTAATTTTCACGAAGAAGTTTTTGCCTTCGTATTTAGGATGAATGGCAAAGATTTTTGATGCCCATTTAACGACGGGATGATTTTCCGGATCAATTTTATCATCGTCTTCTTTGCTAAAGAACATCTTGACACCTGTAAAAACCAGGAAAGCGCCGAAAACATAAAGTATCCATCCGAATTTGGTTATCAACGCAGCGCCCACAAAAATGAAGATGAAACGCATCAGAATTGCACCTAAAATACCCCAAAATAAAACACGATGGTAGTATTTTTCTTCAACCGCAAAGGCAGAGAATATTAAGACGATAACAAATATATTATCAACCGAAAGGGCGTATTCGATAACGTATCCTGTTAAAAACTCTAAACCGAGGTTCTGCTTGTAGACAGCCAAACTTTGCTCGAAATTATCCGGAATTAAGGTAATATGATGCTGGTGTTTGGCTACGATTTCTTTTAAATGAGCGAAATCTTTAATGCCATGTAATTCTTGTCCTTCGGTAATCAATATAAAGTAAAAACCAATGGCAAAAGCAACCATGATTAAACTCATGATACCGGCTTGTTTCAGACTTATCACATGTTCCTTCTTGCTGAAAAGACCTAAATCAAGTGCAAGAATGAGTGTAATAAATAAAAGAAAACCTATGCTGAAAAGTAACTCATTGCTCATTATTTTTTACGTTCGGTAGTGTACAGTACGAGTTGCTCTAATCCTGTTCTCGCTTCGCCTGCTTCAAATTGGTGTAATATATTAAACGCATCTTCCTGGTATTGCTGCATTTTTTGATTTGCATACAAAACGCCTTCTTTAGCATTTACAAAATCTATAATTTCCTGAATTTTAGCCGAATCATCCTGATGGTTTTTTACCAGGTTTATAATCCTTTTCCGTTCAGGTTTCTCTGCTCTATTTAAGGCATAAATTAATGGCAGGGTTACTTTTTTCTCTTTTATATCAATACCCAAAGGCTTACCAACATTATCAGTCCCGAAGTCGAAAGTATCGTCTTTTATTTGAAAAGCAATACCAACTTTTTCGCCAAACAAACGCATTTTCTCAATTGTTTCATCATCAGCACCTGCTGATGCAGCACCTGCAGCACAACATGATGCAATTAAGGAGGCTGTTTTCTGGCGGATAACATCGAAGTATAATTCTTCGGAAATATCCATCCGCCGCACTTTTTCGATCTGCAGCAATTCGCCTTCACTCATTTGCTTTACCGCTTCTGATACAATTTGTAACAATCGATGCTCGTTATTGTTTACAGAGAGCAATAAGCCTTTCGCCAATAAGTAGTCGCCTACGAGAACAGCAATTTTATTTTTCCATAAAGCATTGATGGAAAAAAAACCACGACGTTCATAAGCGTTATCCACTACATCGTCGTGCACCAGTGTCGCTGTATGTAAAAGTTCAACCAAAGCTGCGCCGCGATGTGTGGATGCGGTGATTCCACCGCATAGCTGTGCAGCGAAAAACACAAACATCGGCCGCATTTGTTTTCCTTTTTGCTTAACGATGTAATGGGTAATCCTGTCGAGCAGCGGCGCATCGCTGTGCATAGAATCCTTAAAGGTTTTTTCAAACGCTTTAATGTCAGCTGCTATAGGTTTTTTTATCTGTTCGATTCCCGGCATTAAGTCGAAAAATTTTGATTGCAAACTTAGGTTAATTTCCTATAAAAGTTTACATTTAATAAAATATTGCATTGAAAAAACGATATAAAATTCTATTAGGTCTTTCTGTTTTATTAATCGGCACCTACTTTGCCGGACCGAAACCTAAAAAGCCTGTTTATAATGAGTCGCTGACTAAAGTACCGGATCTTGCAGCGCTCGAAAATTATATTAACGCCATAGAAAGCGAACATAACATTAAACCGGGTAATGAGGCCGAAATTGTATGGGCCGATTCATCGCATCACCAAACGGAATATGCAATTGTTTATCTGCATGGTTTTTCTGCATCAAAAATGGAAGGAAACCCTGTTCACATCAATCTGGCAAAAAAGCTGAAGGCAAATCTGTTCCTTCCCCGCCTTGCCGACCATGGGATTGACACCATCGCACCTATGCTATATTTTACTGCCGATAAGCTTTGGGAAACCAGTAAGCAAGCCTATGCAATTGGCAAAAAGCTTGGTAAAAAAGTTATTATCATCGGTACATCAACCGGCGGCACCGTTGCCCTAAAACTTGCAACAGTTTATCCTGAAATTAACAGCCTGATTTTAATTTCACCAAACGTGGCCATAAACGATAAAAATGCCTGGTTATTGAATGATCCATGGGGTTTACAAATTGCAAGAAGAGTGCTTGGCAGCGAAGAACGTAAAGTAGATGGCCGAACAGCCGAATATAAGAAGTACTGGTATACAAATTATCGTATAGAATCTTTAGTTGAGCTGCAGGAATTTGTTGAAAGTACGATGATTAAAAGTGTTTTTAAAAAAGTAAAACAGCCTGTGCTAATGCTTTACTATTACAAAAATGAAACAGAACAAGATCCGGTTGTTCGTGTAGATGCTATGCTAAAAATGTTCGATGAACTGGGAACCTCAGCGGATATAAAAAGAAAAATTGCCATTCCTAATGGCGAAAACCATGTTTTAGGTTCCTATATAACCTCTAAGGATCTACCAAGCGTAGAAACTGCAATTGATAATTTTGTGTGGAATGTTTTGAAAATACCGGTGAAATAGTATTCAATTAATATCTATGAAAAAAAATTTCCTTTTAATTACCTTACTAGGCTTTCTCAGTTGTTCTAATCCAAAAAAAAATGTTGACGAAAATGGTATTTATTACACTACCGCAACTGAAAGTGAGGAAAGGATTAGGGATTTAGGCCTTTTTGAACCATCTGAAGATTCTTCAACCATATTAAATTTTCCGAAACTAAATTTTAGTGTTTCTGAAACATCGGAGTTAAAACCAACAATAAAAGGCGATCCAAATAAAGATTTTATAATTGAGCTGAAGTTTGAGAATGGCCATACATTCCGAAAGAAAGACTTAGAAGAGCTCTTTGATAAAAACTGGAGAATCACTTTTACCGCAGCGGAAATCTATGGATATTCTGCAAATGATAAGCAGTGGACCTACGCTTTATCAGGAGATAAATCAGAAGAATACAAACAGGTTGAAATTGCTATAAATCTTTTAGAGGTTTTCAATGACGAGAATCCTAGCTTCGATGCAAAGAAATTACAAAATTATGTAAACGAACTTAATAGAAAATTAACGACACTTAATGATAAAGTAAACATCAAATATATTGAAACATTTGATCAGGCAATTGAAAAAAGTAAAAAACTAGTCGCGTTAAATCGTCGTTTCAATAAAGAGCTTATTATTTCATTAAAAAGTAAATCTCAGTTTGACGGAAAGAAGGCGTGGGATGCTTTGTTATGTGTAGGCTTAAAATGGGGCGATGGTGATTTATTTCATTGGAGGAAGAATAATGATGAACCTTATTTCTCAGTTTGGACATCTACAACTCCAGGATATTTCTTGCCAGAACAAATAAAAAGTGGAGAAATGAATCCTTCAGACTTAAATTTCGGGTATTCCATATTAACGAGCAGAGATCCAATGAATATTTACAAGGCTATGCTAAAAGCAGCAAAGTATTGTAAAAGTAGGCTTGGGGGTGAAATTTTAAACGCAGAAGGGAAACCTTTAAATGAAACAGAAAATTATAGAAAAATAGTCAATTTAATTGAGGAAATGAATATAGAGGGAATAAAGCCTGGTACAGAATCTGCAATGCGCATTTATACTTTTTGACGATATGAAAAAAATAGTCTTACTAACAACTTATTTATTTTTAATAATTAATTCTTTTGCTCAAAATATCCAACAAGCAAAGCCTTTTGTACTCGGCGAAACTCAAACCGTCAATTCTTCAATTTTAAAAGAAAACAGAACACTTAACGTTTACCTGCCGGAAGGCTATTCTCCTGATTCTGCTAAATCTTACCCGGTAATTTATCTTTTAGACGGTTCTGCAAATGAAGACTTTGTGCATGTTGCAGGGTTAGTTCAATTTTTGACTATGATTGAAGCTATGCCAAAATCTATTTTAGTTGGTGTAGCTAATGTAGACAGAAAAAGAGATTTCACCTTCCCTACTTCGATACAAAAGGATTTAAAAGACTTTCCAACGACCGGAAAATCAGAAAATTTTATTTTATTTATAGAGAAAGAACTTCAACCTTTTATTCAAAAGGCGTATAAAGCCAATGCCTCCAAAACAATTATCGGTCAATCGCTTGGCGGCCTATTAGCAACAGAAATCCTGTTGAAAAAACCGCTGCTTTTTACAAATTATATGATTATTAGTCCGAGTTTATGGTGGAATAATGAATCGCTTCTGAATGAAGCGCCTAAGTATTTAACAAAACCATCAGCCGAAGAAATGCAGGTGTATATTTCAGTTGGTACAGAAGGCAAGCAAATGGAAAACGATGCCAAAAAATTGGCTGAGATTTTACAAAGGCATAAAAATATTGAAGTTAATTTTTCACCACTTCCTGAAGAAAACCACCTAACGATTTTGCACCAGGCACTTTATAAAGGTTTTGGCGTTTTATATCCGAAGAAGAAATAAAAAATATATTGGATCGGGATTAAATAAATAAGGCTGTCATTTCCAGCGCAGCCTAGATTCGCTGTGCTTCAGTCGAAATGACGATTTTCAACTCCAGACTTTCAGCTCACTATATTTTTCACGATCATTTCTGCATGAACCCTCGAGTTTTCTATAAAAAGTTTGTGGGTATCCAAACCGCCGCAAACTACACCTGCCAGATACAAACCTTTAACATTGGTTTCCATGGTTTCTTCGTTGTAAAAGGGGCAAAGGCTTTCCGGTAAATCTATACCGAATTTTCTCAGCATCGAAAAATCAGGCTGATAGCCTGTCATGGCGATAACAAAATCATTTGGGATGGTCATTAAACCGTCAGGCGTTTTAACATCAACTTCCCCTTCCCTGATTTCAAGCAATTCAGAATTGAAAAGTGCCTTAATTTCACCTTCCTTTATGCGGTTTTGAATGTCGGGTCGAACCCAGTATTTTACATGCGGACCAAGTTCGCCGCTTCTAACCACCATGGTAACATTAGCGCCTTTTCGGTAAGTTTCGAGAGCGGCATCTACGCCCGAATTATTAGCACCAACAACAACAACATTTTGGAAGGCGTATAAATGCGGGTCTTTGTAATAGTGTGTAACTTTCGGTAAATCCTCGCCAGGAACATTCATTAACAAAGGAACATCGTAAAAACCTGTTGCTACAATTACATTTCCTGAAGTATAAATGGTTTTAGAAGTCGTGATTTCAAAAACACCTTGCTCATTCTTTACAACCTGGTTTACGGTTTCAAAAAGATGAATGTTTAACTCGAATTTTTCTGCAACACGACGATAATATTCTACTGCCTCGTTCCGGTTGGGCTTCGGACTAATCGTTACAAACGGAACACGACCGATTTCTAATTTCTGAGAAGTAGAAAAAAATGTCATGAATACCGGGTAATTGAAGAGGCTGTTTACTAAAGCGCCTTTTTCTACAATCACATAGCTTAAGTTTGCTTTCTGCGCTTCGATGGCACAAGCCATACCGATAGGACCAGCACCGATAATTAATACGTCGTAATGATTTTGAGTTTTTGACATTATAAAATGTTTACCACCTTAGATATATAAGTTTTCTGTGTAAGTGAAAATGATTTTGAATTTAATATTATAAAATTACCATCTTAGACGTTTAAAATCACCTTAGTTTGATGCGTAAATCAGACGCTTTAAACTCGGTTCTAAGGTGCTTAAATAACTAAATTAAACTTTCATTTCCTTACCTGGGCAAGCGAAAATGATTTTGAATTTAATATTATAAAACTACCACCTTAGACGTTTAAAATCACCTTAGTTTGATGCGTAAATCAGACGCTTTAACCTCGGTTGTTCGAAGGTTTCTTAGGTGGTTAAAATAACTAAATTAAACTTTCATTGCCTTACTTGGGCAAGCGAAATCGGTTCTTTTTAAACCGGTGTTTTTTATTGCACCATATCCGCCGGCAACATCGATAACATTTTCTACACCTCTGGATTTTAAAATTGAAGCTGCAATCATGGAGCGATAACCACCTGCGCAGTGAATATAATATGTAGCTTTTGGATTAATTTCACCAGTCCAGTCATTAATAAAATCCAATGGGCGGCTTAAGGTGAAGTCTAAATGTTCCGATTCATATTCACCTGGTTTTCGCACATCTAAAGCAATTACCTCATGTTCATTCGATGCCTGCTCAAAAGCTTCCGCAGAGATAGATTCAATTGTATCGATTTCTTTTCCTGCATCTGTCCACCTTTCGAAACCGCCATCCAGGTAACCAATTGTATTATCGTAACCAACCCGTGTTAATCTGGTAATGGTTTCCTGTTCTTTTCCTTTATCAGTTATCAACAGAATTGGCTGTTCCAAATCTGTTATCAGGGCACCCACCCAGGGCGCAAACTGACCGTTTAAACCAATATTAACGGCGTTGGGGATAAAACCTTTCGCAAAAAGCTGAGGGTCTCTGGTATCAAGCATTATTGCACCGGTTTGATTCGCCATCTGCTCAAATTCATGAGGTGTCAATGCAATTAATCCTTTTTTATAAACCTCATCGATACTGTTAATATCGCCCTTATTAATTGCTGCGTTCTTCGCAAAATATTGTGGTGGCGGCATAATACCATCTGTAACTTCAGCTATAAATTGTTCTTTAGTTTGTGCTTTTAAAGCGTAGTTAACTTCTTTTTGATGGCCTAAGGTATCAAAAGTCTCTTTACTCATGCTTTTTCCGCAAGCGGAACCCGCACCATGAGCAGGATAAACAATCACATCATCAGCCAGAGGTTTAATTTTATCATTTAATGAATCGTAAAGCATTCCTGCTAAATCCTCTTTCGTTAAATGCCCCTTTTGCGCTAAATCAGGGCGACCCACATCTCCTATAAAAAGTGTATCACCACTGAAAATACAGTGATCCTTCCCGGTTTCATCCGTTAATAAATAAGTTGTTGATTCTAATGTATGTCCGGGTGTATGAAGCGCCGTAATCGTTACATCACCAATTTTAAATTGCTCGCCGTCTTTAGCAATATGCGATTTAAATTCTGTTCTGGCTGTTGGTCCATAGATAATTTCTGCACCGGATTTTTCCGCCAGATCTACATGACCGGAAACGAAATCAGCGTGAAAATGCGTTTCAAAAATATACTTAATGGTTGCTCCGGCCTTTTCCGCTTTCTTTAAATAAGTTGAAATTTCCCTGAGCGGATCAATAATTGCCGCTTCGCCATTACTTTCAATGTAATATGCAGCTTCAGCCAAACAACCGGTGTATATTTGTTCTATTTTCATGTTGTAAGTATCAAGAATTGATTATCCAGTATAAAGACAAACTACTGCCTTTAACTATTACTTTAACCTTATAAACAAAAATAGGGCTAAATACTCGTATGAGGAATGACTTACGTCATAATTGCACAACTTTTACTTTAATTCGTTAGTTCGCCGCGTAAAGATTGTTCCATAAGCTTTTTGCTTTCCTCAACCGGCAAACCTAAGCCCATAACGAACATTAGTTTAGTTACCGTTGCTTCAAAGGTTAAATCGAAGCCACTTAAAATACCCATTTGTTGTAATTCGCGGCTGGTTTCATACCTGCCTAATTGTACAGAGCCTTTTTTGCACTGCGAGATATCAATGATGATTTTACCATTGCCTAAAGCATTTTGCAGCGCATCTAAAAACCACTGAGCCGTTGTGGTGTTACCGGAGCCAAAGGTTTCCAAAATAATTGCGTCGACTTTAGAATCGGTAATGGCCTGAACTGCCTGTGGCGTAATACCGGGATATAATTTTAACACTCCGATATTTGAATTGAAATTGGTACGCAAAATTAAAGGCGCTTCAGGGGCTTTTAATATATAGTTTTCATGAAATTGCAAATGCACGCCTGCTTCTGCCAGAATTGAATAATTTGGCGAGCGAAAAGCTTCAAATTTTTCAATGTTATATTTTATAGAACGATTGCCTCTGAATAGCTGGGCATCGAAATAGATGCAAACTTCAGGAACCAATGCTTTACCGTTTTCTTTGGTTGCAGCAATTTCAAGTGCCGTAATTAAGTTTTCCTTTGCATCCGTCCTGATTTCTCCGATAGGCAACTGGGAACCTGTTAAAACAACCGGCTTACCTAAGTTCTCTAACATAAAGCTTAACGCCGAAGCCGTAAAAGCCATTGTATCTGAACCATGTAAAATCACAAAGCCATCATACAAATCGTAATTCGTGTAAATAAGCTGTGCCAGGGTTTTCCAGATTTCAGGATCCATATTTGATGAATCCAAAACCGGATTGAAGGAATGAACATCCAGGTGATAATTTAAGCGACTTAACTCGGGAACGTTTTCTTTTATCTGTTCGAAATTAAAGGGAACTAACATCCCGTTATCCGGGTCATTTATCATACCGATTGTACCGCCGGTATAAATTACAAGGATTTTATTCATCTGGTTTGGTAAAGGTTGCTCAGCGCAAAGAAAGGAAAAAAATATAAATGCTTTAACAAGATTTTCATATTCGCAATCATTCAGCAATATACGATGCTTATTTTATTAAAATAACAATCAATAATCCCGTTTTACTGCAAAATAACAATACACGTTAAAAATACGGTTATTAAATTAATTATTTGGTCTTGAAGAATAGATGTTGACAATAATATACCCTGGGTTAGTTGATTGAGAAAAAATACGAACATATTATATGAATAAGTCATCCTGTTGCGAATAACTTAAATCAGATTTCTGCTAAATAAAAATACTTGTCAAATTGATAAAGAACTCCCGCAGAGGAAAATAATTGTGGCAGAATAAATCTGTGCAGGCAGCGGGATATAAAACTAATTACACTAAATACCAAAAACTTTCTTAGAATTTTCTGTCGTAACGGTCGCAATTTCTTCAACGGAAACACTGTAAATATCCGCTAGTTTTTGAGCAACATAAATGAGATAACTGCTTTCATTTGGTTTTCCCCGAAAAGGAACCGGAGCAAGGTAAGGTGAATCAGTCTCCAACACGAGATTTTCTAACGGAATTTCAGAAAGCACCATGTCCAATCCGGCTTTTTTGTAAGTTACCACACCGCCAATACCTAAGTAGAAATTTAAATCAATGGCTTGTTTCGCCTGTTCTACATTGCCTGTAAAACAATGAAAAATCCCCCGTAATTTTTCATCACGCTCACTTTCTAAAACTTCAAAAACCTCATCAAAAGCTTCACGGCAATGAATAACGATAGGCAAACCTAAATCCTTTGCCCAGCTGATTTGTTTGTGAAAGGCATCTTGCTGAATACTTAGAGTTGTTTTATCCCAATATAAATCGATACCGATTTCGCCGATTGCATATATTTTTCTGCCGGAAATTGTTTCGTAAATAATATCAAGTTGTTCCTGGTAACCCTCTTTCACATCACAAGGATGCAAGCCTGCCATCGCGAAACAATTTTGCGGATATTTATTTACCAGGTCATCAATCCTAGCAATTGAAGCCACATCAACATTTGGCAAGAACAAACGGTTAACACCATTTTCAAGGCAACGCTCCATCAGCAAGGCTTGTTTTTCTGCATCCTGCTCGTAATATAAATGGGTATGCGTATCGGTAAAAATCATAAGGCAAAGTTAAGGATAAAGAGTAAGGAACAAAGAGCAAGAAACAAAGAGGAACACCTAAATATAAATTAGATTTAAATAACAAAGCCCCGGATTTTAAGTTCCGGGGCTTTATAATTTTTATTTTTTTGTTATTGAGCCGGAGTTGTCGGCATTGGCTGAGCAGCAACTGGTGCTGCACTTCCTTTTTTAATTGATTTAATTTCGATATCAAAAACCAAAGGCGTAAAAGGGTTGATTGGACCACCACCATTTTCGCCATAACCTAATTTGGACGGAATGATGATTTTAATTTTACCACCAACACCAATTAACTGAACACCTTCTATGAAACCCGGAGCCAGCTGATTTAAAACTAACGGGCGGGCAGTGTACTGAGCCATTGGCGAGTGAATACCCGCTTCTTTAGCGATCTTCTCGTTTGATGTATCAAAAACATTGATTTTGCCATTACCTTTTTTATTGGTGAACTGACCGGTATAGTCAACCATTACCGTATCCGTTAAAGCAGCTCTTTCAGCATTACCTGGTTTTTCGATAACATATTGTAAACCAGAAGCCGTAGATTTAACTTCTAATTTATTATCATCAATGTATTTTTTGATTTTTGCAGCTTCATTTGCTTTGTTTTTTGCAATTAACGCTTTATATTCTGTTTCGAAGAAAGTTCTTTTCTTTGTTTCGAAAGTAGAATCTGCCTCATTAGCTGCTTTGTGTAATACTTTTTCGATTTTTACAGTGAAAGTAGCATAGTTACTTTTTAAACCCGCTGGTTTCGGCTGACCAGAATATTTAGCCATTGAATCTAAGTTCAATTTAAAAGATGCACTATCGCCTTCACCTAACATTTTCAAAGCTGCAACTAAATCGCCTTTAAACATCGATTTGCTGATCGGAAAAAAAGCAGGACGTTCGTTGTCATACGTATTAACTAAAGTCGAATCCGCATTTGTAGTACCTTCTACCGTTTGAATACCATTTAATTTTACAAAATCACCTTCTTTGATTTTTTCTTTACCTTCATCCTTTAAGATTTTGTATTGCAAATCTCCTTCACCTTTTTTGTAATTGTTACAAGCAGCTAAACCTAATGTTGCTGCAAACAGAATAATTATTCCTTTTTTCATTATTTATTGATTTTTCTTTGTTATGAAGCCTGCTTCGCAGGTTTCATTATTTATTTGATTGATTTTTTTGTTATCAGGTTTAACCCGTTTATTTAATTTTATACGATTAACTGACTTTTATATTCCGGTAATATTGATTTGAATTCTTCAATAACCTCAGTTAATGTTTTCTCTGAGGCACCGCCCGCGGCATTTCTATGTCCGCCGCCATTGAAATATTTTTTACAGATTTCATTTGCAGGGAAATCACCCGTAGAACGTAAAGATAATTTAACTTTATCAGTTCTTTCAACTATTAAGGCTGCCAGACGAATTCCATTTATAGATAAAGCATAATTTACAACGCCTTCCGTATCGCCGGTTGCACTGTGGTATTTAGCAAGTTCTTCCTTTGTAACGGTAATAATTGCCGTATTAAATTCGTGAAAAACTTCCAACTTGTTTGATAAGCAATAACCAAGAAAACGCAAACGATCTTCACTTGCATTATCATAAACCAATTGATGTATTTTCCAGTGTTCAGCGCCTAAATCAATAAGATTTGCAGCAATTCGATACACATTTGAGGTTGCTAAAGGAAAACGAAATGACGCAGAATCGGTCATAATACCAGTATAAAGACAGGTTGCCACATCTTTATTTATACCTTTCTCGTCTTCCATTTGGTTAACAATGAAATCGTAAACCAATTGGGCGGCAGCGCATGCATTAATATCCCAGTTGCGATAATCATCAAAATCTTCCGGCTCGAGATGGTGGTCAATCATAACCTTCTTTGCAGAAGCCGTTCTGACCAGTTCGCCCAGTTCGTTAATCCTGCTTAAGGTATTAAAATCCAAACAGAAAATTATTGCGGCCTCATCAACTAATTTAGCAGATTTTTCCTGCTGCTCTGTGAAAATTATCACATCGGAATTGTTGGGCATCCAATGTAAAAAAACAGGATAATCGGTTGGGGTTATCACTTTTACATGATGTCCTTTTTGAATTAAATAGCCATATAAACCTAAAGATGAGCCCATTGCATCGCCATCAGGTTTATGATGCGTGGTGATGACAATTTTCTGTGGCGTAGCCAGTAAGGATTTTAATTCTGTTAATGTAAGCATAATTTTTGCGCTGCAAAGCTAAGTAAATTTAGCATTAGTTGTGTGCTTATTTAATGCTTTAATAATAAGCAGGTAAAAGTTTGTTTGTTTCATCCAAAAAACAAAACGGGTTAATCCGATAGAAGGATTAACCCGTTTTATATTAGCTAAAAGCATTTACTAAAATCTATAAGATAACGTGGTAACAAACTGGCGGGGCGGAATTGGGTTAACACTATAGTTTTCATGAACAAAATAATTAAGTTCATTGGTAATGTTTGCAACTTTTGCCAATAGTGAAATCTTTTTCCAGTTATATCCTGCTGAAAAATCAAACGTTGTAAAAGCACTTAAAGGAATTAATCGGCTATAATTTTGAATTTTGGTGTCATTGTAGCCGCCATTACGGGCGCCTGTGTAATATGCTGATGCGCCCAGCTTTAAGCCTTTTATGCCGCCTTCCTGAAAAGTATAAAATAATGTACCGTTTGCCGTATTTTTAGTAGATCCCACCAGTCTCTGGCCTTCAACTACCCCGCCAAGCGTTACGGTTCTGGTTGCATTTGGGTTGGCGGTTGTAGGATTTGGAACGGTGTAAACTGTTTTATCGCGGGTTTCCGTGTAACGGATAAAGTTATAACTATAACCAGCAATGAAATTTAATCCTTTTACGATAGTCCCTGTAATGTCAAGTTCAAGCCCGTCGCTCAGCGTTTTCCCATTAAGTTCTTTAATATTTGCATCCCCATTTGGCGCGCCCTGTGCATTTAACAGTGCCTGTTGTGCGAATTTGTTATTTGCAATTCTGTACACCGTTAAATTAGCAGATAACCTGCCTTTAAATAAGTCGTTTTTAATGCCGGCTTCATATTGATCTACAGTCGATGGATCAAGTGGCGCCAGGTTAATATCCGTACCGGTATTTTGAATAAAATTGTTTGCGTAACTAACATATAATGAAGTTGTTTTTAAAGGCTGGTAAATCAATCCAAATTTTGGAGAAAATGCATTTTCTGTTTTCGATTTATCTAAACTGTTTACGCTTAACGTTTGCACACCGGTCACTAAATTTGTAGAAACTGTTCTGGGTGTTTTTTGAAAAGTATAACGAATACCTGCAAGTATTTTGAATTTTTCGGTAATAGAAACCAAATCCTGAACAAAAGTACCCATGCGATAAAGTGGCGCAAAGGTTTGAGTAGTCATAGTAGCAATCGGCTCTATCCCTGATCCATAATAAGTTGTGGGGTCGAGCAGGTTAACGTTACCATAATTAAAAGCAGTTAAATTATTATTAAAAACGAAGCCACCACTGGTTGTTCTGGACTGGTCTGCATCCGCACCGACTAACAAGGTATGGGTTACATTTCCTGTTTTGAAGGAACCGTTTAAATTAATCTGCTGGTTGTAGGTAAATTCTTTTGTTTTTGAGCGGGTAACATTACGTTGCGCAATCCCATACGGAAGTGCAGTAGCCGCAAGCTGGTCAGCAAACGGTCGCTCTGCACTAAAGTAATTACGGTTATAAGATTGAAGATTTGCCAGAACATTCAGTTTCCAGTTATCGTTAAATTTATGATTTACATTTAACTGGGAAGTAACTGTATTTGTATTGTTGTATGCCCAGGGCGCATTTACAAATGCGCTGCGACCAATATCAATAATCTGATTGTTTACGGTACCGATACCAAAATCCGGCGTCATGTCGCTTTTTAAATAATCACCTTGTAGCAAAATGTCGGTTTTCTCATTAATTTTATACAGTAAAGATGGATTTACATATATTCTGTTAGAATTAACTGTGTTTCTAAAACTCGCAGCATCTTCATAGTTACCAATTAAACGAAAAGCTAAATTCTTTGTAATGGGCCCATATACATCGCCTGTTGGCTTATACATATCATAACTGCCACCACGCATTGAAACTTCACCCCCATATTCAAATTTTGGTCTTTTAGTTACCAAATTCACTACTGCCCCGCCGGTTACACCGCCATATAATAGTGCAGCACTTCCCTTTAGTACCTCGATAGATTCTAAAGTACTAACCTCAGGCATACCACCACTGGTGGCACGAGCGCCATTTTTAAAAACATTATTTGTACCAAGGCTGTAGCCACGGGCGAAGAAAGTTTCGCCGCTTACCGAACCACGATTTTCTCCAAACGCAACACCATTAACATTTTTTAATACATCGCTTAAACGGTTCGCCTGCTGATCGGTAATCACCTGGTTGCCGATAACCTGAACTGCCTGTGGTAAATCAATTGGTGCAATCGCTATTTTACCCAAATTAACAGGCTTTTTATTTGGCGTTTTATAACCGTTAACAGATACTTCATCTAATTGTGAAGCTGATTCTGAAATGGAGAAATCTAAAGTAGCTGATGCTCCTTCAGCAATTGAAATTTGCCCTTCCTGGGCTTTAACACCAACAGCAGAGATTTTTACTACATATGTACCTGCGGGTAAATTTTTGATTGTGAAACTCCCACTTTCGTCAGTTTGAGTCGTTTTATTCATATTTTTCAAACCAACACTTACATAAGCGGCGGGCTTGCCGTCGCTGGTTTTTATGTAGCCGTTAATACTTCCCGTTTTTGTTTGGGCCATCAGATCTAATGATGCAAACAGCAGTACGACCACAATGCCAAGAAGGTGTGTAAATTTTTTAGTCATGATTATCTGGATTGATTCTAAACAGCCGCAAAGGTAATATTGGTCATTTAAATTCCAAATTTATTTAGACTTATTTTAAATAAAACTTAAATCATCATAATTTCATATTAATCCCGCTTTAATTTGATGGAGCTAAAATTAATAATACATTAAAGGAGCAAACTGACGTTTATCAAAGGCCGGAAAAGTTTAAAGAATAATAAACATTTCTATTTCATCAATTAAAACGTATTTTTGCAAAAAATTTGATATTAAGTACAATGAGCACTAACAGAACTTTTACTATGATTAAGCCGGATGCAGTTGCTAATGGCCACATCGGAGCAATCTTAAATGATATTACTAATGCGGGTTTCAAAATCATTGCATTAAAGTATACTAAGCTAACTGACGAGACTGCCGGCCAGTTTTATGCAGTACACGCAGAACGCCCTTTTTACAAAGATTTAGTTGGCTTCATGTCATCAGGACCAATTGTTGCAGCTATCCTGGAGAAAGACAATGCCATTGAAGATTTCAGAAAATTAATCGGTGCGACCAATCCTGCTGAAGCCGCAGAAGGCACTATCCGCCAGAAATATGCTAAATCTATCGATGCAAATGCAGTTCATGGATCAGATTCTGATGAAAATGCCGAGATTGAAGGAAACTTTTTCTTCAAAGCTGACGAGCGTTTCTAAGCATTCATTCAAAATATAAATTTAAAACCTCGATTATTCGGGGTTTTATTGTTTTATAAGTTTTGTATCTTTCGGCCCATAAATAATAATAATTAAGAGTTGTTATCTGTTAACAACAATCAAAATCATTCAAATGAAAAAAATTTTCTTAACGATATTTGTTTCAGGTATCTCCATTACATCATTTGCGCAGACGAAAAAACCTGTTGCAAAAAAACCTGCTGCTACAGCTAAAACAATTTCGGCGCCTGTAGTTTTAAAATCCGGCTTAGATTCTGTTAGTTATGCATTCGGCTCATCTATTGGTGCGAGTTTAAAAACGACCGGATTGTCTACCATGAATTATGATGTGTTGCTAAAAGGACTAAAAGATGCATTTACTGGCGGTAAAGTTATTTTAAATCAGCAACAAGCACAACAATGTATTAATGAGGCGCTAACGAACGCTAACAAAGACAAATTTACAGGAAACATTACCGAAGGCAAAACATTTTTAGAGCAGAATAAGAAACGTGCAGGTGTAAAAACAACTGCAAGCGGACTACAATATGAAGTTTTAACTGCCGGAACCGGTGCTAAACCAACTGCTGCAACAGATTCAGTTTTAGTAAATTACAAAGGCACTTTATTAAATGGAAAGCAATTTGATAGTTCTTATGACAGAGGTGAGCCAATTAGTTTCCCGTTAAACCGTGTAATACCAGGCTGGACAGAAGGTGTTCAGTTGATGAATACAGGTTCAAAATACAAATTATTTGTACCCTACAATTTAGCTTACGGCGAACGTGGTTATGGTCCTGACATACCACCTTACAGCACCTTAATTTTCGAAATTGAATTGTTAAAAGTTAACGGTAAGTAATAATACTATAAAACATTTTTTCTCTTTCAGGTGTTAGCTATATCAAAATTAACATCATGAAAAGAACATTCCCTTTAGTACTGATTGCATTTTTATGCACAACACTTAGCAGTTGCGAACTTATAGGTGGTATTTTTAAAGCCGGCGTTTGGACAGGCGTAATTGTTATTGTTATTGTAGTGGCACTGTTAATATGGATACTTGCTAAAGTATTCGGTGGCGGAAACAAAGGGTAGCAATATATACTCTATCAATCATAAAAAAGGTTAAAGACTAAAATCTTTAACCTTTTTTATGTTACAGAAAAACCATTTCATTAATAACCTCGCTCCCTGCATGGGCATTAAGCTTTTGAATAATACCTTGACGAACCATAACCAGTTCGTTTTTTATTACTGACGATTCTATACGAATGAACAGTTTTTTATCGTGTATATAAATTTGTTTGGTTCTGTTTGCGATTGCTGTACCCATAATTTCCGGCCAGATGGCTAATATGGAAGTTTCGTCGAATTTACGGCGCAAACGATACACATCCAGCATTTTGCTGATGGCATCTTTAAGGGTAAAATCATTCGGTTTACGCATTTTGTATTTGTCCGTTTTCCACTTCAAACAAAGTTACATCAACTTCTATGTTATTAAAAATTGATTTGACTCTTTCTATCCCTGTATCGGTAATAAATATTTGTCCGAAATCGTGATGAGAAACCATTTGCATAAGCTTATGTACGCGGTTGTCATCAAGTTTATCAAAAATATCATCTAAAAGAAGTAATGGCTTAAAACCCTTGTTTTTTGCCAGGTAAGCATATTGTGCCAGTTTCAATGCAATTAAAAAAGATTTTTGCTGCCCTTGCGAACCAAACTTTTTCAAAGGCATTCCACTTATAATAAAAACAAGTTCATCCTTATGGATGCCGGCCGTTGTTCGTTCCAGAACCCTGTCTTTTTCAACTGATTTCTGCAACAATGCTTCAAATGAATTTTCGCTCAATTGCGATTGATAATTCAATTCTACGGCTTCCCTATTATCAGTAAGGTAACTGTAGTATTGATTAAACAATGGAATAAAAGCATCCATAAAAGCTTTTCGGGTTGCAAAAATCTGATTACCGGAAGCAACTAATTGCTCATCTAAGATTTCGAGCAGGGCTGCATCGTATCGTTTGGTTATCGCAATTTGTTTCAATAAAGCATTCCGGTTGGTTAAGATTCGATTATAAGCAATCAACTGATCCAGGTAAAATGAATCTGTTTGTGAAATTACATTATCAATAAATTTCCGGCGTTCTTCACTTCCTTCCATAATCAGGTTTACGTCGTAAGGCGAAACCATCACAACCGGAAATAAACCAATATGATCGGCAAGTTTATCGTACGCTTTCTTATTTCTTTTAAACTGCTTTTTTTGGTTTCTTTTAACCCCACAGCTTATTTTTTCGTTTTTTTCATTCCGATCGAAATCACCCTGAATCATAAAAACATCTTCACCACTTTTAATCTGCTGACCGTCAATCGGATTAAAATAACTTTTACATAAGCAGAGGTAATGGATTGCATCGAGCATATTGGTTTTGCCTGAGCCGTTATTGCCTGTAAAAACGTTTACGGTTTCAGAAAAGCTGATCCCGGCATCGCTATAATTTTTAAAATTAAGAAGGGTAATGTTTTTTAACCACATAAATTATGATGCAATTTACCGATTTTTTACCCTTGAAAGGGCCAATGTTAAAAATAAAGCTTACATTCATCGCAAGGAAAAATATATGGTTGCGCAAAAAATGTTAGAAGGAAATGTTCTTTGGTCATACGACCATGAACTTAACGATGAAAAAAAATTCAGCTGGGTAAAAAAGATTGCAGGAATGTTTTCGTTTTTAAAGCCACTACATAATCACGAAGGTAATATCTTACTGGCATCAAATGGTCTTTTTATAACCGGAGATGAACATTTAGAACTTCCTTTATCACAAATTGAAGAAGTATACATGGGCTTTGATGAATTATTCCCGGCTTCTGCAGTGAAAAATTTTGGCCTGTTCTGGCAGCCGATAAGAATCAAATCTTTTAGGAACCATTCGGAGCATCAAACAATTTACCTTATAATAAACCATACCGGTATTTTTAGTGATAATAAAACATGGTTTCATACCCTGATTAGTTTATTAAGGTAAAAGAATTGCTTATTCCAAATTCGTAATGGCTAAATAACTATAGTTTAAACAAATACTTGAAAATAAAGATTGATACTTTGATTGAAAAACGTATTTTTGCAATCTTAATTTTTTAAACCAACATGTCTACAACAGATAACCAGACAACTCAACCTATTAAAAAAGGTTCTTTTTTACAGGAAAACAATAAAAGCCTGTTGTTTATAGCAGGTGCTATAATCGTTTTAATTGGTGTTTATTTTTGGTACCAGAATGTATATTTAAAAGACCGTGCGAAAGAGGCTGCAAGCAAAATGTTTAAAGCAGAACAATTGATCGGTGTTGATTCATTATCAAATAAAGCGATTAAAGGTGAGGGTGGTTACCCTGGATTAGAGCAAATTGCTAAAGATTACGATAACACAAAATCAGCAAATTTGGCGAACCTTTATTTAGGCGGCATCTATTTACGCAAAGGCGAGTACAAGCAAGCTGTTGATGCGTTAAGTAAATATAGCGCTACCGGAAGCCCGGTTGCAGATCCATTAGCTTTAGGCTTATTGGGGGATGCTTACAGCGAATTGAAAGACTATAAACAAGCATTAACTTATTATAAAAAAGCTGCTGATAAATCGAGCAAATTTACTTCCCCTATGTTTTTAAAGAAAATAGGTCTGGTAAATGAAAGCCTTAAAGATTTTAAAGGCGCTGTTGAAGCTTATACAAAAATTAAAACCCAATACCCTGAAAGCCAGGAAGCACAATTAGTTGATGCTTACATTGCAAGAGCTCAGGAACAAGTTAAATAATCATTAACTAACTATAATAGCACTCAGAGACCATCGAAAGATGGTCTTTTTTTGTTTAGACTCACAGCGTCATTGCGAGGTAAGAAGCAATGACGACTTTAGAAATAACGGACTATTTATTAAAAGCAGTCATGGTATGGGCCGGACCGACGGTTACAAAGCTCTTGATAAGATCAACGCTTTTATCTATCAGCGCAGGTAATTCCAGCTGTTCGTTTTTATCAAATAAGCCTAATACAAAATCAACCTGTCTTCCTTTAGGGTAATCGTTACCAATGCCGAAACGTAAGCGGGCGTAGTTCTGTCCGCCACAAACTTCTTCGATACTCTTTAAACCATTATGGCCTGCGCTGCTACCCTGTAGCTTTAAACGAAGTTTACCCAGGGGTAAAGCTAAATCATCAACAATAACCAAAACATTTTCAGGCGCTATCTTGAGTTCTTTCATCCAATAGTTTACGGCTTTACCGCTCAGGTTCATGAAAGTGGTTGGTTTAATTACGTGTAGTTTCTTGCCTTTAAAACTTACTTCTGAATAATAAGCCAGCCGGATGTTTTCAAAACTTCCGCCTAAACCCTTTACAAGTTCATCAGCGATATCAAAACCAATATTATGTCGCGTATGGGCATAATCCGGACCGATATTTCCTAAACCAACGATGAGATATTTCATAAGCGTAAAGGTAAAAGCTTAAAGCGAAAAGAGCAAAGGTGAAGGAAAAAAGAGAAGATTAATAAGAAAAGACGGTTTTGATGGGAAATGATAGATGTTGGATGGAGTATGGAAAATGGTAGATGTCAAATGGATGATGGAAAGAAATCCTGAAAATCCAGTAATCCTTAAATCCTGGCTAAAAAAAAGCGGTGCAAATAAATTTGCACCGCTTAATCCTTTAATCAGAAAATCCTGACTATTTTTTACCTTTAGCAGCTTCGGTTTCTGCTTGTTTTAATGCTCTAGACATTGCAACTGAAACGATAGTATCTTCAGGTGTGTTAGTGATAGCATATTTATCGCCTTTTAAATCGCGAACACGGAATAAGCTACCAACTTCTAATTTTTCTAAACTTACTTCAACGTTTTGAGGCATATCAGCAGGTAAAGCTTTAACACGAAGTTTACGTAATTTCTGGATTAACTTACCACCCATTTTAACACCTGGAGAAGTTCCTGTTAATTTTACAGGGATTTCCATTACGATTTCTTTTTCATCAAATAACTGAAGAAAATCGATGTGCATTAATACATCAGTAAGTGGGTGGAATTGAGTGTCTTTTACGATAGCTTTAGTTTTTGTACCGTTAACATCAATCTCTACAAAGTTCACTTCCGGGGTATAAATAACATCTCTTAAGTCAGCAATAACCACAGCTAAGTGTTGTTGCTCTTTTCCACCATACAATACCGCCGGAACTTTACCTTCGTAACGAAGTTCCTTGGCATCGCGTTTCCCTACGTTCTCTCTTGGAGAACCGCTAATTGCGATTGTTTTCATTTTATTTATATTTATTTATTAAAATTCGTTTTGCGTCTGTCGTCTATCGCTGAATCGTAAAAACGAATAACGAAAAACGACCAACGTTTTTATACTCTAAACAAATCGCTGATTGAGCCATGTTCGTTTACATTAGCAATTGCTCTTGCAAATAAACTCGCTGTACTCAGCACCCTGATTTTCGAACTCTCCTGTTTTAAAGGGATCGTATCAGTAACAATTAATTCTGATAATACAGAATTTTCAACTGTTTCTATTGCTTTGCCTGATAATACTGCGTGCGTACAAACTGCTCTTACACTTGCAGCGCCATTTTCCATAATTAAAGCCGCAGCTTTCGATAAGGTGCCAGCGGTATCGCAAATATCATCAATCAGCACAACATCCTGTCCCGTAACATCACCGATAATCGACATTGATTCGATTTCGTTAGCACGTTTACGGCGTTTATCACAAATAATAACCTCGGCATTAAAAAATTTCGCAAAGGTACGAGCCCTGTACGAACCGCCCATATCTGGCGATGCGATGGTTAAATTTGGCAGGTTTAAGCTTTTGATATAAGGAACAAATATCACCGAACCATCTAAGTGATCGACCGGAATATCAAAAAATCCCTGTATCTGTGCAGCATGCAAATCCATCGTCATAATACGGTGAATACCTGCTGATTTTAACAAATTAGCAACCAATTTAGCTCCGATTGCCACACGCGGTTTATCTTTTCTATCCTGACGGGCCAAACCATAATAAGGAACAACTGCTGTTATGTAATGTGCTGAAGCTCTTTTTGCGGCATCAACCATTAACAAAAGTTCCATTAAATTATCGCTGGGCTGATAAGTAGATTGGATTAAAAAAACATCGCAGCCCCGGATTGATTCATCAAATGAAGGCTGAAACTCGCCATCGCTAAATTTGTGAATGGTAACTTCACCAAGTGGTTTGCCGTAACTTTCAGCAATTTTTAGTGATAATCCTCTTGAACCTGTTCCGGAAAATAATTTAACCGGGTTAAACTGCAATGGCATGATCCGTGAGTAGTTTACGGTTTAAAAAAAATCGGATCATGCATTTTTGAAATACACGATCCGATGCTAAATTTTGTTGTCCGACCTGGATTCGAACCAAGACAAACAGTACCAAAAACTGTCGTACTACCCTTATACTATCGGACAAAAGCTTTTCGAGGATATATCCCCGAAAGGGAATGCAAATGTAGGCAGCATATTTTAAATATGCAAGAGCGATTTAAAAAAAAATAAAAATTATGCTGCGTTCAAAAGGATTGAAAAATTATTCGCCCATTGTGCAACGTTTTTATTTTAAATCCGACTTTATAGGTTAAAACCTATAATCGTTTTACTATCAATTACTAAACTGACCATGACTTATCCGAAAATCAACAACTTAACCGGTTGGCTGTGTTTTTTTATTGCCGCTGTAACTTACATTTTAACTTTAGATCAATCTGCAAGTTTTTGGGACTGCGGCGAATTTATTGCTTCAGCTTTCCGATTAGAAGTTGTTCATCAACCCGGAGCACCGCTGGTATCTATGATTCAAAGGATATTTTCTGCTTTTGCTTTAGGCGATGTAACCAGAGTAGCCTATTTCATGAATGTTGCTTCTGCCTTGGCAAGTGCAGCTACCATATTGTTTTTATTCTGGACAATTACGGCACTGGCAAAACGAGTTTTAGTTAAGGCGAATGAGGAAATTACAAGCGCTAAAACGATAAGCATTATTGGAGCAGGACTGGTCGGTGCATTAGCCTACACCTATTCAGATAGTTTTTGGTTTTCGGCAGTAGAGGCAGAAGTTTATGCTTTATCTTCGCTTTGTACAGCTGTGGCCTTCTGGGGCATTTTAAAATGGGAATCACAGGCGGAGCAACCTCGTGCTGACCGATGGCTGGCTTTTGTCGCTTACGTGATTGGCCTTTCAATTGGTGTACACTTATTAAACCTCCTGGTTATCCCTGCCGTTGTTTTTGTTTATTACTTCCGAAAAACCCCAAACCCTACCAATAAAGGAATTATCAAAACGTTTTTGGTTTCTGTTTTGATTCTTGCATTTGTTCAATTCGGTATTATTCAATATTCAGTTTCAACCGCAGCTTATATCGATTTGTTTTTTGTGAATACTTTAGGCTTAGGTTTTGGAACAGGCATTTTATTTTTTGCCATCTTACTTATTTCAGCACTGGTTTTTGCAATAAGGTATTCCATTCAAAAGAAAAAACAGGTTTTGAATTTAGCTCTGGTATCAACAGTACTGCTCATATTTGGCTACAGTTCTTTTTCAATGTTGATAATCAGGGCACATGCAAAACCAAACTTAAATAATACAAATCCCGAAAATGCCTTCACGTTTCTAAATTATGTAAATCGTGCCCAGTATGGTGACCGGCCATTATTATATGGAGAAAACTATAATTCTGAAAAAATCGATATTAAAGAAACCGGGAAGCTTTACCGAAAAGGTGATAAAAAATACGAACCCGCAGGAACCAAATCTGATTATGTATTTGCAGAAAACACTTTATTACCAAGAATGTACAGCGATAAACCTGAACATGTACAGTTTTATAAAAGCTGGATGGGTTTTGATGATTCGCACAAACCTGGTTTTATAGATAACCTGAATTATATGTTTTCTTTTCAGGCTGGCCAGATGTACATGCGTTACTTTATGTGGAACTTTGTTGGCCGCCAAAACAATCAGGATGGACAAGTGGGTGAAAACGGTGGTGGCTGGTTAAGCGGCGTGAAGCCTGTTGATGCGATTCGACTAGGCGATCAGAAAAACTTACCGCCATCAATTGTAGATAATAAAGCTTATAACCGGTTCTTCTTTCTGCCATTTATTTTAGGGTTAATTGGTGCGGTTTGGCATTTCAAGAGAAATCAAAAACAAGCCGGTATTATTGGATTGTTATTTTTCTTTACCGGTGTTGCCATAGTTCTATACCTAAACTCTGTTCCAATTGAACCCCGCGAGCGGGATTATGCCTATGTCGGTTCATTCTACGCCTTTTCAATCTGGATTGGTTTAAGTGTAATTGGGTTGAAAGAATGGCTATTAAAAAAAATGACGCCTGTGAAATCCGCAATTTTTGCGTCCTTAATTGCGCTTATTGCGGCCCCACTCCTAATGGCAAACCAAGGTTGGGACGACCATAACCGTTCAGAAAGCCATTTGGCAAGAGATATTTCTATTGATTACCTGAAATCATGTGCACCGAACGCTATACTGTTTACGTACGGCGACAATGATACTTTTCCGGTTTGGTATGCACAAGAAGTTGAGCACGTTCGTCCTGATGTTAGAATTGTAAACCTGAGTTTGTTTACCGCAGACTGGTATATCGATGGCATGAAACGTAAACAGAACGATTCAACACCACTTCCCATTTCGATGAAACCAAGTCAGTATGCCGAAGGCACCCGCGATGTAATCTATTATCAGGATTTTAAAATTGCACAAAATGTTGAGTTAAAACAATTGATGGAAGTTTTATTATCGGATAATGATGAAGATAAAATAACACTTCAGGATGGTTCGAAGGCCAATGTTTTACCAACGAAAAACTTTAAACTTAGCGTTAACCAGCGGGAAGTACTTGATACAGGCACAGTTCCTGTTGAAGATGCCGGCAAAATTGCAAATAGCATGGAGTGGACTTATAATTCCGATTACTTAACAAAAGGTACTTTGGCATTGCTTGATATATTGACACATAACAATTGGAAAAGACCAATTTATTTTAGTGCCGCCATGCCCGATGAACAATATGTTGGGTTGAATAAATATTTGTATTCGGAAGGATTAAATTACCGTCTGCTGCCGCTGAAACCCGACACTTCGAAGCAGGGCATATTTGAACAGGTGAATGTGAAACCCTTTTTAAAAAACATGCTTACCAATTATAATTACGGAAATATTAAATATGCGAATCACTTAGACAGGCAATCGGCAGATGATGTAACCATGTTTTCTAATATGTTTAACAGTTTGATTGGCGGATTAATTAATGAAGGCAAAATTGCAGAAAGTAAAGCAGTAGTGAACAAATACTATGAAGTGATGCCGCTTAAATTTTACAGCATGCGCCACCTAATGAGTTCATTTTATTTTACTGAAAATCTTTACCGGCTAAATGATTTAAACCGGGCAAATGCCTTTATCAATCAATCAGCAGATTATATGAAAAAAGAATTAACGCATCTTGCTGATGTTGCTGAAAGCAAAAAAAGATTATCATCAGAAAGAGATGTTCATGTTTATATGACTTACCTGGGGCAAATGGTGAAACTCACCCAGGTTTACAAACAAACCAAAATGAGCAATAAACTTGAAAAGCAATACAATCAATTCATGACCAGATTTTCGCCTTTTCTTGGCAGTTAGTTTCAATACCGGTTATTAAACAGAACCCGTGAAGCCTGGTGTACCTCATCGCTTTACGGGTTTTAATATTTTACAATAAAGGTCTATTAACTTCCTCATGCGAATTAGAAAAATAAAATCCGTTAAAATTGTAAAAACAATAGGAGTTATTCCTTATTTATCGACTATATTAATTAATTTCGGCAGCATTTTTATGTGCAGTAACATTTAATTATCATTATCAAAAACCAATGAATTATTCAAAAGTTAACAATATAACGGGCTGGGTTTGCTTTTTAATAGCGACAATAACTTACGTTTTAACCTTAGAACCTTCAGTTAGTTTCTGGGATTGCGGCGAGTTTATAGCATCTGCATTAAGGATGCAGGTTGTTCACCAGCCTGGGGCACCACTATTTTTAATGCTACAAAGATTTTTCTCTGTGTTTGCATTTGGAGATGTAACCAAAGTTGCCTACTGGATGAACATTGGTTCTGCTTTGTCTAGTGCAGCGACCATATTATTCTTATTCTGGACCATTACTGCACTGGCAAAAAAGACTTTAGTAAAAGCCGGCGAAGCATTAACAACCGGTCAACTTATCAGCATAATGGGTGCAGGTGTAGTTGGCGCTTTAGCTTATGCTTTTTCTGATAGTTTTTGGTTTTCAGCGGTAGAATCTGAAGTTTATGCGCAATCATCATTATTTACAGCTATCGTATTCTGGGGCATTTTAAAATGGGAAGCACATGCTGATGAGCCCAGAGCTGACAGATGGTTGCTTTTTATTGCATATATAATGGGTTTATCAATTGGTATTCACCTTTTAAACTTGCTAACCATCCCGGCAATTGCTTTTATTTATTATTTCAAAAAAACAGGTAAAGCAACCACTTCGGGCATTTTCAAAACCCTGATAGTTGGTATATTAATTTTAGGTGTAATCCAATACGGAATTATTCAATACCTAGTTTCATTTGGTGCTTACTTTGATTTATTCTTCGTTAACACATTAGGATTAGGTTTCGGAACGGGTGTATTATTCTTCGCTATTTTAATTATCGCTGCATTTGTTTGGGGTATTCGTTATTCAATCAAACATCAAAAGAAATTATTAAACTTAGGCCTGATTTCTACCGTTTTAATCATTTTTGGTTATGCTTCATTTGCAATGATTATCATCAGAGCAAAAGCAGACCCAAACTTAAATAACAGCGCTCCGAAAGATGCTTTCTCTTTCTTAAGTTATTTAAACCGCGAGCAATATGGCGATCGTCCATTGCTATTCGGCCCCAACTATAACTCAGAAAGAACCGGCGTAACGGAAGGAAAAACAATCTGGAGAAAAGGTGCTGAAAAGTATGAAGTTGCAGGTAAAAAGAACGATTACGAATATGCTGATAATACATTTTTACCTCGTATGTATAGCGATGACCAAAAGCACGCCGAGTTTTACAAAGAGTGGATGCATCTGGATGACAGCAAAAAGCCAAATCTGGTTGATAATGTTGGGTTTTTATTCAGTTATCAAATTGGTTATATGTACATGCGTTATTTTGGCTGGAACTTCGTTGGTCGCCAAAACGATGAACAAGGACAAGGAAGTGGTTTTGAAGGTACATCTTTAAGTGGCATTAAACCAATTGATGCGGTATGGCATGGCGACCAAAGTCATTTGCCGCCATCAACTGTCGACAATAAAGCTTATAACAGGTTTTTCTTCTTACCATTAATTATTGGTTTAATGGGTGCTATCTGGCACTTTGGCCGTAATCAAAAAGATGCTGGTGTTGTCGGCTTATTATTTTTCTTCACGGGTATCGCAATTGTATTATACCTGAATCAGAAACCTTTAGAACCCCGCGAACGTGATTATGCTTACGTGGGCTCGTTCTATGCTTTTGCCATATGGATTGGTCTCGGGGTATTAGCCATAAAAGAATGGCTGTTTAAGAAACTTACGCCTACAACCGGTGCAATTGCAGCTTCTGTAATTGGTTTATTTGCCGCGCCGGTTATTATGGCGCAACAGGGATGGGATGATCATGATCGTTCTACCAAATTGGTTGCCCACGACATTGCTTTAGATTACCTGCAATCTTGTGCGCCAAATGCAATCTTATTTACTTACGGTGATAATGATACTTACCCGCTTTGGTATATCCAGGAAGTGGAAAGAGTTCGTCCGGATGTGCGTATTGTAAACTTAAGTTTGTTCGATACAGATTGGTACCTGAATGGCATGAAGCAGAAACAAAATGATTCTGAACCTTTACCGATTTCGATGAAAGAATCGCAATTTGTGCAGGGCGTGCGTGATGTAATGCCTTACGATGACTATAAAATTGCCGGTAATGTAGAACTTAAAAATGTTGTTGATTTGTTGTTATCTGACAGCCCTGACGATAAGGTAGCCATGCAGGATGGTACAAAATCGAATTTCTTGCCAACTAAAAACTTTAAACTGACCATTAACCCTCAGGAAGTGATCAGTACAGGAACTGTACCTGCGGCTGATGCGGCTAAAATAGCTCCTGAAATGCAGTGGAAGTTTAACAAAGGCTATGTAACTAAAGGGACATTGGCAATGCTTGATATTCTTGCTCATAATAACTGGAAACGTCCTATTTATTTCGCTTCGACAGTTCCTTCCGAGCAATATAACGGTTTAGATAAATATTTATACAGCGAAGGTTTAGCATTACGCTTATTGCCGCTGAAAACAGATACAACCGCATATGAAGACAGAGAAGAGTTATTGAACACACCTGTTCTTTACAAAAATGTAATGGAGAAATTTAAATGGGGTAACATCAAAACGGCGAAGTATCTGGATCCGCAGTCTTCAGATGATACATTTATTTTCACCAACCTCTTCAGCAGCTTAACCGGAAGCTTAATCAAAGAAGGTAAGGTTAATGAAGCAAAGAAAGTAGTGGATAAATATTTTAATGTTATGCCTGATAAGTTTTTCGGTATCAGAACTGTTGTTGTTAAATACTATATGGCCGAAAACTTATATAAACTTGGTGAAACCGCAAGAGCCAACGATATCCTGTTAAAATCCGGTGATTACATCCAAAAAGAATTGACTTATCTGGCTGATATTTCCGCATCGAAAGGAAGCATTACCGGTACGCAAAATGTTCAAACCGGATTGTATTACCTGGATAGGATGGTGAAAGTATCCAAAGCAATGGGACAAGCGAAAGTGAGCGCCCAACTGGAAAAACAATTTGCAGGACTTGAAGCAAGATTTTCAGGTTACTTTGGTCAGCAACCAGGGCAATAATTTATAATTATAAAGACTATAAAGCAGCCACATTAATTTGTAGCTGCTTTTTTGTTGGTAGCCAAACCTGCGAAGTCTTAAAATAAAAGCGACGGAAAAGACTTAGGAAGTTTTATTTATATCGTAAAATACGATTTACTATTTACCCACTCGTTACAAACGAGCGGGAGCACTATCGCCTGCGCTCGTTTCTAACGAGTGCATTATAGTTTTGCGACTGAGTCGCTGGTGCTTAAACAAATTATATCGTAAAATACGATTAATTATACACCCGCTCGTTACAAACGAGCGGGAGCATTTAGCATCATATTTAGTTCTTATTGCTTGCGCTCGTTTTTAACGAGTGCATTATAGCTTTGCGACTTAGTCGCAAAAAATTTCATAATAATCTACTATATTTAGTAGATGTCAGATCAATATAAAGCAACCGCTCCTGAGGGGATATACTTCCTTACTTTCACTATTGTTGATTGGATAGACTTATTTACCCGTAATTCATACAAAGAAATCATCATAGATTCAATAAAATACTGTCAACAACATAAAGGTTTAAAACTTTATGCATTTTGCTTAATGACAAATCATATTCATTTAATCGCATCTTCTGAAGGAAGCTTAAAATTATTTGAGATAGTTAGAGATTTTAAAAAGTTTACCAATAAATTATTAATTAAAGAAATCAGCGAAAGCAATGAGAGCAGAAAAAAATGGTTGTTAAACAAATTTGAATTTGCAGGAAGATATCTGGAAAGAATAGAAAATTATAAAGTCTGGCAGGATGGCTATCATGCCGTGGAATTAATAACACCTGATTTCACATTTCAAAAATTGAACTATATTCATCAAAATCCGGTCAGGGCAGGTATAGTTTCCGAACCTGAGCATTATTTATATAGTTCAGCTTCAAATTACACAAGTTTACCAGGGATTTTGAAAGTTGAATTATTAAATGTCTATTGAGATCGTAAAATACGATTTACTATTTACCCACTCATTAGAAATGAGCAGGAGCACAATTGCTTGCGCTCGTTTCTAACGAGTGCATTATAGTTTTGCGACTTAGTCGCTGGTGTTTAAGCAAATTATATCGTAAAATACGATTTACTATTTACCCACTCATTAGAAATGAGCGGGAGCACAATTGCCTGCGCTCGTTTCTAACGAGCGCACTATAACTTTGCGACTTAGTCGCTGGTATTTAAACAAATTATATCGTAAAATACGATTTGCTATTTACCCGCTCGTTACAAACGAGCGGGAGCGCAGTGTTCAGCGTGACGGGGAAAATAGCAAAAAAAATCCTGCTTGTTAACTCAAACAGGATTTCGAAATATCAAAGAAACAATATTATTCGTTTACAACACCCATCGCACAGAATTTATCAATTCTTTGTTCGATAAGTTTATCTGTTTTTAACTTTCCTAAAGAAGCTAAATCCTTTAAAATATAATCTTTCATGGTTTGTCCCATTAATTCAGGATCCTGATGTGCACCACCTAAAGGCTCAGGGATAATTCCATCGATCAGCTTGTTGCCAAACATATCATCGGAAGTCAGTTTTAAGCATTCGGCGGCCTTCTCTTTAAAATCCCAGCTTCTCCATAAGATAGAAGAACAAGATTCAGGGGAGATAACAGAATACCAGGTATGCTCCAGCATATAAACTTTGTCACCGATACCGATACCCAGGGCACCACCCGATGCACCTTCACCTACAACAATACAGATAATCGGCACACGTAATACAGACATTTCAAGTAAGTTTCTGGCAATGGCTTCTCCTTGTCCGCGTTCCTCGGCTTCTAAACCAGGGTAAGCGCCCATCGTATCAATAAAAGAAATTACGGGCTTATTAAACTTTTCTGCCAAACGCATTAAACGTAGGGCCTTACGGTAACCTTCAGGATTTGCCATACCGAAGTTGCGATACTGACGCTCTTTGGTATTTTTTCCTTTCTGGTGACCAATAACCATTACCGTTTGACCATTAATCGTCGCGAAACCACCGATAATTGCTTTATCATCTTTAACGGTTCTGTCGCCATGTAACTCAATAAAATCATCGCAAATCATATTGATGTAATCAAGTGTTTGCGGCCTGTCCGGATGGCGGCTCATTTGAACCTTATTCCAACCCGTTAAGTTCTTATATAAGTTATTTGTGGTGTCATTTAATTTGACATCAAGTTCATCCAGAGTGGCAGACATATCTACCTTAGTCTTTTCGGCAACTTGTTTAACCTTTTCTATCTGCTGAACTAAATCGGCAATAGGCTTTTCAAAATCGAATGATGTTTTTATTTGCTGCATAATTGGGTTACAAAAATAAGTATTTATTTTTAGTTTGCAGTTAACAGTTTTTAGATAGCAAATTTTTCCCGCCAGCTTATTTATTTTAAAGGCAGCATAAAGCTTGAATTCCCACCTGCCTGTGTAGTTGGCAACTTACCATCCCACTTTTGAATCCACTGTTGTTGTACCAATAATGGTGTTAATGACTGCTGTCTTAACCGGTTAGCTTCCGATTCAGCTTTAGCCCTAACCAATAAAGCCTGTGCTTCACCTGTAGCCGTTGCTACTTTAACTTTTGCTTCAGCATCTGCCTGCTTTGCCTGGTTTTCAGCTTTTAATCTCGCCTGTATCGATGCGTTTTTCTCATCAATCATTTGCCTCAAACTTTCAGGCGGCGTAATCGCTGAAGTTAATTGGTCATAAACAAAACCATCTTTACTTAGGTTTTTTGTTAAAATCATTTGTATCCGGTCTTCAAAACGTTCTCTGTTACTCATTACAGAATCTGAGCTGAATGAATTGGCTACAATTCGATAAGCATCGTAAATAGTGTTACGCATAAACTGCTGTTCAATTTCTACCAGCGGTTTACGGTACTGCCTGTAAATTTGAGGTACCATGGTGGCATTAACATGATAGTTTAATTTCGGATCAACTTTAAACTCTGCGGCATCTCTCGTGGTAACCACAAAGGGTTCATAATCTACAGATTGAGTATAAGTAGGAAATTCAACTATCTTGGTCGTCCAGGTGTTATACCAAACCCTACCGGTTACGATGGTAATATTATCTACACCCCTGTCCGAGCCGTAAAGATTTATCTTTATACCAACATTTCCGGCATCTATATTTTCGTAGGTAAAAGGTTGTATTGCATAAATTACGATAAGCGCAATTAACATTGCCCCATATTTGATAAGTTTTTTTGTCAGATTTCTTCTGTCGCCTTCTTCGTATTCCATGAGCGTTAAAGTTTTTTAAATAGTTTTTTTGTTGGAAAATATAATACAAGTAAACCAAGAATGATTTCAGCAACACCAATTGCAACCTGCAAATTGGATGGTTCACTCAGGTTATTTACACCATAAGTAATTATAATAATAGACGCGATTATGAAAATTAGATTGAGCGCTGCATTCATTTTGTATCTGCTTTATGTTGTAATTATAAATATTTGACAGCAAACATCAAATAGAAAAACAAAAAAGCCGGCAAAAATAAGCCAGCTTCAGTGAAGTTTAACCTCAAGAATCCTATAATCTTTTAATCCTTAAATGCTGGTTAAAACTTAGCCGGTTCTCCAGCTTTAGGCAATGCCTTTTTAATAAATTCCCTGATGTGGCTATTTGCAGTTTTCAAATCATCTTTACGCAGGTACATCATGTGGCCGCTTCGGTAACCCTCCCAGGTCATTCTATCCTGAAGTTTACCAGCAGCATCTAACTGCCACATGCTATATTTTGCATTAAAATAATCGCAGGCACCATCGTAATATCCCGATTGAACCAACAAATGCAGGTATGGATTTTGTGCCATTGCTTGTCTTAAATTATCCCCTGTTTTATCGCCCGAGTTATCCCAGGGATAAACTGAGCCAAACATGTTATACTTTAAATCCGTTTTGTAATTAAGTTCATTTCTGATGTACATATTGATCGCAGGTGTAAAAGAATGCAACCACGAAGTTAATTCAGCATTATAATCCGGAGATTCTCCGGCACTCATTTTATCAACACCTTTATAACGCGAATCTAAACGACCAACGGTAAAACCTTTTTCCCTTAATAATTCCTTCCAGAAGAAATCGGTTGGAACATTAAGGTTATAATCTGAGAATACTTTTTCGGAAATTCCGGAATAACGAGCCATTTTTGCTGCGATTGCCTTTTTCTTTTCCGCACTTAACATGCCACCCTGCGAAATAGCGGGAATCACTTCATTTATCGTAAAGCTTTCCACTTCAGGCAACATTGCGGTTAAATCCTTCGATTGTAAATCAGCGGGTAAAGCTTTATGGTACCAGGCGGTAGCAGCGAAATAAGGTAAGCGTAATGCGGCATCAACCGGACCACTTCTCTCTATACCGAGTTCTGTTGGAGAAACTAAAACAACACCATTTAAATACATCCACTGGCTGTTTTGTAACTCTAAAGCCAGGCCCGAAACGCGTGTTGTGCCATAACTTTCACCAATTAAAAATTTCGGTGATGCCCAGCGATCATTTCTGGTCACAAAGGTATTGATCCATTCGGCCAGGTATTTGATATCTGCCCTTACACCAAAAAATTTATTTGTCGGAATATCTTTACTAACTGCTCTTGAATAACCTGTATTAACCGGATCGATGTAAACAATATCGGCAACATCCAGAATTGAATATGGATTTTCTTTATAGCCATAAGGCTGAACCGGATAGCCTTCATCATCGATATTTAAAACAACCGGACCGGTATAGGCGATGTGCATCCAAACGGAAGCAGAACCCGGGCCACCATTAAAAGAGATAACCAGCGGCCGCTTATCTTTATTTTGTACATCAGTTCTTTCATAATATGTATAGAACAGACCTGCAATTGGTTTACCCTCCTCATCCCAAACAGGTAAGGTGCCTGTAGTTGCTTTGTACGCTACCGATTTGCCATTGATATTAACCGTGTGATTGGTAATCACAGAACTTTCTACCTTTATTGCACGTTCGTTCCCTGCGGGTTTTGGTTCTTCTTTAATCGTTACCTGCGATGTTGTTGTTGTCTCTTTTACAGGTGTTCTTTTCGGTACTTGTTGTGCGTTGGCAAAAATGCTTCCAAGCAGGAAAGCAGATAATATAAATTTAAATTTCATTTAGTTTTTGTTTGGTGCATAAATATCCGACTAATCAAACGCCAATCAAAAAAACATTGAAAATGTTACCATAAAAAAATGGCATTGCGGTTTTGCAATGCCATTTTAAACCATATCGTTAATTAACATTTATTGTTCAAAGGATCTGGAAATATTAACTTTATTTTAAAACTGTTTTACTAAAAATATGATATTCTCCGGGAGCTAAAGTTGAACCATAGATATTTGAAGAAAGATTAATGCTATTTCCAACAGCATCAAACCACATACCCGAAGCACCAAAATCAATATTTGCGGTTTGATTAACCACATCAAAATTTCCAACCACAATGACCGTATTTGTGCCTTCAACAAGTTTGATGTATTTAACACCACCTGCTAAATTGTATGTTGAATTAGTAGAATTAAAAATGCTGTTATTCTTTTTCAATTTGATGAATTTCGAATAAGCATCGTATAAGACTTTTCTATTTACATCGGAAAAGTAATCCCATTTGATGGGTTTTTCACCGGTTCTGCCATTGTAATCAATGCTGATGTCGTAACCCAACTCACCAAATTGCCATACCATTTTTGGTCCGGGAATACTGAACAGAAAAGCCGCAGCCATTTCTTCGCGTTTTAACGAGGTTGGTAAATTTCCTTTGATTAAATAGCTTCCAGACATGTTTCCAAAGGAAATGTTTTTATAATTTAAACGCTCTTCATCATGACTCTCGCCATAAGTAATTAAACCATCTGATTTGCTGAAACCATGTTTTGAATAAAATCCCCAGGAAAAATCTGAACTGCCTAACCAACCCATGGTGGCTTCATTCATATTATAATTTAGATTATTCCACAGCATCATACCTTCATCGGCCAAAACTTTTTCTTCCGATTCTTCTGCAAAATGTTCTAAAATCACATAGAAATTATTTGCATCTATACTTTTAATAAAGCTGTTATATTCTTTCCAGATGGCTACACGACCTGCATCATAAAGCCTGAAACCTGCATCATCAGTTGATGCTTTTTGTGTAAAGCCTTTTGATAAATCAAACCTGAAGCCGTCAATTTTATATTGCTGCATCCAGAATTTCATTACATTTTTTGCAAAGTATTTGGTTGCTGCACTTTCATGGTTAAAATCATAACCCACGTTGAACGGGTGTTTCGCATCAACATTAAACCACGGACTGTTTGAAGCAGGTTTTGAGCCATCAAAATACAACTGAACCATTGGCGACTGACCGAATGAATGATTCAAAACCATATCCATAATTACGGCGATTCCTTTACCATGGCATTCGTCTATGAAATTTTGAAGTGCCGTTTTTGTGCCGTAATACTTATCAGGGGCAAAATAAAATGACGGGTTGTAGCCCCAGCTTAAATTCCCTTCAAATTCATTTACCGGCATAAGCTCAATCGCATTAACACCCATATTGACCAGGTAATCTAATTTTGCCAAAGTGGAGGCATAATTGTGTTCCGTCGTAAAATCGCGGACCAGCAATTCGTAAATAACAAGATTATTTTTATCGGGGCGACTAAAACCTGTATTTTTCCAGGTATAAGTTGGTTGGTTAGCCTGCATAATACTTACAATACCTGTGGATTTTCCGGTTGGATAAGCTTTAAGGTTTGGATAAGTTGCAGCAGAAATATAACTGTCGTTTGCCGGATCCAGAATTTTCTCACAATAAGGATCTGCTACTTTTAAAGTTCCGTCAACCAGGAATTGATAGGCATATTCCGTGTTTGGATCTAAGTTATCGATTTGAATCCACCAGGTATTTCCATCTGATGTTTTTTTCATAACGGAAGCCGAAGCAGACCAGTTATTAAATTCACCGATCAGCGAAACGGAGGTTTTACCGGGCGCATATAAAGTTACAATTGCTGATTTACCACTATTGATAAATGCAACGCCATCTTTGGCACCCGCAGGCAAATCGACCGAGGGTGAGGTTGGAGTTTCTGTTCCACCATCAGGTGAAGCTTTTTTGCAGGAAGTATTTATTGCTGTTACAAGCAATAATAGATAAATGATTTTTTTCATTTGGTTAGATTTATTTATTGACTCTATGGTTTGTCATTCTGAATGCAGTGAAGAATCCCATGCCAAGGAAAACTTCCGTAAATACACTACCTAAACAAAATCGTGGGTTAGGTTTGAGCAGGTGCTAATCGTTTGCAGATTCTTCGTTTCTCTCAAAATGACAGCAAACTTAAAGTTTGAGAGCGCAGATTTTTAAATTGCAATGACGAGTTTTTTTATTTAAACCGATCTGTTTTCCTCGATTCCAAGTTCTGCAGCCAAAACCTCATCTGTTTTTTTAGGTTCTTTGATAAAGATGTAGCAAATCAATGCAGCAAGAACCATTAATCCACCACCAAGCTGAACGGCTAAAAGTCTGTCATTGTTTAATACATTGCGCATTAACCAGCCAAATCCAAGCGAGGCAATAATTTCGGGTAATACAATGAAGAAATTAAAAATCCCCATGTAAATACCGATTTTATCTTTAGGTAACGAACCGCTAAGCATAGCATAAGGCATAGACAAAATACTTGCCCAGGCGACACCAACACCTGTCATACACAGGTACAACATATTTTTATCATGAACCCAAGCCACGCTGATTAACCCGACCGCACCACAGATTAAGCATAACGCGTGTGTGGTTTTGCGACCTAAAGCGTCGGCGATTTTTGGTAAAACTAGTGCAAAGAGAAAAGTGATTACGCTGTAGTATGCCAGGGTTAAACTTCCAAAATCAGCTCCGTGCGCATAAACGGGATCAGCCGCATCTTTACCGCCAAAAACATTTACGGCTACCGCTGTCGTATAATAAAACCACATTAAGAATAATCCCGGCCAGGTAAAAAACTGCACCAGCGAAACGATTTGCATGCGTTTGGGCATGTTTCTTAAAGCTGAGAATATTTCAGAAACTCCGCCACCAAAACCTTTATTACTTTCGCGAACTTTTTCTTTAAAATCTACATCCTGAGGTGGGTATTCTTTAGTGGTCATAACCGTCCACAACACGGCTGCGAAAAAGAAAAATGCACCGATGTAAAAAGAGAATTTTACATTCTCCGGAATCTCGCCTTGCGCTGCCGTATTCTGTAAGCTGAATACATTATTCATTAACCAGGGCAAAGCTGAGGCAACACTTCCGCCCAAACCAATCATCATACTTTGCATAATAAACCCCCGGTTAACCTGGCTATCCGGTAATTTATCGGTAACAAAAGCACGGAAAGGTTCCATTGCAATATTGCCAAAAACATCCAAAACCCAAAGTAAACCGGCAGCCATCCACAAAGCACTGCTGTGTGGCATAAAGATTAGAGCGATACTACTTACAATAGCACCAATCATAAAATATGGCCTTCTTCTACCCCATTTCGGGTGCCAGGTCCTGTCGCTCAGATAACCGATAACCGGCTGGACTAAAAGCCCCGTTAATGGTGCCGCCAAAAACAACAATGGAACCTGGTCGGGGTTTGCACCAAGGTTTTCGTAAATACGCCCCATGTTGGCACGCTGTAAATCCCAACCAAATTGGATTCCGAAGAAGCCAACACTCATGTTAATAATTTGCGCAAGTGTTAATTTCGGGTTCTCTAATATTGTTTTTAAGCTCATTATATTTGGTTTAAGTTTAACCGCAAAGGGCACCAAGTTAAAAGCGCAAGGGGCACAAAGCTGTGTGTTTATACTTAGTGTTCTTTGCGGAAATCTTTGCGTTCTTTGCGGTTAATTTTAATCGGTTTAAAATTCTATCACCTGTGCCGAAACCGGTCCAAGTTTTACCGGAATGCTCGTTCCTGCGGGTATATTTAATTTTCTATCTGTCAACAAATCCGTAACCGGAGCTGAATGTTTCACTTTTAAAATGCTGTCAGGAATTTCGATGTTTGCTTCCAAAGTTTGGTTTCTATCGAAATTAGCAACAACCAACAAACGTTGCTTACCCGAATAGCGGATGAAAGCATACATGCGATTGTTCATATTTCCAGTTTGTGGCACATCATAAATTTCACCATTTACGACCGCATCACTTGTTGAAGTAACTTTTAATAATTGCTGGTAATATGCTCGTAAACTCTTCTGAGTTTCATCTAATGGCGCGCCATCGAAAGCACCGCCGTTCATCCATTTCTGATGATTTGGAACCCCCCAATAATCGAAAATCGTGGTGCGGTTGTCATCGCCGCCGAAACCCTCCTGCCCTTTACCCGGCTCGCCAACTTCCTGACCGAAGTAAAGCATTACAGGACCAGAACCTAACGTTGCCGAAACTACCATTGCAGGTAAAGCCAGTTCAGCTTTTCCTGCAAAGCCTGCAGAAGCAATGCGTTCCTCATCATGATTTTCTAAAAAGCGTAACATATGTTTGCCAAAACCGGCGCTCTCCTTCTGCCATACATAACGAATAGCGGCTACATCTGCAGATGGTTCGTTTCTGATTAATCTTTTCAAGCCGTCGTACAATCCAACTTTATCGTACAGGTAATCGAATTTCCCCTGCTCCAGATATTGCTTATACACCTTCGGATTGTAAGCCTCTCCGAGAAAAATTAAATCGGGATTAGCTTGTTTAACTTGTGGAATAACCCAGCTCCAGAATGCAATGGGCACCATTTCAGCCATATCGCAACGGAAACCATCAACGCCTTTTTTAGTCCAGAAAATTAAAATGTCACGCATTTTATTCCAAACCGGAGGGATTGGCTCGAAGTGATTTTGCCTGCCGTTTTGATAATCAACACCATAATTCAATTTAATGGTTTCGTACCAGTCATCGTATTTTGGCGACGCTGTGAATGCATCATTTCCAGTAGCTTTCGCCGGGTTTTCATCAAATTTTCCATCCTGTAAAACAGAAAGCGGGGTTTTCTGTCCGTTGGTTGGTACCACAAAAGGCTGACCAGGAATATAATAAAAATCGTTTTGTGCACTGAAAGCTTTCGTTACATCATCCTGTGCACCAAAATCGATTACATTTTTTGGTTTAGCATAAGAATGATAACTTCTGGCCACATGATTCGGCACGAAATCGATGATAACTTTCAGGTTCTTCGCATGGGTTCTTTTTACCAAAGCCTCAAACTCCTGCATCCGGTTTTTAAAGTCAACCGCCAAATCCGGATTTACATCATAATAATCGCGGATGGCATAAGGCGAACCTGCCCGGCCTTTTACTACGTCCGCATCGTCAACCTTAATTCCGTAAGCAGAATAATCCGTTAAACTGGCGTGTGCAATGGCTCCGGTATACCAAACATAGTTTGCATGAAGTTCTTTAATGCCATCTAAAGCTTTATCTGTAATATCATTAAACTTCCCTGAACCATTTTGTTCGATGGTTCCGTACGGGATGTTTGCTGTGTTTTTATTTCCGAATAAACGGGGCAACAACTGATATATAACGATTTGCTTATCGTTCATATTTTTACTGTTTTTTTGTGCAAAAGATGATGTTGAAATTAGCAAAAGGAAAATCGCTACAATTGAAACTATTGGAATCAGATTGCTTCGTCGTTCCACCGCACATCCGATAGCTATCAGATGACGAATTGGAAAGGCAAGTCCTTTTCCACTTCCCATCTTACATTTTCCATCTACAATCATACCAATGCTGCGTTATCTACTTCGATTTCGGCGTTTCCTGCCAGTTTATAAATCTGATTTCTGATTCCGATTTCCAGATCAACAGCATTGTTGTTTTTGATGTTGATGCCATTTTCAGTGATGTTCACTTTAAGCGTAGCACCTCTGAAACCAATTGTAAATGAAAATGACTTCCATTGTGTTGGCAAGAAAGGATTGAATTGTAATTTACCATCGCGAACACGCATGCCTGCGAAGCCCTCTACGACACTCATCCAGGTTCCGGCCATTGAAGTGATGTGCAAACCATCTTCCGTATCATTGTTGTAATCATCCAAATCTAAACGGGCTGTACGCAAATAAAATTCGTAAGCACGAGGCTCATCATTTAATTTAGCGGCTAAAATACTGTGTACACAAGGCGATAAAGAACTTTCGTGAACGGTGCGCGGCTCATAAAAATCGAAATTTCTTCTGATGGTTTCCAAATCGTAATCCTCTTCGAAAAAATATAATCCCTGTAAAACATCAGCTTGTTTAATAAACGGCGAACGCAAAATTCTATCCCAACTCCATTTCTGGTTAATTGGTCTTTCACTTGCCGGTAAATCCTTTACCAGGGTTTGCTCTTTATCTAAATAACCATCCTGTTGTAAGAAAATTCCTTTTTCCTTATCTTCAGGATAGTACATCTTTTCAATGATAGCTGCCCAGTCCGCAAATTCTTTAGCATCAAAATTTAAACTTTTTAATAAGCTGCTATATTTTTCCGGTTGTTGATTTTTAACAATTTCCGCAGCTTCGGTAGCATATCTCATACACCAGGTTGCCAGTAAATTGGTGTACCAGTTGTTGTTTACGTTATTTTCGTATTCATTCGGACCGGTTACGCCAAGCATTACATATTGCTGTTTCTCGCTGCTCCAGTTTACACGCTGTTTCCAGAAACGGGCAATGCCGATTAAAACTTCCAAACCGAAATCTGACAAATAACTTTCGTCGCCGGTGTAACGGATGTAGTTGTAAATCGCGAAAGCAATAGCGCCGTTACGGTGGATCTCCTCGAAGGTAATTTCCCACTCATTGTGGCATTCCTCGCCATTCATGGTAACCATCGGATACAATGCAGCGCCATCTTTGAAACCTAACTTCGCCGCATTTTCTATCGCTTTACCCAATTGCTTGTGGCGATAAACCAATAAGTTTTTGCTTACTTCCTGCGGAGCAGTTGCCAAATAGAAAGGCACACAATATGCTTCGGTATCCCAATAGGTAGAACCGCCGTATTTTTCGCCGGTAAAGCCTTTCGGACCGATATTCAGCCTGTCATCTTTACCGGTATAAGTCTGGAATAATTGAAAAATATTGAAGCGAATAGCCTGCTGAGCAGAAACATCACCTTCAATAATGATATCGCTTTCTTTCCATTTATTTGCCCAGGCTTCAGTTTGTTCCTGATATAAAGTATCGAAACCTTTCGCCGTTGCTTTTGCAATAACTGATTTCGCCTCTTTTAAAAGAGCTTCTTTAGGATAATTTTCTGAAGATAAATTCGCTGCGATTTTGACCAAAGTGATTTCTTCATTCGCTTTAACATCAACCGAAAAAGTTTGTCCCACGAATTTTTCCTTACGAACAGCTTCTGGATTGATGGCTATTTTTTTTGAATTTTTGTACAATTCAATGTTGCTTCCGGTGCAAACTTCGAATTCGGTTTTCTTCGTTCTTAGTTTGATGTAAGCTTCGGTCCCGATAATTTCATCAGATACCATATCCCAGAATTTCTCGTCGTAGTTGCTATCCTGATTTTTGATATCGCCATCGATGAAGGGCATTAAAGTGATTTTACCATGGAAGTTTAAAGGTATAATGCTGTAACGGATTGCCCCAACTTCATCATCGGCAATGCTGCAGAAACGCGTTGCTTTAACCTTTACGGTTTTACCACTTTTCAGTTTCGCGGTGAAAGTACGTTCTAGAATACCCGCATGCATATCCAGAACACGTTTGAAATCACTTACTTCTGCAGTAGCCAAATCTAAAACTTCATCATCCAGTTTTACTTCGATACCTACCCAGTTTGCTGCATTTAAAACCTTTGCGAAATATTCCGGATAACCGTTTTTCCACCAGCCCACACGGGTTTTATCGGGATAATAAACACCGGCAACATAGTTACCCAATAAGGTTTCGCCCGAATAAGTTTCTTCAAAATTGGCACGTTGCCCCATACGGCCATTACCCAAGCTGAAAATACTTTCCGAAATTTTATTTAAATGTGGATCAAAGCCTTCTTCGATAATGTTCCACTCATCTGCTTTAATGTAATTCTTCATAATCTAGTATCGAGTAGTTAGTATCAAGTAGCAAGTATCAAGATTAATGTTCACTTGATGCTCGCTACTTAATACTTGATACTCCTTCATAACTCTTCTAAATCCTTAACTGTTAATTTATCTAAACCGCTTACAACCACATCGGCTTCTGTAAGCACACTTTTTTCGCCGATACCGATGGCTTTCATTCCACCCCGCTTTGCAGCTTCAACGCCTGCAACCGCATCTTCAAAAACCACACATTCATCGGGTTTGAAACCTAAAAGTTCAGCCCCTTTCAAAAAAACTTCCGGATCTGGTTTTGATTTGGTAACCATATTGCCATCTACGAGCTCATCAAAGAAATGGGCAAGATTGGTACGTTCTAAAATAATGCCTGAGTTTTTACTTGCCGAACCCAGGGCCAGTTTGTAACCCGCTTTATGGATGGCTGTTAAAAAATCAACCGTTCCGGGCAAAACCTCTGCAGGTGTCATTTTGGTAATCATATCTACATACCAGCTGTTTTTCAAGGTGGCTAATGCTTCCTTTTCAGCATCTGTTTTTTCTACGCCACCCCAGGCCAGAATTTTATTTAAGCTTTCTACCCGGCTCACGCCTTTCAATTGCTCATTTTGTGCTTCGGTAAAATCAAAACCCATGGTGTTGGCTAAACGTTTCCATGCTTGATAATGGTAAACTGCGGTATCTACAAGTACACCGTCCAAATCAAAGAGACAGGCTTTAATTAAGGTTGAAGGTTCCGGGTATTTATTTTCTTGCATTGTTCTATAGTATTTTAGTAGCGAGTATCAAGTAGTCAGTATCAAGTAGTGAGTATCAAGTAGTGAGTATCAAGATATGGCGCTTTAACTTTTTTTCCGCTAATCTTTTTGCTTTGGTCTTTCTGCTTTAGTCTTTCCGCTTTACCTTAATTCAACTCCAAAACTAAAGTTGTTTTTGCAGGCACTTTAATTTCTTTAAACGGCTGGTTTTCTCCTGTAATTACATTCTTTGCCATCGTAATGCCTTTGGTTCTTTCTGCAAACCTATCGGTATTTAATGTTTTATCTTTTTCTGTATTATTTACAATAACCATTACCGTTCCTTTTGGTTCGGCATTGTAGCGAAAATAAACATAAATATCATCCTGCGGTACAAATTGCATTAATTGACCGGTTTGTAAGGCAGGGCTATTTTTACGGTAATTGGCCAAAGTCTTCACAAAATTGAAAGCATCATTTTCTTTATTGGTTCTGCCATCGGTAATGAACTTATCTTTTCTGTCACCTTCCCATCCGCCTGGAAAATCAGAACGGATTAATCCGTCGGGATTGGAAAAATTCTTCATCAGAATTTCTGTTCCATAATACATTTCCGGAATACCACGCATGGTGAGCAGGATAGACATGCCCATTTTATATTTATCAAAATCTTCCCCAACCATCGAGTAGAACCGGCTCATATCATGGTTATCTAAAAATATGCAATTTGTATTCGGGTTTTTATATAAGAAATCGTGAGCCAGTGTGGCATACAAACGGTTAATTCCATCAACCCAACCATTTTTACCGTTAATACCTTCATAAATCGCATCTTTTAATGTTGCATCCGTTATGCCTTGTAAATGTGTATCAAAACCACGATTAACGGTATTGCCGCCTGTAAAAAATGCCTGGTTCGGAACGGCCGTTACCAATGTTTCGCCAAAAACAGAAAGATGAGGAAACTCTGCCTGAACTTTCAAAGCCCAATCGGCCATGTAAACCGGGTCATTATAGCCGTATGTATCTAAACGTAAACCATCAATACCGGCATATTCAATCCACCAGATGTGGTTTTGTGTTAAATAATTCTGAACGTAAGGATTTCTTTGATTTAAATCAGGCATTGATGAAACGAACCAGCCATCCAGCATTTTTTTCCGATCGGCTGCTGATGCGTGAATATCCATCACGGTTTGATCACGGTAGCTGGTTTGCGTAAATTTTGGCCATTGATTTAACCAGGATTTCATGGGTAAATCTTTATAAAACCAATGGTTTGTACCAACATGGTTGTGAACAATATCTTTTATGACCTTCATGCCTTTAGCATGTGCGGTTTCTACATATTTTTTATATAGTTCATTTGTTCCGTAACGAGGATCGATTTTATAGTGATCAGTCACTGCATAACCATGATAAGATGCCTGAGCCATGTCATTTTCAACTTCGGGTGTCATCCAAACGGTTGTAATTCCCAAATCTTTCAGGTAATCTAAATGGTTGATTACGCCCTGAATATCTCCGCCATGACGGTAATACATGCTATCGCGATTTAGCGTTGTTTCGGCTAAACCCTGAACCACATCATTACTTTTGTCGCCATTCGAAAACCTGTCCGGCATTAATAAGTAAATAAAATCTTTTTGAGTTACGCCCTGAATTCTGCCTGCACTTTTGTCGCGGGTCCTTAATTCATAAGTGTATGTAAATATCTTTTTGCCGCCGGCAGAAAAGTTTATAGGAAATTTACCTGCTTTTACCGATGCAGAAAGTTCAAGGTCGATGAACAGGTAATTGGGATTTTCAACTTTGTTTACCTTAACCAGTTTCACACCTGGATAAGACAGAGAGATGGTGCTTGCTGCAATATTATCGCCATGAACAAGCAGTTGTAATTTAGGGTTATGCATCCCTGTGAACCAGAACATAGGTTCTATTCGCTCCAATTTCTGAGCAAAAATGTTGGCACAGTTAAGGAGTATAAATAGGATTAAGGCTAATTTTTTCATGTTTTTAATCAGGTTTAGGTAGTGAAATACAGTACTACTGAATAAGATGGAGCCAATACTGATACGAGATTTCGATATCCTGAGGCATGAATTGTAGAATAAATTTGAGAAATATCAGAAAAAAGAAACAAAAAAATACGGAATAAAAATATAAAACAAGCTAAACTTTAAGACTATTTAAAATGCCCTGAAGAACTTATATCCCTCAGGGCATTAAATATTATTGTTTTACAGCGGTAAAACTACCTGTTTTTCCGTCGGCATTAAGTGTTAGCGTAAGCTTATAAGTACCTGCAGTTGCAATAACCACATTACCACCGCCATCTCCAATACTTGTTCCCCAATCGTGGTTTAACCTGAACTTTAGTTCGCCTGCAGTTAGCGGGGTTGTAATTGTCCAGCTGTTTTTGCCATCATTGATAAATTTCATATCCGTATCTACCGACCAGTTACTACCGGGAACAGCATTACCGATAATCGACCAAACCAATGGCGTAAGCGTATAAGTATTTGCATTTAAATCTACAGTTAATTGTTTTGCACCTTTAGAAACCGAACTGATATCGCCACCTGTCGTGCTAATTTTACCGCCACCTGCGTCGCCATAAGCGATGTCCCATTTCTTGGCCGGTGTGATTTTAAATTTATCGCCGTCAAAAGCAATTACCCCTGTATAAACACCATTTCCGGTTGCAGAAATTAAGCTATCTGCCGTTGCCGGATTCCAGCCCTGATAATTACCCGGAACATAAATCCAGGCGGTTAAAGGAAAAGGTTTTGCGCTGATGGTTACCACATTACTGTAAACCGGGGCTGTAGCAGTTGAAATAGAAGATTTAATTCTCACCTCAACATCAGTATTTGCTGTAGTTGGTATACCCAGAGCCAACAATAAATTGTTAAAATCCAATCCATTGTAAGCCTTGGTTGTCGCTTTTGCATCTAAAATGGCTTCTTTAGGTGCGGCAAAGTTGGTTCCTTTTACGGCAAGCTGTAAAGTATTTGAAACAGCCGCCTGATAGCCGAAATTGGCATCAGATAATGTAAAAGTAACTACCGTAGATGTAAGTTTGGACTTATCCAAAACAACACTTGTTGCAGATGTTTGCAAAGCACCACCGGTTCCCGATGTGGCAACTGCTTTTGTTTCATCCTTTTTACATGACCATAACGATAGCGCGATTAAGCTTAAAGCCATGGATTTTAAAAATATTGATTTCATATCTTATAAAATATTAAGATTAATAACCTGTGTTCTGTTTCAGATTCGGATTTGCAATTAAATCTGCCGTTGGTAATGGATAAAGATTGCGGAAAGTTGGCAAACCAGTACCCGCTTTAACACCACCTTTAAATGGCCATAAATAACTTGCATCTGTGTATTTTCCGTAACGTATCAAATCTGTACGGCGGTGTGCTTCCCAGTACAACTCTCTGCCGCGTTCATCTAAGAAGAAATCGGTAGTTAACGCGGAAACATTACCCGAAGCATTACCATAAGCACGCGTACGTAAAGCATTTACATAAGTTAATGCCTGTGCTACTGTACCACCTGTACCACCACGTAATACCGCTTCTCCATAAATTAAATATTGCTCAGCTAAACGGAAGATTGGAAAATCTAAAGAGCTGAACGTACCATTTAATGATGGTGGTGTTACGCCTGTAGAACTTACATTTTTGAATTTAGTTACCCGTAATCCATCTGTAAACACACCGATATCATCAATACCGGTTTTAGCGCCGAAGAAAACACCACGCTTATCTAAAGTTCCATTCGGATCAGGAAATAATGCCGGTAAATTCTGACGGGTTCTGTTACCACCCCAACCACCATTAGGCACACCAAAAGAGGTTGGGTTCATATCGCCGTTAATTGCGGCATTAACGATAAAAGTCGTTCCGCCATAGTTCGTGCCGTTTACACCGTCATAATTGATACTTAATATCGTTTCAGGATTATTCAGGTTATTATCAGCCCTGAACAAATCCATATAGTTTGCTTTCAAAGCATAACCCGCATTAATTACCTTAGTTGAATACGTAATCGCTTCGGTGTATTTCGCCGTACCTGAATACACATTTGCATTTAAATAAATCCTGGCTAGTAATGCCCAGTCGGCACCTTTATCTGCACGGCCATATTCATTTGTACGCGGCTCTGCTAAATCCGGCTCGATAGCCTTTAATTCCGATTCCACATAGTTAAATAATGCAGCTCTTGTAATCTGCTGAGGGGCAACTTTGCCGATTTCATTGGCTTCGGTTACAAAAGGAGGATTACCGAAAGCATCCATTAATACCCAATACTGATAAGCACGTAAAAAACGAGCTTCAGCACGGTACCGCTGAATATTGGTTGCATCGGCACCGGTAATACCACGACTAGCCAATTTCTCAGGTGTACTTTCACGAAGGAATTCATTAACGAAAGTGATTTGTAAAATGGCTCTCGAGTATAATCCTCTCAAAAATTGATTATCAACACTTGGTATTGAATAATCCAGTTCCGGAATTCCGGTATCGCCCCAGGCACAAATTGCTTCATCAGTTGAAAGCTCTTGTGACGTCCAGAACAACCTTAAAAAATCTGCAAAACCTGCGTTTAAACCACCAACGTCACTATTATCAGATCCTGATGGACTTGTTAATGCATATGTTGCATACAGTTTTACCAAACTGTTTTTGTAACCTGCAGGTGTTGCATAAACTACGTCTGCAGTTGCATCATTTGTTGGTTTTAAATTTAAATCGCTTTGTTTACAAGAATTTAAAGAAAGCATTAAAAACCCCGATGCTAATACTATTTTAAATGAATTTTTCATTTTATTTCTTAATTAAAAACCAACATTAAAGCCTAAAGTGAATGTTCTTGGTCTAGGATATAGATTATAATCAATACCTGAAATCGACTCCGGATCAATACCTTTGTACTTAGATACGACAAACACATTCTGACAGTTTGCAGAGATTCGCATGGTCGTATTTCCATTTGGAGAAAGTTTACCAATATTATACGTCAAACCAACATTATCCATTTTTAAAAAAGATGCGTTTTTAATGTAATAATCGCTCAGGAACTGATTTCCCTGGAAACCAGTATTGTAAATATCAACGCTGGAGTTATTAAGAATGCCTTGTGTACTTAATACGTTATTCTTAATACCAAAGTTAGAAGAAATATTATCGTAAATATAGTTTCCGATATTTGCTCTCAACACCGTGCTTGCAGTCCATTTTTTGTAAGTGAAAGAGGTATTAAATCCAAAAGTAAAATTCGGATCAGGTGATTTGAAGAAATACTGGTCGCTGGTATTGATAATACCGTCACCATTTAAATCGGCATATACACCTTCAAGTGGTGCTCCGCTTGCATTATAAACTTGTTTATATACAAAGAATGCACCAGGTGCCTGATTTACGGCATGGTATTTAAGTGTTACACCTGTTCCTCCGGTGATATCACCTGCGCTTACTTTCGAACCCGGATCCGGATTTAAAGTTAAGTTGGTAATTTTTCTTTTGTTGTAAGCTGCATTGAAACCAAAATCCCAGGTTACATTATCTTTCTGAATGGCTACAAAATTTAAGCTCGCTTCAGCGCCCCTTACATCCATATTACCAACGTTGGTAGTCAATAAGTTTGTAAAGTTTATTCCTACAGGAATATTAACAATACTTAATAAATCCTTCGTTTTTTTATAATAAACATCTAAGCTTCCATATAACCTGCCTTTTAAGAAACCGTAATCCAAACCGGCATTGTATGTTGTAGTCGATTCCCATTTCAGATCAGGATCATAGCCTGCAGCACTGTAATAATTGTAAAAAGTATTTCCTACCTGATACTGACCATTGTTGCTATTTGCATAGTATCTTGATAAATATTCATAATTACCTATACCATCTTTATTACCTGTTTCACCATAACTCAACCTCAATTTCATATCAGAAACAACTTTGCTGTCTTTTAAGAAATTTTCACTAATAATTCTCCAGGTAAAACCAACAGAAGGAAAATAGCCCCAACGATTATCCTGAGAAAATTTAGATGACGCATCAGCACGCATTGTACCATTCAGGATGTACTTATCATTAAACGTATAAGTAAATCTACCATAGTAAGAAAGTAACTTATTTTGCTCAATAGAAAACGGAAAAACCGGAGTCGTTAACAACTCACCTGTACCTTTGTAAGAATTAAAATTAAAGTTTGTTTGCGCGATATCGTAGTATCCATAACCGGCAGTAACATCAAATCTACTTTTAATGCTTTCTACAGTTTTAGCATAGTTTAAATAAAACTCTGAAAATTTATCGTGCTCCAGATTTTTTCTGTTCGAGTAAGAACCACTTGTAGAAGCACTTTGTGCAGCAAAAACCGGAACAGATGTAGAACCATAACCTTTAGATACATCGTAACCCAAATTTAAATTAGCATGTAACTCCGGCAAAAAATGGAACGAATAATCGAACCTTGCATTACCAAAACTTCTCGCCGCATTACCATGGTTATCCTGTAATTCGATTAAACCAAGAGGGTTACGTGGTGCATTTGGATTCGGAACCGCGCCATTAATCCACTCGAAATAACCACCAAATTGATTTGGGGCATAAACTGGTTTTGTCGGATCGAACTGAATTGCATTACTAATAGCAGCATCATTTGGATATTGCGACTCTGTTAAAGAACCTTTTACCGTCAAATCAATTTTAAGGTGATCAGTAAATAACCTTGGAGAAAGTGTAAGTGCTCCGGTTGCTCTTTTCAAGTCGCTCTTAATTACCACACCTTGCTGATCGATATAACCGGCAGAAACACGATAAGGAACACCTTTAAATGACCCGGCGATGCTTAAATTATTATCTGTAGTAAAAGCAGTGCGATAAATTTCATCCTGCCAATCTGTATTTGCAGTACCTAATAAAGCTTTCTGTGCTGCACTGCCATTGGCATTTACATACGCACGAACCTCATCGGCAGAAAGTACATCAACTTTTCTGGCTACCGTTCCAACGGAATTGTTTGTGTTAAAATTAATAACAGGTGCACCTGAACCACCTTTTTTTGTAGTAATTAAAATTACACCATTTGATGCTCTCGAACCATAAATGGCGGTAGCATTCGCATCTTTTAAAACCGTGAAGGTTTCAATGTCGTTAGGGTTAATTAATGATAACGGACTTGGCGCATTACCAATGCTGTTACCACTAAAAGGCACACCATCAACAACGATTAGCGGGTCGTTACTTGCGTTTAAGGAAGCACCGCCACGAATACGGATTTGACTGCCACCACCCGGAGCGCCACTACCATTAATGATGTTAACACCGGCAACTTTACCTTGTATTAACTGCTCCGGCGTTGTAATCGTACCTTTCTGGAAGTCTTTCGAGCCAACTGTTGTAATCGAACCCGTTAGGTTTTTCTTCTCCGCGGTACCATAGCCGATAACGACAACTTCATTTAATTTTTGTGCATCAGGAACCAGTTGAAAATTTTCGGTTGCGTTTGCGGTAACATTTACAGTTTTATCTAAGGTTTGATAACCGATAAAACTTGCAGATAATGTCAGGGAACCATTTGTTAATCCCGCCAGTTTAAAGTTACCGTTTCCATCAGTTGATGTACTTCTGGTTGTTCCTTTTACATAAATGGAAGCGCCAGGTAACGGTTGGCCGGTTTCATCGAGCACCTTACCGGATACAGACCCGGTTTGTGCCTTTACGATTAATGCTGAAAAAACTAACAGCACCAAAAGCCCCTGTTTTAACAGGTAAAATACTTTCATATTCGAAGCTCGTTTAAGTATAAAAATTTGGTTAAATATTATAGTGATTTACACATAGGCCTAATTTACAGCACTTAATGGTAATTCAAAATTTATTTAAAAAATATATTTTCAGGCCAAAAACGGTAATCATATTAAGTTAAAAAATTGTTATTTTTTCAATTTTTATTTTTCGCATAAACCAACTATTTAATTTATAAATATTTGATTTTCAGTTTATTATAAATGTTAAATTTAAATTTAAAGTGTAATATTTACACTAAGCCATTTTTAACTACTTTTTCGGGAACGTTCCCGATGATTTTTAACAGATTAAGGAATAATTTTCGGGAACGTTCCCGAAAATTTATCAAAATTCTGCGTAAAATACACTAAGTGCTGATCTTTTTTGATCAAAAATGCTTCAGAAAAGAATGCTTTTTTTTATTGGTTTTCAGGTAGTTTTAAGGTCGAATTCCGGATGATAATTTTCGACTGCAGAACCAATTCGGATGGCAGTTTTTCAATGCCGTTTGAATTTAATATTTTGAACAACATATTCGCTGCTTCAGTACCTATTTCAGTTGCCGGCTGCGTTATTGTGGTAAGCGAAGGATTCAATAAAGGTGCTATTTCCAAACTTGAAAAGCTAATTACTTTTAAATCACGGGGAATAGAGATATGCAAATTGTAGCAGGCATAATAAGTGGCAAAAGCCAAACGCTCAACCGAAGTAAAAACACCATCCGGTTTTAACTGTGTTAAAGCATTTTTAATAATTATACTGTTTTCATCATAACTGTTGCTGCAATCCACAATAAGTTGTTCATCAAAATGGATATGGTGTTTTGCCAGTGCATCGATGTAGCCCTGCATACGCGTTTTACCGATAGATAAACTTTTATTTACAACCAAATACCCGATGCGCCTGCAGCCTTGTTCTATTAAGTGCTCTGTTGCCAGAAAACTACTGTTATAATCATTGGTAATTACTCTCGGGGTTTCTATGTCTTCGTAAACCCTGTCGAAAAAAACCAAAGGCAATCGTTTTGCTCCGAATTTATTGAGGTAATTATGGTCGTTTGCCTCGCCCGAAACCGACATGATAATACCATCGGCCCTGCCATTGTGTAAATGACGAATAAAGTTTACTTCTTTATTGTAATCATCATCAGTTACATAAATTAAAATGTGGTAGCCGTTTTCACGGGCAACACGCTCAATGCCATGGATGGCCTGTGAGAAATAATTATTAGCCAGCTCCGGAACAATAACCGCTATGGTTTTACTCTTTTGTTCTCGTAAATTACTAGCGTAATGGTTTGGCTGGTAATTTAATTCTTTAGCTTTCGCTAAGATAAGCGTTTTAGTATCGGCATTAATATCGCTGTTATCCCTAAAGGCCCTGGAAATTGTAGAGGTTGATAAATTTAAGGCTTCAGCTAATTTTTTTATATTAATACTATCCATTTGGGCTATAAACCTTGATTTATGATAAATATACGCTAAATATAAAATTTTATAACTTCAAATACAGCGCTATTTTACAATTCAAATTATTAATAAGAATCAACTGTTTAAAATAGCGTGCTAAACTTATTCTTATTGTGTGCCTCGCTGAAGTTGAAGATAGTCTACTTTATTAGGCAAACATACATTTTAAGTATTAATACTTTAGAAAAAAATGGTTGGGGCAATTGCTTCATCTCATTAACTTTTACTAAAACAGGCATTTTACTATAGGCTTTGCCAGCGTCGTTATGGCTGAGGTTTGGAGAATTATAGCCGCATATAAATTTAAACTCCAGTTAACTTATTTTTATTAACATCATCTATTTAGGCCGTAAAGCCTGATTATTGTAAAATATGCGATGAACACAAAGTTCTGTAATGCTAAAATACGACCATGTTTTACAAAACAAATTATTAAAATAAGATTTATTGACCTTTGCAAAATGTCTTAAAATTCATACTTATTTGTCTGAAACGTTCAAATTCAAAATAATCTATATTTATAAAACAAAACCTACATTTTAAGTATTAATACTTTAGAAAATTAAACCGCCTGTAAAGTCTGCAGGTTTTAAATAAAATGATGTCGAATAAATGAATGGAAAATAAAAGAATATTGATTGCGGATGATGATGAAGGTATAGTTGATGCCGTTATGATGATACTACAAATGATGGGTTATGAAGTCGACTTTACCTATGATGGCGGTGGTGTTATAGATGCTGTAAAGAAACAGCCCGATTTAATTTTACTCGACATCTGGATGAGCGGACATGACGGAAGAGATATCTGTAAGCAGCTAAAAAGTGACCCTGATTTTAAGGAAATTCCGATACTAATGATTTCAGCAAGCCGGGACATCAGGCAGTCTGCATTAGATGCAGGCGCAAATGATTTTATGGAGAAACCTTTTGAGATGGATTCTTTATTAAATAAGGTAAAGCATCTGATAAATTAAATTTACGCATTTATATCCTTCATATATTCAGCAGGCTGCTGCTAAAAACCAATACTGTTAAATCTCAAACCAAAGTTTGTGATTAAGACGGGTGCCTTTAGGTTAATAAATATATTCCGTCGCAACTTAATTTCCGGCAATACCAGTTTTACAATGTTGCATTTTCAATATAGTTACCAGCCATTAAGCGCTATATTTATTGACTAAACCTGAATTTTACACAAATAACTTATCTGCACCATCTACCATTTGCATCGGCAATACCTTTACATTTTTCAGAAATAGCTGCCGATATGGTCTTTTCACATTTTCACTAAACCAGATTGTTTTTTTCATGTTCTGTAAAGAAAAAATCTAATTCATTATTTAAGATAAAATACCGAATTTTAAAGGTTGCATGTCTGAAGAAAATCTAACGGTATTAAGGAAAATTATCCATATTGATATGGACGCTTTCTATGCATCTGTAGAACAACGTGATTTTCCGGAATACCGGGGCAAACCGCTGGTTGTTGGTGGCAAACCAGATAGCCGCGGCGTTGTGGCTACTGCCAGCTATGAGGCAAGACAATATGGTATTCGTTCGGCCATGTCTTGCAGCAAGGCCTATCAATTGTGCCCTACTGCTATTTTTGTTTATCCCCGTTTTGATGCTTATTCTTCAGTTTCTAAATCAATAAGAGAGATTTTTAGCCGGTATACGGATGTTATCGAACCGCTTTCTCTGGACGAGGCTTATCTCGATGTAACCGAAGATAAGTTAGGCATGGGGTCTGCAATTGATATTGCCCAATCGATAAAAGATGCCATCAGGAATGAATTAAATTTAACGGCTTCGGCAGGTGTTTCGATTAATAAGTTTGTTGCAAAAATTGCATCAGACATGAATAAACCTGATGGTTTAACTTTTATTGGCCCTTCGAAAATCAAAAGTTTTATGGAAAAACTGCCTGTAGAAAAGTTCTTTGGCGTTGGAAAAGTAACCGCAGCCAGAATGAAGGCCATGCAAATTATAACCGGTGCAGATTTAAAAAAACTAACAGAACAGCAGCTCATAGCCCAATTCGGAAAGACAGGTAAATTTTATTACAAGGTTGTAAGGGGTATTGATGAACGCCCGGTTCGGCAAAACCGGGAAACAAAATCTGTTGGTGCCGAAGATACTTTATCAGAAGACACTAATGAAGATTCGGTAATGCATAGCTTATTACAACAAATCAGTACCACTGTAGCCAACCGTTTAGAAAAACATCAGTTGAAAGGAAAAACGATAACACTTAAAATAAAATTTGAAGATTTTAAACAGATTACCAGGAGTCGTTCTTTTTTAAATCCCATTAATAAAGCAGGGGAAATCTATACTGAAGCTACTCGCCTTTTAAATGAAGCTGATATAGGTTTAAAAAAGGTAAGATTACTTGGCATCACCCTTTCCCGCTTTTATGATGATGTGGTGGCCGATAAACCGGAAAATAATCAGCTGGAATTCGATTTTTAACCTTTGTATTTAAACCAAAAGCATAGATTTTTTAGTGTTAGCATTAAATGCTGTTACCGGATATGTTTACTGTTTTTTACTAAACAAAGGCATTAAGAAAGTTAAGCTGCTTCGAATTGCATATTTTCAATCTTTCCCATAAATCTCTTAAATTTTTAATGGTGAAGAAATTATTTTATACTATGTACTAAATATTTTGTTAATAAAGTATATAGTCTAATTTCCCGATTGATAAAAATCAAAAATCGCGGTTAAATAATTGAACCCCTCAGAAATAACATTTAAAATACTTATCGTTTAAATAATGAAACCACCTTTTTACCGCCCATCATAACCGGTATCGCAACTAACCCTGCAATCAAACCGATTATGAGTTCTTTAACAATCGACAAAAGATTAGGAAAAAGGTGATGCAGAAATTCGATATTATGAACAAAGATACCACCGGCAACTAAAAGCAAAGCAATCGTTCCAACAACTGCCAGCACCTTTATAATTATCGGGAGCATTTTAACCAAAAACTGTCCGATAGCCGAGTATAAGCCCTTATCTCCGGAACGCTTGATTAATTTATAACCTAAATCATCCATCCTGACAATAAGCGCCACTAAACCATAAACACCAATAGTTGCAATTATTGCAACAACCGAAACCGTTATGATTTGTACCGTTAGGGATTGTTCTAAAGTTGTTCCCAATGCAATAATTACAATCTCAACAGAAAGAATAAAATCTGTTGTAACAGCAGATTTTATTTTTGCATTTTCAGCTGCAGTATCATCTTGTTTAACTTCTGCAACAACCTCATGAGCAGCTTTAGACCGGTGAAACAAAAATTCTATAATTTTCTCAACACCTTCATAGGCCAGGTAAAAACCGCCCAAAATCAGAATAACGGTAATGGCAACAGAAAAAAACGCATTAAGCAATAATGCAATGGGTACGATAATCAATTTATTAAAGAAAGAGCCTTTGGTAATTGCCCAAAGTACAGGCAATTCTCTTGAAGCTAAAAAGCCCGTTGCCTTTTCCGCATTTACGGCTAAATCGTCGCCCAATATCCCTGCCGTTTTACGTGTGGCCAGTTTACTTGAAACCGCAACATCATCCATTAACGCACCTATATCGTCTAAAATTGCAAAGAAACCCGAAGCCATATCTATTGTTATTAGTAAGACCGCAAAATAGAAATTCAATTTTGAATTCTGATCAATTAATAGATCAATTAGCTTATCGGGCACACATTAAACATAAGTTACTGTATGCGCATTTTTTCATAATCAATTTATTAATTACTCATCAGGTAAAATTTAGACCTGTTACTAAGTTTAATCAAATTATTAGGATATATTGAGCGATTTGACACGGAACCAGTCTTTTCAACTTTCCTGAACCATTAACCATCCGTTTTGTTATCATTTGACATTAACTTAGATAATCATGAAAGATCCCAAAGAAAAAGATGAAAAGGCGGAAACGCAGAATAGCAGGGATATCAGCCCGGAAGATAACACCAACGAGGCGTCGAACTGGGGTAAACACCAGCGCGTAGATGAAGAAGGTAATGAACTTGACCCTAACGACATTAAATAAACAGCTATGAAAAAGATATTGATGGTGCTAACCTCGCACAGCGAGATGGAAAATACTACGGACCGTACAGGCGTTTGGCTGGGCGAATTTACCGATCCTTATTATGAATTTATTGATGCCGGATATCAGGTAACCCTGACCAGTCCAAAAGGTGGTCGGCCGCCGGTTGATCCCATGAGCGAACTAACTGAAAACATAACGGGTTCTAACCGCAGGTTTCAGGATGATGAAACGCTCAAAAATGCATTCTCGCATACAACTGTTTTAAACCAGATTAAAGCTGACGATTATGATGCCGTATTTTATCCAGGTGGCCACGGCCCAATCTGGGATCTGGCCTTTGATAATAATAGTGGGATTTTAATTCATGATTTCCTGGATGCCGGCAAACCGGTAGCGGCGGTATGTCATGGCCCGGCTGCATTTATAAATGCAGCACAACAAAGACCTGGTTTTTTACAAGGTAAAATTATCGCTGCCTTCAGTAACGCTGAAGAAACACTGGTCGGACGCAGCGGCCATGTACCCTACAAGCTTCAAAGTAAACTCGAAGAACTCGGTGCAGAAGTTAAAACCGCCCTGGTACCATTTCTGTCGCACGTCGAAATAGATGGCTTACTCATCACCGGACAAAATCCGCTATCAGCCGCACCAACAGCCAAAGCACTGATTGAATGCTTAGCGCAGCAGACTGAAGTACCGGCAATCTCAACGGACAATGATAACGAAAAATCTTTGGTTTAAAACAGGTAGGATAAAACCCTGAAAATATTCAAGCACTATTCTTCGAGAATCAGGTGCTTGAATAATTTCCTTGTTATAACCTTTACACTTTCGGCAAACTGACGATAACCGCAATGCCGAAGCCAAATCAGATACACAATCCATTTTCCCGCTTCACCAGGTCAACGGAAATTTCCGAATCCGGAAAAATATCCTGGTTGTTCTGTAGCGAAGCATATATACTAAGGGCGAACAGCTTGTCAGTTCTGTTTTAAAACATCCAGACGTTTCCAGCCCATACAAAGTCTCATATTTAATGAAATTTCAAATCCTGATTCCATAAATAAAAAATGAGCCGTCTGCTGGCGGCTCATTCTCAGAATTTATGTATTTCAGCTAATCTTATTTGATTTCGATCTGACGAGTTTGAATTTTAGCATCCTCACGTTTAGGAATATTAATGCATAATACCCCGTTTTCATATTTAGCCTCTATTCCATTCTGATCGGCCGATTCAGGTAAGGTAAATGAACGAACAAAAGAATTGTAGCTGAACTCGCGTTTATTGAAGTTACGTTCCTGAGCATCATTTTTTGAACTTTGTTCTACAGCTATGCTCATCACATTCCGCTCCAATGAAAGCTTGAAATCTTCTTTCGTTAAACCAGGTGCCGCCAATTCGATATGGTAATGATCCTGGCTTTCGCTAATGTTCGCTGCCGGTACTCGACTCACCAGGCGATCAGAAAAGAAAGTGTCGTTGAAAATAGAATCAAACACGTCATTAAAGCCTGGCAAAAAGCTGTTTTTTTGGTTGTTGTTGGGATTAAATTTAACCAGTGTCATAGGTCTTTCCTCCTTAAATTGATTTTTAATGATTAAAACGTATAATTAATTAAACTTGAACGTCACGTTCGAAAAGGATATCACCAATAAAATGCCAAACTTGTATAACATGCCTAAAACACCATAAATTCATTTTTAAAACTGAAAATTTTTCATAAAACTGCTTTTTTTTCAGCTTTGAAATGTCAAAAATTCACTTTCATTTTAATCTTTTAAAGTGCTGCAAAAAAAATAAACAGATATGCCTTTAACATATTTCAGGCAAACCGGCATCAGCTAAACCCACTTTTCCATTTCAATAAGCTTAATATCCTCTATTTTTGGATCGCCAAAACGGCCCTTAATTTCCTCAAAAACGATGGTTTGTCCGGTGGCAACGTAGCCGTTACGTACATACCAGCTGATAAGTTCCTCCCGACTGCTGATGACGGTGATCGCTATTTTTTTTCTGCCGTTTTCTATTGCAAATGCTTCTGCTGCCTGAAGCAGGGCTTTCCCGATGCCCTTACCCTGTGCGAGCGGAGAAACGGCAAATACGCCCAGATAAAGATCGTCCGGTCTTAGTTCCAGATTCACCGTACCGATGATTATACCCTCCTCATTGGTATATTTCAGGATGTTAACATGCGCTTTTTCAAAATATTCGGTCAGTGCCTCTTCGTCAATCCGTATTCCACCCAGGATATTTTCTTCGGTCGTCCAGCCTTTTTTCGACTCCTCGCCACGATAAGCAGAATTGATCAACTTATTCAACACCGGAACATCACTTAAACTTGCTTTGCTTATAGACATTATTAAATTTTAATGTGGACGAAAATAACTCAAATTCCTGAGTTTAGTCCAGGTTTCGTATCGTTTTTATGCTTAACCCAATCAATTATTTCAAAACAAATTGGTCCGGCTATCTGATAACGCTTTTAACCTCCATTCTAATTCATTTATAAATAAAAAAAACTTATATTTTATTTTTTGTGTTAGCAAGATAGTTCAGATTGACAAATCAAGCCATGGGATTAAAACCACAAAACCTTCATAAAGAACCGATTCTTAACTGCTCAGTTACATTTAAAATAAATGGTGAAGAGCGAAACGTTTCCATTCAACCATGGGTTAGTTTGTTAGACTGTCTGCGTGATCATTTAAACCTGACAGGAACAAAAAAAGGATGTGATCATGGCCAATGCGGTGCATGTACAGTTCTTTGCGATGGCAAAAGAATCTTAAGCTGCCTTACGCTTGCGGTAATGAAAGATGGCGCTGAAATCACCAGTGTGGAAGGTATTGCGAAGGGTGATGATTTGCACCCTATACAACAGGCTTTTATCGATCATGATGCATTTCAATGTGGTTATTGTACGCCAGGACAGATATGCAGTGCGATTGGCTTATTAAACGAAGGAAAGGCAGGCTCACGGGAAGAAGTAAAAGAATTGATGAGCGGGAACCTATGCAGGTGTGGCGCAAACGTTGGAATTATCGATGCAATTATGCAGGTTAAAGATGGAGGAAGCTATGAATAACTTCGGATATAAGCAAGCTGAGGATACTCGCGAAGCCATCAGCCTCATTGAACATAATGAAACCGCAAAATTTGTTGCCGGCGGAACAAATCTGATAGACTTATGGAAATATAATATTGCCAACCCGTCTCAACTGATAGATATTAATCATCTTGCGGAGTTATCCGAAATCAAAACGCTGGAGCATGGTGGCCTGAGACTTGGTGCAGGTGTTAAAAATGCAGACACAGCTTATCATCCGGTTGTCGAACATCAATATCCCCTGCTTTCGAAAGCTATTCTTGCAGGTGCATCTGCACAAATCAGAAATATGGCCAGTAATGGCGGAAATCTGTTACAGCGAACCCGTTGCTATTATTTTTATGATGCCGAAGTACCTTGCAATAAACGAATTCCAGGGTCAGGTTGTCCTGCAAAGGATGGCTATAACCGGATACATGCGATATTAGGAACCAGTGAACATTGTATTGCCGTATTTCCATCTGATATGTGCGTGGCCCTTGCTGCGTTAGACGCAGTGGTAAACATTACCGGACCGACAGGGAACCGAAGCATCGCTTTTGCGGATTTCCATCGGCTACCCGACAACAGGCCTGATTTGGATAATAATTTAAAGAAAGATGAATTGATAACATCCATCGATTTGCCCGAAAAAGGTTTCGCAGCAAATTACGCTTACCTCAAACTGCGCGACCGGCATTCATATGCATTTGCACTGGTTTCGGTCGCAACAGCATTGGAACTTAAAGGCAATACCATTGAAGATGTAAAAATTGCACTTGGCGGTGTGGCACATAAGCCATGGCGGTCTACAGAGGCAGAAGAATTTCTTAAAGGTAAAGCTGCAAATGCTGAAAATTTTTCGATTGCGGCAGATCTTATTTTACAAGGTGCAAAAGGATTCGGCTACAACGAATTCAAAATTAAGCTTGCAAAAAAAGCAATCATCCGTAACGGCCTGATGGCATTAAATCCTGAATCGCAACTTCCGGGTGCACAACCCTCTGCATAAAAATTCATAAAATGGAATTAAATAAAACAGTAGGTAAATCAATAAGCCGTTTAGAAGGAAAGCTAAAAGTAACCGGTGCGGCGAAATATGCCGCAGAATACAAGGTCGACGATTTACTGCATGGTTATGTAGTGAGCAGCCCGGTAACCAAAGGAAAAATTACGAAGATTGATACCAGCAGGGCAATGGCGATACCGGGCGTTATCGAGGTGCTTTCACATGAAAACCGACCAAAATTAGCCTGGTTCGATTTACAGTATATGGATATGGATGCGCCTCCCGGCACGGTTTTCAAACCATTATATGACGAAAATATTTTATACAATGGCCAGCCGATTGCGCTGGTTGTTGCCCGCGATTTCGAAACGGCAAGATATGCATCTGCTCAAATCGATTTCGAATTTGAGGAGGAAATTTTCCAAACCTGTCTTGAAGATAATCTTGATAAAGCACGGCCTGCGAAAAAAGGTTTCGCCACTGCATTGAAACCACCGCCGCCACCACCTACCGGAGAATTTGAAACCGCCTTTGCAAACGCAGCGGTTAAGGTAGAATCAGAATTTCAGCATGGCACCGAACACCACAATCCCATTGAGCTTTTTGCGACAACAACCGTTTATGAAGGCAAGGGAAAGCTAACCATATACGATAAAACACAAGGCACCATTAATAACCAGCTTTTTGTAGCCAATATTTTTGGTCTTCGCTACAAAAATGTACGGGTGCTGGCACCATTTGTTGGCGGGGCCTTCGGTTCAGGTCTTCGTCCGCAATATCAGCTTTTCCTTTGCGTAATGGCCGCACTTCATTTGAAACAAAATGTGCGGGTGGTGCTGGATAGAAAACAAATGTTCTCCTTCAGCCATCGCCCTCCGGCAATACAAAAGATGCGTTTCGCATCAGATATGAATGGACGCCTGACAGCCCTTGGTCATGAGGTTGTTGCAGAAACCTCAAATTTCGAAGATTATACAGAGCCCACAGCTTCCTGGAGCCATCGGCTATATCCGGCACCAAACACTTTATTTAAACATAAAATTGTGCCGCTGGATGTTTACACGCCAATGGATATGCGTGCGCCCGGGGGAAGTACCGCACTTCATGCAATAGAATGCACGATGGACGAATTGTCTTACAAACTTAAAATTGATCCGCTGGAACTGCGTTTGATTAATTATTCGGATGTGGATCAAGCAAGTAAAAAACCATATACCAGTAAAGCTTTGAGGGAGTGTTATCTTCAGGCCGCTGAAAAATTTGGCTGGAAAGATAGAAATCCGGAACCCCGGAGTATGAAACGCGGCAATAAACTGGTGGGTTATGGTATGGCAACCGGAATTTGGGATGCCTATCAGTTTCCGGCAAGGGTACAGCTGATGATGAACAGCGATGGCCTACTGGTGGTTAATAATGCCACAACAGATATCGGAACGGGAACACTTACCGTAATGACGCAGATTGCAGCCGATGAACTCGGCCTTTCCCTGGAAAATGTAGATTTTCGTTATGGTGACAGTAAAAAACCTTTCTCCATGTTTCAGGGCGGCTCGGCCATCACTTCTTCTACAGGTGTGGCAATCGTTGTTGCGGCCAGGGCACTTCGTAAAAAACTATTAAAAAAAGCGGCTGAAATGAATAGCTCTCCTTTTAAAAAGGCGGGAGATGAAGATGTTTTTTTTGAATCGGGGAATATGCACCTCAAAAAAGACCCGGCTGTAATGATTTCATTGAAGGATATTATCGCTTTTAATAAGGGTATTCCCATCAAAACCACCAATATGGGGAAACCGCATATGCTTAAACTCAGGAAATATAGCCTGGCAACGCATAGCGCGTCATTTGTTGAAGTGGAAGTCGATCAAGATGTAGGTACTGTTACCGTTACCCGGGCCGTAACAGCGGTTGCCGCCGGTAAAATTATCAATCCGAAAACGGCGAGAAGTCAGATTTTGGGTTCGATGATTTGGGGCGTCAGCAAAGCATTACACGAGGAAACGATTATGGATGCTAAACTCGGCAAATACATGAATGCGAACCTTGGCGAATACCATATCCCCGTACATGCAGATATCGGCGAACTTGATGTTATTTTTGCAGATGAAAAGGATGAACTGATCAATGAACTTGGTACAAAAGGTGTCGGTGAAATCGGCCTTGTCGGCATGCCCGCAGCGATTTCAAATGCGATTTTTCACGCAACAGGTAAGCGGATTTACAAATTACCGATACATTTTGATGAATTGATATAGCAAATGATAAGATGAAATAAATCCTCTATATCTCATCATCCGATAATTCGTCATCCGATAGTTATCGGATTCGAGCGGAGTCGAGGACATGAAGTATCCACGAAGCATAATCTTTGTAAATAAAGAATAACAGGAAAACTGGTATACTGTATATCATACCATTATTACAGATACGAGGCAAGCCGCATTTATCAAAGGCACGACACTGGGCAAATCAACAATTAATAGAAGTGTTGCGCTAAGGGCTTTGCCTTATTTTGGTCTTATCAAAATTAAACAAGGTAAATAACAGTTGCATTTAGGAACATTGCTTATCTTTAAAACGTGAATGAGCTCTATTTAACTGAAATCCATATTTATCCTATCAAATCCTTGGGCGGCATATCGTTAAGTCAGGCGATGGTGGAAGATAAGGGACTTCAATACGACAGGCGATGGATGCTGGTCGATGCTTCCGGAACATTTATCAGCCAGCGGAAACACGAAAGCCTTGCCCTGTTGCAGGTGGAAATCCAAGATGATCAGCTGCTGGTTTATGACAAACGAGATGCTCTGCAGCGCATATCTTTTCCAATAACAACGCATAGCGAAGAAGCTATTCCTGTAGTCATTTGGGAAGATGAAACCATTGGCTTTGAAGTTAGCATCACTGTAAGTGAATGGTTCTCGCAATACCTGAAAAAACCGGTTAAATTGGTTTTAATGAGCGAACAAACCAAAAGAAATGTTGATCAAAGGTATGCTTTGAATAATGAAATCGTGAGTTTTGCTGATGGTTATCCTTGTCTGATTATCGGGCAATCTTCCCTTGATTTGTTAAACGAAAAGCTTGATGAATCCATTCCAATGAACCGTTTTCGTCCAAATTTTGTATTTGCCGGAGGCGTGCCGCATCTTGAAGACCGTTTTCTTGATTTTAAAATTGGTGACGTTGTTTTTAAGGCCGTAAAACCCTGTGCCAGATGTGTCTTAATTACGGTTAACCAAAGTACAGGTGAAAAAGGAGCCGAACCGCTCAAAACACTATCAGGTTACCGGCTGCAAAACAATAAAGTTATGTTCGGGCAGAATTTGATTCATAAGGGATCAGGCATGATTAAGCTGGGCGAAAAGTTGCAAATCAAATCCTGGAAATAAGTTTGGCTTATCCCTCAACTCGAATTATCTTGTCGTCATCCGATAGCTATCGGATCGAGAGGACGGGATGAGTAAAGACTATAAATTATAAATGTGCATGTTGTCAACACCCAGCTCATTTTCCTGATGGCTAATCAGAATAACGGTCGTTTGCTGTTCTGCAAATAAAACTCGCAGCCTGTTTGTTAACCGCGATTTAAGCGCGGCATCCAATGCGGCAAAGGGCTCATCCAGCAACAGCAATCTGGGTTTTGTAGACAATGCCCGGAGGATGCCCAGGCGTTGTTGCTGTCCGCCTGAAAGTTGTTTTGGAAACCTGTTTTCCAGGTGCTTCATTTCACCCATTTCAAGCAGGTAATCAATGTAGGCCAAATCATCCGTACCATATTTCAGATGTGCCTTAACAGTCATATTCGGAAACAAAGCATAGTCCTGAAAAACAAAGCCGACATGGCGGTGCTGTACCTTTTTCGAAAAATTCTTGCCTTTATCAAACCAGATATCATTTTCAACCATAACGGTTCCTGCATCCGGCAGGGTAAGTCCGGCAAGAATTTTAAGCAATGTGGTTTTCCCGATCCCTGAAGGACCGGATACCTCAGTAACGGTATTTAAATGGAAAGCCGTATTTACGTTAAGCTCAAAATTCCCATATCTGCCACCGATTTTTTTAACGATATCAATCTTTATCATTCGAAGGGGCTTTTTACTGCATTTCTGTTCAATACAAAAACACCAATTACAATGACAAAAGTTATCGCAAATAAAATCAGCGCATAGGAATTTGCCGAACTGTAATCCATGGTTTCTACCGCATCATAAATGGCAATAGAGGCCACTTTGGTTTCTCCCGGAATATTTCCGCCTATCATCAAAACAACACCAAATTCGCCGAGGGTATGGGCAAAGGTCAGCACTGCGGCCGTGAATACAGACGGTTTAATGTTAGGCAGCAGCACATAAAAAAATGTCTGGATTTTTGATTTGCCCATAACATACGAAGCTTCCGACATCGAGCCGGGCAGATGAGCGAAAGCGGCTTTTATCGGGCTCACCATAAAAGGCAGGCTATAAATTACAGAAGCCAGTATTAAGCCCTTAAAGGAAAAGACCAGTTGCAAATCGAAATGGCGATGTAACCAAATCCCGAAGGCATTGTTCGGGCTGAAAGCAAGTAACAAATAAAAACCAAGTACCGATGGCGGCAGTACCAGCGGCATTGTAATAAATGCTTCAATAATCAGCTTAAAAATGCTTTGTTTACGGGAAAGCCAATAAGCTATTGGTATGCCTATGAACAGCAGGAAAATTGTGGTTATGATGGCAAGTTTAATGCTCAGCCATATCGGTTCCATGTCCATTTATTTGCAGAATTTATTTTGGAAGGTGATAACCATTATTCGCGATAATTTTTTTAGCAGGTACCGACGACAGGTAATCGTAAAACTTTTGCGCTTGATCAATTCCCGACTTTTTTGCATAGGAAAGCAGTATAACAGCCTGTTCAATTTTACCATAGCTTTTTTCGTCTATCCTTGCCCATTTTAACCCGGATTTATGGCTATTTTCATATAAAAAGGATTCCGTTGTAAAACCAACGTTTACAACACCGGTTTGAAGGTAGGTATTTACCTGGGCAATACTCTCGCCAAAAACCAGCTTACTTTCGACTTTGCCATCAAGTTTATAAAATTTCAAACTTTCTTCAGCTGCCCGGCCATAAGGTGCCGTTTTTGGATTTGCGATGGCTATTTTCCTAACCTGTTCACTACTCAGCAGTGCCTGCCAGTTTTTTATATCGCCCTGAGCGAAACCACAAATAATCAGACTGCCCAATGCATAAATCTTTGGCTTTTGAAGCCCGAAACCTTCCGCATATAATTTATCCGGAAACTCGGTATCTGCCGACAGGAAAACAGCATACGGTGCACCGTTCATAATCTGGGCAGTGAGTTTTCCCGAAGCCCCGATGATGGCTTCAGTTTCAATACCCGTTCTTTTCCTGAAATCGGCCTGTAAGTCTTTAATTACACCCTGTGCGTTGGCCGCCACGGCAATGCGCAGCTTTTGCGCAGACAAAGGAAAATTTATCGCCAGGAAAATTAAAAGAAAAAAACTTATGCCGACAGATTTAGTCTTATTCATGAACGTAAAATTAAGGATTTCAAGCTGGTTATTTTGCAAATTCTATCCGGATGCTGCGCACCTGCTTAATGCACCTTGCAGGTCTCTTATCTTTTTGAACAATAATCCTGAATGGGCCATCGGCTGGGGCAAGCGGGGCATTGTCGATGGTATCGGCAAGAATGATTTTATCATCAGAGAATTCCGGGTCCAACTCGGCCAGCGAAAAAATAACCTGGTAACCATCACTGGCTTCCGCAATTACATATTTGGTCAGATTTTTACCACGGAGGTCTTTCCCTGTTGTCGCACCGCATTGTACCAAAAGAGCGGATAAAGAAACACCTGTATACTGATGCTTTTTATTATCCTTGTCTTTTCTGGATACCTGCACCCTTTCTAAGTTTTGCAGGTCAGCCACTGTAATTGAACGGGGACCGGTAAGCACACCGCCAACTTTTACAACAGCTTCAGCTTCTACCTGGGCTGCAGCAAAAGTGGTTAAACCAACGGTTAAAAAAAGGAAGGCGATTGCAGCGCAGGTACATTTTTTCATGTTAAGGCTTTAAAAACGGATTTGAAAATTTAGGGTTGCTTACAAAACTAAAAGTTTTCGTAAATTTTAGGTCTGATTAGTTCAACTTTCGGTATCCATTTGGTGTATAACCTATCCGCTGTTTAATACCCGGTTAAAATTGCGGGTATTTAAAGGCAGATTCCTAAAGCAAGTTCCTTAACAGCGACGTTCTATGAAGCAATCCGTATTAAAACGAGCGATAAACCAGGGGCCAATGTCATTAACTCAAGCAAAAAAATACAAAAACACCGTTATCCTGAGCCTGTCGAAGGACAAATATTTCTTATTTTTTTTCATTAAATGGTCTTCGACAAACTCAGACTGACAACATTAATGCTTAAGTTAATGACATTGCCCGGGGGGCTGGTATATATTTTCAGGATACTTACCAAAATTACAGATTACCTACCAAAATTAAAGTTTGGCAAACAGTTACGGTTCTTATTTGTAAATTAGATAGCTGAACATCAAAAATTATGCGCTTAGCTGAACCTGATGCCTAAGCGTCATTTAGCCCTTTGTAAAAACGAAACATAAACCGATCATATGATGTGGGGAAAGTATCGAAAAGGAACGGTGGGAAAAACGGAATATCGACCGGGTTTGGTCCGTGGTCGATTGCAGGTGGTATCGGCTAACCCGGATTGCCGTCTTTCGCACCGGCATTAACCGATGCGAAATTTAACCTCACAGGCAACGCATCAGAAAACTGCCTTTGATATGGGCAGTATTTAAGTTAATTTTATCCGGGTTCTTTGGCCCGGCTTTTAATATCCCTTATGAAAGAAATTGCTGACATCATTGCTGCTTACCACGATGCCCTTAAAGAAAACCGCAAAGCGGCACTGGCAACAGTAGTGAAGGTAGAAGGTTCTTCTTACCGGAGACCCGGGGCCAGGATGCTTGTTACCGACGACGGGTTGCTAACCGGTGCCATCAGCGGTGGCTGTTTAGAGGGCGATGCACTTCGCAAAGCACTATCTGCCATTCACCAGGGAGAAAATAAACTCGTAACTTACGATACAACGGATGAAGACGACGCTAAATTTGGTGTGCAACTGGGTTGTAACGGCATTGTTCATATCCTTTTCGAACCGGTTTTCGGCGAAGCACAAAACAATCCTGTTGAGTTATTAAAAGCCGTAAATGCCCGGCGGGAAGACTGTGTAATCGCAACATTGTTTGCGCTTGATAATAAAAAGCAGCCCGGAACCGTCATGTTATTCAGGGAAAAAGAATGCCTGGAGAAAATACCGGATGAAATTTCAGGTGCTGTTAAAAATGACGCTTTTGATGTACTGAAACTGAAGTTATCAAGATTTGAAACTTACGCCGTCGGCACGGAAGAATTCGATGCTTTTCTAGAATTTATCCCGCCGCCCGTCCAACTGATTATTGCCGGTGCGGGAAACGATGCCCAACCCTTAGCCGAAATGGCAAATATTTTAGGCTGGGAAGTTATCGTCGCCGACGGACGGCAAACGCATTGTTCGATGCAAAGATTTCCGGCAGCGAAACAAATTTTAATTGCGAAACCGGAGCAGGTACTTCCCAAAATACAAATCGACGGGCAAACCGCCTTTGTACTCATGACACACAATTACAATTACGACGCTGCACTTTTAAACCTCCTGTTAGATACAAATGCGCCTTATATCGGTACATTGGGACCAAAAAAGAAATTGATTAGAATGCTGGAAGAACTCAATCAAACCGAACAGGAATTTAGAATAAATGGTCCGATTGGATTGGATATCGGCGCAGAAACCGCGGAAGAAATTGCCATATCCATCCTCGCTGAAATTAAAACGGTGCTTTCCGGCGCTTCCGCAGGAATGTTGAAGGAAAAGAAAAAACCGATACATTTTTATGATTTAAAACGCAATTAACAAATTATGCGTACCGCAATTATTATATTGGCCGCAGGCAATTCGAGCAGGATGGGTAAACCCAAACAACTGCTCCGCTTTAATGGCCATGCCTTATTAAATATTGTGATTAACGAATCGCTAAAAACTACGTTCAGGCCGGTGGTGGTTGTACTCGGCGCTTATGCAGCTACGATAAAAGAAGCATCGGCATATAAAGATGTAACTTATACAATCAATGAAGATTGGGAAAACGGGCTATCGTCCAGTATTTCCTTTGGATTAAACACGGCCTTAACCGTTGATGCAGACCTTGAAAATGCAATAATTACCGTTGCAGACCAGGTTCATATTTCTTCAGCGATATTTGAGGAATTGCATCGTAAACAGCGGCTGACAAAAAAAAACATTGTCGCTTGCTCATATTCACAAACAACGGGCACGCCGGCATTGTTCAACAAGAAGTATTTCGATGATTTATTAGCCTTAAGTGGCGAAAATGGTGCTAAGCGCTTAATAAAACAATACATTGATGATACTGCTACTATTCCTTTTGAGTTGGGAAAAGTGGATATTGATACAGAAACAGACTATAGTAATTTAATAAACCAGAAATGATAGCAGATTCGTTTGGAAGGGTACATGATTATTTGCGGATATCATTAACTGATAATTGTAATTTCCGGTGCTTTTATTGCATGCCCGAAGAGGATTACGATTTTACGCCGGCATCCAGGCTGATGCAGCCTGACGAAGTGCTGGCGCTTGCCCGGATTTTTGTGGCGCAGGGCGTAAAAAAAATCCGCTTAACCGGCGGCGAACCTCTGGTTCGTAAAGATGCGGCAGAAATTATTCTGGCCCTTGGAAAATTGCCGGTCGAACTGGTTATCACCACCAACGGAACCCGGATTGCAGAAATGCTGCCTGTTTTAATAGAAGCCGGAATCAAAACCGTAAACATCAGTCTGGATACGCTGCAGCCGGAGCAATTTTTCATGATTACCAGGCGTGATGTTTTCCACCAGGTGCGGAGTAATATCGAATTATTATTGCAGCATAAAATCGCCGTAAAAATAAACATGGTGGTGATGAAAGGCCTTAACGATGGCGAAATCAAAGATTTTATCGACTGGACAAAGCATAACCCGATTCAAATCAGGTTTATAGAATTTATGCCTTTTACCGGCAATAAATGGACCAGCAATAAAATGTTTTCGCTGGAAGAAATACTGGCTGTGGTGGAAAAAGATTTCGTAGTCTTACCCGTAAAATCTGCGCCGAACGATACCGCAAAAAGTTTTATGATCCCTGGTCACGAAGGCTCATTTGCGATTATAAGCACCATGACGGCACCATTTTGCAGCACCTGTAACCGGATGCGCCTCACGGCTGATGGCAAATTAAAAAACTGCCTGTTTTCGGATGGCGAAACCGATTTACTGACGACGCTGCGGAATCAGGAAGATGTACTGCCACTTATCCGGGCATCAATCTGGAGTAAGAAAAAGGCACTCGGCGGACAACTCATTACAAACTTTGAAAAACTGGATGCCGATGCGATTAAAAACAGAAGCATGATTACCATTGGAGGATAAAATGATTAGCGTTGAGGAAGCAAAGAAACGGATAAACGAAAATATTTCGCCTTTAAAACCTGCACTGAAGTTATTGGAGGAGGTTTCAGAACATATTCTGGCTGCGCCCGTTTTTGGTGCTTATGACATCCCGGCCTTCCGTCAATCCTCTATGGATGGTTATGCCATTAGCTTCGGGGATAAAGACGGCGAACTTGAACTGGCTGGCGAAATGGCTGCGGGAGCAGCTGAACAGCTCACTTTGAAAAGCGGCCAGGCCATCAGAATATTTACCGGCGCGCCGCTGCCTGAAGGGGCAGACACGGTTGTGATGCAGGAGAAAATCACCAAAAACGGCAACAAGATCGGCTTCGGGGACGATAAGCTGGTTTTAGGTGCGAATGTTCGCCCGATAGGTGCAGAAATTCGCACCGGTGAAATGGCCATGCAAAAAGGTGATTTGCTCACACCTGCCGCACTGGCTTTTTTAGCAGGCATCGGCACTAATAAAGTTGAAGTCTATCCCATGCCGAAAGTTGCCATTATCCTCACCGGAAATGAACTGCAGCAACCCGGCTTGCCATTAGAATTTGGACAGGTTTATGAATCCAATTCCTATTCGCTTTCCGCAGCGCTAAAAAAGGAAGGCATTTCTGATATCGAAGTGTTAAAGGCAGCAGATACGCTGGACAAACTTACCGAAGTATTAAAGTCTGCACTGGAAAACAACGATGTGGTACTGTTAACCGGCGGCGTAAGTGTGGGCGATTACGATTTTGTGCTGCAGGCCGCGGCGGATTGCGGGGTAACACAAATTTTCCATAAAGTAAAACAAAAACCCGGGAAACCCCTATTTTTCGGAAAGCAGAACGACAAAGTTATTTTCGGCTTGCCGGGCAATCCGTCGTCGGTGCTGAACTGTTATTATAATTACGTTGTTCCGGCGATAAAAAAGCTATCCGGCAAAGCAAACAGCATAAAGGAAATCCCTGCGAAACTCAGCCACGATTATCAAAAACCCAAAGGCTTAACGCATTTCTTAAAAGGAAACTACAGCGAAGGAAAAGCCACCCCGCTCGGCGCGCAGGAGTCTTACCGTTTAAGTTCTTTTGCGCAGGCAAGCTGCCTTATTCAGCTGAATGAAGCACAGGAAAATTTCCATGCCGGCGAAATCGTAAACATAATTTTAATTTAGCGTCAAAATAGAAAAATGCAAATCGAATTAATCAGTTTCGGCAAGCTTTCAGATTTCATCCCGAATCAAAACCTTGAAATCGAGGGTATTGAAAACACGGATGATTTGAAACAGTACCTGGAAAAGATTTTTCCGGAATTGGCTGCTATGAAATACAAACTGGCTTTAAATAAAAACCTGGTTCAGCAAAACAGCAAAATAAAAAACAGGGATAGCATTGCGCTGATGCCGCCGTTTTCAGGAGGATAACATGAATATGGAACGGTATCAACGGCAACTCATTTTAAAAGGCTTTGGTCTTGAAGCACAGGAACGTCTTGCGCAGGCAAAGGTGCTGGTTATCGGTGCCGGCGGCCTGGGTTGCCCCGCCCTCCAATACCTGGTTGCCGCAGGCGTTGGCTGCGTGGGCATCGCCGACCACGATGTGGTGGAACTTTCCAATTTGCAGCGGCAGGTTTTGTATACCTCAGCAGACGTGGGCACTTTAAAGGTTGAAAATGCCGCCAAACGGCTTCAGCAAATGAACCCGGAAGTGAAGCTCCTCCTTTATCCTGTTGCTGTTGATAAGGAAAATATACTTGAAACCATCAGTTCTTATGATGTAATTTTTGACGGAACCGATAATTTTGAATCGAGATACCTAATAAATGATGCCTGTACAATGCTCAATAAGCCGCTGGTTTTTGCCGCCGTTTCCGGTTTTGAAGGGCAACTGGCCGTTTTTAATGTAGAAGATGAGCTAGGAATTAAAACCAATTACCGCGATTTGTTTCCGGTACCGCCGGATGCAGGCGAAATTCCAAATTGTGCCGAAAATGGTATCTTAGGCGTAATCCCCGGCATTATCGGAACAATGGCCGCCGGCGAAATCATTAAGCTGATCACCGGCATCGGGAACCCCTTAATTAATAAACTGCTTCATTATAATTTACTGACGCAGGAACAATACGAAATGAACATCACGCCATCCAATGAATATGAACCCCCGATTAGCAGCGCCGGTTTTATGAATAGCGACCCCGAAAATTTAACCCATAGCTTCACAGAAATTGATGCAGCACAGATGAATGAGCTGCGCAAAAATCCTTCAACCATAATTATTGACGTTCGTGAGCGGCATGAATTTCCAAAGCTGGATTCCGGCATTTACCAGCAGGTACCCATATCGGTATTTGAAACTTTTGCATCCGCGGAAATAGACGCAAAAAACATTGTGTTAATCTGCCAGCACGGCATACGAAGTGTCGCCGCAGCAGAATTATTGCATCAAAAATATGGTGAAACTAAAAAAATATACAGTTTAAAGGGCGGCATTTCTAAATGGAGAAGTCATTTTAACCATACAACATGAGCGAAAAGAAAATCAAAAACATATTTGTCGATGGCGCCATCACGCCTGATTTTATTGCCAGAAGCATCAGCAACCACAGTTCGAAAACCGATATTGGCGGCCACAGCATTTTTATGGGGCAGGTGAGGAAAGATGAAATAGATGGTAAATTGGTTGCTGCAATTGAATACACGGCTTTTGAAGAACTGGCCCTGACCAAGATGCACGAAATCAGGGAAGCTGTTTTCAGCAAATATCCACTCAGCTGCATGCACGTGCACCACAGTCTGGGCACCATTAAGGCCGGCGAAATTTGTCTTTTCGTATTTACCTCCTCAAAGCATAGAAAACCGGCCATCGAGGCCTGCAATGAATTGGTCGAAAAAATAAAATCAGAACTCCCGATCTGGGGAAAGGAAATATTCGCTGATGCAAGCCATCAGTGGAAAGAAAATAGTTAACATGGTCAACATCACAAAAAAATCCAGTACCTTAAGGAAAGCAATTGCCAGCGCAACCTTATGCGTGTCCAAACAGGAAACCATCGATGCGGTTGTACAAAGAAAAGTGCCAAAAGGCGATATTTTTGAATTTGCCCGGGCCGCCGGTTTGTTCGGTGTGAAAAGAACCAGTGATGTCATTCCCGATTGCCACCCGCTGCCTGTTGAATATACTGCAATAACCTTCGAAATCAACGGACTGGAAATCAACATCCTGGTCGAAGTCCATACCATTTACAAAACCGGGGTGGAGGTAGAAGCGATGCATGGCGCATCGGTTACCGCCTTAACCATGTACGACATGTTAAAGCCCATCGATAAGGGCATCGAAATCCGGAACATCAAACTGCTTGAAAAATCGGGTGGAAAATCTGATTTAAAAAACAAACAATTCCCTGAAATCAAGGCTGCCGTTGTGGTTTGCTCGGATTCTGTTTTTGAAAAGCAAAGTGAAGACCGTTCCGGGAAGACGGTAATTGCCAGACTAGCACAATTGGGCATAGAAACCTTAAAATACGACATCGTTCCTGATGAGCTTTCAGCCATTAAAAAAGCAGCCACGGAATTATCAGGAACAGAACACCAGCTTTTAATTTTTACAGGCGGCACCGGATTATCGCCCCGCGATGTAACGCCCGAAGCCATTTTGCCGTTATTAGACCGGCCAATTGATGGCATTATGGAAACCGCAAGACGATACGGACAGGAACGCATGCCTTATGCCATGCTCTCCAGGGGTGTTGCAGGCTTTATCGGCGAAACCCTGGTTTTAACATTTCCAGGTTCGAAAAGCGGCGTTGAGGAAACAATGGATGCATTATTTCCACAGGTGCTGCATTTGTTTAAGGTTAATAAAGGACAGAAACATTGATTTAAGTCTATTCTTTTATCTCCGAGACTCGTATATGGTGAATGTAAATTGGACTTATAATTAAAGGTTTGTTCGAAAACGCGAGCAATTAGCGGCACCCTAATTAGCTAGAAATTTTCTGTTTATGCGCTTTTTCAGCGGAAGAAGTTGCCTCAAATAAGGGGTAGAAGATTATGAGTCTTCTAGCTTAACCGCCCTTATATAAGGCAAAATGTGCTTTCCCGACTTACAGAAGCAAATCAAAACCTAGTCCAAACCGGAATCCCGGTGTAGCCGCAAAAGGCTGGTCAGTTTAGAAAAAGGAAAAGCAAGTTAAAGATTGGTATTCTTTCCCTTGCTTATGACCTGGTTAAAAATTGGGCTTACGCCGCAACCTTTGATAAAAAATAAAGTTGAACAGATATCGCAAATTTACATTTGGCAGTATGCTTTCTTCTGTGAAAGATTTACCGGCCATCCGGATCATCTTCTGATGTACAGTATGTATATTCACCCAGGTGCATAATTGGTATTGCACCATCCCGTCCCGGCGCCCAAACGGGAAGTTCAGAACCATTTGGATTTCCGGAATGAAGGAAATTGAGTAAATAGTCCTGCATCAAAGCTGACAATGATTCTGCTTTCGACATGTCAAGTCCAGACAGCATTGGTCCTTTATCAGACGTTTTGAAATTCCCCAGCCAAAACGGGATGTCAAAACAGTGGCAGGCGCCAAGATTAGGCTGCGCAGACTGGTATTCGAACTGGTAGGTGTAAACGGAACCGCCATTCCGACTGAAAATCCTGGCTGCACGGATTGCGCCTCGTTTGATTAAACTATCTGTTACCAGCTCAACAAGTGCAGCGTAAGGCGTGCCCGAAAGCCGTTTTCTTATTGAACGTTGGTAACGCAGCGCGCCATTTGTACCATAAAAGTCTTTATACCTTTCCAGCACTTTATCCTCCGGCGTGTTTACAAGGTGCGGATCACTTGCAAAGAACGCGCCCAGTTCCTCACGTGTCCAGCCAATTATTAAGGGTTTAGGTGCAAAATGCTTTGCTGCATCGGCAAGATCTGTCGGAAGTTTCCCGTCCTGCATCGGATAAGCAGCCAAAGCAATTGAACCGTACGAAGCTTTAGAGGCAACCAATTTCCCCTGGGCAATTAATAAATCGTTTACCGGTAAATCTCCGAGTTCACGGGCAGGATCAGTAATACCGGCGATGGCGCAGAATTCGTTGGTTTGTGCTAAAGCCTCACCGGCCGGCATCGGTTTGAGTGCAGGCGAGCTTATAACCACTGCACCACTAATAACATTGGCCGTAGCGGTCATTCCAATCAGCAACTGGCTGTACCATCCGCCGGCTGATTGTCCGCCCACAACTATCGAACCGGGATCGCCCCCGAAATTATGAATGTTCCGTTTAACCCAGAACAGCGCTGCTTCCAGATCCCTGACCGCGTAATTACCTTCCGAAAAACCAGGCAGATAGAGGTTACCCAAAATACCGAGGCGGTAATTGACTGTAACAACTACACATCGTCCCCTAGAGGCTAAGGGTGCGCCGCTATAATTTTGGAGCGCACCGCCGCCGGTTATAAACCCGCCACCATGTATCCAAAACAATACCGGAAGGTTACCTTTAACATCAGGTGTATAAATATTTAAGCGGAAAGCATCTTCCGATTGTTCAAGCCCCGCTGAATACGCACCCTGAACGAAGTCTAAACGGCTCGGTAGCTGAGGGAAAATGGGTCCCGGACGAGAGCAGTCTCTCGTTTCCGACCATTTGCGCGGAGGTTTTGCATCTTTGAAACGGCCACCATTTTCCGCATAAGGGATGTCCAGAAAATTCATAACCCCGTCTATAACAGTTCCCATTAATGGACCCTGTTCACATACTGCATTTACTTGATTTTTCATAAATTTTATTTTAATAACTGATAAAAGATTAAACCTGTGTCGAAAAGACAACAATATTCATATGCTCATCATGTCATATGATGACACAAAATTAGAAATCAAAATTTAAATAGTTGTATTTATTACCGTCACAAAAAGGTCATTAAACGATGCACCTATTGGAAGGACCTATATTATTCACCCGTATATCTTGCTGAGGTAATTATTTTGTCATATTCCATTTAATAATTCACAGATAAAATATATATTAGGATATTTGAGTCATCAGATGACACAATCATAACATGACAAAAATAATTAATCGAAAAAGCCTGGCAGAAGAAGTTGCTGCAAGTTTACAGGAACAAATCCAGGACAACACGTATAAAATAAATGAGAAGCTGCCTATTGAACCAGAACTGATGAAAATATTTGGTGTGGGAAGATCGACGCTCCGCGAAGCCTTACGGATCCTGGAAAATTCGGGGACGATTATGGTGAGGCACGGTGTTGGCGCATTTGTGACTTCTCAAACATCAATAGCTGCTCCTTTATCTAAACAGCTTATGGATGCCAGCCCGTCGGAGGTAAAAGAGGTTAGGGAAATCCTGGAACTTAAGATTGTTGAAAAAGCAGCCCTTAACAGAACGGATTCTGATATTAAATCCCTAAAAGAATTTCTTAAAAAAAGAAATAATGCGGCAGATTCCGGTAATTTTAAAGAATGGGTGGAAGCAGACGTTAATTTCCACATTGCGATAGCCCAGGCCAGCAAAAACAGGGTACTTACCGATTTGTATAAGACATTTGCAGAACAACAACTTAAAAAATCGATAACTGCAACAGCAGAAGTTCCTGCGGTAATGAACCGTTTCACTTTTGTACATATTGAGCTTCTGGAATCCATCATCAATCAGCAACCGGAATCTGCTAAAAAACTGATAGCAGAAATGAACAAACAGCTGTAATTAATTAAATGAATAATCAGTTTAAGCACCCTTAAATATGAAAACAGCATTTTTATTCCCCGGACAGAGTTCGCAGCAGCCAGGGATGCTCAGTACATTGCCGGTTGATAATCCCGAAGTTGCACCATTTATTCAGGCTGCTGAGCATATATTAGGACGGAAGATTTCAACGATAGATACTGATGCGGCGCTCTTTTCAACAGTTAACGTTCAGTTAGCCCTGCTTATCTCCGGCGTGATTTCTGCAAAAAGGATTCTGGCAGGAGGGGTCCATGCCGACTTCGTCGCCGGGCATTCTATAGGCGCTTTTTCTGCCGCAGTAATTAGTGGTGTTATCCGCTTCGACCAGGCAATAAAACTTGTCGACACCAGAGCCAGGCTTATGGAGCAGGCTTTTCCAAGCGGTTACGGAATGGCCGCGCTGCTTGGGTTTACCCAAAACAGGCTGCTTCCCTACCTTGAAATACACAACAAAAAACATGCTGCGGTATACCTATCCAACATCAATGCTAAAGATCAACTTGTTGTATCGGGTGAGCTCAACAGTTTGACAGCATTAATCGGGGAACTTCAAAAAGCAGGGATACAAAAGACTAAGATACTCGACGTAAGTGTTCCTTCGCATTGCAGGTTATTAAGCGGAATATCAGATGTACTTAAAAAACAGCTTGGAGAAATGGAGCTGAAAGCACCCTTAATACCCTTTGCATCAAATACAACAGGAAGGTTATTAAAAACAGCTGAGGCAATCAGCGCCGACCTATCCGCCAGCATCTCTTCTCCTGTACAATGGTATGATGCCACTACATTAATCTATGAAATGGGCGCCAGAATATTTGTCGAAATGGAGCCTTCGGGGGTGCTTTCAAAAATTGCAACAGCGACCTTCCCGGAAGCAAAAGTGATAAGCGCAAATGAAGACCAGCTAAGTCAATTGGTTGATTTATGGAAAATTTACCAGGAAGCGCATGTCAGCTAACTGAAGCGGAAACGCAGGCAATAATTAAATCTTTGGAGGCGAATACGATAAAAGAATGCAAAGTTGGTTTACGATACCAGAATTAAAATAAAATGGAACTGAGGCCGCATGACTTAATCCGGATTGATCAGCTGCAGAATCTTGTAACTGATCTTCAAATACCCCTCTGGGCAAAAGAGGCGATGCTTATTGCGCCGTATGTGGTTGTGCGCCGTGCGGCATGGCGGAATGAACTGATACCGGTAGGCTTAAGGGGAGGTAAACGTGGTGAAAGACTGGCAGCCTGGCTAAAATTTTCGGATGTATGCGAAATCATAACGCCTGAGCAGCTCGTTTACCCGGAAAACTGGAAGATCTCCGAATCAGATTTAAGCGATCCGATAGTATCATTAAAAAAAATCACAGGAATTCTAAAATCGGAAGATTTCCACTGGGGCCCAACAGGGAGCGCAGGATTTGAACTGGCCACGGGTATAAAAACGCTTACATCTAATAGTGATCTCGACCTCGTTCTCAGGGTCAGCAAACCTTTATCGTTAAAACTCGCCGCTTCGCTGCTCTCCCATCTGAACCGGGAATCTTTAGTTCGGTTAGATATCCAGCTGGATACCCCGAAAGGCGGCGTTTCGCTGTCTGAATATGTCGGATCGCCAACAGTACTTGTGAAAACCAGTCGTGGCCCGGTAATTATCAAAAGCGATGCGCTGTGGGCAGAGGAGAAAAGCTAAAAGCAATGCTTAACATTTGCAAGTATCCGGATTGAAATTCCATCAGTAAATTTTTTCTGAGAAATCAATCTATCAAATTAAATTGCAAGGCCATTCCTGTACTTTTCTTTAAAACTTATCGAGAATTTAGCTTTAGCATTGCAGTTAGGTTAACATCGTATCCGTTCATATCTACGATTACGCAGTTTTTTTTAAAAAACCTGCTAAACATCTGCGTAAATCAGCCCTCCTTACAGAAGCGCCGATCATATATTTACATGCATTAGCAGGGATATAAGCCTTCGGGTAAAGACTTACAACCGTTTAAACTATTTTAGAACCATAACCACCGTAAATAACCTTTGTCCGTGCGATGCCTTATGTGCTAAAGACAGGAATCTTGGTAAATACCCGCAAAAACTTAGCTATTTATCCAAGCACATCTTGTTCCCAGTCGCCAAATTTTCCATTTCTAAAATCCTGATAGGCCTGGTTTATCTGCTCAACAGTATTCATTACAAACGGACCCCTTGCAACAACAGGTTCACGAAGTTTTTTACCTGCAATTAGCAAAACCTTCAGATTTCCTTTTGCCTTAATTGAAACCTCACTTTCTGCTGTAACGGATTCCGTAAGCCACAGTACTTCTTTAGCCTCGCCCTTAACAGCGCTGCAACCAAATTCACCCTCACCTTCAATTACAAATAAAAAACCGTTATAATCCGCCGGCAGTTTTTGGAGGGTCTGATAACCTGCTTCAAGATTAATCTCCAGCATCGTAACGGGCACATGATTACGCACCAGAGCGGTAACGCCATGAGAACTTCCGGAGATAACAAAAATTTCCACCCCTTCCTCCTTTACGACAGGCGTTCTGCTTCTTAAAATATCCTGGTAGCTTGATTCAACCATTTTAGATTCGGCCGGAAGATTAACCCAAAGCTGAAGCGAGTGCGCTGTTTTACCTGCAGGCGCTTCTTCGAGATGGAGTACCCCCCGACCTGCAGTGAGCCACTGTGCATCTCCTTTTCTTAAAGTACCTCTCCCGCCCTTATTGTCAAAATGTTCCATTTCACCATCTATAATATAGGTTACTGTTTCTATTCCCCTGTGCGGATGATGGTCAAAGGCACCATTTTTCATTACATCTTCAGCCATTATTAAAAAAGGATCAGATGCTTCCCAGTTACCTGCAGGTATCACCATACCTGAAGTATGGATTGCTGAATGTTCATGATATTCTACGCCCCATTTTTTGAGGATGTCCCGATATACAATCTTATTTGTTTCCATATAATTTGAAATTTAATTAATAGTTTGAACCCGGTGTTAGGCTTATCCATCTTGAACAAGACTGCATCCAAATTAAGCACAAGAAGAATAAAGCGCTGATGAAGAATGATTTGCAGTATTGGCAGGATGATGAGCTAAAAAAGATTCCTTTAATATTTACTCGCTGGCGGGTTTTAACAGTTTTCCGGTAACCAGTCTGTTAATGGTGAGGTAAGATGTGACCGCGATCATCAGCACAAGGCCTACAAAAAGTCCGGTTGCCATAAACTTAACCATAACATCCTGGCCCACAATCGCATACCGGAAGGCTGAATTTGTTAAAGCACCGGTAGCGAAACAGGCGCCCCACCAGGATATCATAAAATGAAGGCCTTTTTTGAAGACCGAAAAGAACAGAACGGCATAAACAAAAAAACCAAAGTAAAACATAACAGTACCGAAAAGATCGATATATGAAACTATATTCAGGTAACATATAAATCCCACCGTAAAGGGTGCAGACATTAGTAAAAGCGTTGGTACTAAAAATTCGATAACCGGCGACCTGTGTATCAGCCTGTAGGTGATTACAATAAAAAATACAAATACATATGCAATGCCTACCGAAAACAAAATCACATCGAATTTATTGCCGAACCAGCCAAACCCCATCGTATCGCCAGATGTAGCTGCATTCAGCACAGTAAGACCGGGAATTAAAATAGGCGGCACGGTATCCAGTACATTAAGTGCCCCCTTATAGAGCCTTGAAGTTAGCGTACAAAGAAAAACCAGTCCGCCAACAGTTCCGGCGAGCCATGTGATACGGGCGAACAAAATTGAGTGCGGAGCTGCCAGGCCGGCGAGGAGAACGGCAGAAATAAAGAATGTACCCAGGAAATTACCTGTTACCGGATGCTTTAGTTCTTCCCGGACGGCTGATGGAAACAGCAGAAATTTTATAAAATAAAAAATCGTCAGCAATACAAATACGGTCCATCCCAAAACAGCGACAGCTGTTGCATAAAAGGTGTGGAAATTATACAATGCCGCAAGCTGTTTCAAGGCTATTGCCAAACCTGCGTAAGCTACCGTAGACCCGAACAAGCCTACAGGTAGATATTGAACAACATTTTTTCTCAGTTCATTCCCGTTTTTTTTTCCGAGACTATTTTCATCGATAATAATCATATGAGCTAAGTGTTTGGATTGGTTTAAAATCTGATCTGTAATTGTGTGATGAATCTGGATGCATCATAAAGGCTAGAGTTTTCAACATTATGATCGTACCTGTCCAGTACGGCACCAACCTGGAGCCTCAATGCGCTCTGTGCTGCGAAATCAATTCCAAACATCGGTACATATTGCTGGTGGACATTTCCATGCTGCCTGACGCTGGGGTTAAGATATTCATATTTGAATGAGGCTTCGAGGCCTTTTACCGTTGAACCTTTGAGCTCATAAAACAGGCTTGGCAGGACATATAAGCCTTGCAACTGATAGTCGCCTATCTTTTTCCCCGGAATAGCCTCACTAAAAAAGAGGCTTTGATTACTGCCCTGCTTATACTCCGTAACCACATCAATGCGTAACCTTTGATCAATCTGCTTTTTATAATAAACATCTACGCCCCAAACAGAGATGCGGTTACCATACTCTTTACCCAGTCCGCCATTGAGGCCCACCTGAAAATCAGGGTTAAAATCGAGCTCTACCCTGGCAGGGAATTGTTTCCCGTTATCATTGTCTGTAAAACCGTTACGCCTGTTCCCGTTGTAAATACCTATATAGTACTTTACAGGAAAAGCCATATCTTTCAGTACCCCTGCAACGCTTATGCCCATCTGATAGTTCATCCATCCATTTTCGTCGAAAACCGTATATTGGTTTGAGTAATCAAATGATTTCAGGAAATCGGTTGAAATATCATCTTCTCGCCCGAAATAAGGCCGGAAAAGCCCCATTCTTATATTCAGGTAAGGATTAAAATGATAAGTTGCATAGGCATATTCAAGTACTTTGCCTTGCGGATTTTTAGAAAAATCTGCAAAATTAGCCCTAAAATATACATCCAGCTTGCTGGTAACATCTCCTGACACCGCTAATCGTGCCTGCGGAACATTGAAAGCATTGTTGGCATAACCTGTGATGCCTGCAGCATGCTCTATCCCGTCGATATCGATGTTTTTATCAAAAGAAGAAACAAATCTCGAGCGTATCAAACCGGATAACCGGAGTCCTTTAAGGAAACCCCCTAAGGGGTTGGAAACGGTATCCGCAACATTAGGGGAAGAAATACCGGTCTGCCCCTTTGCCATCAATACCGATGATACGAGCAGGATCAGGAGTATGGTTTTAAACCCTTTATAATTTTTATTTTTTAGCCACATAACATGATTTTGTTAATTAATTTTTTCGAAACAGAATGAAAGGATGAGGTTATCCGTAGAACAGCGCTTTCCGGACTATCCTTGTTGGCGTACATCCGGCTGGTACGCGATCAGGTATTGAAAGGTTTAAAATCGGATGCGCGAATTTCAGTTTATCCGATTCTAAACCTGAACCGTTCCATACAAGGGGTTTAATGCCACTGTTCTGCGAGTTTCGTTCTTACTTTAATCGAACTCACCCTACCCTGCGTAATTGCTGGTTGTGTTTTTAAGCGTTGTCCTAAAGTAAAATCGCCGTCTTTTATCGCTTTAGCAAGTTCTTTGGATACCAATGCGACGTCGGCAACGGTTGGACTATCAGCGTTTCCGATCTTGATAAGAAGATCAAGTGCACCAAGAGAATAATAATTATGGATATCGTAGGCCATTGCCGGAACTTTCTTTGTTGCTTCCTCAAGTTCGGCAATTGTTCTTTTGGTAATTCTTGCGGCCGATTGTTTTGACATTGCCTGTACATTAATATCTTTATCATCAAGGGCAATCAGGCGGCTGGACTGTAACCCATGGGCAAGAAATGCCCCGGAAATTGCATTTCCAACAATCAATCCGGTAACTTTATGCCCCCTTAATCTGGCCGTTGCATATGCATCAGCACTGGCTGCACAGGCATAATGTATACCCATCAATTCTTCATTATATCCATAGGCCTGGCTTGGCACATCGATTACAGCTACGATATTCCGCTTAACTTCTTTATTCGCATCTTCCTGAATCACCTGCTGTATGTATTTCGCAAGTACCCATCCTTCCTGAAGACCAACTTCTCCATTTACAGCACGGCGATAGCGGTTTTTGGCATTGGGAACAACGGCAATAAACCTTGTTGCTTGTCCGTTAAATTCTTTGTCTGCAACCAGTACACCTGGGAAGTCGCTTAAAGATGCCGAACTATCCGTAAGCGCGGCAAACCAGGTACGTCCCCGGCTTGGTGTTTTCGCATCTTCAATTTCCGGAACTTCTTTCGATGGATTATTCATAAATCGTACGATATCTTCCCGGCTGGCTTTAACATTCGGGTCGAGCTGGTTAACGGCCGATAGATATTTTTCCACCTGGTGAGTACGAGGAACCGGCCTTTCGCTATCGATTGCAAATTGTACAGCGTTTTTAAATGCTGAAATATCATCTGAAACGAGCTGATCGACAAGACCGGTCTCATAACGGGCGGTGCCCCCGATGGTATCCCAGATGAGTCTGCGATCTCGGGAATTAAATTCCTTGATACCCGCTTCCTGTTCAATCACTTCAGGTCCGTTAAGGCCGAACCTGGCAACATCGGTCATAATCAGATTTGAACACAGTGCAGCAGTGATCGACATTCCGCCAAAGCTTCCCACATTGCCGGGGATGAGGCCGATAACAGGAACATAGTCACGCAAGGCAACAATGGCCGACTGAATTTCGGAAATCAAAAGCAATCCGTAATTTGCTTCCTGCAACCGTACACCACCAGTATCGAAAATGATAATCGGTATGACTTTTTTCCCGTTTTTGTTATCAGTAAGGATATGCTCCAATGAAGCAGCAAGCTTTGTTCCGCATACTTCGCCAATACCACCGCCCTGAAAAGCACCTTCAATGGAAAGCACTACGGCATCGGTACCTGAAAAAGTACCTCTTGCAATAACGACCCCATCATCACTTTCGGGAACGATACCCTGAGGTGCCAGGTGTGGAGATTCCATTCTATCGAATGGTCCTAATAATTCGTTGAAACTATTTTTATCCAGAAGAGCAAGGGCACGTTCGCGGCCCTTTAACTCAATAAAACTTGTGTGCATCATATTATTTTTGATTTGCAATTTCCAGTACTTGTGCCAACCTGAGGTTAACCACCCCTGGTGTGGCGCCGAAGTCGTTAATTATAAATGTTGCCGATATGTCGTTTAATGAAATAAAGCGTTCAAATACCGCTTTCCATATTTCTTTAAATCCATCAGAGGAAGTCCTGACGATGAATTCTGCATGATTATCGGTTCTGGGTTCCAACAGGATTTCGAGATCTCCCGATCCAACGACACCGGTGTGTGCCCTTTGCTTAATTTCTTTACCCGCTGGGTATATAAATGAAAATGATTCCATAATGTTAAATTTTAAAATGTTGAGTAATTTTTTGAAGGAATATTCCGGCAGACAGCAGATCAGCACTCCCACCCGGAGAAATCCATTTCGCGGTGATGTATTCATCGAGTTTCAGATACAAAATCCAATTCTCCGCATGGCCGAGGCCACCATTTCTGATTATTAATGCTGCCTGCTGCTTAACAGCCCGAAGTACATCCATATTACTCCTGTGCAAAATGCAGGTATCATCAACAGAAGCCATTAATGTTAACAGTACATTCAGGCGAATAATATGTTCCGGTTCATTACAGTACTTCGCCCAGGCAGGCAGCGCAAGATTTCGTAGCGAAGGAAAACCTTCAATAGCTTCCTCCCTGGCACTCCTGACGCTGTATTTATTTCTTACTTTGCTGCCTTTAGTATATTGCAGAGGCATATACCGGTCGTTAAATGCTGCGATTTTACCTGCAGTATCCATTATCTGACCGGCTGTAACCACCTGGCCGGCTGCAACCGATAATAATGAGGCGGCTGCGCCGCAAAGAAGGCCTATGGCCCAGATTGCCCCCTTATGCGTGTTAACGTTTCCGGTAGCTTCCAGCATAGTTTGTTCACCATAACGCCCTATCGCAGCTAAACGTTCCCTGAGTTGTTGTGATGGTTGCTGACCAAAGGCCGCCATGGCCATTTCAAAAAATGAACTTTTCAGGGAAACTGCAGATTTCTCCATGAGCCCTATGTTAAGGTCGTTATGAGAACCATTGCCCACCGAGTCAACCAGCCCGGGTTTTGGGGTAAGCTGCGCTTCTTCTAACAATGCCTGTACGGCAAACTGAGAAAGCGTATCTGCTATTAAGATTTTTGATGAAACTAATTCGGCTACTTTCATATACTTATCATTATCAGATTATCGGATACCTTTATGGGTTAACTTACCAGTTTTTAAATTTTGCCGGTGGATTGTAAAGCCCCTCCGACCATTCGACAAGGTCTTTTACGTTTTTCGCTGCCAATAAAGAGCGTCTGGCTTCTGTACGCTGAATCCCGAGATCTTCCGGATAAGCAACAACTCCCCTTTCTCTCAGGGATTGGATAATTTTCGCGTTTGACGCCCTGCCGATTGGGGTAACACCCGCAACAGCACTTAAAGCCTGGCGGCGCTCTTCTTCCCCCTCAGCTTTATACACATAAGCAATCCCTTCCTCTGTTACAACATGTGTTACATCATCACCATAAATCATTACGGGTGCGGTAGCAAGATTTGCCTGTTTGGCCACCTCAAGCGCATCCAGCGAATCAACAAATACAGGTGTATTTCCATTCTGGAATGTTTCTACCGTTTGCACAACCAGCTTGCGCCCTTTGGCAAGCGGATCATCGGAGGTAATCATATCCAGCCAGGCCTGAGAAGAGTGCCTTCTGCCTTTAGGATCATGTCCCATATTCGGAGCGCCTCCAAACCCAGCCAGTCTGCCGGATACCACTGTTGAAGAGTTTGCATTTTTGTCTATTTGCAGTGTAGAACCAACAAACATATCTACCGCATACTGACCGGCAACCTGGGCAAAAGCCCGGTTCGACCTTAACGAGCCATCCCTGCCGGTAAAAAACACATCCGGCCTGGCGGCAACATATTGCTCCATCCCTACTTCACCGCCAAAACAGTGTATTGTTTCTACCCAACCCGATTCAATTGCAGGAATTAGTGTCGGATGTGGATTCAAAACCCAGTTGGTGGCAATTTTTCCCCTTAAGCCAAGCTTTTCGGCATAGGTTGGTAATAAAAGTTCTATAGCAGCGGTATTAAAACCAATACCATGGTTGAGCGATTTTACCTGGTGTTTTTCATAAACCCCACGGATAGTCATCATACCTATCAGGATGTGGAGTTCGGTTATCATTTTAGGATCACGGGTAAAAAGTGCCTCCAGTTGATATGGCTTATCGGCCTCAACAACAACATCAACCCACGATCCCGGAATGTCGATCCTTGGCAGCTCATCAACAATTTCATTTACCTGCACAATGACAATACCATCCTTAAAAGCAGTTGCTTCAATAATTGCAGGCGTTTCCTCGGTATTTGGCCCGGTGTAAAGATTACCGGAACGGTCGGCTTTATCGGCCGCCACAAGTGCTACATTAGGAATCAGGTCGATAAACAAACGTCCGTATAGTTCAAGATAGGTATGTATTTCCCCGATTTTTAGGGTACCGTCTTCTATCATCTGTGATACCCGCAGACTTTGTGGCCCTGCAAAGGAGAAATCAATCTTTTCTGCGATGCCTTTTTCAAAAACATCGAGGTGTTCCGGGCGGGAAATGCTCGACATAATCATATGGAGTTTATTTACCCTTGAAGGACTCACCGCTGAAAGTGCTTCCGATAGAAATGATGCCTGTTTTTGATTATCACCTTCCAAAACAACCCGATCACCCGGCTGAAGCAGCAGTTCCAGGGCCTCAACAATATCCCTGTTTTTTAGTATTGCCCCGTTCATGAGGTGCGCAACACTTTTAAGTCTACGGGTTTTTTCATCCCGTTTTGTAGTCCATGATGTTCTAGACATTTTAACCTCCATTGTTTATTTAATAACTATAAATTTTTAAGAAATCAGCTCATCTGATGTCTTTAATTAAATTTTGTATTTCCGGAACACTGAATTGTTTCCTAAAACTGATTACAGCATGCCAAAATTCTGCTTTTCAAATACGCTACATTTAAAAACATTCATTTCAAATGCCAGAAAGGCGACATAACATTAAATCAAATGCAGCGAGCTACTAAACAATATTTTCATGATTGAAAATTCATATGCTCATCGTGTCATCTGATGATACAAAGGTAAAATGAAAAATTTATTATGCAAACAGGGAATTGTCTTAAATTTGTCAATTATTGAAATACGGGTTTTTCATCCCCAATATGGATGAAGTTATGCAGTTCGCTGAACCTGTTAGATAATCAGACCAGCACTAGTAGAACCCCATTTTAACTGAAACCAACAAACCTGTAAAGGGATAGCAGCATAAAAGTTAACCAGAGCTAAGTTGGATAAGCAGCTTCGTACAGAAGCTTAATTTTCTACCGCTGAAAAACTGTTGAATCCATAACTCGGTAAAAAAGGTCATCAGAAACCCGCTACTGCGGTCAGACTTGCGACACCTGCGCCGGAGCGACGTGCAAAGGCAGGTCCCTGATAAACATTTTTGAGCTTATTATTATTTGAGTTATATATGAGTGCTATTCTTAAAACGGATTTTATTTAAACTTGAGGTTCAGTGAAACAATGTTGGAAACCAGGCTTGTTAACCGTGAATAGTGGCCATACCTCAACTCGAGCATATTCAGCCGCTGCCATCCAAAAACACAATTTGGCGGAGCAAAACGGATACCTGCGCCATAAAAATCACTGGTTAACGTAGACAGATCATAATCACTGGTAAAATATTGTTCTGACGGTGAATGCTGGCCATAAGGTGCAAAATATCTGGTCCCGACCTGGTTATTATACCTGTAGAACGGACTTATAGAAAAGAAGGAATTGATCTTAACCGGTATTTCAAGCTCTGCTGTATGCGCCCTGATGCCCCAGTTATCCATATAATAACGGTAAAAAGTGCGGATTACAAAACGGTCGTCTAAAAAGTAGTTCATGCGCAGTCCAATCGGAAGCTTATAACGCTTATCGGGTAAGGTCTCCGAACGCAGGGACCCATCGGTAAAATAATCGCGCTGATACTTGGTGGCAAGCAAACCCTTTTGATAGGATGGCTCTAAAATAAGCGAAGCCTGAAATTTCTGGTTAATAACCTGGGCAAGCGAGAAAGATGCACTAAAGGAATTTCTCGGTGCCGTATCATATTGTTCTCCCCCCTTTCCGGTATTACCCGTTCGGAGTTCAATTGGCAGGATGACCGTCCACTGGTCTAAAAATGCCTGAAGTTTAAAATCAAACTGGGTATTTTTGTCTTTTGATAAGCGGGTTAAATTAAATGCTGCACCCATCGACTGGTAATCGAACTCTGTTGAATAAGAACCTGTAAAGCCAAATGAATTGCCGGTGTCTTCATTGGAGTGTGTCCAGTTTAACGAAGGATAAATACGGGTATCGGCTGAAGATGCTGAAGAAATCGTACTCGGGTCTATCTTATCTGAAGAAGCTGAAGTATAATGGTCAACACCAAGCTCAAACAGAAAAGTATTCTTCTTTCCGTTTTTGTTAAATTTCGATAGCTGCAAATCAATTGTATTTGCAAAATCGCTCAGTTTCTCGGTCCCGATGCCACCGGTAACAGCAGAATTATTACCATTCTGGTGATAATAGGCTGAAACCAGGTTGATCTCATCTATTTTGAGCTTGCGCGACTGGTATTTGCTGCTGTCTGCTTTTGCAGGTTCAGGTCTGGTTTGTGCATAGGTACTTAAAATACCGAAGTACATGAAAAGCACATGGAGGTATATTTTTCTCATTTTATGTTCCTAATTAGTTACATCCGCAACCACCACCGCTCTTGCCTCCATTGGCACCCGAAGCGCCCTCACGGTAAAGCTGAAAACTCTGTTCGAATTTCTGGGCCTTTCGGGCCGAAAGGATCATATCCGCATCGTTAAGTTTACTTTTCTGATAAGGCTTTACGCTGCTGCATGAGCTAAGCACAAGGCTAAAGGACATTGCGATCAGCATCGAGAGGATAAATTTTCTGGAAATCTTCATATTTATATCACATTAATATTGTTTGAGGTAAAAACCCGGTCATGATCATCAATCACAATACAGGCTACTTGTTTAATCTGGTTAATCAGCTCGAGCCCTACTTTTACGCCCATCACCACTACCGGCGTAGCAAGTGCGTCGGCCAGTTCAGCACTTGGACAGATGATGCTCACACTTTTGACACCGCTTACCGGCAGTCCGGTTTTTGGATCTATGGTATGGGAATAGCGCTTACCATTAATCGTAACAAATTTTTCGTAACTGCCTGAAGTGGCAATTGCCATATCGCTGATTTTCAGTGCAGAAAAAGGCCTGTCGGTTTGCTCAGGATCTGCAATGCCTACCGTCCACGGATAGCCGTTGTTTTGCGTTCCCCAGGTAATCAAATCGCCGGCGGCATTTACAATCCCGCTTTTAATACCATGGTTTTGCAGCGCTAACTTTGCTTTATCGGCCGCATAGCCTTTTCCAATCCCGCCAAAACCGATACGCATACCCTTATTTTTCAAAAAGACCGTTGATTCCTGTTTATTCAGGATAACATTCCGGTAATCGATGAGTCCGACAGATGCTAAGGCCTCCTCTTCGTCAGGCAGGCTGGTCATATTGAGATCAAAATTCCAAAGTCGCTTATCTATCGATCCGTAGGTAATATCAAAAGCACCATCGGTAATTTCTGATATCCTGACAGACCGTTCAATGAGGCTAACCACTTCTTCATCTACTTTTACGGGAGTCAAACCGGCTTGCCCGTTTATCAGGCTGGTCTGGCTAACCTCGCTGAAAGTGGTTAACAAGCGCTCTATCCTGCTCACTTCTTCTATCGCGGCATCTATCGCCAGGTTGCCTTCCTGCTCGTTTTCAGCAATTACTGTAAACTCAAAGCGGTTTCCCATGAGTTTTAGTAAACGGTTTACAGAAACAGCTTTACCCATCTTAACCTTATTTTTTTAATTTTTCAATTTCAGCAACAAAAGCCTGCGGGCTTTCATCAGGAAATCCGTCCCAGCTTTTCAGTACTTTTCCATTTTCATCAACCAGAACAGTATAAGGAAACTTGCCATCCCTATTGTATACTTCTGCCAATGATTCGTTGAGTTTGATTTGTTCTTTTGGAAGCTGATTTTTCTTTTGCCTTGGAAAATCTGCCCTCACAAGCAAAAGATTAGCCGCTGCATACGCCTCAAATTTTTCCGATTCCAGAATTTCCTTGCGCAACCTTATGCGTGTCCAAACAGGAAACCATCGACGCGGTTGTGCAAAGAAAAGTGCCAAAGGGCGATGTTTTTGAATTTGCCAGGGCCGCCGGTTTGTTCGGCGTGAAAAGAACCAGTGATATGATTCCCGATTGCCACCCGCTTCCTGTGGAATACACTGCGATAACCTTCGAAATCAACGGACTGGAAATCAACATCCTGGTCGAAGTCCATACCATTTACAAAACCGGCGTGGAGGTGGAAGCCATGCATGGCGCATCGGTTACCGCCTTAACGATGTACGACATGTTAAAGCCCATCGATAAGGGCATCGAAATCCGAAATATCAAACTGCTCGAAAAATCGGGTGGAAAATCTGATTTAAAAAACAAACAATTCCCTGAACTCAAGGCTGCCGTTGTGGTTTGCTCGGATTCCGTTTTTGAAAAGCAAAGTGAAGATCGTTCCGGGAAGACGGTAATTTCCAGGCTGGCACAATTGGGCATAGAAACCTTAAAATACGACATCGTTCCCGATGAGCTTTCAGCGATTAAAAAAGCAGCCACGGCATTATCAGGCGCCGAACACCAGCTTTTGATTTTTACAGGCGGTACCGGATTATCGCCCCGCGATGTGACGCCTGAAGCCATCTTGCCGTTATTAGACCGGCCAATTGATGGCATTATGGAAACCGCAAGGCGGTACGGACAGGAACGTATGCCTTATGCTATGCTCTCCAGAGGTGTTGCAGGCTTTATCGGCGAAACATTGGTTTTAACGCTTCCCGGTTCGAAAAACGGCGTTGAGGAAACGATGGATGCATTATTCCCACAGATACTGCATTTGTTTAAGGTTAATAAGGGTCAGAAACATTGATTTAAGTCCATTCTTGACCAACAAACATGTTAGCGGAAAAAATTTGATTAATTTTTATACAGAATGTACCATCTTCAATAGCAAAAAGTGCCCATTTTTAAAGTCGATTGGCATAAAATAATAAAATCGGATATCCTGGTTATAAATATCCGATTTTATCAGCAGGTGATCGACTAGCGCCTGAAATACCAGGTATTTACCGTAAGCGTTTGCTGATTTCTATATTGCACGGTATATGGTGCTGATAAACCTTTCTTAACCACATAGGCCTCGTAAAACATATCTGTAAGTGCCCAGTTGATAGTTGTGCTTCGTCCATTAGCTCCAATTGTGCTCCATGATTGTGCGCAAGGACCAAAAGTTGTGTACGGGACTGAATTTCCAAGATTATATTTCGCCCAATACTCCAATGTCCACATCAGGCGGTTGCCCCAGTGGCCAAAGAGATCAGTTCCCTGTTGCTCGCTGTTTGGGCAACTTCCCCAAATTAGCGATATTACCGAGTGAATGGGGCTGATCTCTGCCACTTTCTGCTGTTGTGCACCATTGGCACTCGCATTCCATAGGCTATTGCGTGCCAATGAAATACAGTCTCCTGTTCCCGCGGTAAATCGGTTAATCACCGTGTTATATGCAGCTTCATCATTGTAAAAAATAGTACATGCAATTCGACATTTAAGTCTCGCAGCCCCCTGATTGCCCTGAGCCGGTGTTCCACCTTCATCTAATAAACGTGCATTCATTTCTAAAATAATTTTCAATTACTGTAACGTTAGCTGCCGTTAATCCGCCGCTGGTAGGCCTCAAAATTTCTGCACCAGTTACTCCTTGTACGCCGTAATCACTGGCAGCAAGTGCTGATGTGCTTCCACTCCAGGTATTATGTGTACCGGCCCAGGCAAGTAAAATCTGCTTCGCTTTATTTGCATACGTAGCATTATTTGTCATATACCACATTATAGATTGATGCAGAACCGCAGCCATATCATTTTGGTAGGCTGAGAGATTTACATTTGGTTCTCGGCCTACTACCGCGAATGGCCCCTGCATCGTATATGTTAATGATGCTGTGCTACTTGCAGCAAACAAGTCATAACTGGCTTTCCAAGGAGCAGTAGTTCTGTGCGATTTCATAAATGCCAGGTCGGAAGCATTCCAGGTAATTCCAGGATGTACGAAAGTCATCGCCACATTCCATTGTGGCTGATTTGCAGTAATCGATGCTTTTAAAGCTTTAGTTTCATCAACAGTTTCTGTGGTTCGTTCTTTTGCACATGAAGAAACCACAATGCACACTGCTACAAAGAACTTACCGTGAGTTCTCATTTTTTTCAAATTCCCAATCATTTTATTTTGGTTTAAATGGTAAATAAAAGGTCAATTCGGGTTTAGAATTAGTAACATTCGAAATGTTGGTCCGGACATCCATCCGGATCAGTTAACTGCGGACATTATCCGCTTAATGTTAAACTTCACTATTTCCTATATTGGATCCGGAAAAAATTTGTTGTCATTTAGGCCTGAACAAATGTTCTGTTCAGCAAAAAATAGTGTTTCAAATATTCCTAATTGAGGTTGCTGAATTAACGGTTTATATAATGGTTTTAATAAAGACGTTAAATATGGATTTCCATACTCAGTTTCGCAATTAAAACAATTGAAAGACAGTAAGCATATTATAGTTTGACATTAAAAATTACTGTTTTGGGGTCTAATCATATATTCTTGTTTATTTAGTATGACAGGCGCCATTCCAAATTAAAAATCATATTTTTTAATGCCAAAACTACATTCTTGCCAAACGGATGAATCGACCATATTTTCAATATTAACTACTTAACTCAAAATGGTTTAATCGATTATCCGATGATTTTTCTCAGTAAATTCATCATTGACAATAATTAGGGCGATTATTCCGGCCTTGCCGGAGTTACCCAAAGGGGAAGTTGGAAAAAATGGCTAATCTATATGCTTATCTGGCCGGAAACTGCCATTCCAAATTATGCAGATGAAGACAATTTCGCAGCAATTAACGACACCTGTTTCATCGACTCGCGGGGGCGGTAGCGCCGTTTAAATTCAACATTAATCTTGTATTAATGATTAAATTGTGAAACCTTTGATAATTGGCTTATAAATTTTAACCAACATTATCCTCTTAAGATGCGACTAATGAAATCGTTATTTTAAGCTCAGGTCCCCGCCGTCATCTACGGGGGGATCTGGCTTTTATTTACACTTATTTAACTGCTAACAAGGTTACCTTTTCAATTACCGGCGGCGCAGCGAGCAGCTCATCTGCATGGGCCATCAAAGCCTTGGGGATTTCTCCGCCCAGATGTGCATCGCGCCCAGCTTCATCGGCAAAAGTGTCGAATATGCCGAAGGTAGATGATCCGATCTGCAGTGCATACCAACGGATGGTTCCGGGTTCGGCTTCGGCCAATGGCAGGGCACTTTTGATAAAGTCGGCAACTTCTTGCTCTTTACCAGGTTTGGCCTCCAAGCGGGCCAGCAATGCTAATTTTTCCATTTTGTTTATATTTAAGTGGGATTGTTGGTGGCAAAAATTACCACCACCATCAATGCCCCACGAATGGTGCCACGTTTTAATTTTAACTACCAAATAATCAGATTATTAAAGATCCAAACGATAAAGTGCCATAGGGGGCTGAAAGGGTTTAAATTTTTAAGGGGAAGAAAAATTTAATTTCAGGCAACAGGCCCTGATGCAGATGGGGTGATCTGAAAGGCGGCCACATGTCTTGGAAAAATGGGCTCGAACTAAAAATCGGCCCGGTTTGCGCAACGATCTGAAAATCAGCTAAAAACAAAAATGCCCTTCACGATATCGTGAAGGGCATTGGCTCCCTCTGCTGGGCTCGAACCAGCGACCCTCTGATTAACAGTCAGATGCTCTAACCAGCTGAGCTAAGAAGGAATATTTATCCTGGTTTTTTTATTATCAATATCATAAAAAATCCCCACATTACTGTGAGGATTTTTGCTCCCTCTGCTGGGCTCGAACCAGCGACCCTCTGATTAACAGTCAGATGCTCTAACCAGCTGAGCTAAGAAGGAATCTGGTCATGCCCGAAACGATGTTATTTATACCTTGCGGCACATATACCCTTGTTCGTTTTGGGAATGCAATATTAGGGCTTTTAAATTATTTATGCAATATTTGCAGTGAAAAAATTTTAAAAAAAATAAACAAGATATATATGAGCTTGATAATCATAGGATCTGTAGCTTTTGATGCTATTGAAACACCATTCGGAAAAACGGATAAAATTGTGGGCGGTGCCGCAACTTACGCGAGTTTGGCTGCTTCCTACTTCTACGACAAAGCAAAAATCGTTGCTGTTGTGGGCGACGACTTCCAGAAAGCCGACATCGATACCTTTACCGAACATGGCATTGATACCGAAGGATTACAAATTAAAGCTGGTGAAAAATCATTTTTCTGGTCGGGGAAATACCATAACGACATGAACAGTCGTGATACCCTGATTACCGAACTGAATGTGCTGGAAAACTTCGATCCGATAATCCCGGAAAATTATCAGGATTGCGAATACCTCATGTTAGGTAATTTATCCCCGATTGTACAGCAAACGGTTATCAAACGTTTAAAAAATCGCCCGAAATTAATTGTAATGGACACCATGAACTTCTGGATGGACATTATGATGGATGATTTATTGGAAACGATTAAACTGGTGGATGTTTTAACGATTAATGACGCCGAAGCCCGTCAGTTATCCGGCGAGTATGCTTTAGTTAAAGCCGCAAAGAAAATCCTTGCAATGGGCCCTAAATACCTGATTATAAAAAAAGGCGAACATGGTGCATTGCTATTCCACGAAGATCAGATTTTTTCTGCTCCGGCATTGCCTTTAGCCGAAGTTTTCGATCCAACCGGTGCAGGTGATACTTTTGCCGGTGGCTTTATTGGCTATTTAGCTAAAGTGGGTACCGTAAACTTTAACAATATGAAAAATGCAATTATTTACGGTTCTGCCCTGGCCTCATTCTGTGTAGAGAAATTTGGTACGGAGAAACTATTAAACCTGACCGATGAAGAAGTTGCAGCGAGAATACAGGAATTCGTAAAACTAAGTGCCTTTACAATCGAAGTTTAAAAAGTTAAAGGTTAAAAGTCAAAAAGTTGAAAGTTTAAAGTTAACGGTTTACAAGACCTAACTTTTTAAACTTTCAACTTCATACTCAATACTTGATACTCGATACTTAATACTTGATACTCGATACTCGATACCCTAAACCTTCAGCTCACCCACCGGTTCAAACTTTTCAAAAACCGCCGATGTATGTGGTGCATCAGGCAATTCATCTGTCAAATCCTGCCCGGCCCAATGCTCGTAGTGCTTGCCGTTCCGCCACAACCGGCTATCGGTCATATCGTATATCAATCCTTTATAAGCCACCCAGATTTGCGGCTTATCCTGTCCGTTTCTTAAAGCAAGCTGTTGTTTGGTGTAAACCGGTAAATCCATTGGTAATTTATAATTATTTGAAGCGCAATGCCCCTGCAAAATTAGGTGTTTCTTCCCGTTTTCCGCTTTTACGCTTCGCATCATCGTTCCGTCTTTGCTGCGGGGTAGCACTTCAACCGGGGCTAAATGGCAAAAATTGTGTTTCATTTTTAGGGTTGGTATGGTGCAGAAACGCTGTTCCTAAACCTGATTGAAATGAAAAGCCCGTAAACGAGGTACGAGTGCGGACTTGTAATGAAAAGCAGGACTAAAAACCGCCAAGAACCAAAAACCTTTCGTTTCCAAAAAATTAAACCTCAGTTTTTAGGCTATTTGTTCTACTTTTAAAAAGCTCGTACAAATAAACATTCATCAGCAGCAATCCCATTAAATAAAAATGATCTTCAAAAGGTATCGTCCCCACCCTGAAACCCAGGTTTTGTTTATCGTTATACATTACAACAGGAATAGAGGTCAGAAATCCATTCACAATATAAAACGGAATTAAGGAAACCAGGTAAGCCCTGTAGAACTTATACATAAACCTGAATTTGACATTCACATACTCCACATAAGCCAGTACCACGAATAAAAACCCAAAATTGATTACGGTATACCATCGATTGTAGCCAAAAAACAAAATGGCGATACATAAGCCCAAAAACAGATTGCTCACAGAAAAACTGTATTTCTGTAAATTATCCTTCGGGAAGTAAGCATTCAGGCATTCATAGATAAAAATACAGGCGTAGGGAACCGTTAAAAAGAACAGTATTTCTTCAAGCGGCAACCCAAAAAACTGCACACCGATAATATAGCCGGGATTGAACGACCAGACATTTAGTTTTACAAAAAGCAAATCCCATATCAGAAATACCACTCCGGTGATAAAAATCGCTGGCAAAACAAATTTCCATTTACTAAAAAAATGCACCTTTTTATCGAAAGATAAAACTAAGGGAAAGAAAATAACCGCGATATTTATGAACAGGTAGATGTAATGCATTTTTTAGCTAAACTTTTTTAAAATCTTAATTTCTTCGGCGGTACAGCGTTTACTTTCTATCATAAACTTAGCTACATTTTTTATTAAATCCTTATCAGCCAAACCGAAATTACGATTTTGGTAATGTTTAACGATCTCCTGTCTGTCAACTGTTAAATCTTTACTTAAGCCTAAAAACCCTGGCGTGTAGTGTTCAATGGAAAAACGCATAAAACGGATTTCCATATTTTCTTTATCCATGTCGACAGCCTTTCCCATGGTTTTTAAAGAGGCCTTAACATATTTAATCTTATTATAAGGATTCCACGAATGCTTGGCTTTTAAGGCTTCTAAAGTACCGTTATATGCGGTAACTAATGCGGTTTTGTTAGGTAACCTGGTTAACTTATTACATAACGAATCCGTAAGTTTTGAATTTTCTACAGCCTTAACCAAATCTGTTTTCAAAATTGAAATCTCCTTTGGTGTTAACTGCCCTTTACAAATCTGGATTGAACCAAAAAGTAAAAGGAATAATAGTTTTTTTTTAATCATGTGTTATCGCAAAGGTAATAAAAGGGAATTGGTTTTATACCTTGCCAAGCACTGTCATTCTGAGCGCAGCGAAGAATCCCCAAACCAAACCATAGTCTGCAGATCTTAAATCAGTACGTTTTGGTTTCGATCTGTGCGCCACAGACCAAGGGAACGACGACCAAGAATAAGTACGTCTTTCCCGCGCAGGCGGGAATCTTAAAGCGAAATAAATTTCAACCGTAGTTAATAAGTCAAAAATCAGTACGTTTTGGTTTCGATCTGTGCGACACAGACCGGGGGAACTGGGAATTGGTTTTATACCTTGCCAAGCACTGTCATTCTGAGCGCAGCGAAGAATCCCCAAACCAAACCATAGTCTGCAGATCATAAATCAGTACGTTTTGGTTTCGATCTGTGAGCCACAGACCAAGGGAACGACGACCAAGAATAAGTCCGTCTTTCCCGCGCAGGCGAGAATCTTAAAGCTAAATAAATTTCAACCGTAGTTAATAAGTCGAAAATCAGTACGTTTTGGTTCGGTTTGTGCGCCACAGACCAAGGGAACGACGACCAAGAATAAGTCCGTCTTTCCCGCGCAGGCGGGAATCTTAAAGCGAAATAAATTTCAACCGTAGTTAATAAGTCAAAAATCAGTACGTTTTGGTTTCGATCTGTGCGCCACAGACCAAAGGAACGACGACCAAGAATAAGTCCGTCTTTCCCGCGCAGGCGGGAATCTTAAAGCTAAATAAATTTCAACCGTAGTTAATAAGTCGAAAATCAGTACGTTTTGGTTTCGGTCTGTGCGCCACAGACCGGGGGAACTGTGCTATATTATGAATTTGTATTGAAATTGACCGTCAAAAGACTATTAAACTTCAAACAAAATCGCTGAAAAATCACTTTCTTTACCTGATGGATAAAAAATCTAAAATCACGGTTATCGGAGCCGGTTTTGCAGGTTTAGCTGCGGCTGCGCTATTGGCCAAAGATGGTTTCGATGTTACTGTTCTTGAAAAAAATGAAATGGCGGGGGGAAGGGCAAGGATATGGAAAAAGGATGGTTTTACATTTGATATGGGACCAAGCTGGTACTGGATGCCCGGTGTATTTGAAAATTTTTATCAGCTTTTTGGAAAAACCGCTTCCGATTTTTATGAACTGAAAAGATTAAGTCCTTCCTATCGGATATTTTTTGGAGAAAAAGATATTTTAGATGTCCCTGCCACAACAGAAGCTTTATATCAGCTTTTTGAAGCATTAGAACCTGGCAGCCGTAAAAACCTGGATTCATTTTTAGCCCAGGCAAAATATAAATACGAGGTCGGCATGAATGAATATGTTTTTAAGCCGTCGCACAGCGTAATGGAATATTTCGATCCCAGACTAGCCGTTAGCGGAATAAAATTACAATTGCTTGGCAACATGCGGAAACATGTACACAAACTTTTTAAAAACGAAAAATTAAGAAAGTTGCTGGAATTTCCGGTCTTGTTTTTGGGCGCCACCCCACAAAATACACCGGCACTGTATAGTTTAATGAACTATGCCGACTTGATTTTAGGCACTTGGTATCCGATTGGAGGTATGCATAAAATTGTTTCTGCGATGCAAAGTATTGCTGAAACAGCCGGCGTAAAATTTATGTTTAACACGGAAGTGCAAAAAATTGTGGTTAACAAAAATGTAGCAGAAGAGGTAATTACAAACGCCGGAGCTTTCAAAGCTGATTTTATTGTCGGCAATGCCGATTACCACCACATTGAGCAACACCTTCTGGATAAAACTTACAGAAACTATGATGAGAAATACTGGAACAGCAGAACAATGGCACCGTCGTGCTTACTTTTTTACATCGGAATAAATAAAAAACTTAAAAACATTCAACACCATAATTTATTTTTCGACGAAAATTTCGATGAGCACGCGAAGGAAATTTATACGGATGCCAAATGGCCGTCAAAACCTTTATTCTACGCATGCTGTCCTTCGGTTACAGATTCTGGCATTGCACCAGCAGGCTGTGAAAACCTTTTCTTTTTGATTCCGCTTGCACCAGGTTTGAAAGACAGCGAAAGCAAAAGAGAAGAATATTTTAACTTATTGGTGAAACGCTTCAATAAACTGACGGGTAATGACATCAGTGATAGCATTCTATTTAAAAGAAGTTATGCAATGAACGACTTTGTTGAAGACTACCATGCTTTTAAAGGAAATGCCTATGGATTAGCAAACACTTTGAAACAGACGGCTTTCCTGAAACCAAGTATGAAAAGTAAAGTAACAAATCTTTTATATACCGGACAATTAACCGTTCCAGGCCCTGGGGTGCCTCCTGCAATCGTTTCGGGACAAGTGGTCGCAAAAGAAATAAAAAAAAAGTTAAAAAAAGCTTGACAAATTTAAAATTTCCCTTATCTTTATAACCACAAAACAAAAACACTACAATAAAACCAAAAAACGCATAATTGTTTGAGGTTTTAATTTGTTTCGAAATAAGAGAGAAGGCGAATTGTTGAAAGAAAAAATAAGAATCAACTAACCAAATATATGATGAGTGAAAAGGCCAGGAATTTTTCCAGGCCTTTTACTTTTCAATTAACCCCCATCCTGAAGTTATTTTTAGGTCAGTTTTGCAGTCAGGTTTACACCTGAACAATCAGTTCGCAATTTTCAGTTCGCAGAATTAATATAAAATCAAAATTCCGTGCTTCCTGTTCCCGCGGTAAAATAAATTTCCCGCTGATTTCGTAAAAGTCAGACTATTTGTAAACTAAAATCATTTTGATTCCGTGTCTTCCGTGCTTCCGTGGCAATTAAATGTACTGCTGGCAACGGTCTATTTTACCGGAAAATAAAAAAGGCCTGAATTTTTCAATTCAGACCTTTAGTTTTTCAATCGATGTGTCTTTATACCATTTCCGAAACGGCAGTATTTTTTGAATATGTTTTCAGGTATTTTTTAAGTATGCCCCTTGCAACATGGATGCGTGTTTTTACTGTTCCGATTGGAATATGCAGCATGTCTGCAATTTCGTGGTATTTGTAACCTTCAAAATAACGGATAAACGGAACATAATATTCTTCCGGCAATTGGCTCAATGCTTTATCAATATCACCCAATACAAATTTACCTTCCGCCTGGTTTTTAGTTGCGCTAAAAGAAAGGTTTGCTGAAGATATGTCTTCACTCTGTGTAATTAAAGTATTGGTTTTAACTAAGCGACGGTAGTTGTTAATAAAAGTATTTTTCATGATGGTAAATAACCATCCTTTTAAATTCGTGCCTTCTTTAAACTTGTTGTAATACGTAATCGCTTTCAACATGGTATCCTGAACAAGATCATTTGCATCTTCAGCATCTTTTGTAAAATTTAAAGCATATGATCTAAGCGATACGGAATGGTGGTTAACTAGATGGTTGAATTCAAATTTTGTCATGATGTTTAGCTTTAGGGTAAGAGTTAAAAAACAAATGAATTGTGTTCTATTCTGCTATAACATGAACAAACTTAGTACCAAAAAATTTTGGCACGGTGCCAAAGGCTTCAATCTCAATTCAGGCAAGCTTTCGTCACAGGATATTTACCTCACGTGCTAGAGTGACTCCAAAAGTAGACTTTACACTGTCTATAATTTGTTCAGAAAAATCATAAACTTCTTTTCCTGAGGCATTTCCATGGTTAACTAAAACCAAAGCCTGGTTTTTCCAGGTACCCGTATTTCCTTGAGTTTTTCCTTTCCAGCCACATTGTTCTATTAACCAACCTGCAGCCAGTTTAATTTTACCATCGGCCGTAGGATAATGAACCACATCGGGGTGCTTTGATACAATTTCTGCAAATTCGTACTTTTCAATAACCGGATTTTTAAAAAAACTTCCGGCATTACCGATGGTAGATGGGTCGGGTAATTTGCTTACACGAATGTGTGAAACCGCAGCAGAAACATCGGCCAGGCCAGGATTTTCTATTCCCCTTTTTTGCAATTCAGCTTCGATTGCGCCGTATGAGGTGTTTAGCGCCGCTTCTGTTTTCAAATTGAAAGTTACAGAAGTGATAATATACCCGCCTTTTAATTCATTTTTAAATATGCTTTCACGATAACCGAAATGGCAATCTGCATGAAGAAAAGTTTTGATTGCACCGATTTTAATTTCAAAGGCCGTACAACTGTCGAAAACGTCTTTTAATTCTACACCGTAAGCACCAATATTCTGAATCGGAGATGCGCCGACTGTACCGGGAATTAAACTCAGGTTTTCTACACCTGCGAAACGGTTTTCCACACAGTAATTTACAAAATCATTCCAAATCACCCCTGCTCCGGCGGTAACTTTTACAATATTGCCTTCAACTTTAGCCTCAATGCCCTTGATGCTCATTTTTAGAACCAGGCCGTCATAATCCTGCGTAAACAGAATATTGCTCCCACCGCCAATGATTAAAAGTTTTTGAGATTTTACCAGCTCATTTTCAAATAACATTTTTAAATCGGACTCGGCAAATATTTCTGCAAAAAACGATGCTTTTAAATCAATGCCAAAAGTATTATAAGGTTTAAGCGAAATATTCTGTTGAATTTGAAGCATGCTGATTTATATTGTGTGCAAAAGTAAGCATAAAGTGACTATTTCCCATATATGGAAATTCCTGGAATTATAGTAATTACAACATTATTATAATTTATTTATATATAATTTAAATCGAATTGCACCTGAACTAAATCGGAGTTTAACCGGAGAACCATCGGAGTTATTGATAGTTATTCAGATTAAATTACCAAAATCCTTATTTAATTAACTGATTTTAATTAAATTTAATTATCTAAATAACATTATTATGGCACGTTTAAAAAATGGAGCCCTTGGTGGCTTCTCAGGCAAAGTTGGCTCTGTTGTAGGGTATTGCTTAAGAAATAAAGATTTTATAAAAGGGCTACCTAAACCATCATCAAAACCACCTACATTAAAACAACTCGCCAGCCGAGCCCGGTTCAAGTTCTTTAACGAGTGGCGAAATCCACTGACTGATTTCTTTGCAGTGTCGTTTAAAAATCAAACAGCAACACACTCGGCACAAAACGCTGCGCACCATTATAATAAAGACATAATTACAGGCGAATATCCAAACTATGAAATCAACTACGAAAAAATTGTTATCAGTAGTGGGGATTTACCATTTGTAACTGATTTGAAGATGGAAATGACCGAACCCGGGAATTTAATCTTTAGCTGGGAACCAAATTTTACAGGTAGTGCCAAAGCAACCGACCTTTTAGCCATTTTAATCTGTTATATTGGAAACAATACACAGCTGGCAGGTACCTTAAACGGAACAGAAAGGGGAGCAGGATATTATAACTTTCAGCTAGCGGATACATCACCCGGAACAACTGTTTCGGTTTATGCAACTTTCTTATCAAACGATAGAAACCGGGCCAGTGATAGCGTATATATGGGTAAAATAAATTTTTAAGGTGTTCTAGTGTATAAGCTGATAATTATTTTATTAAATTACATATTTCTGTTAGTTAATGCTTTTGGTTCCTAAAAAATATACTTCAAATCAATCAATAACTTTCTTCCTCACGAACAACAATCCGAAAGCCTTTCCATCCTTTTTGCCCATGTTTTTATGGTGAATCTTATGCGCTTTCCGAACGGCATTTAAATACGTGTTATTGCTTTTAAAAGTTTTAAACCGGCGATGGACAAACCAATCGTGGATAATAAAATAAATAAGCCCGTACAAAGTTATGCCAAGCCCCGCAAAAAACTTAACGCCAAAATTTTTACTGTCAATGTACATCAGATAGAGGGAAATACCTGCAAACAGGAAGGCAAATAAATCGTTCCATTCAAAAAATGATTTCGATTTCTGGTGGTGGCTTTTATGCATAAACCATAGCGGACCATGAAATAAATGTTTATGAATGAACCAGGATAAACATTCCATTAAAATAATTGTAATGAATACGACCGATATATTTATTAAGACCTGCACATTTTTAAATTTTGATTCGTAAAGATATATAAACCAATAAGAAACACATTGAATGTCATTAAAATGTAACGTTATATGATTTTTTTAATCGATTAATTAGCAATTAGATTTTTAGCATTATTTTTGACTAAAATATTAAAAAAGTCAGAAAGTAGAAAAGTAAAATGATTATTGCCGATAAAAAGAGAGAACAGATTATTGATGGTGCTATAAAACGCTTTATTCATTTTGGAATCAGCAAAACAACAATGAATGATATTGCGGAAGATCTTTCAGTGTCCAAGCCTTCCCTTTATTATTATTTTCCTGATAAAAAACACCTTATTTTAGGTGTAATAGAGCGCGTTTTTAATGACTTTTTTGAGCTTTTGAAAAAGAAATATAACCCTGATCAGACTTTAGAAGACATTCTTTTTAACACAATTGATGTCAGAAATACATTTTTTCAGAAATATTACAGATTAAGAATTACAGAAGGTATTCCTGATTTATTAAATGATGATTTTATTAAGGGGAAATTGCATGTACTAAAATCTGCTGAAAAAGTATTTTTCTCAGATATTTTTGAACAAGCAAAAGTAAAAGGTGAAATTCATCACGAAGATATGTCTCATATTGCAGAACTATACTTAGAAAGTTTAATTGGCCTTTGCACCATGTGTATTATCGAGACTGGTAAAGACTTATTTCCCGATAAAAAAGCATTAAATAAAATGACGCTAAAACAGAAAAGCCTCACTTCAATATTTATAAAAGGATTAAAGTGTTAAAAAGACTAAAGCGGAAAGACTAAGTTAGAAAAACAAAGAAAACCTAGTACAGCAAGCAACTTATCTTGATACTTGATACTAAGTACTTGATACTAAATTACAGAACCCAAAAACAAAAAACAATACATTATGCTTAGAGTAAAACTGGTAAAATTAATGCTCATCCTGATTACCGGCATGACTTTACCTCAATTGGCAGCTGCACAACAACAGCTAACCCTTAAAGATGCCATAACCTTTGCACTTCAAAACAATGCCAGGGTGCGTAAGGCGAAACTGGATATTGAAGGCGGAAGGTATAAAGTTCAGGAAGTGCGGGCGCAGGCTCTACCACAATTAACAGGAACAGCCGGATTAACCTATAACCCGATTATCGGACAACTGGTTGCTAATTTTGGTGGTCAGACACAGGCCATTAAATTAGGCCAGAACTGGAATTCGTCTGCAGGCGTTCAGCTTTCGCAGCAATTGTTTAATCAACAGGTTTTTACCGGTTTACAGGCAGCAAGATCCAGCGAGGAGTATTATAATCTGACTTCGCAATTAACTGAAGAACAGATTATAGAATTAGTTGCCAACAATTATTACCAGGTTTTGGTTAACAGACAGCAACTAAATGTAATCGACACCAACATTAAGAATGTTAAAGTAGTAGAGAAAATTGTAGGTAATCAATACAAAAATGGCTTAGCCCGGAAAATTGATGTCGACAGGATTAATGTAAACTTAACGAATTTGAATACGCAGCGCGATCAGGTAATTAATGCAATTACTCAGTTGGAAAACCAATTGAAATTCTCGATGGGCATGCCTGTTTCTAACCCGATTTCTTTGCCGGCAACTGAATTAACAGAAGTGACCGTATTGCCGCAATTTGCAGATTCGGTTGACCTTGCAAACAGAACAGAAGTTAAAATTTTAAATACACAGGATAAACTGCTTTCGCTACAGAAGAAAGCTTATATCGCTGAATATTATCCTTCACTTGCTTTAACAGGTAATTATACTTATTCCAGCCAGAGTGATGGTTTTGACTTTTTAAGTTCGAATGCCGCTGCGATAGGCTATGGTGCATCGGCTGTTGGTTTAACATTGAGGGTTCCGATTTTTAATGGCTTTTTAACCCGTTCAAAGGTTCGCCAGGCCAATGTTGATATTTTGAAAGCGAAAGAAGACAGAAAGGAATCGACCAACTCTTTAAATCTGGCTTACGAAAATGCCAAAATTCAATTGCGTAATAACCTGAACACCATAAATGCACAGCGCAAAAATGCGGATTTAGCACAGGAAATATATAAAAGCACACAAAATAACTATAACAATGGCTTAGCATCGTTAACGGATTTACTGGAAACAGAAAACTCCTTAACAGAAGCCCAAAACAGCTATACGCAAGCTTTATTAAATTATAAAATAGCTGAAATACAATTAATAAAATCAAACGGAAATATTAAATCGCTAGTACAATAGAAATGAAAAGAATAATTACCATAATTATCGTAGTTGTTGTTGCCCTTGGTGCAATAGCGTATGTTTTAAGCAACAATAAAAAGAAAAACGAAGAGAAAACTGCTTTCATTGCTAAAGGTGGTGGTGCTGTTGCTGTTCGTGTTGCTACAGTAGAGAAAAAAGTTGTGGATTTGGATTTTGTTGCAAACGGCAATTTCATTCCTAAACAAGAATTGAATTTCTTATCAGAAAATGCAGGCCGTGTTAAAGCTATTTATGTTGACGAGGGTTCACGTGTTAGTAAAGGACAGATTTTAGCCCGTGTTGATGCGGAAATTATCAATACGGATAGAGAAACCGCCGAGGCAACTTATCAAAATGCATTAAAAGACCAGGCCAGGTATCAGAGTTCTTTTGAAACAGGTGGCGTAACACAGCAGCAACTCGATCAGGCTAAATTGTCTACACAAAACGCAAAATTACGTTTACAGGCTTCTCAGAGAAGGGTTAGTGATGCGAATATTAAGTCGCCAATTAACGGTATCGTAAACAAAAGATACATCGAAGTGGGTGCTTTTGTAACTGCTCAAGGCACTCAATTATTTGAATTGGTTGATGTATCAAAATTAAAGCTTAAAGTAAACGTAAACGAATCGCAGGTTGCAAGTTTAAAAATTGGTGATAACATCGATATTAAATCGTCGGTTTTTCCTAATGAGAAATTTTCCGGAAAAATAACGTTTATTGCGGCTAAAGCGGATGCAACTTTAAACTTCCCAATCGAAATTGAAGTGAGCAACAACACTAAAAACAGTTTAAAAGCAGGTATGTACGGGACAGCCATTTTTAACTTCCCAAAACAGGCTCCAAGCATTCTGATTCCGCGTACTTCATTTGTGGGTAGTGTAAGCAGCAACCAGGTTTTTATGCTGGATAAATCAAACAATACTTCAAAAATACGCAATGTGGTTACCGGTCGTATTTTAGGAGATAATGTGGAAATATTAGATGGCTTAAAAGAAGGCGAAACCGTTATTACCAGCGGGCAAATTAACCTGGCTAACGGTACGGCTGTTAGCGTTGTTAAATAAAGTTCAGAGAGATTTATTGGCTTTAAAACCGCGATGCGCCAATCGCAAAACGCAATACTAATAAAGAAATGAAAATAACAGATATATCTATAAAAAGGCCTTCGCTGGTAATTGTAGTTTTTACTGCACTTACTTTACTTGGGCTATTAAGTTACTTTTCGCTGGGTTATGAATTACTTCCAAAATTCACAAACAACGTCGTATCCATTTCCACGATTTATCCTGGCGCATCGCCGGCGGAGGTAGAGAATACGGTAACTAAAAAAATTGAGGATGCCGTATCGTCGATGGAAAACATCAAGAAAATAAACTCCGTCTCATTTGAGAGTTTATCTACGGTAACCATTACCTTAACAGATAAGGCAAACATCGATATTTCATTAAATGATGCACAACGTAAGGTAAATGCAATTCTTGCCGATTTACCGGAAGATGTTAAAACACCATCGTTAAGTAAGTTCTCGCTGGATGATTTACCGGTTATCACCATGACGGCCTCAGCTAATATGGATGATGTTACCTTTTACGACTTAATTGATAAACGTATTGCCCCTGTTGTATCAAGGGTTAGCGGTATTGCGCAGGTGAATCTGATAGGTGGTTCTGAACGTGAAATTCAGGTTTCGCTTGATGCGGATAAACTTCAGGGTTATAACCTTGCGGTGCCTCAGGTACAGCAAATGATTTTGAGTTCTAACCTGGATTTCCCTACCGGAAGTGTAAAGACGCTAAACCAGGATGTATTAATCCGTTTATCAGGTAAATACAAAAATATTGACGAGTTGAGAAACCTGGTTTTAACCACTTCGAAAGATGGTGCTCAGGTTCGTTTAGGTGACGTTGCCGATGTTCAGGATGCACAGAAAGAAACTGAAAAATTAGCACGTATTAATCGCCAGGCATCAATCGCCATTCAAATTATTAAACAGAGTGATGCAAATGCTGTAGAAGTAAGTAAAGGTGTTCATGCCATTATCGATAAACTTAACAATGAGTATAAAGGCAACAAGCTGGAACTTAAAATTGTTAACGACAGTTCAATTTTTACTTTGGAATCTGCTGATGCGGTAATTCATGATTTAATTCTTGCGGTTATCCTTGTGGCATTTGTGATGCTTTTTTTCCTGCACAGCTTACGGAACGCATTAATTGTAATGGTATCCATACCGGCATCATTGATTGCAACTTTTATTGGCATCAGTTTATTCGGGTTCACGCTAAACCTGATGTCGTTACTAGGTTTATCACTCGTAGTTGGTATCCTCGTAGATGATGCCATTGTGGTACTGGAGAACATCCAGCGACATATGGAAATGGGTAAAAACAAAGTCAGGGCCGCATCTGATGCAACCCGCGAAATTGGTTTTACCGTTGTATCCATCACCTTTGTAATCGTTGTGGTATTCTTCCCGATCGCGGTAAGTACAGGCTTGGTGTCAAATATCCTGCGCCAGTTCTGCGTGGTGGTAATTATTGCAACATTACTTTCGCTATTGGCTTCCTTCACCATTGTTCCGTTATTGTTCTCGAGGTTTGGTAAGTTAGAACACATCGAAGGTAAAAACATGTTTGGTCGTTTTATCCTTTGGTTCGAAAAACAATTAAAAAAATTCACTTTGTGGATTACCAGTATACTGAACTGGTCACTAGGCCATAAAAGGTGGACCATCCTGATTGTAATCACGATGTTTGCAGGTGCAATGTACTTAGCAATTGGTGGCTTTATCGGGTCTGAATTTTTCCCTAAATCAGATAAAGGCGAATTCCTAGTCCAATTGGAATTACCAAAAGATGCATCTTTGGAACAAACCAATTTCTTAACTCAAAGGGCTGAAGCCTTTTTAACTAAACAGCCTGAAATTACACAGTTGATTACAACTGTCGGCCAATCGACCGGAGATTTTGGAGGTACACAAGCAACTGCATATAAATCGGAAATCAATGTAAAATTGGTTGACCGCGATAAGCGTGAGGGTGTTTCATCTGACGTTTTTGCAACGAAAATGAGTCGTGCCCTGGCTAAAGAACTTGTTGGGGCAAAAGTAAAAACTGTTCCGATTAGTATTTTAGGTATCGCAGAAAATGCACCGATTCAGTTAGTTGTTATGGGTGCTGATTTAGATAGTGCCTTGAAATATGCGGAAGGTGCTCAAAAATTATTGGCGACCATTTCGGGTGCTACTGAAATTAAACTATCTGTAGAAAAAGGAACACCGGAGATTAACGTTCAGGTTGACCGGGATAAAATGGCTGCCGTAGGCTTAACCTTATCTACTGTAGGTTCTACCATGCAAACTGCATTTGCCGGAAATACCGATGGTAAATACAGAAAGGGTGAGTATGAATATGATATTAATATTCAATACCAAACTTTTAACAGGAAGAATATTGATGATGTCCGTAACCTGATTTTCATTAACAGCGCAGGGGCGCCGATTAAGTTATCTCAATTTGCAACCATTACTGAAGGTTCAGGTCCGAGCCAGCTGGAACGCCTGAATAAATCGACATCCGTATCGGTTAAAGCGCAATCAATTGGCAGACCAACCGGTACCGTAGTTGCTGAGTTCATGGAGAAACTGAAAGAATACCAGGATAACGGAAAGTTAAAAGCACCTGTAGGTGTGAGTTATGTATGGGCGGGCGACCAGGAAAACCAGTCGGAAGGTTTCGGAACTTTAGGTATTGCGCTATTGGCGGCTATCATTTTGGTTTACCTGATCATGGTTGCTTTGTACGATAGTTTTATCTATCCGCTCGTTGTAATGTTCTCTTTACCATTGGCACTTATCGGTGCATTTCTTGCACTTGCATTAACCAATAACTCAATCGGTATATTTACGATTTTAGGTTTAATTATGTTAATGGGATTGGTTGCGAAAAATGCGATTATCTTGGTCGATTTCACCAACCACTTAAAAGCAGAAGGCAAGAGCACCAAAGAAGCATTGATTTTAGCGAACCATGCGCGTTTAAGGCCGATTTTAATGACAACCATTGCGATGATATTCGGTATGCTTCCAATTGCACTGGCAAGTGGCGCAGGTGCAGAGTGGAAAAATGGTTTGGCATGGGTTATTGTCGGCGGACTTACAAGTTCATTATTCTTAACGTTAATTTTTGTACCTGTAGTTTATTTAATTTTCGATATCATGTTGGATAAATTAGGCTTCAATAAAAAAGGAAAAACGATTGATGAACTATTGGAAGAACCATATGATCATAAAGATGTTTTGGAATACGATGTAGACCAGGCACATTAAACATAAATCATATTAACAATAAATAAGGCTGTCTTCCAAAAAGGCAGCCTTATTTGTTTTTTTACCCATCCATACCAATTAAACAAAGCAAAATAATAAGAATAAAGGCTTACAGGCCAAACAAATAGTAGCTAAATCTTGTATATTAGGTTATGTTTAAGATTATCCCTCAAATAATTCTGGCACTCATCGCTTTCGTTGGTTATGCTCAGCATCCTCCGGTTTTTGATGCGATGAAAACGGATTCCTCTTTTATTAAAATTTACGATTTAAATATCAACCTGGTTAAATACAGCTATAAGCCAAATGGCATTCGGTTTCTGGTTGTACACGACAATGAGGATACAGGGGTTAAGGCAGGCTTTGATTACATCCGCTGGGGTGGCGGAGAAATTATTGATAGTCAGTATGGTGGTGTTCGCGATTATAATTTCACTTATATGGATGATGTTTACCGGATCGACCCAAATGCAATTTACACCGAAAGGGGTATTAATACCAGGTTAAAAAAAGACGAATTCAGTTCAACTGAAGTTGAAAAAGCTTTAAATGCCGCCGGAAAACAAATTATTGATTTTTACGACCCAAAATCTTTAGGTTACATTTTAACCTTACACAACAATGGCGATGGTGGTTTCGGCATTTCTTCCTATCTGCCTGGCTATGATTTATCGAGCGCAGCAGATTCAGTTTATATTAATTTTGAAATGGACGGGGATGATATGCTTTATGTAACGGATTTAAAACTTTTTAATAGCCTGAAAAAAGCAAATGTTAATGTAATGCTTCAATCTAAATTTGTTGAAAATGACGGGTCGTTATCTGTTTATGCGATGCAGAATAATATTCCCTATATAAATGTCGAGGTACAACACGGACACCAGGAAGAAAATTTAAGATTAATAGAGCTTGCGGTTGCGGTCCTGAAGGAACATGGATTGATCAGAAAAGAAACAGAAGTAGCACAACAAAATAGTGTAAGTAAAACTTCAAATCAGTAAAATAAGGTATAAGTACTTTAGATTTGAAACCCTCTAGCGCCCATTTTTAACGAGTGCATAATAGACATGCGACTTAGTCGCTTATAATACAAAATACCGGATACCTAGGCAATCGCCTTAACCCGCTTGCGCTCGTTTTTAACGAGTGCATAATAAACCTGCGACTTAGTCGCTTTTAATACAAAATACCGGATACCTAGGCAATCGCCTTAATTTTAGTAACCAGAAAGCTTACAAAAAGCCCGAAACAACCAATTACGGCATAAGAATATTGTAAACTTGATAATGCGGAAATATAACCGATTAAAGGCGGCCCCATTAAAAAGCCAAGGTAACTCACACTCGATACCATTGCGATTGCCATGCCTGGTGCAATTTTACCATTTTTGCCTGCAACACTATAAACCGTTGGCACAATACTCGAAACGCCCAGGCCAACCATCATAAAGCCTATTGTTGCCGTAATAACAAACGGAAAAAATACAGAAATAAACATACCGGTTGAAATAATGATGCCGCTGAACATAATGGTACGCTTACGTCCAAGTTTAGCAATAATGGCGTCGCCAACAAAACGTCCGCCGGCCATCATAACCATAAAAGATGCATAACCCAGAATAACCAATGAGGACGGGGCTTTCACAATTTCCTTAAAGTAAACACCGCTCCAATCAAACATTGCACCTTCGGTAGCCATGCTGCAAAAACCTATAATACCCAGTTGCAACAATACGCCTTCTGGCTTCACGAAAAGTTTTGGTTTTCTTTCTGTTTGAGCACCTTTACCGGGCACCAGGTGTTTATAGTTGAAGAACACATTTATCCAAATCAGGCCGGTAATTATCCAGAAATGATAATATGGAATAATATGAAGGTTAACCATCAGCAAACCAACCAGTGCGCCGGAAAAACCGGCAATACTCCAGGCACCATGAAATGAGGTCATGATTGGTTTTATAAATAATTTTTCAGCTTCAACACCTTGGGTGTTTACGGCAATGTTGCACATGTTCCCTATAACACCGAACAGGAAGAGAAAGAGCGCTAAATGCCATGGGGCTGTTGCTAAGCCTAAATTACCTAATGCCAAAACATACAATGGAGCGGTAACGGTAAGGATTTTTTTACTTCCATATTTTGTAACCAGCCGACCGGAAACAGGCATTGTACACAACTGACCTAAAGGAAGTGCCAGTAAAATACTTCCCAGCGCACCATCTGATAAATTCAAGCTGTGTTTAATATCGGGAATACGGCTTGCCCATGAGGCAAATGCAATGCCCTGCCCGAAGTAAAACAGTGATACAGCTAAACGAATTCTGTTTGGAGAACTTTGTACAACAGGTTTATTTATTGCTTGATTTGATATTTCCTGATTTGCGTTAAACTCTTCCAAAATGTGATATTAAATATGAACGGAATTGGTTTTGCAAAGGTCTCTAAATCTATTGGAAATAGAAAGAGCTAAATATCATTTATAAATAAATTATTGAACTTATTTTATTCAGGTCTTTTCGATATGATAACTATCCGTATGACGAGTTATCGTTCCGTCATCTCGATCCGATAGCTATCGGATAACGATCCGGAGGGTTTTGCATGAGGGATAGCAGTGGAAATCCTTTTTTGCTTTTTCAGCAAAAAAGATTGTAACGTATAGCCCGACCCTTGCGCAGCTTGGGGCATGCCCAAAAAATTTTAATAAAAAAGCCGATAATTTCTTATCAGCTTAATATTCTGGGTGGCTTGCGCGGACACAAACCGGGGATCAAAATGAATTAAATATGTATTGCCCTGTTATCAGTTGCTGCCAGTGCAGCTTCTTTTAAGGCTTCAGTATAGGTTGGATGCGCGTGGCAGGTACGTGCAATATCTTCTGCAGATGCACGGAATTCCATTGCGATAACAGCTTCAGCAATCATATCTGCCGCCCGAGGACCAATCATATGTACACCTAAAACTTCATCTGTAGCCGCATCAGCCAATACTTTAATGAAACCGTCGGTATCCATACTTGCTTTAGCACGTCCACTCGCTTTGAATGGGAATGAACCTGCCTTGTATTTTGTACCTTTTTCTTTCAGTTGTTCTTCTGTTAAACCAACAGAAGCCACCTCTGGCCAGGTATAAACAACCCCCGGAATTAAATTATAATTGATATGTGGTTTCTGGCCTGCAATCGTCTCCGCAACATAAGTTCCCTCATCTTCAGCTTTATGAGCCAGCATGGCGCCGGTAATTACATCACCGATGGCATAAACACCCTTTACCGAAGTTTCTAAATGTTCATTTACCGGGATTTTTTTACCTCTTTCTTCAATCGTAATTCCGATTTTATCCAGGCCTAAACCTTCCGTGTAAGCGGTTCTGCCAACAGCAACGATGCAATAATCCGCATCGAGGTTTAGGGCTTCACCTTTTGCATTTTCAGCAGTAACCGTAACGGTTTTACCTTTGTTTGTTGCGCCGGTAACCTTATGGTTCATGTAAAACTCCATGCCTAAATTTTTCTTTAATACACGCTGAAGTTCTTTACCCAAACTGGCATCCATTGTTGCGATGATGGATGGTAAAAACTCGATTACTGAAACTTTTGTGCCCAAACGTGCATAAACCGAACCTAATTCCAAACCGATAACGCCCCCGCCAATTACAACCATGGTTTTCGGTACTTCTTTAATATTTAAAGCTTCAGTTGAGGTAATGATGCGTTTTTTATCAATTGGTAAGAATGGCAATGCAGTAGGTTTGGAACCTGTAGCAATAATTACATTTTGAGCGGTTAACGTTTCAGTAGAACCATCGGCTTTAGTAATTAAAACGGTGTTTTTATCGACAAAAGAACCAACCCCTTCGTAAGAATCAATTTTATTTTTTTTGAATAAATAAGTGATTCCTGCAGTATTTTGAGCAACAACATCGTCTTTACGGGCGATCATTTGCGGCATATTTACTTTAAGGTTCTTTAAATCGATACCGTGAGTGGTAAAAGTATGTGCTGCATTATGGAAATGCTCTGAAGAATCCAGCAAAGCTTTCGACGGGATACAACCAACATTTAAGCAAGTACCGCCAAAAGTTTTATATTTTTCTATAACCGCAGTTTTTAACCCTAACTGAGCACAACGGATTGCGCCTACATAACCGCCCGGACCTGAACCGATAACAACGACATCGTATTGCATAATTTCTTTAAAATTTGTTGGCCAAAGGTAAATAAAAAGGCGGAAAGCGGAAAGCCAAAAGCTTAAAGCAAAGACATGATGCAGTAAAATTTCAGCTTTCTGAAACTAATTAAGAACTGTAAACGCGGTGTTACCAACTGAAACTGGAAACTGTCGCTTGAAAACTGATTTAAGGCATTACCTCGAACAAAAATATTTGCCCTTTTTCATTTTTAGCAAAGTTATCATCTACAATAAAAATTAAGGTATTATGTCCATTGGGTAATTTCGGACCAAATGTTACACCTTCAAAATTATCGATGTGTCTATTCAAAAGATCGAAATCAAAAAGTAATTTCTTTTTTAAAGGTTTTGGAGGGGTTTTCACAAATGATGCATTTTCTAGTTCATTTTCGGCATCGTTTAAATCAACAAGATAAAGTTTTATAAAAGTATGGTCATCATGTCCTTTTGCCCAGGCCCGTTCCATAACTAAAAGGGTATGACGGTTTATAGCTAGTATTTCTGAAATGCCATTTAAATTCCAATCGCTTTCAACGGTTGGATTTACCGGCAAATCACCCAGATTATACGCATATTGTGCTGTATTTTTTTTTGTTTTTACATCAAATTTTAGAATACGGGTTAGGGCTTTGTCATAGCCAAAAGCCGCTTCTCTCCCATCCTGATAAAGTGGTTCCTCTAGACTTGCATATAAAGTTTTATAATCATCGGCGTAAGTTAAACCTTCAAAAAGGGCGTTTTTACGCGGCCCGTTTTCTCCTTTTGTAAAATGAAAACCTTTTGGTAAAGGAAGGGTATCTATAAATTTTCCTTCCCGGGAAAGGAAAGTCAGCGCCGGCTGAATGATAACGGAATCGCCATTTTTAAATAAACGTTCGCCCTCATTGCTCCAGATTAACTGCTGCTTTTTGGGATTATACCTAACCGATTCCCCATCAGCTTTTAAATTTTTAACGGTACCATATTTTGGATATTGCTGTCCGTTTTCCTGTAAAATTGGCAGGATACCAGTTAACTTAACTGTATCGATCTTATTATCTTTGACTTCAATTTTTGCTGTATAAATCCTGGCCGGACTAAACTGTGAGGGATCATCGCTAATTAAGAAATATTGATTGTTTTTTGCATCATAATCAATTCCTGATAAACCGCCGACCAATGTATTTTGAAAATTAGCATTGTGCGGCAAAATATATTCATCCAAAAACTTGATGGATGAAACTGATGTTTCTGCTTGCTTTGATATATCTCGTGTTGAAGAACAGGAAGCCAACAGTAAAATAAAAGATAAACAGACAAAAGAAATTTTATGCGATACTTTTTTCAAATCAAACTAATTTATAGGTAAAAGTATTTAAAATGTTGATGGAATTTAGTGAAAGAACCGTTAAATAAATATTAATCTTGCTTTCCTTCATCTCCATCCGATAGTTATCGGATGGAGCGCAGTGGAATGGAGAGATTTATTTAAACAGATTTCTCGGCTGCGCTCGAAATGACGACTTTTCGTCCCCATCATCTCCATCCGATAGTTATCGGATGGAGCGCAACGAATAAATGCCTGCTACATTTACAGTGGGCTTCATATCTGTTATTGATTTTATTTATACTTATTATTTTCCCGCAGATACTGCTGATTTACGCAGAGCGCGTCTAAATCTGCGGGTATCTGTAAAACCTGCGGACTATTTTAGCAAAGTAATGCTAAAGATTATTCTAGTATGAAAACCAAAAAACCGCTTCAACATTAAATTGAAACGGTTTGAAATTATAATTAATACTTATTAAAAAAGCTTTCCGATAACACGGTAAGTTGTCGTGTTTCCGCTTATTACTTCTTCGTAATAAACATCATCAGGGGAAACAAAATATTTCTCATTTTTAATGGTTACTTCCCGGCATCCTTCTGGCAATACGTTAATGATGTCGCCTATCTGGTGGGTATCTACCGGGCCATCCGTTGTATTTAATACACCATCTTTACCGGCAACGATATAAACTGTTTTACCATCTTTATCAGTACCCTGAGTATAATAAACACCCTTGTATTCATAATAATCTACGCCATCGATGGTTACTAAATTCGCATCGGATGGTAAATTCGGAACTTCTGCACCAACCGGCGGCACCACAACCTGGTAATTGTTTTCGTACTGGCGGTAAAATAATCCGCCTGAATAATAATATTGATCAGGGCCATAATAAAACGGGTAATACCCAAAAGGCAGAACATTTAAACGGAAACCGATAAAGGGCCTGTAATAATTATAGTAGCCATAATAAGCTCTTCCTCTAAAACCGGGGCGATAACCATAGCCCGGACGATAACCGTAGCCAGGTCTTACGCCTGCTCCCGGCCTGTAACCCGAACCAAGGCGATAACCCGGGCGTTCAGGTCGGCCACCATAAGATGGACTATAACTTCCCCTGTTAGGTGCCTGGGCAATTCTGTTACCAGAAGGTGCCTGCATTGAAGGTTGTCTCGAACCACCGCCTCTTGACGGCGCTACGGAACTCGAACGACCACCGCCACCCATGCTACCTCCCCCACCGCCACCTCGGCTCGGCCGTTGAGCAGAAACACTTTCCACGCTTAAGGTTGCCACCATCGCTGCTGCAGCGAAAACAACCAATCCTTTATTTATTAACTTCCTCATTTTTATTGTGTTTAAGCAATTATCTATAAGACGGTAAAAACACATAAAAGATTATCGCTTAACTAAATTTAACTAAATTCTGATAATGCAATGACGATCCAAAATTTTGCTTCTTAACAAACGTTTTACGGGATGTTTTTTATAATCCATCCCGATAGTTTCTATATTTAAACTTTATTCCTAAAATTAAACCAGAAAATGAATTTCATCAGAATTTTCGGCCTGTTTATTTGCCTGTTTATTTCGGCCGATTTATTGGCTCAGCAATCCGATTCCGCATACGTTAGAGAAAACTACATTAAAATGGAACGCCAGATACCAATGCGTGACGGTGTTAAACTTTTTACATCAATTTATATACCTAAAAATCAATCCAGAAAATACCCGTTCCTGATTAACAGAACGCCTTATACCGTAGCACCTTATGGTGAAGATAAGTACAAACAAAGTTTGGGTAATTTCCCTGCAATGATGCGTGAAGGATTTATTTTCGTGTACCAGGATGTTCGCGGACGATGGATGAGCGAAGGAACTTTTGAGGACATCCGCCCGCAAACTTTAAAAAAGGGAAAAACAGCTATCGATGAAAGTACCGACACTTACGATACAATCGACTGGCTGGTTAAAAACATTAAAAACAATAATGGAAACGCTGGTATTTATGGCATTTCTTACCCTGGCTTTTATTCAACAACTTCGTTACCGAATGCGCATCCGGCGTTAAAAGCAGTTTCGCCACAGGCACCCGTTACCGATTGGTTTATCGGCGACGACTTCCATCATGGAGGTTCGTTATTTTTAATGGATGCTTTTAGTTTTATGAGCGGATTCGGCGTACCCCGCCCAAAACCAATTACGCCGGATAAAGGTCCGAAAGGTTTTAAATTTCCAATACAGGATAATTATCGCTTTTATTTGGAAGCAGGTTCGGTAAAAAATTTAAAGGATAAATATTTTGCCGACAGCATTAAGTTCTGGAACGATTTATTTAAGCATCCTAATCTGGATACCTTCTGGAGCGCAAGATACATTCTGCCGCATTTAAAGAATATAAAACCTGCGGTTATGGTTGTTGGTGGCTTTTTCGATGCGGAAGATGCTTATGGAACTTTTGCAACCTATAAAGCCATTGAAAAACAAAATCCGGGCGCCAATAATATTTTAGTCGCCGGACCTTGGTTTCATGGCGGCTGGGTTCGCAGCGATGGTTCTTATTTCGGCGACATTAAATTCGGCAAAAAAACCAGTATCGATTACCAGCAACAATTTGAATTGCCTTTCTTTAAACACTACTTAAAAGGTGAGGGTGATTTCAAAGCTGCCGAAGCCAATATTTTTGTAACCGGCAGCAATGAATGGAAACAATTTGGCACCTGGCCGCCAAAAGAAGTAGAAACTAAAAACCTTTATTTACAACCAGGCGGAAAACTTGCATTTGAAAAAGTTGGCCGGACGGATAGCTGGGATGAATATGTGAGCGATCCGAATAACCCTGTTCCATATCAGGATGGTGTACAATCAAAACGTACCCGCGAATACATGGTAGACGACCAGCGTTTTGCTGCCCGCAGACCCGATGTTAAAACCTACCAAACAGATGCTTTAACAGAAGATATAACTTTGACCGGACCGGTTTTGGCTAATCTGGTGGTTTCAACAAGCGGTACCGATGCCGATTATGTGGTTAAACTGATTGATGTTTATCCTGAAGATGAGCCAAACCCAACACCTAACCCGAATAACATCATTATGGGCGGTTATGAAATGCTGGTTCGTGGCGAAATTCTTCGTGGAAAATACCGCAACAGCTTCGAAAAACCTGAACCTTTTGTTCCCGGGGCAATTACAAAAGTTAATTATGCACTGCCTGACGTTGCGCATACTTTCAAAAAAGGGCATAAAATCATGATTCAAATTCAAAATTCATGGTTCCCCTTAGCCGACAGAAATCCTCAGAAATTCATGGATATTTATCAGGCAGAACCCGGAGATTTCCAAAAAGCAACACATAAAATTTACCACGATACCTCAAACAGTTCGTACATCAGCGTATCCGTTTTAAAATAAATTGACATGAAACATATTAAACTTATTATTTCCATTTTTCTTTTATCGGCTGCTGCAGGCTTTGCACAAACAAGTAGCAGCTATCCCAAAGAAAACTTCACTAAAAAGGAAATCTACATCACCATGCGTGATGGTGTAAAACTATTTACAGCGGTTTATACACCAAAAGATGCTTCAAAAGATAAAAAATATCCAATAATTATGCAGCGAACCTGCTATAGCATTGCACCTTATGGCGAAGATAAATTTCCTTCCAAATTAGCGCCTTCAGATTTAATGATGAAAGAAGGTTACATTGTGGTTATGCAGGATGTTCGCGGCCGTTATAAAAGCGAAGGCACTTTCACCAATATGACGCCGGTTATCGATAATAAAAAATCCAAAACCGATGTTGATGAAGGCTCTGATACCTATGATACCATCGACTGGCTGATAAAGAACATCCCGAATAACAATGGTAAGGTTGGCCAGTGGGGCATTTCCTATCCTGGCTTTTACACTGCCGCCGGTATTTTAAGCAATCACCCGGCACTAAAAGCATCTTCACCACAAGCACCTATTTCTGATTTTTTCTTTGATGATTTTCACCATAACGGTTCATTTCTTCAAAGCTACTTTTTTACTTTTCCCGTATTCGGTGTTCAAAAAACAAAAGCTGAAACAGGTGCCTGGTATAACAACACTATCGTAAATCCTAAAACAAAAGATGGTTATCAGTTTGCATTGGATTTAGGCCCTTTAACCAATGCGGATAAATATTATAAGGATAACTTCTTCTGGCAGGAAACGGTAAACCATCCCAACTACGATGAATTTTGGCAAAAACGTGGTTTATTAAAGCATTACAGCGCTGTTAAACCTGCGGTTATGGTTGTTGGTGGCTGGTACGATGCCGAAGATTTATCAGGGCCATTAAATATTTACAAAACCATCGAAAAGAAAAACCCTAATGCCTACAATACCCTTGTTATGGGCCCTTTCGGGCATGGCAGGTGGAGCCGTGAAACCGGGCATACCATGCACAGCAACGTGTATTTTGGTGATAGTATTGCTACTTTTTACCAGAAAAATATCGAGGCTAAATTCTTTAACCATTTCTTAAAAGGTAATGGGGATAAAAATTCAGGCTTGCCGGAAGCTTACTTATATGACACAGGGAAAAAGGAATGGGAAACTTTTGATAAATGGCCAACGGAAAAAGCCGGTAAGCGAAAATTATACCTGGGTGCCGATGGAAAATTAAGCATGACCGCTCCGGCAAATACCGGTTCTGTTAACTACATCAGCGACCCGCTAAAACCCGTTCCTTATACCGAAGATTTAACCACAACGCTGGGTTTTACACCTCATAACTACATGAGTGAAGACCAGCGCTTTGCCGGTCGCAGACCTGACGTTTTGGTTTACCAAACAGAGATTTTAGATAACGATATTACTTTGGGTGGCGAAATTATGTCGCACCTTAAAATTGCCACAACCGGAACCGATGCTGATTTCATTGTAAAATTAATTGATGTTTATCCTGCTGACGAACCCAATAACCCTTACATGCCAAACAAGAACATCACCTTAAGTAATTACTGGCAAATGGTTCGTTCGGAAGTGATGCCGGCCCGCTTCCGCAACAGTTTCGAAAAACCGGAGTCTTTGATCGCAAACCAAAAAACCGATGTAAATTTCAGGTTGCAGGATGTTTTACACACCTTTAAAAAAGGGCACAGAATCATGATCCAGGTGCAAAGTACAGCGTTCCCTTTGTTCGCCCGCAACCCGCAAAAATTTGTTGATAATCCATATAAAGCTACTGAAGCCGATTATATTAAAGCTACCCAAACGGTATTTAATGATAGTTTTATTGAAGTTGATGTAATTAAATAAAGTTTTAAAAACCACCTCCCGCCCCCTCCTTGAAAAAAGGAGGGGGCGTTCAACTTAGGAGGCTAATACGATAATTACACGCATAACGTCCAGCGCCCCTCCTGATTCAGGAGGGGCCAGCTGCTTAAAAAATGAAAAATGAAAAAAATACTTTTAATCCTTGCTTTTGCGTTTTCAATTTCTACTTTGAACGCACAAATGCTGGGCAAAAACCAGGTAAACTCAAGAGCGGATAGCCTTCGTGGTACTTTAACACCTTTACGCACTTGCTACGACATTAATTTTTACCACCTGGACGTCAAAATAGATATCGACCAAAAATCAGTAAGCGGAAGTAATGAATTCACTTTTACAGCAACCCAGGATTTTACTAAACTCCAGTTCGATTTGTTTTCAAACCTGAAGGTTGAGAAAGTGATGTATAAAGGAACCGAACTGCCGGTTACAAGAGCATATAATGCTGTTTTTATTACCTTCCCGAAAACAATTAAAAAAGGAAGTAAAGACAAATTCACTGTTTTTTATTCAGGGAACCCAACAGTTGCCCGCAATGCACCCTGGGATGGTGGCTTTATCTTCAAAAAGGATTCTGCCGGAAATCCATTTGTTTCAGTCGCCTGCCAGGGTTTGGGTGCCAGCGTTTGGTGGCCAAATAAAGATCATCAGAGTGATGAAGTCGACAGCATGTTGATCAGCATTAGCATACCTAAAGAACTGCAGGAAATTTCTAATGGAAGATTAAGAAATGTTGTTGACAAACCCAGCGGATATAAACAATACAACTGGTTTGTAAGTAACCCTATTAATAATTATGATGTTACTTTTTATATTGGTAAATATGCCCATTGGACGGATAGCTATGATGGCGAAGGCGGAAAATTAAGTCTGGATTTTTGGGCTTTACAAGTGGATAGCGCAAAGGCTCGTCCGCACTGGGATGCCGATGTAAAACCAATGATAAAATGTTTCGAATATTGGTTCGGGCCATACCCCTGGTATAAAGATGGCTATAAATTGGTTCAGGCACCACATTTGGGCATGGAACATCAAAGTGCGGTTGCCTACGGCAACCAATTTAAAAAAGGTTATTTGGGCAGAGATTTAAGTCGTACCGGGCATGGTTTGAAATGGGACTTTATCACCATACACGAAAGTGGCCACGAGTGGTTTGGAAATAATATTACCTCAAAAGATATTGCCGATATGTGGATTCACGAAGGTTTCACAAATTATTCTGAAGTGCTGTTTACAGAATGCACTGAAAACAAAGCTGCAGCAAATGAATATGCAATTGGATTACAGAAAATTATTTCAAATGACATTCCGGTAATCGGGCCTTATGGTGTAAATAAAGAAGGTTCAGGCGATATGTATCCTAAAGGCGCAAATCTAATCCACACCATCCGTCAGTTGATTAATAATGATGAAAAATTCAGACAAATTCTTCGGGGTTTAAATAAAACTTTTTACCATAAAACAGTAACAACAGCCGAAATAGAAAATTACATCGCTAAACAAAGCGGACTTAAGCTCGATAAGGTTTTCGACCAGTATTTACGCTACACAAAAATTCCTGTTCTGGAATATAAGATTAGTAATGAAACCCTTTCTTACCGTTGGATTACAGATGTAAAAGGTTTTGACATGCCTGTTAAAGTAACTTTGAAAGAAGGCTCATACACACTTATCAGACCAACAAACGATTGGAAAACCATTAAAGTAGATGCAAGTATTACCGCAGCTAATTTTAAAAACGACCCGTTGTTTTATATAGCAACGAAGAAAACCCAGGATTAAAAGAATATAAGTTTTAGGATTTTAAGCTCGTTAATTGACAAAAAGATAAATCGTTCCGACCGCAGCGAAGAACAAGAAGTATCTACGAAGCAAAATATTTAAATGATGCAACACAAACCTGATAACTATAACAAAAAACAATTTATCAGTATTTAAAGCAAATTAAACGTCATTCCCACACAGGTTGGAATCCTAGCTTTCGCTGCTATGGAATTACCAGGATGAGCATTTTACGTTTTAAGATTTCCGCTTTCGCGAGAATGACGACATCCGGAGACTAAAATCTGCGCGAAGAATGACATCCTATTTACTTCCTTCTTATCTTTAAAAGAAATATCAATTGCTATGCAACTTTTTTCAAAAGCAATCGTCTTATAAAGAAAACCTAATTAAACATGCCTTAATGATTACAAAGAGGCTCTAATATTCAGAACAATGAAAAAAATACTTTCAATTTTATTTGTGGCATTATTATTTACAATAAATTTCAGTGCAACAGCAAAATTCCCGATTACAATCAGTTCTTCTAAGCTTTCTGGTGATGACCGTGATGTAAAAAACTTTAACGGCGTAGCAGCTGGTGGTCCGATTAATGTTGTAATAACATTAGGAAGCACCGAAAGCTGCAGGTTTGAAGGCGATGCTGATGCCATTTCAACCTTAATAACTGAAGTAAAAGGAAATGTTTTGATTATCCGCCCGCAAAATAGCTGGACCAGCTGGGAACACAAATACGAAAACAAGAAAATAACTGCGTATGTAACCGCCAAAACCATTACCAGCTTAACCATGAGTGGTTCAGGAAATATGACTGTTAAAGGAAATGTTACCGCTAAAACGCTTTCAACAACACTTAGTGGTTCAGGAAGCATCAATACAAATGTTAATGTAGATGATTTTAATGGCGTAATCAGCGGTTCGGGAAAACTAAATATTAATGGCGCTGCAGATGACGCTAATGTTGTAATCAGTGGTTCGGGTAATTTTTCGGGAAAGGGTTTATCTGTAAATAATCTTTCTACAACGGTAAGTGGCTCAGGAACGATTGACATCAAAGCTGATCGGAGCATTAAAGCGGTGATTAGTGGTTCAGGTAATGTAAATTATTCAGGTAACGCAACGGTAGAAAAAACGGTTATCGGCTCGGGAAGAGTTAGAAAAATATAATTAAATTAAAAACACACAAATGATTTAGCGCCCCGAAGAAATTCGGGGCTTCTTTTTTAATTCAGTATATTTATTTGCCTGGATTTTTTTATGCTGACCGAAACACTAAAATCACTTTTCCGCAGGGATCTGCTCAGACTCAAAACTGAAATCGAATCTTATAAAAATGAAGCAAATCTTTGGTTAACCAGAGCCGGCATCTCCAATGCTGCAGGTAACCTTTGTTTACATTTAATCGGCAATCTGAATACATACATCGGCGCTACTTTAGGCGGTACAGGCTACATTCGGCATCGTGAGCTGGAATTTTCAATGCAGCATGTTCCACAAAACGAGCTCATCAAAAAAATTGAAGAAACCCTAATTGTGGTAGAAGAATCATTAGATAAACTATCACAAGCAGCTCTTGAAGCTGAATACCCATTATTGGTTTTTGAACAAAAAACATCGACAGAATTTTTGCTTATTCACCTTACCACCCACTTGTCTTACCACCTCGGCCAGATTAATTACCACAGAAGGTTGTTAGATAAATAATTGAAATTTTCTAAAAATAATTGTTAAACTGCAAAGTATATCGTAATATTGCAATATAAAAATATTGATTATGGGCGTAACAAAAACAGCGCACTTTACAGATAAACAAAATCAGATAGCAACGATAGCTAAAGCACTCGGCCATCCGGCGAGGATAGCAATTATTGAGTATTTATTAAAAAGAAATACATGCATTTGTGGTGATATCGTTAACGAGCTGCCCCTTGCGCAACCTACAATTTCGCAACACCTAAAAGAACTGAAAAACGCCGGATTAATCAAAGGAAACATTGAAGGAAATGCCATTTGTTATTGCATTGATGAAAAAACATTTGACATTTTACGAAGCTATTTTTCAAACATCATAACCACTGTACTGGAGCAAAATTGCTGCTAACTTAAATTGTATTAAACCCTCGTATTATGAAATTATCAGAAATTAAAAAACACTTGCAAACGGCTGAAGCGGTTAATTTCAAGTTGCCGTCCGGAGAATTTGTTCCGGCACATTTCCATGTTACCGAAGTGGGTATGGTTACCAAACATTTTATCGACTGCGGCGGAGTAGAGCGTTTGGAAAAGGTGGTAAGTTTTCAGCTTTGGTCTGCCAATGATTATGAACATCAATTAAAACCAGCTAAATTATTGCATATTATAAATCTTTCCGAAGAAAAGCTTGGTATAGGCAATCTGGAAATAGAGGTAGAATATCAATCTGAAACTATTGGAAAGTATGATTTAAATTTCGACGGAAAAAATTTTGAACTTGTTTCAAAAAGCACCGCTTGTCTGGCAGCTGATAGCTGCGGCATACCACAAGAAAAACAAAAAGTTCAGCTACAGCAACTCACCGCTGAAGCTGCTTGCTGTACGCCAGGCGGAGGTTGCTGTTAATTTCATCTTATGGAAATAAAAAAATTTGGGGAAAGAGACTATCCTGAAGTAGCTGAAATTTACAAGCAGGGTATAAAAACTGGCCTTGCTACTTTCCAGGATGAGGTACCAACATGGAGCGACTGGGACAGAAACCATCTAAAAATAGGTCGGCTGGCCATATTTGATGGTGATAAAATGGTAGGTTGGGCGGCCTTGTCGCCAGTATCAAGCAGATGTGTTTATGCAGGTGTAGCTGAGGTAAGCGTTTACGTCTGTTCAGAATTTAGAGGTAAAGGTTTAGGGAAAAAGCTCCTTAATGAGCTGATTATTCAAAGTGAAAATGAAGGTTTGTGGACTTTACAATCGGGCATTTTCGCAGAAAACCTCATGAGCATAAAACTCCATGAAAGTTGTGGCTTCCGCCAAATAGGGTACAGGGAGAAAATAGGCAAAAAGAATGGTGTATGGAAAGATACCATTATAATGGAAAAAAGGAGCAAAATAGTTGGCCAGTAAATTACCTAAAATGATAAACATATTAGTTCTTTGCACCGGAAATAGTTGCCGAAGTCAAATAGCGGAAGCATATCTTAGGCATTTCACAGATCAAAATTATAGCATTTATAGCGCAGGTATTGAAACCCATGGTGTAAATCCAAGGGCTGTTCTTACAATGAAAAATGATGGAATAGACATCAGTTCACACACTTCAAATCATATTCATGACTATTTAAACATCAATTTTGATTTTGTAATTACCGTTTGTGATAATGCTCAAAAAAATTGCCCTGTTTTTCCGTCAATGGCAAAAAAGTTTCACTTTAATTTTCCTGATCCCGCAAAGGCTAAAGGAACTGAAGAAGAAATATCAGCCTGTTTTGATGAAGTTAGAAGGCTAATAAAAAACTATTGCAAAACGTTTGTCGAACAACAATTGGGAATTAAAACTGAACCCCAATAACCCACAGGTTTTCCAGGTAATTAATTTTCTGGCTCGCTTTATCATATTCATCCCAGCCTGTGGTATGAATTGTTTTTAAATTTGTTGTACCAACTTTTGTTGTATTTTGAAGGTAAATATTTTTCCAGACATAAAACTTCAATCCAACTTTGGCAGATAGACCATAGCCGGCAATATTCCAATGATTGTTTCTTCCGAGTCCAAATAAACGAACATCAGAACGGGGAACAATCATGCCGCCACCTAACCCGGTTTCTAAAGTTAAGGAAGTGTTTCCACTGGGTGCTACCCAAATATCATCATAACGTTCAACTTCAACATTAGCGTAGTTAAACCCATCTGTGTGTTCGAAAGTCAACATACTTTCTTTAACATTAATCAATTGTCCGTTGTAATTGCCGGCCATTGTTCCTGTTGATACTTGCTCCTGCGAAATATTTGAACCAATATATCCGGTAATCGCAACGGTTTGAGGAATATCCATTACATACTTCATATGATCCCAACCAACTGAAATACTGTAATTATCTTTTATGAAATAACCAACACGGATGTTATACTGAGGAACAGTAATCAAAGCCGGATTTAAGTAATCCCAGCTTAACTTTGATTGTCTGTCATGTGCAACAACATCTTTCAGCGTAAAATCGTAATTAGGGCCCTGAAACCTGATATCACTTTTACCGTACCATGAACTATTGTATCCCCAGTGAAAATAGAAATCCCCTTTACGAGAATCTTTTCTTTTGTTTTCTGGATTAAACAGGCTTTTAGATGTGGGCGCAACGTCTGTTGAGGATGTTTTAACTTCTTGAGCATGCATCCGCTTGCCAAATAATAATGCTAAAAACAGGATTGAGAATCTTTTCACGCGGCAAATTGAGTAAAAAGCAACAACTATTACAAATGCTTTAACACTTTGTAATTGTTGTGATACAAAAAATGACTTTAAATCATTAAAACCAAATTAGAATCTGGTATATAGCGCCAATTGGATTATATTGTTATTAGTATGGTTTGTTGTGTTTTTTACCGCCTGATTCATATAACCTGCCTCAACATCAAACTTCTTGGAAAATCGATAACCTGCAGCGAAGTAGGCTCGGTTCTGGTCGAATACACTATTGTTGATTTTAGCATTATTCTGAAAATTCAGAAAGATCTCATTCTGTAAAGCAAGGAAGGCGCCATTGTTAAATGAGGCTTGTGTTTTCTGTAAAGGTTGTATCAGTCTGAAAAAATACCTGAAACGTTGTGCAAAAACATTTTCATTTGCGCGTTCTATAAAACGTTGTTCAACCCTGATTCGGTGGCTGGCAAATACAGATTTAAGTTTATGGGTATAAATATATTGCTCAAAGATACGGTGTTCGTGAAGAAAAGTATTTGAACTGCCTTCAAGCTGGTTTTGAGTCGTTTGCCACAAATAGCCCAAAGCAACATTATGTTTATCGTTAATGAAATATTGTAATGCAGGACGCACCAGGGTATTGCGAACATATTTCCAATCATCGGCAGATCGAACCTGAACATCAAACTGCAAACCCCATTTCTTATTAAACTTTGTATTGTTTAAAAAGAAAAACCAACCAGAATTCTGATGTTGCGTTTGAGCAGAAAGCTTCCCTAATGCCATGAATGAAATCATGGCAAGTAATAATATTTTTCTCATAAAAGATAATCCGGTTTATCCTTGCCAGTGGCAAGCGTGTGTTGCGCCGCTAAATTAAATAAAATTGATAAACCTCGATAATTATCCTAAAATTAATCTTGATTTAACACTTACCTACCGTAATGTAAGGCGTTTATTTAAATTTCATTTAGCTGTAAGGAATTAAAAATTTATCTTCGTTAAAGATTTGGCTTTTTATAATACTTATCGAAAGTTAAATTTAACAGTACAAAACGTAAAATCAAGAAATAATGATTATTGAACCGAGAATGAGGGGCTTTATTTGTTTAACCGCACATCCAGATGGTTGTGCGCAAAACGTAAAGAATCAAATTGAATATGTAAAATCCAAGGGCGCCATTAATGGTCCTAAAAAAGTATTGGTAATTGGTGCATCTACAGGTTTTGGTTTAGCATCACGCATAACTGCTGCTTATGGTTCCGGCGCTTCAACAATTGGTGTATTTTTCGAAAAAGCACCTTCAGCAGGCAAAACTGCATCGCCAGGTTGGTATAACAGTGCGGCTTTTGAAAAAGAAGCCCATGCCGCAGGCATATATGCTAAGAGTATTAATGGCGATGCTTTCTCAAAGGAAATCAAAGCAAAAACTATAGAACTAATTAAAGCTGATTTGGGTCAGGTAGATTTAGTAATCTATAGCCTGGCTTCTCCTGTTAGAAAACATCCTGATACCGAAGTTTTACATCGTTCTACATTAAAGCCAATCGGTGCAACGTATACAAATAAAACTGTAGATTTCCACACCGGTAACGTTACAGAAATCTCCATCGAGCAAGCCACAGAAGAAGATATTGCCAATACGGTTGCCGTTATGGGTGGCGAAGATTGGGCGATGTGGATTGACGCCTTAAAGGCCGAAAACTTATTAGCAGAAGGCGCTACTACAATTGCTTACTCATACATCGGCCCTGCTTTAACCGAACCGGTTTACCGCAAAGGAACTATCGGTCGGGCTAAGGATGATTTAGAGGCAACCGCTTTTACAATTACCGATAAATTGAAAGACATTAACGGAAAAGCTTATGTTTCCGTAAACAAAGCATTAGTTACTCAGGCGAGTTCGGCTATTCCTGTAATTCCTTTATACATTTCATTGTTATATAAAATAATGAAGGAAGAAGGCATCCACGAGGGAACAATTGAACAAATCCAACGTTTGTATGCTGAAAGGTTATATACCGGCGGCGATGTTCCTGTTGATGAAAAAGGAAGAATCAGAATCGACGACTGGGAAATGCGGGAAGACGTACAGGCTAAGGTTGCAAAACTTTGGGAGGAAGCTACAACTGAAACTTTACCGGTAATCGGCGATTTACCGGGCTACCGCTCAGATTTTTTAAGCTTATTCGGTTTCGAAATTGATAAAGTTGATTATCAAAAAGAGGCTGATGAATTAGTAGAAATTGAGGGATTAGTGGAGTAAAGGTATTTACCCATTTCGTCGTTTCGATCCGATAGCTATCGGATGTAGCGCAGCGAACGGAGAAATCTTTGTCCTTTACTTTTTGTTGTACTAAGATTTCTCCACTGCGATCGAAATGACGACTACATAAATAACATTTACGGCCGGCTTTTTAGCCGGCCGTTTTTAATAAAAGAAAATCATGAACTTCGATTTACAACCTAAGCTGGAAAATGACTTGATTCAAGTAATTCCCTTAAAGGCTGATGATTTTGAAAAACTTTATGCTGTAGCATCTGATCCTTTAATCTGGGAACAACATCCAAATAAAGACCGCTATAAACGCGAAGTTTTCGAAAACTTTTTCAAAGGCGCTATGGAATCTACTGGCGCTTTTATCGTTTATGACAAGGTAACCAAACAGGTCGCAGGAAGTTCAAGATATTATGATTTAGATGAAGCCAATAATTCAGTTGCCGTTGGCTATACTTTTATTGGTCGCGACTTTTGGGGCAAAGGATATAATGCTGCGTTAAAAAAACTGATGCTGGATTATGCTTTCCGGTTTGTGGACAAGGTTATCCTCCATATAGGTGCAACAAATTTCCGTTCACAAAAAGCAACCGAAAAGTTGGGTGCAAAAAAAACAGGTGAACTTGAAGTAGCTTATTATGGAGAACCGGTAAAATGGAATTTCGTTTACCAGGTTGATAAAGATAAATGGATGCAAAGGGTATAACTGGTAATGACCTCAGATTTGCGGGTTGCTTTTGTATTTAATTAACCACGGAAACACTGAACGCACAGAAAAATTTCAATTCAGTTTCGTGTAAATCTGTGTCTCTGTGGCAATATTTTTAAAATCAAAATCTGCGTACATCCTTTTTATCTTATAATAAAAAAGGAAAAATCTGCGAATCTGTGGCTAAATAAACATTTTTAGTTTCCTGCAATAGCGCTTAACGGAATAAAATCGTGTTTTCGTTTTAGTATTGTTATCTTTGGATAATTCTGCATTTCCACTCATCCTTTCTAAAAATAAAACAATTAAATAAATATGGCTAAATCTCAGGCAACTTACAGTAAAAAAGAGAACGAAAAAAAACGATTAAAAAAACAAAAAGACAAACAAGAGAAAAAAGAAGAGCGCCAATCTAATGCAAAAAAAGGGCTGGCCCTTGAAGAAATGTTTGCGTATGTTGATGAAAATGGCAACATTTCATCTACGCCACCGGATCCAAAGAAGAAAAAAGTGTTCAATATCGAAGATGTTCAAATTGGTATTACCAGACAAGAAGACATTATTGATGAAAATCCTGTTAAAAAAGGAACGGTTACATTCTTTAACGATAGCAAAGGTTACGGTTTCATTAAAAATACTGAAACCCAGGATAGCATTTTTGTTCACGCCAATGGTTGTGTAACTCAAATTAAAGAGGGCGATAAAGTTACATTTGAAGTAGAAATGGGCCAAAAAGGACCAACTGCTGTAAAAGTAACTAAAGTATAATCTGATGCTCCAATTACAGTGCTCTAAACTGTAATGCAATTAAAATTGCAGAAATTTCTGCTGCGCCGGGTTTTATAAACATTTATATTCCGTCTATTTAAGCATAAAACCTAGCGCATATTTTCTCTTTCTTTCTTTTATTTTTTTTTTAAAAAATAAAGCTGGGACTTGCTTTAGCTATTTCGGTCCTGTCATCGCTTAAAATCCTCTATTTTGCTGTGTGCTTATTCCGGACTGATCCGTTCTGACGGATTAAAGGGTAAAATCTGCAATAATTTATTTTAACTCATCCTTTATCTTCCGGAGTGATGATTCACCGGTAACTATAATTACGTTATTTTTTTGCTCCGTAGGAATGGGGGAGATTGATGATTCAAAGAAACAAGAAAGTAGCATAAACCTTTATTTTAAACCCAATAACGGTAGCCCTCAATTTTTATTCGTGGCCAGCGTGTATGGCAGGACGGGTTTTGCCATAAATTACCATAAATAATTTTCAAAAAAAATAAAAAATTTTTAATCTCGGTGTGGAATTTGTGCTGAATCAGCATCATTACAACACACACAAAGAAAATAAGATTATGAAAAAGTTAATAGCAATTGCATTCGTTGCATTTTTAGGCCTTTCATCGGCAATGGCTCAGCAAGCAGATTTACGTAGAAAAATTAATGTGAGCGGTTCTGCCGAAACTGAAGTTACTCCAGATATTATTTACATCAGTATTTCCTTAAAAGAATACCTGAACGGAAAGAAGAAAGTCGAAATTACGGAGTTAGAAAAACAACTTTATGCCGCAGTACAAAAAGCAGGAATTGCAAAAGAAAATTTAACCATAAGCAATCTAAGCAGCTGGAATTATGCTACGGAAAAAAAGAAAAATCCCGATTTCCTGGCAAGTAAACAATACCGTTTAAAAGTAAGCGATTTAAACAAGTTCAACGCTTTATTAGAAGGAATTGATGCCAAAGGAATAGCAAGTACAAACATTGAAAGTTATGATTATTCTAAAATTGAGGGACTTAAAAAAGAATTAAAGATTAAAGCTTTAATGGCTGCAAAGGAAAAAGCCACCTATATGGTTGAAGCATTAGGCGATAAACTCGGCAGTGTAATTGAGATACAGGATGGTGGCGATAATATTATACAGCCGGTTTACAGAAACTATATGATGAAAACCGAAATGGCCGACGATAGCGCGCCTGCGCCTGAAATTGATTTTAAGAAAATTAAACTGAATTTCACCGTAAATGCAATTTTTGAGATTAAGTAAAATATTTAACATCTGAATTAACGCTTTTTTAAAACCTGCAAGAACATTTTTGCAGGTTTTTTGTTAATCAGACAATAAACATTAAAAAATTAAAATATTATGAAAAAATTCATTTACACCTTAGCCCTTGTTTTCTCTTTAGGAATTAGTTTTAATTCAGCACAGGCTGCTGATAAACCTGCAAAAAATCCTTCTGAATTGACTACTGAACAATCTGCTCAACTAGAGAAAATTAAAACCCGAGTTGAAGAGATTAGAGACATGGATAAATCAAACTTAACCAAAACTGAACGTAAAGCCTTACGTAAAGAATTGAAAGAAATGAAAAACCAGGCTCGTGCAATTTCTGGTGGTGTTTACCTTTCAGTAGGTGCAATCATCATCGTTATCTTATTATTAATTTTGATTTTATAATCAGACTATATTTACATCTATCAACATAAACAAAAAGCTTTGCAGCGATGCAAAGCTTTTTTTGTGTTCAAATATTCCCTTCATCCGATAGCTATCAGATGAGAACTTATTTATTGATTAATCAATTATATCGAAACCAGTATATTTCACCAAAGCCTCTGGAATTTTGATTCCGTTTTCTGTTTGGTAATTTTCTAAAATCGAAGCTACAATACGCGGCAATGCCAAAGCACTACCATTTAGAGAATGTGCTAATTGTGCTTTCCCTTCCTTGCCTTTATAACGAAGTTTTAACCGGTTAGCCTGGTAGGTTTCGAAATTAGACACTGAAGAGACCTCTAACCAACGTTCTTGTGCTGCACTCCAAACTTCCATATCATAAGTCATGGCCGACGTAAAACCCATATCACCGCCGCATAAACGTAAAACACGGTAATGTAACCCTAATTCATGCAATAAAGACTGAACGTACCGGCTCATTTCTTCTAAGGTTTCATAAGATTTATCCGGATGTGTAATTTGCACCACCTCAACCTTATCAAATTGATGTAAGCGATTTAAGCCACGTACATGTGCGCCATAAGAACCTGCCTCCCGACGGAAACAAGGTGTATAAGCTGTATTTTTTATAGGCAAATCTTCTTCCTTAACAATAACATCACGGTATAAATTAGTAACCGGAACCTCTGCAGTAGGGATTAAATACAGGTCATCAATTGTTGAATGATACATCTGGCCTTCTTTATCAGGCAACTGTCCGGTACCAAAACCCGAAGCAGCATTAACCAAATGCGGCACCTGCATCTCTTTATAACCCGCAGCTGTAGCATGATCCAAAAAGAAATTGATTAGCGCCCGTTGTAACCTTGCGCCTTTACCTTTGTAAACCGGGAAACCTGCGCCGGTAATTTTAACGCCTAATTCAAAATCGATAATATCGTATTTAGCGGCTAATTCCCAATGCGGCAAAGCTTTTGTTGGTAATGCTGCTGGCGCACCATGCAGATAAACGACCTCATTTTCTTCTGCGGTTGAGCCTTTCGGAACTAAATCGTAAGGTAAATTTGGCAGCTGAACAATAGCATTAAACTGAGCGGCTTCCAGTTCAGTTAATTTCTCGGTTAGCGCCTTAATGTTTTCTTTATGTGAAGCAGTTTTCGCTTTAATCGCTTCGGCTTCATACTTTTTACCCGTACGCATTAAATCGCCGATTTGCTTGGCGGCTGCATTTGCTTCAGCGGAAATATTATCTAAGGAAGTTTGTGTGGAACGACGCTCTTCATCAATTTTAATGATTTCATCTACCAACTCTGGTTGTTTAAAGTTACGCACACTTAAACGTTCTAAAACTTTCTCTCTATTTTCGCGGATATAGTTAACTTGCAGCATTATTTAATTTTTTCACAAAGATAATAATTAAGTCGTCATTGCGAACGTAGTGCGGCAATCTCTCTCGAAAAGATTGCTTTGTCGTTCCTCCTCGCAATGACGAACTCAAAATACTATGGATGGCAAACTATTTCTCGTACCTACGCCAATAGGCAATCTGGAAGATATGACCTTCAGGGCCATCCGGATATTAAAAGAATGTGATTTGATTCTGGCTGAAGATACCCGGACAAGTGCCCCGATGTTAAAGCATTTTGGCATCGATAAAAAGGTTTTTGCTCACCATCAGCATAATGAACACAAAGCGACTTCTGAAATTATCAAATTCTTGAACGAGGGGCAAAAAATTGCTTTGATTTCTGATGCAGGAACACCTGCAATATCAGATCCGGGTTTTTTCCTGGTGCGCGAGGCGATAAAAAATGATGTTGCTGTAGAGTGTTTGCCTGGCGCTACCGCATTTGTTCCGGCTTTGGTTAACTCCGGTTTACCAGCCGATGCTTTTTGTTTTGAGGGGTTTCTGCCTGTAAAAAAAGGCAGACAAACTAAGTTTAAAAAACTGGCTGAAGAAGACCGTACGATTATACTTTACGAAAGTCCGCACCGTTTATTAAAAACGCTGGAGGAGTTTTCGCAATACCTAGGCGCCGACAGACAGGCATCAGTAAGCAGGGAATTAACTAAAATGTTCGAAGAAACCGTTCGGGGAACTTTGGTCGAAATAAAATCACATTTTGAAAACAATACTTTAAAAGGAGAATTCGTAATTTGCATTGCAGGGAAAGAGATGAGCAAGGGTGAAAGGGCAAAGAACAAAAACAAATATGATGATGCTGAAAATTAGCATCTATAAATTAACATCATTCAATTTTAAAAAATATTATGATTAGCATAGATAGATTTTTAAGTGACGAGCAAGACCCGAAAGCGGTTGAAAAAGTTATTGGAAAATTAAACGACCTTTTAACATCAGGCGAAGAAATTTTATACCTGGGTGTGCAGAAAAAACCAGCGGTAAACTTATTACCGGATAGCATTGCAATTACCAACAAACGCATTTTCTACTGCGAACCCGGCAACCTGGGTTTAACCATGAATTTTAAAGACATTTCCTGGAAAAGCGTGAAGGAGGTTTCGTTCAAAGAAGAATTTTTTGGTTCAAAGTTCATCTGCGTTCCACAGCATGGCGAAAACATCGTTACTGAATTCATACCTAAAGTACAGGCAAGGAAATTGCATCAGGCCGCTAATCAGCAATTAGAAGCTTATAAAGAATTGTTACATCAGCAAAAGCTGGAAGAAAACCGTGCGATGGCATCGCCTATTAATCTTTCCGCTCAACAGCCATTTGCCGATGTTGCCCCAATAGAAACGCCAACTCCTGAACCTATTCAAATTGCGGAAGTTGTAGAAGAACCAGAAGATGAAACAACCTTAAAGTTGCGCAAACTGAAAACTTTATATGATAAACATTTAATTACGCAGGAAGAGTATGAAGCTAAAAAAGCCGCTATTTTAGATAGTTTTTAGATAAAAACCGCTGTCATGCTGAGGCACGAAGCATCTATAACAAAATCGCACTGCACTTACGTTAACAAAAAACAAAGTCAGTTTTCTATCGCATAGAGATTCTTCCTGCGTCAGAATGACAAGTATTTTTATATGAAATCTAAAAAAACCTACCTACTCGCTTTACTAAGCGCATTTCTTCTTTGGCTGGCCTGGCCGCCAATGCCGTTTACAACACTTTTGTTGTTAATTGCTTTGGTTCCCTTGTTTATCGCCCTTGAAAACATTTCTGCAAGCGGAATAAAAAAGACAGGCAAAAGAATTTTTTTAACTGCCGGCTTAACTTTTCTAATCTGGAATACCGCATCAACATATTGGGTTTATAATGCCATAAGTGCTTACAATAATGACTTTATCGGTTTAATTGTTTCATTTTTCGTTTCTCTAATCCCCTATGGTTTAGGTGCGCTACTAATGACTTTTGCTTTTTGGCTGTTTTATCGGTTAGGCAGGTATACAAATAAAACTATAGCTTATTCTGGTTTAATTTCTTTTTACATCGCTTTAGAATATTTGCAGCAAACCTGGGATTTAGCTTTTCCCTGGATGACTTTAGGAAACGGTTTGGCCGGAATGCACCAGTTGGCACAATGGTACGATTATACAGGCGTTTACGGTGGCTCACTTTGGATTTTATTAAGCAACATTTTAGCTTTCGAAGCCTATAAAAAATTTAAATCTCAGTCGGGTTATCTAAAATTCAGAACTTCAGGCATTTGGGCTTTAGTTGTTCTCATTCCAACCGGCATTTCATTGGCAAAATATTTCAATGCGGAGCAAAAAGGCACACCAAGTAATGTAGTGGTTGTGCAGCCCAATATAGACCCATACCAAAAGCTGGAAATTATTCCTGCCGCAGAACAAATAAAAATTTTAACTCACTTATCCGATTCTATCGGACAAACGAATACTGAATATTTTATCTGGCCGGAAACTGCCATTCCAAATTATGCAGATGAAGATAGAATCCGCAGCAATCCTGATTTTATAACACTTCAGAATTTTCTTAGCAAATACAAAAACGGAACGTTAATTACGGGTATAGAAAGTGTAAAAACCTATCCTGATAAGAGAACCATTTCAGCAAAATTCAGACCTGACCTTGGCTTCTACTACGACAACTTTAACTCCGCAATGCAGGTAGAAAACTCAGCAAATGTTCAGTTTTATCATAAATCGAAATTGGTTCCAGGCGCTGAAAAGATGCCTTTTCCGAAAGTGTTTTCTTTTCTGGATGGTGTATTTTCTGAACTTGGCGGAAGTGTTGGTGGATGGGGCTGGCAGGAAAAGCCCAGTGTTTTGTATGCGCAAAGCGGCATCGGTGCAGCACCGGTTGTTTGTTACGAAAGTTTGTGGGGCGATTGGATTGGTGAACAGGTTAAGGATGGTGCTCAGTTTATTGCCATTATCACAAATGATGGCTGGTGGGGCAATACCTCTGGCAAATCTCAGCATGAAATGTATGCAAAACTTCGGGCAATCGAAACCCACAGGGATATTGCACGTTCTGCAAATACCGGAATTTCTTGCTTCATTAACCAGCGTGGTGATGTAATTAAGAGCACCAAATGGTGGACAAGAACCGCAATAAAAGCAGATATTAATTTAAATGATGAAATTACTTTTTACGTTAAAAGTGGCGATGTAATTGCTAAATTATTATGCGCAGTAGCAATTATTCTGGCATTAATCATTCCTTATAAAAAGTGGGTAAAAAAATAGGATTATGCTACATCATCAATACAAACTCATTTTATCTTCCAGAGGAACAATATTAGACTATATAAAAACCATATCCGAGGAAGATTTCTTGTCTGAAAACAGCACTTTTGGCCGGGGTTCAATTCGTAATTTACTCGTTCACATTTGTGATACTTATGCCTCCTGGATTGGTGAGCGGGCGCTGAAAAAAGAAATCATTTATAAACCTTTCAATGAATATCGAACTTTAGCCGATTGCCTTAACTACTTCGATATCATCAATACATACATCGAAGTGTTTTTAAAAACCTTTGAAGCTGACTATTTAACAGATTTGGACATTATCAGGAATGGAAAAATTTTGGTTCTAAGTCCGTTGAAATTATTTACACATGTCATTACGCACGAGTTTCACCATAAAGGTCAGATTATGTCGTTAAGCAGGCATTTAGGCTACATACCTGTTGATGCGGATATTATTCGTTAAATCTAATTATGAAGTTGAAACACTCGATAAAGCTGATTCTTTTAACATTCTTTTTGCTTTTGAATGTCGGTTGCGACCAGATTTCGAAACACATCGTTCGTAATAAAATTAGTGAATACGAATATATTACCGTCATTAAAGATAGATTTACCCTAACCAAGGTTGAAAATACAGGAGCATTCTTAAGTTTAGGCGATCAGCTGCCATATATATTCAGGCTAATTATTTTATCGGGATTGCCACTTTTATTTTTAGTTTACGGCCTGTACTTCCTTTTTACAAAACCGCGCCTGCAAACGAGTGTGCAGCTAGCATTGTGTTTTTTAATAGGTGGTGGAATAGGAAATCTTTATGACAGAATCGTTCACGGCTCGGTAACCGATTTTATGCATATGGATTTTTACTTTTTTGAAACCGGTATCTTTAACTTCGCCGATATTTCGATAATGATTGGTATAGGAATCTTGTTGGTTCAGTCGGTAAAGGCGAAGATAAAGCAAACGGCTTTGGCCGATTCGGAATAAAGTTTATACAAAACCTTAATATATAATTGCATTTTTTAAACAAACATATAATTATCTTTATGTGTTTAGAAATCAAAAAATCAACCATTAAATAAAATACAAATGAAAAGAAATGCAACAGCCGTATGGCAAGGATCCGGTAAAGAAGGAAAAGGTAATTTAACCACTCAAAGTACAACTTTAAGTAATACACAATATTCATTTGGTTCTCGCTTTGCTGAAGGTGTTGGCACAAATCCTGAAGAATTAATTGCTGCCGCACATTCGGGTTGCTTTACAATGAAATTGTCGTTCAACATCGATGAAGCAGGCTTTACTGCCGAAAAATTGGAAACTAAATGCGAGATTAATCTCGACCCTTCAAAAGGAGAGATTGTTGAATCACACTTAACATTAACAGCAACGGTTCCAGGTTTATCAAAAGAAAAATTTGATGAACTAGTGGCAGATGCAGAAAAAAACTGCCCTATTTCTAAATTGCTAAATACGAAAATCACAGTTGATGCTACGTTAGCATAGTTGGCCCGTGATGTTGAGTTTGTAAAACATTGTTTCTACAAGCTCAACATGACATCGCCTTTGCTTTTTCAAATCAAATCAAAAGCCCTTGCATACTGAGAAATTTCGAAATAGGATTTAGTATGTAGTTTATCTCTTATATTTCTTCTGTGTGTATCAACAGTAGTGGAGGCTATATATAATTTAGCTGCTATTTCCATTGAGCTTTTTCCTAAAGCCATTTCTCTTAAAATGGTTTTTTCCCGTTTGCTCAATTTAGAAAAACTTTCATAATTATTTCTTAAAAAATTGTTTTCTTCTAAAAGCCTGTCAGCCTTTGAAGCCATATGGTGCATTGCATCTATCGGGATAGAAATGGTAAGCGATAAAACAGGTTTATCTGCTCCATCCCGCATGAAAATTTTGGTGCTGGATAAATGCCATATCCAATTATCTGTGTCCGGAAATTTTAATTGCTGGTAATAGCTTAATGTATCTTCCCTGTTGTTAGCATACATAAATGCAGCAATTTTTGGAATGTAATCTCTGGCATCATCTTCATTAAAAAATTTGCCATAATATTCTGCATTCGTTAAAGAGCAAACTTCCTGAAGCGAAAGCCTTAATTGATTCAGCCCCCTTTCATTCATATAAACAACTGTCCAGTTTTCTGTTTCATGAATAATTACGACACCGGGAATTTGATTAAAGGTATTTACATGCTTATCTATTAAACTACGCATTTCTGCAGTTAGTATAGATTTGTAGGTTGTTATCATGAGAGCGATAAATTTAATTATAAGCTAAAATACTTAAAATTAAGTATATAGCAATTATTCTAACGCATTTTATGATTTATGTCAAATATTTTCCCACAATTGGCATTCTCCTGCCCATACCAAATGCTTTAGGCGAAACACGCAGAATTGGCGGCGTTTGGTAACGCTTAAACTCCGCAACATTTACCATCTTTAAGATACGTTTAACCAGTGCTTCGTCAAAGCCTTTTGCAATTAATGCAGCCGAGCCTTGTTTTAATTCAATGTGTTCGAATAAAATTTTATCAAGGATATCGTATTCCGGAAGGGAGTCTGAATCTTTTTGATCCGGACGTAGTTCTGCTGATGGTGGTTTAACTATTGTATTAATCGGAATAATTTCCATTTCCTTATTAATGTATTTTGCTAATTGAAAAACCTGGGTTTTATATACATCGCCGATTACGCCGATTGCACCACACATATCACCATATAAAGTACCATACCCTACCGCACACTCACTTTTATTCGATGTGTTAAGCAAAATATAGCCAAATTTATTACTCATGGCCATAACAACCGTACCTCTGATTCTGGCCTGAATGTTTTCTTCTGTTAAATTAAATGGCAATCCTTTAAAGGCCGGAGCAAGCATACTGTCGAAAGCTTCTGCGGCATCTTTTATCGGAATTATTTCATGCATACAACCGATATTATTCACTAAATCCAGTGCATCCTGAACAGAGTGGTCTGAAGAAAATTTTGAGGGCATTAAAACAGCCATAACATTTTCAGCACCTAAAGCCCTGCAAGCTAATGCGCATACAACGGCAGAATCAATTCCGCCCGACAAGCCCAAAACAGCTTTTGTAAAGCCAGATTTTTTAAAATAATCCTGAATACCCAAAATCAAAGCATCTTGAATCTGTTCAATATCGGTTAAACGTTCCGGTTGAGGATATTTATTACGAACGCGCTCTACTTCTGTCAAATCGAAAACCTGTAAATTTTCTTCAAAATATTTCATTTCGGCTTTCATCGCGCCATCAGCGTCGAAAACCAAAGAGCCTCCATCAAAAATAATTTCAGTTTGTGCACCAACCTGGTTCACATAAAAAACAGGCAGATGGTATTTTTTTGCATTATCTGAAAGCACTTTAATGCGTTCATCATCATGCGTATAGGAAAAAGGCGAAGCAGCAATATTAATCATTAGATCAGGTTGTTCCTTAATCAGCTCATCCATCGGGTTTGAAACATACAGCGGATTATCATTTATATTCCAAAGGTCTTCGCAAATGGTTAACGCAATTTTTTTCCCTTTAAATTCAATACAATTAAATGTTGTAGCCGGTTCGAAATAACGGTATTCATCAAAAACGTCGTATGTTGGCAACAAAGCTTTTTTAACAATTGCTTTTACTTTACCTTTCTCAATAAAATAAGCCGCATTGAATAAATCTTTACCCTGCAGCACATCGTTTTTAATAGGCAATCCAATTATACAGGCAATATCAAGGCAATGTGTCGCAATTTCCTGTGCCGAACTTTCGCAAAGTGAGATAAACTCCTCAAATTCTAAAAAATCTCTTGGCGGATAACCACAAATGGCCAATTCAGCAAATACAACCAAATCTGCACCTTTGTTTTTTGCCGATTGAATATTGCTTATTATTTTAGCTGTATTGGATTCGAAATTACCAATGTGATAGTTGAGTTGTGCCAGCGCTATTTTCATTTTTTTATAGTATCAAGTAGTAAGTATCAGTTATCGAGACTGAAGTTAAAAGAATAAACCGAAGTTAAGTGCCAGGTAATGATTCCTGGTATCGCGATTCGGATCGCTTGTGATATTGGTAAAGCCATTGTTAAAAGTTAATCCGGCAAGGATACTGGTATTGCCTGAAATATCAAATTCGCCACCACCACCAATCACTAAACCTGCACGGTAAAACTTTGTATAATCCGAGATATTCTGATTATCGCCTACAGCAGTGTTATTACGAACTGCATCCTGCTTTGCACTTATATTAAATGCATTTGATAACCCAAACTGGCCATACCAGCGTTTTCCATCGGCTTTAAGGGTTTTAAGTTTTATGGTAAGCGGCAGTTCAATATACTGAAGTTTATATTTTAAATTATAAGCAACCGGCGCAGTTGTACTACTTATTCCATTATATGGCATTACATTTACCTCCGTACTTTTTCCATTGATGGTCGTAATGGTTAAGGCTGTTGAAAAACTATAATTTGGAGCAAAATTAAAATCACCCATTAATCCATAAGAAAAGCCCAGGCCGATTCCAATGCTTTTTCCCTGCTCGGGTTTAATCCATCCGATTGTTGGTGTCGCTGTTAAACCCAATCTAAAACCATAACCTCGTTCGCTAAAATTTTGAGCCCAAACACTTATACTTAAAAAAGAGAAAATTAAAATTGTTGATATTCTTTTCATGGTGATGTCTTTATATCTTTGTTATAAATGAAGTATAACGTAAAACACAAGCAAATTTATCTAATTTTTCTGTTTGCCCTTACATTTATTTCTTGTAAACAAAGTAAAAGGCCGGATGTAAGCGATATTAAAGTTGATGTCAAAATTGAAAGGTTTGATAACGAACTGCTGGCCGGGAAAGGAAAAAACATTGATCAAATAAATAATTCACTTGCCAAAAAGTATGGCTTCTTTTACGATGACTACATCCATAAAATGGTTGGAACACCTGAATATGCAGGCACGAAAATCATCAACACACTTTACAAAGACCCTGCTTATACTGATTTAATGAAAGAAGTGGATAGCATTTATCCAAACTTAAAACTACAGGAAGAAGGGTTAACCGAAACTTTCAAATACATTAAATACTATTATCCGAATATTAAAATCCCACGTTTTATTGCTTTTATTTCAGGATTTTCTTATCCTACGCCAATTGGTGAAGGCTATCTGGGCATTGGATTAGATACCTTTTTAGGTAAAGACAGCAAATTTTACCGGGGAATTGTAGAAAGTGTTCCATTATACATGTCCAGGAGATTTACACCTGATAACATTGTACCAAGAGTTGCAGAAACTTTTGTGCACGAAGAACTTTTTCCTGAACCGGATGTAAACAGAACCTTATTATCTAAGATGATTTTCCAGGGGAAAATTTTGTATTTCCTTGACCAGGTTTTACCTGAAACCATTACCGATTCTACAAAAATTGGCTATACCGCAAATCAACTCGGTTGGGTGCAGAATTATGAACCCGATATCTGGGCATATTTTTTAGAAAACAACGCACTTTACGAAACCGATTATCAGAAAATACAGGTGTATTTGTCAGATGGGCCCTTTACGCCAGGCTTAGGTGAAAACCGGGAGTCGGCACCAAAATTAGGTGTATGGGTAGGTTGGCAAATTGTAAGAAAATATATGAAAGAGAATCCAAAAATTACCTTACAGCAGTTAATGACTGATAATGATGCGCAAAAGATTTTAAATCAGTCGAGATATAAGCCGAAGAAAAAGTAAGTTGAAAAGCGTAAACGGTAGATGAAAAATGGCAGATGACTGATGGTTAATAGCCTAGCGACTAAAATAATATTTATTAGCCAACAGTATTTATACTGAAAAACGAGGAGCCATCAGTTAAAAAATACAAACAAAATTTATTTTGTGGCAACAATTAAACAATTTAGCAATCTAATAATCAATTAACCGATTCAAACCATTAACCTTTAACCCTATGAAAATTGGAATTGTATTATCAGGCGGCGGAATCAGGGGTATTGCACATCTGGGTGTTTTAAAGGCATTCAGCAATTTAGGCATTACTTTTACGCACATCAGTGGCACCAGTGCCGGCGCCATCGCGGGTGCATTTTTTGCCGCAGGGATCGACCCGGAAGAGGGTTTAAATATTTTTCTTAAAACAAAATTGTGGCGTTTTGTACGTCCGGCAGTTGGTTCTTTGGGCTTAATTAATATTGAAAACACGTCTTTAATTTTAAAAGAATACTTCCCTGAAGATTCCATCGAAAAATTAAAAATACCACTAACCATTGCAGCCGTAAATTTTAGCGAGGGTAGGCTGGTTTATTTTACCAAAGGGCCGCTAATTCGCTCCATTCATGCATCGAGCTGTATTCCCGGAATTTTTAAACCAATAATGATAGATGGACAAATGTATGTTGACGGCGGAATTTTAAATAATTTCCCGGTTGAACCGTTAATGGGCGACTGCGATTTTATTATCGGTTCATCATGTAATCATCTTAAACCTGTAGATAAGATTACCGGCATTGCCAATCTCATGGGGCGTGCCGGTGTAATGTCTATCAACCACGATATGGAACGGAAGGCAAAGTTCTGCAACGTACTGATTGAACCAAAAGGCTTAGGTGCAATTAGCACATTCGATATGAAGCGCGCTGAAGATATTTATTGGCTAGCCCATGAAGAAGCGCTGATTACAATAAAAAATAGCCCTATAATTTCGGAGTTAATAACCCCCAAACCTCTGGGGGGTGCTTTACCTTTAAAACAGTAAGCCTAAAAACCAATTGCATTTGATATTTCTATCTCGCTATCAAGACCCTTTCATGGGATTTGGGCGTTTAAAGCCACCAGCTTTTCGCCCTTCAAAACCGGAATTGCGGTACAAACATTTAACTGAAGACAAAAAACAACATCTTCTTCAATATTGAGCTGTGCCAAACGATGGCTATGGGAAGATTTGTGCAGGTATTTCCTTAAATCATCTTTAGCTAATGAATATAAGTCTTCTGCAGCTACGCTGGAATCGTCAAAATGTTCGAAATTTTTACGGAGTTTATTTACAACTGCACCTGCAAACAAAGTATCTTCTAAATTAAATTGATCTTTCCAGCCTGCACATAAAAGCAAAACGTTTTTATTTTGTGCAGAAAGGTAATCGCAAAGTGAATCCAAATTTAAAAAAGAACCAATAACAACCTGGTAAGCCCTTTTATTGGCTAAATGCAAAGCTTTTGTTCCATTTGTTGTCGTTAGTACAATAGTTTTTCCCTTAACTTTTTCCTTCGTGTAAGAAAAAGGCGAGTTACCAAAATCATAACCAGAAACAACCTCTCCATTTCGCTCCGCAGCAAGCAAATAACCTTTGTCTTTGTAAGCAAGGCATTCTTCAACCAATGATACCGGAATTATCGCTTCTGCACCATTTTCTATGCCATAAGTTATGGATGATGTTGCCCTTAAAATATCAATAACAACAACAATACTCTGTTCGATATCATATAAATCAATCAGGGCAGGCGTTAAACAAACTTCTATTTTTTTTGACATGTCAGGGGTATCGAGATTAGAGTATTAAGTAACGAGTATCAAGTATCTAGATTAAAGTATCAAGTATCAGGATAAGAGTATTAAGTAGAAGATAATCATCTTGATAATTGCTACTGACTACTTGATACTCGCTACTTTAATCTATTTATAAAAAGGAAACTTAACTATTTTAGCTTTAATTGGTGTATTACGGATATTGATATAAATCTCTGTACCTTCTTTAACAAAATCTTTAGCAACATAGCCCATTCCTATCGCTTTCTGTAAGGATGGTGCCTGTGTACCTGAAGTTACTTTACCGATAATATTTCCTTCGGCATCAGCAATTTCATAATCATGACGAGGAATACCCCTGTCAATCATTTCGAAACCAACTAATTTCTTCTGGATACCGGCCTCTTTTTGCGCTAATAAATTTTCGGAATTTGTAAATGGCTTAGAGAATTTTGTAATCCAGCCTAAACCTGCCTCAATTGGCGAAGTTGTATCATCGATATCATTTCCATACAAACAGAAACCCATCTCCAAACGCAAAGTATCACGGGCGCCTAAACCGATTGGTTTAATGTTATAAGCTTTACCGGCTTCGAAAATTGCATCCCATATTTTATCTGCATGTTCATTATCAAAATAGATTTCGAAGCCACCGGCGCCGGTATAACCTGTTGCAGAAATTACAACATTATCTACACCTGCAAACGTACCTTTAACAAAAGTGTAATACTCCATAGAGGCTAAATCCACATCGGTCAAGGTTTGTAGAGCATCTGCCGCTTTCGGCCCCTGAATGGCCAATAAAGAAGTTTTATCAGAAATGTTATGCATTTCGACATCTTTATCATTGAATTGCTGAATCCAGTTCCAATCTTTTTCAATGTTCGATGCATTTACAACCAGCATATAGCTTTTTTCATCGATTCGGTAAACCAAAAGGTCATCCACAATTCCACCATCTTTATTTGGCAGGCAGGAATATTGAACCTTACCGTCATATAATTTCGAAGCATCATTACTGGTTACACGTTGAATTAAATCCAACGCGTGTTCGCCTTTTAATATAAATTCGCCCATATGACTAACATCAAAAACACCAACCCCATTACGTACAGTTGCATGTTCTGCATTTATGCCTTCGTAAGTGACAGGCATGTTGTAACCTGCAAATGGAACCATTTTAGCGCCTAAAGCGATGTGTTTTTCTGTTAAAGCGGTGTTTTTCATACTATTTAATTCTTGCGGGCAAAACTACTAAGAAAAAGGGAATGTTTAGGGCTAAATTTTAAAGCCCCTTTTAAAATCCGGGAATCAAACCATACAATCAATTATATTGATTTCAAATAAATTTTTGATAAACTTGACTATGAATTGAAGAAATATCGCTACCTATCAATTAGTAAATCATGAATAATAAAATTCTATCCGTAATACAAGCTGAAGAAACGCTAAGCCTATTAAAAAATCGTTTTGAAAAAAATAATAAACGGCATCAGGATATCCAATGGATGAAAGTAGAAGCAAAACTGAAGGCGAATCCGGAGAAGCTATGGTCGCTGTATGAAATGGAAAGAACCGGCGGCGAACCAGATGTCGTTTCTTTTAATGTCGATTCTGATGAATATACTTTTGTGGATTGTGCTGCGGAAAGTCCGAAAGGCCGCAGAAGTCTTTGTTACGACCGGGAAGCGCTTGAAGCGAGAAAAGAAAATAAACCGGAGGGTAATGTTATAGATGTAGCAATTGCGATGGGTATCGAGCTTTTATTAGAAGAACAATATCGTGATTTACAGAAACTGGGAAGATTCGATGAAAAAACATCAAGCTGGATAAAAACACCTGAAGACATCAGAGCACTCGGCGGTGCATTATTTTGCGATTTTCGTTACAATACGGTTTTTGTTTACCATAATGGCGCACAATCATACTATGCAGCCAGGGCTTTCAGAGGAGTATTAAGGGTATAGTTATAAGGGTTAATTATTTATCAAGTCTTTGTAAATGTTCAGCATACCGCCAACAACCAAATCAATTGCATGGTCTCTTTCAACAGTTGTCCTGGCGTTCTCCCCGATTTCCATCCATCGTTTAGGATTAATGATGCATTGCAGGATAGAGCGATAAAATTCGTCGGCAGAATCGGCAATTAAAATATCATGGCCATGGCGGCAATTTATGCCTTCGGCAGCGTTAGTCGTTGCAATAATACATTTTTTCATTGCCATGCCCTCAATAATTTTTACCCGCATACCGGTACCCGAAATTAACGGAACAATCATAATTGCTTTAGAATTCATAAATTCTACGGCATCAAAAACCTCACCTTCTACAATCAGATTATCCGAATCGTATTCGAAAAAATGCTTTTGCATGTTTTTCCCGGCGATATAAAAGCGAAGATCTTTATTCAGCTTTTCAATATCAGGCCATATATCGTCGAGAAACCATTCCAAACCTTCCTGGTTTGGTCGCCAATCCATCGCGCCTAAATGGAATAAGGTGGGAAAACTTGTTTTACTTTTATCAACGCTGTATTTTTCTAAATCAATTGCAACCGGAAAAACCGTCATTGGTATTTCGCAGCCAAACTTTATAATACTTTGCCTGTCGGGCTCACTAATGGCAAAAATATGATGAAAGCGGTTAATTTGTTCGGTTTCATAAGCTTTTAATCTCTGCGCCAGAAAAGCCAGATATTTTCTACGCATCAAAAAACTTTCTGAATAGGAAAGTCGCTCCCACATGGTAAATTCGATATTATGCGCCCTGTAAATCAGTTTTGCATTACTATTTGCTTTAACTACATCGAGATAGGGCACAACGAAAAGCCCTTCAAACTGGATAATATCAAATGTATTTTCACGTAGCAGGTTTTCCAGCTGTCTTGCGGCATCTTCTGTAAAATACCTGGATACATTATAAGATTCGTTGGTGAAAATATTAAAAAAAGCAGACCATACGTTTACTCCTGTATCAATATCCTGCGTACAGGCTTTTATCTGGTCAAAAACAGGATCAGAAACATCTTCCAGTTCCAGCCTGGCATTTAACGGGTTTAAGCTGAACAAAGTAATATCTGCACCAAGCTGCAGCAAACCTTTCATGGTATTGTAAACCACAATCGGGTAACCACTATTTGGCGGAAAAGGAACCCGCTTGGTAATTAACAGAATTTTCACAATGTCGTGAAAATACGAAATTTAGACTGCTTTCGAAAATAAATCAAGCTGAGGGTCGCTCACATTAAATGTTTTCCGATGAAATGGCGACAACCCAATTTCTATAACCGCTTTACGATGTGCGATGGTGGGGTAACCCTTATTTTGCTGCCAGTTGTAATGCGGGTAATCAATATGGAGATTGGTCATATATTCATCACGATGTGTTTTAGCTAAAATAGATGCTGCTGCAATGTTTAAATATTTTCCATCTCCCTTTACAATACAACTGTGTGGGATTTGAGGATAAGCCTTGAACCGGTTACCGTCAACAACTAAATACTGAGGCTGAGTATGTAGTTTTTCTATCGCACGGTGCATAGCCAGAAATGAAGCATTAAGTATATTTATTCTATCAATTTCTTCATGATCGCACGATGCCACCGCCCAGGCCAAAGCTTCTTTTTCAATAACAGGTCTTAACAAATCTCTTTGCTCGTGAGATAATTGCTTGGAATCGTTTAAACCTTCGAGTACAAAACCCCTAGGTAAAATTACAGCCGCTGCAAAAACCGGCCCGGCAAGGCAACCTCTTCCGGCTTCATCACAACCGGCCTCTAAAAACTCTTCCTGATAACAACTTAACAACATCGCTGCAAATTTAAATATTAACGACTAAATTTTATCAAACGGATATGAATTGAGTAAATTAGTTTTAAACAATTACTAACATCTTGCTCAATGTATAAAATCTTAATTATTTTAACTTTGATATGCTTTACCTACGATCTTGGAGCTCAAACTAAGCCAACTACAGAGTTATCCAATGAAGATCAATCTGTGTTAATAGAAAAAAATTCAGTTTGTACTTATAGAAATAATTTCACTCAAGCACAAAGAAGATTATTCTATCCATTTAATAAAACAGATAAAATTTCACTAATATCTTTTGATAATCCATATGGTGAACTTTCGAGCAGGATACCTATAGAAAAACGTAAGCTAAATTCTAAAATGGTTAAAGAAAGGAAAGATTTATCAGCATTAGAAATTGATAAACTAACCGATTTAATTTATAATTACGGCTTTAAATCTAAAGAGTACGGCTGGATTGAAGAACATGGCGCTTGCTATGACCCACATAATGGTATATTATTTTTTAACGAAAATGGGCTTGTTATCGAATATATTGAAATTTGCTTTGATTGTATTGGGCAAAGAACAAGTTCTGACAAAATAAAATTAGGAGAAAATTGTTTAGAGAAATTTTCTTTGTTAAGAGGTTTCTTTTCCTCATTGGACATAAAAGCAGGTACAACTAAAAAAAGTGCCGAGGAATGAGCTACAATGAATATCTTGCTAACCGCATTGCTGAAAAATTAATGAACTTAGCCAACGTTGAAGAGAAAGTTATGTTCAGCGGATTGATTTTTATGGTTAACGGCAAAATGTGTATCGGCGTTATGAAAGATAAAATCATGCTTAGAATTAATCCTGAAACCCTGAATTCATTAATGGATAAGGATGGATGGGAACACATGACGATGGGTGGCAAACAAATGAATAGCTATATTTTAGTTTCGGAAGATGTAATTAATCAAAACAAAGAATTAGATTACTGGATAAATCTAGCTTTGGAATTTAACCCTTTAGCCAAAGCATCAAAAAAGAAAGCTAAAAAAAAATAATTAATTAAACAGTGATGTTCTGTCCTTTTACATCGAAGGCATCGCGTAAGCCGATAGCCAGAACATTGAAAGCGTAAACGGTAAGCATAATCGCCAATCCAGGTAAAACGGCTAAATACGCGGCATCCATAATGATGTACCCGAAATGCTCTTTTATCATGCTTCCCCAACTTGGCATAGGTGGCTGCGCACCGAAACCTAAAAAACTTAAACCCGTTTCCAATAAAATTGCTGAAGCAAAATTTGCAGATGCCACAACTAAAATTGGTCCGGCGATGTTGGGTAAAATATGTTTAATTATAGTTCTTGAAGTGCTGTAACCCAAAGCTCTCGCTGCCTCAACAAATTCCACTTCTTTAAGTGCCATCACTTGGCCGCGGACTAATCTCGCAACATCAACCCAGGTTGATAATCCTACCGCTATAAAAATTTGCCAGAAGCCTTTACCTAACGCAAAAGAAATAGCGATAACCAGTAACAGTGATGGCAACGACCAAACCACATTCATAAACCAACTGATGGCCGCATCTGTTTTACCACCAAAATAACCAGCAATGGCCCCCAAACTTACACCGATAAAAAGTGAAATTAACACGGCTATTAAACCAACAGAGAGTGACACACGAATACCCAAAATTAAACGGCTTAATAAATCACGTCCGTAAATATCTGTTCCGAGGAGAAAGGTTTTTTGGTAAATGTTATTCTTTTCGAAAAGTGCTTGTGGTGTTACGGTTTTGGATGGCAGCATACAAGCCGGACATAAATCTTTTAGATTATATTTAGTTTCGGGAGCCTTTTCTTCTCCAATAAATTCGGTTGCAAAAATAGCATCGCCAACCATTCTGTACGATGTTATCGGAATACTTTTGAAACCGGGTTTTTGTCCATCGAACATACGTTCGAATAAACCTGCTCTTTCAATGTGATCATAATGCTCTATAATCATAAAGGTGAATTTTGAACCCGGTTTTGCTTTGGCAATCTGCACCTTTTGATTATTCGCATTTGGAGAATCATCTGGCATAATTAAATAGCCTAAAATACCCATCAGCATTAGCAAAAGAATAAAAACCAGGCCACTAAGCGCAAGTTTATTGCGCCTGAATTTTAACCAGACTTTTTTCGATGGGCTATTATCCATTACCTGACCATTCTGCCTTTCCAATTGTATTTCCCGCTATTTCCGGCAATACCGATATAGATGATATAAAGAATATGCAAAACATTTAAAACGGGGATTAATATCATCAGACTTCGTCTTTTTGCGAAGCCGGTAATCTTCCATAAAAATAAGCTTTCTAAAATCATTTTAACCAATAACTGGTAAAATGTGATGATTAGAAAACCCGGTAGAAATAAGCCGGTAATAAAGTTAGCAAGAATGCTGAGGTTAAACACCCAAACAAACACACCAAGCACAATAATTGCTTTATTTTTATACCGTGTACTTTTCGATGCCCAGCGTTTTCTCTGCTGAATAAAAGAACTCAGGTTTTCTTTCGCATGTGTGTAAACAATTGCGTCGCTGTTTTTTAAAAATCCGATTTTATCAGGATATTTTGCAGCAATTTTATGCAGCAGCAATTCATCATCACCGGAAGCCAAATCATCAATTCCCTGAAAACCGCCGACTTCGTAAAAAGTATTTTTTTCGTAAGCAAGGTTTGCGCCATTACAGGTTGAAGGTTCATTATTCCCGATAGTTGACGCACCCAAACCTATCAGGTATAGAAATTCTAAAGATTGTAACCGTTCGAATAAATTTTTCTCCTGAAAATAAGCAACGGGTGACGAAATCATTTTATAATCTTTTTCTTCATACAATTCTACAATCGTAGCCAGCCAGTTTTCGCCCATCCGGCAATCGGCATCGGTGGTAATAATTAAATCTCCTGAACAGGTTCCAATAGCCGTTTGTATGGCTTTCTTCTTATAGGAGTTCAGCGCACGATCTTCGTTTAGTTTTATAAGTTTAACCTTCTTATCGGCATAACTTAAAACGATGTCAGCCGTTCTGTCTGTTGAATGGTCATCGATAATTATGATTTCTGTTAAAACTTCCGGATAGTTCTGAGCAATTAAATCATCAATAGTTTTACCGATGTTTAATTCTTCATCACGGGCTGCAACGATAATGGAAACTTTAGTTTTTGGCAAGGATTTTTTAGGAATAAAATAAATTAGTTTATGCCAACCTCTGATAAAACTGAGGACTAAGAAACTATAAACCAGTGTTAAAGCAGCAGATAGTAGACTAATTAGATTTAAGATTTCCAAAAAAGTTAAGTTTAAAAACGAAATATGTGCCTAATATAGCAGGAATAATGATATTTATAAGCCAGATACTTGCTGTACATGCAATAACCGCCACATCGTGATTGGTTATGTAACCGAAAAAATAAGATGCCGTTATGCTTCTGATACCAACATCAAATAAATCTAAAGAAGGCAAGGTTGATTGCACAAAAAATAAAATGCTTATCATCATTATGATATCTGCGTAATGCAAACCCGGTATCAGCCATATAAAAAGAATAAAATATTGCGAACTGAAAACAAAGTAACGAGCCAGGCAAAACAGCAGTATTTTAAATAATTCTGCCTTTCTGTAACGCCCTAAAATGCTGTAAAACTTTTTGTATTTACGTGTAAATTTGAATGATAATAAGATTCCGTTCAGCCATTGAATGTTGAAATAAAAAACAATAAAAAATAAACAGAAAACAACAACCAGAATCTGAATGGCAAAAAACAGTCGATAATCCAAATCGATGAACCGATAAATAAATGCACTCAATGCAATTGCGCCAAAAATATTCGTTAACACCAGCTGGCCGATATTTCCTACTGCCATTGCAACTGCACCCACAATTCTTCTTTTTGGGGATAAAAAGAAAACCCGGCCGCCATATTCCCCCAATCGATTTGGTGTAAAAATAGCAAGTGTTAAGCCGCAGAAAACCGATTCGATGGCCCGGTAAAAGCTTATGCTTTCGATCCGATTCATTAAATGTTTCCACTTTGCAGCTTCTAAAAACCAATTTACGAACATCAGCAAAAACACTAAGCCTATTATGCTTACAATTTCTGTTGCAGGCGGGCCGGTTAAAAGTGATTTGAAATTTTGCAGATTTTTATTAGCGACAACTTTATGATAGATAAACCAAAACGCAAATACAATGATTGCCGCTTTAATGATAACCGATAATGTTTTTTTATGCCTTGCTGTCAAGATTATCTTTTTTTTGCAAATATGCTTAATATTGCTGTAATGTTGAACGAAAAAAAGGAGCGGATAATTATGGGCATCGACCCGGGTACTGCGGTAATGGGTTATGGCGTAATTTTGGAGAAAGGGAATAAGACGGAACTAATCAGCTTAGGCGTTGTTAAGATGACACACCTTGACGATCCTTTTTTAAAACTTCAGCGCATTTTCGAAAAGACGATTGTACTTATCGACCAATACAAACCTGATGTTCTGGCTATTGAAGCACCATTTTACGGAAAAAATATTCAGGTGCTTTTAAAGTTAGGCCGGGCACAGGGTATAGCCATTGCAGCCGCACTTTCGAGGAGTATTTCGGTAACAGAATATTCGCCCCGCAAAATAAAACAATCGATTACGGGCAATGGAAATGCCACTAAAGAACAAGTAGCTGCCATGTTACAGCGTTTGTTAAATTTTAAAGAAACGCCTGAATTTCTGGATGCGACGGATGGTTTAGCCGTTGCCGTTTGTCATTCTTTTCAGAAAATAACTTCCGGTGGTAAATCAAAAACCTATTCGGGCTGGGAATCTTTTGTAAGCGATAATAAAACTAAAGTAAAGGGGTTGGCAGTTAAGGCAAAAAAATAATTGCCGTCGGCTCAAGCCAAACGGCAATTTAATGCAAAGCGGTAATTCGACATTGATACTATTATATATTATCAACCAGATTTTTTGTGGCCTGCTCCATCGCCAGTTTATTCTTCCTTAAAAAATACCTGATGATGAAAAATGCAGCAACGCCGATAAGAATCAGCATCCATAAATTAGCCAGCGCAAGAATTAACTCCAAAAATAATGTCCACCCGTTTAAAATGCTAAGCCATAACCGGTTTAAAAAAGCTGGCCGATAATCGTACAGGTTATCATTGCCAACAACCAATGTTTTTACGGTATTATCCTGATAAAAATTAAGCGTTATTGTACTAAACTTCACGCGATTATCAATTTGCCTATTTTCGATTTTCTTATCGATATAATCATCCTTAATGTAAAGCGATGATTCTACATTGTCACTTTTCTTATTCGCAACTTCATTAATTTTATCAATGGCTTCGACCCTGTTTTGTGCTTTCAATTCGTTTGCGAGGTAAGTAAGGCTTTGATCATCTATTTTCATGGAAGCGCTGTTAACAAACACGGCCATTTTAGAAATAACATTAGTAAATTCATCCAGCTTTTCTGATGGTATTTTAGCGACCAGGTAACCTTCGGTACGGTAAGAAGTAATTTCTTTTAGTGAATCGGCAGATTGTTTTATTTTATCAGTTTCCTGAATAACACTTTCGATAGAAAATTCGGCAATGATGCCGCCTTCTGCCTTGATGCGTTTGCTAAGTTGCTCTTTAGTGTTCTGAACATCCTTAACACGAAAGCGCATATCGGCAGTTTTTATAATCTTTTCAACAGGCAGTGTATCTGCTGTAATACTATCTGCCATTTCAGCTTTACCTGAACTAGCGTAGTCTTTTTTTTCGCTATTGCAACCGAAGATTGTTACAATAATGGCCATAGCAATAATATTCCTTTTCATGATTTTGTGGTTCTAAAAATTTAATCATTTTAATATTGCTTCAAATGGCCATTAGAAGTCAGACGCTTTTCCATTAGTTTATCACGTCTTATTTTCCCTTTATACAGAAAATTAAATTAGGTAACCCGATCTCAGTTAGCAGGTTTCAACTGGCAGTTTTCAGTTCGCGTTATGAGGCGCTTCGTAGTGTGATAGCCGGATAGACCCGGGTAAAATAAACCTGACAGGAACGGGCACGAACCCATTTTTTCTAATGGGTGAGTAAAGTGGATGGCAGGACTTTCGAAGCCGATGTGTACAGAACCCTGCTTTTCAAAAAAAAAGAATTAATAAAAAAGCCAATTATGTAACTAACATAATTGGCTCTTGTATTTAGAGAGAAAATATTTTATGCGTCTAAAATTTTGAATACACCTTTAATACTAATAATTGCCCCGATGAAAAGAACAATCCATGAAACTAAAGATAAAACCCAAGAGTCGAATGCAAAACGTGCATAAGTACCAACCATACAAACCAGTACACCAAAAATCATCATTTTATAAATCCCTGGCTGGTTAGCCGTTTTCATACTTTCTGTATTGTGCTTTAATTCGCTGTTCTCCATAATGTTTATTTTTATGATGCAGCAAAAGTAATACTTATTGCTGAATAATTATATATGTTTAGTAACTTTTTAATCGCTCTAAACGTTGTTTTGCTTTATTCTTATCTGTTAAATTTTCCCCTTTGTATAAAGGCTTTTCCCAATCACCATACATCGGGTTTGGCAATACAATATATTTAACGCCAAAAAGGTTTTGATTTTGATTCACTTGCTCGAAAGTATTCTTTTGTTCACGATAAAAAACATTACTGAAATCACTCAAATTATCGCCGCAAAGCATCAAAATGTTATGCGATTCGGCGATTTGCCGGCGACGAGGTTCTTTGTTTGAAGTTCCTTTCGAAACCAGAAGGTGCGCATCATCGGCATAAGGAAAGCCAAAAGCCTGCAGGTTTTTTAAAGTTGCGGCATAATCCTTTTCATCGCGATTGCTCAAATAAAAGGTTTCAATATTCTTAGATGCTGCAAATTTCAAAAAAGACAATGCACCAGGAACGGTATCCGCCTTAGCCAAACTAGTCCACTCCGTCCAATCTGCCTGATTATAGCTCAGGCCTTTCTTAATCTCATGTCCCTGGAAGGGCGAGTTATCCAATACCGTTTCATCAATATCAACAATTATACAATTAGGCTTTTTACTTGTATCTGCCCACAAAGCTTCTTTTAAGGATAAACGGGCAAAGTTATAGGCCTGAAAACATAATGCGCTGTATTCACCTGATGTTTGTTGCCAAAGTACGGCATTTGTATAATCTCTGGCCGGAGACTGGGCATTTACAAAAAATGGAATAAGCGATAAAATGGTAAAGATGTATTTTTTCATAACCGGATATCAATAAACAAAGATATTAACTCCTTTTTATGCGCAATAGATTTACATTGATTTAATTAAACTAACTATCAAGCAATTACATTTAAACCACAAATAATTTACACCATTCACTTAATTATTAAATCCTTAGTTATAAGATTTTACTATTTTTAAGCACACACAAATAAAATCATTAATATGAAAACCAAAAATTTACTGCCAGGGCTGGCTATTGCGCTGATTTGCCTTGTTGCTTGTAAGAAGCAGCCTTATCGAATTCCTGAAATCAGTACTACTGAATTTAGGGTAGAAAACAAATCAATTTATTTAACTCAAGCTGTTGTTTTAGCTGCTCAGGATTCTACCGGAGCCGACAATTACATTTGGAATTATGGCGATGGCTCAGTCGAAGTTAAAGGAAGTAAGGCAGAACACAGGTATAAAAAATCCGGAGTTTTTGAGATTTCGCTAACAGTAGCCGGCAATACTTCTAAAACCAAAATAAGAGTGTTTCCCGGAGATATAAGTTATCAAATAAAAAATAACAGCAGTTTCGAAATGAACTTAGATTCTTATGTTAACCTTCCTCAAAATACTGTTAAATCTATATTAAAACCAAATGCGATTTCTGATACTATTTTTGTTAAATTACAAGTTACAGGAAATCTTCTGCATGTTACAAATATCAGTGGTATCACGAAAGGCAAAGCTTTTCGTTTTGATGATATGTTTTGGCAAAAGGATTCAAGACACAATATTCTTACTGTAGATAATAAGAGTAAAATCCAACTTGGAATTCACGGAGAAACAGGCATTAGCTCAACTTTAGAGAAGCTGTAGCGAAAGTAAAATATCTAATTTTAAGTTTAAATTAGTTGGAGCATAAAAAAACCCATTTCTATTAAGAAATGGGTTTTATATTTAATCCTTCGACAAGCTCAGGATGAAAGTTGAAGTTATCCGTTCAATGCGGCTGCACCACTTACAATCTCTGTTAATTCAGTTGTGATTGCTGCCTGACGAGCCTGGTTATAAGAAAGTTTTAAGGCTTTTAATAATTCACCAGCATTTTCAGTTGCTTTATCCATTGATGTCATACGTGCGCCGTGTTCAGATGCATGAGAATCTAATACTGCTTTATATAACTGAATTTTAATCGATTTAGGGATTAACTCTTCTACGATTTCTTCTTGCGAAGGTTCTAAAATGTAATCTACATTTGCAGTTTTCGCATCTGCAGCGGCCGGCTCTGCTTTTGGCAAAGGCAACAATTGTTCAGTGGTAATAAATTGAACTGCTGCATTTCTGAAACGGTTGTAAACCACTTCTACTTTATCAAACTCACCTTTAATAAAACCAGCCATAATCAAATCCGTAATTTTGGTTACGTTTTCGAAAGTCAGGGCCGAGTATACTTCGTTATTGTTACCAATAACATTGTATTTACGTTTTTCGTAAAAATCCTGCGTTTTCTTACCAATAGAGATAATACTTACGTTACCGTTTTTTAACTGTTCGCTATATTTCTCGGCAATTAAATTGTTGGCCGCCTTAATTACGTTCATGTTAAAAGCACCAGCCAAACCACGGTTAGATGATACCGTTACAATTAAAACCTTATTAGGTTCACGCTCCTGAATAAAAGGTGACGAAGAACCCTCTAAACTTGCCGAAAGATTTCCTAAAATTTCTTTCAGTTTAGTTGCATAAGGACGTAAAGCGATAATTGCATTAGTCGCACGTTTCAACTTCGCAGCCGAAACCATTTTCATAGCTTTGGTAATCTGCTGGGTCGATTGTACCGATGCAATCCGGTTTCTTACTTCTTTTAAATTAGCCATTCTTTTTTAGTATCGAGTATTAAGTATCAAGTATCAAGATTGGATTTTCATCCTGTGTTAATACTTGAAACTCGCTAACCTGTATCTAATTAATCTATCTTATTTCATCAGTAATAAGTATCAAGATTAGGCTTTTACCCTTTCTTGATACTTGATACTAACTACTTTATACTTATTAGTATTTACTTGAAATCTCTTTTGCTACAGTATCTAAAACACCGGTAATGCTGTCATCAAATTTACCAGCCTTTAAAGCCGCTAAAGTTTCCGGATGACGTAATTCCAATTGAGTTAAAAATTCAGTTTCAAATTCTTTAACCTTATTCACCGGAACGCTGCGCATTAAGTTTTTAGTACCAGCATAAACAATTGCAACTTGTTTCTCAACAGTAAATGGAGAGAACTGCGCTTGTTTCAACATTTCCACGTTACGTGCACCTTTATCTAAAACCGATTTCGTTGCAGCATCCAAGTCAGAACCGAATTTAGAGAAGGCCTCTAACTCGCGGTATTGAGCCTGATCTAACTTTAAAGTACCTGCTACTTTTTTCATCGATTTGATTTGAGCGTTACCACCCACACGCGATACCGAGATACCTACGTTAATCGCCGGACGAATACCGGAGTTGAACAAATTCGACTCTAAGAAAATCTGACCATCCGTAATCGAAATTACGTTAGTTGGAATATATGCAGAAACGTCGCCCGCTTGGGTTTCGATAATCGGTAAAGCAGTTAATGAACCACCACCTTTAACGATATGTTTAATCGACTCAGGTAAATCATTCATCGCTTTTGCAATATCATCATTCGCGTTAATTTTTGCAGCTCTTTCTAACAAACGACTATGTAAATAGAACACATCACCCGGATATGCCTCACGGCCCGGTGGACGACGAAGTAATAGAGACACCTCGCGGTAAGCAACAGCTTGTTTAGATAAATCATCATAAACAATTAAAGCCGGTCTGCCTGTATCACGGAAAAACTCACCAATTGCAGCACCAGCAAACGGCGCATAAAACTGCATCGGAGCAGGATCAGCAGCCGAAGCAGCAACAACAACTGTATATGGTAAAGCGCCATTTTCCTCTAGTGTACGTACAATGTTGGCAACGGTAGAGTTTTTCTGACCGATAGCCACATAAATACAGAACACCGGCTGGCCTGCTTCATAAAATTCTTTTTGGTTGATAATGGTATCGATACAAACGGCAGTTTTACCAATCTGACGGTCGCCAATAACCAACTCACGTTGACCACGACCGATTGGAATCATTGCATCGATTGCTTTGATACCAGTTTGTAAAGGCTCATTTACCGGCTGACGATAAATTACACCCGGTGCTTTACGCTCTAAAGGCATTTCATAAGTTTCACCTAAGATTGGACCTTTACCATCTAAAGGCTCTCCTAAAGTGTTCACCACGCGGCCAAGCATACCTTCACCAACTTTAATAGAGGCAATTTTTTTGGTACGTTTAATTGTATCACCTTCTTTTATCTCGTCAGATGCACCCAAAAGTACCACACCAACGTTATCTTCTTCAAGGTTTAATACAATGCCTTGCAGGCCATTCGCAAATTCAACCAACTCTCCCGATTGAACTTTAGTTAAACCGTAAACACGGGCAATACCGTCGCCCACTTGCAACACGGTACCAACTTCTTCCAGTTCGGTTTCTGATTTAAAGCCCGCCAATTGCTGTCTTATAATTGCCGATACTTCGTCTGGTCTTACCTCTACCATAATTTTAATTATATCTTTTTGTAAATGTAAATCTTGTAGTTCTTTTGTTATTCTGGTCCCGCTTTTTGCTTTAGTCTTTTTGCTTTCAGCTTCAAAGCCTATCGCTGCCAATCGGGTTTATATATTTTAGCGCTGTAGTTCTTCTGTTATTTCAGTATCTCTCAAATCGTAAATTGCAATTTTCAAATGCCAGTTTTCAATCTTGATACTTGATACTAAATACTTCTAATGCGCAAATTCCTTTTTTAGTTTACTTAATCCGCTGGCAATACTTGCATCAAACTGCTTATCACCAACCTTTAAAACAAAACCGCCAATTAGTTTTTCGTCAATTTTTTCTTTAACAATAACCTCATTAGCGCCTAATTCTCTTTTTACAATGGCAACAATCTGTTCTTTAGCTGCAGCACTTAAAGCGGTTGCCGTAGTTACATCAGCAGTAACAATTCCTTTTATTAAGTTATATTGTTGTACAAATTGTTTTGCAGTAGCAAATAAGATAGATGACCGGCCTTTATTCACAACAATCTTGAAGAAAGCGATGGTTAACTTATTTACTTTATCGGCAAAAACACCATTTAAAATACCAGTCTTTTTGTCCAAAGGAACAATCGGGTTCTTTAATATTGCTTCCAGTTCAGGGGTTTCATCAACCACTTTCTCAAACAAAACCATGTCATTATAAGAAGCTTCCAGCGCGTTATTTTCAACGGCTAAGTCTATTAATGATTTGGCGTATCTGCTTGCAACTTTTATTTCTGACATATTTTTAGGTGTAAGATGTGAGATGTAAAATGGAAGATTTGAGAACAAATCTCAAATCTATATCTGGTGTCTCAAATCTATTTTCTCAAAACTAGTTTAATTCAACGTCTTTTAACAAGTTAGCCACTAAAGCTTCCTGTTTGGATTTATCATCTAACTGCGTACGTAAAACACGTTCAGCAATTTCTAACGATAATGTAGAAACCTGGTCTTTAACTTCAGCTAGCGCCGCTTTCTTTTGGTTTTCGATTTCGATTTTAGCTTTTTCAATTAATTTCGAACCTTCAACCTGAGCTTGTTTTTTAGCTTCATTCAAGATACCATCTTTCAAGGTTTTAGCTTCCTTTAAGATTTCGTCGCGTTCAGCACGGGCTTGTTGCATCAAATCCTGATTTTGAGCAGTTAAACGAGCCATTTCCTGTTTGGCTAACTCTGCTTTGTTCAATGCCTCATCAATGCTCTGCTCACGTTCGTGAATCGCACCTAAAATAGGTTTCCATGCAAACTTTCTAAGTAAAATCAATAAGCAGATAAATGCTAATGATGTCCAAAAAACCAATCCTATGCTTGGGGTTACTAAATCCATTTTATCTAATTTTTTTAATCTTAATCTTGTTAATTAAGATAGAGTAAATAACCAATCGTTAAATACTCTATCTAATTTTTTTTCAGTTTGAATTACTGAGGATTGTTACCTAATAATGCAACTACTACACCGAATAAAGCAGCACCCTCAATAAGGGCAGCAGCGATAATCATTGCAGTCTGAATTTTTGATGCAGCTTCCGGCTGACGAGCAATACCTTCCATTGCTTTACCACCTACTTGACCGATACCGATACCTGCACCGATTACTGCTAAACCGGCACCGATTGCCGCGATTGAACCTACCATAACTAATTTAATTTATATTAATTGTAAAAAATAGTTTTCTGTTAATGATGTTCTTCTACTGCCATACCAATAAATAAGGCAGTAAGTAATGTAAAAATAAAGGCCTGTAAAAATGCCACTAACAATTCTAACACATCCATAAATAAAACGAATGCAACTGAAACCGGAGCAATAGCCAATGTTTCGAAAATAAATATTAAGGAAATTAAACTTAATACGATAATGTGACCTGCCGTAATGTTTGCAAATAAACGAATCATTAAAGCGAACGGCTTTGAAATGATACCGATTAACTCAACAGGAATCATAATCGGATACAACCAGAATGGAACATCAGGCTTAAAGATGTGCTTCCAGTAATATTTGTTACCGTTTATGTTAACGATAATCATTGTACCTAAAGCCATAACAAAAGTTAAAGCAATATTACCCGTAACGTTTGCACCACCGGGAAAAATCGGGATAAGACCAAAAATATTGTTAAACAGAATAAAGAAAAACGTAGTTAATAAATACGGCATGAATTTCGCATATTTATGACCAATGTTTGGTTTGGCAATATCATCCCTTACGAAAATAATTATTGGCTCAATGAAAGACTGCAAACCTTTCGGAGATTTACCAACACGTTTTTTGTAAGCACCCGCAACCGAAATAAATACGATCAAAATAACCAATATTGCAACAAACATTGCTGCAACATTTTTAGTAATAGAGAAATCCAGAACAGATGCTTCTTCATCGATTTTACCATCAGCACCAACCACTTTAATATGATCTTCTTCTAAGCGGTAAGTATTGTATTTACCAACATAATCATGTTCGCCATGGTGAAAATTACCTGAAGAGAAAACTTCTAAACCACCATTTGTATATAAAATTACCGGAAGCGGTAATGAAGTATGACCCCATAGATGCCACATGTGCGAATCGGCAATGTGCTCCATAATTACCTTAGTAGGCTCGAATTTCTCTTTACCATGTTCTACGGCACCATGCTGACCGGAAACTGCTTCAGCAGATTCAGCTACAACGCTATCAACAGGAATAACAGCACTATCAACTTGAGCGAAAGTATCAATTTTGATAGATAAAAACGCGATTAAAAGCGTAAAAACAACAATTACCTTCTTAACTTTTGATACTAAAACTTGGTTACAATCCATTTATTGGCAGATTTTTACTTTAAATTTTGGTGGCGCAAGTTACGTAACAAACAGTATATTTCAAAGACTGAAAACAATAAATATAAAGAAAAAAAATTTAGGAGAAATACAACACCTATTCCCTTCTCTTTTATACTGTAAATCAGCACAAAAGCCATACAAAAAATCATCTTCACTGCAATTGATCCCATAATGGCCATAATACCGACTTCCGGATCGCGTTTTATGCCGATATCGACAAGTACATAAGCTATAAAAGTTATGCCTGCCAGAAAACTGAACATGAGCCAAAAGTTTTTAACGAAAAGCTGCGTATCAGGAAATAACATGGGTAAAGCAGCGATAATGCCGATTAAAAGCCCAACAAATATTAAATAGGAACTGGTAAATTTGGCTAGCGTCAATGGAATAATTTATTTGCAAATAAAAACTCCGGCAAAGATAAGATTTTAGCATCAAGTAACTAGTGCAGGAGCGAATTTATTAGGTTGCTTAACTGTTTAAATCGATTAAGTGGTTAACGGATACAAAAAGCCTAATTTTAAGATACTGCTTAATTGATAATTTGGTGAACTGAAAACTGTCAACTGAAAACAAAAAATGCCTAATAAAAATTTAAAATGGATAACTGTTTGAATTATTGTGTTGGTAGGTTAGCTGAAAAAAATTGTTCTGATTGTTTGATTGCTTAATTGTTAAACGGATACAGGCTAACAGCCTAATTTGTTAATTGAGCGAATTGTAAAATTGTTTATATTTTCCGCAACAAAATTGAAAACGATTAACTGAAAACTACCAACCGATATGAACTTTCAGCAATAAAACCATTTAACAATTCAATAATAAAGCAATTTATCTCGTAACCTGCCTGATCGCCTGATATAAAGCAATACCAACCCCTGCAAGGGCAAAAACTGCTGTTATGATATTGGTTTTGCTCCCTCGATGTTCATCTATTTTGTAGCCTATAAAAGTTAACAACCCGATAGTCGCAATCATCTGAAAACCTATAGCCGAGTATTTCACCGCTGCATTAGCCTTTTTTCCGCCATTTTCATCTTTAGGGTTTCCCATTTTTTAATGCAATAATTAAGTTAACTTTGAATAATTAAATTTGTTGCCTGGTAAAATATTTTTACTTAAAATTTGTTTATTATATTATAACTAACGCGATTTTTTATACTTGAAAAATAACATCAGAAAAGCCTTATATTTCTTAATTTTCATTTTAAGCAGTCTTTTTATTTGTGGCTGCGTGGCCAATAAAGATACTGCCGTAGACCGTAAGATGCAAAACTTAACGGCTAGGTATAACTATATATATAACTCAAATGTTTTATTAACAGAATACAACGAAGGTTTGTTGCAAACTTATTCTGATAATTACGAGAAAATCCTGTCTGTTTATTTAGATCCGGAGCCACAGCTTACTTTAACCTTAACCCCAGGCGCTGCAAACAAACCCCTTGATGAAATTATTTTTAAAGGTCAAACGATTATCAACGAGAAAAGCTTTAGTAATTATATAGATGATGCTTATATGCTTTTAGGTAAAGCAAATTATTTAAAAGGTAATTATTTTATTGCATCAGAATATTTCGATTATACTGCTAAAACCTACAGCAGCAATTTAAAAACCTTCATTATGGCTATGAACTGGAAAGCCAGAAGCCAGATGGAGTTAAATAATATGGCATATGCAGATAAAATTCTGGACACCATGTTGCGTGCTCAGGATGAATTGAAAAAGGATTTACCTGAGCCTTTAGCGACCACAGCACAGATGCGCATTTATCAAAAAAGAAATAAAGAAGCCATCTTATTACTGGAATCGGCAATAAAAAATGCAGATGAAAAACAGTTAAGAATTCGCTGGCAATATATCCTTGCCCAGTTGCAGGAAAAAGAAAATGACTTCCAAAATGCATTTATTAATTATACGAAGGTTGAAAACAGTAATGCGCCATTTGAATTGTATTTCCATGCAAATCTGCAGCGTATAAAAGTTCGTGCTTTAATAAGCGGGTATAAAATAAATGAAGATAAGGCGCTGCTGGCTTTATTAAAAGATGATAAGAATACCGATTACACAGACCAGATTTATTACCAGGTTGGCGAACTATTTTCGAAAGAAAGCAACTTTGCAAAGGCAGAAGAAAATTATCAAAAATCGGCACAAAAAAGCATAAAAAATGTAAATCAAAAAGCACTTTCCTATTTAAGAATTGCCGATCTAAATTTTAATGAATTTAAAAATTACATTAAAGCTAAAGCATATTACGACAGCACGGTAAACATTATGCCTAAGGGCTTCCCCGATTACGATAATATTGTTAAAAAATCACAAAATCTTCAGTATTTATCTGACAGATATACCCTAATTTCAAAAGAAGATACTTTGCAGGCCATTGCAAGGTTACCGGAAACAGAAAGAGCAGCTAAAATAAAAGAATATCTAAGACCTAAAGTCGAGGTTTCAACAATTCCAAACACGAATGTCCAATCCTTAAATAGTTCTGGTTTCCCTGCGCAAAGCGTAAGTGTTTCTGCCAGTAGCGGAACAACAGCTAGTACATTTTATTTTAATAATAATGCAGCGATTAGTAATGGTTTTGCAGATTTTAAAAAGCGATGGGGAAACCGGCCACTGGAAGACAACTGGCGCCAGAGTGTGCGTACTTCAGCACAGGAAACCAATCAGGTTTTAGCAGGCGGAAATATAGCGAATGGCATTACACCAATTAATAATACGGCGAATGCTTTAGCAGATCAAACCTCAGTAGAAAAACAATTTTCAGATGCTTTACCATTAACACCTGCATTGGTTGCTGCATCAAATCAAAAAATTATCGATGCTTACTTTGAAATAGCGAGTTTTTATCAGCAGGAGTTAAATGATAAAGATGAAGCGAATAAAGTTTACCTGGAGTTGCTCAAACGTTTTCCTGACAATAATCATCTTGCTGCGATTTATTACAGCCTATACTTGAATTATAAAGGCAATGAAGAGGGCAAAGCGAGCGAATATCGCCAGTTGGTTTTAACAAAATTCCCCGAATCCAATTTTGCGAAAACCATTCTTGATCCATCGTATTCGTCGAAACAAGATGCATTGGAAAATGCCATTAATCAAAGCTATAATCTTGCTTTCGATGCTTATGCAAAAAAGGATTACCCGAGCGTTATTAAACAATCAAACGACAACATAGCTGCTTATCCGAATAATGATTTAGCGCCTCAATATGCCTACCTGAAGGCCATCGCCATCGGCAGAACCTCGAAAGTTAATGCACTTTTAACCGAATTCAATTTAATTACAACGCTTTATCCGAATGATCTCATTATAACACCCCTGGTACGCGATCATTTAAAATACATTGAAGCCAACCTGGAAGAATTTAAACAAAGACCTGTTGCTTTAGTCGATTTTGATTCGAACGAACCAAGATTTGTGAGCCAATCTAAACCGGCAGATATTAAACCTAAGCCGATAGAAAATATTAATGCCGCTGTTACCCCTGAAAAGAAGGAAGTCGTAACCAAAACTATCGAAAAACCGGCAGAAAATAAAGCCGATGCCGCTAAACCGCTAAGCATATTTAGTACGGCAACCTCAAATACCTATTATTATGTGATAGATGTTGCCGATGCTTCCTTAACTTTGAGCTCTTCCAGATTTGGTATAGGCCAATTCAATCGCGGCAATTATCCGGATAATGACTTGGCTCATAAATTGGTGGAGTTAGATGACGACCAGTTAATTTATGTAACCAGTTTTGTTGATTTGGAAGATGCTAAAATTTATGAAGAAAGTATTAAAGGCCAGCTGAAAAATATAATGAAAGTGCCGGCAACAAAGTATAAATCCTTCATCATCAGTAAAGAAAATTTCGAAAAACTAACGGATAGAACTCGTGTTAACGAATATCTGGAGTTTTACAAAAACAATTATTAAAATGAACAAATCCCTTTCTGCAGCCGATATTAAAAGATATAATCTTCGAATTTGGAAAATTGTAATCGGCGGTATTGCAATATTTACCATTTTTATTTCCATGATAGGGTTCGGCCTTTTTGGCAGCCTGCCTTCATTCAGAGATATTGAGCATCCGAAAAGCAATCAGGCTTCAGAAATTATCGCCGAAGATGGCAGAACACTCGGAACTTACTTCGTTCAGAACCGTTCGAATGTTACTTATAAAGAGATTTCACCGAATGTAATCAACGGCCTGATTGCCACAGAAGATACCCGTTTTAAGGATCACTCCGGAATTGACTTCCAGCGTACTTTTACCATTATCGGCTACAACTTAATTGGCAAAAAACAAGGTGGCAGTACCATTACGCAGCAATTGGCGTTGAATTTATTTTCTGAAGAAGGCAGACAGCGAAACTTTTTTAAACGCGTGATGCAAAAGTTTAAAGAATGGGTGGTTGCGGTTAAACTGGAAAGGAATTACACCAAAGAAGAAATCATCACCATGTACTTAAATACGGTTGATTTCGGCAATCAGGCTTATGGAATTAAATCGGCTGCAAGGGTTTACTTCAATACCACACCGGATAAATTAACCGTTCCTCAGGCCGCAACTTTAGTTGGTATGCAAAAAGGCATTACCATGTATTCTCCAACCCGAAATCCCGAACGTTCCAAAGCAAGAAGGAACACGGTTATGGCGATGATGGTTAAATCTGATTTCTTAACGCAGCAACAATTCGATGAGGAAAAAGAAACTCCGTTAAATCTTCACTTTAATGCAGCAACGGTTAACGACGGCATTGCGCCCTATTTCAGGTCGGTTTTAAAAAATGATATTAAAAGCATTTTTGAAGAACAAGGGATTACAAAACCTGATGGAACTTCTTACGACCTGGATCGCGATGGTTTAAAGATTTATACAACTTTAAACTACGATATGCAGGAATATGCCGAAGCCGCTCAGAAAGAATATATGAAAATACTTCAGGCGCAGTTCCTGAATAGCTGGAAAGGAAGAAATCCGTTTAAGGATAAGGCACTGCAAATTGAACAGGGCATTAAACGTTCTGACCGTTATAAGGCTGCCAAACTTGATGGTAAAACCGATGAAGAAATTAAAACAGAATTTAATACACCAACAGACTTGACCATTTTTACCTGGAAAGGAAATGTTGATACCACCATGAAACCGATCGATTCTGTACGTTATTATAAAATGCTTTTACGCAATGCGATGATGAGTATGGACCCGACAACCGGATATGTAAAAGCCTGGGTTGGCGGCATCAATTACGAGCATTTTAAATATGATCAGGTAAAAATGGGTACACGCCAGGTGGGTTCTACAGCAAAACCCTTTACCTATGCGGTTGCGGTAGAAAATGGTTTTTCGCCATGTTTAACCGTTCCAAATGTACCTGTAACCATAGAAGGTTACGGCGAACCGTACACACCCAGATCTTCCGGAAAACCGCTGGAAGGTGCCATAACTTTACAAAAAGCCCTTGCTTATTCTCAAAACTATGTCACGGCATACCTGATGAAACAGGTTGGTCCGGTAGCGGTTGCCAACCTGGCGACTAAAATGGGTATACCGAACGTACCTGCTTACCCATCAATCTGCCTGGGCTCCTTTGATGCCTCCGTATACAATATGGTTGGCGCCTATGGAGCCTTCGCCAATAAAGGCGTTTATACGCAGCCTGTTTATTTATTAAGGATTGAAGATAAAAATGGCGTGGTGCTCTTTTCTCAGAAACCAATACCGAAACCGATTATGAGTGAAGAGGTTGCCTATGTGATGACGAGAATGCTTAAAGGTGTGGTAACGAACGGTACAGGATCGCGGTTGAATTATAAATATAAGGTTAATGCTCCAATCGGCGGTAAAACAGGCACAACCCAGAATAACTCTGATGGTTGGTTTATGGCCGTTACGCCTCAACTGGTTACCGGTATCTGGACAGGTTGTGAAGACCGGGCTTTCCATTTTATCAGCACCAATCAGGGTGAAGGTGCAAACACGGCCCTTCCTATTTTTGCAGGCTTTATAAAAAGAGTTTATGCAAACCCCAAATTAAAAATCAGTCATGCTGATTTTGAAGCGCCAAAATCGGGCGTTTCAATTGTATTTGATTGTAATCAATATCAAAAGGAGGAAGAAGGAACGACAGAATTAGATGAGAAGCTTGGTTTTTAAGATTAAACTAGTTTTTTAAATATTTGCGTGTTGGCTTAAAAAAATATTTTTTGTTACATAAAGATTTGGTTTAAAAAATCAGTCTTTTTTGATAGTTACATTGAAGCAAATTTTATATCAATTTTTCCCATCCTTTTAAAAGATAGATTTTCACTTTGGAATCCTATTTTTGTATTTAAATGAGCAGTTTCGATCATAAAACAGCATTAACCGCGATTCCACATAAACCGGGTGTGTACCAATACTGGGATGCAGACGGGAAGTTAATGTATATCGGAAAAGCAAAAGATCTGCGGAATCGGGTTGGCTCTTATTTCAATAGTGATAAGAATCAATTCAACGGTAAAACCCGCGTGCTCGTTTCTAAAATCAGGAAGATAACTTTTACGATTGTTGATACTGAAATTGATGCCTGGTTACTGGAAAACAGCTTAATCAAGAAACATCAGCCTAAGTTTAACATCAATTTAAAAGATGATAAAACTTATCCCTGGATTATCGTTAAAAATGAAAATTACCCCAGAATTTACTGGACAAGGAAAGTCATTAAAGACGGCTCAACCTATTTCGGCCCCTACGGCTCCATAGGTATGATGCATACCATACTGGATTTGATAAAGGAAACCTATCCGCTAAGAACCTGCTCTTTACCCTTAAACGATAAAAATATTGCCGAAGGAAAATTTAAGGTTTGCCTGGAATATCAGATAGGAAATTGCAAGGGGCCATGCCAGGCCTATCAAACCGAAAGTGATTACGATAAAAACATCAGTGAAATAAAAGAAATTCTTAACGGCAAAATAGGTAATGTTATCCGTGATGTTAAAAACATTATTAAAACAGCTTCGGAAGAACTGAATTTCGAATTGGCGCACCAGTACTCGAGAAGGTTACAGGTTTTGGAAAAATACCAAAGTAAATCAACCGTTGTAAATAGTGCGATTACCAATGTTGATGTGGTCAGTATTGCTTCTGATGAGCGATATGCCTTTGTGAATTACCTGAAAGTAATGAATGGAACAATCATTCAAACGCAGACTATTGAGGTTAAAAAGCAGTTAGATGAAAGCGATGATGAAATTTTAACGCTGGCTTTACTCGATTTCAGAACAAAATTCAGCAGTACTTCAAGAGAAATTATCGTGCCTTTTGAGCCTTCGCTGGAAGATGAAAGTTTGCGTTTTACGGTACCAAAACTTGGGGAGAAGAAGAAACTTTTAGAGTTATCCCAAAAGAATGTTTTATTTTTTAAGAAAGAAAAACTAAATCAGTACGAAAAGTTAAATCCAGATTTACGCACCGACCGCATTCTGACAACCATGCAGAAGGATTTACGCTTAACGCAACTTCCTAAGCACATAGAATGTTTCGATAACTCCAATTTCCAGGGGAAATACCCGGTTTCGGCCATTGTCGTTTTCAAAGATGCTAAACCATCTAAAAAAGATTACCGCCATTTTAACGTGAAAACTGTTGAGGGTCCAAATGATTTCGCTACCATGGAAGAAGCTGTCTTCCGTCGCTACAGAAGAATGTTAGATGAAAATCAACCGTTACCCCAGTTAATCATAATTGATGGTGGTAAGGGCCAGCTATCATCAGCAGTAAAGAGTTTAAAACTGCTTGGAATTGAAAATAAAGTAACGATAATTGGTATTGCAAAAAGACTGGAAGAATTGTTCTACCCCGGAGATTCATACCCCCTCTATCTGGATAAGAAATCCGAAACATTAAAAGTAATTCAGCAACTCCGTGATGAAGCCCACCGTTTTGGTATTACTTTTCACCGCAAAAAACGTGATCAGGGTACCCTTAAAACTGAGCTTGAACAAATTGAAGGCATTGGCAAAAACACCGCAGATAAGTTATTAACGCATTTTAAATCTGTTAAGAAGATTAAAGAGGCAACAGCACAGGAATTGGCAGACATCCTCAATAAAAAACAAATAATTACGTTGCAGGCGTATTTTAAAACCATATGATTCAACCAACCTGTTAAAACTAATATTAATGCCCTTCTTAGCCACAAAAAATGTTATCATTTTGGATTTAATTAAAAAAGGGAAAATTCATTGTATGCATTACATTCAGGCGTAATTATTAACCTTATGTTAATCTTCGCTTATCTTCATTTAAATACTTTTTCTATAAATTAGGCTGTTTAAATAAAACATCTACCCCTAATTACATGAGTAACAACATCCTGACTACAATCACCAAGCTTTTGTTGGGTGTATTGTATTTTACCGAATCGGAAAGTCATTTTACGGCGACCGATTGGGGAAAAATCCCGCCTGCTCAACTGCAGCAAAAAATCGCAAATCAGTATCATGTGCCTTTATCTGATTTAAAAATACTAGATCATGCTACTTTTTTTAATCATGTAATCTCTAAGGTTGATGCATCGGATGCACCAATGCTCGCAAATGCTCAAAAAATAGCAGAACTCTATTCTTTTTTAAAGCAAAACCTTTCCGGCATTCAGGTTATCCGTGTCGAAGGCAAAACAAAAATTCCGGTTCTTATAGTTGGATATCTGCCTGACAGTACTTGCATTGCAATCGAAACTTTTGCCATCGAAACTTAAGAAAATCAATCCCTATTTAATAAATCTAAAACAAACAATGAAAGCATTAAAAAAATTAAGCTTAGTGGCCATGATGTGTATTGGCCTTTCTGCCTGTAAAAAAGAAAATCAAATTGAGCCTGAAACAACGCTTTTTGAACAAAAGTTAAATAGTAAGTCGGCTGCAAACGTTGTGCAGGCAATAGTCGCCGGTTTTCCTGAAGGTTTTGAATCTGCCACTAAAGGAAGCTATACAACAGCTTCTGTAACTTTAAGTAGCGGCAGCTGGAGCCTGAATGATGCACTAATCGGAAACCTGTCTGCAGATGCAAAAAATGGCAGTCAATCTGTACGCATTCGTAATACAGGTATTTTAAGTATGAATTTTGATGTAAATGGAGCCGACGTGGTTAGCATAGCGCATGCGAAATACGGTACTGATGCAAATAGCACCTGGCAGCTTTGGTATTCTACAAATAGTGGATCAAGCTGGCAACAATCGGGCAATACGATTACCAGCAGTGCCACTACTTTATCGACGGTATCTTTCAATACCGCTATTTCAGGAAATGTGCGCTTTCAAATCCGCAAAATTAGCGGAGGTTCTGCCAGAATTAATATAGATGATTTCAGCATTTCAACAGGTGGAACAACCACTCCACCAACAAATCCGGGAGATGATAACCATCTTTTACTTGGAAATCCAAGTAATGCGGTAAGCAGTACTTCTTATCCTGAAAATTATTTGATGGAACGTAGCTACTATTCAATGTCATATAGTAAATCCAGGGCCACACCGAATTGGGTTAGCTGGCACATCGGTTCTGCTGATTTAGGCTCTGCATCACGCCAGGATGATTTCAGAACTGACAGCACCTTACCATCCGGCTGGTACCAGGTATCAAGCAGCAGCTATTCCGGATCTGGTTTTGACCGGGGGCATAACTGCCCGTCAGCCGACAGAACTTCAACAACAGCCGCAAATTCTTCAACTTTCTTAATGACGAATATGATGCCACAGGCGCCAAACAACAACCAGGGTCCATGGGCAGATTTGGAAAATTATACCCGCTCATTGGTAACTTCAGGTAATGAAGTATATGTAATTTGTGGCTCTTATGGCTCAGGCGGTACAGGAAGCAATGGAGGTACAACTTACACAATTGATAACGGGCGAATTAATGTTCCTTCGAATACCTGGAAAGTTATTGTTGTATTAGCCAATGGCAATAATGATCTAAGTCGTATCACTTCATCAACCAGGGTAATTACGGTCAACATGCCTAATACAAACGGTCTGAATACCAATTGGAAAACATATCGCACAACGGTTGATGCGGTAGAATCCGCAACAGGATATAACATTCTATCGAACGTTCCGGCAGCCGTACAAAGTGCAATAGAATCAACTACTGATAATCTGTAGATTGCTTAACCCTAAACGCAAATTAGACGCAGTCTAATAAATATGAGTGTCAATCTGAACCTGACAAAATTTAAGAGGAAGTTAATTTAAGGGCCATCCTCTTATTTAGCTTTTTAAAGTATAGTTTATCAAAAGACAAAACGTTATTAGCTGAAGCTGGATTGACTTAGCTATTTAATTCAATAAAAAAGGGATGTAAAACATCCCTTTTTTATTAGTATTCCCAAAGTCCTTGTTCGTAATCAAGAACTGATTTTTTAATTCTTTCCGATTCCAGTAATCTTTCTCTCGGATCGCTAATAATATCTCTTAATTTATTATCTCCAGGATTTGATTCTTTTACAATATAACTGCTAAATAAGCGGCGGACGAAAAAATCGTCGAAGCTTAAAGTAGATGCATCATTATTTGTATTCATTAATTTTTTGTGCGCAATAATAGGCCTTAACTCATCATAGCTAACCCAGAAAACCGGCTGCCATACTTTTGATATTTCATTGTATTTTAATGGCGCAATTCCAACAATACGTGGTTCAAAAATAGAACGTTTGGTATCAAAAATCCAGTCTTCTTTAATACGGTATTTTAAAAAAGCTTCCGGATTGAAATCGTTTACTACAGTAGTAACCGTTCCTGTTTTATTATTAGAAACCTCTGATGTTCCTAATGCACCTTTTGCTGCAGAATCTGCACTGAGTGGTGTTTGGAACGTATCATCTTCATTTAAAGCACTATCGATAGGTGCATATGCAGTTAATTCTTCTGATTTTATGGATGAGATCAGTACATCAATAAGTCTGGATTTCGGAGATTTCAAAACAGAATTAACAGTATCACGTAAATCGATTTCACGCCAGATACGTTTTGCATAAAATACATCTTCTTCACGCACATCAGCAAAAGGAACCATCACCGTGCTATCTATATCCTTGCGGGCATAAAAACCATCTTTAGGCGGTACTTTTAATTTTTTCTTTGCCGTAACTTTCTTAGTCGTGTCAGTCGAAACAACTGTATTCGTTATAACCCTTCCTCCCTGAGTTGTTGCAGCCTTCTTTTTAAGAGGCGTTTGTGCAAACACAAATCCGGTTGATAAAACTAAAACAGCAATGCTTAAAATCCTTTTCATCTTTCTTTTATTTAACATTGAACGAAACCGAAGGCAGAATCTTTTGACGTCCATCTGGTCCCTGAGAAACGATATCATCAAAAAATACTTTTGAACCAGGTGTAATCGCATTCATCGCACTCCTTACAGCACCAGAAAAACTACCGCCGCTACCTGCAATTGTAACTGCTTCAGAACGGGGTTTGATAACGGTTAGCTTGTACCTCAATATTTTGAAGCTAACATCAAAAGGGAAATCATCCAAATCGGCTTCTATTTCTGTTTCACTTTTTAATTGTACAGATGAAACATCGCCACCGATTCTACCGCCAACTTTTGCAATCGGCGCAGGAATTGCTTTCACCCGGAATTTCTGAACGCCAAGGTTAACCGTTTTACCTGCATTACTGGCACTTACGCTGATTGAAACGTCAGAGCCTACCTGGCCACCTGAAACATTCACCATGTAGTTTCCATTACCGCCAGACATGCTGCCTGCAGAAATAGAAGCCTTAACACTTTCTAATGGAAAACCTGCTGCTGAAACGGCAAATGGATTAGGTATACCTGCATAAATTACATTCATTTTAGTTGATGAAACTGTAGCAGATGGTTTAGCAACCTGGTACGTTTGTTCAGGAGTTCTATATTCTTTAATCTGTCCGTCGGTTTGACGTACCCGAACTGTTCCTACCCATTTAAATACACCAACACTTCCTGTACTTCCGGTATAGGTACCTTTGCCATCTTTAACGGATAATTTACTTCCACCCACAGCAATATCAGGATTTGATCTGGAATCACTGGCGGTTAAAAATACTTCAGCGGTATAGGGCTGACCCTGAATTACGTAAGAGGTAGGCGCTACAGCAACTGCCGCAAATCTGTCGATGTTAACCACAGCCTTGTCCATATTTCCGAATAATTTCTTAACCACTTCCGCCTCAGCATTTTTTGTATCGGTTTGCAATTTGGTCAAAATGGTCATTGCAGCCGTAAGCGGCGTACCTTCACCAAAAAGTGTCTCTTCCCAATTTCCCTTTCTTTTTCTGGCAGGGTCTTTAGCTTCAAGAGAAAACGTTACACCTGCTCTGTCCTGAGGATCGAGCAGCGAAATTAGTTTTTCTCGGGTAGCGTTAATTTTTTCCTTCAGCTTGGCGCCTTCTTTTTGGTTAATCATGATGTTTGGAGAAATATCCTGATTATCCCGGTTAACCAAATCGCCTGTCTCCGGATTTATTCCATCGCCGGCAGTTGTAAATTGTTTTTTTATACCGTCTATATAATTGTTCAGTTCATCCGCCGCTGCCTTTGCCTGCTTAGCTTTATCATAAATAGGCTTTGCCCTCGCCGGTTCTTCTTTGAGCTTTGAATTTTCGAAAGAAGAAAAAAGCTGTTCTATACTGGTATTAACATTATTTTTGGATGTATCCAAACTATCGTTGATATTTTTGAATGCATCTAATATTGTATCTGATACATTTAAAGCAAGCATAGCCAACAATACCAAATACATGATATTGATCATCCGCTGCCTTGTTGTTTCTTTTCCGCCTGCCATTTTTTATGTAGCTTTCTATTTAAATTAAAAACTATAAATTAAACGCGTGGGCTGTTCATAGCCGAAAGCATATTACCATAAATCGCATTCAGCGATGATAAGTTTTTAGCCAGCTTATTCACTTCTTCTTTAAACTGTTTCGAATCTTCCATCGATTCGTTAAAGTTTTGCATGGTCAGTGAAAGGTTTGAATAAAATTTGTTCATCGATTTTAAATGTGCGCTTGAATCCTGCAATTCTAACTCATAAACCGCATTTAAAGCAGAAAGATTTTTAGCCAAATTATTTACCTGATCATGATAAGCCTGAGAATCGACATTGCTCTCGCCCATCGCTTTTAAGTTAGCGGTTGCTTTTTCAAAAGATGCACTTAAGTTATCAAAACCTGCAGAAGCCGTTTTTACCTTACCTGTAAATTCATTAGTAGCCAAAGATGCATCTGCCACATTAGAAATAGAAGCTACTTTGTCACCAAAAGTGCGTAATCCATTACCCAAACTTTCAATTAATTCAGGTCCTACTTTAGCGTCGGCAAGCATCTTATCTAAAGCTGCGGAGGTAGGTGCAGCGACTGAAGCCACAGGACGTGTCGTTGCTGTTGGTAATTCACCGTTAAAATCTGCTCTTAATTCAGGATAAACCCTTTCCCAAGCTGGTTCTGGCTCTGGTGGAAAAAATCCGGTTAAAAAGAATAAAACAGATTCAACTCCAAGGCCGATACCTATCATATAGTTACCTAAAATCCCTCCAATGTGCAGAATTTTAAATAATGCCCCAATAATTACAATACTTGCTCCCCATGAAATCGCTACGTGTAACCAGCCTGGTTGTTTCTTTGCTGCCATAAAATTTTGATGTTTTCTTTTTAGTTTTCGTTTGTTTGGTTTGATTTAGTTTTTGTTTCTTAAATCCGTACCATATAATGATGATACGCATCTGAAACCGATATAAGATCTTTGTTGGTCCTGATACTCGTAAGTAGATACTGCATTTTGAAGAAAGTAGCCTGTATCTTTCCAAGAACCGCCTTTAACCACTTTACGTTTTAAGTATTTACTGTCGTCCTTACCCGCTACATAGGTAAAATTCGGACTTAAATCGTGTAAAAGTGGTGCGGCAGATTTATTGTAAGCAGTTTGAGTCCATTCAGCAACATTACCGGCCATATTGTATAGGCCGTAATCGTTAGGGAAATACGAATGAACATTTACAGTATAAATACCGCCATCGCTGGAATAATCGCCACGCCCTGGCTTAAAGTTTGCCTGTAAGCATCCCTTTGTATTTCTGATGTATGGGCCGCCCCATGGATATTTTGTTTTAGTATTACCGCCTCTTGCAGCATATTCAAATTCAGATTCAGAAGGTAACCGGTAATCTGCACGGGCGTTGGCAGGCATCTTTCTGGACGAAGCAACGCCTTGATAAAGCTGCGTGCGCCAGTGTGAGAAAGCTTGAGTTTGTTCCCAGCTTACACCTACTACTGGATAATCATCATATGAAGGGTGATTAAAATAGCCTCTAACCATGGGATCATTCTGAGAATAAGAATAATCCGTTTTCCAAACCATTGTATCCGGATAAACGGCAACAGTATAACGATCGATATAATCCTGACGTTTGCTGTTTGGATCTTTATGGCCCAAAGCTGCTTTATCAAAGTTTAAGATACCATAAACATATTCCAATTTACGCACATCAATTTCTTTTTTACCCGGCAAAGCATCTAAACCCGAATAATACATATTATCTAACTGGCTCCTGTTGGCCGCTGCTGCGCCTTTACCTTTACCACTCCAGATTCCTGAACCATTCCCTACTTTTTTCCAGTCAATGTATTTTTCCCCTCCTAGTCCGTTTGCGGCAGCACCTTTTTTGGTTACCATATATTGCTGAGGATAGCCCATCATAACGATCGCTATGGAATCGCGTACCCATTTGGTAAACTGACGGTATTTTGCGTTCGATATTTCAGTCTGATCCATGAAAAAGGCCGGAATTGTAGTCATTCGGCTTGGTCCGGATTGAGAAAACGTAATATCTTCATCTGACCCGCCGAGTGGTGTATGCCCGGGCGGAACATAAATCATACCCAATGGTATTTGCTGATTTCTAAATTTTCGGTTGTAAGCGCCAACTAACTCACCCTGGCCCCCACGACCGCAGCTAGCAAGTAATACAGAAACAGCCATTATAGCTAGAAAGTAGATTTTCTTCATATATTCTTTATAGTGTATAAAACACAGTTAGCAATTCTATCAAAAATGAGTTAAATAATCAACAAAATCAAAAATTTTACACGAAACTATATTATTAAGGCATAAGGATGCCTTTTTTCATCTTATTTACCTAATATTTTCGTTACAATAAAGCAACATTTTGGTATAACTCAAAAAGTTAAGATTTATTGTATTTCTGAAATAAATTTAGAGGATTCCTTATTTATTGGATATTTTAACGTAATTCTCAATGGCCATCGTCATTGAAGGTACGCCGGGAGTTGGTGCCGCGATATCGACAATTAAGCCCATATCCGTTACCGCTTTACTTGTATTAACTCCAAACGCTGCAATTCTGGTATTATTTTGTTTGAAGTCAGGAAAATTTTTAAATAAAGATTGAATACTTGAAGGACTAAAGAAAGCGATTACGTCGTAAAAAACTTCAGCAAGATCTGATAAATCACTTACAACGGTTCTGAACAATACAGCAGGCGTAAAATCATAGCCGCTTTTTTCCAGAAATTTCATTGTATCTTCAGTTGCTACATCAGAACAAGGATATAAAAATTTTTCGTTAGCGTGTTTCTTTAAAACTTCAGCTAAATCGGCTGCAGTTTGTTTACCAAAGAAAATTTTACGTTTACGATATTGAATATATTTTTGAAGATACAAAGCTATCGTTTCTGAAAGACAGAAATACTTTAAATCGGCAGGAACATCATAACGCATTTCCTCACAAATTCTGAAGAAATGATCAGCTGCATTTCTGCTGGTAAAAATAACAGCTGTAAAATCAGCAAGGTTAATTTTATCCTTTCTGAAATCCCTAGCAGGCACACCTTCAACATGAATGAATGATCTGAAGTCTACTTTAAGGTTATGCTTTTTAGCTAAATCGTAATAGGGAGACTTTTCTGTTTCAGGTTTCGGTAAAGTAACCAAAATACTTTTTACTTTACGGATTCTAGAGTCGTTCTTTTCTTGCATTTTCCTTTTTCTGCTACAAGCCTATCGTTTTAATTAGTATCAAGATAGGACATATTTCGAGGGCGCAAAAGTACAAAATTAAATGCATTTTCGAAAACTTATTATTAGAAAGAATAGTAATACCCGCTCTTAGTAACTGAAATGTGAAAATGATAATCAGCACGAGGACTGCCAATCCTATATAAACAGTACCATATTTAAGTGGCGACAGGGCGAATGCAACCACTAACGGAATGAATAGCAAAGACGCATTGAAATAACTTAAATAGAGTATAGAAATATACTCATTAACAGGCTTTTGTATATTAAAAAGAAAACCTAAAAACCGTAAAATAACTAGTTTTAATGCGTAAAATACAATAATAATAACAGAAATGGTAAAAAAGAATTTAAAACCGTCTTTGGCCTGATACATGTCATAATATTGAGCCACCAGAAAAAAAAACATTCCTAAAATGAATCCGAATTGTATAAATAAAAGCAAGAACGGCCATGAACTAAATAGGTTATCTTCTTTATTGATATTATTTAAAATACGGTTACTAAAGAAAGATTGGATAATTGCAAAAAGTTGTTTTGAAAAAGCATTCTTTAAGATTGCAAAAACGACCAACATAATAAAAATAAAGCCTAATAACCCTGCGTTACCTTTAGGAATTGAACGACCCAGTTGATATGGATTCGCCTTTTTTTTAAAGTGCTGATATTTTTTCTGCCACGCTAACAAATCTAATATGGGAAACATGTATTCCTTTTCAACACTATCCAGCAGAGCATGCTTATTTAGCATACTACCCGCCAAAACCCAGGTATGCGTGATTATGGAGTCGGTAACAAATTTTTGCTTTGCCAGTGTAGCGGAGTCCGGTCTGTACCTTTTGTACTGATACTTTACTATCGCAGCAGAATCAGTTTGAATCGCGACCTGCTGCGCAGCAAATGAGTTTACAGCGCATAAAATTGCGAAGAAAATGAAAATAAATTTCGGCATGCTCAACATCAGAACTTTAAGCTTGCAAAAGTAATTGATTAATCATTGTTTACCTAAAGAAAATAAAATACCTGTAGAATATGCTGTAGATGCTCCAATCTTCAAAACAAATATATTGTTCTCAAAATCTCCTTTCAATTAGATTTAATTGTTTAAAAACCACAATGATTATCTGAGAAAATAATTACGTCAAACACTATTGTCATTTTGACAACTTTACTTATATTTGCAATAAGCTTTTGAGCGATATGGCTTGCTTAAAACAATAGTAATTGATTTCTAAAATTTTTGAATCATGCTTATTTCTCTTTTAATTAAAATTAAAATTTCTCCTCATGAGAATAATTTATTTAAAGAAACTGCAAGACTTCAGTAGAAAACATTCTGATGCCATTAAAAGCATATCAGTTTTTAAGAGCATTGTAGAAAAGGCCTATTGGAAAACATCGATAGCAATAATTGAAAGTTTTCCGAGTGCTAAAGTTTTAAATAGCCAACGCGCCAGATTAAAAATTGTTGGCAACGAGTACCGCATAATTGTTGAAGTAGATTTTATAGATCAGACAGTTGAAATTAGATTTGTTGGCACACACGCAGAATATGATAAGGTTGATGCATTAACGATATAATTGGTTATTAAGTTAATAGAAGATTATGAATAAAGTAACTCAATGGTTTTTATTAGAGAGTGAGAAAGACTACAAACTTGCCACTACTCGTTATGAAGAAATAAAGCATGCACAAAAAGGTTCTCCTGAACATAAGGAAAAAATGCTTTTAGTACATCTTATTTCTGAGTATGAAAACAAGGAATGGGATTTGCCAGTTGTAGATCCTATTGAAATTATTAAAATCAGAATGGAAGAATTCGGATTAAAACCATCTGATTTAGCCAAGGAATATGGTAATAAAGGTAATTTGAGTAAAGTATTAAATTATAAACGTGCTTTATCAATTACGATGATTAGGCAGTTCAGCGCTATTTTACGCATCCCTACGGATATGCTCATTCAGGAATATGCTCTAGTATAATCAGAAAATTTCCTGTTATAAATTCTAAATACTTAAGTAAAATTGTTCGGAATCAAAAGAAGGCTTCAATAAAATAGTTCATCTGAAGATATTGGATAGGATTAAAGATAGAAAATCAGCTGTTGGTACATAAAAAAGAAAGCAAATTATTTCTTCTAAAATTATCAATAGCTAGTACCTCAAATTGAAATCCAACGTTCAGAAGTATTGTTTAAGTACATTTGGTACAAATTAATATCAGAACTTCAAGAATGCGAAAGTAACCGATGAACCATTGTTTACTTAAGCAAAATAAAAGCATTCAGAATATGCCGTATCTTTGTGTCGTGTCCGGCATCTACATCCATATTCCTTTTTGTAAAAAGGCTTGTCATTATTGCGATTTTCACTTCAGCACATCGCTAAAGTATGCCGATGAAATGGTTGAAGCCATTTGCAAGGAAATCAAAATGAAAAAAGATAGAATTTCCGGTCAGGTTGGTTCAATATACCTGGGCGGTGGAACACCCTCTATACTATCTCAGGCAGCTTTACAAAAGATTTTTGATGCGATAAATCACACATTTTCTGTTGATGCAAATGCTGAAATCACAATTGAAACCAATCCGGATGATTTAACAACACAGAAATTAAAAGAATTAAAGCAGCTACCTGTTAACCGTTTCAGCGTGGGCATTCAATCTTTCTTTAACGAGGATTTGATTTGGATGAACAGAGCGCACAATGCCGAAGAGGCAGAAGATTGTATTAAGAGAAGTCAGGATGCCGGATTTGAAAACCTGACCTTAGATTTAATTTATGGCTATCCCTTGCTTACGGATACAAAATGGCTGAGCAACATTCACAAAGCAATCGACTTACAAGTACCACATATTTCAGCTTATGCCTTAACAGTTGAGCCGAGAACGGCTTTAGCCCACGCAATTAAAAATAAAAAGCAAAGCCCTGTTAACGATAACCAAAGTGCAGCTCAATTTGTGATATTAATGGATAAGTTAATCGAAGCTGGTTTCGAGCATTATGAAATTTCAAATTTCGCTAAACCAGGTTGTTATGCGGTACATAATACAAACTATTGGAAAGGGATAAATTACATTGGCATTGGTCCGTCGGCACATGGCTTTGATGGACAAAACCGCTACATGAACCCTGCTAACAATGCGCTTTACATTGAACAACTGGAAAGTAATAAACTGCCTGAAATTGTCGAAGAATTGAGTTTGAATGATCGTTTTAATGAATACATGATGACATCACTCAGAACCATGTGGGGAACGGATTTACAGAAAATAAAAACAGATTTCGGGAAAGACTTCTTCGAAGAAACTAAATACAACCTCCGCAGTTTTGAAAATAAAGACTGGTTGGTTATTAACGGGGATAACATTAAGCTAAGCCTGAATGGAAAGCTTTTTGCTGATCATATCGCATCAGAACTGTTTATAATAGCATAATGATTTAAGAATATATGTCGAAAATTGTATGGATTACAGGTGCATCTTCAGGTATTGGAGAAGCTTTGGTTTATGAATATTTTAAAACTGGAGATAAGTTAATTATCTCCGCACGAAATCGTGATGAGCTGTTTCGGGTGAAAGGGAATTGCCAGAATTCGTTTAACGTTCATGTTTTGCCTTTCGATTTAAGCGACACGGTAACACTTCAGAATAAAGCTGAAGAGGCAATTAAAATCTTTGGAAAAATCGACTTATTGATCAACAGCGGCGGTGTTAGCCAGCGGGGATTGGCTTTAAACACTGAACTGAAAACGGAGCAGCAAATTATGGATACCAATTTTTGGGGAACCGTAGTTTTAAGCAAAGCTGTTTTACCTTTGATGATAAAAAATGGCGGCGGACAAATTGTTGTAGTAAGCAGCTTAGTGGGGAAATTCGGAACAAAATTACGTTCGGCATATGCTGCATCTAAACATGCTTTGCATGGCTATTTCGATTCGCTGCGTTCGGAAGTTTATGATAAAAAAATCGATATTACCATTGTTTGTCCTGGCTTTATAAAAACGAATGTTTCTGTAAATGCACTAACGGCAAGCGGTAATAGTCAGGGAACAATGGATGATGCGCAAGCCAACGGCATGACGGCAAAGGATTGTGCAACAGAAATTGTTAAAGCAGTTGCTGCAAAAAAAGAAGAGGTTTACATTGGTGGTAAAGAAACTAAAGCCGTGCTGTTGAAGCGCTTTTTCCCTAAAATATTCTCAAAAAAAGTCAGGGAAGCGAAAGTTACTTAACTGCGATTTCATTTTACTTAACCCTACAATTACTTTGTTGCCAGTAAAATAGTTATTGGATACATTGCTTAATTTATCTAATCATTATTGAAGCGGTACCGCCCGATTCTCTATTTCGGATTGCTACCTGCGGCCAGCAGGTAACGGAAATACAGACTGATTTATCCGACGAACTTCTTCAGCAACCTTTCAAAATAATTTTAAAATACTGATTATTAATAAATTACATTAAAATTCAATTTCTAAAAAACCAAGCTGCTGTTAGCTAACGTAAATGAAAGCAAATAACAAAACTTAAAAATTAGAAATAATGAAAAAATTAATCTTATCTGCATTTGCTGTTTTCACAATGGCAATTACAACACAAGTTTATGCTCAAAAAAATCCAATGGTGGGTGGTGCAGCCATGTATGCAACTAAAGACATTGTTGATAATGCAGTAAACTCTAAAGACCACACTATACTTGTAGCTGCAGTTAAAGCTGCTGGTTTAGTAGAAACCTTAAAGAGTGCTGGTCCGTTTACGGTTTTTGCACCAACTAATGCTGCTTTCGATAAATTGCCTGCAGGAACAGTTGAAACTTTAGTTAAACCAGAAAACAAAGCTACGCTTACAAAAATCTTAACTTACCATGTTGTTGCCGGTAAAATGGATAGCAAAGCAATTGCAAAAGCAATTAAAGCTGGTGGCGGTAAAGCTGAACTGACAACCGTTCAGGGCGAAAAACTGACTGCACATATGATGGGCAAAAAATTAATGTTAACAGATGCAAAAGGCGGAATGAGTACGGTAACTATTGCTGATGTTAACCAAAAAAATGGCGTTATCCATGTTATTGATACAGTATTAATGCCGAAATAATATTTCACATCCCTATAATTAATAAAACGTTTCTGCTGGTCGGAAGCGTTTTTTTTGTTTTTAACGTTAATCGATTATTTGATCTTATGTCAGTTATTTTTCAGGTTTTTGATTTCCAACTAATTGATGAGATGAAGTGCTTAATTTTGCCTGCGATAAACAAATATGAATACTCCGTGAGAGCGAGTCTTATTCAATAACATAATAAAGATGCATCCCAACATTATAAAAATCAAAGAAAATATTGAGCCGTTAAGGCAACAGATTATCAACCATAAGGTTTATTCATCCATCAGTGCGCTGGAGGATCTCCAGATTTTCATGGAACACCATATATATGCTGTTTGGGATTTTATGTCGCTGCTTAAAGCCTTGCAAATCAATTTAACCTGCACCACATTGCCCTGGTTCCCGGTAGGCGATGCCGTTACCAGACAATTAATTAATGAAATTGTAGCCGGAGAAGAAAGTGATATTGATGCAAATGGCGATATTAAAAGCCATTTCGAATTATATTTAGATGCAATGGTACAATGCGGCGCCGATGTGGAGCCTATTAATAACTTCCTGCTTTCCTTACAGAAAGGACGTGATTTCGATATGGCTTTTGAGTTGGCACAGGTTCCGCAACAGGCAAGAGATTTCGTGAATTCTACTTTCGAGACCATCAACAGTGGCAAAACACATTTACAGGCTGCGAGTTTTACTTTCGGACGGGAAGATTTAATTCCAAATATGTTCTTTAGCATGGTTAACGATTTGAACAGTACGCAACCTGATAAAGTTTCCATCTTCAAATATTACCTGGAACGCCACATCGAAGTAGACGGCGATCACCATAGCCACCTTGCATTATCGATGACAGAGAAACTTTGCGAAAAAGATGAACTATTTTGGGCTGAAGCTGAAGAAACAACTAAGCAGGCACTCCAAAAACGCATTGATTTATGGGATGCAGCTTATACTAAAATCATAAACAGAAAAGTTTTAGCAGAAGTTTAATCAGACCGATGAATGCGTGTTTAAAAAACGATCTGATGTTAACTGAATGCAAACTCCAGATTAAGTAATTTACGTCACATTTCTTTTGAACTATCTGATTTGTAAAATAAAATTTACACATTTGTTGTTCGGCAACAAATAACCGATTTAACACATGAGTTTCATATTAAAACCTGTAGATATCGTCGAGCATATCACGCCCGAAGATTTCAAGAAAAATTATTTGAAAACCAAAAAACCATTAGTGATCAGAGGCTTAACTAAAGACTGGCCCGCGAGAGAAAAATGGACCACCGAATACCTTAAAGAAATTGGCGGAAATTTAGAGGTTCCTTTATACGATAACTCTAAAGCAGATCCGTCAAAACCAATTAATGCTGCTACAGCACACATGAAATTTGGAGACTACCTTGATTTAATCAAGCGCGAACCAACAGAATTAAGAATATTTTTCTTCAACTTGTTTAAGAAAGTTCCAAGTTTAATTAACGACGTAAAAATCCCTAAGGATTTAATGGGGGGTTTTATTGAAAGTATGCCTGCAATGTTTTTTGGCGGTTCTAACTCGGTAACTTTCTTACATTACGATATTGATTTACCTCATATCTTTCACACCCATTTCGGAGGAAGAAAACACATTATTCTTTTCGATAATAAATGGAAAGACAGGTTATATTGTTTACCAAATGCCACGTACGCTTTGGAAGATTATGACGTTGCCAATCCCGATTTCAAAAAATTCCCGGCATTAAACGGTGTTGAAGGCTATGAAGTTTTCTTAGAACATGGCGATACTTTATTTATGCCAACAGGAATGTGGCATTGGATGAAATACCTGGATGGTTCTTTTTCTTTAAGTTTACGTGCCTGGGACCAATCCATTACCCGTAAAGTAGCCAGTGTTTGGAGTTTATTTACCCATGGCGCTATCGACAGTTTAATCAAAATGACTTTCAAAGAAAAGTACGCAAACTGGCGAGAGAAGAAAGCAGTTAAAATTGCAGAAAAAGCCTTAGCAAAAGGCAGACCTTAATAATACTTCAGCGGGGCGTCGAATTTCGATAGCCCCGTTTTTATATCGTTTTCTTAAACAACTTTGTCCTTCTGAGGCACGAAGAATCTCTAGGCGATGAGAATTGAAAGTTAAATTTTTAGAATCAAAGACAGTGAAATAATCAAATTATGCTAATAGGTAAAGGATTCTTCACTACGTTCAGAATGACAGAAATTGTATAATCTTTTTTAAATTCGCTGATATCAGAACTCTAATGGAAACCAATATACTTACCGAAAAACAAAAAATGCTTGCCGGTAAAGCTTATCAGGCGGGTGATTCAGAATTAGCTAAAGAAAGATTAAAAGCACGGGAAATTGTTTATGAGTTTAATAATCTTGCGCCGAAATTTATTAAGCAGCGTAAAGAGTTATTAAAAAGGTTATTTGGTAAAACAGAAAAGATGTTTTACATAGAGCCACCTTTCAGATGTGATTATGGCTACAATATCGAAATTGGAAATAACTTTTATGCAAACTTTAACCTTGTGATTTTAGATTGCGCCAAAGTCAGTATTGGCAATAGTGTTTTCATTGCGCCAAACGTAGCGATTTATACTGCAGGCCACCCGATACATGCACACCTGCGCGACCAGGAACATGAATGGGCGCAGGAAATTACCATTGGCAATAGTGTTTGGATTGGTGGAAACGTGGTAATAAACCCAGGCGTAAAAATTGGTTCCAACGTGGTTATTGGCTCGGGCAGTATTGTTACAAGGGATATTCCTGATAATGTTTTCGCGGCAGGAAACCCTTGCAGGGTAATCCGGTCAATTACCGATGAGGATAAAGATTTCTATTATAAGGATTTTAAGTTGGGTGAATAGCCCTTGAATAAATAAGTCGTCATTCCGACCGAAGCGGAAAAGCACGAAGTGCGCAGCGAAGCTAAATCTTTGAATTTGCATTTTGCGCAAAAATTCTCCTTTCCCATCCTCCTGCCTCCATCTTACATTTTCTTAGCTCGAGTGGTCAACAAAAATTTTCCATTCGCCGTTAAGCTTTTTGAAAAGCAGGGTAAAATAGCCCTGAGGTTCATCTTTCTCACGTTTTAAGTGCCAGCTACCCAAAACAAAGGCCACGTCTTTATTTAAGAAATCGACTTTCTTAATTCCAAAAGTTAAAAAGCCCATTCCTGTTTTACCGCCAGGATAATTCTTCTTATAGTTGTCCAAAGTTTTCTGCCATCCATATGTTGGTCCGCTTTTACCCACAAAAAGTAAACTATCACTTTTTATGTAACCTTTCATAAAGGCATCAATATCGCCCTTATTCCAGTTAAGGCGTTGATTTTCGAGCACATTTAATATCGCTTGCTTATCTTTTGAGGTTTGAGCAAAGGTTCCAAGTGAAACCAGCATCAACGCAATCAGTATCATTCTTTTCATAATTCCAGGTCTTGTTGTAAAGATATAAAACAAATTATTTCGTTCCATGCATAAAAATTGTTTCTTTACATTTCAATCTAACGATATGCAAAATAAAGTTATCACCATAGGCGAAATACTTTGGGATGTTTTTCCTGAAGAAAAAAAGGCGGGCGGTTCAAGTATGAATGTTGCGCTGAATCTCCATAAACAAAGTGTGGAAAGTGGTTTTATTAGTGCTATCGGCGATGATAATAATGGAAAAGAACTATTGGATTTCTTAGCTTCAAATCATTTCTCTGCTGATTTAATCCAGGTTAACCCGGCATTACCCACCAGCACGGTGGTTGTTCATTTAGACGAAAACCATCAGGCGACCTATACCATTAAACAACCTGTAGCCTGGGATGACATTCAACTCGATGATAAAAATATTGAAGCTGTTAAACAAGCTGATGCCCTGGTTTATTGCAGCTTAACTTGCCGTGAGGAAAAATCGAGGAAAACAATTTTATCGCTTTTAGAAAATGCCAAAACAAAAATCTTCGATATCAATTTACGTCCGCCTTTTTACGAGAAAGAATTACTAGCGGAACTTTTAGCACATGCTGATGTCTTAAAAATTAATGAAGACGAAATTGTTTGGGTTCGCAATACTTTCGACTTAACCGGAAATACTGATGAACAAATCCTGAAACAATTGTCTGCACGTTTCAACATCGAAATTATTTGCCTAACGCTGGGCGATAAAGGTGCTTGCGTTTTAAAAGACGGAAAATTATTTAAACATGCGGGTTATAAAGTTCAGGTTGTGGATACAGTTGGCGCAGGCGATGCATTCTTGGCTACTTTTATCGCTGGTTATCTGCAAGGCTACCCTATGGAAACCGCTTTAGATAACGCCTGTAAAGTTGGTGCTTTCGTGGCTTCCCAGTCGGGTGCGAATCCGGAATATAATAAGAAGATTTACCATATGGCGCTAGGTTAGCCACAGATTCACAGATATTTTTTGCTACAGAACACAGGTTTTCACTAAAAACCTTTACGATCAGCGTCATTGCGAGGCGGCTTTTTCAGCCAACGAAGCAATCTTTTTGCAAGATAGATTGTTTTGTCATACTTCCTCGCAACTTAGCGGTATGGGTTTTGCGTTAGGAATTGCCTGCCTGCGCTAGGCAGGTAAAGGTTTAGTACCGATTTTTCATCGGTACCGTTGCGAAGGCGGAGCTCTGAAAAGCCCGACCCTTGCGTAGCTTGGGTAACGCCAGAATCACTGGCAGTTTTCAATTGGCACTTTGCAGTTTCGCTTTTGTCTTTCTGCTTTAGTCTTTCAGCTTGCGCCCAAATTATGACACCACGCTTAAATTAATCCAAATCGAAACTTTTACCTTTAATATTCCGTTAATATAACTACATGAGAGGTTTTCGTTTTTCTGATTATAAGCCTGGCGACACGCCAAAAGGCGGGTTTGAGGAGTTGTTAAAATTATTTAGCGAATTGCTGAATTATACGGCCGGCGATGCAGCGGAGGCTTTAAGCTGGCTTAACGAACTCGATAAACAATACAAATTAACCAATAATGATTACGGCATCGGAAATTTTATCGATGACCTGAAAGATAAAGGTTACCTGACTGAAGACAACCAATCGGGCGAATTTAAAATTACAGCCAAAACCGAGCAAACGATTCGTAAATCGGCGCTGGATGAAATTTTCGGCAAACTAAAAAAATCAGGCCGGGGTAATCACAACAGCAATAAATCGGGCATTGGCGAAGAAAAAAATGCCGATAGGCGGGAGTATAGCTTTGGTGATAGTTTAGACCAAATCGATATGACGGCATCCATACAGAATGCTCAAATAAACCATGGAATCGGCGATTTTACGTTAACTGACAGAGATTTGGAAGTAGAGGAAAAGGATTTTAAAACTTTAACTTCTACGGTGCTGATGATTGATATTTCCCATTCGATGATTTTATATGGCGAAGACAGAATTACGCCGGCCAAAAAAGTAGCCATGGCTTTAGCTGAACTGATTAAAACGAAATACCCGAAAGATACTTTGGATATCGTGGTTTTTGGGAACGATGCCTGGCCAATTACCGTTAAAGATTTACCCTATCTGCAGGTTGGTCCGTACCATACCAACACTTTCGCAGGTTTGGAATTGGCCACAGATTTACTCCGGCGCAGGAAAACGCATAATAAACAGATTTTCATGATTACGGATGGGAAACCAACCTGTTTGAAAGAAAACGGTAAGTATTATAAAAACAGTATGGGTTTGGATAGAAAGGTGATAAACAAAACCTTGAACATGGCCGCCCAATGTAAGCGATTAAAAATTCCAATCACGACGTTTATGATTGCCAAAGACCCTTATTTGCAGCAATTTGTTCGTCAATTTACCGAAATTAACGGTGGAAGGGCTTTTTACAGTTCGCTAAACGGATTGGGCGAGTATATTTTTGAAGATTATATTAAGAATAGAAGAAAAACAGTTAAATAAAGCTGGAAGACCAAAGCAGAAAAATTAAAACTGCTTAAAGTTTAAACTGAATTAACGTTACACACTTAAACTAAGAGATGCAAAACACTACATTAGGAGAGTTAAAAACCACAGGATATAAATCAAGGTCGGTTAAAGAAGAGCTTAGAGAAAATCTGATTAAGGTTCTCAGAGATAAAAAAACAGAATTCGAAGGCATTATTGGTTACGACGAAACGGTAATTCCGGAATTGCAGACAGCAATTCTTTCCCGTCACAATATTTTACTTCTGGGTTTACGCGGCCAGGCGAAAACGCGTATCGCCCGTTTAATGGTAAACCTACTGGATGAATATGCGCCTTATGTTGCCGGCAGCGAAATTTTCGACGACCCGTTAAACCCGATTTCGTGGTATGCAAAAAACGAAATTGCCACCAAAGGTGATGCTACTGAAATTGCCTGGTTACACCGCAACGAACGTTACACTGAAAAACTGGCTACACCTGATGTTACCGTTGCCGATTTGATTGGCGATGTTGACCCGATTAAAGCGGCCACCTTAAAGTTAACTTATAATGATGAGCGTGTAATTCACTTCGGGCTAATTCCGCGTGCACACCGCAGTATTTTCGTCATTAATGAATTGCCCGATTTACAAGCCCGTATTCAAGTGGCCTTATTTAACATGCTGCAGGAAAAAGACATTCAAATTCGTGGCTTTAAGCTGCGTTTGCCTTTAGATATTCAGTTTGTGTTCACCGCAAACCCTGAAGATTATACCAATCGGGGCAGCATTGTTACACCATTAAAAGATAGAATTGAAAGCCAGATTTTAACTCATTATCCGAAAAGCATTGAAATTTCCCGCAAAATTACTTTTCAGGAAGCTAAGCTTACAGAAGAACAGAAAGCGAATATCGAGGCCGATGGCCTGGTAAAAGATTTGGTAGAACAAATTGCTTTCGAAGCCCGCAAAAGTGAATATATAGACCAGAAATCTGGTGTTTCGGCAAGGTTAACCATTTCAGCATACGAAAACTTAATCAGTACCGCTGAACGTAGAATGTTAATTTCCGGAGAAAAAAATACTGTCGTTCGTTTATCAGATTTGGCCGGGATTATACCTGCGATAACCGGTAAAATAGAATTGGTTTATGAGGGCGAACTGGAAGGACCGGCTCATGTAGCCACAACTTTAATCGGCAAGGCGGTTAAAACTTTGTTTGCCCGTTATTTTCCTGACCCCGAAAAAGCCAAGAAAACAAAAACGGCAAACCCTTACACCGAAATTACTGAATGGTTTACCGAGGGAAATAATGTTGATGTTACCGATTTGCTAACTAATGCCCAGTATAAAAAAGCTTTGATGCTGGTACCAAACCTATACGATACGGTGAAGAAATTCCACCCTAAATTAAGTGAAAATCAAACTTTACTTTTAATGGAATTTGTTTTGCATGGTTTGGCAGAATATTCTCAATTGAGCAAAAACTATTTAAATGGCGGTTTCGGATTCTCAGATATGTTTGGCAGTTTATTTAATGCTGAATTTGATGGGGAAGAAGATGAAGACGACTTCAGGTAGAATATTTTTAGCTTTGACAAATTTATCACCAAATGCGAAAGAAATTTGTCAAAGCTTTAATTACAAATGACAATAATTAATGGAGTTTAATGGGTATCTTTTATCATTAAGATTAAGCCAGGGGAATCTTCCTGATGACTATCCATTTAATATTCCATGCTTAAAATCATTTCCGGAATTAGCCTTTCATCCGAATGTTACATTTTTTACGGGTGAAAACGGCGTTGGAAAATCTACTTTAATTGAAGCAATTGCGGTAAGTCTCGGCTTTAACGCGGAGGGGGGAAGTAAAAACTTCAATTTTACCAGCAGGGCGACACATTCAGAATTGCATAATTATTTGACGATAACAAAAAGTTTCAGAAAACCTAAAGATGGTTTTTTCTTACGTGGTGAAAGTTTTTATAATGTTGCAAGCGAAATTGACAAACTTGACGAAGAGTTAAAAGCAGGCCCCAAAATAATTAATGCCTATGGTGGCGTCTCTTTACACGAACAATCCCATGGTCAGTCTTTCTGGTCGCTGTTTATGAATCGGTTTAATGGTAATGGCGTTTATATTTTAGATGAGCCAGAGTCAGCATTTTCAGCTACAAAACAAATTGCAATGCTATCAAAAATTGGTAGTTTGGTTGATAAAAATGCCCAGTTCATCATTACAACCCATTCGCCGATTCTACTAGCCTATCCAAAGGCATCGATTTACGAAATGGCCGACGGTAAAATAACCAAAGTAAAATATGAGGAATCTGAAATTTACAGGGTTTATAAATCTTTTCTGGATAATCCTAAACGAATTTTAGACAATTTATTTATATCAAATATTTAATTGATTTTTTAGCTTTGACAACTTTAAACAGTAAACTGTAAAAGCAAATTATCAAAGCTTATAATTTAAAATACACTCCATTGATATGGGAAGACTACCTTTTATCATCGCTGCCTGCATACTGATTACCGCTTTTGATATTTATTTTTTTAGAGCCATTCTGGCTGTTTTTAAATGGAAGCCGGGAACAAAAAAAATCTTCGGGATTTTATATTGGAGCTATAGCATTCTATTAATTATCGGGGTTTTTGCCGGTATTTATCTTAATCTTTTCCTTACCTTAAGAGCCATTATTTTAGTTGCTTTCTTCTTAACCGTAGCCTGTAAAATGGCGATGTTGCCGTTTTTAATCCTCGATGATTTACGAAGATTATTCATTAAACTTTTCAGGAAAAAAGAAATTATAAAAGACCAGCCAATAATCGAAGCTGCACCCATTTCCCGTTCGGAATTTTTGGTAAAAGCAGGTCTGGTTGCCGCAGCAGTCCCCTTAACTTCTTTAAGCTGGGGAATCATTTCAGGCGCTTATGATTACCAGGTCAGAAGGGTGAACTTAATTCTCCCAAATCTCCCAAAGGCCTTTGATGGCATTACCATGGGACAAATTTCCGACATCCATTCCGGAAGTTTCTACAACAAAACGGCTGTGAAAGGTGGTGTGGAAATGCTACTCGGCGAGAAACCTGATTTTATTTTTTTTACAGGAGATTTGGTGAACAACTTAACAAATGAGGTAAGAGATTACCAGGATATTTTTTCAAAGGTGAAGGCTCCACTAGGCGTTTATTCTTCCCTGGGAAACCATGATTACGGCGATTATTATTTCGGCAAGGAATCATCTCCAGCCAAAGTAAAAAACCTGAAAGACATGGTCGATGTTCATAAAATAATGGGTTACGATTTGTTAATGAACGAAAACCGCCGCTTGAAAGTTGATGGAGAAGAAATCGGCATTCTAGGCATCGAAAACTGGGGAATGGGCCGTTTTCCAAAATACGGAAAAATGGAACTGGCTGTACAAAACACGGATGATTTACCTGTTAAGCTTCTTTTAAGTCACGACCCATCACATTGGCGCGGCGAGGTTTTACAGAAATACCCGCAAATCGATGCTATGTTCAGTGGTCATACGCATGGCATGCAGTTTGGCGTTCGCTTAAAGGAATACCAATGGAGCCCTGTACAATACATTTACAAGGAATGGGCAGGATTATATCAGGAACAGAAGCAACAACTTTACGTTAATGTTGGCTATGGTTTCTTAGGTTATCCGGGAAGGGTTGGGGTTTTACCAGAGATAACGATTTTTAATTTGAAGAGGGCTTAGATATTATCACATTGAGCTTTTCGACATGCTTAAAAAAGATTCTTAGGCAAATTACCATCGATGTATGTGCCAGTTTTGCTCAAGTCGTCATTTCGATCCGATAGCTATCGGATGAAGCGCAGCTAATGGAGAAATCTTTGAATAATAAATTACGAGTCCAAAGATTTCTCCACCGCGGTCGAAATGACGAAGTTTATTAATTAACGTCATTTATTTTTATAAAATTAATTATCCCTCAGAATGACAACTTTACTGCCCTGCATTAAAGCGATAGCCTACTCCCCTAACCGTTTGCAACAATTGCGGATTGTCAGGATTCAATTCTATTTTCTTACGCAAGCGAACGATGTGCATATCTAAGGTACGGGTATTTACGTCAGAGTTGTAGCCCCAAACCACCAGCATCAACTCATCACGGTTAATTACTTTACCGGGATTACGCAGGAAATAAAGCAGGATACGGTTTTCCAAAATCGTTAATTCAATTTTCTTTCCATCTCTGAATAAAGTATGAATGTTCGGATGGTGTTCCATATTACCGAAGCGGTGAATTTCAGCGGTATCTTTATTTACGATGAATTTCACTTTACTTTCCAGCATGGCCACCAGAACATCCATATTAAATGGCTTTGTAATGTAATCCGATGCACCGAAATTATACGCATCAATTTTATCTACATCCTGCGCTTTTGCAGTCATCATGATAATCAGATTTTCAAAGCCCTGCTTACGAACGCTTTCGCAAACTTCAGCACCTTGTTTTCCGGGCATCATCCAGTCTAACAAAACAATATCAGGCTGGTCGGCAAGAATCATTCTTTCACCCGCTTCACCATCATTGGCTTCTAGCACATTATAGCCTTCGGTTTTTAATCTATGTGCAACTAAAAAGCGGAGATTTTCATCATCCTCTACAATTAATATTTTTACTTCTTTAGACATTTGTGTTTTGTTATAAGGTTGTAAAGTTGAAAGTTGTAAAGTTGCACGGCAACATTTTAACATTCCAACATTTTAACATTTCAATTTTTAACTATTATAAGGCAGTACAATCTTAAATTCAGTACCCGCGCCTACTTTACTTTTTACCGTGATCTCGCCCTGCATAAAGTTAACCAGTTCTTTGCAGAATGCCAAACCTAAGCCAACGCTTCCCATTTGGTTATATTCATTCTGAATCCTGAAAAACTTTTTAAATATATTATTTAATTCAGAAGAAGGAATTCCGATGCCTTTGTCTGTAAAGCGAAATACCAGTACACCTTTTATCAGCTTTGCACTGATGTTTAACTTTTTGTTTCCGGGGTTTGAATATTTGTAAGCATTTTCTGCCAGATTATCGAATAAACTACCCAATAAAACTGGGTCTGTTGTAAATGTTTTAAAGCCAACCACTTCATGGGTAATCTCAAAATCCGGATGTTTTAACGTATGTGATTCAATTGTACTTTCAATAAAATCATTAATATTTACTTCCTCCTGATTAAGTTTGATGGCTTTATTTTCAATTTGGGTAAAAGCCAGCAGCTTGTTCATTAAACCATTTAACTTATCGGCCTCTTCATCCAATATTTTACCATAGAGCTGCTGTTCTTTAGCACTGAGAACGGAAGCACTTTTTATGTTATTTCCCGCAATTTTTATAACACTAACCGGCGTTTTAAATTCGTGGGTTAAGTTGTTTACGAAATCGTACTGCAGCTTAAACATTTTACTATTGATATTTAAATTACGATAGATTAAAAAGGCAACCAATAACAACACCCCATAAACCAGCAAAAGCACCAAAGCGATAGGCAGGAAATAAATAAATATTTCTTTTTTGATATAAGATTTTGAAGAAATGAAATACAATTTAAAATCTGAAAATGCACCTGGCAACGCAATTTCAGTTGCAATATTTTCATCTGAAGTATCAATCGGATCATAGGTTAACGGTTCAATGCGAATGGTTTCATATAATAATGGCCTGGTATTTATTATTTTAATCTTATTCGGATCGAGCTGAAAAACCAGCATATCCTGCTGATAAACCGGAGCCGGATTTAACCGCCTTTGCAGCATGTCTTTATAAACTTTTAAGTCCTCGGGGCGGGGAATATTGAGGTAGGTAATTTTGTTGGAAAGGACAACAGAAAAATTCGTAAATAACTGTTCTTGCGTTGGTACAGATGTTGTGTCGAGTTTATCTATAAAACGAACCAGTTTAAGAGCCATTCCGTTAAAATCATCATCCACCTTAAATGATCTGGTATCAGCTTCTGAAAATAGTTTTACTGAATCAGGTTTTACCGTTCTGCCAAATTGAAATATAGATTTAGGGCCGATGGAAAAGTGACCTGCGTTCATGCCATCCCGAACGGGTATATTTTTTACCTCCGAATCATAAAACATCACTTTTGCTATAAATGGAAATTTATTGGTTATGGTGTCAACAAATTTTGAAGCTGTTGCTGAATCTAAAAAACCATTGTAATAAGATACTTCCGGCATTTCATTTTGAAAAAACTCATTGTAGGGCTTTATGCTTTCTTCTAAAACATTAACCTTTTCGGATACAAATTCGTTTTCTATAGATTTTTTACTGTAGTTAAATGCCAGGAACAGCGATAGAATAAACAGAATGGAAATGAGTGCAATAAAAGCAACACTCAACGAAAAATTCTTGCGATAACCACTTTTCTTCTGCTGAAGCATAAGCTATTTTTTATTCAGGTTTTCCTGAAGAAAAGCTTCAAGTGCTTTATATAAAGCTGTTCTTCCCTGTTGGCGCAAAACCGGATTCGGCCCTTCTTCTTTCTCAATGTAAGTTACCGGAACATTTCTTTTTTTAAGCTCCTTTACAAACTGAACGCCCTGTGCAACATTTACCCTTGGGTCTTTAGGATTTTGAGCGATAAAAACAGGCGCTTTAAACCGGTCTGCATGAAAAACAGGTGAAGCAAACCGGGTATAATCGGTGTCCGTTTCAGGATTTCCAAAGATTTCGTAATACATCTGCAAATTAGATTTTAAGAAGGGAGGTATAGTTGTTAAATAACTAAACAAACTTATTACACCTGAATTAGAACCTCCGCAGCTATAAATATCGGGATTTTTATACAAACAATTTAAGGCAATAAAACCGCCCAAACCATTGCCATAAATAGCTACTTTTTTAGGGTTTGCAATTTTTTTGCTAATCAGCCACCTCACACCATCATTTACATCCTCCTGAATTTTATCGCTCCATTCTTTAAAACCGGCCGCATAAAAAGACTTGCCATACCCGCCCGAACCACGATAATTTACCTGCAAAACCGCATAGCCCCTGTTGGCCAGAAATTGTACATCTGCATTATAACCCCATATATTTCTTCCGCCGGGGCCATTATGTGGTAAAACAACGACCGGTAAACTTGTTGTTTTTTTATTTTTCGGCAACGTTAAATAACCGTTAATGGTTAATCCATCTCTACTTTTATAACTGATTGGCTTCATCTCACACATATCCTCTTCCCGGATAGACGGATTAATATCAGCCAGTTTTTTAAGCTTATTCTCATTTGAAACATACAGGTAATAAGAACCAGGATTTCGATCCGTATAAGTCCTCAATACAAACACATTATCGCCTTTATCCTTATCCATAATACGCCATTCGGTATTGGGCAAGAGCCTGTCTATTTTTGCATAGCTTATTTTTGTACTGTCATCAAGGTAAAATTTTTCTTTTTTCCAGGTTTCGCATGTCACAAACACCATTTTCTTTTTGGATTTCGAATACTTGGCATCCACTACGTTTAAAGTATCGTTCCCAAACAAAACCTGTTTTTCTTTTCCTGTTTTTAAGTCGAGTGCAACCAGTGCATTCTTGTCGCGATTTACATTCGAAATCGCATATATAACGTCAGCTTCATTTTCTGAAAAGGCCACAGGCTGAAGCGTTGTTTCAAAATTATTTGTAATTACCGGTTTAAATGGTAAACTTTCGTTTTCGCGGTAAAGTAATGTCTCATTTACACCATCACTGGCCACCGCAATTTTTAAAATCCCTTTATTATCGGTAACCCATTCTGTAATATTACCAGGATTTTTAGCCGCAATATCCATTTTCCCGGTACGAACATTAAGCCTGTATACATCAAATACAGTAGAGTCTCTTTTATTTGAAGCCACAATGATGTACTTGTCGTCAATGAGCTGATCTTCAATAACCCTGACCTTATTTTTTTCGTTAGAACTTAATTGTTTCTGGCTGTTGCCATCTTTACTAACAACGAATAAATCCGTTTTACGTTCTTTCGATTCATCTTCAGTGTAATAAATCAGTTCATTGTTACTTGTCCAGAAGTAAAAACTAATACTTTTCTCATTAAGATGGGTAAGCTGTTTTACCGTCCCGGTTTCAATATCTTCGATAAAAAGATCGAGTTTTTTATCTTGTAATTTGAGATACGACAGCGCTTTTCCATCCGGAGAAACATGGTAATAAGCCTTATCCTGGGTTCTGAAAAAGTTATCCACAGGTATAGTTTTCTCTTCATTGGCTCCTTTACAGGACCAAATAGCAGCGACTAAAATGAATAGAATGAACCTTTTCAACATAAAAAATCTCTAACAGGAAAACAAAAATATAACAACCTGCTGGCTTAACGGCCAAATACATTAACAATGTTACTAAGGTTATCTTTCAACCTATGTGCTTCCAATTTAGTATTTAAAATAAAGACATAAATAAAATACAGGTAACATTTAAAATACGTTTTATATGCAGTTATACTTTCAGGAAAGATGTATTAAAATGTTACATTTAAATCTTATAATTTAGGTTTATGAATCGCTTTATTATAGTTGTATTTTTATTTTTCTGTTGTCAGGCGAATGCACAAAATTTTCGGCAAAACAGGCCATTAGCCGCCGATGAAGGTGATTTAGCGATTCAATATTACCAGGACGGTGAATATGAAAAAGCAGCCGTAATTTTTGAGAAACTTTTCGCAAATCCAAATAATGAAGGTTATTTCGACATCTATTTTAATACCCTGCTGAAATTAAAAAAATATGATACAGCCGAGAAAATTGTAAAAAAACAAATCAAACAATCGCCTCAGACAGAAATTTATGAAATTGCTTTAGGAAAGCTTTACCAGGAAAAAGGCGATGCTTCTGCTGCAAACAAAATTTTTAACGAAACAATTGGTAAACTGCCAAAAGATGAATTCAAAATCAGAATGCTCGCCAATAATTTCTACCGTTTTGAAAATTATGAATATGCCATTCAAACATTTAAACAAGGGCGAAAGCTATTGGATAACGATAAAGCATTTGCTTTTGAATTGTTAAATATTTACAGGTTTAAGAAAGATAAACCGATGCTGATGCAGGAATACCTCGACATTTTACCTTCGACTCCGCAATTATTACCACAGGCAGAGGCCGTATTATCTATGATTTTTGAGGATAAAACTGACTACCAAACATTTCAAACTGGTATTCTGAAAAAAATCCAAAAAGAACCGGATGCAGAAATTTACATTCAACTGTTAACCTGGAATTATATTCAACAACAAGAATACGATATGGCATTGCGCCAGTTGATAGCATTTGATAAAAGAACAAAAGCTGATGGAGGAACTTTGTTTAATGCGATTTACACATTTGTAGATAATGGCGCTTATGATACGGCAATTAAGGCTTACGAATATTTATTAACCAAAGGAAAAGAAAATCAATACTATCTGCCCGCCAAAATTGAGCTGCTTAATACGAAATACAGCATCCAGACCAAAGGAAAATACAACATTGCTGATTTAGATTTACTTGCCAAAGATTACCAGGTTTTACTGGATGAAAACGGCAAAAACAAAACGACATTATTTGCAATAAAGAAGTGGGCTACATTGCAGGCATATTATCTAAATCAACCGGGAAAGGCTGAAATTGCTTTAGAAGAAGCGATTAAAATGCCGGGGATAAATGCATTGGATGTTGGTCAGCTTAAATTGGATTTAGGTGATATCTATATCCTTACTAAACAGCCATGGGAAGCATTTTTAGTTTATGAACAGGTAAGCAAACAATTTGAAGGTCAGTCTATCGGTAACGAAGCGCGTTTTAAAAGCGCAAAACTGTCTTTCTATCAGGGTAATTTTGATTACAGCAACGGGCAGTGCCTGGTATTAAAAGCAGCTACCTCTCAGCTCATTGCTAATGATGCTTTGAACTTAAGCTTATTAATTTCTGATAATACGCAAACACCAACAGACAGCAGTGCTTTAAAAATGTATGCAGATGCGGAAATGTTATTATTCAGGAATTTACCGGAACGATCAATACAGAAGTTGGATAGCATTTCCGTTGCGTTTCCGCAAAATTCTTTGGGTGATGCCATAATGATGAGTAAAGCGAAAATCTTCATCAAATCTGATGAGTACCAAAAAGCAGCAGATATATTTAAAAAAGTTATTGATGAGTTTAAAGATGGCATCTGGACAGACGATGCTTTATTTACACTTGCTGATATTTATGAAAAGAAACTAAATGATATTGCACAGGCAAAAATTTATTTTCAGAAATTAATAACAGATTATCCCGGAAGTATGTTCAGCGCTGAAGCCAGAAAAAGGTTTAGAAATTTACGTGGCGATGGAATTTAATTTTCTGTTTCCTGCTTTTTTTTATTTTCCTTATATGTGGTTTCAGCTGCGATACCAAACTCGATAATAAATGCATAAAAAGCACAATTAAATACCAGACCTAAAAAGTACAGCCAAAGGTGCGCACCTAAAAAGCTAAATAAAAAAGTGTGGGTTGGAAACTGGAAAATAGAATATAAATCAGCAAGGGTTCTTAAAAACAAATTACTTGCAAATACATGCCTGTCTTCTGATGCGAAAGCAAAAAAACAAACCATTGTTAAAAAACCAATGATCATAAAGGCTTTGAAAAATCTATAAAAACGAAAGTTTTTCATGAAGGGTGAAAGATTATTTTGCGCTTAAAGCTCTAAGTTCGAAAAATTTATGGCTTTCCGAAAAATAAATAATATTTTAACCTGTAATTATTTTTTCCAATCCCAGATGACAACGCTCCATTCCAGGCCAGTTAGGTCTTTTGCTGTATAGATTTCTTCGAAGCCAACTCTTTTGTGGGCATTCATAGAGCGTTGATTAATTATTGCCACTTCCGTAATTGCGAAATCATAATCCAATTCAAAGTATTCCCTATACTCCAGGTAGCATTTATCAAAAAGACCTTGCCCACGGTAGTTTTTATCTACACAAACCTGTCCGACCACTAAATATTTATATTCGGCAATTGCTTTTCCTTTGTATTTGATATGATTAAATCCATCAAACATCGAAATCAAAACCGGGATATCTGATTTTGATTTTTCTGTCATTGCCAGCACGTAAGCGATAACTTTTTCGCCATCTTTAGCAATAATATTCGGCTCATAAGATTGCATTTTTTCTAAATCAGCCAAACCATGTGCAACCGTTACAAAACCCTGGTTTTCTTTTTCTTCTGCGGATAATCCAGCAGAAAGATTACGCCGTTGAAGTGCCAGAATTCCTTCTAAATCCTTTCTGGTTGATGAAGTTGTTATTACAATCATCAGGCTAAATTAAATAACCTCCGCTGTTAAATAAAATGACATGTTGATTTTTAAACACAATAATCATATTTGTTATCTTTGCATTATGTTATTATACAACGTTACTTTAATTTTAGATGATGCAGCTGCCGAAGAATGGTTGCAATGGATGACAGAAATTCATATTCCCGAGGTGATGGCAACCGGAATGTTTGTTTCGCACAGATTACTTAAAGTATTGGATTCGCCAAACGAAGGTGTTACCTATTGTGCGCAATATGTTGCAGAAAGCTTAGAAAACTATAATCAATACCAGGAAATTTATGCACCTGCCTTACAGCAGGATTTAAATGATAAGTTCAAAAATCGCTTTGTAGCTTACCGAACTTTAATGGAGTTTGTACCCCCAACCGCCTGAAGGGGGCTTATGAAGGCTCACACCAATTATTGATAAATCACGATGGAAAGAAAACCGCTTAGGGGATTTAGGGGTTCAATTTCTTATTATTTTTATGCCTGTCTGCATCTCGGATGCTTTTCTTTTGCAGGTTTTGCTCCAGTGCTTCGGTTAAATTAATACCTGTTTGATTGGCCAGGCAAATTAAGACGAATAGCACGTCGGCCATTTCATCGGCCAGGTTTACATCTTCATCACTTTTTTTGAAAGACTGCTCACCATATTTTCTGGCCATAATCCGGGCAACTTCCCCAACTTCTTCCATCAGGATAGCTGTATTGGTCAGTTCGTTAAAATACCTTATCCCTGTGGTTTTAACCCAGTTATCTACAGCTTCCTGCGCTTCTTTAATGGTCATATTTTTCTTCTTCTATTTCTGATTTTATGATGCGGTTCACATCTATTTTAGCCCCTTCTAGCAAGAAAACCGTGGCGCCTTTTTCCCTGGCGTAGGGATTTTTTAAGGTCCCAATCTTTGTAATTTTTTCAAATAATGGTTGTTCTTTTTTTCTTTGAGGATCTTCATCCCCAGAACTTTCAATTAAAATCAAATCTTTAATTGGCTTTTCCATTTTAAACCAATACAGGTAATCGGCATTGTAGGCAACTGCATTAATGTTTTTATATTTCGAGTAATAGTTAATTGCGCCGGCCTGACCATAATTATCTGCACGAACAATTAAAGCCGATTTATCTTTAACTTTTGCATAAGCGGCATCCACAATTGCGGCGAGTTCTTTCCAGCCTTGCATATCGGCATAATCTTGCGGCAAATCATGGTTTTTTCCATCTTCCCAACGCAAAGCACCAACCCGCTCATACATTTTATGATTTGCAATGATGCCTTCAGGGGTATAAACCGGCATCATAATCGGAACGATATAAGCAAAAGAACCAATTATAAACACCATCAGCAATGAGGATAGCAAAATTCTCTTCCCCATAACCTGACTGATGTAAACACTTCCAAAAGCCAGTAAAACCGGATATAAACCTAGAGCATAATACGATTTCGCTTTAAAATAGCTGAAAATAAGTAAGGTAAAAATGAAAGTTAATATTACCCAAAGGTATTTTCTAAAGGGTTTGTAAACAGCAAAACCTGCAAGGGCCGCCAGAAGCAGAAAAATATCATTAATAAAAAAAAGAATTTGTTCTTTAAAAAAATCAGCCCGCTTTACGTTAACCAACTGCGTTTCGGCAAGTTCTTTCATGTGGCTTATCACAGGAAAATTATGCTTGATTTGCCAGATAACATTCGGAGCAATAATTAGCAAAGTAAGTACTATTGCAAAATATAAATGTTTGCTGGTAAAAACGTTTCTTTTGGGCGTTAGCAAAATTGCAGGCAACAGTCCCATTATAAGAAACAGTACATTGTATTTATTTAAAAACCCAAGGGCTGTCCAAACGGCAAATTGATAAAGATAATTTGGCTTATTATTTTCAAAATAACTTATCAGATAGTAGAACATGGCCGTCCACGCCAGAACATCAAAAGAATTTGGCTGATATAGAATATTAAGCCTGATGTAAACAGAACAGATAAAGGCCACAGCCACCAGGCATTTCGCATAAAAACTTCCCTTAAGTTTATCTACAATTAACCAGGCGAAAACCATGGTTCCGGCGCCAAATAAGGCCGGGAAAAACTTTACCCAGAAAATGCCATTGCCGAGAAATTTTATGATTAAGGAGCATAAAGCAGTTAATGGCGGAATAGAAGTGAAACCCGCTGCAAGGTGATTGGCCTGATCTAAATGCAAAAACTCATCGCGATGGAGTTCATAAACAGAATTAACCAAAACGTAACTCAAAATAAATTTCAGCAGGATGAATGCTAAAAGGGAACATGTTTCAACTAAACCAGAATACCTGCTTTTCATCATTCTTTGTTTTTGGTGTCAATCAAAATGGTGGTTGGCCCATCGTTTACCAAACTGACCTTCATATCTGCACCGAAAATTCCGGTCTCAATTTTTTTTCCAAGCAGCGAAGATAATTTCTCAACCATTTTCTCATAAAGTGGAATCGCAATATCTGGTCTGGCTGCTTTTGTAAAGCCAGGCCGGTTTCCTTTTTTTGTAGAAGCGAACAATGTAAACTGACTGATTAAAAGAATACTTCCGTTAACATCGGTTAGGGCTTTATTCATCAAGTCGTTTTCATCAGAAAAAATCCGCATACCGATAATCTTTTTCGCCAGCCAGTCTAAATCTTCTATGGTATCAGCATCCTCAAAACCTAAAAGAACTAAAAACCCTGTTTCAATCTGGCCGGTTATTTTTCCCTCTACAACGCAACTTGCCTGTGTAACTCTTTGTAAAACTGCACGCATTTTAACTACTTTTGAGAATCAGATTAATATGCGCAAGATAAGTATTTTACTAATTACTGCACTTTTGTTTACCGCTTGTAAACCTAAGTTTGCCGTGCATCCGACCTTTTATTTCTGGCGAACGGTTTATAAAAATCAAAAACCGGAAACCAAATACCTGGAAGATTTTAAAGCAAAATCTTTGTATGTCCGCATTATGGATGTAGATATAAATCCCGACACATACGAACCTGTTCCTGTTTCGCCGATAACTTTTGATGATCCTTTACCAAAGCAGACTGAAATTATTCCGGTGGTTTACCTGGTTAACAACATTTTTAATAACCTAACCGAAGCGCAAAGCAAATTGCTTGCAAACCGCATTTCAAAATTTGTTAACGCAAAAGTAAATCAGGCCGGTAAAAAAATCTTTAAAGAACTTCAAATAGACTGTGACTGGACAAAAACCACAAGAGATAAATATTTCAGTTTCCTGAAACAGCTTCAGTCAAATGCTTCACTTAAAGGTAAAGAAGTCTCTGTTACATTACGATTGCACCAGGTTAAAAACCTGGTTTCGAGTGGTATCCCGCCGGTAAAAAAAGTGATGCTCATGTGTTACAATATGGGTAATCTGCGAAAATATGGCGGGCAGAATTCCATTTTGGATATGCATGAAATGGAAACCTATCTTAAAAACGGGTTAGAAAACTATCCATTAAAAATGGATGTAGCCCTGCCACTTTTTAGCTGGGCTGTTGTTTTCAGAAAAGAAAAATATGCAGGCATTTCAAAGCACATCAGTAAAGTACAGCTAAGCGACAAAAAGCTTTTCAGAAGAAGGGGAAATTCTATACTTTATGATTTGTTAATGGATTACCCCCAGGCGGGGTTGAGAAATGGTGACATCATCAGATGGGAAGAAATTTCTTTAAATAATTTGCTTGTATCTTCTGAATTTTTATCCCGATATTTAAAATCAGAAGAACGAAATCTTGTCTTCTATCACCTCGACACCGACCTTTTAAAAACATTTAAACATGACGACCTTCAAAAAGTTATCGATAATTTTTAGTGCTTTCTCTTTAGCCTATTTTGGTGAAATTGCAGTTAATTTAGCTTGTGGCGGAGAAGTAGATCCATACGATTATTATGTTTCCTATTTTCATAATAATACACCGGGTGATGAATATACTTCCTTTGCATTTACTGAAATGGCTTATCTGTACAGTGAAGATAATGTTGAAAATGAAGCGGATATAAACAGCAGGGAATGGGCGAAGTATCTTGATGTAAAAGAAGAAGATGTTTACAAAGTAATGTACAAGACAGATAGTGCAACTGGTGTAAAACTTTCGGAGTACACCGGTAAATCGATAAGTGAATTACCGGATAGCCTGCATCAAAACGCCTTCTTGCTGGCATTAACAAAAAATAAAGAAGCGTTAAATTATTATTCATTTGCGAAGGACTGCGAACCACTGGCAAATGTAAGCTGGAATGAATGGAACCCTGAACCAAGGGATTCTGCAGCAATGGAAAACAAAGCTAAAGATGCGCTGAAACTGACAACCACAGAAAAAGATGATTTCCTGAAACTACGTTATGCTTATCAATCGGCCAGAATGTTTCATTACGCAGGCAATTACACAGATTGCAAAATGGTTTATGAAAAGTATGTAAAACCTGCAAAAATCAATAGCGCCGTTAAAGGATGGGCAGAAGCCTTATATGCCGGTGCTGTAAGAAAACTAGGTCATCCGGAAGAAGCCGCCTATATCTTCTCTAAAGTTTTTGCGAGCAACCCGGAGCGTCGGGTTCAGGCTTACAAAAATTATTATTATACGAGTTCGCCTGTAAACGGCGCTTTGAAATACGCGAAAAACAATGATGAGAAAACAAATATCTGGGCAATAAACGGATTTGGAAATTCAGAATTCGACCTGGAAAGTTTACAAAAAACGTATCAATACAATTCAAAAAGTTTATTGAATGGTGCCCTTTTGGTTAGAGAGGTAAATAAGCTCGAGCAAGACCTGATTAAAGATAACGACCTTGCCAAGGTCAGTTACAGTTATTATTTTTCGGGCAGTGAAAACAGCAAAAAATACAGAGACAGTATACAAAACTTAAACTTTAAACACCTTAATCAAATCAGAGATTTTTCTGTAAAACTGGCCGCCGAAAAAAAATATCCCCAACCCGAATTAGGCACTTTAACCGCAGCATATTTATCATGGATGGAGAACAAAGATTTACTCGCATCGAATTACCTGAAAACTTTAAATCCGGATAGACTTCCGGATAAACTTCGCGACCAATACCGAATTGTCGACTTATTAATCAAATCGAAAAATATTCAGAAGGGAAATTCATTTAACGAAAAAGATTTGCTGCCAACACTTAAATGGCTTGACGAAAAACGTTTTGAAGAAAATAAAGAACAGGTTAAAAATCAAAACTACTATTATAACTGGGCCGGAAATGCAAACAGCCGTTTTACCCTAACCACAAGAAACTTTTACCAGCAAATTTTAGCTCCAGCTTATATGAAAATGGGCGATACTGCTAAAGCAGCACTTGCAATGGTTAAGGGCGATTTAAAATATAAAACATTGAATGAAAACTCATTATTCAAAAACATGAGTTACCAAACCTCATCCTTCTGGCAAGAACAATTAAGTCCGAAAAGTATGCAGAAATTAGCAAATTTTAAAAATGCAAAAACCACTGATAATATGAATGGTTTGCTTTCAAAAGCATTAAGCCAATTAAATAATGATGACTTTTATGAACTTTATGGAACGACCTATCTGCGTACACATCAGTACGATAAAGCCGTTCAAATGTTCAGTAAAGTTTCATCGAATTATAATTATTTTAGCCCGGAAAACTGGTATGCAATTGAAGGCGAAACCAAGCTGTATGCCAATCCATTTATAGAAACCATTAACGATTTCCCAAAGAAATATGTTTCTGCTAAAAAATCAATTACTAAAAAATCTTTCGCAATAGAAATGTTGCGACTGCAAAAGTTAACGGTGAACGACAAAAAAAATGCTGCGCTTTATTACTACAAAATGGCCAATGCTGTTTATCAGACAGGATACTACGGAAACAGTTGGTTCTTAATTAGCTATGACTGGTCATCATACGATAACAGCAGTGTTCCAAAATTCGGCTACGATGCCGATTATAAAAAAGCGCAGACAGCTAAAGCCTGGTATTTAAAAGCAAGGGCTTTAAGCACCAACGCAGATTTTAAGGCGAAATGTACTTTTATGCTGGCAAAATGTGCGCAGAAACAAATCATTATGAATTACAATACGGTATCTTTCGGTTATTATGATGAAAAAGATGTAAAGTATAAAGATTTTTTGAGTGCTAATTACCATAACCCTTACTTCAAAGAATTAAAATTGAAATACTCTAAAACACCATTTTATGCTACAGCCTCAAATGAGTGTAGCTATATGGGGGATTTTATTGCCGGAAAGTAAGAAAGCTAAGCGGAAAGCGAAAGACGACAGACGAAAAACGAAAAAACAAAGACCAAAGCGGAAAGACTAAAGTGAGTTGAGCCCTTTCAGCTTTAGTCTTTAAGCTTTATACTTAATGCCTTGTATCATTATTATGGTAAATACTGAGGTAACTTTCATATCTCGAAACGGCAATATTACCTTCGTTTACCGCTTCCAGAACTGCGCAACCCGGTTCGTTAACATGACGACAGTTGTTAAAACGGCAACCGTGAGAAGTCTTAAAAATTTCCGGGAAGAAATGCCCTAATTCTTCTTTTTCAATGTCAATAATTCCTAACTCCCTGATCCCCGGCGTATCTACTATAAAACCACCCTGTGGCAATTCAAACATTTCTGCAAAAGTTGTGGTATGCTGTCCTTTATCGCTCCAGTCAGAAACTTCACCGGTACGCAAATCCCTATCCGGTATTAAAGCATTGATTAAACTCGATTTCCCAACGCCTGAATGGCCGGAAATCAACGTAATTTTATCGGTGATTAAATCTTGGATAACCGGAATGTTCAGGCCTTTTAACGCCGAAACTTCGTAACATGGATAACCGATAGCCTGGTATATTTCCTTAAAATCCTGAAGAATTTCTAATCCTTCCTTACTGAATAAATCGAGCTTATTAAAAACCAAAACTGCAGGCACATCATAAGCCTCGGCAGTAACTAAAAAACGATCAATAAAACCTAAGGATGTTCTTGGTGAAGCCAGTGTAACCAGTAAAATGGCCATATCTAAGTTTGCAGCCAGAATTTGCGCTTGCTTACTGAGGTTAATGGACTTGCGGATAATATAATTTTTTCGTGGCAGTAATTCGTTAATCAAACCTTGATTACTGTCTTTCTCCAGGTCGAATTTTATCCGGTCGCCAACTGCAATCGGGTTAGTTGTTTTAATTCCTTTAATCCTGAATTTCCCGATAATACGGCAATCGTAACGTTCGCCATTATCGGCTAAAACGCTATACCAACTCCCCGTAGATTTAATAACTAAGCCCTGCATATTTGCAAACAAAGGTATGAAAAGGATAGAAGATGTAAGCGGTAAAATGGAAGATAGAATTGAGCAGGATTTGGAACGTGATTATTTCTTCTTAAACATCAATTTCAGGTAAATCATTTTTGCAGAATCTATTTTATCAAAATAAGTTCGCTCCAAAACAGAATCTCTCTGATCAATTTTAGTATAAGCTTCCGTAACATGGGCGCGTATTAAAATAGGATGACCGATTGCAAACAATACACTATCATTAACTTTCGAGGCGGCAATAATATCGGCATAAATCCCGGCCTGATAGGTGCCGTTTCTTTTAAAACCACCACCATTTTTGTTCTCTTCGCTGGTCGAAATATTTACTTTTGAAGAAACATCAACAAAAGCTTTCGTTTTTTCTTTTTCAAACTTACCATCGCTGTAAAAAGTAGAATAATTAATACCACCGAAAGACCACTCCACTTTATGGTCAGCATTTATATAGTATAAAGGTTCGTGAAACTTCAAAGTATCTAAACCATATTGCTTAATAGAATCTTCATTCATGAAAATGGTTTTGAATATGATTTTCCTGGTCGTATCATCCAGGTTTAAAACTGTATCAATTGAATTGATTTTATGATAAGAAGAATCAAGTTTATAAACTACCGGTAATTTTGGAACTGTAAATTTTTCTGCAGTATTTTTATTTGATGTACAGGAAGTAACAGAAAAAAGAATAATAAAATATATAATAAAACGCTTCATATCCGTAAATCTAATCTGATTAAAGAAATTGAAAAAATTAAACAAATTTAAAGCTTTAATGTTTTTATCCGATATTAAAGATTACCTAAACGGTTGCAGGCAGCCGTTAGTCTTTAAATAACAAGCAAATTAAATAGCCGACAAAATAAGCCAGCAAATCATAAACCGTAAAATAAGTACCTAATACAATGCTCCAGAATTTGTTATCCTGCAAACCCAGCCAGTTTACATAATGCAAACCTTGCAAGCATTCAATTATAAAAGAGAAAACCAATACCCCGAAAGCAAGCTTTTTATAATTTGTTTTGAGGAATATCCTTAAGAAAGCATAAATCAAAACCACCACCAAAACATCACCACCGAAAGGGCGGATGTAAGCATCATGCAGGTATTTTGCAATTAAGATTTCTACAATAAAAATTATAAGAAAAACAAAGAGGAATTTTAGGTTGAAGGTTAGTTTCATATCCAAATATATCAATAGATATTTCGTCATTTCGAGCGTAGCCGAGAAATCTTTGGAATAAGGTTTCAAAGATTTCTCCATTCTCCTATCGGTTGGTGTCTCACCGACAGAAACCTGAGTTATTTATTTATCCATACATCTATAACAGACACCGCCGTCTCAGGTTTAACATTAAAAGTCCGGTCGGAAAGACACTAACTGATAGATAATCGCCAAAAATTAAGGTCTTCATCATTGCAAGGCTCGAAGCCCGTCTACCGCAGACACAATATAATTAAGTTAAGGAAAATACTGTCAGTCTGAACGTAGTCGAAAACCTTTTCCAACACTCGAAAACAAAATAATTGTCCTTCGACTACGCTCAAACTAACAATTATTTTTTGCTACTCTCTTAACTTAATTATATTGACTGCAGGCAATCCTAATGCGGCGGGTTTTATTTCACTGGCGTTGTAGGATTGCTTTGTGCCTCGCAATAACGAGTGTGTAAACAAAAAAGCCTCGACGAAATGTCGAGGCTTTGAATATGAAGTTGAGATTTATAAGTTAAACACCTAATAACAATCTCGCCGGGTCTTCTAATAACTGTTTAACACGAACCAGGAAACCAACAGATTCTCTGCCGTCGATAATTCTGTGGTCGTAAGAAAGCGCTACATACATCATTGGGCGAATCACAACCTCTCCTTTTTCAGCAATCGGGCGTTCAACAATGTTGTGCATGCCCAAAATAGCCGACTGCGGTGCATTGATGATCGGGGTCGACATCATTGAACCAAACACACCACCATTTGTAATGGTGAACGTTCCGCCGGTCATTTCTTCGATGGTTAATTTACCATCACGGGCTTTAAGGGCTAAAGCCAAAACAGATTTTTCAATTTCAGCTAAACTCATGCTTTCTGCGTTACGGATAACCGGAACCACCAAACCTTTTGGTGCAGAAACGGCGATGGATACATCAGCAAAGTTATTATAAACAATCTCCTCACCATCAATACGAGCATTAACCGCAGGAAAATCTTTTAAAGCTTCGGTAACAGCTTTCGTAAAAAAGCTCATGAAACCTAAACCAACACCATGTTTCTCTTTGAAAGAATCTTTATATTTTCCACGTAAATCCATGATAGGCTTCATATTAACCTCATTGAACGTGGTTAACATAGCCGTTTCATTTTTAACGGAAACCAAACGTTTTGCAACTGTTTTACGCAATGGCGACATTTTCTCGCGACGTTCAGATCTCGCACCTGCAGGAGCTGCAGCAGCAACAGGCGCAGCAGATGCTTTAGGGCTTTCTGCTTTGGCACTTCCGCTTTCCGCTTTCACCGCATCATCTTTAGTAATTCGGCCATCAATACCAGTACCTTTCACAGCAGCTGCATCAATGCCTTTTTCCGCAAGAATTTTTCCTGCAGCCGGAGATGGCGTTCCGGTAGCATAGCTTTCGCCTGATGCTTTTTCAGCAACCGGAGCTGCAGTTTTATCTGCAACCGGAGCTTCAGCTTTTGGCTTTTCGCTTTCAGCTTTAGGCTCTTTTGCACCCCCATCTTCAATTTTACAAACGACCGCGCCAATCGCTAAAGTATCGCCTTCAGCAGCTATGGTTTTTAAAGTTCCGGCCTGTTCTGCAGTTAATTCAAAAGTAGCCTTGTCTGATTCTAACTCGGCAATAACCTCGTCCATTTCAACAACATCGCCATCTTTTTTTAACCACTGTGATAAAACAACTTCCGTTATCGACTCACCAACTGGTGGAACTTTTATCTCTAAACTCATAATGTTTAATATATATCTTTATTTAGCTTCTAATTTTATAATTACCAATGTTCAATAATCAATTATCAAATCCTAATGTGCTATTTGAAAGTTTGAGCTTTAGGATTTGATAATTGGTCATTTTTATTAATCGGCTTCTGCCATTTTCTTGCTTGCTTTTTTTGTCGCTTCAACTACTTCCTCTTTTTTAACAGGAACTTCTAAAGCTTTAGCTAAAATATAAGCTTGCTGATTAGCATGTTGTTTTGCGAAACCGGTTGCTGTACTGCTACTTTCTTTTCTTGAAATCACATCAATACCCTTCAAACCGGTTTTATATAGCTTGCGGAATAAATAAGGCCATGCACCCATATTTTCCGGTTCTTCCTGTACCCAGAGAACCTCATTGGCATTTTTGTATTTCGCTTTGATGGCTTCCATTTGGTCGACAGGTGTTGGGTATAACTGCTCAACACGTACAATTGCAACATGCTTAACTTTATCTGCCTGTTGTTTTTCAAGCAATTCATAGTAAATTTTACCGCTACAGAACACGATACGTGTTACATCTGCAGCTTTAACATTTACATCATCAATCACTTCTTTAAAGCCACCCTCTGTAAATTCTTCTAATTTTGAAACGCAGGCCGGGTGGCGCAATAAACTTTTCGGTGTAAATACAATCAATGGTTTACGGAAATCGCGTTTAAACTGGCGACGTAAAACATGGAAGAAGTTAGCCGGCGTGGTACAATTGGCAACCTGCATGTTGTAATCCGCACAAAGCTCCATAAAACGTTCAATACGTGCTGAAGAGTGTTCAGGACCCTGGCCTTCGTAACCATGAGGCAATAACATAACCAAACCATTTTCACGTTGCCATTTTGTTTCCGCACTGGCTACATACTGGTCAACAACAATCTGAGCGCCATTAAAGAAATCACCAAACTGTGCTTCCCAAATGGTTAAAGCATTCGGATTAGCCATTGCATAACCATATTCGAAACCTAAAACGCCATATTCTGACAAATGGGAATTATAAATATCAAAAGGTGCCTGCTGGTCGGAAATGTTTGCTAATGGTACATATTCTTCCTCACTGTCTTCTAAAGTTAAAACCGCATGACGGTGAGAGAAAGTACCACGTTCCACATCCTGACCGCTTAAACGAACACGTTTGCCTTCCGACAATAAAGTACCATACGCCAGTTGCTCGCCCATTGCCCAGTCGAAAACATTGGTTTCGTTAACCATTTTGGTCCGTTCCACAAATAACTTTTCAATTTTTTTGAAGAATTTTTTGTTTGATGGTAAAGTGGTAATGCGTTTACCGATTTCCAGTAAAGTTGATTTTTTAACAGCTGTTACCGGCGATGTTACAAAATCTTTTGGCGTAGCCATCCGCAAATCTGCCCAGGCGCCACCGAATTTAACTTCTGTGTTTCCGGCAACATATTCTTTAGCTTCATTTAAGCGTTCCTGCAAAATTCCACGGAAATCTTTTTCCATTTCTTTCGCCAGACCAGCTTCCAGCTTACCTTCTTTAGTTAACTGATCGATATAAATTTCCCTTGGATTAGGGTGTTTTTCGATGGTTTTGTACAATAAAGGCTGCGTGAATTTAGGCTCATCAGACTCATTGTGACCGAAGCGACGGTAACATAAAATATCGATGAAAACATCGTTTTTATATTTCTGACGATATTCCATTGCCAGGTTAATCGCATAAACCAAAGCTTCAGGATCGTCACCATTTACATGGAAAACCGGCGACAACGTTACTTTAGCGATATCTGTACAATAGGTACTCGTACGTGCATCTTTATAATTTGTGGTGAAACCAATCTGGTTGTTAATTACTAAGTGGATGGTTCCACCGGTTTTATAACCTTCAAGTCCGGCCATTTGAATCACTTCGTAAACAATACCCTGACCGGCAACTGATGCATCACCATGAATTAAAATTGGCGCTAAACGGCTGTTGTCACCGCCATATTTGAAATCGATTTTCGAACGGCTCATGCCTTCAACCACACCATCAACTGTTTCCAGGTGCGACGGGTTCGGGCAAAGACTTAAGTGAACGCTTTTTCCTGAAGCCGTAGCCACATCTGTTGAATAGCCTAAATGATATTTTACATCGCCGCCAAAAGGGGTATCAGGATTATAACTTTTGCCTTCAAATTCAGCAAAAATATCTTTATATGTTTTCTGCATGATGTTGGCCAGCACGTTTAAACGGCCGCGGTGCGCCATACCAATTACAAATTCTTCGATGCCTAAAGCAGCACCTTTTTCAATAACTGAATCTAAAGCCGGAATCAAAGCCTCTGCACCCTCTAAGGAGAAGCGTTTCTGACCTAAGAATTTTGTACCCAGAAAATTCTCAAAACTTACAGCTTCATTTAATTTTCGAAGGATTCGCTTTTTCTCTTCGATAGAGAAGTTTGGCGTGTTACGCACACTTTCCATTTTTTGCTGAATCCAGTTCAACACTTCAGGTGTACGTAAAAATTTATATTCTGCCCCGATTGAACTGGTATAAGTCTGCTTTAGGAAAGCAACGATATCTTTCAGTTTTGCGGCACCGATACCAATTTCAACACCCGAGTTAAAAACGGTTTCTAAATCTGCATCAGATAAACCGAAATTCGCCAGGTCTAAACTAGGCTGGTGTTTACGCCTTTCGCGAACCGGATTGGTATGTGTAAACAAGTGACCGCGGGTTCTGTAGCCGTCGATTAAATTTAAAACACTAACTTCTTTTAAAAATTGTTCAGGTGTTTCTGCGGTTACTACAGGGGCTTCCGATCCTCTTCCAAAGTCGAAACCTTCGAAAAATTTCTGCCAACCAAACTCAACCGACTCAGGATCTTGTTGATACGACTGATATAATGACTCTATATATTCGGCGTTTGCGCCGTTAAGATAAGATAATTTATCCATTATTAACTGTTTACTATAAGCGTTACAAAATTAGGATTTTACCTTATATAAATGGTAAAAAACACGATTAAAATATTACGCAGGATTTATAGGATTTAAGGATTAACAAAATGATGGGTTTAGCCTGTTTGTTAAATCGAAATCCAACAATTGAACAATCCGCCAATTTCTTTATGAGGCCCAGGTTAAGGCGTAATTCCCTTTCGGATCCAAATTTTTAATATTCTTATCTAAATCGAAAACACTTTTCGTTTTCTGATCATTACCCACACCGGCCATATTTGCCCAATTGCCCCAGTTACTCGCCGGGTTATAATCAATTAGTTTTTCTTCAAAATAAGCTGCCCCTAAAACCCAGCTTACCTCCAGGTTATTAATCAGGTATAATGCAGCAGTTTGACGGGCAATGTTTGAAATATAACCGGTTTGATTAAGTTCATTCATCACTGCATCTACAATGGCAAATCCGGTTTGCCCGTTTTTCCAGCTGTTAAAGTTTTCCTCTGTATTTGCCTCATCAACAATACCCTGACTGCCAAACCCATCCGGCTTAAAAAATGTATTTCCATATTTTTTAAACATAAACCGGAAATAATCACGCCACAGCAGCCCTAATAAAACATGATTAAACATAGCCTTTGTATTTGGCATGCCTTCCATTTTCTTAATTTCCCAATATACTTTACGGGGAGATAAACAACCCATAGCCAGCCATGCGGAAAGTTTTGAAGCCAGGATTAAATTTTTTGTTGATGCTGCCTGCTGCATGGAAACAATAACTTTCTGCAAGGTATTTATGCCTGCTGTTTCGCCGCCGGCAAATTCAAAATCCGAACGGTTGTCTTTTTCATGGGCAACAAGTTGCAAATCGGTTAAGGTCGGAATGATTCCCCAATCAATAACTTCTGCTACATTAATTCTGTCGGGTGCTAAAAAGCAAGGTTTAATAATGGCATCACGCTCAATTTTCTTCTTGAACTGGTTAAATGCATCAGGAATATCTTTTATCGGAAATGGTAAATCTTCTTTATTGTAAAGGGTATGACCTATAAAGTGTTTTAAATTGATGCGTAACTTCCATAACCCGTTTTCGACTAAAGTTGAAACCTGTGTTTCTTCTTCCGCAACTTCACGGTGGTGATAAACTTCGTTGATTTCGTATTCCTGAACCAAGGAAGGGATAATTTCTTCAGGTTTACCCTCAGCAATCAAAAGATTTCCGCCAATTTGCTTTAACGAATTCCTTAATGCAGCAACACTTTCTAAAATAAACTGTGCCCTGATGCTTCCTGTTTTTAAAGTACCATATTTAGTGGGTCCTAAAAGCCGGGGATCAATAATATAGACCGGTAAAATTGCATCCGATTTAGCAATCGCCTCGACCAGCATTTCATTATCATGCAAACGAAGGTCGTTTCTAAACCAAACAAGAATTTTTTTAGACATCTTTTATCAGAAAAGGGTATTAAGAACGCTACTACAAATCTATCTTATTTTTCTCTTCGGAGCAAAAACAGGAACAATATTTACAAATCGCCAACAATTTTCCTTGCTTATTATGGAAAATAAGGTGATTAACCATCATCTCCTGTAAACAAAGTACTTAACACACATAATAAGAAAAAATAATGAAAAAACTGCTAATTAGTTTGCTATTTCCGCTGAGCGTATTTGCACAACAACAAATTAAAACCAAAGCGACATTAGAAAGTGTAACGGTTTATAATAATGGCGCACAAATGGGTCATAGCGGAAAAGTAAACCTACCGGCGGGCACTTCAGAAATTGTGATCAATAACATCTCGGGCAAGGTAAATGAAAACTCGATCCAGGTTGGTGTTTCATCGGGTGTTACCATCCTCGCCGTACAGTTTAACAGAGATTTCCTGAATACAGATGCAGCCAACCCGGAGATTAAAAAACTAAACGACAGCATTAAAATAATTAGCGCCGAATTGATAAAAATAAAAAACGCCAAAACGATAGACGAGCAAACATTATTGTTGCTGGACGAAAACAGAAAATCGGGCGGTACGAATAACGGAACCAATGTTACAGAGCTCATGAAACTGGCAGCATATTACCGTTCCAAAAATACGGAGGTTAGAAATGAAATTTCAGCATTAACTTTAGCTGAGGAACAACAAAATCAAAGATTAACTACAATACAACAACAAATTGCCGAATTGAGAAATAACCCGAACCAGCAATTAGGCCAGTTGGTTTTGCAGTTAATGGCAAAAGAAAATACTGAAGCAAGCTATACCGTTTCTTATGTTACGCCAAATGCAAACTGGTTGGCGAGTTATGATGTTAAGGCCATAAGCACTTCAAATCCTTTAGGCATTGTTTACAAAGCAGCAATAACACAAAATACGGGCCTGGACTGGAAGAAGGTTAAGCTTGCTTTATCCACCGGAAACCCGAATTATAACATTACTGCACCAAATTTGAATCCCTGGTTTGTTTCAGCTTACACAGTTCCGCAGGCTTTACAAGGAAAAGCTGCAGGTTTGTATATCAGTGATGATAAGCAAGCATTAAATGAAGTCGTAATGATTAGGGGAAATAGTAGTTTGGCAAAAGCAAAAGCCCCATCACCGTCAACAATAAACAATTACACGACCGTAAATGAAACGCAATTGGGGGTAACTTTCGACATCGATATTCCTTATGATGTAAACAGTGATAATAAACCGCATACGGTTGCTTTTAAAACATACGATGTTCCGGCGAAATACAAATATTATGCTGCACCACGATTAAGTGCTGAGGCGTATTTACTGGCCGATGTAACGAATTGGGAAAAGCTAAATCTTCAGGCGGGTGAGGCTAATATTATTTTTGAAGGCACTTATACCGGTAAATCTTTTATAAACCCTGCGAGTATTCAGGATACCTTGAGTTTGAGCATGGGCAGGGATAAAAAAATTATTATAAAAAAGGAAAAGCAGGAAGATTTCAGCAGTACAAAATTTATCGGAAGCAATAAAAAGCAGGTATTTACTTACCTGATTAAAATCAGAAACACTAAAAAAGAGGCCATAGAATTATTGCTGAAAGACCAATATCCATTATCCACAGAAAGTGATATTGAAATTGAATTATTAGAAAGCAGCGGTGCAGCAGTAAATAAAGAAACCGGTATGCTTACCTGGAATTTAAAAATTGCACCTAATGAAACCAAAACGATTAAATTAAGCTATTCGGTTAAAGCACCAAAAAGCCGGATTATAGCAGGGCTTTAAATTTAGATGGGTGATGGGAAATGGATGATGGAAGATAGATAATGGACATGAGTGCAACCCATTAACCTTTAACCTTTAACCTTTAACCTTTAACCTTTAACCTTTAACCTTTAACAAAAACCCTTTTGTATCTTTAGTGTTTTTAAAATATGGCTAAAAAAATTCTGATTACCGGAGCAACAGGTTTAGTGGGTTCGGCACTTAAAAAAACACTTTTAGCTGGTGGTTACCAGGTAAATACCTTATCCCGGAAACCTGAAGGCGAAAATGCCTTTCGCTGGGATGTGTATAATCAACAGATAGATGCGGCATGTTTAGAAGGTGTTGACGCGGTTGTGCACTTGGCTGGTGAACCGGTAGCTGATAAAAAATGGACGGATGAGCGTAAAAAGCAAATTATCGACAGTCGCGTAAAATCGTCAGCTTTACTTTTCAAAACCATAAAAGAATCAAAAAATCATCAGATTAAAGCTTTTATTTCTGCATCTGCCGTTGGTTATTATGGCGATTGCGGGGATGAAATTTTAACGGAAGAAAGCCCCAACGGTTTCGGCTTTTTAGCAGAATGCTGCAAACTGTGGGAACAAGCAGTAGATGAAGGGAAAAAGTTAAGTTTAAGAATTGTAAAGCTCCGCACCGGAATTGTTTTAAGCAAAGATGGAGGCGCTTTACCTCAGCTTGATTTGCCGGTACGCTTATTTGCAGGCGCCGCTATCGGTACCGGGAAACAATGGACACCCTGGTTACACCTTGATGATATGGTTGCCATGTATATTGAAGCCATAGAAAACCTGAAAATGGAAGGTGCCTTTAATGCCTGTGCGCCTTTTCCGGTTACCAATAAAGCCTTAACCAGGGCGATAGCAAAACAGCTCCACCGCCCGTTCTGGCCAGTTAAAGTTCCGAAAGCAGCAATTGAATTATTAATGGGCGAAAGGGTTGAAGCAGTATTAATGAGCAGCAACACTGCTGCACAAAAACTTTTAGATGCCGGTTTTAAGTTTAAGTTTACACGTTTAGAAGAGGCATTGCAAGCAATTTATAATTCTAAAACCTGATGGTTCGTTAATTTAAGTGCTATTGGAGCACAATAATTTGGCGAATTCTTTTGAACCTTCGTTTTAACTTAGCACAAAGATTTCTTAATTCGCCGGTTTGTGACACACAGACCGGAACAAATACGCAATGATCTGTGCGCCACAGACCATGAAACTAATCTTTTAAGCGGGATTTTTCGGGCGATACCGATACGCCATAATACTTAAAAGGCTAAACAATGCAACTAAAGAAACTGACCAGGTTAAAATATTCAATAGATATCGATCATAAGAAATATATCTCGTTAATATGTAATCGGTTAAAGGCAGTAATCTTTTTGTCGTATCAAGTGGATTTGTTCCCGAATCTGTATAAAAATCGCGTTTGCCATTTATTTTCGTTCTCGCATACCAAACTTTACCTATAGACCAGTTTGTAAGGGTATCCGGCAATGTGATTTTTTGCTGGTTAGCCAACTGTTCCTTATTCAAAGGGATTTTCAGTTTATTAGCATCCTTATCATTACAGGCTATTGGTTCGTAATGTTGCCCTGTCCAATACATACATTGCTCGGTAGGAGTTGCTTCCCGGATGGCTTTATCTTTATTTTTTTTCCAGAATGCATAGGCTATGCTTACAATAAAAAGTATTATAAATGAAATACTAATCTTAAAGATAATATTATTGACCTTCAACGGAGGTGGCGGCGGTGGAGGTAGTGGTGGCGGCGGATCCCCTGGTTTTTTACCTTTTATTGTTGGAAATACTGCCCCATTTCTCCAATCCTCATAACTAGGACAATCTAACAGCCATGCTAAGAGTTTAACATTTTTGTCTCCCCTAACATTTTGCTCTCTCTTCAAAAAGGCAACCAAGGGTCTAAATTTATCTAAATCATATCTTTCTATACTCCTTATAGGATCATTATACTCATTTGTAGGATCGAAAAACATCTGAATTAAATCTCTATCTTTTTTCGAGTTCTTTTTCGAGAACGTTAAAAGGCACTCATGTTTTAATTTATCTCTTCCAGGATTTTCCATATCACTAGAAAGAAATCCTTTTTCCTTCATTTCCAGATAGAAATTCAATACTAAGGTTTTATATTTCTCAAACATTTTCAAAAAATTTAGCGTAAAAATAGGGCGGAATATCCGGAATTTTTACGGTTTTCCGGAATCATAATGGAAAGATAGGAAACTCCGGAATCAGTTGATAATTAATCTTTTACAGCACCCCATATTTGTACTGTCAATCGGAACAAGCAACGATTCGCTATCGAAGCTAATTAAAAAAACTGATTGATAAAAGAGCAGACATCGCGGTCGTTCGTAACCGGTTTGGGAAGCAGTTATAAGCGCCCGCGATTGAAACTCAACACTTCCCAAAAATTTCAGAAGGCCTTCTGATTTACACCGCAGCAACCCTCTCGAAAGGATCGAGGGGAACTGCAAGTATTTCACTTTTAAAATTTTTGAGTTATGTTTTTACCAATTTTTATTGCCATCCTATTGGGGTTGGTAAGTCCGTCAACGACCAATTCTTCTGCATCATGCAGTGGAACAACTACCGTAAGTACAACAAATGACCCAGGCGATCCGGGTGAGAATCCGCCTGATGATGACCCTCCAGGAGATGGAACTGGTGGTGAAACTGGAACTAATCCTCCACGATAATTATTTTAAGCGGGCAATTGCCCGCTTATTTTTTTATATATTAGGTGATAAATTGTCACCCCTTGAAAAATTTACGCTCATACTCTTTTTTAATAATCCTTTTGCTTGCCTCCTGTAAAAAAAATACAACACAGCAACGAGTACAGACCTTAAGTGAAAATTACAATCAAGCTTGGGTTTATCGGGACAGTAGTAAATTAGATAGCGCATACATCTCATTCAGTAAAGCAAAAGACGAATACTTAGGCCGTAAAGATAGTATCGGTTTTGCTAAAAGCTTAATTAATATGGCAGAAATTGCCTATCTAAATGGTGATTATTTTGGTAGTCAGGAATTGGCAACACAGGTTGATTCATACCTTGACTCTACAAAAAAAGTCGAACGTGAATTATTATCTTCGAACTATAACACTTTAGGAAATGTTTCAAACGGATTGGAGCGGTATGAAGAAGCAAATACTTTTTTCAAAAAGGCTATATTATACACCAAAAACGCTGCGGCATTAAATCTTTACTATAACAATATTGGGGTTGACTTATTGTATTTAAAAAGATATGGTGAAGCTATCTCATATTTTTCAAAATCTGCAGGAGATGAATCTTCTTCGACGTCTGCTATGAAGTTGTCAAATATTGCAAAAGCTAAATGGCAACAAAATCCTGATTTCAACCCAGTACCTTTATTTAAAAAGGCTTTATCAATTAGGCTAAGTGATAATAATTTACGGGGTCAAAATGCAAGCCATGCACATTTAGCAGATTATTATATGGCGATAAAATCTGATTCTGCAATTATACATGCATATAAAATGTATGAGATTGCCAAAAAAATTAATAGCCCTGACAATCAATTAGAGGCGCTACAAAAACTGATTAAACTTAGTCCAAGTGAACAATCAAAAACATACTTTGATATCTATCAAAAATTGGAAGACAGTGTTCAAACTACACGCAGCACTGCCAAAAATCAATTTGCCCTTATCCGCTATGAAACTGAAAAAAGTAAGGCCGATAACCTGGTGCTTCAAAAAGATAACGAAGAAAAAAAATACCAACTTTTATTTCTGATTTCCGGCATAGTTCTATTGGGTACGGGTAGTATAATTTGGTATAGAAAAAGAAAACAACGCTTAAAACTTGAAGCTGAAAATGCAATTCGGCAGAACCAGCTCAAAACTTCTAAAAAGGTACATGATAAAGTAGCTAATAAAATCTACCGGGTAATATCGGAAGTTGAAAATAAGGATGACCTCGATAGAAACCACTTACTCGATCAATTAGAACATATTTATAATACATCAAGAGATATTTCTTACGAAATCACTGATAGTCAACAAAGCCGAACATTTAGCCAGCAACTTTCCGCTATGTTTTCTGCTTATATTTCAAATACACGCTTTGTAGAGGTTACAAATAACGAAGATGAGCTTTGGGCAAATGTTCCGGAAAATACAAAAGCTGAAATTTTTATTATTTTATTGGAACTTATGACCAATGTGAAAAAACACAGTCAGGCAACATCTGTCAAAATCAGGTTTCATAAGAACCAGAATATCATCTCAATAAACTACCATGATAATGGTATAGGGTTACCAAAGAACGTGATATACAATAACGGTTTGAAAAATACGGAAACCCGTATAAAAAATATTTCCGGCACTATTACTTTTGAATCAACCAATAAATCAGGATTAGAGATTCTAATTTCTTTTGCTGCCAATTAAAGAAAATTATGTTTCAAAAAGTATTAATTGTTGAAGATCACGAAGGAATGAATTATTCAATGCAGGTAACATTGGAAAATTTAGGCATTAAACACGATTTTAAAAATTATGTTTTTTACTGCGACGATGCATTGAGCCGTATCCGTAAAGCCAAAGCGGAAAATAATCCTTATGAACTGTTAATAACAGATTTATCTTTTAATGACGATTTCCCTAAACAACAAATAACAGATGGCACACAATTAATCAAGGTTGTAAAAGAAATACAGCCCGACATAAAGATAATCGTATTTTCCAGTGAAGGCAGGCTGTCTGAAGCACAAATTCTTTTTGAAAATTTTAATATTGATGGATTTGTTCCAAAAGGGCGTGGCGATGTACAAGATTTAAAATCTGCAATCCAGGCGATTTTTGATAATAAAAAATATATTTCTGCCAACCTGAAGAAAATACTAAACGAAAAAATTTACCACTTTGAGCAATTGGATATTGCTATTTTAACGCTGTTGGCTAAAGGTATACCTCAGAAAAATATGCAGGATTATTTAGAAAACATGAATATCAGGCCAAATAGTTTAGGCAGTATTGAAAAAAAACTCAAAAAAATGAGGGAAGCCCTCGAGTTCCAGAACAACCCGCAGTTAATTGCCTATTGCAAAGACAGAAAAATCATATAAAGATTCAGCTTTTTGGAATTTCCTGGAAACGAGAGCTGACACTTATATCCCTATTAATATAATAATATTTCCTAATAGAATCCTGGTCACAAACGTGGCTGGGATTCGCTGTTTATTACCCCCCCTTCATTTTTTAATTCCCGAAAATCTAAAATCATTTCTACGATATAAGGTTTCCCGTAAGGAAAAGGTTTTGTGCATCTATACTTTTGAGAAATTAAACATTTAAAAATTTATAGAAATGGCAAAATTTAAAATTTCAGGCGTATGGAAAGATAAAGATGGTGTAATTACCCACTATGCTTTTCATGAAATAGTTAATAACGGAATATCAAGAGCAATTAAAACTGATAAAACTGCTGCAATAAAATTACTTACTAACTCTAATAATACAGCTGTAACATGGATATGGGACTATAATACTTGCTTTTGGAACGATGGTGAAAATGTAGAGGTTGTTGCTGGAAAATATTTAAGGTCAAATCCTGATAAAAAAGTTACTGACAACCTTGCTCATTTAATTAATTATGATTGGTTATAAAGAAGATTAAAATGGGAAAATTTATCATTACCAAAAGAAAAAACGGCGAGTACCAGTTTAACCTGGAGGCCAGCAATGGGCAGGTTATCTTAACCAGCGAAGGTTATAATACCAAAGCATCCTGCAATAAAGGGATTGATTCCGTAAAAGCCAATGCACCGTTAGATGCACGATACGAGAGAAAGATTGCTAAAAACGGACAATACTATTTTAACCTAAAAGCCGGCAATGGCGAAATCATCGGAACGAGTCAAATGTATGCCTCGATTAGTGACAGGGATAACGGCATTGAATCGGTAAAAGTAAATGCGCCTGAGGCTAATGTAACAGATGAAACCATCTGACTAGAAAATTATGGAACTGAAATTAAAACTAGAACAACTGAACCAGCGGGTTAACAGTTTGAAAGATAGGATTAACACGGAAGAAGCCACTAAAAATGCTTTTGTAATGCCCTTTATACAAATATTGGGTTACGATATTTTTAATCCCACAGAAGTTATTCCGGAACACATTTGTGATATCGGTACCAAAAAAGGCGAAAAAGTAGATTATGTAATCCGTAGAAACGATGAACCCATCCTAATATTTGAATGTAAACATTGGAAAGAAAGTGCTGATGCACATAATTCTCAGCTGCATCGGTATTATCATGTCTCCAAAGCCAGGTTCGGCGTGTTAACCAACGGCACGATTTATAATTTCTATGCCGATTTGGAAAAACCAAACATTATGGATGAGAAGCCTTTCTTAACCATCGACCTGGAAGATCTTAAAGACAATTCAATTAAAATACTGGAGAGCTTTACCAAAAATGAATACAACCTGGAAAATATCCTGGATTCGGCCGAAGCCTTAAAATACATTAAAGCCATCCGAAAAGAATTTGAGAAGGAAATAGAACAACCTTCTGATGAAATGGTAAAGCTACTGGTGAACCGTTTTTTCGATAAGCCTTTAACCGCAAACCGAATGATTGCGTTTAAGGAATATACCAAAAAAGCCTTAACCATTTCGATTAACGAATCCATAAGTGATAGGTTAAAATCTGCCTTAAACATTAATGAGAAAATTGAAAAGCAAGAGGATGGTAAAATAAATCCTGTTGATGTACATCCTGAAACTTCAAAAGTGGTAACAACCGATGAAGAGTTAGAAGCTTTTCAAATTGTGAAGGCCATTTTACGGGAGATAATTCCGGCCGATAGAATTTCACCAAGGGATACGCAATCTTACTTCGGAATATTGCTTGATGATAACAACAGGAAACCGGTTTGTCGCTTTCATTTTAACACGTCTAAAAAATACCTGGAAACGTTTCAGAATGGGAAAGATGCCGGCGAAAAAACGTTATTAAACAGTCTCGATGAAATATATGGTTTCAGGACACAGCTTCATCAAACCATAGCACAATACTAACCCAAAATTAACGCATCAACGCTCAAAAATGCAAGGGATTGTTTCCATGTTTCGCTTCCAGTTTCGACCGGAACAATCCCGCATTTTTAAAATATACTCTTCTCTTCCAGGCTAGCAAACACTTCATAACCAGCAATTAAACTCCATGTTATTTTTTTAAAATTAGTTTTTTGCATTACGGGAAACCGTAAGGAAAGGCTTATAAGCTTGGTTATTTTTGAATAGTCAAACAATTAAATCCCTTTAAAATGGAATACAAAGTAGTACCTTTCACGGCAACGTTAAACCAAAAAAATGAAACAACTAGTACGGTTGCTACTCAGTTGGAAAGCTTAATAAAGCAATATACTAATCAAGGTTGGGCATATGTAAGGCTAGAAAGTGTTTCAACCTATGTACAGCCAGATCCCGGATGCTTTGGATTAGGCGCTAAGCCCGGTTATCTGGCTTCTTATCAAATGGTAGTTTTTAGCAGAAATTAAGATGAATATACTGCTACTCTTAATAATTAAACTTTACTGGGCTATTTTTCCCAAGGACAAAAGGCGAAAATGCATATTCAGAATAAGCTGTTCTAAATATGTTTATCAAGTTACTAAAAAAGAAGGTTTACTCAAAGGACTTACAGCTTTAAAATATCGCTATCAAAATTGTAGAAATGGCTTTCACCTTTTTAAAAACCATGTGGATGATGGTATGATGATGATATTACCTGGAGGTGGGTTACTACTAGAGGGCGAGATTTCGGAAAGATTTATTAAAGTCTAAAGAGTTTTCTTCATGCTAAATTATAAGTATATCTATTCTTTAAGCTCATAACCTACTTTAAATTAAATAATAATGAAATCTCTATTCATTTTCTGCTCCGCATTCTGCTTTATTGCAGTATTTAACTTACCTACAACATATTATTCTTTTTTAAGAATAATAATTTCGACGGGTGCGATTTTAGGAATTTATAGTTTCCTTAAGTATAAAAATTATTACTGGATGATTGTTTTTACAATCATACTGCTTTTTTTCAACCCTTTATTTCCAATTTATCTGCATAGAAAAAGCGTTTGGATTCCAATGGATATTGTCGTGGGATTACTCTTTCTGCTTCTTGCATTTTTAAAGATAAAAAAGGAAATAAAGAAAGATATGGCGACAACTTCAGCTATACCAAAAACCTATACCCGAGATCGAATCATTTCAACTAAAACTAAGAACTAAATTATATGGAAACCATAATTAATATTGAGTTACAGAGTCATTTCCTGAGACTTTATCAAATAGCCTGTTCAGACAACAATTTCGATGTGCTTGAAATGAAGCAGCTATACAAATTTGCAGAACAAAGAGGCATAAGTACAGAACACCTGGATAATATCTTAACTAATCCGGTCGATAAGATGGAAGTTCCTAATGCCATAGAAAAAAGAATTGAATACTTATATGATTTAGCGATAATGATTTGGGCGGATAAGGAGGTAACAACAGATGAATACAATTTACTTAAAAAATACTGTGAAACATTTGAATTTTTACCCGAAAATATAATTGGAATATGTGATTATCTGATCGACTGTGCTAAAAAAGAAAAACAACTTCAAGAAGTATTGAACTCAATTAACTAAAAGTTATGGAAATTAGAAAATTATTTATCACTAAAAATAGTGAAGAACCTAAAAGTTTTGTTCCTGAAATTGAAGAACAGACCGAACAGAAGATTAGAATTACCTACTACCAGAGTGGCTATGGAGCAGCCTTAAAGGCAATGGGTGCTCCAATAAATTTTAGAGCATGCTTGGAAAATGTTTATGGTAGCTTTGAACAACAATGTCGCGAACAGGAAATCCAGCAAGTTAAATTAAAACAGCCATATATAGATGAGAAAATAAGAAAGCAAAGCGAATTGAAAAATACGGAGGCTGCAATTTCAATTTTTGAAGAAAAAAAACAACTGCTTATAGATAAAATAAATACAACAAAAAATGAAGCTGAAGATGTAAATCATCACCCCGAAAGATATGGTGTCGAAACGTCCAAACGTCCTAGGGCACAATTTTACATTGGCCTTCTACTTCTTATCCCAATAACCTTATATTTATTTGTCTTTTACATTTCAGCAACCTATTCTGCTTTTTTTAAAGATTTTTCTAACGATAGCCTTACTGCAGCCATTTTTGATGCCCAGGCATTTAATAATGCATTAGCTGCAGGTTTACTCGAAGCGATTTTAATTTTCACAATTCCATCGGTTTTTTTGGGTTTGGGTTATGTTATTCACATGGTTCAAAAGGGTAAAGGAATCAAAAATATTTTTAGAATGATAGCTCTATTTATCGTTACATTTTTATTTGATGGTTTACTAGCTTATCAGATTGAAAAGAAAATTTATGACTTCAATAAAACACCTGACTCTTTACCTTATAATCTTAAAATAGCATTGGGCGAGTCTGAGTTTTGGATGATTATTTTCGCAGGATTTGTCGTGTATATCATATGGGGGTTAGTTTTTGATATTACAATGAAAGAGCACGAAAATATTGATAGAATAAAGGGTTATATCAAATCCAAAATGGAAGAAATAAAATTATTGGAAAATACTAAGAATGAAATTATAGAGGAAATTAATAACCTAAAGAAAAAGATTGTTGAGATAACTGGCAAGATTGCAGAATTACAATCTGTAATTGACGGCTTTGTATTAAACCTTAAACAATATCTTTTATATCATTATCAATATAAAGAAGGGTGGTTTCAAGCCGTAGCATCAGAAATTGCTCTGCCACAACAGAGACAAAATGAAATCCTAGAACAATGTGAAAGTATAGCTCATGAGCACCTCAAAAAGCTTAATCTAATTGACCCGGATTTTCAAAATGTGGTTTACTCTAAAATATCCTAAATTATGAACTTTAAATTCAAACTTCTGACATTCTATATAGTTGTTACCCTTTTTGCCGGATGCAGCGAAAATAAAAAAGAAAGCAACATAAACGCTACAACTAATAATCAGGTAAACAGCAAAAAAGAAAATTTAAATATCAGTATTTTATTAGATCTTTCAGATCGAATTGACCCAATAAAAAATTCCAACCCGTCCATGGAATTTTATACTAGAGATTTAGGATATATCGAATCCATTAGCAAAGGATTTGAAGCCCACTTAAGAGCAAAACCAATAAGACAAGACAATGATCAGATTCAAATTTATTTCGAGCCAGAACCTTTAAATCCAGCAATAAACAACCTAGCTGAGAAACTTAAATTATCTTTCACAAAAGACAACACCACAAAAGAAAATATTTTAAAAATTTCGTCGCAGTACATTTCAGCTTCTAGCGAGATATATAAACTTGCAATTAAAGATAAAAAATATTTAGGATCAGATATTTGGGGATTTTTCAAGAATAAAGTTAACGATTATTGCATTAAACCAAATCGCAGAAATATTCTGTTTATCTTAACAGATGGCTATATGTTTCATCAGGATTCCAAATTTAAACAAGGAAACAAAAGTTCTTACATTACGCCTGAATTTATAAAATCATTAAAGCTGAATAGTCCGAATTATAAAGAATTGATGCAAAAAAAAGGTTATGGTTTTATTAAAGCGAATGGCAATTTAAATAATCTGGAAGTATTTGTTTTAGGAATTAATCCAGCTAAGAAAAATCCTTTTGAAAGAGATGTAATCAGCGAATATTGGAATAATTGGCTTAAAGAAATGAATGTCAAAAACAATGTTATAAAGCTAGCAGATTTACCTTCAAATTTGGATCAGGTTATTCAAAAATATATCAATCCCTAATATAAAAGCATCTTTTCATATTCAAAACCCGCTCATAAACTTAAATTAACTATGAAAACCCTCTCCCTATTAATCTTTTTTTTAACAACCACAACCTGCAAAGAAAACACAACAGTTTACATCTGCAACAACGGCAAAACTAAAAAATACCACTTAACATCCGATTGCCGCGGTTTGAGCAATTGCTCGTATAAAATTATAAAAAGCACAATCGATAAAGCCAAAAACGACGGTAAAACATTATGTGGTTACGAAAAGTAAATGCGCTGGTTTTATTGCTAACGCTTCAGGCATGCCATATTCCGCCGGGTGAAAGCAAGCCGGCATACAAAAGCCATCTTAATTTTACTGCCAAAGTAATCCGGATTATCGATGGCGATACCATGGAAATATTATACCAGGATCATCCCGTTAAGATACGTTTAGCACATATCGATTGCCCGGAGAAAAGGGCCGCTCAGCCTTTTGGCAATAATGCTAAAGAAGCCTTATCTGATTTGTGTTTCGGGCAAATGGTTGACGTTAAAGTGGAGAAATACGACCGCTACAAAAGGTTAATAGCAATCGTTGTGAATGGCAAGAGACAAATCGTAAACCAGGAAATGATAAAGCAAGGTATGGCCTGGCATTTTAAAAAATATTCTTCTGATGGGGTATATGCGAAGCTGGAAATAATTGCCAGAGAAAAAAAAGTAGGTTTATGGCATGATGCAAACCCTATACCGCCCTGGGAATGGCGAAATTAAAAATAACCTACTGCTACTTGCCGGTTAAATCATCTCGTTAGGTGATCCTTATCATCTCTTTTCGCTTTCTATTTGTGTAACTTTAGCATAGAACTAAAATATACCATTATGTTAGGCGATTTAAATAAGGGACAGCTCATCGATTTTTTGGAGCAACAGGTTATTGGAAGATTAGGTTGTCATGCCGATGGCGAAACATACATTGTTCCAGTCAACTATGTTTACAGGGATAATGCAATTTACGGGCACTCAGGGAATGGCAAAAAAATAAACATGATGCGGGCTAATCCCAAGGTCTGTTTTCAGGTTGATGAAATCTTCGATACGTTCAGGTGGAAGAGCGCCATACTTCAGGGAAATTTTAGTGAACTGGCTGGCGAAGAAAGGCAACAGGTTATGCAGAGTATAATCCACAAAATAATGCCCTTAACGAATAGGCCATCGGAGGAACCTTCACATGGTATAAGCCAGGCAGAGCATACTAATATTATTGTGTACAAAATCGAATTGACAGCAGCTAGTGGTAAATATGAATCACATGATATTGAAGCGTAGTGCTGGTATTTATTTATCTAAAACAAGAATCTGCCGTCTGTTTGTATTTGTTCATTGCCGCAAAGACTAAAATTTTTTAATGTATGATTTTTAAATGGTGTTCAGGTTGGCTTAGCTCAAATTAACAAAACCGAGCTTTTTGCGGGCTCATGAATGCCTTTTCTATTCGTCTATGCTCGCGCCTGCCTCCCATAGGCAAAATGAAATTAAGTTAAGAAAAAATGAATATAAATGACGTTGCTATTCCACATTCCCCTCTTTCAGAGGGGTGCCCGCAGGGCGGGGTGTTTTATTTGTCCTGACCGGACAGGCTTTTTTGTTTTTCAGAGAAGTTTATATTTTTATTGGTCTTCAAGCTTGCTTCGCAGGTTTGGCAACAAAAGAAACAAAACCGAGCATTTTGCGAGCTCATTAATACAATTAAAAACAATGATAACTAATTAATAATTGCCGGCTGAAAATTATTCATAAGTATTTATTGTTTTAATAGGTATTCATGAGGGCTACGCCGTTTTTGTATTTAAGGTTGTGCTTTGGCTTGGATAGTGCATCCCCAAAAATTTGTTAGGCCGGTTTAAAGCGGAACGGTGAAACAGTGCTTTGGCCTTATAAACGTAAACATACATAGTTCATAATTTGATGTATTTCAATAGTTAAAAAATAACGCCAATGGTAGAAGTTAGAGTTTTTCAAATACATCTGAGGGTTGACGACAGATTTGTAAACGCAAAACACTTATTTTCAGATAAATAAGATATCTGTCATTGATAGAGCTAAATTATATTATAAAAATGAATATAAATGACAGAAAAATTTATGAAAATCAAACCCTCTAAATCCCGTCATTCGATAGCTATCGGATTCGGGCGGAGTGCAGCGAAGCCGAGAAATCTGTTTAAATAGATCTCTCCCTGCATTCGGCAGGCGGGCATTTTTCTAAATGAATAGACAAAATTTAAACAGTTTAATCTTTTCTGCTGTTAACCTTCAATAAATTAATATTAACGTTAATTTAGCGGTGATATGAACAAAAAAAAGGAAAAATCCGTTTCCGGAGATTTGGCTGTTAACATTTGCTGGTTGCGCCGCGATTTGCGTTTAGAAGACAATGCAGCACTTTACCACGCATTAAAAAGTGAAAACCCTGTTTTACCGCTATTTATTTTCGATAAAAACATTCTCGATAAATTACCGAAAGATGATGCCCGGGTAACTTTTATATATGAAACGCTGGAAAATATTAAGAAGGAGCTTCAGGAAAAAGGTTCAGATTTGCTGATAAAGTATGGCAAGCCTGAAGAGGTCTGGCCGGAGGTATTGAAAGCATATGATGTTGCGGCAGTGTATACCAATCACGATTATGAGCCTTACGCCCGTGAACGGGATGATGATATGTTCGAGTTTTTAACCAGCGAAAAAATCGCTTTTAAAACGTATAAGGATCAGGTTATTTTTGAAAAAGGTGAAATACTTAAAGCCGATAAAACCCCATACACGGTTTTTACGCCTTTCTATAAACAATGGCATGCAAAACTGAATGATTTTTATACGAAACCTTATCCCACAAAAAAATATTTCAGAAATCTGTTTCAGACCAAAAAGCTTAGCATTCCGACTTTTAAAGAAATGGGCTTTGAGAAAAGTGAAATGAAATTTCCGAAACTGAGCTACAAAAGCAAGCTCGGCGATTATGCAAAAGAACGGGATTACCCGGCTTTAGACGGCACAACCCACATTGGTTTACATTTGCGCTTTGGCACATTAAGCATTCGCAAAGCTGTGCAGGATGCTGTTGACGCTAAATCAAATGTGTGGCTGTCGGAACTGGCCTGGCGTGAATTTTACATGATGATCCTATGGCACTTTCCTTATGCCGCTTTCGATTCATTTAAAAAGCAATATGATAAAATCAAGTGGCGCAATGATGAAGCGGAATTTAAAGCCTGGCGCGAAGGCAATACCGGTTATCCTCTGGTGGATGCAGGTATGCGGCAAATGAATGAAACCGGCTGGATGCATAACCGCGTACGGATGGTTGTGGCCAGCTTTTTATCAAAGCATCTGTTAATCGACTGGCGCTGGGGCGAGGCTTACTTTGCCGAAAAACTACTGGATTATGAAATGGCAAGTAATGTTGGTGGCTGGCAGTGGGCCGCAGGCTCCGGAAATGATGCCGCTCCATATTTCAGGGTTTTTAATCCTGAACTGCAAACCAAACGTTTCGACCCGAAATTTGAATACATTAAAAAATGGGTACCTGAATTTGGCACAAAAAAATATGCCCAACCTATCGTTGAGCATACTTTTGCAAGGGAAAGGGTATTAAAAGTTTTTAAGGAAGCACTTAATTCGTAACGCTTACAATTTCGATGTCGAAATCAAGTACGGCGTTGGAAGGTATTGCAACTGCACCGCCGGTACTTCCTGATGTGCCATAAGCTAAGTCAGAGGGGATAAACATCCTGAATTTTGCGCCTGCAGTATATTTTTTAACAATACTTTTCCATCCCTCTACATAGATACTCGCAAAAGTGGTAGAAAAAGTTCCATCTGTAGATGAATCGAAAACAGTACCATCCAGTAGTCTACCGGTATACTTGTAAACAACTGTACTCGATTCATTAATTGCGTCAACTCCGGTTCCCTGCGTTGTCGTAATGTAATAAACCCTTGAAGCATCCTTTATAGCGGTAGCGGTTAATCCTTTAGCAGCTAAATATGTCTGGATTTTAGCATCGTCCCATTGCCATTGTTTACGATAGGTTGATGTGGTAATATAGGTGTCGATTATTGCATTTGAAGGCACATTTAACGTCGCATTTCCATTTTTCCCATACGCTAAACGTGATGGAACCAACAGTCTTACTTTTCCGCCAAACTTTAAGCCTCTTAATCCTGTTTTCCAGGCATCGTTAAATTTACCGGCGAGGTAACCAAAATAGGTACCCTCATTTCCATTTACAGATGTAGAATAAAAAGTTGTTGCATCGGTAATCGACTTCTCTTCATAGCTAAACAAAACCGAATCCCGGTTTGCAATTACACTTCCACTGCCTGCATCAAGCACCTGATAATAAACGCCAAGCGAATCGCGTGTCATTTTGCCGGTCAGATTATTTGCTTTGATATACGCCTGAATCGCAGCTTCATCAACAGTTTCTATAGAATCGTATTCCTTTTTACAAGATGTAAATAATACAATAGCCAATAAAAAAATTGACAGGCTAAGTTTTGTAAGGTTCTTCATTAATTATTGTACGTTTATTAATTGTATTGTAAAATCTAAAACCGAATTCGCAGGTACAGGTCCGGTTGCCTGGCTTCCATAAGCTAAATCAGACGGAATCAATAACCTGATTTCGCCTCCCTTTTGTATAAGTGGAATTCCGATTCTCCAACCTTCTATGAGTTGATTAAGCAAAAAAGTATTTTCTTGTCCTCCACCATTATCAATTACAGTTCCGTCTAATAATCTGCCTTCATACTTGATGGTGATTTTAGTACCTGCAGGATAAGTAAAGGAACCTACACCCTGTTTTATAATTTGATAATATAGACCGGATGAATGCTTAACCGCACTAATGTTATTCTTTTTAATAAATTCAGAGATTTGTTTTTCAGCATTTTCATCCTTTTTACAGGAAACAAATCCTATAGAGATAAGTAAAATGCTACAGAAAACAAATTTTATAAATTTATTACCCATTTAGTTAGGCGTATTATTAAGTGTTACTGTAAAATCAAGGACAGAATTTGCCGGTATAGAACCCTGTGTGGTATTTCCATAACCAAAATAAGAAGGCACAAAAAACCTGATTTGTCCACCCTTTTGTATTTTTGGTATGGCAACTTGCCATCCGGGTATTAAATTACCTAAAACAAATGTGCGAAGCGTTCCATTAGAAGCATCAAATACAGTCCCATTTAAAAGCTTACCTGCGTAATCAACAGTTATACTACTTGCAGTAGTATAGGTGTGGCTTCCACTACCTGGCACAATAATCTGATAAAATACCCCACTACCTTCATCTTTAAGTACCGGAATATTATTTAACTTTACAAATGCCCTTATTGCAGTTGTATCAGCTTTAAATTGAGGAACCGGGTCGTAAACTTCTCCAACATCTAGTTTTTTACAGGCAGTAAAACATCCTGCGATGTAAACCAACAATAAAAAATGCCTAATCTTAACCATAGTCTGCAAAAATAAGCTTTTAATACCGTTGCTACAATTTTTAACCAATTTTAACAAATAGGTAAAAGCAAAAAGACCAAAGCTGAAAGACTAAAGCAAACTTTAAACAAATAAAATTAGGTTTTACCCTATTATTCGCTTTAGGTTTTGGTCTTTCAGCTTTGGTCTTTAACCTTTCTGCTTTTTAAACCTTAAAAAATATACTTGTTCGCCTCAATCAGTTGCTGTGCAACTCTTTGGCGGGCATCTTTAACATTAAAAGGTTCTACTTTAGTAAAACGGCGCAAGCCAACCAGCATCATGCGCTGCTCATCGCCTTCGGCAAATGCCCAAAGTGCTTCTTTACCTGCTTTGGCAATCCCGTCAACCGCTTCTACCATGTAAATTTTCAATAAATCCAATTGTCCGGCACAAGCTTCTTCCCCGCGGGTACTTACTAATTTCTCGGTTCTTAACAAGGCCGATTCTAACACATACACGTAACCTGCCATATCCGCGATGTTCATTAAAATTTCCTGTTCCTTGCTTAAGGTCATCATTAGTTTTTGAACCGCAGCACCTGCAACCATTAAGGTGGCTTTTTTCAGGTTGGCTAAAACTTTTTTCTCTGCCGCAAATAAGGTTGTATCTTCTTCGCCAAAATCAGGGATGCTCATTAATTCAGCGGCAACAGCTGTGGCCGGTGTCATTAAATCCAGTTCACCTTTCATGGCACGCTTCAACATCATATCTACCGTTAACAAACGATTAATTTCGTTCGTTCCTTCGAAAATCTTGTTAATACGGGCATCACGATAAGCCCTATCCATTGGCGCATCAGCACTAAAACCCATTCCACCGTAAATCTGAACACCTTCATCTACCGTATAGTCCAACGCTTCAGAACCCCACACTTTTAAGATGGCGCATTCAACAGCGAATTGTTCAACAGATTTTAACCTCGCTTTTCCGGATTCCATTCCACCGGCAACCAAAGCATCGTAAGTATCATCGATATTTTGTCCGGCTCTGTAATTCGCAGCATCAACCGCATACAATTTAGAGGCAATTTCTGCGATTTTGAAACGGATGGCGCCATATTTCGAAATCGGGCGACCAAACTGGCTGCGTTCATTCGAATAGTTAATTGCTGTACTCAATGTTGCTTTTGAGGCACCAATTGCCGCAGCAGATAGTTTAATACGGCCGATATTTAAAATGTTCACCGCAATCTTGAAACCATTTTCACGGTCGCTCAACATATTCTCAACCGGTACCGGGCAATCGTTAAAGAAAACCTGACGGGTTGAAGAACCTTTAATACCCATTTTATGTTCTTCCGGGTTCATGGTGATGCCACCGAAATCTTTCTCTACAATAAAAGCAGTTAAGTTTTTATCATCGTCTATTTTAGCGAAAACGATAAAAATATCGGCAAAACCACCATTGGTAATCCACATTTTTTGCCCGTTGATGATATAGTGTTTACCATCATCGCTCAACTTTGCCTTCGTTTTTCCGGAATTTGCATCCGAACCGGAGTTTGGTTCTGTTAAGCAGTAAGCCGCTTTCCATTCACCTGAACCCAACTTCGGAATGTATTTTGCTTTTTGTGCTTCGTTACCATAATAGAGGATTGGCAAAGTACCGATTCCGGTGTGTGCCGAAAGTGCCACCGCAAATGAATGACCGGCGCCAACTACATCAGCAACCAGCATCGAGGTGTTGAAGTTCTTACCGAACCCACCGTATTCTTCCGGAACCGAAACCCCAAGGATACCCAGTTCGCCGGCTTTGGTTAAAAGCGTCGGCATTAATTCAGGGTCTTCCTGTTTATCAATTTTATCTAAGTTTGGATAAACTTCAGCCTCCAGAAAATCGCGACAGGTTTGTGCAATCATTTGTTGCTCTTCATCAAATTCTTCAGGGATAAATACATCCTGATACGCCGTTTCTTTAATTAAGAATTCGCCGCCTTTAATTGTTTTTTTTTCAGTTGTTTCCATTTTTATAGTATCTAGTAGCGAGTATCAAGTATCAAGACTGGGCTCAAAACTTGAATCAACATTTAGTATTCAGTAGCGAGTATCAAGTATCAAGACTGGGCTCAAAACTTGAATCGCCAGGTTTAGTATTTAGTAGCAAGTATCGAGTATCAAGACTGAGCTCAAAACTTGAATCAACATTTAGTATTCAGTAGCGAGTATCAAGTATCAAGACTGGGCTCAAAACTTGAATCGCCAGGTTTAGTATTTAGTAGCAAGTATCGAGTATCAAGACTGAGCTCAAAACTTGAATCAACATTTAGTATTCAGTAGCGGGTATTAAGTATCAAGACTGGGCTCAAAACTTGAATCACCAGGGTTTAGTATTCAGTATCGAGTATCAAGAAAGAGTTCTCCAATCTTGATACTTATATCTTGATACTTGATACTTAAATCTTGATACTTAAATCTTAATACTCCTGTCCAAAGCATAAACCATTTTTTGTATTTCCATTGTTTTCTCAATTAAGTTAGCTGATAACTCATTATCCAGCAATTCCAGTCGGTTCGAAATAATCAATTGTGCCTCTAACTCAAAAGCCGAACCCTGGCTTATATTCAAAAAGTATTTGAATTGAGCACTACTTCCTCTTCCTGAGCCTTCGGCTATGTTAGAAGATATCGATACTGAACATCTTTTCATTTGCGAAACCAAGCCATACTTTTCATCATTTGGTAAACGTGAAGTTGCTTTATAAACTTCAACTGCCAAGTCAATTGATTTTTGTCAGACTTTCAAATCTTTAAAATTGTGCATGTTTTAATAATATTAAGATTAGAGTAAATATTTGGGATGAATTTTTATAGGGATGATTACTTCCTATCGCTATTCAATCTTGATACCCGATACTCATATCTTGATACTAATTACAAAAATTCAAAAATCCCGGCTGCGCCCTGACCTGTGCCTACACACATCGTTACCATGCCATATTTTTTATTTTGTCTTTTCAACTCATTCATCATTTGAACGGAAAGTTTTGCACCTGTACAACCCAGCGGATGACCTAACGCAATTGCACCGCCGTTTACGTTTATGATATCCGGATTTAAATCAAGGGTTCTGATGATTGCTAAAGATTGTGATGCAAAAGCTTCATTCAATTCAATTAAATCAATATCATCCTGTTTTAAGCCGGCTTGTTTTAATGCTTTCGGAATCGCCTCAATCGGGCCGATACCCATAATTCTAGGCGGAACACCGGCAACACCATAACTCACTAATCTGGCAATTGGCGCTGCATTCAATTCTTTCATTTTCTTTTCAGAAACGACTAAAACAAATGCCGCACCATCAGAAGTCTGCGATGAATTTCCTGCGGTTACACTTCCAACGGCGTCGAAAACGGGTTTCAATTTTGCCAATTTCTCTAAAGTTGTATCTGCGCGTGGGCCTTCGTCTGTATCAACTACATAAGACCGGGTTTTCTTTTTCAGGTTTTCATCCAGGTAGTTTTCGTTTACCGTAATTGGCAAAACGCCATCTTTCAAATGACCGTTTTTTATGGCATGAATGGCTTTTTCATGAGATTTTAAAGAAAAGGCATCTTGGTCCTCGCGACTCACATTGTATTCTTTGGCAACAGCTTCGGCCGTTAAACCCATGCCCCAATACCAGTCCGGATTGTTTTTAGCAACTTCAGCATTCGGAACCAGTTTCCATCCGCCGAAAGGCATTCCGCTCATCACCTCCACGCCGCCTGCAATGATACAATCAGCCATTCCAGCTTTAATTTTGGCTACTGCCGTGGCAATGGTATCTAAGCCCGATGCACAATAACGGTTTACCGTAACACCCGGAACTTTATCGGTATCGAGGCCCATCAGCGAAATCATACGGGCAATATTTAAACCTTGTTCGGCCTCCGGGGTAGCGTTACCCACAATTACATCATCTATTTGTTCTTTATCTAAATTCGGAACCGATGCCACTAAAGCGCGAATCACTTCTGCAGCCAAATCATCAGCCCTCGTAAAACGGAATACGCCCCGGGGCGCCTTGCCCACTGCTGTACGATATCCGGCTATTATATATGCTTCCATTTTATTTAGTATTAAGTAGCGAGTATCGAGTATCAAGACTGTGCTCAAAACTCGAATCGCCAGGTTTAGTACCTATTAGCGAGTATCAAGTCAAGACTCGAAATTGAAATCGCCCATATTTTATATCTATTTATTTTTTACTATGAATCTTGATACTTGATACTCATATCTTGATACTGACTTTTTTTAATTCCTCAACGGTTTCCCTTTCGTGATGATCGATTGAATACGCTCCAAGCTCTTCCGTTCTCCTGCAAGCGATAAAAATGCTTCTCTTTCCAAATCCAGCAAATATTGTTCACTTACTTCTGTCGGAGCAGATAAATCGCCGCCACACATCACATACCCTAATTTTTCAGAGATTTTTTTATCATGTTCGGAAATAAAATGACCTGCATACATGCTATTTGCACCGGCATAAACAATTCCTAAACCCTGCTTTCCTAATACCTTGATATCAGTTCTTTGAACCGGTTTGGTATAACCAGCTTCTGCCAGCTCAATGGCTTTAGCTTTTGCATCGGCCAGTAAACGGTTGCGGTTCATTGAAATTGAAAATTTATCTTTTTGCAAATAACCCAACTCGTAAGCTTCATAACCCGAAGTAGAAACTTTGGCCATACCGATGGTCAGGAAACGGTCTTTCAATGCATTTTGAACAATTTGATCGTCTTTGTATTCATCAGAGGCACGTAAAGCAAATTCTTTTGTTCCGCCACCACCAGGAATTACACCGACGCCAAATTCAACCAAACCCATATACGTTTCAGCAGAAAGCTGTACATGATCGGCATGTAAGCTGAACTCGCAGCCACCACCTAAGGTTAAATTATGTGGCGCCACCACAACCGGAATTGAAGAGTAACGAATGCGCATCGAAGTATTCTGGAACATACGGATGGCCATATTTAATTCATCCCATTCCTGCTCTACCGCCATCATAAAAATCATACCCACGTTTGCGCCGGCGGAAAAATTCGCACCATCATTACCAATCACCAAACCGCGATAATCCTTTTCAGCCATGTCAATCGCTTTGTTGATGCCTGAAATTACATCGCCGCCAATGGTATTCATTTTGGTATGGAACTCGACATTTAAAATGCCATCACCCAAATCGATAATCGAAACACCTGAATTTTTCCAAAGGGTTTTATTTTCCCGGATATTATCTAAAATGATGAAATCATCCGTTCCAGGTAAAGCTTTATAAGATTTTGTCGGAATATCGTAGTACTTTTTAACACCGCCTTCCACTTTGTAGAAGGCAGTATTTCCGGCATCAAGCATTTCATGAACCCAGGCCGCAGCTTTGTTTCCATATTGTTCCATTCCCTCGATTGCTTCTTTCACCCCTACGGCATCCCAAAGTTCAAACGGGCCCAATTCCCAGCCGAAACCTGCACGCATGGCATCATCGATGCGGTACAATTCATCAGAAATTTCCGGAATTCTATCCGATACATATTCAAACAACCCGAAAGAGGAATGACGAAATAATTCACCTGCCTTATCTTTTCCTTTGGCAAAAATCTTCATGCGTTCACGAAGATTTTCAACCGGTTTGGTCATCTCCAGAGTAGTCGACTTTACTTTTTGCTGCGGTTTATATGCTAAGGTTTTTAAATCCAGCGCCAGGATTTCTGTTTTCCCATCCGCTGTTTTAGTTTTTTTATAGAAGCCCTGTTTGGTTTTATCACCAAGCCATTTATTTTCTTCCATTTTTTTTACATACTCCGGAAGTTTGAACAACTCATGTGCTTTATCATCGGGGCAATTATCATAAAGTCCTTTTGCTACTTTGATCATGGTATCCAAACCCACCACGTCAGAAGTTCGGAAAGTAGCGGATTTCGGTCTGCCCAGCGCCGGACCAGTAAATTTATCGACCTCTTCAACTGTCAAATCCAGTTTTTCGACCAGATGCAGCAAAGCCATGATGGAATAAACCCCAACACGATTGGCAATAAACGCTGGCGTATCTTTACATAAAACAGTGGTTTTACCCAGAAACTTATCACCATAATGCATCAGGAAATCAACAATTTCCGGTTTGGTATATGGCGTTGGAATGATTTCCAATAACTTTAAATAACGCGGCGGATTAAAAAAGTGCGTTCCGCAGAAATGCGCTTTGAAATCTTCGCTTCTACCCTCAGCCATTAAATGAATCGGAATACCCGAAGTATTCGAAGTAATTAAAGTGCCTGGTTTGCGGAACTGCTCTACCTGCTCAAAAACTTTCTTCTTGATATCCAGATTTTCGACAACTACTTCTATCACCCAGTCAAAACCGGCAATTTTCGCCATATCATCGTCAAAGTTTCCGGTTTTAATTTTATTCAATACTTTTTTTGAATAAACTGGCGATGGATTTGTTTTAACGGCCGTTTGTAAAGCTGTATTTACAATCCGGTTCTTTACTGCCGGTTTATCTAAAGTTAATCCTTTCGCCTGCTCTTCCGGGCTCAGTTCTTTTGGGGCGATATCTAAAAGCAAAACCTCTACACCAATATTGGCGAAGTGGCATGCAATACGCGAACCCATAATGCCCGAGCCTAAAACAGCAACTTTATTAATGCTTCGTTTCATCAGAGAATATATTTAATCAACAGTATATGCTACTGTAATATCATTTAGTTTTATCAATAGATTAATAAACGTTTCCTTTTCCTTTTTCGTGAAATGCTCATCGAGGTATTCGTTGAATTTTCGAACAACACCTTTAGCCAGCTGTTTTTTTTCTTTTCCAAAATCGGTTAGAAAAACCTTTACAGAACGTTTATCCCCGGCAGCGGTTTCGCGATAAATGAGATGCTCGTGTTCCATATTATTCAGCATACGGGATAAGCTGGTTGCTTTAACGCCGAGTAATGCAGCCAGATTGGAAACGGCCGTCCCTTCCTCATCATTAATATTAATAAGCATATAACCAATTGCCTGTGTAATGCCAAAAGATGATGCCATCTGGTTATACTTATTAAACATATTTTGCCAGGCAAATTTTACGTGGTAATCTAATGTTTGCTGTTGCTTCATTTGGTTAATTTATTATGCTTGCATAGCAAAGCTAGCGAATGTATTTTGTTAATGCAAGTAGAAAATTTAAAATATTTGTTAAAAAATTCTTATAATAGATCAACACAAATGAAAACATTAATATGCTGCCAATGAAAAAAATGTTGGTGCTGATGATGCTCGCGCTACCGGGCCTACTAGCACATGCACAGGTATCTTATTTTGGAAATGAGGCATCTAACAGCGAAAAGCTAAGGGTTTTAAAAACTACAACTACGTTATTTACGCTTCAGTACAAAGATTATGCTGAACAGGAAAAGTTTAAAGAAGCGATAAAAAAAACCTGGACCATAACACCATATAAAATTATTAAGCCGGAGGAACTTGCCCGCTATGATACATTGTCTAATTATTCTTTTTTTTATTTTGATGCCTATCCCGAAAAAGCGGATACGATTACGAATGCGAATGTAGTTTATACGTTAAAGCTGGTTACCCCATCAGATAAACCAAAACAAAAAGAGGAAAGCGTTTTCGCTACAATAACCCTTTTCCCGGATGTGTATACTGAATTAACGGTTAAAAAAACTATTGATAAACCTGGTTCCAGGAAAAGCCTTAAAAGGGATATGTTAAATATGCTTTATAACAATTCGAGGTTTGTTAACTGGTCGCCCGGATTTTTAGCAGGATATCTTAAACAAATAAACGATGGATTGCTGCTGGCACAAAACCGGGAAATAGACTATCAGTTTTATAATAAAGTCAGGCTTCCGGCATTGGCAAAAGAAACACTTTATGTACCGGAGTATGTCAGAGAAATATTTTCGTCGCAATCTGCAAAATTCCCCAGAAACAACAGCATTCAGGAACCATATAATTACAAGTTAAAATTTTTACCTTTTAAAGAATTAGACAGTTTAATTTTAACTGATGATGTAAATATTAAATACCTGATTTACACGCAACGTTCTAACGATAAAATCATCAGCGTTTACGACAGCAAAGACGATAAGATTATCTATCAAAAATTCTATTTTCAGTCACCGGTTTTTGAGATGAACGATTTGATTGACATTAAGAGGACAATTAAGTCTATTAAATAAATTATTGCGCGGCCTTGAAAAGTATAAATTAAAAAGAGACTGTATCATCAATCGACTTACCATTGAATTTGTGATGTTGAGCTTTTTGAAATACCTCAGAAAGCAGTTTTTAAAATCCTTCACTTCGACTTCGCTCAGTTCAGGCTAGGCCACCATTGAGGTATGTAATGTTTAGTCAGATCGCCATCTCGATCCGATAGCTATCGGATGTAGCGTAGCGGAATGGAGAAATCTTTGAATTTGGTTTTTATGTACAAAGATTTCTCCACTGCGGTCGAATCCGATAGCTCCTATGTTTACAATTATTAATTTAGTGAATATAAAGTGAAAAGGATTGAGAGTAGACCGATGGCTAAATAACTCATGAAGTATATTGACCGATAGATACTACCTCTTTCCTT
>NZ_JAPWGL010000004.1 GCF_027213645.1 Pedobacter rhodius | reverse complement strand
AGTTTTAAAAGAAAGTAGCGAGCTGAGCCTAAAGCATCAGCACGCTACACTGGCTAGTTCTTGACTGCCCATGAAACAAAAATAAAATATTTTATTTGGAAATTAACACAGAATCTATCGGATTCGAGCGAAGTGGAGAACACGAAGTCTCTGCGAAGCAAAATCTTTGGAATTGTTTTCGATTCAAAGATTTCGACCTACCAAAGGCAGGCATTTTACTGCGTTTCATCGATAGCTATCGGACCGAAAAGACATGAATGAAACATTTGCATTTCCGATAAGCCCGGGAAATATTAAGATTAGAAATTAGCATTAGAATGTCGTAATTTAATCTGAATAAATACCAATAACTCCGATGGTTCTCCGATTAAAGTCCGGTTTAACGCCGATGAAACTCCTGTTTTCCTTTACTAAAATAAGTGCTGACTTATAAACAATATTACAGCCATTTGTTTAAGCATATTTTTAGCCCTTTTGACATTGAGCGCTACCTCATGTAAAGTTTAACGAAACATTGAAATGCTTAAGATAAGGGCCTTCGATTTATGTGCCTGGCAAGTAAATTCCCGTTGAATCTGGAGGGTTTCTTAATCAAAAAGCTTTTTCAAACCATCATCTTCATTAAAAGTATTTTTTGCTTTAAGTTGCTTTAATATCCGGTTAAAACTCCTTACTGATATCCCCAGATAGGCCGCCATATCTTCTTTTGAAACCCTGATATTTTCCTCGGTTTGAAGTTTTAATAGTTTCATTAAACCGTATTCTAAAGTATAAAGTTGCTGAAAAGAAGCTCTTGAACTGGTTTGAATAATTCTTGTCGATAATTCCTGGAGTAAAATCCTGGTGAATTCGGTGTTTTCTTCCGTAAGCTTTAAAAAGAAATGATCAGGAATTGCATAAGCGGTAACCTCACTTATGGCTTCAACATTACACAGGCAATCGATTTTCTTTATTGCTTCGAGTTCGCCGACAACTTCTCCTTTTCCTAAAAATTCTATGATGAAATCTTTTCCGTTTTCTTCAGAAATGAAGCATTTGGTTACGCCTTCTTTAACAATATAAATGTTTCTTATTTTTTCGCCTTGTTCAATAAACCTGAATCCAGCGGGGAAAACTTTTAAAGTAATGTTTTTATGTTCGCTATCCGATGCATAAAAGCGTTCTATAAAAGATAAAAAATTAAGATTTGTTCGTAACATAATTTAAAAGCGAGACAAATGTCCTTTCTTATTGATTTGGGTTGATTTACTTTTGTGCTACTAAAGTAAGCATAACCATGAACAATAATATTAGTGTAATTGCTTTTGATGCCGATGATACCCTTTGGGTAAACGAACCTTATTTCCGCGAAACGGAAGAACAATTTGCAGGTTTACTGGAAGATTTCTTACCTCATCATAGCATTGTAGCCGAGTTATACAAAACCGAAATTGCCAATCTGCCGCTCTATGGTTATGGCATTAAAGGCTTTATGCTTAGTATGATTGAAACCATTTTAAAAATAACCGAAGGAAAGGCAAATCCTGAAATGATTAACAAAGCGATACAGCTAGGGCAGGAAATGCTGAATAAACCCATTGAATTGTTGGATGGCGTAGAAGAGGTTTTGAAAGCCCTGAATGGAAAATATAAATTGGTTGTTGCCACTAAAGGCGATTTATTGGATCAGCAAAGGAAACTGACAAAGTCGGGTTTAGACCATTATTTCCATCACATTGAAATTATGAGCGATAAACAGGAAAAAGATTATCAAAAGCTCCTGAAACACCTGGATTGCAAGCCTGAAGAGTTTTTAATGTTAGGCAACTCTTTAAAATCGGATGTTTTACCTGTACTGGCAATTGGGGGGCACGCTGTTCATATTCCGTACCACACCACCTGGGTTCATGAGCACATAGACCATACGATTGAGCACCCGAATTTTTACCAGATGAAAAATTTATCTGAAGTTTTACAAAAATTAATAGCATGAGCGAAAAAATAAATATAGACACCTGGTTAAGAAAAGACCATTTTAACTTTTTTAACAATTTTGAAGAACCGTTTTTTGGTGTAACCGTAGAGGTGGATTGCACTTCAACCTACAAGGAGGCAAAAGAAAAAGAAGTTTCATTCTTTTTGCTTTACCTGCATAAATCGCTGGTCGCAGCAAATCAAATCGAGAATTTTAAATACCGTATTATAGATGGCGAAGTTTGGAAATACGATGAAATACATGCCTCGGCAACAATAAACAGGCCTAACGGAACATTCGGTTTCAGTTATATGGATTTTCATGAAAATTTTGAGCAATTCAGGATTAACGCTGTAAAAGAAATCCGGAAGGTTGAAAATTCCACGGGTTTGATTCCGGCATCATCCGGTGAAAATGTAATTCATTACTCTGCACTTCCATGGTTAAATTTTAAATCGATTTCCCACGCGAGAAATTATTCTTATAAGGATAGTTGTCCGAAAATATCATTCGGCAAAGTAAGAGACGAAAATGGCAGAAAAATAATGCCTGTTTCTATTCATGCAAACCATGCTTTAGCCGACGGATTTCATGTTGCGCAGTTTGTAGATGCCTACCAAGAATTGCTTAATCAGCCGGCTTTAGCGCTGAGTACGGTTTAATGATTTCATTTTGCCGGGTAATTGCTTTTGGCTTTCAGATTTAAAGATTAATTTTCATTTGCTTTAGAAAAAGTAATTGCTATTTTTGCTGCACGAGAAATTGTTGTATTGATAATTCTATTTGATTATTGAATACATATAATTCGGGGGATTAGCTCATTTGGCTAGAGCGCTTCGCTGGCAGTGAAGAGGTGATCGGTTCGAATCCGATATTCTCCACCCACAAAAGCCGATTCTTTAATCTGAATCGGCTTTTTTATTTCCAATAAATCAAGCATTTTTGTACCTTTCAACGTAAATGTTTTACAAAAGTTTTTTCATAAATGTCCACATTCAAAGCCATCGTATTCGAACACCACAAAAAATTGGATAATACTTGGAATGTTAAGATTCAAAATAGAGGTAGATAAACGAGATTCTCTTCAGAAGATGGAATTAATTAAAGCAGATGAAAATAAAGTAGTAGGTAATATTGTCTTCAATATCTCAGAAAAAGAATTTTCTGCTCAAAAAAATAAATTCCTAAAAACCTCGAATCCAAATGAATTCGAAACTCAATATTCGATTGGTAATTATTCTTTTCTGGAATTGAGGGATACTTCGATAAAGACAAATTGTATAAAGCTGTTATTAATGGAAATATCATTAATTATGAGGATTACAAATCAGAGTTTGTTGCTCAGACCGAGGCTTTAGAAAAAATACTTACTGAAAAGTATGGTTCTGCTACTGATGGAGCTGGTGTACCCGAATGGCATACTACTGAGAAAGGTTACACATATTTAATATATGGTTGGGACATCGGAACAAAGCGTATAGAAATGCGAGCATACAATAAGGGCATCTATTTTAGTTTGGAGTTGCATATTTTCAAGCCATCAGTAGTAGATAAACTGGAAAAAAGAACGGAACAAAGTAATTCTGAAGCAGCAAAGAAAGCTAAAGATATCTTGTAATAATGGAAGAGCCTATCAAACAATGGGAGCAAGATGTTCTCAATCTTGCATTAGAGCATATAAAAGATAGCGAAGTCTGGTCCGATAGTAATTATCCAGAAGGGGGATTTCATATTTCACCTAAACCAGTTGAACCTAATATTGACATAACTGAAATCAACCATTTGTTTTCGGATTTGGAGGATGAATATTATGAATATGATGGTTCGACAGTTTTACTTCTTGGAGATGAAGATCCTGAAGAGGACCTTAATGCTAGACTAACCGGTATGATAAATATTAACATTTTTCATAGTGAGATAAAGCGCATTTAGGAGCTGTCTGAAATCGTGGCGAGAATTATGCAAAGTGCATATATAGATGGTTTTTTCTTTAGAAAGGATTTTTTCAGAATCTTCAAAGATGGAAAATATCGATTCTATAAAAATTTTAGATTTAATTATTCGATGTCGAAAGAAGATTTTAAAAGTAGATACGCTTTAACTAACTAGATATGAAAAAGGCTATTTTAAGTATCTTATTAATAATGCCATTTTTTTGTTTCTGTCAAACTGATGAAGATATAAACGGAGTTTTGGGTATCCCATTTGGGGCATCGCGAGATAAGGTGATTGAAGTTTTAGCTAGTAAGGGAGCGATTAGTAAACAAAAAGAAGGTAAAATACTATTTTCAAACGTAAAGTTTGGCCCTTATGAAGGTTGTTTAGCCATTTTCTCTTTCGTCGGCAATAAGTTTTATGAAGTAATAATTTCTCTTCCACATGGTCCTGATGGCACAGTTATCAACCGATATGATAGAGTGAATCGTGAGCTTTCAAAAGAATACGGTGAGACTAAAACCTACAAAAAATTTCAGTATCCATATAAAGAGGGTGATGGTCGTACATTAAGTGCTCTTAAAGGTGGGAAGGCTGAATTTGAAGCTTATTGGACTAAAGAAATTGGATCGGTCAGTTCCAAAATTATGGCTACGCTAGATATATTTTTAACCTATCAAGATAATAAGCTCACCAGAAAAGCACTGGAAGAAAATTACTCTAAAAAGAAAGCTGTAATTAACTAATGCAATATATGTCAATCAACAAAAGGATTAAGCAAGTCATAGAAGTTAAGTCTGGTGGTAGTCAGAAGGCTTTTGCTGCTTTGATTGAAGCTACACCTCAATATGTAGCCAGACTAATAGCTGAAGGTGGAAGTGTAGGACTGGAGCCGATTATTAAGATATTGAAGCTTTATCCGGATGTTGATGCCAGGTGGTTGATTTTAGGTGAAGGGGTGATGATATCGCAAGGACAGTTCAATGAGGTTAAATATTTTTTACACCAGAACATACAAGAGATGCTTAAGATTGAACAATTCCTTCCTTACATGACTGATGATGAATTAAAACAATATAAAGATGCTGCAACTACATTCAACGCCTACAAGTACGACAGTAAACAACTTGACCGCTGGACCAAACTTTCAGAATCACATGGAAAATAAAGATAAGCCTTCAGAGGGAGTACGCTCCAAATCTTATGATATCGAAGTTAATAAAAGGTTCTTTATCGTTATTGAACGACTTATCCAACTTGGAAAAATTAAAAACATGTTCAATTTTTGCGCTGTACATGATTTGCTTTATCCAAATTATCATAGAATGAAAAAGGAACCTAATAGAACTCCTAGTTTTTATGTGCTCAACATTTTATCTGAAAAGTATGGAGTAAATGCGGATTGGATTTTGACTGGAAAAGGGGAGTGGTTGGCGAAAAAATAATTATTTGATGTATGCAATACAAATTGATGCCCTTTTGTTAATAAATCTAACAATTGTGCATAAGTTGACAGCTTTTTTCGCTAAAAATGTGTTATCTTTAATATGAATCAAATCTCAAAAATGGCCGTCCACCCTAAAATTCCCCCTTTTGATTACATAGTATCCAAGTTGAAAGCTTGGCATTCCGATCTCAACCCTAACAATGATGCCGATGATTTATCGAAGTTAAAGATCATGAAATTGTTGTTTTTTGTTGTAGCTATATCTTCCAATAGAGATCAAGAAGGTTTGCTTCAAACTTTTGATAATTTCATGGCGTTGCCGTATGGCCATGTCGAAAGTGATATATATGCCAATATTGATAACTCTGAATCTTATCTTTTTAATGATATATCCTTAAACTTAAAGCCAAATAGTCAACCGACTGATGTTGACATAGAACTCAAAGATACTATTGACAACGCAATTAACAAACTACGTTTAGCCAATCAAAATTTAATTAATTACCGCGCATTTGATTTAGTAGACATTAGTCACAAATGGCAATCATGGAAAACTATGTATTCACTTGCAAGAAAAAGCGGTAGATATTCAATGGTCATACCTAAAGAAATGATCATGACGGAACTTAAAACCTTTGTTTTATAGAATGACCAATTTAAATAACGCTCTCACCAATCTTCAAACCTCTTTAAATCCTGTTTGGCGTGCTACTCTTCCAGGTCAGATAAATTTAGCTTCAACTTTAGAACAAAACCGTACTTCGTTAGAAACTGAGCTTTTATCGAAAGTAGAGCCAGTTTTGTCCAACTTATTTACTGATCTTAATAAATCAATAATTGAAGGTGAATATGCAAATGATTTGGCCGCTGCTAAACAGGTACTGGCGAATATAGAAGCGCACATAGTTGCCAGTGCAACATTCAATATCCCTGGACAAATTGATTACACAGCGTTTAGTCAGGGCGTTTTTTCGGAAAAATTTTTAATGCCAGCGCGAAATGCAATTAAGGATTTTAATAAACTATTAGAGAGTGTTAAAGGACAGCTAAATTTTGAGCCTAATGTTGACATATTATTTCATTTATTTAAGAATGAGTATGTTATAGATTTGGGATTGCATGCTGATTTACGCCTTTTTAAGCTAAATGTTCAAGTAGCATTCATTGATCATAGCTTGAAATTCGATAATGGTACATTTCGCAAATTGATAATGTATGTAGAAGCACTTTCTGCAATTGCTGGAGTTGGTTCGATTTCGGATATTTTGAAAACTAAATGCGAGTTTTTGATAAGCAAATTGGCTCACAGATTTGATACTGACAAGACTACCAAGTATGGCATTGATTTTCAGTACCATTCATTCAATATAACAAATCCACCTGAATTAGCGTATTATGATAATGTTATCAAAGGGCATTATGACGGCATTTATACGGATGAATTTAAAAACAGGTATAAAACTGCGATATCAAAATTTGAGCATTCACAATCATCCTTGACATTTGATGATTACCACGCTTTAATAAAATATTATAAAGATATTAAGCCAAGCTTAAAAAAATCAAAGGAACTACTTGTTGCATATGATACTTTATATACTACAACATCATCAATTTCGGATTTTGACAAGAGAAGTAGGGATCTTGTATATTCTTATTTGGAGAATAATGTTTTGTCATTGGAATTGGATGAGGGTGAGTTTACGATAGAGAATTGGGAGTTAAAGTTTTCTCAATACACCGAAAAAGCTACAGTTTTAAAAAACAGTAACTTTTTCCCTTTTTTCAAGATTATTGATAAATTTCTAAAAGTAGAGATTCAAGAACAGTTTAATCTTGAAGTTATCAATTTTGACAGAGTTAACGGATTAATCAAGGCTTATGAGCAAAACCTCTCTAAACTATCTGATAATCTGAGCATCTGTCAAACTACAAATTATCTCACGTATCAGTTGGATTATTCTGGATGTAAAACAACAATAGTGGACATTACTGGGGCAAGTTGGAGCTGCTTTATTGCCTCTTCATTCGTTCTACCACTTGATTTTGCGTATTGGAGAAAAATAGCGGACGATTTATCTTCTGAACTGGTGAAACTAAAAGCTCTTAGAGATTTAAGAGTTTCCCTTAGAAAAGACATAACCGAGATATATGATGTTAAAAATAAATTAGCTGAATCTGATAAACGACATATTGAAATATTATCAATTTTTGCTGCCATAGTTTTATTTGTTTCGAACGAAGTACAATTATATTCCAAACTTAAAAGTGTTGCAGATGCGGTGGTTTTTACACTGTTTTTTGCTTACGCATTAGGCTTATTCGTGATGATGATTTGGTTTGTCACAAGACCCGCTGCAGTCAATCTCAGGAAGTTGCCAACAACTCATAGAATTCTAATTGGGGTATTCCTTTCGGGATTTATATCTGCAGGCATTTATTTATATTGCGATTACAATAGCGATAGCAGCATCACTATCAGGAGCAAAATGCCTATGGAAAAACGTATTGATTCGTTGAAACAGCAAGTGAAGATGGATTCTTTAAAGTTTTCGCAAAAGAAATATCTACCTTAATTAATATTGGGAATGCTAAAAACATTGTAGTTATTCAACAAATGTTTTACAGAGTTTAAATCAATATTTTATAACATGCTGTAAATCAGTTCTTATAGACTTTAGGTCGGTTTCGCTGGCAGTGAAGAGGTGATCGGTTCGAATCCGATATTCTCCACAACATTAAAGGCTACCTGTAAGGTGGCCTTTTTGTCGTTTAAAGGAGGTGTTTTTTAGGAACAAGGTTGAGAAACCATATTCCTGATCAGAACCAATATAAAATACCCACAAATTAGAGTTGCTTACAGGAATACTTCAACCACCCGGGTGTTTTGCAAGATGTACTTTTTATACACAAAAAATCTTGCGCCCTTATGGTCGGGCATTTTCATCATAAAAATAATTGATTTTGACTAATGGAGATTAAAGTTTACTAAAGCCCTGATGGTATATCCATTGCCGGATGCAACAGAACCGATTTCACGGACGGCCTCTGAAGGGATGGCAGTACTTCGAGTTGCATAAAAAACAGGCCCGCCAGATAAAGAAAATGATAGCTTGGAACGGTTAGGTGATAAGTTGATTGATGGCCCAATCATAACCCTAGCGCCGCCCTCAGCTTCATCTTTTTCCCAGAAGCCTTCCAGATCCTGGCCAATGGCTTCAAAACCCAAATGCCAATCCTGGGCAATGCGATACTGAAAACCTACCGCAGAAATAAAATCCAGTTTATCACGCTTTTTATCGAATGCTTTTTCAAAGCGTAAATTTCCAAGGAGTCGCCAGTTTTGCTGATCAAAAGAAGCGGTAATGCGGCTTATTGCCGATCCGACATTAGACCAGTCGCGGCTTAAGCCGAGGCCTGCGCCTAACCTGAATCCGCTTGATGATTTTCCACCAATAAAATCTCTTATTAATTCTGCTTGTTGTGCAGAGCTGGTTCCTCCGCCATTTGCAAAGCCTAAGGCAGCAGTTGCGTAAAGTGTAAGCCGATTGCCCAGATACCCCTTCAAACCAAATTGCTGGCCAAGCCCAGAATACCCGAACGGGCCGGACACCCTTTCTGCGTAACTTCCCGAGTAATGGATGTTCCATCTCTGATCTTCATTAGTAAGGGTATTAACGGAAAAAAGAAACGGCTGAGCAGGGATTGGATTAGGGAAACCTACGGCTGCCTGTTCAGTTTTACGCTGCGCTATGGAAAAGAAATAAAAGAACATACATACTGTTAGGAATACTAATTTTTTCATTGATTTAAGTTTTGACGCTTAAAAATACTTTGGGAACATTAATTCAATATTAAAATCGTGTCAAACATAGAAATTTTACATTGCAGGTTTTGCTTTCCAATTGATGCATGTTTTCCATAATTTCTTTATTGATAAACATTTAAGGCATTAAGATCGATATGGTGAAACGAGCGGAGCTTATTATCAGCTTTTTGATACTCGAAACGAAGCCTCGTAAAAACCGCAACCGGACAATAAGGAGTATCAAAAATTTTTTGGTGAATCCATTCGAAGGACGCCATCTTAATTCAAAGTAAGAGTTCGTTTTTTACATAAGAGGTTAAAGTAAGTTAATATTAGCTTCATATAAGGGCAATAGCTTTGTCCCGTTCTAAGGGCCCAGGAATATAAACTAAAACGGTTTACGACCGATAACTAATTACTTAACTAATGAAAAGACCTCTACTGCTAACGCGGAAGTTTGTGCTGTATGCCGCTATGGCAATAATTTATACCTGTAGCCTCAGCAAACCGGCTATGGCTTGGGCAAATTTCCAGAATACGCCCGTTATAAATAAGAATCAGGAATCAGGAACAATCAGCGGAAAAGTCGTTGATGAAAAAGGTGAATCGCTGCCTGGTGCAAGTATTGTGATTAAAGAATTAAATAAGATTGTACAAAGCAATCCAGACGGGACATTCAAAGTGAGCGTTCCTGCCGGTACCTATAACGTTCAGGTAAGCTTTATTTCTTACACGACGGTTATTTTGAGCAAAATCGTTGTTAAGGGCTCAGAAAATACACCTTTAAATGTTACGTTAAAAGGAGAAACAGGCAGTTTAAATGAAGTGCTTGTAGTTGGTTTCGGAACTCAAAAACGCGAAAATGCAACGGGATCAGTAGATCAGATTACTTCAAAAAGTTTAGAAAACAGACCAATTACCAATCTGACCCAGGGGCTTCAGGGTTTACTTCCCAACCTGAATCTTAAAATGATGGATGGCAAGCCAACTCAATCGCCCAGCTACAACATCCGTGGTACAACATCAATTGGTCAGGGTGGAAGTGCATTGGTGTTAATTGATGGTTTTGAAGGCGATCCATCGCTCTTAAATCCAAATGATGTCGAAAGCGTTACGATTTTGAAGGATGCCGCATCTGCAGCTATTTATGGGGCCAGAGGTGTATTTGGTGTGGTGCTGATAACGACTAAAAAAGCGGAAAAGGGACGAACCAATATTTCGTATTCATCAAATTATGCAATTAAAAGCCCGTTGCAGGTGCCTGATTTTGTGACAGATGGCTATACCTGGGCTAAAATGTTTTCCGAAGCTTTTGTGAATGGTGATGGTGCCTTTCCTCAGAATGCGAATAAAACGCAGAAGTTCTCACAAGCTTATCTTGATGAATTCAAAAGACGAGCGGAATCGGGTCAGCCCTACAACCAGATAGAAGTGAATCCAACAACAGGGGAATACACCTATTACGGCAGTACCGATTACTATTCAGAATTGTACAAGAAAAATACGGCCGCTACAGAAAATAACCTTTCCGTAAGTGGTGGTGGGGATAAAGCTTCCTTCCTGGTATCCGGCAGGTATTTAAACCAGGATGGCCTCTTCAAATACAATAGTGATGACTACGACATGAAGAACATCCGCGCCCGTGGTTCCGTGCAGGTATTCCCCTGGTTAAGCATTGAAAATAATGCAGACTATTCAGTTATGAATTACCACAATCCGATTAATGTTGGAGAAGGTGGTGGTATCTGGCGGAATATCGCGGATGAAGGAAAGCCAACAATGCCGATTTTCAATCCCGACGGATCCTTAACTTTTGCGGCTGCCTACACCGTTGGAGATTTTATCTATGGCAAAAATGGCATTGATACCCGTCGGCAGGTTTTCCGCAACATCACCGGATTAAGAACAAACTTCTTTAACAACAAGTTTCGGGTAAATGCAGATTTTACATTCCGCAATACCAATAATAACATTGAGCAGAAAAGGGTGCAAGTGCCCTACAGCAACACACGTGGCGTAACCGCTTATGTTGGTACCACAACCAACGATTTACTATTTGACCAGCGTGAAACACAATATCTGGCAACAAATATCTACGCGGAATATGAAAACCGTTTCGGAACGGATCATTATTTAAAGGCAATGGCCGGTTATAATTACGAACAATCAACTTATAACCGCGTTGCGGTACAGCGAAACGGAATTATTTTTGAAGATGCCACCGATTTAAACCTCGCATTAGGACAATCCATTAGTACTGGTGGCGGTTATGAACAATGGGCTATTCTTGGTGGATTTTCCAGGCTAAATTATGCTTTTAAAGACCGTTATCTTTTAGAGGTTAACGCCCGTTATGATGGGTCTTCAAAATTCCCGGCAAATCAACGTTATGGCTTTTTTCCATCTGTTTCTGCTGGTTGGAGAATCAACAAAGAATCCTTCTGGAGTGTATCAAATAAATTAATTTCGGATTTAAAGTTGAGGGCATCTTATGGCTCATTGGGAAATGGCAATATCGCCTCTTATGCATTTCAGGAAATCTTTAACATCAGTCAATCCGGTGTAATCTTAAATGGTGTGCGGCCGCAGACCACCAGAATTCCTGCTGTGCTTCCCGATGGTTTAACCTGGGAAACCTCAACAACGAGCAATTTTGGTTTGGATTTGACCATGTTTTCGGGGCGATTGAGTCTAACGGGCGACGCTTACATTCGTAAAACGACAGACATGTTTACTTTCGGATTAACACCCCCTGCTGTATTCGGTGCTGATGTGCCTAAGGGAAATTATGCAGATTTAACGACACGTGGATGGGAAGTTTCAGTAAGCTGGAACGATAAAATCGGGCAGTCGGAAAGACCATTCAGGTATAATGTCAGGTTAACGCTTTCAGATAATAAGACTAAAATTGACAAGTACAACAACCCGAATAAATTACTTAGTGATTATTATGAAGGGCAAACCCTGGGCGAAATTTGGGGCTATGAAACCGAAGGATTTTTTATTGACGAGGCTGACATTGCCGCTCATGCCAGACAGGATCCTCAGATGAGGGCCTCACCCACAGGGAAATGGTTTCCGGGAGATATTAAGTTAAAAGATTTAAATGGTGATGGATTTATTAACGTCGGTGAAAATAAAGTTGGAAAGTCTGGCGACAGAAAAATTATAGGCAATTCCGCGCCGAGATATCTTTATGGCGTAAACTTAGGTGCAGACTGGCATAACTTTTCTTTTTCGGTTTTCTTCCAGGGCGTTGGTAAACAACAATGGTATCCGAGCACCGAAACGGAAATGTTCTGGGGGCAGTACAACAGGCCTTATAATAACATTCCAACTTTCCATCTGGGTAACATGTGGACACCTCAAAATACAGATGCCTATTTTCCCAGAACAATGTCAAGAGCGGCCTCGAGCAATACCAATCGTACCCTTGGCGTGGCCCAAACCCGTTATTTGCAGAATGTTGCCTATGTTAGGTTGAAAAACCTTCAGGTGGGTTATAATCTTCCTTCTAAATGGATAAACCGTATTGGTATGCGAAGTGCAAAAGTGTTTTTTTCAGGCGAAAACTTATTTACCTATTCGCCAATGTATAAGATTGTGAAACATACGATTGATGTGGAAAACGCGGTGCCATCTGATCAGGATTTGAATGCTGGTAGTACAAACGGAGACGGATATAATTACCCATTAATGAAAAGCTATTCATTGGGCGTAAATATTGGATTTTAAAATAGTGATAAAAGAATCAAAATGAAAAAATTATATATAGCGCTTAGCCTGGCTTGTTTGAGCTTTGCCGCCTGTAAAAAACTGGATCAGAAACCAGAATCCACAGCTTCGAAAGATGCGGTTTTCGGTACGGAAAATGGTCTTAAACTTTATACCAATTCATTTTATGGTATGGAATTTCTTCCAAAAAATTCGACCAGCCAGGATGCGATGTCTGATTATTTGGCTGTTAAATCCGTTCCCGATTTTATACGGGAAGGTAGCTTTGGCGCTAACAACAGTTCAGGCTGGACCTGGAGGGATTTGAGAAGCATTAATTACTTTATTCAGAACTGCAAAGATCCCAGGGTTCCTGCGGCTGTTCGCAACAACTATCTTGGCATCGCCAGATACTTCCGTGCATATTTCTATATGGAAAAAGTGAAACGTTTTGGTGACGTACCCTGGATTGGAAAGCCGCTAGATATCGATGACCCGGCTTTGAATGCAGGGCGGGATAGCAGAGCGCTCGTAATGGACTCGGTTCTTGCCGATATTAATTTTGCCTGTGCAAATATTAGCAGTACCAACGATGCCAGCCGGACAACAATAACAAAATGGGTTGCTTATGCCTATAAATCCAGGTTATGCCTCTTTGAGGGGACGTTCAGAAAATACCACAGCGATTTGAATCTTGCCGGTACGGCCAATAAATGGCTGGACGATGCGGCTTCTGCTGCTGATGAAATTATAAAAAAAGGCCGTTATTCGCTAAATACTGCGGGTGGAGCCGGTGTATCTTACCGCCAGGTTTTCACCAGTAACACCCCACTCACCAACGAAGTGCTTCAGTCTGCCGTTGCAGATTTGAATCTTGGGGTATTAAATGAGGCGAACTGGTGGTGGACAAGCGGAACCTACGGCGCTAAAGCCAGCTTTACCAGAACTTTTATAAATACTTACTTAAAACTGGACGGCACGCCTTTTACTAACGACCCTGCCTATAAAACGATGTTATTTAAAGATGAAGTGAAGAACCGGGATTTGCGCCTTAAACAAACCATACGTTTGGGCGATTATAAGCGTATAAGCAGTGGTCAGCAGGTGCCGGCGCCGCCGGTATTTTCTTACACCTTTACCGGGTACCAGCCAATTAAGTGGACACTTGATGATACTTACTACGATGCAGGCGCACTGAATACAAATGCAATAGCCTTATTCCGTTATGCAGAAGTCTTATTGAATTATGCCGAGGCAAAGGCGGAATTAGGTACATTGACAGATGCAGACTGGGCCTTAACGATTGGAGCCCTTCGATCAAGGGCCGGCATCACCGGTGGCTTGGCTACAAAGCCGACCGTTGCAGATCCTTACCTGGTTGCAAACTATTTCCCGGCAATTTCTGATGCTTCCTTGCTGGAGATTAGAAGAGAGCGGGGTATTGAGCTGAGTTTGGAAGGCCTTCGTTTTTCTGATTTATTAAGGTGGAAACGCGGTCCGCTAATGGAGCAGGAATGGAATGGTTTTTATGTTCCCGCACTTGTAACACCATTGGATTTAAACGAAGACGGGATTTTAGACGTGGCTTTCTATCAGGGCACTCGTCCTACACCTGCAGTTGCCGGCGTAACTTATGTCGACGTCTCCTCGAACGTGGGAACGGCTGTAAATTCGCAATTACTAAGAAATGGCAATTCTGGCGAATTAACCTGGATGAAAGAAATTCCAAGAAAGTGGAACGAACGCAATTATTACTACCCGATTCCACTTACAGATCTTCAGCGTAACCCAAACCTGAAACAAAATAAAGGTTGGGAATAGCGTCAAGCCAAGTTTAGTTTAATAAACAAATTTCCCTATTGCAAACAGCAAACGAGAGCTTCCATGTATTTGGAGGCTCTTTTGTTTTGATGTTACATTAATATTTCGCAATTGATTTTAGTTGCATTTAAACTGGAATGTTTAACAAGAAAAAGATAAGTACCATGAAAAGCCTGGTTTTATTTCTGCTGACCGTTACAACAATTTTTTGTGTTTCTCATAAGAAAGCCAGTGATGGTGAAATGGTAAAGGGCAACTAAATGAATAAAGCGGACGAGATCGACCCCGTCTCGCCGCAAACTAATTATATATAAAGTACTGTCTATCATTTGATTACGGGTTTGGCGAGACGAGCGTCAACTATATTAGTTTTTTCACTAAGCAGGCCAGCGAAGGCATCAATTTTAAATTAAAAAATACATAGTCTATGGATTTGGTAGATTAATTTTAAATCTATATGTTTGCCTTATTATGAAACGAGCAGTTCAATCATTGATAAAACCATTTAGGACAATTTATCCAGGTATGATGAGCCTGATCTTTCACTTCCACAAACATATTCCCTGTTGCCTATAGCATGAAATTTTGAATATAGATATTACAGGCCTTTTCCAAAATACTTTCTAAAAATATGTGTTAAACCAGCTTTAAAAAAATAACCGGCAAGGAAGCCTTGCCGGTCATCATCGAATATCAGTTCAGTAACGCCAATCACGTACTGATATCCTCAGGTCTTAGTCAACAAATTTCTTCATTAACATAAAACCAGTTAAATATGGACATATTTCTCCATAAGAAAAAGTATTTAATACAGGCAGGCTTTCTTTTTTTGTTTCTGCTGCTTGCAACCTCCACTAATATTTTTGCCCAGGTAGAACCACCTCCAATTATCAATTCAAATCTTCAGGGAATCGTTAAGGATTCATTAACCAAACAGCCTATACCAGGAGTGGTTGTGCGCATTAAAGGGGTTACACATTCTGTTTCCACTGATGGCGAAGGTAAGTTTGTTTTTGTTACCGGCCAAAAGCTTCCCTATACCTTAATTTTAAGCTATATTGGTTATCAAACCAAAGAAATTGTCGTTAACCAAAGTCCGGTTACCATCACTTTGAGGGAAACCAGTAGTCAGTTAAACGATGTTGTTGTGGTTGGATACGGCACGCAGACCAGAAAATCATTAACAGGTTCTGTTTCTACCATTGCGGTTGACGAGGTCAGAAATAAACCAACAGCTACTTTTGCTGAACAACTTCAGGGTAAAGCGCCCGGATTACAGGTGAGTACTTCTACGGGTATTCCGGGCGACGGGATGTTTATCCGGATCCGGGGAACAACGTCTATAAATGCCAGTAACGATCCGCTGTATGTGATTGACGGCGTTTATGTAAACAACAGTTCCCTGCAACGCATTACAACCCAGGGCCAGGCCAATAACCCCTTATCTGATATTAATCCGGAGGATATTGAGAGCGTAACGGTGCTTAAAGATGCCGATGCTACTGCAATTTATGGTGCCAGGGCCGCTAACGGCGTAATTTTGATCACTACGAAACGTGGCAAATACAATACCGGACCTAAGGTAAGCTTAAGCACCTACGTAGGTTTTGCAAAAAATCCGAAGCTTTGGGAACTGGTAACCGGACCCCAGCATGCCGAACTTATCAATGAATTCTATCGGAATTCGAATGCTGATGCCATTGCAACTGCTGCAGCAAATGGTACAACACCGGTTACTACCTATCGTTTTCAGCCTTTCCGGGCGTTAACGGATAACACAACCGCTTCTCCTGCACCCAGAGGATTGCCTCAGGATCAAAACACCTACGACCGCTTAAGCAAAGCATTCCGTACTGGCTTACTACAAAATTATGATGCTTCTGTATCTGGAGGGAATGATAAAACGACCTATTATATCGGCGGCGGACTCAACAAACAGGAGGCAACGCTCAAAACAAACGACTTTCGCCGCGGCAGTTTTAAAATTAACCTGGATCAGAAAATTGGAGATCGGATTACTGTTGGAACAAGTAATATCATCACCCAAACCTATCGCACCAACGCCAGGGTAGGCGACGGGCCTCAGGGTGGTATCCTTCAATCGGCACTGCACACACCAACTTACCTGCCGGAGGTTAATGCCGATGGAACACCAGGGAAATGGGCAGGCTTTGATAACCTTGATGTTCTGCTTGCCAACACCAATATGAACAGCACCAGTAACCGCTTGATCAGCAATGTTTACGGAGAGGTAAGGATTTTTAAAGATCTGACTTTCAAAACCAGCTGGAGTGTGGATTATAACCAATACAATGAATATCAGTACTGGAACAGCCTCACCAACCTGGGTATTGCCAATAAAAATCTGGGTTCAAACAGCGTGAGCAATAATACCATCTGGACAAACGAGCAGACCTTAAATTATAACCACACATTTGGAAAACACGCGTTTGGCGCCTTAATTGGTAACTCGCTGCAAGGTTCGGTAACCAACCAGGTACTGGCAACCGGAACGAATTACCCTAACGATTCTTTTCAGCAGATTGCATCTGCCGCAACCACTACTTCTTCCGCTTCCGAGTCAAAATATAAGCTGTCCTCATTCTTTGCCCGACTAAACTATAACTACGATGGTAAATATTATGCGGTATTCAGTATACGCGGCGATGGTTCTTCACGTTTCGGTGCCAACCATCAGTGGGGCTATTTTCCGTCGGGCGGCTTAGCCTGGAGAGTTAAAGGGGAGAACTTCCTGAAAGATGTAGCCTTCATTACCGACTTAAAACTTCGTGGAAGTATCGGCATAACCGGAAACCAGAATGGAATCAACGATTTTGCATCGCGTGGTCTTTGGGGTGCGGGGGCAAATTACCTCAATAATCCGGGAACTACGCCCTCGCAACTCGCCAATCCCGACCTGAAATGGGAGAGCACCCGTCAAACCAATATCGGACTTGATTTAAGCTTATTTAAAGATCGCCTGACCATTAGCGGAGATGTATATGAAAAATACACCAGTAATCTTTTGCTCAACCTTCCCCTGCCATCAAGCAAGGGCTTTTCCTCTATTTTAACAAATGCCGGGGAAATGAGCAACAAAGGGCTTGAACTGAACATTAGCAGCACCAATCTGGACAGTAAACTTAAGTGGAATACCAACTTTAATATTTCCAGAAATATTAACAAAATCGAAAAGCTGCCTACGCCCGTTGTAGCCGCCTATGCTGCCCAAAGGATGGTACAAGGCCTGTCCATGTACACCTTTTTTGTTTATAACCAGCTTTATGTTGATCCGCAAACCGGTAATTCGGTTTATGAAGATGCCGATAAAAATGGCGTCATCAACTCCAATGATCTGGTTCCGGTAGGTAACGCATTGCCAAAATTTAACGGGGGCATCACCAATAACTTTAGTTATCAGGGTTTTGATTTATCTGTATTTTTCAATTTTGTGTACGGAAACAAGGTTTATAACAATAATAATTATTTCCTTGAGGGGGGTGGTACCCGCGATGCCAACAGGGCTATGGATATCTATCAGCTGAGCAGGTGGCAAAAACCCGGCGATATTACCGATCTTCCTCGTCTCACGGCCTATGGTCAGAACTATACGTTGAGTCCAACCAGCAGAAATATCGAAGATGGTTCTTTCATCCGCTTAAGCAACATCACGCTGGGTTACAACCTTCCCAAAGCTTTTATCAAAAAAGCCCGAATGTCGGCAGTAAGAGTTTATGCCAGCGGTTCTAACCTGGCTTTATGGACGAAATACAAAGGTCCGGATCCGGAAATCAATGTTTCCTCATCGGCCACAGTTTTGGGCTACGATTTAGGCACACCTCCAATGCCAAGAACCTTTCAATTAGGCGCAAACATCACTTTTTAACCCCTAAGCATTAAAAAATGAAAAAAATCATATATATATTCGCTTCAGTGCTCCTGCTTTCTTCCTGCAAGAAATTCCTCGAAACACAACCACAGTTACAGGTTGACCAGGACCAGGCCATTATTAACGCCGGAACTGCAGCAACAGCAGCAAACGGACTTTTTAACCTTCTGGCAAGCGGCAATTATTACGGTTCTAACTTTCCTGCACTGTCTTATCTTTCGGCAGGAGATATACAGTGGTCTGGCTCTCAGTCTGACCCGAATGAGATTACCAAGCACCTGACCTCGGCTACTAACGGTTATGTGCAATCAGCCTGGACGGCCATTTACAAAACCATCTCACAGGCAAATCACATCATCGATAAGGTACCGGGGGTGAGTGATCCCTTATTGACCACCGCTTTAAAAAACCAGTATCTGGGAGAGGCTTATTTCGTGCGTGCCCTGGCCTATTTTGATTTGGCCAGAGGTTGGGGTGGCGTTCAGCTTGTTCTTAAGCCCACTAATGCGACAAGCGATAATTCCGATATTCCCCGCAGCAGCCTTGCCGATACCTATGCCCAGGTATTGAAGGACCTTAACGCCGCTGAAAGCCTTGTTCCCACCGCACTGAACAGAAACCGGGTGAGCCTGCGGACTGTTCAGGCACTTAAAGCCAGGTTTTACCTATACCAGAAAAACTGGGCACTGGCAGAGCAGTTTGCCAGCAATGTAATTGGCGACAATTCAAATTATTCACTTGTAGCGCCTTATAGTGCTTTTTTTGCCAATAATGCCGTAAATACCAGTGAATCGGTTTTTGAGCTTGCCTATACCACTTCCAATACAAACGGACACAGCAACTGGTGGCTGCCACCAGCACTGGGTGGCAGAAGAGAATGGTCTCCAAACGATGCATTGGTTACCTTATTGAATAATCCCGCTATTGGGGGCAATCGCAGTGCACTTATTGCCCAAACGGCAGCTCCAGGGAATTTATGGTATGGCAGACTTTATTATCGTACCCCTCTGGGTACCGACCCTGCTTATGTAATTCGCATTTCAGAACTCTATCTCATCCGAGCGGAGGCCAGGGCAAATCAGGGTAACTTAACAGGAACAAATAGCGCGATTAGCGATTTAAACACAGTAAGGGCAAGGGCTGCTGTTGCCGCAAGTATGGCAACTACACAGGCCGATATCCTGCTGGCTATAGAAAAAGAACGTCAGGTCGAGTTTCCGTTTGAGGCCGACCGCTGGTTTAATCTGGTGCGTACCGATAGGGCGCAAACGCTTTTGGGCTTGCCTGATAAACACCTGTACCTGTTCCCTATACCTTATAATGAAACCCTGGTTGATCCGCAGCTTGCCGGGTCGAACCGTAATCCCGGATATTAATCATGAAAAAATTAGCAATACTACTATTTGTAATTCTCGCTGCTAAAACGGCTGTTTTTGCCCAGCGGTCACCAATAACTATTAAGCAATCGGTTACCAGGCATGGTCCCGAAAAGGGAAGCCTTTTAATTATTGGAGGTAACGTGGGCAGTCAGCGGGATATTTGGGATAAATTCACCGAGCTCGCCGGAGGAAAGGAAAAAGCAGTTGTGGTGGTGGTGACCACTGCCGGCGGGGATTCTGCAGCTTATGATCAAAAAGGGGTAGAAGAAGTGAAGCGCCAGACCGGGATCAGGAACGTTACACTTTTTCATACCAGTGATCTGAAAGAGGCAAACAGCGAAAAGTTTATAGCGCCCCTGAAGAATGCTACAGCAGTTTATTTTCAGGGCGGCAGGCAATGGCGCATCGCCGATGCCTACCTCAACACCTTAAGCCATCAGGCATTTATTGATGTTTTGAACAGGGGCGGTGTAATTGCCGGAAGTTCGGCTGGGGCATCCATTCTTGGTTCCTTTCTCTGGCGGGGCGACACCAAAGGTGCCCAGATCCTGGTGGGCGACCATACCCAGGGACTTGGTTTAATCAAGAACTCCGCAATCGATCAGCATTTGCTCGTTCGTAACCGCCAGTTTGATCTGGTTAATTTCATTCGCATATCACCCGAACTTATCGGAATAGGGCTTGATGAGGCCACTGCGGTGCTCGTACAAGGCGACAGCCTCCAGGTTTTCGGGCGTTCGGTAGCAGCCATTTATGATTATCAGACCATCATCAGCAGCGAAAATAAACATGTGGTGAATGGCAGCGAAGATTTTACCGCCTCCGGCGGACCATTCTTTTTTCTGCGCGCCGGACAAAAATATGATCTATCGAAAAGACAAGTGATAAAAGAGAAACGGGTTCCCACTCAACCGGCAACCAGGCAGTAAAATGCAATAAACGGACATTAATATCTTTTTGATAAAATTGCAATGAGTAACAATATTACAAGCAACGAAAGTAAATGGACAAATGCTGAAATGGGGCTTTTCAGGTTCTTTTTTATCTATTTCATTCTTCAGACGCTTCCACTAAGTGTAGACTTTTTTCATACTATTTTTGGCTTCAACTGGTTCCATATCCGCTATGGCGATATCTTTAATGTCAGCCGTTTATCAGCGAAATTTATTCCCGGCGCAGATACTTTTTTAAACTGGCTCATCCTTGCGGTACTTTCAGCAGGCGGCGCTTTTTTATGGTCGAGGCAAAAACCCGGAAAATACAATTATGATGAACTTTATTATTGGTTAAGGGCAATTGTTCGCTACCGCCTTGCCATCGGAATTATCGGTTATGGATTCCTTAAATTCTTTCCGATGCAGGCACCTTTCCCGTCAATCAGTAATCTCAATACCGCTTACGGAGATTTCTCCGAATGGAAAATTTTCTCCATGACCCTGGGGATTGTTCCTGGCTACGAATCTTTTTTAGGGGGCGTGGAGCTGGTAGCGGGTTTGCTTTTGCTTTTCCGTAAAACGGCTTCCATTGGTGCCATCATTGTATTAATATTTACAGGCAACGTGTTTATCTCTAACCTGGGCTATGGCGGCGGCGAATACGTTTATGCTTCTTATCTAATCAGCTTTGCGGTTTTTGTATTATGGTTCGATGCCCAAAGGATTTATCGCCTGATTTCTCTGGAGCTTCCAACTCAGCCCAATAGATATAAGCCAGCATTCAAGCCTGCGCTTAATTCATTACGTTTATTGGCCAAGGCATTTATATTAATTTTCTTTGTCTTTTTCTACGGCCTGAAAACTTATTTTGGTTGGCGCCGCGATCCTTATCAGTTCCCTCAAAAATCGGGGCTTGCAAAAACAGCGGGTATTTATAACGTGAGCGAGTTTAAGCTGAACGGAAAAATAGTCCCATATGATCCGGCGAACGCTGCACGTTGGCAGGATGTTGTTTTTGAAAAGTGGGCAACGATTAGTATCCGTTCTCCGCGGCCTGTAATCACCGATTCCGCCAACTATGAGCAAATATTTGCCCAAGATAAAGATCGAAATTACGAACTGGCAGGCTCGGGCGGAAGACATTATTATTCTTATGAAGTGGATACTGCCAAACAGCAGCTCTTGCTTCAAAATAAAAACAGCCATTATCTGCACGAAAAGCTACGCTTTAACTTCAGCAGGCCAGATACCGCAACGATCATTTTAGCAGGGAAAAATGAGGTCGGAGATTCAATAGCTGTAACATTAGTCAGGATAAATAAAAAATATCCGCTTAAGCTTGGACGCAGAAAAACCTTGAAACTTTAATCACAAAGCAAAAATCTAATCAATATGTCTGAGGATATACAACAAGATAATATAGATAAAGCAGCGCAAGCGGAACACCTTTCTTCAAGGCCATGGTCCTGGCCAAAACGCTTCGGCTTCAGGGTGCTTTTCATTTTTATGCTGGCCATGTGCATTCCGTTTTCGTTTAACTGGTATAAAAACATTTTTACGTTAGACTGGACACGGCCGCATTACCGCGACCTTTACGATATCGCACGGTTTCAGCCAAGTTTTGTTTCCTTATTCAGCGCGAAAGGTAACCGTGATATCACCGATGCGCCTGCCGCAGATGACCATCAGGGTAAGAATAAGAAAACCGCCCGCAAGAGCAACGCTAAACAATTAAAAACAGGAGAATTTTCTGATCGAAGTGCCAGGGTAATGCCTCCAAAAAGAGGCTTTCTGATTGATTATATTGATTGGGGTATAGCCTTAATTATCGGATTGATTGGCGCGGTTGTGTGGTCTGCGTTTGATCGGAAAACAAAGTCCTATCCTATATTATATTACTGGATTAGGGTCGTGGTCCGCTACCGTGCAGGAATCGGAATTATAGGCTTTGGCTTCACCAAGCTATTCCCTACGCAGATGCCTTATCCTTCACTGGGGCTTTTGAATACCAATTTCGGAGATTTTACTGCTCAAAAGGTTTACTGGCTCTCCGTCGGTATTGTTCCCTGGTACCAGGTTTTTGGAGGCGTGGTTGAAATCCTGGCCGGAACACTGCTTTTCTTCCGGAAAACAACTACTTTCGGCGCCATATTGCTTGTTGCAGCACTTGGGGATATCACTTTTGTAAATTATGCTTACGATGGTGGTGTGCATGTATATGCTTTTTATTTTGTTGTGCTGGGGCTCTTTCTTGCCGCCGATGATTTTCCTAAGCTTTACAACCTGTTGATTTTAGAAAGGTATACCATTCCCTTCAGAGTTTATCCGGATTTCAGGAAACCAGTATTGAGATACACGAGGATTGGGTTAAAGGTCTTAACCTTTGTCGTTTTTTTCGGGGTAATGACTTATACCGAGGTCATCAATTTTAAATATGATCCATATAAGCAGCCGGCAACAGCAGGCGTCAAAAATCTTAGGGGCAACTACCGTGTAAGCGAATTTAAAATTAACGGCGTAGATATTCCCTACAACCCGCTTGATTCTACGCGTTGGCAGGAAGCCACTTTCGAAAACTGGAGCACCTTAACCTTTAAAGTCAATCGCCCTGTACTCATCGATCCATCCAACGGTGGGGGCAGCCCGATGCACGATATTCAGCGGACTTTCGAAATCAGTGGTGTTGCCGGCGGACAAAGGGCTTTTCATTATTACGCCGATACGCTGGATAAGGTCTTATACCTGCAGGATAAAAATGTAATGGCGCTTCGAAACGCAAAAAAAACAGATACTTCCCGGAAAAAGGATACTTCCGGGGTAAACTGGATTAGCAAAACAGCCTGGAAACATATCGGCGACGAAAATAAAATGATCGATAAATGGGCCTGGTCTACCAGGCGCGACAGGGAATTTGCAGAAAAACCACGTGATGTTAAAAGAAACAGGATGGTGCTTAAATATCAAACTACAGATGGTTCAAGGGTAATCCTATACGGGAAGAATGAAAACAGCGATTCTATTTATGTGGTTTTAAACCGCTATGAAAGGAAATATGTGCTGCCGAAAAGCAGTTTAAACGCAGGAAAATACTAACAGATGAAAAAAGCGATGATCATTTTCTGTTTTGTATTGCTGGCGGTGTGCTGTGCCATTAACAAAATTTCGGTTGCACAATTTCGAACCGGTGTACCAGGCGATAGCCTAAAGCGAGTACCAAAGTTCGGGTTTGGCCGTACTGTAGGAAAGGCAGAAATAGCCGAATGGGATATCGACGTGAGACCAGATGGAAAAGGCCTGCCTGCGGGAAAAGGTGATGTGGAAACGGGGCGTTTGATTTTTGTTAAAAAATGCACTGCCTGTCATGGAGCAGAAGGTAAGCAACCCCCTGGTGTAAAGCTTTTAGGCGGAGTGCTGGTGAGTGACACACTAAGCACCGGCAGGGTAAAAACTATCGGCAACTATTGGCCTTACGCCACAACGCTTTTCGATTACATCAGGCGGGCCATGCCTTATAATCTTCCGGGCTCACTGAGCAATGATGAAGTTTATGCGCTGAGCGCCTACCTGTTGCATGCCAACAAAATTATCGGGCAGACCGCAGTAATTGATGCGGGTAACCTCCCCAAAATTATTATGCCAGCAAGGAAAATGTTTGTGATGGACGATAGAACAGGCGGAAAGGAGATCAGGTAGTGCAAGAAGAGGATAAAATGTCCCAAAAATCAGGGAAGATAAGCAGGAGAACCTTACTTGGTGGAGTTATCGCTGCTGCGGTATTGCCCGTGGGCAACTTACTGGCTATCGGAAATTCAAAACCGCAACTACCTGCGGTTGCAGATGATCCGACAAAAACCCCCGGACCCGGGCCAAGTCCTCTTGGCAGGCGTTCGCCTTTTGAAAACCCGGTCAGAAAACCCTCGGATATCTCTTCACGAACGCCCCTGCAGGATATGCACAGTACCATTACGCCGGCCGATTTACATTTCGAACGGCATCATGCCGGTGTTCCAACGATAGATCCGGCAAAACATGAGCTGCTGATACATGGCCTGGTAGGTACAGCTATGAAATTTACCCTGGCTGATTTAAAAAAGTTTCCTTCGGTTACCCGAATCTGCTTTATTGAGTGTGCGGGTAATTTCAGAACAGGAAAAGAAGAAATGACCCCTCAGGATATACTCGGCCTTACCAGCCAGAGTGAATGGACCGGCGTAATGTTATCTACTATATTCAATGAAGTCGGGATCGATCCCACTGCAAAGTGGTTTCTGGCAGAAGGTTCTGATGCAGCGGTGATGACCCGAACCATTCCGCTTGCAAAGGCATGGGATGATGCGATGATTGTGTATGCGCAGAACGGCGAAGCCATCCGCCCCGAGCAAGGTTACCCGATGCGTTTGTTACTGCCTGGCTTTGAAGGGAATATGAACATTAAATGGCTTCGCAGAATCGAACTTTCTGAGGAGCCATATATGACCAGAGAGGAAACTTCAAAATACACTTATCCGGTTAAGGATAAAATAAGAATGTTTAGCTTTGAGCTAGATGCCCGTTCCATCATCACGTATCCATCGTATCCGGCAAAAATTGCTAAAGGTTATGTCCAGATACGTGGGCTTGCCTGGAGCGGCAGGGGTAAAGTGAATCAGGTTGAGGTTAGTACCGACAAGGGGCAAAGCTGGCAGAAAGCTGTGCTCCAGGAACCGGTTTTGAGCAAAGCCCATACCTATTTCAGATTCGACTGGGACTGGAATGGGGAGGCCACAGAAATACTGAGCCGGGTTACCGATGAAACAGGTTACCTGCAACCAACCTTAAAACAGCTAATTGAGGCTCGTGGGCCAAATATTGGTGGCTATCACATGAATCCGGTTACGACATGGCAAATTAAACAAGACGGTTCGGTATTATTTAAGCCCGAACCTTTAAAATAATTAAATGAAACTCGAAAAGCGTGATTACGATGCGGTGGTTGTTGGCTCTGGGCCGAACGGTTTAGCGGCTGCGATTTTAATGCAGCAACAAGGCTTGTCTGTGCTCATCATCGAGGGTAAAGATGATATCGGAGGGGGTCTGGCCTCGAGGGCGCTTACCCTACCCGGTTTTACCCATGATGTGTGTTCGGCTATTCATCCTATGGCCTTGGCATCCCCTTTCTTTAAAACGCTACCGCTAACTGATTATGGTTTGCAATACATTAATCCCCCGCTTTCTGCGGCACATCCATTTGATGACGGAAGCGCAGCAATACTCGATAAATCCATAGAAAATACGGCTAAGTACCTCGGGGAAGATGCCGGCATTTACGGTAAGCTGATGCAATCACTGCGCCGTACCTGGCCGCTGATTGATAAAGATGCCCTCGGGCCCCTGCATTTTCCCGGACATCCGCTTGAGATGGCAGGCTTTGGACTAAAGGGATTAACCAGCGCCAGCCATTTTGTTAACCGGTTTAAAGGTAAGCATGCCCGCGGGCTTTTTGCCGGGATGGCAGCACATTCGATTCAGCCCTTGAATAATCTGAGTACCACAGCCATTGCCCTTGTGTTAATGACGACCGGTCACTTACAGGGCTGGCCCATCCCCCGGGGTGGGTCGGTTGCTATAGCCAATGCCCTGGCAGGTTACTTTCAGGCTATCGGCGGTAAAATCGAAACAGGAACGTATGTTTCTTCGCTTGCCCAGTTACCCGCTGCTCATGCGCTGTTATTCGACGTTACTCCAAGGCAGTTGCTAAAAATTGCCGGACATCAGTTCTCTTCGATTTATAAATGGCAGCTCGAGCGTTACAGATATGGAATGGGCGTATTCAAAATTGATTGGGCACTGGATGGCCCGATTCCGTTCAGAGCTGAAGCCTGCAGGCAGGCCGGAACGTTACACCTCGGCAATACGTTCGAGGAAATTGCAGAAGGCGAATTGCAAACCAGTCGCGGAAGACAGTCTGAAAAACCTTTTGTACTGCTGGCTCAGCAGAGTCTTTTCGATCCCTCGCGCGCTCCCGATGGCAAGCAAACAGGCTGGGCCTATTGTCATGTTCCAAATGGCTCCACCCAGGATATGACCCAAGCGATAGAAAAACAGGTAGAACGATTTGCACCGGGATTCAGGGACCGGATCATCGGCAGGCATACTTTCAATACGAATCAACTGGAAACTTATAATCCTAATTATGTTGGTGGCGACATCAATGGCGGCGTACTGGATATCGGCCAGCTGTTTACCCGTCCGGTATTGCGTTTATCACCTTATAAAACCTCAAAAAAAGGTATATACCTCTGCTCATCTTCAACGCCCCCGGGTGGTGGCGTTCACGGAATGTGCGGCTATCATGCAGCCAAAGCTGCTTTAAAAGATATTTTTAAAATTAAAATCAGATAAAAACAAATCACATGTCAACAGAGAACACTGCTTTAAACAATTCGGCGGCACTTACAGATTCAGGAATTGTATCAGATAAGAAAACTTTTTTTCGGTCTATTACAGAAGACTGGTGGGCGTTAATCCTTGGATTTATCATTATCGGAGTGGTACTTTATTTAACCCGGAACGGAACCAATATCAGCTTGCCTGCTTATAAATGGACTAGCCAAACGGACCTGTTTGAGAAAATCCTGTCACCGGCAAACCTGCTGCTGATATTGGAAACTGGAATCGTTTTTTTGGTGCTGGCTGGTTTCGCCATATTTCTTTCAGGTGGAAATGTACTGCGTTTTACAGCAGGTTTTCTTTTTATTTACCTGCTTGCCACCATTTCCTTTATTATCGGGGGCAATAAGAATGTAGCATATTATGGCCTGGAATACGTGGTATTTGCCCTGCTGATTGGTATTCTGCTGGGTAACCTGATCGCCTTACCTGCCTGGCTAAAAGAGGCCGTGCGATCCGAATTTTACATCAAAACCGGACTGGTTATCCTGGGTACCAGCATTCTTTCTGCAGATCTAATCAAAGCAGGTTTGCCGGGCGTTATCCAGGCAGTTATCGTGGTGAGTGCCGTTTGGTTCTTTTCGTTATGGCTAAGCCGAAGATTAAAAGTCGACGATGAATTCGGGATTATCCTGGCTTCGGCGGTTTCCATTTGTGGGGTTTCGGCGGCTATTGTTGCCGCGGGTGTAATCAATGGCGATAAGCGTAAGTTATCATATGTTACAACTTTGGTGCTGATTATGGCCATTCCAATGATGGTGATATTGCCCTGGGCTGTTAAATATTTTCATATTCCGGAAGTCATCGGAGGTGCCTGGTTAGGGGGGACCTTAGATACCACCGCTACTGTTACTGCGGCAGGCGACCTGGTTGGTCCGGTGGCAGTAAAAGCTGGTGTTATTGCCAAGTTCTCACAAAATGTATTTATTGGTGTTGCGGCGTTTTTTATTGCCATCTGGTGGGCATATAAGAAACCCAAAAATAATGGTGAGCTTGCGGCATCCATTAAAGTAGAACGCCCCGGATTAAAAGTAGTTTGGGAGCGTTTTCCGAAATTCGTTTTGGGTTTCATCGTCGCGTCGCTTGTGTTCTCCTTTCTGTTGTCTGTAGATACGGCAAAGAGTGTAGCACCTGCACTAAATGGTCTTCGTACCATCTGGTTTGCTATTGCCTTTATCTCTATAGGTATGGAAGCTAAGTTTTCGTCGCTGGTAAAACTGCAGGGAGGTAAGCCGGCATTAACTTTTGTGGTTGCCCAGATTTTCAATATCTTCTGGACTTTGTTATGGTCATACATTCTCTTTGGTGGATATCTTTTACCTGTTCCGGACTTTAAATAGCAAGGATGCTATTATTCTTGAGGGAATAAAAGGAACAGCTTATAAAGAACTTTCTTATTTCACTTGCAAAAGGTCAATCACAACAAGTCGACCAAGCGTGAGATTATATAATCAAGAGAGCAGGCGTGAATTAAATACCTGCTCTTTTAATAATATTAATAAAGCAATGTTGTGCTTACTAACTAAATATAAATGCTTAATATGTAACCTAAACTGTCTGTCAGTTAATTCCCTCTGTGAGTTTTTGCATCAATGGTTTTACTTTTGAGACATACAAAGCTGACTTTTTTACAGTATAAATCCTATCTCAGAATACTTTACCCGATAAAAAAGGATGGGATACCTTGAACAGTCTGAATTTCGGTGAGCTGATAATCCATTAGGGGCTTTGTTAAAAAGTCCTTTACAAAATCAAATGTCAGCGATTTATGCCGCTCGCTGATGTCTGTAGAAGAAGTGAGCATGATAACGGATATATCCTGACGAAGCGGATGTGTTTCCAAAGCCTCCAGAAATTCCCAGCCGTTCATTCCGGGCATATTAATGTCGAGAAAAATAAGATACCGGCTTTCGCCGCCACCTTGTGTATTCAGGTGTTCAAGGGCAGAAAAAGCACTGTTAAAAGTCTCGGGAGAACTGCTTGCACCGAAGTCGGCAAGTATGGTAGAATGAAGAAAAAGTGCGATGTCATCGTCGTCAACTATAAGGATCTTGTAATTCATGTCTATATACACGTCTCTCTCAAATCCAAAGCCGGATCGTCGCGGCGTGTTGAATAAGAACAAAAATCTGCCTGTCTTGTTTGGCGACTAACAGCCTGATTTTTTACGATTCAGCCTGATTATGGCCTATATTCTCGACAATCTCCCGCACCGTAAGATCCAGTTTGGTGGCACTTTCCATGATCATTAAACATATTTTGCGAAGCTGCTCATCATCGGAACGTTTTTCGAGAATGGCGCTAAGGGAAAGAATGTTTGTTAAGGGCGCCCTGATCAGGTGAGACTGCTGAAAGGATATCTGCGTAAGTAGCGTAGCTGTTTTTTCTATCTTATCGATCGCACCTTCCAGGTTTTGCCTGTCGGCCACAAACTGGGTGATGTTGTAGCCAAGGCAGAATATGCCCTGTGGCATGTTTTCCTCATCGAACATCGCCTGGTATTCCCACTGCGTGTAAAGGTAGCCGCCCTTGCCGTCATGTTTTCTTATAACCGCCGGGAAGAGTTGCCCTGGATTCGCAAAACATTTGAGGGATACCTCCTCACATGTCTTCCGGTCATCTTCGTGCATGGTAATATAGTAAGGCTCGCCTACAAAGTTTTCGTGGATATAGGCAAATTCATCTGCATAATGCTGGTTAACATAGGAATAGTTTCCATTCATATCCGAAATTATGATGTAAAAGTATTTCGAAGATTCGAGCAGTGCTCTAGTTTCCTGCATATGTTTCATAGTCGAGGGAAATGTGCCTTAAATAATTCCGGCGTCTTAATATTCTGTTTCGATAATTATCTGTTTCGGGGAATGCCGAAATTTTTTAAACTTAACGAAAGTATTTCAGGAGATCAAGAAAATTGAAGCCCCTTAACAAAATGCTAAGAGGCTTCTTTGTAATTTAGACTATAAGGACTTTAACCAATCTACAACCTGTTCACGGGTTTTACCTGTTTTTTGTTGCAGTTTTCCATAAAGCTCATCATCTTTTCCTTCTTCGTACTTTAAATCATCTTCCGTCAAATCTGCGTAGGCCTGTTTAACTTTTCCTTTAAGTTCATTCCAGGCGCCTTTTAATTCTAATTTGTCCATTGTTATCTTATTTAATTGTATAATAATGTAATGCTGTTTTTTAACAGGAGCATTTAAGCCTGTGCTTCTATAGCGAAACTTAGCTCTTTTCAGTGTTCAGTTTCGTTTTATCAGGGTATTTCCTTCGAAGCATAAATACTGTCTACGACATACTTGCTAAACCCTCTCCAAGGAAGACCATGCTTATATTCCTTGTAATGCAGCTCGAAAAATTTTCCGCTATTGCCCATTAGCTGTTCTGTAATCTTAGCATCAGCTACCGAGAACTCAAACTCATTGTTTTGGAGTGTTCCTGTTTGTTTAGAGCGGACTCCGCTTTGAATCAGTTTTCCCTCATCAGTTTTGAAAATATAACCTTTCTTTACGATGTAGTTCAACTCCCCGGCTTTTACGCCCTCTCCAAAAATAAAAAAGTAGTTAAAGTAAATTAAGCCTGCAACCAGCAAAGTACCAATTATTGCAGCAATGGTTCCAATTTTCTTTCCAGTAGTCATCTTTTTTATTTTAATTAAATACCATTAAATTCTTTCTTCTGGCCTGTTCTCAATAATTGTAAGACGTTTTTTTGAGGCTACAAGGGCGCCAAAACTCGCGCTTACTGCACCTAATAGCATCCCGATAAAAGAGAAAATTGCGAATTTGGAAAGTGCCGATGCCATTTCATCACCAACTTCTCTTGCTTTATGTTCTGCCTGAGCTTTCACGTCTTTAATCTTTTCTTTAGCCGTCTTCAACGTAATTACCCAGTTTTCTACGATCTGTTTTGATTCTGCCTCACTTTTTCCGGTTCTGTTTTTAACAATGTTTACCAACGCCTCCTGATCTGCAGCATTGAAGGTAGAATCATTTTCAGAAAATAGTTTCGAAACCAAAGCATCAATTTTTTGCTGTGCCTCCTGTGGGTTTTCTAAAACAGCCTTTCCTGCTGATTTGCCCTGACCGGATGCCTGGTCAATTTTTTTATTTAAGGAACCGGGTTGAAGTTCTTTTTTCTCTGTTTGCTTTAATAATAACTCTGCCTCCTGTTTCATTTTTCCAAAGGTGTTTTTATCAATGCCCAATTGGTCTTTAATGAGATTTCCTGCCTCAGGAGCTGCGGCTTTAATCCCTTCACCGGCCAGTGAAAACCCTTTTGTAATTACAGTGCCAACGCCGCCTACAACTTTTCCAACTGATGAGGTAATTAAATACATGTTCAGGAAAGTAAGCAAACACCATGTAAGTAAGCCATGTAGAATCAGATCTGTTTTTTGGATGTGGTTAGAAAACCATCCGGCAACCCATCCTCCGGTAAATACCGAAATAAGCATTGTTACAATCCACCAGATCAATGCGCCCGTACCAAGACCACTGAATGGTTTAGCCTCGTCGAGCGGGTTTATGCTGCCAAAGCCTATCCCGAGACCTAGAAAACTAAGCAGAAGCTGTACGGCGATGGCGATGAATACTCCTGAAATTATTGCACTCCAGGATAGTCGACTGATAAATCCAATAGCGGACTTATCACTTATTTTATGAATTTTGCGTTCCATGTTTTGTTATAATTAATTGGATATTAGATTTCCCTTTTTTAAAAAAAAGAAACTGCTTTCCAGTCGGAAGCAGCTTCTGGATTTGAATAATTAATTGTTGATATCACTTTTAACTTTATTGGCTGTTCTTTTACCTGGAAGGTAGATTTGGAAACCAAATGAAAGGTTTAAATTGCTTTGCGTAGTAGAACTACCGAAACCAACAAGTCCGTTGTACTTTAGTAAAGTTTCTAAACCGATATTAGGTGTAATGAAGTATGCAAAACCAGGCCCAACACTTAGGTTTAATCCATTGGTGTTGCCACCACCTTTGCTCACGTTAACGCCGCCAATTCCTGCTGTTGCCTCTGCAAATAAACGTCCATGGCGAAAAACCTCTACATCTTTACCCGCGTAGTAACGACCCAATGCACCCACACCATAGCTGGTTGTTGTATTTGAATTTTTGGCTGTTTCCAACCCAAAGTTTACATAACCGCCCAGGGCAACATTATCCTGAATAAACCAGGCTGCTTTAGGTGAAATGTCTACGCTGAAGATTTTCGGGTCGTCAAAGCCAAGGTTTATGTTGGTTAAGTTTCCACCTACTAATACGTTTCCCTTCTGAATTTGGGCATTTGCGGCAAAGATTGTTGTTACCGATAAAATAATTGCTGTTAAAATATTTTTCATGATTGATTTAATATGTGTTTAATATAATGTGAATTCTACTCTTCTGTTTTCTTGACGACCGGCTGCAGTTTTATTGGTTGCAATTGGTTGGTCAGGTCCGTAACCAGTTGCTTCAACTCTTGATGCGTTCACACCCTGAGATACTAAATAAGCTTTTACGGATTCAGCTCTGTCTTTCGATAAGCGTAAGTTCAACTCTCTGCCACCTGTATTATCTGTATGGCCGGCTAATTTTAAGCTGAAGTTTTTCTCTACTAAAAGGTTAGCAACCCTGTTTAAAGTAGCATAAGATTTAGCACGGATAGTCGATTTACCTAAATCAAACTCTAAGTTAGAAATTGCATCCCTGACAACTTTGCGGTCTGCTTCGGTAACAACAGTAGTTTCTTTAATTACTTCACGTTGAACTTTGATAGGGCAACCTGCACCATCAACAACAGTTCCCGATACACTTCCCGGGCATTTATCAAATTTATTTGCAACACCATCGCTATCATCATCACCTAAATCTTTTGCATATTGTGCTCTGTCGTTCGCTGCATTTTCTTCTGCAGTTGATAATGCTTTTCTCAATTCCGCACTTTCTTCAGCACTTTGTTTACGTAAATCAGCTATAGCGCTGTAATTTTGCAATTGTGAATTTTCTTTGTTTCCTAAAGCAAATTCTAAACCTGCGTGAGCATAAGAAAATCTGCTTTCGTTGTAAGCACCTTTAACGGTTGGAGATGATTTGATGAAGTTAATGTCATAACCTAAATCGATGTTGATGCCTTTAGCTACACCGAATTTAAATCCGACACCTGTTGGGATATACCAGCCTTCTCTGTCTGAAAAAACCTGCGTATTTCCAACCTGCGAATCAGACGACATGTAACCGGCACCTGCTTTTACATATGGAATTAAAACTGCGTTTTCAGTATTTAAACTGAAGTTAGCAATGTTTAAAACAGCTGTTAACGACCCCGACCAGTTGATGCTATTTTTTTGTTCAATAGTACTGGTTGCATTTAATGTTTTAATCTCGCCACGTAAAAAGTCAGCTTGTAAACCTAAGGCCGGTAAAATCTGCTTTTTAATAAAAGCACCATAACCTATACTTTTAAACTCATCAGCTTTAACACTTCCGCCGCCCAGGAAAGTGTTTTGGCTAAGGATACCTCCGTGAGCACCGATGCTCCATGTTCTTAATGATTGCTTTCCAAATCTACCCGATGTAGTTGGTGTTTCTTGTGCAAATAATTGTGATGATAGGCCTAATAAGGCAATCAACATTGTTGATTTTGTAAATTTGATGTTCATTTTTTCTGTTTTTTGTTTTTCTTTACTTATGCTTCAAAGCAAATTTTACATCCTTTTAGAAAATGTAAATGCGCCCGATAGATTGGTAACCAGCGAAGCAAAATGTGTTCTCGGATCGAATGACTTAGCAGGGCTGAGGATACTTAGGGCTACCTAATTTAGTATGCACTTTTTTCCAGTGCTCCAAGACATTACAGTCACTATTGAATAAATAGGATCCGTTATGATTTATAAATATTTTTTTCATGGTCGTGTTAAATTATTAAGAGGGCTTGTGAGTCCTCTGTTTTAAACACTTCAAAGAAAGTTATTTGTATTTTCAGCAGAAAGTCCGTTCGGCAGAATGCCTTACCTGTCCGATAGAAAGTCAGATGTAAACGTCGAAAAGGAAATGGCGATTTGAAATTATAGCCAGGTTTTAAAATGTGATTTGAACTGCTGCCGATACTGATCGGTGACAGGTATTACTGCTTTTCCGATTTTGACGGTGTAGTGCTGAATGGCATCTATCTTATCTAATGCCACGATAAAGGATCTGTGAATGCGCATAAAACGATCTGCAGGTAATATACGCTCCATTGTTTTCATGGTAGACAGGGCAGTAATCATTTTTCCGCTTTTGGTGAAAACCTTGATGTAATCTTTCTGGCTTTCTCCATAAAGGATTTCATCGATAGGTACCCGGATTAATTCGTGCTCCACCTTAAGGAAGATAAATTCTTCTGCCTCATTTTTCTGAACTGTTGGCAAGGGATAATTTTTAGCTTTAAAAGCAGCTTTGAAAAAATCTTCGTAAGTAAAGGGCTTTAAAAGATAATCGATGGCATCTACTTTATAACCCTCTGAAGCGTGGTCACCTGAGCCGCTGATAAAGATTATCCTTGGCATATCCTTTCCATATTGCTCATAGAGCGTTTTAGCAAAACTCATCCCGTTTATTCCCGGAAGATTAATATCAAGTATAATCAAATCGATACCCGAGTTACCTAAAACATCAATGGCTTCTGCGGGACTGCTGTGTACAGAGACCAGATGGAGGAAAGAAGTTTCGCGAACAAACTCACTGACATAATTACTTACCTCAGGATCATCGTCAATAACAATACAGTTGAGTTTATTCCTCATGGAATTGACGGGTAGAAGTAATCTGAATCGTATAAGACATTTATCGTTATGCGCTTTAATTTTGCCTCAAAGGTAACTTTATCTTAGGGAAAAGGAAAGGTGAGGCTTTAAATATTTTACGGTAAGATAACCCTTACCTGCGTTTGCATACGATGCCGGCGATTGCATTTAATTTATCACAATTGATATTACAAATCGGACTTCACGAAAAAAGAAATGACTAATAATGACTAATAGGGTATCGAAAAACGGACCAAACAGCCCTGACCCTCATCACTTTCGAGTTCAATGGTGCCACCCTGGAGTTTTACCAGCTGGCGGCAAAGGTATAATCCCAATCCTGTTCCCCGCTTCTGGCCACCAGCCTGATAATAAGGAGAAAACAATCCCGCCTGTTTGTTTTTGGGAATGCCGGAACCTGTATCTTTTACGCTTACGGTAAGCAAAAACGAGGCGTTTCCTTTTTCCTGAAGTTTAGCAGATAAATTCACATGCCCTTTGTCGGTGTATTTAATAGCATTGCTTAATAAATTAATGAGCACCTGTTTAAGCCGTAAATCATCTCCATTTACGCTCAAATCATTTATGCCTTCAAATTCAAAATTTAAATCAATCCCTTTCTTTTCAGCCATAAAACGCATTGCCTCAACAGAATCGCTGATGGCCTGGTATGGAAGAAACGGATTTATCTTTAGTTCTGCAACGCTTTGTTCCAGTTTACTAACATCAAGTACATTGTTCACCGTCTCAAGGAGCAGAAAAGAAGATAAGTTGATAGAGCTAATTTTTTTCTCCTGTTCGGGCAATAATGTTGTTCTCTTCAGCATAAACACCGCACCGTTAATAGCCATTAATTTATTGCGGATCTCATGGCTCATAATGGCAAGTATCTCTGATTTTTGACCAGCCAGTCTGACCGCCCTCGAGTTTTCCATGATATACCGCCGCTCCGCGCCGGAAGCCTTTCTTATATAAATTATCAAGATTATGATAAATAACAATATGAACAGAGATGCTATTCCGGTAAATGTGTTTAAATCGCGGGAAGTAGACCGGTACTCCTCAAGTATTTCTTCGCGGCTTTTCTCATATGCTACCCGCTCGATAGCCTGAACATTTAGCAAGAGCTGCCGCAATTCGGTTAGCAGATTTAGATTGGCCAGAATCATTTCCTGGTTTGACTGGCCCAGGGCATCATACTGCTGTCCCAGTTCTTTTAATAGGTTGGTCTGATCGAGTTGAATGTTAGCTTTCTCCTGATTTTTGAGTTGCTTGATTGTGAGTACCTTTACATTAGAAGTATTTTTCACTGCATCTTTTAACCGCTTTATCAGACTACTTTTAGTCGGTTCCTTATAAACAGAAACTGAAGTATCAGTTTGCATATTCCCCCGCTCAAATCCTTTTGCAGACGACCGGTCATTAATTGAGCCTAATGTTGTCTTCTCAAGGAGCGATGTAAATCTTTTTTGAAGGTCAAATAGCTGTTGTGAAACCGCAATTTTTTGTTGAAGTGCAAGTGCAATTTGCTGTTTGCTTTTTGGTATGTTGCTGTTTCCATCGGCTTTATACCGTTGAATGATGTTCCCCATTTTTGCGAAAATATCCTTCAGGTGGTTTTTGTAAGCCTCCAAATCACTTACCTGCCCGTTCGCACTTGCCTGTTGGAAGCTATTTTCAGTCAGGTTCAAATCGACAAGCAGCCTGTTGATTGCCGGTTGCTGCCATGGCTCGTGTAGCTGACTGCTTAACCGATCTAATTTGGTGGTAATGGTATGGCGAAGTATAAATGATCCGGTTGTAACTATGAAGATAAATATCAGAAAAATAACAAATAGTTTTCTGATAATGCCGGTAAAACGTTCAGACTGGCGGTGATTGATCATCAGGGATTTATTTTCTTATTTGATTATGGGTAAAAAATATATGCCTCGCTCAAAAAGGTTTTTTTAAGTTAACGGGATTTAAACCTGAAGGTTTGTTCAAATTTTATCCTTTCGATACCTTAATCCAAATTTGTTTATTTGCTGGCTCTATCTTAAAAGAAAAAAAGTTTTTTTTTGTTTTATATGTACGAAATAATTTTTTAATAAAGGAGTATAACTAAGGTTTAGAAATACGAATTTACTTAGGGCGTGCATAAACATTACGCAAACAGTTTAATTAAGGAGCCTTCCCGTGATATGATCTATTACAAGTTAGCAAGAAAATCCGAAATGTGGAAAGTAAATCCCGCTCAGCGTATTAAAAAGGCATCTGAAAAGAAATATCAGGTGAATTTTTAATCCCATGTATGCAACGGACATAAAACCGGGCCCGGCGTATCGGTTGGGAAGCGGTTCAGAACAATTCAAAGTTTGCGGCGATGTCTGCCGGTAGCGGTTGTTCCGAAGCAATATGAGCCTGGTGCCCAGGGAAATAAGAAAGCGCTTTGTAGTGCCATGCCTTATCCAATACATTTACCTGTGCTTCCCGTATAATGAATGAATTTAAAGGCAATGACATACCGCGGCCATCTGCTTTAATTACCGCCTCTTTTATGGTCCAGTACTGGAAAAATTTTGAAATGGTGTCTTCAGAATCTGTAATATGCTGCCACTCAATTTTGGAAAACTGTGATTCGAAATGATGTAAATCAACCGGTCTGATTAGCTCTAAATCAATACCTACGGTCCCTTGCGTTGATACAGCGCAGGCAGCGTAGTTCCCGGAATGCGTAATGTTGAAATCAGGATATCCTTCAAGAAAAGGTCGTCCGTAAGTATTGTACTGAAGATTGGATAATGTGCTCTCATAACCAGAATCCTGTAAACCTTTTTTTAGAAGCAGTTTACCCAAAAGAGATCGTTGGATATCCTGCCAGTTTCGGAATTTCAGGATTTTGTTCTGAATTTCTGTTGGCAGCTGCCGGAGCATCTGGTGCAGCTTTTCGTCGTTAAATCGCTGTTCGAAACAGGCATAGTAAACTTTAATCATTTAATCATATATTTAAGTGTCCGGGCTTCAGTTCAGTTTTATTTATTACGAAAAATGATATCAATAAAGATTAAATGCTTTAAAATAAACTATTTGTATTAATTTGGATTTGCCAACTTGCAAATTAATTTGATAGCCGATAACTATTCTGAACACATAATTTTGATGAAAATAATTAAAATAACGCTTAAAACCTTAATACTTATCACAAAGCTATTGTTTATAGCAGCATCTTCGATCAGCTTTACCGGCAAAACCAGCATGCAATATTGCTGGTTCAGGATTAATACGCCATAGGGTTCGTAATTACCTTCAGTTTTGTAAAATTTGCAGGCATTATTAAAGCCTAAAACAACCAAATATAATATAGCAATGAATGATAACAATACGTTAGTCAGAGAACACTTTGAAATTCTTGATGGTTTAAGAGGGATAGCTGCAATTTTCGTTGTTGCCTTCCATTTTATGGAGATGACGATTTATGATTACAGTAAAATTTTAATAGGACATAGTTTCCTGGCTGTCGATTTTTTTTTCTGCCTGTCGGGATTTGTTATTGCATATAGTTATGACGGGCGTATCGAAAAACTGGGAACAGCTCGTTTTTTCAGATTAAGGCTCATCAGATTGCATCCCTTAGTCATTCTGGGCACTTTGCTGGGTTTGTTAAGTTTCTTGTTTGATCCTTTTTCAGCACCAGGCAAGCTACCCGGTTATGCGGATATTATACCGATGTTTATCAGTGGTATCCTGCTCATTCCTTTTCCTGTACTGGCAGAACGAGGATTTGCACTTTTTGCTTTTAATGCACCCGCATGGTCTCTTTTCTGGGAATATGTTGCCAATATTTTTTATGGCACCTTATTATACCGGATTAATCGTAAATACTTATCGGTATTAACATTGATTTCAGCAGTCTTGATCGGATGGGTGATTTTTAAATCTGGATCCTTAACCGGGGGCTGGGATAATAAGACTTTTTTGGATGGTGGGGCACGGGTGAGTTATTCTTTTCTGGCAGGAATACTGGTTTACCGCTTTAACTGGATAATAAAGAACCGGCTTGGATTTATAGGTGTGGCAGGTTTACTGATGTTGGCGTTTATCATGCCATTTTCAAAATGGAACTGGATTTCAGAACCTATCGTTGTACTATTTTATTTTCCATTACTTGTAGGTCTGGGTGCAGGGGCCACATTAGCTCCAAATTTCAAAGGCTTGTGTACATTCTCGGGTAAAATTTCTTATCCATTATATATGACGCACTATTCGGTTATCTGGATATTCCTGAATTTTTATAATCAATATAAACCTGTACCCTATATTAACCCTATTATCACACTTGCTGTACTGCTATTAATAGGCTTCGCATATTTGGTTCTGATAGGTTTTGATATACCCGTTAGGGCCTACTTGAAAAGAAAGGCGTCTTAGTCCCGTTTTAATACATCTTATCATATTTTCTATACCATAACGATTAATTCAAATTAAGGGTTTTAACATTACTGCGGTTTCTTAAAAAACTATCAGCCATAATGCTGCGATTATTTAATAAAACTGCTGAATTGTTGACTATTATCAATAAAATAATTGCAAAAAGGGTAATTTTGCTGTATGATTAATTAGCTTAATTTCTACATTTGTTACATGGAAATGCCAAACAGAAAATCTGATTTAAGTACTTTTTTGCAAAAAGTTAAACTATTGAGGGGTTTTGGTGATATGAACTCATATAGCCTGATTACTGAATTTAAAAATCTTGGAAACATTCCTGACTATAAAATAAAGAATATAATCGAAGATATGTCTTCACCACAGACATGGAATAATGGAAAATCAATTTTTATTGAAACTGTTTTAGAAAATATCGGTAGCAATTAGACTTATTACATAACTTACCAAAGGCCTTCATTATTAAATAGTGAAGGCCTTTTTTATGTAATTTTTTTAATATCCATAAAAACGACTACCTTGAATAAAAATTGATTTATATGAAAAAAGTTATCGCTATTTGTTTTTGTTTAACACTTGCATTTGGTGTTAAAGCACAGAGAACAGTACCTGAAATTAAAACGGGTACGGTTATGTATGCAACCGCATTTGTTCAGGGGCAGGAATTTCCATTATTGCTGACCATTAAAAGTACCACTGCACCGGTTAGTATTGGCTGGTCGGTAGATGGTTATGGAGAAGGTGCTTTTGAAATGAGTTCAAAATCTGTCGAAAGCGGAACTCAGCTTTTAGCCGTTTCACAACCGGCGTTAGGCGTTACCAAGATAGCGGATACTGAAACTTTTGGAATAATTTCTAAAGCGGCCTTCAAAACACTCGTTGATACTAAAACCTTTACATATGGCGGCGCAAAATTTAAAATTAAAACACCAGAAACTGCTGCTGTAAAAATCAATGGAAAAGAAGCAGATGTTTTTCATGTAATTAGTGAAGATGGTAAGCAGGAGTTATGGATTTTAAATAACGCTGCATTCCCACTTATCGTTCAATCAATTGGACAAGCAACTGATATCACCATATCAGAAATTAAATAGATTCTGATTATCAAAAAATAAAAAGCCCGAAAGGGCTTTTTTAATTTCAAAGCATTATTTTTACGCCAATTATGGAAAACGACAAAAAAGAAATATTCGATAACGTTGCACAACGTCTAAAAGTTGAAGGTTTTAATGTAGTAAACCGCGATGAAACCCGTCCTTGGGGAGGTTTTTTTGTAATAGATGAAGCACAGGCACAGCAATTTGCAGATACTTATTTTGATGGTTTGGATGTAGAAGGTTTAAAAATAGGCGGGAAGTTAAGCCCTAAAATTTTAATTGTTGCGCCAAATACCCGTCTTTCATGGCAGTATCACCATAGAAGAGCAGAAATCTGGCAGGTGGTTACCGGTACAGTTGGTATTAAAACCAGCCAGACGGATGAAGAAGGTGAACTAAAAAAATATGCACCGAAAGACCAGATCAAACTGCAGCAAGGTGAACGCCACCGTTTAATTGGCTTAGATGATTGGGGCGTCGTTGCAGAAATCTGGCAACATACCGATGCTGCAAACCCATCTGATGAAAGTGACATCGTAAGGGTTCAGGACGATTTCGGCAGGTAATTATTTAATTCAATACAAAAGGTGCGGACAAAATATCGATCGTGCCTTTTTTAACATATCTTTGTTCGTTTCAATAACGAATCTAAATAACGGAGGCAGATAAAAAACTAAAAGCCAATAAATTCCGTTTATAAAGCATATACATCATACATGATCATCCTAATTTTTTTTCTTTGCCATTGGTTTTTATCCTTATTTAGCCAGACTTTTTTCCTGCATCGCTATTCATCGCATAAGATGTTTAAAATGGAGCCATTCTGGGAAAGGGTTTTTTATTTAATTTTATTGATTTCTCAGGGTTCTTCGTTCTTAAATCCCCGGGCCTATGCCATCCTGCATCGTATGCACCATGCTTATAGTGATACGGAGAAAGATCCGCACTCGCCACATTTTTTTAAAGACGTATTTGGGATGATGATTGCCACGAAGAATATGTATATGAATTATTTACACTTCAAGATAGAACCCGAACCTGCTTTTCGGGGAAATTATCCTGAATGGCCTTTAATTGACAGAATTGGAGATTCATGGCTTTGGAGAATTGGCTGTGGTTTATTTTATATTGGTTTTTACCTGCTGTTTGCCAACCATTGGTGGTTATTTATTTTATTACCAATCCATTTTTTAATGGGTCCGTTACATGGTGCAATTGTAAACTGGTGCGGACATAAATATGGCTATTCAAATCATGATAATGAAGATCACAGTAAAAATTCCTTACCCTGGGATTTCTTGCTGATGGGTGAATTGTTTCAGAATAATCACCACAAAAAACCAAATAGTCCGAATTTTGCAACTAAATGGTGGGAGTTTGATCCAACTTATCCGGTGATGAAGGTATTGCATTGGATGAAGATTATTAAGATAAGAAAGGTATAGGTTCGTTTGTCATCCTGAGCTTGTCGAAGGATATACTTCAAATAATTTAATTACGCTTTAAGATTCCCGCCTGCGCGGGAAAGACGTGTTGAGGAGAAAGGTAGCTTTGGGGTGAATCGTTTGGTGTGGGCATTTCGTCATTCCCAACCCGATTGGGAATCCTAAAGCATTAACCATTGGCATTAAAATTCCGCCTGTGCGGGAAAGACGTTTTGAGGGGGAAAAGGGTTTGAGATAGAGCGTAAAGTCTCGGCGTTTCGTCATTCCCAACTTGATTGGGAATCGTAAAGCGTTAAATATATGCATTAAGATTCTGCTCGTGCTGGAATTACCTGGTATAAAAAGAACATTTTTTAAATAAATCTCATCCCATGATAAACTTTCTCAAAATCATTTTCGCTGCACTTTTCGTTTTCATGTGCTACAAAGTAATTTCCACTTCGCTGGAAAGTAATCTTTTCGAGCAATGGGATTTCCTGGGCAGCATTCCGTGGATGCGCGCCACCCTATGGGATTTTTATGCTAACATATTCATCATCACCTTGTGGATGTTTTATAAAGAAAAAAGCATTATTCTTAAAATCTCTATTGTAATTTTGTTCGTATGTTTGGGTAGTATAGCAACTTTAGCTTATGTTTTAGTTCACCTATTTAAACTAAAAGATGGCGAAGGTATTAAAGACTTACTGGTGAAAAGGTAGAAGGCGAAAGGTATAAGGCTAAAGGTAAACCTAAAGCGGAATGCATTTTCCTAAACCCTAAACATTAAACTCTAAACCTAACGATGGATTATAAACATCTGCTTTTTATTGCCCTCATATCCTTAATTGCTTGTTGCACCATTATGGCCTTGGTTTGGTTATGGGCAAAAAAAATAAGAAATGCCGGTGTTGTTGATGTTTTCTGGGCATTGAATTTTCCTGTAATTACCTTAATTACTTTCTTTTTATCAGAAGGATTTGAAACCAGAAAAATTTTAATCTGTACGATTTTCTTACTCGCTGAGTTAAGATTGGGCATCCATTTGTGGCAACGTGTAATTGGCCATTTAGATGAAGAGGAGGGAAGGTATATGCAACTCCGTAGCGAATGGGGCGATAAAGCTGATAGAAACTTTTTTATATTTTTTCAATTTCAAGCCATTTCAAATGTATTGCTGGCGATTCCATTTTTTATCATCACAGCCAATGCGTCAACAGAAATTTCAACTTTAGAATATGTTGGTTTGGTTATTTGGGTAATTGCCTTTACAGGCGAAATGATTGCCGACCAACAGCTTGCTGCCTTTAAAAAAGACCCAAAAAATAAAGGTAAGGTTTGCGATACCGGATTGTGGTATTACAGCAGGCACCCGAATTATTTTTCTGAATGGTTAACCTGGATGGCTTATTTTATTTTCGCACTGGCATCGCCATGGGGAATTTTGGCCATCATCAGTCCGGCAATTATTTTATATTTATTAACAAAAGTAACCGGCGTTCCGAATAATGAAGAACAAAATTTAAGGAGCAAACCAGTAGCTTATAAAAAATATCAACAAACAACTTCCTCCTTTTTTCCTTGGAGGAAAAAGTATGGATGATGGGAAATGTAAAATGGATAATGGGCAAAATCCATTAGTCTTTTTACATCGTAAATTATCCATTTTCCATCTTACATGAATTCCATCTTACATCTCAAAATATGTGGTACGATAAACTTTTAGAAAACGATAAACTTCCTGATACCGCATTGCGTTTAGGGATCAGAAAACTCTGCAAACAGCGCTTAGATGATGAAACTTTAGGTGATGAAGAGTTGCAGCAGGAAAAATTTATGGATTTGGTTGCTGAATTGAAGCAATCGCCTATTGCGGTGAATACGGCAGAAGCCAATGAGCAACACTACGAATTGCCAACTGAATTTTTTCAATATTGCCTGGGTAAAAACCTGAAATATAGCAGTGGTTACTGGAAACCTGGTGTAAAAGATATTGATACATCGGAAGATGATATGTTAGCTTTAACCTGCAAAAGGGCAGATTTGCAAGGCGGTCAGAATGTTTTAGAACTGGGCTGCGGTTGGGGTTCGCTATCATTGTATATGGCTGCAAAATTCCCCGACAGCACTTTTACAGTCGTTTCAAATTCGGCCACACAGAAAGTTTTTATCGACGAAACAGCAAAGCAAAGGGGCATTCAGAACTTAACGGTTTTAACGGCGGATATGAATACGTTTACCATTGCCGATACTTTCGACAGGATTGTTTCTGTTGAAATGTTTGAGCACATGCGTAACTATAAATTCCTGTTGAATAAAGTTGCTGGTTTCTTAAAGCCCGACGGTAAATTGTTCGTCCATATTTTTACGCACAAAACTTTAGCTTATAAGTTTGAGGTTATTGATGAAACAGACTGGATGAGTAAATATTTTTTTACGGGTGGCATTATGCCATCGAACCATTTATTTTTCTACTTCAATGACGATTTAAAAATTGATAAACATTGGGTCGTAAATGGAACCAATTACGGCAAAACTTCTGAGGCCTGGCTGAGTAATATGGATAAGCATAAAAAAGAAATCATGCCGATTCTGGAGAACACTTATGGTAAAGACCAGGCTGTAAAATGGTGGGTTTACTGGAGGTTGTTCTACATGTCTTGTGCTGAACTATTCAATTACAATCAAGGAAACGAATGGATGGTTTGTCACTATTTGTTCGAAAAGATCAAATAGTGATGGAAGAGGTAATGAGGTGAGATGGATGACGGGGACTGTGCGAATAGCCACAAGTTCATGTCAATTTTGCATTGTGCAACCCATCACCCATTTTCCATCTTACATCATCCATCTTTAATACATTTTACATCATGAAGAAGCTCGCCATTATTGGTTCTGGAATAGCAGGAATGGGTTGCGCCCATAAGCTGCAACATCAATATGATATTACAATTTTTGAGGAGGCCGATTATATTGGCGGCCACACCAATACGATTACGCTTGAGGAAGATGGAAAACCCATTTATCTCGATAGCGGTTTCATGGTTTTTAACTACCAGACCTATCCGAATCTAACCGAAATGTTTGCTGAAATTGATGCGCCCGTTATTAAAACGGATATGTCTTTCAGTGTTCAGTTTTTACCTAAAAAGCTCGAATACAGCGGCTCCAGTTTAAATCATTTATTTGCCCAGCGGAAAAATTTGTTTAATATTTCTTATTTAAAAATGCTGATGCAGATTAACCGTTTCAATAAGCAAAGTGTTGAGATTTTGGATAAACCAGCTTACCAGGATTATTCTATCGGCAGGTTTTTCAAGGAGTTTGGCTACAGCGATGATATGCTTTGGCAATACCTGATTCCAATGAGTGCTGCGGTTTGGAGCGCACCAATGGAACAGATTTTAGATTTCCCGGCAGTTACTTTAATTCGTTTTTTTAAAAATCATGGCTTCCTGGGTTTAGACACACAACATCAATGGTATACATTGCAAAACGGAAGTCAGGCTTACCGCGAAAAACTGATTGCGCCTTTTCGTAATCGAATTAAAATAAACAACAAAATCGTTTCCGTAAGAAGACTGGAGAACGGAAAGGTGAAGGTCGAAAATTCAAAAGGTGAACAGTTTGAGTTTGATAAGGTAATTATGGCGAGTCATGCCGACCAGACTTTCGAAATCGTTAAGGATAAAACGCCTTTAGAAACAGAATTGCTTTCCAGGTTTAGATACCAGCTTAACAGAGCCGTTGTTCATACCGATGAAAAACAAATGCCGGAAGCGAAACTGGCCTGGAGCAGCTGGAATTACCGCGTAGAAAAACAGGGTGATAAATTGCTGCCAAGCACGATTTATTGGATGAATAGTTTGCAGGGTGTTTCCAAGAAAACAAATTATTTTGTTTCTATAAATCCTACGGAAACATTAAATCCTGATAAAATTATTAAGGAAATTGATTATCATCATCCGCTTTTTGATGTTCCGGCCATGCAGGCGCAAGAACGTTTGCATGAGCTAAATGAAAATGGTCCCGTGTATTATTGCGGCAGTTATTTTAAATATGGTTTTCATGAAGATGCGTATAAAAGCGCAGTGGATTTATGCTTAATGATGGACGATGGAAGAGGTAAGATGGATGAGGGTAACGGAGGATGTTAAATGGGAGACGGAAAATGGTCGAAATATTTAAGTTCCATCAACCATTTTACATCCTTACATTTTACATTTTTTTTATTAGTTTTATTAAGTCATCCTTGGAGATTTTATGAATTTAATTTTTTTAAGATGAACGAAAAAACAACTCAACTATTAGAACGAACATTTCGCTTTGTCGTTGATGTTTTAAAATTTTTAAGCACACTTCCATATAATTTTATCTATAAGGTGCCAATGTTGCAGTTAAGTAGGTGTTCAACATCTATTGGAGCTAATTATGAAGAGGCGCAGGGTGCGGGGAGTAAAAGAGATTTCAGCTATAAAATTGGGATTTCTTATCGCGAAGCCAGAGAAAGCGTTTATTGGTTGAGAACATTGAATGCGCTTTACACTGACGAAAAATACCGGTCTGATTTCCAAAAATTTACGGAGGAAGCAATTGAACTAAAAAAAATATTTACCTCCATAAAAATATCATCCCGTAAATAGAATATGAAAAATTTGTTTTAGCGAACTAGGCTCCATCATCCATTATCCATCTTACATTTTACATGAATATTCCATCATCCATTCCACATCTTACATCTTGCATCTATACCGCTAAAGTAATGCATAACCGGCTTGCGCCGAAAAAGCACTCATTTTGGTATAATGTATACATGTTTTATATCGATTTGGATGAAATAGATTTGCTGGCAAAAAAGTTGAAATGGTTTAGCAGGGATAAGTTTAACTTGTTCTCTTTCAGAGATGCGGAGCATTTGCAATTGCCAAAAGAAAACCCGGATAAAACAAAAAATACACGCGAACATTTAGGGCTTTACCTCAAGGAAAATGGTATCGACGATTCAAATTTAAAAATCAAACTCCTCACCAACCTGAATGTTTTGGGCTATAATTTCAATCCGGTTTCTTTTTATTTCTGTTTTGACGGAAATGAAAATCCGGTTTGCTGCGTAGCCGAAATCAGCAATACCTATCGCGAAATGAAGCTTTTCTTTTTCGGAAAAGAAGAATTGGGTGGCGATACCTTTAAAAAAATTACCACGAAATATTTTTATGTATCACCTTTTATCGATCACGACGATTTTTTTGATTTCAGTTTGAAAGTTCCTTCCGAAAAACTGGATATTAAAATTGATGACCTGGATAAACATGGAAATAAATTTTTTATCAGTACTTTGAAAGGCGAAAAAAGGCCATTAACAAATGCAAATATGTTAAAATACTTTCTGTCTATTCCACTTATCCCTTTGCAGATAATGGGTATGATTCATTGGCAGGCTTTTAAATTGTGGCTAAAAAAAATACCTTTTCATCCGAAAGCCGAAAACCCTGAACTCCAACGTAACGTATATAAACCATATAAACCTCAAACTAAATAGATATTAAAGATTATGAATACGCTTGTCGCTACTAAAACATCAGCAGGTTTTTTTGAAAAGATTGTACTGAAAGCACTTTCGAAAATGACATTAGGCAAATTGGAACTTTCATTGCCAAATGGCGAAACTTTGACTTTTGGAAATAGTGAAGACAAAATTTCGGCAAATATTCAAGTAAATCATCCTGATTTTTTTAAGTCGCTCGCTTTATATGGCGATATTGGCTTTGGCGAGGGTTATACATCGGGGTTATGGGATACATCTAACATTACCAACGTTATTAAATGGGTAATTTTAAATATCGAGCATGCACCATCTGTTACCGGAAGCAAGGCAAAATCAATTGCCCTTAATTTATTTAAATTTGTAAACAAGTTAAGCCATGTTCGCCGGGCAAATACGCTTGCTGGTTCGCAGAAAAATATAGCTGAACATTACGATTTAAACAACGATTTCTTCGCTACTTTTCTGGATAAAACAATGACTTATTCAAGCGGATATTTTTTGAATGAGGATGTGGGCTTAGAAGATGCCCAATATGCTAAATACGACAGATTAGCCAGGCAACTTAAAATTAAACCAACCGACCATGTGCTGGAAATTGGCAGCGGTTGGGGCGGAAACGCGATCTTTTTAGCGAAGAATTATGGCTGCAGAGTAACTTCAGTTACCATTTCTAAGGAGCAGCAAAAACTGGCTGTTGAACGAGTAAAGGAAGAAAATTTAGAAGACAAGGTTTCCATTATTATTCAGGATTACAGAAATATTGAAGGAACTTTTGATAAAATCGTTTCTATCGAAATGCTTGAAGCTGTTGGTCACCAATTTCTGGAAATTTATTTTGAGAAATGCCAGTCCTTATTAAAACCTGATGGTATTTTCGCTTTCCAGGTGATTACCTCGCCTGATAGCAGGTATGATAAGTTAAGAAATGGGGTAGACTGGATTCAGAAACATATCTTCCCGGGTTCCCTTTTGCCATCAGTTGCCGCTATTAATAAAGCAATTAATAAAACCGGCGATTTAACCATGGTTGATTTAAAGGATATGGGTTTAGACTATGCCAGAACGCTTCATCTTTGGTTTATAGAATTCAACAAGCATCTGGACAAAGTTAGCGCCCTGGGTTTTGATGAAACTTTTATCCGCAAATGGAATTATTACTTAAATTATTGTGAAGCGGCTTTCGCCATGCGTAACATTAATGTTATGCAACTGGTTTACACCAGACCAAACAATACGAATAGGTAATTAAGTAAGATGTAATCAGGTAAGATGGATGATGGAATTATCATTGTTCATGAAATACGGAGGTGGATAATGGTCGAAAGGTCTGTTATCCATTTTTTATTTACACTCCTTTTTATGCCCATCATCCATTTTCCATTATCCATCTTCCATCATCCATTTTCCATCTCCATCTCCCATTTTCCCTCCTACATTTTCCATAACTCATCCTGTTACATCATTTTTACCGGAAAAAGTTGCACCTTTGCCGACCAAACTAACCAGGTCGCGTAAAAACTATTCTTCTGCATTGTAACAAAATGCAACTTGCGCAGACTAATTACTAAAGACTATTATTAACATGAAACGAATTCTACTATTAACCTTTATCCTCGGAATATTTTTCAATGCTCGTGCACAATTCGGAATGGGTGGCGCTCAAAAAACAACTGTCGCAGGTCGTATCAGCATTACTGTTTTAGATTCAGTAAGTAAGAAACCAATAGACTATGCAACAATATCACTATTAAAAGTTAAGGACAATAAATCTGTGAATGGCGGCGTAACAGACGAAAAAGGAAAGTTGACCTTACAAAATATTGCGCCTGATGCTTATAAACTGATGATTGGTTTTATGGGTTACAAAACCAAATCGATTTTAGTTACCACAACGCCTGCAAAGCCAGATTTTAATTTGGGAAACGTTGTTATTTCATCAACAGAAAATAATCTGGCTGATGTGCAAATTACAGGTACTAAAGCGATTATCGAAAATAAAATCGACAGAATGGTTTACAATGCAGAGGCCGATGGAACAAATGCAGGTGGCGATGCAACAGATGTAATGCGTAAAGTACCCATGCTTTCCGTTGATGCTACCGGAAACATTCAACTTCGTGGCGGTGCCGTTCGTGTTTTAATTAATGGCAAGCCTTCGGGTACAATGGCAAGCAGTGTTGCCGATGCATTAAAAATGATCCCCGCAGAGCAAATCAAAACGGTAGAAGTTATCACTAGTCCTTCAGCAAAATATGATGCCGAAGGTTCGGGTGGTATTATCAATATTATTACCAAAAAATCGAATGCTCAAGGTGTAAGCGGTTCGGTAAATGCTGCAGCAGGAACGCGTCAGAATAATGGTTCATTTAATTTAACCGCTAAAACAGGGCGATTAAGCGTAAATACAAGTTTAGGTACGAATTTAGCCTATGCACAAAGATCACAAACTGAATTTATTACGAATACAACTTATTTAAATGGAACCACAAACAATATCTCACAAAGTGGATTTTCTAAGTGGAGCCGCAACGGATATAATGGTAGTGTCGGTTTAGATTACGATTTTAATGCGTATAACAACATCAGCACGACTGCAAAATTTAATAGTTTTTCAAATGGCGGACCAAGTGAAACCAATTATTTAATTAATAACCTGGCGGCGTCTAACATCGGAGATATGGACATGACCTTCAGAAACTTAGACTGGAATGTTGATTACCGGAAAACCAGTAAAAAAGAAGGCGAGGAGTTCTCCATATCTGCACAGTTATCAACGGGTCGTACGCCAACAAGTTTTAGCAATTTGCTTACCTCGGCTGTATACCCATCAGGTTTACTAACCAATAGTAACAACACCGGTAAAAACAATGAATATACTTTTCAAACAGATTATACTTATCCGTTTAATAAAAAAACAACTTTAGAAGTTGGTGCAAAAGCTATATTACGCGATATACAAAGTCAGTTTGATAATACCGCTCAGGATTTCGAATACAACCAAAACGTTGGTGCAGCATATGGTGTTATCAGTTTTGATTTAACAAAAAAATTAAAATTTAAAGGTGGTTTGAGGGCTGAATATACCCGAATAGATTTTAACACACAAAGTAGTGGGATTCAGAAAAATGATTATTTAAACTTATTTCCAAGCGCAATCATATCACAAAGTTTAAAAGGTGGTGCTACTTTAAAGCTTAGCTACAACCGTCGTGTGCAACGACCTTCGCAATCTTACTTAAATCCTTTCCGTAATGAGAGCGACCAGTTTAACATTATGCAGGGTAATCCTCAGTTGAATCCTGAGCTAAGTGATAATTTAGAATTAGGCTACAGCACTTTTATCAAAGGCTCGATAATAAACGCATCAATATTTTATCGCCGTACCAGCGATGTAATCGAAAATTCGATTTCGCCCATATCGGAAAATGGTGTGAACAAAACCTTAACTTCTTATATAAACGTGGGTACTGCACCGGTTTATGGATTTAATGTTTTTGCATCTTACAATCCTAAACCAAAATGGACCCTAATGACCAACTTTGCAGGAAATACATATTCGGTAACCAATAATATAACCAATGTTAATACAGGTACCTTTTTTAACTTCAACTGGTTTGTACGTTCGGCATACGGTTTTGGTAAGGGGTATAATTTTGAGTTATTTAACGTAATTACATCGAAAAGACGTACTTATCAGGGTGTTACTGATCCGTTTTATATTTATGGTGCATCCATCAAGAAGGAAATCTTTAAAAAGAAAGGCAGCATCGGATTAGGCACATTGAATCCTTTTACAAGAGATTTGCATATTAAAACAATTAATAATGCCGTGAATCAAACAGGTACAATTTACCAGAGCCAAAACATTTACTACCCTTTGCGTAATTATACCTTAAACTTTAGCTATACTTTTGGTAAACTTAAATTTACAGAGAAAAAGAAAATTAAAAACGACGATATTAAACAAGATCAGCAACAACAAGGTGGTGGCATGGGCGGCGTTCAACAATAATTTGTCAAACCCAATCTAATATAAAATCAAAGTGGCTGCTTGTAAAGCAATTCACTTTTGAATGTTGTCATGTTGAGCCTGTCGAAACGCTTAAAATTCAGTTTTTATACGTCCTTCGACAGGCTCAGGATGACATGTTTATTATTAGCAGACTCTTTTTTATTTCTTTTTTATCCGTTTCAAAATCATTAAACTCAAGGGATTCATTGGGTAACCGCTGATGTTATTTTGTAACATTACAACCGATTGATCATAAAAAACAGGAACCACAGGAGAATAATCCATTACCATTTGGTCCATTTGCTGATATAGTTTAAAGCGCTTTTCGTTATCAGGCTCGTAGTAACTTTCTTCGAATAATTTATCAAAAGCCTTGTTGTAAAAAGCGGTATAATTAGGTCCGTACGGCACTTTATTTTTAGAATAAAACATCGACAGGTAATTTTCGCCATCGGCATAATCTGCAATCCAGCTTCCTCGGAAAAAGTTTACATTGTTTTTAGACATCAGGTCTCTCAAACTCGCACTCGGACTTACATCAATTTTGGTTTTGATGCCAATAGCACTTAACTCACCCTGAATAAACTCGATTAAATCTTTATAAGTTGTGGTTGTATTTAAAGTAATTTCCGATAAGCCTTTGCCCTCAGGGAAGCCCGCTTCACTTAATAATTTAGCAGCCAGCTTTGGGTTGTAGTGGTAACCATGTACGGCAGCACTATCAAAACCGGGCATCCCCTTTGGAATAAAACCAGAGGTTGCCGGAATGCCAATACCGTTCCTCAAATATTTAATCAGCTTTTCCCTGTCGATGGAATAATTTATGGCCTGTCTGATTTTTTTAAATCGAAGTGGAGAATTTTTAACAATGTCTAACGTTGTGTCGACCAGAATACCAACATATTCGGTGCACAAATACGGGCCTTTTCTGAGTGTAAATTTCCCTTTATATTTAGAAGTCATATTACCGCTTTTCGTCAAAATATCATCCCGGTAACTACCATCAACACTGTAATAAAAATCTAAATCCTTTTTTAAGAAGCTCATAAAGCCACTTTGTTTATCCGTAATAAATGAAGCTTTTAAAGCGTCGATATAGGGTAGCTGATTGCCATTAGAATCCTTTTCCCAATAATGATCATTTTTTAGAAGCACTAAAATTTCGCCTTCCTTCCAGTATTTAAATTTAAAAGGACCTGTACCAACCGGATGACTTCTAAAATCTTTTCCATAATGTTCAACAACTTCTTTTGGTACTACAGAACAGTATTGCGAAGTAAGGAGGCTCATAAAAGGCGGAAAAGGGCGAACCAGCTTTATTTGAAAAGTTGAATCGTTCAGGGCAATGAAATTTTTCTCGTCTTTTACCTTATCACTAAAAATCCAACCGCCGGAGGAGGCAACCTTTGGATCAATTAATCGATAAAAACTATAGGCAAAATCACTGGCTGTAACTTTTCGGCCTTTACCATTTTTAAAAATCGGGTCGTCCTGAAAGTAAACATCATTGCGAAGATTAAATGTGTAAGTTAAAGCATCTTCCGAAATCTGCCAGGTTTTAGCAATGCAGGGAACGGTTTGCAAAGTCGAATCGATTTGGACCAAACCATTGAAAATCTGATTGGTCATCCATATTGCATTCTGATTGCGGGCAAATGCCGGATCTAAGGAGGTTAGGCCCTGGTCTAAGTTTATATTAAAGACTTTCTTGTTTTTGTCATCCGTAGTTCCGTTGCATGAAATGAAAATAATAAAGCAAAAAAACCAAAATATATAGTGAAATGAGCCTCGCATGCGGTAAGGAATGTTATTTTTGCACAAATTAATAAATTTAATGCAGATGTCTTTTTTAAACGATTTATTTATTGGCCTCGATGCCACAAGGCAAGAAGATTTACAGGAACGTTTAGATATTGTAGAGCATAAAATTAAGTTTATGGATAAGATGCCGGTTGCTTTGCTCGATGTAAATAATAGTCCAGGTTATTTTTTAGCAGAAGAGCTAACACTGGCAGGCGGAATGTTGGAATCCGATATTTTTAACGCAGCATTTATCATTTACTACCATCCCGGAAAAACGTTAACCGATTTAATGCGTGAGGTTCCTTCGGTATTAAATCCAGATTGGCCAGCCGTTAAAAATAATCGGATTATTCTTTTAAACGATGATGTGAACCGCCAGCGTGCTGCGGAAAATGTTATTTCTTTAATCGAAGATATGGCAGAGATGATTCACCCCGGCTCATTTATTTTTGGTCACGAAGGTGATAAATGGATTCGGTTTGGCGCTTAAAAAGCTTAAAGCAGAAAGACCAAAGCGACACCAACTCCCCGGTCTGTGTCTTCACAGACCGGAATTATATAAAAAGATGTCATAACCCAGTATGCATTTAAATCTGCGTGAACCTGCAAAATATTCGGGCAAACAGATATTTGCCTAATAAACGAGACTGTCTCATAAATACGAAATGTCATCTTGAGCCTGTCGAAAGACTTACACAAGCTGCCTTTTGAGGCGTTTCGACAAGCTCAACGAGACAATATCCAAAGATAAATTGATTTATGAAATAGCCTCATGGAATCAGATTGGAATTAAAATCCCAAAATCCTGTTCCAATCCTGGTTTAGAAATGAATAAACTTATCTATCTGTTCACTCGTAAACTTGATGGTATCTTCTTTTATCAAATTCCCATCGGTATCCAACTCTGTTTTAATGTTTGGAATATGCAGGCGTAAAGGCAAAACGTTTAAATGGATATAATGGCAAACACCAGTAAAATGATCCACGCCGCGAATATTGCCATACTTGCCGGATGAAATGCCAACCAAAGCCGCTTTTTTATCGTAAAAACTTTCGGGAAAGTTACAAGCATCAATAAGTACTTTTAACACACCCGGATAACTCCCGTTGTATTCGGGCATGATAAAGATAAATTTATCCGTAGTTAAAATTAAATCCTGAATTTTCTGAAAAGCTTCCGACCGTTTACCATACATGTCGGTATTCAAAACATCGGCAGGTAAATGCTCCAGGCTGAGTAAGTTAGATTCTACACCCTTGATTTTAAGTTGTTGCCGGTAATATGCGGCAACTTTTAACGTATTGCTATTGGGTCTGTTCGTGGCAGCTATAATCGTAATCATGGGCAAATTGTTAATAAGATGTTTAAAACGCGAATGCCCTAATTGCTAAAATTACCATATAGTTTGTATCTTAGCTGATTGAGAAAAAGGGCGTAAACAGCGCAAAAATAGAACTTTTAATCGATTAAAAGGCATAAAATAACCTTGCTAAATAAGCGTTAAGTAAATTTCTGATATATAGATGAGCAAAATTATTGCATTAGCAAATCAAAAAGGTGGTGTTGGTAAAACAACCTCATCAATAAACCTGGCTGCGAGTTTAGCCGTGCTGGAATATAAAACATTATTGGTAGATGCTGATCCTCAGGCAAATTCAACGTCAGGTATTGGTTTCGACCCAAGAAATATAAAAGATAGTATTTATGAATGTATCATTAACGATATCGATCCCCTACAGGCGATTCAAAAAACAGATACACCAAATTTAGATTTGCTGCCTGCACATATCGATTTGGTAGGTGCCGAAATTGAGATGATTAACCTGAACAACCGCGAATATAAAATGAAGGCTGTTCTGGAGAAAATCAAAGATCAGTACGACTTCATCATTATCGATTGTTCACCATCTTTGGGCTTAATTACCATCAACGCATTAACAGCTGCAGACTCTGTTATCATTCCGGTTCAATGTGAATACTTCGCGTTGGAAGGTTTAGGTAAATTGTTGAATACAATTAAAATTGTGCAGAACCGTTTAAATCCTGAATTAGAAATCGAAGGCATTTTATTGACCATGTACGATGTTCGTTTGCGCTTATCAAACCAGGTTGTGGAAGAAGTCAGAACGCATTTCCACGAGTTGGTTTTCGATACAATTATTCAGCGTAATACCAGGTTAAGCGAGGCGCCAAGTTATGGTGTATCCGTAATTATGCATGATGCAAATTGCAAGGGTGCCATCAATTACTTAAATCTTGCCCGCGAAATCGTTAAGAAAAACGGCTTATTGAAAGAAGAAGAAAATATTGATACAGCAACTTTATAAATTATAGATGACATCTTTTCAGCGAAAAACAGGTTTAGGAAGAGGGTTAAGTGCGCTTTTAGATGATAGCGAATCTGCTCATCCGCCGAAACAGCAGGTAAATGCGGTAAGTGAAACCGAGCAGATTGGTAACATCAGTCATGTAAGTTTAACTGAAGTTGAAACTAATCCATATCAACCCCGTACTGAGTTTGACCAGGTTGCCTTAAATGAACTTGCCGATTCCATTAAAGTTCAGGGTTTAATTCAGCCCATTACCGTTAGAAAAACCGGCGCCAATAAATACCAGTTAATCTCCGGTGAAAGAAGATTCAGGGCTTCAAAATTGGCCGGCTTAACACAGATTCCTGCTTATATCCGCAGTGCTAACGACCAGCAAATGCTGGAAATGGCACTAATCGAAAACATTCAGCGGGAAAACTTAAATGCAATTGAAGTTGCACTGAGTTTCCAGAGAATGATTGATGAAGTCGGTTTAAAACAAGAACAGTTAGGTGAACGGGTAGGGAAAAACCGCACCACGGTTACCAATTATTTACGTTTATTAAAACTTCCGCCTGCAATACAGGCATCCATTCGCGACCAAAGAATATCAATGGGGCATGCCCGTGCTTTAATTAATGTTGATGGTGTTGATAAGCAATTGTTTATACACCAGGAAATTTTAGAAAAAGGTTTATCCGTTCGTAAAGTGGAGGAATTGGTTCGCAACCTGCAGCATACACCCCTTAAAATTGAAGATAAACCAAAAGCAAAAGGTGTATCTTTTCAATATCAAAAACTGCAAGATGATTTAGCGTCAAAATTTGCAACTCGTGTAAAGTTAAAAGTTACTCAAAACGGTAAAGGTGCAATAGAAATTCCTTTTGTAAGTGACGACGACTTAAACAGAATTTTAGAGTTATTAGATTGGTAATGCTAAAGGCGACACATTTAACACTATTTTTAGTATTTACATTTTTATTTGTAAATCTGGCATCTGCGCAGGTTAAGGATACTGTTTTAAAGCCTTTAGATACAACCCGGGCAATCCCACAAAAAGCCGTTAAAATCGATTCTTCTTCCAGAAGACAAGATACAGCGAAAGTAAAATATATTAACCCTGGTAAAATTGCCGGTCGGAAAGCCATTTTTAAATCTTTAATTATTCCGGGTTGGGGCCAGCTGTATAACAATCAGTTGTTACGAGATAAGCTTAATGCACGTGGCGAAAAAACAGGGCATTTCTGGCAGAAAACATATACCTTAGGTAAGGTTGGTCTTATTTATGGCGGATTTACTTTGCTCACGATATCTTATATCGATAATCGAAACAGCTATAAGATTTTTTTAAAGGAGGCCCAGGTTAGGGCATTTAACAGGCTGGAGACAGACCCAACGAAGAAACAACCTGTAAATCCTGATCTTGTCAGATATGGAGATACCAACGTTACTGAAGCTCAGGCGATTTTCAAAAGAAATACACAGATTGTTATTTTCTCCTACTTTGCCGTTTATGCCGTACAGGTTATCGATGCGTATGTTGCTGCAAGGTTAAATTTCTTTAACATAGATGATTCTGTTGCATTGAAAGTAACGCCATCTTTAATGAGCAATCCGAATTCGATGTATGGTTTTAATACCATGCCGGCTTTAAAAGTCTCGTTAAGATTTTAATACATAAAAATAAACCTCATCACAATTAAAACAAATTTAAATAGATGAAAATTGCGCTTTTAGGATATGGTAAAATGGGGCAGATTATCGAAAAATTTGCATTGGAACGTGGCCACGAAATCGTTTTAAAAATATCAATTGATAATCAGGACGATTTAACACGTCAAAATCTGAAAGCTGCAGATGTAGCGATTGATTTTAGTACACCGGATTCGGTTTTGAAAAATATTTACACCTGTTTTGATGCCAATGTACCGGTAGTGGTTGGCACAACAGGTTGGTACGGCAAATTACAGGAAGTTAAAAATGAATGCAACAGCAGTAACAATACCTTGTTGTATGGGTCTAACTTTAGTATCGGCGTTAATTTATTTTTTAAGCTAAACCAAACTTTAGCCAAGCTGATGAATAATTATCCGGCTTATGAAGTTCAGGTGGAAGAGATTCACCATACGCAAAAGCTCGATGCACCAAGCGGTACGGCGATTACAATTGCGGAAGGTATTGTTGATAACCTGGATAGAAAATCGGAATGGTTAAATGAAGTGGTTGGCACGAACGTAGAATTATTTCCAAAGCCGGAGCAGTTGCTGATTGAGTCGCACCGGATTGAAAATATACCCGGAACGCACACGGTAATTTACAGCAGTGAGGTTGATGAAATTGAGATTAAACATACCGCACATAGCAGGGCAGGCTTTGCGCTTGGCGCAGTTGTAGCTGCCGAATGGCTTGAAAATAAAAAAGGATTCTTCAGTATTACTGATATATTTGAGTAAAGCTAAAAGACTAAAGCGGAAGATCTAAATTAGGAATAAGTTAAATCGGTGGAATCACCTAATCAGTGTAATCATACCGAAGGAAAAAATCAGATAACAGTTAACCGGTTTGCATAATTAAGCCGTTAACCAACTAAACATAAATATGAATTATAAATTCTGGCAGAAAAAAAAGGATGCCAATAAAAAGAAAAAAACTAAAACCCGCGAATGGGTGGATGCGATTGTTTTTGCCGTAATTGCAGCAACCATAATCAGGGTGTTTTTTATCGAAGCTTACACCATTCCTTCAGGTTCAATGGAGCGTTCGTTGTTAATAGGTGATTTTCTTTTTGTAAGTAAGGTAAATTATGGTGCCCGTATCCCGATGACACCGGTTGCCTTCCCTTTCGCACACCATACCATGCCCTTAACGACATCAACAAAAGCGTATTGGGATGGCGTTCAATGGAAATATCGCCGTTTGCCGGGCTTATCCGATGTTAAAAGAAACGATGTGGTGGTATTTAACTTTCCTGAAGGTGATACCGTAGCAGTAGAAAATCAGGTGCCAAGTTATTATGATTTGGTCAGGCAGTATGGCAGGGCATCTGTTCACAGCCAGTTTACGATAACCAGCAGACCGGTTGATAAACGCGAAAACTTTATTAAACGCTGTATTGGCATCGCCGGCGATGTAATCAGCATGAAGAATGGTATCGCCAACGTAAACGGTAAGGATGAACCATTGAAAAGTACAGGTATGATGCCTTATCGGCTGGAGTTTAAAACAATGGATTTTAATTATTCGGCCCTTGACGAATTTAAATTAGACCTTGGCAATACACCTGCAGTAGCTACGAATACTTATGTGGTAAACATATCTCCTGAAATGGCCGACGAACTCAGGGCTTTAGATTTTGTTAAATCTGTAAATATGGATGCAGCTCCGGCCAGCGAAATTGAGACTGGCGGCTTGTTCCCGCATGATCCTAACCGGGTTTGGAACAGGGATAATTTCGGTCCGATAAAAATTCCGGCTAAAGGATGGACGGTTAAGATCGACAGCAATACCATGCCTTTATATTACAGGGCCATCAGAACCTATGAAGGTAATAAAGTTGAACAAAAAGGAAAAGACTGGTATATCAATGATAAAATCGCAACATCATATACTTTTAAAATGAATTATTACTGGATGATGGGCGATAACCGCCATAATTCTGCAGATTCACGTTACTGGGGCTTTGTGCCCGAAGACCATATCGTAGGTAAAGCCTTATTTATTTGGATGAGTTGGGATAGTGAAGCATCTTTCCTGCATAAAATACGCTGGAGCAGATTGCTGAAGGGAATTCATTAGAAATAATTAACAAACTGAAAAACGACTTACATCACGATGTAAGTCGTTTTTTTTTAGTTAGTTAATCTTTTTAATTTTTTTAAAAAGATTATAATTGTTTTATTTTTTTTTATTAAGTTTGTTTTAGAAACCAAATAAAAATGTCGGCTATAGTAAAAAAAAGTGAGCAGCTAAAAGCTGATGTTATAAAGCATTTATATTATAAGAAGGTATTATCCCTAACTGATTTAAGCAGGCTTACTCAAAAAAGCCTGCCATTAGTTACGTCTATTGTTAATGGATTAATAAAGGAAGGACAAGTTATTGAGCAGGGTTTTGCACCTTCAACAGGTGGCAGAAGGCCGGTCATGTTTCTTTTAAACCCGGATTATAAAAAATATACTGTTGCGGTAGCGATGGATCAATTTATTACCAGGCTTACAATTTATGATTTGTCCAATAAAAAGATTCTGCCGACGCAATTAGTTGATTTAAACATGTCTGCCGAAGGTAGTGCTGATTTATTAGTAAAATTTATCAACGAGTGTATAGCCAAATCTGATATAAATAGAGAAAATCTGTTAGGTGTTGGTATAGGGATGCCGGGATTTGTAAATGCAGAAAAAGGAATGAATTATTCTTTTATGCCAATTGAAGATGGGAATAGTCTTCAAGGTTATTTGTTCCGGAAATTGAATTTACCAGTCTTTTTAGATAACGATTCGAGTTTAATTGCATTGGCTGAACTTCATTTTGGTGAAGCGGCTGATTTAAAAGATGTTCTCGTATTAAATATTGGTTGGGGAACCGGTTTAGGCATGATTGTAAATGGAAACTTATATCGTGGTAGCAGTGGTTACGCAGGTGAATTCAGTCATATTCCTTTATCTAATTCTGATACACTATGTTCTTGTGGTAAAAGAGGGTGTCTTGAAGTTGAAACTTCATTACTGGTAATGGTAAATAAAGCGGAAGAGGCTGTAAATAAGGGTGAACCAACAATTATGACGGAGCTTTTTAAAGATAAGAATAAGCATCATGCAGATCATTTTCTTGATGCGGTTGTAAAACAGGATCCGGTAGCCATATCGATATTGTTTGATGCTGCATTTCAGATCGGTAAAGGCTTAGCGACTTTAATTCACATCATGAACCCGGAAAGAATTGTTTTAAGCGGGCGGGGTGCAAAAGCAGGTAAGATGCTTTTACCGCCAATACAACAGGCCATAAATAAGTTTTGTATACCCAGGATAGCAGAACAAACAAGTATAGTACTTTCTCAACTTGCAGAGCAGGCAGAACTTTTAGCAGCAGCAAGCCTGGTTGTAGAGCACAGTAATTTCGATTAGTCAAAAAAATAATTAACAAAAACATATAATTATGGAGAAATAAAAGACCTGAACTAAACATCACTTACTCAACAACTAATTAATAGATAACTACTAACAACAAAAAAATGAATAAAATTTACTTAAAGTGCTTAAGTACGTTATTGTTTACCTTAATAACAATAGCAACTTTCGCACAGAAAACTGTTACAGGAACAGTAAAGGATGCAACCGGCGTTGTGCCTGGTGTTAACGTTTCTGTGAAAGGGACAACTAAGGCAACACAAACCGACGGTAATGGAAAATTTTCTATTTCTGTTAACCCTAATGAGGTTTTGGTGTTTTCTGCCATTGGATTTACCAAGCAAGAGGTTGCGTATAGCGGGCAATCGACTTTTAATATTACACTTAAAGAGAACGCAAGTCAGCTGGACGAGGTCAATGTTGTAACGACTGCACTCGGTATTAAACGCCAGGAAAAATCGTTAGGTTATGCTGTAAGCACGGTAACGGCTAAGCAATTAACTGAAGGTGGTAATACAAATTTTGCATCTGCATTATATGGTAAAGCTGCGGGTGTAAAAATTACAACTGCTCCGGGTGGCGCAAGTAGCGCTGTAAATGTTCAGATTCGTGGTATCAACTCCATCAATTACAATCAACAACCACTTTATGTTGTTGATGGTGTGATGATTAGAAATGACGGACAAAATGGCGCTGCCGGCGCCAACAATAATAACTATTGGGATGACCAGCGTGTTAGAGGTAATGGTATTTTAGACATTAACCCGGCTGATATCGAAACCTTAACAATATTGAAAGGTGCAAGTGCATCTGCATTGTATGGTTCTGATGCGGCTAGCGGTGTGGTTGTTATTACAACCAAAAAAGGTTCTAAAAACAGAGGTTTAGGCGTCGACTTTAATTACCAGGGTTCGGTTGATAAAGTTGCGTTTCTTCCAAATTTTCAAAACACTTATGGTCCTGGGTACGATAGAGAAACAAACGTAGCGAATGGTGCTACGGAAGAAGGATGGATTCCTGATGCACAATCTCCAAGTGGTTTCAGACCATATTTCAGAGCTTATGCGAATTTTGGACCGAAAATGGAAGGCCAGCAAGTAAGGTGGTGGGATGGCTCAATCCGCTCTTATTCTCCTCAACCGGATAATTACAGAGATGTTTATCAAACCGGTTATACATCAAATGCTAACGTTGCAATTTCCAATCAAACGGAAGGCGTTAATTATCGTTTTTCAGCGTCTAGACTCGATTATAAAGGTACTCAGCCAGGAAATACAGGTACAAGAAATACGTTTAACTTAAACTCTACAATTAAGTTAGCGCCAAAGTTAACCGCTGATGTTATTGTAAGTTATGTAAATACCCTGACAAAAAACAGACCTTATCAGTTAGGTCAGGTATTAGGTTCTTTTGGTGGTTTCTTTAGCAGAGCGGAGGATATGGATTTAATGAAGCAGAAATACCAAACCAGTAACGGTTATAAATATGCTACTTTCGATCAAACAGCTCGTCCTGAACCGTTTATTTTTAATATCAGAGCAACAAATTTACTGGATTTTTACTGGCAGCAGCTTAAAAATAAATATGATGAAAACGAGAACAGGTTATTATCCAGTTTTACTTTAAACTATGATGTTGCCAAAAACTTAAAATTCAGAGGCCGTATTGGTAACGATTACACCAGTGCTAAAACGGAAAACCGTCAGTATACTGAAATTCCAAGTGCATTAAATGGCAATACAAGTACAGGTTCTTATACCACAACCCAGGGACAGTATTCAGTGTTGTATGGAGATGCATTATTAACGTATTCTAATAAAATAGGACAAGATTTTGCAGTTTCATTAAGTGGCGGTTACCAGGGCAGAAAAGAAACCTATAAGGATTTAAGATCGAATACAAGAGATGGACTGGTAACAGAGAATTTCTTCGCACTTTCAAACTCTTTCGGTATTGCAGAAACTTCAGAAGCGCGTAAAGAACAATTGAAATATGCTTATCTGGGTTTATTAAATTTGAGTTATAAGGATTTCTTATTCGTTGAAGGTACAGCCCGTCAGGAATATGTGTCAACTTTACCTCCGGGAAATAACCAGTATTCATACTATTCAGTAAATAGTGGTTTTGTATTCAGTGATTTGGTTAAGTTACCGTCATTCTGGACTTATGGTAAATTAAGAGCCTCTTATGGTGTTGTGGGTAACGCCCCTCCGATTTATGAAGCAAACGTTTCTTATACACAAAATTCATTACAAACCATTAATGGTTCTGTACCATCTATCGTTTCAGCAAGTGCTTATGGAAACTTAGGTTTAATGCCTGAGAAAAAACACGAAGCAGAGTTCGGTTTAGAAACTCGTTTTCTAAAAGGACGCCTGGGTTTAGATGTAAGTTATTATGATAACAAAATTAAAAACCAGATTTTACCACTTGATGTAACTTCCACGAATGGTGCAAAAAGTCAGATTGTAAATGTTGGTGAGATTGGTAACAGAGGTTTTGAAGTTGCGCTTAATGCGACCCCAATTGCAGGTAAATTCAGATGGGATACCAGATTGAACTTCTCTACAAACAAATCTAAAGTAAACTCATTAAAAGATGCGAACTCAGAAATAAACTTCTATTCTTCAGATCAGGCCACATCAAAAATTGTTGCAAGAGCAGGAGAAGAGTTGGGTAACATCTACATCCGTCCGCGTAAAACAGATGCCAATGGTAATTACTTAATCAATGATGATGGTTTTTACGTAATGGACAATACCGTTTATGTAAAAGCAGGTAACATTATGCCTAAAGCAGTTGGTGGTTTTTCAAATACATTAAGCTATGGTAATGTTGCTTTAGATTTTACGATTGATTATCGTTTAGGTGGTAAAATGATTGCGCCTAACCTTAAATACATGCGTGGTGCAGGTATGTTAGAAAATTCAATGGAATACAGAGATGCTGCCAATGGCGGAATTGCCTATACCGTTAATGGTAAAACTTATAATGATGGCGTAATATTACAGGGTGTAAATCAAACGACAGGTTTAACGAATACAAAAATTTTATCTGCAGCGGATTATTATTTAACAACTTATAACTGGGGTGAGGGTTCATTAACCGAAGGTGAAATTTTTGATAACAGCTATATTAAAATGCGGGAAATCACTTTAAGTTATAAAATTCCGGCATCGTTTACTAAAAAACTAAACATTACAAACTTAAGGTTTTCGTTAATTGGGCGTAATTTGTTCTACATCTATCGTACCCTTAAAGATTTAGATCCTGAAGCGCCACTTGGTAACAAATGGTGGTCGCAAGGTGTTGATGTAGGTTCTACAGCAGCATCAAGAAACTTTGGATTCTCTTTAAGCGCAAATTTTTAGCCAACTAACAAATAAAATATTATGAAAAAGTTAATCATAAAAGCCAGTTTTCTTTTACTGTCACTAACTGCTTTGGTTGGTTGTAAAAAAGAGGTAGATGATAAGTTTAACAACCCTGAAAAAGTCCTGGATCCAAATCTGCCGGGATTGTTTACCGGAATGTTAAACAATGATAGGGTAGCTCAAAAATACTGGAATGTTCGTACTTTCCTGACCCAAATGCCTGGTGTGTATGCACAAACGTCTTACATTTCAAATGGCAATACGGTTTATCAGCAAAGTGATGGTTATTCTCAACAATATTGGGATGATTTTTACAGCACTGGTGGAAATGGAAGCGGACCAATGGCGCTTTACCGGGTAATGGAAAGTAAATATAACTCGCTGTCGGCTGGAGAACAAACCAGTCAGAAAGTAATTATGCAGGCTGCAAAAGTTGTATTAATTGAACAAGCTGCAAAAATGGTCGATTTGTGGGGTGATATTCCTTATTCAGCAGCAGGAAGCTTGCCTACAAGCAGCACCATCACCAATCCTAAATACGATGAGCAAAAAGCATTATACACCTTGTTTATTTCAGATTTAGCTGCCGCGGCAACCTATTTTAAATCGGCTACAACAACAAGTGCATTTTCTAAAGCTGATATTCTTTTAAAAGGTGATGTTTCAAAATGGACACGTTATGCAAATTCATTAAGACTTAGGTTGTTAATGCGTATTTCAAAAACAGATGAAGCAACTGCTAAAACGGCTGTACTTGAAATGTTAAACAACCAGGCAAATTACCCTTTGGTAGACGGAGGAAACATTGCGCTTTACAGCCCTGCAAGTTCTGATGTTTTACTTTCTCCACTAACAAACAGTACAAGTGATTTACATGATGCATTTTTTGAAGGCGCATGGTATGCGACTGATTATATGTTAAATACCGTAATGGTACCCGCAAACGATCCGCGTATTCCTGTAATTTATGATAAATTCGGACGTACAGTAAGTGGTAAATTTGTTCAAAACGCTACATACAGAGCGATGCCAATTACCTTTACAACCGCGCAGCAAGAATCAAGTTTCGCTGATTATTCTGTTTTAGATTCTGCAACTTTTCTATATAATCAGAAGTTACCGGGAATTTTAATAACCGCAACAGAGGTAAATCTATTAAAGGCTGAGGCTTATGAAAGATGGGGAAGTACAACAGATGCAAAAACTGCTTATGATAATGCATTAAAGCAATCGGTTTCTTTTTACTATTATTTAAATAATCTAAACCAGGGTGGTGGGTTTAAAAATGAAGCTTTACCGGCAACATCGGTTACCGATGCATGGGTTAATTCTTCACCTGCTGCTTATTCAGGTTCATCTGCTGTGAAATTGCAAAAAATTGCAACGCAAAAATGGGCCCATTTCGGCGTCTTGCAATCGACAGAAGCCTGGTCAGAATATAGAAGAACAGGCTATCCTGTACTCACCTTCCCTACAAATGGTAAACTTGCAGGTTTTGAAACTCCGCCTAATCGTTTGCTTTATCCTGCAAAAGAGAAAACTTTAAATAGTGCAAATTATCAGGCTGTAGTGAGTAAAGATACCCGTACAGGCAAAATCTTCTGGATGCCCTAAATTATATCCATAAAATTTGATAAAGTATTATCCCGGCCAGCTTTGGCCGGGATTTTTTATAATTAAAGATGAAAACTGCTGGTTAGATATTAAAATCATGTAAGCTTCATTATCTTTAAGCTTCAATTAATACCATAATGAAAATAAAAATTTCCCTCATTTTTTGTTTTATTCTGTTCGCTTATCATTCTTTCGCCCAGCAAAATGATATTATGCCTCAATCAACGCATTATGAGGCACCAACCGACCCACTTGTTAAACAAAAACTGGACAACTGGCAGGATAAAAAATTTGGAATGATTATCCACTGGGGTCTGTATGCAGTTCCCGGTATTATTGAATCCTGGTCTATTTGTTCGGAAGATTGGATAGAACGAGATACGACTATTTCTTACGAAGATTATAAAAAATGGTACTGGGATTTTAGCAAACAATTTAATCCTACCAAATTCAATCCCGAGCAATGGGCAAAGGCAGGTAAAAATGCCGGTATGAAATACCTTGTTTTTACGACCAAACACCACGATGGTTTCGCAATGTTTGATACGAAACAGTCTGATTTTAGTATAGCCAAAGGGCCTTTCGCCAATAACCCAAAGGCTGATGTTGCTAAATATGTTTTCGACGCTTTCAGGAAAGAAGGTTTTATGATTGGTGCCTATTTTTCAAAACCTGATTGGCACTCCCAATATTATTGGTGGCAGAAATATGCCACAGCAGATCGAAACAACAATTACGACATCAGAAAATATCCCTGGAGATGGAATAAATTTAAAGATTTTACCTACAACCAGATTGGGGAATTAATGCACAATTATGGAAGTGTAGATATTTTGTGGTTAGATGGTGGTTGGGTTCGTCCGCTGGAAAGCGTTAATGCTGAGGTTTTATCCTGGGGTGCAAATATTCCAAAGTGGAGCCAGGATATTGATATGCCAAAAATTGCAGCAATGGGCAGAAAGGCGCAACCCGGGTTAATTATAGTGGATAGAACCGTTCATGGTCCTTATGAAAATTACCAGACACCTGAACAGAAAATCCCTGAAAAGCAATTGGATTATCCCTGGGAAAGCTGTTTGACACTAGGTGGTGCCTGGGGTTTTGTCCCGAATGATAATTACAAACCCGCTGCTGAAGTGGTTCATAAATTGGTCGAAATTGTTGCAAAGGGCGGAAGCTTACTTTTGGGTGTTGGTCCGAAACCAGATGGAACTTTCCCTGAAGAAGTAGTTACGAAGTTGAACGATATAGGTAAATGGACTGCTGTAAACGGCAAGGCAATTTACAATACCAGAATAACAAAAGACTACAATAGTGGCCAAACCTGGTTTACCCAAAGTAAAGATGGCAAAAAGCTTTTCGCAATTTATTGCTTAAAACCCGATGAAAAAACAATTGATTCAATAACCTGGAACGGAAATATGCCAAAAAAAGGGACTGATATAATTTTAATCTCAACCGGCCAGAAAGTTAAGTGGAAAAGTGTTAACGGAGCAACCACCTTACAGTTGCCTTCAAAAATGAATAATCAATATGCGTTGGCTTTCGAAGTTGTTCCTCAGGGTTAACCATATTTTAATTGTCCCCAAATGATTTCAAAAAATAGTATCATTACCTTAGTTCTTACGCTTGCCAGTACCAACATATTATTTGCACAAAATATCAAAAGCAAATCAGATAAGAATCTACAAATACCGGCATATAAAAATGCAAAACTAAATATTGATGACAGGGTAAAAGACCTGTTGTCAAAAATGACGGCTGAAGAAAAATTCTGGCAATTATTTATGGTGCCCGGCGATGTGGATGGCATCAAAAACGGAAATTATAAAAACGGCATTTTTGGCTTGCAAATCAGTGCCCAGTCTGGCGGGGCAGGCGATGCGCAACAGATGCTGAGTTATAATACAACAGAAAATGCATTAACGCTTGCCAGGAAAGTAAATCAGCTACAAAGTTATTTCGTTAACAATACCCGGCTGGGCATACCAATGATGGTTTTTGACGAAGCGCTGCACGGTTTGGTTAGACAAGGGGCAACAGCTTTCCCACAGTCTATCGGACTTGCGGCAACTTTCGATACCTTAATGCTGGCCCAGATTGGTAAGTCGATAGCCAAAGAAGCAAAAATCAGGGGAATCAGAGATGTATTGGCACCGGTGATTAATATGGCTGATGACGTGCGTTGGGGAAGGGTTGAAGAAACTTATGGCGAAGACCCTTATCTCACTACGGTAATGGGACTGGCCTTTATGAATGCCATCGAAAAAGAAAATATTGTGGTAACGCCGAAACACCTTATCGCTAACGTAGGGGATGGCGGAAGAGATAGCTATCCGATTGATAAAAATGTTCGCTTTTTGGAAGAAATTCATTTTCCTGCATTTAAAGAGGCGGTGAAAAAAATCGGCATCCGTTCGGTTATGACTTCCTATAACAGCGTTGATGGAACACCTGCAACGTCGAATCACTGGCTTTTAACACAGGTTTTAAAAAATGACTGGGGATTTAAGGGTTTCGTGATATCTGATGCCGGGGCGGTTGGTGGCGCAAATGTTTTGCATTATACAGCTGCCAATTATCATGAATCGACCGTACAAGCCATGAATGGCGGACTGGATGTAATTTTCCAGGTTAAATACGACCATTACAAACTATTCAGGCCAGCGTTTTTAGATGGCAGTATCGCTCAAACCCGAATTGACGACGCGGTATCAAGGGTTTTAAGAGCAAAATTCGAATTGGGTTTGTTTGAAAATCCATATGTTTCTGAAGTTGAAGCAAAAAAATCTTTAACCGATTTTTCAAATAAAAAATTAGCTAAAAAAGCAGCTTTAGAATCATTCGTACTCCTTAAAAATAAACAAAATACGCTTCCGTTAAAGGGTGTAAAAAATATTTTGGTGCTGGGCGAAGATGCAACCGAAGCACGTTTAGGTGGCTACAGCGGAACAGGTAAAGGAACAATTAATATTTTAGAAGGTATTAAAAAAAGGGCAGGCAACGCTACGGTGGTTAATTACACCAAAGGCAGTGAGCGAAGTGATGTAAAGTATACCGTGATTGATTCCTTGTATTTATTGTCAAAATACGGAAAAGGGTTAGCGGCAGATTATTTTAACACCATTGATTTGTCGGGAACTCCTGTGATGAGCAGGGTTGATAAACGATTGGATTTCATGTGGACGCTTTATCCGCCAAATGAAAAGATAAAAAATGATAACTATTCCATAAGATGGCAGGGTGAGGTTAAAGCTCCAAAATCTGGTACTTACAAAATTGGCCTGGAGGGTAATGATGGCTATCGTTTATTTATTGATGGTAAATTGATTATCGACCAGTGGGAAAAAAGTTCTTATCATACGCGTTTGGTTGATTTTAATTTCGAAGCAGATAAAAATTATCCGGTTAAAGTAGAATTTAAAGAACCTAAGGGCAATGCGCACATAAAACTGATTTGGAATTATGGCGTAGAAAATCATGCTGCAGAAGAACTGCAGAAAGCGAAGGATTTTGCTAAAACAGCAGATGCAATTGTAATTACTGCAGGCATAAAGGAAGGCGAATTTTTGGATAGAGCGATGCTTAATTTGCCAGGAAACCAGGAACTGCTGATACAGGAAATGGTTAAAACAGGTAAACCGGTAGTTGTTTTATTGGTTGGAGGTAGTGCCATAAATATGCAGAATTGGGTAGACGATGTTGATGCTGTTTTAAATGTATGGTATCCCGGCGAAGAGGGTGGTAATGCCGTGGCCGAAACGCTGTTTGGCGATTATAATCCGGCAGGAAGGTTGCCAATTACCTATCCGGTTCACGAAGCGCAATTGCCATTGGTTTATAACCATAAGTCAACCGGGCGGGGTGATGATTACAATAATTTAAGCGGCGAAGCTTTATTTCCATTTGGTTATGGCTTGAGTTATACCAAATTCAAATATTCTGATTTAAAACTGCAAAAAAGTAAAATTAAGGTTGGTGAAACAATATCGGTTAGCTTTACATTAAAAAACGAAGGAAAATCTGATGGCGAGGAGGTGGTACAACTTTATATTCGCGATGTATTGGCGAGTGTTTCGCAACCTGTTCTGGCGCTTAAAAATTTTAAGCGTGTTCATTTAAAAGCAGGGGAGGAAAAGGAGGTTGTTTTTGAATTAAAACCCGAAGCTTTCCAAATGCTGAATAAAGAATTGAAATGGGTGATAGAGCCGGGAGATTTCAGAATTATGGTTGGCTCATCCAGCAAAGAACTACAGCTTAAAGAAACCTTAACTGTTGAACCGTAAACTTCACAAGTTTTAGGGGCTCAGCTTTGACAACTTTGTTTTGATTACTCCGGGGATAAAGTTGTCAAAGCTTTCCCGGATCCGTACTAGCGAACAGAAGCGTTAGGCTTTGTGTTAGCGTGAAGCAATCTTTTTTAAGAGGAGTAAATAAGTATATCAGAAAGATTGCTTCGTTGTTCCGCCTCGCAAAGACGAGTGATTGATTACCTCAGCTTTGACAACTTTGTTTTGAAATCTATCGCTAAAGTTGTCAAAGCTATTTTGTTATTTCAATTTATCAATTCCTAGCTTTTCAGCCAGTTCATTTAAATCATTAACCACAACATCGATAATCGGAATTCCGTTTATTTTTCTTTCCTGTTCAAATTCATGTTCCGGTTCGCCGGGGATGATTACTTTCTTTTCAGGATCTATTGTTTTTGCACTTTTAAAACGTTCAACCCAGTTATCCAGGTGATTTTTAAAGTCCTCCGCAGGGCGGAAACCGTCTACCCGCATGGCGCCCAAAAAGTGGCCTAAACCTTCGCCAACAGGATTTGCCGAAGGTTCTAAAAACGCAACAAAAGGCGGCACCCAGGGGCCATAATTTGCGCCTGAGAGTACTGCAGATAAAATATCTACCGTTGCACTCAATCCATAACCCTTATGACTTCCATGGTCTTTATCGCTTCCTAATGTCAAAAGTGAACCGCCACTTTTTAATTCGTTAGGGTCGGTAGAATTTTCACCGTTCTTATCCTGAACCCAACCGTCAGGAATACTTTTATTTGCTCTTTGTGCAATTTCCAACTTACCGTTTGCCGCCGCCGCAGTGGCCATATCTACAATTACCGGCGGATATTTTCCTGCCGGAAAAGCATAACACATCGGGTTGGTTCCAAGCAACCTTTCATTAGCATAAGTCGGTGCAACCAGCGGACTCGCATTCGTCATGCTGATGCCAATCATATCTTTTTCAACGGCCATCAGGGCATGGTAACCGGCAATACCAAAGTGATTGGAGTTTTTTACTGAAACCCATCCACTACCATATTTTTCGGCTTTTTCAATGGCAACTTTCATTGCAAAAGGTGCAACGACTAAACCTAAGCCTGCATCGCCATCAATTGTAGCGGTGGTTGGCGTTTCATGAACGATTTTAATATCCGGCGTAGCATTAATTCTATTTTTTTCCCAAAGGCGAACATAACCACTTAAACGTGCAACGCCATGCGAATCAATTCCACGTAAATCAGAACGGACTAAAACATCAGCAGCGAGTTCGGCATGCTCATTTGAACACCCTATTTTCTTAAAAACGTTGTAGGTAAAAGTTCGAAGGGTCGTTTCGGTAAAGGTTATGAAGTTCATTTTTTAAAGGTTGCCTCGCATCCGATAGTTATCGGATGACGAGTTGTCTAAGGCAAAAGTAAAGTAAAATCGCCACCCAAAGGTTCAAAATTTTCTATGCAGGAAGAAAGAAAATCTTCACCATAATTAACATACATGGGCGCAATATTCAAAATGCGTTCCTGTAATGTGCCGTTTGGAAAAAGTCTTCTCTTCACATTCTCAATCTGTATTAATGCCGTTTCGTGTTTCCGTTTTTCAGCCCTGAATAGTTTCTTCTCCAGGTTAGCTAAAAGACGATTTGTTTTTTGCTTCGCGGTATCTGTTGAAACGGAAAGCGTTTTGTCAATTTTATAAGCATTCAGCTTTATCTGGTCGAAAATGCTGTTAATGGCCCTGGTTTCATCTGCCAAAATCAATTGAGCTGTAGAATTTCGTCTCACCCAAATGTTTTTCAACTCTTCAACAGGCAGAAAAATGTCTTCCAGTGCGAAACCTAAATTATATAAGTTTTCTGCACTTCTTTTATCAATTAGTAATGCAGAATTGCGAAGCAATAAAACCGGGAAATCTACTTTGTAAAAATCAAAGTTAGCTTTCAATTGCATCCAGTAAGCGACTTCGGCCCCGCCTCCAATGTAAGCAATGTTTGGTAAGATAACCTCCTGGTACATCGGTCGCATCACGACATTCGGACTAAATCGTTCCGGATGTGCATCAATTTCTGCTTTGAGTTCTTCTTCTGTAAATTGGATTTCGGTATGGTTAACCAGGTATTTACCATTTTCGAAAATCAGGCGTTCCCGTAAATTATCCTTAAGGTAAAAAAAGTTTATATCCCTTCCGTTAACCTGGGTTTTGTAACCTAAAGATTCCAGATTTTTTGAACTTTCCTCAATGTTTTTTGAACTATTATGTTCTGTAATATCAGCCGTGATAATTCCGGAGAATAATTTTTTTAACGAAGCATTGTCGGCGTTGACGATGACCAATCCGTATTTCTCAAACAAATTATTAACTAAGAATCTGGTTGCATCGGCTAAATTATCATGTTGTAAATAAGCCTGCTGAACCAATTTTGCAATGCGCTTTCCATTTTTAGAAATGCCTAAATAACCTTGGTAGGCCAAAACAGCTGCGGCAACGGTTTTGGTACTCAATCTTCCGGTTGCACCATTAGTATTCTGAATCCAGCTGATGTTTTTTTCATCAACACTAACGTGGTTGATTTCATCAAAATCATGGTCTTCGGTGGCCATCCAGTAAACAGGAACAAAGTTCTTATCGGGATGCGCCATCTTCAGTTCGATGGCTAAATTAATGGTTGTTACGATTTTATAGATGAAGTAAAGTGGTCCGGTAAAGAGATTAAGCTGGTGGCCTGTTGTAACAGTGAAAGTATTGTCTGAGCCTAAGAGTTCTATGTTTTTAGTAACCGATTTATTGGGCTGTAGGTGTTTATACTGACTTTTTAAAACCTCAACCAAGGTGTTGCGATTACCTAAAAAATTACGATTTTCGATTGCTTTAGTCAAGCCATCCATATCAGGGCGATAACTGTAGAAAGCTTTCAGCTTTTCTTCGTTATTGATATAATCTAAAACCAGTTTTGAAAAGGAACCGGTTTCCTGATAAGAGATGTATTTTGCCTGCATAATTAGCGAAAGTAGTGCAATTTAGGGATAATCATAAAGGCGAATACCAATTTTACAATTGTTAAATAATTTTTTACTGCGAAAGCATCAGAAATCACGGAATTTCCGTATGATCGTCATTGGTCTCCAAGTTGAATGATCTTAAGGATAAAAACTAATCACATATTGCTTTCAATCGCAGCAACTTTTTCGCGGTACAAATCAACCGGACCATCCAAAAGTACCGCAATAACCGTTAATTCTTTATCCAGTTTATCTTCCGGAATTGGTATATAAACAATGCCCGGAACTTTACTCCAATACAATTTATTATAAATTTCGTGAGGAAGCATGGTTCCTTCACCAACCACCCTGATCCTGCTGATGTTATTCTTTAGTCCTTTTATCGCAATCGGGCCGGTTGGTTTACCTTCTACAAACAAATAAAGCGTTTGCTTATCAGCTGATAGAGTTGTTCTGCCCTGATAATGACCTTCTGGTATTCCGGCAGTGGTTTTATATAAGGCTTCCGCATTTTTTATGACCCAATCGTTTACTTTTGGATTAAAATTTTTAATCCCGGGTTTAAAATCGAAACCGTCGGCTGCCAAATTGGTATTCTTGAAGATGTTTATGCCTGCATTAAGGTTGTCAGATAGTTTTCTTAAATTTAAGTTCGTTAAATCTATATCCTGTGTCGCAGCGAATAAAGTTTCAGGCAGAATGGTTTGTTGTTTATCTGCCGATAATTGAATCGGCTCATTTAACGAAACTTTTATAACCGTTGCATCACTATCGAAACCACGATTATCAATATCAAAGAAGTAATCTGTTTCATTTAATTTTACAGCAGTTACCGGCGTTTTATTTCCAACAATTTCTACCTTATTTATTTTAGATTTTATCCCCGTTAGCAAAAGACCGTGATTTGTTTTGTAATCGATATACAGGTATAAAATGTCTTTGCTTTTCGATAATGCTGTTTTTCCTGTAAAATGTCCGTCTGGAATCCCGGCTTGTGTTTCATAAACGGCTTCGGCGTGTTTATTTGTCCAGCGGCCTAAATCCTTCAAAATTTTTACCTGTTCGGGCGCAATGGTTCCATCTGCTTTCGGACCGATATCCAGCAATAAATTTCCACCCATACTGATGCAATCAATAAGCGTCCGGATAATCATATTTGAAGATTTGTAGTGATTATCGAAAGGTTGAAATCCCCAGGAATCGTTCATCGTATAACACAACTCCCAAAATTTGGCTGCCGGTTTTACTACGGGAACGCCTTGTTCCGGCGTTTCGTAATCACCGTGTTCATCCAACCGCGAATTGATAATGATGTTTGGATTGGTGCCGGTTAAGATGTTTCGCACTTTATCGGTTTGCCATTCGGTATGGGTATGCTCCCAATCGCCATCGAACCAAACTAAATCAGGATTATATTGAGTAGATAATTCTTTAAGCTGACTTTGGTAATAGTTTAAAAAAGTATTCCAGCGTTGAGGTTCTTTTTTAATTTCATAACGAACGCGCTCTCTGGTAAAAATATTATAATCAGGATAACTCCAATCGGGTAAGGAGAAATATAAACCGGTTTTTAATCCGGCCTTTTTCAACTCTTGAACAAAAGGTGAGATTAAGTCTTTCTTTGCAGCACTGTTGTTAATTGTGGTTGTTGCCTTCGGCGCTTTAGTATCCCAAAGGGAAACGCCGTCGTGATGTTTTGTGGTGATAACGGCATACTTTGCACCACTTTCTTTTATCAGGTTAACCCATTCCTGCGGTTTATATTTTGATGCATTAAAACCATCCAGCTGTTTCATGTAAGCATCGTGGTTGATGTAGTTGTTGTAAAAAGCCCAGGATTCGGAAATGCCGTTTACGGAATAGATGCCCCAATGGATAAAAATTCCAAGTTTGGCATCAGCAAACCATTGCATTTTTTGATCACGTGGATTTTGTTGTGCAGAAAGGTTATTTCCTGTAAGGAACGGAAATAATATAATTAGAAACCTTAAATAACGCATGATAATGTTTAGTATGTATAAACGTTAAATATAATATTTCATATTCTGTTAATACTGATATTTTTTTGATTTTGTATCGGATAAAATACCTGACACCATAACCAAATTTCGATAAAAATGCTCGTCATTGCGAGGCACGAAGCAATCTCTTGATGCATATGCTGGTAGCAATCGTTTTAAGATTGCTCTGTTGGTTGAAAAAACCTTCTTGCATCCGATAACTGCGCTTAAATAAAAAAAGCCGCCCCGATAAAATCGAGACGGCTTCTATACTATTTGGTTTTAGTGATTTACCATTTTTTTCTGCGTTCGCCACTTCCACCTTCACGATTTCCACCTTCTCTGCGTCCGCTTCCACCTTCTCTGTTTCCACCTTTTTCATCACGGCTACGTCCAGAGAAATCTCTGAAACCACCACTGCTGCTTCCACCTTCACGTCTGCCGCTACCGCCAGAACTTCTTCTGTCGCCACCGCCACGGTAACCACCGCCACCGCCGCTTCTGCGTTCGCCGCCGAAACCACCGCTACGTCTTTCACCGCCACCGCGTCTTTCACCAGCGCCTTCACCGCGACCACCATCTCCGCTTTTTTCAATGCGAACCTGGCGACCATTAAACTCAACAGCTTTAAAGCCTTCGAAAACTTTATCGGCAACAGCATCTTCTACTTCAAAGAAAGAGAAAACACCTTTTAAGTCGATTTTACCAACGCTTTTACCAGCAATTTTACCATTGTTACAAATAAATGATAACATATCGCCACGGGTAAACTCATCTACCGAACCTAAGTTGATAAACAAACGGGTATAACCTTCGCTGCCGCGTCCGCGTCCTGCTCTATCGCCACGTTCACCTCTTTCTCCACGGTCATCGCCAACAGCTGCATTTAAATCAGGTGCTTTAGAATAGTAATCCAGGAAACGGTTAAACTCTAACGAAGCAAAACGTTTAATTACATCCTCTTTAGATAAATCTTTAAATTCATCCATGATACGAGGAATGTATTGATCAATTTGCTCTACATTAACTTCTACATTATGTACTTTATGCACTAAAGAGAATAATTGTTTTTCACAAACATCAAATCCTGTCGGCAATTCCGCTTTGGTAAATTGTTTACCGATAATTCGCTCCAGCTGACGGATTTTTCCTAATTCTTTAGAGTTGATGATACAGATTGAAATACCTGTTTTACCTGCACGACCGGTACGGCCGGAACGGTGGGTATAACTTTCAATTTCATCAGGTAATGAATAATTGATTACGTGTGTTACGTTATTTACATCGATACCACGGGCAGCAACATCAGTAGCAATCAGCAATTGCATGTTACGCTCACGGAAACGTTGCATTACCTTATCACGTTGTTGTTGCGATAAATCGCCGTGTAAAGCATCCGCATTGTAACCATCTTTGATTAAATGCTCGGCAACATCTTGTGTATCCAGTTTGGTTTTACAAAATACGACAGCAAAAATTTCAGGGTTGAAATCTACAATACGTTTTAAGGCAGCATATTTATCACGGGCACGAACAATATAATATTCGTGTTCGATATTTACGTTACCTGTATTTTTTGTGCCCATCGTTAATTCTACAGGGTTATCCATATAGTTTTTAGCGATACGGCGAACTTCTGCCGGCATGGTAGCCGAGAATAACCAGGTTTTTTTGTCATCAGGAGTAGTCGATAAAATGTCGTTAATGTCATCCTGGAAACCCATATTTAACATTTCGTCAGCTTCATCAAGCACAACATATTTAACATTTGAAAAATCGATGGCTTTACGGCCAATGATATCCAACATACGGCCGGGCGTGGCCACTACGATTTGAACGCCTTGGCGTATTTCACGTAGTTGTTGCATAATGTTCGCGCCACCGTAAACGGCAACAACGTGGGCATTAGCAACGTTTTTAGAAAAGTTTTTAAGGTCGTTAGCGATTTGTAAACATAACTCGCGCGTTGGGCATAAAATTAGTGCCTGTGGTTTTGTTACTTTAAAATCGATTAGTTCTAACAGCGGCAAACCAAATGCGGCTGTTTTTCCTGTTCCTGTTTGGGCCAAACCAACAAAATCATTAGTGCCTTCTAACAGTACAGGAATACTTTGCTCCTGAATAGGCGTTGGAGTTTCAAATCCAAGGTCCTTTACGGCATTAACGACGTCATCACTTATCCCCAATAATTGAAATGGGTTTGTCATTCGTCTTTTATTTATTTAAGCCGCAAAGGTAAGGTTAATATTTTGTATTTTACTGATAGTTAAGTAAATAGTTTTTTAAGCTAAATATTTGAAAATAAGGAAGAAACAGAAGGTGTAAGATGGAGGATGGGAAATGGATGATAGAGATGACTAAAATTGAATGCAGTTTTCAATTAAAGGATTTAATTTTTGTTCTAAACCTATAAGGTTTTTAAAACCTTACGGGTTTAATAAAATAGGATCAAAGATTACCTCAATCGCTCGGCAGAACGAATCAATCTTTCATCCTTATTAATTCCTAAAATAGCCAACACACAAAATAAAATAGAAAGTGCTGGTAAGTATGCACCGAAATCGAAATGTGCACCCTCAATTCCGCCCGGAAGTTTCTGAGCAAAAACGCTGCACCAAAAGGCAAAACCTATAATTAACAATATAGAGATTAAAGCAATACGCTTTTGTAACACTCTTCTTTTAAAATTAAAAATATTCACAAAACACATGAATGCAACTGCGATATTGGTAATTAAAAGCGGCGTAAAAGTTTCTTTCAGCACGCCCGGACCTGGTTTATTCACGACGTCCTGGTATAAGCCTACCGTATGGATACTTAGTTCTGTAGTTTGATTTTCTTTGGTTACAATGGGTAAGAACAACATTAACACCAATATGGCGGCCGCTAAAAAAAGCCAGATGGATTGTACTCTTTGTATCATGTTAATTTAATAAATTGTACAAATATATATTTAATTCCATTTTCCAAGCTTATCTAATAAAAGGAAAAAGTATTTTTGCATCGCTTTGAGTAAAAAAAGGTATTTCATACAAATCGCTTACGATGGCAGCTTATACCATGGCTGGCAAATTCAACCCAATGCGGTAACCGTTCAGGAATTATTGGATAAGGCCATGTCAACTTTTTTCAGGCAAGACATAGAAACCTTAGGTTGCGGAAGAACGGATGCAGGTGTGCATGCCACTGAATTTTACGCCCATTTTGATGTGGAAAATATTGCAGAAGAAAAGGTTCTCGCTGCTGTTGCAGGCATAAATGCGATGATGCCTTATCAAATTGCTGCGAAAAGGATTATTCCTGTTGCCGATGATGCGCATGCCAGGTTTGATGCAACGGCACGGGCTTATAAATACTATATCCATTTTGAAAAAGACCCTTTTAAGTTAAATCGTTCATGGTTGGTAAAAGATAAGCTGGATGTGGACCTTATGAATCAGGCGGCGAAAGAATTATTAAATTACACAGATTTTTCTTGTTTCAGTAAATCGAATACGCAAACTTTTACCAATAATTGTAAAATTGTAAAAGCAGAATTTGAAGAATTAAAAGATGGTTTGGTTTTTACCATTGAAGCCGACCGTTTCCTTCGTAATATGGTCAGGGCTATTGTTGGTACTTTAGTTCGGATTGGAAAGAAAGAAATTACTGTACAGGATTTTAAAAATATAATTAATAGCAAGAACAGAAGTAATGCAGGTCAATCGGTACCCGCCTGCGGCTTGTATTTGGTGAAAGTGGAATATGCGTATTTATAGTTACGAGTTAAAGGTTGCGGGTTACAGGTTTGGATGCACCAAAATTCAACAGATTAAACCTTTTTCCAAAACAACTTCTAAACCCATAACCCATAACCCATAACATATAAAATGGCAGTAACAGGCGAAGTATACAACACAGGATTGCTGAAACGTATTTTTCAATACGTAAAGCCTTATCGTGCTGTTTTTGTATGGTCGGTTATTTTAACCATTTTGCTTGCTGCAATTTCGCCCGTTCGTCCGTTTTTAATTAAATATACTTTAGATAATTATATCCTCACCGGGAAATACTCAGGTTTAGTAAACATGACCGTTCTGATGATTTTCATGCTGCTGCTTCAAACCTTGATTCAATATAATCACACCTTACTAACCAATACGCTGGGGCAATCGGTTATCCGCGATTTGCGAATTAATGTTTTTAACCACATTACTAAACTTAGGTTAAAGTTTTTTGATAGAACACCAATCGGACAGTTAATTACCCGTACGGTGTCGGATCTGGAAACTATTGCCGATATTTTTTCAGAAGGTTTAATTTCGATGATTGGCGATACGCTGCAGGTTATTGTAATCATCGGTGTGATGCTTTACACCGATTGGAAATTAAGTCTTGTGGTGCTTCTGCCGGTTCCTTTATTAATTCTGGCTACCCGGAAATTCCAAAAAGCCATTAAAGTCGCTTTCCAGGAAATTCGTAACGAGGTATCTAACCTGAATACCTTTTTGCAGGAACACATAACAGGTGTTTCAATAGTACAATATTTTGCCAGGGAGCGCCAGGAATACAAGAAATTTTATGCGATAAATAAACGCTATCGCGATGCCAATATCCGTTCAAACTGGTACTATTCAATCTTTTTTCCGGTTGTCGAGTTAATTTCTGCAATGTCTTTAGGATTGTTAATTTGGTTTGGCGCAAACAGCATTCTTTCCAATCCGGTTGATGTAACACCGGGAACCATCACACAGTTTATCATGTATTTAGGGATGGTTTACACACCCATCCGCCAGCTGGCTGATAAATTTAATACGCTGCAAATGGGCATGGTTGGCGCCGAACGTGTGTTTAAGGTTTTAGATACCGATGAAAGAACGCCCGATTCAGGAACCCTGGCACCTGTGAAACTCGAAGGAAATATAGAATTCAAAAATGTTTGGTTTGCTTATAACGAAGATAATTACGTTTTAAAAGATTTAACTTTCGAAGTTAAGGCTGGTGAAACTGTGGCCTTGGTCGGCGCAACGGGCGCGGGAAAATCATCAACGATAAATATTTTAAACCGTTTCTACGAAGTTAAAAAAGGGAAAATTACCGTTGATGGAATTGATATTCATGATTTTCAACTTGATTATCTTCGAAGCCACATCGCAACCGTTCTTCAGGATGTCTTCCTTTTTTCGGATACCATTTTAAATAACATCACCCTAAACAATCCTGAAATTAAAATTGACGAAGTTGTGGATGCAGCCAAAAAAGTTGGTGCGCACGATTTTATCGAACGTTTACCAGGTGGCTACCAATACAACGTAATGGAACGCGGTGCAACCCTTTCTGCCGGACAAGCGCAGTTAATTTCTTTCATTCGTGCTTTGGTTCACAACCCGGCCATCTTGGTTTTGGATGAAGCCACTTCGTCAGTTGATACCGAAACAGAATTACTGATTCAAAAAGCCATTGATAATTTAATGGAAGGCCGGACATCTATTGTGATTGCGCACCGGTTATCTACCATTCAAAAAGCTAATCAAATTATCGTTTTAGATAAAGGTGAGATTAAAGAGAAAGGAACCCATCAGCAATTGTTAAAGCTAAATGGCTATTACAAAAGGCTGTACGATTTACAATTCTCATCAGAAGGTATTGCTAAAGCTTAACGCTTAATTATCCGAAGGAATTTCTTAATTTAACATCTTCTTAAATCAATTCGAAGATGAAGTCTATTAAACGATTTGCAATTCTGCTTTTTTCATTATTTGCGCTAAATGTTGCTGCACAGCAAAAAAAATATGTTATGGTTATTCATGGCGGTGCCGGAACCATTCTGAAAAAAAATATGACACCTGAAAAAGAAGCCGCTTATATTGCTGTGTTAACACAGGCCTTAAAAACCGGTTACGCAAAAATTCAGGAAGGAAAAACCAGCCTTGATGCCGTTGAAGCCACCATTCACGTTTTAGAAAACGACCCGCATTTTAACGCCGGTAAAGGTGCCGTTTTTACGCACGATGGTCGTAATGAACTGGATGCCGCCATTATGGATGGAAAAACCCTAATGGCTGGTGCTATTGCGGGTGTGACTACAATTAAAAATCCAATTTCGGCGGCGAGAGCCGTGATGGAAAAATCGGAGCATGTAATGCTGGTGGGTGCAGGTGCCGACCAGTTTGCAAAAGATGCCGGATTGGAAATTGTAGACCCAAAATATTTCTGGACTAAAGAGCGTTGGGATGGTTTGCAACAGGCAATAAAAGAAGATTCGACCAAAGCGGTTTTAGATCATGGAAGTAAAAAATCAGAACTTTTGGGTATTAAAAACCACGATTATAAATTTGGAACCGTTGGTTGTGTCGCTTTAGATAAAGCCGGGAATCTTGCCGCAGGAACCTCTACAGGTGGCATGACGAACAAAAAGTATGGTCGTGTTGGTGATGCGCCGATTATCGGTTCAGGAACGTATTGCAACAACGAAACGGCGGGGATTTCCTGCACAGGCTGGGGCGAGTATTACATCCGTAACGTAGTTGCCAAAACGATTTCCGATTTAATGGAATATAAAGGTTTGCCTGTTGCCGAAGCATCGAAAATTGTGTTGGATAAAGTCGGTAAAATGGGCGGCGACGGCGGCTTAATTGCGTTGGATAAAAAAGGAAATATGACCATGCCTTTTAATACCGAAGGCATGTACAGAGGAGCCATTACAGCTGATGGAAAAATTGAAGTTAGCATTTATAAATAATGAAAAAACTCCTCGCTTTTTGCGCTTTAATAGTTTTTTGCTTTGCAGCAATTGCTCAGAATAAAGGTAATCTGTTCATAATAGGCGGTGGAAACCGCTCCGATGAATTGATGAAGGAAATGCTGCAAACGGCTAAATTAAAATCTGGTGATTACATTATCGTTTTGCCAATGGCAAGTACCATTCCCGATTCAGGTTTTAAAAGTATTTCGGCACAATTAAAAAAACTCGATAGTCACCCGGTTAAGAATTTTAATTTCAGCAAACATGATGTAAATGATAGAAAATGGATTGATTCTTTATCGGCTGCAAAACTGATTTACATTTTAGGCGGCGACCAAAGCCGTTTTATGAAAGCTGTTTTAAATACACCTGTTTACAACGCCATTCGCCAGGCTTATAAAAATGGCTCTACCATTGCCGGTACCAGTGCCGGCGCTGCGGTAATGAGCAAGTATATGATTACCGGCAACCAACTTTTAGACACCGTTTATAAAGAAACCTTTAATAAGCTTTGGGATAAAAACATCGAGTTTGAAGAAGGAATGGGTTTGTTGGAAAATACAATAATCGACCAGCATTTTTTAAAGCGCAACCGTTACAACAGACTAGTTTCAGCCTTGGCAGCTCATCCTGATTTAATTTGTGTTGGTATTGATGAAAGTACAGCCATCATCGTTCATGGCAATAAAGCAACCGTAGCAGGTGATAGCCAGGTTATTCGATTGGCGAAGCCAAAAGATTTAAAGAAAACAAATAAGGGTTTACTGAAGTTTAACCAGGCCGATTTTGGAATTTTTACAGCCGGCGATGTAATCGATATCTTACCATAATTTATTTCAACAACAGAAAAAATAATTCTATTTTTCATGCTCTAAATTGAGGAAATGATATCTATAAAATTTATAAAGCAAGTATTTTCTAATTTAACATTTCAGGTTATTATAGCGATAATCCTGGGTATCTCCATTGGAACATATTTTCCGGGGTTTGCGCCAACGGCGAAACTAATCAGTCAGGGTTTTATCAACCTGATTAGCATGTTAATTGCCCCGATTATTTTCTTTACAATTGTTTTAGGTATTGCTCACATGGGCGATATGAAAAAAGTGGGACGAGTTGGTGGCAAAGCACTGTTGTATTTTGAGATCGTGAGTACTGTTGCAATTGCGATTGGTCTGGTGGTTGCAAATGTACTTCAACCTGGCGCCGGGATGGTTGCCAAAGCCGGCGACACCACAAAGATTGCGGGTTATGCAGAACAAGCGAAGGATATGAACTGGGCAGAGTTTTTTCTGCATATAATTCCACATAATGTTATTGCAGCTTTTGCCGAAGGAAATATTTTGCAAATTTTATTGTTTGCCATTCTTTTTGGCTATGGTCTGAATAAACTTGGCGGTGAAGGCACATCAGTTTTAAATGCTTTCGACAAAATTTCCAAGGTTTTGTTTAAAATTATGAAAGTAATTATGCGTTTAGCACCAATCGGTGCCTTCGGCGGTATGGCTTTCAGCATCGGTACCCATGGTTTGCAAAGTATTGTGGGTATGGCAAAGCTGATGGGTTCGGTGTATCTGACCTGCATTTTATTTATTTTTGTGGTGCTGAACGGAATCTGCAGGTATTATAATTTTAGCCTTTGGCAATACCTCAAATTTATCCGCCAGGAGATTTTAATTGTGTTGGGTACATCTTCTTCAGAATCGGCTTTGCCAAGTATGATGCAGAAAATGGAAGCTATTGGTTGCGATAAATCAGTTGTGGGTTTGGTTATCCCGACAGGTTATTCGTTTAATTTAGATGGAACAGCGATTTATTTGGCTATGGCTGTAATTTTTCTTTGTCAGGTTTTCCACGTCGATTTATCCATCGGGCAACAAATTACGGTTTTGGGTGTGCTAATGGTCACTTCAAAAGGTGCAGCCGGTGTTACAGGAAGTGGTTTTATTGTTTTAGTTTCGACATTAACCGCTTTAAAAATAATGCCGATTGAGCACATCTCCATTTTAATAGGCGTTGATAGATTTATGAGCGAAGCCAGGGCGATAACAAATGTAATCGGCAATGGCGTGGCGACGATTGTTATTGCCAAGAGTGAAAATCAATTTGACGAGGAAAAGTATTTAAATGCGGTAAAATAGGTTGGGGTTAAAAGTTGCAGGGGGACTGGAAAAAACAAATTAAATCTTTCAACTGATTAAACCTATCCTCAAGACAACTTCTAAGTCCATCGTCCATCGTCCATCGTCCATCGTCCATCGTCCATCTTCCATAAGCTCAACTCTTTTCTGTACCTTTGCATTAGAAACAAGCACACAGCTTGTTTAATTAAAACATAGCACATTGGCTCAAAAAGAAAATAACCGCTCAGAAAAAAGCGAGTTACATCCACGCAACAAACATCGTTCGCGTTACAATTTTAAACAACTTATTGGCACATCTAAAGAATTAAAACGGTTCGTTTTTAAAAATGAGCATGATGATGATTCAATTGATTTTGCTGATCAAAGCGCTGTTAAAGCTTTGAATAGGGCATTGTTGAAACATTTTTATGATATACCGCAATGGGATATTCCGAAGGATTATCTTTGTCCGCCAATACCCGGCAGAGCGGATTACATCCATTATGTTGCCGACCTTTTAGGTTCGAGTAACAAGGGGAAACTTCCGAAAGGAAACAATATTAAAGTTTTGGATATTGGTGTAGGTGCAAATTGTATTTATCCGATTATCGGGCATCAGGAATACGGCTGGAACTTTGTCGGCTCTGAAATAGATCCACTTTCAGTTGAATCTGCAAAGCGTATTGTTGATGCTAATAAATCTTTGCAGGGTGCCATCGAAATTCGTTTGCAGCCATCAAAAATGGGTATTTTCAGAGGTATTGTTGGTGCGAAAGAAAAATTTGATGCAGTAGTTTGTAATCCTCCATTCCATGCATCTTTAAAAGAAGCAGAGCAGGGAACGCGTCAGAAATGGCGTAATTTAGGCGGCACAGAAAAGGAAGTAAAACATGTATTAAACTTCGGTGGAAACAAAGCCGAACTGTGGTGCCCGGGTGGTGAGCGTGCTTTTGTAGAGCAAATGATTATTCAAAGTGCGCAGATTTCCAACCAATGTTTGTGGTTTACATCGCTGGTTTCTAAAAGTGCAAACCTGAAAAGTATTTACAGTGCTTTAATTAAAGCAAAGGCCTTTGAAGTTACAACCGTTCAAATGAATCAGGGGCAAAAAGTTAGTCGGTTCGTGGCCTGGACATTTCATGACGAAGCTGCGCAGGCTGAATGGGTAAAGGGATGGAAAGTAAAAGCATAAACCACAAGGTTTTAAAAACCTTAGGGGTTAGACTGAAGCAGCCCTGAATGAATTCCTTACATTTTCCTGAAAAAACGGGCCAAATAATATGCTTTTCGGTTTGACTTTCCAGTCAATAATATTAGCTTTGCACAAAAAAAAATGATACATGAGCGTTTTAGTAAATAAAGATTCTAAGGTTATCGTTCAGGGTTTTACCGGAAACGAAGGAACTTACCATGCAGAGCAGATGCTTGCATATGGTACAAACGTAGTTGGTGGTGTAACACCTGGCAAAGGTGGGCAATCGCATTTAGATAAGCCTGTTTTTAATACTGTTAAAGATGCCGTTGATAAAACGGGTGCAAATGTATCTATCATTTTCGTGCCGCCGGCTTTTGCTGCTGATGCGATTATGGAAGCTGCCGAAGGTGGTATTAAAGTGATTGTTTGTATTACTGAGGGTATCCCGACTAAGGATATGATTCAGGTTAAAGAATATATTTCAGACCGCGATGTTACGCTTATTGGTCCTAATTGCCCGGGCGTAATCACTGCTGATGAAGCTAAAATTGGTATCATGCCAGGTTTCATCTTCAAAAAAGGTCATGTAGGTGTGGTTTCAAAATCAGGAACTTTAACCTACGAAGCGGTAGACCAGGTTGTTAAAGCCGGGTTAGGTATTACAACAGCTATCGGTATCGGTGGCGACCCAATTATTGGTACACCAACAGTTGAAGCGGTTAAATTATTAATGAACGATCCTGATACACACGGTATCATCATGATTGGTGAAATTGGTGGCGGAATGGAAGCGGAAGCTGCCCGTTGGATCAAAGAAAACGGTACCAAGCCGGTTGTTGGTTTCATCGCTGGTCAGACTGCGCCTCCGGGACGTAGAATGGGTCATGCTGGTGCTATCGTAGGCGGTGCTGACGATACGGCTGCGGCTAAAATGAAGATTATGCGTGAATGTGGTATTCGTGTGGTAGAAAGCCCTGCTGAAATCGGCGCTGCAATGGCAGAAGAATTAGCTAAGTAAGATTTAAAATTTACATAAATGAAAGCGTTTCGATTAGTTTCGGGGCGCTTTTTTATTTAACCACAAAGGCGCAATGAACACAAAGCTGTTTTCTTCTTTTTAATAAGTCCGTCAGTCTCGCGCAGGCGGGAATCTTAAAGCTTTTAGTAAATTTAAGTTTAGGAATAACCTTTGTTTTCTCTCCTATAGCATACAAAACAAAAACCGACAAACTCTATCGGAATAAAGTTTAAAAAACCATTTATCATTATTCTGTAAATAGAGCATTAAACCCTTAAACCGACAAACCAAAAAGAAGTCTGTAGCGTATATTAGACTATGAAAACAATGTTAAATAAACTATTTTTAATTTCAGCTGTTATTTTAACTACAGGTTTTTCCGCCTGTGCACAGAAACAGGAAAAAAATGATGTAAAACAATCGCAGGGAACAGAAAAAATATCGCAAAAGAATAAAATGAACTGGAATCCATTAACCCCCGAAGAAGAGAGAGTAATTGTAAATAAAGGAACCGAGTACCCTGGTACCGGTAAATATGAGCATACAACAGATAAGGGCACCTATACTTGCAAGCGTTGCAACGCAGCACTGTATCGTTCCGAAAGTAAGTTTGATGCCCATTGCGGATGGCCGGCCTTTGATGACGAAATTAAAGGCGCTGTTAAAAGAATTCCTGATCCGGACGGATCACGTACAGAAATCGTTTGTGCCAATTGTGGTGCACATTTAGGTCACGTATTTTTAGGTGAAGGATTTACCAATAAAGACACCCGTCATTGTGTAAATTCCATCTCGATGAATTTCGTGCCTGATAAAAAGTAAGGTGGGTATAGTTGGGTTAGGTTAAGGCGTACAGCGTAAGTTGTACGCCTTTTTTTATTTATACTTAATTAATTTTACCGCTCTTTCTTTAGAGGCAAGTCTCATTTCACATCGCTGATTTTGCGTTTTTAGTCGTCGTACTTTGAGCTTCAGACCTGCAAATTTTCCACAATTTATTGATTATAAACTAAATGCTTATATTTGCAGGCTCGACAAAGAAATTTTAGCCTATGAAGTATGTTCTGTTATTAAGTTTTTGTTTGTTGTTTTTAAAGGGTAAGGCACAAAATTCGGATTCAACAAATCAGCCGGATAGCATCAAAAAAACAGTTCTCGCAACTTATTACCACAGAAAATTCGAAGGTCGCCGAACCACCAGCGGCGCCAAATACAGGGCAAAAAAGTTAACGGCGGCACACCGTACCCTCCCAATCGGAACAATGGTTACCGTAACCAATCCGGACAATGGAAAATCTGTTATCGTTAAAGTAAATGACAGGGGCCCATATTCAAAAAAACTTGCTATAGATTTATCAGAACGTGCTGCAAAACAGATTGGTATCTATCAAAAGGGAATTGCCAGAGTGAAGCTTAGCTATACGGTTGAGTAATATTTATTATACAGTAATGCAGGCTATTTTTTCAGCTAAAATTAAGTTATTAACACTCTTACTGGTTTATTAAACCCTTAAAAAGAAATGATTAGCTTTTTTTTTGCCTGAAAATGATATTTAACTAATGGATTTATCCACCTGAATCGATATAGTGTTAACAACTTTGATCAACGAAAAAGTATCATCGTATATATATTTGTTATAACAAAGTTCTTTAACTTCTTTCGCTTTAAAACATATATAAAAGCTTAATTTTTAGGATTTTACAAATGCATTGCTCTAGTGCAGATGTGAAATTTCCCTAACTAAAAATAAGTTGTTTAAAAGGCGAAGGCGTTAACACTTTCACTACAAGAGTTTTGATAAAAGACATTACAATCATCATATAAAATTGGTGGATGTGTGGTTTTGTCGGCTCTGTTTATAATGAGGTTAAAAAATATCAGCGTATGGAACAGGAATTACTACTACAGGAAAATAAAGATCGGTTTGTGCTTTTACCCATAAAATATCCAAAAATATGGGAAATGTATAAAAAGACCGAAGCAAGTTTTTGGACCGCAGAGGAAATTGATCTTTCTGATGATCAAAAACACTGGGATAATTTAAATGATGGCGAAAGACATTTCATTTCTCATATTCTTGCTTTCTTTTCTGCCAGCGATGGTATTGTAAACGAAAACCTTGCTGTAAACTTCATGAGTGAGGTACAATTGCCTGAAGCGCGTTGTTTTTATGGTTTCCAGATTATGATGGAAAATATTCACGCCGAAACTTATGCTTTATTAATTGATACGTACATTAAAGATCCGGAAGAGAAAGACCGTTTATTCCATGCTATTGATACTGTTCCGGCAGTGAAAAGAAAAGCAGAATGGGCTTTGCGCTGGATTGAAAACGGAACTTTTGCGGAACGTTTAGTTGCATTTGCCGCAGTTGAAGGTATTTTCTTCAGCGGAAGTTTCTGCTCTATTTTCTGGTTAAAGAAACGTGGCTTAATGCCGGGTTTAACCTTCAGTAATGAATTAATCTCGAGAGATGAGGGTTCTCATTGTGAATTTGCCTGTTTATTGTACAGCATGCTGAGCAATAAATTAAGTGAAGAACAAGTTCATGGAATCATCAGCGATGCTGTAGAAATCGAAAAAGAATTTGTTACCGATGCTTTACCGGTTGCTTTAATTGGTATGAATGCAAAATTAATGAGTCAGTATATCGAATTTGTAGCGGATAGATGGTTACAGGAATTAGGTTACAAAAAAATCTACAATGCAACTAATCCATTCGATTTTATGGAAATGATTTCATTGCAGGGAAAAACCAATTTCTTCGAAAAACGCGTTGGCGATTATCAGAAAAGTGGTGTACTAACTTCTGCTGATAATAATAAACAGGCGTTTTCTTTAGATGAAGATTTTTAAGAAAGCTTAAAGCAAAAAGGCTAAAGCTGAAAACCTCCACATATCATCATGGCGAGGCACGAAGATAACTGAACAAAGAGCGTTCATTAATGCCCTTTAAAAATAAAAGCATGAGGTAAAAATCTGATGCGAGAAAAAAGATAAACAGAAATTATTAAATCGATGAGCAGGTCTTGATACTTGATACTCGGTACTAAATACAAAAAATAAATCTCATAAATTATGTTCGTACTAAAAAGAGATGGCCGCAAAGAAGCGGTGCAATTTGACAAAATCACAGCCAGGATTCAAAAACTGTGCTATGGCTTAAATGCAGACCTTGTAGACCCAATCGATGTTGCCAAAAAGGTAATCGAAGGTTTATATGATGGTGTAACGACATCAGAACTGGATAACCTTGCAGCAGAAACGGCCGCGTCGTTAACGACAAAACACCCTGATTACGCTTTGTTGGCATCGCGTATCGCAGTTTCTAACTTACACAAAAACACCACCAAGTCATTCTCGGGTACGATGAAAATGTTGTACGAATATTTCGACCCGAAGGCGCAGAAAGCAGCTCCGCTTATCGCCGATGATGTTTATGAGATTATTGCAAAAAATGCAGATATTTTAGATAGTTCTATCATTTACGATCGCGATTTTGGTTTCGATTATTTCGGTTTTAAAACCCTGGAAAAATCGTACCTGTTAAAAGTTAACGGCAAAATTGTTGAGCGTCCTCAGCATTTATTTATGCGTGTTTCTGTTGGTATCCACAAAGAAGATATTGAAAGCGCAATCAAAACCTATAACTTAATGAGTGAGCGTTGGTTTACACATGCTACGCCAACTTTATTCAATGCGGCTACACCAAAACCTCAAATGTCGTCATGTTTCTTGTTAACCATGCAGGATGACAGCATCGAAGGTATTTATGACACTTTAAAACAAACGGCCAAGATTTCTCAAAGTGCCGGTGGTATTGGTTTAAGTATTCACAACATCCGTGCAACCGGTTCATACATTGGCGGTACAAATGGTACAAGTAACGGTATTATTCCAATGTTACGGGTATTTAACGATACTGCGCGTTATGTAGACCAGGGCGGCGGTAAACGTAAAGGGGCTTTCGCAATTTATTTAGAGCCTTGGCATGCCGATGTTTTCGAGTTCTTAGACTTGCGTAAAAACCACGGTAAAGAAGAAATGCGTGCCCGTGATTTGTTCTATGCGCTTTGGATAAACGATTTGTTTATGCAACGTGTTAAAGATAATGGCGACTGGACCTTATTCTGCCCGCATGAAGCACCAGGTTTAGCAGATTGTTTCGGCGCGGAGTTCGAAGCTTTGTACACTAAATACGAAGCTGAAGGTCGCGGTCGTAAAACGATTAAAGCACAAGAACTTTGGTTTGCCATTTTAGATTCTCAAATTGAAACCGGCACGCCTTATATGTTGTTTAAAGATGCCGCAAACAGCAAATCTAACCAACAGAATTTAGGCACAATAAAAAGTTCTAACTTATGCACGGAGATTATTGAATACACGTCTAAAGATGAAGTTGCAGTTTGTAACTTAGCATCATTAGCATTACCTCGTTTCGTAATCAACGGTCAGTTCGACCACCAAAAATTATATGATGTAACTTATCAGGCAACGCTAAACCTGAATAAAATCATCGACCATAACTATTACCCGGTTCAGGAAGCTGAAAACTCAAATATGCGCCACAGACCGGTTGGTTTAGGTGTACAAGGTTTGGCTGATGCATTTATCTTATTGCGTTTACCTTTCGAGAGCGATGAGGCGAAACGTTTAAATAAAGATATCTTCGAAACGATCTATTATGCATCAATGTCTGCATCTCACGATTTAGCGGTGAAAAATGGCCCTTATCAATCTTTCAAAGGTTCGCCTTTATCCAAAGGCCAGTTCCAGTTCGATTTATGGAATGTAACGCCGGATAGCGGTCGCTGGGATTGGAATGCTTTACGCAAAAAAGTAGTTAAAGATGGTGTGTACAACTCCTTACTAGTTGCACCAATGCCAACGGCATCTACTTCTCAAATTCTGGGTAATAACGAATGTTTTGAACCATATACTTCAAACATTTACACACGTCGTGTATTAAGCGGAGAGTTCGTGGTGGTAAACAAACACTTATTGAAAGATTTAGTTGCATTAGGTTTATGGAACAACGATATGAAAAATCAGATCATATTGGCTAACGGTTCAATCCAGGGCATTGCAGCAATTCCTGATTACATTAAAGAATTATACAAAACGGTTTGGGAAATTAAGATGCGTAACATCATCGATATGGCTGCAGACCGTGGCGCGTACATCTGCCAGTCGCAATCGTTAAACTTGTTCGTAAATGCACCAAATACATCAAAATTAACGTCAATGCACTTCTATGCATGGGAAAAAGGTTTGAAAACCGGTATGTATTACTTACGTACACAGGCAGCATCTCAGGCCGTTAAATTTACCGTGGAAAATCAAGGTGGTAAAGCCATTGAAGCAGTTATTCCTGCTGAAATGACACCAGACCAGGTTGCAGAGGAAATCGTTGACGGACCAGTTTGTTCAATGGAAGAAGGCTGCATCAGTTGTTCAGGTTAGATTAGTTCAATAGTTCATTGGCCAATGGTTTATTAGTTTCTAAAGCGTCATATACCAATCAACAAACGACTGATGAACCAATGAACATTCTAAAGCAATAAAATCTATAAGGTTTTGGGCAAACGCTCAAAACCTTATTTTTTGTCCTTACTTTTGTGCTTAGTTCAATAGTTCATTAGCCATTGGTTCATTTTTTCTAAAGCGCCATATACCAATGAACGAATGACCAGTGAACCAATGAACAATACCTTAAAACATAGCAAACACGAAATCATTCCCTGTGAAAGATGCGGAACAGCTATTGAATGCAAGGCCAATTCTTATACGAAATGCCAATGCAGCGTGGTGCAACTCAGTATAAATGAAGTTCAGTATATCTCAGAACTTTACGATGGCTGTTTATGTGCCAAATGCCTGTTCGAATTGCAGCAGGAATACCGGGAAGAAATAGGCGTATAGTTCAAGGTATTTACAGCTTTATAATAGCTGAATCAAGGCTTGGTCTTATGTAGCATCTTTGCTTTTAATTGAAATTCTTCCAATTTTTTATCTAAACTTTTTCTCCGGTGTTTATAAAGAATCTTCATTGCGAAATGTGAGTAACCTCTCTTTATTCTGTAGAATCATTTTTATTATATTTACTGCTGCCAATTTTTGTAAATAGATGAGTGAAGAATTAAACCAAAACGTAAACGAAGAGCACAAACACACCATAACGCCAATTAATGGTTTATATGAAAACTGGTTTCTTGATTATGCATCGTACGTAATTCTGGATCGCGCTGTTCCGCATATTCATGATGGATTAAAGCCTGTTCAGCGACGTATTATGCATTCGCTAAAGGAAATGGACGATGGACGTTTCAACAAAGCGGCGAACGTTATTGGTAATACGATGAAATACCACCCGCATGGTGATGCCTCTATCGGCGATGCGATGGTGCAAATTGGTCAGAAAGATTTGCTGATCGACATGCAGGGTAACTGGGGCGACCCGATTACCGGCGATAGTGCTGCCGCGCCGCGTTATATTGAGGCCCGCTTATCAAAATTTGCTAATGAAGTTGTTTTCAACCCCGATACAACCGAATGGCAATTGAGTTACGATGGACGGAACAACGAACCGGTTACTTTACCCGTTAAATTCCCATTGTTATTGGCGCAAGGGGCAGAGGGTATTGCAGTTGGTTTGGCAACGAAAGTAATGCCACACAATTTTATCGAACTTCTTGATGCCTCGATTGAGGCATTGAAAGGTGTTCGCCCCAATATTTTACCCGATTTTTTTACGGGTGGCATGGCCGATTTTTCAAACTATAATGAAGGTCAGCGTGGTGGTAAAATTAGGGTCCGCGCAAAAATTACAGAGAAGGATAAGAAAACGCTGGTGATTACTGAAGTACCTTACAGTACTACAACGAGTTCGGTTATTGATAGTATTTTGGCGGCTAATGATAAGGGCAAAATTAAAATCAAGAAGATTGAGGACAGTACCGCGGCGCATGTGGAAATTATCGTGCATCTGGCGCCGGGCATCTCACCCGATGTAACCATCGATGCCCTTTACGCATTTACAGCTTGCGAGGTTTCCATTTCACCAAATACCTGTATCATTCAGGGCGATAAGCCACACTTTTTGAGTGTGAACGATATCCTGATTGAAAATACAAAGCATACCAAAAGCTTATTAAAAAAGGAACTGGAAATTCGCCTGCACGAGTTGCAGGAGAAAATTTTCTTCAGTTCGCTATTAAAAATATTTATTCAGGAGGGTATGTATAAAAACCCTGAATATGAAAATTCTGCCAATTTCGATACGGTAGTAGAGGTTTTACATCGATTGTTCGAGCCTTTTAAACCGTCGCTTTACCGCGAAATTTTACCGGAGGATTTCAAAAAGCTAATCGATAAGCCGATGAGCAGCATCACCCGTTTTGATGTAAAAAAAGCGGATGAGCAGATGAAAAACCTGGAAGATGAAATCAAGGTGGTTAAAAATCACCTGAAACATTTAACGGATTATGCCATCGCCTGGTTTCAAAAACTGAAAGATAAATACAGTAAAGGAAGGGAACGTAAAACTGAAATTCGCTTGTTTGACCGGGTGGAGGCATCGAAAGTAGCCCTGGCCAACGTGAAGTTATACATGAACCGCGAAGATGGTTTTATAGGAACAGGTTTACGTAAGGATGAATTTATTGCCGATTGCTCTGATATTGATGAGGTAATTGTTTTCCGCGAGGATGGGAAATGCATCATCACGAAAGTTGCCGATAAAACATTTGTTGGTAAGGGCATTATCCATGCGCAGGTTTTTAAGAAAAACGATGAGCGGACGATTTACAATATGGTTTATAAAGATGGTTCCTCAGGAACCTCTTACATTAAGCGTTTTGCGGTTGTTGGCGTAACCCGCGATAAGGAATACGATTTAACTAAAGGCTCAAAAGGGTCGAAAGTTTTATATTTTACGGCTAACCCAAATGGCGAAGCCGAGGTGGTGAATGTGGCTTTGAAGCCGCATTCTAAGTTGCGCAAACTACAATTCGACCAGGATTTTGCAGAAGTAGCTATTAAAGGTCGTGGTTCACAGGGCAATATCATTTCGAAATATCCGGTTAAAAAAATTATATTGAAGAATAAGGGTGTTTCGACTTTATCAGGACTGAAAATCTGGTATGATGATTTGCTGAAACGCCTGAATGTCGACGGCCGTGGAAAATACCTTGGGGAGTTTGATGGAGATGACAGGATTCTGCAGGTTCACGCAGCTGGTTATTACGAATTAAGTTCTTTTGAGTTGAGTAATCACTTTGACGACGGCTTGATTTTAATCGAGAAATTTAACCCTGAAAAAGTTTTTGCTGCGGTACATTTCGATGGAAAAGCACAGAATTACTTTATCAAGCGCTTTGTTTTTGAAACACAATCTATAGGTAGAAAAACCATTTTCATCAGCGAAGAGCAAAAATCGAGGTTATTATTTTTAACATCGCATCCTGCCGCTAAAATTATTGTTGATGTTTTAAAAGGCAAAACGCAAATACCGGAAACATTGGATTTAGTGTTATCTGAATTGATTGATGTGAAAGGTTTGAAAGCAAATGGTAATCGTTTATCACCTCACGATGTTCAGAAAGTCGTATTGGAGGAACCGGAAATTGAGTTAGAAGTTGAAGAAAATGAAGACGGTGGAGAAAGTGAAACTTCAGAAGAAGACGATAATTTAGAATCAAATGCAAATGAGGAAGATACAATTGCTGAAGAAATAAAAACTGAAAAGGTCGAAGAAATGCCGGCTGAAGAAAAGCCGAAACCAAAATTCGAGCGAAAAGCTGAACCATTGACGGAGGAAAAACCGGCGCCGGTAGAAAAGCCGGTTGTTGAAAAGCCAATTGCCGAAAAAGTGATAGAGGTGCCAAAGTCAGAACCTGTAAAAAAAGAGCAGCCAAAAGCGGAGGAAAAATCTAAAACAGAAGAAAAACCAATAAAGAAAGTTGATTTCGAAATTACAAATCCAGACGATATTGAAATTGATGATAAAGGCCAGCTGGGCTTATTTTAGTGCAAAGCGTTATCACAATGAATTTATTTTATAAAAAGAACGAAATTTATAAATATATCGGAAATGGGTTTGAAAACAAAGCGCCTGTTTGACTGTTAGTTAGGAAGTTTATTATTTAAATCAATACGATACGATGACTGGCCTGCGTCTGCTGTTTTTTCTGTTGTTTTCAGTTTATTCTTATGCCAGTGTTTCTGCGCAAATACGACCAAACAAGCCGGCTGTTGCAAAATCTGCAAATGCACAGGATGCCGAAATTTCCAACATCCGTAACCTGTACAATCAAATTAATGCATCGACTTTAAAAAAGGAAAAATTTAACTATGAAGCCAGCGGTTGTGTAGAGGAAGGCGAGGTAATTTACTTTATGAATGGAAAGACGATTGTAAAGATTACTGAATCCGGCAGTATAGGTGATGGTAGCTGGAAAAGTGAGTATTATTATCAATCCGGCAAAGTAATTTTTTATTTTGAGAGCATGACAGGCGGTCCGGCGATTGGTAAAGTGACTAAAACCGAGCGCCGTGTTTACATCGAAAACGACCGGCCAATTCGTAATATGGAAAATAAAAAAATTATCAAGGTAGATGCCAGATCAGCCGAAGTTATACAAACAGCCTATAAATTATTGATAGCTTATCAAACAAAAGATTTTGCTGCTGCATTGTGTAATCCTAATTAATGATGATGTGGAATCTTAAGCCCCGCCCATCCTTCTCCGAAAGAGAGGGAGCAATTTCTGAAGCAATTAATGTTTAGGTGTAATGCGTTGGTTTCATAAGCCTCTATCCGCCTGACGGCAACTTTCTCTTTCGGAAAGGGTTCAAGAGTGGATTTTAACTTATCTGTTCAAATCGTCCTTCCAGCGCCTGTCTACCGCAGGCACAATGTCATTAAGTTAAAAAATGCTGTCAGTATGAGCCTGTCGAAGACCTTTTGTAATCGACAACAAAAATATTTGTCCTTCGACAAGCGCAGGATGACAATTATTTTTTTTGTTATCTCTTTAATTTAATGACATTGACCGCAGGCAGGAATCTTAATCCTTTAGCTATAAATTCTAATCCTGGTCTGTGGCACGCAGATCAAAAACTCAAATGCAAATCAGCCATCTTAATTTACAGGGGCTGTATCTGGTCATTTAATCTGCTTTGAAAATCCTGTTTCATTTATGCTAACGACCTTTGGTACACTGAATTTATAGTTTTTCCTTTCATAATCCCTATATTAGTAAAAGAATTGTTTTTTCATGTTAATTTCTGACAACCTAAGCGATAATGAACTATATAGCTTGCTGAAGCAGGATAATGAGGAGGCTTTTGACCGGTTGTACAACAGATACTGGAAAAAAATGTTGTTTAAGGCGGTATTAAAACTTCAGTCTGAAGCGGATGCAGAGGAAGTTGTTCAGGATGCTTTTATTGATCTCTGGAAAAGCCGGCATACAACAACCATTAAAAATACTTTCCATACTTATCTGGCAGCCATCATCCGCTATAAAATTATGGCAAAAATTGCTGATAGAAAGAAAGTTATTCATCAAGGGGTTGAAGATATTTATCAGCTACAGGTGGTTGATAATTCGACGCAGCAATGGCTTAGTTTTACTGATTTACAGGCCGAAATAGAAGCAAGTGTTGCAGCATTACCGGAAAAATGCCAGCTGGTGTTTCGAATGAGTCGTGAATCCGGTTTGAGCGATAAACAAATTGCAGATAGTTTGGGCCTTTCGCAAAAAACAATTGAAGCCCATATCAGTAAGGCACTTAAGGTATTAAGAACCTCAATTGGCCAGTTTTTAGGTGCTTTTTTATCTTTTCTCCTTGTACTTCTATTTATTTCATAAAAAATAACAGTTCGCTAAGGGTAATGCTGCATAATTACACACTATGTAATAAAAGCATGCCTGATGAAACAGCAACCAAGCAAAGAAACCTTATCGGAACTCGCAGATAAATGGCTTAAAGGTACTATTACGCCAGAAGAGCGGACATTACTGGATGAATGGTATAATTTGGATATTGCGGAAGAACTTAACTGGACCCGCGATTATGCCGAAAATGAGTTGGGTAATCGTTTATTGGCAGAAATAAAAAGTACAGCATTCAGGGCAAAACAAAATAATCGTAATTGGTGGGTCGCAGCTGCGGCTATGATTGCACTAACTGCAGGCATTTTCACCTATAATTTTCTTAAGCCGGTAAATCCTCCAGGTGATAACATCAGTTATGCCGCCGACATTGTGCCCGGTCGTAATAAAGCTTTTCTGACCTTGGCTGATGGCAAAAAAATAAGCCTCACCGAAGCACCTGATGGAACACTTGCTGAACAGGAAGGTATTAAAATAAACAAAACTGCTGACGGGCAAATAATCTATATTTCGCCGGTATCAAATATTGAAAATATCGCTAAAAATGCCTTTAATTCCGTTGAAACGCCAAAGGGCGGCCAATGGCAGTTAAGCCTCCCTGATGGCACCAGAGTATGGCTTAATGCGGCTTCTTCGTTAAAATATCCGGCTTCTTTTGCTTCAAAGGCTGTAAGAAAAGTAGAATTAAAAGGGGAAGCTTATTTCGAGGTGGCTAAAGATAAACACCATCCTTTCCTGGTGAAAACAAATACGCAGGAGGTCGAAGTACTGGGCACACATTTCAACATTAACAGCTATTCAGATGAACAGTTTGTCAGGACAACTTTACTGGAGGGTAGTGTGCGTATAAATTCATCTGTGAAAAAAGGACAGGGTACTTTAAAGCCTCAGCTTTTAAAACCCGGGCAACAGGCTGTAAATGATGGCTCAGTTATACGTCTTAGCAAGGTAGATACCGAATTATCAGTAGCCTGGAAAAACAATAAGTTTATTTTTGAAAACGATAATATCCGGTACATTATGAGGATGATTGAGCGGTGGTATAACGTTGAGGTTGTTTATGATGGCGAGGTGCCGAAAGATAAATTCGGTGGAGCAGTATCCAGATTCGGAAAGGTATCTGAAGTTTTAAAATCATTACAATTAACCGGAAAAGTTCATTTTGAAATTGAGGGAAGGAGGATTACTGTGCGTAAATAATACACCACAGTAATGCAAAAACCAGAAGTGCGCTAACACCCCTGGCTTAATTTGGCATTACATCAATAAAAATAAAATTTTATCAATTAACCGGCTGCATGCTTTTAGCTTCGAAACACAAGGCATTGCAGCAATAAACCAAACCAAACAAACTTAGCTAAAATTGCTTGCAAAAGCAATTTAACGGTCTGTTACCGACCTGCCGGGAATGTTTATAAACCAAACAAAATGTATAAAATTTATGCAAAGAACAGAGGCGTACTTAAAAAATATGTCCGTAAAACCCTGCTGATTATGCGATTAACTACCGTTATTATAATAGCAACCATGATGCAGCTCAGTGCAGCAACCTTTGCACAGAAGATTAGTCTTTCGAAATCTAATACCCCTTTGAAAGCGGTTTTAAAAGAAATAAGAACACAAAGTGGTTACGATTTTGTGTATACGGAAAGCCTCTTGAACGCTGCAAAACCCGTAAACATACAGGTAAGTAAAGAAAACCTGGAGGATGTATTAAATAAGGTATTTGCTGAACAACCTTTAACTTATGTTATAAATAAGAATACGATTACCATTAAGGAAAAAGAAAAGAGCTTTATCGATCGCGTTCTGACCGTTTTTGCGAAATATGATATTAAAGGAAGCGTAACGGATGAGAATGGAAAGCCATTGGCAGGTGCAACTATTCAATTAAATGGTAATGACAATAAAATCATTACATCAATATCAGACGAATATGGACAATTCAGGTTTTCTGGTCTGCCTGAAGGAACTTATGGTTTAACCGTCAGTTACCTGGGTTATGTTACGCAGCAATTTAGTGTATCTCTCGACAAAAAAGATTTAAAACTCAATATAAAATTAGTAAGTACCAGCAAGGAGTTGGAAACAATAAGTGTGGTAAATACCGGTTACCAGCAATTATCTGCCGAACGTGCAACCGGTGCTTTCGATTTAATTAAAAAAAGCCAGCTGGAAAAACCAAATCAAAGCCTTGCCCAGAGATTAATCGGTGTGGTGGCCGGCATGCAGGTAAAACAAGATGTTGATGGTACACCCAGTATTCAGATTCGCGGGCAGACTACCCTCTATGCAAATGATGGAAATAACGAACCATTGGTTGTGGTAGATGGTTTTGCAATTCGAAATACCAGTTTCAATTATTTCAATTCTGTTAATCCCAACGATATTGAAAGTGTAACCGTTTTAAAAGATGCGGCGGCCTCTTCTATATGGGGTGCTCGTGCTGCGAATGGCGTAATTGTAATTACCACAAAACAAGGCAGCAAAAATACCCCGCTTAAAATAGAATTATCTGCCTTTACCCAATTCTCGCCAAAATTTGATGTTGGCTATGCAATCGCACACGCATCATCTGCAGAAACCGTTGAATACGAAAAACTCGCTTTTAATAAATGGGGCGCTTTTCCGAATTCAGGCTCATTTTACGAAAATTACAGAACTTCGGAAGCGTCAGTTGCTTTAAATGAAAACCGGCTTGGCTATTTAACTGACCAGCAACTTAACAACAGGTTGGCACAGTTGAAAACAATGGATAACAGTGGGCAAATTTCTGATTATTTGTTAGCCAATCCAACCACAACGCAATACAACCTTACACTTTCTGGCGGTTCCGGCAAAATGAACAATTTCGCATCTTTTTTGGCAGAACAAAACCGGGGGAATTTTAAGGGAAGTGAAAACAAAAAATATTCACTTAATTACCGGACAACTGCAAATGTTTTTAAGTGGCTCGATTTTTATTTATCGACCAGCTTAACCTATCAAAAAAACAAAAACAATGGTATTGGTTTATATTACATCCAGTCGCTGTCGCCATATGAAATGCTGAAAAACCCTGATGGCTCATTAACCGATATCCATCAATATTACCAACCCATTCTTGATCGCCTGGTACCGCTTTCAAAATTTCCATATGCTTTTTCTTATAATCCCATTCAGGAAATTGAAAACCAGGACTTAACAGCCAATAACATTACCGCACGCTTACAGGGCGGGCTTACATTTAAGATTTTACCTGGCTTAACTATTGATTCTAAAGTACAATATGAAAATTTAAGTATAATTAACAGGGCCTACCGTAACGATCAAACATTCTATGTTCGAAATTTGGTAAATTCCAGTTCAACCTGGGATCAAACCCTTAACGGAACGGTAACACCAAACCTGCCTTTAGGTGGTATACTGGATCAGTCGCGCAATACCCTTGAAACCTATAACTTTAGAAACCAGGTCAACTTTTCAAAAATATTTTCTGATAAACATGAAATTAATGTGGTGAGTGGTATAGAATTCAATAACGCCCTTTCACAAAGTTTTAACAACCCCACAACTTATGGTTACAATGAAAATACCCTGAATGTTGGTAATTTTCCTAACGGACCTACCGGCACAACTGGCTGGTATGGTTATGGCAACTATTTTAACTATACAAATAGCTTTAGCTATTCTACACGCCGGTTTTTTTCTTTGTTTGCCAATGCATCGTACACGTATTTGAATAAATATACGGTTTCGGGAAGTTACCGTACAGACGCATCAAACCTGATTAGTAAAGAACCGAAATACCGCTATTCTCCATTTTATTCCATGGGTGTGGGTTACGATTTAACGAAAGAAAAATTTATGCAGCACATTGGCTGGCTGAATCGTTTGAATCTGCGTGCCACTTATGGTTATACAGGAAACGTAGATAATCTGTCCAGTGCTTATACTTTAATAAGTTATGCGACCAGGGTAAATGATTACACTAAAGATTATACAGCAAGCATAGTTGATAATGGCAATCCAACGCTTACCTGGGAAAAAACAGGTACGCTGAACCTGGGCATTGATTACGCCATGTTAAACAATAAGCTGTATGGTAAAATTGACGTATACAATAAAAAGGGGAAAGATCTCCTGGCACAAATTGCGATACCATCTATAAATGGAACATCGTTGCAGCGTTTTAACAATGCTGAAATGACCAATAAAGGTATAGAACTTACGCTTGGAACAACAATTCCGGTTAAAGGAAATGATATTGTGTGGAACGGTAGTTTTAATGCATCCTTTAACAGAAGTAAAATCACCCAACTCTTTAACCCGAACAGCCCTGCGTATGCCTTGGTGTCAACAGGTCAGGGTTCTTACCGGGAAGGGTACGATCCGAATACAGCATGGGCTTTTGAATATGCGGGGCTTGAAAATGGAAGTCCGGTTGTTGCAGGACCAGATGGTACAAAGCTTCAGCTTTCAAATTTTCCATCAATTGATGGTTTAGGTTTTCTCAAAAATGTAGGTACAATTAATCCTCCTTATATTTTAGGGATGACCAATGCCTTTAAGTTTTATGATTTCAACGTATCTTTTATCATCATTGCAAAATTAGGTGCCGTATTTAAAGGGCAATATTTTAATTACCCGCAATCAGGTGGCGTAACTTTGCCAAACAGTAAGCTTTCAAATGTACTTAATGGCGACCCTGCTACCATGCTTACACTGCCTTCAAACCCGAACGATTACAGCTACGGCAACTGGATTGGCTACTATCCTTATTTGAGCTATAATTACCTTAATGCCAATTTAGCCCGCTTACAGGAGGTAAATCTGAGTTATAACCTGCCAAAACGTTTTACATCTAAGATAAACGTTCAAAATATACAGCTAACCATTCAGGGCAACAACCTTTACACCGTACTGGCCAATAGCACAGGTGAAGATCCTGAATACCCGATCGGTACGATTAAACCACGTGCGCAATATACGTTCGGTATCAAAGTAGAATTATAATCAAACCATGATGAAATCAAGCAAAATATTGTTAATTACCATCCGGATGGTTTTAACAGCCTTACTCCTGTCGAATACTTCGTGTACTAAATTTTTAGATGCCAAGCCATCAAAAGGGACTTCAATAGAGGTTCGTACAACGGATGATTTAAATGCATTGTTAAATAATTTTGGAACATTTAATAGTGAAAGTAACAATGCAATAATCTACGGAACAGATGATAACGGATTATCCTCAAATTTATATGATGCACAACCTTTTATTTTTTCTTCGTTAGCCATTCAGTATTCTTTATGGGATGTAAATTATTTGCCAAAAACTGATCAGTCTAACTTTAGCGGACCTAATTTTTGGAGTAATGAATACATAAAAATCTTCAATGCAAATGTTGTACTGGCTAATGTTGACCAGGTAAGTGGCTCGGCCGCGGATAAAGCAGCATTAAAAGCAGATGCACATTTTATCAGGGCCTATAGCTATTGGGAACTCGCAAATACCTACTGTTTGCCCTATACGAATGCGAACCGCAGCGAACCTGGTTTACCGATTAAAACAACACCCGATTACAACGCCGTTACCCGCCAAAGCCTGGATGCTACCTATCAGCAAATCGAGGCTGATTTGATGGAAGCACTTAAAACAAATGTTCCGTTAGTTCAAAATGGGATTAACCGGAATTGGCGTGCCAACTCGGCAGCCGTGAATGGTTTTGCGGCAAGATACTATCTGAATCGTAATGATTATGTGAACGCCCTTAAATATGCCAATGCGTCGCTGGCCTTATACAATATTCTAATTGATTACAACACGGATATGAGGTATGGCACGCCCACAAGTACAACCATTAATGTAGGAATGCCAAATGAGCAAACGGTAACCCTTAACTTTCCCTATACGCATGACAGAAATGTTGCTTTTGACCCCGTGGATGCTTTGGGATGGAAGGAATTTCTTTACTATAGATTATTAAATAATGCAGATAGATGGTACATTCCAAGTCAGGAACTCATCAGCTTATATGATAAGAATAATGACCTTCGCTATAAATACCATTACGTTCAGAATTATTCGTATAAAAAAGGGTTGAACAATCCGGCTTTAAGCTATCCTGGTTATGTGTTTTTTTATGAAGATAATGTGCCTGAAGGGCCAACTGTAGCTGAAATGATATTGATTAAAGCTGAATGTCTGGCCAGAAGCGGTGATGTTGCAGGTGCTATGACAACTGTAAACCAGTTATACAACAAACGCACTTTAACGGGTACAGCACCACTTGCGGCAGGTACTCAAGACCAGGCTATTGCTATTGTGCTGCAAGAAAGGCGCAGAGAAATGCCTTTCAGCCAACGCTGGTTTGATATCCGCAGATTTAACAGCAACAGTTATTCGAATGATGATATACCAGTGCTCAGCCGGGTGTTTTACCCATACACAGCTACAAGTGTATCAAATACAGAGCCTTTAAAAACCTATTCGTTAAGGGCAAATTCAAGGCGTTTTGCTTCGCCATTGCCGCAAAGTGATATCACCAACAGTAATGGTGCTATTATTCAAAACATCTATTAATTAATTCTGCGAGTGATATACTTACCCGGTTTTTAAAATCGGGTAAGTATTAATTACGCATAAATCTCCTATATCATAATAATGAAAATATTAATAAGCTTGCTAACCATTTTGCTTCCTTTTATTTTAAGGGCACAGGTTAATAATAATTACACTATTGAAGGGAAAACAAGTAACCCGGCAACTTTTATAGTTCAATATACTTTAGATGGTAAAGCCTTTAAAAATACTGCAGAAGTTAAAAACGGTGAAATTAAATTGTCTGGAAGTGTTGATGGAAAATTGCAGGCTACTTTGATGATTACACCAAGTGAAACCGGTAATGCCAAGGATACACCGATGGGTACAATGGTACATTTCTGGCTCGAACCCGGAAATATTAAAGTAGATAACCTGGATTCTATACAAAAAGGAATACAATTTTCAGGTACAATACTTAACGATGAAACCAACGAATTAAGCCGTGCAAAAATGGCCCTTGCTGTTTTACCACAAGGAAAACAACAGGATGATGCCATTAAAGCACTTGTCGTTAAATTTATCAGGGCACATCCAGGTTCATTGGTTAGCTTTACTGAATTAAATTATACTTTATCTCGCGGCATACCCGATCTGGCCCTTGTAGAGCCTTTGTTCAATAGCCTTTCAGCAGATATCAAATCTTCTCCGATGGGGTTGGAGTACCAGAAAAAACTGATTAAATGGAGAACTGTTGATATAGAATCTATGGCTCCTGAGTTTACACAGCCTGATCAATTTGGGAAAACAATAAAACTTTCAGATTACAAGGGCAGATATGTACTGATAGATTTTTGGGCCTCCTGGTGCCATCCTTGCCGTGATGAAAATCCGAATCTGGTTAAGCAATATAACCTGTACAAAAACAGAAACTTTACCATTCTCAGCGTTTCGTTAGATGAAAGAAAAGAAGACTGGCTGAAGGCCATTAAAGAAGATAAACTGCCCTGGAAACAAGTTTCTGATCTTAAACGGAATAATGAAGCAAAAGTGAAATATGGCGTTCAGTCTATACCTGATAATTTTCTGGTCGATCCGGATGGGAAAATAATTGCCAAAAATCTTCGCGGAGAAGAACTCAATAAAAAGCTGGCAGAAGTACTTGGTAAGGGACATTGAAATAACTGTCTGAATAAACTTTCTATCTTATAAAGGCTGTAGCCTTAACAATTAAATATCATTATGCGAATCAAAATAATATATAAAATATACCTGGCAAGCTCCCTGCTGTTGGCATCCATCATAAGCACAAGTGCGCACGGCCAAATCAGGAAGGCATCAATAAAAACAAAAGAAAAAAGCAGTTTTCCGATAACCACAAACCTGCCGCTTGATCCAAATGTCAGAACTGGTAAGCTCAGCAACGGGTTTACTTATTTCATCAGGCGTAACACCCACCCTAAAGACAGGGTTATCATGTACCTGGCGAATAAAGTGGGGTCATTATTGGAAAATGACGACCAGCAGGGCTTGGCGCATTTTATGGAACACATGAATTTTAACGGAACCACGCATTTTCCGAAGAATGAGCTGGTGGATTACCTGCAAAAATCCGGTGTCAGGTTTGGCGCTGACATTAATGCATATACCGGTTTTGATGAAACCGTTTATCAATTGCCACTACCAAGCGATAAACCGGAAATTTTGCGTAATGGCATTCAAATTATGCGCGATTGGGCGAAAGGAGCCATACTTGACCCGGTTGAAATAGATAAAGAAAGGGGCGTAGTACTCGAAGAAAAAAGATTGGGTAAAGGCGCATCACAAAGAATGCAGCAAAAGATTTTTCCGGTATTATTCAATCAGTCGCGTTATGGGCAGCGTTTGCCAATCGGATTGGATACGATATTGAACAACTTTAAACCGGCAACATTAAAACAGTTTTATAACGATTGGTACAGGCCCAACTTACAGGCTCTTATTGTTGTTGGCGATATCGATGTGGTTGAAATGGAAAAGGAGATTAAACTGAAATTTTCTGACTTGAATAATCCTGCAAACGAGCGTTCCAGAACAAAATATACGATTAATTTAACGAATAGTAACCACTTCGTAAAAGCAACCGATCCGGAAGAAACAGCCACACAGGTTCAGGTTTTGGTTAAACGCGAAGGACTGGTTGTAAAGACAAAGAAATACTACCAGGATTACATCGTCCGAAAACTATTTAACTCCATGTTAGGTAACCGTTTTCAGGAGTTGATGCAACAGAAACAGCCACCATTCATTGCAGGTAATGCTGGCATAGGTGCATTTATTGGTAATATCGATGCATTCAATATTAATGTTGCAGCCAATCCGGGGGAGATAGAAAAAGGCTTTAAGGCTGCATGGCGGGAAATTGTAAGGCTAAACCGATATGGTTTTACCGCAGCGGAATTTGATAAAACAAAAGCTGATTATATAAAGAATGTTGAAAATGCTTACCGCCAAAAGAACACTAATTATTCAGATTTATACATCGGCGAATATTTAGATTATTTTTTACGCGGCAATGCAGCGCCGGGAACTGAATGGGAGTATCGCTTTACGAAACTGATTATGCCAAAAATTACATTGGCAGATGTAAATACATTATTGAAAGAATTTGATACAGATAAAAACCGGGACATTATTATTACCGCACCTGAAAAAGATAAAGCAATTCTGCCTGACGAAACCAGTATAAACGGTTGGATGAAATCGGTTCAGCAAGAGCAGCTGGCAATTTATAAAGATGCTTTTGTAAATAAACCTTTGCTCGAAAAAATACCTGTGGGTGGTAAAATTGTAAAACAAACGGAGTTAAATGAAATAAAGGCTTCCGATTTGGTTTTAAGCAATGGAGTCAGGGTAATACTGAAGCCGACCAAATTCAGCGATAATGACATATTGGTAAAGGCAGTTGCTCCTGGAGGAACCTCGCTTTACAGCGATGCAGATTATGAATCGGCTAATGTAGCCGCTTATCTGGTTACAAGTTCAGGACTGGGCACCTATGATTATAACCAGTTAAATAAGTATCTGGCAGGAAGCACCATCGCATCCGGTCCTTATCTTGCAGATTACAATCAGGGGATTCAGGCTGCAGCATCTCCCGCAGATTTGGAAACACTTCTGCAGATGTTCTACTTGTATTTCACTAACCCAAAAAAAGACTCAACAGCTTTTGAAAAATTTATTTCGCAATCTAAAGGCAGTTTAGCCAACAGGAAAAATAATCCTGAAAATGCTTTTTACGATACCCTTAGTTTGGTTATGGGTAATTACAGCCCCAGGAGAACGCCGCCAGGTATAGAAAAATTGGAACAGATAGATCTGGATAAAAGCTATAATATCTTCAGACAGGCGTTTTCTGATGCTTCTAATTTCACCTTTACTTTTGTAGGTGATTTTGATATTAACAAAGTAAAGCCACTGGTTGAAAAGTATCTGGGTGCTTTACCTTCTGCCTATAAACATGAAAAGGCAAAAGATTTAGGCATCCATCCGCCTTCGGGAAAGATTACAAAAATTATATCGGCAGGTCTTGAACCTAAAGCAACCGTCAGATTAACTTTTAGTGGCAATTACGATTTCGGCTATGAAAATAATTTAAATATGGATGCCATAGCGGAGGTGTTGCAAATTAAGCTTATTGAACGGTTAAGAGAAGAGGAGAGCGGGGTTTATGCACCATCGGTAAATATCCGTTACACTAAACTACCTGCTGCACGCTACAGTTTAAATATTTCGCTCGGCTGTGCACCATCAAATGTTGATAAACTGATTGCCTCCACATTGGACGAAATCAATACGTTAAAAAAAGCAGGTCCTTCGGTTACAAATATTGAAAAGTTTAAAGCAGAAGAGATGAGAAATCATGAAACACACTTAAGGGCAAATGATTTTTGGTCGGAATATCTGGATCAACAGGCTTTGAATCAGGATGACCTGACTGAAATTACAAAATTTGATAGCGTTATGAAAAATATGACTGCCGAAAGTGTTAAAAATGCTGCCCGGAAATATTTAAACGAAAGTAATCTCATACGTATAATACTCTATCCGGAAGGCTTTAAACCGGAAGTTAATCCTTAATAATTTAATAGTTAGTGATGATGATACTTAAGCCCGATGGATGTCGGGCTGAGTATTTTTTAAGGTCACTGATTCTGAGCATACGGTATGGCTATAGCTAACACATCGCGTTTGCCTCTGCTGATACGGCTATGAATACAAATTGGTTCAATCCCCTAGAACTTACACCTTACAATTTATTTGTAGGCTCGTCAGCGCTGAATGGCTTCCCGGAAAAATAATTCCGCTCCTTCTTTCCTGTTAATTCATGCCATGTTAACATGATGTTAAATTCAATACGAATAATATTATGCCAAATGTTGGTGTGTTTTATTATTTAAAATGAATTTACCCGGCTTTACACCTGATATAAGCAAAATAATATCAAAAATTAATCAATTTAGGAAAAAAAAGTATATGCTTTTAATAAGTGTAATATGATGTAAATTCATTGATAATGATTGTTTTAGGTTAATTATACTTTTTCTGTTGTGTTTTTTAGATTATCATAAGTTAAAATAATATTATAAAAGCCTTTAACAATGCTGTTAAATTTGAATTAATAAAAAATAACTAAATATAAATAATTATGAGTAGAACTTTACGAGCGGTAATTCTGTTTGTTCTATGCTTTGTAATACTGTCTCCGGCAATGGCGCAGAATACAACAACAAGGCAAATTACAGGAACTGTTTCAGATGAAAAGGGCACCACTTTACCTGGCGCCAGTGTATTAATTAAAAATTCTCAAACAGCAGTTTCCACAAATTCAGACGGTAAATATGTAATAAATGTTCCGGCAGGTTCGGCAACAACATTAGTATTTTCGTTCATAGGTCTTAACAAACAGGAAATTACTGTAGGTGAAAAAAGTGTAATAAATGTTGTGCTGAAGTCTGCATCAACGGATTTATCAGACGTTGTTGTGATTGGATACGGTAACCAGAAGAGAGGTGACGTTAATGGCGCAATTTCTTCTGTCAAAGCCGCTGATATTGCAAATGTACCCCAGGTAAGTATCGACCAAATGCTGCAGGGTAAAGCTTCCGGACTTACCATTACACAGAACTCTGGTGCACCAGGAAGTTCAACATCGGTACGGGTTAGGGGTGTAACATCATTAAGCCTTTCAAACGAGCCTTTATACGTAATAGATGGTGTTCCTATTTCTGGAGATGCAACCAATCAATCAACAAGTGGTAGAACAGTTGGTTTATCGGCTAATAATGGCGAATCTGCGGTAAGTCCGCTGTCGTTAATTAATCCAAGCGATATTGAATCTATTGATGTATTGAAAGATGCATCGGCAACTGCTATATATGGTAGTCGTGCGTCAAATGGGGTAATTATCATCACAACTAAACGCGGTAAAAATGGTTCAGCCAGAGTAACTTATGATGGCTACGGCGCCGTTTCGCAGCAAGGCAGATTTCTTGATGTAATGAATCTTCAGCAATATGCCGTATTAGAAAATGCTTTGGCAGATGTTACAGGCGTTCAAAGAAGGGGTGAGTTTGCCGATCCAACATTGTTGGGTGAAGGTACCAACTGGCAAGATGAGGTTTTTAGAAATGCGGTAATGCAAAACCATCAATTGGGAATTTCTGGTGGTAAAGATGGGCTGGATTATTACATTTCTGGCGGTTACCTAAAACAAGATGGTACCATTTTAGGCAGCGATTACAAACGATATACTTTCAGAACAAATACTAACAGTCAGGTTAAGCCATGGTTAAAAGTGGGTCTGTCATTATCTGGTAGTCGCTCAAACGAAAATCAGGGTTTATCAAATAATACTGGTATAGTTTATAATGCATTATTGAGTGCTCCAGATCAGGCCGTTAGAAACCCTGATGGAACATTTGCCGGACCAATTCCAAATTCAAATCAACAAGGCGGGCAGATTAACCCGGTAGCGCAATCTTTAGAAATTACAAATGTATTAAACAGAAGTAATTTAAACGGTGCGCTTTATGGCGAGATCAAATTTTCAAAAGATTTGACCTTAAGATCAGAAGTGAATGGTGATTTTAATTATTCTGCAGCAAGAGTATTTGTTCCTACTTATCAGTACGGAATTTATGGTAATGCAACGGCCAGATTACAGGAATACAATTCAAACACTACATTTTGGGGTTGGAAAGAATATTTAACCTACGCACATACGTTTAATGAAAAACATAATTTAACAGCATTATTAGGCTATGAGGTTAATGAATCAAGCTGGGGCGGAACAGATGCTTCGGTTCAGAACTTTTTAAGTAATGATTTGCAAACCCTTGGCTTGGGCGACCTTAAAACTGCCGTAATTGGCGAATACAAAGATAGCCAGTCTTTAGAATCATTTTTTGCTAGGGGAATTTATACCTATAACAATAAATATAGTATAACAGCAACCATCCGTTCAGATAAATCATCAAAATTTGTTGAAGGAAAGCAAACGGGTTATTTTCCGGCATTTGCAGTTTCATGGCGTTTATCTGATGAATCTTTTATGTCAGGCATAAAAGATGTTGCAGATAATATCAAAGTAAGGGTAGGTTATGGTGAAGTTGGTAATCAGAATCTTCCAAATTATCAGTACGGCTCGGCTTTAACACCAGTTGTTACAGGTTTGGGTACCGGCTTTGCGGTTGATAAAGTGGCCAATCCAAATTTAACATGGGAAAGCGCTGTGCAAACCAATGCAGGTATTGATTTTAGTCTTTTTAAAGGAAGAATAGATGCTTCATTTGATTATTTCAATAAAACATCAAAGGATTTCCTTTTCCAAAAACCACTTCCGGCTTATTTGGTTGGACAAGCGGCAGCTTATTCGAGTACAGGTGTAATTAGTCCGCCTTACATTAACGGTGGTAAAGTGAGCAACAAAGGGTTTGATTTTACCATAAACAGCAAAAACTTAACGGGTAATTTTAAATGGAATACAACAGTAATTTTCTCTAAATACAACAATAAGGTACTTTCTTTAGCAGATGGTGTTCCATTTATCGATGGAAAAATAAATGTAAGTTTCCTTCAGATGACGGTTACCAGAACTCAGGTTGGCGGCTCAATAGGTGAATTTTATGGTTATAAAGTAAAAGATATTTTCCGTACAGATGACCAGTTAAGAAATGCTCCTGTTCAATTCGGTCGACCAATAATCAATAATAATGCAGGTACATGGTTGGGTGATATCCAATTTGAAGATGTAAATGGCGATGGTAAAATTGATGAATCCGATCAAACATCATTAGGAAATCCAAATCCTAAATTTACTTATGGCATTACCAATAATTTCTCTTACAAATCTTTCGATTTATCTATCTTTTTAAATGGTTCATATGGTGCTAAAGTTCTAAATGCGCTTAACTATCAACTAAAAGGATTATCAGGATTATATCAAAACCAATTGGCTTCTGCTATTGATTTCTGGAGTCCAACCAATACAGGTTCTAATATTCCTGCACCTCGTAGTGGAGATAACCCAAACCTTAAAAACTCCGATCGTTTTATAGAATCAGGATCTTTTCTGCGTGTTCAGAACGTAAACTTGGCCTATAATCTTCAATCAGAATTTATCCGTAAAATAAAGCTGAATAGATTAAAAGTTTTTGCCAGCGTACAAAACCTATACGTATTTACTAAATATAAAGGTCTTGATCCGGAGGTTGGAAACCAAAACTACAACGTGTTTTTAACAAATGTAGATAGCGGAAGATACCCAACACCACGAACTTACACTTTTGGTATTAATGCAGAATTTTAATAAAAGAAATATGAAAACATATATAAAATATTCATTTGCAATTGCTGTTCTTCTAATGAGTACAGTAACCAGTTGTAAAAAAGAATTTTTCGATCGCCCACCCCAAAGCTCAATTACGCTTGATAATTTCTATCAAACGGCAGATCAGGTAAAATCAAGCACCAATGTACTTTATAGTGCCCCTTGGTTTGGATGGGTAGCAAAAGGAGGATGGGCCATTACAGAAATGGCTAGCGGAAACGGTCGTTCATATTCATCAGATGTAGTAAATTTTGGAAATTTCTCAGTAACTGATGGAAACACCGAACTTGCAAATGCTTATAATTCATTATGGATTGTTGTGGCACAATCCAATGCCATATTAAATAATTTACCTGCAAAAGTTCCTGCAACGATAGATGCCAAAGTTGTTAATAATGCTTTAGGTGAAGCGCATTTGTTTAGAGCTTTGGCTTATTTTCATTTGGTTAGGTTGTTTGGAAATGTGCCTATCATCGAAAATACGTTAGATTATGTAGAAAATTTTCAGGTTAATACCAATCCGGTAACTGATGTTTACAAATTTATTCTTAACGATTTAAAATTTGCTGAAGCCAACCTAACGCCTCAAATCAGAAGTGGAAATTCTATTGCACAAGGTCGTGTTTCTAGTGGTTCAGCAACAGCTTTAATGGCCAAAGTTTATTTAACCATGCAAGATTACAATAATGCCAGAATTTCTGCTCAGAAAGTAATTAGCAGCGGTGAATTTAAACTTTATGGTAGTGATATCCAAGGTAAGGAGTTTAAAGATTTATTTTTAACAGCCAATAATAATAACGAAGAATCTGTAATCGCACTTCAATGGTCTGGAGCAGGCGGTTATGGTAGAGGCAATCCATTGCAAGCATCTTGGGCAGCAAGTACTGTAATTACCGGAACCGGAGATGGTTATGGTGTTTTGGGTGTAACTTTTGATGCCTTATATAGTTTTCAACAAGATGATAAGCGTTTTAAACCAACCATAATGGTAGTTGGATCTAATTATCCTGAGCTTAATCAAGCTACAGGTGGTTACACACAATTGGCCAACCAGGGACAAGGTACAAGCACATTTGTTAAAAAATATGTGGTTGGTACGCCTGCTGATAATGGAGGAGTTGGTTCAGCTCAATCATCAGCAAATAATGTGTATATGATGCGTTATTCGGAAGTTTATTTAATCCTTGCTGAAGCAATAATGGCTGGTGCAAGAACTAGTACAGATGCACAAGCATTAGCAGCAATTAATAAAATCAGAAATCGTGCGGGTTTGGGTAATTTAACAGAAATCAGACGTGGCTATTTCACACCAAACAATACGCCAGGCAAACCTACTAACGCACCAGCTCAATTATATCGTGATGATATTTTAGAAGAACGACGCAGAGAATTTATGTTCGAATTTGATTATTGGTTTGATTTATGCCGTTTAGATGGATTTAATGTTACCAATCATCCAAATGCAATTACCATTATCAATCAACAAGATCGTGGAGCGGGCGATGCTAGTGTACCATCTAACAGTTATGGAAACGGATATTCTACCATGACGAATGCGAAATTCTTATTCCCTTTTCCGGCTACAGAAGTTGCATCAAATCCTAAATTACTACAACCACCAGTACCTTATGTTTTTAAATAAAATGAACATGAAAAAGATAAACAAACAATCGAAATTTGCACTGCTTTTATTGTTTATGGCAGTAGCAATGGGTTATTCTTCATGCAAGAAAACCGATGAGGGTGCAGGCGGAGCACCTGTAATTACCAAAGTAAGGCTTATAAGTAAATCAGATACGCTACCAAATGTAGTGCACAGAGTTACGTTAGATTCTAATTCTATATATGATGAAACCAGACAGGTAAAGTTCGATTCTACCGTTGTTGCCGGAAGATTAAATAATCAATATGCCATTGTTGGAGAAAACCTTTTAACCACACTTTCAGTTTCATTTAATGGGGTGCAGGTTAATTATAATCCCGCTTTGTTAACCGATAAAAGTATCATCATTTCTATACCTGCAACAACGCCTTACGGCGCAAGTCAGAGCAATAAATTAGTTGTTACCACAAAATTTGGTACAGCAAGTTTCAATTTTCCTATTTTACAACCACCGCCAATAATTACTTCTTTTAGTCCGGTTGCTGCAGGTTCAGGCGAAATTGTAACATTAGTTGGAACCATTTTCGAAGGCGTTACAAAAGTTACTTTCGATTCTATCCCGGCACAAATTGTTGGTACGCCCACCAGTACACAGATACAGGTAAGAGTACCAGCCGGTGTTGTTCAATCGCGTATTTTGGTAACTACTCCAGGTGGTACAACCCGCTCAACAGGATCTTTTGGTTTTAAAGCTTTGCTTTATGATGATGTTTTTGCAACAGGCTGGGGTTCGTATTTAGGTTATAACAGTACCATAAACTTAGTAAATACTGTAAATGTGAAACGTGGCACCAATGCCATTGCAACAACTTTTACAGATGGATATGGCGCATTGCAGATAGGCTATAATGGATCAACCATAGATGTCGTGAAATCAGGGCTAACCGCTATAAAATTTTCTATCTATGGTGGCGCAGGCATAGTAGCCGGAAGCAAAGTTCAGTTGGTTATTAATGGTAATTATGGTAACGCAGTTCCCATAACATTAACACCTGGCGTTTACACAGACTATACCATTCAGCTAAAAGATTTAGGTAACCCAACGGTTATAACAGAATTTGTGCTGCAAAGCTTAGGCAACGCAGTGCCGAGCACAATCTATGTAGACGATTTAGGATTTATATAGCGTTCAATTAATTATTGAGGTTGTATCAATATCGTAAATGTCGTACTGAGCCTGTCGAAGACCATTTTAAAAACTGATTTTAAATGTTTCGGCGGGTCCAGTGCGATAATATTCAAAAATAAGTTAATTAAAGACGCAACCTCTTTTAAAATAGAAATGATTAAAAATACCACGCTGCTAATTGCGATTTTATTTTCATCCTTTTTTGCAAGCGCTCAGCAATTTTTCGTACAGCAAAAAGGTCGGCAATTTCAAATTAACGGAAAACCTTATTACTACATCGGCACAAATTATTGGTACGGCGGATTGCTGGCTTTACAAAGAGACCCGTTACGTGGCAAACAGCGGTTGGTAAAAGAACTCGATTTTTTAAAGGCACAAGGCATAAATAACTTAAGGGTTTTGGTTGGTTCAGAAGGCAAAGGGAAGATTAATGGTGTAGATCGTGTTGAACCTTCGTTACAACCTGAACATGGCGTTTTTAATGAAGCGCTTTTAAAGGGTTTAGATTTCCTGTTAATGGAAATGTCTAAACGAAAAATGTATGCTGTTTTATTTCTAAGCAATAACTGGGAGTGGAGCGGAGGATTTTTGCAATACCTGAACTGGAACGGGCAACTGGATAATGAGACATTAAAAAGAAAATTAACCTGGGATGAGCAACGCGATTATACCAGTAAATTTTACAATTGCGAAAGCTGTAAAGCAGATTACAACAAACAGTTAAATTATATTTTTAAGCATAAAAGCATTTATTCGGGTAAAACCTATGCTTCGGAAAACGCAATTATGGCCTGGGAACTGGCGAATGAACCGAGGGCTATGCGGGCAGCAACTGTTCCTGCGTATAAAGCCTGGATAGATAATACGTCGGCATTAATAAAATCGATGGATAAAAATCACCTCGTTACGATTGGTAGTGAAGGTATAATGGGTACCGAAGAAAATGCGGAATTGTTTACGCAAATCCATCAGCTTAAAAATATTGATTACCTGACGATTCACATCTGGCCAAAAAACTGGTCTTGGTTTAAAGAAACGCCTACGTCAGAAAACCTGCAACAGGTTATTGATAAAACCAGCGAATACATTAAAATGCATGAAGCCATTGCAAAAGCTTTGAATAAACCAATGGTTATAGAAGAGTTTGGTTTACCCCGGGACGGCCATTCTTTTGCCATTTCAAGTTCAACAGCCCTACGCGACGCTTATTATAAAAGCATTTTCAATGCTTGGAAAGAAAGCAAGAAACAGAACGGCGCAATCGCCGGGTGCAATTTCTGGGCATTCGGGGGTAGCTCAAGGCCGGTAAAAAACCAGGTATTTTGGAAAAATGGCGATGATTTCTCCGGCGATCCGCCTCAGGAAGAACAAGGCTTAAATACTGTTTTTGATAGCGACGCTTCTACCTGGAAAATAATTAAATCTTTTTTGAAGTAATAGTCCTAACCCGATATAATATGAGAAAGATATTTATTGCTGCTTTACTCGCACTTGCATCATTACAGGCCAATGCACAAAAAAACCTGATTCGTAATGGTGGTTTTGAGAATGAGCTGGAAAGCTGGAATGCCGGAAATGCAAAAGTTTCAACTTTTGTTCATAAATCCGGAACCGCAAGTCTGGCCATAGTTTCTTATGTAAAGGGCAAATGGGAAGGAATAGATCAAAAGGTAAATTTGCCAAAAAATACAAAAGCCATCAGCATTACAGGTTTTTATAAACGGATGATGTAGCGCAGGGAAAAAACACCTGGAATACCGCGGTAATTATTCTGGAGTTTACCAGGGGCGATAAAAAATTGGGAGATGGAATTCCATTGATTGAAAAAACCGGAACCGAGGACTGGACTGCCTTCAGGAAAAATTTGAGCGTACCTGATGAGGCAACCGGTTTTAGATTAATGATTGCTCTAAGTGAAGCCTCAGGAACTTTTTTTATTGATGATCTCGCTGCTAAAGTAATCTCTGTTTAAGAATTTGAAAAAGAAAATATACCTGCAAAAACGAAATGACTATGAAAAGCAAAAGAATATTTCTCGGAATCCTACTTTGTCTAAGTGTATCCTTTTCTTGTAAGAAAAGTAATGAGGCGATAATTGAAACAGTTACGCCACCTGTTGTAACGCCCCCTGATGCTGTGCCGAGTTTAGCTACCGTTAAAACCTGGCTGGTTGATAAGAATGCAACGGATGAAACTGCCTCACTTTTTTATAACCTGAAACAAAGTGCAAAGAAAAATGTACTTTTTGGCCATCAGGATGACACTAAACGTGGTGTTACAAATGCAACAACCCAATGGGCTAACGAGCAACAGTTTTCAGGTGTTTCCACTACACAAAGTGATGTTAAAACCATTACGGGTGCCTATCCTGCAGTGTATGGACATGATTTCATCCATATGACTAATTTTTCAACCGGGAACTGGTTTGATTACGAAAAAGCAATTGCCAGGACACTAACCATCGAGGCCTATAATCGGGGCGGTATTAATACGTATGCATGGCATTACGCCAATCCGGTTTCTAAAGGAAATTTTTACTGGTCTGATTCTCCGGTTACGGCGGTTAATCAGGTGTTACCCGGCGGAACCGCAAATGAAACTTTTAAGGCTTCATTAAAAATTGTTGCAGATTATGCCAAAACGCTTATTGGTGCCGACGGTAAATTAGTTCCGGTTATCTTTCGACCCTTTCATGAGATGGATGGCGGTTGGTTTTGGTGGGGAAGTGGCCATTGTACACCAGCTGAATATATTGCCATGTACCAATATACGGTTAAATATTTAAGAGATGACCTGGGCGTGAGGAATTTTCTTTTTGCCTGGTCGCCGGATAGAAATTTCAATTCTCAATCGCAATACCTAACCTATTATCCCGGCGATGAATATGTGGATTTGGTTGGAACAGATAATTATGAAGATATGAAAGCCAACGTTTCGCCTAACGTCGCTGCAACCAAATTTAAAATCGTTTCGGATTATGCAAAGGCCCATAATAAATTGGCCGCATTAACTGAAACTGGTTTACAAAATTTAAGCAGAAGCGATTGGTTTACCCAACAGCTGTTAAAATCACTAAAAAATCAAAATCTGGAATTTGCCTACGCCTTGCTCTGGGCAAATACTAAAGACGCCTATTGGACACCTTATGCCGGGCATCCGGCTGCAAATGATTTTATAAATTTTAAAAATGACGGATATATTTTATTTTCGGATAAAATGCCATCTGTTTATAAATTAAACTAATGTTAGCATCAAAAAAAGAATATCTTATAAAGAAGCTTACTTCATTACTGCTGCTTTCTATTTTTGTGGTTTCTACTGCGCTGGCGCAAAAAGTAACACCTGTGGAAAAGTATGGAAAATTGAAGGTAGATGGAGCTAAAATTTTAGATGCATCTGGTCATGTTGTACAATTGCGTGGCTTAAGCCTGTCGTGGAGCATTTGGGATGGTCGCAAATACTATAATCCTGCCGTTGTAAAATGGCTAAAAAACGATTTTAACATCAGTCTTCTGCGTGTTTCTATGGCCATTGAACCTGATAAAGGATATCTCCAGGATCCGATGGGGCAGGAACAACTTATTACAAACACAATTGATGCAGCTATAAAGCAGGGAATGTATGTGCTTCTGGACTGGCATGATCACCATGCCAATCAGCATGTACAGCAATCGAAAGATTTTTTTGGTAGAATGGCCAAAAGGTATTCAGGTGTTCCGAACCTCATCTATGAAATATGGAATGAACCCGAACGTATTGACTGGGCAATTATAAAAAACTATGCACAGGAAATTATTCCTGAAATTCGTAAATACGATGCCACAAATATAATTGTTGTTGGCAGTTCCGCCTGGGATCAGGACGTTGATGTTACGGCAAAAAGTCCAATTCAGGGATTCCATAATATTGCATACTCATTTCATTTTTATGCGTCCGATCCGGCTCATCAGGAAAGTTTAATGCGTAAAGCAGATGAGGCAATTGCTTTAGGTTTGCCACTTTTTGTTACCGAATGGGGCGTGGGCGAAGCCACCGGCGACGGCGTATTTGACCTGGGCAAAACAGATAAGTGGTTTGCCTGGATGGAAAAAAATAAGCTTTGCTGGGCAAACTGGAATATAACCGATAAAAAAGAAACCACCGCCTTGCTCATGCCGGGCGCATCCATTTCCGGTAATTGGCGTAAAGCTGATTTAACACCTGCCGGAACTTTTATCAGAACAAAATTAATATCCCTGAATCAAAAATAATTTTTACGATGAACCATTATTCAAGCAAAATACCAGCGACAATACTTTTCTTTATTTTGATTACTTTAAATGCATTCGGTCAGGGCAATAATTATGTTCAGAATTACAGTAAATTCGATGGTCTGGCATTAACACCGCCAATGGGCTGGAACAGCTGGAATAAATTTGCCTGCAATGTTGATGAAAAATTAATCAGGGAAACCGCTGATGCATTAGTGAGTTCGGGGATGAAACAAGCTGGTTATACTTATATAAACATTGATGATTGCTGGCATGGCGATCGCGACAGCCTGGGTTTTATCCATCCCGATTCAAAAAGATTTCCTTCCGGTATGAAAGCATTGGCCGATTACATTCACAGCAAAGGCTTAAAATTGGGTTTGTATTCTGATGCCGGCTCACAAACTTGTGGTGGTCGTCCGGGAAGCAGGGGTTATGAGTTTCAGGATGCACTAACCTACGCCAATTGGGGTATTGATTACCTGAAATATGACTGGTGCAATACCGAAGGATTAAAAGCGGAAGGTGCATATAAAACAATCACAGCGGCCCTGCGTAAAGCCGGAAGACCGATGGTATTAAGTATCTGCGAGTGGGGAAATGATAAACCCTGGATTTGGGGTCCGGCGGTTGGGCATTTATGGCGTACAAGCGGCGATATTTTTAACTGCTTCGATTGCGTGGAAGATCATGGTACCTGGAAATCGTGGGGTGTAATGCAAATTTTAGATAAGCAGGATGGTTTGCGTCAATATGCAGGCCCTGGACACTGGAATGATCCTGATATGTTGGAAATTGGTAATGGAAAATTGACACCGGGCGAAGACCGGGCACATTTTGCCATGTGGGCCATGTTAGCCGCACCGTTAATTGCCGGAAATGATTTACGAAATATGAACCAGGAAACAATTGACGTTTTGACCAACAAAAATATTATTTCCGTCAATCAGGATTCATTAGGTATTCAGGGTTTCAAATATTCGAAAGCAAATGGATTTGAAATCTGGTTCAAGCCTTTAAATAAAGGGAAATGGGCGGTTACTTTTTTAAACCGTTCTGCTGAAAGTAAAGAGATAGATTTTAACTGGAAAGCCGAAAACGTTAAAGATGAAGTTTTTCAAAAGGAATTAAATGCCGCATCTGTTTTATACAAAATCAAAAATGCATGGACAGGAAAATCACTGGGAAATACAAAAAACAGTTTCAAGTCTGAAGTTCCATCTCATGATGCTTTGACCTTGATTTTGGAGCGTTCTTAATTTTATGTCAATTACCGGCAGGCTCAACAACCCGTCATTCGATAGCTATCGGATGACGTCTCGAAAAATCGTCATTGCTAAGCCGATTCTTCATCGGCTGTAGCAACCTTTCTTGCGATGAGTTATACTGTAAGATTCCCTGCCCGCGATAGGAAGGCTTTACGCTTTCCCGCATCCCCTGTTTCAGTTCGCATCCGAAACCTGTCGGATGATGGTCCAATGACCAATAATAATTCAACAGTTAACCAACTTAACAATTCAGCAATTAACCACCTAAATGAAAACCCTTGTTCCTGAAAAATTCTCCCTGAACTCTTTAGGCGTACAATGTTTTTTCTTCTTAAATAAGCGGTTGAAATTAGAAATGTTATTAAAGCCGCAATTGTAAGAAATCTCTGCAACGGAGTGCGTGGTTTCGATAAGCATTCTCGTTGCATGCCCTAAACGGATTTCATTCAAACTATCAATAAAGGTATTTCCCGTACGTTTTTTTATAAACCTGCTGAAAGAAACCTCCGTCATACTCACCAGTTTGGATAAATCCTTTAAAGTAATCGGCTTATCAAAATTGGCATTCATAAACTCAAATGCTTTATCAATTCTTCTGCTATTGTAGTTTAAAACCTGGTCATTGTTAAACGTTGCATCCGATAAAACCCGCATGCTTTTCGACGTGGATAAGTCGTGAAGAATGCTCATCAACTCCAGAACAGAATCAAAACCCTGCAGCTGGTTTATCGCCAGAATGCGGTTGTAAACTTTTTCAATGGTTTCCCTCGGAAAAAGAATCCCCCTAACAGAACGTTCGAACATTTTACGGATAAAACTCAGCTGGTTTCTGCGCAACATTTTATCATCAAAAAGATCCTTATGCCACTGAATCGTAACCTCGGTTATTTCTTCACTTTTACAATTATGAGTGGTCCATACATGAGAAAGATTCGGCCCGACCAATACCAGTTCCATATCGGCAATTTCTTCTATATTGTCGCCAACAATCCGTTTTGCGCCCGGGGCATTCAGGATTAAATTGAGCTCGAATTCTTCATGGAAATGAAGTGGGAAATCGAAGTCTTTTTTTACTCTTGAAAAAATGGTAAAACAATCGTTCTGAGTAAGTGGCGTAATTTCTTTAATGATGTTATTCATAACTAATTCGTTCGAAAAAAATATCTTTAAGATAAAAGAACATTGATGCAATGTAATAAAAATATATTTGTTTATTAATACATTAAGGCATAATTGATGCATAAATAATGTATATTATATACGAAATGGTTAAAATAGTATTATTGTTTAAGAGAATTACATCGGTAATTTAGATAATTATTATATGAGCCGGACTACTAGCCAAAATTAATTAGAATGATTAAAAAAACACTTCCATTTTTCCTGTTATTTTGTTTGCCTTTCGTTGCTGTTTTTGGTCAGTTAATTGATGATAAAGCAACTCCACAAACCAGTAATTTGTACAATAATTTACTCCGTCTTTCAGGCAAAGCGGTGCTGTTTGGGCATCAGGACGACATGGCTTATGGTGTTGGCTGGAAATATCAGAACGGACGGAGCGATATTAAGGATTTAACCGGCGAATATCCGGCAGTTTTTGGTTGGGATGTTTCCGGTTTAGAAACCAACAAAAAGCAAAATATTGATGGTGTTCCATTTGAAAAACTAAAACAGTATATAAAAAAGGCATACGACTTAGGAACAATAAATACCTTAAGCTGGCACATGGATAATCCGGATAACGGAAAAACTTCCTGGGATACCACGTCAATGGCTGTTAAGTCTATCCTGCCAAAGGGTTCAAAACATTTGCTTTATAAAAGCTGGCTCGATAAGTTTTCTGTATTTGTAAAATCATTAAAAGGAACTGATGGAAAGGCAATTCCGATTTTATTCAGGCCCTTTCATGAAAATGGTGGAGGCTGGTTCTGGTGGGGTTCTAAATCCTGTACCGCTGAAGAATATAAAGCGTTGTGGCAATTTACCGTGCGGTATTTGAGAGATGATAAACAATTGCATAACCTGATTTACGTGTTCAATCCATGCGATTTTAATACCGAAGCGCAGTACCTGGAACGCTATCCGGGAGACGATTTTGCAGATGTATTGAGCTTCGACAGTTATCAGTACGGAGGAGTAAGCAAAGGTGCATCTTTTGCAAAGGATGTTGCTAAAGCTTTAGCCATTCAAAATAAGGTTGCCATTCAAAAGAAAAAATTAAGTGCCATTGCAGAAACAGGTTTTGTAGAAATTCCGGATGCCAGTTGGTGGACCAACGTTTTTGCAAAGGCAATTGAAGATAATAAGCCTTCTTATGTATTGTTCTGGCGAAATGCCGGATACCGCGAAAGAGAAAAGGATAACCATTATTATGCACCCTATCCCGGACAAGTTTCTGCGTCGGATTTTTTGAAGTTTGTAAAAAATAATAAAATTCTCCTTCAGAAAGGTTTAAGAAAATACTCAATCTATAAATAACAGACATGAAAAAAATCATTTCCATCTATTTTTTCATGTTCTGTATAACGCTTTCCGTTTGCTATGGGCAGAAGTCTGTTGTTCAAAACCATACGATTGATGCCAAAGCAAGTAAAGAAACAAAAGCACTGTTTTTTAACCTTAAAAATTTAGCTGGTAAGGGGGTACTGTTTGGTCAACAGGATGCTTTAATGTATGGCATTGGCTGGAAAGGGGAATACGATAGAAGTGATGTTAAGAACATTACCGGCTCGCATCCGGCACTTTTTGGATGGGATCTGGAAGCAATTGCAAAAAACGATAGCAAAGAAAATGAAACTCGAAGTGCTGAAAAAATTAAAAGTTATTGTTTGCAAGCGTACAAAATGGGCGGTGTAAATACGTTAAGCTGGCACGTTCAGAATTTTGTAACCGGAAAGAATTTTTACGATACGACGAGGTGTGTTTCAGCGATTTTACCGGGTGGAGAAAAGCATCAGGAATTTACCAGCGCGCTGGATAAGATTGCATTATTCATTAAATCTTTAAAAACCGAAAACGGTGTCGCGGTTCCGGTTATTTTTCGCCCTTTCCATGAGCATACAGGCAACTGGTTTTGGTGGGGAAAACCATTTTGTACGGTTGAAGAATATAAGGCATTGTGGCAATTTACCGTTCAGTATTTACGCGATAAAAAGCAGCTGCACAACATTATTTATGCTTATTCTCCCGACCGGATTTCCGGTAATTTCGATAATTATATGGAACGTTATCCCGGCGATAATTATGTAGATGTACTGGGTTTTGATGATTACCATGAACTTAAAGATATAAATGACGAAAGATCGATTAATCTAGCAGTTAAATCAATCGGACAGATCTGCGACTATGCCATGTCAAAAAATAAAATAGCGGCATTAACAGAAACCGGTCAGGAAAAAATTGTACAGCCCAATTGGTTTACAACAATTTTTAATAAAATAATGGGCGATGCAAGTGCATCCCGTATTTCTTATTTAATGGTATGGCGAAATGCCCATACCGGGCATTTTTATGCACCTTACCCGGGGCATCCTGGTGAGGCCGATTTTAAGGAATTTTACAATAATCCAAAAACACTTTTTATGATGGATGTTGGGATGGACTTATACAAAACAAAATAACTTATACACGAAACCAATAATTACAGCGCAATAAACCAAACAATGAAGTTACAATTAATAGACGTTTTAATCATCATCCTGTACCTCGCTACCATGATTTTCATTGGATTTTGGTATCGAAAAAAGGCTAAGCAAAACAAGGAAAGTTATATGATGGGCGGTAAATCGCTTCCATGGTATAAACTTGGATTAAGTGATGCATCTGATATGTTCGACATCAGCGGAACCATGTGGATGGTGGCTTTATGTTTTGTTTATGGCTTAAAAAGCATCTGGATTCCCTGGCTCTGGCCGGTATTCAACCAGGTTTTTATGATGATGTTTTTAAGCAAATGGTTACGCAGAAGTAATGCAAATACCGGGGCAGAATGGTTGCAAACACGGTTTGGTTCAATTGGTAAAGGTGTAAAAGGTTCTCATATAGTGGTGATTGCATTTGCGCTTATCAGTTGTTTCGGCTTTTTGGCTTATGGCTTTATTGGTTTAGGCAAATTCATGGAAATTTTCATTCCCTGGGATTATGTAAAAGGCTATGTACCATTTGATGTTCCCGCCCGCTTCGTTCCGCATTTCTATGGAATCGTATTTACGCTGTTTGCCATGTTCTATTCTATTTTGGGTGGTATGCACAGCATTGTATTAGGCGATATGATTAAATATGCCTTTATGACGGTTGGTTGTATTGCCATAGCCGTTATTGCAATGAATCACCTGCATGGGCAAACGCTGAACGTTCCGAAGGGTTGGGATAATCCGTTTTTCAGCTGGAAACTGGAATTAGACTGGAGTAAAATTGCAGCCGATGCCAATAAAAAAATTGCCGATGATGGTTTCAGCCTGTTTGGAATTTTCTTTGGAATGATGCTCCTTAAAGGTGTTTTTGCATCACTTGCAGGGCCAGCGCCAAATTATGATATGCAAAAAGTGTTGAGTACCAGAAGCCCTAAAGATGCAAGTAAAATGACCGGTTTTGTCAGCATCATATTATTGCCAATTCGCTATTCAATGGTGATTGGTTTAACTGTCCTCGCGCTTTTATACTACAACCAGATTTATTTAAAAGGGCCTGATGGTGTTACTGATTTCGAACGGATTTTACCGGCTACCATTAATAATTTTCTGCCCGTTGGTATATTAGGCATCGTGCTTACCGGCTTGCTTGGCGCGTTTATGGGTACTTTTAGTGGAACCTTGAATGCCGCTCAGGCTTACATTGTGAATGATATTTATTTAAAATACATTAACCCGAATGCCGGCACCAAAAAGGTAATCAACATGAATTATCTGGTTGGGATAGTGGTTGTTGCGATTGGTGTAATCCTGGGTTTTTTCGCCAATAACGTAAACGATATTCTGCAATGGATAGTTGGTGGTTTATATGGTGGCTATGTGGCGGCCAATTGTTTAAAATGGTACTGGTGGCGCTTTAATGCCAATGGGTTTTTCTGGGGAATGGCCGTTGGTATTGCAGCCGCGTTGGCAATGCCATATGTTACGCAAGGCCTGCCGTTATATTGGTGGCCATTATTATTTGTGCTTTCGATGATTGGCTGTATTGCAGGTACTTATGCTGCACCTCCGACTGAGGAAACCGTGCTGAAATCGTTTTATAAAACGGTAAGGCCCTGGGGCTTCTGGAAACCAATCCATACTTTGGTCGTGGCTGAAGATCCATCCTTTCAGGCCAATAAAAGATTTAAACTCGATATGTTTAACGTTGTATTGGGTATTATCGCCCAGCTTTGTTTAACCATTTTACCAATGTATTTCATATTAAGTATGCATACCCCACTTTTTATTACGATTGCCGTTCTGGCCTTAATCGTATTTATTTTGAAAAAAACCTGGTGGAATAAATTAGAAGATTAAAAAGATATAGAATATTTTTATGATAGATTTTGAAAAAAGAAAACAGCAATTAGAAGAAGCTTATAAGAACCTGGTGGCGCTTAAAAATAAAAAGGCAGTCTTGGGGAACGGCATTTTCGATAGATATGAGCATCCCATTTTAACCGCTGGTCATGCGCCGTTAAACTGGAAATACGATTTTAACCCTCAAACAAATCCCTATCTATTAGAAAGGATTGGCATTAATGCTACTTTCAATGCAGGTGCAATCAAGTTTAATAACAAGTATATTTTAGTAGTCAGGGTGGAAGGAACCGACCGGAAATCTTTTTTTGCAGTTGCGGAAAGTGATAACGGAATTGATAATTTTACTTTCTGGGAGGAGCCTGTGATACTTCCCGAAACTAATGAGCCAGACACAAATGTTTACGATATGCGTATTGTAACCCATGAAGATGGCTGGATGTATGGTTTATTCTGCACCGAAAGAAAAGATCCAAGCGCACCTGCTCATGATCAATCTATGGCTGTAGCACAATGCGGAATTGTACGTACCAAAGACTTAAAAACCTGGGAACGTTTGGCCGATTTAAAAACACCGTCGCCACAGCAAAGAAATGTGGTTTTGCATCCTGAGTTTGTAAATGGGAAATATGCTTTTTACACCCGTCCGCAGGATGGTTTTATAGAAAGCGGAACCGGCGGTGGAATAGGCTTCGGGTTAAGCGATTCGATAGAAAATGCCGTTATCGAAAAAGAATTGATTGTTGACAATAAAAACTATCATACCGTTTATGAAGCAAAAAACGGAATGGGTCCGGAGCCTATTAAAACGGCACATGGCTGGTTATTTTTAGCCCATGGGGTAAGAAATACTGCTGCGGGATTACGCTATGTACTCTATATGTTTATGACAGATTTGCATGATTTGACAAAAGTGATTTACAAACCGGCAGGTTATTTCCTGGCGCCTGAAGGTGCAGAGCGCATTGGTGATGTATCGAATGTAGTATTTAGTAACGGATGGATTTTAGATGAGGATGGTACTGTATTTATCTATTACGCTTCTTCCGATACCAGAATGCATGTTGCAACCAGCTCATTAAACATTCTTCTGGATTATGTGATGAATACCCCTGCAGATGAATTACGTTCTGCAGCTACAGTGAACAGGATTTTAGCCAATATAGAAAAGAACAAGTTGAGTTCAGTAATTTCAGGATAGTTTGAAATTAGATTTACAACAATATAAAAAAGAATTAAGCTCAGAATTGGAAAATATTCTGAGCTATTGGAAAAATTTCACTATTGATGAAATTAATGGGGGTTTTGTCGGGAAAGTTGATAATGATAATCATATTGACTACGCTGCGCCAAAAGGCAGTGTGTTGAATGCCAGAATTCTATGGTCTTTCTCTGCGGCATATAATTTACAAGCAAATCCGGAATACCTGGCGGTTGCGCATCGTGCTTTTCAATACATTACAGAATTTTTTATTGATAAAGCATTTGGCGGCGTTTATTGGCTGCTTGATGCAAAAGGGAATCCTGTTGATACAAAAAAGCAAGTTTATGCCATAGCTTTTACAATTTATGCGTTAAGCGAATATTATTTAGCAAGTAAAGATGAAGCGGCAAAAGAAAGGGCAATTAAGCTATACATTAATTTAATTGATCACAGTTATGATCAGGTTAAAGGCGGCTATTTTGAAGCTTTTACCAGAGACTGGAAATCGCTGAACGATTTGCGTTTAAGTGAAAAGGATGCAAATGAAAAGAAAACAATGAACACGCATTTGCATGTTTTGGAAGCCTTTACAACGCTTTACCGCATCTGGCCAAACGAACGCCTGAAGAACAGGATTATTGAATTAGTTGAAAATTTTAAGGTGCATATTGTCGATCCGGAAACCGGAAATTTAATTCTGTTCTTTGATGAAAACTGGAAAGCAAAATCAGCTATAATTTCTTACGGACATGATATTGAAGCGGCCTGGTTATTACTCGAAGCTGCCGGAGTTGTTCATGACGAAACATTGATTGAATCCATAAAATCTATCTCCTTAAAAATGGCCGGTGTTTCAAAAAACGGCCTGGATGCAGACGGGAGTTTGTGGTATGAATATGACCCATCTGAAAACCATCTGATTAAAGAGAAACACTGGTGGGTACAGGCAGAAGCTATGGTTGGTTTTTTTAATGCATGGCAAATATCAAACGATGAAGATTTCTTGAAAATCAGCTTAAAAAACTGGACTTTCATAAAGGATAATATTATCAATTACAAAAAAGGCGAATGGTTCTGGGGTATAACGGCGCAAGGTGAAATTATGCCAAACGAAGATAAAGTCGGGATTTGGAAATGCCCTTATCATAATAGCCGGGCCTGTATAGAATTAATCAGAAGAATTGCGTAGGTTTCATCTTCAATTCGTCTCCTGTACCCATGGCCTGTGTCTCAAAGATTAAGTGCAAGCCCATGGTCGATGGCGCACCGACCATCATCATTATTCTTGTTCCGGTCTGTGAGCCAAAGGCCGGGAAGTTAGTTTAGTTTCGGTCTGTAAGACACAGACCGAGGAATTATTGGAGTTAGCTACCTTTTCATTACATATACATGGTCGTCTTTTCGAGCGAAGTACAACGGAGTCGAGAAATCTTTGTAATTAGGAAAAAGAGTTCGTTTCAAAGATCTCTCCATTTCGCTGCGCTTCATCCGATAGCTTATCAGATCAAGATGACGTTAAGTCAACCCCATGGTCGGTGGCGCACCGACCCATCATGATTATTCTCGTTCCGGTCTGTGTTTCACAGGCCATAAACATTAAGTTTAGTTTCGGTCTGTAAGACACAGACCGAGGAGCTATGGGAGTTAGCTACCTTTTCATTACATATACATGGTCGTCATTTCGAGCGAAGTACAACGGAGTCGAGAAATCTTTGTAATTAGGAAAAAGAGTTCGTTTCAAAGATCTCTCCATTTCGCTGCGCTTCATCCGATAGCTATCGGATCGAGATGACCTTAAGTCAACCCCATGGTCGGTGAAACACAGCCGAGGAGTTAGACGTTAAAATATCGGTTTATTTCTTCCCATAGGTAACCCCATTCCAATCATCCGTTCGGAAAGGGAATAGCGGAAAACCTTTCGAGTTGATAACATTAGCATCGGCCGGATTGTCTTCCCAGGCATAGCGTACCGCCACTGGTTTTTCAACCTTTTCACTTGAAACTTCAATTGTATTTTTAGCAGTAATTTTAGCCGTAGCCCAATACCAGATTTTGTCTGCTCCTGCTATCTGAAAGTTTCCAGGTGTACCTGATTTTGATTTAAGTCCATCGTAAACAGTTTTAATTTGGATAATAATCGATTTGTCTTTCACCGTAAAACTTTCGTATGCAGCACTTAAAGAATCTACAGGTAAATGGTATACCTGTTTTTCTGCCAGCAAAGCCAATCTCCGGCCTACTTCCTGTTTATTTTTAGGATGAATATTTGCCGGATCACCAACATCTATTGCTGTAACCATTCCGGTGTTATTAACCTTTTGGGTTAAATCTTGTGCTTCCCTAACTTCTGCCCAATAAGAATCGGCAGGACTATCGTTTTTTTTATGGTAATTGGCCAGTTGTACAAATAAAAAGGGGAAATTTTTATCTTTAAATTTTGTTCTCCAATCTGAAATCATTCTTGGAAAAAGCGCCCGGTATTGATAGCCTCTGTCCCAATTGCTTTCACCCTGATACCACAAAACACCTTTAATACTAAAATTAACAACCGGGCTAATCATATTATTATACATCAGCGTCGGTAAGGTGTTCGGACTAATTTGTTTTTCAGGCCGGTTATAGTTGCTTAATTTATAGCCAATTTTATATTTCCATGCGCCAGCCAGAGTCGTTTTTCTTTCATTGGTGTTTAAATAAAATAAATCTGCTTTACTCATAAAACCACCGTCACCCCCGTAATTTTCTATCCGAACGGTAATTACATTTTTTCCGATTTTTAAAAGTTTTTGCGGAATGGTATAATTACGGATTTTACCCCAGGAATCTCCGGTTTTACCTATCAATTCTCCGTTGAAAAAGGTCTCATCGGCGTTTAAGATTACGCCTAAGTTGAGTAAAGCATCGTTTTTTAGGTCATTCTCATTAAGTTCAATCTCTTTCTTAAACCAGACAATGCCATCCATTTCCCATAAATCAGGCTTGCCGGTAAACTCCCATCCGCTTGGTAAGTTAATGCTGTTCCAGTTCGAAGCATTCTCATTTGCCCAAACATATTCGCCATTTTTTAGACCGTCGTCTTGTTTATTAAAATCTTCTACCCATTGTTTGTTCAGTAGCCGTTGTTTTTGATTGTAAGCGGCTGTATCAAATTTTGAAACTTCCTTTGCTTTTTCGCCAAAGGTTTCTTCGCCAGATAATCCCTCACTGCTTATCCAGCTTTCGATTACGGTACCGCCCCAGCTTGCATTAATTAAACCAACGGGCACCTTTAAATCCAGGTTAATCCTTCTTCCGAAAAAGTAACCAATAGCCGGAAAGTATTTTGCATTTTCCGGTGTACATAAATTCCAGTTTCCCTTGCTATCGTCTTTCTGGGTAAGTGAAATCTGTTTATCAATGCTGTATAATCTAATTTGAGGATAGTTTGCCTGCCTAACCTCATTATCCGAATTTAATGCATCCTGAAGGTTAAACTCCATGTTGGATTGACCTGAACAAAGCCATACATCGCCAATTAAAATGTTTGATAGCGTGATTTTATTTTCACCTTGCAGAACCATCTCGAAAGGACCTCCAGCCTGCATTTTAGGTAAAACAACCTGCCATTTACCATTAGCGTTAACAACGGTTTTTACATTTTTACCTGCAAATGCAATTTGAATTTTTTCTCCGATTTTTCCATAACCCCAAAGTTTAATTGGCTTATCGCGTTGCAAAACCATATTACTGCCAACCAGATTTGGGAGTTTAATTTCTGCCTGACTTGCAGTACTTAGAAAAAAGAGGAAGATTAAGAATTTAATTTTATACATCTCGAAAATTACGAAAAGCACGGTACATTAGCTTTGAGTATTTTATCTAAAATCAATGTTTTTTTTCTGGACCTTAGTTGCATTTGTAAGTTTTACTTGTAGCATTTATTAGCGGATGCTTATGTGGGTCAGCTAATTTTTAAATTATAAAAATGTTCTTCCAAAGAAAGTCGGTTTGATTTTTTATTGTAAATAATATACCTGCTTACTGAATATTATGTATTTACAAAAAAGATATTCACAAAATGAATTCAAATAAAATGAAGGTAATGAGCGACAGCTTATTACCTCAGTTTTTTGAATTATAAAACCCATTAAATTCAGGATGAAATCATAGTTTTTCTATATGATTAGTAAGTTTTTGAGGAAATAGATGCTAAAAACTATTTTGTGCAGTAGAAACCCATTATCTTTATATGTGATGAAAAACGAAAAGAAGATAAGCTGTATCATTGTTGATGATGAACCCCATGCTATAGAAGGGTTGAAGCGTTATATGACTGCTATACCAGCGCTGGAGGTTGTTAAAACATATACAGATCCTGTAAGAGCAATGCTTGATATCTCATCTGGAAATAATGTGGATTTAATTTTGTTAGATGTAGATATGCCGGGAATTACGGGGATTGAGCTCGGAGAATCTGTAAAACCTAAAACTAATAAACTTGTTTTTACTACTGCACACAGTAAGTACGCCTACGAAGCATTCGAGGTAGAGGCAGATGATTTCCTGCTTAAACCTTATTCTTTAGCAAAATTTATTAAAACAATAAATAAACTCTTTCCACAGAAAATTATAGAAACAGAAAGTGAAGACAGCGGAGATTACATGTTTATTAAGAGCAAAGAAGATAACCTGCGCCTGGTAAAGATTCGCTATAAAGATATCGTTGCGGTAGAAAGCCGTTTAAATTATGTACAGATACATACATTAAGTAAAAGTATTACTACTTATATGTCTCTTTCAGAAGTATCAAAAAAATTAAACCAGTTCGATTGGTTTATGCAGTTTCAAAGAAGTTTTATCATCGCTCCCGAATATATAGAATACATTGAAGGAAGTGCCATAAAGATGCAGAACGGAACGCGCATTACGGTAGGGGAGTATTATAAAAAGTATTTTAACGATTTTGTTGATTCGAAACTGATAAAAGCCAGGCGTAAATAATTTTTCGCCTGGCTCGATAATTTAGTAATCAATGCATACTGCACTGCTCACGGTAATGGTTGTTGTATTGGTTAATGGATCAGTTGCTTTTGTAGCTCTGAAATCAGAAGTAGTTTTTACTGATTTATAAACGAAAACTGTTTTTTTTGTTAATGTGATTGCTGGCTTTTTCATATTGTTTTTTTAATGAAAATTAGCCTTGCACGAAATGATTTAATAAGTTGTTATACAGTATGTTATGTTTTCTATATAAAATATTTATATCTCATGAATAAAAGTAGTTCAGGTGATTACAGAAATTACTGGCTCCATATATTGGCCTGGTCATTATTTATTGCTTATGAAGTTTGGGTGGTTTGGGCCATGAATGGAACTTTAAGTACATTCCTGAATTACGGCGTGCATTACGCTTTACTTATCACCTGGTTTTATTTTGCCGGAGACCTCGTATTTCCATGGACTTTTAAGAACCTGATTTTTTCTATCTGGAAATTTCCATTAGCTGTGGCTGCATTATTCGTTATTTTTACACTTGCTAATTACTGGATAGACACACTGCTTATCCATTTTAATCTGGTTGGGAAAAAAATTGAAATAGCCCTCAACTCAAATTACATTGCCAAAATCCTTTTCCGCTTCGTATACATATTTGGAATAGCAGTGGCATATTTTTTTATCAAAAACTTTATTAAACAGAAAAATATTAGTCTGGAGCTCGAAAAGCAGCGGCTTCAATTGATAATAGAAGATGAACGGACAAAAAGAGCACTTTCAAAAGCTTATAACGATTTTCTTAAAGCACAGATAAATCCGCATTTTCTTTTCAACACCCTCGATTATGTTTACCACAACATTAGTGTACAATCGCCGGATGCGGCAGATGCGATTATGAATTTATCTGAAATGATGAGGTATGCGGTAGATTCTGCGGAGCAGGAAGAATTTATACTGCTTTCGGCGGAAATGGAACAAGTTGAAAAACTCATACGCCTCTATCAACTGAGAAAAAATCAGGAACTGAATATCATTGTCGATTTCAATAAAGAAGCCGGAACCCTGCAATTCGTTCCCCTCATACTGATGACCCTGGTCGAAAATATTTTTAAGCATGGAAATGTGGCGGACAAAGAAATTGGCGTTCAGATTTATGTTGGGATAGAAAATGATAACCTGGTTATGGAAACCCTGAACGGCCTGAACCTCAATTCAAAAAGTGATTCCAGTAAAGCAGGGCTTCGCAATGTGACCGAACGCCTGCATTTTGCCTATGGCGAAGATGCACGTTGTAGTTTCGAGGCCGATGAGCAGGTTTTTCGTGCCAGGGTAGAAGTTCCGGTTAACACCATACAATATGAATCTACCGGAAAAGCGCATCTGGGCCTGGCTTTATATTAAACAAAAAACTATTTCCTGAAAATAACAGGTTTGATATAGAAAACCATAGGTTCTGTATAACGCAGTATTAACTTTTGTGCTTTTTACTCAACTTTGTGTTATCTCTAAATTTGAAAATGGTAATATGATGTTGGGTGAAGCTTTATACACTTATTTATTGGACACTGCTATTAAAGCACGTTCTTTACGAGAGGTATTTGACCGTTTTTGGAGAAATGAGCAAACAAGAAGACTGGAAGCACACCATGCGTATTTCATACGCCATGTATCACTGATTAATGCATTTGATAACTTTTTATTTCTGTTCTGCTCCAAAGAAATTTGGAATGCAGGTGGTACAGGTGCCTGGGCAACGCACTGTAAGGTAAGCGGTCCGCTCAAAGCCCTTTCAAATGGCGATCAAATAGATAAAATCATAATCCTGCTTTCAGAACATAAAGAATCCGTTATAGAAATATTTAACATTCACCAGGCTCAGGTAGAATTTAAACACCTGAATTACGAAATTGAACACATCTCGAAAATTATACAGCTATTTATAGATAGCATGAAAGAAATACAGATTTGATCTGCGCCTCAACCGGAGGCTGTATCAAAAATACGAATTGTCATCCTACCCATCTCGAAACTTAGCTTAAGCCGAGTGCAGCGTGGCCATTCAGAATTAAAGTATTTATGATACAGCCTCTTTTTATTTAAAGGATGCTAATCAGCGGTGTAAGCAGATACTGAACCCGCCATACAATGAAAAGTTCCCCATCCTTCATCGTTGATATATACTTCCTGCTCGACATTCCCTAACCGGTCTCTAAATACTTTACCCGCAAATTCTTTTCCTATTTCCATATCTTTAACACCTGCATCGCCGTTAGAAAGGATTACGGCAATACCCGAACCACCTTTTTCCGGAATTCCGCCAGCTGTCCATCCGATACAATTAGGATGATCGAAATAATCCTGCTGTTCGCCATAAACGTTGTTTTTCCGCAGACCTAAAAGGGTTTGAATCTGAGGAACAGGTTCGAGCGTGATTTCATGTGCTGAACCATCATTTCCTTTATCGCAATAATTCGCGCCATATAAATCAGGATAAAATATACATGGGTATCCGGTTGTCCTTAATAAAATTAAAGCATATGCAAGCGATCGAAACCAGTAGTCTACCGTTTGCTCCAGCGATTGAAGGGGCTGGGTATCGTGGTTTTCGACTAAAGTAACCGCCAATTCAGGTTTCACCTGTACCAATGTGCCATCAAAAATCTTCGTTAAATCAAAACCATTACCTTGTTTAGAAGCAATTGAAAAATTGTTTTGAAGGCATGCATCAAACAACGACATTCTTTCTCCGGTCGCTTCTATATATTTAAGCATGTCATCCAGCTTTCCAGGCGACCAATATTCACCTACCGTGAAAAGTTCTTTTCCGGTAACTGAGCGCATATGGTCAAGCCAATCGTTAAAAAAGCCCGGTGGCATATGCTTAATTGCATCTAACCTGAAACCATCAAAATTTACTGTGTTATGAAACCATTCGCCCCATCTTTTAAGTTCCTCGGTAACACTCGGGTTTCTAAAGTCTACATCAGCAAGCATCAAATAATCATAATTGCCATTTTCTGTATCGAGCACATCCTGCCATGCATCGCCATATTGGTTTTGGATGCTGTATATTGCCGACTCTCCCGTAGCTTCATCAAAGTCTACACCTGTAAAGCATTGAAAATCCCATTCAAAACCGGAATATTTTCCATTTCGGCCGGGAAATGTAAATTTCGTATATGCGTTAATTTCATACGCCTCAGAAATGAATTCAAGCCGGTTTTCCGGATTTACCTTTCTCGCCAATACCTTTTCTGTCTCATCAGCACCACCCAGGTGGTTTAATACAATATCCATGTAAACCTGAAGTCCCGCTTGCTGAGCAGCCTTAATTGCCTGAAGTAATTCTTCTTTGGTTCCATATTTGGTTGCAATACTACCTTTTTGATCAAATTCACCTAAATCATAATGATCATATACATCATAGCCAGGAGATTGTTGTCCCTCCATTCCCTTGTGTGCAGGGGGTAGCCATAAAGTATCAATGCCAAAGGCCTTAAGTTGGTTAGCCTCTTTAGTCATTTTATTCCACAGGCTGCCATCAGCAGGATAGTACCACTGAAAATATTGTAACATTGTAAAGTTTTCCATTTCTATTTCTATGTTGAACGTTAATAGCTTCCTTGCTCTGAAAAAGGTAAGCTGGAAGATTTGTTAATTAATTATGAAAAGAATTGAGTCCATTAGTAAAACAGAACACTTCAACCAAAGTATTTGGCATCGGTTTATCAGCATTTCTGGCAAAGATAAAGGCGTCAGCCATTTCGAAATGCTCTTCGTTTATTAGCGAGAACAGACTATTATTCATAATTTATGATTTGTAGGTTTTACATCCGCAAGGCGGTACGCTTTTATATTTTTCTTATTGCTTTTACAAATTAAAATTAATAATGTTTGGGCCGTAATCATTTATTTTCGTTTTTTAAAGTGCTGCTCAACTACTTAAACAGCTGTTAGCGTATTAGTTGCAACGGGATTTAGTCTTTATGAAAATGCGCACCAGATTTGGTGAGATTGAGGAAAAATTAGTACGAAAGCTCAAATTGGCAGGGGTAGCACTTTTTGATTAACGCTGCAATTGTGGTATAATATTTAGCACAACAGACTGAATGAGTACTTTGTAAGATCATTTGTAAAAGTCAAAGGCTAGTTTATTTATGCAAATTAAATTTGTAGATTAGCGCAAATCATTTTCCGTTATTGTCCAGATTTCTTAATTTTTTTAAGGCTAATTATCGTACGATATTTGTTGTTGCTTTTCTAGTGCTGTTATTTCAATTCAGCAAACAGTATGGCTACATACTTTTTCACACCCTGGTAGAATTGTTTTCAATCGTTATTGCTTTTGCGGTGTTCATTGTAGCCTGGAATTCGCGTTACATGCAGGACAATAAATACCTTCACCTGGTGGGTATTTCCTATATTTTTATTGGCGCGCTCGATCTGTTGCATACCCTTACCTATAAAGGTATGAACATCATCCCTTTGCAAGGTCACCCGGCTAATCAATTCTGGGTATCTACCCGTTTTCTGGAAGCCGTAACGTTGCTTGCAGGTTTTACTTTAATAGAGCGGACCAAAAAAATTAATACTGACTTAATTTTTATAGCCTATTTTTTTACAACCCTGTTAATTATTTTTTTAATACTTATCTGGCAGGTATTTCCGGTATGCTTTATTGATGGCGTTGGGCAAACTCCATTTAAAATATTTGGAGAATATGTAATAATTGCCATTCTGCTGCTTTGTGCTTTTCTGCTCATAAAAAAACGGTTGCATTTCAGCCCCACTGTTTACCGCTTGCTGCTGGCATCCGTTATATTTACCATTTTAAGTGAATGCTGTTTTGCAACCTATATTTCTATTTATGGTCCGGTAAATGAAATGGGTCATTACGGTAAATTGATAGCATTTTTTCTCATTTATAAGGCAAACGTTGAAACAGGTTTTGTTAAACCGACGGATTTTATTTTTAAAAATCTGAAAGAAAATGAAGAGAAATACCGGACCCTGGCAGAGAACCTGCCCGGTTTAATTTTACGTTTTGACCGGGAATTTAAATGTATTTACAGCAATAAAGTTGTTGTCGCAGATGAGTTGACCAGCCAGGAAAATGCATTAATTTTTGCGAAAGGTGATGGTTTAGAACAGGCAATCATCCCCAGGATTATCCGGGCCAAGGATACCGGTGTTATTCAGCAAACCAACTATCAACAAAAAAACGGCGATAATGAAAAATTTTATTCTATTCAGGTTATTCCGGAATATGGCGCCAATGGTATTGGTAATACTTTTTTAGTGATATGTCAGGATATTAGTGCATTGAAGCATACCGAAAAGCAACTTCAGTTGATTAACCACACCAAAGATAAATTGTTCTCTGTAATTGCGCACGATTTAAAAAATCCGTTCACCTCATTAATTTCATATAGTGAATTAATTGCCAATAACGCGGACCGTTTAGGCCCTGAAAAAATTGGGCATATGGCACAAAGAATGAATGAATCGGCGAAATTAGTTTATACACTTTTAGAAAATTTGTTGAGCTGGTCGCGGGTACAAAGCGGATTGCTTAAGGCCAGGTTAGAATCCGTAAACCTGGATCTTCTTTTGGAAAGCGTAAAAAAACACTGTACTCCGCAGGCACAGGCAAAAGATATCCTGATTAAAATTGACACGAGGCCGGGATTAACTTTACTGGCTGACAATCAAATGTCTGCCACAATTCTGCGAAACCTGATTTCGAATGCGATAAAATTTAGTTTTCCGGGAAATGAAGTACACATAAAAGCCGAGCAAAATAACAGCGTGGTAAAAATATCGGTTCACGATTGTGGTACAGGCATTAGTGAAGAGCATAAAGGTAAATTACTTGAGCTAACGAATACTTTTTCTTCTCCGGGAACTGCAGCAGAAGTTGGTACAGGTCTTGGCCTTGTCCTCTGCCGTGAATTTGCAGAGCTCAATAATGGTACCATCTACCTGGAAAGTGAATTGGGTGTAGGCACAACTTTCTTTTTATTACTGCCAGCCAATTAATTCCATATTGTTTAATCCATACCGTATTTCATAATTCATTATAGATTTCAGCGGGTAATTGAAGGTTTATTTGATTAATTAGAACCATTGCCGGCTATTGTTGTTGTTCTAATGGAAAGGCTTACCGTAACAACAGATAAAAATTTATGAAAAGGTTAGATCAAAAGTTTTTAGATAAACTCAGACAATATCAGCGTGTTAAGTCCAAACCCGTTTTATCAGAAAAATATTTCAGCGAACTTATAGAGAGCTTTGTTAAAGCTTACAAAAAAATCAGAAGTCCGAAAAAATAAATCTGTATTAAAGGCTTATTTTTTTAGAGGAATAAAATTAAATTTTTTTAATCGTGCTTAATGCAAAATCGACAGTGCCTGGCACTATATACAATCTGAATCGTTTGCATAATTATCTGCTATCTCTTTTTCAATTTGTTGAATTAAAGCACTTTTTGCGCCATTATAAGTTTCCGGGGTAGAGAAACCCTGTATTATTTTATTAAGTTCATATTCGTTTTTGTGGCCAAGGTCTTCTAATTTTTTTACGTATTTATAAGAGTCCATATCACCATATCCCCTTAAACCTTTTACCTTTCTTAAAAATACAGAAAGTTCCGTTTGTATCTTATTCATAATACATAACTAACAGTAAAAAGCATCATTAGTTTATTAAAAAAATGTTAAAAATATTTAAATTACTTAGACAATCAGGTAATTTAAATTTTAGTATGGCCTTCAGATAATGTCTGTAAAAATGTAGCCATTACAGTCTATAATGTATGGAATCGTATATCAGTTAAAGTTAAAAGCAATCGTTTATTCTTAGCCTTTATTCAAAAACATTGCAGATCTGCCAACGACAAAACCATAATCATTGTTTATCTGACAGAAAAAAAGAATTACAGGTTATTCTTCATCAAAAACCTGAACTTTCATAGCTGCATTGAATTTACCGGTATAAAAATTACAGTTAAGACAAACTATAAATACAATAGGTGTTTCGTTTAAAATCGAAAATTATGAAATACAAATTTTTCCTTTTTCGCGTTTTGCTGTTCGTTATTGGTCGGAACTGATATAAACAATGGTTACAGGCGTGCAACAAATTATGTTTATCCGAAAAACACCTGGTTTTATTGCAGTTTCATTATTTCAAATACGCTTACGCCCAAGGCTTCACAAACTTCCAGTAAGGTAGAATGCATATAATCTCTCCGTGCATTCTCAATCCTGCTGATTTGTTCCCTGTTTACACTGCATTTATTTGCGAGTTCTAATTGAGTTAATTTTTGAGCATTCCGTAATTTTTTTACGTTTCTTCCAATTGTTTTATAATGCTCTTCAAACTTTTCCTTCATACTGAAAAGTCCGATATTTAGAATTTTTATAAGTGTCAGTATTGACACATATAAAAATTATTACTATATTTATTAAAATTTTATAAATGACTGGAATAATAAAATTTATATAATTAACAAGCCTCATGGCCAAAAATGGTTAACTATTTTAAAATAATTCCTTGGTTATCTGGAAAGACACAATGTGAATTAATTAAAAAAGTCGGAGAGGCTTATTATTTAAGATAACAATGGAAAACAAAGTTAACGCCAACTCAAAATTTAGTGTTTACAGAGAAGCATTCTGCTGCAAAAAAAGACCAGCTGTAAATCCTTTCCCCCTTCAAAATCCCATTAAAAATATTATCAAAGCCCCGGATTGATTGTAAACATGGCAACTGGTAATCTAACAGGTTAATGCCGGAAGCCATATTTGCTGTAATAGTGTCGAATTTTGCCCTAAGCTTAGGCAATAACGAATACGGATAACACTGGAACCATCAATTGATGCATCTTCCTATCCATAATCAGGAAGATTCAATTGTGAAAAACACCTGCCAAAAAACCGGAATCATTTATAAACCCATAGTACTGATAAGGTAAAGCTTTTAGAGACTTTACCAGGGCGCGTATTAGATGGGTAAAATGTTTTTTGAGCCGGATATCGGTGCAGAACATTGGCAGATGAAAATAACCGTATTCGTGTTGCTTCAGAAACGGATTAAAGACGGCAAGATAGATGGCTTTAAAATTCAAGCAAAGCACTTTACAGTTTAATTTCTGATTTTTTCACGTTTAAACTAAATTAAAATGAAGCTAAAATTAAGCTTCCTGCTACTCCTATGCTCTTTTTTTAGGGTACAATCGCAGGTTACAACAATACAAAAAACGGCTCCTGTTTTAACCAGGACAGGGATTACGGTAGGGCAGAAAGTACCCGATGTAATTATACAAAATATAACTGGCTTACCAGCATACGATAAAAGTACAGCTTTGCCACTTTCTGCTTTTAAAGGAAAAATGCTCATCCTCGATTTCTGGGCAACCTGGTGTGCACCCTGTATAGCAATGAACCCAAAGATGGAAGCCTTACAACAGCAATTTGATGGCCGGGTACAGTTTTTACCGGTAGCTTATCAATCTTATCAGGATGTAAACACTTTTTACCGGAAACTGGAAAAACAAACCGGAAAATATCCAGCACTTCCAATGGTTACCGGAGATACCATATTGGCACGGCTGTTTCCGCACCAGACTTTACCACATTATGTTTGGATTGGAGGCGACGGCATTGTAAAAGCCATTACCGATAGACAGCCTATTACTGCAGAAAATATAGAAAAACTGTTAGCTGAAGGCTCCCTGTCTTTAAGGGTAAAACAAGATGAAAAAAAAGTTTATAAATCTGATGAACCATTGTTTTTTGCCGGAACAGATTTAGGCGAAGGGCTCTTTCGTTCGCAACTTTCGGGTTATGTACCAGGCGCCGGTCGTGGCATGTACAAGGATGTTGAAATTCAGATGAATGAACCTGTAAGACGTATAACAGCACGTAACCTGACGATACCGGAACTCTTCAGGCTGGCCTACAAAAAAGAACGAAAAGAAATGTTACTTGAGGTATCAGACACGGCACAGCTGGAGCCTAAAAAGGTAGCAAGTATAGATTTTCTGGACTGGCTTAAACAGGGCCGGGGTTATTGCTATGAGTTAATGGTTCCTGAGCAATTAAAGAATAACGCCTATACCCTGATGCAGGATCAGTTAAAAAGTTTCTTCTCTGATTACCATATCGGTCTGGAAAAAAGAAAAGTAAAATGTTTGGCGCTCGTCCGCACATCCACTACCGATAAACTGCACACCGCAGGCGGTGTGCCATCTGCCTATCTCGATGGCTTCGGGGGTAAATTCAAAAGCTGTTACTTATCTGTATTTCTGAGCCGCATGCAGGTGCCGCTACAGGGGAATCCATTACCCTTAATAGATGAAACCGGCTATAAAGCTATGGCCGATTTGGAACTAACAGCTAATATGGGCAATCTGGATGACGTTAATAAAGCCCTGGCCCGCTATGATCTGCGCTTTGTTGAAAAACCGGCAGACATAGAAATGTTAGTGATTCGCAACCGATAAACCTCAAACTAAATCATGAAGAAAATAACATTATTATATACCATTCTGCTGTCGTTCTACATTTTCCCCGTAGCAGCTCAGCAAACCATAAGGGAAATCAGGGGAAAAGTTATTTCAGCTGATAGCCGGATTGCACTACATGGTGCAACCATCCGAGTAAAAGGCGCCAGCCAATTCGTGTTAACAGACAGTTCAGGAAATTTCCAGCTAAAAATAAGTACTGCAAGCCTTATATTACAGGTATCATACATAGGTTACAGGCCGACTGAAGTAAATGTTCCCGCTCCCAACAAACCGCTGATAATTGTACTGGAAAGCGCAACGTCGCAATTGGCAGAAGTAGTGGTTTCAACCGGCTATCAAACCATACCTGCTGAACGGGCAACGGGTTCTTTTGTACAGGTCGACAATAAGCTGCTTAACCGCAGGGTAAGTACCAATCTTCTGGAAAGACTGGAAGATGTTACGCCGGGTTTGCTTTTCAACAAAGGTAAATCCGCCGGAGCCAATCTCATTAGTATTCGCGGGCAAAATACAATTTACGGCAATGCCAGCCCGCTAATCGTGCTGGATAATTTCCCTTATGACGGGGACATCAGCAATATTAATCCAAATGACGTGGAAAGTATTTCAGTATTGAAAGATGCCGCGGCGGCTTCCATTTGGGGATCGCGTGCCGGCAATGGTGTGATTGTGATTACCACTAAAAAAGGAAGCTATAACCAGCAATTGAAAGTCAGCTTTAACGCCAATACCACGGTCGGCGCAAAACCGGATTTGTTTTATCAGCCTCGAATGTCATCTGCCGATTTTATAAGTGTAGAAAAGCAGCTATTTGAGAAAGGTTTCTATGTCAATGCGGAAACAGGCTATAACAACCCGGCAATAACACCCGTTGTAGAATTGCTTATCGCCCAGAGAGACGGAAAGATCGGTGCCAGCCAGGCAAATGCGCAAATAGCCGCTCTAGCCGGGAATGATGTACGTAACGATTTCAGCGGTTACCTTTATCAAAAAAGTGTTAACCAGCAATATGCCCTTAATCTCAGTGGCGGAAATGAGTATCAGCGATTTAATATCTCCGGAGGTTATGATCAAAACCGGGATAACCTGGTATCAAACGGTTTCGGTCGTTATACGCTGAATGCCGGACAATCCTTATCCTTACTGAACAAAAAACTGGAGGTAAACACCGGGTTTTATTATACACAAAGCATTACCACTGCAAATAATCCCGGCACAAGCCTGATAGGCCTTAATACGGGCAGCGGAATCTCATTATATCCTTATGCAAATCTTGCAGATGCTGCCGGGAACCCGCTCGCGATGACGCACGATTACAGGCAAAGCTTTATTCAGAATGCAAAGCAGCAAGGCTTATTAGACTGGACTTATAAACCGCTGGAAGAAATCAGTTTGGCGGATAAAACACGAAAATCGCTCGACTACCGCCTGAATATCGCTGTTAACTATAAAATCATGCCTTACCTTTCGGCATCAGTATTGTACCAATATGGGCAGACGATTTCCAATCAGCGTAATCTGCAAAGCCAGCAAACCTATTATACCAGGAATCTGATTAATAATTTTACAACAGTTGATGCCAATGGACAATTAACTTATGGCATCCCACGCGGCGCAATCCTCGACCTGGATAATGCTACGGCCACCAGTCAGAGTTTAAGGGGACAACTGAATTTCAATCGCCAATGGAGGGACAAGCATAGTTTGACCGCAATAGCCGGCTATGAAATTCGCGATTTTCATACAATGGCTAACAGTAACCGTTCTTATGGTTATGATGACAGCCACGCTACTGCGCTACCGGTAAATTATATCAGCCTTTTTCCGCAATACGCTATTCCGGGATATTCAACTACCATACCTTCCAAAAACAGCCAGGTCGATCTGACTGACCGGAACATTTCCTATTATTCTAATGCGGCTTATACTTACCTGGACAAATACACCATATCAGCCAGTGCCAGGCTCGACAGGAGTAATTTATTCGGTGTAAAAAGTAATCAGCAAGGGGTACCTCTGTATTCAGCGGGTGTTGCCTGGAATATTAATAAGGAAGATTTTTACAAAATAGACTGGCTACCCTATATGAAGCTTAGATTTACGTATGGTTACAATGGTAATGTAAACAAAAGTCTTTCTGCCTACACGACTGCCCTATACCTGAACGGTAATTCCATTAATACCGTTTATGCACAAATCGTAAATCCGCCGAATCCTGAACTGAGATGGGAGCGTGTGCGTATTATTAATATCGGACTGGATTTTGCAAGCAAAAATAACCGTATCAGTGGTACCGTTGAACCTTATTTTAAACGGGGCTTTGACTTGATCGGTGATATTCCCTATGCACCTTCAACCGGTATAACCACCTTTCGTGGCAACACCGCGAATACGCGCGGTAAGGGAATCGACCTCACATTAAATACACAAAACCTGGCCGGTGAACTAAAATGGCAGACCAGTTTCTTTTTTAGCCATGTAAAGGATAAAGTGATTGATTACACATTGAAACAACCTGCAAATTTTTATGTCAGCTCTGCTGACAATGAAGTTTACCCCTTAGAAGGCAGACCATTTTATGCGCTTTATAGCTACGAATGGGCAGGACTTGACCCGCAAACAGGTGAGCCACGGGGATATTTGGATGGCAGGGTAAGCAAAGATTACGCACAGATATTAGCTTCTGCTACTGCAGATAATATTGTATACAATGGCCCTGCCAGGCCAACCACTTATGGTGCGGTAAGGAACACTTTTACTTATAAGCAATTCGCAATTTCTGCAAATATCAGTTACCGTTTTGGCTATTATTTCAGGCAACCAGGCATCTTTTATAGTAATGTTCTTTCCGGGCGAGGTTATTACGAAGGTCGTTATGGTGAGCGTTGGCAGAAACCGGGCGATGAGTTGACGACCACTGTTCCTTCTCAACCTGATGCGATAAACAACGCCAGGGACGACTTTTACAATTATTCGTTAGCAACCGTTCAAAAAGCTGCAAACATCCGGATCCAGGACATCAACTTGTCGTACGAGTTCAGCAGGAACTTATTTCCACGCCTTCCATTCAGCAGAATGCAGGTTTATGTATATGCCAATAACATCGGCATCATTTGGAAAGCTACTAAAACGCATTTCGATCCTGATTATCCTGCTGCTGATTACACACCTGTCAGAACTGTCGCAGCAGGTATTAAAGCTGATTTTTAAAAATTAATTAGACCAAAATTAACATTTTATGAAAAAAATATTTTTTATATCGATTTTGCTGACAATAAGTTTTTCTTTCCTGTCTTGTCAAAAAGAATTCCTGGCTAAAAAGCCGGATAAGGCTGTGCTCGTTCCTGCTACACTGGAAGATTTCAATGCCCTGATGGACAACCTTACTATTTTTAATACCGGAACTGCTTTGCAGGAGATTTCAGCGGATGATTTTCAGGTCACAGACGCCACCGCTGCCTCATTCACTACTACCATCCAAAAAAATAGCTATACCTGGGCAACAGACATTTATGAAAACCAGCCTTGTAGCGACTGGAATATTCCTTATCAGCAGGTTTTTTATGCTAACGTCATTTTAGATGGCCTGGAAACCGTTAAACAGGATGCTGCTTCATCAGCGAACTGGAATGCAGTAAAAGGAAATGCCCTTTTTCACAGGGCTTTTGCATTTTACAACCTGGTTCAGCTCTTCGCCAAGGGTTATGACAAAAGTACAGCCAATACAGATTTGGGCATTCCGATTCGACTTACCGCTGATGTTAACCAGAAAGTAGGAAGAGGATCTGTGCAGCAGGTGTACGATCAGGTTTTAAAGGATTTGCTGGATGCGGAAAAGCTGTTACCGGTACAAACAGCCTATAAAAGCCGACCATCAAGGGCGGCCGTTAACGCTTTGCTGGCCAGAATTTACCTGAACATGGAGAATTATGAGCAGGCAAAAAATTATGCAGCCTCCGCACTTGCCCTCAACCGTTCGCTCCTTGATTATAATAAACTGAGCCTGACGGCAATAAATCCCTTTCCATCTTCGCCTGCAAATGACAATCCTGAAATCATTTTTTATGAAAAATTGATTTCCTATGGATTTACTTCGTCCACCAGAACTACTGTTGCAGACGATTTATATCAATTATATGCCAGCAAAGATCTCCGGAAAAGCATATTTTTTGCCGGAAGCGGGCCATACTATGTAAAAGGACGTTATACGGGATCCAGGTTGCAGTTGTTTGGTGGTTTAACAGTCGATGAAATGTATCTGATCCATGCTGAGTGCCTGGCCAGAAGCGGCAATTTTGCTGATGCGATAAATGAACTCAATACGCTATTGGTTACCCGTTGGGTAAAGGGAACTTACACGCCATTAGTTGCGGCAAATGCAGATGAAGCTTTAAACATTGTTCTACAGGAAAGAAGAAAAGAGCTTGCCTTTCGTGGCTTGCGTTGGGGAGACCTGAAAAGGCTGAATAAAGATCAAAGGTTTGCAAAAAAAATATCGCGAATGGTGTCGGGTACGCTTTACACACTGGCGCCCGGCGACAAGCGCTATGTATTACCGATTCCTTTTCAGGAAACTTCGACAAGTGGGATACCACAAAATGAACGGTAAATTAAAAAAGCAACCGGCGTGATGCCGGTTGCCTTGGTTAACAAACTGTTAGGAAAGGTTATTGAGCAAAGTCGCCAAGTTCCTGTGAAATGTAACCATTTGGATTCGTGTTCGGGTCTTGCCCGGCAGGGTAAGTACGGGTACAAACATTTGAAGATGCTTCACAGCTGTAATCGTCGGTTATACGTACATAAGCAGTTCCTTGTTTTCCCCATTTAACATTGTCAAACTTGTTGGCAGAAGATGCTACGGCAACGCCCGAACCCAATAAGAATGCGATAACAGCGAAGTTTAATTTGATACTTTTCATAATTACGAATGCTTTATTACATCAAAAAACATTCAGAAAAACTTTATTAAATAATGATGCCTACTCTTTTCGCAGGTTTTCAGCTTTCCCCTGTGTAATTGGATAACGGATGCAGGCCTTATGTGGCGGGCCTCCGTTCTAAAAAATGAATGTACAGGACAGTAAAGTTTAGTACTAAAAAGAAACAGTTAAATATAAGATGGGCCGTCCAGTCCATTTGGTTCAGGATTCCCCCGCAGGAGCAAGGAACCCTGTCCCAGTAATGGAGCACTACGAGCGCAATGTAAATGGTAAAAGCCAACAGCAGGCCGAATGAAAATAATAGTCCGATAAGCACAGTGCGATTGAAACATAGAAATAGTGCTGTAATAATTTCTGCCGGCAGCAGAAAATATAATAGGAAACTGCCCAGCCAGTGGGGAAATGCCTGGTTATAAAGTTGCTGCCTGAAATCTGTGAACGAAACGAGCTTACTAAAAGCAGCATAGGTAAACAGCAGCACAAGCAGTATAGGAATAAGTGATTTTACTAATGTTTTCATGAGTTACGATTTACTGAAACAAAGTAACCTGGAATAGCAAAGTCAAAACAGTATGAAATAGGTAGTATACCCTTTTGAGAAATGACAGATGAACGAAAAAAATTCAAATAATTATCAATTTTTGCCACAGGTATTCTTGCGTGCGCCCTATTACAGTTTTAGCGGTTATGACCTTAACCGCCTGCCCGAAGTACTGGAGGAACAGGCTTTCAGGAATGCGGTTTGGCTGGCCAGTCCGGAATTTTACCGCTTGCTGGAAAAAAAGAAATTTGATTTTAATCAATTAAAAGATAAGGAAAAGCATACGCTTTACAAATATTATAACCGTATGTGTTTCCGGTCTACGCCATTTGGCAGTTTTGCTTCCTTTACTTTGGTAGAATGGGGAAATGACTTGCAGATAAAGCTGGCAAATAATGATAAAGCGGTTTTGCACCTCTTACCTGATCAGCAATTGCTCCATCAATTACGGAACACATCACAAAGTATATCACCGTTGGCCAATTTGATGGTTAACCCATCTTTATATCGCTTCGAAAATGTGTTTCGTTATATTAAATCAACTGTAAACGAAAAAGGCCGCTATTCTTTTTTTCTGGAAGCTATTTCAGGTATTAAATTTAATTCAGCTTTATTTTCATTTTTAGGTGTAAAAAAAGTTCCGCTAAGCGATGTGATGCATTGGATAAAGGTTCATGGTGAATGTACAGAAGAAGAGGCATTGGATTACATCGGGTTTCTGGTAAATGCGCAAGCGGTTTACAGTGATATGCATGGCGGTATAATCGATACAGAACCTGCCTGCAACGGGATGAACCTGCCGGGATGGAACGACTTCTGGAAAACTTACCGTTCGGTTACAATGCATAGTGATTTTTTACTGGATAAGATTGCCGGTGAATTAAAACATATTTCCACCGGACGAACTGATACTGCTAATACACAACCTTTTTATGCAGCGTTGGAACGACCTGTTGAAAGTGGTAGTATGGATATGGCTATGCAAAAAGCGCTTTCTAAAGCTGTACAGGTTTTACAGTTGTTATCTGTTTATGAGCAGCCGGAAGATTTTTCCCGCTTTGTAAGCGAATTCCGTGCACGCTTTGACCGTGAAAAAGTTCCATTGCTCCTGGCGATCGACCCTGATGCAGGATTACCTTATGGAAGTACGGAAGCTTCAAATCCTAATCCTGGCATTTTAGAAAATCTCGTATTCCCGAAAAGGGTTTCTGAAAATAACCAGGTAGGATGGAACACCGTTCAACAATTACTGTTTAAACTTTGGATCGGCGATACGCTTCGCGATCCCTGGTCACCTTTGCAAATCAGTGAGGAAGATCTTCTGCAACTTGAAAGTAATAATAAAGCTTTACCGCTGCCGCAATCACAGGCAATTATGTATAGAGACACGGGAGAACATTTAATTATTGAAAGTTCAGGTGGCGCAACCGGTGTTTCGCTTATCGGGCGCTTTTCCAGCTTTAGTGAACATGTTCACGCCTGTTGTCTTGAGCTCGCAGGCCTGGAAGCCAAAGCCAATCCTGATGTAGTTTTTGCAGATATCGGTCAATTCTCAGACACACATGTCGATAATATTAATCGCCGCATGCCGATCTATCCATACGAAATACCGTTAAACGTTTATCCGGCACAGCAGGAGGAAAACCTAATCTGTCCGGACGACCTGCTGCTTTCTTTTCAGGGAGATGAATTAATATTAGAATCACTACGGCTCGGTAAAAGGGTTATACCACGATTAACCACTGCTTATAATTTCAGAAATAATCATTTACCGGTTTTTAGATTCTTGTGCGACCTGCAATTCCAGGGCATAAAAGCCGGACTATCATTCGACCTTGAAAACTTTTTCCCCGGCCTGACATTCTATCCGCGTGTATCTTACGGACGTGTAATTTTCAGCCTTGCCAAATGGAATTTTAAAGAGCGGGATTTGGATTTGCTTATCGGGGATGGATCGGTAGCATTACCGGATGCACTGCAGGCATTCCGTAGAATCCATCGTATTCCCCGGCATATTAGCATGGGTTTGAATGATCAGCAACTCGTGTTTGATCTGGCCCAGGCCAACGAAGGCAGGTTCTTTGTGCAATGCCTTAGTGGACTTAAAAGTATAAGCATTACAGAATATCTGCTGCCGGACCGCGCTGTTCAGACAGGTAAAAAACCACTCGCCGGGCAAATGATTGCATTTTTGGTACATAATCAAAATATATATCAGGCAATTAAGCCGGTGAAAAGAGCGGCTATAAATCAGAAAAGCCGTAGCTTTATGATGGGAAGCAACTGGCTTTACCTAAAAATATATTGCATACCCAGGGCGTCAGATACAATTCTTGCGAAAGTGATTTTGCCTTTTCTTACAGGCCAGCGTAAGCAGATAAAAAACTGGTTCTTTATCCGGTACAATGAGAAAGGTTATCATTTGCGCCTTCGAATCCAGGCAAGAGAAAGTGAATTAGGTATTTTATTGGTTGCTTTGAGGAAGAAAATGGAATCCGGCGGATACCACAAACTTATTCGCAACTACCAGGGAGACACTTATCAAAGGGAAATTGAAAGATACGGCCATCAGCTTATTAATGATGTTGAGCGTTTCTTTCGGGCAGGAAGCGATTTGGTCATATGGGTTATTAAGGCAAGACAGGCAAATAAGGAAATCTGGAGTGAATTTGAACTGGCACTGATTTCTGCCGACCGGATAATATCGTGTTTATTGCCAAACTATGAACTTCGGTTGATTTATCTCGATGAAGTTATAAAGAATTTTTTAATAGAATTTAAGGCAGATAAAGTTTTTAAAATAGCAATGGATAACAAATACCGCGAAATGAAAAAGGTAATAGCCGATTTGCTTGTTAAGAAGGTAAAGCTGAAAGTATTTCGATTATTTCTGAAAGAAATTGATGCTATAGACAGGCTTACGACGCATTATTTGCCGGTTCAAAAAACTGCTCTGCTTGCCGACCTGGTACATATGCAATTAAATCGTACGTTTTCCGTACAGCAACGGCAGCAGGAACTGCTGGTTTATTATTGCCTGCAAAAATATGTGGCATCTGGCCTGGCGCGTACCAAACCGATTAATCATTCCGTATGACGTTCTCTTTTGCTAATCAATGTGTCGCGCTGGATTTTTTCACGGAAGGCCGCCCGGAACGTACCACCTATGGGAAGGTTAAGTTGTTCAGAAACCCTTACCTGTGCGTATTCTACCGATCGGATAATGGCGTGATTGATAATAAAGGATTGATGAATCCTTGAAAAAGTTTGTTCAGGTAATTTGGATAATATTTCCGAAAGAGTAAGGTAAGTTATGATCTTTTCCTTATCTGTGTGAATGTAAATGTAGTTGCCAATATTTTCAATATAACGGATATCCGCGATGGTAATCCGGTTAAACTGCCCTTTAATATTACTTTTCACGAAAAAGTATGGACTGGAATCATTACGCTGCGGCTGGCTGTTGATATTTGACATCACTTTGGTAACAGCTTTTAAAAACCTCGGGTAATTGATCGGTTTAAGCAGATAATCTATGGCATTTTTTTCAAAGGCTTCGGGCGCGTACTCACGAAAAGAAGTGATAAAAATAATACTGCTCGCCGGACCAATTAGGTCAGCAACATCCAAACCGTTGAGTTGCGGCATATCAACGTCAAGGAAAATAAGTTCTGGAGATTGTTTATTGCATAGCTCTTCTATTGCTAAAAGCGGATTGGTTGCAGTGCCTGAAAGTTTTAGACCAGGTGTTTGGTTAATGTATTTTGAAAGTACCTCTATGGAATGTTGTTCGTCGTCAATGATATAACAGTTCAGGTTCATAGGCTTAAAGTTAAGGTTAATTCATAAAATTCACCTGGTTCGGAGATATCCAGTTTATAATTACCGGCATAAGTCGTATCCAACCTTATGCGTATATTTTCCAGGCCAAGTGCTTGTTGGCGGCGTGGGTGTTTGTTCTTTGGCTTCTTAAGGTTACGGCTGAAAAATATCAGTTTGCCAGCTTCGTCGATTGTTATATTTAATATACCTGGCTGACCAGCTTCTGTCAAGTTTCCGTGCTTAAAAATGTTTTCTGTAAGTGTTAACAAGATAAGCGGAATAATTTGAAAATTACTGAAATTGCCATACATTTCTATGGAAATATATAATGGTTTTTCAAAGCGATAACGGTTGAGGGCAAGCATGTTTTCGATTTGTTCTACCTCACGTTCCAGGTTAATCTTGCCATTATAATTGGGTTCTTCGAGACTAAACCGCATAATTTCCGCAAGCAGCCAGATACAATGGGCAGCATCGTCAGAATATTTTTGGGCATTGCTGTAAACAAAATTCAGCGTATTGAAAAGAATGTGTGGTTTGATTTGTTGCTGTAAATAGGCATTACGAGATTTCGCAAGTTGGGTTTCCAATTCTGCCTTTTCTTTTTGTGTAACGAGTTTCTGTTTTTCCGCTTCAACCGCTTGCTTTCGGAAAAATGACATATGACCGGCAGACCAGTAAAAGGTTGCTAATACCGTAAAATATAAGCTTCTGAAAATATTGCGTTGTAGAAATCCTTTAGCATATATGTATATACTATCAATATAAAATTGCTGGTTATGTAAAACGTAATCAACTAAGCTTTTAATAATTAAATATGTCGTTATTAATAAAAAATAATAGACGATTCCTTTTAAATATTGAGCATTTAAATGGTTAAACGTCAAATTTAATATTGTTAAATAGGCATAAAAAAAGCTGATGTTTATGAAATAATAAGTGATATAGATATAAGGAGATTCTAATATACCCACAACCATATAAACCATTAATAATTCATAAGAAATAAATAAAATCCAGCATATAAAATGAAGTACTACAGCCTTTTTCAGTAATTTATTCAATCTTAATGAATCCCTTATCATAATTGTAATTTAACCTCTCAGATGCTTCAAATTTGTAATAAAGGTGTTAACAATTGATTATAGTCTTAATTTAATAAAAAAAAATAAATCATAATGAAAACAATCAAACTTCCGCTAAAAAAATCCCAAACCATTAATCATTTTACTAATGTTAAAAACGGGAAAAATGAGACAGATACTACAAGTACGTCTATGAGTACAATTACAAGCACGCATATTTTTAATAAATAGAGGTGCAGAGCGCATCAGGCTAATCTTTTAAATATGCTCAAAAATGAATTGCAGTATATAGAAGAAATACTCTTTGCTCCGGAAACTTTCTGTACAGATGCAATATCGGAAATCGACATTGGCTGGCAATGTAAGTTAATCCGTCAGGCGTGGGAAAAAGCAATTTTTTCAGACATATCTGAGCATAGCCTGGTGCGTTATTTTCATTATCATCTTGATGGTCTTACCAAGCTTCTGGACGGTCTTTCATTATATGATTATGGCGATAATTTGAAGAACATAGAAGAAGCACTTCTGGCGCTTATCGATCGGATAAAAAGTTTTTATTCAACTTATTTCAATCCGGATGCATATGCGCCTGCTGCTTATCATCAAAGGTTAATCGGGCAATTAACTGGTAGCATAGGACTTATCAAAGAAAACTTGCAAACCGCCATGCTAAGTTCCGAATTGAAAACCTGCTTGTTCAACTGGCTATCTGAAATGACAGAAGTGGGTGATGATATTAGATATTCTTTTCGTTCACTGGGCTATCTCGAAGAACTTATACGTCAAATACCAAGCATAGATTTCTGCTCAGGTAAGGCTGAAGAAATACTGGTTGCAATTCTTTGTCGCTCAAATTTCAATTATCTTTCTTTTTTTGTTTACCGGCAGAATTACATTCGCGAAGTTTTAGTAAGTTTTACTTCGGCGCAGGAAAGACTCGATTATCTGCAAGAGCAAAGAGCCAATGTTCTGTCATGTCCCGAAGCTAAAAAATTAGGTTATGACACTTCCTGGCCTTCATTAAAAATAATGCTGGGTGAATGGTTGCAGGAAGAAATTTGCTTAACAGAACAAGCTTTGCGTAGAGAAAATGAAATCAGAGCCGAAACAAACGTACCTAAGCTGCCAATTGAAATGTCAGTTGCGCATATGGCTTGCCTTATCCGCTTACTATTTGAGGAAAGTGTGTTTGCAACCAATAACCTCAAGTTAATTTTTAAATGCTTTGCAGGTCACTATCAAACTAAAAGACAATCTGTGATTTCACCAGGTAGTCTGAGTAAAGAATTTTATAGTATTGACCAGCACACCGCCGCCCGTGTGCGGGATTTGCTGCAGAAAATGGTACAACGGATTAACCGTAACTTTTTCCCGGTATTGGTTGTAATAAATGCAATAATCCTTTCTTGTTCAGATAAGCGCTGAGCTCACCCAGCCAGTTGTAACTAAATCCTTTCTTACTGACTAATTGCTCAGGCGAAATAGAAGCAATATCTTTTAATGTCTTGAAACCCATTATTTCGCAATCATCACAAAAGCTTTTGCTAAAGCCAAGCTTACTGAAGGAGATAGACAATATTTTATCAGCATTCATTCTTTCTTAAATATCTACTAAGCATATAAAGATAATATTTTTGTTTCTAAATAGGTGTGCCTTTATAGAAGTTTCTAATTAGGAGTACCTGTAGCGCGGCATTTTAGTTTATTTTACCGTATGACAAGAGGTAAAAATGACGACAGCAATGAAAATGCCCGGCAAATTTTAAAAAAGATTGGAACGCGAATAAAATTTTTAAGAGAAGCGAAAGGTGAATATAATTATGAAAGATTCGCCTTTAAACATGACCTTAATCGCTCACAACTATGGCGGTATGAAAATGGAGAAGATATGTATGTATCATCTTTTCTGAAAGTACTTGCGGCGTTGGACATCAGCGTTACTGATTTTTTTAATGAAGGCTTTGACAAAACCGCTTAGATAAGCATTTTAGTTAACGCTTTTATGTATTGACCTAGATATTCGTTTTTTATTAAAAAATACGTTTCATAGTTATGCCATTAATTACAATCAAAAGGTTATGAATAGAATATATAATTCTGGTTATTATATTTTAATCCATTCTCCATCATCTAAAGCTAAGAGTTTCTTTTCCCCCCTTTAACTACCGTCAACATAATAACCACACACTCACAGGTTCGCCGGTAGGTTGATTGAATATTGAATTAATTGTAATACCGGTTTCCATCTTTACCAGAATAACAATACCTCTTAAATAGTCAGCAATATATGTAAGCATAAGCCTGTTTCCAGAGATTTAGTATGTTCATTTTTATTGGGCAATTGATGTTATTCTTTTGGAACGAGGCTTGATGGTTTGAATTCCATATCAATAAGGAATATGTTCAATCGTTGAAGTTGCACATGAGAAAAGAACTTCAATTTATTCTGAAATAAAATAAATTTTTTGCGAAGGCCTCTATACAGATTAAACGGAAAAACAGTAGGAATGACTTCAATTTCTACTGTTTTTCCGATTTTAGAAGCGACAACACTGCGTAATCTATTATTTACTTTTAACTACGAAAAGGTACTTGCCAGAACCAACCTGAATGGAATGCCTGCCTTGTTCTAAATTCCTGTCTGCTATATTCATGTCGATAATTTCTCCATTTTTAGTGATTTGCGAATTAGCTTTTACCGGTAAATAGATGGTTGCTTTGGCATTCGCCGGTATTACCGTATTTAATTCAAATACGCCATTAACCAGTTTCCATTCACTTTTGATTAACCCATAAGGCGATACATATTCTGCCTTGGCAGCACTCACATCACCCACTATTTCCGGGCGGATATCAATCTGACGGAAACCAACCGAATTTTCAGCAGGTCGGATTCCGGCCAGGCCACTATAAAACCATTCCATTAAATGCCCGAGCATAAAATGATTATTAGATGCATTATCTGCACCTTGCCAAGATTCGGTCAGCGCAGTAGCACCTTTAGCAAGCTGATAACCATAACCAGGAACATCTGAACGGTTGTTCATGTCATAAATTACATCCGAACGGCCTGAATCGTCTAACACACGCAGCAAATAACGGTAACCGATATCACCTGCAGTAAGTGTATTATTATGTTCTTTAAGCTCTTTTACAATATTTTGAACTACTGCAGCTTTATTTTCAGGTTCCACCAATCCCATATAAACAGAAATTGCATTTGCTGTTTGACTTCCTCTGCCATATTGTTTGGTTTTCTCATTAAAAAAGGCGTCATTATATGCTTTTTTAACTTCAATTGCCTGATTTTTATAATCATTTGCTTCCGATGGTTTTTCCAGTAAATTGGCTATTTTCTCCATCAATGTTAAGTCGTAATAATAGGTTGCTGTAGCGGTTATGCCATTCGGCGTAAGCTGAGAAGGTCCGGGCTCTTTCGGGCCGATATCATACCAGTCGCCCAGTCCATGAGAAAGGATATGCTTTTTCGCTTTTGTTTCCAGGTAAGCTACATATCGTTTCATCATAGGATAAGCTTCCGCCAGTACATCCTTGTCTCCGTACCACTCATATATGTACCAGGGCATAATAACAGAATTGCTTCCCCATTCGGGTGAATCGCGAAAAGGGCCGCCAAATCTTGCATATTCGGGCGCTGTACTGGTTACCAGTCCTTCCGGTGTTTGTGCATTCATCATATCTCTTACTACTTTTCGGCAGAGACTTGCAATGTCATAATTGTAACGGATAGATGGGCCTACCAGATGTGCCTCTTCCAGCCACCCCAGTTTTTCGCGGTGCGGGCAATCTGTAAATACACTGGAAGTATTGCTTCTGATTGCCCAGTCTATAAGCTTAAAGGTTTTATTGAACAGTTCATTTGAGCAAGAAAAATTCCCGATGGTTGCTGCCGAATTACGGGTATGTAGACCATAAATTCCGGTTACAACAGGTAAGTTATCTGGGTTAGGCTGTCCTTCAGGAACAGCTCCTTCTACCTGTACATAGCGAAAACCATAATACATAAACTGAGGTTGCCAGCTTTCTGTTCCTATACCTTTAAGTGTATATTTAAGGAAAACCGGTGTCCCAATCGGTTGGGTGGTTATCGTTCCATCACCGGCAAGCAGTTCAGCTGGTTTTAAGGTAACGGTTTCGCCTGTTTTTCCTTTTACCACAAGTTTTGGAATACCCGATGCATTTTGTCCCAAATCATAAACCCAGATACCCGGTTTCGGCTGAGATACTTTTTTTGGTGTAAAGGTATCGAAAAATTTAAGTGCTGTTGCGGTTTGAGGGGTCAATTGTTCCGGACCATCCACTACAAGTGCCGGTTTCCAGGTCTTATCATTAAAGCCCGGCATTTTCCAACCTGTTTGTTCCAGTGTTGCATTATAATCTTCACCGCCATAAATACTCGAATAGGTAACCGGGCCCGGAGCTACTTTCCAGGAGTTATCACTAATGATATTTTCGGTTGAACCATCTGTAAATTCTAAAACGGTACGCATAATCATTTTCGGGTAACCATAAGCCAAAGTAAGTTTATGGTAACGCTCGCTTGGAACATAGTAAAACCCATTTCCCAGCATTACGCCAAAAGCATTTTTACCCTGCTTCAGTTGTTTGGTAACATCAAAGGTTACGTATAAAGCATGCTTTTCAAATTCCGTCCAACCTGCATCCATAAAATGGTCGCCTACCTTTTGGCCGTTTAAACTTAAATCAAAATGCCCCAGGCCGGCAATATATACTGTAGCGCTCTTTATTGCTTTTTTAAGCACAAATTCTTTTCTTAATATCGGAAGAATATCATTCTTTACCAGATTATTATCTCCCTGTGCAGGAAGGAAGCGTTGCGCATCCGGTAAGCGTTCATAAGCAATCCAGTTTGCGCCATTCCAATTTCCAGACAGGCTCATCTGCCATTTTGATGGCACAGACCATGACGAGCTATTTTTATGGTTATCCCAAACCATTACTTTCCAATAATAAACCTTTGTGGGCTGCAATTTGGCTCCGTTGTATTTAATCTGGATAGATGCATCCGAAATCACTTTCTTGGTGTCCCAAACATTACCCAGGTTTTTACTAAGCGATAAGGGATTATCCGAAACCAAAATCCGGTAGGCTGTTTGTACTACATTTTGATTCTGCGAAGTTAATTGCCAGCTCAAACGGGGATTAAGCGTTTCGATACCCAATGGATTATCTCGGTATTCGCATTTAAGACCGGTTACTGCTACCTGTGCAAAGAGTTGGGTTAATAAACAGGTTAAAATAAAAGTTATTAAGGTTTTTTTCATCTAAATAAGGATTGTTTTTTTCTCACAAGGCAAATAATTAAGGATAATGGAAATGAATATTAACTTCATTTAAATTGATTTGTCTTCTTCTCCCTGTAGGATTGCATGTTATGGTATATTTGGTTAGGTACTCATTTTATGAGTTATCAGAGATAAACCTAGTAATTTTAAATACTAATAAATTGTAATTTTTGATTATTCAGATGTATATTTTGACTTTTAATTGCGGAAAGACAAAGCGTTATTTTTGAGCATCGTCAAAACATTTTACCAATAATAACAATCTGTTTGCTGTAGGTATAATGAAAATAGCTATCTTGATATATCCTCCATTGACCGGGTTGTTATAATGCCTAAAGGCTTTGGGAATAGTTCTTTTTCTTTTAGGCTTGGCTGCCTTAAAAGGTTGGCCTGCCGTAGAACTGCCAGGTTATAAGTCTTAAACTAGTTTAAAAAATTAATGGCCACACATTAACCCTAAGCAGAACACAAACTAAAGCTTAACTTTTCAATTCTTTTTATATATATCAAATTTAACAAATGGCACTTTACCAAAGTTTTTAACTGTTTTAACATCGGTTTTTACCTCCTCGTGTGATATGGCATGAAAATGTTCTCCACCATCTTTATATAAAAACCAGTTCTTTTCCTGAGCTGCGTATTTGAAAGTTATTATTCGGGTCCATCGCCAACCGCTGCCACCATAATGTTCTACAGAAAAATATCCATTCTTGATGGTTATCCCGGTAAATGGATCTCCCATTTGCCCGCCGCAGTCTACACAATATACAGCATTATCATTTTGGGTGGCTAACTTATAGGTTTTATCGGCCTGGCCTATCAATAGCAGCAAAGGCCGTTTTTCAGGATGACTTATTACATCTGAGGTTTTTTCTTCACCTTTTTTATATAGTACCATGATAGCATCCGGGTAAGCATCGCGATTTAAATCTCCTCTAGTGAGATCAAGCACATCATAATCTTTCGGGATAAAGTTTTTAAGGTTGGCTGGAACATCAACCGATAACTTTGGGGTTTGAGCTACACTTTGTAAACCTAAAACAGTTAGCAAAAGCGATAATAGAAGGTTTATAGGCTTCATTATAAAATAGGGTGGTTGTCATTATATAATTTATGTATAACCAAACTACTGGTGAAAAGTTTTTGTGCTCAGGTGGGAATTATGATATCGGGAACTTATACAAAAGCAATCATTTTAATACTATTGTTTTGTGGAAGAAAACATGCCGGGCATATTGTCGACCTGGATTTATATTACAGCCCGGCATTAACAAAAAGGCAGACATTTGAATATTTATTTTTCTGTTTTACTGCGTTGAATAAATGATACAAGCGGTAAAAACATTGATTAAAGATTAATATAAGAAGCAATTGTGCTACACATTCAGCGTATAGAAATTATTTACCCGTTATTTCTTAAGAATCTAAAAAATATGGTCGTCGCAGATATCATCTTGGTCAGATTCTGGCAAGCCTGCCAGAATAAGTGAAACTTCTTTCCCAATTTCCTCAATTGGCAATGGGAGAACAGAACCTTGTTGATGAAGGCCACTGGATATTATTTCAAGATCATGGCTATGCACCTTAGCAAGCGGTACTTCAATCCATACGCCGCCCTTTTCCTTAATTGCCGTAATTATACGGTCATTAAACATTATGGCAAAATAACTTTCTTCAGGTAGAATGGTATATGATTGACAAGCCTCACCCTGGCCTATTTTTACGTTAAATGGTTGCATAATGTTAACCTTAAGATATATGCACTGACAACATTATTTAATTAATAGTGTTTTGAATAATCGCACATATAGCAATTTGGATTAATTAATCTGCATGCTCTGAAATCTGTTACCATTTTGCCGGTGATAATTTCTGTTTCAAATTGCCTGTGAAAATTCCATATTCCATGCATATGGTACCCTTCAAATCTTAAATGATTACGAACGAATAAAGCTACAATGCACATAATAAAGATAATGTATGTGAAAAATTAGCCATCAATCTTGGAAAAACTTTTACAAAGTTTTTGTGTTTTACAGATAAAAAACGATATGGATAATCTTAATAAAATTTCGACAAATCCCGCAACATTTATTTTTGATGAAGAAAATGGTGAAATTACTTATGGCCACAAGGCTATAACGGACAGCGATTCCAAATTCGGGGATACCGACTTTGAAGACTAATTTATTGATTTAGGCCGACAGCTTTCAAACTTCTAAAAGGAATTTAGTTATCAGGCAATTTTACCCTTTTTCAGGGGTAAAATTGTTCCGTACTTCTTTTAATTTTAAATCTCTCCTAAAACAACATCAAATTTTTGATATTCATTTCACAATATGGCTTTCCAGGTTAACGGATCTTTAAATTAGGTCCGGAAGCGGATTTTCATAGGAAATGCTTGCCACTATTAAACTGACCGGTTAAAAGTTAAATCAAAATATAAACACAAAACTGCCTAAATCTTTTATAAAGCTGCCAAAATACGCTTAAGGGCTAAATGGACAAAACAAAGCAACAAACCATATGTTGCCTTTACAGCGCTATGAAGCTAACCAGCTAATATCGGGTGCGTGTTTATAAATATGAATACTTTTAATATTACCGATACGACTGAAATTGAGTACTATCTGAACGTTTTTCCCGAAATGATTTGTATTTCGGGCTATGATGGTTTCTTTAAAAAAATGAATGCTGCCGTCTCCAGAACGCTCGGCTACTCACCGCTCGAGCTGATGGAATACCCAATGGTTTCTTTTATTCATGATGAAGACCAATCCAGAACACTTAAGAAATTTGAGGAACTGAAAAAGGGTTTGCCGCTAACCAATTTTTCAAACAGATTTATCGCGAAGGATGGCCAGGTTATTTATCTTTCCTGGACCTCCATTGCTGTTGGTAGGGATGAGGTAATTTTTTCCATAGCAAGAGATATCACTTACCGAAAACACCTGGAAGAATACAACAGGGTGTCTTCTATCATGGAAAAAATCCATGCTGAAGAGATAGAGCGAAACCAAAAGGCTGGCTGGAAGGATGAAGTGCAGTACCGTCTCGACAGCCTTAAAGTAAATTTAAGTACAACCCTGGATGATGGTGAACCTGCTATGGCAGACAAGTTGTGGCTGAACCGTTTTGAGGCCACCGTTAAAGAGCATGCCGGAAATAAAGAGATAAAGCTCCGCTCCATTAGCAGTCATTTGGCGATGAGCGAACGCCAGCTCTTCAGGCATGTAAAACGGATATTAAACATTACACCCAATAAGCTGGTCAGGGTAATACGTCTGCAGTTGGCATGGGAAGCTATTGCCTCAGGAAAATACAATTCAATTGCGGAAATTTCAGATATAGCCGGTTATGGATCCCGGCCATATTTTAAAAAGCTATTCTTTCAGGTCTATGGAATCAGGGTTGAAGAACTTATTTAGTTTGGCAATAATAAATTAGCTGTAGATGGGAAAAAAAATACTTGTTGTTGAAGATGATAAAGACATTTTGTTCATTATTGGGATGGTACTGGCCGATGAAGGTTATGAACCTGTACTCTTTGATAGCGGGCCTGATGGTGCAGATATACGCAGGCATATGCCGGATCTTATTTTAATGGATATCAGGATTCAGGGCTATATAAAAACAGGCGCTGAAATTTGTGAGGAATTGAAATCGACCCCGGATTTTTATTCAATACCAATACTGATGGTCTCTGCTGAGGCAAATATTGAATCCCTTAGCCTAAAATGCCATGCGGATGGTTTCATCGTCAAACCGTTTGATATATTAGGATTGGTTAATAAAGTAAAAGAATTCTTAACTTAGCTTCAATCTATAATTTATGAACGAAGATCAACGAAAATCAAATTCCTGGAAAAAAATCAAACTGGGCTCAGATAAACTTAAAGTGTTTTTCGTTAACCATCTGGACAGGATCTATTCTGCCAAAAGGCATCTGGTAAACAAGCTGCCATCGCTGGTGGATGAGGTACAATTTTCTGAACTAAAAGAAGCAATTATCCAAACGGTAAACGATGTACAGAAACAGATCGCCAGAATGGAGATCATCTATGCGCTTCTTGATGCCGAGATTTCCAAAACCAGTATACGCGGCCTTTCAGGAATGATAGATGATGCCTTCGACGCAATAAATGCACAGAAAGGAGAACCTGAGCTTCAAGATCTTTCCATCATTTTTTACCTGCAGAATATAGAAAGCGTTGAGATGGCTTCATTCCAAATCCTGCAGATGGCTGCCGTTAAACTTAACAATGCGCAGATAAGTAAGCTGCTTAGCGAAAACTATAGAGAAGCAAAATCCGACAGGACTTTTCTATTACTTATTTCTTCAAAGTATATTGTCAGCTAGACGGAAATTACTGTTTTGACAATTTTTTCTGTTGTTTAGAATGACGGGCTATTGTTAATTAATGTAAAATATTCAGATAATCACCAGCTGCTTTAAAAACATTTTCCAGCCTTTGGTGTTTTTTAGTTATAATTTTTAAAACTATGGAAACCCAAGAAAATATCGTTCAGGTCTTAAATGATCTTATTGAAATTAATAATGACAGAGCCGATGGCTTTGATAGAGCTTCATCAGATCTCGAAGCTGAAAATGTAGACCTAAAAGCGATTTTTGATAAGTTCGCTTCAGATAGCAGGGAAAATGTAATTGAGCTTGCCGCACTTGTGGGCCGAAAAGGTGAGAATCCTGATACGGGCAATACCATATTCGGAACACTTCACCGGGCATGGATTGATGTAAAGGCAAGCTTTGGTGGAAACGATCGCCACAGTATCCTGGCAGAATGTGAACGTGGTGAGGATGCAATTAAAAAAGCTTACCGCGATGCGCTTCAGGAGAATGAGCTTGGTGAGCAGGTAAGAGAGGTTCTTTTAAAGCAACAGGAGGGAATTTCTACAGGGCACGATACGATTAAGGCGTTGCGTGATGCACAAAAAGCATTATAACCTGTTTGGTAATTCTATAAAAAAGAGGGCAGATTTAAGCATCATATGCTAAATCTGCCCTCTTTTTTTTATGCCCTGTTTTTTGACTGAAAATATAGATTACCTATCCTTGAACCAATTTTGTTTTATGTAGCCGGTTGACCAAAACCGGTTGACTGTGGCATTATATTTTTAATCACAGATTTTATTTTTGGCATAAGGCCGCTATCACTTCGTTTCTCTTTAAGCAATGATCTTATCAGATCCAATAACTCTTTCATTGTAAACGGTTTTTCCAGCACAGCATCACATCCATAATCTGCAACCGATAATAATATGTTTGCATATGCAGAAGTTATAATTATAGGCACATAATCGTAGCCATCCAAACCCCTGATTAATGCGCAAAGTTCTCCGCCGTTCCATTCCGGCAATATATAATCCAGTAGGATCAGATCCGGACCGAATGATTCGATCATTTTTAACGCATCCTGCGGATCGTAGCAGCCCTGGCATTCATAACCATGATAACTCAGTATATCCTGAATAGTTTCCATCAACATCAGGTCATCTTCGACGATGAATATTTTCTTTTTTTCCATCTGTGTGTTTTTTGATATTGATAACAATATTTTCTGCTTCTGGTTTGTTCTTGTTTTTAGTGCTGATGAGTTCTGCTTAGCTATTTTTTTAAAGTTTGTAAGCTTTTTTCGATACATTAGTGTAAAGACTGAATTTTTCCATTCTCCAGCTGTGCGATACGAAATATCTCCTTGGAAAGTAGTGTGATGTTTTCAGCGAGCTCCTGTAGGGTACAATTCAAAATGTCAATAGGAATCGGGAAGCCGGTAACATTTTCAATCAGTTCGAGCTCCAGCGTGCACGTATTCACGGTGTCTCTATTTCCCTTTAGCGATCTGAAAATTTCCAACGCTACATCTTTATCCGAGCCCAGGATAAACCTCCCATATGAAAGTTTACTGTTTTTTAATTTTAGGGCTATATCAATCGTAAATTCTTTTTCCATAACTCCGGTCATTAAAATTATGAGTGCCAGAATTAGATTATAAATGCGATCCTGCGCGGCATTTATAATTTGCTATTAATTTCAATTTTTCTTAAAAGTGTCTACAGGAATGGATTCAAAAATGGCACCAACTTTAATTTTGCACAATACGAATGATAACGTCTGAAATTTTTTCATTTTTTCTGAAAAAATTTCAGTTCGGTCCTGAATTTTTTTCAGCGCTATATACCTAAAAATTTTAACCAATACACATCGGCATTGCACGTGAGGTGCTCGAAATCTGATTTTTGCAAATCATACTCCTATAACATTTGCCATTAATAACAGTTCGTAAATCAGGAATTTTTAGTGGGAAAAAACCGTAGTCTGAAGCTAAGTACCGGATTTTGAAGAAAACTCTTTGGACATAAAAATCCATTTTTGCAATTTTACGTACGATTTAAAAACAGACCATTGCTTATGCTTTTAAGAAAGAAAATTCCATTTAGCTACATCTTCAAAAAAGTCAGAAAAGAACTTCTTTATGTGCTGATGATAGGGCTTGTTGTTTACTACATCACAACTGTTTTTCGTAACGTAATTCCTGAAATGCCCCTGGGGATACCTGCATTTTTAGGTACCGCAATTTCAGTTATACTCTCCTTTAAACTAAATCAGTCCTACGACCGTTGGTGGGAAGCAAGAAAAATATGGGGTAATATAGTAAACGAAAGCAGATCTTTTGTCCTCCAGCTGCAGTCTTTTGTTTCGGGTAGTAGCAGGGATGATATAAAAAAGATAGCCTTTCGCCATATCGCCTGGTGCTATAGCCTGAGCAAATCCCTGAGGGATAAAGATGGGGCACAGGGACTTGAAGAATTTCTGGATGCTGATGAGATCGTTCAGATCAGTAAGCACCGTAACCGTCACCTGGCAATACTTCAGCTAAATACCATGCATATCGCAAGATTGCGTGATGAAGACAAACTTAATATTTTTAGCCACGTCCAGATAAACAACACCCTGGTAAATTTCTCTAACGCGATGGGTATGGCCGAAAGGATCAAAACAACCGTTTTTCCGGTTACCTACCGCTATTTCCTGCACCTGAGCATCTATCTTTTTTTGATTACGCTATCTATCTCACTTAGGGATATCGAAAGTTATTTCGAAATTCCATTGCTTCTGGTTATTTCAGCTGCGTTTTTCCTGCTGGAAAAAACGGCCAGCCATATGGAAAATCCTTTCAGTAACCTGCCTACTGATACGGCAATGACCACCATCTGCACAACCATCGAAACAAATATAAAGCAGCTTCTAAATGAAGATGCAATTCCTTCAGTGGCTGAACAGGAGACCTTCTATATATTATAGCCTGAGGTGCCGGAAGCTTAAATGGCGGATCAAATTATTTAGTATGTTAAGCATGTAGCAAAACTATTTTACCGTGTTGCGAATGGTGAATGAAAACCTGCTGCCTTTAGAAATTTCAGATTCTACCGATATTTTACCACCCAGCTTTTCGATCAAAAACCGCACCGTATGAAGTCCGATTCCGGTACTGCTCTGATTGAAACAATCTGATTCGTTAATGGTAACATTTTTAGAAAAAATCTTTTCCAGGGCGTCATTTGGGATACCTATTCCATTGTCGGATACTGAAAACATGGTTTGCCCATCCCCAACCTGGCAGCTTATTTCTATCCTGCAAACATCCTTATCATTATAACGGACCGCATTGGTCAATAAATTGATGAAAATTTGTTGAAGCGCTATTTCGGAAGTCCTGAAAGCGTAGTCCTGCTGCGGAATCTGGATAAGAACGTTTTCCGGCATGCTGATCATGGATATTGTCTTGGCTAGAAAATCCTTTAAGTTTATCTGCAAATGGTTTTTGGTAAGTATTTCCGGACGAAGAGAATAGTCCAGCATATCGTTAACCAGCTGAGTAAGCTTTTTGGAAGAACTTAGGTTTGTTGATGCAAGTTTAATCCCCTTTTCATCTTCTTTATCCTGAAGGTGGCGGACAAGCATTTCGGCGCTCATGGAAATGCTGCTCAACGGGTTTTTCAGATCATGGGCAGCAGTAGTAGCGAAGCGCTGTATAAATTCATTGGTTTCTCGGAGCTGAAGGTTAGCTTCACTCAGCTTGCGCACTTTTTTTCTAAGTTCCATCTGCGCAATAACCTGTTTGGAAAGAATCTGCATCGCATCTAACTGCCGGGGCGATAACTTTCGGACTATACGGTCTATAACGCAGATAGTACCCAAGGGCATACCCTCTGTACCAATCAGAGATACTCCGGCATAAAATACAATACCGGGATCGCCCTTAACAAGGGGATTTTCCGCAAACTTACTGTCTGCGCGTGCATCGGGAATTTCCATAATCCCGGAATGTTCCACAATAGTGTGGGCACAAAAGGCATGTTCTCTGGGTGTACCATCAATATCGAGACCAATAGCACTTTTGAACCATTGGCGCCTTTCATCTAATAAAGTTATAAGTGCGATAGGTGTTCCGCAGATTTCTGACGCCAGCCTGGTGATCCCATCAAAATCTTCTTCCCGCTGGGTGTCAATAATTTGGTAAGAATCCAGGACTGACAAACGCTGGGATTCGTTTTTGGGATAGGGAATTTTCTCGTTCAAATTTGTTTATTATATATGATAAAAGTTTCCAAATTTAAGGCTGAAAAAATTTATCCGGCAAATATACCAAATTTCGTCTTGGGATGTCTTAAATCATTTCCGCTGCCGAAATTAGGATTTTTTATAAACATAATTAGAGGTATAAAGTTTTACTAAAAGGTTTTATTCTGCTATACCATTTGTTTTTGACCTGGCTACCTGTACGCAACAGGTGTACAGACACACCTGAGTCATCACTACCGAAAAACATTTTTAACAAATTTTCCTTTAGAATGCAAAAGGGAACGCTATATTTGGCCTGATTGGTCGTGGGTCAGCACCAGGCGGCCAAAATAAAGTTTCATTAGACGGTCCATGTCAAAAAAAATACTTTTCATCGAAGATGATCCCGATATTTATGAAATACTCAATATCATATTTGAGGAAGAGGGCTATGAAACCGTTGGGTTCAGAACAGCGATATCGCCAGCCGAAATCGCGCTGATACATCCCGATCTGGTACTTCTTGATGTCAGGATTTTAGGTTCAGAAAAGTCCGGTGCCGAAATTTGCTCCGCTTTAAAAACAAAAGAGGAGTGGAAGAGAATCCCAGTGATCCTGCTTTCAGCAGAACGGAATTTGGAAACTATCGGAAAACTGTCACTGGCGGATGGTATTATACAGAAACCATTCGGGCTCAGTGAACTATTGAAAGGTATTAAAGAATTCTTATAGTATGAATACAGCAAATAATGATTTTACGGGGCAAGAAGCGAACGCAACCCTGCGGGCTTTTTTTATCCAACACCTCAACAGTATATATTCTGCCAAATCCCATCTTGTGGCAAACCTGCCTTTACTGCGGGACCTTGTAGAAGATGAAAATCTGCTCATGGGTATCGGGGAAACGATTGATAACGTTGAAAAACAGATTGCCCGAATGGAAATCATTTATAGCCAACTGGATACTGCTCCGCCCGAAGAAAAGACCATCGGACTGAAAGGGCTTATTGATGAGGCATTTTTAGCCATCCAGGAGCAATCCCAAGATCCCATGCTCAGGGATATGTGTATTTTGTTCTACCTGCAGAATATTGAAAACGTGGAAGTGGCATCCTTCCAGCTGCTGCGGATGGCTGCGGTAAAGTTGAACACCGGACAGGTTGGACAGTTATTGAAAGATAACTTTGAAGAAGCCAAGAAAAACAGGACATTGCTGCTATTAATTTCAGCAAAATATATTACTTCCGCTTCAGATAGTAATTAGTCTGCAGTTTCTGAACATGCAGATTTGCCAAGACCGGGCAGCTTGCCGGATGAGGATATCAGGAACTCCTGCGCGGCAGATAATAAGCTTATTATATAGTAAAGTTCAGGATTCGGCAGTTTATTATCCAACCGGACACAAGAAAACAGAAGTTTTTTTTATTTGAACGCAATTTAAAATGAAATCGCAAACAAATCGGAGAGTAATGGGTTTATTAAAAAAGTTCAAACACTCAAAATCATGAATGATAATTCAAAAACAGTAGTTGCATTGCTTGCAGGACTTGCGGCAGGTGCTGCCCTTGGTATACTATTTGCACCGGATAAGGGTGGTGAAACAGTTGACAAGCTCTCACGGTCACTATCTGATCTTAAAGACCGGATTTTAGATCGGGCAAAAGATGAGTTGGAACGCCTGGTTGAGACCAGCAAGGAATATGGTAACAGCACGGCAGATGCTTATGAATCAGCTAAAGAAGGGCTGAAAGAAAAAGCTGTTTCGATTAAAGAAGAGGTAAAAGATTCGGCAATAAATACTATTGAGCAAGCTTAGATAATATGCGCCACAATTAGTATATCACGGTAAAAAACAAAAAGCGGCCCAGGCCGCTTTTTTTATTATAATATCTATTCTTTGTATTTAGGCATTTTCTACACTGTTTTCAGTGGCTGAAAGAAGATGTGTAATAGCCTCTTTGCCTGGCTAATGTAGAAAAGCGGTGTGTTTTTTGGTAGTGGGGTTATAAATTATCTTTTGAAACCGACTCTGATGGGGTATTTCATAATGAGTACGGATCGCTACTGAACGACAATCTATCGATTACGTGTTATGGTTATGTACGGTAATAGCCTGCCCTAAATCAATAATAAGTCTGTCGTCCAGCTTATCCATCGTTCGCCATTCTGTGCCTTCAGAACAGGCTTCCGCATATATAACCCCTATTTTATTTTCTCCATCAAGAATTCTGTATGTACCATTTTCTTGTGGTTCAACCGTAAATATTCCCGCTTCTGTATCAACATTGAACTGTTCAAATTTCACTGTTGTTTTATTCCCGCCCTCCTGCTCTATACTTTTTCCTGATTCATTACGGTTGATAAGTTCATGGATTGTATTTTGCTCTTCTTCGCGGTTATCAGAAGCTGATTCGGAAACGTTTTCTGCAAATGAAGAACCCGCTCTCCTGGATATTACATTTCCCCTGTCGAAGTGATGATGGCGGTAAAAATCCTGATAATCCATTTCCGCAATTTTCTCTTCTATTCTTAAAGCCGCCGGGCTCCCGATAGCTGATCTGATTTCTACTTCGGTAGCCCTTGTAACTTCACCGATAATATACCGGGGCATTGCTATATATTGATTCTCGTGCAAAACGGGTATAACCACCTCTTTTTTATCCGCCCCAAGGTTTGCAAAGCCTATCGGGATGAGTATTGCTTTGTCTTCTAATTCCGATAGCCTGCTATCAAGATCTACAATAATATAACGAACAGCATGCTCTTCCGGATCAAACAATAAATCTCTCACCTTGCCAACCGAACTTCGGCTTTCATCTACTACAGGCCAGCCGGTTATATATGCTTCTCCGTCAATTATTTTATAGTCCTCATTTGATAATTCTTTGAGATTTATATATTCTATACTTCCTGAATTCATGTTCTTTTGTTTAAAGGATAAATCTTTTATCCGTCTTTTAAACATCCCCTCAGGCAAATGGTTTTCATTTGTTTAATTGTAATGCAATTTTCAAAGAAAGATGAAGCGATCTGCACAAAAGGCTATACCAGGCGAGCAGAGCTATACCGCTTTTTCAGATTTAAATAGTTAGCCGAAATATTTAAAATGAACTAAATATCCTTGTTTTCATAGCTGTGGGTAATAAATCTGATGGTCGTAAAAACACATGCACTATTAGGAATAATCATGCATTATTTTGGAATAATTCGATGTTCGAAACAGGTGGTTTATGCAAAATGGTATAAAAATACCACTTCGCCTTTATAGGCTGGCTTCTCAGATCCCTTAATCATAAGTATCGCCTCGATGTTTACCTTTGTTATTCCTCGCAGGTCTGCGATTGAGAGTAGCTTTGCTTTCAGCTGCACCTCGCTTCCGGAAGTAACAGCCTGGCCAAACTTAAAATGTTCAATTCCATAATTGATTTCCATTTTTATGTTTCTAACCTCGGCGATCTGTTTCCAAAGATATGGTATAAGTGAGAGTGTTAGATAGCCATGCGCGATTGTGGTCTCGAACGGTCCTTCGTTCTGCGCCCTTTCCGGATCCACATGTATCCACTGATGATCGAGGGTGGCGTCAGCAAAATGTGTGATTTGACCCTGATCTATCCTATGCCACTGCGAAACACCAAGTTCCTTCCCGAGGTGGGACCTGTATTCTTCAAAACTATTTATTATCAACATTTATTTTAATCTATAATTTTTGAAAAACCATTAGAGCATTTTGCCCCTTTAAACCGCCTGATTAAGCTTTAAGGGTAAAAATATTTAAAAAAATGAGTTCCAAAAATTTTTTTAGAATTTTTTAATTTCCGCTCATCAATTAATTGATTAATCGTTTTTTTAAACGGATTTGTTCTTATGGCCCGATTGTGTTTTAAATTGAAAGGGCAAGCCAAGCCAAAAAAAAACATCCGCTTTTTGACGGATGTTTTAACAATGTATGAAGGTTATATTTTATCCTATCTTAACGTTGATTGCGTTCAGACCTTTTCGGCCCTCTTCTACATCATAGCTTACTGAATCATTCTCACGAATGTTATCTAATAAGCCAGATACATGTACAAAAAGTTCTGCATCGCCATTAGCTGGTACGATAAATCCAAAACCTTTTGTCTCATTGAAAAATTTTACTGTTCCTTGTTGCATATATTCATTTAATTATTTTCAAACATAACGAAAATATATTGAAAATCAAAATGTTATATTCCGGCACATGGGTACTATTGACTTGATTTTGCCTTATTGTTTGTTGCCATCGAGAAATTATGAAACAACGTACAGAGACTGGGTTGTAAGCAGTTGAATCCCCGGTTAGTAATGATTACCGGTATGAACAGAAAACTACTAAGGCAAAAAAAAGATGCTTGTTTAATGTTAATAAAATTAAACTAAACATAAACTGATGGAACTTTTGATAGTAAGATTTTAAAATATAGTTTTCTAACCGTTTGTACTTAATCGTGTTTTGGTTTCAGCTATGATTTATAACAGAAAGCGTTCCTGAAAGTTTAGAGAATTCGGTGTCGTATGACTAAGCGGAAAAGAATTTATCGATTATTCTTTATACATATAAATCCTTCTAAAAAAGAAGTTGCACTGTATTTTCCCGGTTATTTGGCTTACCGAAAACTTTTTTTACTGATTTTATTGAAGCTGATTTGCCTCTGCCTGTCGCATTTAAAAGTGAAATCGTTTTGAAAACTAAGCATGGTGTGCTTTGTGGCTCGCCCCTGAACGCGGGTACGCCACCGCTTAAAAGAACTGCGCTTAATTTGCTGGCGCATTAATTCGATAACCTGTTGCTCGCTGAGGCCGAATTGAAATTTAATAGCGTCAAAAGGTGTTCGATCTTCCCAGGCCATTTCTATAACGCGGTCGGTATCCAGTAGATTTAAAACAATTTTCCCTTTCATTTCAGGATAGATTATCTTCGATGAAATTTTTTAAGTCTGTTTTGCTTAGAATGGTCTTCTTCTCGTAATGGTCGAGATGAAAATCTTCGAGCTTTTGAAGCAGGTATTGTAGGGTAAATTTTTCTGCCAGGGATAACTTTCCCGTTATCATTTTGCCAACGTTATTCATGTCTGCAAAAACGCTATAAAGCAGTTTACGACCTTCGTTAGTTATGGCAATGTGCTTGCTTCGTTTATCTTTAGCATCGTTCCATTGGGTAACCAAACCCGCCGAAATCAGCCGTCGGATAACCTCCGTACCCGATGTTTTTTCCTGGAGATTATGTTTAATTAACTCGGTTTTGGAAAGCTTATCGTGCGTCATCAGGATGGCAAGCGCCGTAAAATCTTCCGCTGTAAGTAAAGGGGTTTCTTCAAGGGCTTTTTTGATATACAATTTGGCGTACCGGCTCATAAAGACAAATAATCTGCCGATATTGTTATCTAGCTGATAGGCAATTTCAAGGGTTTTTTCATCGTTCTTGCCAAACCTGGTCTCGTTATTTGTTTCAATTGCTGAACTGTTGACTTTACTCAATAAAAAACCGGTAAACTGTTGCAAAGATATTTCTTTCCCAGGCTGTTCTTCATCAAGGTCTTCAACAAGTGTAATCAATTGGTGGATAAGCTGGTATGATTTCATATTTTGTCATTAATATATTTTAGCCGGTTTATTGCTGAATATGCAGGCTTTGTTTTTTAAATGCAGCATAAGCCTGATGGTAAAGGTGCACGCTATCACCACGTAATTTGAAGCCTTTAAAAAAGTTTATTGTTCTAATCAATGTGAGTTTATACTTTGGAAGTTCAGGCGCCTGGATGTTGAGCATATCTGCAACATCGTTGCCCAAAAGATTTCGCATCAGGCCAAGGATGTCATTGTTACTGACTTTCCTTCTATTTAAGGTTAAAATATGCTCGATGAGCGAATTGGTAAGTTCCCGCCCGTGATCCGAGATACGGAACTGACGATTTTTAATAACTAAGTCTAGCTGTGTCGCCATTCTTCCATTTTCTGGTAACAAGTCTTCATCCAGTCCGGTTAAATATCCTATAACTTTCCAGAGGTGCAGAAAGGCGATCTGTTCGCGGTTGCTTATGGTAATGCCCAGTTTACGAAGGCCATGAACAACGATCAATGAGAAGGAAAGGTTTGTCCCTGCCATATCTTCCTGATTAATCGGCATGCCCCATTTCTCATTCCATTTACCACTCTGCAGGGTGTAAAATCGAATGGCCGCATGTACTATTCGTACTTTCAAAATCTCATTAAAACCATTTCCACTCTTCGATAAAGCGGCAGGCCCCATAACTTCCCAAACGAAAACCGCCGTATCGTACAGGCGTTTGGTTGTATTTTTCCTAATCTTTTCTGACAGATACAATACCATAGCTCCATCTGCAGCGGTGTAGCAATAAGGAAGTGATAATAAGCCGAGCAGGCTCATAATATTCTGCGCATGCCGGGCAAAAAAAGCGTTACCCTCCTGAATAAGTTCTGGTTTGGCCCATAAGGGAAGCTCCCTGCTTTGGCTGATAAAATCGAAGCCAGGGAACATTTCATCCAAATGCGCTATTGAAAATTTTCCTGTAAGCCATTGCTGAAGCTGCAGTTTCCGGTCGTTATCCGAGAATACATATTTTATAAATTCATCAGCCACCCGATCGCCCGATTGTCGTTTGATATCTAAAAATTCCTTGTTATAAATTCCCTTTGTCGTCATCATTTAGCCATGTTTTGAATAATTACTTCTGCGGCGATTCTTCCGCTTTTCATTGCGGCATTAATCGAGCCGTTCAATAGATAATCACCGCAGAAATAGCATTGTTTATTCAATGCTGTTTCATCAGCAGCTAATTCGTTAGTTACTTGGTCATCATTTGGAAGGGCGTAATTAATATGATAAGTTTTAAGGTGTTTCCAGCTCAGCGCATCAGCGTACCAGTATTTCAATTCCTCTAAAATTTCTTGTTGAAGAAGTTTTTCATCCTTATTCGAATGGTCGCCAATAAGAGATAACGATATCAGCGCCTGTCGGTTCTTCGAATAATCTTTCGAAATCGTATTCATAACCGCAATATTGTTGACCAGCTTTCCGGGCAATGAATTAAGTGCTATCAACGGTTCGTTGAAGGGTTTGTGTTCAGCGGTGAAATAAACATTGGTTACCGAACAGAAATTTTTTGCATTTTTTCTATGCGGGAAAGGCAGGTTCAATTGATCTGTAGCAATGATTACAAAATCTGCGGTATACGACTCGCCATTTGTTGTGGTCACACTTCCCGGTTCTACGGTCGAAATCCTGTTGTTCAGCAGTAATTCATTCGGCGAAAGGCATGCCGCCAGTTGTAGCGGTATCATACCCATACCTTTAGAGGGGACAGCTGCATTTCCCTCACCAAACATTTTAAAAACAAATTCGAACATCCTGCTCGACGTTTGCAGTTTATCTTCAAGGAAAATACCTGTAAAAAACGGGCGAAAGAATTTATTGATTATTAAGCTGCTAAAGCCTTGCTTTTTAAGGTATAGGGCCGTTGTCATCTCCTGTGCTGCGAAAATATCAGTAAGCGATTTACCGTTAAGCTTTAACTTCAGTTTCAAGATTCGCAATTTATCGGCAAATGTTCCCGCTTTAGAAAATAGAGTGCTGAGGAGCGACCCGGGTTGCCGGAGCGGATCGCCGATTTTGCTTACTTTATTTTTGTCCAATATCAAGGCACCCGGATCGAAACTGCGCAGATCAAGCGCTTTATAGTCTAATAATTTTTTTGCTTCAGGATAAGCGGTTAACAAGACTTGAAAACCTCTGTCTAAAAGAAAACCATCAACCTCGTCTGTCCTTACTCTACCACCTACGCCATCAGAAGCTTCGAACACCAAAACTGATTTTCCGGCATTTTTCAAAACCTTTGCCGCGGTTAGCCCGGCTAAACCCGCACCAATTATAATTACCTCTGCATTTTTGCTCATGGTTGTTACTAATTATTTACAAGCAAATAATTTACTATTCATTTTATATATGGGGTTGTTCAAAAACTTTAGTGCTGTAAAACGCTCCAAGTTGTGATTGTAATTTGTTCGTCACCCTGTTTTCAAAGTGCCCATTCCGCCATCAATTCCGATGATCTGGCCAGTAATCCAACCGCTGTTATCTGATAACAGAAAAGAAATCAGTTTGCTGATATCTTCTGGTTTCCCGATTTTGCCCAGCGGATGCCGTTTGGCAGATGCCTCGCGTTTTTCTGGTGTGCTCAGCAGGTTAGCCGCCATAGGTGTATCCGTTAATGAAGGCGCTACAACATTTACCCTTACCTTTTGAAAGGCGAGTTCGGCAGCCAATGTAATAGCCATTCCTTCTACAGCACCTTTAGCAGCCGCGACACTTGCATGGTAAGGCATTCCGGTTTTCGCTGCTACCGAACTTATCAGTACGATGGAAGATCCTGCCGCATTTTTTAAAGAACGCATTGCCTGTTTAATTATCCGGGCTGCGCCCAAAACGTTAAGGTTAAAATCCAAAAGAAAATCGGCATCTGTTAGCCTGGCAAATGGTTTTAAATTTATGCTGCCAACAGCATACACAAGACCATGCAGTTGTTCAGGTAAAAACACTTCGATGCCATCAAGATTTTCGGTTACATCGCCTTTAAGAAACCGAACATCTACCGGCCATTCATCTGATGATGACCTTGAAATGGCGTAGATATTAGCCTTTTCCGCCTGAAGTAATTTAATTAATGACAGACCTATGCCCGAACTTCCGCCAACAACAAGTATATTTTTTCCGTCCAGTTTCATTATCCGATATATTTTAAGAATTCATTTTTTGTTTCCGCGGATAAAAATTTGCCGCTGTATTCTGCGGTAACCGTAGAACTTCCTCCATCTCTGATGCCCCGGCTCGATACACAATGGTGATTTGCATCGATAAGTACCGCCACATCTTCGGTGTTTAATACTTCCCTGAGCATTGCAGCGATTTGTATCGTAAGCCTTTCCTGAACCTGTGGCCTTTGCGAACAATATTGCACAATTCTGTTTAATTTAGATAAGCCGATTACCTGGCCGCTGCTTATGTAAGCAACATGTGCCTTACCCACAATCGGAACGAAATGATGCTCACAGTTGCTGAAAACGGAAATGTTGCGCTCCACAAGCATCTGATTGTACTTATACGGATTACTAAATAAGGTAGGCTTTGGCATATTTGCAGGGTTTAATCCCCTAAAAATTTCTTTCACATACATTTTCGCTACCCGCTTTGGTGTGTCTTTTAAGCTATCATTATCCAAATCTAAACCCAATATTTCCATGATACCTTTAAAGTGCTTCGCGATAAGCTCCATTTTGGTATTATCATCTATTTCAAATGCGTCGGCCCTCATCGGCGTATCATGAACAGATATCAGAGATTCCATTTTAACTGTTCGGTTCTCTTTTAAAGACATTGATTCTTCTAAACTGCTATCTAACATTAATTATTGATTTTATGACTAATCACCAAATGTAGTACAATATTGAATCAATAATTGTTTTAATAGTTCAAAAATATGCTAATTATAATCATTTTAAATTGGCTGTATATTTATGTTATTCGTTTGATTTAACGTTTAAATCCGCTGGGCAAATCAGCAAATTTTTTTGCCTGATTGCAGGAATTGGCGACAGTTGCAGCCTATTTTAAGATTCGAAGGATGTTGAACCGCGATATTCTGAACTAACCTATAATAATAATCTAATGCTATAATGGAAGGACTTCGCCTAATCCCGAATAATCTCTAATGTGGAAAATATCATATAAGTCAATTATTGAGCATAAACTATCTTCAATTTTTGGGTTTTTTTACAAATTGATTTGATCGTTCCGAAAAGGATGTTCAAATTAGCCATTGAATATCAAATCTCTTAACCATAATGATCATTGACATAAATAGACTGACAGCCCTTGTCTCTGCCAGAATAGTGTTTTTTATGTTTTTCTTGCTCTGCACCGGCCGCTATGCATCCGCACAGCATACAGCAGCGAAGATAATTCCCGCTGAGCTTAGCGAAACATCAGGTCTGTTCATCTCAAAAGATGATCTGTTTTTTGTACATAATGATAGTGGCGACACCTCGCGGTTTTTTGCCATTGATGCTAAAGGCAATTTATTGTCCACGTTATACTTCAAGGGAGATCTTTCTAAAAAGCATTTTGGAGTAACAGATTGCGAAGATATGGCCGGTGGCCCGGGCCTTGTAAAGGATAAACGCTACATCTACCTGGGCGATATCGGAGATAATGGTGGTAACCGCCCTTATGTTACCGTATATCGTTTCGCAGAGCCGAATAAGTTCTCAAGTAAAATGGAGATCGAAAGTGAGGCCGTCTACCTCAAGTATCCAAATGGTCCTCAGGATGCTGAGACTTTAATGATTGATCCAATTTTGAAAGAACTGATCATCATTTCCAAGCGACAGGATACCGTTGGAATTTATTCAACTTCTCTCATCTTCAAAAACAAGGATACGGTTACAATGAAAAAACGCGGAAGCCTTTTCCTGCCAGGTAAAGGTTTGGCAAAGTATGTTGTTTCAGGAGACATATCCCGTGATGGGCGACAGATCATATTAAAAACCTATACTAATGTTTATTATTGGCTGCGGAATGGTAAAGAGCCGATTTCACAAACATTACGAAGGATACCAACAAAACTACCCTACATCCTGGAGCCACAAGGAGAGGCTATTGGTTTCAGTCCGGATGGAAAGGCCTATTATTGCATCAGCGAAGGAAAAAATGCAGTTATTTACCGTTATAATATTCCTAAAATTCCCAACCTTGCCTCAAAACAAGTGCTGCCTTCCTCCGGGGTTCGTCCTTCCGGCCCGCTGTAAATTATGAAGACCTGTTTATAAAGCTAAACCCATGGTGTCGCCGTTCAGGATGTTAAATAAAGATGCAATCAAACCGACGTCCCGGCCTATCCAGAAAGATCCCTTAAAGTAAAAACATGTTTTTGATGAAGTAAACCAAATTCAGGAATGACTATTAATCTGTTTCGCTGAAAATTGAACAGCTCAAAATGCTCATAATTTTATCAGCTAACGATAACCCTTAGAATCCGTACTTTCAAAAGACGGAGTAAGCCTAATGGAAGTATTGGCAATTTCAAAATCATAAAACATTTTACTGTGCAACATTAACCCGTTCTTACAGGTTGTATTTTAAAAAATATGGAGTTTTAAATCATCCGATGTATTTAAAAAATACCTTTTGTAAACTTTTGTATGCTGCTTTTCGTTCCTTTTATAAACTATATCATTATGAAAATATCACATCTTTTAATTCCTCTTTTGTTTTTGATATCGCTCCATACTGTATTTGCCCAAGATCAATCACCCTACACTTTTAAAAAGCAATCTGCAAATGGTACTGGTAAGGTTTACATGGGCAGAGAAATTGCCCGGGTAATGAGTTTTGAGGGCGTAGAATGGCTTGAACGCAACAGCCGAACGCAGGAAGAAAATACCAATCTGGCCTTGGATTCTCTGCCGCTTAAAAGCAATAGTGTAGTGGCCGATGTCGGTGCGGGATCAGGATTTTACACTTTTCGGGTTGCCAGGCGCATTCCGAAAGGCAAAGTCTATGCTATAGAGATTCAAGATGATGCTATTGCCTATCTTAAGAAAAAAGCACTTGATAACCGATTGACTAACGTTGAGGTCATTAAAGGAACAGAAAAAGCCCCGAATTTACTGGCCAATTCAATTGATTTGGCGTTTATGGTTGATGTTTACCACGAATTACAACACCCAGCAGCCTATTTGGCGGCCTTAAGGAAAGCACTCAAGCCCAATGGCCAATTGCTGTTACTTGAGTACAAGGAGGAAGACCCTTCAGTAGCCATCAAACCCGAACATAAGATGAGTGTAAAGCAAGCGAAAAAAGAACTTGCTGCCAATGGCTTTAGGCTGGTCAAAAACGGTACGTTTCTGCCGCTGCAACATTTTCTACTGTTTGAAAAAACAGGCAATTAAATGCAGTCGCCTCGCTGGCGCATCGATGAGCTGACCAAAGCACTGGCGGCTCACAACTTAAGGGTGGCCGATTTATCCATTCGGTCTTGATCGGCTTTAATTGTTATCCCATGTGTTTTCCAATTTATTTTTACCTCATTTGAATCTTTAGCCGGATCATAGATTGACGTAAAAATACCTTTTTTTTCATTGAATGCCCAACCTGTGAGATTGTCTTGTATATTACACTGACTTTTGGCGTCTGCATTAGGCGACTTTGTGTTTTTTTCACCATATTAACATTGCAGAGTACCTAACCGATTACAAATCCAGTCTTATGGAAGTTTCTTTACAACAAGATTTCGATCACGCTACCTTATTAATGTCTAAGCTTTTGCAGGTGCTGACTTGTCCAGCAATTGTTTTAAAGATTAGTGATTCGGACATAAGCATAGCCTGCACTAACGATCAGTTCGTAGCATGGGGAACCATGGTCGGCTTCCCTACCACAGAAGCATTTTTAGCGGTTTTTTTTATGGGTGAGGCAGGGGAGACACTTTCTGACCATGTTTTTCGAACTCAAAATACAAAGGAAAGTTCGTCATTTGCAGTTAGCTTGGGAAGGCAGATGTTTTCAGGGGCTGAGGCTATTTACAGCTTCGAGAATCACTATCTATCTGCCCAAAATAACACGACATATCTGCTTCAAACAATCAAGATGGAGGGCGCCCTTTTAGCGGATGAAGGCTTAAAATCCTCTATTATAACCAACACTGACGAAACTTTTATTATTATAGACCGGGACTTTATTGTTGTGGATTTTAGTGTAAAGACTAAAATTTGGATACAAGAATATCTTAACTTAAAACTCGAAAAAGGCAAATCAGTGTTGAATTTTCTATCAAAAATAGATTTTCCTGAGTTTTTTAAGCTTTATGAAAAAGTAGTTGGGGGACAAACAGCGCATTACCCGTTGGAAGTTGAAAGTGATACCAAGCATCCGAACAAAATTAGTCTCACTTTTAAACCCTCAACCAGCCCGAAAGGGCAGGTGGAGGGGATATATATCAGCGCTGGAAATGTTAATGAACAATCTTCCATGCAAGCGGAGCCAGACATTCAGCAACCCGGGCACACGCTTATCTATGAAAATCTCAGTGAAGCCGTTTTTCTCCTTGGCGTTGAGGAAGACAGCCATTTTAAATTCATTTCAATAAATCATGCTTTTACAGCCGGTACCGGTTTAACGGAGGCGGAAGTGGTCAACCGGTATCTGGAAAAAGTCATCCCCGACCCTTATCTGCAACCTATCCTGGAAAAATGCGGTCAGGCCGTCGAGCAGAAAGATACGGTCCGCTGGGAACTTTCCGTTTCATATCCTTCGGGGATAAAATTTCTACTCATTTCCATTACGCCATATTGTGATCAGCAAGAATCCGGCACCAGGATTGTTGGTTCAGTTCAGGATATTACTCAAAGAGTTACTATAGAACTGCAAGCCAAAGCCCGGGCGATGACGCTGGCAAAAATACTGCATTCATCGCCAGATATCATCTGTACGATAAATGAACATGGCTATTTTACGGGTATCAATGCAGCCTGCGAAAGAATCTGGGGATATAAACCTGATTTTCTTAAGTTCAGATTGGCAAGAGATTTTGTCCCGGAAACAAATCGCCCAGCATTTGACAATTTCCTTCATGATGTAAAATCCGGACAACCTGTAACGGCTTTTGAAAACTCCATGCTGAATTTCCTTGGTAAACCCATATCGATGCTCTGGTCAGCCAACTGGGATAAGGAAGAGCGGCAAATTTATTGTACGGCAAGAGAAAACACAGCGCAAAAGTTAGCGGAAGCGAAACTTATTCAGAGCGAAAAACGTTTCCGTGCACTGGTGCATGACGGCTCGGATATGATTGCCATACTTGATGAGGCCGCGACTTACATTTACGTAAGCCCGTCTTCCAAATATGTGCTGGACATTGAACCTGAAAGCTTTATAGGACGAAATGCATTTGAATTTATTCATCCCGAAGATATCGAAAAAACTAAACTGGAATTTTCTTCTGCTACAGGGCAAAAAAAGCTTTCGCTCAGTCCGTTCAGATTCCGTCACAACAACGGATCCTGGAGATGGATACAAACGATAATTACTGACCTGAGAAATTCACCGGCAGTTGGCGGTTTTGTGGCCAACTCACGAGATGTTACCGACATCATGGAAGCCCAAAATAAGGTTTTAATCAGTAATGAGCGTCATCGGTTCGTAGGTAAGGCAACATCAGATGCAATTTGGGACTGGGACATCCTCTCAGGTTCAATTCATTGGGGCGAAGGCTTTACTACGCTATTCGGTTATAGCCAAGATTTCCTGAACGCTGATATCGGAATCTGGAAAAAACACATTCATCCACTTGATAGCCCCAGAGTTGAAAAGGGTTTAGACGCTTTTTTGTCTTCAGATAAATCAAACTGGCGAGATGATTATAAGTACCTGAAATCAGACGGAACCTATGCACATGTTGTAGATAAAGGTTATGTCATCCGCGATGCCTTCGGCAAAGCGGTCAGGATGATCGGTGCTGTACAGGACATTACCATTCGTAAGGCTGAGGAAGCCCGCTTACGAGTGCTTGAATCTGTTGTAACCAATACCGTTGATTCGGTTTTGGTGGCCGAGGTTTCCCCTGAAGGTAGCCTGATGACCAAAATAAGTTTTATCAACCATGCATTTGAAAAATTGACGGGCTACACCTCTGAAGAAGTTATCGGTCGCAGTCCATGGTTTCTTCAAGGCTCGGGAACAGATAGGTCTGAGCTAAAAAGGCTTATGACGAGCATTAAAAATAACCGGACTTACAAGGGCACGATTATTAATTACAGAAAAGATGGTACCCCGATTTGGGTGAATTATTCAGTTACCCCGGTTCTTGATGGCTCAGGTAGTTATGCCCACTGGATAGCCATTCTCAGAGACGTTAGTCAAGAGAAAAGAACTGAACTACAACAAAATTTACTGTCTGAAATATCTTTTGTTTTTAACAGTGACCTGGGCTTTAAAGAAACACTGAAAAAAGTTCTGGTGAGGATTTCAGCTTATGGACAGTTCGCATTTTCGGCGATCTGGACAATAGATTCTAACTCTGGAAAATTAGAGCCGATGGCTCATTATTTTGCTGATCGGGCGATTAAGGCATCAGCCGATTTGCGGATTTCAGATCAGTTGGGGAAAATTTTAGCTGAACAGATTAAATTGAGCGGAAAAAGTGCAGCATGGGCTGAAGAAGAGTCAGGTGTTTTAATACCCGCCGGCATCAAATCAATTTCAGACATGCCACTCTTTCACCACAACAGAATCGTTGGGGTATTATTGATAGGATCAATGAAGATTGGCAATCCAAAAATGGCCGACATTCCCCCGGTTTTGGATAAACACCTCGGTACGGAACTCCATCGGAAACAGCTGGAGCGCGACCTTCACCACATTTTCAATGTCGCTCCGGATATTATTGCAATAACTGATTTTGATGGAAATTTTCGAAAGCTCAATCCTGCAGCATCCCAACTTTTAGGATATTCCATTGAAGAGTTGCTATCCAGTCCGTTCAGTCATTTCCTGTATCCCGAAGATCGCCGGGGCAACAAGAAAGATTTGGAAAAATTGCGTAACAGTGGTAAAGCCTATTATATTGAGGAACGGTACCTCACCGCTCAGGGTCGCACCAAGTGGCTTGCCTGGACGTCTCAGCCCCTTGTCAAAGAGAAGCTGATCTATTCTGTGGCCAAAGACATCACTGAGAAAAAAGAATTAGAAGGTCTTTTGCTGCGTTCTAACAGCATTGCCAGGATTGGCAGCTGGGAGTTTACTTTTCCCGATGGAAAAATTTACTGGTCTAAAATTATGAGGGAAATACTCCATGCCAGAGAAAGTTTTCAACCCGACCGGGATAGCTTCATAGGAGAGCCATGTTCTCTTGAGGATAAAAAAAGGATAACGCAGATTACGAGTGATTGTATTTCCTCAGGCGAACCGTGGGACGAAATGCTTCAAATCAAGACCTATACTGGCGACTGCAAATGGGTAAGGACAATAGGCAGTGCTGAATTTGTCGATGGTAAGTGTATCAGGATATTTGGAAGCTTACAAGATATTGATCTTCAAAAACGAACAGAAGCCTCCGCAACCGAGGCCAGATTGGCTTTGGAAGAATCAGAAAGGAGATACAGTGAATTGTTTCACTTAAGTCCGCTACCCATGTGGGTATATGAATTTGATACGCTCAAGTTTTTGGATGTCAATCAAACCGCGGTGGATCATTACGGTTATTCCCGAGATGAATTCTTGAACATGGACATTAGCAATATCCGGCCGGTGGAGGAATTGGACTTGCTTAAACAGACCTTAGAAAAAACCCGGAAAGATGAAGATGTTGTATTTCAGGGCATATTTAAACATAAACTTAAGAACGGTCAGATAATTAATGTGGACATCAAAAGCAATACGATTATTTTTAAAGGGAAAAGGGCAAAAATAATTGTTTCTACAGATATCACTCAGCGGCTTAAACAGTTTCAGGCAATCGAACTCAGGAATGAAAGGCTTCGGGAAATTGCATGGATACAATCGCATAAAGTTAGGGCGCCACTTGCAAAAATATTGGGTCTGGTAGATTTGCTTTCTCTGCAGCCCGCGCTGGCTCCTGAAACGCAGAAATTTTTGCAGTATATTGAACAATCTGCAAATGAACTTGATTTGGTAATCAAAGAGGTTACACAAAAATCAGAGGAACTAAATTTACCTGGCAGTGGGTACTGACATATTAATCGTTGATGACGATCCGGCAATACTTTTTATGCACCAATTTATAATTGAAAACCTTTTGCCTGATGCTAAAATTTTTACTTTTGAAAATGGCCGGCTAGCGCTCGATTTTATATTGCTAAGTTCAGGTTTAAATGTTACCGTATTTCTGGATATCAATATGCCTGTAATGAATGGCTGGGAGATGCTCGATGAGTTGCAGAGTGCTCCGGGAAATCCTAAACCTAAAGTTTTTCTGGTCACTTCTTCAATAAATGCGTCGGATGTGGCGAAAGCCGAAACTTATGAGATGGTCTCCGGTTTTATAAATAAACCACTTAAGGCTAAAGATATTTCACGGATTTTTGACGAACCCGGAGTGTGATGTAGCTTGGGGCAGAAATCTATCTGACTTAACGGAGCGTTGAGGCGTTCAGGTGTAGACATAATTTCTGTAATACAATCTATCAATACCTTGAGTGCTTCAGGCATGCAACAAAAATTACTGTTCCTGTTACGTAATTTCAATAAGCTATTGGTGTTCATGAATTAAATTTCCGGATTCCAATAGAGATGGCTAAACTCCTTCCCATCTAAACGTATAAACATTTTTTAAGGCCATATTTTTCGCTTTAGCTAATGGCTTTTTATGGCCATTGTATCATGAATGACTTAAATTTCTAAAGTCATAAAGTTATTCTTCCTCGGTGTTCGAACAAAAGTTTAGAATTCTTGTTAAGGCTTTCATATGGATAATTCACAGCACCTCACCGTTCGGGATAAAAAAATAATCTGGCCTTTACAGTCACTTAATTTTTTTATGGCCGACCTTCAGGCGGGCGTGGGACCTTTTCTTGGTATATTTCTTTTGGCACATGGCTGGAAAAGTGGACTGATTGGTTCGGTGATGACCTTAGGTGGCGTAGCCGGAATGATCATGACTATTCCGGCCGGAGCCCTTATTGATGCGACGAAGAGAAAAAGAACTTATGTGGTGATTTCGGCCATTTTTACCATAGTGGCTTCATCCATCATATTATTAACCCAGGAATTCTGGTTTGTGAGTATCTCTCAGGTGGCCACAGCCATTGCAGGTTCTGCTATTGCCCCGGCAATGATTGCCATTACCCTGGGCATTGTTAAGCAGAAAGGGTTTAACCGGCAGAATGGTCACAATCAAGCTTTTAATCATGCCGGCAATGTCGTCGGTTCAGCGCTTTCCGGCTATCTGGGGTATAAATTTGGCATGCCTGCAATCTTTATACTGGCAGCTTTGTTTGGCGTCTTGTCTATCATATCGGTGCTGCTTATTCCGGCAAAAGCTATCGATGATAATGCCGCACGTGGAATAAGCGAGCAGGGAGGAAGTGGCCAGATAAGTGGATTTAAAGTACTGTTTCAATGCAAGCCTTTGCTGGTTCTTGCAGCGGCGCTTGCACTTTTTCACCTCGGAAATGGTGCTATGCTTCCCCTTTACGGACTGGCAGCAGCAGAGGGACATAATAGTAATCCATCTATTTTTGTGGCGATGACCATAATTATTGCGCAGTTGGTGATGATCATCACTTCGTTGCTGGCGATGCGTATGGCAGAAAAGAGTGGTTACTGGTTTGTGTTATTGATATCTTTTATTTCATTGCCTATCCGTGGATTTATTGCATCCTATCTGCACAGTCATATTGGTATTTATCCCGTGCAGATGTTAGATGGAATTGGAGCAGGATTACAGAGCGTGGCTGTGCCGGGTTTGGTTGCACATCTGCTAAACGGTACAGGGCGGGTGAATATTGGTCAGGGGGCGGTGATGACGGTTCAGGGCCTCGGCGCAGCTTTGAGTCCGGCAATAGGCGGCTGGATGGCGCAGGGGATGGGCTATGATGCTACATTTTTAATTTTGGGTAGCTTCGCAGTTGGTTCTATTTTGCTTTGGATAATATTTTCTAAAACATTAAAAGAATCTTGTTAACAAGAGATTAAAATATAATGAAGATACAAAATCGAAGACTCGCTAAATACCGATTGTAATAGCTGATATTATCCGGAATGCCAGAATATTTCTACACTAAATTAAACCATGAATAATATATTAATCTGGGTGATTTCATTTCTTGCTATAGCAGGCGTGATTGTCCGGCCATTTAAAATAACAGAAGCCATTTTTGCTGTTTCAGGCGTTTTTTTACTGTTAATTTTCGGATTATTAAATTACCACGAAGTATTAACAGGTATTGAAAAAGGCACTGACGTTTATCTGTTTCTGACGGGGATGATGCTACTGGCGGAAACTGCACGGAAAGAAAAACTCTTTGAATGGCTGGCTGCTCATGCTACAGTTATGGCAAAGGGATCTCCGGCAAGGCTCTTCCTGCTGATTTATCTGGTTGGTGTTGTGGTAACGGCTTTTCTATCGAATGATGCCACTGCCGTGGTACTCACTCCGGCCGTGGCTGCTGCGGTAAGTGCCGCAAAAGTGAAGCAGCCACTTTCATATTTGTTCATTTGTGCGTTTACTGCAAACGCCGCTTCTTTCCTTTTACCCATTTCAAATCCGGCAAACCTGGTTATTTACGGTAGTCAATTACCGCCATTGGCTGTTTGGCTGAGCATTTATTTGATTCCTTCTCTTTTTGCGATAGCGGTTACCTACATTGTTTTGTACCTCACCCAGCGGAATAGCTTCAAAGGCAGTATTGCTATTAATATTGATATCCCTAAACTATCAACCGGAGGTAAAACGGCGCTTATTGGTATTGGTCTTACGGCGATTGTTTTACTAATTGCTTCCAGTCTGAGTATTGATTTGGGTTTTCCGACGGCTATAACCGGTATATTAACAACTGCTATCGTATCGGGCAGTATAAAAAAGAATCCAATCGGGGTGGTAAAAGGAGTTTCTTGGGCGGTGATTCCTTTGGTGGCCGGTTTGTTTGTGATTGTTGAAGCCTTAAATAAAACCGGGATGATTCAAACCTTTACCAGCATATTGCATCGCAGTATTGATCAGTCATTGACTGCTACTGTGTGGTATAGCGGCATATTCTCAGCGTTTTCCTGTAATCTGATGAATAATCTTCCAGCCGGCCTCATTGCCGGAAACGTGCTGCACAACGGAGTTGCTCCGGGAATGGTCAGAAGTGCGGTACTGATTGGCATCGACCTGGGGCCTAACCTTTCTATCACAGGATCACTGGCTACTATTTTATGGCTGGTGGCTTTGCGACGCGAAGGCCATGAAGTAAGTGCATGGACGTTTTTGAAACTTGGTGCAATGATTATGACCTTAGCCCTTATTGCTGCACTGGCCGCATTGTGGATTTAAGCCATTTGCAGTTGAACTTTGGTATGTAAGCTTGAATACGGATAGTAGGTCTGATAAGCTATCCTTTCCAATAAATAAAATATAAAATAACTGGTAGTGTATCATTTTAATTTAAAGAGTACCTATCCGCCGCCCGTCATTGCGTAACAATAATTTTAATCATTAAATACCAAGCTTCGCTTTCTATGCAGAAAAATCACTATCCATATTAATAACATTGAAATCAATTTATAAATGATTGAGTAATGATTCTAATTCTATTATTTAGCAATAATACAAAATTGAGAATAGGGACAATGTATGTTTAAATGCTCCGGATTGTTTTACCTATGTTGTACCCGAACAAAAAAGCCTTTAGCTTTTTATAGCTAAAGGCTTGGTAATCAGTGTAGAGTCAATCCGCGGAAGTTCGAACTTTTATGAGCATTGCGAAGCGATAGTTGATTTTGAGAATTTGTTAAACAATAAGGTGGAAAGGCAGTATCGTAAAAAGAAATTACTATAAGTTTTACCAAGGAATTTATCATTTTGAAATCTATTCCAATAGCCTCTTCAATGAATTGTTTCGCCCATTTTTGTATTATCAAGAAACGACCGTTTTTTGATAATTGGAAGAAGAGAAATAATGATCGCAATATTTCTCTTGCTCTGCCGTGTATTAGAACCCCTAGCTGAACTATCATAGATAGCTTAAACCTTGGTCTTGCAGCTTTGAATTGGTGCTTGCTCTAAAAAACTGTTAAATAGCAAATTAAATTGTTCAGAGAAATCCAAAAGGCGTACCAGTTAATGCAATAACGTGATCGTAAATTTGAGGTATTCCCTTTTATAAGTCCAGCAACTTCTAAGGCTTTAAGATGCTTTGCAACTGAAGATTCTTCAATTGGCAGATCGTTTATTACTCCTTCAGTACAACTTTCTTTCCTTGCAAGCCGGATCATTATAGCCATCCGGGCTGGGTGTGCCAAGACCCGCATGAACTTTGCAAGCTGCTTTTCTATTGGCGCATAGTCTCTGGTGTTGACCTCCATTTGGTTAGTGTTATTTGGCTAGTCGCAATGCATCTGCAAATTCACTTTGCAACAAACTATTTTCAATAGCTCTTGCTGAGGCTTCTACGTCATATTCAAACCTTATAAACTCTACCTGTATGCTGTTTTTATCTGATAGGGAGCTGTCTGCAGCAATGGTAAGTATCACATAGCAGCCCCTGGGATCTCCGTCTTTAGGCTTTCCTACCGACCCGAGGTTAACTACGTGCTTAAACTTATTATCATTATCCTCTAAAATACGATGGTAAGGCTTGTGAGAATGACCAACAAAGAGCATGTCTGCACCTGCTTCCTGCATCATATCTAAAACATACTTTTCATCCGTATCTATTAAAATATATTCATCTATACTTCTGGTGCTGCCGTGGGCAAAAACAAGATTGAGTGTTTCGGATTGTAGTTTGTATTCCAATTTAATGTGCGCAGGCAGTGTCTTCAGGTAATCTCTATTATCCTGGCTGATTAAATGATACGCATAATTCTTCCCTGGCTCCTGGAGACTATTCGGGGTTGTAATTAATTTTTCAACCTTCTGGTCATGATTACCTTTCAAAGTTCCGATTCCACGCTTACGGATCTCCTGGATAATTTCGTTTGGATAGATGTGGTATCCCACCAGATCACCGAGACAATAAACGGCATCGGGTTTTTGGTCATCCATATCGTCTAACATTGATTTAAATGCAGGTAGATTGGCATGAATATCTGAAAATAGTGCTATTCTCATACCTTATCCTCTACGCAACATGTCTGCATATTCATTCGGAAGAGGACTATCCTCTACGGCTTTAGCTGCCTTTTCTATATCATACTCAAAGCGAATAAATTCGACTTTAACACTGTCCTTATTGTTTACTGTACTATCAGGGTTGATGGTTAAAATAACATAACCACCCCTTGGGTCGCTGTCTTTTGGTTTACCTACTGAGCCAATATTAATGGCATGCCTGAAATGATCCGCACCTTCATTCCCTGAGTTTAAAATTCTATGATAAGGCTTGTGGGTATGGCCAAAACACATAATATCTGCATCTGCCTGTTCCATGATCCGAAGCATGCTTTTTTCATCACGGTCTTCAAAAAGGTATTCATTGACCTTACGGGGGCTACCATGTACAAACAGAATATTGCGTTTATCGTGGTTCAACTGGTATTCTAGTCTAATGTGAGCAGGAAGGGTTCTTAGATAAGCACGCTGTTCGTCCCTTACCACTTCGTTTGTGTAGGAGATAGAAACCTTACCTAATGCTTTTTCTTCTTCTGTTTTATAGGCACAACCGCAATCATCACTAGACCTGCCAATACCCCAGTCATAATTTCCTGCGATAGTTGGTATGCCTCGTTTGCGAATTTCATCTATTACTTCGTTTGGCCAGATGTTATATCCAACTAAATCTCCAAGGCAATAAATTGCATCAGTGTTTCTGGTTTCAACGTGTTTAAAAAAGGCTTCCAGGGCAGGAAGATTAGCATGGATATCTGAAAAAAGTGCAATTCTCATTAATGTATGGTGTTTAATTTTTTTGACGGATAGTATTTCTTGCGGAAGTAAAAAGCAAGGTTGACCAGGGCAATCAGTGCCGGGACTTCAACCAAAGGGCCAATAACGCCCGCAAATGCTTGTCCCGAATTGATTCCAAAAACACCAATAGCAACTGCTATGGCCAGTTCGAAATTATTTCCTGTGGCCGTAAAAGCAATTGATGTACTTCTTGAATAGTCTGCACCGAAGTAACGGCCAGCAAAAAAGCTGATCACAAACATGATAGAAAAATAAATAACAAGGGGTATAGCAATTCTCACTACATCCATTGGAATTTGTACAATCAGTTCGCCCTTCAGGCTAAACATAATTACGATAGTAAAAAGTAGCGCTATCAAAGTAATTGGGGAAATCAGCGGGATAAACTTGTTTTGAAACCAGTCTTCACCTTTCAGTTTAATAAGGCCGTACCGACTGATTATACCCATTGCAAAGGGAAGCCCCAGGTAGATTCCTACGCTTTTAGCAATCTCGGAAATGGTGATGTTTACTTCAAGGCTCTCCAGACCAAAAAAAGGTGGCAAAACGGTAATAAAGATATAAGCAAACACACTGTAGAGCAATACCTGAAAAATGCTGTTCAGTGCAATCAAGCCTGCTGCATATTCCCTGTTACCCTCTGCAAGCTCGTTCCAGACCACCACCATAGCAATACACCTTGCCAGGCCAATAAGGATCAGCCCAACCATATATTCCGGATAATCTCTTAAAAAAGTGATTGCTAAAAAAAACATTAGAAGTGGACCAATTACCCAATTCAGAACCAGGGATACGCTTAAGACTTTAGTGTCTTTAAAAACTTCTCCCATCTTTTCATATTTCACCTTAGCAAGTGGCGGATACATCATTAAGATCAGTCCGATAGCTAATGGGATGTTTGTGGTTCCACTGGAAAACGAGTTTATAAATCCGGAGGAAGATGGTAGAAAATAGCCGGTAGCTACACCGATACCCATCGCTAGAAAAATCCATAGTGTAAGGTACCGGTCTAAAAAGCTTAATTTTCTTCTTTCGGCAGCAGGTGCACAGTTGTTTGCAGACATAGTTTATGATTGATTATTTAGCAGCAACCGCCACCTGGTGTACACGCTGATCCTGAAGCAGCAAGATTCTGAAATTGTACTTTTTGTTTTACTTCAGGAACACCACATAGTTCCGGAGCAAGGCACGCTGTTGTCTTAGCAATAAGCAGGAAGTTTTTACCATCGTAACCAAGGTCGTATTTACCAATAGTTTGAGCCTGGTATTCTACCTCAATTTCCAGATCTTCCATCTCCAATACTTCTTCAGAAAGAGATATGATGTTTAGCAACTTGCCTGCTTTCAAACGATGCTCAAAATCGTTGGCATCCCAAAGTTGGAAGTTGGCTACTTTTTCATGACGTACCGTACCGCCACAATCAATAAAATCTTTAGTAACAACACCAACTTCGGTCACATGGAAATGTTCAGGAACTGGTGTACCGTTTTCTAATTGAAAGTTTACGCTTTCAGCCTGCGCCAAGTGGGCTTTTATTTCTGATAGTTTCATAATTAAAGATTTAAGTATTTTTATATTGCAATTAAACGATTGATTTGATTAAAAAAAGCTAGCAGCAGCTAGCTTCTAGCTTATATGATCCAAGGAAGGCACCGATTTGGGCTTCCAGTAATTTCCATGTTTCAGGGTTTATGCAATAGCAAACGCTAACCCCTTCGATGGTACCCTGGATAATCCCGACAGACTTTAATTCCCTTAAATGCTGGGAGATTGTAGCTTGGGCAAGACCCAGCTCCTCTACAAGATCTCCACAAATACAAGTATTGAAAACTAGTATTCTTTGCAGAATAGCAATACGTGCAGGGTGAGCCATTGCTTTTAATAGCTGAGCAAGCTGGTTCTGCTCGGAGGTAAACATTTCGGTTTTTGTAAGTCCCATATAATATTGCAATATTACGATTTATTAATGAAACAACAAATTTATCAGAATATTAATTTTAATTCTTCTGATCTCTCTTTTTGCTGCTAAGGTTTAAAATCAAATAACCTAATAGTCCTGATATTACGGAGCCGACAAGAATTGAAAACTTTGCTTCCTGAACAAGCAGCGGGTCAGCGAAGGATAAGATTGATATAAATATGGACATGGTAAACCCGATACCTGCAAGTAGGCCAACACCAAGGATATGAACCCATTTTGCATTTTCAGGTAGCTCACTTAGCTTAAGCTTTACGCTGAGCCATGATATAAATAATATACCCAAAGATTTACCAATAACCAGACCTAGCACAATGCCCATTCCCAGACCTGTAAAAAGCCCTTCTACCATGCCGTTTTCAAAACGGATGTTGGTGTTGGCCAGTGCAAATATTGGAATGATCAGAAAATTAACGGGTTTAGTAAGTGCATGCTCTAGTTTTTCCAGTGGAGACTCTTTATGATCTGCTGTTGTGGGTAGTGTAAGCGCTATCAAAACTCCTGCAATAGTTGCATGAATGCCTGAGTGATGAACAAAGTACCAGATAAAAATACCTGGAATTAGGTAAAAGGCAAGGTTCTTTAACCCGAAGCGATTAAAGAGGAACAGTAGTATCAATATAGCCCCGGAATAAACCATATTCATATAGTGGAGATCCGAAGAGTAAAATACCGCGATTACTAATATTGCAAGCAGATCATCAACAATAGCCAGGGCAGCTAGAAAGATCTTTAGGGAAAGTGGAACCTTTACTCAGGAGCGATAGAATGGCTAGTGCAAAAGCAATGTCTGTAGCCATTGGTATACCCCATCCGCTAGCAGTTGGCGTATCACGGTTAAATATGGTATAGATTATTGCCGGCACAATGGCACCACCAATCGCACATATAATCGGAAGTATTGCCTTTTTAGGTGAGGAAAGTTCACCTTCCACAATTTCCCTTTTAATTTCAAGTCCCACCAAAAGAAAGAAAATGGCCATCAGGCCATCATTGATCCATAGCGCAACAGAATACTTTAAATGTAAACTGGTGGTTTCATATCCAATTTGATTCGCTAAAAAGTTATCAAAGCCTTCACCCAGTGGCGAGTTTGCTATTATTAAAGACAAAATTAAACAGGAAAATAAGATAATCCCACTTGATGTTGTAGAGTTGAAAAAGTCTTTAAAAACCTTTTTGTTGATCGACATTGGCATATTTTTCAAATATAACATTTTCATTTTTACGGTCTAAATCTGCCTCCTGTTAATTCAGACACCAGAGCAAAACCATAGGTAATGACAGATTTTAAAAATATTTTTCTATTTTTGCATCAATCGAAATGAGAAAAGTTAAACAAGTTTCATATAACCCTGTGACAAAGCCCTGAATTCTTTCAGTGACTCTTTTCTCCCTTAGCATAATCCCTTGCTAGGGCAATGCCCCTTATTTTATAATTTTTGACCTTTAATTTTATTGGTATGTTCTTACGTACACGTTTTTTTGACTTATCTCAAAAAGTCAACTACAAAACCGAAATTTTGGCTGGCATCACTGTGGCCATGACCATGATGCCTGAATCGCTCTCCTTCGCTATCCTTGCGGGTTTCCCCCCCTTGGTCGGTCTTTATGCAGCTTTTATTATGGGGCTTGTAACCTCAGTTCTGGGCGGTCGTCCAGGTCTGATCTCAGGCGGTGCAGGAGCAGTCGTAGTTGTGCTGATTGCTTTGATGCAGGCGCATGGAATTGAATATGTATTCGCCGCTGTAGCCCTCGCCGGCGCCTTTCAGATCCTGGTAGGTCTTTTCAAGCTTGGGAAATTTATCAGACTTGTTCCCCAACCGGTAATGTATGGCTTTGTTAATGGACTGGCAGTTATTATATTCATGGCCCAGATTGAACAGTTCAAAACCATCATCAATGGAAAAGAGGCCTGGTTGACCGGTAGCCCACTTTTAATCATGGCCGGGTTGGTTGCGCTTACCATTGCTATCGTACTATTCTTTCCAAAGATAACAAAGGCGGTACCACCATCCCTGGTTGCTATTATTGTTGTTGTTCTTGTCGTCCTCGGGTTCGGTATCGATACTAAAACAGTAAGCGATATTGCCTCTGTCAGCGGAGGGTTTCCACCATTTCACATTCCTCAGATTCCATTGACATTTGAAACCTTTCAAATTATATTGCCCTATGCCGCGATCATGGCAGGAGTTGGGCTTACCGAGGGGCTGTTAACACTTAACCTAGTAGACGAAATTACTGCAACCAGGGGGAATGGTAACCGTGAATCAATAGCTCAGGGTATTGCCAATATTCTGAATGGCTTTTTCTATGGTATGGGAGGATGTCCAATGATTGCTCAGACTTTGGTAAATCTTTCAGCAGGGGCGAGAGCCCGCCTGTCGGGCATAGTGGCAGCACTCACTATTTTGCTTATCATTCTGTTTGGCGCACCGATAATTGGTTTAGTTCCAATGGCTGCCCTTACAGGCGTGATGATCATGGTGGCCGTAGGAACCTTTGAGTGGATCAGTTTACGGATCATCAATAAAATGCCAAAACAAGATATATTTATTGGCATACTGGTGGCTGCGATCACCATTTGGCTTCATAACCTCGCCCTTGCAGTTTTAATTGGTGTAATTATATCGGCACTTGTTTTTGCCTGGGAGAGTGCAAAAAGGATTCGTGCAAGAAAATTCGTGGATGGAAGTGGCACCAAGCACTACGAAATTTATGGGCCATTGTTTTTTGGTTCAGTTACAGCGTTCACTGAAAAGTTCGATGTTAATGAAGACCCATCTGAAGTAATTGTTGATTTTAAGGACAGTCGAGTGTCGGATATGTCTGCTATTGAAGCATTAAACAAGTTAACAGAACGATACCATCTCGCGGGTAAAAAACTTCATTTAAAACATTTAAGCGAAGATTGTAGGCTACTACTTAAAAACGCTGAAAGTGTTATTGATGTTAATATATATGAAGATCCGACATATCGTGTCGCTATTGACAAATCTTAAGTATAAATTAGAAATTTGGATGGAGCTTTTTATATAGCTCCTCCAGTATTTCCGTTATCATTATTCCCTCGTTTTTTGAAAGATGACTGCTAGTCCTATCACTATTCCACCGTTTTTTGATAGAAATTGAGATGAGTATTTGATAAACAGTTATAGAACTATTGTGTCTTTTCTAGCAGGCCAGCGATGAAGTAAAGTCTACAGTTGTTTCCTTTCAACCATCAAGAAAAAGGAAGAATACAAGTTATCCTATGAGAGATTTTTGGCTATATTGTAATCACCTACATTTATTGAAATGAAAAACGACAAAACATCACAAAACTACACGTTAAACAGACGTAATTTTGTTACTGGAATTATCCCGGTGATAGCTGGCGCAACAATACCATCCTGGGCTTCGGCGAAGGAGATTCAACAAACCAGAGAAGACAATGACTTTCCAGGACTTATTACGCGAGAGAAAAAGCCATTAAATATGGAGTTTCCATTTCCTACGTTAAAAAACAGGATTACTCCAAATAACCAGTTCTTCATCAGGAGTCATTTTAATATTCCCAATATTGATGCTACAAATTGGGAATTAGAGATTGGCGGCAACACCAATCATGTCATAAAGATCAATCTGAGCGAACTTAAAAAGCTTCCTGCAAAAAAGGTAATGGCTACTATAGAATGTGCCGGAAACGGACGTGCTAACCTCGCCCCAAAAGTGAAGGGTTTAGGATGGGAACAAGGTGGGATCAGCAATGCTGAATGGACAGGAGTACCTTTATCCGTATTGTTAAAGAAGGCTGGCATAAAGGTGGGTACGGTAGACATTATTTTGGAAGGGAATGATGAGGGGATGATTACAGAAGAGCCGAAATCACCAGGAAAAATCAAATTCGCCCGAAGCATTCCGTTAAATATAGCAATGCAGGATCACATCATCATCGCCTATGAAATGAATGGAAAACCATTGAGTGCTGAACATGGTTTCCCGGCAAGGGCAATTATTCCAGGATGGTATGGTATGGCATCTGTGAAATGGCTGATGAAAATTACTGCATCTGAAAAGCCGTTTGATGGCTATTGGCAGACGATTGAATATGCTTACTGGAAGCGTGTTGAAGGACTACCTACCTTGACGCCCGTAACCACTACATTGGTTAAGTCTGAAATATCAAGGCCGGTATTGTTTGAAGCGGTGCCGGCTGGAAAACCTTATCAAGTAAGGGGTGCAGGATGGTCAGGTGATAGTAACCTATCGAAAGTAGAAATAAGCACGGATAAAGGAAATTCATGGCAACCAGCAAAATTAATTGGTCCTGCTATCCCTTTCGCCTGGCAGCTATTTGAATTTGAATGGGTGGTTCCTGCTAAGACTGGAAGATATAGTTTAATGGCTAGAGCGACAGATCAAAATGGCAAAACGCAACCCATGGAGCATGATTTAGACAGAAGAACTTACATGGTTAATTTTATCTCGCCAATTGATGTAGATGTAATATAGCTCAATAAGAACAAATTTCAGGATCTTGCGGTTATCGCATAAGGCTTGTTTGGCATAAACAGTTTATCACAATTAATATTCTACATCAAACCATGATCAGATTCACGTCTATACTTCTACTATTTGCTAGTTTCTCTGCACGAGCACAACATGAACACATGCAAATGGCAACTAAAAAAAATGTCTTCCTTGGGCAAATGGCTCATATGATGATGAAGATGGATGAAATATCAGCTACCACATCTGCAGACAGAGATTTCATACAAATGATGATCCCACATCACCAGGGTGCTATTGATATGGCAGAAGAAGAGATTAAGACCGGAAAAAATAAAGAAATGATTCAGCTAGCTAAAAGTATCAAAGCTGAGCAACAAACCCAGATTCAGCAAATGCGACTCCTGCTCAGCCATCCTGAAGGATTTATCGCTACAGGCAACCAACATCAAAACGCCAACCAGAAGATGATGAAAGTGATGATGGAACAAATGCCTGAAGAAAAACAATTGTCTGATACTGATCTGTCCTTTGCAAGGATAATGCTTCCTCACCATCAGGCTGCCATCGACATGGCTAAAGTTGAGTTGCGGTATGGAAAAAATAAAAATGTAAAAAGACTGGCCGAGAATATTATCTCAGATGAACAGATAGAAATCCAACAAATGAAGACATTTACAAACTCCCATTAACATATGAAAAAGATATCCTTGTTTACGCTATTAATATTCAGTTTTGCCCTACAATCAAAAGCACAATCAATCTATGCCCAAGACAGGGTTTATACAGGCAATCAGATATCTAATACGGTTTCTGTCTTAGATCCCTCAACACAAACGCTATTAGGAAATATTGTTCTTGGTAAACCCCAACCTGATATCTTAAGTCCTCTATATAAGGGACAGGCCCTGGTTCATGGCCTGGGTTATTCCCCTAAAAGGCAATTACTAGCAGCGGTTTCCATTGGATCAAATTCAGTAACCTTTATTTCAACAGCAAAAAATAAAGTTTTAAAAACTGTTTATATCGGACGTTCACCGCATGAGGCAACCTTTAACCCTTCAGGATCACAGGCATGGATATCGGTAAGAGGAGAATCGTATATCAGCGTAATTGATGCAAATAAACTGATTGAAATCAAGCAAATTCCAGTAGCCGACGGCCCGGGAATGGTTGCTTTTACTCCAGATGGAAAATGGGCTTATATTTGTTCCAGCTTTACTGCAGAAGTGGATGTAGTGAATGCAACTTCTTATGCTATTGTAAAGCGTATTCCAGTAGTTAGTCCATTTTCTCCAAATATATTCTGTAGTCCTGATGGGAAATGGATTGCATTGACACATAAGGATGTAGGGAAGATCACTGTCATCAGCACGGAGACAAATACGATACATACAGTACTAAATACAGGTCCAATTACCAACCATGTCACTTTTACTTTAGTTAATGATTCACCTGTGATGCTGGCAACCATTGGCGGAGAAAACAGCTTAAAAGTATTTAGTGTTTCACAAGATTTCAAGCTTACTGATAGCGTTGCGACAGGATCATTGCCACATGGCGTCTGGACTTCGGCAGATGGTAAATTTGCATATGTCGGATTAGAAAATGATGACCAGGTACAAGTGGTTGATCTGGTAAAAATGGCCGTTGTAAAAACCATTGCTATTGGACAATGTCCGCAAGCATTGTTGTACGCCGCTAATGCCAGCCCTGCAAATGCCTCAAAAGAAAATTTAACCCCGCTTAATCTTGCAGACAAAAGTCAGGTGATTAAATTGATGAATAAGGATAATTCAATGTCATCAGGCATGCTAAACGTAAGAAGCGTAGGCTTGACTGATCTTGTCCAACAGGACTTTAAAAAACTCGAGCCAAATACTTCGTATACTTTAGCGTTAACCAACTCCTCAAATGATACGTTTAACGCAGATTATGTCATCAATTCTTTTAAGACCGATGAAAAAGGAGCTTTTAGCGGTCAATCCTCGGGGATAATTAAGAGTGTAGGAACAGGTGGCGCCGATTATAAACATGTGGTTCTTATTGATGATCTTTCAAAAAAGCTGGTGATGATCAGTAACTAATGTATTTTAAACCAAAGATATAACTGCCCATAATGCAGCACTTGAAATTACTATCCATAAAATTACGCCTTGTAACAGTGGCATTATCCCCACTGCTTTCAAGATAGTAAATGAGAGTCCGCTTCCTATCAGGAACAAGGTTAAAGTTAAGCCTGCTTTTGCTAATGCTACAAAGTAGGGCGCAAAAGGCTTAATAAAAGGTAAGTAGGTGTTGGCGATCATTGCCAGGATAAATAGCCCTATAAAATAGGGTATACTAACTTTGCTATTGTTGCTTTTGAACAGGAAAGATGTACCAAACGCTACGGGAACAATCCATAGTGCTCTGGCTAACTTAACAGTTGTGGCTATCTGTAGTGCTTGTTCACCATATTTACTGGCTGCCCCAACAACAGAACTGGTATCGTGAATAGCAATGGCACACCACATACCAAATTGTGACTGTGACAAGTTAAGCGCATGTCCGATAGCGGGGAAAAGAAATAAGGCCACCGAGTTGAGTATAAAAACAGTACCCATTGCAACGGAGATCTGTTTTTCTTCTGCGTTCATTACAGGCGACAATGCAGCAATAGCACTTCCACCACAGATCGCCGTTCCAGCTGATATCAAAAAAGATGTTTTACGTTCTATTTTAAATACTTTTCCCAGGATAAAACCAATGATAAGCACTCCGAAAATAGAAACTACGGTAAACAGTACGCCTTCTTTTCCTGCTTTCATTGCACTGAATACATTCATTCCAAATCCTAGCCCGACAACAGAAATTTTTAGCAGCAGGTTTGTGGCCTTGTGATTTAAATGCAGATAGGGATGTTCCATTAGTTGCGCCAATACTAATCCTAGCAATAAGGCTAAAGGAGGCGACATAAATGGAAAGAGGCACAGCAAAACTGCCAGGATGAAGATAATTTTACGGGTGTTTAAATTTAAGTTTAGCAGGTTACCCGCCTTTATTTTAGAAGAATTTGAATTGTCTTTGATTTGTGTCATAATTTTGATTGTCTTTATTTTCTAATTCAAAGATCCATAACTAATAAACCCCGATCAAATCATTAAAACTTATCTTCCATAACTTCATGTTATAGAAGATAAGTTTTTAGACATTATTTATTCCCAACCCCATTTTTTGAAAATGAGATGTCCTTTATCGGATTGCATAAACTTGATAAAATCCTCAGTTTCCGACTTATGCGTACCAGTGCTACCCCTCACTACAGGTGTACCTCTATAGACTGTTTGTGTAACAGGAATCCTAACCATTGAGGTGAGGTCTGGTAAACGGTTATGCCAGGAGCCAAATGTTATCCAGGCATCATATTGAGGATCATTTTTCCATGCAGCAATACCCAATGCCGAATTTGCAAATGTACCTGCTATACGCTGCTGTATGTTTGCAATCAGATCTTGTCGACCTGCCAAATCTTCCCAAAGCCCCATTTGCCCAGCCCCATTCACATCAAGAATTTTCACACCTGGTTTACAGAGATCGCCCAGATTTTTGATGTTTTTAGGATTGCCGGGCCGTACCAGGATCGCTGCCGCACGTTTATATAACTCTGTCCGAGAGTTCGCCACTATCATGTTTGGGTGGTCAGACATGAATTTTGAAAGCATGTATTCTGCTCCTCCAAAGAACAGATCTGCATGTTTCATTGCATCCGGCATCCATTCATTATCTGGCCCGGCAGTGACTTTAATTACGATATCATGCTGCTTTCCAAAAACCTTCGCACATTCATTGATCGGTCCGAGCGGCCCACCGGGACCATAGACATATAAAGTATCGTTTGGGATTTGTGCATTCCCAATGGTCACTACAGCAACGACTGACAATATGGTTAAAAATATATTTTTCATTGTGTTTATGTTTAAGGTAAATCAAAACCAAACTTTTTGTAGATGGCAGCAGCCTGCGGACTGATCAAAAAATCCATAAAATCTTTTGCAGCGGCCGGATGTGGCGCATCTTTTAACTGTCCCGCTATATATTGCGCATGGATATTCTCTTTTTCAGGAATTTCAATGAGCTCAACAGGATGGCCAATCATTTTCTGATAGTAGGCCTCAGTATACCATACTGGAGCGGCGTCACTTTCGTTGTATAGGATCCTCATTGGTGATTGGCGATGATGGATCATGGTAAGATAAGTAGTCTTATCTTTAACTTTATCTTCCATGATGGTAGATTTTAATGTTTCCCCTCCAGCTTTCACATAGGCTTCTTCAATACGTTTACCGATCCCTTCATTCTCTGGATTGGGCATACTGATCCTCAGCTCTTTATTTGCTAAATCTTTGAGTGACTTCAATGCCTTCGGATTTCCCTTTTGGACCATGATTGCCAACCTGTTTCTAGCATATAAAGTCGTTTTGCTAAACCATTCAGGGGTCATGTCTATCCGGTTCTTACCAGCTGTATAAACATCCGGCTTTAAGGTAATTCTCATGTTGCCCACCACAATGCTACCGGTTTTTATTTGTTGGGCTAAAATGCCTGGGGGAAGCGTTTCGGCAAATACCCGCTGATAATGTGGATATGACTTTTTAAAGGCTGCAATTAATTCGTCAATGCACATAAACTGGTTACCGGCAAAGAAAACCACCAGTTGGGGATCATTAATGTCTCCAAAAAGATCAGGCACATTGTCTACTCCAGGTACTGTGAACTGAACTTTACTTTCAGGTGGAGTATTCCAGGGCGGATCAAAGCGATGATCCTGGGCCTTAACATTTCCACAAAGCAATAAAAATGCAACTGTGGCTAAAAAGGTGTGATTTATATATTTCATGATTTTCTAATTATTTGGTTTAAGGATGTACAACTGCCCATCCCTGATATTGACGGATGATGATTTCACCATTGCCGCTGGGTACATAACTGATAAAATCAAATAAGGTATTTTTTTCGATTTTCCTTTCTCTGACGGTATTTTCACATTGTGCAAGAATTACTCCTCTGGATTGCAGTTCTAACAATGTTTTTTCAAAAGATCCGTTCTTCTGGTAAACAGCTACGCCATCTCCAAAGGCAATAAGTTCTGCATTGATTTTCCCTTTTAACCTGGGATCGTCGAGTGCATTTTTTAGGTTTCGAAGTGTTCCTGCAATCTTTTTCTCATCACCGTTATTGATTACATACAGTGCCTTATAATTTTTCAGGGTGGCTTTTGCCCCTGTAAAATTAGCAGGTGTAGCTTGGGCAAAAGTGGCCGAGGTTGCTGCGATCAGCAAAAATAATGTACAGATTAAGGTTATTTTTTTCATGATTTTAGATTTTGATGATTTATTTAGTTGTTAGTTTTACTTGTTTTTCGGAGGTTACAATTGGTGCAAATGGACCATACTTATGTTGATTTTCAGAAAATTTGTCGGCATATGGTCCGTATGGCGCATCAAAAGGTTTTTTTAACAAATCAGGGTAATCTTTTCCCTGATCTTTATGTGGTCTTGGCTGTGAGTTCACAAAAGCAGCGAGATCCCAGGCCTCCTCATCACTTAACTGCGCATCTCCATATCTGGCACCATATGGCATATTGTTCTTTACGAACCCCGCAAAGTTACTGAGTCTATACATCCCTGCGCCATCATTGTAGCTGTGTTTGCCCCATAATGGCGGATAAACATAAGTTAGTTTGTCTTCATCGAGTATTCCCTCACCATTTGCACCATGACAACTTTGACATTTACTGGTATATAAAATCGCTCCATGTTTGACATTCGCTGCCCTATCCAGGAATTTTAATTTTTCGGTTCCCGTTCCAAACACTTTCTCCCCTTTTTTTACACCTGTTCCAAGCCATTTCATATAAGCCAGCATTGCCTGTATCTCTTTACTAGATTCGTCTGGTACTTTGCCTGCAAGACTTCGATTGAAGCACTCTGCAATACGTGCCGATGCAGGTTCAACCTTTCCTGATCTGCCACTCATTTTAGGAAAACTGGAAATAAAACCAGCATAATTATTTCCGAACAGTTTGGTTCCACCCTCGAGGTGACAATTCTGACAATTCATACCATTTGTAATACGGGCTATGGATCCATTTGGCCCAAAATATTTGCTCGTATGTGCTATTAATTCTTTGCCATACCTGATCATCTGGCCGTACTTGGTGTCCGCCGGAATCGTATTTTCATCAGGCGCTTTCCAGGCATCAGCAGGTACAACCTGGCTTTTGACGTTAACAGCAGCTATACCGGTTTCCACATCCTGTTTGGTTTTTGCTGTCACTACATCTGGCTGCCCATTAAAAAATAAAGTGCAGATGAAAATGGTTCCACAAGCAACAAATAGAAACGCAATGATAGCCGTTGTCCTGGCTGTATATATAAGTGCTTGTCTGATTTCTTTTTCTGTTGATTCCTTATTCATAACCAATATTTTTCTGTTACAAATGTGCATTTATTCTACTCATCAGAAAAAGCATAAAAAGTTATTGATGATAACGTAAGGTTATGATGTCAGTACCCGTTGAAACAAATTGTTTGTATCTTAGGTTATCTACTAAAACCGTGTATGATAGATTTCCGTTTGCAAGTATTTTATGCTGTCGCTAAAAGGCTGAATTTTACAAAGGCCTCGGCAGAGTTATTTATCAGTCAGCCTGCTGTAACCAAACACATTAAAGAATTAGAGCAGGAGTTCAAAATGTCATTATTTGAACGCAGTGGAAACAAAAAAATCAGCCTCACCCCAGCCGGCGAATTATTGTTGCATTACGCAGAACAGATTTTTGGAACTTACCGGGAACTGGAATATGATATGAATCTACTTACTAAACAGCATAAAGGAATATTGAGGATTGGTGCCAGCAGTACTGTGGCACAATATATCATTCCACCTGTATTGGCACAGTTTCACAATAAGTTTAAGGATATACAAATTCAACTGGTTACCGGAAACACAGAAGATGTAGAGCAGCGTTTGATTGCTAAGGAAATAGATTTTGGAATCATTGAAGGCATCTCCCGGAACCCACAGATTAAATACGAACAATATCTAAAAGACGAGCTGGTGCTGGTGTGTTCTGGTCACAATTATGCCATGAAAAAGGAAATGATCAAACCGAATGAGTTGAAGGATTATGATTTATTACTTCGTGAACCTGGTTCTGGTACACTAGATGTTATTGCATATGCTTTAAAAGCACACCAGATAAAGGTGGGGGACTTAAATATAGAAATGCAGTTAGGTAGTACCGAAAGCATTAAATCCTATTTGATTCACAGCAAATGCCTGGCTTTTTTATCTATCCACTCCATATTGAAAGAGCTCAAGAATAATGAATGCCGCATCATAGATATCAAGGATATGGTTATCGAAAGGCCGTTTCATTTCATTCAGCTTCATGGTCAGCAGGACGCTCTGGCGGAACTATTTATGCGCTTCGCTAAAAGCTACAACTATAATGTATAGTGTTACCGAAATTTCGAGGCAATATCAGCCAGCTAAAGTGCTGCTGCTCTTTGTTTCTGAAGCTCCTGGAGGTGACGATAAACATTTTTACCTGGGAAATACTAATCTGTTTCGAACAATTTATCTTGCATTTAGTGAGGTATTTGGCGATTTTAAATCTGTAGAAGATTTTTTGCAGTTCTTTAAAGGCACGGGATGCTTTTTGGAACATCTAACTTGTACACCTATTGATAAATCGTCAGTTAAAATCAGAAAAAACCAGAGGCAGGGGGGAATAGAGCAATTAGCTCATAAAATCAGAACATATCAACCCCGATTAATCATGATCCTAATGAAAAGCATTGAACAAGAGGTTAAAGAATCTATTGACCTATCAGGCTTATCGTTTATCGAAGAAATTGCAGTTACCTGCTATCCTGCCGGCACTGAATCAAACAGGCTTACTTGCATCCGGGATACCAGGGTTATCATCTCCAAACTGGCATCGATATTGACATAACATGCAAATATATTGCTGTAATATACCGATACAGAACAAGATGAAAATTCAAGATCAGGAAAACACCAAACAGCATGCAGGAGACCATTTGGCTAATGAAAGAACATTTTTGGCCTGGATCAGAACCAGTATTGGTATCATGGGATTTGGCTTCGTGGTGATGAAATTCTCGCTATTTATCAAGCAGATCAGTGCCGCACTGGGGAGTAAAGTGCCCCTGCACCAAACCGGAGATTCCCGCATTATCGGGATTTTTCTAGTTGCCCTGGGAGCAATTACTATCATTTGTTCTTACTTAAGATATAATTCAACGAAAGAACAATTGAATCAGGGGGTGTATTACCATTCAACACTTTTTGTTAAAGTTTTAACCGCTTTAGTTTTCATAGCTAGTATACTTTTACTGCTCTACCTTATTAAAACAACATAGGCAGTTAAATCATCTGTACTTGATGCTTTAGAAAAGAGAGGAAGGAAAGCGGTCGATATAGCGTTGTTTTTTGATATAAATTGCTGATTGCATTGGTCAAGGATCTTATAAAAATTTCACCTCTTTATGATAATCCACAGGAACAGGATAAGTCAATATTTTATGTTCCCGTAAATATTTTGGGTACCGCAATACGCTGTGAAGAATATATACCTGAATGGCCACTGAAAAAATAGGCTGTAAAACAGGCTACCGCAAAAAACATGGTGTATTCACTACCAAAAAGTTCTATACCCATAATCGTACAGGCAAGGGGTGTATTCGTTGCACCAGCAAAAACAGCAATAAATCCAAGGGCAGCAAACAAACTAACTGGAGCATTTAATAAGGTCGAAAGTGCATTGCCTAATGTTGCGCCAATATAAAACAAAGGCGTTACCTCACCACCTTTAAATCCAGTTCCTAATGTTAAAGTTGTGTAAATGGTCTTCCATAACCAGCTCCAAGTATCTGCTCCACCAGGCTGAAAAGCAGAGGGAATTGTAACGGCTCCTTGGTATTCGCTATCCACGCCCAAACTTAAGTAATCCGGTTTCCCGATGGCGTAAGTCAAGCCTATAATAATCAGACCACCGATAACAGGAATAAGCCACTGGATCTTACATACTTTAGAAAAAAAGGCCTTGATCTCATGCACCATTACAGCAAACAGGTAGCTGGCCAGACCAAACAATGTGGATGCTAGAATAACCTTACTAAGCAGGAGTAGGTTTACCGGCAGGTATTCAGATAGAAAGTAGGCACTTTTCTCTATGAGATCGATGTGATAAGCGGTATGATGGATGCCCCAGGCAGAGACAGTAAGATCACCAAGCACGCTGGCAATTAATGCGGGAAGTAAAGCCTTGTACTCTATTCTTCCAATGGCCAGAACTTCCATTGCAAATATGGCACCGGTGAGCGGTGTTCCGAACACCGCCCCAAACCCGGCTGCAATTCCCGCGGTAAGGAGCATCTTGGTGTCTACCTCATTTAGCTTAAACCAGCGGCTAAACATTCCTGCGATGCTTCCTCCGATTTGTACCGCGGTTCCCTCTCTTCCAGCCGATCCGCCAAACAAATGGGTAATCACTGTAGTTATTAAGATTACTGGCGCCATCTGCCTGGGCACTCCACCACCCGGCCTATGGATTTCATCCATGATCAGGTTATTTCCTTTTTCTGAGGACCTACCAACTGACTGATAAATCAGGTGGATCACAATACCTGCTAAAGGTAGCAGAAAAATGAGACAGGTATGCTGAAAGCGAAAGTGAATGGCCCAGCCTAGCAGCCAAAGGAACAAGGCAACCATACTTCCTATTGCAATGGCAACAGGAAGTATAAGCAGCGTCCATCGAACCGCATATTTAAAAACCGAAAGGTGTTCAAATAAAAATTTATTATGTTTCATTGTAGGTTAGCGGCTGATTTATAATTTTTTATAAAAAGTATTGATTCCTGCAAATGATGCCCTATCACCAAGTTCTTCTTCTATCCGAAGCAACTGGTTAAATTTAGATACCCTTTCAGAGCGGCAGCCACTTCCTGTTTTGATGTGCCCCGCACCGGTAGCGACAACCAGATCCGCAATTGTCGTGTCTTCAGTTTCACCACTGCGGTGAGAAATAAAGCAATTGTAACCGTTTTTTTGGGCTAGTTCTACGGCCTTTAGCGTTTCGGAAACTGTACCGATCTGGTTCAATTTAATCAGTACGCTGTTTGCAATGCCCTGGTCGATTCCCTGCTGGATAATACTCGGGTTGGTGCAGAATATATCATCTCCAACCAATTCCACTTTGTCTCCCAAAAGGCTGGTCAGCTTTTTCCATCCCTCCCAATCGTTTTCGCCCAACCCGTCTTCCAACAGGATAATTGGGTACTCTTTTAACCATCCTTCCCAAAAGCCAATCATTTCATCTGTTGTGATCCGTTCTTTAGAACTTTTATAAAATTCATATTTTCCATTATTCCACATTTCGCTGGTCGCTGGGTCAAGACAAAGGGAAATATCCTTGCCTGGAGCAAAACCGGCAATATGTATCGCTTCCATGATGATTTGGACGGCTTCCTCATTAGAACTCAGATTTGGCGCAAACCCACCTTCGTCACCAACTCCGGTATAATAGCCTTTCGCTTTTAGCAGACTTCTCAGGGAATGAAAAACAGCTTCGCCCATACGGATACTTTCCTTAAACGAGGGGGCGTTATGAGGGGCAATCATAAATTCCTGAAAATCGATGTTGTTATCAGAATGCCTTCCCCCATTAATGACATTCATGCACGGTACGGGCATTACGTAACCTTCCCTTTCCACTAGCTGCCTATACAAGGGAATCCCTTTTGCAACGGCCGAAGCCCGGGCGAAGGCGATTGAGGCCGCAAGCATCGCATTTGCGCCGAGCCTTGATTTATTCTCGGTTCCATCCAGACCAATTATATGATCATCGAAGGCCTGCTGACCCTCAAAGGATAAGCCGGTGACTGATTTGCCGACTTCGACGTTAATCCCTTTTACTGCTTTTTCCACGCCTTTACCATTATAGCGCTCTGGATCACCATCTCTAAGCTCTACGGCTTCTTTTTCACCCGTACTTGCCCCGGATGGAGAAATACCCCTTGCTGTTGTTCCGTTAAGAGTGACTTCTACTTCTACTGTCGGATTGCCCCTGGAATCCAAAATTTCACGGGCATGAATTTTAGTTAATTTCATAGTTTTTTGTTTTATATTGATTTTTAGTATTTCGGTTGCTTACAAATAATTGAGTTTCTCAAAAGATCAAAACCAGTGTTCCCCCAATGATCAGCAGGGCACCAAAGAATACTTTCAGGGTAAGAGCTTCTTTCAGGAACACCATTGCAAGTATAATAGTTAGGGCAACACTCAACTTATCAACAGGGGCGACCTGGGACACTTTCCCGATCTGCAAAGCCTTGTAGTAGAATATCCAGGACAAGCCGGTGGCAAGGCCAGATAAAAAAAGAAATAGCAGGTTATGCTTTGACAGTTCCGTAATTCCTTTAAGTTCGCCTCTGGCCATTACGATCCCCCAGGCTACAATCAGTATTACCACCGTTCGTATGGCAGTAGCCAAATCAGAATTGACATTGGTTACGCCGACTTTTGCAAAGATGGCCGTAAGGGAAGCAAAGAAAGCTGATAATAGCGCGTAGATCCACCACATAGTTTTATGTTAATTTTCCGTTATTGAATAATTCCAAAGTAAATGAGTACAAGAACCGTTGCTCCGGCAATGATCCGGTAAATGCCGAACCAGCGGAAAGAATGCTTTTGAAGATAGGTGATGAAAGAGCGGATGGCCATCCATACATCCCACCCGCACCTGCTTTACTTAAATGAATGATCGTAGTTAGATTCGGTTCATGGGAAGGGCGTAGACGCTTAACGGTGTTTTTAATCAGTCCTGAAGCAATCTGATCTGCACTAGCAACTAGTAGCGCAATGGTAATAAGAACCTGCCAAATTTTTTTGCAGAAATTCTGGAAGAGGCAATAAATAATGAAGGCATAAAAAGGAAGCCAAAAACGCTTATCACTGGCCCAGTACATGATCGTATCCCAGAATGCATTATGGTGCTGATTTATCCACAAGAACCATTCAGTTTCAACCGGCAGGACCATTGCTAACACTGATCTCACTTTGGCAGACAGACAAAGTAAGACAAGCGCAATTAAGATAGCTGCCAGCAATAAGAGTTGAGAATTTATTTTTAATTTTTTCACCTACAATACTTTGACCGGCAGATTTTATTACCTGCTGGAATTTCTATTGTAGGCGCCATCAGCTTTTGAAAAAAGCGGTTGAATCGGAAGGACACCATTTCCGTATTGCAAATATAATACTAATAAAATGATGTGCAAAATCTTAAAGTAGGTGTTGAGAATTTAATTTATCACTATTCCTCCTTATTTGAATACGAGAACCAGTTTCTTATTCTTCTACCGTTTAAACAAGCATCATATCACGGGATTAAAGCTTTTCTTAAACAAAATGAAACCGCCTGGAAATAACCATGTTATCTATATAGGAATTTTTTTTATAACCCTAAAAAATTAAAGTTATGGGATACCATGAATGGAAAAACTGTATTGATGCATGCTTAAAGTGTGCTTCAATTTGCAATCATTGTGCAAGTTCATGCACTCAGGAAGAAGACGTGAAAATGATGGCGCGGTGTATTGAGCTTGATATGCAATGTGCAGCCATCTGCTACTCTGCCGCTCAATTGATGAGTATGGGTAGCTCTTTTGCTCAAGACATTTGCCGTATTTGCGCAGATATTTGCCAGCAATGCGGAGATGAGTGTAGTAATCATCATACCCAGCATTGTCAGGAATGTGCAGATGCTTGTAAGGCTTGTGCGGAAGAATGCAGAAGAATGACAGGAGTAGCTGCTTAAGATGCCAATCACCGTGAGCATTAATTGATTAAGGGCAGCATTCTAGTTGCCCTTTCATTTTTATAAATAGGCAAATTTATTCCATTCATTTTATTTTCATTATTCCCTCATTATTTGATATTTACCAAGGTTTGAGGTTGTTCTTGGTATGTCCTTTCTCTAGCCTTAAAAAAATGGGTTTTTTAGGATATGATTCTCATAAACTCATTCCATTATTCAAATAAGAATTTCAGTTTTTGATGATGAGTACTTGATAATTCGAATTCTATGAAAATGAAGGCTAGATGCGAGTTGAGGAATGCATTAAATAATGCATGAACTTTCAATTCCCGCTTCATCAAATTATTTCAAAAAACAAAAAATACAAATTTCATTTCAATGGCGGTGTTAAATCAATCACGTTGTTAAACCGAGGGTATGTACCTTCTAAATTAAATGCAAGCTACATGGCATTTGCGCATAATTGTAAAAAAATTTAGACCAAACGGATTTCCCCCCGTTTATCCTATAATTGAATAATATTCAAGCTGATCGATGTTCGCAATTGAAACTAATCCACATGCTTATTTGGCTAATTAGATAGCAGTTTATGGAGTTCAACACTGATGTCTAGACAATTGGTGTTTTATAAATAGTTGCGGTATATCTTAATTTTAGGGAAAATTCTAAAAAGTTCGAACCGAAAAATTCAATTTAATCTATTGTAAGTGACTTATTTTCAAGTTCTTAATGTTTAAAAAATAAGAGGCATACTTTTTAGATGCCTCATATTGCCACTTAGTAGGGTCAACCCGCGGAAGTTCGACCCTTTTTGAGCATTGTGAAGCTGTGGTTAATTTTGATAAAGTTTTGAACAACAAGATGGAGGGACAGTATAGGAAAAAGAAATTATTCGATGACAATCGAAAGTAGGGTGAGAAATATCGTAACCTAATATTTGTTGATATTTTGTAACGGTTTTGTTGCGGTTTATCCTCTCATCTTTTTAGATTAATGCAGATTTTAGCGCCTATATATTTAGGTTGTTAAAATTGAAGGGTTTGAAAGTTAAGCAGGTACCAAATTGCTCTATAATTGGAGTCGTCTTGCTGTACCTGATTATCTCTTTGGGCAATATCTTTTTTTTATCCAACCTCTCCCTTTTAGAGTCCGCCCGGGGAATAAAATCAGCTGCGCAGTACAAAGGTAGCTTTTCTCCGCTTGGAAAGGATTCAAAAATTACCAGACAATTTAAGTGTATCCTTGATGAACGCAAGAAAACCGTGCTTCCTGTTTTGGAAGCTTTTCTTATCGGCGTCATCTTATTTTTGGGGCTTTCGCTTTTAGCCTCTAACCTAAACAGGTATTTTCTTGAGATCAGATACAGGATTGCCGGATCAGTCCCAATTTATATTTCCAACCAGGTCTTTCGGATCTGAGATTTATCTCAATTTTCTTTTATTGACAGGTCCTTCATATGATGAAGTGACGACGGCCGGTTAATCACCGTGTTTCCTGTCCAAGACGTCCGTCAAATCTTTTTCCTTAAATTTTAATTTAAAGACATGATCCGTATTAAACAGATTTTCTGTTTGTTCCCACTTTTATATATGGGGCTGGAAAGCCATGCCCAAACCTCCCCAAAGCCCATCGGGATCGTTGATCTGATCGATCACGTGACCGCTTTTTCACCTTCACTGGCCGCTGATTCAGCAGCAGTTGATATTCGTGCCGCCCAGTTAAGAGAGACCGCGGCGAATGCCCTTCCAAATCTGAAGCTTAATTATCAGGCAGATCTGGGCTCAAACAATAACGTGGCAGGACCTTATATGGCCTTTGGTATAGTTCCCTCCAATTCCAGAGGTGTTAGGACTGAAAGCACTACCAAGGCTACACTTACTAATCTTGGTATTGTCTCCCTTGATTGGGAGGTCTATAATTTTGGTGCCTATAAAGCTCAGAATGCAGTCGCCAAATCAGAACTTGTCGCTGAACGATCCAAGTTTGCCCAGCGCCGATACCAGACAAGGGCCATCGCTATTGATGATTACCTGAGTCTACTAAAGCTTCAGGACATGCTATCCATTCAAGCAAGCAATATCAGTCGCAATGAGCAGATCAACCGTTCGATTTTATCCCTTGCCAGAAGCGGTGTGCGTCCGGGTGTGGATACCAGTATCGCAGGGGCCGAACTCTCCAAATCAAGGTTGAACTATATTGAAATGGACAATACCTACAGACAGGTTCAGCTCGACATTGCAGCAATCAGCGGGCTAAATCCGGAAAGTATTGTCGCTGACAGTACGATCCTGGATCGGCTAAAATCGCTTGAGGTAAACCTATCGGTAAAACTGACTGACAGTTCAAGTCATCCGCTGCTTGATTTCTACAAAAGCAATTATCTAAGCAGCGTTGAGAAGGAAAACCTGGTCAAAAAAGCCTATAATCCAAAGGTAAGCCTGCAAGCTGCTGCCTGGTCAAGGGGATCAAGCATTGATGCCAATGACAATTTCAACAGTCTCTCGAATGGCTTGGAATGGCAACGGGAAAATTACCTCGTGGGCGTAGGGATCAGTTATAACTTATTTGATCTGCGCAGGCGTCAGTTGAAGTTTAGGACCCAAAAGGCCAGTAGCAATTTTTACTTAAAGGAACTACAGCAGGAAAGGTTAATGTTATCAAATGCCGCCCTTCAAGCAGGACTTGAGATCAGTACCGCGCATAAGAGACTCGATGAAATACCAAACCAGCTAAAGGCAGCGGCCGCAGGGTATCGCCAGAAGCTCTCGCTTTACAAGAACGGGCTGACCGACATCATTGAGCTCAATGCAGCCCTAACCATCCTTTATCGTGCAGAAACCGATTTTGTCAACGCAAAATATCTGTACATCCGGGCGCTTTTTCAAAAGGCTATCGCCACCAACCAAGTAGATTCACTGTTAAACACATTAAAATAATAAAGATATGTCAATGGTTACCTCGGCCCTGAAAAAGCCGATTACAACAGTGGTGATCACCGCGAGTTTACTGCTCTTTGCAGTTCTCAGTGCGTTGAAGATCCCAATAGATATTTTCCCCCAGCTTAATTCGCCGACAATATATGTTATTGAATCCTACGGAGGTATGTCTCCACAACAGATGGAGGGCTTCTTCTCCACTCGTCTACAGGATCAGTTTCTTTATGTTAATGGCGTTAAGAATATTACCGCCAAAAACATTCAGGGTTTGACGATGCTAAAGCTGAGTTTTTATGAAAGCACCAATATGGCAGAGGCTTCTGCCCAAGTTGCCTTGCAGGTTAACCGGGCCATGAAGTTCTTCCCTCCAGGCGCATTGCCTCCGCAGGTGGTCCGCTTTGATGCCTCTTCACTGCCAGTAGGCCAGCTTGTACTCTCGGCCAAATCCCGCAGTCTGAAAGAAATCTATGATATGGCGGCAACGCGTATCAGGCCCATGTTTTCCTCTGTCGCAGGGCTTTCAGCGCCACCGCCATTCGGTGCCAATTCCCGCTCGATTACCATTAGTGTAGATCCGAGCAAATTAAGGAGTTATAATCTGACTCCGGACGAGGTGGTAGGGGCTTTATCCAAGTTCAATGTCATGTCTCCTTCGGGAAATCTAAGGTTGGACAATACCATGATGGTGACCTCTATGAACTCCCTGGTTAAAACGGTCGATGAATTCAACAACATTCCAATAGCTACAAAAAACGGCGTTTCAATATTGGTAAGGGATGTGGCAAGGGTTGCCGATGCAGCGGATGTTACCGTGGATTATGCATTGATCAACGGGAAACGGTCTGTGTATATTCCTGTGGTCAAAACAGCAGACGCCTCGACTTGGTCAGTGGTAAAGTCCTTAAAGGCCAAAATCCCCGAAATGCAGAGCCTCTTGCCGGACGATGTCCACATCTCTTATGAATTTGACCAGTCTGTTGCCGTTATCAACTCGGTAAAAAGCCTGATCACTGAAGGTGGTCTTGGTGCACTATTAACGGGCCTAATGGTATTGCTATTCCTGCGTGATCTGCGAAGCAGTCTTATCGTGGTGATCACCATTCCGGTATCGATTTTAATTGGGGTGCTTTTACTAGGCATGTTCGGTCAGACCATAAATATCATGACCTTGAGCGGTCTGGCACTTGCAATAGGGATCCTGGTCGATCAGGCAACGGTGACGATCGAAAATATCCATCAGCACCTGGAAATGGGCAAGCCCAAACGCGAAGCCATTTACGATGCCTGTGAAGAAATCGCATTCCCGCTGCTGCTCATCCTGCTGTGTATTCTGGCCGTATTTGCACCATCTTTTATGATGAACGGGATACCAAAGGCGATGTTCCTTCCATTGTCCCTTTCAATCGGTTTTACCATGATTGTATCTTTCATCGTGGCCCAGACCCTGGTTCCCATTCTATCCAACTGGATGATAAAGGAAGAACGTTACCAGCACTATGACCATGGTAAGATCCATGCTCATGCAGGAGAGGCCCTGGACGAGAGGCAAGGAGAGCAGGTAGAAAAGCATCTGCAAAATGAAAAGGATGAACCGGAAAAAAATGATTTCTTTGAAAGGGTGAAGGTGCGGTTTATGGCAATCATCCAGCGGTGGATGCCGATGAAAAAAGGTATTGTCGGGATTTATTTAGTTCTGGTCATTGCTCTCGCGGGATTGGGCTTTGTATTTATCGGCAAGGACATGATGCCCAAACTCAACAACGGACAGTTCCAGATCCGCATAAAAGCGCCGGACGGTACCAGATTAGAGCGCACCGAGGAGAAATTTAAGCAGGTACTTTCCATTATCAATCAGACAGTAGATAACCATATCGCTGTTAGTTCGGGATACGTTGGGCTTATTCCGAGTAGTTACGGAACAAGTAACTTATATATCTTCAATACCGGTACCCATGAGGCTGTGCTTCAGGTGAACCTTGATGAAGATTATAAGGTAAATATGGATGAGCTGAAAGATGCGCTGAGAAAGAACATCGCTTATAAACTTCCTGACCTACGTATCACCTTTGAGCCGATTGACATGACCGAAAAGATTATGAGCCAAGGCGCTGCAACTCCTATTGAGATCAGAGTAGCAGGAAAAGATATGGACCAGATCGAGTCTTACTCTAATAAGGTGCTCTCTAAACTTAAAAAAATAGATTACCTCCGTGATATCCAGATTGCCCAGCCCCTGCACATTCCCGTGGTTTCTATTACCCTTGATAGATTAAAGGCGGCGCAGTTTGGGCTGAACGTGGTTGATATCGCAAGGTCAGTTACTGCAAGTACCTCATCCAGCCGATTTACTGAGAAGAACCAATGGCTCGATGAAAAAACCGCCTATACCTACCAGGTACAGGTACAGGTTCCAGAGTATGTCATGAATACAATGGATGAGCTCAAAGAAATTCCTTTGGTTAAAGGGCAGAGCAGTCCGGTACTGGGCGACATCGCTACTTTCAATACCAGTTACCTTCCAGGAGAATATGACCGCTCCGGGCCAAGACGCTTTCTGACCGTGAGCGCAAACATTTATAAAAAGGATCTTGGAACGGCAACTGCTGATGTAGAAAAGGCACTAAAGTCCGTAGGCACGCCTCCTAAGGGACTAACTGCTGAAGTGAAAGGTATGTCGAGCCTGTTGACTGAAACACTATCTTCTCTTCAGGGCGGACTTGCTTTTGCGATATTGGTGATCTTCCTGCTGCTTGCGGCCAATTACCAGTCTTTCAAGCTTTCACTGACGGTTCTTTCGACCGTTCCTGCTGTAATCCTTGGGTCGCTTACCGCATTATTGCTTACAGGTTCTACGCTTAACCTGCAGAGCTACATGGGGATGATCATGTCCACCGGGGTGTCAGTGGCCAATGCGATACTTATCGTGACCAACGCCGAAAAACTCAGGCTGGATTACAAGGATTCTACCCGGGCGGCAGTGGTGAGTGCCGGGATTCGTTTAAGGCCGATCCTGATGACCAGTTTTGCGATGATAGCCGGGATGATCCCGATGGCCTCCGGTATGGGCGAATCCGGTGAACAGACCGCGCCGCTCGGCAGGGCTGTTATTGGCGGGCTATTCTTTTCAACCCTTGCCGCGCTCTTCATCCTTCCGCAGGTTTTCGCTTGGGTACAGAAAAAAAGCAGTTTAAAAGAACCAAACCTAATGCCTAGAAAAACAAGAATTTAAAAGATAAACAACATGAAAACCAGATTCATTCCCATCATAATAATTATAAGTACTCTGGCCGCCTGTGGCGGAAACCAGAAACCTGTGGACATCAGTCCGGAAAAAAACGGTAAGGAAGCCAAATATGAAACGGCTAAGGTTGAAGAAGAGGCCCTATCGAGTTTTACCCGCATTCCGGGCGTGCTCAAGCCTTTCAACCAGGTAAATATTTTTCCAAAGGCCAACGGCTTTGTAAAGGCTATACTGGTCGATTTGGGTTCTAAGGTGACCAAAGGCCAGCTGCTGATGACCCTGGAAGCACCGGAACTCGAATCACAATTGCAATCGGCAAATTCCCGTTACCTGCAGGCACGGGAGACCGCATCGGCGAGCAGTGAGAAATACAGACGTCTGAAAGAAGCAGCAAAAGAGGAAGGTTCGGTATCTCCGCTAGAACTTGATAATGCGCTTTCCAGGATGAAAGGAGATAAGGCCATAGCTGAGGCTGAGCGGTCAAATGTATCCTCCGTACGTACCATGCAGGACTACTTGAAAGTATATGCGCCTTTTGACGGGGTGATCGTTGACAGGAATGTATCACCGGGAGCACTGGTGTCGGCGGGCAAATCTTCGGACCTACCCATGCTGGTATTGCAGGACCTGACCCACATGAGGCTTGAAGTTTCTATACCTGAGGATTATGTAGACAAAGTGGACCTAAGCCAGATGGTCAAGTTCCGCTTCAATGCGCTGCCGGGGGAACAGCGCCAGGCCAAGATCAGCCGGTCTGCAAATTCACTGGGCAACATGCGCCAGGAAATCGTCGAGGTTGACATGGCCAATAAAGATAACAGGTTGAAGGCCGGCATGTATGCCGAGGTTGAAATCCCGCTTAAATCCGGTGCGACTTCGCTTCTTGTGCCTAATTCTGCTATCGTGCGTTCTACAGAACGGAAGTACGTAGTGGAAATTGCAAATGGTAAAGCCAAGCTCGTTGACATTAAGGAAGGGATGAAGGGAAAAGAGATGACCGAGATTTTTGGTTCCATCAAAGCCGGGACAGAGATTATTTCGCCCGCGAACGATGAGATCAAAAGCGGTCAGGCGCTATAAAACATTGCCGGGCGGATATTAGCCGCCCGGCAAATCTTTTTATTAGTCAGATAAGAAAAAAGGAAAATATGAAAGATTTAGAATTTAACCATGAGTTTGAAATTGCGGGAAAACACATTTGCATAGATGTCCCAAAAGAAAGATGCAACCAGGTCTACATCGAGGGAGAGCTGGTTGGGACGGTCTGGGAATGTAAAAAACAAGGGGTAATATCCTTTGTATCAAGAGATTTTAAGCTTGCCCCTTACCTGGAAAGCATTGCGGCCGAGTTAAACATTTTTTACAGGACCTCCCTATGAGTGCCTATGCCGGATGGACATTTCAATCTTTTCTGATCTGTTTCCTGTTATTGATGACTGTAAAGGTAAAGGCGCAAGATCAAACTGCCGTCCCCAGGATATCGGTAGGCTTTGTCATGGGCTTTCCGACCGGAAAGACGGCTAAAACTTATGTCAACGGATACGGGGCATCAACAAAAGTGGAATTCAAGGTTTCGGAGCACCTCAACCTAACCGGATCTGCGGGCTATATGACTTTCCGCTACAGGGATGAGGTAAAAAAACGTCTCGATTATTTAGGAGAGCCAACAAGCATGAATGGTGTTGTTCCAATTAAAGTCGGAGCAAAATATTACTTTGAAGGTATCTATTACGCTGCCCTTGAGCTTGGTGCAGCAAATACCCTTGGAGACCGACTCAATACCTCTTTTGCCTACGGACCGACTTTGGGTGCCAGCATTCCAATTTCCAAGCATTATAGTGCAGATCTCGGCCTTCGTTATGAGGGTTGGAAAAGCAGCGGAGGGCAGGTTTCCTTTTTTGGACTTCGTTTGGCTCTGGCAATTTCAGGAACTAAAAAATAATAGGCAAAATATTTAACCTAAAATTTAAATTATGACAGAGAAAAATATTTCACAACCATTTGAAACTTTTGACCATAATAAATCCTCAGCAAAGGGTGGAGATAACGCATATCACCCCGCAAACCAAGATAGAGAGGTTTTATTGCGTTACCTGCTGGAGCGGTTGAACCTGGAAACCGGCCATCTCAATGAGAAGCGAAAATTGAGGAAGTAGGGGCCTTTTTAGACCTTTAAAAAAACATTCGTAGGAATGGCAAATCAGATTTATTATAACCATGGGCAACCCACAATATGCATGACAAATGGAAAAGATGATATATCTTTTGGAAAATGATGAGGGTATAACCGAAGTATTACAGCTTCTTTTTAACAGTGAGGGGTACGGGGTTTCCGCGTTTTCTTCGGTAAGCTCGTTTATGGCAGGGCTAAGTGAGCATGTTGCAGATCTTTTTCTGCTGGATGTTATGCTCCCCGATGGAAACGGCATTGAAGTCTGCAGTTACCTGAAGTCCTTAGAGAAAACCCGGAATGTTCCGATTATCATGATGAGTGCTCATGCGGACCGTTATGACATCAGAAGGGGCTGCGCTGCAGAGAATTTTATTAAAAAGCCTTTCGATATTCACGACCTGCTGCGTTTGGTAGCGAAACATATTTGACCGGTGATAAAGTACGGGTTCTCTCAAGTTTGGTATTCGTGCTCACAATCAGTGTTTCCATGACAGAGATCCGCTAAGTCGTTCTTACAAGATATATCAACAAAAGCATGCTTGAAATGAAAATAACCACGGTAAGGACTTTGATGAGTGTAGAGGAATGGTAATAACTGCCTTGATTAATAAGTGTATGAGTTTTTTGATAGCGCATAAATGCCAGGATGATGGTCAGTGCGCCTACCCCGACAAGAAGTATTCCTATCCTCTGTGAGTTGCCGGTTTGGTGTACGACGGCTTTGGCCCCAAGAGCGAGAGTGATCTGCTTGATAAAAAGTGAAAACTTTACCACCACAAAACCAAAGCCCATAATTCCTATGCTAGTTCTTATCCAGGCAAGAAAAGTCCGTTCGTTGGCCAGATGGTCACCAGTGTTTGATTTAGGAATGGCTTGTTCTTCTTTTTCCATTATTGATAATATTGGTTGACGGATCACCGCATGCCTGATTAACAAAATTTTATCAATGCTGTTTGGGCGAGTACTGTTTTAATTGTGTAGCTTTTCGATAAATTCCCTAGCATTTTTAAATGCGTTACTCCGCACAGCACATACGATGATAGACAATTTTGTCGAACCTTTTGAATTTTAGTGTTGCCGGCATAAGCCATTGATATTTAAACATGACAATAATTTTCGGCGTTTGCGGCCCCGGGTGAAATGGATCCGGCACAACTGATCCTAATCTTTGCATCGTATCGAAATACCAATTTGCACCTTTTAAAGATTCACTGCCGTTTTGGTTTTTACATTAGGGATGAACGATTACCCATCCTTCCGCCGAACGGATGATGATCTCTCCGTTGCCGCTTGGCACATAGCTGATGAAATCGAAGAGATCTGACTTATCGATTTTCCGCTCGCGAACGGTATTCTCGCACTGCGCAAGAATTACGCCCTTTGACTTTAGCAAATTAAGCTGCTCAAGGAACTTTCCATCCTTGCGATAAACCGCCACGCCATCCCCGAAGGCGATAAGCTCAACCTCCAGTTTTCCCTTCAATCTTGGATCCTCCAAAGCATTGTTGATGTTCCTGAGTGTTCCCGAAATATGTTTTTCCTCGGCACTGTTAAGTACATATAGCGCTTTATATGATTTCTTTTTTGCAACAGCACCCGTAAACGGTTTTTTTGTCTCCTGTGCAGATACATTGGTGGTGATGACCATCATGATGACAAGCTGGAGTAAGATCAGTAATTTTTTCATGTTTCTATTTTTTCTGTTTTATAGGTGCGTGCTGTTCAGCCATGTCAATAAAGGGACCATATTTATGCTGCTTTTCGCTAAAGTGATCTGCATATGGCCCGAAGGGATAATCTATTGGCTTTGTGTACAGGTTTTTATAGTCGTTTTTGGAATCCAGGTGCGGTCTGGGCTGCGCATTCACAAATGCAGCTACGTCCCAGGCTTCCGCATCCGTTAAGTTCGGATCTTTGTAGGTGGCGCCATAAGGCATGTTGTTTTTGACAAATCCTGCAAAATTTCCAAGCCTGAACATTCCTGCACCATCGTTATAGCTGTCCCTGCCCCAAAGGGGAGGGTACATATATCCTTTTCCATCAGGTGAGGCAACGCCTTTGCCCGTTTCTCCATGACAGCTGCTGCATTTGGAGGCATATACCATTTTCCCCTTCAGGGGATCTGCAGGCACATCCAGATATGGGATTTTTTTTACCGAATTATCCGCAATGGAATGTGCGGCATCCTGTTTTTTTCCAACCCATTTTAAATAGGCCAACATGGCGACCATTTCCCTGGAATTTCTTCCCGGAGCTTTGCCGTTCATGCTTCGCTCGAAGCACTCATTAATCCGTTCAAAGGCTTCTTCCTTTCTACCGCTTCTTGCGCTCATTTTTGGAAAACCTGCATAAAAGATGGAGAAATTATTCGCAAAGGGCCTGGTTCCTGCATCCAAGTGGCAGTTCTGACAATTCATACCATTAGTCAGCTTTCCTACGATACCCTGCGGCCCTAAATAGTATGCCGTACGGACAATCAAATCCCGGCCATACCTGATCAGATCCGCATCAGCTTTGCCCTGAAGCTGCATCGTATCAGGCGCCTTCCAATATTCGGGTTTAGCAACACGGCGCTCTAAAGGTTTTATTTGATTCTTTTGAATGGATGGATTAGGCTTATCCGCATAGAAACTTTTTGGAAGATGAAATCCGCTGAGTGCTAAAACAAGAGAAAACATGATCACAACGAATAGAAATGACGTCCATACGAGATATTTTCCAAACCGGGCAAATACCTGCAGTTTATCCTCGTTGTTTCTTTCTGTTTTCACACTTTTAAAATATTAATTCTGAAAATCCTTAATGGCCTCACCAATATCAAGCACCTTTTGCTTGCCATCAATAACGGATGCAATCAGTGAGCTTGCAGCCGCACTTCTGTATCCACCGGCGCAGTGTACTGCTACGGGTTGCTCCAGCGGAATTTCGTTTACCCTTTCCCTTAAATTTCCCAGTGGAATATTTATGCTGTTCTCAAAAATACTGTTTTCCATACGCTCTGTCTTGTTCCTCACATCCACAATGGTATATCCATTTTGGTTCTCTTTAAAATTTTGGATATCGATAATCTCATCCGGGACAGTTTCTACTGCGTTTATAAAACCGCCGGCAAGCTGCGTTTCATACCCGATGGATGCGGTCCTCGCGATAAGACTATGCAATGTAGCAAGATTTTCTGCCATAAGATAATAAGGCTCTTCAGGCTTCACAATGCTGCCCAGCCAGGTTTCAAATTTGTTTCCATCCATGATATTTACAGCGCCTTCTATATGTCCCTTCTTAAAAACATCTTCCCTTCGCGTATCGATAATTAGGGCATTTGGTTTTAAGTTTTCACCGGATTCCATGATCTGAACCGCACTTACCGAATCTTCAAACGGTGCTGCGCCTTTCTTGTTCAAGGCCACATCAAAAGGGAAGTAAAATGGAATGAATGGCTGGTTTTCATTTAATGCGCTCACAAAATCGGCCTCAGTCATTTCCTGCAGTGACCAGTTACTTCTTTTTTCAGCACCAATGGTACTGCTATTGGCCTCGCTCAACGCTTTTCCGCAGAGCGTACCTGCCCCGTGTGCCGGATACAGAATCACTTCATCTGAGAGTTTCATCAGTTTGTCCCTTAATGAATGGTACATTTGGGCGGCAAGGAAATTGCGTTCCGCCATTGAATCACCTCCGCTTTCCCTTAAATCCGGCCTTCCGCAGTCACCGATAAAAAGGGTATCTCCGGAAAATAGCGCTTTTTGTTTCCCATCGTGTTCGAGCAAAATACTGATACTATCCGGAGAGTGCCCCGGGGTGTTGATTGCCCTTAAGGTGATCTTTCCCAGGGTTATCGTCTGGTCTTCATCAAATGGGGAAAACAGGTAGGACGGCGTATTGAGTTTGCTGCAATATATTGTTGCGCCGGTCTTATGATGGATTTCAAGATGAGCACTCACAAAATCCGCATGCGGGTGCGTCTCGATAACACCAACTATTTTGGCCTGGTGTTTTTCGGCAAAATGGTAATATGCAGACGGATCCCTGGAGGGATCGATCAATATGATTTCATTCCGGCATTCGCTCAGTACCGCATAGCTGTAATGGGAGAGGTGCTTGTCTTCAAATTGTTCTATTTTCATGTGTTTTTATTTTTGATTAATGTGTTTAACGGTATGATTCCTGCCTTTGCCAGGTTTACATCAAATTTACCCTTTAGCGGTTCTTCGCACTGTAACTTTTGTCACAGCGCCCCAAAATCTTCTCAGCAGTTTCTGCCTGCACTTTCATCATATTTGATCGGAGAGAGGACATGGAGCAAAAGGGTTCTGGCATAGCGGTAGTTGAAGGTGAACAGTAGGATGACCGGCGAAATAGTGGTTGCGATGATTGCCCACTGCTCTTCTTCGCCAAAGATCATGAATGCCGGAATGCCCGCATTGACAAGTTCTGCGACAATGAAAACATAGCTCACATACATCGCTCCGATAAAGAAGCCCGGCTCTATCTCATAGTTCAGGTTGCAGCAGGCAAATTTTTTATTCATCTGATCATATTTCCAATGGAACATGGAATGGGTATATAATTTTCCCTTTCGGCACCTGGGACATCTATGGTCTATTATAGCCCTTAGTTTGCTCATCAGATTCTATTTTATTAATGAGGGAGCTTGCTTTTCATCGCTCCGTATAGATAGGTGCCCAGGAGCGCACCAAGGATGACCACCGCCATACCGGCATATCCGCTCCCAAGGTTGACGAACATGGGGCCGGGACAGGCGCCGGTGAGTGCCCAGCCCAGGCCGAAAATGGTGCCGCCTAGTAGGTATTTTATATAGGCCTTGTCCTTATCGTGGAAGACAATCGGATTTCCGGCCAGATCCTTGGCTTTGAATTTTTTGATCAGCCATACTGCAATTACGCCAAGTACAACGGCCGTACCAATAATTCCATACATATGGAAAGACTGGAAACGGAACATTTCCTGGATCCTGTACCAGGAAACAGCCTCAGACTTGGTCATGATGATTCCGAAAAGTGTTCCTGCAAGAATATATTTTATGAATTTCATTTTTTTTAGATTTAAAAGATAAAAGGCATGATGAGGAAAGTCATGATCAGGCCACCAACAAAGAAACCGATTACGGCTACTAGTGATGGTACTTGCAGATTCGAAAGCCCGGATATGGCGTGACCAGAAGTACAACCGCCTGCATAACGAGATCCAAAACCGACTAATAAACCACCGATGAGTAAAATAGCCAGCGTTTTTAAATCTTTCATTGCTTCCAGTGAAAACAGGCCGGTTGGATTTAACCCACCATCGAACTTAATGCCCAATTGATTTAAATCGGAGATTGTGGCGGATGATAATTTTACGGGAGATGGACTGCTAAGGTAATTTGTAGCAACAAATCCACCTATTACCGAGCCGATAAGGAACATGAGGTTCCAGGTCTGGTCTTTCCATTTAAAATCAAAAAATTTTACTTTCCTGCCTGCTCCGGCTATGCTGCACATCGTTCGCAGGTTTGATGAAAAGCCAAAGGACTTTCCGAAAAAAAGTAGGATGAGCATAATGAGTACGATCATGCTGCCCGAGAAATACCAAGGCCAGGGTTGTTTAATAAAATCAATCATGTTTTTTTAAATGAAATGTTAATATGGGTGTTTTTGTTGTTGTTAAAAGGTAATGCCTGTGGCGGTTTGAGCAAGTAAGTGCTGAATCATTTTAGCAAACTGCCATCCCGAAGAAATCCGGCCGGCAGCGTTGAATAGATCAATATTTCTTGAATATATTTCTTCATTTTGGCCAGGTACCGATACCTCCAACCAGGTTGAATGCTTCCACCCCAAGTTTTCTCATCTCCGATACCGCTGAGGAGGAACGCTTTCCACTTCTGCAATAGAGGAAATACCGCTTGGCCTTATCCAGCTTTGCAAGTTCTAAAGAAAAGGCAGAACCCAGGAAATCGATATATATGGCTGAAGGAAGCGCGCCTGGGGCATATTCAGGCTTTGTCCTTACATCTAAGAGGACTGCGTCACTGCTTTTTGTAAATTCGTTTTTGAAGTGGTAGCCATCGAGGTTGTACGCACCTTTTGAAAAAAAACTGCTGATCATTTGAAGTAGTTTATTCATTGTATTTATTCGTTTCTTATTGCTCTGTATTTTTTTTAAAGCTGCAGAACAGAAAATCCTGCGTGCTTTGCATTGGGGTAGTGTGCTCTTGCGGCCTGCACTCTATTTCGGTAAACCCTTCTCTAAATATCTCGCGCAGCGTTCTTTCACTGTATCTTGAAACGGGCAGGCCACTGCATTTTTCTGGTCCGGTGAGCGAAAAAGTCGCCATGACCAAGTATTCTCCGGTAAACTGACCTGCCGTGTTTGCATAACTATGGATTTCCTCTGATGAATGAAGGAAATGAAAAGTGGCCCGGTCATGCCAGACTGCATAACTTCTTTGCGGCACAAAATCCCTGATGTCTGTCTCGATCCAGTGTATCCTGCCAGACAGTTCTCCAAGCCTTGCCTTTGCCTTTTCCAATGCCCGGGAAGATATATCCACTACGGTAATATCGCTGTAGCCTTCCTGAAGCAAAAAATCCACAAGCAGACTGTCTCCCCCGCCAATATCGATTATCGGAGCAGATTTATCCAGATTGAACCCCGTTATCATCTCCATTGAAACTGTGGGGTAGACCTGCGTCCAGCTGACCTGGTCAGGACTTTTTTCTAAATACACCTTTTCCCAGTGCGATTTTTTCTCATTTTTCATATCCCTTTTATATTAAGGTACTTGGACATACAAATGCTGTAGTCGGAATACATCCGTTTTCCTGTATGGCCTTAAAACCACCAGCCACATCGATGAGGTTGTGGTACCCGCGTGAGCGCATGATGGAATTGAAAATAACAGAACGGTAACCACCTGCACAGTGAACAAAGTAGGTCTTGGTTTTATCGACGGTGCCGAGGTTTTCGTTGATATAATCCAGTGGAAGGTTGACAGCACCCTCGACATGCTCGCTTAAGTATTCCTTTGTTTTTCTGACGTCCAGAATATTTACCTCCGCTTTTTTGCCGATTTCGGCCAGCCGGGCTACACAAACCGATTTTATCTCGTCGGTTTCCTGACCAGCTTTTTTCCAGGCAACGACGCCGCCATCTAGGTAACCTACTGCACCATCAAATCCTACTCTTGATAAACGGGTGAGCACCTCTTCAATTCTACCCTCATCTGTAATAAGTAAAATAGGATGTTTAATGTCCGGGATTAAAGTTCCTACCCAGGGGGCGAAATTTCCATCGATGCCAATATTTACCGAGTTTGGGAGAAAGCCTTTTATAAAATCCTCTGGAGCTCTTGTGTCGAGAATTACCGCTCCTGTTTCATTTGCAACCCGCTCAAAAGCATCGGGGTTAAGGGCTTGCATGCCTCGTTCTATCACTTTGTTAAAACTATCATATCCATGGATGTTCATCATGACGTTTTCAGGAAAATATGCAGGAGGCGGTAAAAGACCATCAGTAACCTCTTTAATGAATTCGTCTTTGGACATGCCTGCCCTTAGCGCATAATTGGTCTTCTTTTGATTTCCCAAAAGATCGGTGGTCTCTTTGCTCATATTTTTTCCGCATGCGCTACCCGCACCATGTGCAGGATAAACCATAATATCATCGCTTAAAGGCATGATCTTATTGCGTAAAGAATCAAAGAGATAACCTGCTAGCATCTCACTTGTAAGCTCACTGACCGGTTTCTGTGCCAGATCGGGTCTTCCCACATCGCCTATAAAAAGCGTATCGCCGGAGAACAGTGCTATTTCCTTTCCTTGCTCATCGCTAACCAGGAAACAGGTGCTTTCCATGGTATGTCCTGGGGTGTGCAACACTTTAATCTTTGCCCCACCAAGTCGCAACACTTCTCCGTCTTTCGCACCGTAAAAATCAAAGTCGGGTTTTGCATTCGGCCCGTAAACGATTTCTGCGCCGCTTTCTTTAGCCAGATCAATGTGTCCGGATACAAAATCGGCATGGAAATGTGTTTCGAGCACGTATTTTATTTTTGCGTTGTTCTTCCGTGCACGTTCCATATACGGACTAACCTCTCGAAGCGGATCGATAATGGCCGCCTCTCCGTTGCTTTCTATATAATAGGCACCTTGTGCCAGACATCCGGTGTAAATTTGTTCTATAATCATGATGATTAAATTAGTATGTCAAAATTAATCCTTAACGATATGGTCGTTGGTGACTTTTGTCACACAAGGAGTTTGTTTCTGAAGGTTACTTAAATATTACCTCTTTTAGAATGATGTAGCAACCCATAACCAGTACAAACCACCCGAAACCTTTCTTCAGTTTTCCTCCATCTATTTTTTTGTTTATCATTCCACCTACCACGATACCGGCAATGGCAACGGTAGTAATTTTGGCGAGAAAGATCCAGTCGATATGGAAATGTCCAAGATCGCCGGTGAAACCGATGAGCGAATTAAGCGCTATGATGAAAAGTGAAGTACCTACGGCCTCTTTCATGGGTAAGCCCACTAAAATAACAAGTGTAGGAATAAGTAGAAAGCCACCACCAGCACCCAAAAAACCAGTAGCGAGGCCGATGGCAATGCCGTATAAAAACAGTTTACCGATGTGAAGTGGGGGTTTTTCTATTCGGGTGCTGCTTTCTGCTCTTGCACCTTTAATCATCGCTGTTGCAGCCGCTACCATCAAAACTGCAAAGAGTACCATCATGAGCATGTTTTCTGTTAACTCAAAATCGCCGATTTTTATTATTATCTTGGGTATAAGGGGGATAATGAATTTGCGGGTTAAGAATACAGTTGAGATGGATGCACTACCAAACAGCAAAGCTGTTTTAATATTCACCAGCCCACGCTTAAAATTCCCGACTGTACCTGCTAAACTTGTAGAGCCAACGATGAACAATGAATAAGAAGTAGCCAATAGCGGATTAACCCCAAATAGGTAAACCAGTACCGGCATGGTGAGGATAGAACCGCCACCGCCGATCAATCCAAGCGAAATTCCAATTAAGGCAGATGCAACGTATGCAATGATTTCCATTTCTGTTATTTTTTAACAAAAATCGAGTTATCATCTACCAATGTTGGTGACTTTTGTCACACTCATTATATTTTCAAGAAGTGATGCCTTTCGCAGTAAAAATAACTTTATTCTTTTTATGGGCTTAGGCTAAATATTCGATGTAATTACGGTACATCTTAATTTCTCCTGCCTGCTCCATTTTCTTAAGCAGCCTTGAAATTACTTCCCGGGAGGTGTTCAAATCAGATGCAATTTCACTGTGGGTAAGGTGCAGTTCTTTTGTGTTTAAATCTCCAGCTTGCTTTTTCAGGTAAAAGGCCAGCCGCTCATCCATTGCCTTAAAGGCGATATTATCGATGACAAAGAGGAGTTCTTCAAAGCGCATACGGTATGTTTCAATGACAAAGTAATACCATGTTCTGTAATCCCGCATCAGCTTATCCATCAGGGCAATCGGAATCATGAGTACCTTGGTCTGTTCAATGGCCTTTGCCATTACCTGACTGGTTTCCTGTTTGGTTGCGCATATCATGGAAAGTGCACACGCATTTCCTGGCTGGAGATAATACATAAAGAATTCCTGTCCATCTTCTCCCTCCCTGTAGAGCTTTACCATGCCTTCTACGACAAGCACCGTGGAGCGCATATTCTGCCCAGTTTGCATGAGCATATCACCTCCCTGAAAATCCCTAAGCGTCGCATTCTCGATAAGGATGGTCTTAAGGGCAGGTTCAAACTGGGGAAAAAGTCTTTCGATGTATTCCGCAATGGTCATATCTTTCATTTTAGCTGTTTTGGATTTTAAAGATAACTATACTGCAGGCCTGCGCCAAAATTCTTTAAAATATTGGAATACATTTTTTGGATATAGAATAAAGGGTATAATAAATTTACAAAGAAACTCTCTATGGTTCCCTAATTAAAACATGCAGCGCGTTTTTTCCAAAGTAAACCTAACACTTCGTCCAGGGATAAAGCTGACAAAAATCACATATTGTTTTTTATTTTTTATCCCTTGTTAATCTTTATGTTTTTTGATCGACCCGGAAAGAAATAGCCCGATCAGTGCGACTTTTTAAAGGTACCACCATAACTATGAATCGTAACAATGAGGTCATAATTAGCTTCTGAGGCGTGGCTTACTAGTCTTTGGGCATTTAATTTTATATATTGAATTAAAGTGGCTCAAACGCTTGCTGGCTTAAGACTTATTGTTATCCAAATAGGATCAGTGGGGATCTGCTTTTTAAAGGGTCCCCACTTTATGGACTACTTGGGGCAATTTCCTGATGGCGGCTAATATATTTTTTTACGTTGCGGTTTTTCAGTTTCTGCCTATGTTCCCAACCCTGACCCATCTTATTGAATACCTATTTGGAATATATATTCCGCTTCCCGTTCAGACTTTCGGTTTCTTTGTGGCCCTGGCATTTATTTCTGGTTACCTGCTGTTTTCTGCTGAGCTTAAAAGAAAGGAGGCTGCAGGACATATAGCACCTGTTGAGATTATTATACAGCCTAAGAAGGAGATTTTGTTATGGGAATGGATAACCAATGGATTTTTAGGTTTTCTTATCGGGTATAAACTGGTTTATGCTGCAGGGAACTATGCTGCTTTTGCTGCTGAACCCGGACAAATCATCCTCTCTCCAAGGGGAAGCTTACCGGGAGGGTTGCTGCTTTGCGCAATTCTTCTTTTTACCGTCTACCTTAAAAAACGCAGGCTTTCTCTGTCGGACCATAGGCCGGTTCATATTTTAAGGCACCCTTACCAGATTATGCCTGAGCTGATCACCTGGGCTGCCCTGTTCCAGGCCATTATCAAGATCGACAGAAATTCACTGGCCAGCTTAGAGTTAAATCAACCGGTTAAGATTACCCTGCCGGATCTGCCAGGTAAAACGTTATATGGGAAAGTAGATTTTATTGAACCTACCCTTCAGCAAGGTGACAAAACGGTTAGCGCAAGGGTTTATCTGGACAATATGGAACATCAGCTGAAGGTAAACAGTCTAATCAATGCCTCAATAGAGACGGGAAAATCCAAAGGGCTTTGGATACCGAGGTCTGCTCTGCAGGATCTTGGGCAGACAAAAATAATCTGGCTAAAAAAAGGCAGCTTATACTATGCACATAGTGTAAATATTGGGACTTTCAAAGGGAACGAAATACAGATAACAAGAGGCCTTTCCGCAACCGATACCCTGGCAGTAGATGCAGGGTATTTAACAGACAGTGAGAGTTTCATCAAAACAAAGGGTCATGAATAACATAAAAAGAATTAACCTGAAAAGGATCTGTGCCTTACTGATTATTGTGCTTTCAGTAAGTATATTTAACAGCTGCAAACAAAAAGCAGAGCCGGCGGCAAAAGCAAAAAGCAAATTTTACTATACCTGTTCCATGCATCCACAGATACATGAAGACCATCCCGGCAACTGTCCGATCTGTGGCATGAAACTGATCAAGGTCGAACTTACTGGATCAGGAAATTCTGCCACGGAAAAAATAACATTGACAGCAAGCCAGATTCAGTTGGCAGGCATAACAGTTGATACGGTAAGGGAAGAAAATACAGGGGGCGAAAAACTTCTGACCGGAACAGTTGCCACGGACGAAAGTAAGGCGGAAGAGATCAGTGCAAGAGTGGCCGGACGCATACAGCGTTTATTTGTTAGGTCCGTTGGAGAAAAAATAACAATAGGTCAGGCAGTGTATTCCATTTATAGCGAAGACCTGTTATCAGCCGAAAAAGAATACCTTTTGGCCAGGCAGCAGCAGAAGGTATTAAATAATCCTGACGTCGATTATGAGGCCATGATCAAGACAGTAGAGCACAAGTTATTGTTATGGGGCCTGAACTCCGCCCAGATCATAAATCTTTCTTCTTTGTCCAAAACTTCGGCCACTGTTACCATATACAGCAAGGTTAACGGAACGGTAAGCGACATAGCCATCCACGAGGGTGATTACGTAACTGAAGGGATGGCTATATTAAAAACGCAAGGGTTAGCCAATCTATGGATAGAGGCGCAGTTATATGCCGGCGAAAGCGGAAACTATAAGGAAAATGACATGGTGAATGTCTCTTTTCCAGATCTGAACGGACAGGTTGTTAAAGGCAAGGTGGAATTTGTAAATCCTGAACTATCAGATGAATCTAAGGTTGTGCTCATCCGGATCGCAGTTCCAAATACGCAGGGGCTGATCAGGCCGGGGATGTTGGCATACATTTCCATTGGTAATGGAAAACAGAATGCTGTTGCTGTGCCCACATCTTCAATACTAGCAGGAGGTAAAGGCAATAAGGTATGGATCAAAAATCGTGATGGAAGTTTTTCTGGAAGAAAGGTCAATACCGGAGCAGGGAACGGGGGCTATGTGCAGGTATTGTCTGGCATTTCACTAGGTGAAATAGTGGTCACCAGTAGAGCCTACCTCTTGGAGAGTGAATCGATATTCAAAAATGGAGGGTAAGGTTATGATTTGGTGCGTCATATCTTATGGATAAATACCCATGGTAAGTAAAATTTGGCATAGTATGTAGCTTGATTGCGCTAATACTGTCTGGACCTTGGTGAAAAGCAAATCCAGCATTTGACAGGTCGGAGTCTGCGAAACGAAATTACTTTTCGAGGGGCCGAAAAATATTGAAACAAGTTCAATGTCAGAAATTTGAGGTGATTTTCTAATATAATTATATAAAAGATATGGGAAATTATATAAATTTAATTTTGCATCTTTATATAGATTTGTAGTCTGATGAAAACCAAAGCCATCTTTCTTTTAGTGATTTTTCTGCTCAACACTGTTGTTGGCCTTGCCTGTGCAGTTGGAATGGAAAGAGATAATCATGGAGAAAGTGATGTACATGTTTCCTCTAAAAAGAATAATCACAAACATGATCATCAGCATAAAGGTGCACATGTGCATAAACACAGTGCTTCAAATGGACCGAATCTTTCAAAAGAAGATCCCTGTTGCAAGACTCTGGTCAACGACCTTGTGGTTCAGGGGAAGCTTGTTCCCCAAAGCGTTAAAAACCAGGTTATCCTACCTGTTCTATTGCTTCCAGATTATAATTACAACTTTTTAATTCCTTCTGTCAAACTGGCTCTCAAAAAGAGCGTTTACGCCGGACAGCGGGAGCGGCCACCCAACAGGGACATCCGGATTTCCATCAATAGCTTTCAGATATAAGATTTCACCAAGAATTACCAATAGAGCCCGTGTTACATTGACATGGTGCCTGGCTTTCGCGCGGCCAAAACTCCTGCGGAAAGAGTGTAAACATTTAATCTTAAAATCATGAAAAAAATATTTTTTCTGGTTGCCCTATTGGCAATCGTTTTCACTGGCCGCGTCCTTGCGCAAAATAGCCAGACACAGTCACTTTTAACTTCTTATTACGATATCAAAAATGCATTGATAAATGCAGATGCGACAGTCGCCGCCTCAAAAGCCACTGAGTTTTCCAGAGCGCTGGGCAGCATGGACATGAAGTCAATGCCAGAAGCCGATATGAATATATTTATAGGTTTACAGGATAAGCTTGCCTTTGATGCCAAGCACATATCGGAGAGTAAGGATATTGCCCATCAGAGAGAATATTTCGCAACTTTTTCTGCCAATCTTTTTAAACTGGCAAAAGCCGTTAAACTCACCAAAGCGCCTGTTTATTATACCTATTGTCCATTGAAAAAGAGCTATTGGCTTTCTGATAACGCTGGTATCAAAAACCCTTATTTCGGTAAGCAGATGCTGACCTGTGGTGCAGTAAAGGAGACTATCAAATAATTCATATTGTTATTGAGCGGACATTTAGCATTGTGATGTTTTGGTCCGTTCAATATAGCTGTATGCATATATTCTACATACAGCTCGAAATAATTTATTCAAGATATATCAAAAACAATGAAAACATTAATATATAGCCTTCTGGGCCCACTATTTTTCCTTGCCGCCTGTACAAATGGCAAAAATGAAAAGCAAGATTCCGCTGTTGCGGATTCCACGACCAAAAATGTTTCTAGGGAAACCAATAATGTAAAAAAATCCCAAACGGCTGCGCTTTTATCCGGCTATCTGAAACTGAAAAATGCCCTGACCACGGACGATGATAAACAAGCTGCCGCCGCAGGCAGTGAAATGGTCGCAGCGTTCGCCAGTTTTGATGAAAAATCATTGACTTCGGAGCAGGCCAGGGCATATAGCGATATTCGGGATGATGCCAAAGAGCACGCAGAGCATATCGGTTCCAATGCAGGCAATATTGCCCATCAACGTGAGCATTTCGATATGCTGAGCAAAGACATGTACGATATGATCAAGCTCCTTGGCACTGACAAGCCCCTGTATGTGGACCGTTGTCCCATGTACAACAATAACAAGGGTGCAATCTGGGTGAGTGAGATAAAGGAGATCAAAAACCCTTACCTTGGAAAAACGATGCCCACCTGTGGCACTGTCAAAGAAGAACTGAAATAGCACAAAAATGACGGGCATAAAAAAAACCTTTCTTGGGCTATTAGTTATCTTCATGCTTATGCAGATCTTACAGCCTGCACGCAATAAAAGCGCGCAGGCTATGCCTCAGGATATATCCACACTTGTTCCTATGCCTGATGATGTGCAGGGGATACTTAAAAAATCATGTTATGACTGTCACAGCAACAACACGGAATATCCATGGTATGCCTATGTTCAGCCGCTTCACTGGTACCTTAACAGTCACATACGATCGGGAAAAGAGGAGCTGAACTTTAATGAATTTGCCGGCTATACCTTGCGGAGGCGTCAGAACAAACTGCGGGCCATAGAAAATAGCTTAAAAGATGGTACAATGCCGCTTTCCTCTTATAGCCTGATCCACAGAAATGCAATATTAGATCCAAGGGAAAAGTCGATACTCATAAAGTGGGTACAGAATTCAAGGGATAGTTTGAACAGAAAGAATCTCACTGCTCTTTAAATTAACAAAGAAATGAAAAATATATTAACAGTCTTTTTATTGATAATTTATTCTGTGGTTTCCGCCCAGGATATGAAGGGAATGAAAACGGACAAGAACGGCAGTGCTGGTCAGTCCAGGGTAATCTATACCTGTGTGATGCACCCGGAAATACAATCGGAAAAACCCGGTAACTGTCCAAAGTGCGGAATGAAGCTTATCCTGCAGAAAGGTAAAGTGGATAAGGCAAAGACAGCTGATCCGGGCAAAAAGAAGCAAGGTACAAAAAAGGGAGCTATGGAAGGCATGAAAATGCTGGCAGAAAAATTGGAAAGTAAGCCAAAAGAGGAATCAGTAACCTATACCTGCCCAATGCACCCTGAGATCCATGACTCCAAACCTGGCAACTGTCCCAAATGCGGGATGAAGCTAATCAGGGAAAAGCCCAGGTCAGCGCCTGAACAGAATGGGGGAACAAAGGAAAGTTCCAAAAAGAGTGAGGATATGGGGGATATGGCGGGCATGGCAATGGATGATAACAGTTCTGACATGGAAAATATCAAAACTGCAAAGGCCAATTTGGGCCCGATTAAGACCGTTGCGAATAAATTTCCACCACGTACCGTGCGTTATGATCTTTACATAGCCGATACAACGGTAAATTATGGGAGAAAATCAAAGCGGGCAATTGCGGTAAACGGTCAGATCCCCATGCCCACACTGACCTTTACGCAGGGCGATACCGCCCTGATCTACGTGCACAATAATCTCGACGAGGAAACCGCGCTGCACTGGCACGGACTTTTTCTTCCGAACAAGATGGATGGTGTTCCTTTTCTGACCCAAATGCCGATCAAACCGCACACTACCTACATCTATAAGTTTCCCATCGTCCAACATGGAACGCACTGGTACCACAGCCACAGCGGCCTTCAGGAACAGATAGGTATGTATGGGGCATTTATCATGAACAAACGTACGGAGTGGGATATTCCAACCCTTCCAGTAGTCATTAGCGAATGGACAGATATGAAGCCCGAGGAGGTTCATAGAAGCCTGAAAAATGCCAACGACTGGTTTGCCATCAAAAAAGGGACTACCCAGAGTTATGCAGAAGCGATCAGGACCGGACATTTTAAAACAAAGGTAGCCAATGAATGGAAGCGCATGAATGCCATGGATGTGAGCGATGTTTATTATGAAGCCTTTCTCATCAATGGGAAAAATCAGAACGAACAGCCGCAGTTCAAGGCTGGGGACAAGGTAAGGCTGCGTATTGCAAACGGTGGAGCCTCAGATTATTTCTGGCTTAAATATGCAGGGGGCAAGATTACCGTTGTCGCTACCGATGGAAATGATGTGGAGCCTGTAGAGGTCGACAGGCTGATTATAGCGGTTTCCGAAACCTATGATGTAGTGGTCACGATTCCGGAAAATAAGAGCTATGAATTTTTGGTCACTCCTGAAGACCGTACGGGATCAGCATCACTATGGCTGGGCAAGGGAGAAAAGGTCCATGCAGAGAAAATGCCCAAACTGAAGTATTTTGCCGGAATGAAAATGATGAACGATATGATGGATATGAGCGGCAATATGGTACAGATGGAAGGCATGAAGATGCAGAACCAGATCATGGATATGAATACGGTGATGTACCCGGAGGTAACCGGTGAAGAAAATTCAAAAACAGAGAAAAAAATGAAGGGGATGCCTGGTATGCAGATGTCTGGTGACAAGAGCATGGCAGGGATGAATATGGAGGCAGAAACCGCCGATATCGTTACTCTGAACTATAATATGCTTCGAGATCCAAAGAAAACAACCCTGCCAAAAGGCCCATGGAAGGAACTTAAGTTTGACCTTACAGGAAATATGAACCGTTACGTCTGGACGCTGGATAACAAAACCGTTTCTGAAAGCGATAAGATACTGATAAAAAAGGGCGAAAATGTTAGGATAATCCTTTACAACAACAGTATGATGCGCCATCCTATGCACCTTCATGGCCATGACTTCAGGGTAATTAACCGGCAGGGAGAATATGCCCCGATGAAGAACATTATCGACATCATGCCCATGGAGCGGGATACCCTTGAATTTGCAGCAACAGAGCCAGGAGGCGACTGGTTCTTCCACTGCCATATTCTCTATCACATGATGAGCGGTATGGGAAGGGTATTCAGTTATGAGAATTCTCCGCCTAATCCCGAAATCCCGGACCCCAAGCTGGCACAGCGAAAACTTTTCAGTGATGACAGGGCATTTCATCCAATGGCACGCATCGGAATCGAAACCAATGGCAGCGACGGAGAGATTATGCTCGCCAATACCCGTTACCGCTTTACCACTGAATGGCGGATTGGGTTTGACAAGGAAATGGGCTATGAAAGTGAAAGTCATTTTGGAAGATATATCGGGAGAAACCAATGGCTATTGCCCTATATCGGATGGGATTTTAGAAAAAGAACGGTTGATCCCTTGGACAAGAATGTTTTCGGGCAATCACTTTCGCCGGGAAACAACCTTTTCGGGCAGGGAAATACCAAAAATTTCAGGCAGGTATTTCATTTGGGAGTTCAATATACCCTACCACTGCTGATCGTTGCAGATGCTTCCCTCGATCACAAGGGGAATGTCAGGTTTCAGCTGATGAGGGAAGATATCCCCGTTTCCAAAAGACTGCGCTTCCAGTTTATGGTCAATACCGATAAGGAATATATGGCCGGATTCAGGTACATCGTTACTAAGTATTTTGGGCTTTCAACACATTATGACAGTGATATGGGCTATGGCGCCGGATTGACATTAAGCTATTAACAAATCAAAAACATGGAACACACCTATAAAATAACCGGAATGAGCTGTCAGGGCTGCCGGAGCAAAGTCGAAAATGTGCTGAATGCGATTGATGGCGTTTCTGCACAGGTGACCCTTGAACCTGCTGAAGCCGTCATAACTATGCAAGAACATATCCCGACGGAAAAGCTGCAGGAGGCTCTTTCTGCCGCCGGACATTACGGTATTGAAATGGCAGTTCAGGGAAAACATGTTCTAAAATCTTCAGAACATCCTAATCATGATCATTCAACCCATGAGCAAAGTCCCAAGGTTGAAAATGATGATAAAAATGAAGCGGGAGGCCTGTTTTATTGTCCTATGCACTGTCAAGGTCAGAAGACTTATGATAAGCCAAGTCATTGCCCTGTATGCGGGATGGACCTGGTAAAACAGCCTGCCAAGAAACAGGCATCTCAATTTACCTGCCCCATGCATCCCGAGATTATCAGGGACAAACCAGGATCATGTCCGCTCTGCGGAATGGACCTGGTACCTACAGGGACAAACCTTGAAGAAGAAGATAAAACTTATGAAACCCTGCTCAAAAAGTTCAAGATTGCAGCAGGTTTTACCATACCCATTTTTGTTATTGCCATGACGGAAATGATTCCCAGCAATCCTTTGTTTGATCTAATGGAACTTAAATACTGGAACTGGGTTCAGTTTTTTCTTTCTATTCCGGTGGTCTTTTATGCAACCTGGATGTTCTTTCAGCGTGCATGGCAATCCATCATTACCTGGAAACTGAACATGTTTACACTGATTGGGATTGGTGCCGGGGTATCCTGGGGCTTCAGTATTGTCGCCCTTCTATTCCCCGGAGTTTTTCCTGATCAGTTTAAAACACATCACGGCACCGTTTTCGTTTATTTTGAGGCGGCAACCGTGATTCTTACGCTGGTACTTCTCGGTCAGCTTTTGGAAGCCCGGGCGCATGGCAAAACCAACAGCGCCATTAAGGAGCTGTTGAAGCTGGCACCTAATTCAGCAACAAAAGTGGTCGGGGATAAGGAAATATCAGTATCTATTGATGATATTCAGAAAGGAGATCTGCTGAGGGTAAAGCCTGGTGAAAAAATTCCGGTGGATGGTAGTATTAAGAACGGGGAAGCTGTAATTGATGAATCCATGATCACAGGAGAACCCCTTCCTGTTGAGAAAAAGATAGGGGATAAAATCAGTTCAGGAACCATCAATGGTAAAAAGACCTTTGTCATGCTTGCCGAAAAGGTAGGCTCAGAAACACTGCTTTCCCAGATCATCGAAATGGTCAATTCCGCCAGCCGCTCAAAAGCGCCCATCCAAAAGATGGCCGATAAAATTTCAGGTTATTTCGTGCCTGTTGTGGTATTGATTTCTATTGTAACGTTCGTGGTATGGGCAGTATACGGCCCCGATCCGGCCTATGTTTATGCTTTTGTAAATGCAATCGCGGTATTGATTATTGCATGCCCATGTGCGCTAGGCCTGGCTACCCCAATGTCGGTAATGGTGGGAGTAGGGAAGGGCGCTCAGTCTGGTATACTGATCAAAAATGCGGAATCTCTTGAGAAAATGAATGCTATTGATGTAGTGGTCATCGATAAAACTGGTACGGTTACAGAGGGAAAGCCCTCGGTTGAAAGTGTGGTTAGCGTAGATAAGGGCTTTACCGAAAAACAGATCCTGGAGAAAATTGTGGCTTTGAACAGCAGCAGCGAACATCCATTGGCACAGGCAACTTTGCGTTATGGGGAGGAAAACGAAATATCCGTTAAGGCTATATCCGACTTTGAGGCCGTTACCGGGAAGGGCGTAACAGGCAGTCTGAATGGGGAAAGACTGGCTTTGGGGAACCAAAAACTGATGGAGCATGTTAAAGCGGCGATTGATCCTAGTCTGTCCGAGCAGGTTAGTGCCGCTCAAAGGCAGGGCAAGACGGTTTCTTATTTGGCCGTTGGAAATAAAGCAGTGGGGTTTGTTGTGATTTCGGATAAGATCAAGCATTCCAGCACAGCTGCTATTCTAAAGCTCCAGCAGGAAGGCATCAAGGTAATCATGTTTACCGGAGACAATGAGGATACAGCGAGGGCAGTAAGCGCAACTTTAAATCTGGATGGGTTCAAAGCTCAGATGTTGCCTGAAGATAAGCTGAATGAAATAAAAAAACTACAGGCCGAAGGCAAAAAGGTAGCCATGGCAGGTGACGGCATCAATGATGCCCCTGCACTTTCCCAGGCTGATATCGGGATTGCCATGGGCACGGGAACAGACGTTGCTATCCAGAGTGCCTCGATTACATTGGTGAAGGGGGATTTAAACGGGATCGCAAAAGCAAGGTTGTTGAGCCATAAAGTAATGGGCAATATCAAAGGAAACCTGTTTTTTGCCCTGGGATACAATGTATTGGGGATTCCGATAGCGGCTGGTATTTTATATCCGTTTTTTGGAGTTTTACTTTCTCCCATGATAGCTGCACTCGCGATGAGTTTTAGCTCGGTTTCCGTTATTTTGAATTCCCTGAGATTGAGAAATGCCAAAATCGACTGATATTTTTTTAGTAGAGGAAAAAGGCAGATGCTGTTACCGATGGCCGTTGCGTGAGGATAACAGGGGATATTTGAAAACGCTTCCGGCGCATATCAGGTTAGAATATAAACTGAGCGGTGAAAAACTAAATCTTGTTTTCGCGCACGGCAGTACCAGTAGTATAGATGAATACATACTGATAGACACAGATGCAGACTATGTTTTGGAAATGCTTAAAGAAGCTGATGCAGATCTGCTTTTTGTGGTGCACTTCCACAAGCCGTATCACAGAATTTGGAAACCCCATATTGAAAGTTCAAACATGTGATCAACCTGGGATCCCTCGGAAAGCCTAACGACGGTGACCCAAGGGGTTGTTACCTTATGTTCACTTAAATGCAGGCTGTTCTACAACCGATGCAAATAGTATTGAAATTGAATTCAAGCGTGTCGAGCACGACGTGGAAGCATCCCCCACAGCTATCATAAACAGTCCCCCTGTCCGGTGAGTTTGCTGATGCCTTGAAGCTTGCGAAATAACCCCAATCAATTGGACAGTCAAATTTGAGGGTGCCAGGCTCTTATTCTTCATTTACAGATCTTGCAATCTATTATATCACATAACAACAACACAGAGTATTAGTAAATTTTATACTTTTACACCGTGAAATTCATTGCCCTGGTTTTATCTCTCATCGTATATACGCTAACCGCGGTACCATGCTGCGCTTTAGCGCGAGAAGATAGCCATGTACTGAAAACCGATAAAGCGGAAAAACATGCTTGCAGTGAACATAACGATAATTGTTGCAAAGGCTGTTCACCGTTTTATGTCTGTGGTACCTGTATCGGCTTTACCATCACTACACGGACAACGATCGTTTTTGCGGCCCAGCTTTTACCTGTACAGCATAATACGGCTTACATCCCACTTCAGCTACAGGCCATTTCAATTTCTATCTGGCAGCCGCCCAAACTTTCGTAGTTTATTTTTCCCTCGTCCTAACCGGACATATTTATCGAAATCATTATTTAAAGATCATTATGAAAAGAACGATTGTGGTTTTGGCTATACTGTTGTTTACAGTTACCGCCTTTGCCCAAAATAGATATAAAGCCGTCATCAAAGACGCAAAGACAAACCAAGTACTTCCAGGAGCTACGTTAAAAGTTCTTGGAACGACCATTGGCGCTAAATCAGATAGTGCAGGTAATGCAAGTATTAATGGTATACCCTCAGGTAAACAGATCATTCAGTTTAGTTATGTAGGCTATCAGACCAAAACTGATACGCTGACCTTTCCCCTTGCTGAAACTAACGTTTTGACTATTTTACTTACTGCAGCTGAAGAAGACCAGGAACTAGAGGATGTAGTGATCTCAGCTACAAGGAGCAGCCGTACCATTGATAATATTCCTACACGGGTTGAGGTCATCGCCGGGGAAGAACTGGACGAAAAAGGTAATATGAAACCTGGCGACATCCGCATGATGCTGGCAGAAAGCACAGGCATCCAGACCCAGCAGACTTCTGCGACCAGCGGAAATTCCAGTATCCGCATACAGGGACTGGACGGAAAATATACCCAGATCATTAGGGACGGTTTTCCATTATACTCTGGTTTCTCGGGTGGATTGGGCCTGCTTCAGATTGCCCCATTGGATTTGCAGCAGGTAGAGGTGATCAAAGGTTCATCGTCCACCCTTTACGGAGGTGGAGCAATTGCTGGACTGGTGAACCTGGTTTCTAAAAAACCGACTGAAGCGCGTCAGCTTAATTTCCTTTTAAACGGTACTTCTGCTTTGGGACTGGATGCCAGTGGTTTTTATGGACAGAAATTTGATAAAATAGGTATCACGGTTTATGGTGCATACAACAAAGGGACTGCCTATGATCCTTCTGATATTGGCTTAACCGCTATCCCCAAGTTTGACCGTTTCACCCTGAACCCCAAACTATATTTTTATTTCAATGATGCGACTACGCTTTTGGCCGGAATCAACGCCACAACTGAAAAACGGATTGGCGGCGACCTGGAATATGTGAAGGGAAATGGCAGTGCTGCCCATTCTTATTTTGAGGAGAATAAAACCGGGCGTTACAGCTCTCAGGTTGAGTTGGATCATAGACTGAGCGAAAAGGAAAAGCTTGTTATCCGCAATTCGGTGAGCTATTACGACCGGAGTATTGGGTTGCCAAATTACCTTTTTTCAGGCGTTCAAGTGTCAACCTACAGTGAGGCCAATTATAGCCGTAACGGAGAAAAAGCAGACTGGGTGTTGGGGGTGAACTTTTTGACCGACAATTTTAAGGAAGACCAGAACAGTGACAATGCACTCAGAAGTTACAATTATAATACCATTGGGGCATTTGCACAGAACACCTGGAACATATCTAAAAAAATTAGTCTTGAATCAGGAGTAAGGGGAGATTACCACAATGAATACGGATTTTTCTTCTTACCAAGAATTTCCGGATTGTGGAAGATCAATGAACATTTTTCTACCCGATTAGGCGGTGGTCTGGGTTATAAGGCACCAACTGTATTTACCGAAGATGCTGAGCGGATCCAGTTCAGAAATGTAGCGCCTTTAGATGTGGCCAATACAAAGGCGGAACGCTCTTATGGCGCCAACTATGATGTTAACTATCGCACCTCATTGTTTGACGGAGCGGTTGGATTCAGCATCAATCAGATGTTTTTTTATACCCGTATCAATAACCCGATATTGCTGACTGCTGCTAATGGAGCCAACCTGACCTATGTTCAGCCTAAAGGTAATTTAGATACCAGGGGAATGGAAACAAATGCCAAAGTAACCTACGGTGATTTTAAACTTTTCATCGGTTATACATTAGCGGATGTGAACCAGCATACAGGAGGCACCAGCACAAATTATCCGCTGGTTTCAAAGCACAGGGTAAATAATGTATTGATGTATGAGCTTGAAGATAAATGGAAGATCGGTGCCGAAGCATACTATTTCAGCAAACAGAAGTTAAACGATGGTGCCACTGGTAAAAGCTATTGGACAGCTGGTCTGATGGCAGAAAAGCTTTGGGAACGGTTTTCAATTTTTGTGAATTTTGAGAATTTAACGGACACCAGGCAGACCAGCTTTGATTCGATCTATACAGGTAGCATTACTAGCCCTGTTTTCAGGGACATCTATGCGCCTGTAGATGGGTTTGTAGTAAACGGAGGGATAAAATTCAAACTTTAAACCTGTAGTAATCGACTTTTCTGGGTAGTGGATTCACATTTTAGCCGGGCCAGGGATTTGATGGCCAAAAAATCCCTGGCTGGCTGAATAATTGAAGCTTTCGGTGCGGTTAAAAGACATTTCCCATCAGAAGAGTCTATGCTGGCCGATAAGGTCTGTTAGTGGAAGATTCAGGCTTACCTCTGGACTTATCTCATCAATAAATGAAAACTTCCTTCCCTTTTTACCCAGATTATATGAAGTTTTTTGATTTGGGCAAAGAAGGTTTCCGTTTGGTTGTTCAAGTGGTGGAACTTTTGAATGATGGGTGAAAACCTATAGGCTATGATTATTTTAATAAAAAAGTATTAAATTTTTTCAAACCAGGACTAAAAAAAAATGTTCCTAAATAAATTTATATATTTGGTAAAATTTTGAAAGTGAAAATATCCAGTTTGTTTCTCTGCTTCATTATCGTAATACTCAGCTGCATTCCATGCGCTGACGTATTGGCTATGGGTAAGTTGCATGGTGGACCATTAACTGAAAAAAGCATAACAACCCATTCTACAGAAAAAGAACGCAGTGATTTCTGTTCACCGTTCTGCGTTTGTTCCTGCTGTAATACCACTTCTGAAGTTATTTCTTCAACACCTCTTGTGGTAATCTCAAAACCAATAAGCTCAGAATATAATGAAGCTTACATGGGTGAGGTTATCTCTTTACCATTATCTGTTTGGCAGCCGCCTAAATTAAGTTAAAAATCGATCTTCATTTCGATGCTATGTTTTTGCCCGTATAATCCATACGAGGCTACGCTGTGCATTGATCTGGTTTTTTTATTTTTTACTTAATTAAACAAATAATGCTGAAAAAAATTATTCAGTTTTCAATAGCGAATAAGCTTGTAATAGCCCTGTTCACTTTGGGGCTGATCGCATGGGGCGTATATTCCCTGAGACAACTTCCCATTGATGCCGTTCCTGATATCACCAATAATCAGGTTCAGGTCATAACCCTTAGCCCATCCCTTGCTACCCAGGAGGTAGAAAGGCTTATTTCCTATCCCGTAGAACAGACCATGTCCACCATACCTGAAATAGAGCAGGTACGCTCCATTTCAAGGTTCGGACTTTCGGTTGTAACTATCGTATTCCATGATGATGTTGACATCTACTGGGCCCGGCAACAGGTAAACGAAAAGCTTGCCGAGGCCAAGAATAACATCCCATCAGGACTTGGTAATCCAGAAATATCACCCATATCAACAGGTCTTGGGGAGATATACCAATACGTGATCCATGCAAAGCCTGGATTCGAAAAGAAATTCAACGCGCGCGAGCTGCGCACCATCCAGGACTGGATTGTAAGGAGACAGCTCCTTGGTACGCCGGGCATTGCAGAGGTCAACAGTTTCGGTGGCCTTTTGAAACAGTATGAGATTGCGCTTGATCCCGATAAGCTGCGGAGCCTTAACCTGAGCATCAGCGATGTTTTCGCAGCCCTTGAACAGAACAACCAGAACACGGGGGGCGCCTATATAGACAAAAAGCCAAATGCCTATTTTATTAGGAGCGAAGGCCTGGTCGGCAATCTTGATGACATCAATAAGATCGTTGTCAAAAACAATGCGAACGGAATCCCGGTGCTTATCCACGATATCGCCACCGTACAGATCGGTAGTTCCATCCGTTATGGCGCACTTACCCGTGCAACAAAGGATGGTGAAGGTGAGGCTGTTGGCGGTATAGTAATGATGCTGAAAGGCGCAAATGCCAATAACGTGGTAAAACAGGTGAAGGCTAAGATAGACAGAATCAGTAAAACTCTACCGAAGGGGGTAACCATTGAGCCGTTCTTAGATAGAAGTGCGCTTGTTGATCGTGCCATGGGCACAGTAGCCAAAAACCTCATCGAGGGCGCCCTGATTGTTATTTTTGTCCTGGTTCTTTTTCTTGGAAATTTTAGGGCCGGGCTGGTTGTTGCCTCAGTGATTCCGCTTGCCATGCTATTTGCGATTTCCCTGATGAACCTTTTTGGCGTATCGGGAAACCTGATGAGTCTTGGCGCGATAGATTTCGGACTTATCGTCGATGGGGCCGTAATTATTGTGGAAGCCACAATGCACATCCTCTCTGGGAATAAGCTTGGCCGCGCTTATACACAGGCCGAAATGGATGAGCAGGTTGAAAAATCTGCCGTGCGGATGATGAGCGCTGCGGCATTTGGACAGATCATTATTCTGATCGTTTATCTTCCCATCCTTGCCCTTGTAGGTATTGAAGGCAAGATGTTCGGTCCTATGGCACAAACCGTTTCCTTTGCCATATTGGGAGCCTTTATTTTGTCCCTTACCTATGTTCCTATGGTTTCCTCGCTGTTCTTAAGCAAAAAAGTTGCCCACAAAAAGAATTTTTCAGATCGGATGATGGATTTTTTTCAGCGCCGTTACACTCCAATGATCAAGGCTGCACTCAATAAAAGAATAATTGTTGTGGCATCATCGGTTGTTCTTCTGGTCATCAGTATTTTTATCTTTACCCGGATGGGGGGAGAATTCATTCCCACGTTGGAGGAAGGTGATTTTGCGGTAGAAACCAGGCTACTTACCGGCAGTTCCCTTTCCCAGACTATTGATAAAGTAAATCAGGCTTCAAAAATCCTTGTAGAAAAATTTCCAGAGGTGAAAGAAGTAATTGGTAAGGTTGGTGCTGCCGAGATTCCTACCGATCCCATGCCAATGGAAGCATGTGATCTGACCATAATACTCAAAGATAAAAAAGACTGGACCACTACCCATGACAGGGAAGAACTGGCAGAGATGATGAGTAAGGCACTTGAAGAAGTTCCCGGCGTGAGCTTCGGTTTTTCACAACCAATCCAATTACGCTCAAATGAACTTATCTCGGGAGTTAGACAGGATATTGGGATCAAAGTTTTCGGAGATGACCTCGAATCCCTCACCAGTATATCCCAAAAGATCGGGAAAATTGTTTCGGGTGTAGAGGGCGCAAAAGATCTCTATCTGGAACAGGCAACCGGTCTGCCGCAGATAGTGGTAAAGATCAACCGTGATAGGATTGCACAATATGGATTGAGCATAGGAACGGTTAACCAGGCACTCAATACTGCTTTTGCAGGACAGTCTGCGGGGCTGGTATACGAGGGAGAGCAGCGTTACGATATCATTGTTCGCCTTTCCCAACAGAACCGCCAGGGTATTGATGATGTTAAAAATGTCTATGTGACTGCCCCGAACGGCAATCAGGTTCCCCTTGACCAACTTGCTGACATAGAGTTTAAGATCGGCCCTAACCAGATTCAACGTGAGGATACCAAACGGCGCATCATAGTGGGGCTGAATGTCCGTGGCCGTGATATCCAGAGTGTGGTAACAGAGATTGAGCAGAAAATAAACGAACAGATCAAAATGCCCGCAGGATATTACATTACCTATGGAGGGCAGTTCGAAAACTTAAAAGAGGCGACACAAAGGCTTTCTATTGCCGTTCCGGTTGCACTTTTACTGATATTGCTATTACTGTATTTCTCATTTGGATCTGTAAAACAGTCGATACTGATTTTTTCTGCTATTCCGATGGCCGCAATCGGGGGAATATTTGCATTAATCCTGAGGGGAATGCCTTTCAGCATTTCCGCCGGTGTTGGATTTATTGCATTATTCGGGGTAGCCGTGCTCAACGGAATCGTACTGATTACCGAATTCAACAGATTGAAAAAAATGGATAAATATAGTATAAGGGACATTGTCCTCAAGGGAACTGCTATCCGTCTGAGACCTGTACTGATGACCGCAACTGTAGCCTCTCTTGGGTTCCTTCCAATGGCAATATCCAGTGCAGCAGGCGCTGAGGTGCAGAAACCGTTAGCAACCGTAGTAATCGGGGGACTGATTACTTCCACCATATTAACCTTAATCGTACTTCCAGTGCTATATACTTATTTTGAAGGTTGGAAAAGCAAAAAAACTGCCCTTCCAACAACTGTAGTTACCCTAGCGGTGTTTTTTGGACTTTTCATTTTATCGGGACAGGCGCAGGCGCAGACGGTTCCCACCAAGGGTATGAGCCTTGAGCAGGCTTTGAGCACAGCATTGAGTAATAACCAGGCTTTGAAATCCTCAACCCTGCAGATTGGCAGGCAACAGGCGCTAAGGGGATCCTCAACAGATCTTGGAAAGACCAGCTTTGAGGTGCAGTACGGACAGATGAATACCATCAAACGCGACAATAACTTTTCGGCCTCTCAGAACATACCCTATCCGGGGCTGTTCAAAAGTCAGCGCAACTTGTATGATGCGCAGATCAGGGGAGCCGAAATCGGCCTTCAGGTAACACAAAGAGAACTTTCCTATCAGGTGAAAAGCGTTTACGCCCAGTTGGGCTATTTCATTGCCCTTCAAAAGCTTTACAAAAGCCAGGACAGTGTTTACAGTAACTTTCTGAAGGCCGCCTCACTGAGGTACCAGGCAGGAGAGACCAATCTGCTTGAAAAAACTACCGCCGAAACTCAGTATAATGAGGTTCGCAACCAGATGAGCAAGAACGAAGCTGATATCCTTGCCTATACCGCCGAACTTAAGCGTTTGCTCAATACCAGGGAACAGATCAGTATCATGAACGCGGACTTTGGCCAGGTAGTCTGGAATGTTAGCCAGGCTGATACCATTACATCAGAAAATCCAATTCTTGCGCTGCAGGCCCAGCAGATAGATATTGCCGACAAGACGGTAAGGCTCGAGCGCTCACGCTCCGGCCCCGATTTCAGTATCGGCTATTTCAACCAGTCCATTATCGGAGCACAGAATGTTGGCGGTCAGGATCTTTATTTTAATGGAGGCAAACGTTTTCAGGGAGTTTCCGCCGGGATCTCCATACCGCTTTTCTTTAAGCCTTTCTCCTCAAGGATAAAAGCCGCAAAGATAGATAAGCAGGTAGCCGAAAGCGATTTTATCCTTTCCCAGACAGATCTTCGTGGAAGGTATGAGCAGGCCTTCCAGGACCTTCAGAAAAATTCCAGAAGTATCGCCTATTATAAGAACAGTGCCCTGCCGAATGCCAACCTGATCCTAAAGCAGTCCCAGATTGCATTTCAGGCAGGGGAGATCGGCTATGTAGAGTATCTGCAGGCCCTGCGTACCTACTCTGATATCCGCTTCAGCTATCTGGAGGCCATCAACCAATACAATCAATCAGTATACACATTACAGTACCTAAAAGGTCAATAACAATATAAAAATGAAAAAAATATTAAAAGCCCTCAGCCGATTATCTTACATTGGGGCACTGGCAGTAGTGCTTTCTTCCTGCGGCAGCAAGGAAAAAGATGGCGCTGGAACAGAAGCCTCTGCAGACAGCACGGCCACCGAGGAAAGCAACTCAGTAGAGCTCAGCCAGTCACAGTTCAAGTCTGTAGGGATAGAGCTGGGAAGTCCCGAGCTCCGTGCACTCAGCGGTATGCTGAAAGTAAATGGCTTTATTGACGTGCCACCACAGAACCTGGTGAGCATTACCACTCAGATGGGCGGTATTGTAAAATCCACTCCGCTTTTACAGGGGACAAAGGTGAGCAAAGGTCAGGTTATTGCCATACTCCAGAATCAGGAATATGTGCAGATGCAACAGGATTACCTGGAGAGCAAAAGCCAGCTTGAACTTTCGGATTCTGAATACAAAAGACAACAGACCCTTGCCCAGCAAAACGTTAATGCTCAAAAAACACTCCAACAGGCCAAAGCAGCTTATCTGGGAAATCTTGCAAGGGAAAATGCATTAAAGCAACGTCTTCAACTGATCAATATCAATCCGTCCTCGCTAAACGCCGGCAATATCCGTAGCCAGATAAATATCTACTCGCCGATCAATGGCTATGTAACCAAGGTTAACGTAAATACGGGCAAATTTGTGGCCCCCAATGATGCAATGTTCGAAATCGTAAACAGTTCGAATCTCCACGTTGAGCTCAACGTTTTCGAGAAAGATGCACAAAAGGTAAAAAAAGGACAGAAGGTGCTTTTTTCACTCACCAATGATTCAACCCAGCGTACTGCTGTCGTACAGCTGGTAGGCGGTGAGATCAATGCCGATAAGACCGTGACCGTTCATGCTATTGCCCAGGGAAGCGCCGGGTTTATCCCTGGTACTTACCTTAAGGCTTTCATCGAAACAGGTGCCGTGCAGGTAATGGCTTTGCCTTCTGCAGCGGTTGTAGACTTTGAGGGCAAAAAATACATTTTCGTCCAGAACTCGGCGGAAAAAAAGGCAAAGGAACCAGCAAAAAACGAGTCGGGAAACAAAGAAAGCGCCACTGAGGCCGGCCATCATTTCGAAATGGTAGAGGTTACAACGGGTATATCCGATGGCGGTTATATAGAGGTAACTATGCCTTCGGGACGGGATTTTACAGGCAAGGTTGTACTTAAAGGTACATATGATCTGCTGTCAAAAATGAAGAACAGCGAAGAAGAGTAAAGTCCCCACAAAGAATTTTTAGTACACACATTGAATAAAAGGTGCCTCGTTAGGGAGGCATCTTTTTAAAAAAAGTGAACCCACACGGGCAGAGAATACAGATAAAGCGGTTGCCCTGAATATTCAACAAAAATCAATTTACCCCGATATGGAAAACAAGAAGAAAAAATCCGACACCAAATCATCTGCCAAAAAGCCTGTAGTCCGGAAGGAAGGCTCAGATTCCAAAGAAACAAAAGCGAAGCCGGTAAAGGAAGAAACCAAAACTTCTTCACAGCCTATTTCTGAAAAACCATCCAGGAAGGGAAAAGAAGCTGAAAAGGAGAAAGAGGCTCATCTTGACCATGCTGAAGAGGAAGGCCATGATCATGAACATGGCGGGATTTTCGGGAAGAACACGGAAATGATCTTCGCCTTTATCTGTGGCGCGGCGCTGGGGATAGGATTTGGAATTTCTTTCATAGACGGTGTTCCCGAATGGGCAAGCCTTGCACTCTACATAACAGCCTATTTCTTTGGCGGTTTCTTTACGGCCAAGGAAGCAGTTGAAACTATATTGAAAGGTGGCTTTGAGATCGACTTTCTGATGCTGGTCGCCGCAATCGGCGCAGCGATCCTGGGCTCCTGGGCCGAAGGCGCATTATTGCTCTTCCTGTTCAGTCTGGGACATGCGATGGAACACTATGCGATGGGCAAGGCAAGAAAATCCATAGCTGCCCTTACCAGTCTGGCTCCCCCGACAGCCCTGGTTGTCCGGGATGGCAAGGAATCTGAAGTGCGCATCGAAGAGCTTCAGCTTGGAGATGTCATTATCATCAAGCCCAACAGCAAGATTCCGGCAGACGGAGTGGTTGTAAAGGGTGAGGGCAGTGTCAATCAGGCCCCTATAACAGGAGAGAGTGTGCCAGTGGACAAATCACCCGTACCGGACGCATCAAAGGACTATTCTGCCGAAAAAACCATCAAGCCCCAGTTCCGTGTATTTGCCGGAACAATCAACGGAGCATCGGTTCTGGAGGTTAAGGTAATCAGGGAAGCCAAGGATTCTACCATCTCACGCCTGATCAAAATGGTAAATGAGGCGGAAAAACAAAAATCCCCAACGCAGCTATTTACCGACAGGTTCGAAAAGTATTTCGTTCCAGTTGTACTGGTTCTTGTGACCGCACTATGTTTTGCATTCCTGGTTATCGATGAGCCTTTTAGCAAAAGTTTCTACCGCGCGATGTCCGTACTGGTTGCTGCCAGCCCGTGCGCTTTGGCGATTTCTACCCCAAGCGCAGTACTTAGCGGTATTGCAAGGGCTGCACGTGGCGGAGTCCTTATAAAGGGAGGGCGGCCACTGGAAGATCTGGGCGAACTCAACGCCATCGCGTTCGACAAGACCGGAACACTTACCGAAGGCAAGCCCCAGCTCACAAACGTGATTCCACTGAACGACATGTCAGAAGAGGAACTAATGGGTATTGCTGTTGCAGTTGAAAAACTCAGCGACCACCCGCTGGCCGAAGCAATTGTAAAAGGCGCACTCGAAAAGATGAAGAAAAAATCCGTTCCTGAGGCACATAACGTGAAAGGCATTACCGGAAGAGGTGTTCAGGCTGAGGTCAACGGTAAAAAAGTATTCATTGGAAACAAGGCCCTTTTTGAAAAGGATGGAATACCCGAAGATATTCTCAAACAGGTTGAAGAGCTGGAAAAGGGCGGACATACTTCAATGCTTGTCAGGGTCGATAAAGATTTCATCGGCATTCTTTCCCTTATGGATGTTCCCCGTGAAGAGGCAAAACATGTGCTTAAAGAACTCGAAGAGCTGGGGATCAAAAAAATGATTATGCTAACCGGGGACAACCAACAGGTTGCAGAAGCGGTAGCTAAACAGATCGGTGTAACCGAGGCATGGGGCAACCTTATGCCGGAAGACAAAGTCAAGGCAGTACAGAAACTCGCCAAATCAGAAAAAATGGTTGCGATGGTGGGAGACGGCGTGAATGATGCCCCGGCCATGGCCAAAAGTACCGTAGGTATCGCTATGGGCGCTGCGGGATCTGATGTTGCTTTGGAAACAGCAGATATTGCCCTGATGGGCGATAAGCTGGAAAGTCTTCCCTTTGCCATCGGGCTTAGCCGTAAAGCCCGGGGCATCATTAAACAGAACCTCTGGATTTCCCTTGGTGTTGTCGCCGCACTTATTCCACTGACCATACTGGGTGTCGCTTCGATCGGACCGGCAGTAATCGCCCACGAGGGATCGACGTTGGTCGTAGTGTTTAATGCGCTGCGCTTACTTGCTTACGACAACGGACATAATAAAAAAGCACCGAAAAAGAGGAAAAAATAAGGCATGTTCAAAAAGGTTAAAAAATTCCTGAAAGCCCTGGGGCCGGGCATCGTTACCGGTGCGAGTGACGATGACCCATCAGGTATTTCCACCTATTCACGGGGCGGTGCAAAATATGGTCTGGCAACGCTTTGGGCAATGATCAATACATTCCCCCTGATGGCTGCAATCCAGGATTGCGACCGTATCAGGCTGACCAAAACGCTTAGGAAACACTATCCAAAATGGGTATTGTACCTGTTGATCATATTCAGCGTGCCGGCAATCGTCCTGAACATTGGTGCCGATATCGCTGATATGGACGCTGTGGAGCATCTCATATTTCCTGCCGTTCATGCAATTGTTTTTAGTGTGCTCTTTACCGGAGTACCTCTATTCTTCATCATCTATCTGCCTTACTCGACACTTGGCTCAGTGCTGAAATATCTGTTCCTGACCCCCATGGAGATTCTTATCGGCACATGCCTCGACCTCAATCTAGGGTACCTTTCCTTTGGTGCCTATAGATTTTATTTAAGAAAGAATTATGCAGGCTAAACAACTTATTTCATTAAACATACTGCTGTTTGCAGCGTTTCCGGTCGTCTTACTTATAGTCGGTGGAATGATCGTAACCTGGAAAAAGCCCACGGCTGCTGTGCAGAGTACGATCCTCCACTTTGCTGCAGGGGTAGTTTTTTCAGTCGTGGCAGTCGAGCTTTTGCCAGATATGATCAGGATCCATGATACAACCGCGATAATTATAGGTTTTACCTTGGGTATTTCGGCCATGCTTCTGATCAAATGGTATACCGCCAGGCTTGAGCTCAAAATGGGCGGAACAAACGACAGCAAGCTGTTGCCTTGGGGAATGCTTATCGCGGTAGGCATTGACCTGCTCTTGGACGGTCTTCTTTTAGGGATAGGATTTGCAGCGGGATCAAAAGAAGGAACCCTGCTTGCACTGGCACTTGCGATGGAATGCCTTTCGCTGGGACTTGCAGTAGGTACCAGGCTGACCAAGCTTGGAAGTTCCAAAAGGAGGCTGATCAGGGTGCTCTCGCTATTTGGCCTGGTTTTTCTATTGGGAACAGGGGGAGGTTTTTTTATGCTGCATTTTACAGGAGAAAAAGTACTGGAACTTGTGCTCTCATTTGGTAGCGCAGCATTACTGTTTTTAGTTACCGAGGAACTTCTTGTCGAAGCCCATGAAGAAAAGGATTCTCCATTTTTTACCGCGGCTTTTTTCTTAGGATTTCTTCTGTTTATGGTTCTGGGGCTCATTATTTAATCTAAACCGATGAATATTATCGCTAAAATCAGTCAGTTCGATGCGCACCATAAACTTTACCTCTCCCTGGGTGTTGCTCTTGCCGTCCTTGGTATTTGCTATGCTACGGAACTGGAAGCCTCTGTCAGGTTGATGGTTGTATGGCTAAGCTATGCAACAACCAGCATAGCGCTTGCATGGACAACCATTAGCTCCTCGCATCCCAGTCAGATAAAACACGATGCCCATGCGCAGGATTCAAGCAGGACGCTCATTTTTCTTTTTGCCATAGCTGCTGCATTCGCCAGTCTTTTTTCCATTATTATCCTTTTGCGTGAAAATTCGGAAAAGACCGATCAGGGCCTTTTTATGACTATCGTTATTCCGTTGCTCTGCGTGGTTAGCTCATGGTGGTTGGTTCATACGGTCTTTACCATGCGATATGCACATTTCTATTACTGTGACATCGAGCATGAGAAGAAAGGAAAAATAGAAAAACCCGGAGGACTGATCTTTCCGGGAGGAGAAGATCCCGATTATATGGATTTTGTCTATTTCGCTTTCGTGGTTGGAATGACTTTTCAGGTATCTGACGTAGAAATCTCCTCCAAACGGATCCGAAGGCTTGCATGGATGCACGGTGTTCTTTCATTTGCCTTTAATACAGTAATAGTTGCCCTGACAATCAATGTGCTCTCGGGCATGATCCAAAAATAATTTAATTTAAAACTAAAAACCTATGGACTGGACACCAGAAAATTTTCCACTTGAGATGAAGGACCTTGACCCAAGGGTAAGGGAAAAAGCGATCGAGATCGCCAACGAGCTTAGAATTACCAAAGAGGTAAGCGAGCTCAATATTGTTGAGGTCGCCATCAACAGGGCCCAGCAATGGTTTATCAGCCTGGAGGGATAATGGCAGTGCAAAGACTATCCCCTGATCACACAAAATATAATCCAAACCGCGGAAAGGTATCCACAAGGCTCCTGACCGATCTTAAAACATTGAATAAAATGCAGATCAAAAGAAACAACAGGCCCAGGCCTGCTGCTGCCAGGGGTGGGGGAACAGCTCCAAAAAAGAAAAAGGCCAAGGGGCCAAAGAAATCGGTTTTCCTGATGGTATTTTATTGGATACTGGCGCTGCTGCTGGCACTCGCCATTTATTTTAAAGCCAAACATTTCTATAATTCACATTGGGACAAGGATACCAACGAAAAAAACAACGATTCTGTTATCAACACCCCCGGATCTAAAAAATAAACCATGAAGCAGATTTTTATGAAAAGCCGATATAGTGTACTATATTTCTTTATCTTTTTCTTCATCTGTGTCTCGACCATGCTGAGGATCAGTTTTACTGCGATTTCGCTCGGAAAGGCGGGGCTGGGATTTGGAGAAATCCTCACCGCCTTTGCTAAAGGATTCGTCTTCGATCTTGGGGTGGCCACATATTTCAGTGTAATTTATGCCTTTTATCTGCTCATCCTTCCCCAAAAATGGAACAGGACTGGATTTAACAAGGTGTTTACCCATATCCTTCTTTTTCTGATGGTCTTGATTTCGGTATTTTCTTTTTTCGCAGAATTTACTTTTTGGCGGGAATTTGAGAGCCGTTTTAACTTTATAGCAGTAGATTATCTGGTCTATACTTATGAGGTTGTGCACAACATCAACGAGTCCTATCCGCTGCCGCTTTTGATTTCAGCTGTTGTCATAATCTCCTTTTTATGGAACTATCTTATGAAGGGGGCGTTCAGGAAGAGCTTCGAGTCTGCTACACCTTTTGCCCGTCGATCGGTAAATACAGCCCTGATCATTCTGACAGCAATATTCTATACGATCGAGATAGATAACTCCTGGGGGGATAAAAGCGGTAACCGTTATGCGGCAGAAATTTCCAAAGCAGGGATATATTCTTTCGTAGCGGCCTTCAAGGCGAATGAACTTAGCTACGATCAGTTTTATCCGATGCTCACAAATCAGCTTGCCTTCAATTTGGTAAGAAAAGAACTCTCCTCTTCCTCTAGCAGGTTTATTTTCAAAGGTCCTTCGGTACGTAGATCGGTTCTGGCCGGTAATGGCCAGACGGAACCCAATGTCATCATGGTGGTCATGGAGAGTTTCAGCGCTGATTATATGGGCACTTTTGGCAATACACAAAAACTGACACCTGTTCTGGATTCGCTGGCCAAAGAGAGCATCCTATTTGAGCGCATGTATGCAACAGGCACCCGTACCGTGCGAGGGATGGAGGCGCTTTCCCTCGCCGTTCCGCCAACACCGGGGAATAGTATTGTAAGGAGGAGCAATAATGCAAACCTGAGCACAATAGGCAGTATTTTTTCCAAACGTGGGTATTCCACAGGCTTTTTTTATGGCGGGGACGGTTACTTTGACAATATGAACCAGTTCTTCGGAAGCAATGGCTATGACATAACAGATAGGGGGAGGAAGCTTACAATGGGTGATGCCTATCTGGGAAAGCGGACCATCCTGAGCGATAGCGAAGTGAGCTTTGAAAATGCCTGGGGCGTTTCGGACGGGGATCTTTTCGCTGCGGTAATCCGTGATGCGGATAAAAGGCACTCGTTAAAGAAACCTTTCTACGATTTTGTCATGACCACTTCCAACCATCGGCCCTTTACCTATCCCAAAGGAAAGATAGATATCCCACCAGGCACGGGAAGAGAGGGCGCAGTAAAATATACCGATTATGCCATTGGGGAATTTTTAAGACAGGTCCGGAAAAAGCCATGGTTCAGCAATACCGTGTTTATATTCGTTGCCGATCACTGCGCGGAAAGCGCAGGAAAGAACGAGATTGATATCTCCCGTTACCATATCCCGGCGATGATATACAACCTCAATGGACAGCCCCCTTCAATAATTCCCAGCCTTTGCTCACAGATAGATCTCTATCCAACCTTGTTCGGCCTGTTGAAATGGGACTTTGAGAGCAATAACTTCGGTATGGATGTTAGATCAGCCGGGTACCGCCCAAGGATCTTGCTAGGAACCTATCAAAAGCTCGGTTATCTCCGTAGCGACACCCTTGTGGTACTCAGTCCAAGGAAGCCTCCGCAGAGCTATCATTATGATTTCAAAACCAATACACAGACCTCGGCGAAATCTTCTGAAACACTTGGAAGGGAAGCCATTTCTTATTATCAGAGTGCCTATTATCTCTTTAGGACAGGCGGATTAAAAAAATAAGAATATTATGAATTATTATCAGTTATTATTGATCTGTGTGCTAGCGGGGTCTGTGATCCTGCTAACAGGTAAATACTTTTTTAAGCGCAGGCGCAGAAACATCTTCAGTATGCTTATAGGAGATGTTCAAGCTTATGTAAGCTATCTTTTTGAGGAGCACTGGCAGGCTGACCTGGCATACCACGATCTGGATCATACCAGACTTGTGGTCAAAAGGACCCAGGAAATCGCTTCCAATTTTCGCCTGGATGACCTTCAGGAATTCATACTTTTCTCTGCCGCATGGTTTCATGACACCGGGCAGCTAACTGGGCCTCCTGCCGGCCATGAGCATCGAAGCGTGCGGCTGATGGAAGAGTTTCTTTCAGATAAAGGGATTGCACCGGATATCATTTCCGCCATCGGCCGCTGCATACTCTCCACCTCCATTCCACATAGCCCTAGCAATATCCTTGAAGAAATTATCTGTGATGCGGATACCTATAACCTGGGCAATGAGGAATTTCTCATCACCGATGCAAAGGTTGCGCGCGAAATGCAGAAAAGGGCAGATGTGGACCTAAGCCATTGGGATAAAGAAACACTTGCATTTCTATCAGCCCACCGTTTTTTTACGCCTTATTGCAAGTCTATGCTCTCGCAGGGAAAGCAAAATAATATCCATTTGGTGCGGGAACGCATAAAAAATAAATCAGGCCAAACACCCTAAATGGATTTGGACAATGAATGGGATATACTCTTAGGCTTCTTGTCGCTTTTATCCTGGCTGGTATCATTAAAAATAGGTTGACACCCCGAACTGCACCGCTCCGGTTCTGGCAGGCGGGTTTCCAAGGATATCCTTCTGCCACTGTTTTCGGTAGGAAAACCTCAGCACGGTTTGTTGCCTTGGCCTGAAACTGATGCCGGGCATTACGCTGAAAAGTTCATCACCAATATTCCCGCCGGTCTCCCTGAACTTCCCTACATTCCAGTCCACATACTCTACCCTGCAGGCTAAACTTACAACAGAATGCTGCCAGCCCAGAATCGTTTTTTTGATCACAGGTTGAACAATATCTATATATCCGCCCATCTGACGGCTCCCGAACTGCTGGGAATAGGTGTCGGGAACATCTACCCTGATCCATGCCCACTCAGCGGTGATGAAGGTCTTAAGTTTGGGAAGTGTAGTGTTAAAGTCTATGGCGAAAACATTTAACCTGCGTTTGTCATCGATAACAATTCCGTCCGACTGCCATTTATTGTAAACACCTCCCATATAGGATACGCCGAGTTCGCCTATATTGTTCCTGCGTACCGCAACCTTTCCCGTTAGAAGCGGCTGCCCGCTTGCAATTTCTTCAAACCTTTCCGGATTCCTTTTTGAGGCAGCCAGAGAGGTTCTGTTTTCAGGGTTTGCAATAATGGAATCGTCAAAGCTGCTTGTGGCATATAACTCGTAGCCCAGCATCCAGTCACCGCTATAGTTCTTGCCATAAATCCCGAATCCTGCACTGCTCCAGGTTGCAGGCAGCATCTGTGTCATGGCGATCGGACGGTCGGTGAATTCCCATTTAGGACCGTCATGGTTCTGGTTGAATGCACCAATGGGATTTAATATCATTCCACCCCTTAAATTAAGCAAGGGGTGCAGTTCCAGATCCAGCGCAGCAAATTCAACCGCTATTTCTTTTTCAGCAGGTTCAAATTCGATCTCGGAAAGGAACTTGATGCGCTTGGAAATGGTTGAGGCTACAAATAGCGTCATCCTTCTGAACTGGAACTGCTGTCCTTCAGAGATCCCGTCTGTACCCTGATACTGCCAGTTGGCTTCCATATACCCGCCCACTGATACCGGAAGTTTTCCCACGGCAATAAAAGGCCGTTCATAAACTGCATCCATGTTGAGTGAGTTTTTTGCTGTATCACTGGGTTTGGCCCTTAAAAGTTTCGGGTCGATCTGGGCAAAAGCCATCTGACCGATACCAATAGATATGATAAGCGTAAAGAGTTTTTTCATACTGCCTTCAGTGAAATTTTGATCCTGGTTTTTTCTATGGTAATGGGGAAAGTTCTTAAGTTTGCTTCTGCCGGACCATTTGTCATTCTGCCCTTATTGTCAAATTCACTTCCATGGGCCGGACATTGAAGCCTGTCTCCGAAAGCCTGGAGCTCGGTTCCCTGGTGGGTGCACTGCATCCATAGTGCAGAATAATTCAGTTCATCATGCCGGTAGATACAGATGGGATATCGGAGCAGGTCATTGCTGACTACAATGTATCTTTTGAACTGGACATTTTTTTCCTGTCTGATTTCAAAGTCCTTCATTTCTACGACCAGGTTATCCCCTGCAATCTCGCCCGTCGCCGGCACCAGGCTGCTGCATCCACTGATCAACGTGGTGATCCCAAGGCCTCCAAGGCAGGCCATTCCACAGCCTTTTATAAAATCTTTTCTTTTCATTTCTATAGTGATTCTAAAAATCTCAGCATGGCATTTCTTTCTGCCCCAGACAGCTGGTTGAACCTGTTGCGGCTTGCAGATGCCTCTCCTCCATGAAGGGTTACCGCCTCTTCGATGCTTTTTGCCCTTCCGTCATGCAGCAGATGATAAGATCCACCCTGTGAATTCATCGAAAGTCCCAGTCCCCATAGGGGCGGGGTCCTCCATTCGAAGGTCTTAGCCGATCCTTCCGTATAACCATCGTCCAGCCCAGGTCCCATATCGTGAAGCAGCAGGTCGGTATAGGGATGGAATTCTTTGTTGGATAGAGCAACCACTGGGGAAAAAACTGTTTTTAGGGTAGGCTTGTGACAGCCTGAACAGTTGATCTTTTCGAACAGTTTCCTGCCGGTTTCAACTTCGGCATTTCCGGCATCGCGCTGTATGGGCGCTTTTAGCGTCTGTAGATAAAACACCACGTTATTCACTGTAAGTGTGGAAATTTCAGGATCAATCACCATCCGCGTATAGGCATCCACAGGATCAAAGCTTGAAGTTATCCCGATATCCTGGTTGTAGGCATTAACAGTCTGGTGGAGCAGGTTATATGCTGCCGCCTTTTTTCCAAAACGATGGATATATTTTCCCTTCAGTGCAATAGCGTTGTTAAAGGCCTGAACATATGACGGAAGCACTGCGTAATTTGGGACACCAGAAATGCCGTCATTATCCAGATCCTGGGGGTCAGCCATAGCTAGTATATCTGCATCAGCTACCAGTTCGAGAAAGCCAAGGCCGGTATTGGCAGGCGGTGTAAATTTTGAAAAGCTGGCGTCTGCTGGGATTTGCTCAGGTTTGTACCCGGGAATAGCCCTGTTCTGCAGTTGTGGGCCTCCCTGGTCCAAAAATTTATTGCCTGTCTCATCGGTCTGCCCGAAACGGACCAGCGTAGTAAAGGGATGGCCTTTGCCGTCTCCAGCATGGCAGCTTCCGCAGCTGGTTGCAACAAAGCCAGGACCAAGGCCATTCGCAGGAGTAAATATCTCATTGTTAAAGGCCGCATCTCCCAAAGCGAAACGTCTGAGCTGGTCATAGCTGAGTCCTTCCACCGGGCCATCAAGAATTTCATCCTCTTTTGGAGAAGAAGGGATTATCTTCTCACAGGACACCATTATAGCAACTAGGCTCATAAGTGAAAGCAGGACAATGGGTAATCTTTTCTGCATGTTATCTGATTTTTTGTAAATCTAATAATAAAAACAGAAAAGACTAAAAATAAATTTAGGTTTATCTAAAATATATTTTAGGGCTGCCGTTTTTTTTTGTTTCGTTCTGTAACTGTCCCACGCTTAAGTGTTTAAGCGATGATCATTTCAACCGAACCGGATTAAAGAACATTATATTTTCGCAGTACTTTTACGCCTGGTGCAGAATGCTTCGAATCGTTTCGTTTTGGAAATTAGAAACCGATTTCCATCTGACCGTGTTGGGTGAAAGCGCTATACGAGAAAGGCATTTCTAAAAGATAAAATAGTATTTGTAATTGAAAGCGAAAACGAGGGCTTTTTATTTAATCTGGGAGAAAGGTAACTGGTGCAAAACGGAAAAAAGTTCCAGTCATTTTCTTGTGAACAATTCACGATAGCCGCCATACCGTGGGATTAGCATTTTTCAGAAAAATAGTAATTGAACTAAATGAAACTAGCGTTCACTAAGGCAAGATGTGCAATGAGTTTAGAAATAGACACGGGGACTGAACGGTGTCCATATCCCCGATATCTAAATTAACGCTCTCAAGGCTAAGATAGCATTCCATTATATGGAATCAAAATCCTCATCACCAATGTTATCTCACTTTTTAATTGGTCGACTTCGAAACCTTATCAAAAAGGTGAGACTTACAAACTTTAGAAGCAGGCTTCTTAAAAGTTTCCTTAACTAAAGACTTCTGGTTGAAGATTGGCGTGTAACATCAATATTTTCTTGGCAGGTGGGGGTATTGGAATAGCTATTTTTATCAGAAGTGGTAATAATTTATCCTGATTTTAGTAAAAAGGTTAGACGCAGAGACCGCAGGCGATAATTGTATTTCCTTAACTGCAGAGAACACCAATACTTTTGACGAAAATATTCTGAGAGAAGCTTTGCGCTAGCCAAAATATATTCTTGAGCCAATAAAAGCTTTCTTTTCAACCCTATAATTTTATTTTTGTATATTGAGAAAAGCTTTCCGAGGAAATATAGTGGTAGGAAAATAATGTTATGAGTGCAAATAAAATAACTCTCGCCTATGCGGAAGATGAGCGCTGGTTTCGGGAACCAATGGTAGAAATGTTGGTCGAAAGTGGCTTTGATGTCATTGGCGCTTTTAGTGATGGCAGAGAGCTTCTTACTTTCTCAGAAAATTGCTCGACTTTGCCTGATTTGTTTTTAACGGACCTGCGCATGCCCAAATTGAATGGTCTTGAGTTGACAAAAGAAATTTTGAAGAAATGGCCCCACGCGAAAGTGATTGTCCTAACTTCAGAGATAGAAAACTTTTACATAGAGGAGGCAAAGAAAGCTGGCGCTGTATGCTTTTTACATAAAATTATCGACTACAAGAATATCAAACACGCCCTCTTGGAGGTTCACCAAACTGGAGCGACGACCTTCGGGAAACTGAATTTGTAATACCTGGCCCGATTTCCTGTAAGCAGAGGGTTTTAAGGATGAAGGCTTTCTAAATAAGTTATGCACTCTAATTCGGTTAATTTGCGGTGACATTTGCACAGAAATTGCACAAGTTGTTTTTCGGTTCCCAATGTGCACAACTAATATTTGATACCGTTGCACGAATTTTACTTAGTTTTAAGCGTTTTAATTACAAGGGGTTCGAGAGAAATTCCTATTTTCACGAAAGGGTCTATTAAAAACGGTTTATGTTGATGATGTTATAGGGATATTGAAATATTCTATCATCAGCTTTGAAGCTATAACAAAATAGCGCATTACAATTTAAGTTTAATTTAATACAAAGTGAAACTTAGGGCTGGCAAATGAATTAATATACATACATAAATTGCAAATGCTAGCGACAACAAGTATCTTTCACTCATATTTATAATCTCAATGAGCCTGTTCGCTATTCACAATTATCAAAAAGAAGTAGAAGATATCATTCACTTTGGTGGGACAAAAAAAGAGACTGCTATAAGGAGTGCTTTCCATAATCTATTAAATGAATACGCACAAGGAAAGGGTCTAAAGGTAGTAACGGAAGTGAGTATTCAGGCGAATAATAGCAATAAAAAGGTTACGCCAGATGGTACTTTAAAAGACTCGTTGCGACAAGACTGGGGGTATTGGGAAAGTAAAGATGAAAGTGACGATATAAACGAAGAAGTACAGAAAAAGTTCAGTAAAGGATACCCTACTCAAAATATACTTTTCGAAGATAGCAAGACGGCAATTCTTTTTCATAACGGGCTAGAAACAAGTCGCGTATCAATGAAAGATGCAAATGCTCTTCACAACCTTTTAACTGATTTTATAAATTATGAAAGGCCAGAGGTTAAGCATTTTCGTCAAGCAATTGAACTTTTTAAATTGGATATTCCTAAAGTTACCGCGACAATTAGAGAAATTATTGAGAAAGCAGAAAAATCTAATAAAGAGTTTAAAAAATACAGCAAAAAATTCTTAAAAATATGTCACGATAGTATAAATCCCAATGTGACGTCCGACGATGTGCGAGAGATGATTATCCAGCATATTTTAACTGAGGATGTCTTTAATACAATATTTGATGAGAATCAATTTCATCGAGAAAATAATATTGCCCGTGAATTAGAAAAGGTAATTCATACCTTTTTTATCGGTACCGTCAGAAAAACGGCACTATCAAGCGTTCAACATTATTATCAAGCGATTAATGCTGCCGCGGCTGGAATCGCTGATCATCATGAGAAGCAAAAATTTTTAAAGGTAATTTACGAAACCTTTTATAAAAGCTATAATCCAAAAGCTGCTGATCGCTTAGGGGTAGTATATACTCCAAACGAAATCGTTAATTTTATGATTAAGGGTTCAGATTTTTTATTACATCAGCATTTTAATAAATTTTTATCCGACCAAGGTGTTGAAATTCTGGACCCCGCTACTGGAACAGGAACATTTATTACCGATATAATAGATTATATTCCTAAAGATAAATTAGAGTTTAAATATAAAAATGAGCTACACGCAAATGAAGTCGCAATATTGCCTTATTACATTAGTAATTTAAATATTGAGTTTACCTATAACCAAAAAATGGGTAAATATGAAGAATTTACTAATCTATGCTTTGTAGATACTCTTGATAATTTGGGATTTACTTTTATGGGGAAGCAAACAAATCTATTTGCTCCATTTTCCCAAGAAAATAGCCTTCGTATCATCAAACAAAATACTAGAAAGATTTCGGTGATAATTGGTAATCCTCCATATAATGCAAATCAAGTTAATGAGAATGAGAACAATAAGAATAGGGAATACCCAGAAATCGATAAAAGGATAAAAGATACTTTCATAAAATATAGTAAAGCTCAAAAAACAAAAGTTTATGATATGTATTCCCGCTTTTATAGATGGGCTTTCGATAGAATTCAAGATAAGGGAATTATTGCATTTGTTACAAATCGGAGTTTTATTGATAGTAAAACCTTTGATGGTTTTCGTAAAGTTATTCAAACAGAATTTGACCAGGCTTATATTATAGATACCATAAGTGATGTCAGAGCCAATCCTAAAATCGCTGGTACAACTCACAACGTTTTTGGAATTCAGACTGGTGTTGCAGTTATGTTTTTGATCAAAAAACAAAACCGAGTTAAGGGTGCACAATGCAGTATTTTTTATACCGCACTCGATGATAACTGGAAAAAAGAGCAAAAACTTCAATGGTTTACAGAAAATTCCATTTCCTCGGCCTCATTCACTCATATTCATCCAGATAAAAATAGCAACTGGCTGAACAACACAGATAATGACTTTGATAAATTGCTTCCGATGTACATTAAAGGTGGTAGTAAGTCGATTTTTAATTTGGCTTCCAATGGAATTTCTACTAATAGAGATGAGTGGGTTTATGATTTCAATGAGAAAAATCTAAAATCTAAAATCAAGTATTTTATTAAGATCTATAACAATTGTGTTAACGCAGGCAATTTTGAAAAATATGCAAAAGAAATCAAGTGGAGTCGTGATTTAAAAAATAAATTAACGCGAAAAATATTTGCTGTCGAGAAATCCGTTTCTTTTGTTAAATGTAACTATAGACCTTACACCAAAAAAATATTGGCTTTAAATTCGGTTTTGAATGATGTGATAAGCCATAATCAAAATTTCTTTAGTAGTAACAATAATATCGCAATTTGTATTAACGGGAACGGATCTGACTTTCGATTTCTTATAGTTGATACTTATCCCGATCTTCACTACACTGGAGATACAAAATGTTTTCCGCTTTATCGTTATGATGAAAAAGGCCGCATTGATAATATTTCAGATTGGGCATTAACTAAATTTATTACTCATTATAAGTTGAAATCTATTTCAAAAGAAGAAATCTTTGAATACATCTATGGGATACTTCACTTTCCTATTTATCTCTCTAAATATGAACTAAACCTTCAACGTGACTTTCCTAAGATTCCATTATATGAGGATTTTTATAAGTGGCAATCATGGGGTAAAACATTAATATCCATCCAATTAAATTATGAAAATGCCAAATTATATCCGCTAGCGGAGGTTCAAACTGGTAATAAAACTAATCCCAGAACAAAACTTAAGGCAGATAAGATATCGGGAATAATAACAATCGATGAGAACACCGAGCTCCGTGGTATACCCAATAGTGCTTGGGAATACAAAATTGGTAATCGTAGTGCGCTGGAATGGGTCTTAGATCAATACAAAACAAAGAGTCCTAAAGATGAAAGCCTTACAGCTAAATTTAATTTGTATGAGTTTTCCTCTTATAAAACTGAGGTAATAACTTTACTAAAAAAAGTTTGTTCAACAAGTGTCGATACAATGGATATTATATTTAAAATGAGCATTTAACCGTAGGATTGTCTTATCTAATTTTATATTATTGATTTAAATAATGATTTAATTGAATTAATTCTTCCAATCATATTTGGTGGTATCACAACCGCAGCGAATGTTTTTGGCAACTGTGTCGTAATTTCGTAGCGACACATCCGGTTTTTTACATTCTTTGTTTTGGCAATGAAAAAGCTTTTCAAAGGCGATGATGTCGGCCCAAAAAGCCTTTAGGTCCCCGAGTTTCGGATCGAAAGGATTATCGTGAGAAAGCAGATTACCGAACACAGAAGAACTGGACAACTTATCTATAATCGGAAGGTTAACTTTTAATTCCGCACTAGCTTTATTAATCTTTGATTTAAGCTCGTTGATCATTTCATCCGGCATCCGTTTTTCATTCACCTCGTTATACTTGAAACTCAGCTTTACTTCCAAGTTCAAACAGATCTTCTTCAGAATATGCTCTAAATATTTCCTTATAGGATTGCCTAATAATGTGACATTGCCATTAGCTAAGTTATATTCAATTATCTCTTTCAGATCATCTGGCGATTCACTCAAATGTGTTCCTTTGATCTCTGTCCATTTGATTTCGTTAATCAGCCAGCCTTTTTTCTTAGCAATCTGACGGACATATTGGAACCATTGTTCTTCATGGGTAAGCAGGACAATCTGATATTCCGAAAATTTATCGAATAAAAGGTCAGCAAATTTTTTCCGGTGATTGGTATCAAAGCTGGAAATTATATCATCCAGTATCAAAAACTTGTTTTCCTTGTTAAACGCGACTACCGAAGCCAAAAAGAATGAAATGCCAAAACAGTTCAGGTGAGATTCACTAAAATATTTTTGAGGTGGTGATACCCATTCACCCTTGTATTTATATTCAATGGTTATGCCGTTAAGCTCGTCATCCTCGCCAATGGTGACGATACGGATTTTCTCAAAAAGTTCACCAGGGTTCATGTACTGGTAATAATCATTGATGGTACCCGAAAAGGTATCAATAAAATTCTGTAGACCTTCTTTTTGTTTTTTTACAAACTCGTTAAAGATGATCTCAAGCGAGTTTTTTTGTTTTTCAAGTTTCTCCCGGTCTTCTTCGAAATTTTTGATTTTCATAAAAGCATCTTTGGCAGCTGATATATTAGCATATAGCACCGTCGTGTTATCACTTGCAATGGCTGTTTTTATCTTTGAGATCCGGGCAGCTATGTCGACGTTTTCAAGAAAATCCGCAGCGTGAAGTTTCAGGGAAGATGCATCACTTAACCTATTACCAGAGGTAACCTTTTCCAATGCAGCTTTCTGATACAGTCCAATCTTGACTTTCAATCCAGCAACAGCCTTACTGATTTTTGAATTGGCCAGATCTTTATACAACAGGTCGGTTGCCAAAGCATCGAGCCTTTTTATACGTTCCGCAGCAATGGCCACCATGCTTGTTTTTGAACTGTCGAAAACCGCTTTCTTTTTAGCGGCTTCTCCTATTTCCTGAAGACGCACATTTATTTCTGCCTGTAAGTCGGTCAGATTTTTTGGTTGTAAGCAAAGCGGACAGCTTTCGTCCTTATGGAATTTTTTGACGATGACATCATTCCCAACCTTTAAGAGTTCGGCAAGATAGGTCTGCATGATAGATCCTACATCATCGGCAATTTTATTAAATTCTACATGGTATTTAGTGTATTCCGTATCGATGAAATCAACTTCCTTTTCGAGGTCTGTTAGTGAGGCCTGACAAGTTTCCAGAAACCTCAGCTCGTTTACGAATTTGGAGGATGCAGGTGTTTTCAATTTAGCCAAGACATTATCTATATCGGCCATTGACCCAACGGTGAAGCCCAAACATAATGGAGCAATGGTTTCATTGATTTTCTCAAAAAGATTAGCCTCTTGGCTAAAAGCCGCCCCTATTTTCTCAATTAAGGTAGTTTTTTGAGTATTGATTTGGTTCTCAAAGTTTTGGTTTTTGATTTCAGCTTTGATAAAGTTGAAAGACTTCTTTAGTACTTCTTTTGCTTTTGTCACTTCGGAAAAACCGATAATATCCGACAGGTTTTTTAGCTTGTCGCTCTTTGTTTGGTCAACAAAATCGCGCAGGAACTGGTAGCGCAGTAACAAGTTTTCCTTTCGTGACCGTTCAAGGTATTCTGCAAAATCGGTTGTATCATTTGAAAATTCAGTAACTAATTTTCCTTTTTTATAATAGAGCTTTCTTTCGGCATTAATGACCGGTTTACTATAGTTGATCTTGATCGACGATTCTTTTTCCCCAGACAGGTAAGCGTTTCTAAGCGCATCTTTCAAATCTATTTCCTGGCTACCCAGGTGCGATACCGCATCAGTGTAATACCATTCCAGTGCATCCGATATACTGCTTTTACCAGTGCCATTATCCCCGTATAAAAGGATGGATTTTTCACCAAGATTTAAGGCGAACTGTTCCTGGACACCCCTTAACCCGGAAATATGAAGTTGCTTAATTTTGATTGGCATCTTGCTCTCTTAAAGTGTGTAATTCATTTTTCACGTTTGTGTCGGTAAGCTTGCCCTGGTCATATAGGGTTGCCAGGGACCGTGCAAGCACTTTGTCCACGTTTGGAATGTTCTCGATCTCTTTGAAAAAGTCGTCCAAAATTTCTTTGCCGGATTTTACGTCGTTACTCATAGCTGTTATTTAAAATAGTTCCAGTCGATCTTGAAATGGGTTGCGATATTGTTACTCATCACATCCAGACCTGTCTTATTATTGCAAATCGGATATATGCCAAAATGCTCCACAAAATTTAAAATGAAATAGCTTTCCAAATCCTCAACGCGAAAAGCCCAGATACTTTTAAGCATTTCGAAATTGATGTAGGTAAACCAAAGCGGTTCAACTTTTCTGTAACTCACCAAACCGACGTTTTTTGATTTACCGCCAAAGTGACCATTCAGCCTGCTTCCTATACTGTTGGTTTTCTTTTCGCTCATGCCAATGTAAAGCAGCCTGGAAGGATCAAAGGGATATTGAATCTGAATAGAAGAACTAAAAATAAAGTACAGGCCTGTAATGCCGTTCAATGAAAGGATATTACCCGCGTCAAAAGTTTTAGGGCTATCAAAATAAATATTGACGGTTGGGGTTGTCTCGCTCATTTTAGGGTAAAGGTCTAATAATATAAAAGGTCATCAGCGTTTCTAAAGGTACTAAAATTTTAAATCTAACACTGTTTGTAATGGTGTGCACCAAGTATCTCGTTAATCCTTATACCGTTGGCGTAACCGTCGAGGTCAGGGAACAGCATATCTTCCCTGATGCCCATTTTAAATAGTTGTCCTTGGATATGCGCTGCCGCAGATTGGTCAAATTCTATCCGTTCTATTTCATCTGGCAGGGTTTTGTCTTTCACAAAAGTCAGCTCTTCATTCGGGCTTGGCTGAATAGTAAATAAACCCGCCTGTCCTGTAATTCTTGTGGCAATGTGTGGTGGTTGGAAGACACCAACTGTTGGATATTGAAAAGGGTTTTCATGCCCTTTGGTATCAATGTAATTGCAAAAATGCAGTACGCTTACACAGCCACCATTCGGAGAACAGGGTTCAATAGCGTAATTGACTATCCTTGGCTTTGTTGCAAAATATAAGGCGACCAGAGGACTGGAAGTCCAATCCAAAAGGCGGGTAGGCAAGCCATGGTGTTGTGCAACCGCCAGCCAGTCCCAGTCATTTTTGAGCTGACTTACAACCGTTGAATGTGCCCTACGCTTAAACTGCTCAAAAAGTTCTATTTCGTCTCTGTCTGAATAATGCGGATTACGGCCGACAGATGGAATAAGTTTATGCTGCGCATTGCTTACCCCTCTAAAAACGTGGTGCCCACAAGAATAGGTGCCTGAAATTAAGCTTATATATTCTTCAAGGCTTTCGATTTTGCTTGTCATTGAGATTTGTATAAAGTGTTTTAGTGTGAATAGTTATTGTTCTCCTCTGGACCTTAATTCTTCAAGCCATTCGCTATCTAAATTAACAACTGTAAAAGGCAAGCCATAGCTGCTGGCTCGTTGCGAGAAAATAAAGATCCTGGAAAAAAACGCACCTTTCATTGTATATCCAGCATATTTATCATAGTTAAAATCACGCCATTGGTATAGCAAGCCTATCGGGACATTGAATTCAAGTTCGATTGGACGCGATACCTGACTGCGGTAATTGTTAATTGCCAATGTCCATTTGGTCACGTCATCAGCATAATAATGTAACCTCGCTTCCATATTACCCCCCTGGCCTTGCTCCCGAAAGAGATTGCCAACACCTCTTTCATTAGCAAACAAAAAAAGCAGGTCCCCGGTCTCCAATAGCCCAACAACGCAATTATTGATTACCTCCTCAAAATCCCTTAAAATCTGACCCGATATATTATCAGTAAGAAGATATTCAAACAAATCATCGTATAAACTGGAAGTTTTTGAATCGGGGGTTTTATCTTTCAGAAATTTATATAAAAGCCCCCTGGTTTCTACGGACATGTCGTGAAGGTAGGTGTCGTTTATCCTATGGAATAGGTCACAAGTGGAGTTTTTTAAAAACCAACGCATCGATAAAAGCGGAATTTTATTGTTTGCGGCAAATTCAAAAGCTGGCCGGCTAAACTCCTCCACTGAAGCAATGCCGACCTGGTAATGGTATCTTTTTCTGCTTGAAATGGCATAGGTGTCACGCCTGTTGTTTTTTCTTCGCTGAATCGTCTCATCGGTTACGATTTCAAATTCGTTTATGTCGTACCGAAGACCAAGGCCGTTTCTAACTACATCAAGCCCAATCCTCCTATCGTAACTCTTGCATTCAAACAAGAGCCTAGATGGGTAAGAAAATGGCATCTGTATGGGAGGTTCCATTAAAACGTCAGCGTCATGCGCCGCACCCTTGCCATTTATGAAAAACAGCCCTGATCCATCTTGCCGGTAGATGTAATGTCCATCTGGTATAACGGATGCAAAACCGCAGTTTATCATCAAATTTCTTACGATGTATTCTAGTAATGTTCCTTTTAATTGTCCCGCCGTCATACTAATACTTAAAAACAATGAATATACCCTTTTTTGGTTATTTATAGTCACAATAACACTTAGACAATGAATGAGATAATCGTATGAGCGTTATCACCGTTACCAGAGATTTCGGCAAGATTGATAAAGCGATTCCATAGTGAGTTGACCAGCCCAAGTAATGACCTTCACTTCTTAAATGCCTTAGCAATTGATATATTTAGGTGGTCAATTTTGAACGATACAAATTGACTCAAAAATCCTATAATGACCTTGGTCACCCCAAGCGAAATCTTTAATTAGATTAGTCTTTTATTTATTCCGCCAGATGCACGTAGTCTAATTCCGTATTGTTCTGTCGATTTATTGGAGCTATTTGTTTTTCTATATAAAAGTGGAAAAATGGCTAGATTTTTTTTAAATCGGGATATAATCTAACCACAAATATTGTAATTGGTTAAAATTAATAAGTTAGCATAAATACCCATAAGCTGGATGGAATAATAATGATAATAATTTCTAGATTAGCCGTAATCAATTGGACAACTCCACAATGAAATTATCACCCCTGACACTAGACAGACTTAAGACCTATATTTCTGGCGATAAAGAATCGTTCCCTAAATTGTCAGGGCCGGAAATACTCACGCTTTTCCATAGTGTTGGCTTTAAGGATGTTTATGAATGGGGGAACGGGGGGATGCCAAATGCTCTTTCCAGAAATGCGTATGTTGTAGAAAAGCTTAAAGAGATTAATGGCACTAAGGAAATGCAAGCCTTGCTCGAAACAGTTGTGTCTAAAGTCCATTTTCTTGAATCTGGTCTAGACCTTAATGCGGCAGTAAAGACAATAAATGTTGTTATCAAAGAAGATGGATATGAGTTTGTAGATGCTGGAAATGGTGGCTATAAGATAAGCGGTGCGCTTATACAAGATCCTATAAAAATTGAAGCATATTTTGAGGAAAACAGAGGAATTATTATAGATGAGATCAGGAAAGCCAAGTTTTTGATCTGGGTAGCCGTCGCGTGGCTAACAGATTTGGATTTATTAAGGGAATTACACGCAAAGAAAATTGCTGGTGTCAATATCCAGATTGTAGCAATGGACGATGATATTAATGCAAAGCTAAAGTCAAAAGTTCTACAGCACTTTGAAGCTTATTACAAATTACCTCAAGGCACATACAAAAACCTGATGCATCATAAATTCTGTATCATTGATTTGAAGACTGTTGTTCATGGCTCTTACAATTGGACTGTAAAGGCCCAGTATAACAAAGAAACGGTCACTGTGAACCATAGTCACGAATTTGCAGCAGGTTTTGCTGAGACTTTTATCAAACTTAAACTTGCTTGACACTATTTAAGGGTATTGCATTCTCAGTAATATTTATATTTGATGCCATCCAAATACGATTGCGCCAAATATTTATCTGCTTTAGACATCCCCGCTTTTTTATAAATTTTAGTATAAGACCGAAAAGATGGAACGGAAGTAATTATCAGCTGCCTCCATCATTAGATCTTGGACAGTTCTGCCTGAAGTGGGATGCCCATAGCATCGACTGGGAGGAATTGATTGAAAAGCAAGCGCGGCCTTCAAGATTATGTACAATATAAATTACAAGCTTTGGAAGGTAACCAATACCCCGAAGGCCAAATCTAGCATAGCAAAGTGACACGAATAAATTTTCGTCCATTAGATTGCATCCTGTTACCTGAATTTTTTATGGCGTTTCAATACCCTTCCCTTGCTGTCAAATTCTTCTGTTTCCTCCAAAGGCCTCTTCCTTAATATAAACTTATAGATAAGTGTGAGCGCAATACCGACATTTGCAGACCCGCCGATGACGGCAACTAATTTGATGATTTGGTTATAGTCCATAGCTATCGCAATTTTTTATTGCGCCCCCTTTTAGGGGCGTTGGACCGCCCTATTATACAAATAATCTTTGATATTCCAAAGGACAGGCAAATCTGGGCTTTGAAATCGCCATATCTGCATACACCAAACTTTTGAAGCGGTTGAGTTTCTGCTTCGCAAGTTTTGCACATCATGCCTTTTCTGATTAAAATTTCTATTCTGATATTCATAAAAAACAAATTGGGCCAGCGACTATTGCAGTGCCAATTGTTAAAGGTAAAACACCCATTCCAATCGATAAACGACAAGTGATTTTCGACTTTTCCTCTATGCAAAAATAGGTGTGATATCATCTGTACTTTAGCCGAAGCTTTGCCGTTTTACACCCTTCCAAAGCACCGAGAGAAAAAAACACCAAATGATTTACGGCCATGGAAACTAAAATATTCAATGGCTATCAGTCTCATTTTTTGTGCAAAAAACGCTTGTTTGCCATTGACTGCAAGACTAGAAAAGGTTACCTTGTGGCCTCTAAATTTCAATTTAAAAGCACGATGAAAGCTATTAACCTCTCAGATCTATTCGGTCAAAAAATTTATAGGATTCCCGACTACCAGCGCGGTTATGCCTGGGGACATAAACAGCTTCGGGAGCTTTGGGAGGATATACTGGAGATTTCTGAAATTAATGGATGCTTGCGACCGCATTATACTGGAACCATTTACGTAGAGGCTGCTCAACCAGAGGAAATCGAAAGATGGCTTACGGGCTTCACTTTCTATAACGTAGTAGATGGACAGCAACGGTTGACCACCATTAGCATTTTGCTTCAAGTACTTTTAAAATATGCAGGGGAAGGATATTGTAATGAAACAAGGGAAGACCTAGAAAAAGCATACATATTCAGATCAAACAGAAGTGGTGCCAGTAGGATTTACCGTTTCTGTTATTTCCAATCAGACAAGAACTATGCCTATCTTCTGAATAAAATATTCGAGCATTCCGGTACTGTGTTTGATGAAAGTCAATTTAACTTGTACAGCAAAAATCTATCCCAGGCCAAGGATTTTTTTGAGCAAAGAATCAAACCGCTTACCAGTCAAGATCGGGAAATTATCTTTTTGAAGGTAACTACAGCCTTAAAATTTGATTTTCGTGAAATTGAGCAGGATCTTGACGTTCAGGCCGTTTTCGAAACGATGAACAACAGGGGGAAGCCTTTATCCACGCTCGAAAAACTAAAGAACCGCCTAATGCACCTGACCGAAAAACTGGGATTGGCGGATGAAGACCGCAAGTCGCTAAGGAATGACGTGAACAGATCCTGGGGCATCATATACAACTGGCTGGCTAAAAATCCAGAACAGATTCTCGATGAGGACATCTTTCTATCTGCACATCTATCATTGGTCCGGACACCTAAGGATGCTGTTTTTTCTGAAAAACTTGCCGAGGAAAAAGTCTTTGAAATATTCTCCAACCGTGCCGAACAATATGACTCGGGAGAGGAAAATACCAAGGAAAGTCCAGTCAGTTATGAAAAAATTCAAGACTATATCTTGAAGCTTTCTGCATTTGCCCCAAAATGGTACGAAATCCATAACTCTAGTCATCCGATGATAAATAAGGTACTACTTTTAAATGGTGGAAAGGAAATGAAGATTTTTCTCACTCAACTAAAATCATTTGAATGGGAACCAGGGAAACTGGATCAGGCATTGGACAAGCTCGAGCGCATCATGTTCCGTAATCGGATTCAGGGGCTTGGGGTAATTGATGAGCGTTCCTTTGCTACCTGGGCAAGGGATATCTATAATGGCAACCTATCAGCAGTGCTTGTCATGGCCCGTTTGAATGAGCAATTGGACATTCCAGTTTTAACGGCGAATATGGTGAACTACTTTAATGGGTTATATGGCTACGAGCGCGGACCGAAGGGTTTCCACCGCTGGGGTGCACTTAAATATTTTCTGTTCGAATATGAGGAACACCTTAAATATCATTATAAAGAGACTAATGACAAGGTAGATCTTTCGGATTTTGATTCAACAACCATTGAACATATTATTCCCCAGGAATATGAAGCCAACTGGCAACAGCAGGTAAGTTCGGTTTTTGAAAACCTGACCGAAGAGCATGCCTATCATGGAACAAAGGTATTGCTGCATACCCTAGGTAATCTTACTATTCTTAAAAACGGGAAAAACTCATCTCTTGGTAACAGGAGCTGGTCAGATAAAAGGGAACGTTTCAAAACCGGATCATATAATGAAATCGATGTAGCCATAAGTGAAGGCTGGGATAGGGAAACTATTAGTAAAAGGGGAAAGGATATGTTAACATTTATGACCACAAAGATCAAGGGCCTTATCCTTCAAAGCTCCGATATCGAAAACATCCTATTCTCGAACCCTTCAATCTGCAGCGCAATCAGGGATGGCAAAAAGTATGAGCCGCCAGTTAGAAGAGAAGATGCCATCAACCAAGATTAAGCCTATGCCAAACCGCTTCATTAAGTTAATGGCGGCTATAAGCGTTATTTGCAAAGTATAGATTTGAGCATAACCATTGGCAGCTAACGTTTTTATACCGTTTGACCTCGAATGCCCAGTGCATTTTAAACACCCTGTGTCTCCAAATCAAAGCACTTTTCTATCTCGTCTACAGTCGCCTTATATGGGCTTGGGAAATTCTTTTTCATTTCCATGTAGCCAAACAGTGACCTTTTGGATAGAAGATAGGTTATTGGGCCTCCTTTCTCATCATAGAGTTTTTCAAGCCCCTTTCTGCTGCGATGATAACCGCTCAACCATTCGGCAAAAAGCGCAGGTTTACGCCTGAGCGGCCCAAAGTACTTGATCAGAAAATCAATATGGACGACTGTTAGCGGCTTGATGGTCTGGAAATTACCCTTCAGATTCTTGCTCTTTTGTTGAAAACCTTCATTAAGATAGTGATTCACCCCCGCGATATTCATATGGTGCTCTGAGCAGATGATTACAGGATATATGTTCATTTTTTCCGAACGCGTGATGCCAAGCTTGTTCCGAAGGTCGCTATTCGGTTCTGAAAGATGTCCAAGCTGTCTAATAATCTGACCTACCCCTTTATCCTTATTGCCATTTATCTTATCTGAAAGGAAACGCTTGTCCAAAAATTCTTTGGTAAATTCCTTATAGTCCAAATTTTCGAAGGTGTTGGGATGTAGATCGTTCATCTTCACCTCAAACACGAAAACATCACAGCTCGAAGCACGGACGATAAAATCTTGATACTTCTCAGTGGAGATAAGCTGTTGACTCCTTTTATGAAATATTTCACCGAGCAGACTACCGACAAGGTATTTTTCAAAGAATTCCAGCGCGATATAGGCTTTAAAATTTGCGTAGGTTTTAAACTTGCTCTTCAGTTTCTCAGAGCTATGGTGATACAAAGAGTACAGGAAACCATTTTCTAGTGCATACTGGAAAAAATTGTAGTCGAGGACGAGAATTTTTTTCGGACTTAGGAATAAAAATGGCTTGGTGACTACATCCATATTAAGTGAAACCTTTTCCTTACCAGCTAATTCCATAGGTTCTGCCCCAAATTCCCTCATCAATTTTTCCGGCCAAAAATGAGAAAGGTCTAACATGTGGTTGCCCCAGTTTTGAGGATGGATAGCCGAGCCAAGTACGGCAAGGAAAAACTTAGCAAAAGTCCCGGGGTTTTCAATCTTCATCTTCTCGCAATACATGTCCGCTTCTTCTTTAAGCAGTTCATCGCTATCAAGAAATTTGCTCATGAAGAGAAACTTGGTAAAGGTATCAATTTTCATCACCCCTTTTGCCCTCAGATACCCCTGCTGCATTGTTTCCATGGTGAATAAACCTTCAAGCGATTCAAAAACAATTCCCTTCGGCCTGCCATAATAAAGATCATTATAGATTAACATAGTCTTGAAAAGGTTTCGAGCAAACTCCAAAGGTTCGATAGGAGTCAGTGTCTCGATCATCTTAAAATTCTTGAGTAGGTCCATAATCAGCAAACCAATCGGACCTTCGGCAAACCATCTTTTTTCATCGGTAAATAGGGGGCGGAATTCCGTCACTCGCTCAAAACCAGGGACGTCGCAAAAGACTGCTTCTCTGAGTATCTCTGGATCGATCATCTGGTTGTCCATTTGCTGAAATAGCATGGCATTAATCTTCGAGAGCCTTATCAACAACGTATCCGTAGGATAGCCCGATACAAAAGTAAGTGTGTCTTTTGGGATTGGCTCAAGATACACCTCGGTGTAACCTGTTACATGGAGAAATTGCATACAGTTGGTTTTTTTACTGGTGTCTCAAATTTCCATTTTCGATGTGGATATTAAAAATCTCCGAAATTTGATAACGCTTCTTATAATTTGTGAAGAGGATGGAAACTTCGGTATCATTGATTCGAAATCAGCCACTAACCAGGCGATTCCGCAGCGAATTAAACATCCAAGAATTTGGGGCCTTAATCTCTCATCAATGAATATGTTTTGGTGGTCAATTTGAGCGGAACTTATTGACTCAAATTTTCGTAACAACCTAATCAGACTAAGCGAAATCATCAATTTGTCATCGTTGGTGAAATTAAGCTACTTAAAAGTTTACTTCCATAAAAATTCAAGGTATTTTTAAATCGGTTTTAATAGGTAATCTGTTTTAGAATGCATCTCGTACACTATGTATTCACTCAATTTCAGTTTATCTTCAGGTAATTCACTATATGTCGTTAAAATTATCTGACCAGAATTAACCGGCAGATCGGCCATAACTTTTATACAATCTATCAGGGAATCGTTATCTAAGTTTTGCTGTTTGGGCTCATCAAGTACTAATATGTCTGGAAAAATAATCTTCCCTTTAGTTTTCAATTCAATAGATGTTTGTAATAGTGCTAAGTAATAACTTAGGATGATTCTAATGTTATCACTTGAACTACTGATGTTATAAATGTCGTAATTGTCTAGATATGGTGTATAGTTATCCGATGCATCAAGTCTAATCGCAGCTATTAGTTCACGATTCTTCTTAAAAAGGCCTAAGCTTTTTACGTTTTCCTGCAGAAATGTTTTTATTGTATCGATGGTTTTCTGGTCATCCGCGGTTTGCTTATAAGCGTCCACTTCCGCTTTTAGTTTATCTAAAGCAGCCTGATCGGTTTTGATTTTCTGTCGCAATGATGTAAGTCCATTCCATCGCTCACTTACGCGTTTGAAACGTTCGAGGTCTTTATATAATGAATCGGCATTCAATATTCTTTGCCTTAAAATCGCAAAGTCACTACCAGCAAAAGTCGTAATTTGATGATCTAATTCTTTCTCCAAACCAGAAATTTCATCTTTTAGATTATTCCTTTGTTCAAAAACCTTGCGTCTATCCAACAATCGCTTTTCAATGACTTTTTTAAACGTAGCTTCCTCATCTTCCAAAAACTTCAGATTTTGATCAGGGGTTGACAATTTCTTTCTCAAATCACTATGACATAATTTGCATTCGTCATCCTCAGTAGACAACAATTTAGCTTCGCAAACCGGACATGTGGTTATATTTATTTCCGTTTCAGCCTCCTTAATCTTTTTAAGCTGTTTATTTTTATATTTATTCAGCTGTATCCGCTCCAAATATTTCTCATATTCATTTATTTCTAGACTTATTTTTTCTAGCCTCTCGTTAGCTTTCCTCAACTGATAGTTCGCAACCTTTATTTTCTCGCGAAGATTTATTTTGGAATCTTCAAAGTCTGTAACTGGATTTGCCGCACTTTCTACCAAATTTGCCTCGACTTTATAACGCTCGTCAAGGTAGTTAATGTAGTCGCTTATACTGGCTTTACCAATAGAGTCGGTATTGACTATAAGTACATCTTCCGACTTCTCACCATCAGATATAACAAACAGGTTTTCCTCTTTTCCAGATAACTCTTCAATTATTTTTTTAAGCTCTAAATCAAGTTCCTTCAAACGTATCTCACTGATGTGAATTTTAAAACGATCCATTCCAAAAAGAAATTCAAATGCTACCTTTTTGATGTCTTTGATATTATACCTTAAGACCTGACGGGCTTGAATCTGAGACCATCCCGCCCTTTGTTCAACAAAAAATAAAGGCAAGATATTCTCGAAATATAATTTGGATAGTTTACGATCATAGGTTGGTAATTCAACTTGGCGCAGACCCAAAAAACTAAAAAGAAATGTTTGAAAGCCGTTCTCAGAAAAAACACCTTCACCGACAACTATTAGCCTTTCCGATTCTGGGTTGGTATAGAATTGGTCAGCAGGACAAGATTTTATTGCAGCTATTGTATTATCTCCGCCAGCTATGTATCGAAAAATCGTTACTACATCCTCACCATTGGAGATTTCCAATAACAAATAAGATCTCGCAACCCTTTTATTATCTATTTCTTTATAGAATTCCGGTTTGAAAGGGTTTTGTATCGATTTAAAAACACCTAAACCTTTTTCGGCTCCCAACCCATAGACTATACCTGTTACAATACTTGTCTTCCCGACTGAGTTAGGTCCAAAAATAATATTTAGACCATCCCGAAAAGGAATTTCAGCACCATATTTTTTACCATCATCAGTTTGGATATGGTAGATTAGTTTATTTATTATCAAACGTGGCATTCTGTTTCCAATAGGAATTAGGTATTACTTCAGTTATTATTTTAATTAGTTTTTCTTCAACTATGCTTGTACCAAAAAGATCAAGAAAATTATGTTCACGAGGAAATGCATCCTTTATTTTTTCAAAATATGTTTTACCAGTATCGGTTAGAAATAATCTGATATTTTTTTGATCCTTATCAGATTTATAGGCCAAAAGATTTCTGGTATATAAATACATAAACATATCATTGAACCTGATGTCCCATGGCACACTTTTATATTGGACAATATTGAAGTCAATTTCCACTTGTTGTGTTGTCTCGAATTTCTTAATCTTATCAACAATATTTTTTTTGCCGTTGAAGTATTCCAAAATGAATTTAGACTGGAAGGCTTCATTTCTTAGAAGAAAATCAACACATGCAATAACGTTTTTACTTAATCCATTTTTCGTGTTAAGTATACCAAGAATTACCGCAATTCTTGCGGCCCGGAACTCCATACGGTCTTCTGGTTGGACAAAGAGCGGTCTATCCAGGTTGATGCTTGGTGTTAAGCCTTTCTCGGTAATATTTTGTATTAAGTGATTAATCAGTTCCATTTTTCCTCCAATCTAATGGGCATTGTGCTGCTAACTCAAATACAATTCCGCATAATAATTTTTCTTTATCTCCCTTTAGTTCATTTTCTCCATAAAAGGTTAATATTTCCTTTTCCGCTTCATTAAAAAAGTCACTGAAGAACTTTTGGGGAGTGTAGGAATCGTCCATCTTAAAGTTATGCGTAAGTCGCGATGCCTTTAGTCTCATATTTTCCTCCCAATTTAAAATATTGGTTCTAAGCTCCGAATGTACATCAACTAAACTTTCGAGATATACTTTATAGTCAGCTCTTGCTTTGTGATAGATAATCCGATACTGATCATCTGACTTGCATATTGCGTTTAATTTGATATCAAGTGATGTCACCATTTCTTCATCACCGTTAATGGGTGAAGTGGCATCAGGGATCTTTATTAGATTTGCATGTCTAAGCAGATCTTTTTTGCTAATCAACAAATTGACAAGTACTTTGAGCCGCTGAAGCTCCTTTTCCTCGTCCAAAACAAGTAAACAGGGCTCGTCGTATATTTTTTGATATAGTTTTTTATCCAATGCAAACATCTTTTCAACATCCTTATCGGGTGTCCAAAAGTCAACAGGGAATTTAAATGCTTTTGTTTGTTTTGCTTGTATGTTATGATCAATATTGCTTAGGTTTTTCAACGGAGAAAGTGCAATAAATGCTGTTGCATCGTGGTTTGAAGAGTCAAGCTGTACCTGTTTACTGAAAATCTCTGACCATTCCAGCTTGGCGGAAGCATAGTATTTACATTCGATAAAAAATTCTCGCTCCAATTCATTCTCATCTAAAAACAAAACACTGATATCAAAACCATTTTGAGTGCCGGCTGTCTGTTTTCTTACCTGAATGACTAAAAAGCCCATATCTTGAAACAACTTTTTGAAGAAAGGCGCCACAAGTTTTTCGAAATCTTCACCAGTAATTGGCATTTTTTTGAGTTAGTCGTTAATTAAGTTGCGTGTCCAAGCAAAAGTTCCTTTCCTTAGAATTCTCAATATTAACAAATTATCTCATTAAAACTTACAGATTGCATTTTAACCCTGCTTTTACCTACTGTTTTCTTTTGACAATAAACAATTATTTAAAATTCCTGCCCTCATGGAACACTTTTTTCGTGGCATCCTCGCGAACCTGAGCACGTTTATTCTGTGAAGGATAGGACGATTTTTTTTCATCTCCACCGGCTAAGGTCAACACTGGAAGCTCATCAACCTCCCGTTGCACCAACTTGCCGAGCATCTTTGTAAAATCAAAACATTTACTCACGATCACGTGCACCACCTGTCCCTCGCGCTGCAACCTGCCTTCCACCATGAGAAGCCTCGAATGCAGAATTTCTTTTCTATAGGTTTCAAAAAGCTTTTCAAAAACAACCAGATTGGAATAGCCTGTTTCATCTTCAATAGTAATAAAACATACCCCGCCTGCCGTTCCGGGACGCTGGCGTACCAATACCAGTCCTGCTACTTTCACCAGCTGACCATCTGTCGAACCATTATTAATGCGATGGCATGTTCTGATGTTGAGCATTTCGAGCTGAGTCCGCACAAAACTCACCGGATGTGCTTTTAGAGAAAGTCCTGTAGTGGCATAATCTTGAACGACATGCTCTCCCTTGCCCATTAACGGAAGTTCAACCTGTGTTTCCAATATGCTTTCAGACGGTTGCCCCTTGAATAGTTCCTCCGGCATATCTTTTAGGGCAGAAACTTCCCAAAGTGCTTTTCGCCTATCTATTCCCATCGAATGAAATGCATCTGCATCGGCCAATCGCTCCAAGGTGGCAATCGATATTCCCGAATCCCTGATTGCGGTAATACTTTGATAACCACTTCCGCGACCATTGACCAAAATGTCCATGTCATCTCCTCTAATGCCATTGATCTGCCTGAACCCTAACCGAAGCGTAAAATACTTACCTGATTTTTCCTCAAGTTTATTGTCCCAAAAGGAATGGTTGACGTCAACTTCGCGAACTTGAACCGAATGCTTCCGCGCATCAATAACAATTTGTGCCGGCTGGTAAAAGCCCATCGGCATACTATTTAGCAATGCGGCAGCGAAAACGTCAGGATAGTAGTGTTTAAGCCAACAGGATACATAAACGAGGAGGGCAAAACTGGCAGCATGGCTTTCGGGAAATCCATAGCTCCCAAACCCTTCCAGCTGCCTGAATATCCTTTTTGCAAATTCCTCTGTATATCCCTTGTTCATCATTCCGTCGATGAGTTTTTGCTCATACTGGTTCACCATTCCTTTAAACTTGAATGTTGCCATGCTGCGACGAAGGCCATCAGCTTCAGCAGGGGTAAAGCCTGCCGCTACTATAGCAATTTTCATCGCCTGTTCCTGAAACAGCGGAACGCCTAACGTGCGTCCAAGAATTTTTTTCAGTTCCGGCGAGGGGTAGACAACAGGTTCTTCGCCGCTGCGCCTGCGCAAATATGGATGAACCATATCTCCCTGAATGGGTCCCGGGCGAACGATCGCGACCTCTATCACCAGATCATAAAATTCTCTTGGCTTAAGCCTAGGGAGCATGGACATCTGCGCCCGGCTTTCGATCTGGAATACGCCCAGGGTATCGGCGAGGCAGATCATATCATAAACCTCTGGATCATCTTGGGGAATGTTGGCCAGTGTATATTGCACGCCGTAATGATCCCGGCAGAGATCAAAAGCCTTTCTGATGCAGGTAAGCATCCCAAGCGCCAGCACATCCACCTTTAAAAAACCCAGCGCATCGATATCATCTTTATTCCATTCGATATTGGTGCGGTCTTCCATCCGGGCATTTAGGATAGGGCAGAGGTCTGTAAGCTTCCCTTGCGTAACTACAAATCCTCCTGTATGCTGACCGAGCTGCCGCGGAAAGCCCATCATTTGGGAAGTAAGCTCAAGTGTTTTCTTAAGGTGCGGATCATTTGGATTTAGACCTTGCTCGGTAACGCGCTTGCCCTCGAACCATTCATCTGTAAACTCCCATATTGAAGTTGACAGGCGATTGATTGTATCAACAGATAGCCCCATTGCCTTGCCTACATCCCGGATGGCTCCTTTCTGGTGTTGCTGTGTGACGGTTGCAACGATTGCCGCACGGTCACGTCCATACTTGGTATAGATATACTGGATGATTTCTTCCCTGCGCTCATGCTCGAAGTCGACATCAATATCGGGAGGCTCGTTTCTGGCGGGTGAGATGAAGCGCTCAAATAGCAAATCAAACTTCATCGGATTAACAGAGGTAATACCCAGCACGAAGCAAATTGCAGAATTAGCTGCCGAGCCCCGACCCTGGCAGAGAATCCCGCGGGATCTGGCCTCACGAACAATATCCTCAACAAAAAGGAAGTAATTGGCATAATCCATCTGCCTCACAAAAGCCATCTCATGATGGATCATGTTAACAACCTTTTCCGGGATCTTCTCGCCATAAAATTCATGAGCACCTTTCCAGGTTAAAAATTCGAGCTCCTCCATCGGACTGCGTCCGCTTGGATTGATTTCTTCGGGGTAGACATATTTGAGCTCATCAAGAGAAAAATTGCAGGCTTCGGAAATGACCATCGTGTTTTGAATTGCGCTTGGATATTTTCTGAAAAGTCTGTCCATCTCAGCCACCTCTTTCATGTACCGCTCAGCATTTTGATGCAAACGAAACCCTGCTTCCTGAATGGTGCATTTCTCTCTTACACAGGTCAGTACATCCTGAAGTTCTCTTCGTGAAGGATTGTGATAATGGATGTCGCCTGTTGCAACGACCGGTATTTCGTAAAATTTGGAAAGCTGTGAAGTTCTAAATATCAGCTTATCGTCGTTTCCCAAATAAGATCTTGTTGCAGCAAGGTAAAGCTGACCACCTAGAGCGTCGCGATATTCTGCAACTGAGGCGATAAAGCTAGCCTCATATTCAAAGCGACGGTTCAAAGCGCCAGGCATTACAAGGGCAAAAAGAATCCCTTTGCTATGGGCGTAAACATCGGCACGGGAAATATGGCAGCTGCCCTTTTCTGCTCTCATATTGCCCAATGTCAATAGTGCGGACAACCTGCCATAAGCTTCCCTATCCGTCGGATAGGCGAGCAGGCTCCCTCCATCCAGCAGATCCAGCCTGCAGGCGGGAATTAGTTTTATGTTTTTCTCACGGCAGGCAGCATGCGCACGTACAATTCCGGCAAGGGTATTCCTGTCGGTTATGGCTATTTTTTTATAACCGAAGATTTCGGCCTGTTCAACCAGTTCGTGCGCATGCGAAGCGCCACGCAAAAAGCTGAAGTTTGAGGTAATCTGTAATTCACTGTAAGCCATAACCCATCTCCTTTAAGCAAAAAATCCATGAATAAACCACTTGTGTTGTTGTTCCCCACCATAGTGTCCGGAACGGAAAAGCCAGTAGCGGCATCCTTCTTCATCTTCCACCTGATAATAATCCCTATGCTCTCCCTTATCCATCCACCATTCGCGCTCAATCCGCTCGGGACCGTCTGCCTTTGAAACCAGGTGGCGGACGCCTTTATAAATAAAAAACTTTGGCGGATGATCCGGAATAAGCGCCATTACCTCAATAGGGGCGGGAACCTTAAGCATTTCGGTCGGCCGGGGCTTATCCGTTCGCCATGGATTTGAGGCCTTTTCTGTTACCGAAGCTGCCTTTGATATTGCACGTTCCGGCCAGTATCTGGTTGCAGGCAAAAAACGATGGATTGCTTGCGCACCAACCTTTCCGGCAACACGGTCCAGAAACCTGATCACACTATTATCATTCAGGCCGGGCTTGGATGACCACATTTCTTCCTGGGGCACATCGACATCCTCCACCTTTGGCGCATCAAGAACAAATAGTTCAATTCCCAGGGCTGGTCGGATCTGATCGATCTTTAACTGAAAAAGTTTGAATAAATGACTCACACTATGCGAAGCGCCACTGGTTCCAATGGAAACCTGCACAATTTTTCCATCGATACGGTATCCTGTCAACATTCCTGTTCGCAATCCCTTACCTTCAGATTGCATCCTGTTACACAGATTTTCAAGCATCTTTTGAATCGCGATCTCAATTGCAGTTTTGGTTTTGATCGGTTCCATGCAGGCTAGCCTTTCGCTAAATGCTACGGGAACCTTTAATGGAATAAGCGCTTCTGCTTCAGTTCCAATAGCCTGAGCCAGCCGCAATAAAAAATCTTCCCCGAATCGCCTTCGGAGCACCGATCTGGGCATCCCTATAAAGCTTTTTATCTGATAGAATCCCAGTTTACGAAGTTTCGCAAGAACTGTATCTTCCAGTCTTAACGCCTCAGGAGACAGACTGAGCAGAGCATCTACATGTTCGCCGGAAGGAATCAATGGCGTAACTTTACCAAACCGGGACACCGCCCATGCAGCGCCGGGTGTATCGGCAATCGCTAAGCGTACGGTATATCCCTTACTTTTAAGCCTGTTTACAATTTCTTTCAGGTATTCTCGCTCTCCACCCCAAAGATGCGGACAGCCTGAAACGTCAAGTAACAGTCCGTCCATTCCGAATTCGTCAATGGATACAGAGGGCGAATAGCGCACACACCATTCGCCTAGTCCCCTTAGCAGGTTTTTCGGGCGGCCTGGCTTGTCGTCCAGAACCTCGAGCCCGGGACATATGGCCTTCGCATCCGCTGCACGCATGCCGACCTCAACTCCAAAGCTAAATGCCAATGGATTTACTGCGGTTATCATCATCCGCCCATGGTCGGGCGCAGCGAAAACAAAAGGCACCTCGGCTAGTTCAGGGCGGCGGATAAGCTGCCAGTCAGCCAGTAATTGGCGGAACCATATCGAAACAAAACGCCTTTGCATAATAGCTATCCAATTTGTCTGCCCTCCAGATCAGACCAAATCGGTTGATTACCTGTTTTCTTAATTTCTTCAAATTTTTCGCCTGCCCATTCCAGTATAAAGCTTCCCGGATTTCCATTACGGACTTTTAGCAGCTCAACCTGCCAGCGCGGGAATCCGATCCCGGGCAAGCCGTCCTGCGTAACTGAAGGAAGTGGGCTGACTTTCCATCTTGCTGTTGCCACGGTGCTCGCCTTTTTATTTCCGTCCTTGCGCAGGATAAATCCCGTAACACCACTGGTCTCAACCGCCAGCTGCAGCCTGCGGGATTCTATAAGACTCACATTGTTAAGTTCTGCCACAACCGCCGCAAGCCCCTCACATTTGATGGCCTCCTCTGTAATCCATAGCACATCCTTTTCGCTCTGAACATCCATAAAAATAATGCGCTCAGGCTCTACGTTAAATAAGCTCAAAGAAGCGGGGAAGAGATTCCGGGTCGTGCTTACCCACACACAGGCCGCACCATTTTCCATAAGGACGGAAAGTAGCCCGGCGATAAAGCCGTCACTGGCCGCCGAATGCTCCGGCTGAATTGTGATAAATTCATGAATTGCCTTTTTGGGAAAAACACCACCAGGAAATGAATTTTCAATCTCTCCCAGTCCGATGCGTTCGGCATTGCCTGTGCAATGGGGTTTAAACCCCTGCCATAACAGGATATCCTGTTGCAATTTCTGAAGTAATTCTTTTTTGGCATTCATGACTTACTGAATTAAATACTATTATATTTAGTATTATAAAATTATACAACAAACATAAAGCTAAAAATGTTAGTAAAAAATGAATTGTGGAAAACATTCCCGTTTTGGTGGAAAGTTTGCATTCCTTACTGTGATGACTATCCTTGATAAAATAGATCTTAAAATCTTATTTATGGATAATAATTCTTAATCGATTTTATCCCATCTTCCTGATTTTCAAAACCTATCTGCTCAAATAACTGTTGTTACAAAATGGAAAGAAAAGAAGTAACCAGCCTATTTAGCGAGGTAGAAAAAAGTGTCATTAGCTGGGCAAAAGCACACCGCAGTGAACTGATCATTGGCGGTATTTTCGGATTTTCCTTAACTACGGCTTATCTAATTTTCTCAAAAAAACATTTTAAATTGGCTAAGCCGTTAAAACCATTGGAGCCCGGACTGAATATGGAAAGATATATTTTTGAAATCCCCACCGACAGCGGGATAAAAGAGGCTGTCGTAGAAACTTCAGGCGAATGCTACGGGGTGACGCTTGATGGCAAATACATCGGAAGCATGTGGCGTGATGAAAACCTTGGTCTTCAATGGGACACACTTGATGAAGAACTAGCGCCTCATATCTGGGATATCGCATCCAAGCTCTCAGAGGCTTTTTCCAGACAAGGATATCCCTCACTATTAAAGGGAGCCTATCCCGAAATTGAGTCTACCCAGTGGAAGAGCAGTGAAACCCTTGAGGTGGTTATTTCAAAGGAAACAGATATGGAAGTCTTCACTACGTTCTTAAAAGATGAGGTCTTAAACCTGGTTGATTTCGAGGAGCACCTGGACTTGATTGTCAAGAAAGCAGATGATCCGTATTTTGTAATTATAGGCATCAACTAACTATTTCCTATTTGGTTCAAGATTTTGTATTTTTAAGATGATGAAAATAGAAGAGGCTTTTGAGATTGTCCTGCCCGATATTAAGATGATCGTTACCTCACATCTGATCGGAGGCAGTGAAATATATAGGATCGAGTTCTCGGATGGAAGACCACCACTAAACGTAACCGAAGCGAATGGTTACAGGCCATTCTGGACATCTGTTCCGCAGGGAAGACAGATAGAGGCAGAATTTTTTGGTAAAAAGATTGCTGAACATTTGAAAAATAAATAATTATGTGTTACTACAATGGTCAACGCGTTTCAAGAGCAGAGTTTATTTCACTCCTTCAACTTGAAAAGGCGGTAAAAAATTATCAGTTTCTCGACAGGGCTGTTCATAACGGTTTTGCCTATTCACCCGTTGCGGTATTAAAAAGAGATGCAGAGCAGACAAACTTTGATATCGTGCAGATGGAATGGGGTTTTTTGCCTCCCTACCTTAAAAACCGCGAGGCTGCAAAGAATTTTCGCAACGGATATAAAGATGCTGCCGGTAAATGGCATATCGGATATACAACACTCAATGCAAAGGCCGAAAATCTTTTTTCAAATGAAAAGGGCGGTCCCTCGATTTATGCAAAGGCAGCCCGCGAGCGAAGATGCCTGGTGCTGTCAACGGGATTTTACGAGTGGCGCCATGTATTTCCGAAGAACAAAAAAACAGGAGAGCCTTTGAAAACTGCCGTTAAGTATCCTTACTACATTTCTGTTAAGGACGAGGAATACTTCTACATGGCGGCAATTTATCAGGAGTGGACCGATCAGGAAACCGGGGAAATTGTTGAGACAGTCGCTGTCACTACCGCGCCGGCCAATCCGCTTATGGAACAGGTCCATAATTCCAAAAAACGTATGCCTACAATTTTAAATGATGAGCTGGCCTATGAATGGATGTTCGGGGATTTAAGCGATGGGCGAATCACCGAGATTGCATCCAGTCAGTTTCCTGCCAAACAAATGGATGCCTGCACGATTGCGAAAGAGTTCTTGTCGACACTTGAACCATCAACGCCCTTTATTTATGAAGACCTGCCCGCTATCGAGTACTCGATTTAACACGGCTGGATGCTTCCATAAAGCACTTTTTAGGGGTGATTGTTTAGATTTTAAAACCATTTTCAGTTGAGATCAGTTATATCATAAAAACTAATATTATGAGCGATAACAAACAGAAACAGGATGGCAGAGAAGATTCAAAAGTTGATCTGAACGATGCAAGCGAAGTTGCTTATGCAGCAAAACAGGCTGGGGTAACTTCTGCTCAATACAAGGAACTGGCTAAAGCGTCGGGAAGTTCTTCCAGGGCGAAAATTGCCGAATATATTAAGTCAAATGCCAAGGCGTAAGTCGGTAGATGTCTCACTTGATGGGCTTGCCGGAAAACTTGGAGCAGTGATTTTTAGTGAATCTCCGGGTTTTCTCTGTGTGCTCCCTCAGGATATCCATGAATCGATACTTGGAAGAGGGAATTCTGTTGCTGAAGCTGTAAACAACTGGGATGAAAAACTCAAGGCTCATCTCCGCAACAGTACCACCGGGGATCCTGTAGTGGATTATGTTCAAAAAATTCTGAGCAGTACAACGCCTGATCATGTTCAGTCCTTTTATGATCAATTTTACCCGGTTAGAAAAAAACAGTAATCTAAATATAGTTATGGATAATCAGCAAAACAGTCAGCCAAAGTTTGGAAATGAAGTGGAAAAGGACATCAATTCCCAACAATTCGTCACTTCTGATGATTGCCTCGACAGACATGAAACTGAAAGCGATCTTGATTCCCTGGAACCACAGGAGTTTGGGACAAATGACGGCGAGCTAAATGTAGATGATCCTAGGGAACTCCGCTATTGGGCTGAACAGTTTCAGATTAGTACGGGTGAGCTAAAATCCGCAGCACTGTTGCGGGGAAATTCTATCCTCGAAATAAAAAAATACATATCCGCTTAAATCTATGGCAGAATTACCAGATTTAACCGTATTTGCTCAGATACTAACCCGAAAGTTCAAAGGGCAGATTTTGGAAACGCTGGAAATTACGGAATCCAAAAAAATTAATGTCTCGGCCAAGGAAATGAAAAAAGCTTTGGAAGGAAGAGAACTTTTGGATGTCCGGCGTTCCGGAAAGACGCTTCAACTTATTTTTTCGGGTTGCCAGGTTCTTGGTCTTCACTTAATGCTCAGGGGAGAACTGATCTCTATTGATCAGGATGAGCCGCCACGCTTCCAGATTTTAGGGTTTCATTTTGAAGGGGGCGATGCATTTGCATTGATCGATCTTCAAAAGCAAGCAACGCCCACATTGAATCCTGAACCTATCGACGTCCCGGATGCGCTGGAAATGGAGGAGGAATATTTTTTTGATTTGCTGGCTAAAAAGAGAACATCGATAAAAACTTTGCTCATGGATCAGCATCTTGTTCGCGGTATTGGCAATTCCTATTCGGATGAGATACTTTATCATGCCGGGATTTCTCCCTTTTCAGTCGCCAAAGCTATCCCGGATAAAGCGGCAAAGAGATTATACAAAAGCATAAAATCTGTGTTAGCTGAGGCGATTTTAAAAATCGCAGAAGCAAACGGTGACGAACTCAAAGGTGAGCTGCGCGATTTTATGATGGTACATGGTGCCGAATTAAAAAAGACACCAAAGGGCGAGGAGATTTTGTCTGAGAAAATCGGTGGGCGCAAAGCTTACTTTACGCAATCTCAGGAACTTTTTGAATGATTCTATCAACCTACAACATTAACGGGGTCAATGGAAGGATCGAAATTTTGCTTAAATGGTTGAAAGAGCGGTCACCGGACGTTGTATGTCTGCAGGAAATAAAATGTCAGGACAAAGATTTTCCGGCGAAGAAATTAAAGGAAGCAGGTTATTTCGCCATCTGGCAAGGTCAGAAAAGCTGGAACGGTGTTGCAATCTTATCTAAGACGGAAATCAAAGAAACGAAACGCGGACTTCCTGGCGATCCTGCCGACGACCATAGCAGATACATCGAAGCATTTATTGGTGGACTGATCATAGGCTGCATTTATCTTCCAAACGGAAATCCGGCACCAGGTCCAAAATTTGAATATAAACTTAAATGGCTCAAAAGGCTTACCGCCCATTCGAAAAAGCTGCTTTCGTTTGGCATCCCAACAATTTTGATCGGTGACTATAATGTTATACCGACTGACCTTGACCTTTATAATCCCGATAGATTTAGGGATAATGCGCTTTTCTTTCCCGAATCCAAAAAAGCATACAAGAAGCTTTTGGCTCTGGGCTGGACAGATGCAATAAGAACCCTGTATCCCGATGAAATTATATATACCTTTTATGATTATCTTCGGAATGCATTTGGAAGGAATGCCGGTTTGAGATTGGACCATTTCCTGCTGTCTCCGGATTTGTCAGACAAGCTGATTGACGGTGGAGTCGACAAACATGTGCGGGGCTGGCAGGGAGCCAGTGACCATTGCCCTGTTTGGATCGAAATTCAACCAACAAAATAATACATTATATCAATGACTTACAGAGCTGGATAAATTTTTAAAATTAAATTGACATCAAAATAGTTACTATCCCTTTTTCCGTAAGACAATGAAAATTTATCGCCATAAGCCAAACCTAATCGCTTTTCAATATTCTCCATTCCTTTATTGAAGCCTGAATGGTGGATCCTGGTGTTGATCAAATTAGAAGTACTTATTGACAATTCGTTTTTACTCAATTTAATATCTAATAATCCAGGTTGGTTTGGCTTTTGTAAATTTCCATGCTTAAGCATGTTTTCTAACAATGTGATTACGACCAATGGTATAAAGCGAAAATTTTTAACCTCTTCAGGAAAAGAAAGATTGATATACTGTTCTTTGTCTTTCCTTATTTTATTAAGGGATATGAGGTTATCAATCTGATGCAGTTCCTCCTCCAGCTTGGGAAATTCTTCGGGGGATTCCTTCGTCTCAAGACTAAACCGCATCAATTCAGCCAGATTAAGAACTGCTTCTCCGGCGTCCTCGTTAAATTTTCGAACGCTATCATACAAAAAGCTCAATGTGTTGAATAACAGATGTGGATTGATTTGGGCTCGCAAATATTCATACTTCGCAACATGCAATTCATTTTGCATCTCTTTATTTTTCAAATCGTTTAAATATTCCATTCTTTCTGAATGTTCTCTTTTTAAACGTTCCTCTTTGAAACGCAAAAATAAAAAGTAAAAGCAGGAAAGAACGATAAAAAACAAACCTCTCCAGAGCGATTGAAAAAAACTTTTATGGTTAGTAATAATTGTTGGGATGTTAAATCCTTTATGGGTTCCTTCCAGTACGTAATTAAGATAAGACCTGAAAAAAATATATAAGCCGATTTGAATTATCATGAAGATAATTACCCTTGTCCAGGGTTTAGGCTTCGTAAAACTCTTCTTAAGCACAAAATGCGCATTCGTATAAAATAGAATAATATTAAGAATATAATGGAGGGCATAATTAAAAGCTTTTCCAAAAAAGCCCATTGAAAGTCCGATTAGTCCGATCTCTAATGTTATGAATATTGCCCATCCAATTAGGTGCAAGCGCTGCACTTTTCCCCATTCGAAAATTTTCTTAGTCATGCTATAATTGCTCTTGGTGTAACCTCATTTTATCGCGGTGTAAAAACTTTTTTTACGCTAAATAATGGCTCTAGTTTCAAAATAAAAACATGAAACAGAACCCTAAAAAACTGGTCAAAAAAACAGTATTTGTTTTTAGATCGCAGCAAACAATTCGAAAGTCCGAAACTGATCCGACTACTTCCAGTATCATCATTATTTCCAATGAAACGTTGATTAGCCATCGTTGAATGTTGGTTCAACATTTGAATCCTTAAGACTTCCGGCCGGATCTTAATGTTTTATTTTCAGAAAATTCAATAAAACCTTGCTTGTAGTTGTTGCCCATCGGAATGATGTGTGCTCCAAGCTTTAATGTGTTCCCAGCTATTTTTTCAACCCTTTCTTCATTTACGAAGTAACTGCGGTGGACTCTGTAGAACAATGTGCCCCAAAACTCCTTTTCAACTTCCTTCATTGTCAAATAGACTGTATAATCTTCATCTTCAGTGACAATTTTCATGTAGTTTTTCAAGCTTTCGAAAAATAATATTTTGGATTTCCTTATCTTCAATTTCTGTCCCCTTTCGCCGATGCTGACATAGAAATATTTTTTTTGGGCAATCCGTATCCCTTCAATTCTTTTTCTTTCTGCATCTAAAATGTCCCAAACGGTTTTAATGAATTTCGGTTTTGAGATCGGCTTAACCAGATACCGAGATGCATTTACTTCGAAAGCTTCTATGGCATATTTTGTAAATGCAGTGGTAAATACAATAAATCGAGCTCGATTGACTAATTTTTTTGCGAGCTCAATGCCGGTAATTTCTGGCATGTCTATATCCAAAAAAATAAAGTCTATTTTGTCTCTGATACTGATTCCTGATAGTGCAATAAGAGGATCAAAAAAAGTCTTGACTAATTTTAGGTTGGGATTCGTCTCAATGTAATCTGAGAGAATCGAGATTGAATGTTTTTCATCGTCGATTACGACGCAACGAAGTTGTTCCATATGTCAAAGTTTAGGGTAATCTCAAAAATGATCCCTCAATTACTTTGCATATCCAAATTAACTTTTTTCTTTTGGTTCGATTTTAATCACCTCAGTGGTTTTCTTTTGAGACAAAGAACCATCTTTGTTAATTTTGTTTGTTCTCCTTAAAGTTACTATGACCATGTCATATTTTGGCTGCTCCAAGGGGAGGATATCTTGTATAGTGCAATTGAGAGCGCTTGCTAACAAGTTTATATGTCTAATGCTATATTTGGCACGTTCTGTAAAAGTTTCTACTTTTGAAATAAACCCATCAGCTAATTTCATCTTCTGAGTTAACTGAAGTTGAGTCATTTTACTGGCAATTCTCAAGGCCTTAACTCTTTCAATCAACATAAAATCTAATTGAGAGATTTCAACAAAAATTAACTCGTCTTCAGGTGCTACCATTTACATGTGCAAGTGACTGATTTTGATGATTTAAGTCAACTCCACTTGTGGATTTGGTTAATATTTTGTATCTTAGCTTTAATAAAATTAACGATATAGAAAAACGATAGAATATAACTTCCATTAATTTGGATTGAGTAATTACTGAAAGAACTTGTGGTGAAAAGTAGGACGTTCGAACACGAGAGGTAGGTAAAACTCAATTCCTATGCTATCTTTGTATAGCATACGGATTTGGGTCGCCTGCTTTATTTGAGTTCGGCCGCTGCGAGGCGGTGGTGGTCCTACACCTTCACTTCAAATAAAGCGTAAAGGCGGCCCTTTTCCGTTTGACTTTCGGTTAACACAGATTAGCCATGAAAGCATTTGAAATCATCATTTCTTCAAATTTCAGCAGAACATGCTATTTTCTGGCCTACTTTTTAGGTCCTCAAATCTCTGTTTTTTATACTCTCGGATGGACATTTATCATCCTAATTAGCCTGGTTATCTGTTCTCCTGAATAAGATGCCAGGCTAAGGCAGGTCAACCCTACGGTTAATGATAGAAAATAGGTTCTTTAATAATGCGCCTGCCTTAGTTCTCTTCAATATTTGAGATTCCTCATTTAATTTTCCGATCAACTAACTTAAACCAACAAACAATGAAAAAAACGATATTCTCTATCGCTAGGGCACTGCCATGCCTTTTTTTTGGAATCGACCTTATAAAGAAACCCAAGAGATGTGTTCCACCTTCTTATGGGAATTTAAGCTTAAGCTGTTTTCAATTGGATGGCCAGACAACAAGGAATGTTGCTAAATTGGCTAATAGAGAGATAAATCTAGAAAGACTACTTAGAAAGAAAATCATTCGGTTAACTACGGTTTTATTTTTCTTCTCAACTACTCTATTCGCACAGGCAAAGGCAACGAGCCGCCAACTCGCAATCAACGATAAAGTACCTAATCTTACCCTTTCGCAAATCCTAAATTTTAACCAAAAAAGCGCTGAATTTTCGAGCTTTAGAAATAAAGCACTCGTCCTCGATTTTTGGGCGACATACTGCTCGCCGTGCATAGCCGAATTTCCGAAAATGGATGCTATGCAAAAAAAATATGGTAAAAATATCCAGTTTTTACTGATGAATACTTATGCAAGTGATACTGTAGAAGTTCTAGAAAAATTTTTGGCAGCGCAAAAGGCAAAAATTAAAGATTTCGCATTACCCATAATTCTCAATAGCGCTGAAATAAAGAACGTTTTTCCAGTCAATACAATGCCGCACTATATCTGGATTGGTGCCGATGGACGTATTAAAGCGATTACGCGCGCGGATCAACTTACAGAAGAAAACGTCTCGCGGCTTATCGCAGGCTTAAGTCTTAACCTTAAAACTAAAAAAGATTAATATGATGGCAAATCATTTCAACACTAGAAAAATGAAGTGGAATTTTCTACTGTTTTGTATGGCTCTGATAATCATTATCCTCTCTGCAATAACAGCTTTTGCTCAGGAAGCAAATGTGTTAAAAGGGAAGGTTACTGACTTTGATGGAAATGTAATCCCGGCCAGCGTTCGCTCCAGAAAGAATATGACAATAGTTGATGAGGCTGGAAATTTTACTTTAGGAAAAGTAAACCCTGGAGATACAATTCGTATTACTGCAACTGGATATAAAACAATTTTCAGGATTTATTCAATAAATGAAAAATTCATTTCAGTTAAAATGACCGATGATTCCCAGCAGTTAGAGGAGGTCACCGTTCAGACAGGTTACCAAACATTGAAACCCAATGAAGTTAATGGAACAATATCCTCTATTAGTGAGAAAGCTCTAGGAGAACGTACAGGGTCGAATATTTTAGAAAGGATAATTGGTCAAAGTAGCGGATTAATGCTCCAGGTAGGAAAGAGTAATAACAATCCGCAAAATAAGACCAACATTTCTATACGTGGTCTTGGAACAATCAATGGTCCGTTAGATCCGCTAATCGTGTTAGATGGTTTTATATATGAGGGAGATATATCTAACATTAATCCCAATGATGTAGAAAATGTATCTGTATTAAAAGATGCAGCAGCTGCATCGATTTGGGGTGCAAGGGCTGGTAATGGCGTAATTGTGATTACAACCAAGAGAGGCAGACAAAACCAACCTATGCAAATTGCCTTTGGTGCAAATGTATTGGTACAGGATTTACCAAGATTTAATTCTATCAGGCAGATGAATAGTAGCGATTATATCGCTTTTGAAAAACAACTTTTCGAATCGGGCTACTTTAATGATCGGATATCTACCACACCATGGTTGGCATTAACCCCTGTTGTAGAAGTTCTTCTAGCAAGAAGAAACGGGCAGATCTCTCAGTCAACGGCTGATGCTAGAATAAATTTATTAGCGGGAAATAATACACAACAATCCTATCTGGACAATTTCTACACTCGTGGGATTCTCCAACAGTATAGTTTAAATCTTAAAGGGGGGAGTGAGCGGAATACCTATTTACTTTCTGCAGCATACGATCAGAATAGAGGGGAAGTTTACAATACCTCAGGTAAATTAAACCTGCATTTTGCCAATGATTTTAAGGTGCTTGAAAAATTAAATCTAAGTACTAATGTTTATTATACAAATTTTACTGGAAAGACCGGCCGTCCTGCGAATGGTTATCTGAGCGCTGGGGGAAGGTATCCGCCATACCTGGATTTTGCACAGGCTGGAGGACTTGCTACAGAATTTCGGTCAGCATATACTGATACACTGGCAAAAGGTAGACTTTTAGACTGGAAATTTTATCCCACAGAAGATTATAAACATGACTATACCGATTCCCGTTCTCAGGACTTATTTGCTAACGTCGGATTTAGGTATCAAATCGTCAAAGGGTTAAACCTGCAGGTAAATTACCAATATCAACGGCAGAGCTCAGATATTGAACGAACATCCGATGAACAAAGTTATGCGGCCAGAAATCTGATCAATTCGTTTAGTCAGGTAAATGCCTCTACGGGAATAGTTACTTATCCGGTTCCAAGAGGAGGGATACTGAATTCTTCTTCTTCGGTAGTCAACTCACAAACAGGAAGAGCGCAATTCAACTACAACAACGTTTTTGGCTTGCATAGCATCAATGCAATTTTCGGTGCTGAGGCAAGGAGTGCGAATACTTCTTCTCGTGGAAGCAGAAGATTAGGCTATCAATCCGACCCACTATATTTTACTCCAGTTGACGAGGTAGGGCTTTACCGCCAATACTTAACTGGATTTAGCAGCCAGATCGGAAGTGTCAATACTTTAACTCAGACTGCATACCGTTTTATAAGCATGTATGCCAATTTCGCATATTCCTTCAAAGGACGTTACCTGTTGTCAGGAAGCATACGACGTGACGGATCAAATATTTTTGGCGCTGATATAAATGATAAATGGAAGCCCTTATGGTCGTCAGGTATTGGATGGAAGATTTCAGATGAATCCTTTTATAATTTAAGATGGCTGCCCGTTCTGCGGTTAACCACTACATTTGGCTACAGTGGTAATGTAGACCTAACGAAAACTGCGTCCCCAATTGCCACTTATGGCACGAATGCTTTGACGGGATTTCCAATCACGAGGATAAATGCAATAAATAACCCCGATTTGAAATGGGAACAGCTTTCGCAGGTTGATATGAAACTGGATTTTGAACTTCCCAAGCAAATTCTGACCGGATCATTTTCTTATTACGTCAAAACAGGAACGGATTTGTATGGTATAACGGGCTATGACTATACCAGTTGGGGTGCACGTGATGTAATCACAAAGAATGTTGCTAATATGAGGGGAGAGGGTATTGATCTCGATCTTCACAGCAAAAATCTTAAAACTGGCAATTTTAGTTGGGGAACTGACCTGTATTTTAGTTATAACACCAGTAAAACCACAAAATATAAAAGCAGAGACAATTCATCAGCTTTTTACAATTTACTTACCGCAGGGAATGCTATTACTCCAATCGAAGGCTATCCACTATATGCGGTTGCAGCTTATAAATGGGGAGGGCTGGACAGCAAGGGGAATCCACAGGGATATTTGAATGGTAAACTCAGTACTGATTACGAGTCTATCGCAGATGAATCTTTTAATACGGGGAATAATGTCACCTTTCTGGGTTCTGCCAGTCCGACGTATTTCGGTTCTTTGATCAATACTTTGTCATTTAGGGGTTTCAGTTTGTCGGTTAATATCAATTACAAATTAGGTTATAAGGTCAGAAAACCGGCACTGGCATATTCAACGCTAATAGAAACTGGGCAGGGAAATTATGAATATGAGTCTCGCTGGCAGAAGCCTGGTGATGAAAACGTAACTAATGTTCCCTCGTTCATCTACCCTGCACCAAGTGTTCGGGATGCATTTTACAGTAAATCTGAAATTAATGTGATGTCGGGAGACCACATTCGCCTTGATTATATTCGATTTGGTTACACATTAAATACAGTTCAGTGGAAATTTCCATTTCGGAATCTTGAAGTATACGCAGGTTTACAAAATGTCGGATTACTCTGGAAAGCGAATCATTTCGGTTATGATCCGGATTATTCAAACATATTACCTCCTTCCCGCCAGTTATCATTTGGTATAAAGGGGGCATTCTAAAACCATGATAGAAATAGTAATTATGAAGAAAAATAATATTGCAATAAGTATTGTACTTTGTACTGCAATGCTACTTACCTTGAGTTGTAAAAAGTACCTTGAGGTTAAATCAAATGCCAAATTGGTAATTCCACATACTTTATCTGACGTACAAGGACTTTTGGACGATGCCAATCTTATGAACCTGAGGTTAACTCCGTCATTTGGCGAAGCATCAAGTGATGATTTTTTCCTGACAGTCAACAGTTACAATGCGCTAAGTGTAAGGGCTCAAGAAGCTTATACCTGGAAGCCTACTCCTTATCGACATGCCAATGATTGGAGTCTGGCGTATACGTCTGTTTTTAATAGTAATCTTTGCCTGGAGTTATTAGAAAGCATAGACAGAACGCCAGCGAACAGTTCTCAATGGGACAATGCCAAGGGAAGCGCCTTATTCTACAGGTCCTTTTATTTTTTGATGTTGACCAATCAACATGGACTTGCCTTTGATGAAAAAAATTCTGGCAATGATTTAGGTATTGCACTTAGAACATCATCTAACTTTAATGTCCCCTCGGTACGTTCTTCGGTAAGCGATTGTTACCAAAAAATAATTGAAGATGCAACTTTAGCATTAACCTTACTGCCCGACTACCCTCAGCATGTGATGCGACCCTCAAAAGGAGCCGCAGCAGCGCTGTTGTCAAGATGTTTTCTGTACCGTCATGAATATGAAACGTCATTGAAATATACACTGGAAGCACTCAAATTCAACAGCAAGCTAATGGATTACAATGGCGATAGTGATCTCCTGGCGCTAAGTAGCACAGTACCAATCAAAAAGTTTAATAAGGAGACGATTTGGTATGCAGAACTTTCCAGTAATTTTGGAGTCAATAATACTACAAATTCTAGAGTCGATACTGCCTTGTATGCCAGTTATAACATTAACGATTTAAGAAGAACTGCATTTTTCCGGGCTTCTGCGCCATACCAGCAGTTCAAGGGGAATTACACCGCAAGTGGAACGATTTACTTTTCAGGCCTTGCAACAGATGAACTTTATCTTAACAGCGCCGAATGTAAAGCCTGGCTCAATGACCTGTCTGGGGCTATGGAAACATTGAATATTTTATTAAAGTCCCGTTGGAGAAATACAGTGCCCTTTTCGCCTGTAACTGCAACCGATAAGTCTGATGCTATTAGAAAAATCCGTGAAGAAAGAAGGAAGGAGTTGTTGATGAGAGGTCTTCGTTTTGCTGACCTTAAAAGGTACAACAAAGAAGGAGCAAATATAATTCTAAGACGGGTTCTCGGAAGTCAAGTCTTCACCCTTGCGCCAGATTCACGATATTATGCTTTGCCGTTGCCCACTGATATTATTGAATCTTCAGGCATGCCACAAAACTAAACTATAAGGGGGAGTTCATTTCCCCCTCATATTTTACCCTTAGGTTATTGGGCAGTTTTGTTTTCGATGTCCATGTCTCCATCATCACTGGATACTACATAAGCACGTGTTGATGTGTGGGGACTTGCGATTAAGTTAAGTGAAGGGTCTAGCGTAGGGGTGCCACTTGTATTCACAAAGCTTGCATCTACTCGTATAAGACAGGCTTCTTGTTGAATTTCATCACAGCCCGCTGCGTTAGGACTATAAGTCCAGTTAGATTCTTTTTCAACCTCAGTTCGGGACTTATCGCTACCGGTATACTGAAACGTATATTGTACCCTTTTGCTATCTGCCTTGAATGCAGAACCACCAAATACTAATACTAATCCTAAAGCGGCGGCCATTAGGCCTTTGCTTACATTTTTTATTGCTGTATACATAATTTAAGGATGCTTTTTACTTCGAAAAAACAAGCGAAAAAGTTAGTTTAAGATTTGGGCACCATGCCCTGTTGAATGCATTAAATTTTGGAATTATATTTTTCACTCTTTGCCGCTTAACCTCCTTTCCTTTTTGGTAACTCTAATAAGACAACCCATATTTATAAAAAACAAAAGCATGTTGAAGTAGAGATGGCTTTTCCAGCTCATCTTAGAAATGAAGCCACCGCAGCTGCATGGGGCATTAGGAAAAACATGGGTTAGGATCAATGTGATATATATGGTAAATCCCAATATCAGGGACAAGGAAAGCCACAGTCCCCATTTGTGTTTATTAAAAATCAGCAGCGTAGCAGCGGTCAGCTCAAGAACCGGGACCAGATATGTCAGTACGCGTTGTATTTCTTCAGAAAAGGGTTGATCCTTCATCTGGAGCTGATAAAGTTTTAGATCTGCGAGCTTTGCAAAAACTGCATAACACCATAGCAATGTCAGCAGGAATATTCCAACGGTATTTAGATTTGATACCAAGCTTTTATAGCTTATATGCGTCCGTTTATGTGAATAAATATTTTCCATGTTTTGTTTATTAAAAACCCATCTGATTGTGGATTAAAGTTCGAAACAACAGAAATAATATTAACTACCCGAATTCGGCAATTTTTACTCTTTTTGCACCCCTTGGGAAAAGAAATAATCGTACACCTATTTGTGTAATAATGCGATTCCCTACCGTGTCATCTGCGGTATTTCCTTTTTATTTTGAAGAGGTATTTTGATTCAATTGCGAGAAGGGAAGCCAGAATCTTATGAATGGGAAGATTAATTAATTCTGGATACCTGTCTTGAAAATAGAGAAATCTTGTTTCCGCATGTCTGATCCTCAGCATTTGTTCTCTTTGCGTAATTTCACGGTAATGTTCCTCATAGATTTCCAGAAGAATCATTAGAAATTGGGGATTTGCTTTGGCAAGTTCACTCCATTGGGATAGACTTATTGAATAGCCGGAACTGTCTTTTAAAAAATTTACGTACTCATTTGTGTGAGTGAAGGAAAAAAACGACGTAGTCGGAAAAATAAACCCACTCTGTAATATCCAGGAAGTATTTTCCTGCCCCTCGAAAATAAAATACCCTCTTGCAAGGCCCTCTTCGATAAAATACAGTTCTGGGTATGAATGATCTGGTGTGCTAATAAGTAAGCCCTTGTTGAAAGTTTTCTGAACAGAGATTTCCGCCAGTTGGCTTACAAAAGGTTCGCTTGCATTTTGAAGACTTTGCAGTTTTTCGATGAGTCGTTTCATTTAAATATGATTTAGGGTAAACTTTAAGGTGTGTCATATATGTTCTTGCCTATCAGGAATTTTATTGTTGCCGAATAGAAGTTCCAACTGTATGTTTAAATGCCAGGCTGTATAGGATAGATTCAAGAGGTACGCATCAGGGAATAATTTCAGAAGGTTCGAATAATGCTTTTCGCTAAACGCTATCAAATAAGAATCCTCTAAAAACTCTACATAAAGTTCAAATCTCGACCTTGGCATAACGTTTGGGAAATGATAAAGGAATTCCTCAGCATTGTAGGTTCGGATAACAATTTCTTCGTCATTATCCTTATCGATTGCCATTAGCCGTAATGACCCGCTTTCAATCAAGGGATAAAAATTATAATCTTCTCTAGTCAAGAACACTGTCTGGCCAGCCTTGTATGCAGTTTTTTTTGCTATGGTTGAGATGTATGCTTTGAGTCCAGGCGAGAGTGAGTGAAATGCGTTTAGTTTCTGTGAATAGTTTTCTACGTCCATATCTTTTTAGGGATAAAGAACGGCTATTTGAAAACTTTGTCAAGTTGCAGAAATTTTATGGTCTTGCAACCCCTCATCAAATTGCAAGATTCGCAGTATTCTCACAATTTCAATATCTTTCCTGAGCTAATGCTAGCATTTCACTGAGCTTTGCGATCACTTTCTTAATATCTTCACTAGCATGATTATAGTGGGCATTTCTAGCACTTTTTTCAGATATTGAATCGCGTTCCACCGTGCTAAAGTGCCTTGCAATATACTGGTGCGCGAATTTTGCCCTTTGCCATATTATTATCCCGGTCTCCATCTGAAGATGGACAAAAAAGGCCAGCTGTTTAACGGAAAAGGAAACTTTATAGTTGGCGTTCATGATTCCCGCTTCCTCAACTTCATGATTCACGAATTCCATAGCCCGGAGTAAAAGGAGTTCTTCTCGAAGGAATTTTTTTATAGTGCGCTGAATATCGGGTTTCCTTGTAAACTGGAGCATTTGGGTTTCTCTGTATAACACTCTTATCTCTTTCCGATAGGAACAGACTGCAGAAATTTTTTCCCCTAAAGTTGTCTTATGCTCAATCTCTTTTGAAATATGCCATTTGGCATAAAAAAATAAGTCAGGATGATTTATTCCAAGCCCCATGAAAATTTTTATAATGCTAAACTCATCAATCAAATCAAGCAACATAAGATCTTGATGGATTTTATCGCAGGATTCTTTCCAAAAATTAAGATCTTTAAAACTGACTATCTGACTTATATCCAAAACCGATCTTGTGACCTGCATCAGTTTAGGATCCAATTTCTTCTTTTCAAATTCTCCAACGATTAAGTTCAAATCATTCTCAATTTCGGAAATTTCTGACTCAATCATTTTTATAGGTATCCTGCCTTTATAATTGAATATTTCCGGAAAGATTTGTTTCATCCAGATTAGTAATTCTTCCATTATGTCCAGCAGTGCTTTCAGAGTGCTTATGATAATCGTGTGGTCCGGATCTTTTTCCCTTTGCGTTTTTTCTCTACTGGTCTTATCCATTAAAAGGGTTAAGTTCTGTTGGTGAAAATTTAAATATGCTTTTGACTTTTTATGATTATTTAGTTCAACGGCCATATCCCTGAAGGCTCTGGTCAGTCTGGAATGTTCTCGTTCAAGATTTTTTTTTGACTCCACTGCAAAATTTTTTGCAAAACTTTTTTTCGTTTGCAGGCTTGTGAGATGTTCCTCAAAAAAAATAAATTGGTAATTCATAGCTGATTTTTAGCACAATTTATGACTGAATTTACCTGTCAAAAAGATTTTTACACCGAGGCCTTGGGTGGTTACACGAATAGTTTGATTAGGCTGACAAACATATTCTCAAAAGTAAAAACCGACGTATATTGTCTTTAGAATTTATCTGCAAATAATGAATTCAAAGGGGGTTGATCAATTATGCAACTGATAGTTAACTTGATTCTATGCCTGCAATAATTCAATTTGCAGCAACGCAGGCTGAATTTTAGCTGCCTAAAATAAACCTATTTTTCATCTAAATCCTTTGTGTATGTTAATCCCCCAATCTGAACAGCTGTACCTGGAAATGACCTCTAAGCTTCATGCTGGAAAAAATGAACTTATAAGTGATCTGCTTAGGTTATCCTCCTCCCTTGAAATGATAGAAAGCGGCACAATCCGTTTAAATTCCCTAGCAAACCGATTAGGTTTTTCCTCGGAAGCAGAAGAGATATTTTTCTTTAAACAGATCAAGCCCAAGTTTTACAGTTGGAAAATTTTTATTGTAGAACAGTTCAATATTGTCTCGAATATTCCAGTAGATACAGACGAGGCAATCCGAAATTATTACATAAGGGAAATAGATTTCTTAAGAAGATATTTCGAACAAAATCAATTTCTTTACCAATATTATCTCAATGACCAGAGCGCACTAGATGAAGAATACTTTTTAAGGCGTAATAGGCAGAACATACTTCCCGCAGTGAATTTTAGTGAATTCGAGACAAAGGGAGATTATACCTTTGCTAAATTCCGTGCGTATGAACATTTGCGGGAGTTTTTATTGACACGCATCAGACTTTTATACAGCGACCCAGAATCCTCAATATTTCAATTGTTGTCAAAAAACTCAAACCTGAGATGGACAGACGATAAAGTGAAGCTTGTAGAACTTGCCTATGGCATATATTTTATGGGGTCATTGAATAATGGAAAAGCAGATATTTCTCAGGTCGTTGATATTCTTGAAAAGAGCTTAAATGTAGATCTGGGTGTCGCTTATCGCAAGTTCATTGATATCTCTAGAAGGAAAAGCAAGGGATATACTGTTTATTTAGACAGTATGAGAAATGCCATAAACGATCACATTGCCAGAAAACTTAAGTTTAATTGATAATCAACCAAATTGCCAATTTCACTTTGTATAATTTTTCTCATATCGCAGGATATCCTCAAAATAATCCAGATTAAAAAAATTACACACCTAAATAAAAGTGTTATAGTTTTTGTAAATAAAATGCTAGTGATTTAATGAAATTCTCTTCTGTTTAATAAAAATGGATCAGTAATCAACTAAACTGATGAATGTAAAATTTATAACAAATCTGATCTCCAATAAATAACTTTCAGATCAAGGCAAAAATAGCCTTATAAAAATCGTTCACACTATTTTCATAGTGTCAATAACACGTCTTGCACATACTGAATTTTGAGCCAACAAAAGAGTTGGTCTTTGACATTCAGGAATGAAACATTACCCTTTAAATTGAAGGGAATTTTGCGAAGCTTTGAGATGACGTCAAAAAGGTGAAAGCGCATTGGCAGACGATAAGTCCGGTTTGTAGAAATCGACGCGAGTAGTTCCGAAATTACAATATATAGAGGCCCTTCTTTTTGGGTTCTATTTTATAGGGGCGATAAGCCCCTTTTTTGTTTCTGAAAATTCTAAAACTAAATCGGTATGTCAGCTTTTTTAAACGTTAATGAGATCAAGGAGAAAGTGTCGCTCCTCGATCTTTTGAAGAACTTGGGGTTTAGTCCCCAGAAAGTATCGGGGGGAGAGTATTTTTTTCTAAGTATGTTGCGTGAAGAATATACGGCCTCACTTTGTGTAAATGATAATCTGGGGGTCTGGTTTGACCATGGCGGTGCAGGAGTATCGGGAATAAAAAGCGGAAGCATAATCGATTTTGGCCTTGCATATTGGTATCCCTCAAGCTTTCCTGAGGTTCTTAAAAAAATCGTAGAGTATGCAAAAATAAACCTTGAGAGAACCGCGGATGTGCCTGTTGATAATTCCCGAAGGCCCTTGCCCTTCAAAGTTCCAAGATATGAAGTAGAAGTAGTAAATGAATCAATCGGCAACGATGTCATCAGCTCATATCTTAAAGGCAGGGGAGTGCAAAGCGTTGCAGGTGGTTATTTATATGAACTTTATTATTCGGTCATGGACAGCAGCAATAAGCGCAGGAATTACTTTGCTTCTGCATGGCCAAATGAGAATGGTGGCTGGGAGGTACGCAACAAATATTTTAAGGGTTGCCTGGGGCACAAGGGAATGAGTTTTTTGCAGGGGGCTGTTGACAGGCTAGGTGTCTTTGAAGGTTACTTTGATTTTCTGAGCTGGAAAGTCGAACATCCACAGGATCCTGCATCCATATTGGTGTTAAATTCCCTTTCGTTTCTACAGGCTGCCAAGGGTAGGTCAAACCAGTTTGGTTCTATTGAACTTTATTTTGACCATGATAAAGCAGGAAAATCTGCTGCGCAGGAATTTATCCGAGATGTACATGGAAGTATAGACTGTTCGTTCAAATATGCAGGGTTTAAGGATTATAATGAAAAGCTTGTGGCTGATCTAAGGCAAATTGAAAAATCTATTGTTAAGCCTATGCCTTTTAGTGTAGAGAATGGTTTTGGTATAACACGTTGATATATGAATATATAACTATGTAAATATTGAGCTATATAGATATAATTATCTATATATGCTTAAATATCAATATGTCTCTATCGGTATATGTGGATATTCTTATATAGAAATATGTGGATATATGTTTAGCTAGTTAAACTCAATGATAAGTTTCATCATTTTTAGTCTTACTAATAGTGGCTTATTGATTTTACTTTCCGGATTAGCTCTAAGTGGCCCGAAATGGCTCTCTAGAAATAAATCAAAGTCAGTTACTTTTGTTGCCTCATTTAAAAACACCGGCATTTCCGGTCTCCGGCAATTCTTGAAAAACTCTTCTAATTCCTGCAGCTCCATCTGGCAAAGATAGCTTTAGGCTTTCTGTTTTGCCGGAATACTTTTTAACAAAATCCTAATAAACCAAGCTTAAGTTTTTTGGTTTTTATCCTTTCGTTATAGTTGGTGTATTTTGGTTTTTTAGCCTGCAAGTTGTGTTTTTGTTGCTCAAAAACCCTATAACTTGCCCGCTTTTTTTCGCCTTGGGGGCGTAGCGGGATGGAAAAAACGTCGCAACTAGTTTTTTCTTCTTCGGAGGATGTCCCTTAATTGTTGAATATGACCAAGAAAAAGAATGGGAGGCCTTTAAAATTAGATGGTAAAAGAACCAGGTTCATTAAGGCCAGATTTACCGAGGAAGAATATGCTTTACTCCGAAACCTTTGGCTTTCCCTTGGATTGAAAGAAAGTGATTTCTTGCGGCAAAGGCTTTTAATCTCCTCTGCGGTTTCAAATAAAATCAATGCTGTCGAAGTTTTAAAACACCTGAACCAGATCGGTGCAGAGATCGGTAGGTCAGGAAACAACATTAACCAGCTTGCCCGGCATGCGAACTTTTTAAATAAACGAGGAATGCTCTCTGCTGAAATTGTACTTCAGTTCAACACGATTTTTACTGATTACATTTCAATATTTAGAGGAATGGAGAGAGCAACCAGGGAATTACTCAGATTATTAAAGGCTTAGTTTATGATTGTGAAAATTCTTTGGAAATCAAAGACTTTTAGGGCAGTTAGGTACAATACCAATAAAGTTGAAAAAAATAAGGGAGAACTGGTAAAGGTATCCGGTTTTGGGGCGCTGCAAGGGCTATCTGAGATCAGGCCTGGAGATTATATAAACTACCTCTCATCCCTAGCGAGCAGAAACCGCAGGGTTGTATATCCGCAATTTCATGCAATGATATCTTCAAAGGGCAGAAGCTTGGACAAGGGGGAACTAGTTACACTGGCCGAAGGCTGGCTAGAGGGCATGGGTTATGGAAATCAGCCGTATCTTCTCATTTTCCACAAGGACACGCAGAATAATCACATCCATATGGTATCTTCAAGAATAGACCTGGAAGGGAAAAAGATTTCCGACAGCTTTGAGAAGATCAGGGCTTATAAGGTACTGAATAAACTTATCGGTAATGATGAGAAACATGCTGCTGAAAAAGCTTTGACGAGGGCACTTCAATACAGCTTCTCCAATAAGGCGCAGTTTATGATGTTGCTTGAAAGACAGGGATATGCATTAAAAGTTCTGGAGGATACGCTTGATCTGTCAAAGTATGGTGAAAAAGTAGGCAGTATAAACTTAACCAGAATAGAACAAAAAATTGCCCGGTTTTCACCTGATCAGAAAAGAAAGGAACAGTTAAAACAGATTTTTGCAAAGTATAGGCCAATTACCGATTCCAGAATTCAAGCGATCAGGGAAGATCTTCCAGGTGGCGAGAAAGGAAAAGTAATATTCTATAACTCTGAGTTAAGCGAAAAATTATCTTCTTCATTCGGCCTTCAGTTTGTATTTCATTTTAAAGGTGACAAGCCGCCATATGGCTATACCATTTTAGACCATTCCACCAAGGAAGTTTTTAAAGGTGGCGATATTATGTCCATAACTAAATTTATGGAGACTTTACGCCAAACCGAAGAAGTAAAAACGTCAATACCCATTTCGGAGGGTATTTATGAAAATCAGTTTTCTCCAAAGGAAGAGATGCTCCTTGAAAATCCATCAGAGTCAATATTTCCTGCTGACGAGGTTGAAATGCATGATTGTATATCCATTGGCGAATTCTCTTTGGATATAGATATCTCTGATGATATTGATGATGAGCAGATCCTCGGACGGAATAGGCGCAGGCAAAAAAAAGCAAGAACCAATACACGTTAAATTTTTATGCTTATGGTTATATTAATTGGAAATCAGAAAGGGGGAGCAGGTAAAAGTACACTCTGCCTGTTACTGGCCTATTTCCTCTCAATGCTTAAAAAAAAGAAGGTTACCGTTCTGGATATGGACTACCAGGCTTCGATTTCAGGCAAGTTTGAAAAGGCAAAAATTCTTGAGAACGATCCCCTCTACGAGGTTATTCCCTCTGATCTTAAGTACTTCCCGGCTCTGCTGGAACTGCTTAACCAAAATAGGGATGAGTTTGTGCTCATTGATCTTCCGGGTAAAATGGACGATGATCTATTGATTCCCATTATCAGTTCCGCGGAACTCATTATCTGCCCGTTTAATTATGATGAATTTTCTGTAGACAGTACAGTGCTCTTTTCGCTTGTATGTCGGGAGATCAATAATTTATCACCCATGGTGTATGTGCCAAATAGGATTAAAACAACCGTAAAGTATGAAACCAGGGAAGAGGTAGACAAGGTACTATCCAGATTTGGAAAGATTTCTCCCGGTATTTCTGACCGCATCGATTTTCAGCGGGTAGGAACCATCCATGTCCCGGCCTCTTTAATTCAAGTTTTTATGCCGGCAATGGACTTTATCTATGGCAGCTTTATGAAGAGAGGTATATCATCATGAGCGAAATCAAGTCCCTTGCCGATCAATTGAAATCAAGGATCCAAGAGGAAAAGGGATTGCCGGAAAAATCCCAGGCCAGTCATGGGGCTGAAAAGATTGGTGTAAAAAAAACTGAATCCAAAGAAACGGTCGTGAATACCAAGCGGCTAGCTAGCTTTCTCTCATCCCTGCGGGACTTTAATATGGATGGGCAGGAGAAAATCCTTATCCGCATTGATAAGCGCACAATGAATAAGCTTAGGCAACTAAAGATTACTTCGAATATTGATATGACCAGGGTAATCGTTTTTTCCCTCCACCAGTTTTTAAAAGGCCATCCCTGGTTAAACGAATATATTTCTCAAACTTTAAAAAATATGACCCATGAGCTGGACTAATTTCTTGACCATAATCTTTATTGTATATATGGTTTATTATTTACTGAACTTATTTTTTGATCTTTTTCTATCTCAAAGAGTTGGTGTGAATGAAACTCCGGAAGACGAGCTTTTCTTTGCACAAACATTTACCCCTGAGCTGATTACCCTGGAAGAGAAAGCTGAGGAGGCTGGGCCTACGGATTCAGAAAAAAAGGAGAAACCAGCCCCTTATTTGCCAACAGGTCCAATTAGCTCAAGTGGAGGCATTGGACTAAAACAGCTTTTTTCCCTTGCGAAAGACAACCTCATCGAACATACGCGGGCAATACCTTACTAAACTCCATGAGGTTTTCTTTATTCTTTTTAAGGGCAGCGTCAGCTTCTTTTTTTTTGCTCTCTACTTTTTCCGCTAATGCTCAACCAGGAATCTCAGAGTTTTATTCCGCCTCGGCAGAGGTGAAAGGCTGGTATTTTTCGCTCTCGGATCTGGTACTGGTTATTGGCGCAATCGCAGGAATCCTAGGTGGACTTAGGGTTTATGCCAATTGGCAGATGGGCAAGCACCACATCGATGCGCAGGTTATGGGATGGTTCTTTTCATGCCTCTTTTTATCTCTCATCGGTGTATTCCTCCGCGGTCTTTTCGGACTGTAAATACAATTTTATTCAATTTAAATCAATTTTTTTATGACAAGAAAAAGCAAAAGACTTTTGTCATTGGCCGCGCTATTGGGTTTAGTGCAGGCAGTTTCCGCCCAGACTGGGGGAGGAACAACAGGAATCAATGCGGCGACTTCCTCGCTGACCTCTTATGTAGATCCAGTTTCTACACTCACCCTTGCGATTGGTGCCGTGGTAGGTATTATCGGCGGGGTACGTGTCTACATCAAATGGAATTCCGGAGATCAGGACATCAACAAAGAAATTATGGGCTGGGGAGGTTCCTGCCTTTTTCTGGTTCTGGTATCGGTAGTGATCAAGGCTTTCTTTGGCGTATAGCATGAGGATGTATCCAGTTTACAAGGGGCTTCAAAAGCCCCTTGTTTATCGCGGTTTCAAAGGGAAGTTTATTGCTTATGGAATTTCTTCCTTAGGTCTTGGGCTGGTCACAGGAGGCCTAGCCGGTGCGCTCCTCAATATGTATATCGGTGGCCTCTTAACCATTCTTTCAATAGCCGGTGGGCTCCTCTACACATATTCCAAGCAGGCATTCGGTCTTCATGATAAGACCAGATCCAGGGAGATATTCATTCATCGTATTTATTTAAGGCGAGGTTATGGGAAAACAGGAATTTAAACTGCCATATGCCGGAATAGAAGAGATAGGCGGACTTTCCGTTCTTTATGGTGAGTCAGGCGATTTTTCAGTAATTCTTTCTATCGAAAATCCGGTGCTTATTTATTCCGCTGATCCGGCAGGCTACCAGGCCTTTCATCTTCTGCTTCTCAATGTGATCAAGATATTGAGTGAAGGGTATATCATTCAGAAACAGGATGTGTTCTCTAAAAGAACTTATCAGGCGAAAGTGCAAAGTGAACCCCTTCAGCAAAAATACGATGAGCATTTTTCAGGGAGGGAATATATTGAGCACTCTAGTTATCTGGTTATAACCCGTCAGGTCAAACGAAGGGCAATGTACGTTTATGACAGGAAAGCCCTTTTGGATTTTGTATCCAATATTGCCAAGGTCTGTGAACTATTGAAAGGAGCATCGGTATCACCAAAAGTACTGCCCCAGGGTGAGATAGAACGCTATATTTCGCGGATGCTTGCCATGGATTTCTCCTCAGACCATTTTTCGCTCAATAACTTAAGGGCCGGGGATACTGAAATAGGTATTGGGAAAAAGGTGATCCGCTGCATGAGCCTGGTCAATATCGATTCCATTGACATGCCTGAATCCATTGGGCCATATTTAATGGCGAACGACGGGAAAGGACTACAGGAATTTCCGATGGACAACCTTTCTTTCCTGTCATCAGTTCCGGGTATTGAAAGTCTTGTTTATAACCAATTAATTGAAATTCCTTCCCAGGGCATTACCCTGAACAAACTGCAGCTGAAACGCAAGCGGCATTCCGGAGTTCCTGATCCAGCCAATCAGATGTGTGTGGAGGATATTGATAAGTTGCTCATAGATGTGGCAAGGGAAAACCAGTTGCTCGTCAATGCGCACTATTCTTTATTGGTCTGCTGCGAACTTCCACTTCTGGATACCAGCTGTAACTTTATTGAAGCTTCCCTATTTCAGCAGGGGATTATCCCCTCCAAGAATGCCTATAACCAGATGGAACTCTTTAGGAGTGCCTTGCCTGGAAATGCAGTGGAACTGAAAAAATACGACTGGTTCCTCACCACTTCGGATGCGGCCCTTTGCCTGTTCTACAAGGAACGGCTGATGCGGGATGAGCCCTCCAAGTTTCTCATGCGCTTTACCGATAGGAGAGGAATCCCTGTAGGCATAGATCCAGCAGATCTTCCTATGGAATCTGGCAGGATTACCAACCGTTCAAAATTTGTTCTGGGCAGCTCTGGTACTGGTAAATCCTTTTTTATGAACAGCCTGCTTGAACAGTATATGCTTTATAATTACGACATCGTGATCGTTGATGTAGGACATTCCTATTCCGGGCTATGCAATTATTTTGGAGGAAAGTATTACACCTATACCGAGGAGAATCCGATCACGATGAATCCCTTTCTTATTTCTGAAGCAGAATATAACATCGAAAAGAAGGATTTCCTCAAAACACTTATCGGACTTCTTTTAAAGGGTGCAGAGGGAAGCGTATCGCAGATTGAGGATACGGTTTTCTCAAATGTACTCTCGGCCTACTATTCAGACTTCTTTTTAGGAGAGGCTGATTATGCGCTGTGTTTTGATTCTTTCTACCATTATTCGATCGTTAAGATTTCGGAGATCAAGGAAAATGAGAAGATCAGTTTCGATCTTGATGAGTACCGTTATGTACTTAAAAAATTCTGTCTTGGCGGAGAGTACGGTAGGCTGCTCAACGAAAGCGCTGATCTCTCAGATTTTACAGAGCGTTTTATTGTCTACGAAATTGATTCAATCAAGGAAAATAGGGTTCTTTTTCCAATCGTGACGCTGGTGATTATGGATTTGGTACTGCAGAAAATGAGGCACCGTACAGGCCAGCGAAAAGCGATGATTTTGGAAGAAGCGTGGAAGGCAATCGCATCTCCGCTAATGGCTAACTACATTCTTTACCTCTATAAAACGATGAGGAAATTCTGGGGAGAGCCAATTGTGGTGACGCAGGAACTGGGCGATATTATCGGAAATGCTGTAATAAAGGATTCCATTCTGGCCAGTTCCGACACCATCTGCCTGCTCGATCAATCCAAGTTCAGGGGGAATTATGCAGAGGTAGCAAAGCTCCTGGCGCTCAGTGAGGTAGAGCAGCGAAAGATATTTACCATCAATGCGCTTGAAAATAAGGCCGGACGCGGGAAATTCAAGGAGGTTTACATTAAGCGCGGAAGTATAGGGGAGGTCTATGGCGTTGAAGTGTCGCTTTTTCAGTATTTAACCTTCACAACCGAAAAACCCGAAAAGACTGCTGTCGAATCTTATGTCAAGCGTTACGGTTCTTATCCTCTGGGACTGGAACATTTCGTTGCCGATATGAAAATGAGCGCAATCTCTCTTCCCGAATTTGTCAAGAAAGTCAATTCATCCATCACAAGTTAAATTCTATTTTTATGCGAAAAATATTCATCTATTTTTTATTTGGAATCTTCGTGCAATCGGCCTCCGCACAAATATACGTTGACCCAACAACCGCTGCGGCCACGGCTGCCCATGCAGGGGTGATGAACAGCGGTCTGTCCCGAACCAGCGACAACCTTACTCTTGTGCAAAGGGCACAGCTCGCGGTAACTGGTCAGCTTGGAATTGTAAATGACCTTCAATCCACTATTTACAGAGGCTTATCTGAGGTTTCAGGAGTAATGAGGTCTCTGCTTTCTGTTAAGGATATTTATGCGATTTCTCAGGATATTGTCATTGATGTGAATAAGGCGATTAATCTAGCCTCTGGTGACCCGGTATTACTGCTGTTTGCCGAAGGAGGTGCTAGGGAGTTCAAAACCCGTTCGATCAACCTTGCTACCGAGGTTAGCTCTTTTGTATTAAAAGACGGGAGGGACGCGCTGATGGATTCCGGTGAACGGGCAAAGCTTCTCAATAGGATCGTCACAGAACTTACCATCCTCCGCGGAGTGGCCTATGGCATGTACCGTACGATGTACTGGGCAAAGCAGCGCGGAATCTTAAATTCCCTAAACCCTTATGCAGGATATATCAATATTGATAAACGCATAGCGGACGATATTATCAGGAATGCCAAGATGCTCAAGCAATGAAAAGCGCAGCATTTTTCACGGCTATGATTTTCATATCAATAGCTGCTCATGCGCAGTTGAATGTCGGGCTTTTGCACCAGCTTGTGGGTAATAGCAAAACAGAACACGGAAAACAGTCTGATGCGAGGGACAGGCAGGCGGGATCCACTGCAAATGAGGAGGCAAACAAAACCCTGATGGTAAGATTAAAGAATAAATACAGGGATATCCAGTCCCGGTTCAAGACTTTGGGACTTGCCATTGATGCGGTGCAGATCGGAATCGAAGCCTATCCATTGATTGCTGATATTACCGAAAGCCAGGGGATGATTTTTGATTTATGCAAGGACGATTCTATACTTTCCGTTCTGGCCATACAGGCAGAGCTGGATATGGGGGATCGGGCACATGCACTGCTGAATTTTTTGTACGGACTTGCTCTTTCTATGCAGGACATCAACCAGATGAAGCAGAGCGACCGCAAAATGCTTTTTTCCCATGTGCTCACTGAACTCCGCCTGATAGCCGGGGCATCCAGAGGACTGGCGGTAACCCTTCAATATTCTTCAAGAAAAAAGGTCTTCAATCAGCTAAACCCTTTCTCAGAATTTATCAATACCGATAAAAAATTGGTAGATGAAATCCTGCGAAAAAAAGATATCCTAAAAAACTGATGTTATGAAATTGCTTATTTTAATTTTTTTAATGCTGATTGGTCATTATTGTAGTAAAGCTCAAAGGCTAGTTTTTGACCGCGGGCATTTTAATATCGTAAATGAAAATGGAGCAGTACGTCTGGCAGCTGAAAATACGTATAACAGTTATTTAAATACGATCAACAACCGCCTTTCGGATATTAATCTCAATCTGGGCGCGGTCGTTATGGTTCAGTCATTAATCCTGTCTTCCTTAAGAGAAGTTGATCAGGGGCTCAAAACAGCAATCGCGGTCAGACAGATCGGCTCACTGGTTGCCGAGATTTCATCGGAAAGTGCCGGGATGATTGATATCGCCAAATCAGATCCCCATCTGCTGCTTTTTGCAGAAGACGTTTCCCGCCAGGTAAAAGATAGGGGGATAAACCTATTTTCAGAAGTCTCTGCTTTTGTATTGAAGGAAGGCGAAAACGTCCTCATGGATTTCGAAAAGCGCGATGCGCTGCTTAAGAAAATTGCCCTAGAGCTCCGCGTCATCCGTGCCCTGGTATTCAGCATGAAAAAATCCATGTACTGGACAAAAATGAATGGAGTCTTCCGTTCGCTTAATCCCTATCAGGGCTTTATCAATCAGGATCTGCGTCTCGGGAGTGATATTTTATTCAAATCAAAACTTTTAAAACCATGAAAAAACCTTTTTTGCTTCTTTTCCTCTGTTTGCTCTCAACGCTCCTCTGGTCACAGAAGAAAATTACCGACAAACACATTACCTACCAGCAGGAACGAATGGTCTTCAAGCAATGGGATGCGGATAAGTTTACGCCCAAACCAGGATTTTTAGGGCTCAACCCTGATTACTGGATTACTTGGGCGCTTCACCCCAATTATCCCAAAACGGATCTAAGACCCCTTGGCCCGCTCGGTCCACAAACGCAACGGCTGATGTTGGCAGCAGCCATGCAGAACACAGATAATCTCTACAAACTGCATGCGGATACCCTTCGCAATACTGCGCTGAGCGAGGCCTCCAATTATTCTTCGGCACTTTCTTTTGCCGATCCCCTTTGGCTAATGTACTATCGCAACGAGTTTGAAGGATTATTAAATCAGGCAGATGCCGATATGCTTGCAGGCCTTTCGCTTGCAGAACAGAAATACATAATATCTGTGGGTCTGTTTGACTGGTACAGGGAGGAAAGCAGTGCACTTCTTGAAAGGCTGGAAATCGCGAGGTCGACTACCTTAGACCGGGGATCAAGGATAATGGCCTACCACAGGATGCTATCTGAATTCAGAAAACTCTCGGCAAGCTGGGAAACCAAGAAATCCAGGGCAAAAACCTATCTCTCTATCCGCTCATCTGTCCAGAAGTTACGGGCCGGTGAAGTTCAAAGACCAGCATCCCCAAAGAGCGATATCCAGATTGCCAATGATATTCTTAAAAAATCAAAACTATAAGCAATGGATATTTTAAATGTTATAACCGGCACAGCCGGTTTTTTTGTGCAGGCAGTGCCCGATTCGTTCAAGGACACTTTTAATTTTCTTCAGGGCAACGGCGTGTATGAAGAGGGGATGATGCATTTTCTGCATGAGATGAAAAGTACGATCTGGACTCATTATGATGCCTTTATTGCAGATGCGCAGGCACTGGCGGCAATTTTTATGCTCATCTTTTTTGCTATCAAAAGCTATGAAATGATCTCCGGGGATAAACAGCTTGAAATTATGCCGCTGCTCCGTCCTTTCGGTCTGACCATGGTGATTCTATGGTGGAGCATCTTTACCCGGGTCCTTGCGTATCCAACCGATGTTGTAGAACAGAAGACCTCAGCAATGTTCGATGGCAGCCAGGCAGAGATCAATGATCTCAGGCTACAGCGGGCGAAGCTCATGGTAGAGGTTTCTGATCAGCTCTATAAAATTCAGGCCGAGACGCAGACAGCAAAAACAGAAGCGGATACCTGGTATGAAAATGCATGGGAATCTGTTAAGTCTTCGGTAAAGGAAGGGTTTTCCGAAGTCTGGAACCCGATAGTGGAAATGAGAAACCGGCTGGAGGTTGGTCTGCAACTTTTGGCTACCTCTCTTTTGGAAACACTCGCTATATGGATACTCAGGGTCTGCACCTACATTATTTTTATCATTCAGATCATCTTTTCCACGATACTGATTATTTTAGGCCCCTTTTCAGTAGCCGTCTCTATTCTGCCAGCTTTCAGGGATTCCTTTTCGACATGGGTCGCCAGGTTCATTTCCGTAAACCTTTATTCAGGGATTGCATATCTGGTGATGTATGTAGCGTCCCTTTTCCAGCATTATGCACTTGAGGCGGAAATTACCCGTTATCAGGAGCTTGTTGGGACTGGCGGGGCAAGCCTTGAAAAGCTCGGCTGGTTTGCCAGCAATGGAGTTCTCTCCTTTGGAATGGTAATCGTAACCTTTATCATCGGTGCACTAACCATGCTTACCGTGCCGAGCATTTCAACATGGATAGTATCCACATCGGGTGTATCTTCTGCCGCAAGTTCTATGGGAAGAGGTGCATCAAGCATGACCAGGGTTGCTGGACAGATAATGGGAGGATAGAGAGATGATGATAAAAAGTATCGAATCCAAAATCCGTCTAGCCACATTCCTTTCGCTGGGAAGTTTTTTGCTCTGTCTATCGGTAGTCGCTGTTGTTTCTTTTTTTGCCTATGGATATGTTAGGGATTCTCGTAAAAGTATTTATATTCTTGACCCCTCGGGAACACCAATCCTGGCAAAACAGACCGATGTGCAGCTAAACAGAGCAGCAGAATATCGCGCACATATTGCAAAATTCCATTCTCTTTTCTTTTCGCTGGTACCAGATGATAAGTTCATAGAATATCAGATGAAACAGGCCATGTACCTTATTGATGAAAGTGGTGCCCTTCAGTATAATAATCTGAAGGAAAAAGGTTTTTTCACCTCTATTCTCTCCTCCTCTGCTGTACTCACGCTCCGTACCGATTCTATTTTTTTAGATGAAAAAAGAATGTATTTCCGGTATTATGGTACACAGAAAATAGACAGGAGAAGTTCAAGCGTCACCCGCTCGCTTATCACGGAGGGAAGCCTGGTCGATCTTGAAACAAGATCTGACAATAATCCCCACGCGGTCTTAATTACCAGATGGAAGACATTAGAGAACAGGGATATTTCAACTATAGATAAAAATGCATTCCAATGAAAAAGACAACTGTGTTTTCAGAACTCAGAAATGAGTTCTCTGATCTGATCGAACGCCCCCTGGCCTCCATATCAGGTTTTTTCAAAAAATATCCGAAGGTTATCTTCTCATCTATGGTGCTGCTACTAGCCAGTTCCTTTCTCTTGTGCTTTACGCTGCTGAGAATGGATTCAAAAAAAGCCCCTTTAGAAAAAAAAGCACTGCTAAAAGTTGAGAGTGGGCTTAGCGAAATAGGAACAACTGTAAGTAAGCTTAAAAGAACTCTGGAAATTAGGGAAGCGCTGAAAGTTTTATTGGCCAAGGAAACGCTAAATAGCCAGGACAGCCTGCTCATGGTCAGTATGGTAGCCGAGCTTGAGCGTGCCGGCCACACGAAGAATTAATTAAATTATATGAAAAAAATAGATTTAAAAAAGCCCAGGTACGCTCTTCCCATAATCTGTCTGCCTTTTCTTTTTCTCTTCTTTTATGTCTATAAAAGCAGTTTTGGAAAAGAAGGTAAAATAGTCCTGGGAAGAGATTCGCTACAGACCAACGTGGCAAATGTTTCCGAGCAGGTGAGGAACCAGGAGCTTTCGGGAAAGCTGGATGCCTTTAGAAATAAATTCAAGCAGGCCGATGGATACACTGCTGTTGGTAGTATTGGTGAAGAAAACCAACAGCTGGCAGAGATAAGCTCATCCTACAATTTGAGGGAAAAGCATATGCTAGATTCCATTGACCAGGTAATGAAGGCAAAATATGGTCTGCCAGGCAGACCGGAAAATGTAAACCATGGATATTCTGCGGCAGGACAGAGCTTTGTAAAGTCGCGGAACCCTTCCAGAACTGAGCAGGACATCGCACTCGCCTCGGCACTGTCGAAGATAAAAATGCAGGAGAACAGGGTAACTAAGGAGGTTGATAACTCTAAAAACCCATCCGATCCCATGCAGCTTTTTCGGGCACAGATGGCTCTTGTCGACAGTATGGGGAAAGCTAATGATCCCGCTGTAAAGGAGAATATTGAAAAAGAACGGGCTCTGAAACTGGCCGAAGCAGAAGCCAAAAGCAAGAAGATCATTCCGGTCAAAAGATCGCATGGATTTTCGGCTGGCTTCAATACCATACTTTCCGGAGATGTCGAACGCCCTATTTCTGCGATCATTGATCAGGATGTTACAGGCTTTTCCGGATCGCGCCTGCGTATAAGGCTGACTGATGATATCATGGCCGGCAAGTTTATGATCCCTAAAGGCACCTACCTCTATGCAACTATTTCAGGCTTCTCTGCCCAAAGGGTTTCCTTGGTGATCTCATCGGTATTCCATGGCGGGGAAATTCTGCCGGTAAATCTTCAGGTTTATGACAACGACGGAATGGCCGGTATTTATGTTCCATCTTCCGCCTTTCGCGAATTTACCAGGGACATGAGCAGTTCAAGCACGCAAGGGATTACCATACAGCAGATGGCAGAAAACAACAATCAACTCGTTATGGGGGTGCTTTCCAAGATGTTCCAGTCTACAACAACAGCGGTAAACAAGTTGATCCGGTCCAATAAGGTCAAGGTCAGATACAATACCCAGGTTTATCTCATTGATCCCAATGAGCTTAAAAGAAAACAACAATCTTATTAGAATTTCATGAAAAAAATATTGTTCCTAGCTCAAATTTTCCTGAGCTCACTGGCCCTTTATGCGCAAGTGCCACACTCAGTTACCGTTGCCGATATTCCGGTAATCGGAATATCGGGTTCAGTTTCTATCCACTTCATCTCGCCAGAGAAAATTTCCTATGTAGACCTATCCAGCAGTTCGCTGATTGGTGACCTTCCGGAAAAGAACATTCTCAGGATCAAGGCGATTCCAGACTCTGTTGCCGCTCTTTTCTCCAGCGGCGATGCTGGCCTGGTTACCATTGTCGGAGAAACCTTTATTGCACAATACAGACTCTCCTTTTTATCGCCTGCTAGTCCCGAGCTGGTTTCCACACAAATCGATATCCTGCCAACCTATATGAGATCCATTGATATTTCGGGGATAGGATTATCAGAGAACGAAATGAAGAGCAATGCGCTTTCCCTGCTAAAGCGCAGAGGGGATTCCCGAATTAAAAAAGAATCAGCTTTCGGGATATCACTGGTGGTAAACCGGGTTTATACCCTTGGCGATTGCATCCTTCTTGACCTGAGCTTCCATAACTCGACAAATCTCACCTTTGATGTCGACGAGCTCAGGTTTAAGATAGCGGACAGAAAGATCAATAAATCTACCAATGTCCAGTCCATAGAATTAAAGCCGGTTTTTCAGCTTTATCCCTTTGAAAGATTTTCGAAATCCTATCGTAATATTTATTTCATTAAAAAAACCACCTTTCCCGGTGACAAGGAATTCAGTATTGAATTATCGGAAAAGCAGATTTCCGGAAGAAATCTTCGCGCTTCATTAAGTTACTCCGATATCCTAAACGCCGACACCTTTTAATGTTTCATTATGGAAGAAAGCAAGGAACAACAGAGCCTGCACCGCTTCCTTCAGTTTGCCATTTATCTAGCCCTTTTGCTTGATGTGCTCATGTTTGTCTATGCAACTAAGCTGTTAACTGATTTAGGTGCAGAGAAAATCGGGCTCGCCAGGTTTCTAGTGCGCATGTCACGGATTATTATTTACCAGCACCCGCTCTACAGCCGGTTTTTCTCGTTGTTGCTTATCTCGCTGGTTTCAATCGGGACACTGAGCAAAAAAGAAAAAGATCTTGATGCTAAAACAGCGATCATTTATCCGCTCGTGTTGGGATTAGTCTTAATGGCGGCCAGTATCTTTTTTTTTGGTGAAAAGGGGACTGCGGTTTTTTATCTGACCAGCTGGCAGGATATCGGGTATATCTTTTTATTGTTGATAGGTACGATCCTGGTGCACCTAGCGATGGATAATGTTTCCAAGATTATCAGCTCTTCTTTAGGTAAGGATAAGTGGAATACCGAAGAAGAATCCTTTATGCAGGCAAGAAAGCCTGTAAACGGACCATTTGCAGTTACCATCCCCTCACTTTTTTATTACCGCAAGAAAGTACATTCGGGCTTCATTAACATAGAGAACATCTTTCGCGGAACGCTTTTGATCGGGACCCCGGGCTCGGGCAAGAGTTTTGGCATTGTTATGCCCTTTATCCGGCAGCTTATCTTTAAGGAATTCTGTATCTGCTGTTATGACTTTAAGTTTCCCGACCTGGGTCAGATCGCCTATTACCATTATCTGCTGGGTAAAAAGCAGGGCAGGCTCTCAGGCTTTGATTTTCATGTCATCAACTTAACCCAGGTAGAGCGAAGCAGGAGGATAAATGTATTAAGACCAGATTACATAGTAACGCTCGCCGATGCTGGCGAAACAGCGGAAGCCCTGGTTGAAGCCTTGAAAAAAGGGGATAAATCCGGTGGTAGCGATCAGTTCTTTACCCAGAGTGCGGTAAATTTTCTTTCTTCCTGCATTTATTTCTTTTCTCAGTACCAGGGAGGGAAGTATTCTACTTTTCCGCACGTACTTTCATTTTTGAACTGCAGTTATGAGCAGATTTTTTCGGTGCTATTTTCCAATCCTGAGCTTGGGAGCTTACTTTCTCCATTTGCCACTGCATGGCAGGCTAAAGCTTTCAACCAGCTAGAGGGGCAGATAGGAACGCTAAAGGTATTCATCTCCCGCTTAGCTACTAAAGAGACGTTCTGGGTTTTTTCCGCGGATGATTTCAACTTAAAGATTTCATCCCGGGCGGAGCCCTCTATATTAGTCCTTGCCAATGACCCCAATACACAGAATATCAATTCCGCCTGCTATTCTGTGGTGCTCAACAGGCTGACCAGGCTTATCAACTCTAAAGGAAACCGGCCCTCGGCCTTGATTATCGATGAGCTGCCAACCTTATTTGTGCACCGCATTGAAAATCTAATTGCCACTGCCAGATCAAATAAGGTAGCGGTTCTCATGGGACTCCAGGAGCTTCCACAGTTTCAGCAGCAATATGGAAAGGATACCGCAACCACCATTACCTCGGTAGTAGGGAATGTACTTTCTGGCTCGGTAAGGAACAAGGAAACGCTCGAATGGCTGGAGCGGCTTTTTGGGAAAGTTAAGCAACAGTCAGAGAGCTTGTCCATTGATAGAACCAAGACATCGGTGTCGCTCTCGGAAAAACTAGAATCGCTGATTCCTGCAGGTAAGATCGCATCATTGAAGGCCGGAGAGCTCGTTGGTATGCTTGCAGCGGATGCGGTAGAAGAATATACCGGAAAATTTGATACCTCGGCGATCAACTGCAGGGTGAATCTTGATATGGAGGCATTAGCTACAGAGGAAAAAGCTTACCCTGATATGCCGTTGTATTATGATTTCGCAGGAAAAAAGGATGAGATTCTCCGTAAAAACTTCATGCGCATAAATGATGAAATACAGGTATTGGTTAAAAAATTCAGAACCGAGGCTGCCGTCCCAAAAAATGGGGAAAGTCCCAAAGCCTCCATGGCAGGCGGAATGAAGAGATAAACAAACTATTTTTTTTCAATCTTAAAATCAATTTTTATGGAAGAATTAACCGGCCGGCTTGTGGTGGTACATCCCCAGCTGACAACAGATCCTGTTTCCAGACAGGGTCAGATAGGTGTAATTGCAATAGCGGATCTTCAAAAAGATAACATTAGCGTCGGCTTTGGTAGTGGTCCACTTGGCAGGTATTCCTCAGATGCCCTCCTTGTGCTAAAGGATAAAAGGGAGCTTTATCAGGATATTATGACCGGGGTAAAGGATATGGATGCCGGTACTTTTAAAGACCTGCTCGATATTAATATGAAACAGGAGTATTCAGATTATGGTCACATCTCTGCTGCGATGAAGATTGCTGTCGAAAATCCAGAGGTGATGAAAAGGAGCATGATTTCCCTGGAGGACTATATTTCACGAAATCACAATATAAATGTCAGCGAAGCGGTTTCTTTTGAGCGTTAGGCTTTTGGCAGGCGTACTTCTCATTTTTGTTTGCTCTTCTCTATCCTGCTACTCCCAAATCTCCTTGCCTTTGAATTCAATAAAGGTAAATAGCGCTTTTGGTAAAAGGATACATCCTATTACCCATTTTGCGGATTTCCATCGTGGCATTGATCTTCACGCAAGAAATGAGCCTGTATTTTCTTTTCTTACCGGAAAGGTATCCGGCGTAGGCTTTAATCCAATTCTGGGAAAATTTATAAGGATTGATCATTCAGGCCTTGAAAGCATATATGGCCACCTCTCCATTATTCTGGTTCGAAAGGGCGAGGAAGTCCGTTCTGGGGAAGTTATAGCGGTTACGGGATCTACCGGTAGGGTGACTGGCGAACACCTGCACTTTAGTTTGCGCATCGGGGGAGTCTACATCGATCCTGTAAACTTTATTCTTCGCTACTATAAAGTAGCCAAAATTAATCAAATAAATTTTATGGAAAATTCAGCCTATTTGACCCTAAGGCAAAAACTGGAACTACTCGCCATGGTAGAGGAAGTGGAACTGAATCAGGACGAGGCCTGGGTTTACGGAATTGGTTTTGCGGATACGGAGGAAGAGCAAGATGGATAAAAAAGATGTTCATAAACCCCTGCACGTTCAGGTTGCCGAGAAAGTAATTGAGGCACTCCGCGCCGGAACCGCACCCTGGCAGATTCCATGGGATTCAGCGGGCATGCCTCTTCTAATGCCTTACAATTTTCAGAGCGGCAATAGATATAAGGGAATCAATGCCCTATCACTTTTGATGGCAGGTAGGGAAGATCCAAGATGGATGACCTACAGGCAGGCAGAGGAAAGCGGAATGCAGGTGAGAAAGGGAGAGAAATCCATGCTCATCCAGTTCGTTAAAACAAGTGATGAGCGAACCAGGCGCGACGCTTCAGGAAAGGTTATGCATGATGAGCTCGGAAAGCCCATAAAGGAAACAAGGGAACTTCCCCATGCCATTGTTCGCAATGCTTACGTGTTTAATGCCGCGCAGATCGAGGGCATGCCCAAACTGGAAAGAGAAAAGCCAGGCACCAAGTGGGCACCGGTTGAGCGGGCAGAGAATCTCATTGCCTCCTCAGGCGCAGTAATTTTTCACCAATATTCCGCAAATGCCTTTTATGACCCAAAAAGGGATGCTATTACGCTTCCCTACAAGGACTGGTTTTCTGAAAGCCACAAATATTATGCTACACTGCTCCACGAACTGGGACACTGGACGGGGCATCCAGACCGGTTGAACCGAGACATGGGTAAAGGCTTTGGGGATGCGAGCTATGCCAGGGAGGAGCTCAGGGCAGAAATCGCTTCGATGCTTATTGGACAGGAACTTGGTATAGGCCATGACCCGGGACAGCATTATGCCTATGTGGAAAGCTGGATATCGATTCTGGAGAACAATCCTTTTGAGATCTTTTCTGCTTCCATGGATGCCGAGCGTATTCTTGGCTATATCATGGATATAGAAAGAAAGCAGGAGATTACCAATGAAAAGGTTTCCCTGAATGCGATGCAGCCTGCTCCCGGAAAAGCTTCTGGGTATCTCACCACGGGAGATAAGATTCCATATAACGGATCGGTCTATGAGGTTCTAGGCCATTTAAAACAGGGAAGGCTGAAGATGCATGAAAGCCTGAACGGCAATGCATTTACATTGGGCCGGGAAGATAGACTCTACGCAGCGCTTTTATATCTCAAACGCGAAATGGGTGCTGAGTTTCAAAATGATAAGCACACTAACCAGATTGGCGAAGCTGTGAACCAATCACATCTTGATTTAAACAGATAAAACGAATTTATGAAAAATATAATTATCGAGGAGGCCCTGCCCGTTGCAGAGCTATCCAGGCTAGGGCTATACGACGGGACCAGGTACTTATTGGACGACACAGACATTGCTGCACTTCTTTCGGGCAGGAGAACTTCTTTAGTGAACCTAAAGAATCTGGTCAGCGAGGCTTTTGCTATTGATAGCCTGGATGCTAAGCTATCCTTAAACCTGGATGAAGATAGTCTCCACGAGATAAAATTGCATCCTATTTACAAGGAGCCGAAACTGTCTCCGGATTTATTGGATGTTGAAGCTGATGCGCTGGTCGCAGGAGAGGTTAAGAATATTGCAAAACCCATTAATTTTCCTGATGGCACAAATAGGACTATCGTATTTGAATATGATAGTGAAACCAGGGAGTTCATTTCCTATGATCCAAAAGGGGTAGAGGTTCCATTTCAGATCAACGGAGAGAAACTAGATGTAAAGAAAAGTAAGGATTTTGCCCTAGGACGCATTGTGCAGCTAATCGATGGGACGATGATTCAACATAGGGCCAGTGAGCCCAAGGGGATCGTAGCCAGCCGTACAGCACTTATCTTAACTTTTTTGAAAGACGGTAAAGCCGCGGGTTTTTTATTAAAAGATCTCGCTCCCATAATGGATTCAAGTATTCATCAGACTCCCTTTTCACTAGGCTTTGAATCAGCATTCCTGGAATTGAAAAAAAACGATGGCGCAATTTCAGACGAGATGTTGCAGCAGAGAGAACTCGATGAGTTCAAAAACGAGTATAGCCGCGGCTATAGTCATGGCATATCTAGATAAATATGGACAGAGAATGGGTTATGTGCGATGGTTTCGCATACCTGATTCCTTACGGGCTGCCAGAGATATGTATCCGTACCGTTTATCTTTTTTATGAAAAAAGGGATTGTCTAAAAGTTCTGTCGGATGCTACCTCAGTCAAATTTCGGGATGCCGCGCTGGCAACGTTTGGTTTTCTTGCTCTTCCGGAAGGTATAATACGCATCAGCTTGGTATTTCCCAATGCGAAATTCGTGACTGTATTCGGAGATGATCTGCCTGCAATCGTATTAACCTGTAAGATTTCGCTATGGCTGAAAGGATTTGACGCAACTTTTCTGGTTTTATCCCATCATGTGATTTTCACTTTTAAGTCATGCGAATTTTCATGTGCGGAATCACTCTTTTCACTTAATAGGTTTTGTAAGATCACCGGATTTAGGACTAATCTAAGGCCTTTGCAAATCCGGTAAAATCCATTCCCATGATTCCAGAAATTTTCAAACAGGATATAAGTCTCGATATCCGGGTATTTGGATTCGATGTCAATGTCAATTATGTGTACAACTGGCCCAGCAAAAGAAATGATGAAAAAGAGCCAACCGTTGTACACCTGGAGTTTCGCTCAGATTCCAATATTATATCCGGTACAGGCTACCGGTCACATTTTCTCTTTTCTGCTTTTTTAAAGGATTGCGGATATGCGTCCATCGAGGAACTGGCAATCTCCCTTGGCGAACACCTCGCCCGGGAAAATGGCTATAGCCCTCCCCAGCCTGAGCGACAGCTTAGCCTATTTTAATTAATTAATAATATATTCTTATGAATGAACAAAATTTGGATTATCTAAAAAAGAGCCTGGATTATCTGGGCTTTGGAACAAAACTTAACGATGTTCTTGAATCAGCAATTTCCAGGGAACTCCCTGCTTTTACCCTCGGAGTTACGCAAAGCTACACATCTGCCAACGCCAAAAAGAATCCTGCAATTGGTTCCGATCAGGTCAGGTTCATGCTGAATTTCAACCGCTCCAAGCAGAGCGATATGTATTTTCTGAACGATTATGAGGTAACTCTGAATAAGGCCGGAAGTGCCTTGCCTATCAGACAAATCTTTGATCTGGAAAGGGACAACCGGATTACGGTGCTACAGGCCTATAAACTACTCTCTGGGAACTCACTTGAACGGGATGTTTACACCAAATTGGAAAACAGTGAGGGTTCGGAAAAGAAAAAGGTTTGGTTTAAGCTCAACCTTGATGTTCAGGATGCCTACGGGAATCATCCCCTGAAAAAATTCTACCCCGAATTCAAGTTTGAGCTATCTGATGCCATAGACAAATATCCGTTCAAGGGTCTTACTGAACTTGGAAAGGATGGTATGATGAAAATGCTGAGAAGTGGCCATCTGGCACCGGCCGAGATGATGGTGGGTAAGAAAGCCGTTGCTGTAATGGTAACCGCGAATCCCCAGTTTAAGGGACTTGATGTTTATGATAAGAACATGGCCATTATCCGCCAGGATGAAATCTTTCCTAAAAAAGAAGAGCAAAAAGAAAGCACGGCCTCGGCTGAGCAAAGAACTTCCCAAAAAAGCGAAATCGATGCCAGCAATACAGAAGAGCGGTTTCCATGGGAAAACCAGCGGGATGGTGATACCTCCCAAAGCGAGGAAATAGGAAGATAATCTTTTGTAACAGCAAAGAAAAAATGAGAAAGCTTTTAGCTAAGATAGACCGCATCCGCGCAAGCGGATGGGTTACCCTTGATCTTAAGGAAGATCACCTGCTATATAACTTAAACGGCAAGCGCTTTCAGGTAGAAAGTATGGCCACGCCCGATATCAAGTGCAGGGTGTCGGTAATGATTGAGGGTGAAAAAGTTGATTTAAGCATTGACGACTTGTATTAGAATTTATGACCAAACTAAAATTAAGAACCCCCATAAGCTATTATGGGGGTAAACAAAAATTAGCCAAACGCATTGTTTCGGTAATTCCGCCACATGTGCTTTATTGTGAGCCTTTTATTGGTGGCGCGGCGGTATTCTTTGCTAAAGAACAATCAAAGGTTGAGGTAATTAATGATACCAATAAAGAACTGATGAATTTTTATAGGGTAGCGAAGGAGGATTTTACTTCACTTGAAAAGGAGATCAGGATCTCTCTTCATTCCAGGGATCTGCACAGAAAGGCTTCGGTGATCTATAACAATCCGGATATGTTTTCGGAGATAAAAAGGGCATGGGCAGTCTGGCTGACTTCATCACAGAGCTTTTCTTCGCAGCTTGACAGCAGCTGGGGATATGATAAATCAGGTAATACCACCACAAAAAAAATAAATTCCAAGAAAGAAGGATTTGTTGAGGAAATGGCTATCAGGCTCCAGAACTGCCAGATAGAATGCGCAGATGCGCTCTACATCATCGCAAGCCGCGATACCTCAGATAGTTTCTTTTACTGTGATCCGCCCTACTACAACTCTGACTGTGGTCACTATGATGGTTATTCTGAAGGGGATTTTGAAGCCCTTCTTTTTTTACTGGCCGGAATAAAAGGTAAGTTTTTGCTCTCTTCCTACCCATCTCCACTATTGGAAAAATATGCCAAAGAACATGGCTGGCATCAATGGTCGGTAAAGCAACAGGTCTCCGTTAATGCAAAGGGAGGAAAGCAGAAAAGCAAGACGGAGGTGCTAACAGCTAACTACCCGATAGACCTAAAGACGGAATTTGGAGTTTGAAAGTAAAGGAAATAAACCCAGAATTGCTGGCACTTTATCATGGTTCGCTTGGACTGGACGGTGGGAAAATAAACATCCAGTCCGGTAAAGGAGTTGGCTGGAACGCTCTCACTCTCGGAAATGCATTTTATACTTCAATAAGTGAGGACGCCGCCTGCCTTTTTAGCCATCTCGTACTCCAGAAGTCAAGATTGAAAGGTGAATCGGGGTTTGATAATCTTGGATATGCCAAAATCTATAAGATAACACTCAGCAAGGATGCCAGCATTTTGGATGCTGACAAAGCTCTGGACGCATCTCGCGTCCGGAGTATTTTGCTGTGCGCAGGAGTTTCCGAGCGATACCTAAATCACTGGCACGATGACCAGCTCTCTGATTTTTACAAGGTTGCTGATCTGCTCTGCTATGGGATGGACTGGGAAGGTAACCGTAATGAATATCTTACAAGGGTACTGGGTTACGACGGACGTTTAATTAAAGAGAGAGCCTGGGAAAACTGGGATTATTATCCATCAGGCATTGGGATTGACTGGGATAAAACAAACGACCCGAAACTTTGGCCACCAAAAACAGTCGCGATATACAATACAGATAGTGTAGCGGGATTTGAGGTAATCCGCGATGGCGTAATTGAATCTTTGGCAATAGATCATTCAGATTTGCAAAGATAAATTATTAACAGGAGACTCATGTGCTCATCTCAAAATGCGAGTACATTAATGATAGATGCACCCCAGGTTATGCCTATTTGCATCTATTTCTAACAGGAGCGTAATTAAATGTGATTATCCAATCCTGTTATTCTTCAGAATACCGTTCGAAAAATATTTGTTACTCAAAATAAACGTCATGGATATGGAGTTTGATTTAAATATAGAAACTATTGTGCGCCAGCATGATCTAACGATCGAAGAGGTGCTTTCAAAGCAAATGTTTTCACATTTTACCGAGCAGCAGGCTAAGGATGTGATCCTTACTATCAAAAAAATGTCTATAATCATTTTTAATGCAAGTGAAAAAAAGGATCAAAAAACTTGATAAATTAATTGATTATTAGTATCTTATAGTGTAATAAAAAGAAGTATTATTTATGTCAGACATCTTTTTTTTCGACTCATTTGCAAAAGGGAAACAAAATAAAAAAGTTTCCAAAAGCTTGGAATGCGTTATCTATACAAGGGTTAGTAGTAAAGAGCAGGCTGATAATTTAAGCCTGGGAACCCAATTGAAGGCATGTATGCTATACGCAGAGAAATTTGGGTTTAATATTGCCGCTCAGTTTGGGGGAACCTACGAAAGCGCTGAGAACGATGAGAGAAAGCAATTTACCGCCATGCTTTCTTTCGTGAAAAAATTCAAAGGAAAAATATCTTCTATCTTAGTGTATAGTCTGGAGAGGTTTTCAAGAAATGACAACTCAATCTGGCTTAGCGGAGAATTGAGGCGCTTAGGTATAGAAATAATTTCCGTAACACAACCTATTGATACCTCGAGTGCTTCGGGTCAGATGCAACAAAAGTTGTTGTTCCTGTTTGGCGAGTTTGACAATCAATTGAGAAAGCAAAAATGTAGTGCTGGTATAAAAGAGATGTTACTGCGTGGTGATTGGCCGACTAATCCCCCTTTAGGATTTGAGATTGACAGATCGAAGAACAAAAGGCAGATTGTTATAAATGGGAAGGGAAGGCTCATTCGTCAGGCCTTTGAATGGAAAGCTTATGAAAATGTGTCAAATGAGGTAATTCGCGATAGGCTGGCGGCTAAAGGACTAAAATTGATTCATCAGCGTATCTCAGAAATCTTTAGAAATCCATTCTATTGTGGCTTGATGGTGCACAATATGTTGGAGGGACAAGTGGTTGTGGGCAATCACGAGAAATTAATTAGCAGGGAACTTTTCTTAAAGGTTAACGGTATGCTAGATAAGATTCCCCATGGTTTTTCACTAAATGAAGAAAATGTGCACATTCCTTTGAAGCGCTTTATGGTATGTGCCGAATGCGGGAAGCCGTTGAGTGGCTACCTCGCACGCAAAAAGAATATACATTATTATAAATGCAAAACCAAAGCTTGCTGTAATAACAAAAATGCTGATTCTCTTAATTCCAGATTTGCAGACATACTTGATTTCTTTAAAATTGACATTGCCAAGGAATATATAGAACTATTGGTTGAGCAGGTTGCTGCAACATTTAACCAGTTGACTCAAAATAAGCAAGCGGATCTTTTAGAGTTGGAGAACAGCCACAGAGAAGTGAAGAAGAAGGTGGAGCGATTAGAGGAAAGATATATTGAAGAAGATATAAGTCAGGAACTTTACACAAAGTACCATGAGAAATATTCGGACGAAAAAAGAGAAATTGAGCGGAATTTGCTCATCCTGTCTAATAAAAGTTCGAACCTTTTAAAATGCGTTAGGTTGGCTATAGAATATGCCACTCAGCTACCTTTAAACTGGCTTTCTGGTGATTACCATACTAAGCAACAACTCCAAACATTACTGTTCCCTAGTGGTATGAGTTATGATAAGAAAAATGATAAAGTTCGAACCACTGAAATAAATTTAGTGTTTTTGTATATAGCTTATTTTCAGCAACTTATCAGTAAAAAGAAAAGAGGCATACCAGAATTATCTCTGGATTATGCCTCTTTTGCCGATTCGGTAGCGGGGAGCAGGATCGAACTGCCGACCTCAGGGTTATGAATCCTGCGCTCTAACCATCTGAGCTACCCCGCCGGGTAAAAATATTTGCTTATATTATCAAATATTTAGGTGGTTATTTTTTGGAGTTGCAAATATAGAATAAATTACCTTTCTTTAGAAAAATAAAATAAAAAAAGTAGTCCGGAATTTTATTCTGGTAATGAATTAACATGGCAGATAAGAAAAAATTTACGCTTGAGTACGAGGTTAAATCGTCACCACGAATATTGTATAGTTTTATAAGTGAGCCAAATGGCTTATCGCAATGGTTTGCTGATGATGTGAATTTTCGCGATCAGGTTTACACTTTTACCTGGGATGATGAAGAACAAAAAGCAAAGCTTGTTTCAATAAAAGAAAATAAACTGGTTAAGTTTAAATGGCTTGATGATGAACCGCAATGCTATTTCGAGATGGAAATTGTGCAGGATGAGCTAACCAATGATGTTGCACTGGCCATAACCGATTTCTCCACAGAAGAACTACTTGCCGAGAAAAAATTAATCTGGGATAACCAGATCGATTATCTGATAAGTGTTTTAGGTGCGTAATATTTCTATGCTTTGTTTACCTTTGTAAGGTGAAAAAGATACATCTGCTCATAATAAAAACATTCATCAGGCCATTTATTGCCACGTTTTTTGTGGTAATGTTTATCCTGTTAATGTTTTTCCTCTTTAAATACGTAGATGATTTAATTGGTAAGGGCTTCGAATGGTATACCATACTCGAATTAATGTACTATCAGTCTATGGTGCAGATATCCATGGCCTTACCGCTTTCCGTGCTGCTTTCCTCCATCATGACTTTTGGTACGCTGGGTGAAAATTATGAACTTGTGGCGATAAAATCGGCCGGTATTTCACTTCAGAAAGCCATGCAGCCTTTAGTGGTTTTAATTCTTTGTCTTACCGTTAGCTCATTTGTATTTTCCAATTACATCCTGCCCAAGGCAAATCTTAAATTTTATTCCTTAATGTATGACGTGCGAAATAAAAAACTCGCATTCTTAATTAAGCCGGGCGTTTTTAACAACAGTATTCCCGATTATTCCATTCGGGTAGATAGTAAGGATGAAGATGGTAAAATGTTTGGCATCATGATTTACGACCATAAAGGAACGAACGGGATTCCGAAAGTGATTATGGCCAAAGAGGGGGAGATGAAAAAATCTGAAGATGGCAAGTTTTTAATTTTTAACCTTAAAAATGGCGTAACCTACGAAGAACAATCGAGTAGTAGCGGCGTGTATAATCCAAGGCAAATCCTGTCGCGGAGCAGGTTTAAAGAAACCGAGCCAAAGTTCAGCATGGAATCTTTTGATATGCAAAAAACCGATCAGGGCGCTTTTGGCAATAGTACAGTAATGCTCAATTTAAAGGGAATTGTGAGGAAACGCGATTCGCTTTCCAAACAAATGGATACCCTATACCGAAATACGGGCAGAAGTTTAGGTAATAACTTTAAGCAAAATAATATCGCCATAGGGTATTCGAAGCTTAAGGTAGCACCAAAAAAAATTGATGACAATATTCTAAAGAGTATTCCAAACGGATCGAGGTTATCCAGTATTCAGAGTGCATCCAATACCATAACGGTAATTACGCAAAGTCTGGCAAACAGCGTTCCACGGGATGAGGATTTAAAAGGAGAAATTATTTTTACAAGTGTAGAATATCAGCGGAAATTTACGCTCGCGGCATCATGCGTTTTGCTTTTTTTTATCGGTGCACCGCTGGGTGCCATTATAAGAAAAGGCGGTATGGGTTTACCTGTTGTTATTGCAATTTCCTTCTTTCTGGTCTACCATATTGTAACTACGGTAGCTGAAAAATCTGCCCGGGAAGGTTCTATTAATCCTGTTTTCGGGATGTGGATTGCCTTTATCATTCTAACACCCTTAGCGGTATTCCTTACCTATAAAGCAACGGCAGATTCGGCTTTGTTCGATATCAACCAGTATAAGCAGTTTTTTGTCAAACTTTTCAAGTTGAAGCAACGTTAACCCTGGGGTTTTCCTTTACTTCTAAATGATATATCCATAAAACATATTGCTTAATAAGATTGTACCTTTGTATTAATGAATGGCTGGCAATTTGTTAAAAAACTGCTGCCATTATTGATTATTGTAATTACAAAATGCAAACAAAATTAAACACCATACAAGAGGCTATTGAGGATATCAAAGCCGGTAAAGTTATTATTGTTGTAGACGATGAAGACAGGGAGAATGAAGGCGATTTTTTAACAGCTGCTGAGAATGCAACGCCGGAAGTCATTAATTTCATGGCAACTTATGGCCGTGGCTTAATTTGTGCGCCTTTAACTGAAGAGCGCTGCGATGAGCTTAACCTGAATTTAATGGTGGGCAAAAATACAGCAGCCTATGAAACTAACTTTACGGTGTCAGTTGATTTAGTGGGGCATGGTTGTACCACAGGTATTTCTGCAAGCGACCGTTCGAAAACCATGTTGGCTTTAGTAAATCCAAATACCAATCCTGATGAATTAGGCCGCCCGGGACATATTTTTCCGTTAAGGGCAAAAGATGGCGGTGTAATCAGAAGAGCCGGACATACAGAAGCTGCTGTAGATTTAGCCAGATTAGCCGGTATGAAACCTGCGGGTTTGCTGGTTGAAATTTTGAAGGAGGACGGCGAAATGGCCCGCTTACCCGATTTGTTTAAAATTGCCGAACAACATCAGTTAAAAATTATTTCGATTGAAGATTTAATTTCCTACCGCTTAGGTATCGATAGTTTGGTTAAATCGGAAGTAACCATAGATTTACCGACGGCCTGGGGCGATTTTAAAATGACGGCCTATACGCAGCTTGATAATAACGCAACACACCTTGCCATATCTAAAGGAACATGGAAAGAGGGCGAACCCATTCTTGCCCGCGTACACAGCTCTTGCGTAACCGGCGATATCTTCGGTTCCTGCAGATGCGATTGTGGTCCTCAGTTGCATAAGGCGTTAGAAATGATTGAGAAAGAGGGTAAAGGTGTTGTGGTTTATATGAATCAGGAAGGCCGGGGAATCGGTCTCATCAATAAACTTCGCTCTTATAACTTACAGGATGCCGGTTTTGATACGGTTGAAGCCAATATTAAATTAGGCTTTAAAGGTGATGAACGTGATTATGGTGTTGGTGCGCAGATTTTAAGATCGCAGGGTGTTACTAAAATGCGCCTGATGAGCAATAACCCCACTAAACGTGCCGGTTTAATCGGGTATGGTTTAGAAATCGTAGAAAACATTCCGATTGAAATTGAAAGTAATGTTCATAACGAACGTTACCTGAAAACTAAAAGAGATAAAATGGGTCACTCCATTATGAAGGGATAGATCAGTTAGCAATGGGCAGTTTTCAATTATGTTAACTTCAAAACCTTAAACTGTTAACCGAAACTGTCCAATTAGTCGTCATTGCGAGGCGGCTTTTTCAGCCAACGAAGCAATCTTTTTTGCATGACAGATTGCTTTGTCACCCTCCTCGCATCCGATAGCTACAGGATTACTATTTGGCGATTACATGAAGCGAACTGCTGACCGAAAACCATTCAGCTCGCCGTCATTCCGACCGTAGCGTAAGAATCTTTTTCGTAAGATACTTTATGGGTTAGATTGCTTCGTCATTCCTTCTCGTATCCGATAGTTATAGAAATGACTACTTGGCGATTGCATGAAGCAAACTGCTAACAGAAAACCAATCAGCTCGTCGTCATTCCGACCGTAGCGGAAGAATCTTTTTCGTAAGATACTTTATGGGGTAGATTGCTTCGTCATTCCTTCTCGTATCCGATAGTTATAGAAATGACTACGTGGCGATTGCATGAAGCAACTGCTAACAGAAAGCCAATCAGCTCGTCGTCATTCCGACCGTAGCGGAGGAATCTTTTTCGTAAGATACTTTATAGGATAGATTGCTTCGTCGTTCCTCCTCGTATCAGATAGTTATAGAATGACGAATTGAACTGAAAACTACCTCTTAGGGTTATTCTTTCTGTCGTTGATAATCGCTTCTTTACTTATCGATTTGTTTGTTTTAACGGGTTGTTCCGCTTGTTTCTTCCTCAGATTTCTTCTGTAAGCCCCGGTAAGTTTCTGTAAAAATTCTTTAAACGTATCGAACTGCTGGGTATAAACCAGCCCGATAGAAGTAACATTGGCTGTTGCGCTTATACCACTGTTTAGAAAGATGCTTTGTTGAGTAGGTGGTTTATTGGCTAATTTCCCGGTTAAACTTCCGTCTTTTCTGATTAGAAATAAGGCCTCAACCTCACTGCCGACATTATTTTTAGAAAAATCGATTACGGTAAAATCATTTACACTATTTCTGTCGACAATACCCGCATTTATAATTAAACGGTCGTTAAAGAACTTAAATGAGGCATTGGCTTCACTTAGAGATTTCACGTTTAAATCTACAAAGTTGAGGTTTAAGGAGGAAAGTACATTGTTAAACTGATTGAATACCAGCTCTGTAGCTGTACTTGATACGCTCGAACCCAATTGTTTACCGATTGATTCACCACCGTTACCAGGTGCAAAACTTCTTCTTATAATTAAGCTGAATGCCTGTAAATTCCGGTTACTTTCATCACTAAAATACGTTTGCAATTCTTCTTTAATGGCCGGGTTAGACGGGAAATTAATGTCTAATTTAATATCCGGTTGTAATAGCAAACCTGTTAAACCCATTTCTACCTCAGTGTTTACCCTTTGATTCGCATTAGCACTCGCATCGCGGTTAGCGGCTTTAAATAATTCATTTAAACTGGCTCTCAATGCATAAACGGCTTTTAAGTTTATTTGAGCAGCAGTTGGATTACCAGTCCACCTGATGGTTCCACCTTGCCTTATCTCGAATTTTTTATTGATAACTTCCTGTGCAGTAAAATCAAAGCTACCGCTCTCGATAATATAATCGCCAGACATTTCAAAATCGCCTAAACTGTTAATATTCAGGTTTAATTCTGCATTACCTTTTCCGCTTAAATTACCAAGTGTGGTATAAATATTTGCCGTGGTATTTGGATCTATGGTTAATTTAAAGGTTAAGGTCAAGCCTTCGAAGTTTGTTGTTTTCTTTACAACCTTTGCCGAATCTCTACTTATAAAATTGATAAAATCTTTATCCGATACCGTTTCAGAACTATTCAGAGGCAGGTTAAATACTGTTCCTTTTTCCGTTTTTGCCTTAATATCAATCTTCATTTTACTGGTTGGGCCGGTAAAATTGAAAACACCAGTACCATAAGCTTTTCCGAAATAAACGGAATTATCTTTCGATGTGGTGTTAAGTGCCATGAAATTCTGGGCATTTAACTTTACTTTCAGCGTAGGGTCGTTAATATCATTTAAATCTACCGAACCATTCGCGGTTGCTTCATGACCTTCAAGATCTGAAAGTTTAAAATTATCCAGGTTAATCACACTATTTTCTACCTGAACTTCGTCACTGATGGTATAGGTTGTTTTAAGGTAATTAACCATAAGCTGTCCCTTATCAAAAGACAACGTTCCATTAATCTTTGGATTATCCAACTTTCCTTTTACCGTTAAATCTGAAGAAATATTTCCTTTTAAATTAGATACCAATGTTTTAACAAAAGGTTCAAAAATGGTTAATTTACTTTCATCCATTTTAACTTTTAAATCGATGTCTTTTTCTTTGAGGTCTAAATTCCCCGATAATTTAAAGGTTTCCGTATCATCAGCCATAATTCTGGTGTAAACATTAATATTGTTTTTATCGCTGTTGAAAGAAGAAGTGTCTGTTAGTGTGCCGATGTAGATATCATTAAAATTTAAAGAGTCAATCTTAACATCGTCTGTAATTCTCGGCCCTTTTAAAATGCCATATAAATCTGTTTTACCATTAACAAGACCACCCAGTTTAACGCCAAACCCTTTAGTAAAAGGATTAATTGTTTTAAGGTTGAAATCTTTAAAACCAACCTGAAGTAAATCTTTGGGATCATCGGATATTAAACCATCTACCGTAATCTGTTGATTCCCGTTAGTTAAATCGAAGTTCTTTATTTCTGTTTTACCATTGTTTAAAACGATACGGACCTTTTCCTGGATGCGCCATTCTTCATTGTTAATCTTTAAAATCGATGGTAAAACACTCAGTCTGGCCGCGGTATCCTGATTCTTGGTAAATTCAACCAATCCGTTTAAATCCAGTTGATTGTCTTCCATTGCGCTCGACATCTTTACGTTGAACGCCAGGCTATCATTCCTTAAAATATTTGAAATGTTCACATCCTTGATAAATAAGCTATCATTTATCTGAACCCGGTCTGATGTGATGTTGAGTTGTAATTGCTGCGGTGTTGTGTTTTCATCAACAATGATATTGTTTACGACAATGCCTTGATATTTTAAGTTTTTGACAAAACCATTAAGCGTTGCGGTATTGTTTCGTGAATCGAAATTGCCTATAAAGTTTGCACCTTCAGCCAGTTCTAATCCGGGAGAAATCAGCTGTGCCAATGCTTCGAATTTCTTAATCTTTAAAGTGAACTGAAAAATCTGTTCGTTATATTTAATAATCTTCGTCTGGAAAGATGGAACATAGGTTTTAGCAATGGCTTTATAATAGGAGCCGATGGAATTCAGATCGTACTCACCGTTAACACTTGCATCAAGGATATCAGATTTAATGGTCAGGTTTCTTGCCACACCGGTTCCATTTGCTGTAAGTTCTACCGAATCAATGCTGTAAGTTCCTTTTGGATTTTTTAAAGTAATTTCCTGTATGCGTAGCTTTCCTTCAATATTATTCAGGTTTGTGCCGGAGAAGTTTGTTGTAAATTTAGCATCAACCCTTAAGGAATCTTTGAGCAGGTGTAATGCCTTCAGTTTTGCGCCTGATATCGTTGCATTAAAATTAAATACCGGTAGTTTTGGATTTAAGTTTACCCCTCCATCAAAAATAAGCTTAATGTTTTTGTCATTGATGCTTAGTTTGCCATCAAAATATTTTTTATCGAAAGTTCCGTCTACCTTAACATTCCGGTACCTGTAGTTGTTAAAATCGATGTATTCAATGTTGCCGTTTAATTTTTCTGTTAAGTGCTGAAGTTCTGTTCCTCTGCCTTTAACATATAGGGATGAAGTGATTTTGCCTAAACTTTTTTCGTTAAGGAGGTTGCCTATATTGAAATCATACGTTTTAACATTGCCCGAGTAAGATGGAACATCGTTTTTGTCGATTTTCATGTTAACATCAGAAACAATTCTACCGATTTTGGTTTTAAATTCCCCGTAAGCAATAAAATCATTTTGAAAACCTGTAAAGCTTCCGTTGAAGTTTATGTTTCCAAATTTATTTACAATTGAAGGAACCAGTTTTTTATTTTTACCCGTAATCCCGGCAAGCACTTCATCTAAATCTGTTTTATTTGTTCCTGCCAGCTCAATGTTCAAATCCATAAAAGTTTCATCCCAATTGGGTAAACCTTTAATAATGAAATCACCTTTTATATAAGTAGCTTTTCCTGATTTAATAGAAAGTTTTTTGGCTTTAAGGTTGTTTACCAGGCCTGTAATCTGGCCATCAACATCTACATCAAGTTTCATCCTGTTCATTTCAGGCGCAAAAAATGCAACATCTTTCGAAGTGATGTGGCTGTCTTTGAAAACCGCTTTCATCCGCACATTATCAATGTAATGGTTAAAATCTCTGAAGGTTTTAAACTTCATTTGAAAGTAATTCGTTAACCGGCTTTGATTGGTTACCAATAATAAGTCTTTGAGTTCTATTGCATTCGAGTCTACAGTGGTTTGAGCCGAAAGGTTTTTTAAATAAAAGCCGCTTTTTTCTTTTAAGGTGAGGTTTTTAATATTGGTTTTTAAAAGATGGTTTTTAATGTCAAAACCTTCTAAAATAACACTTAATTCTTTTACATCTACGTTATCGAAATTTACGCTTTTACCTTGCGTTAAATCTTTTGCCTTAAAGTTTTTGTATTTAAAATTAAGCTTGTTGATAATGGCTCTTCTTAAGTCTATCTTGTAAGGCTTTTTATTTGGATCTTTTACACTCGGCTTACCGGAATTGAAATAATTAATAATGAAATCGAGATTAGAAGAATTATCTTTGAAGTCTTTCAGGAAGAAAGTTCCGTTGTTTATTTGTACCGTATTGATATCGATTATCTTTTTTTCAATAGATAACTGATTGATATCGACCATAAATGAAGGTGTACTTAAAAGGGTATCTTTTTGGAGATCCAAAACGAGTAAATCTTCGAGTACAACAGATTTAAAGGGCTTTATATATAAGCTCTTAATGGAAACAGTAGTTTTAAGTTCCTTTGATAAATAGGCCGCTGCTTTTTGAGCAAAATAGGTTTGAACCGATTTAAATTGCAAAGAAAAAATAAGAAGCGCCAGCAGCAAAATTATTGATGCGATTACCCAAAGGAGTATTTTAAATAGTTTTTTAATAATTTTGCAGCTTAAATAAAAATAATTTGTCTGTTATACTTGCTATCGAGTCTTCTTGCGATGATACTTCAGTCGCTATCTGTAACAACGGCAAAATTACGGCCAATGTTATTGCAAACCAAACAATTCATGAAAATTATGGTGGTGTAATCCCTGAATTAGCTTCAAGGGTACATCAACAAAATATTGTGCCTGCAGTTGAGCAGGCTTTAAAAAATGCAAATGTTTCAAAACAGGACATCAGTGCTGTTGCTTTCACTCGCGGACCCGGCTTATTGGGTTCATTGTTGGTTGGTGTTTCTTTTGCAAAATCTTTCGCATTGGCATTAAATATACCTTTAATTTCTGTCAATCATATGCATGCCCACATATTGGCACATTTTATTGATGAACCAAAACCGAATTTTCCGTTTTTATGTTTAACCGTTTCTGGCGGACATACACAAATTGTGCTGGTTAAGGATTATTTTGACATGGAAATCGTTGGTGAAACACTGGATGATGCGGCAGGTGAAGCTTTTGATAAGACCGCAAAAATTTTGCAATTGCCTTATCCCGGCGGACCATTAATTGACAAGCATGCGCAGTCAGGTAATCCACATGCCTTTAAATTTGCTGAGCCGAAAATAGATGATTTGAATTTCAGTTTCAGTGGATTTAAAACATCCATCTTATATTTTATCAGGAAGCAGGAAAAAGAAAACCCTGATTTTATTGCCGAAAATTTAAATGATATTTGTGCCTCAGTTCAGTACAGCATCATTCAGATTTTATTAAACAAATTGAAGAAAGCAGCAAAGCAATATGGAATAAAAGAAATAGCAATTGCCGGAGGGGTATCTGCTAATTCTGGCTTAAGAAATACCTTACAGGAAACTGCTGTTGAGTTAGGCTGGAACGTTTATATTCCGGCTTTTCAGTATTGTACAGATAATGCAGGTATGATCGCCATAGCTGGTTACCAGAAATATTTAAAGCAGGATTTTGCAGGTCAGGACGTTTCGCCAATGGCGAGAATGGCGTTTTAAATAAGGTTGGTTAGCTGTTTAAATTGCTTAATTGTTGAAATGGTTAACTGCCAGCTGAAAATTTGGTTAACTGGTAACTTATAATTGAGAACAGTAAACTGGTTAATTGTTTTATCGCTGAATTGTGGAACTCAAAATTGAGCTGCCAACTAAAAATTGAAAGCTGGTTATTGTTTATTGCTAAATTATTTATTGTTGGTTTGAAATTACCAGCTAAAATTGAATTATATGACAGGAGCATCATTAGTATTTTGGATTGTTTGTGCGATTCCGTTAATCGGTATTTTATATTACCTGATTAGAAAAGATAAAAATAAAATGAAGGGTTGCTGGGGCGTTATAATTTTAGGTGTTTTGTTAATTGCTGCAATACTGGTTATTGTTTATGTAACCAAAGATTTCAATGCAATTTTTAGTCAGGACGGGAATTGATTTTAAAGCCTGTTTATACTAAACTTAATATCATAGTTGACAATTTTGATATTCCCATTTTCCATATAGAAAGTTAGCGTTTCAATCGTTTTATTTATTTTTCTTTCAACATCGAACGTTAAAGTATATACATTTTTGCTTTCGTCATTACTTACTGTAATCGTATGCCAGTGAGCCAAATTAGTATTAGTTACAATACCTTGTTCGTTCGAGATTTTATTGTAATTTTTAAGTAGTGCTTCTTCGCTGATGAACTGAAAGAATTTTGGGCTAAAAAGATTAAAGGTATTTGCATATTCTTGTTTTTTTAATGCCTCATAGAATTTAGTTGCTATACTTTCAGCTTGATTTTTATCTTTAATATTGTCAGTGTATATTGTAGTTGTTTTAGTTGTGCATGAAACAAGTACAGATGTCAGGAAAAACAGCAATAGATAATATTTCGACAGAATGATTTTCATGTTAATTTTTTATAAGATCGAATAATAGGTTGTTGTTCGTCTTAATTTTTTTGTTATTTGGGATCATTAAAATAAAATAAAGATGGTCGAATCTTTTTAAAAATAATATCTGTGCATTCAATGCTTTTTCTTTACTACTTGCAAATAGTTCCACATCTTGCTCACTATTGAATTTGATTGATAAATTATCTAATATTAAATGATAACTTAAAAAATTATTTTTTGCTTTTACCTTTAAAGAGTCACCAGAAATAGAGAGGTTTAGGCGTTGACAAATTTGAGGATTACTGTTAATATTTGACTGGTAGTTAAAGCTATTTAAAAATAATATTGAATTATAGATAACACCAATAGTCGGATGCGACTGACCAGTATTTAACCTGATTAATTCTTGCAGATTAGTTTTTTGATTTATTTTAAAACTACTAACAATAATCTTATACTTCCCGTCATAGTTAAATGTTGCAATAGGTAATTTCGTTTTATTAAAGTATGTTAAATCAGACTTGATTAAGTCTGATTTAATAAATATTTGAGCGTACAAGTTTGTTTTCTTTGTCCAAATTACACTTTTATCAATATGCCATATTTTGATTATTGAAATAACAAAATACAGTAAAAACGCAATGGCAATTATACCATAGAAATATATCCTTTTAAATTTCATCTACTTCTATTTAATTTCTCTAAGGAATTCCAACAGATTCCCGGGTAATAACAAACCACTCTAAAGCAGCGACCTGAATAATTACTACCGTCAATGTATCCGGTACCATAGCTCATACCACCCAACCCACTTAAAAAACCAAAATCGGTGTAAGAACCATATTATTTCGCCTGCACTATCGACAGTAGTGGGTTCCACATTTTCACCTAGGTTTCCACCACTATAGATAGTGTTTTCTGGTGCTTGGGCAAGGCCTCCTTTAATTTTTGACTCCATGCTCAGGCTGGAATCGACCAAACTCATCTACCCCATTAGTTCGAACTCTAATCTCTTTTTTCCCATGTCTTTAAAATTTAATTTTTATTAAAAAGATGATTCTACTGTAAACCTCAAAAAGTTTTATGAAGAAATGGTGAATAAAATATCGTTTTGGCGTTTCTATATTTTAAAATATTCCAATTTGTCTATTGGAATATAAGCACCTTGATAAATCTTCAATAATTTCCGAACGACAGACAGTTAGGCATGATGGACAGCGGTCCTGCATATTTAAAAATGATTGCCAAGCATTATGAAAGATTTGACTCTTAACAACATTTATGGGATAAGTATGGCATTATGAAAGAAGGTGTTTCTTTTAAGATATCATCCATGCTTAAGAAGAAATAGGATTAAGAAGCTGCTCTTTTAAATGTACTATTTATGATTTGTTGCTTAAAATTCCTTTAACCGCAATTCTACATTTGGATAATAGTCACTTTGTGGTTGTGTATAAGACTAAGCTGATTCTTTAACAACGAGCACTACGAAAACAGAAAAAGAGTGAAATTGATACTTATCTCGTTTTAGTCGATTTTCCGAATCAGTTAAAAACGAATTACGGAACCAAACTTGATTTTAAAGCAGAAACAAAAGGTACCGCAGAAATTATCACTAATGACGGACGATTAATTCAAAAGTTATTTGATAACTTAAATATATTATGAAAAAATAAAATGCAAAAGCCCCAAATTACTTACAATTTGGGGCTCTATTTAAATGTAGTGTTAAACTATTTTTCTTCTAATTTATCGCCGGTTACTTCAGCTTTAATTTTAACTTCTAATTCCTCAGCCAATTCAGGGTTATCACTTAAAAGTTGTTTAACCGCATCTCTTCCCTGGCCAAGTTTAGTATCGCCATAAGAATACCAGGAACCTGCTTTCTTAATGATGCCGAAATCTACGCCTAAATCGACAATTTCACCATTTTTAGAAATCCCTTCTCCAAACATCACATCAAACTCTGCGATGCGGAAAGGTGGAGCAACTTTATTTTTAACGATTTTAACTTTAACGCGGTTACCGGAAACCTCATCAGAATCTTTAATCTGAGAAATACGACGGATATCCAAACGAACTGAAGCATAGAATTTTAAGGCGTTACCACCGGTTGTTGTTTCAGGGTTACCGAACATTACGCCGATTTTATCACGTAATTGATTAATGAAGATACAGCAACATCCGGTTTTTGAAATTGTACCGGTTAGTTTACGTAACGCCTGACTCATTAAACGGGCATGTAAGCCCATTTTGCTGTCACCCATTTCGCCTTCAATTTCACTTTTAGGAACCAAAGCAGCAACAGAGTCAATAACAATTACATCAATAGCGCCCGAACGAATTAAGTTGTCGGCAATTTCCAAAGCCTGTTCCCCGTTATCCGGCTGCGAAATTAACAGGTTGTCTGTATCAACGCCTAGTTTTTTAGCGTAAAACTGGTCAAAAGCATGTTCCGCATCGATAAATGCCGCGATGCCACCTTTTTTCTGTGCTTCAGCAATAATATGTGTAGCTAAAGTTGTTTTACCTGAGGATTCAGGGCCATAAATTTCAATTACACGGCCTTTTGGAATACCGCCAATGCCTAAAGCAATATCTAAACTGATTGAACCTGTTGAAATAAAATCAATTGGTTCTATGGCGGTATCGCCAAGTTTCATTATGGTACCTTTACCATAAGATTTTTCTAATTTATCCAGCGTTAACTGCAGGGCTTTTAATTTGTCAGGATTTGCGCTTGCCATGTTTAATTGTAATTTGATTTCGTAAATATATTGAATTATCGGCTAATCTATTCTTATGTTTATAAGTAATAATACTAAAATATTTAGCTAAGTTAATGGTTTTTTGGCTAATGTCAATAGTAAAATGAAAATAAATTTATATTGGGTTACCAGTTAAAGGTCAAGGATTGCAAGGTATGTGTTTTATTCGTGGTTAAACAACAAGTTTACCGGTGTTTAGCTAAATTTATGTATCTGATAACCAGCCAACAAAACCTTAAACATTTAACCGTTAACTTCTTAATTTATCCCGCTCGTTTTGTGCAGTTAAACGTTCAAAATACCTGCACATATAGGTAATTTCACAAACAGCACATTTCGGATTTCTGGCAACACAAACATATCGCCCGTGAAGAATCAGCCAATGGTGAGCAATATGAATATCATGCTCGGGGAGGTTTTTAACCAAATCTTTTTCTACCGCAAGCGGCGTTTTACCACTGGTTAAACCTAATCTGTTTGCCACACGGAAAACGTGTGTATCAACAGCCATTGCCGGCGCATTGTAAATTACTGATGCAATTACGTTTGCTGTTTTACGGCCAACACCGGGCATTTTCTGCAAATCATCAATAGCTGAGGGAACCACATCATTAAATTCATTAACCAAAATATTTGCCATTCCAACTAAATGTTTGGCCTTGTTATTCGGATAGCTAATGCTTCTGATGTAATCGAAAACAATATCGGGCGTTGCTTCCGCAAGTGTTTTTGCATTAGGGAAACGCTGAAAAAGGGCAGGTGTAACCAGATTAACTCTTTTATCGGTACACTGTGCAGAAAGGATTACAGCAACTAAAAGTTGATAGGGATTATTATAATGTAATTCGGTTTCTGCATCAGGCTGCTTCGCAGAAAAGTGTTCTACAAAAAGTTTATAACGTTCTTTTTTAAGCATCAGCAAATATAAACGAAAGACAGGTTAATCGTTAAAGGGTTAACGGGTTAATTGTTTGAATCGGTTAAATAAAAAATCCTGACTGTAAAAGTGATAACCAATTGTATCCGACAGAGGCATATGGCAAATAAAACTAAACTCAGGTTGTTATTGAAAACCGTTTAAGAGACCAAATTTGCATATTAATGCAGTACAACATACTTTTCCTTCGCCTTAATTCCGTCAGAAGTTGGAATTGCAGCATTTCTTTTAATCAGCCAAAAAGCAAAGAAAGCCCCGAATAAAGCCATCGCCGCGCCAACGTAAGCCGGTGAAGTATAATCAAAACCATACACCAAAGGTAATCCGCCGAAAAACGCACCTAAAGCATTGCCAATATTAAAACTAGCCTGACTGGCAGAAGCAGCCAGCATTTCTGAGCCTTTGGCACTTTGAATCATTAACATTTGTATTGGTGCGGCTAAGGCAAAGGAAACTGCGCCGGTAAAAAAAGTCATGATTAATGCTAAAGGTTGACTGAAAGCCGTAAAATGAACAATGGTTAAAGTAACCACCATCGTCAATAATAAAGCTGCTGATGCTTTTGCGGGTGAAAATTTATCAGCAAGTATTCCACCGATGTAATTTCCAACCATCATACCTAAACCGGCAAGCATTAATATATAGGTTACGGCATTCGGCGAAAAACCTGCAACTTCTGTCATAAGCGGGGCGATATAGCTATACCAGGTAAATAAACCACCTGTGCCTATCGAAATCATAAAAATAATTATCCATGCATCTCTTTTTTTGAAAAAACTTAATTCTGCTTTTAAATCACGATTTTTAGTTGCTTCTAAAGCAGGCAACCATAATTTAAGACTTAATAACGTAACCAGCCCAACAAAAACGACAACTGCAAATGAAATTCTCCAGGAAAAATTATGGCCTATAAATGTGCCTAAAGGAACACCGACAATATTAGCAATCGTTAAACCCATAAACATTAACGAAACGGCTTGAGCAGCTTTTCCCTTTTCCGCAATTCGACTTGCAACCACAGAACCAACCCCGAAAAAGGCACCATGCGGTAAACCCGAAAGTAACCTGGCAATAAATAAAGTATCGAAAGTAGGCGCAAAGGCAGAAAAGGCATTAAACACCGTAAACATCACCATCAAAGCGATTAATATTTTTTTCGGTGGATATTTACCGGCAATCATAATTAAAAGCGGTGCGCCGATAACAACACCTAATGCATAGGCAGAAATTAAATGACCAGCTCGTGGAATGGATACGTTTAAATCTTTTGCAATATCAGGGAGCAGGCCCATCATAACAAATTCGGTTATTCCGATGCCCAAACCACCTAACGTAAGCGGGAGTAAGCTCTTATTCATATGCTTAGTGTTAAAATTACACTAAGCAAAGGTAAAGTTTTTTTAACCAATAAACTGTAAAATTCAAGACATTTTAAGCGAGATGAAAATGATGGATAGTGGAAGATGTAAAATGGCTGATGTAAAATGGCTGATGTAAGATGGAAAATGGATGATGTAAGATTGATGATGTAATGCAATCCGCACCATGACCCATCTAACCGCCTACATTTTTACATCTCAAAAAAAAAGCTGCTTCATTTATGAAGCAGCTTTTTAGCTCGTGTAAATTTACTTTGTTTTGCTGTAGGCTAAAATCCTGTTGATTGTATCGTCCAAAGGATTTTTAACCAGCCCATCTAACTTACTTTTGATTTGGTCATAAAATAAGTCAATTTCTGCGTCAGAATCGTTATCAGTTGTCGACTGAAACATGTTTTGTGTAGGTAAATTTACATTTGTTTTTGATGTAGAGGTTTTTGTCATAAGCAACTAAAAAGTTAATGTTTTATAAACTTAACGACAGTTCAGAGGCTTTATTTCAATCACTAAAACATTTTTTGTAACAAATTCATTACCCTTTATAGGTCATCTCTTTAGTCTTAAGCATTTTGCGCAAATTGCTTAAAGCATACCGCATACGTCCTAAAGCTGTATTAATGCTCACATCAGTTAAATCGGCTATTTCTTTAAAGCTTAACTCCGCATAGTGGCGCATTAAAAGTACCTCTTTCTGCTCATCAGGCAATAAATGTATCATGGCCTTTAAATCTTTATGTGTTTGGTCGCGGAGCATTTTTTCTTCTGCACTTTCATCATAAAAGTGTAGCATATTGAATACATCCATTCCATCAGAACTCGTGATGATAGGCGTCCTTTTTTCTTTTCGGAAATAATCGATAACTAAGTTATGCGCAATACGCATTACCCAAGGTAAGAATTTACCTTCCTCGTTATATCTTCCTGATCGCAGCGTATTAATTACTTTTATAAAAGCATCCTGAAAAATATCTTCTGCCAGATATTGGTCTTTAACCAACAAATAGATAGAAGTATAAATTTTACTTTTATGTCTTCTTAAAAGTTCCTGCAATCCATTCTCGTTCCCGGCAACGTATAACTTTACCAGGTCCTGATCATTATATGATTGTAAATTCATAGGTTTACCTACACTAAATCCCGTACTATTTGCTAAAAATTAATTTGTAGAAGTTTAATTTCTATAGCTGTTCTCCTATGTTTTTTGAATGTGTTAGTTTGGTTCTGAGATTGTTAATATCCAAAGAAAGTTAATTTTTTATCAAAAAACAAAAAATAAAATGTTAAAAAATAAATTAACCACCTCAGTACCCTATTTTTGTATATTGTTTATAAAACCCAGATAAGTAAAAAGGGTTGTATATTATATTCTTAATCATTCATGAGCAAAAAAGAAGCCGAAAAAGATCCGCATAAAAATATTATTATAAAAGGTGCCCGTGTACACAACCTTAAAAATATAGATGTTGCTATTCCAAAAAATAAATTAGTAGTGGTAACAGGTATGTCCGGTTCGGGTAAATCGTCGCTCGCATTTGATACTTTATACGCTGAAGGACAGCGGCGTTATGTAGAAAGTTTATCGTCATACGCCCGGCAGTTTATGGGCCGGATGAATAAGCCTGATGTTGATTATATAAAAGGTATTGCACCTGCAATTGCAATTGAACAAAAGGTAATCACCTCAAATCCGCGTTCTACCGTGGGTACATCGACAGAGATTTATGATTATTTAAAGCTGCTTTTCTCGCGGATTGGAAAAACGATATCCCCGGTTTCGGGAAAGGAAGTTAAAAAAGACTCAGTAAGTACCGTTGTCGATTACGTGAGTTCCTTACCCGGAGACACAACTGTAACAATTTTCTGCCCGCTTTACCCGCATAATAACAGAACCATTAAAGAAGAACTCGCCATCTTGTTGCAGAAAGGTTTTTTAAGGGTTTTGATAGCTGGTAAAATTTTAAAAATTGAATCCGTTTTAGATGATGCCGACTTTAAAGATGCCGAGTTAACGGATGACAAAACCGTACAAATTCTTATCGACAGGATTGTAACCAACCAGGAAGAAGAAACGTTAAGCCGGTTGGCAGATTCTGTTCAGACTGCTTTTTTTGAAGGGAAAGGCGATTGTTATGTTGAAGCTGAAGGCACAACAAAACATTTCAGCGACAGGTTTGAATTGGATGGTATGCGCTTTGAAGAGCCGACGCCGAATTTTTTCTCTTTTAACAATCCTTATGGTGCCTGTAAACGTTGCGAAGGATATGGGAATGTTATCGGAATTGATGAAGATTTGGTGGTGCCTGATAAGAGTAAAAGCGTTTATGATAATGCCATTGCGCCTTGGCGTGGCGAAAAAATGAGTGTCTGGCTGCAGAATTTTATTAAAGCTGCACCAAAATTTGATTTTCCGATTCATCGTTCTTACAGTGCGTTAACAGAAAAAGAGCAGCAATTGCTATGGACCGGCAATAAGTACTTTGCTGGATTGGATGCTTTTTTTAAAGAACTCGAGGAGCAAACATATAAAATTCAGTATCGTGTAATGTTGTCGCGTTATCGGGGAAAAACGACCTGTCCGGATTGTAAAGGTTCCCGTCTTCGTAAAGACGCGTCGTATGTTAAAATTGCGGAAAAATCAATTATTGATGTGGTTTTGATGCCTTTATCAAAAGCACTTGTTTTCTTTAACGAGTTGAAACTAAATGCAAACGATACTAAAATAGCCAAGCGTTTACTGGCGGAGATTGATAACCGTTTTCTATACCTTAATAATGTTGGCTTAGGTTATTTAACATTGAACCGGTTATCAAATACGTTATCCGGAGGTGAATCACAAAGGATTAACCTGGCAACCTCCTTAGGTAGCAGTTTGGTTGGTTCGATTTATGTTTTAGATGAACCGAGTATTGGCTTGCACCCCAGGGATACGAATAAACTTATTGAAGTTTTAATTTCATTAAGAAATGTGGGTAATACGGTAATTGTTGTAGAACATGAGGAAGAAATGATGCGTGCTGCCGATTACATTATTGATATTGGTCCGGAAGCCGGAACACATGGCGGAAATCTCGTGTTTAGTGGTAATTACGAGGAAATTCTTAAAGATAAAAAAAGCTTAACAGGCCGGTATCTGGCCGGAATTGAGAAAATAGCAATCCCGGAGAAGCGCCGCAAATGGAAAGACCATGTATTGATTAAAGGTGCGAGAGAAAACAACCTTCAGAATATTGATGTAAAATTCCCGCTTGGTGTTTTCACTGCAGTTAGTGGTGTTTCGGGTTCGGGTAAAACCAGTTTGGTTAAAAAGATTTTATACCCGGCATTGCAGAAAGCCATTGGCAATTATGCAGGCGAACAAACCGGAACCTACGATGGCATTTTCGGTAATTATGATCTGGTTAGTGCTGTTGAAATGGTCGATCAGAATCCAATCGGCCGTTCAAGCCGTTCAAACCCGGTAACTTATGTTAAAGCCTGGGATGATATCAGGGCATTGTTTTCAGGTTTAGCAGCCGCAAAAGCAGCAGGCTTGAAACCGGCGGCTTTCTCTTTTAATGTTGAAGGTGGCCGTTGTGATGTTTGCCAGGGGGAGGGCGAAGTTAAAATTGAAATGCAATTTATGGCCGATATTTACCTGCCTTGTGAAGCTTGTGGTGGTAAACGTTTCAAACAACAGGTTTTAGATGTGACCTACAAAGAGAAAAACGTTTCCGAGATTCTGGATATGACTATTGATGAAGCGGTTGAATTCTTTAAGGATGAGCAAAAGATTCTGAATAAATTAAATCCTCTTGTTGATGTAGGTTTGGGTTATGTTCATTTGGGTCAATCTTCTAATACTTTATCCGGCGGTGAAGCACAGCGTATTAAGCTGGCATCTTTCTTAATTAAAGGGAATAATGCCAATAAAACCTTATTTATTTTTGATGAACCGACAACAGGTTTACATTTTCATGATATCAAAAAACTACTTAAAGCCTTAAACACTTTAATAGAACAAGGTAATACGATTTTGGTTATCGAGCACAATATGGATATGATTAAATGTGCCGATTGGGTAATTGATATCGGTCCGGAAGGTGGCGACGGTGGGGGTCAACTGGTTTTTGAGGGCGTACCTGAAGATCTGGTAAAAGAGAAAAGTTCTTATACAGGTAAATATTTGGCATCTCATTTAAATTTAAATCCATAATTTCGGCAATGCTTTTTGTAACGTTTTTCTTGGGCATTGTTGTGAATGCTATGGGTTATATTCCTCCGGGCAATATTAATCTTACTGTTGCACAACTTGCTATAAATAAGGGCATGCGGCAGGTTTGGTATTTCATTCTTTCTTTTTCCTGCGTTGAAATCTGCTTTACTTTCGGTATGATGCGTTTTGCCCGTTGGGCGATGAGTGATATTAACCCAAATGCCGCAGTAAGTGAAGTAAGGTTGGGTACTTTAGTCGATTGCTTTATGATTCTCATGTTTATTGTTATGGGAACAATAACCTGGGTAAATCGTAAAAAAGCACCTAAAACAAGTGCAAGGAAAGATGATAAACGCAGCGGAAGTGTTTTATACGGGTTAATACTTGGTGTTTTAAATCCTGTTCAAATTCCGTTCTGGTTATTTTTTGGGAATTACGTTATCCTGCATGAATGGATTAAAACAGATTACCTGTCGTTAATTATTTTTAGTATTGGCTCCGGATTTGGTTCGGCACTGGCATTGTATGTATATGCACATTTCGCCACTTTTATTCAGGAAAAATTTGCGCTAAGTAGTTTAATTATTAATAAATCGATAGCAATATTTTTATATGTTTTAGCCGTTTATTTAATTGTGAAGCAGCTGATAATTATTCTATAGGAATTGAGGTAGTCTTAAGGTCAATCTGTTAAGGAATTTTTTTCAACAGTTAACTTTTAGTTCCTACTACTGATTCTCGATGATAAGCCTTGGCCCTCCGTTGTTGTAAACACATTTATCAAATGTCAATTTACTCTTTGGGAAATTTATTGAGCAACCATTCAGGGTATCTGGAACTGCTACTTTAATTTCTATTACTTTGATAAATATTGGAATCTTTGTGTATCTGCTCAACTTGTAAGTAAATAAGGGGCCACCTGAAAAACCCTGATCTTTTTTATATTCGATTTTGTAGTTTTCGAATTCCCATTTTTCTTCTACAGTTATTGTTCCGGCAATCTTAGATAGACAAACCAAGCCGAATAGTCCAAATACGGATACCACAAAAATGACAATCTTTGTTTGAGGACTTATTACTTGAACAATAAATGTGTAAGAAGTTGCTAAAATGGCAAAAAACAAAATTTCATTGAAATAAGGAAATGTATAAGAATATCCGATGAGTATTGGTAAAAATAGTAAGGCACTAGCAATTAAGAGTGTTTTGACAATTTCTCTTGAACTATATTTTAGAAGCAGTTCGCCGACTACGGGTGATAAGAGGAACCATAAAATATTGAATCCTTGTTCCACTAAATAATACATAACTTAATCTTTTACTTTAAAAACTCAACATTCCAGATCTTCTCAGCCTTTCTGCCAATAAGCCAGAATGATGCTGCTAAGATTGAAAAGAATAAGGCTTTGTGCCAGCTATCCCAGAAGTATTCGAAATAGCGGGTATATAGATTTAGGAATAGAAACGTAATTCCAAATTCACGGGCGATATCATCATGGTACTTTAAGCCGAATACGGTACTGGCTACACAAACTGCGGCCGAAATTAAAGCCCAGTAAAATAAACTTAATTGTCTTACCGTATACCATTCTTCTAAACTGGCAAAGTTGCCAAAAACCGATAATGCCCACAAGGCGACAAAGAGATAAACCATTCCGGCAATATAAGTAACCTGGAAAAAGTGCTGCATTTTCGGATTTACTTTCATAATAAACGAAGCTGCAGTAAGTATTGCTCCGAAAATTACAAAACGTAAAGGATAATTCATTCCAAGGAAATAGTAATTCCAGCGGCTCAGGTAACCCGTTTCAGTTCCGAACCAGGCGCCGAGCGAGATAAGGGCGAAAATCCAGATTAATCTCGAATTGAAAATAAATCCAAGGGCACCGTAAATGAAAACCGAAATTAATATCAGAATTGAAAAGTTTCCTGAACCATTATCCAATGCTTTGCCAAAATAAGCAATGGCATTGGCTGTTAAAAGGATAGCAGAGAAAACAATGGCTTCGTTGCTAAATTTTAAGTGTGCCAATTTTTTCTTTCTGCGGAAACCTAAAATGTACAGCCATGCGGCCAATCCACCTGAAACGATAGCAATAACAATATTCGGTGTATCATAAACGCGCTTAAGGTAATTGAGGATGGAATTATCGATTAACAACGAACCTAATGCAATGAAACCACAAGCAAGTGCAACCCAAAACGCATATTGCGCCAATCGAAGCCAATCAAAATTTTTCGCTTCATAGCTTTTACGGAGTTTATTACTCGTTTCTTCATTAATTAAGCCATTGGTTTCCCATTGCTCAATCATATCATCCAAAAACTCACTTTTTTCTCTATCTACTTTCATAGGTTGGGTTGTACACGAAGATATAAAATTAGTATCAAGATGTTGGTATCAAGTATCAAGACCAGTTTATTAAATAAATCCTTTTAAACTTCTTACACCCGACCCTTGGCTATAGTACTTCTTTTATCTTCTTCTTATTTCCTACAATCCAGATGACATCGCCATTATCGAAAACAAAATCTGAAGACGGATTTAAAATCTTATCGGCTCCGCGTTCAATACCTACAATTAAAGCCTGTGCCTTTTCTCTTATGCCTGCATTTCTGATGCTCAGACCATAAACCGGAGATTCGGTATTGACGACAACTTTCTGCAAAGTCATTTCTTTATCCGGAAAACTTTTTTCCTGCCCGGTTTCCGGTATATCAACTTCTAAAATGGCTTTAACAGCCGCGAGCTGATCGTCGGCACCTATTAACAATAATTTATCGTTGGGATATAATCGCTCATCTCTGCCTGGTGTGGGAATACTGTTGCGGCCACGCTCGATCATGGCAATGTTGACCCCATATTTCTCCCGAATCATCAGACTTGCCAGCGTCATACCGACTACTTCTGATTCTGGTGAGACCATAAGCTCTGCCAGGTGTGTATCCCATGGTAAAATGGCGGGTTTTTGATTTTCACGGTCATTTAAATTGAGCATGAAACGTTTCTCTAACTTATCATAAAATGACTGCAGTTTTCGTGCGAAAATAATCATCCCCAAAATAATCAGCACCAGCGCAATTCCTGCGGCAATTACGGTATCAAAAAATTCGTACATTAAAAAGCCCACAAAGAAAATGCCTAAGGCAATTCTGAAAATTTCGATGGCAATCAGCGGTCCGCGGGTGTATTTTTTGTTTAACCAAAGATGCGCATAAGCCGTCTTCTGAATTCTTCGGATGGATAATGCCCATAAAAAAGGAGCCATCAGAATAAACGAAACTACAATACTGATAATAATCGAAGTTAAGCTGTTCGCTATATTTTTAACGATAAAAGGTTGAACATATCGGTAAGCCAGAAAAATAATTGCGATAATAATAACCGAGTGGATAATCGTATTAAATATATACGAACGCAGTAATATTTTCCAATCGCTTAATGTAGTAATGCCTTCTGTACTTGAACTGTATCTTTCAATTCCATCGAGCCATTTTTGAGGTAATTTTCTTTTTAAATACTGATAGAATGGTTCTGATAATTTAATTAAATACGGAGTTGTAAAGGTTGTTATTGCAGCGGCGGCTACGGCTATCGGGTAAAGGAAATCGCTCGTTACTTTTAGCGTTAAACCAAGTGAAGCGATGATGAAAGAAAATTCACCGATTTGGGCTAAACTCATACCCGATTGTACCGATGTTTTAAGCGGTTGCCCGGATAATAATGCACCGAGAATGGTGAACAATATTTTTCCGAAAATAATTATGAATGCAGCAATAAGAATTGGTATTGCATATTTTACCAGCATTGCAGGATCTATAAGCATACCAACAGACACAAAGAATACTGCGGCAAATAAATCTTTAACTGATTTCGTTAAGTGTTCAATGCGCTCGGCCTGAGTGGTTTCGGCCAGGATAGAACCCATTATAAAAGCACCAAGGGCAGGAGAGAAGCCCACTTTATCGGCCAATAATACCATAACTAAACATAGTGCCAGTGAAACCACCAGCATGGTTTCATCATTCATTAATTTTTTCGTGGCTTTTAAGAAAGAAGGAACCAGAAATATACCACCGAGAAACCAAAGCACCAAGAAGAAAGCAAGTTTCAAAATAGAAAAAAGCATTTCTGTTCCGGCCGATTGCTGACTGACAGCCAAAGTAGAAAACAGTACCAATATTAAAATGGCAACCAAATCTTCTACAATTAAGATACCGAAAACCAAACCTGCGAATTTCTTGTGTTTTAAGCCAAGTTCTTCGAAAGCCTTTATGGTTATCATGGTAGAAGAAATAGACAAAACGCCGCCAAAGAATAAGCTATCCATGTTCGACCAGCCCATCGCTTTGGCAACTAAATAACCTGCCAGAATAATAAATAACACTTTTACAATTGCCGTGATAGAAGCCGCGCCGCCTACCTTAACCAGTTTTTTAAAACTAAATTCTAAACCTAAGCTAAATAACAGGAAGATTACACCAATTTCACCCCAGATGTTGATGCTTTTCGTATCGGTTACCGTTGGGAAAAAGCTGAGGTGCGAACCCACTAAAAGACCGGCTAAAATGTAGCCTAAAACCAAAGGCTGTTTAATTCTTTTAAATATGAGCGTCGTTATTCCCGCTGCGGCAAGAATTAAACCTAAATCGGCAATTAAATCTGGTAAATGCATCTATAGAAATTCGATAATATGTAAAATACAAAAGCATAGCATTTGCTATGGATATGTTTTCGGGAGATTCTGCATCACTGCGGTTTATCGGGAAATTTTACCAGAAAACGTGTTTCGGGTAAAACATATTAAATAAACACCAATAATTAAATTTTAATCTTTTGATTACAACTTTAGCATAGATGGTTTTATTCTTTAAAAAGAGAAAGACAAGAAATGTGAGCAAAATGAACGGTGTTTGTGAAATCTTTAGAACAACATTGTTGAGGAAATCTTTTTGCAGTCTATCGTTTTCCCGGCTGAAATCCGAATTAACTTTTACCTGTTTTTTGCTTGAAATAAAACTGATTTTAGGGCTTTTATTTAAAGCAATATTGTTCTTCTCCTGCGACGCAAAGCCTGCAAAATTTATAGAAAACAGGAAGAAGATAATAATGTAAAAAAGCCTCATTGCTGCTAATATAGCTAAAATGAGGCTTTTTTGAAAGTAAAAGCTGCAAAAAAAAAACGTTTATTCTGCGGTTCTGAAATAATCTAAAGTTGCTTCTTTGTCTTTTTGGAGTTGAACAGTTAAGGCTTCTAAACCGGTAAATTTCACATCATGACGCAGGAACTTTAAAAAATTCATTTTAATATCCTGGCCATAAATTTCCCGGTCGAAATCGAAGATGTTAACTTCAATATTTCGGGTCATTCCGTTTATGGTTGGTCGCTGACCAATGTAAGCCATGCCTTTAAAGGTTAGCGGTTTAGGACTGTAAGGTGTAGGGGTTTCATCCTCAGACTTCAGACTTCGGACTTCGGACTCTGAACTCATTTCTACTGTTACGGTATAAATACCATCGCCGGGAATTAATTTATAAGTTTCCTCTACAAAAATGTTAGCCGTAGGAAAGCCAATGGTTCGGCCAATTTTATCGCCTTTAATAACCCTGCCGAAAATAGAAAACGGATAGCCTAAATAATCGGCTGCTAAACTTACATCGCCTGCCAGAAGCGCCTGCCGGATTTTAGTTGAACTTACGGCCACATCATGAATGTCCTGTTCCATAATTTCTTCGACAGTAAAGCCAAAATGAATTCCTGCAGCCTTTAAATCGTTTAAATTACCTGAGCGGTCTTTACCAAAACGATGGTCGTAACCAATAATGATGTGCTTTGTACCGATGTTATTTACCAAAGTATTTTTGATGTAATCTTCGGGAAGCTGATTGGAAAAATCTCTGGTAAACGGTGTAATAATAAGATGGTCGACACCTAAATTTTTTAAAATTTCGGCTTTTTCATTGATGGTGTTTATCATTTTTAAATCCAGGTTTTCAGGATCGATAATCATACGCGGATGCGGGAAAAAAGTTAGGATTACACTTTCTCCATTATCGGCTTTTGCTTTTTCGACCAATTGTTTAATGATTTTTTGATGGCCGAAATGTACGCCATCGAAAGTGCCAATCGTAACAATGGCATTATCTAATTTCTTAAAATCGGAAAGGTTATGGTATATTTTCAATGGTGTGCTCTTTATGGCTTTGGGTTTTTGCGTTAGGGATGGCAGCGGTAAACAGCCCGACCCCTTGCGCAGCTTGGGGTAACGCCCAAATTCCTTTTTAATTATTTAATTTAATGTAAGGCATGGCGTTTAACCACACCGCCTTTTATATCGGCAATTTGTTGTTGTATTACAAAAGCATCTGGGTCTATTTGCCTGATGGCTGTTTGTAATTTACTCATTTCCAGTTTGGTAACTACCGTAAAAACAATATCGATATCTTTTTTCTCGCCATAACCACCCTCGCCTTTATAAATGGTTACACCACGTTTCATATCACCAATAATAAAGCCCTTTATTGCTTCCTGATGCTCTGAAATGATGGTTACGCCCGTATATTGTTCTATTCCATTTACAATAAAATCAATAGTGCTCGAAGCTGATAAATAGGTTAAAATGGCATATAAAGCCGTTTCAATATTTAGAAAATATGCAGCAAAAGCAAAAATAATGATGTTTAAAATTAAGATGATATTACCAACAGTTAAGATGCTGTTTTTACTGATGTAGAGTGCTAAAACCTCCGTTCCATCGATTACACAACCACCCCGCATGGCCAGACCTATTCCGCCCCCGAGAAACAATCCTCCAAAAAAGGCAATCAATAATTTGTCGTGGGTAATGGGTTGAAAGGGTAAAACAACCAGGGCGATGGAAAGTGCAGCGATTGCGATGGCTGTTCTCAGTGCAAAGCCTTTTCCGATTTGCCTGAAACCCAAAATTACAAATGGAATATTAATTATCGCAATGAGGTAGGATAAATTCCAGCCCGTCAGCGTACTTACCAACAGGGAAATACCGGTAACGCCACCATCTATAAAATGACTGGGCATTAAAAAACTTTTTAAACCAAAACAAGCTGAGGTAACACCGGCCACAATTAACAGGATTTCTTTAATTAACCGGGCGTTCTTGTTTTTGATGTGGTTCATGCTTCTTCTTGTGCTTTAGCTTCTTCTTTCTTACTGCGAATATAATTAACAAGCTCTAAAACCTCAAACGAATTGGAAAGCAAAAAGTTTCCGCTACGGGTACGTGTCAGTTTCGAAAGATATGCCCCATTATTTAATTGCTTACCAAAATCGGATATTAAAGAGCGAATGTATGTGCCTTTACTGCAAACAATTCTGAAATCGATTTCCGGCAATTCGATTCGGGTAATTTCAAACTCAGGAACAGAAACGAAGCGTTTGCGTAACTCTACTTCTTCACCTAACCTGGCTTTAACATACAGGCGTTCGCCGTTTACTTTTACTGCAGAATGGGCCGGCGGATATTGTTCTATATCGCCTGTGAAAGGTTTACATGCTTCGTAAATTTCTGCTTCTGTAATTTTGCTGGTGTCAAAAGTTTCATCAACTTCAGTTTCCATATCGAATGATGGCGTGGTGGCGCCCAAAATCATGGTGCCTGTATATTCTTTTTCTTCAGCCTGGAAAGTGTCTATCTGCTTGGTTAATTTTCCTGTGCAAATGATTAATAAACCTGTTGCCAGCGGGTCTAGTGTACCTGCGTGGCCAACCTTAAGCTTTAATGGCTTTAAAGAATTCCGGATTTTGCCAACCACATCAAATGATGTCCATTTGTATGGCTTATTAATCAGCAGCAATTCGCCTTCGGCAAAATTGAAATCTTTAAATTTTGAATTTTCTGTACTCACGAATCTTTTTTGCGCAAAGATACAGATTAAATAATTTGTAGGTTATGGCCTGTATATAACAAAATGATTAAGATTAACCCGGCTACAATTCTATACCAGCCGAAAACTTTGAAACCATGTTTATTCAGGAAGCCAATAAAACTTTTAATGGCTAAAAGTGCTACAACGAATGCAACCACATTGCCAATAATTAGCAAATTAGTTTGCTCATGTGTAATTGTATTGCCCTCTTTATAAAAATCGTAAAGTTTTTTAGCTGTAGCGGCGAACATAGTTGGAACCGCTAAAAAAAATGAAAATTCAGCGGCTACTTTTCTGCTTAGTTTTTGGCTCATACCACCAACAATGGTTGCACCGGAACGGGAAACGCCGGGAATCATGGCGATACACTGGAAGAAACCAATCTTCAAAGCCGTAAAATAAGTTACATTTTCCTCTTCGGTAACTGTTGGTTGGTTAAACCATTTATCAACGAATAATAAAATTACGCCGCCGACTAACAACGAAATACCCACCGCCATCGGACTTTCTAAAAGTTCATCAATTTTTTTGCTGAGTAAAAGGCCGAAAATAGCTGCGGGAATAAAGGCCACTAACAGCTTAATGTAGAAGTTTATGGATTTAAAGAATCTTTTGAAGTAAAGTACCACCACAGAAAGTATTGCCCCAAGCTGAATGGCAACAGTAAACAGTTTTACAAAAGGATCGCTGGCGATACCCATCAAAGAGGAGCCAATAATCATGTGGCCGGTACTTGATACGGGCAAAAATTCAGTTAATCCTTCAATAATTGCAAGGATAATGGCTTCAAAAGAATTCATAGTTGTTATTTATTGGCTATTGCCAAAGTAATTTTATTTTGTAGTTTTTTAATTTTTGATCTTTGGATATTAAAGTTAAATTCTCGGCAATTGCTTGTGAGACGATGATTCTATCAAAGGGGTCGTTATTAAAAAAATCGAGATTTAATAATGTAGTTAGGTGGGCTTCGTTAATGGATATTATTTCAATTTGATTTCTTTCTGTAAATCGAAAAAGTTCATCAAAGTCTATACTTAGTTCGAGCTTACCTATTTGTTTTTTTATTGCTATTTCCCACATAGAAGCAATACTTAAGAAGCATGGCTCGTTAATATCAGAAAGCTTATTTTTGATAAATGCCGGTAGTTGACTATCTCCGGCAACAAACCATAAAAAAGTATGGGTGTCTAATAAAAAAGCCATTAAACGTAATCCGTGAACATTTCTAATGGCTCGTCAAAATCATCGTCCAATTTAATTTTGCCTTTGGCATAACCAAACTCGCGTGATTTTAGTTTAGGTTTATTTTTGTTCTTTGTTTTCAAAAATTCAACAAAATCTGCTACTTCCCGCCTAAGATTCATAGGCAAGGAATTTATTTCTATCTGCAAATTAGTTGTCGTCATACCATAAAGTTAAAAAAGAGTTAACTTAAAGCAAAATATTATTTTTTAAGAATGGCGTATATCCCAAAAGCAAAACCAAATAGCACAACTAAAGGTGCCAGCAAAGTTCTTCTGAAGTCATAAATATCGCCTGTGGTACCCATCATTAAGATAAAACCAACAGCTACAATCGCCATGCTGATTAGTAATAACTGATAGTTTTTTTTGGTAAAAACCAATTCGCTTTTAACGTCCTTTGCAATCGGACTTGTTTTTTTTTCTGCCATTATCTGTAAAGATGATAAGATTTTAAACGTAAATACCTGCTTACTGCAAACCAGGTACTAATACCTGTAATGAAAATACCGATGACGACCAGGCTGATAAACACAAAGCCAAATTCTTTGTAGTTATTCAGGATAATGATTTCAGGTACTTCTTTACGGGCATATATTAATGTTGCCAGCAAAATAATAATTGCAATAAATGCCGCAATTAAACCATGTAGCGCAGCATATAATAAGAAAGGACGTCTGATAAAATTTTTCGTTGCACCAACCAGCTGCATACTTTTAATTAAAAATCTCTGTGAATAAATCGCTAGTCGTATGGTGTTGTTAATCAGTGCGATAGAAATAACCAATAATAAAGCAGCGAACGCTAAAATAATTAAGCCAATGGTATTGATGTTTTTGTTTACCATATCAATTAAAGAACTCTGGTAAACCACTTCTTTAACAACAGGGTTTTTTGCAATATTGGCCTTCAAAGCATCAATGCTCTTATTATTGGCATAATCTGCTTTTAAATATACATCGAAAGTTGAGGTTAAGGGGTTGTAACCTAAAAAGTTAACAAAATCTTCGCCTAAATCCTGCGTTAAATTTCTTGCGGCAAGTTCTTTATTTACATACTGCGTTTGCTTGACGGCAGGGTTAGCGTTCAGTTCTTTTTGAAACGCTAAAACATCAGTTTCTTTAGCACCTTCATCAACAATAATATTTAAAACGATGTTTTCTTTAACGTAGTTAGACAGGTTTTTGGCATGTACAAGTACCAACCCAAGCAGCCCAAGCATCAATAAAACCAAGGCTATGCTTATAATCGTCGAGATATAAACGGTTTTGGTTTTCTTAGATGCGTCACTTACTTCGAATTCTTCCATGTATTTCAATTTTGTTTTTGCGAAAATATAAATTATACCTGATAAACGCCAATATAAAGCATTTCTAAATGAAACATAACGTGCTTTGATAAGATTTAGTTCAGTTCGTAATGAAAAGTCGAATCAGTGGCTTTTTTTAAATCCGTACGAAAACCAGAGAAATGGCGTTTATTACCATAACTAAAACTTAAATCTACTCTAAATGAAAAAACAAATTACCATACTGAGTTTGCTTTTTTTGGTAACAACGGCATTGTTTTCCTGTAAAAAGGATGAGACTTCCTTAAAAGCCAGGATTATTGGAAAATGGACCGTAAATAAAATTGAAGTATCAGGAAATACAAATGAATCACTCAACGGAACATTTAATTACACCATTAATGATTATATAGATTTCAAATCAAGTGATGATGATCAGGTAGAGCTGAGTTTAACCAACCAGCGTACAATCGGTACCTTTACGGTATCACTTGGCAACGATTTCGGAATGGTTTTTCCTGAAGGAACATCTTACTGTACCGTTTCCACACTTTCGGGAACGCAGCTCCAGTTTACCGCTAAAATTGATAAAACCAACATCGTTAAAAAATATTATTTAACGAGATAAAAATCTTAATCCCCCGATTATTTGCTTGCGCCATTGGTTGTTTTAATCAATGGCGCATTTTTTTATGGTCTCTTCGAATTCAGATATAAATCAAAATTCCTTGAAAATCTGTGTTTCCGTGGCAAAAAAGCGGCGAAAATTATGTTTCACTAAACCCCTTTATTTCCGTAATTTTGCCCCTTTAAAAATTTAAAACCTGCAATGGATTACCAATTCAAAGAAATAGAACAAAAGTGGCAGAAATTTTGGGCCGATAATCAATCATTTAAAGCCGAGAACCATTCTGAAAAACCAAAATATTATGTGTTAGATATGTTTCCTTACCCATCGGGAGCAGGTTTACACGTTGGTCATCCGCTGGGTTACATTGCATCAGATATTTTTTCGAGATACAAACGCCTTAAGGGCTTTAACGTTTTGCACCCGATGGGTTACGATTCTTTCGGTTTGCCTGCAGAACAATATGCTATTCAAACGGGTCAGCACCCGGCTATTACAACCGAAGCGAATATTGCCACTTACCGCCGACAGTTAGATCAGATTGGTTTTTCTTTCGATTGGAGTCGCGAGGTGCGTACCAGCGAGCCTTCTTATTACAAATGGACGCAATGGATTTTCATGCAGTTGTTCAATTCCTGGTATAATATTGAAAATGACAGGGCAGAAGACATTACCACATTAATTGAAAAATTTAATGCTTCAGGCACAGCCGATGTTAAAGCCGTTTGCGATGAAGATGTGAAATCTTTCCTGCCGAGCGATTGGGCAACTTTTACTGAAGAAGAAAAACAGGTTGAATTGTTGAAATACCGCATGACTTATCTTCGGGAAAGTACGGTGAACTGGTGCCCGGCTTTGGGAACGGTTTTGGCAAACGACGAAGTGAAAGATGGTTTTTCGGAACGTGGCGGATTTCCTGTTGAGCAGAAGAAAATGATGCAGTGGAGCATGAGAATTACCGCTTATTCTGACAGACTTTTGCAAGGTTTGGATACCATCGATTGGCCGGAGCCAATTAAAGAAATGCAACGCAACTGGATTGGGAAAAGTGTTGGCGCATCGGTAAAATTTCAGGTTGAAGGCAACGACAAACAAATCGAAGTTTTTACAACCCGTGTTGATACGATTTTTGGAGTTTCCTATTTGGTTTTAGCACCGGAGCACGAGTGGGTTGCTGAACTAACTACCCCAGCGCAAAAAGCTGACGTAGAAAATTATATTGCCCAAACCAGAAAGAAATCAGAACTGGACCGCATGGCGGATACAAAAACGGTTTCGGGGGCTTTTACGGGTACTCATGTAATTAACCCGGTGAATGGCGAACGCGTTCAATTGTGGATTGCAGATTACGTACTTGCAGGTTACGGAACGGGCGCGGTTATGGGTGTGCCAAGTGGCGACCAACGCGATTGGTTATTCGCAACGCATTTCAATTTGCCAATTATTCAGATTCTGGATGGACAAAAAGATCTCGAAACACAAGCCGATCCAACTAAAGAAGGAAGATACATTAACTCAGGCTTCATCAACGGACTAAACTACAAAGAAGCGATTCCGTTTTTAAATAACTGGTTGGAAGAAAATAAAGTCGGAAAAGCAAAAGTTAACTTCCGCCAGCGTGATGCGATTTTCGGTCGCCAGCGTTATTGGGGAGAGCCGATTCCCGTCTACTTTAAAGATGGTTTGCCTTACTTATTGAAGGAAGAAGAGTTGCCTTTAATTTTGCCGGAAATTGATAAATATTTGCCAACTGAAACCGGCGAACCACCTTTGGCAAGAGCTGAAGGTTGGGTACCTAAAGCGGGCGGGAGTTACGAACTAAGCACCATGCCGGGCTGGGCCGGAAGCAGCTGGTACTGGTACCGTTATATGGATGCCAATAATAATGCTGAATTTGCATCAAAGGAAGCTATTGAATATTGGAAAGATGTGGATTTATACATCGGCGGTTCGGAACACGCAACCGGGCACTTATTGTACAGTCGTTTCTGGAATAAATTTTTGAAAGATTTAGGTTATACCAAAGAAGAAGAACCTTTCAAAAAGTTGATTAACCAGGGAATGATTCAGGGCAGAAGTAATTTTGTTTACAGAATTAACGATGCTGATGGGAAACCAACAAATACCTACGTATCAGCAGGGCTAAGAAAAGAATACAAAACTTCAGCATTGCATGTTGATGTGAACATTGTCGAAAACGATACTTTAGATTTAAATAAATTCAAAGCCTGGAGAGAAGAATACGCAAATGCAGAATTCATTCTTGAAGGTGGAAAGTACATCTGTGGTGTAGAAGTAGAAAAAATGTCGAAATCAAAATTCAATGTGGTTAATCCCGATGATTTGATTGAGCGTTACGGCGCCGATACCTTGCGTATGTACGAAATGTTTTTAGGTCCGCTGGAGCAAAGCAAACCCTGGAATACAAATGGTATTGAGGGTGTGTTTAAGTTCTTACGTAAGTTCTGGCGGTTATTTCATAATGAAGCTTGGGAATTTGCTATTTCTGACGCAGAACCAACCAAAGCCGAGCTAAAATCATTACATAAAATCATTAAGAAAGTTCAGGATGATATCGAGCGTTTTTCTTTCAACACCTCTGTTTCCAGTTTCATGATTGCGGTTAATGAGCTAACGGATTTGAAATGCAACAAACGCAGCATCTTGCGGGATATGGTAGTCATTTTATCGCCATATGCGCCGCACATCTGCGAAGAACTTTGGGTTCAGTTGGGTAACCAACCAGGAAGTTTATCTTACACAGAATTTCCAGTTTTCGACCCCGTGCATCTGGTAGAAGATGAATTTGCTTACCCGGTTTCCATCAATGGGAAAATGAAAATGAATTTGAGCCTGAGCTTAACATTGGCGCAACCGGAAGTTGAAGGAATTTTGTTGGCTAACGAACAGTTCCAGAAATTCCTCGATGGCAAAGCGCCAAAGAAAATCATTTTCGTTAAAGGAAAGATTGTTAATGTTGTCGTATAAGCTGAAAGGTTAAAGACTAAAGCGGAAAGCTTTCCTGTAATTTTTATAATAAGAAACCCCGGGTTGAGCAAATCAATTTTGGGTTTTTCATTTTAGGCTATCGTCATTCCCAATTTTACTGAGAATCTTAAAGCTAATCGTATTAAGATTTCTGCCTGCGCGGGAAAGACGACCGCTCTTGGGCGACCGTTCATATATGTGTTAAGCACTTCGCCTATTCATCGCGATCTGGCTTCAGCCGCCGGAAAAATAGAAAAACAAAACCCGGGCTGTAATTTACAATCCGGGTTTTATACAATTCGTGTGAAAGCTTTATCCTTTCAGCTTTATCCTTTCAGCTTTTAGCTTACTTCGCTTTAGCCTTATTTCTATTTCCACCAAATCTCCTGTTATTGCTGGCGTTACGGGGTTTACCGCTCATGTTGCCATCGGCTCCACTTCTTTTACCGCCGCCGCCACCTTTCGATTGTGCCTGAGGTTTGCGTTTTACCTGGTTTTTAGCCAGCATGCTTTCCCAGGTTAATGGATAAGGGTGGTTATCAACAATGGGTAAAGTAATTTTTATCAGTTTTTGGATATCCAATAAGTACTCATTTTCTTCCGCATCGCAGAATGAAATGGCAATACCATTTGCCCCGGCACGACCCGTACGACCAATTCTATGCACGTAAGACTCCGGAATATTTGGTAATTCGTAGTTGAAAACGTGAGATAACTGGTCGATATCAATACCACGTGCAGCAATATCCGTTGCCACCAAAACACGAATTTTCCGGTCTTTAAAGTCGGTTAAGGCCCGCTGACGAGCATTTTGTGATTTGTTTCCATGGATCGCTGCAGCTTTAATTCCCGCATGGGCTAAGTCTTTTACGATTCTATCCGCACCATGTTTTGTACGGGTAAAAACCAGCGCCGTTTCAATTGCCTTATCTTCTAAAAGGTGAATTAACAATTTCTTTTTATCAGGTTTATCAACGAAATAGATTGATTGATTGATGGTTTCAGCTGTTGAAGAAACTGGTGTAACCTCCACTTTCGTAGGGTTGGATAGGATCGTATTTGCTAACTTTTGAATTTCATCAGGCATGGTTGCTGAGAAAAATAAAGTCTGGCGTTTCGCCGGTAATTTAGCTACTACTTTCTTCACATCGTGAATGAAACCCATATCCAACATCCTGTCAGCTTCATCTAAAACGAAAAGTTCAATAGTATTTAAGCTGATAAATCCCTGGTTCATTAAATCTAATAAACGACCGGGGGTAGCAACCAATATATCAACGCCTTTCCTTAAGGCCTCAACTTGCGAATGTTGATTTACCCCACCAAAAATTACCAGGCGGCGTAAATTTAAATTACTGCCATAAGCTTTAAAGCTTTCTTCAATTTGAATGGCAAGTTCGCGGGTTGGGGTTAACACCAAAGCTTTTATGTTTTTTGTTGCTTTGGTATTAATGTGTTTTTCGTGCAATAATTGCAACATCGGGATGGCAAAGGCAGCGGTTTTACCTGTTCCGGTTTGCGCGCAGCCTAATAAGTCTTTTCCTTTTAATATTGTGGGGATGGATTGCTCCTGTATAGGTGTCGGTTGTGTATAACCTTCTTTCTCAAGCGCCTTTAAAATTGGCTCAATGAGGTTTAATTCTTTGAATAACATGTATCTGTTTTTGTAATATTTGTTGAAGAAGCTAGAACAATCATTTGTTGAAGGACTAACTTGCGGAGAGAATATGCCATTCAGAATGGCAAGCCCTTATTCCTGCTTCGGCGGCAAATATACGAATTATTATGGAAAAACTAAACCTCCTTTAAGCCGAAGAGTTTGTATCAATATTATTATAGTTATCAGGTAAGCAATTTATCTTTTTTGTATGACCATAATTATTTATTTGTATATTTATTATTATAATAAGTATTTTATTTATCATTGTTAATAAAGTATTTTAGAATACATTATTGTAATTATTAACTTCTAACCAATTATTATGAAAACTCCATTACTCTATTTTGAGAAATTTATTTCTCCCCCATCTGTACAGTATTTAAAAAAGGAATCGGCTTTTAACTGCTGATGAATTATGTACGCTGATACGTAGATTCAAATAATCTATAAAGTCTGATTTCAAAAATTATTTACTAATCATTAACATATGAAAAAAAATCTATCTTTTATCAAGAGGAGTTTTCTGCTCTTGTGCCTGGGCATGCTGTTTGCCATTACAGCAAATGCACAAACCAAAGTAACCGGGAAGGTAACATCCAGTGATGAAAAACTTCCGGTAATCGGTGCAACAATTAAAGTCAAAAATGCAACTAACGGAACCACTACGGATGCGAATGGTGCATTTTCAATTACGGTAAATCCAACTGATGTACTCGTCTTTTCTTTTGTTGGCTATGTAACAAAAGAAGTTTCGGTAGGTAACCAAACCAATATATCCGTTATTTTGCAGGCCGAAAACAACAACCTTACCGAAGTGGTCGTAACAGGTTACTCTGCCCAGCGAAAAAAAGATTTAACCGGTGCAGTAGCAGTGGTGAGTATGGATTTGTTAAAAGCCCAGCCTGCTGCAAGTGCTGTAGAAGCTTTGCAGGGTAAGGCTACCGGCGTGCAGATTATAAACGATGGTGCACCGGGCTCTACCCCACAAATCCGGATTCGTGGTACGAGTACAATTAATAATAATGAACCACTTTACGTTATTGACGGCGTTCCTTTCGAAGGCAAATTATCCTGGCTTAACCAAAATGATATCGAAAGTATGCAGGTTTTGAAAGATGCCTCTTCTGCGTCTATTTACGGTTCGAGGGCCAATAACGGCGTTGTAATCATTACAACAAAAAAAGGTATAACAGGTGCGCCGAAAATTACATTGGATTCTTATTATGGTACCCAGGCGCCGAGAAAAAGCAGTTTTCCCGAAATGATGAATCCTCAGCAATACGCACAATACGTTTTTGACGGTTACAAAAATGCCGGGAAAGCAATCGCAGCAGGCAGAAACTATGGCTCAGGTCCGACACCGGTACTTCCTGAATATCTTGTTGCCGGTTCAAAATTAGGTCAGGATGTTACGGCAGCAGATGCTGACCCTTCAAAATATAATTATAGCCGCGATCCAAACCTGTTTTATCAGATTACGAAAGCAAATAAACAAGGTACAAACTGGTTTGATGAGATAACTGATGCTGCCCCGGTTCAAAATTATCAGCTGAGTGCTACAGGCGGTGGAGAGAATGCAACCTATACCTTTTCTGGTGGCTATCTCGATCAAAAAGGAACCATCAAGTATACAGGTTTTAAGCGATATAATTTTAGGTCGAATACCAACATATCTGCCTTTAACAAACATGTGCGTTTTGGTGAAAATGCGCAATACAGTTACTCGGAAGGTTATGGATTTGGTGTTAATCCAAATACACCTGGTGGTTATCAGGATCAGGGAAGTGCTTTGGGATGGGCTTACCGTATTCCAACAATTATTCCGGTTTATGACATTAACGGAAATTTTGCCGGAAGCCGCGGAAGCCAGCTGGGTAATGCCGAAAATCCGTTGGCTTTCCTTTACCGTGCTAAAGATAATTTAAATAAAAGCAATTTCTTTTTTGGAAATGCATTTGCAGAAGGCGACATTCTTCCTGGTCTGGTACTGAGAACAAATTTCGGTTTACGTTACGAGAACTTTAACGGTTTATCCATGCGTTACCCGAATTTAGAATTCTCCGAGGGAAACAATTCAAATAACCTGAACGAATACCAGGGCTATAATACGGAGTGGACCTGGACGAATACCTTGAATTACAGTAAAGTATTTAATGAGAAACACCGACTGAATGTATTAGTTGGTACGGAAGCCATCCGATCGAGATCGAGGCAATTAAACGCAGGCAGAAATGACTTCTTTATTTTAGGTAATCAGGATTATTATTATTTAAGTACAGGCTCTTCTAATATTAGCAATACAAGTTTCGGTTCGATAGGGTCGCTTTTCTCCCTGTTCGGTAAGGTAGATTATTCTTATCATGACCGTTATTTAGCCAGCATAACCCTTCGCCGCGATGGTTCCTCCAACTTCGGAGATGCCAATAAATATGGTTTTTATCCTGCAGCAAGTGCAGCATGGAGATTATCGGAAGAAGAATTCATGAAAAGTGTAAAATGGGTTAGCGACTTAAAAATTCGCGTAGGCTACGGACAAACCGGTAATCAGCGGATACCACCATATCAGTATATTAACCGTTTCCAAAGTTCTATTATAAATTCGGCGTACGCAGTTGGTGGTGCAAATGGATTAACAACCGGTGTATGGCAAAATGCGTATCAAAATGCTGATGTAAAATGGGAATCTTTAAAAGCCCTGAACGTCGGTTTGGATTTTACCCTGTTAGGTGGTGCCTTTGATGGATCTATCGATTGGTATAATAAAAAAACATCAGATATGCTTTACAACCTTCCTTTGCCGGCGAGTGTAGTTGGTTTGGGTAGTTCACCATTTGTAAATATTGGTGATATGAGCAATAAGGGTATCGAATTTAATGTAGCTTACCATTATGGTAGAACAGCTGAAAGCCCGCTCAGATTTGATGTCGGGTTAAATTTTTCAAAAAACAACAACAAGATTGTAAGGTTAGCACCGGGTATTTTTAACCAGGTTTACGGTAACTACAGAAGTTTACAAACCAGTGTGTTGCAAGAAGGCGCACCGTTCGGTTCATTCTATGGTTATAAAACTGCGGGAATTTATCAAAGCACTGCCGATATACAGAATAATCCATCTTATTCAGGCGCAAGGGTTGGTGGTTTGCGTTATCAGGATGTTAACGGAGACGGCTTAATTGACCCGAAAGACCGTACCATAATAGGTGATCCCAATCCGGACTTTACATATGGTTTGAATTTAAATGTATCTTATAAAAACTTCGATGTTGCTGCATTTATATACGGCGTTCAAGGAAATGATATTTTCCAGGCCACCCGTTATTTCACAGATTTCCCATCTTTCGATGGTGCTAAAAGCACGAGATTATTAGATGCCTGGAGTCCTTCAAATCCAACAAGTCTTACACCTTCTGCCTATGCAGGCGCATCAGATTTAGAATTTGCGTCATCAAGCTATTATATCCAGAACGGGAGTTTTGTGAGGTTAAAAAACATACAGATTGGTTACTCAATCCCTACGGCTAAAGCCTTTGGTTCAAAGGTCGCCATTAACAGGTTAAGGGTTTATGTAAGCGCAACAAACTTATTTACCATTACCAAATATACCGGCATGGACCCAGAGGTAAGTCAGATTACGGATACCTTTTCAGCACCAGGTGTAGATCAAGGTGTTTATCCTACGCCTCGTCAGTTTTTAATCGGTATTAATGTTGGATTTTAATTAAAAGATATAAAGATGAAACATATAAAATATATTATCCTTTCGCTGTTAATTTGCAGTACACTTTCCTGCAAGAAGGAATTTTTAACTGTTCAGCCTCAGGGAGAACTTACGGAATCGCAATTAACCACACAGGATGGTGTTGAAGGTTTACTGGTTGGTGCTTACAGCTTATTAAACGGTAATGTTAATGGTACTTATGGAAATTATGGTGCTGCACCAAGCCAGTGGTTATTTGGTGAGGTTGCTTCCGATAATGCACATAAAGGAAGTAGCGTAGGTGACCAGCCGAATATGAATGCCATTGAACAGCATGCACCAACGAGTACAAATGATAATTTATCAAACATCTGGAACAGGTGTTTTGAAGGTATTCAGCGTTGCAACAATACCCTGAAAATACTGGCCAATTTACAAGCCGGTCAGGGTTCGGTTAAATTTGGAGATGCCCGTGCAAAAGAAATACAGGGAGAAGCCCGCTTACTGCGTGCGCATTATTATTTCTTTTTGGTAAGGGTTTTCAAATTGGTTCCTTATGTAACAGAAGCAACAACGGGTACATTTGTGCCAAATGATAAAGATATTTATCCGAATATCGTTGATGATCTTACTTTCGCTGTAGCAAATCTAAGTACAAGCAAACCAAAAAATCAAAAAGGACGTGTAGATAAATACGCAGCTCAGGCTTATCTTGGAAAAGTATATTTGTATCAGAAAAAATATACCGAAGCCTACAATTTGCTTAATGCCGTAATTTTAGCTAAACCGGACTTGACTACGCTGCCTTATTCTGATAACTTTGATATCACTAAAGAAGACGGTCCTGAAACCATTATGGTTGTAGAACATTCCGTTGGAACAGATGGCACCGGTGGGGATAATGGAAACGTAGGCGATATTTTAAATTTTCCTTATGGTAATACGCCGATTAACTGCTGCGGTTTCTTCCAGCCATCTATTGATTTGGCCAATGCTTTTAAAGTAGATGCAAACGGTTTGCCATTGCTTGACGGTAGCTACAGAACGAATCCGTATAAATCTGATTTTGGATTAACCGGCGCCGCCAAAGATAATTACGTTGTGGATAAAACCCTTCCTTTAGATCCTCGAATAGAATCAACTATTGGCAGACGTGGCGTTCCATATCGCGACTGGGGAATAATGGCCGGCGATACCTGGATTCGTGATGTAAGTAATGGTGGTCCGTTTGTTGCCGTTAAAAATACAATAGAAGCTGCTCAGATTGCCAGTGGTACTGCACCTGGTACAACCAATGTAACCGGATTAAATGTTAACCTGATTCGATTAGGTGATGTTTACCTGATGGCCGCAGAATGTGCTGTGGAAAATGGCGATTTAAGTCGGGCTTTAACGCTCGTAAATGCAGTTAGGCAACGTGCTGCAAAAATAACTCCGCAGCAAATCAATGGTTCGCCCGCAGCAGCCTACAAAGTAAGTCCTTACCCATCTTTTCCAAACGCTACTTATGCCAGAAATGCAGTACGTTTTGAACGAAGACTGGAATTGGCTATGGAAGGTCATCGGTTTTTCGATCTTGTTCGCTGGGGAATTGTTAAACAGACACTGGAAAGTTATTTTTCTTTTGAAGGCGGGTATTTCGATTATTTAAAAGGTATTAATGTCGAAACACGGGATGAATACTTTCCGCTGCCTCAAGACCAAATCGATAGGAGCAAGGGCACACTTAAGCAGAGCCCGGGTTACTAATTTGTGGTTTAACTTATAATTATAATACATGAATATGGGTGCTGATTAATCACACCTTTATTCATGTATTTTTTTGTTTAATGCTATTGCGGTTGATAAACTATTGTAATTTACCACCTCAGACATCTTAGTTCATCTGAGGAGCTTTATAAAAACTGCTTATATTTCCTTAAATATATTATATGGTAAAACTCGCTTTATGCGCTTTGCGGTTAATAAACTATCGTGATTAACCACCTCAGACACCTTAGTTCACCTGAGAAGTTTTACACAGCCCGCTTATATTTTCTTTAATATCTTATATGGTAACACTAGCTTGGTGTGCTTTGCGGAAAACTTGTGTCCCTTTGCGGTTAAAGATATCTCAACTACCTACTTCTTTTCTTTAAACCTGGTAAAAAACAGAAACGCGAGTAAACAAAGTCCGAAACCAACAACTCCATTAAGGCGTAAGCCGAAGTCATTTCCGGGATCTTTACCGTAAATGGTTAACATCGCAAAGATTGCGATACCAAAAGTCTGACCGAGTTTTACGAATAAATATTTGACAGCGAAGAACATACCTTCATGATTTTCGCCGGTTGTCAGCGTATCTTCCTGGGCAATATCCGCCAGTATTGCTGTAGGTAAAATGCCCAGTGCGGCTAAAGGGAAAGACGCAGATAAAACCAGTATATATATCTGTGTATATGGACTCAGGGGCATTTTTCCCAAAAAGAAAATGGCGATGAAAATTAAGCATAAAACCACAAAAGCAAGCAGTACAAAAGGTTTTTTGCCAAAGCGGGCCGAGCCGAAGTTCACTATCGGATAAAATAGCAAAGAAGCCATCACCATGGCGCCCATAAATTTTCCACCTTCAGATTCTGAAAGTCCTAACAAAACGGTACAAAAAAATAATAAACCGCTCGAGATAATACTTAAAGCAGTATAAAAGGCAAAATCAGAAATCAGGTAATATTTAAAATTGCGATTTTTAAAGGTGTTTTTTATCGCCGGCCAAAGCGGAATATGTGTTGGTTTGGCAACTGAGAATTCCTTTTCGTTGATGAAGAAAATAGGCAGAAGCATCACTAAGCCTGATAACAGGCATAAGCCCCAAATGGCAATTTGGACAGCCTCGCTGCGACTGGACACGACAAAATTCATTTGAACTAAATCAGCAAAATTATTGGTGCAGGCGGATAGAATAATACCAATTACGAAACCAACCTGCTGATAGCTGGATAACTTTACTTTTTGACGAGGCGTATTTGTTACCTCAGCCAGCAATGCATTATAAGGAATAATATAAGTGGTTACCGAAATGAAAAATAAGCAAAGTGTAACAGTTAACCACCATGCATTATGCAGGCTTTCTCCTTTTTGAATGGGATAAAAAACCAATCCGCAGAAAATCATGGCGGGAATTATTGCCCATTTCATAAACGGCAACCGGCGGCCATTCGGATTCTTGCTTGCATCACTTTTTGATGCAATAAAGGGGTCAAAAATAGCATCAATTAATCTGCCCGAAGCGGCAATGATTGATAAAATATTAAATGCGCCCAAAAAAACAAGCTGTGGAACCAGTGGCGGTAAACCCGAATTACTCGGCGGGAGGTAGAAATAGGGCAGCATCACAATGATAATATTCGTCATTGTACTCCAGCCAATCATACCGGCAGCGTAAGCAATTTCCTGCTTTAAAGAGAGTGTCTTATTCATGTCTTAAACCGAGGTTTTCCTATTAAACATTTTCGAAACAAAATAGATGATTAGAAAACCAATAAAAATATATAATCCGTTTAACGCAGCGTTCGGGTCATCCGCATAAATGCTAAACGCAACGAACGTGTAAGCAGCGATAAATATGATGGGCAATATAGGATATAAGGGGACGGTGTAAATGGTTTTTTTATCAAGATGTGCCGTGCGTTTCCTGAGGATAAAAATAGTGGCTGCAGAGCTGGCCATACTTATACTTTCGAGAAAAATCGTATAATTTAAAATTTTATCGAACGTTTTGGCGTAAAAAATAATGACAACGGCTATAACCGTAAAAATGGTTAAACTCCAGGTTATTACCTCAGTTTTCTTATTCATTTTGCTGAATAGTTTTGGCAAAGCACCTTCTTCGCCCATGGCAAACATCGCCCGTGGATTACTTAACAAATTCACATTAACATAGCCCATTACAGATATAAAAATGATAACGGAAAGCATTTTAAATCCCGCCGGACCAAATATTTTGGAAGCTAAAATAGCCGCAATACTTTCAGCTGATTTTAATTCTTCGAAGCCAATGACTTTTACATACACATAATTTATAGTCAGATAAAGAAGTACAATTATAGTTAAGCCGATAATAATCGAACGTGGAATCACTTTTTTTGCTTCCTTAACTTCACCGCCGAAATTGATGGTTTGCGCATAACCGGCATAAGAGAAAGAGACCGCAATTAAGCACAGGCCTAACGCTTTTCCATAGTCGGCCCAGGTTGGTAAAGCACCGCCTGAAGTTTTAAAAATTGGTGTAACGGCTTGTACTTGTCCGCCAAAAAATACCGCACAAATCAAAATTAAAATCAAACCGATTTTGATAACTGTTAATACATTTTGGGTTTTGGAACTGGCTTTTAAGCCTAATAAATTAATGAGATAAAATATTAAAATGGTGGTAATCGCGATAACAACCCGATAAGTTTCATTCTGCATTTCTGCAGGTAAAATAATTTTACCAAGGTATTCGGCACCGATTATCGAAATTGCAGCTACTGATGCGGCACTGGAAATTAATACAATACAGTTAATCGCAAACGCTATTGATGGATGATAGGCAATGGAGAAAATTTTGTAGTAGCCACCGGTTACCGGATAGCGAGAACCGATTTCTGCATAAGTTAGTGCGCCACAAAAAGCCACTAAACCGCCAATAAACCAGGCCAGGTAAAATAATTCTGGAATCTGAGCTTTTGCAGCCACATTCACCGGCGTACGAAAAATACCCATGCCGATTACCAAACTAACCACAATCATGGATAAATCGAAGCGCGAAAGTTGCTTTTTCTGTTGCATTAAAAGGAATACTAAATGATTGGATGAAGATAGGGAAAATATGGAAGATGGAGGAAATGTATGATGGAAGATGGGAAATGTATGATGATGGATAACGGAAGATGGATAACGGAAGATGGATAATGGAAGATGGATAATGGAATAAAAAACCGGGGATTTTAATGCAACCAGCCCGTCATCCATCTTACATCATTACATTTTCCATAAAATCTTACGTGTTCTGTTACTTTGTTGAATTTTATTTTGCTAGCCTCGAAGAATAAATCTATTATTGCATAATAATTTTGCTATTTGAGATCTTTGAAAACAAACAACAGTAATTTTCAAATTCTCGATAGCAAATCATCCCTGAAATTATCATGTTGAATGTTAAAGCTTATTCCGAACATCCCTCGTTATGGCTGCTTTGTATTAAAATAAAGTTCAATCAACCTGACAGCAAATAACAAAATTTATGGCAGAAGTAATTTATAACGACGACAGTATTCGCTCATTAGATTGGAAAGAACACATCAGACTACGTCCCGGTATGTATATCGGTAAACTTGGTGATGGCTCTGCACAAGACGATGGGATTTATGTTTTGTTAAAAGAAATTGTAGATAATTCTATTGATGAGTTTGTGATGGGAACCGGAAAAACCATTGAAATCACCGTTTCTGAACAAAAAATAAACGTTCGTGATTATGGTCGTGGTATTCCCCTGGGAAAAGTTATAGATTGCGTAAGCAAGATTAATACGGGTGGTAAGTACGACAGTAATGCCTTCCAGAAATCGGTTGGATTAAATGGTGTGGGTACGAAAGCAGTAAATGCATTATCCACCAGCTTCACTGTACAATCCTACCGGGATGGTAAAACTAAAAAGGTCGAATTCTCGAAAGGGGAGATCGTAAATGAGCAACCGGTAATTGATACAACGCAGCGAAATGGTACGGCCATTACGTTCTATCCTGATGAAACCATTTTCAGAAACTACCATTACATTCCTGATTTCGTGGAGAGCATGGTTTGGAATTATGTATTTCTGAACACCGGATTGACGATAAACTTTAACAATCAAAAATATTTTTCGGAGAGAGGTCTTTACGATTTACTTTCTAAATTTAATAAGCCGGAAGAGATCCGCTACCCGATTATTCACATGATTGGTAATGATATCGAAATTGCGATGACGCATGGTCAGCAATACGGCGAAGATTACCATTCATTCGTAAACGGGCAACATACTACACAGGGCGGAACGCATCAGGCGGCTTTCCGGGCTGCGGTAGTAAAAACCGTTCGTGAATTTTTCAAAAAAGAATTCGATGCTGCTGATGTTCGTTCATCAATTATTGCGGCCATTTCCGTCCGTGTGCAGGAACCTGTTTTTGAATCGCAAACCAAAACAAAATTGGGCTCTCAGAACATGGGACCCGAGGGGCCATCGGTTGCAACCTTCATTAATGATTTCGTTAAAAAGGAACTTGATGATTATTTGCACAAAAACCCGGATGTTGCTGATGCACTTCTAAAACGTATCAATCAATCGGAAAGAGAACGTAAAGATATTGCCGGTATTAAAAAACTGGCTAACGACAGGGCTAAAAAAGCATCATTGCATAATAAAAAACTTCGCGATTGTAAGGTTCATTTCAATTCTACTCATGAGAAACGTTACGAAACTACCTTATTTATTACCGAAGGCGATTCCGCATCAGGTTCGATTACAAAATCCCGTGATGTAGACTGCCAGGCTGTTTTCAGCTTAAAAGGTAAACCGCTTAATTGTTATGAGTTAACCAAAAAAGTGGTTTATGAGAATGAAGAATTCAATTTATTACAACATGCCTTAAATATTGAGGATGGTTTGGAAGGCTTGCATTACAATAATATTGTTATTGCTACCGACGCCGATGTAGATGGAATGCACATCAGGTTATTAATGATGACTTTTTTCCTTCAGTTTTTTCCTGATTTGGTAAAAGCAGGACACGTTTACATTTTACAAACCCCATTGTTCAGGGTTCGGAATAAAAAAGAAACCATTTATTGTTATAGTGACGAAGAACGCCGAAATGCCATCGAAAAATTAGGTAACAAGCCTGAAATTACCCGTTTTAAAGGATTGGGAGAAATTTCTCCTGATGAATTTGGTTTGTTTATTGGTAAAGACATCAGGCTTGACCCTGTTATATTGAAAGATCAAACCATTAAAAGTTTGCTTGAATATTATATGGGAAAAAATACGCCCGACAGGCAACAGCACATTATTAAAAACCTGCGCGTAGAAAAAGATGAGGTAGAGGAAGAACCTAAAATTATCGATGAGGTCGCATAAATGACATTAACACAATCGAAAAATTAATTAACGCATTTGAACATTATTAAAAATTCAGCACAAAAGTATTTAATCGTCGTATTTTTAATATTAGTCATGTTTGGTATAATAGCCGGACTGGTTGTTAATTTTTCTAAAATATCCCTCTTAAAATCCGGAAATAGGTTTATTCATGTTCAGAATGACTTCACTGAATTAGACAGCTGCATTTTTAAGCTCTACAACGCGGAAAATAATTGCAGAATGTATGTGATTGTTGGTGAACGGGATTATTACACAAAATTTCTAAGTGAGGTTAAAGAATTTTCTTCGATCGTGGATAAAATTGAAGAGCTGAATCAAAGCGAACAACCACTATCGAAAACGCAATTTAATAATTTAATTAAGCAGAAAAAACTTAGAACTGCACAGTTCATTGTTTTAAAGCGACTCGCTGATAGCTTACTAAGTTTTTCTGTCGAACTGGGCAAAAATGTAAACAAAATCGTCCCTGTCCGCAAATTGATTATTAACCGGAAGTTAAAGACAATTATAAAGTTCGACACCCTAAAATCAAATCGTACGTCCTTTCAATCTGACAAGAACTATTTTAATGCAATAAATACTAACGCCGTTTATGAAGGGAGACCGGCATTCATCAGAGATGTTATTTCACCGGATTCTTTTCCTGTTAACTCAGCATACCAAAAAATGCAGTTTAAAGCCATTGATAATTATATCAGGCTTTATAACATTAATAAAAAATTAAAAAGCAAGGAAAAGAAATTGCTTAACGTAAATCATCTGCTGATATCTACTATTCTAAATGGATTAAAGCAGTATAAATTGAAGGAGAAAGATTATTATTCTTCTATACAGCATTCCGCGAATGTAAAAAAGGATGGTACAGTAGAAAATTTAGATAAATTCACGGTCTTACTACTTGTTTTAGCAACTGGTTTATCATCGTTTGTTTTTTACATGGTTTATAATTTTTACAGAAACGAACAGGAGTTAATAGATTACAGTAAAAAAGCGGAACTTAATGCTTTATCCAAAAGTCGTTTTTTAGCAAATATGAGCCATGAAATTCGTACACCATTAAACTGCATCATTGGCTTTTCCGAGCAACTCACACAGGTTAATCTTGAGGAAAAGCAAAAAGAGCAAGTCGGTTTAATTAAAAATTCGTCGGTGCTGCTGCTGGATGTTGTAAATGATATTCTGGATTTCTCTAAATATGAAACGGGAAAAGTAAACATTAAACAGGTGGCGTTTTCGCCCTTATCGGCAATTCAGGATGTTTTCGACGGTATGAAGATTCAGGCCGATAGAAAGAAAATTGGTTTTATTAAAGAAATAAACATCCGAAAGGATATTTACCTCCTCGGCGACCCTTTACACTTAAAGCAGGTTGTAATGAATCTATTAAGCAATGCAATTAAGTTTACGGTTAAGGGGCATGTAAGTTTAAAAGCTGAATTAATAAAAACGGATTTAAAACAAACCTCATTAAAAGTTAGTATTTCAGATACGGGAACAGGTATTAAACCTCAGGATCAGCAAGTAATTTTTGATGAATTTGCACAGGCAGATTATTCGTCAACAAGAGGGAAGCAACAGGGTACGGGACTGGGACTAGCCATCTGTAAAAAAATAATAGAATTTCAGGGTGGCATCATCAGCGTAAACAGCGAGGAAACAAAAGGTTCGGTTTTTTCATTTGAGCTGCCTTACGAAATAACAAAGAAACCACCTGTAACAGAAACAAACTATGCTGTAAAAACTGAAGATGTACATGTATTAAAAGATAAACGCATTCTTTTAGTAGACGATAATGTATTGAATATCTTGCTGGCAGGTACAATTCTTAAAAAGTATAAAATTAATTTTGATTCTGCGCATAATGGATTTAAAGCCTGTGAATTATTTAACGAAAATGATTACGACATTATCGTAACGGATATCCAGATGCCTGAAATGTGCGGTATTGAATTAACCAGGCTAATCAGGGGAAATGAAAATACGTTAAGGAAAAACATTCCGATTTTAGGCTTAACTGCAAATGTAATGCCCGAAGACCGGAAGAAATACATTGAATCGGGTATAAACGAATTGGTTTTAAAGCCTTTTCTGGAAAAAGAACTAATTGAGAAATTAATTCAGATTTTAAAGTGATTTAAGATTTTATTTCCGGTGCATCAACCGTGTTTTCTGGATGTTGCGGCGGTAAAACATCAACTTTCTTTTCCACAATGGTAATCTTGGTAAATACCGCATATTTACTTGGCGAAATTCCACCATCGTATTTTTCTGCGTAGGCCTGGGTAAATTCTGCGCCAAAATAGAGGATTATAGATGTATAATAAATCCAAAGCAAAATTACGATAATTGAACTGGCCGCACCGAATGCAGAACCCGGGTTGCCTTTCTCTATATAAATGCCAATCAGGTATTTACCCAAACTGAAAAGGACCGCAGTAAATAAGGCGCCAATGAGAGCCGACTTCCATTTAATAATGACATCAGGCAAGACCTTAAATATCACCGTAAACACGGCCGTCACCGCGGCTAATGTTATTACATTGTTTAGTATGTAAATAATTAGCCCCATCGTATCATCGGCAACGGGAACCACCTTATCGATATCTGTTTGAGAAAGTAGCTTTATTAATTTATCCCCCAGGCCGACAACAATACTGTTTATCACCAGCGAAACCAATAAAAGGAAGCCCATTGATACTATCAGAGAAAAGGAAAGTAACCTGTTGGTCAGCATTTTCAGCCAGCCTTTTTTCGGAATGGCTTTAACTTTCCAAATCATGTTTATACTGTCCTGAATTTCTATAAAAATTGCTGTAGAACCAATAATAAGGGTTGCGATACCGATAATTAAACCAATGGTAGATTGTCCGCTCTTATTTGCATGTGTTACAAAACCCTCAATTTGCATTGCTGCGTCCTTACCGACCATTTCCGTAACCTGAACAAAAAACTTATTGCGCGTATCGGTATTCATTTTGTCGCCAAAGAACAATGTTGCTGCCGATAATATAATGATGATAAGCGGTGTTAATGAAAAAATAGTGTAGTAAGCAAGCGAAGCACTGAGCTTAGTTACCTTATCTTCAGCAAAACCTTTTCCTGCGGCAATAAAAAGATGATAAAGTGCAATAAAGAAATTTTTAATCTTGTTAATTAATTTCATAAAAAATTTAGAAAGGATAGCCTATTCCAATATTAAAAATTAAATTCTCTCTTCGCCAGTCTTTGTTTCCAAAAGCGATATTGTCAAACACCCATCGCTGGCCCTCTGGTAAATAAGGTTTACGAACCGGAAAAGCAACATCTAAACGAATAACAAAAATGGTAGCGTCGACACGTAAACCGGCACCAGTACCGACCGCCAACTCATTAAGAACATTGCTGACTTTAAATTCGGAACCTGGCCTTAATGGGTCTTCTTTTCTAAGCCAAACGTTTCCGGCATCTGCAAATAAAGCGCCATATAAAACACTAACCAGTTTAAACCTCAGCTCAGAGTTAAGCATTAATTTAACGTCTCCACCCTGATCGGCAAATATCGCGTTATCATCAACTTTAAATGTTCCGGGGCCTAATGTCCTGGCTGGAAAAGCCCGGATATCATTACTTCCGCCGGCAAAAAATTGGCGTACAAATGGTAAAGAAGTGGTATTGCCATAGGCATAACCATATCCTAAATTTAACCGGTTAGCCCAAATCAGGTTCCTGTTAATTTTATAATAGTCTCGTAAATCGGCCTCCAGTCTTACGAATTGCGTTAAAGGTGTTCCGAAAATTGATTTTTGTCCGTCATCATTTTTCGGAGCAAATAAGCCCCAAACGTTTCCCCCGGTTTCAATACCACCAAAAAAATAAGTGTTATTTCTTCGGCTCTCTTCCATCTGGTTGGTATAGGTGAAATTATAACTGCTACCAATAATGAACTGATTTTCAAGGGTAGCTTTTAATAGTGGATTTGCGGCATATAAGCTATCTCTAACGTCATCCGAAGGAAAACCTGTCGAGATATAGCTAACAGAAACAGGATTTAAATTATGCTCTTTGTATAAGTTTTCTTTAAAGTTATAACCAAACTCACCTTTAAAGGCTCGCAATGTGTATTCAGAACCCCTGCTTAACATTTGATAGGATAATGAAGCTATTGTTTTGGGAATAAAGGCCGTGGTGCTATTTGGCTTGTAAAAGGGTACAATAAACCTCGGAAAAGTTAGTTTACCTTCTGCAGTTAAAGAAAGAGAATTTCTTCCTAATGATGTTCCCCTGGTTTGCGTTTCAAAGCCGCCACTTACACTTACATCCAATTGCTCTGCACCCCGAAAAAGGTTTCTTGTTGTTTGCGTAACCTTAACTTCAGAACCTACGAAATTATTAGATTTACTGGTTCCGGTAACAGAGAAGGTAAGCGAGTTTTTTTTGAGCGGTGTCAGGTAAATATTTAAATCGAGCTGGTTATTTTTAAAGCTATCTACCGGTAAAAACTCTGCTCTCACATCCTGAAAAGCACCAATATTAACCATGCGGTTTAACGACTGGTTATGGTCTTTACGATTATAGGCTTCGCCTTTTTGGAAAAATACCAGTCTGTCAAAAAGCCTTGGTTTAAAAGTATTTTTATCATCGTAAATGTTGAAATCATTGTATTGCAATGGTTTTAACTTCCTTAATGCACCATCTCTCCTCAGGGAATAATTAGGGTAAATATTGATGGTTTTAATTGAATAAGGCTTTAATGCCGCATCAGGTGCAATATCTTTTACTTTTACAGAAATATTAACCAGGTTTTTACCGATTGTGCTGTCAACCTGCATAATCAGGTAATCCGGACTGAAATAGAAGTAACCGATTTCTTTTAAGTCATTATCAATTCTAATCCGTTCGTTTTTATAAACATCGAGGTCATAATAATCACCGGTTTTTAAAAGCGTTTTTTCTTTATTTGCATTAATAATTTTAGTTAAAACACCGGTATCCGGTGGAAAATTAATTTTGTTAATTTTATATCTGTCGCCGGTATTGGCGGTATATATTGCCTTACCTTTTTTTTCTTTAACAACCGTATCACCTGTAACCACAGCTTGTAAGTAACCTTCGCTGATTAAATAACTCGTTAACACATCATTATTATATTTAAGTTTAACTTCACTTAAAAGCACAGGCGGTTCACCCTGTCTTCTTAACCAGTTTTTAAAACCTTTAGGTTTTGTTGGTTCACCTGCAAGATTATATATGCCAAGCTTATATTTTATGCCTAATATAGACTTATTGGGGCGTGGCCGGGTTTTAGATTCCAGATCTGTTTTTACTTGTTTTTGATCATCAATTTTTGCCGATGAATCAGGATTGATATTTACTTCTGCACCGGTATATAGAATCTGTCCAGGTTTTAAGGATTTCGTGCTGCTGCAACCTGCCCAAACTAAACAGGCCATAATTAATAAAAAAGGTCTAGTTAGTTGTTTCATTTTGTGCTTTCTCTTCAATGTTTCTTATTCTTCTAATTCTCTTCTTCTGAAATATCTCTTTAAACTTATTGTAATCAACAACCAGTGTAAACCCTAATCCCGTTTCAATAATTTGCCCCTGAACAATTACGTCGTTCTGGTTTCTTCTGTATGCCCTCAGCCTATAACGCCCATCCGCAGATAGGGCATATTCTACATTAACATTACCGGCAATATCTGTCGATTTTTCACCAGGTGCCTGAGGACCTTCGAGTGCAAATGAGCTACCGACGGTAACCGTTAACCTGTCGTTGAGTAATTTTTTAGATAAGCCGACTTCTAAATCCGTTTTCTGCTGCAATGAACCGGTAGAATAATCTTCTGATGAGTTTACACCAAAGTTTAAATCTACACCCTGAATTAAGTCTGAAGTCAAATTATTTAATTGTTCGGTCAGCAGTTTACTTACGCTTGAACGGGCAAGCGTAGATACACCACCTCCGCCGCCGGCTAAACTTTGGAATGGGTTATTAGCAATAAACCTGTTCAATGCAAGTAAGGCAAAAACCTGTTTATTTAATTCGCTTTCATCCCGGTTAACATTTAATAATCTGGTGTAAACAATTCCACTTAAAGCACCTCGTTCATTTTCCGGTAAATCAAGTTTGAATGAAATGATGGGTTTTAACAATTCGCCTTTCATCATTAAATAAACCTGAAATGGTAATTTGGTTTTTGCCTGAACATTAGACGGATCATTTATTAAATCTATCGGTGCTGCATTAACTTCATACAAAGCGGTCAAATTAACATTTGCGGTAGTCGGCTCTCCTGTCCAGATAATTGTACTGCCTTTAACCAGTTTGAATTCTTTTTTGCCAAGCGGGCCAACCGAAAGGTTGTAGGAACCATCTGAAATTTCATAACGGCCTGTTAAGCTTATTTTCCCACTTGGATCCATCGTCGCATTTAGATTTGCATCACCACGAACCTTTAAAGCATCGCCATTCGATGGGTCGACAACTACATTAAGCTCCGCTTCGGGATCGATGGTTACGTTTGCAACCAGATTTATTCCTTTAATAGGCGACTTGCTTACACTATCTACTTTTAAGGCCCGCTGACCGTTGAAGGGTGGCGCATCGGCATCGATAAATTGTACAATACCTTCCTGGTCGATTATTGAAGGGTCGTTAGCAGGCAGCGCAAAAAAGAATTTTGTTCCTTTATTTACTTTAAGGCTCATGTTTACATCCGGCTGATTTAAATCACCACGAACTTTAATGTTACTGGTCAGGAACACCGTTCCGTAAATCATTTCATTATTGGCAGCAGTAGAATTTATCGCCCTGAAATTGTTCATCCGGATATCCAGACCGAAACGATAATTTTTAAAATCAGTTGTTAAAATTTTTCCGTTAATTGTCGCTTTTTGGTTCAGTGAATCTATCAGGGTAAAATTGTTAAAACTAATACCTTCATTTGTAAAGGATATTTTCTCATTAGGCATACGGAAATAAGAATTCACATAAGCCACATTAATACCGGCGTTATTAAAAGTCAGATCGCCCAGAATTTTGGGCGCAGTTAAAGCACCTTTAACTGAAAGTGCACCGGTTAACGTTCCAGTACCGTTTTTCAGCTGGCCTTGAGATAAACTCTCGATGTTTTTCATCTCAATTTTATCGATATTAACCGTTAAATCTAATGCACTTTGCGGCGCTGTGTAGTAAAAACCATTTACCCTCAGCTCATGTACGCCGGTTAAAGCGACATTAACTTCGAATGCATTTTGAGTATTATTGTTTACAGCTAATCTCAGGGTACCCAGTTGATCTTTTTGATAACGTAATTGGTCAATCGTCAAATTTGCCTCGAATTTTGGTGTCGATGCTAAATCTTTAACATTTGCCGTTCCGTTTAATCTTCCGCCAACCAATGTAGTATCGGTTTCTGCAAATTTTGTTAAAGTTTCTAATTGAAAATCTTTAAACGCTACATTTAAGGGTGCATTCGGTTGGGTTGGGTTACTGTTTATTGATAAAGACTGCCCGCTATTGCTGATTTCGAATTGGTTAACCAAAATGCCAGAAGCGCCGAACTGAATATAATTGTCTTGCGAAACCACCCATTTCTGATAGTCGAGCAACAATTTTTGCGGATCTAAACTGAATTTAAAATCTTTGTTTATCGACTGGAAAGTTCCGCCGATTACATATTTGTTTTTAAGTTGCCTGTCGCGAAGGAAAATGTTCACACCCAAATTATTATTTGCAGCATCTCCACTCACTTCTGTATTGAAAAGCGACACTGACGGACTTTGTAAGCCTTTAACAGTTAAAGAATAAGCCAGTTTATTGTTGTCGTTATTAATGTTTAAAACAGTGGTATCAACTTTAAAATCGCCATAAACTACTTGTGGAAAATTGCCTTTAATTTGCAGACTGTCCTTTTCTGTATCAATTAATCCGTAAAACTGCGAAGTTTTAAAAACAGTTAGTTCCGGTACAAATTGCTTTAATAATTTTGAATCATAAACCTTTACAAAAAACCGTAAGCGTTGATCCGGAATTTTAGTTACTTCACCAAACGCATAATATTTATTGATTTCATTAATAATGGCGTTGCTTACTTTCGTAAGCTGATATTTACCGTCAACTTTTGCTGAAAGTATTTCTGATTTCAATGTTAATTCATTTGAAGTTTCCGTTGTTTTTGCATTTAAGGATATGGTATCGACATTAATTCTTTGTGCATCTTTTACAAGCTGTAATCCTGTAATATCGACCGAACCATTTAAATAATCAGCATCAGCCGTTGCTAGATCTACTTTAACCACACCTGCGGCGCTTAAAACCGTCGGACTGAAATTCAAAGCCTGCAGGTCAACTTGTTTTAAGTTCAGATTCGCCTTTACCGCCGGATATTTGCCCGCCATATTCACTTTAGCATCCAGCGCAAAGTTTGCGTTGCTATCCGGCATGCTGCTTTTAATAATTATGTTCTGATTACTATAATTTCCTGCAAGGCTTAAATTGCGGTAAGTATATTTGTTATAATACGCACTTAAAACTTTTGCGTTAAACTTTGCATTGATTTTTTTAGGATCAAGGCCAGTGCCTGCGACATCAGCCTTAACCGAAACACGGCCTAATTTCGGCTGCATTTTTAATAAGCGGCCTACGTTAAAATTATTCAGATTAATGTTTGCTTTATAACTTTCCCTGCCTTTAGGTCCTTTCATTGATGCGGTTAAGATAGCGCCACCCATATCTGTCTGGATATTCATATTGGTGTTGAAATCTGTAAGCGAACCTGTGAATTTTCCTTTTGCGTTAATTACATTAGGCAATTCAATGCTTGGTGGTAACGATTTTTTGGGAACGGCGACCAGGATGTCAGCTTTGGTTACATAAAGCTTTTTAATGTTTAAATCGAGAAAAGTTTTATTAATATCGGGTAAACCTTTTGCGGTACCGCTGATGTCAATTTGGGTGTTTTTTAACCCGCTGATTTGCAGACGTGGAATATTTAAATTGTTTAGGTAGCCGTAAACATCAGCATTCAACTTAATTTTTTCATTTCGGTAATTCGCCGGAATGGCGTCGCTAAAATAGCCTGCATCTTTTAAACCTATAGTAGTATTCTTGAAATTTAATGCCAGTTTAACTTTTTCAGGATGCTTAGTCAAATCATCCATCGAAGTAAAATTCAGTTCTGTAGCATTTTCGATGCTTGTGTTAGGCGTTTTTAAAACGAAGTTGGTCAGCTTAATTTGCTTATCGTTATAAACGGCATTCCCTCTTAATTCATTTAAGGCAAAACCACTTTTCTCCTTTAACGAGCCATTTTTAACGTTGGCCTTTATACCTTCGGCACCATAACTGACATCACCTGCACCGAACGTTAAGCCGGAGATTTTTAGGTGATTAAAATCCATGCCTTTCGGAGCCGCTTTTGCACCCAAATTATCGAACTGTACATTGTTATCGGCCAGGCTGATGTTTTTAATGATTAATCCTAAAGTCGATTTTTGGGGAACAACCGTATCCTTTACTTTCTTTAAATCGTTACTCGGAGCAGGTTTAAAAGCAAAGAGGATATTTGATTTGTTCAGTTTTGCATCATCAACCGTATATTTACTATTGGTCAAATCTACCTTGAGGTTAACCAGACCCAATTCATTTACATCAGCTACCGCTTTTGTTGTCGAAACCTGATCATCGTAATTCACTTTTACATTGCTGAAAGCAAAATTTTCCACTTCAATTAAAGGTAATTTCCAAGCTTCCTTCTGACTACTGTCTATACTATTGGTCAGGTGTTGAACCAATTGGGTTAATGGTTTTTGTTGAAGGTATTTTAGTGAAGTGTTGTTTAAAGTCAGGTCGCGGATTACATAGTGTTGATTGGCTAAATCAAATGTTTTCAATTTAGTTTTAAACGCACCTAAATAAAGTTTAACATCATTCCCTGCAACGTCATCTCGATAGGTAATACCGATGTCTTCAAATGAAACCTTATCAACCGAAAATTTAAGTGTAGAAGTAGTGTCTTTATCAACTTTTTCTTCAGGTTTCTTCTGGTCGCTCATAAAAGCATCCACGAGGAAAGAAAAATTGAAAGTGGTATCCGGATTTATGCGTTTAACATTTGCACGTATATTTTTCAGTTCAATGTTATTTATTTCAACTGTGTTTTTTAAAAGTTTAAACAGGCTGATGTCGACCGCTAATTTTTCAGCATATAATAAGGTGTCGCCTTTTCGGTCTTCGATGTAAAACTTATTTAAAACCACATCTTTAGGGAGTGCAATTTTGATGCTTTCAAGGCTTACTTCCGTTTTAGTTTTGTTTTTCAGGTAATTAATGGCTTTACCTTTAACAAAGTTTTGCACTGCGGGAATGTTTAACGATAGTGCCAAAGCTACAACAAGTATGATGATTGAGGCAATTACCCAGAGTAAAACTTTAAGACTTTTACGTACGTATTTATTCAAAACGAATTGTGTTTGGTGATTTTATAAAATGCAAAAGCGTGCCATTAAAATTAATTTTAAGGCAATCTTTATAATTAATACAAAAAATAACCTAAATTGTTCGCCCCGCTAAAAAATTTAACATTAGCGTTTTGTAATTCTTTTAAAATGAACTTAATAAATCTAAATATAATTTTTGAACAGTATAAAGGTGTAGAGGAGTTGAACGAAAACGACAGATTATTGTGCGAACTTTCTGAACAAGCCCTGGCCAGTTCTTATTCTCCTTATTCCAAATTCAGGGTTGGAACAGCCATTCGCTTAGCCTCGGGAGAAATAATTCTCGGGAGCAATCAGGAAAACCTGGCCTACCCTTCAGGTTTATGTGCCGAACGTGTTGCGCTGTTTTCAATCGGCGCTGCTTACCCGAATGCGGTTATCGAAAGTATGGCCATCACGGCGCAAACCGATAACTTCGAAATTTTAAAACCGGTTACGTCTTGCGGGGGATGCCTGCAGGTTATGGCCGAGTTTGAACGTAAACAGTCGGCACCAATTGAAGTCATATTTTATTGCTTAAATGGCGAGGTTTTGAAAGTGCCGAGTGTAAAGAGTTTATTGCCTTTTGCTTTTGTTGAAGATAGGTTGGAGAGATAGTTTTATATTTGAGTTTTCGATTTTATGAAGCAACTTTATATCCTTATTTTCTCAGTATTTACCGTGGTTTTTGCCCAGGCGCAACAAGCTTTAAAAACAAATTCAACCTACAAAATAGTTTATTGGCGCTCTGCAGATGAGAAGCCGAAAGAAGATAGAAATCCTATAGTCGTTATCGCCGGCGCAAAACAAAATCTATTAAGTATGGAAAGTGTATTGGCCAATAAAGCTAAATATCCTTTCGAGCAAAGTATTATCGTCAAGCCAGAAAATATATTATTTCAGGTTGCCGATTTGGGTAAAAGCAATCAAATTTCTACAGCAGATAGCGCTACAATCGCTAAACAGGTTTTCGAATTCAGTAACGAAACCAAAGTGATTTTAGGCTACACCTGTAAAAAGGCAAAAACGATAGTCGACTCGAATACAATAGAATTGTGGTACACGGCTGATGTCGGAATTAAAGCTGCACCAACGGTTCTGGGGCAAAGTCTGGGTTTGGTATTAGAGCAGGTTCGAAACGGAAATAGTTATCTAACAGCAACAAAAATTGAAGAAGTTAAAAACAATGAGCCGATTGATTTAAGTACATTAAAACTAACAGACGGATTATCGTACAAAGATTTGCTTTGGAAAAGCAGGTTTACCACACTCAACGTTTTCAATAATGAAACCATCAACTTTACAGATAAACCGCTGTCTGATTCTGTTTTCAGGTTTGCCGGCGGAACGGTCATTGCCAGGAAAGTTAAATTTCCGGAATTGCTGACCAATCCAGCTATTTTTGTCGATTTAACAGAGCAATCAAACGGTGATGCTTATGACAGAACAGGTTCTGTTTTTGTAATTCCAACGGATAAATCGGTTGGCTTAATGGATGCCTTGAAAAATTCAGTAAAGGTTTTGCCGGTTTATAACAATGGAAATGGAAAAACCTACCAGGGTGTTGTGGCTACGGCAACTTACAATCCGGTTATCGAACTGATGCGGTTTTTTACACCCTTCGGTGTGGGCAAATACAATAACTTAAAGTTGAAAGATAAAAACTGGGCAGATAAGGTCTACTACAGGCAAGATATTTCAGAATTATTTCCTTTAGTTAATGGAAAAGAAGTTTGGATAGCCGTTTTTATTGGCAATTATGATAAAGGCGGACATAAGGTTTCATTAAACATTACCCTTCACAATAGTGGCAGGGAAAAGGCTGAGAAAAATATAATTATGCCTTTGTTTAATTCGACCAATGTATTAGAAATGGCCGGACAGGAATATGCCACCATGTTTAGCAGCGATAGGGGTCTGGAAGTTTCTTTCACTTTAGAAAAGGATGTTAAAGATGCAAAATTACGTTACATCACTACCGGTCATGGTGGTTGGGGTAGTGGGGATGAATTTGTACCTCGGAAAAATACCATCTGGCTGGACGGAAAAGAGGCCTTTGCTTTTATACCGTGGCGACAGGATTGTGGTTCTTACCGCTTATCAAACCCTGCATCGGGTAATTTTGAAACGGGACTTTCCTCTTCCGATTTAAGTCGTTCGAACTGGTGTCCCGGAACGGTAACCAATCCAAATATAATTTCCTTAGGCGATTTAAAAGCCGGTACACATACCATAAAAGTAACCATTCCAATGGGGCCACCACAAGGTTTAAGTTCCAGCGCATGGAATGTGTCTGGTGTACTTTTAGGTACAGAATAAAATTTTATTACCCCAAATTACAATCGCTGCTTTTCAAAAAACTATTACACAATTATGCCGTTCTACTTTTAAACAAAATAGTAACTTTGCGCCATAATTTTGAATGCGTGAATGTGAGCATAGATAAAATCACAAGCTCATTCATTCCTTCTATCATTCAATAATTTTGAAAAACATGAAGAAAGTAAAAGTTGGCTTAGTACAAATGACCTGTACTAAAGATAAGCAGGAAAATTTAGATAAAGCGATAGGGAAAGTGAGAGAAGCGGCGGCAAAAGGCGCACAGATAGTGTGTTTGCAGGAGCTTTTTACCTCTTTATATTTCTGCGACGTTGAAGATTATGACAATTTCGATTTAGCGGAAGCGATTCCGGGTCCATCTACAGATGCTTTACAGGTTGTGGCTAAAGAGTTAAACGTGGTAATTATTGCTTCTTTATTTGAGAAACGTGCGGAAGGTTTATACCATAATACCACAGCTGTGCTAGATGCCGATGGTTCTTATTTAGGTAAATATCGTAAAATGCATATTCCTGATGATCCGGCGTTTTACGAAAAATTTTATTTCACGCCGGGCGATTTAGGTTACAAAGTTTTTGAAACGAAGTTCGCTAAAATCGGCATCTTAATTTGTTGGGATCAGTGGTATCCTGAAGCTTCCAGAATTACCGCTTTAATGGGCGCTGATATTATGTTTTATCCAACAGCAATTGGCTGGGCAACTGATCAGGATGAAGAAACCAATCAGGACCAGTACAATGCCTGGCAAACCATCCAACGTTCGCATTCGGTTGCAAACGGCGTTCCGGTAGTTAGTGTAAACCGTGTAGGATTTGAGCAAGATGGCGCCATGAAGTTCTGGGGTGGCAGTTTCGCAACAAATGCACAGGGTAAACTGCTTTATCTGGCCTCGCACGATAAGGAAGAAACGGAAGTTGTGGAGTTAGATTTAAGCCAAAGCGACTTTATGCGTAAACACTGGCCATTTTTAAGGGATAGAAGAATTGATTCTTATCAGCCGATTACGAAAAGGTATATTGATGGGGATTAGTTATTCGTCCGAAGACCGGGGTCAGAAGTCTGAGTGCAAATACCAAATAGTTAAACTTGGTTTGAAGATTAAGATTTTGTAATTTGATGTTAATAAATTTATATCTTTCGACTTCGGACACCTGACTTCGGACGCCCAAATTCGGACTTTTTTAACATGGCATTCAAATTTGAAAAATTAAAAGTCTGGCAAAAGGCATTAGACCTGGCAGATGAGATTGATAAAATGACTAAAACTTTTCCGAAAGAAGAAGTTTATGTTTTGACATCTCAGGTAAAACGTGCTGCTGACTCCATCTCGATGAATATTGCTGAAGGAAGTACTGGGCAAAGTAACCCGGAGTTCAAGAAGTTTTTACGCTATTCGTTGAGGTCAGATATTGAGGTTGTAAATTGTTTGCATTTGGCAATAGGCGTGGATATATTACTGAGGAGATTTTTAAGAAACACTACCAATCCTGCGAAGAAATCTTGATAATGATTTCTGCTTTAATCAAATCTTTGGAATAAAAAGAACTCATGAAATATAATATCTTCCGACTTCTGACATTTGACTTCGGACTTTTAGCAAATAATATCTTCCGACCTCGGACCCCTGACTTTCGGACTAATTAATAAACATGAACCTTAGACATCCGAATTCGGATTAAAAAAATATGTCACAACTTCCTCCAAAACCAACATTAAATATCAATCAATTCGATTATTCTCCAAAGCAACAGGGATATGCTTTCCCTGCTGAATGGGCCAGACACGAAGCAACCTGGTTAAGCTGGCCATACAAAGAGGCAAGCTGGCCAGGAAAAATCGAAACCATTTATAAGCCATATTGCCAATTTATCAAAGCCGTGGCCGAAGGCGAAAAAGTGCGAATCAATATTAAAAATGAAGAAATGAAAGCTTTTGCTGTTTCTGAATTAACCAAAGTTGATGCCGACTTAAGCCAGGTTGAATTTTATTTCAATGAAACGAACGATGCCTGGTGCCGTGACCATGGTCCGGCGTTTGTGTTGAAAGGAAATGAGAAAGCCGTAGTAGATTGGGGTTACAACGCCTGGGGTGGGAAATACCCGCCGTTTGATTTGGACGACGTGGTGCCAACCAAAATTGCTAAACATTTCAAGTTGCCGTTATTTACACCTGATATTGTGATGGAAGGCGGTTCGGTGGAATTTAACGGCGCCGGAACGATTTTAACCACAACAGCTTGCTTATTAAACGAAAATCGTAATCCGCATTTAACCAAAGAACAGATTGAAAAATACTTACTTGAATATTATGGTCAGGAACAGGTTTTATGGCTGGGTGACGGAATAGTAGGCGATGATACGGACGGTCACATCGACGACATCACGCGTTTCGTGAATGAAGATACCGTTTTAACGGTTGTAGAGAGCAACCCGTTGGATGAAAACTATGTTTTATTGCAAGAGAATTTAGAGGCCCTGAAAGCAATGAAATTGAAGGACGGTCGCCCGTTAAATATTATTGAGTTGCCAATGCCATCGCCGGTTATTTATGATGATACGCGTTTACCGGCATCTTATGCAAACTTTTACATCGCTAACGCTGCCGTAATTGTGCCGGTTTTTAATGATATAAACGATCAGAAAGCTTTGGATATTATTCAGGGTTGTTTCCCGGATAGAAAGGTTATCGGTATTAATTCAGTTGATATTATCTGGGGGCTGGGCAGTTTTCACTGTTTGAGCCAGCAGGAACCTGCGGAAAAGTAAATCACTATGATATTGAGCAGAATAATTTTATTTGGTAATGATATTGATGGATTAAAGGCTTTTTATCAATCCATATTTAATTTTCCGTTAATCGAGGAAATAGAAGGAGAATGGTTAGTTTTCAATTCAGGGTCGTTGGAAATTGCATTTCATAAAATAGGAGAATCATTCAGAAAAGAAATTCCTTTTAAAGCAGAAAGTAATACTAAATTAGTTTTTAGTATTGATAAAGATATTGAAGATTGCCGCAAAAAGTTAATAGAAAAAGGGGTTAAAATGGAAAGCGTTAAGTCTTTTGAAAATATAGATTTCCTTTTTTGCGATGGAGAAGATATTGAAGGGAACGTTTTTCAGCTTAGTCAGAAAAAAGCATAATCTTATATTGCTTTAAATTATAACTTTACAACATTAAAAATATTTCAACTTTACAACATTTCATAATGAAATTATTAGAAGGAAAAACAGCATTAATTACAGGCGCATCGAAAGGTATTGGTCGTAAAATAGCTGAAAAATTTGCTGAGCAAGGTGCTAACGTTGCATTCACATACTTATCATCAGTAGAAAAAGGCGAGGCGTTGGAACAGGAATTGCAAAGCTTCGGAACAAAAGTTAAAGGTTACCGTTCTGATGCATCAAAATTCGACCAGGCAGAGCAATTAATCAATGATGTGGTTGCCGAATTTGGAACCATCGATATTGTGGTAAATAACGCTGGAATAACCAAAGATGGTTTGCTTATGCGCATGAGTGAAGAGAACTGGGATGATGTAATTAACATCAACTTAAAGTCTATATTCAACGTAACCAAAGCAGCATCGAAAATTATGATGAAAGCCCGCAAAGGTGTTTTCATTAATATGAGTTCTGTAGTTGGGGTTACGGGTAACGCCGGGCAAGCGAATTATGCTGCATCAAAAGCTGGTATCATTGGTTTCACAAAATCTGTTGCTAAAGAACTGGGTTCAAGAAATATCCGTGCTAACGTCGTTGCTCCGGGTTTTATCCGTACCGAAATGACAGAGGTTTTAGACCCCGCAGTTGTTGCAGGTTGGGAGAAAGATATTCCACTTAAACGTGCTGGCGAAACGGAAGATATAGCAAATGTTTGTGTTTTCTTAGCTTCAGATATGAGTGCCTATGTAACCGGACAAACTTTATCGGTTTGCGGCGGAATGCTATAGAAGCGGGTTGAAAAATTGACGGTTGGAAGGTTGAAAGGTTTTGGATTCAGAACTTGCAACGTTCCAACCTTTAACATTTTAACTATTTTACGACATATTTCCCCTTAACTTCTTTAACATCCACAGCGCGCTGATTTTTTTCAAAAGCCAAATAACCTGGCTGTAAAGTTTTCCAAAAACTGGTTTGCGCTGGAAATTGAACAGCATATTTTCTCATATTCCCATCCGTCATTTTGAACGGATAAATGTTAACAGGAATTTTTTCCTGACCAGAATTTCTGGCTTCGACACCTAAGATGTATACTTCTTTAATTTTTTCATCGGTTAAAGGAATACAGCCAACCGTTACACAATTGCCGTGGATGTAAATGTCGCCACCAGTTTTTCTGTCTTTTCCGGTTCTGACAGAATCAACTGAATTTGGATAATTTACACCGAGCGATAAATGGAAACTACTCATCGGATTGAATACATTGATGTAATAAAATCCTTCGGGTGTTTGTCCGTCGCCCTCTATCACTTTCGGACCTAATGTACCCGAGTGCGCACAAAAATCGTAGGTTCTGAATAGCGAATAAGTCTTGTCTGATTTATCTTTTAACCAAATTTCTAATTTTCCCTCTGCTTTATAAGCATTTATCAGCATTGAAAAATCAGTACTATAGCCAGCTGCCTTGATAAATTTTTGTAAAGTTTCCCATTTTTCATTATAAGCTTTTTCTACTCTTTCAAATTTGATTTGAGTCGCCTTGAAATTATTTTGTGAATTCGCCATTATGCTGAGTGATAATAAAAACGTTAAACAGATTAATTTCATAAAATTTACTTTAGTTAAAGCTAGTTATTTAACCACAGAGAACACGGAGATTTTAAATTTGTGCTATGCACAGAGAGCACTAAGTTAGGCTTTGCACTTTTCTCTGTGATACTCTGTGTATATCTTTGTGCCCTTTGTGGTAAATAATTTGTGGTTTTTGCGGTTAACAGCAAATTTGCTTTGGTTAAAGCTAAGAAATTATTGATTTCACCACGGCCTACATAGATATTTTTGCAATCACAAAAGCACGAGAACGCCAAGTTAAATTGGTGAGTATATCTCTGTGTATTCCTTTGTGCCCTCTGTGGTAAAAAGCTTGATGTACCTTTCTTTACGTAAATTCTTGGCTTCCTTTGCGGTTAATAACAAAATTAGCATCTTTATAAAATATGAACAGCTTTTTTGCCGGTACTTCTATTTTGTATTTTCTGGGTTGCCTTGCTTTGGGTGTTTTATATGCATGGTTGCTGTATCGGGGTAACAAAAATCTCGATAAAAAATTACAATATGGCTTAACGGCACTTAGGATTATTGCAGTAACAGCTATCGCCTGGCTTATTTTTGCACCATTAATCAAAACCCTTAATTACACCTTTGACAGGCCGGTTATCATCATAGGGCAAGATAATTCTCTATCTGTTGGTCAGGTTAAAGCAGCTGGCTTCGACCAAAAATTATACGAACAACATCTTAAGGTCTTAAAAGATAAGTTATCAGATAAGTATGAAGTAAAAACCTACAATTTTGGCGACTCCGTAGCCGATGGATTTGATTTCAAAAACCAGGGAAAGTTAACAGATGCCAGTGCTTTTTTTCAAAAGATTAAAGATGAATATGCCAATAGAAATGTTGGAGCAGTTATTTTGGCAACGGATGGTATTTTTAATCACGGTGGAAATCCTTTGTACATCATCAACCAAATAAATGCGCCGATTTATACTATTGCTTTGGGCGACGGCATTCCCAAACGGGACGTTTTAATTTCTAACATCAACTATAATAACATCGTCTATCTGGACGATGATTTTACCATTGAAGTGCAGGTTCAGGCCTTTCAAAGTGAAAGCGAAAATACGGCTTTAACAGTTAGTCAGAATGGAGCAAAAGTTGAACAACAAAATATTACTATTGCCGGAAATTCCTTTGTGAAAACCATTCCTGTGAAACTGCATGCCGGTAAAATTGGCATGCAGAAATATACCGTTCAGTTAGGCACGCTGCCAAACGAAATGACCACCAAAAATAATTCACAAACTTTTTATATTGAGGTAATTGACGGCAGGCAAAAAGTATTGTTAGCTGCAGCGGCCCCGCATCCCGATTTGGCTGTTTTAAAAGAGGCAATTTCACTTAACAAGCATTATGAGGCTAAACTTGTTCTCGCTGATGACTTAAGCTCGACCGACCCATCTAAATTTGATTTAATTGTGTTGTACCAGTTACCTGATGCTCAAAACATCTCAACTTCTTTTTTACAGAAAGTAACGGGTTTAAAGAAACCCATCTGGTATATTTTGGGTGCACAAAGTAACTTGAATGCCTTTAACCGAATTCAGAATCAGGTTAATTTGAGTGCTGCAAATGGTTCCCTTCAGGAAGTTTATCCCGATTTTTCCAATGGTTTTACAAGTTTTAACTTATCTGAAGAAGACAAAAAACAATTTTCCACTTTCGACCCATTGCTAATGCCATTCGGTAGGTTAACGGTAAATGCCGGTGCTACGCCAATTTTCAATCAGCGTATCGGAAAAGTAGTTACACAACAACCATTGTTGTTTTTTACGAATGAAAATGGCTTAAAAGCGGGTTATTTAATGGGAGAGGGTTTATGGCGTTGGAAGTTATCGGCCGCTGAAAATGAAAGCGAACCATCAAGCTTGAACGATTTGATTTCCAAAACCGTTCAATACCTTTCTGTAAAGGATGATAAGCGAAGATTTAAGGTTTTTACATCTAGATCTGCTTATGATGAAAATGAATCTGTCCAATTCAACGGCACGCTTTACAACGAAAGTTATCAGCCGGTAAATGAATCGGAAGTGAACTTGCAGGTTAAAAATGAAGCCGGCAAGGTTTTCAATTATGTTTTCTCCAGAACGGAAAATGCTTATCAGCTCGATGCCGGGGCAATGCCCGCAGGAAATTATTCTTATACGGCTAATACTTCGTTAGGCGGACAAAAATTTGCCGCTGCGGGTCTTTTTTATGTGAATGCTTTAATTGCCGAATATCAGCAAACTACGGCCAATCATCAGTTACTAAATACGATTTCCAAGCAAAGCAAGGGAAAGCTTTTCATGCCGGCCGATTTATTAAAAATTGCTGATGAAATCCTAAAAAATGAGAACATTAAAACCATCAGCTACGAAGACCGTAAGTACAATGAACTCATTAATATAAAATGGCTGTTCGGGTTGATATTGGTTTTATTAAGTATAGAATGGTTTTTGCGTAAACGAAATGGGGAATTATAATATTTCTACATCAGAAGTTATTGAGGTTTTGGGAACCATTGCCTTTGCCATTTCAGGTACTTTTACTGCAATGCAACGTAAACTCGACCCATTTGGCGTACTAATTATTGCTTTTGTAACTGCAATTGGTGGCGGTACTGTCAGAGATTTGCTAATTGGCGATACGCCTGTTGCCTGGATGCGAGATATGCAAACTTGTTTAGTAATATTATTTACCGCGCTGATAACCATGTTTTTTAAAACTCATGTGCAGAAAATGAAAATTACGCTGTTTTTATTCGATAGTTTAGGTTTAGGACTCTTTACCATGGTTGGTTTACTTAAAGGAATTGCTTTCGGCTTAAATCCTGGTATTTGTATTGCCCTTGGCACCATTACAGGCTGTTTTGGAGGTATTATCAGAGATACTTTGTTAAATACAATTCCGCTGGTATTCAGGCGAGAAATATATGCATCGGCTTGTATTTTGGGTGGCTTGCTGTATTATTTGCTAATTCTAATTAATGTAGAGAGCGTAATTGCTAAACTTGCTGTGGTCGCCTTTATTTTTATATTTAGAATTGTTGCAGTTAAATTCAAGCTTTCGTTGCCAAAATTCGAATATTAATACAAAATTTGAAATACTATTATAGTAACTAAATCCTGCCTTATCCTTAAATCCTTAAAGTCCTGAAATTCTGTTCTAAAATCCTGGTTAGTCTTTTTTCTCTTCATGAATAATAACAAAAACATCTTCGTTATCTTTCTTCATGAAATATTTTTCCCGGGCGAATTTCTCTGCGGTATTTAAGTTGGTATTCAGCTCGTTTAAATCCTTTTTAACCTGGGCGGTTTCTTTTTCAAAATATTCCTTTTCCTCTTGTAATTTATTGGCCTGACTACGGTATTCGTATTGCGACATCATATCGTTTTTATCGAAAAACAGCATCCACACGGCAAAAGCAGCTGTTGCGAGGAAATATTTGTTGCGGAAAAGGTCTATCAAACGTTTCATAATGCTTTTTATAAACCTTACAGGTTTGTAGAGACAAATATAATGTAAAATAAAACATCCGAAGATTTAAAATCTCCGGATGTTCTGCAAATCAATTTTTCAACTTGTTAACATAAAATCTATTTGTCATGTTGAGCCTGTCGAAACATCTATCAGAAAGTTCTTCGACAAGCTCAGAATGACAACTATTTATTTCTTAGCGTATTTGAATTTCGAACCGATGAAACGGGCGTTTTCACCTAACTCTTCTTCAATACGTAATAACTGATTGTATTTTGCAATCCTGTCAGAACGTGATGCTGAACCTGTTTTAATTTGTCCGCAGTTTAATGCAACAGCTAAATCAGCAATGGTAACATCTTCAGTTTCGCCTGAACGGTGACTCATTACCGAGGTATAACCACTGTTCTGTGCTAAAGTAACCGCATTGATGGTTTCCGTTAAAGAACCGATTTGGTTAACTTTTACCAGGATTGAGTTTGCTGTATCTTCGTCGATACCACGTTGTAAACGCGTAACGTTCGTTACAAATAAATCATCACCAACCAATTGAACATGGCCGCCAATTTTATCAGTTAAGCTTTTCCAGCCGGTCCAATCGTTTTCATCCATACCATCTTCAATAGAGATAATTGGATATTTTGCAGAAAGGTCAGCTAAATATTGTGCTTGTTCTTCGCTTGAACGGATAACACCTGTTGCGCCTTCAAATTTAGTGTAGTCGTATTTACCATCTTTGTAAAACTCAGATGATGCACAATCTAACGCCAGGCAAATTTGAGTGCCTGGTTTATAACCGGCCGTTTCAATTGCTTTCAATACCGTTTCAATTGCATCTTCCGTGCCGTCAAAAGTTGGAGCGAAACCACCTTCGTCGCCTACAGCGGTAGATAAACCCCTGTCGTGAAGTATTTTTTTCAAGCTATGGAAAACCTCAGTTCCCCAACGTAAAGCCTCAGAGAAAGATGGTGCGCCAACCGGCATAATCATAAACTCCTGGAACGCGATAGGCGCATCAGAGTGAGAACCACCGTTAATGATGTTCATCATCGGAATTGGCAAAGTGTTTGCATTAACGCCGCCAATGTAACGGTATAAAGGTTGGCCGATTTCATCAGCAGCAGCTTTAGCAACCGCCAGAGAAACACCTAAAATTGCATTAGCACCTAAGTTACCTTTGTTTTCAGTACCATCAAGCTCCAGCATTAATTTATCGATAGCATTTTGCTCAAAAACATCAATGCCACGTAATGCATCCGCAATTTTAGTATTTACATTTTCAACAGCTTTTAAAACACCTTTACCTAAATATGTAGATTTATCTCCGTCACGTAACTCAACAGCCTCATATTGCCCGGTAGATGCACCGCTTGGTACAGCTGCACGGCCAAAAGCGCCTGCTTCTGTAACGACTTCAACTTCTACTGTTGGATTGCCTCTCGAATCGAGAATTTGTCTGGCATGGACATTAACAATTATGCTCATTTCTATTTGATTTTTTGTTGATTTTTTAACCTGCTTAGTGTATAAAGTACAATTACTAAGCGTAACATCAAAGTTAGTATATTTTTTAAATAAATAAAGGGTTTTGGCCGTTAATGTTACGATAGTTATTCAAGTTTAACCAGTTCTTAATTTTAAATCAATATTGGTTTTTGGAAGCAATTGATGTTATTTCCGGATAGCAATACCATTTTTTTGTTGTAAATTTTTTTAACCTTCTGTCATTTTGAAAAACGAAGAATCTGTTTCATCGGTTGCGGATGCTTCGTGCCTCAGCACGACAGCATATGCACAGTTTCTGCGATGAAAAGTATTTCACTGCAATCGGGTTTAGATAAGTCAGCTACTGTAATTCTTGGAACGAACCACCTGAAAATTTATTGAGGATTTTCAATAAAGCTTCTTAGCCTTGATTATTCATTGGTGTCTATTTATTTTTAACTGTGTTCATGAGCTCGCAGAAGGCTCGGTTTTTGGCTACTTTTTTACCACGTAAAAAGGACAAGGCTGTCTGGCTAAGACAAAAAAGCTACTAATCAGATGGCCACAGCCAATGAAAAATCGGCTTCGCAATGAGGAGTTAGGGTATTTATCGAGCTATAAACTGATAAAAAGGTACAAACTCCCGATGCCAAAACCATCCCGAATGTTTTCCGTCTTCTTTTTCAACAAAAACTACATTTTTCTTCTTACCGTTCGGATTCAAAATGACATAAGCTTTCTTCATGTCTGGAACCATATCTGTACTTTCTTTATCGCCTGCAACAAAATACACTTTGCTATCAATCATGCCTGCTAAATTAAGAGCAATATCATCGTAAATTTTAGGCGCCACCCAAAAAGCCGGACTAAAAACTCCCGCCGAACCAAATACTTTCGGGTAATTAGCAATGGCATACATCGAAATTAATCCACCCATCGAACTTCCGACTATGGATGTATTTTTTGCATCCTTTAATGTTCTATATTTCGAATCTATAAAAGGTTTAAGTGTTTCAACTAAAAACGAAACATATGCTTTTCCCTCGCCTTTCCCGAACTGGCTATCGTATGGGTTATATTCTATCAAGCGGTTTTTTCCGCCATGGTCTACAGCAACAATGATCATTTCCTTTGCACCAGTTCTAATCAAACTATCCATTACTGTATCAACAGCCCATTCATTTGAACGTGGAGGGTTGCTGTGAAATAAATTCTGACCATCATGCATGTAAATCACTGGATATTGCTTTCTCGAATCCTTATAGCTTTTAGGTAAATAAATCCAAATCTTCCGATTTTTATTTAATTGAGGTATAAACAATTCAGAATCTACAACATGAATGTGGTCGCCGTATTGATATTCTTCTTTAAGCTGCTTAAAATTATCGGTCCAGTCTACAACATTGATATTCATTACAGTATCGACATTTAAATTTACCGTTCTGTTGGGGGTAGGTTTGCCATCACTTTTCGATTCTGCTTTATCCCAACTACCTCTGGTAATTTTAAACTCAAAATTTCCTTTAGGTAAATTAAGTGAAATAAAATAAGCGAGACTATCTTTTTTTATCAAGCTGTAATTAGTATTTCGCGGATTCCAGTCGTTGAAATTTCCTGCAATAAATAAACTATCTGTTATTTTCTTTGGAACATGAACATTTAAATCAACTTTAACCTGGGCAAATAAGGCAAAGGGATATAATAGCGTAAAAAATAGAATTTGCCTTAACATATTAAATGGTTTTGATATTGCTTTAATTGCAACGTAATTTAAATAAATACCTTCTGCTATAACCCCAGAAGTTATGCTTTAAATAGTTAATTTATTCAGTAAAGTAATTGATTAAGCTTGGCATTAAATATTGGCAAAGCCAAAACTTAGCCTCGCCAGTTCAGTTTTTACCTGATTCATTCCAATTAAACCGCCCGAAAATCCACTCGTTTGCTGAAAAATATTGACCATGAGATCGCCTTCAGGGGTCGGGCTCATGGTTATACTAAACTTATAATAGGTAACAAATGCCCCAAGTAAAAGTCGCTGTATTCTGCTTCCCTTTTCCAGGATTAAATTTCCAAACCCCTGGTCTGATACTTTATACCCTTGTTGTTCTAAATGAAAAGTAATCAATTTGGTCATTTCTTCGATGGAAATATTTCCATATAAATTAGAAATCAAACCGTCTACAGTCTGAAGGTTTTTAATAAAGTGAGGCATCGTATTATTTTATTTTAATGTATCTAAAACTTTAAATAGTTTCCTGTTAATTCCGCTACTGCTGTAATTGTTGATATTGATAACGATTACATACTTATTTCCTGCCGGATCTATATGGTAACCTGCAAAAGCAGACACATCATTTATTGTTCCACTTTTAATTTTCATGCCGTTATAATCTGGTAAGGCCTTGTAAAAATCAGGGAACCAGCTTTCTTTTTGGATTCGGAACAGAATACTTGCCATTGCTGAAGTTGTAATTCTATCGCCGGGAGAGAGCCCGCTACCATCAATAATATTTAAAGCCGATTTATCGATACCTTTTGCTGCCCAGTAGTTAATTTCAGTTTCTGCGCCTTTAGCTGTGGTTCCGGCTTTTCCCGATTTTACGGCAATGGTTTTCAACAATGTTTCGCCGTACAGGTTAATGCTTTTTTTCAAAAACCAGTAGGTCATTTCACCTAACGTTGGCGAACTAATCGTACTTATTTTTTGGGTTATAGCAGGAATAGCCTGATGATTCAAATCCATTAATCTTGCTGTAGTCGCTTGTTGATTAGTGGTAATGCCTAATCTTTTCAGCGTATCCTGTAAGCGGTAGGCACAATCGAAAGCAGGATCGGGTAGTGCAACAGAAATTCCTGATTTGGCAATGCCAATCCCCCAGCTGCCACGTAAATAAGCAACATTGCTATAGGGCGGAAGGAAGGCATAACTTCTGTCGCCTGAACCAGAACTGCCGGTTTTCAGTTCATTTACAATCTGGATATAAGGTGTTTCAGGAACAGTTTTTATAACTTTGACATCATCAGTTGTGTCTGAACCTGGTTTTAAATGAATATCGAACTGATTTTCCCGCCAGGCCAAGCCTGAAGTTCCTGCACCGTAATAATTGCCAATATCTTGCCAAACCCAACCCTCCGGTGTGGTTTGCGTTCCAAAAATTCTGTCATCACCAATGATTGCGCCTTCAATTTTTTTTATCCCTGCTGATTTGATGGCAGCAATCCATTGCATTAAAACTGTGTTTTCTTTATTTTGATATCGCCATGAGCCTAAAGTGGGGTCGCCACTACCAATTATAATCAGATTGCCCTTAAGCGTTCCATCGCTTGTAATATTCCCCGAATAAGCTAAAGTTGTTTGAAATTGAAAATCTTTGCCCAAAATGCTGAAAGCTGTGGCGGCAGTAATGGTTTTTAAAGTTGATGCAGTAGCCAAACCGATTTCTTCGTTTTTGGCGAAAAGTGTTTTGCCTGTATTGGCATCTAAAACACAAAGTGAAGTTATGGCGTGTTTTGCCTGTTCATCCGCCAGCAAATTATTAAAAGCTTTCTCCAGGTTTTGGATGTTGTTTTGGGCAATTGTATTGGTTGCGGAGCAAACAAATATTAATATGAAGAACAGTTTGAAAAACTTCATTTTATAGTGCTGAATGATTTATAACAGAAAGTTGGTGTAATTGGATTTATTTATAACGTGAGTTGCGTTAGTGTTGTATGCATTTAGAAATGTAGATGGAAATTTAACTTTTTTCTTCTCATTCCATTTTATTTCTATAGCATTTATTTTCCCATCGATTTCCTCTATTAAATCAATTTCCTGTTGCTGAAAACTCCGCCAAAAATAGTATTTAGCAAGTTTTCTTTTGTTATTATTGGCCTTAACATATTCTGAAACAATATAATTTTCGAAAAGTTGCCCGGCATCCTGTCTTAATCCTAACGTACTAAAGTTTTCGATTATGGCATTTCGTATGCCGGTATCGTAAAAATATATTTTTTTACTTTTTTTTATTTCATTGCGTAAATTATTACTGTAAGCGCTCAGTCTAAACACGACAAAACATTGTTCCAATAAATCAACGTAACGTTCTACAGTTAGTTTATCGGCTTCAATCATCTGCCCCAGCTCACTATATGATACTTCGTTTCCAATTTGTAAAGCCAAGGCCTTCACCAATTTTTCAAGTTGTAGGGGTTTTCGAATTCCGCTGAGCGCCAAGATATCTTTAAAAAGATAGCTGTTACTTAAGTTTAATAACAGTTCTTTTTCTTCTCCGGGATAATTTATAGCATCAGGATAAGTACCGTAAATTAATCTTTTTTCAAGGGCCTGTTCTTCGGTAAGTATATTGGTTTCTTCAACAAGCTCTGCTACCGAAAAAGGGTAAAGGTGGTATTCAAATTTTCTTCCCGTTAAAGGTTCTTTTATGCCTGCAGCAAGATCTAATGAAGAAGAGCCTGTAACTAAAAGCTGTACATCAGCAAAATTATCAACAATTAACTTTAGTGTTAAACCAATATTGTTAATCCGCTGTGCTTCGTCGATAAAAATAATTTTATTTGTGCCTATTATCGATTTTAATCGCTCTATACTAATGTCTGTCAGCGTGTTACGTACATTAGCTTCGTCGCAGTTTAGAAAAACGAATGGCAATTCGGTCTTTTTAACCAATTGTTTTAGCATAGTGGTTTTACCTACCTGCCTCGCGCCGGTAACTATAACAGCTTTTTGTTTAAAAAACTTCGATTCGATATGAGCTTGTAAACTTCTGATAATCATATCATTCTTTTTTACAAATATAAGAAAATTAAAAGCTAATCTCTTTTTTATATATAATTTAGATATTGTAATCTCTTTTTTATATATAATTTAGTGATTATAATCTCTTTTTTATATATAATTTAGTGATTATAAGTTCTTTTAATTTAAAAGACATTAATCAAAAGGGCATAAAAAAACCTGTGAATTTTGAGTTTCACAGGTGTTAACTGATTTTTTTATTTTTATACCAACTCTTTCTGAATTAAATATTCCGCAATCTGAACTGCATTTGTTGCAGCACCTTTGCGTAAGTTATCTGCCACAATCCAAAGGTTTAAAGCTTTTGGCGCCGATTCATCCCTGCGGATACGACCAACAAAAACCTCATCTTTTTCATGTGCATCTTTTGGCATCGGATATTTCAGGTTTGCTACATCATCTACAACGATAATACCCGGCGATTTTTCTAAAATGCTGCGAACCTCAGCTAAATCGAAATCATTTTCAAACTCAATGTTAACCGATTCTGAATGGCCACCCATAACCGGAATACGAACAGTAGTTGCGGTAACTTTAATGTTGTTATCGCTCATAATTTTGTTCGTTTCTTTAACCATTTTCATCTCTTCCTTAGTATAGCCATTTTCCATAAAAACATCGATATGAGGAAGAACGTTTAAGTCGATTTCGTATGGATAGGCTTTCGGACCATCAATGCCCTTACGCTCGTTCATCAGTTGCTCAACCGCTTTAACGCCAGTTCCGGTAACCGATTGGTAAGTAGAAACCACCACACGTTTGATTTTATATTTATCGTGCAAAGGTTTTAAAACAACCACCATTTGAATGGTGGAACAGTTCGGATTTGCAATAATTTTATTATCAATAGAAAGCTCGTGCGCATTCACTTCTGGAACAATTAATTTAATTGCCGGATCCATTCTCCAGGCCGAAGAATTATCAATAACCGTTGTTCCGGCTTCTTTGAAACGGGGTGCATGTTCTAATGAAGTATTTCCGCCGGCTGAAAACAAAGCAATATCCGGTTTCATGCCAATTGCAGTATCCATGCTAACGATTGGGAACTTCTTACCCTTAAAAGTAATTTCCTTACCAACACTCTTTTCTGATGCTACGGGAATTAACTCTGTTAAAGGGAAATTTCTTTCCTCCAATACTTTTAACATTACGGTACCAACCAATCCGGTTGCACCTACTACTGCTACTTTCATTTTAAATTTTAATTATTATATTTATAAACATTTGATATAAGCCCAAATATGAAGAAAATTCTGCTTATATCCCTATTGTTATTTTGTAAAATTACATTTTCCCAGGTTTCTGATTCATTTACCGATGGCGATTTCTCCCAGAATCCCATTTGGAGGGGTGATGTAAATTACTTTCAGATAAATACCAAAAATCAGCTGCAAACACAAGGGCAACAACTTGCCGCTCAAACAATTTCGCTGTCTACAGCAAATCAGCTGAGTTTAAATGCCAGCTGGACGTTTTTTGTGCAGCTCAATTTCGACCCAACCACAACTAATTTTGTCAGGATTTATTTAACTTCTAACAAAGAAGATTTAAAAGGAAGTTTGAATGGGTATTTTGTGCAGATAGGAGAGACTGGCGCGACTGATGGATTCCATTTATACAAACAAAGCGGTACTTCTGCAACACGGATTATCGTCGGGGCGCAGAAAACAAGAGTAAACGCTAACGTGGTTTTAGCAAAAATAAAGGTTAAAAGGGATGCTGCCGGCAAATGGGACTTGTTTACAGATGTAACTGGTGGGAATAACTTTAATCTCGAAGGAAGTACTACTGAAAATAGTTTTACAAGTTCGGGCTTTGCAGGTGTTTTTTGCAGGTATGCTACTGCGTCGCGGTACAATCAATATATTTTTGATGATTTTAACATCGATGACTTAATTCCCGATACAACGCCGCCTGCAATAAAAAGTATTGCTGCTGTTAACGCCTCTACTTTAGATGTTACTTTTTCTGAACCTTTAGATTTGAATTCGGCAACTGTAACAGGCAATTACAATTTATCAAACGGCTATGGCAGCCCAACAAATGTGGCTTCGACAGCGCTACCAAATGTATATCGGTTAACCTTTCTAAAAGAATTAATTTCTGGTGATTATAATTTAACGGTTAGCCATGTAAGGGATAAAAAAGGAAATGTCATCGCTTTTAACAGTAATTTAGGATTTACTTATATTAAACCTTACACTGTAAAATCTGGCGACTTGGTTATTAACGAAATATTTGCAAACCCAACCGGAAGTCTGGCGCTGCCACAAAAAGAATTTGTTGAAATCTGGAATACAACAACTGAATATATTTTAATGCAAGGCTGGAAATATGCCGACCAAAACTCAACTTATACGTTTTTAGCAGATACAATTAAGCCCCGTCAATACGTAATTCTGGCAGCAAAAGCTGATGAAGCACTTTTTAAACCTTTTGGGAAAACGATAGGACTTTCACCCTGGCCGAGTTTAAATAATGATAAAGATATTTTGACTTTAACGGATAATACAAGCAGAATAATTGATAAGGTTGCTTATTACGATACCTGGTATAAAGATGATGTAAAGAAAAAAGGGGGTTATAGCTTAGAACTGATCGACCCGAAGAATGTATGCGGCGGAACCCAAAATTGGTCAGCTTCTTCTGATGCCTCAGGCGCAACACCTGCTCAATCCAATTCTGTTTATCAAGCTCAAATGAGCACAGAAGTTCCAAAGCTTTTGTCAGCAAGTGTCATCGACAGCGTAACGGTTCAGGTTGAATTTTCAAAATCGATAGATAGCTTGTCTGCTGTACAACTTCCTAACTATTTCGTAAATAATGGTGTTGGCAATCCAATGAGTGTAATTATTCAATCAACTAATTTCAGCACAGCAATTCTTCAATTTTCGAATCCATTAACAAGAGGAATTGAAAATATTTTAACTATTACTAGCGTAACAGATTGTGCCGGAAATCTTATTAGCTCGGCAGCGAACACAGCAAAACTATTTATTGCAAAGAAAGTTACTGCAAATGATATTTTAATTTCAGAAATATTATTTAACCCAAAAGTTGGAGGTGTTGATTTTGTAGAAATTTATAATAATGCCGGGCATGTTTTGGATCTGAAAGATTTGCAGCTCGCTAACTTAGATGCGGGTGGAAAGGCTGGCAGCATTAAAAATCTGTCTGCCAAAAATTTGTTAATTCAGCCGGGAACATATTGGGTTGTCAGCACAAATACAGCGAATATAAAAACCGGTTATGTCTGCGAAAATCTTGACAATTTTATCCAGTTAGGCGCGCTCCCTGCGTACAATAATGATAGAGGAACAGTGATTTTGTTAGGTAATAATATGCAGATTGATAGATTTAACTATACTGAAAAAATGCATGTTGCCTTGCTTCAAAATCCCGAAGGCGTATCGCTGGAAAGGGTTTCTTTTTCGAAAGGGGCAAATGAGGCTGGCAATTTTAAATCCGCCGCTGCATCTGTAGGATTTGCAACGCCAACTTATAAGAATTCGCAAGCGCCTGACGGCCAGGAAAGTTATGTTAAGCTTTTATCTAAAACCTTTTCTCCGGATGATGATGGTTTTGAGGATGTTTTAACTTTAGATTATCAGGTAGCTGAAAATACAAGTTTTGCCACAGTATTGATATATTCGGATAAAGGTCGACTAGTCAGAAGTTTGTTGAAAAATCAAACTATAGGTACAAAGGGAACTTTTATCTGGGACGGTTTAGACGATAACGGACAAAAAGCCCCGATTGGAATTTATATTGTTTTGTTTGATGTTTTCAATTTAAACGGACATACCAGACGTTTTAAAAATACTTGTGTATTGGCTGGAAAATTGTGAAAAGACATGCGAAGTTTAAACCGCTTTTAGGTTGCTTGCGCTCGTTTTTAACGAGTGTATAAACAAGCTAACTAATCGTTTTTGAACTTTATTTAGTCGCTAAAAGCGACTAATTATCAAACATGCTCGTTACAAACGAGGGTGAGCAAGATCGATATCCCATCCTTTCGACCGCAGTGGAGAAATCTTTTTGATTGAACTAATCTTCTAATTAAAGATCTCTCCACTTCGCTGTGCTTCGGTCGAGATGATATTATTATATCAAATTTGCTTTAATGTAATCGCAACTTGTTTTTATCGAGCCAATTGGATCGGGATTGTAATTGGTTTCATGCTCTACAAAATAATGTTGCATGCCCGAAAGCTTTGCCTCGGCAAAAATTGATTTAAAATCAATAGAACCTTTTCCAATTTCTGTGTTCCATTCAGGCTTTGCTTTATCCATATCTTTAACATGCCACATCGGGAAACGACCAGGATACTTTTTAAACAAAGTAAGTGGGTCATTCCCGGAACGAACTACCCAATACAAATCCAGCTCAAAATTTACAAGACTTTTATCTGTTTCATTTAAATAAATGTCGTAACCTGTTGTGTCACCAATTTTTTTGAATTCGAAATCATGATTATGGTAAGCAAATTTTAAACCTGAAGCTTTAGCCAGTTCGGCAACCTTGTTAAAACCTTCAGCAGTTTTTTTAAAACCATCAAGTCCCTTATTTACGTCGACATATGCACCGGCAATAGTGAAATACTTTCCGCCAATTGCAGCCGAAGATTCAATATCTGCTTTCAGTTTATCCGTATTTCCGGTTTTCATGAAATCATCCATGTGATAGTGACCACTAGGGGCCTTCAAACCGTTATCTTTTAATAAAGTTTTGAATTCTTTTGGTGTTAATCCCCAGAATTTTCCGTTAGAGAAACCATACGTTTCAACTTCTTTGTAGCCTGCCTCCGCAACTTTTGCAATTACGCCTTTAACATCAGCTGGTAGTTCTTTACGTAAGGAATACAGCTGCAAACCTACATTTTTGGTTACTTTATCAAAAGCAAAAGACGGAATTAACAATGCAGCACCAGCTGCCAATCCGGCTTGTTTTATAAATGTTCTTCTGGAATTCATGGTCGTGGATTTAAGCTATATTAATTCTTTTTTTATGTAGTCGCAGCTGATTTTTACCGATTCAATCGGATTCGGCTTATAATTGGTTTCATGCTCAACAAAGAAATGTTTCATACCTGAAAGCTTTGCTGCGGCAAAAATTGATTTAAAATTAATTGAACCCTGACCTACTTCTGTATTCCATTCTTTTTTCGTTTTATCCATATCTTTTACATGCCACATGGTAAAACGGCCTGGATTCTCTTTAAATAGTGCTATCGGATCTTTACCTGAACGGACAACCCAATATAAATCCAGCTCGAAATCAACAAGGCTCTTATCTGTTCCTTTTAATAAAATTTCGTAGCCTGTTGTGTCGCCATGTTTCTCAAATTCGAAATCGTGATTGTGATAAGCCAGTCGTATGCCTGCATCTTTACACATTTGACCGGCTTTGTTAATCTTGATAACCAGTTTTTTATAATCTTCTGCAGTTTTTCTTAAATCAGGACTTAACCAGGGAATTGTTACATATTCACTGCCGAGTACTTTTGCAGCGGCAATTGCAGCTTTAAGTTCATCGGTATTATCATCAACCAGATAACTTCCCAAACCGTAATGGCCACTCACCGCTTTTAAACCATTTGCATCTAAAACCTGCTTAAATTCAGCGGGTGTTAATCCCCAAAACTGATCTTTAATGGAAAAACCATAGGTTTCAACTTCTTTAAAACCGGCCTTACCAACTTTTTCTAAAACGCCTTTTACATCTTTTGGCAAGTCTTCACGAAGTGAATACAATTGCAAGCCAACTACTTTTTTATCCGCTGCGAAAGCAAAAGAGGGTATCAGAAAAGCAGCGGCTGCTGCCATACTGCTATTGGTTATAAATTTTCTTCTGGATATCATAATTATTAAATATCGCAAATTGAAATGGCCTTTTTCAAAGAAGCCAGTTTATCTGCATTTTTAGGTATAAATTCTTGTGCTACAAAACCTTTAAAGCCGGTTTCAACTATGGCTTTCATTATGGCAGGATAGTAAAGTTCCTGCGTATCATCAATCTCATTTCTGCCGGGGACGCCAGCTGTATGATAATGCGCGATATAATTGTGACTCGTTTTTATGGTACTGATGACATTACCTTCATCAATTTGCATGTGGTAGATATCATAAAGTAATTTGAAATTTTCAGAACCTAAACGCTTACACAGTTCAACGCCCCATGGTGTATTATCACATTGGTAATCCTTATGGTTAACTTTACTGTTTAGTAATTCCATAACCAATGTGACATTGTGTTTTTCAGCAAGCGGAATTAATTTTTTTAATCCCTCAACACAATTATTCCAGCCGGTTTCATCATCTTTTCCCCGGCGATTGCCGCTAAAGCAAATCAGGTTTTTGTAACCTGCTTCAGCAACGAGCGGAATCATTTCAGAATAGTTCTTAATCAGTTGATCATGAAATTTCTTATCGTTGAAGCCATCTACCAGGTTAATTTCTGCTCCATTACACATGCTTGAGGTTAAACCGTGTTTTTTCAGAATAGGCCAGTCTTTCGGGCCAACTAAATCAATTCCGGTTAGACCAAGTTTTTTAGCCTCAATACATAACGTTTCTACATCAAGTGCACTGAAACACCATCGACATACTGAATGGTTAATATTTCCTTTCAGTTTTGATTCTTGCGCAGTTAAATCTGTGTTATCCATAGCCAATGCCGAAAAGCCAGAACTAACGCCTATAGCCGCTGTACCAGCTATGATGTTTTTTAAAGCGCTTCTTCTATTTAAATTCGACTCCATTTTATACTGTTTTAGCTTCGATTTCTGTTTTTGTTTTATCATTGAATACCAATGCAAAAAGTATAAATACAAGTGCCGCGATACCGGCAGGAATTATCCAGACCATTTTCCAGTCGATAACACCCTCAGCCGATTTATAGGCATCAGAAATTTTACCAGCAACAGCAAATCCGATAAGCATGCCTACACCATAAGTGGCTAAAGTAATTAAACCCTGAGCCGAACTCTTGAAGCGTTCACCTGCTTTAGAGTTGGTATAAATTTGTCCTGAAACAAAGAAGAAATCGTAACAAACACCATGTAATGCAATTCCTAAGATTAGCATAAAGCTCAATTCTCCGGCATTTCCATAAGCGAATAACGCATAGCGAACCGCCCAGGCCAACATACCAACGAGGATGGTCATTTTAAATCCAAAGCGTTTAAAGAAAATCGGTATAAAAAGCAGGAAAATCACTTCAGAAGCTTGTCCGATAGTCATTTTTCCGGTTGGATTATCTACACCAATATCAGATAAAAACGGATTTGCATTTTGATAATAGAATGCTAAGGGAATACAAATCAGAATTGAAGAAATGAAGAAAATTAAAAAGTTTTTGTCTTTCAATAACTTTAATGCATCTAAGCCTAAAACATCAGAAACAGTAATTTTTTCGCCGGTAACTTTAGGAGGTGTTTTAGGCAGCGTAAAGCTGAATATACCCAAAACTAAGGATACAATTCCAGCCATCAGGAACGTATTTTTCAGAAGTCCTGATTCTGTTCCTTCTTTTGAATCCCAATGGAAAAAATAACTGATTAGCAAACCCGCTGCAATCCACCCAATTGTGCCCCATATGCGGATATTTGAAAATTCTTTTTCAGGATCCTTCATCTGGTTAAAAGAAACGGAATTAACAAGAGCCAAGGTAGGCATAAACAGGATCATGTAACCTAGAACGTAGGGATAGAAGACACTTATTTCTGTGGCATTATACATTTGGTACATTAAAACTGCACCGATTATGTGCAAAACACCTAATATTCTTTCGGCATTAAAATATCTATCGGCAATTAAGCCAACGATAAAAGGCGCAATAATTGCCCCCCAGGATTGTGTAGAGAATACAGCTCCGGTTTCGGCACCGGTAGCTTTTAAGTTATTGCCCAAAAATGTTCCTAAAGTAACAAACCAGGCGCCCCAGATAAAGAATTCCAGGAACATCATAAAAGAAAGTTTAAAGCGAGTAGTGCTATTCATTTGGTTAAGTTTTTATATAAAATGGAAGAGGTAAGATGGATAAATAATGTAAGATGGGTAAATGTAATACGGATGATGGGATTGTTTCAAATTATACATTTCCCCTCTTACATCATCCATAGTTATTATAGTTCTTTTATCGAAATGTTTTTATACCAAACCTCATCACCATGGTCTTGCAAAGCGATTTTGCCTGTTTTGAAGGTTCCCCAGTTTTTCCAGGTTGCGAATTTACTACCTGCAACAAGGGCTTTCCAGTTTTCATCCCATAGCGTGGTTTTTACAACCGTAACACCATTTAAAATTAAGGTTAGTTGCCCTTTTTTACTTATAATTTCAGCCGAATTCCATTCACCTACCGGTTTAACAGGTTCTGACGAACTCTTAACCAAATCATACAAATCGCCTGCGCGGTGTTTTGTAATTTTTCCATCCGGATGGCCATCATTATCCAATACCTGCATTTCAAGGCCGGTAGAATAGGTTGCATGGTATTGCGGCTCTTCATGGACATAAAAAATCAGACCACTATTGGCTTTAGGCGCCACTTTCCAATCGTATTTAAGGTGGAAATCACTGTATTCTTTGTCGGTAACCAAATCGCCGCCACCATCTGTACCTTTTTTTGCAGGATCCAGGTGTAAAGTACCGTCATGAACTTGCCAGCCGGTGCCAACAGTCGTTTTATTATAAGTATGCCAACCGGTTGTTGTTTTGCCGTCAAATAAAGGTTTGAAACCTTTTTGAGCATTTGATATTTGTACAGCAGCAAATAAAATTACTGCAGAAAGAATGTATTTTTTCATTTTTTTTTGATTTATTGTCATTGCGAGGTACGAAGCAATCTTAATGCTTTAGAAGGAAATTCCAAAACTTTTTCCTCGTTGTAGGATTGCTTCGTGCCTCGCAATGACGGACATATTTATTATAAAGTTAAATTATTCCAGCCCTTACGGTATTCGCGTTTTACAAACTGGTTAGCCTCATCAAAATTGGTAATTTTCATGTTGTCGTTATCCCAAAGCATTTTCATATACCTGCCTGGATAAGTCACCTTATTATTTACTGTTTTCTGGATATCAAAACTCCTGATTGCCAGGTTTGCCATCAACAATGCTTCCGTTAAGGGGCCGGCAATTTCGAATGGAGAACTTACTTCCTGCTTACCATAACCTGCAATTGCTGCTTCAACCCATTGTTTATAGTGTCCGTTTGCACCATCAGGTACACGGGCATACTTAGGGGCAACCTTGATATCATTATTTCTGCTCAGCGGTAATAGTTTAGGATTTGCGCTATAGGTTTCGCTCATCATTTTGCCTTTTGTACCGATAAATAAGGTTCCGTTTCCTCCATCGCCAAATGTTTCGTTTGCTTCTAATTCTGCCGGGCGTTCGGGTTGAATGCCACCGTCCATCCAGTGTAAAGTAACATCGCCTTTGGTTTTATTGGTTTTAGGAAATTTTAAAGTTACATGGCTCGAAGGCGGACAACTTTCCGGGAAATAACCGCGTTTAAACTCATCAACATAAACAGAGCCAACGCTTGCTTCAACCTCTTTGGCATATTTTAAATTTAAGACACTGAAAGGGGCTTCAATTAAGTGGCAGCCCATATCGCCCAAGGCGCCGGTTCCGTAATCCCACCAGCCACGCCAGTTAAATGGTACCAGTTTATCTACATAATCCTTTTCAGGAGCAGTACCCAGCCAAAGGTTCCAATCTAGTTCTTTAGGAATTTCCGCTTTTTTATCAGGCCAGGGAATACCCTGCGGCCAAACCGGACGATTCGTCCAGGCGTAAACCGTATGTACGTCGCCGATTAAACCGGCTTCATACCACTCTTTCATCTGACGGGGGCCATCGTTGGATGCACCCTGATTACCCATTTGCGTAACTACCTTATATTTTTTAGCAGCGGCGGTTAAAATACGGGCTTCGTAAATATCGTGGGTTAAAGGCTTTTGAACATACACATGTTTACCCAATTGCATGGCCGCTAAGGCCTGAATTGCATGGTTATGATCAGGTGTAGAAACCGAAACGGCATCGAAATTTTTATGCTCCTTATCTAATAATTCCCTCCAGTCTTTATAATATTTAGCTTTTGGGAAAGCTTTTACACTCGCTGAAGCTCTTCTGTCATCAACGTCGCATAAGAAAGCGATGTCTGCCTTGCCGCTCTTCGCAAACATTGCAATATCACTTTGACCTTTACCGCCGGCACCAATACCTGCAACCAATAAACGATCACTGGGCGCTAAAAACCCCTTGCCACCTAAAACATGGCGTGGGACAATCATAAATGCAGCGGCAGCAATAGCACTGGTTTTAATAAAATCACGGCGGTTACTCGTGTTTTTATTTTCTTGCTCTGTTTTCATTATTAGTAGGTTTATATCTGGTTCTATTTTTTTAGCGACAAAATATATTTTGCCATTAATTTAGCATCTTCCTTTTTTAAAGTTGCGTGAGCTGTCATTGGCATAGTACCCCAAACACCTGTTCCGCCCTTAATAATTTTATCTGCTAAATAATTAATGTTCTTTTCGTTATTTGCATATTTTTTTGCAACATCTACATAAGCCGGACCGATAATTTTATTGGTTTTGTTATGACAACCTAGGCAATCGGATTTGTTAATTAATTTTTCACCTGGAGATACCTGAAAAACGGCATGGGTGTTTTTAGTTGCAATTGAAGCTACAGCTTTTTCTTTTGTTAAATCGGCTTTTGAGAAGGATGCCATAAAAATTACGACAGCACCTAAAATTAAAAATGTTTTTTTCATGTGTGTTTATTGTTATTTGTGTGTTTCTAATGTGTTATAAACCTAATATTTTTTTATTAAAACCAGCATCACTTCCGGATGCGGCAAAATCATCAAAAGCTTTATCTGTTACTTTAATAATATGATTCTTTATAAATTCTGCACCTTCTTTTGCACCATCTTGTTGATTTTTTATACAACATTCCCATTCCATAACGGCCCAACCTTTAAAATCATATTGTGCCAATTTACTAAAAATGGTTTTAAAATCAACCTGGCCATCGCCGGGAGAACGGTATCTGCCTGCGCGGTTTGCCCAGCTTTGGTATCCGCCAAATGTACCTTGTCTTCCTGTAGGGTTAAATTCTGCATCTTTTACATGGAAGGCTTTTATCCTTTCGTGGTAAAAATCGATGTATTGAATGTAATCTAATTGTTGCAGCACAAAGTGAGATGGATCATACAATAAGCATGCCCGGGGATGATTATTTACAGCTGCCAGAAACATTTCATAGGTTTCGCCATCAAATAAATCTTCACCGGGGTGAATTTCATAGCAAACATCTACGCCGCAATTATCGAATTCATTTAAGATTGGTGTCCAGCGTTTAGCTAATTCCGCAAAGCCCTCTTCAACCAATCCTGCAGGGCGTTGAGGCCAGGGATGAAAGTATTGCCATAGTAACGAACCGCTAAAAGTAGCGTGTGCATTTAAACCTAAATTTTGAGATGCTTTAGCAGCATATTTCATTTGTTGAACAGCCCATTCTGTTCTGGCTTTTGGATTGCCATGAACTTCTTTTGGTGCAAAGGCATCAAATAAATCATTATAAGCAGGGTGAACTGCTACCAACTGGCCCTGAAGGTGTGTGGAAAGTTCTGTGATTTCTAAACCGTAAGACGCAATTCTTCCCTTTAATTCATCTGCATATGTTTTGCTTTCTGCCGCTTTTTGTAAATCGATAAACCTCGAATCGAGGGTTGGCATCTGAATGCCTTTAAAACCTAGTCCCTTAGCCCATTCGCAAATACTATCTAAAGAGTTAAATGGTGCTTCATCACTGATAAACTGAGCTAAAAATACGGCCGGTCCTTTTATTGTAGTCATCTTTGGTTAAATTTTATAGTCCCACCATTTCTGGTCTGAATTGCTTGAATTTACAACATTCTCAATAAATGCCATACCTCTGATGCCATCTTCAGTACCTGGGAAATCAAGCATTTCGGCAGTTGGCTGTTGTTTATTCAGCTTAGCGTCAACTGTTAACGCAAAATTTCTGTAAATATTTGCAAAAGCTTCTAAATAACCTTCAGGATGGCCCCCAGGTGTTCGGGTATTGTGTTTGGCAAAACTGCCCATATAGCCATTTCCTGTTCTGTAAATTTGAGCAGGCTCATTTAACCACCTTACAATTAGAGTGTTGGGTTCCATCTGGTGCCACTCTAGGCCACCTTTTTCACCATATACCTTAATTTTTAGCGCGTTTTCTTCTCCGGCAGCGATTTGTGATGCGATTAAAACACCGTTCGAACCATTATCAAATTTTAACAATACGTTACCATCGTCATCAATAGCCCTGCCAGGAACCACAATGCTTAGATCGGCACATAGTTTTGTGATTTTTAATCCCGAAATATATTCAGCTAAATGCGCAGCATGTGTACCAATATCGCCCATGCTTCCACTTTTTCCGGTTTTTGAAGGATCGGTTCTCCAGGCGGCCTGCGCATTTCCTTCCCTTTCAGAAAGTGTGCTTAACCAGCCTTGAGGATATTCTACAACAATTTTCCGTATGGCGCCCAATGCACCTTCGCTAACCATTTGTTTAGCTTGTTTAACCATAGGGTAGCCCGAATAGGTATGCGTTAAACAAAGCGTTAAGCCTGTTTCTTTCACTTTAGCATCAAGCTGTTTAGCTTCATCTAAGGTTAAAGTCATTGGTTTTTCTATAACCACGTTAAAGCCCAATTCTAATGCCATCATTGCCGGCGCGAAATGCGCAAAGTTTGGGGTAACTATGGTTACAAAGTCGATTCTTTCGTCAGCAGGTAATTCACTTTCTGCTTTCAGCATCTCTTCGTAACTTTTATAAATTCTGTTATCCGGAAGGAACAGCATTTTACCTGACTCATAGCCGACTTCAGGATTTACACTTAAAGCGCCCGCAGATAGTTCTACCAAACCATCCATGTTAGCCGCAAGGCGATGTACGGCACCGATAAAAGCGTCTTTTCCGCCGCCTATCATGCCCATTCTTAGTTTTCTTTGCATAAGGGATAAGATAACGACAAAAGGCTTAAGGTAAATGGAAAACTCCACAAACCTTAAACCTTTTGCGTTTAACTTTTTATTAAATGTTATTTTTCTTTAATTCTTTTACTGCATAATCACATGCACGCGCTGTTAAAGCCATAAACGTTAATGATGGGTTTTGACAAGCAATAGAAGGCATACTCGCTCCATCCGTTACAAATACATTATTTACCTCATGCATTTGGTTCCATTTATTCAGTACAGATGTTTTTGGATCTTTACCCATTCTGGCTGTTCCCATTTCGTGTATAGCCATACCAGGATAACAACCATTATCGTATGTTTTAATGTTTTTCATACCTGCTTTTTCTAACATTTCAGCGGCATCATTCATCATATCCACACGCATTTTTTTCTCGTTATCTTTATATTCACAATCAATAGCGAGTACAGGTTGTCCCCATTTATCTTTTTTAGTTTTATCGATGTAAACCCTGTTCTCATAGTAAGGCAGCATCTCGCCGAAACCACCCAGACCCATCGTCCATTTGCCTGGTTTAGTCATCTTTTCTTTAAGACCTGCACCAAAAGATAATTCGGCCACATCGCTTTGCCAGTTGGCTCTACTCGCACCACCCTGGTACCCGAAACCACGTAAGTAATCACGTTTATCGTTTCCAATGTTTTGGTATCTCGGAACATAAATTCCATTTGCACGGCGGCCATAAGTATATTTATCATCAAAACCTTCGGCTTCGCCCGAAGCACCGCAACGGAAATGGTGATCCATTAAATTATGACCCAACTGACCGCTTCCATTGCCTAAGCCATTTGGATGTGCTTCGGAAGTTGAGTTTAACAGTATAAAAGTAGATCCTAATGTAGAGCCGTTAACAAAAACAATTTTTGCATAAAATTCCATCGTTTTGTTGGTTTGGGCATCAATTACCATAACGCCTTTGGCTTTCTTAGTATCTTTATCATAAATGATATGATTAACAATGGAGTAAGGTCTTAAGGTTAAGCGCTTGGTCGCCATCGCGGCAGGCAATGTAGAAGATTGAGTGCTGAAATAGGCACCAAACGGACAACCACGGCTACAAAGGTTACGATACTGGCAATTGCCACGACCTTTATGTGGAACTGTTAAATTAGCAACCCGGCCAATCATTATAATACGTTCTCTTTTATAGTGTTCTTCCACACGGGCTTTAACCGATTTTTCTACGATATTTAAGTCCATCGGTGGTAAAAATTCACCATCCGGACATGTCGGCCAGTTTTCTTTAGAACCACTGATTCCTGCAAACTTCTCTGCATAATCATACCAAGGAGAAAGTTCCGCATAACGAATCGGCCAGTCAACTCCATGACCGTCTTTAGCATTATCTTCAAAGTTATGATCGCTCAGGCGATAGCTTTGGCGGCCCCACATTAAGGATTTACCGCCAACATGGAAACCACGATACCAATCAAAACGTTTATCTTCTGTATATGGACATTCCAAATCGTTAACCCACCATTTTTCATTGGCTTCGCTGTAAGGATAATCTCTTTTTTGAACCGGGTGCGTACGTTTTTGTTCCTCTGTTAATTTTCCGGCATGTTTAAAGTCCCAGGGATTCTTCATTGCCGTTTCATATCCGGTAATGTGTTCAATATTCATTCCCCGCTCGAGCATAAGCACGCGTAAACCTTTTTCAGTAAGTTCTTTTGCAGCCCAGCCGCCACTAATCCCCGATCCTATAACGATAGCATCGTAAGTATTTTCTGCTTTTAAATTCGTATTTAAATTCATGATGTTTTGTTGTTGTATTTAGAAATCAGCTAGTTGCCCAAGATTTTTGACCTGGTTTTAATGGCGCATTGCCATCGTATCTTCCAGGAACAAGAACATATTCCCTTGCCTTCGTACAGCCTATTTCTGAAGAATAATAGCCCAATAAAGTTAAATCCCTGGCGGTGGTAAAGAAATATGCCAAATCTTTGTTTTCGTCGGATTTGGTTTCTTTATTAGCCAGTGATATTGCTCTTAAGTCGACCATCAATTTCGTTCTTTCCGGAACGGTTAAAGTAATATAGCTTTTCCCGAAATCTTTCATTGATTTTGCCTGAAGTTCTTTAAAACCCTTTGCAAATGAGCTTTGCATTTCAGCAGGATAACAATCCTGCATCATCATGGGGATAAACTTGCCCAGCCCTGCTGCTTTTGCACCCGCAGATGATTTTGTCGTGGGAACAATAATATCAGCAAATTCAGCGAAAATCTTCTCATCCTGTAAGGAGTAGGATACAAAGTTTTTTTCATTTTCAGGGAGCGTAAAACTTTCAAACAAAACGCCCATTGTACTTGCTGAAATTGCGCCTCCCAGCAAAAATGCAACGTTTTTTAGTGCTTCTCTTCTATGCATCGTTTATGTGTTTTTTATATATTGGTTATCTATATATTGGTTGGTAATAATAGAAAAAATATGGGATAAAAACTGTTAAAAATAGTCTAAATAAATTTTCTGCAATGTGATTGTTACCGGGTGGAATTATTCTAAATAAAGGGTTTTTTCTTTGTCTAAATGTGCCTAATCGTATTTTAACAGTAAATTTACTTCTTGTAAAGCATACGCGTAACGCTAATTAATAATTAACGTGCGAATACATACAACTACAAGGTTTAGTATATTCATTTTTTTAAATTATTTATTGATTACTAACCAAATTACCTATTACCGGACACAATTTATTTAAACACTGGTTAATCTTTATACAATAAAATGAGCAGCTGCGTTTCCTTTACTTGATAAATCTAAATAATACCTGCTGGATAGATTTCATAACCTGTTTTAAATACAAGTTAAATATAATAAAATTAATTTTCTTTACATTCAGAGAAATACCGTAATATGTAAAAACTCATGGCAGAAGCTTAAGTATTATACAATTTGTAAGGCAAATAACTTAGTGTAAATATTTTATAGCCTTTTATGCCATTTTTTTAACTTTGCCCAATCTTTAGAAAGAATATGCAGGAAAATATAGTTGTTTTAGGTTCGAACGGACAAATAGGAACTGAGTTGGTAACCATGTTACGTAAAATATATGGTGATGATCATGTTGTTGCCTGCGACATTCGCCGGCCGGATTATGATATAAAAAATTCTGCACCATTTGAATTTGTTAACGTTCTGGATAAGGAAATGATTAAAGCTATTTTCCAGAAATATAAGCCAACGCAGGTTTACTTATTGGCTGCTTTATTATCAGCAACTGGTGAGCAAAATCCTAAACTTGCCTGGGATTTGAATATGAACGGCTTATTAAACGTTTTGGATTTAGCGCTGGAATATAAAACTGCAAAAGTTTACTGGCCGAGTTCTATTGCGGTTTTCGGGCCGAACTCGCCGAAAGATAATACACCACAATACTGTACTATGGACCCGAATACGGTTTATGGAATCAGTAAACTGGCAGGTGAACGTTGGTGCGAATATTACCATCAGAAATATGGTCTGGATGTACGAAGTATCCGTTATCCAGGTTTAATTAGCTGGAAAGCTGCCCCGGGTGGCGGAACCACTGATTATGCGATTCATATTTTTCACGAAGCACTAAAAAAAGGCAGTTATCAAAGTTTCTTAAATGCAGGTTCTGAATTGCCGATGATGTATATGGATGACGCCATTCGTGGTACAATTGAGTTGATGGATGCACCTGCAAACCAGATTTCGGTTAGAAGCAGTTATAATTTTGGCGGTGTAAGTTTTACGCCTGAAATTTTAGCAACGGAAATCAGGAAACATATCCCTGATTTTAAATTAACTTACAGTGATAAAGATCCCCGTCAGCAAATTGCAGACAGCTGGCCTCGTTCTATTGACGACAGCGTTGCCAGAAAAGACTGGAACTGGAAACCGGAGTTCGATTTATCGAAACTCACAATTGATATGTTAAATAATTTAAAGAAAAGCTAAAAGCGGAAAGACTAAAGCTGAAAGCAAAACTAGGTTAGAAGGTTTAGGATATAGGATTTAAAGGTTTGGGATAAAATGCCCGGTCTTGATACTTGATGCTAAATACTTGATACTAAATACTTGATACTACAAAATGGGAAGAGCATTCGAATTTAGAAAAGAAAGAAAATTTAAGCGTTGGTCTAAAATGGCTGTACAATTTACCCGTATCGGTAAGGATATTGTGATGGCTGTAAAAGAATCAGGTCCAAACCCTGAAACCAATTCGCGTTTACGCACGGCAATGCAAAATGCAAAAGCTGTGAATATGCCTAAAGATAGGGTGGAGGCAGCTATTAAGCGTGCTTCTGATAAATCGATGGCAAACTATGAGGAAATTGTTTATGAAGGTTATGCACCTCATGGCGTTGCTGTTTTAATCGAAACGGCTACGGATAACACAAACCGTACTGTTGCAAATGTTCGTAGTTATTTCAACAAAACAGACGGCTCGTTAGGTAAAACAGGTTCATTGGATTTTGTATTTAACCGTAAATCTGTTTTCAGGTTTGTACCCGCAGAAGGGCTGGATTTAGAAGAACTAGAATTTGAGTTAATTGATGCTGGCTTGGAAGAATTATACGTAGAAGCTGATGAAGAAGGAAATGATGTTGCAGTTGCTCAAGGTGCTTTCGAAAACTTTGGTTCGCTGCAAAAAGCTTTAGAAGAAAAAGGTATCGAATTAAAAAGTTCTAAATTAGAACGCATCGCTCTATCACATCACGAAGTTACCGAAGAACAGGCCGCTGATGTGTTGAAACTGATTGATAAATTAGAAGAAGATGATGACGTTCAGGCCGTTTACCACAACATGGCTGAATAAATGTTTAAGCCTCACAGGTTTTGAAAACCTGCGAGGTTTAAGTTTTATCTTTTATGTGAAAACAGCCACGGTAATAATTGCGGTTCAGCAAAAGCGCTGTCCCAGCTGTTGTGATTTGACAATGGATACAGCGTAAACTTTACCTCATCGCCAACGGTTTTTAAACGCTCAGAAATTGCTATTGAAAAGGCCGGATCAACAACATCGTCTTTACCGCCATGAAAAATCCATAAGGGCACAGTTTTATATTTGTCTATATTATTAGTGTTATCGCCGCCACAAATGGCAATTGCTGCGGCAAAGGTTTTTCTTTGTCTGCGTAGCAATTCATAAGTACCCATACCACCCATAGATAAGCCGCCAACATAGACTTGTGCTTTATTTACAAAAGGCTTTTTAAGAAAATCTTTTACCATTCCCTGTAAGGCATGCATGGCTTTTGTAGGTTTTCCACCTTCAACAAAACTGAAACTTCTTTTGCCTTGTCCGTTCGGTGCAATATTTACATTTGCCCAATAATCGTTTGCCGGACATTGCGGAAAAACAACAATTGCCGGAAAATTCTTTCTAATATCATCCTTTAAAAATAATTTACCACCATGAACCAATTGACTTTCATTATCATTCCCCCTTTCACCGCTTCCATGTAAAAAGAATACAATCGGATATTTTTGAGCGGGATTAAAATTTTCCGGAAAAAGAATTCTGTAAGAAATAGAATCTTTACCCTTTATGAAATTGCCCTTATCATATTTATTGAAATCCTGAGCTTTCATCATAAATACAAAAGCCATCATGAATATGGTTAGAAATATTTTCTTCATCTTACAAAAATAAAAAACCCCGGCCATTATACAATAGTCCGGGGTCTAACCAAAATAGTATTAAATTTATTTCAGGCTGAAGGCGGCTTCTTTAACATCTCTGGAATTTGAGCCAATAAAGACTTTAAAATCGCCGGGTTCGGCAATAAATTTTAATTCTGAATTATAGAACTTTAAATCCTGTTCTGAAATTGAAAAAGTAACATTTTTTGTTTCCCCGGCTTTCAGGTATATTTTTTGAAAGCCCTTTAGCTCTTTCACAGGGCGGGTGATACTCCCAACCAAGTCCCTGGTGTAAAGTTGTACAACTTCTTTACCGCCAACAGCGCCGTTATTTGTAACAGCGATTGTTGCCGTAATGCTTTTACCTTTTGTTAAGGTATTTGAACTTAATTTTATATCGCCATAACTGAAAGTGGTATAGCTCAATCCGTAACCGAATGGATAAAGCGGTTCGTTACTTACATCTAAATAGTTGGAACGGAATTTTTCAAACCATTTTCCTTCGTCAAGCGGGCGGCCGGTATTTTTGTGCGCATAAAAAATCGGAACCTGACCAACGTTTTGCGGGAAAGTGGCACTTAATTTACCTGAAGGATTTACATCACCAAAAAGTACATCAGCAATGGCATTCCCAGCCTCACTTCCGGGAAACCAAACGTTTAATATTGCTGGGATATTTTCATTTTCCCAATTTAAGGCTAATGGACGACCGGTAAACAGAACCAATACAACAGGTTTACCTGTTTTAGCTAAAGCTTTTAACAAGTTTTTCTGGGTTTCAGGAATCTGAATATCAGTTACGCTGCTGCTCTCACCCGTAAATTCCGAACCTTCACCTAACACAGCAACGACAACATCCGATTTTTTAGCTACATTAACAGCCTCTTTTATTAGTTCTTCTTCAGTTCTCGAATCACGTGTATAAGTATTATTGTGAATGTTAACATAGCGGTGTTCCATAACTGAATCGGCGAGGAAGTTAGCGCCACGGGCAGTTAAAATCTTAGCATTTTCGCCCAAAGCATTTTTCATACCTTGTAAAACGGTTACCGATTTATCGAATAAAGCTGCTACGCTCCAAGTACCATACATATTGGCGGTATTATCTGCCAACGGGCCGATTAAACCTATTGTTCCCGATTTTTTTAGGGGCAATGCATTATTCTGATTTTTTAATAATACAAAGCTTTCGGCAGCGATTTGTCGTGCCGCTTCACGGTTTTGAGGCGTAAAAACTTCGTTTTCTGCTCTTTTTACATCACAAAATTTATAAGGGTTTTCGAATAAACCCAGTTTGTATTTTGCCTGAAGGATTAAACGACAGGCGCGGTTAATTTGCTCAATGCTTACTTTTTTCTCTGCTAACGATTTTTTCAATGTTCCAAGGAAACCTTCACCAACCATATCCATATCTACACCAGCATTTAAAGCCAAAGCCGAAACGGTTTGTAAGTCGCCCATTCCATGTGCAATCATTTCAGGAATACCGGTGTAATCTGTTACAACAAAGCCTTTAAAACCCCATTGGTTACGCAAAACCTCGGTCATTAACCATTTGCTTCCGGTAGCCGGAATACCATCAACTTCATTGAACGATGCCATAATACTTGCAGCGCCTGCATCCACAGCAGCTTTATAAGGCGGTAAATACTCGTTATACATGCGCACTTTGCTCATATCTGTGGTGTTATAATCGCGACCAGCTTCAGCGGCACCGTATAATGCATAGTGTTTTACACAGGCTAAAATCTGATTGTTTGCTTTTAAATCACCCTGGTAACCTTTTACCATTGCTTTTGCAATTGCAGAACCTAAGAAAGCATCTTCACCACTTCCTTCTGAAATTCTTCCCCATCTTGGATCGCGTGAGATATCAACCATTGGTGAAAAGGTCCAGTTGATTCCGCTTGCACTCGCTTCAATTGCTGCAATTCTTGCCGACTTCTCCACAGCATACATATCCCAGGTTGCACTCATGCCTAATGGAATGGGGAAAACGGTATTGTAACCATGAATAACATCCATACCAAAAAGCAAAGGAATTTTTAACCTGCTTTCTTCCACAGCGACTTTTTGAACAGCTGCAATTTTTTCAACACCTTTTATATTAAAGAGTCCGCCAACTTGCCCGGCTCTGATTTTTTTACCAATATCGCTGCTATTCGCCTGTCCGGTGGTAATATCGCCCGAACTAGGTAAATTCAGCTGACCAATTTTTTCATCAACGGTCATTTTCGCCATCAGGTTGCTGATAAAGGTATTCATTTTTGCTTCTTCAGCGGAAACCGGCTTTTTTGTCTGCGCGGATAGGTTTAGCGCTAAAGCAAGTATTAAACTAAATAGTATGTTCGCTTTTCTCATTATATTGTGTGTTATTCTTTTTTAATCAACTTCTTTTATTGCTGTTTTTTTAGATACGCCGTTTTCATTAATCGCTTCAATGCTGAAGTAATATTTTTTCTTTAAATCCATCGCCTTGAACCAATATTCGTTAAGATCGTGAATCATAATGCAGTTGTAAAGTTTATCGGGTGCAGTGCCATAGTATAAATTGTATGCAAATGCATTATCAACGGGTTGCCATTTGATGTACGCACTACGCTTATCTTTTTCAGTTCTTAAAACAATTAAGTTTTTTACTTCTCCAGGTTTAGTACCGTTGCCATTACCAAAAACGCGCAGGCCGCTTATTGCAAATTTTCCGGTAGGCATGTGAATGTTAACCATTTTTATAAACCTTGTTTTTACAGGTTTTTCCAATTCGATGTAATCATGAGGAACATCCGTTTTGTTTTGGCTTTTATCGACCAGTGTTGTCCATTTCTTTCCATCGATGGATGATAAAATTTTATACTGGTGGTAGATTCCAATCTGTTTGCCAATAAATTCTGCATCCTGATCGGCATAATTAATCTGGATGGCATTAACGGTAGCTAAACTGCCCAGATCGGTTTGAATCCATTCGCCGTTATTGGAAGTCTTTGCGCTCCAATACGTTTTTATGCTTTCATCAACTGCATTATTTGCATTGAATGCGCCTAAAGTAGAAGAAACAGTTACCGGCTTTTTGTAATTAATCAACATCCATCCCGGTCCGGCTGGTCCGCCTTCTTTTCTTTCGGAGGGTAAGTAAAGCGGATAATCGCCAAACGCTGTATTGGTCCACATTACATCATCATTATCAAAGCCAGTAGGCCAGATACCAATTCTTCGCTCCCAGGTATTTTTTACGCAAATAATGCTTGTAGAAACGTGCCAGTAATTCTTACTGTTATCCTGAAACGTTGCACCATGACCTGCGCCACGCGAAAAACCGCCGGCTTTGAAACTTAAAGGATCAGACTGCGGTGTAAACGGACTATCATAAAAAAGTGGTTTACTGCCAACAACAACACCATCCGCATAACCGCTGAATTCTGTTCCCGGCGCACCATATTGAAAATAGTATTTGCCATTATGTTTTGTCATCCAGGCGCCTTCTATAAAAGGATCGAGAAAGGTATTATCCATGTTTTCGCCGAAACGCTGCCAGCCGTAACGCCATGATTCTAAAATATACATGGGCATCCGGGTTCCGATGGGTTTAAAAGTTTTTCTGTCCAGCTCTACGCCGTAAACCGGATAATTGTTGCTGCTGCCGTTATACATGTAAAAACGGCCATCATCATCCGTGAAAAATGCAGGATCCCAACCGCCGATTTCCAACGAATCCACAAGAGGTTTCCATTCGTTGGCTTTCGGATTTGTACTCATCCACAAAGTAAAGTTTTTGGTATAAGTGCTTCCGAAAACAACCATCGTATCACCTAAAATACCTACTGCAGGTGCGCAAAGTTCATCTTTAGTCTTATTCCAGGGACGGAGAAATTTACGCTCCTCAAATTTCCAGTTTAACATATCGGGGCTGTGCCAGTAACCCCACTGATTGGTGCTGAACAAATAAAAATCGCCTTTATAATTAACGATAACCGGGTCTGCCGTTGCACGATGTCTGCCCCATTCAGTAAAGGATTCGAATGGTGTATAACCGTAGTCGATGTTAATCGGGTTACAGTAGGTTTTTTGTTTTTGAGCGAAAGCAGCAAAAAAAGATATTAAACAGAAAAGTGTAAGTATGGTTTTTTTCATATTGTTCGCTTCAAATTCATTGCTTTTTTGCCACAGATTAACAGATTATATTCTATTATCCTCTTCTAATTTTATTTTTTAATCTGCGAATCTGTGGCCTTTTTATTTTAAATCAGGGCTTTCAAATCCTAGCTTTGTTAAACCATTTTTTACATCCTGATTCTGCATAAATAATTTCCAAAGCAAACCCGATCTGTAATTTTCTATCATGACAACCATTGGTCCCTGATCAATACCTAAATATCTTTTCGGATACCAGTTGTCTGTTTCAGAATAAGCGTCGTAAAAGCCATATTTCCCCCAAACTTTATCCCCCAAATCTTCATAGAGATGCCTGATAACTTTAATGGATTCTTTAGGTGTATAAGGAATAGAGGAAATTGCCGCGGTAGGCGAAATCACGCCAAAATCTTCCTGTGGGTTATGTGCGGCATAACCTGTTACGGAATAACTCGCAGTTAAACCCCAGCTATTTGTTCCGTATCCTTTAAAACCTTTTGGATTTGCAATACAATAATCATGAATGGCCAGCGTATGGTTTACATTATTTGCCCAATAATCGGCATATCTGTCTTTTAAGCCTTTCGGATTTAAACCTAAATAGGAATAATGTGCCCAGAATAAGGGTCCCACTGAATTTTTTTGTCCCTGATAATCCATCGTAAATGGATGGCCATAAACTTTAAAATTTGCTTTGATGCCACCATTTCTGCCCCAGCCTTCATGGTAAACTTCCGCGGGAATGGTATGGGTAGGAGAGGCGGCTCCCATAACGTACATAATTAAACATTCGTTATAACCTTTTACAGGAAAGTTCATTTGCCATGCATATTCCGGCGACCAATGCCAATAAAGTACATTTTGGCTACCGTTTCTGTACCAGCTAAAATCAATTCCTTTAAAAAGCTCATCTGCTTTTTTAGCGAGTGTTTTTTCTTCTGCTGTTCCGTTTTTATAATATTCTTTTATACAGATTAGAGCTTGTGCCACGAAAGAAGTTTCAACCAAATCGCCACCATTATCTTTTTTGCCAAACGGGCGAACTTTTCCGGTTTCACCATGAATCCAGTGCGGCCATGCACCGTGAAAACGATCGGCTTTTTCTAAAAAGGTTAAAATTTTGTTTAGCCTGTCAAAGCCTTCTTTTTTTGATACGTAACCTCTGTCGATCCCGCTTAAAATTGCCATAAGGCCAAAGCCTGTTGCACCGGTTGCTACCGTGCTTTTATCATTTTCCGGGTAAATATTATCGGCATGGTAACGTTCTCTTCCTGCACCTGAATTTGGTTCAGCGCCATCCCAGAAATATTGGAAAGTTTGTTTCTGAACTACATCAAGTAGGGCATCATCTGATAAGCCTTTTTTAATCGGAGGAGCAGCTTTTATCGTTTCAAAGGTTTGTGCTTCAGTTGTACATTGGATACCTGAAGTAATTAAAATAACGAGAAGAATTCGGAATGTAAATTTCATTTTACAGAAAGAAGGTTAAAGATTCGGACTGCTAAAACCCAGGTTGCGCATACCCGCTTTTACTTCGGGTGCACTCATAAATAAGTTCCAGATTAAATTTGAGCGGTAATTTTCAATCATCACAATTATTGGTCCCTGGTCGATAGCAAGTGTTGAGGAGGCAAACCACTGATTCTGTAAAGAAAAAGCATCATAAAAGCCATAATCGCCCCAGGTTTTATTACCAAGTTTATAATAGAAATATTTTAGTGCCTGCATGGATTCGGTTGGCGTGTACGGAAAAGATGATAATGCTGCCGTTGGTGCAATAACACCTACATCATTGCCAGGAGCGCTTGCCGTATAACCACCATTAATATCGCTGGCGGTTAATCCCCAGCAGTTTGTGCCATAACCATAAAAGCCCATCGGATTTGCAACGCAATAATTATAATTAATCTGCGTGTGTGCCTTGGTTTGCGTTTCATAATTTGCATAGGCATCCGTTAAACCCTTCGGATTAATACCCATAAATGAATAATGGGCAAAAAATAAGGGACCACCATTTGCCGGACCTAAAGGCAGCTGTACACCATAATAGGTATTTCCATTTTTCATGGCACCATTTTGAGCCCAGCCAGCATCGTAAACCGTTTTTGGAATGGAATAAGCAGGAGATGCGGCAGCCATAACATAAGTGACCAGACACTCATTCCAGCCTTTTACCGGTAGATTCATATCCCAGTTATAATTTGGACTCCAATGCCAGTAAAGTGTACTGCTGTTATCCTTGCGGTACCAACTCCATTCCACGCCATTGTAAATGGCATTAATGTCAGTTCTTAATGCGGTTTCGTTGGCATCGGTTCCGTTAAAGTATTGACGGGCTGTGATTAACCCGGCCATCAGGTAAGAGGTTTCGACCAAATCGCCGCCATTATCTTTTGTGCTGAAAGGAATAACTTTACCTGTATTTCCATCCAGCCAATGCGGATAAGCGCCATGAAAACGTTCTGCTGTTTTCAGGAAAGCGACTATCTTCTGCATCCTGCTTAAGCCCTCAGCCCTGGTGATAAAATTACGGCTGATGCCTGTAACAAGTGCCATGATTCCAAACCCGGAACCACCTGAAGTAACCGTATTGCCAGATGTGTTCCTTTCACGGGCCAAGCCACTTGTCGGGTGTCCAAAATCCCAGAAGTATTTAAACGTTTGTTTTTGAACCAGTGTCAGCAATTCATCATCGCTTATTCTCGCAAATTTATCGGTGTCATCTACCGCTGTAATTAAGTTAACGGTAATACCGCTTTGGAGTTTACTGCCGGTTTTTGACAACAATCCGGTATTGGCGGTTAATGTATATTTTGTAATCGCTTGTAAAGCCGCCGACGGCGTAATTACAAGCGTATTATCGTTGTTCTCTAAAGTTGAAGTAAATGCAGTTATTGTTCCTGCTGCATCAGTAAGGGTAATATTTCCGGCAACGGAAGATAAATTTATAGGAGATGAAAAGGTGATTTTAACAACAGGTACGTTGTTTAATCCGTAATAGGTAAAACCCGTGTAGGTGCCGTTTACTTTTAAATCGGAAAATGAAAAAGATGTAGGCGTAACAGGCGGGTCGACCGGAGTTGGTGTATCACCCTTTTTGCATGCAAAAACAAAAAGTAAAAGAATTAAAAAGTAGGGAGATATTTTTGACATTACATATAATTAAAAAGGGTTGTCAGATTTGACAACCCTTTATCGTTTAATTGCCTTTTATTATTAGGAAATCAGGTAGTTTACTTTCCTCTTCCTTCTAATTTAGCCAAGTATCCAACTTCTTCATCAGATAATGCCTTGTTGAAAATTTTAACTTCATCCAATCGACCAGTTAAAAAACTAGCCCAAGGCTCTTTTGAATGGCTTGTTGTTTGACTCGGTGTTGTCATAAATTGAGTTGTACCGAAAACCAGGTTTCCAGAATTAACAAAATTTAAAGGACCCGTTATTCCGTCAAGTTTACCCGAACTTACTCTTGAGCCATTAACGTATACTTTTACTGTTGAAGTTGTTTCATCATAAGAAACGGAAAGCGCATTCCATTTACCGAAGAAATTTACAACGTTGCTAGCGGTATAGGTTTTATCACCTGTTCCATTATTAATAAATACAATTTTTAAGGTAGCATTATCATTGGTACTACCATTTTCTACGAAAATTTCTAAATTTCCCCAAAACTGAGATTTATTAGAAAGACTGAAAAGACCAATAATTCCATTTGATGGTGGAGGTGTATTAACCCATTCTGTAATGGTGAAACTTTTTAAACTTAAAACCTTCGCAGAAGGCGCACATAAAAAATAACTATCTGTTGCACCTTGTAACGACTTACCTTTAATACCTGTGGCAAAAGTTGTGCCTGTATTAACTCCAGCACCATTTGATACACTATCAATTAAACTACCGTCAAAAGCCCAATAAGCCGCTAAGTTTGTAGCTGCGATTTGCTTCGAGCTAGTAAATCCGCCAATATTTAACGCCGGAGCATAAGTAGATGGATCAAATTCTTTTTGGCAAGATGATAACCCCAAGGTTACAACAGATACCATCAATAAAAAATATTTTGTTTTCATTTCTATTAAAATTTAGCGATTAATAACCTGGGTTTTGAGTTAATGTGCCTGCGCTTTTGTCGATTTCATTAGATGGTATAGGCCATACTTCATTCTTATTAGCTTTCCAGCCTTTAGGCCCAAAAACAGTAGCCGCACGGCCTTGGCGAATTACATCAAAATAACGATCGTATTCCATGGCTAATTCTACAAATCTTTCTTTCCAGATTGCCTGACGTAAAGCATCTTTGTCTGAAGTTGTAACATCAGGTAAAACACCGGCTACACCGCCTCTTGCACGGGCACGAACGCGATTTAAAGAAGTTTTAGCTAAAGTTGTATTTCCTTGTTCATTTGCTGCTTCAGCATTCATTAGCAAAACATCGGCAAAGCGAATAACCCTTACGTTTTGTTGTGCGCCCTGGTTAAAGCTTGTATTAATTAAGTTAAAAGGAACATAAGGTTTTTGGCTATACATTGGGTTTGGTACAGAAACGGGAATAGCATCACCCTGAGGCGTGGTTTCGCCTCTGTAGATGATTGTCGCATCTCTTCTTACGTCTCCCGCCTCATAAGCGGCATTTAGAGCGGCGGTTGGCACGTTAAGTCCATAGCCTGCAACAGTTCCTCTTACGCCTTGAATTTGGCTATATTGAGAAGTTGCTGAACCCGGTATACTTGCATTTATTTCACATTGAATTTCAAATATCGATTCGATGTTATTTTCGTTGTTAAGACGGAAACTCTGCTCATAATTAGGGAACAAATCGTAACCCATTGTCATAACTGTATTAGTATAAGAAAGTACATCAGCCCATTTTTGCTGATACATTGCAACTTTTGCATGTAAAGCTAATGCCGCACCTTTTGTAGCACGTCCTAAATCAACCGATGGATAAGTTTGAGGTAATACTGCTGCTGCTTCATTCAAATCTTTTTCAATAGCCGCCCAAACTTGCGCTTTGGGTGTTCTAGGAAGATTAAATTCGGACGCATCTTTCGGTACATTTAACCGTAAGGGCACATCCCCATAAGCACGAACTAACCTGAAATAAGAATAGGCACGAACAAATTTAGCTTCTGCTAAATAACGAGCTTTAAGGTTTGCATCCATACTAATTGCAGGAATGTTATCTAAAACCTGGTTACACAAGTTTATATTCTTGTATTGACCATTCCAAAAGCCTTGTAATTGTCCTTCTGTAGAAGAAACTGAAAAATCATCGTAATTGTTATAATAACTTGCATCATTTGGGTCGCTACCCTTTTCAGCATCATCTCCACCAACGCTTTCTATGGCTATAGCAGAGAAGCCTGTATTATCGTTGCTACGCAAAATTCCATAAATAGAATTAACTGCCTTTGTAGCATCATCCTGTGTTTTCCAGAAGGTAACAGCAGGTTGTTGCGCTTGAGGATCTACATCTAAAAAACTTTTTTTACATGCAGGTAATACGAACAGACCGGAGCATAAAGCAATAAGTCCAATCTTTTGTATATAATTATTTTTATAAATTTTCATTGCTTTATTTATTAGAAAGTAACTTGAAGACCGAATCTATAGGTTGCTGATAACGGATAAACACTAGCATCTATACCTGCATTTGTTGGTGAACCACCGATTTCAGGCGTAAAGCCTTTATAACCGAAAATGTTTATGGCATTTTGTGCATCAACAAATACCCTAACCCTTTGCATTTTCCATTTGCTTGTTAACAATGAAGGTAATGCATAGCCTAATTGAACATTTCTAACACGGATATATGAACCATCTTCCACGTAGAATGAGTTTGGTGCAGCATTAATTGTTGAACCAACAGCAGCCGATGGATAAGTGGTAGAGGTTCCTGCACCATGCCATCTGTTATCATAAAAATCTTTACTAAAGTTTTCATTACCAAATCGGTAAGCGATATTTGCATTATATACATCAACACCTGCAACACCTTGTATATCTAGAGATAGATCGAAGTTTTTATAACCGAATGATGTATTTAAACCATAACTAAATTTAGGATTAGGATTACCTAAAACCACACGGTCTTTACCATCAATAATTTTATCTCCATTTTGGTCAACGTATTTAAAATCACCAGGTTTAGCACTTGGCTGGGCAGAACCTGTAATCTCTGCAGCAGTTTGAAAGATGCCAGCTACCTTATAGCCAAAAAATTCTCCAATTGCACCACCTTGAATGGTGCGAGTTGATAAAGCACCATTTGCAATGCCTGCACCGCCTGCATAAATTGGGTTTAATCCGGTTACAACTGATAATACTTTGTTGTTATTTATGCCAATGTTTCCACTTATAGAATAACTAAAACCACTTTTTGATTTATCTGCATAAGTAGCTAAAAATTCGAAGCCACGATTTTGAAAATCGGCCTGGTTACCAATTAATGATCCAGATGCTGTACCAATTGAACTTAAAATTGGAATCTCGAAAATAGCCTGTTCCGTTTTTTTGTTGTAAATACCTGTCTCGATAGTTAAACGATTATCTAAAAATTTTGCTTCAATGCCAATATCAGTCCCAGTTGTACGTTCCCAGTTTAAAAATGATGGTACCAAAGAATTAATATTTGCACCTGTATAACCTACCCCATTAAAAAATGCAACCAGATCACCACCTTGCGAAACCGTTAAAGTCGTTGGGTTAACCGGTACACCTGCATTACCGACTTTACCCCACGAGCCTTTTAACTTTAAGTAGTTAACTACTTTTTGTTCTTTCATAAACTCTTCACTGCTGATTACCCAACCTGCACCAACCGCCGGGAAATTACCCCATAAATCTCCTCCTCCAAAAAATTGAGAAGCTCCATCTCTACGGATTGTTGCATTTAATAGGTAACGGTCTTTATAAGAGTAATTAATACGACCAAAATAAGATGCTGATGTAGATAAACTACCACGATCGACAACAGTACGTGTTGCTGCAGTTCCTAATGATAAGTATAAATCGCCGTCACTAGAATAAGGAACATCAAATGCGGTTGAAGAAATATTATATAACTTTCTTCTTTGGGCGGTTGTACCAGCTAAAACGGTTAAGTTATGATCACCAAATGTATTTTTGTAAGTTAAAGTATTTTCTAATATCCAGTTTCTGGTTTCTTCTCTTTCAATTTTTAAAGTACTTTGAGTAGTTCTTTGGCCTTGAGTTGCCGCATAAAGTGGCGTATAACCTATTATTTCTTTTTGACCAAAATCTCCACCTGCACTTGTTCTGAATGTAAAGTTTTTAGCAACAGTTAATTCTGCATATACATTACCATTAAAGCGATAGTTTTTAGTCTTTTGGTTAAAATAATCTAATGTAACCTGAGGATTAAAATTGTTACCACCACCTAAGCTAAAATCATTCGCATCGCCGTAACTTCCATCTGCATAATAAACTGGAACAACAGGGCCAGCTGTATATAACTGGCGGAAAATGCCATCATTTATATCATTGGTGTTAATAGCAGTTCCTGAAACGGTATAACCTATTTTTAAGGGTTTTAAAACCTGAAAATCATTAGAAAGTTTTGCCGTATAACGTTTGTAGTTTTGTGTTTTTACAATTCCATCTTCATTTGTGTAACCTAAAGAGAAATTATAAGTTGTTTTCTCTGTACCGCCATTTACTGAAACCTGATGATTGGTTTGTAAGGCATTTCTGAATGCCTGATTATACCAGTTCGTTCCGGTACCGAATGAGGAAGGATTTGCAAATAAAGGATTTGCGCCGTTTGATGCAGATAATTCATTAATAATCGTTGCATATTCTGTTGCGTTAGCCATTTCAACCTGATTGGTAACGGCTTTAAAACCAATTGAACCATTATAGGTAATAACCGGTTCGCCTGTTTTACCTTTCTTGGTTGTGATTAAAACAACGCCATTTGCTGCACGGATACCATAAATAGATTGCGACGATGCATCTTTTAAAATACTTAGGTTTTCGATGTCGCTTGGATTTAAAAAGCTCACATCATCATACCAAACCCCGTCAACAACATATAACACGCCTGTATTACCATAAATTGTACCTGTACCGCGGATGGTAATCTGAGGAGATGAACCTGGCGCACCAGTATTCGTGATAGATACCCCGGCCACTTTTCCTTGTAATGCACTGATTGGATTTACAGATGCTTGTTTAGAAATTTCTTCTCCTTTTACTGTTGCTACAGAACCTGTAACATCAACTTTTCTTTGCGTACCGTAACCAACTACGACAACCTGATCTAATTGTTGAGAGGAAGAAGCCAATTCAACATTAAGGGTTGTTCTGTTATTAACAGGAACTTCCTGTGTCGTATAGCCCAGGTAAGTAAATACCAGTATTGCATTTGCCGGGGCGCTAATGCTATACATTCCTGATGCATCTGTTTGCGTACCATTTTGTGTTCCCTTAACTAATACGCTTACGCTTGGAATGGTGGTTTTATCTCCGCCATCTGATACCCTACCTTTTACAGTAATGTTTTGCGCAAATGCTACGTTAATTGCGAGTAAACAAAATACGGCCAGAACAGAAATTCTTGTAAAGATTCTTTTCATGCTTTATTAAAATTTAGTTTAATTGTTAATCTAAAGTGAGGTAGTTTTTTTGGTTATGCAAGTGGAATTACCCCTACATTAATACATCATGTAGCAAAATGTGGTATCTCAAATTTGCATACCAAATGCTGAAACAGGCTGAAAACGCAGTTTTTGAAGTTCTGATAGATTAATGGTACCTACACAAGTGTATAAAGTACACCAAGTGTTTTTGACTGAAGAAAAAAGCCTTATGAGAGGTAATGATGTAGTGCTAAAATTACGAATGATATTAATTTAGCGTTAAAAATCAAATCGCATGCAAACGTTCCCGAAAAAATTTAGATGGCTATTTAAGGAAAAACTAAAGTTCCATCAGGAATTCTGTTAAATTTTTATCATGAGGAACGTTAAGTTTTTTACGTAACCGATACCTCCGGATTTCAACTCCTCTTAATGTAATATTTAATAAGGATGACATCTCTTTACTACTCATATTCATTCGTAAATAAGCGCAAAGCTTAAGGTCGTTCGGCACTAAATCTGGGTGATTTATTTTTAGCTTTTTAAAGAAACTTTCATGTGCTTCGTTAAAACTGTTTTCGAATAAGTTCCAGTCCCGTTCATCATTCATCCCATCATTAATAACCTTCTGAATTTTACGAACCTGGTCGTCTGCGAGTTTTTTCCCATTCTCATCTTTAAGCTTTAAAATCTCCTCGCTGAGTTTTTGTAACAGCTCATTTTTATAGACCAGTGTCATAGCTGAATTTGCAAGCTCACGATTTTTGGACGCCAGTTCAGCCTGAAGTTTTTCGGTTTGTAACTTATGGATTTGCTTTTCGTTAGCTTCTGTTTCCTGTTTTAAAATCTCCTCCTGTTCAGCTTGTAACCGGTCGCTTATTTTCTGACTGTCTTTTTTAAGTTTACGCTCATATATTTTCTTTCCTGATATCAACGCAAAGGCAAAAGCTATCGCGTAGAATAATAAAGCCCAATTGCTTAAATACCATGGCCGAAGCACCGTGAATTCGAAGGTTGTAATTCCACTTATAGCCGAATCATCTATTTTAGCACGAACCTTAAATATATATTTACCGCTGCTCAGATTTGTAAAATCTTTTTGAGTTGCATAGCTCCAGTCAGACCAGTCTTTTGAATAGCCTTCAAGATAATACTGGAATTTTATTTTCGCCTGCCGGTAATAGGGCAATGAAAAGGAAATCCGGATGTTATTCCGGCTATTCTTAATTTCAATTTCCGAACCGTCATTACCATTTTCACTTATAATCGAATATTTGTCTGTTATGTCTTCAATCCGTCTGATTAATACATTTTGCTGAATTTTATTTGACTGCGCCAGTATTTTCTGGTTCGCATTATAAAAAACGAATCCATCGTCAACACTGATTAGATAAATAGAATTACTGATGCGACTGATGTTTTCATAATACTGAACCATCTTCCCATCAAGAATGCTGAAGCGGTTAGAATCAATAGATATTTTGCCCGGCTCGCTAAAATCGGCTAAAGCTGTTTTACCATGGTTAATAAACCAATACTTTTTAGCGCCGGCATTGATAATTTTATTTGATGAAGCAAATGAACCCAATGCTTTATTCAGGATGCTATATTTTGAAAATCTATCGCTGATATTATCATAAGTATAGAAACCTGAATCGCTGGCAAATACAATCTTATCTTCCAGAACAAATAAATTAAGATTGTAATTGCTTGTCAAGCCATTTTTTTCATCATAATATTTATTGGAAATAACGGTACTGTAATCGCTGCTCAATTTTAATTTATAAAGGCCTTTGTATGCATGACTAACCCAAATCTCACCCTTGCTGTCTTGCTCTACATATCTTGACGGAACATTAAAATTGGCTATTTTTTTATAAAATTGCCATTTACCCTGACTATTTTTATTAAAGAGGAGCAAGCCGGTATAGGTTCCCTGAATGAGGAGGTTTGGATTACTATTTAGTTTTTTAATGGTCCAGCCTCCGCTATAAGTTGTAAGTTTTTCAATTTTATCGCCAACAACATTAAATGTGCCGTTATTGTGTCCACATAATAACTGACCGTCGATTATATTTAACTCCCAAACCTGTCCCTGCGAATTTGCTATCAGCCTGAAGTTTAATGTCGAAAATTGATTCCCTTCTTTCCATTCGCTATAAAATAGACCCTGGTTGGTACCGAGATAAATTTTTCCCTTAAAAATAACACTGGAGTAAACTGTACCGAAAACACCTGTTTTATCTAAGTAAAAATAAAGCGGCGAATTAAGTTCTATTCTATCAATGCCATTATCTAAACCAGCCCAAAGGTTTTGCTCATTATCATTATATAAACTTAATACGGTATTGTTTTGTAAGCCGCTCGATTTGTTAATCCGTTGGATGATATTCCCGGCTTCATCAATAATAATAATCCCATTTAAGATTGTTCCGTAAGCATAATACTTTCCAAGAATTTTAGCACCGTTGTTTAACTGAAAGGCAGAAAGAAAAGAATTTGCAGGCGTATTAAAAGGTTTAAAAGTTATGCCGTCGAATATGAATAATCCGTTTTTCCCGGTTCCGATGATTAGCTTGTTTTCCTGAAATGGTAAAATAGATAAAACCCCGGTTTTGCAGATGACATCGCTTCCCGGTATAAATTCCAGTTTATTGCCCTTAAGTTCGTATAAACCTTTGTTTTCGACAATAAATCGATTGCCGATTTTGTAGGAGAAAAGAAAATTACCGGCGTTTTTTAAGATGGTAATTTTTCCGTTGGCATAAATATAAATGGTACTAAACGATTGAAAGATAATCCGGCTACCATAAATGTGAATTTTCCAAATCTCATCTTTTAGTTGATTGTTTTTAGGAATAAGACCGGTTAGGGAAGTATATTTTAGTTTGTTTTGCTGAAAAGACCAATATCCAAAATCGCCAAAGCCGCCGGTATAAATTTTACCATTATCATCTGTAGCTACCGAGCGGACAATCTGATTATTTGGCATTTTATATTTCTGCCAATAACGGCCATCGTAAGTTAATAGCCCTTCGGTATTACCGAAATACATTACGCCGTTTTTATCTTTAGCAACACTCCAGTTTTGATTACCTGAAGCATAAATGGCTTTAGAATAATTTTCTATGTAGGGAACGCCGATACTTTTTATATCGGCAGCGTATATGGATTTGAAAGAAAAGATTGAAAGTAATAAAAGGCAGCTTAATATTTTTCGCATGTGTAAATTGTGGTAAACCTTTATTACACAAAGTAAATAAAAATAAAGGGAAGATATTAAATTGAATTATTTCTTGATAAAAGCAAAGAAAACAGCCAGGATAATGAGGCAAAAAGCCACAATATGATTCCATGCAATTTTTTCAGTCTTGAAAAACAAGATCGAGAAAATGAGGAAAACTGTAATAGATACCGCTTCCTGAGTTACCTTTAGCTGCATCAAGCTGAAAGGGCCGCCATTTTCCCTGAAACCATATTTATTTGCGGGCACCTGAAATATATATTCGAATAGGGCAATGCCCCAGCTTATTGCAATGATCGCAATCAAACCAAGACTTTTACTCCACTCCATTTCTTTGAATTTTAAATGGCCATACCAGGCCAAAGTCATGAATGTATTGGACACAAAAAGGAAAAAAACGGTTAATGCTGCACGCATAAATTATTTTGGCTGATGGTTAATGGTCAATAGTTTAATCGCATTCGATCCTAATAATACAGTATTTTTATAAAGATGTTTTAAGTTTTGAAATCATTTTACAGAGTTGTTCATATTCGTTATAAAGTCTTTTAAAAACATCTTCCGAAATGTATTTTCTAGCAAGCGCCATAAAAAGACAACTCACAACTTCAAGGCCTGAACGAATAAAATAAGTAAGAAATCTGGAGAACTCTGCTTTGGATTGACCTATACATCCCTCGGCGATATTTAGATTTACAGAATCAGCCGCTTTCTTTATTTGACTACTTAAGCTAAATAACTCAATTTTAGGAAATTCCTTTGTAATTAAGTCGATTTCGTTGCTTAGTTTTAGAGTAATTTGCCAAACTTTTAAGTCTTCAAATTTGAATGCCATACTTTATTGTTTGAATAAATATATGGCTTTTCGGTAAAAGGTTGATTATTTTTTCAGTTCATGGTTAATTGCCTGGGCGCATAAACCATTAGCCATCGACTATTGACCATTGTCTATCAACCATTATTGTCTACTAATCAATAACTTCGGTTTTCTTACCAACAGGCTGAGGAACTTTTACATAATAGCCTGTACCATCGTATGGGCGTTTACGAGGATTCGTCGTGCAGGCAACCGAACAACAACCTTCTAACTCTTCGCCGCAGTCATCACACTGTGTAATGTGCTCATTACACTCCGGATTTGCGCAATTAATCATTTTCGGTGTAGTTTTTCCACAGTTAAAACAAACTGAAACGATTGACGGATTTACGGCGTTTACATCCACAGCAATCCGGTTATCAAACACATAGCATTTGCCTTCAAAATCTTTTCCGCCAGCTTCTTTTCCATATTTTATAATGCCGCCGTGTAATTGGTAAACATCATTAAAACCATGATGAAGAAGTAATGCAGATGCCTTTTCACATTTGATACCGCCGGTGCAATACGTTAAAATCTTTTTGTCTTTGTATTGCGCAAGTTGATTTATCTGCTCGGGAAAATCGCGGAAGTTTTCTATATCAAGCGTAACTGCATTTTTAAATTTGCCCAGATTATGCTCATAATTAGAACGAACATCTAAAATTATAACATCTTCATCATCTTTCATTTTCATGAAGTCGACAGGCTCCAGGTGTTTACCCGTTTTTTTATTCGGATTAATGATCGAAGTGTCTCTTAAGCCAGAATGAACAATTTCTGATTTATAGCGACAATGCATTTTAATAAAAGAAGGTTCTTCCACATCATCGATTTTGAATTCTGTTTTTGCAAATCTTTCATCAGCATGTACGGCTTTCATATAAGCTTCGCAAGCTTCAGCCGTACCCGAAACCGTACCGTTTAAGCCTTCATCGGCGACGATAATCCGGCCAACTAAACCCAGTGATTTACAAAATTTAAGGTGATCTGCAGCGAATTGTTCTGCATCCGCTATGTAACTATAGCAATAGTAGAGTAATGTTTGATATCTTTTCATAATGCATTGATACCGTTGCAAACGGCGTTTAAAGCGGAGCAAAGATAGGGAAATTATGGAAGATGGAAAAGGGGAAAATGGAGAATGGAAAATGTAAGATGTAAGAGGGAAAATGGAAAATGACGGATAGACTTTGTATCCATCAGCCATTTTCCATGATTACATCATCCATGTTAAAATTTATAGCTGATTCGAAACCCCTGCGAAATCTTTTTAGCGCCGTCGTAAGCAAAACCATAGCTGGCCCTTAAAACTAAACGTTGTAATCCAAAATAAAATTCCTTGTAATTTCTTTTCTCCGGCGATGATAAGTAACCGCCCCCAATAAATTCTTCCAGCTTGGCTTTCCGTAATAAGGGCACTTTGTTTAAAAAGAAACCCGCAAAATTGTGTTCTAAATGCGCTTCAAAATATTGTTGATTGGTACTGAATTGGTAAAACTCCAAATACTGAAACTTCCTCAGGTTAGGCGGAAAAATGGTCGAGATATTACCGGCGAAATGTTTATATTCAGGATAATATATTTTGCTGTTGTTGATGAATTTTCCTGCACCCACTAAAAAAGATGTGTAACCCCAAAGGCCTAAACCAATTCTGTCCTGGTACACTTCTGCCTTAACAAAATCGTAATCTATATCGCTGCCGAAAAGTCCGTTAAAACCCTTTTTATATAAAATGTTTATTCTTGGAAACCGCGATTCAGTATAAAACTTACCATCCGGACGCGTAATGTATTTCTGACCAATGGTATAAGTTAAACTTACAGACGCACTGGCGGATGTATATGTTGGGAACAATGGCGTTTCAGTAGTCGGTGTAAAAGGATTATTCGATGTAAATTCCCTGCTTTTATTATCAAAAAATTTAAAATCAGTTGTATTGGTTAAGGTATGATTCTTTGAATAATCAAAACTTAAAGAGCCTTGTAAACCACTTGCCAATTCTCTTGTAGTGTTTAGATTCACGAAACTTTTTTCATAGAATTTAGAGAAATTTTTCTCGTATAACAGTGCGTTAATTGCATATCCGAAATTAGTCATAGACCCTAAATTGTTTAAGTCGAAAATTCCATTTCCGAATGAAGCACCAATACTCGCCCTTTTAAGAGGGTTATAGTAGTAAGTGCCGGATAAACTTCCGGTTAATTTTTGATTAGCAAATCCATATCTTAATTCAGGTCTGATGCTGTACGAACGTCTGTCGCCAAATACTTTTCGATAAGTAACACCATATTTTATAGCAAAGCCCTCTACAGTATTATAAATTAAAGCACGTAACACCGGATCAAATGAGATGTAAACACTATCATACCTGTTGTTAACGCTATAACCTCTTAACAGTAATTTTCCGATACCAAACTTATTATTTTCTTTTTCCAGCGAGTCGAGGTAGGCTTTAGATTCCTTTCTTTTTGCAATACTGTCTTTAACAACATAATTTATTTGCTCATCTGGAGTAAGGGGAATCGGCCGGTTGTTATTCCAGTAAATCGAATCTTTCTTATTCACCATTTTGGTGATTTTTAAAATTTCTCCGCTAAAAAAGTTTTTAGAAAAAACCGGATTAATATCATAATTACTGTAAACACCTACAAAATAACCCGCAAACTTAAACCCTAAAACATTTCCGTTAAACTGGAAATTTATAGCTGTAGGCATATAAACATCTTCAACTTTGGTAAATTGCTGGTTAATGTTTAAAGTATCAATAAAATTAATTCCCGCGCTTTTTGTCAGAAATAAATCCGTATTGTAAATTCTCCAGCTATCTTCGATAATATAAATAATACCTCTGAAAACCGGATCATTAGGCCGGCGTGGAATAACTTCTATTTTATTTATTATTTCACCATTTTCTTTTGTTTCGCCCAGGTATTTGTATTTATAATAAAACAATGCATTATCAGCAATAGGCGATATAAATCCCCTGGCGCTTAATTTATTTTCCAGTAAATAATTATCATAAAAGTTTATAATCAAATCTGAAGCTTTGTTAAAGCTGAATGCATTGTTTCTGCCGGCTACTTTCGATGAAATCATTTCTTCATGAACATCATTTGGCCTTCTGAAACTAAACTTACTTTGAGATTCGGATAAGTATATAATGCCTCTACGGTTGGTATCAAGTTCCATTACTTTTCTGATATCCTGGCCCATAAACTTTTTTGGCGCACTTTTTAAACGTTGTACACCTTTAATGTAAACATCGCAATTAAATGATTTTACTTCCTCCAAATGAACTTTGCGCTTTTCTATCGCCTTGCGAATAATTGCATAAGCCGGATCTTCTGCATTCGCCTTAATGGTTACATTGTTTAAGGTATAGGTTTCCGGCACCAATGAAATGTTTAAAATTGAAGAAGCCGTAATATTCAGAATTTGGTCTTGTTGTTTATAACCGACTGCCTTGAAAGTTAAGGCCTGCTCACCTTTATTTAATTTAATTTCGTACTTACCATCAACATTTGCTGAAGTTCCCTTAGTTGTATTTTTTAAATATACCGACACAAATGGAACAGGTTGCCCGCTAATATCTTTTATCGTACCCGAAACCGTAAATTGTTGTGAAAATGCAAAGTTGCCGAGGGAACAAAAGATTAAGAGTGCGTAGATTTTTATCATAAGTGCTGACCAGTTAAGCTATAAATATCGAATAAGTTTTAACACTATACACATATTTACATGTTAAAGTTTGTTAATCATGAAAATAAATAGGTTTGGAATGGGTTGCTTTAACGGATTGTCCTTTTTAAAATCCATCTTCCATTTTACATTTCAAACCATATTCTTTCACCCTTTTTTATAACTTTGAGCGTAAATCAACCAATAAAAGCCATGTATAAAACATTACAGCCTGTTCTTCAAAAAGAATTAGAAGAAATTCAAAATGCAGGATTATTTAAACGCGAGCGAATTATTACAACACCTCAGGGTGCGGATATCAAAGTAAGTGGGGGTGCAGATGTAATTAATTTTTGTGCAAATAACTATTTAGGTCTATCATCTCACCCGAAAGTCATCGAGGCGGCTAAAAAAGCAATAGATGATTACGGATATGGAATGTCTTCTGTACGTTTTATCTGTGGAACACAAGATGTACACAAGGAACTTGAAGCCAAGATTTCAAAATTTTTAGGTACTGAGGATACAATTTTATATGCAGCGGCATTTGATGCCAATGGTGGTGTTTTTGAACCATTATTTAATGCAGAGGATGCCATTATTTCTGATGAATTAAACCATGCATCGATTATTGACGGTGTTCGTTTATGTAAAGCGCAACGTTTCCGTTATAAAAATACGGATATGGAAGATTTGGAAAAACAACTAATCGCAGCTTCGTCTTGCAGACATAGAATTATCGTTACCGACGGTGCTTTCTCTATGGACGGTTCTGTTGCACCACTGGATAAAATTGCTGATTTGGCAGATAAATATGAAGCATTAATTATGATTGATGAATCGCATTGCTCTGGTTTTATCGGCAAAACCGGCCGTGGTACGCACGAGCATTTTAACGTAATGGATAGAATTGATATCATTACCGGTACTTTGGGTAAAGCGCTTGGTGGCGCATCTGGCGGTTTTACTTCTGGTAAAAAAGAAATTATTGATATGCTGCGTCAGCGTTCACGCCCATACTTATTTTCAAATACCTTAGCTCCGGCGATTGCAGGTGCATCAATTGCAGTTTTAGATATGCTGAGTGAAACTACATCATTAAGAGATAAGCTGGAAAGCAATACCAGGTATTTTCGCGAAAAAATGACTGAAGCAGGTTTCGATATTAAACCTGGATTTCATCCGATTGTTCCGGTTATGCTGTATGATGCTAAAATTGCTCAGGAGTTTGCAGCAAAAATGCTTGATGAAGGTATTTATGTTATCGGATTTTTCTATCCCGTTGTAGCTCAGGGTAAAGCAAGGATCCGTGTGCAGTTATCTGCGGCACATGAGCAACATCACCTGGATAAGGCCATTGCAGCCTTTACAAAAGTTGGAAAAGAATTAAGTGTGATTTAATTCCTATAAATGCTAAGATGTTTTTAAAGCCGCAATGAATTGCGGCTTTTTTCATTTCGAGTTCATTTTCTTTTATAATGATATTGTAAACAGAATTTTTGAACCGGTATGCATTTAAAATTTAAGATAATTTGCCGTATATTTGGAGTCATGTTACAGGATAAAATAACACAATACACTGAAAAAATTAATGCTTTTGCAACTGAAAAAGCAGATGAATTAGAACAGTTTCGGATAAAATATTTAGGCAGTAAAGGTATTATTAAAGAAATTTTTGATGATTTTAAATCTGTTTCTGTCGAAGAAAAAAGATCTTTGGGTAAAGTGCTGAATGAGTTTAAACAACTGGCAGAATCTAAATACTTAACTTTAAAAGAAGCTGCCGAAGCCAATCAAATTCAGGGAACGGAAAACGCTCAGGATTTAACTTTGCCGGGCGAGGGTTTCGAGATTGGTTCACGCCATCCTCTGGCACTGGTTCGTCGTGAAATTGTGGAGATTTTTGCAAAGCTTGGTTTTACGGTTGCTGAGGGTCCTGAAATAGAGGACGATTGGCACAATTTCTCTGCTTTAAACTTTCCTGAAGAACATCCGGCAAGAGACATGCAAGATACTTTCTTTATAAAAAAGGGAGGCGAAAAAGGCGATATCGCTTTGCGTACGCATACTTCATCAGTTCAGGTGCGTATGATGGAGCAAGGTCAGCCGCCTTTCAGAGCAATTATGCCCGGTCGCGTTTATCGCAACGAAGCCATTTCGGCAAGAGCACATTGCTTTTTCCATCAAATAGAAGGGCTGTACGTTGATGAAAATGTGTCATTTGCAGATTTAAAACAAACCTTATTTTATTTTGTACAGGAACTTTATGGCGAAGGCACAAAAGTTCGTTTCCGCCCATCATATTTCCCGTTTACTGAACCATCTGCCGAAATGGATATTTCCTGTACAATTTGTAATGGTGCCGGTTGTCAGTTATGTAAATATAGTGGCTGGGTAGAAATTTTAGGGTGTGGAATGGTCGACCCTAATGTTTTGGAAAATTGCAATATCGATTCAAAAAAGTTTAGTGGTTTTGCATTTGGTATGGGCATTGAACGTATTGCAAACCTAAAGTATGTAATAAAAGATTTGCGTTTATTTTCCGAAAACGATGTTCGTTTCCTGAAACAATATAAATCTGCTTTAATTTAATGATAAAGCATCTGTATAGCATATTATTTGTACTTGTTCTGTTTACAAGTTGCGGAAAAGATACCGGTTACATTCCGGATGTTGCCGTTAATTTAAGCTTACCGCTTACCGATCCACGTTTGAGCCGGTTAAGTAGCCCGGGGGGTGCGGTTTTAATTAGCGGTTATGGGATTGCAGGATTAGTATTGTATCGCAGAACAGATAATGGTTATGTCGCTTTTGATCGTTGCAGTACGGTAAATCCTGAACAGAAATGCGCCGTAACTTTGGATGATCCTACTTTAACTGTAACAGATCCCTGTTCAGGAGCAAAGTTTTTGTTGGAAGATGGAAGTCCTGTAAAAGCACCGGCAGTTAGAGCATTAAAACCTTATACAGTGGCCATTTCAGGTCTGAATTTACATGTAACTAATTAAAATGGAAGCCGAAAAAATTAAGGAAACTGTAAAGAAAGCAGCGAAAGAACTTTTTAGAAAATATGGATATCATAAAACCAGCGTAAACGAGATAGCAAAAAAAGCCCGTATCGCGAAGGCTACGATTTATAAATATTTCGAAAGTAAAGAACAGGTTTTAGATAGCATTCTTATGGATTACCTTGACCAGAATTTGTATGAAATACTTAATAATAAAGTAAGCTACGGTTCTGAAGAAGAGCATCTGAAAGCGTTGGTCATGAAAACCAGCCGACTTTCTTTCACGGCATGTAACGAGTTTATCGGCTGGGATTTTGTTCGCGAGAATGCAAATTCACAGGAGTTTTTAAAACATCTTTCTGATCAGTTAGAGGCCTTATTACTTGCGGCTTATTTACAATTGGACAACTTCAAAAATAATCCGGCCAGGAGAGAAGGTTTAGCCTTTTTGTTAAAAGCGAGTAAAAGCATTGTTTTCTCTTTTGCTTTTACGTCCGTTAGCGATTCTGATGTGCGTAAGAACTTTGTAAGTTTTCAAAAGGAAATATTGCCTTTTTTAGTTAAAGCTGCCCTCTAATTAGGTTTGCAACGGAACAGGCTTATTAATTCTGAATTAAGTTTAACGCTCCCGTTTTCTGTTCTTTACGTAATTATTAATAGCCGTTTTGGTTGTTAGCCAGTTTCTGCCTTCTTTATAAGCATCTATTTTGCCCTGGCGCGCCAGAAGACTAATATATTCCTGCCCATATTTAAATTCAGGTTCGGAAACAATTTGCGATATAGGTTCGTAATCGCCATAAGTATTACCCGGCATTGCGTTTAGGTAAATATTTAAGGAACGCTCTAAAGCCTGCAACATCAGTAGATAAAGTTTATAATAGCTTCCCTTATTCGCCTGGTTAAGTGCTTCATAATACTTTTTTCTATCGTTTTTTAAAATAATAGCAGGCGGAAAACCTTTACGCATTAAAAGCAAATTCATTGCTAAACGTACAGTACGACCATTTCCGTCAAAAAACGGATGAATCCAAACCAGTTTATGATGGAAAATGGTTGATAATAAGATGTCATTTAAACCTTTTGTATTCTCATTTATAAAAGAAATTAGTTCGTCTAATAAATCAGAAACCTTATTCGCATTTGGTGGCGTAAAGTTTGCGCCAATAATACGAACGCCACCATTTCTTAAGCGACCTGCAAAATCATCTTCAATGCTGCGTAAAACTAAACCGTGCAGGGAAAGAATATCGATGCTTCTTAATACGTAATTTTCATTTACAAGTGTATACAAATATTCAATTGCCTTTTCGTGATTATGCGCTTCGAAATGCTCGACCAATGATTTGCCTTTGATGGTAATTCCTTCCTGCAAAACCATTTGTGTTTCCCTTAGGCTTAAAGTATTGCCCTCAATACTGTTAGAGTTGTAAGTCCACTCTAAACTTAGATCAGTTCGTATCCGCTGTAAAGCACTGTTCGGCAATGGACGAGAAGTATCGAGTTTCAATTTTTTCTCCAGTAGCCTGTTCAGTTGAGGCTGTAGTTCTTCGATATCACTGAGATCAATATTCCACATCCACAAATATACTAATATCGGATTGGATTAAAAAAAATCTATCCGATATTAAAAAAAATATATTTCATTTTTAAGAATATTACTTTTTCTTATCGGTAATCAGATTATAAGAATTTTTTATTGATCGTAAAACAGGCTATTCCCACTTAAAGACCTTTACAGCAACTGCATAAATGCCAATTCCCCAGATTACGAGAATCATGATTTGAAATTTTACGTCCCACAGGTTTAAACCTTCAAACGCAACCTTACGCATGGCGTCATTTAAATAAGTTAGCGGTAAAGCCCTGCTAATCGGTTGTAACCATTTTGGAAATGTCTCTATAGAAAAAAAGGTGCCGGAGAGTAAGAATTGGGGTAACGTTACAATATTGGATATTGGTGGAACCATGCTTTCGCTTTTTGCAACTCCGGATATGATAAATCCAAAGCCCATAAACACAATTACACCCAGGGTCGCCAAAATGAGCATATTAACAACTGTTAAAACGCCATGAACTAAAGTGAAACCGAAAAAGAAATGGCCAAGAACAATGATAAACAAAGCGCCGATTAAGGCAAAACCGATTCTGGCAATACCCTCGCCAATTACAATGCTCGAACGCTTTACAGGTGTTGCGAAAAAACGCTTGATAACTAAAGTTTGGCGTAAACTTAAAAACACAAAAGCAGTTCCAAAAACACCGGTACTTAATAATGAAAAGCCTAACTGCCCAGGTAAAATAAAATCAATGGTTTTATATGCTCGGCCATGAATTGTACTTTCCTTAATTTCGGCTACTGATGGTTTTAAAGTTTTATCATAGAAAAGATTGTTTAAAACCGATTTTAAAATACTCCCTTTATCCATTGATGCGGAAGTGTAAACAACATTTACGGAGTAAGCAACAGAATTTACTTTTCTGTGTACATCAATCATGGCATCTACGTTTCCTTTCTCCAAAAGTTTATCGAATTCGGCCTTCGATTTATCTTTTACCAACCGAATCATTCCTGTTTTTTCGAGCATGCCAATCACAGGGTTATTTATATCCGATCCGGGTGTAATGCCAACATCAATATGAGTTCCGCCACCGCCTAAAAATCCAAAAACCAAAATAAATATCAAGGGGAAAGCCAATGTAAAAACCACCGCCGACGGACTTCGCATAATCGAGCGGAAGCTTGCCTTTGCAAGGGCTAATGTTGCTTTTGTATTGCTGTAACTCCCAGCTCCTAAAGGGGAGCTTGATTTTCTGTCGTTCAATCCTTCCGCCCCTGAAGGGGTGTCTAAATGCTCAATACCCATATTTATTCTAATATTTTACTTCCTTCTTATTTTTTTGCAATTGCTGCTTGCGTTTTGACTATAGCGTCACATTAAGGGCGGGAGATTATTCCCGCCATTCATTACCCGTAAGGTGGATGAAAACATCTTCCAGGTTAGCTTTTTTAACTTCCTTTTTGCGTTCAAAGCCGGAACTCACCAATTTATCTATCAGATTGTCGGGTGTATCTAAAGCGATTATCTGACCACGCTCTACAAAAGCAACCCGATCACAAAGCTGCTCTGCCTCATCCATATAATGTGTGGTAAGAACCACGGTGGTTCCGCTATTTCTGATTTCTGTAATTAAATCCCATAGATTACGTCTGGCCTGGGGGTCCAAACCGGTAGTCGGCTCATCAAGGAAAATAATTTTTGGCTGGTTAATTAATGTTGTTGCAATGGAAAAACGTTGTTTTTGTCCACCCGAAAGGGCCTTATATTTTGCTTTGGCTTTATCCTGAAGATTTACTTTTTCCAGCATTTCCATTGGCCTGATATTCGCGCCATAAAGCCCTGCAAAAAGTTCAATCAGTTCAATTAGGTTAAGATTTGGGTAGTAACCGGCTGCTTGTAACTGAACGCCAATGATTTGTTTAATTTCGTGTGCTTGCTTGTCAACCGAAAAACCATCAACAATAATTTCACCTGAAGTTTTAGCCCTTAAGGTTTCTATAATTTCAAGTGTAGTGGTTTTGCCGGCACCATTTGGGCCAAGTAAACCGAAGATTTCATTTTCATAAACCTCAAAATTTAAATCTTGTACGGCTACAAAATCATCATACTTTTTTACCAGGTTTTTCACACTGATAATGGCTTTGTTTGTTTCCATATTACGAATGTAAGAAGCTTTAAATGAATAGAAAATGAATTTATATTACAAAAACTCAAAATGTCGGTAAAATGATGTTTCTGGCAGGTGAATTTGGTCATAAAACAAAATCTGCGAACCTTCGGCTCCAAATAGCCACAGATTCGCAGATTTTATGTTTTGCTTTAGTCTTTAAGCTTTTATCTTTCAGCTCAAACTACCAAACCAGCTCGCCCTTCATTACATTAACGAAATCATCGAACAGGTAACGTGAATCGTGTGGACCGGGAGATGATTCGGGATGGTATTGAACCGAGAATGCTTTTTTACCTTTAACACGGATACCTTCGATAGATTTATCGTTTAAGTTTACGTGTGTAATTTCAACTTTGTCAGAATTTCTAACCTCGTCGGGAATTACGCCAAAACCATGATTTTGAGAAGTTACCTCGCAGTGGTTTTTAATAACGTTTTTAACCGGGTGGTTTAAGCCGCGGTGGCCGTTAAACATTTTCATTGTACCTATATCATTCGCTTCAGCCAATAACTGGTGACCCAAGCAAATGCCGAATAATGGTTTATCTTCTGCTAATATTTCTTTAATGGTTTCAACAGCGTAGGGCATTACTGATGGGTCGCCGGGGCCGTTTGAAATAAAATAACCGTCAGGATTGAATTTTTCCATTTCAGCAAATTTTGTTTTTGCCGGGAAAACCTTAACGTAGATATCGCGGTTTTCGAAACTGCGTAAAATGTTTTTCTTAATACCCAAATCTAAAGCGGCAACTTTCAAGCTGGCTTCCGGGTTGCCATAAAAATAGGGCTCTGTAGTGCTTACTTTTGAGGAAAGTTCCAGGCCTTCCATTGAAGGAACATCTGCAAGTTTCTTTTTTAACTCTTCTAAATCCGTAATTTCAGAAGAAATAATTGCGTTCATTGCGCCCTTATCCCTGATATGACGAACCAGAGCACGCGTATCAATATCTGAAATGGCTACAAGATTGTCATTTTGGAAATAATCCTGGATTGATTCTGTAGCTAATTTGCGACTATAAACGATATTATAGTTTTTACAAACCAACCCGGCGATTTTTATCGAATCGGATTCAATTTCCTCTTTCTGGATGCCATAATTCCCAATGTGCGAATTAGTGGTAACCATAATCTGCCCGAAATAGCTTGGGTCGGTAAAAATTTCCTGATAACCTGTCATCCCGGTATTAAAACAAATTTCGCCTGTTGTGGTGCCAATCTTTCCGGCAGCTTTGCCATAAAAAACTGTGCCGTCGGCCAGTAATAAAATCGCAGGTAACTTGGTGTAGTTAGTCATGGTAATTACAATATGGATTTTGATTTAAAAAAGACTTGAAAAAAGGATGGCTTTCGGCATTAAAGCCGTTTTTGCGGAGTGCAAAAAAAGATGAATAAATCCCTTCCATTTCGGGGTACAAAGATAGGGTTTAGGATTGGGATTGTAAAAAGAATTTTCAAATAAAGAAGCTCAAAGCGAAAAGACTAAAGCAGATTCAGTTAATTAAGCAGATTTATTTATAGTGTATTATTGCTTTAGTCTTTTAGCTTTAGTCTTTCAGCTTTTTTTAAAGAAAAAACAATACTTTTGGCTCAACAAAACGAAAGCCATGTCGGTACATAAGGAAATTAAACGCATTACCACGCACATCTTGCAAGAGATGAAACAACGCGGTGAAAAAATATCAATGTTAACGGCCTACGACTATTCGATGGCAACCATTCTGGATGATGCCGGACTGGATGTTTTATTGGTAGGTGATTCTGCTTCTAATGTTATGGCTGGTCATGAAACAACTTTGCCTATAACCTTGGATCAGATGATATATCATGCTGCATCTGTTATCAGGGCGGTAAAGCGTGCTTTTGTTGTAGTCGATTTGCCTTTTGGGTCTTATCAGGGGAATTCTAAAGAGGCCCTGAATTCTGCAATCAGAATTATGAAAGAATCCGGAGCGCATGGTGTAAAATTAGAAGGCGGAGAGGAGATTATCGAATCCGTTCAGCGGATTATTACGGCAGGTATTCCGGTAATGGGGCATTTGGGTTTAACACCGCAATCCATTTATAAATTCGGAACCTACAGCGTTCGAGCAAAAGAAGAAGAAGAGGCAAATAAATTAAAATCGGATGTATTGGCACTGCAAGCTGCCGGTTGTTTTGGTATTGTATTAGAGAAAATTCCTGCGACATTGGGCAAAGAAGTTTCTGAAAGCTTACATATTCCAACAATTGGGATAGGTGCCGGACCAGATTGCGACGGACAGGTTTTAGTTGTTAATGATATGATTGGCTTAACTAAAGGATTTAAACCACGCTTTCTACGTCAGTATATTAATTTGTATGATGAAATATTGGGTGCTGCGCAAGCTTATATCCGGGATGTTAAAGCAAACGATTTTCCTAACGAAAAAGAACAGTATTAGTACCTGTTACCGGTTTAAGTTATAGGTTTAAAGCGTGTAACCCATAACCCGTATCCCATAACCCATTTATGCCAATAACCGATAAAGACATACTTTTTGAAGATAACCACCTGATTGCAATTAGTAAAAGAGCAGGAGATATCGTACAAGTAGATGAAACCGGCGACGAACCTTTAGATGAGCAGGTAAAAAAATACATCGCTAAAAAATACAATAAGCCAAATGGCGCTTTTTTGGGTGTTGTTCATCGTTTGGACAGGCCTGTTAGTGGTGTAATTCTTTTTGCAAAAACAAGTAAGGCGCTTGAACGTATGAATGCGGTTTTTAAAAATCGGGAGGTTAAAAAAACCTATTGGGCTGTTGTCAAAAATAAACCTGTTCAAGAATCGGGCACATTGATTCACTGGCTGGTTAAAAATCCGCAAAAAAATGTGGTAACCTATTATAATACGGAGGTTCAGGGCTCGCAAAGAGCTGAGCTTTCTTATCGTCTTCTTGCGCAGGTTGGCGATTATTTTCTTATTGAAGTTAATCCGCTTACCGGACGTTCGCATCAAATCCGGGTTCAATTATCTTCAATGGGCTGTCCGATTGTCGGCGATAATAAATATGGATATCCAAGGGGAAGCAGAAAAGGCAGTATCTGCCTTCATGCCCGTAGGTTACAATTTCTGCATCCGGTGAAAAAAGAACCGGTAAACATTTTTGCTAAACTCCCAATTGATGGTTTCTGGGAGCGGTTCGAGAATCTGTAAAGTAGATTGTTGTCATTCTAAAAAAACTGTTTTATTTACAGTTCGTTTTTGTTAGTGTTATCGATTTGCCAAATATAAGTTTATGGATATCTTTAAACTTAGTGTCGCCGTTAACCTGATAAACATCTCCATAGCCTTCTAAAAGCTGATCACCTTTCCTCAGCCATGCAACCTCTCTGTGTGAGTATTCGCCTTCCGATTGAAATTTATAATCAACAATTATAGTATCGCCTTTCACTAATCCATATATATCGCCGCTATTTTTATCTTTTCCATCAAACTGATACTTTAGCTGACCTAATACCTTATTTTCACCGGTACCATAAATTCTTAAAGATGCCGTACTGTTGTCTTTTTTATATTCAAAGCACTCATCCGGAACTGTGTATACCGTTTCCTGTCCACTCATTATCGTCGAATCAACTGTCGTATATTTTTTATTATCGCTTTGGCACGAAAGTATAGCTGTGGTTATGAAAGCAAAGGCTGCGAATAATTTTCTCATTATAATTAGGATGACTTAACTTAATGTAATTCTGTTGACTCTAAAATTAGTAATTCTTATCAATATCGACAAGATAAGTTACCATACAAATGTTCCCACAGCTCCTTTTTCAATCGTTATGGTTACCATCTTTCCATTATATTTTATATTGAAGATAGCGTCATCCATATTATTATTACAAACAATCAGTACATTTTTGCCTTCTGGTGTTTTGAAAGCTACATTTTGTAAATTGCTTATAATGTTCGATGCGATGCGTACCGAACCAGGTTTCACAAATTTAGAAGCATGTGCAATTACATAATATGCAACATTTCTGCTTATTTCTGGTGCTATTGTTACTGCACCTAAACAATTTGTGCAACCACCTTTATCCGTATGTGGATTATAATTTGGATCTGCAGCCAAATTCCATTCCAATACATTCTTACTCCAGTTTCTGGTTGCACCGATTATTAAATTAGTGACATGCCATTTTAAATCTTCACCGAAATTAGATGGCCCGCCAACCCACTGCTCCGTGAAATATATATTTTTATCAGGATGAGCATTGTGTACTTGAGTTAAGGCAGAGATATTTCCTGCGTATAAATGAAATGCCGAACCATTAATGTATTTTTTCGCATCAGCATCGTTTAAAATCGTTATCGGATATTCCGGTTTATCAGCATTATGGTCATAAATAATAATTTTAGTACTTAATCCGGCAGCTTTAAAAGCAGGGCCTAAAGCATTTTTTACAAACTTTGCCTGGTCTAAAGCTTCCATAAACATGCTTGGGTTATTTCCCGGGTGTAAGGGTTCATTTTGTGGCGTTATCGCATCAATGGCAATGCCTTCGGCTTTCATAGCCTGAATGTATTTTACTAGGTAATTCGCATACGTTTGATAGTATTCGGACTTTAAACTTCCGCCAATAAAGCTTTTATTGGTCTTCATCCAGACAGGAGCTGTCCATGGTGAACCTAATATTTTAATGTCTGGGTTAATGGCAATTATTTTTTTAAGAATTGGAATTAAATCAGCCTGTTCTCTGGCGATTGAAAATTTAGCCAGTGTTTCATCGGTTTCACCGTCCGGTAAATCATTATAAGTAAATGAGGATGCACTTAAATCTGATGCGCCAATGCTAATTCTAAGATAAGTTACGCTGATGGCATCGTCGGCGGTGCTGAATAATTCATTTAATAATTTATCCCTATCAGCTGCGGGAAGTGCATTGATTAAAGTGGCACTACCACCGGTTAAAGTATAGCCAAATCCATCTATACTTTGAAAAGTCGTATTTGGATCAATCTCTATGGTAGGATTTGAATTTGTATACTCAGAAAAATTAAGTGCAATATTTTGTTTCTTTAATAATGCACTTTTATCTCCTTTTGTCAACCAGAAATTAACTTCAGTTTTTACAGGTTCTATCGATGTTATTTGCGTTTCGGATGTTCCTTTGCTGCAAGCGCATGCAATAATTAATATGCCAAGCGCCATTGCGCTTAAACCATAAATGAATTTCATATTAAGGAATTTGGTTAGAAATGATATTGGAAGATAGTAAAATTTAATTATACAAGGGACTTTAATTCGTTCCGGGAAATATTAAACTTATACATGTTCCACGATTTTCTTCAGAATCAATTTCTACTTTAATTTTGTGAAATTTAGCTATGCTTTGAACAATTGCTAAACCTAAACCGAACCCATTTTCTTCTGTATTACCCCTTTTAAAGCGGTCGAAAGCATTATTAAGCAATTCGTCACTCATGCCTTTGCCGCTATCTTTAATTGTTAAATTATAATGATGGTCTTTGATTTCACCTTTTACAATTATTTCACCACCAGCATTATTGTATTTTATCGCATTGTTTAAGATGTTAATAAGCAGGGTATGTAACAATGCCTTGTTTCCGATAAAATTAAAATCGTTTTTTAAATCAGTTTTATAGGTTAAGTTCTTATCAAGAATTCTGTCTTCTAAATCGTCATAAATGTCATTAAGTTCTTCCTTGATGTTTATTTGTTCTGTTTTTAAGTATTGATTGTTTTCAACTTTCGAAATTAAGAGCAGACTGTTTATGATAACCTTTAATCGGTTAAGGGTTTTTAAAGAAGCAAAAATTTTATTTTCATGTTCTACAGGAATATTAGGTGTATTTAACATGTTTTCGAATCTGGTGCTCAAAATCGAAATTGGTGTAAGCAATTCATGTGAAACGTTAGCGATAAACTGTTTCTCCAATGCAAAAAGCGTATTTATTTTGCGCATCAGCGAATTTATGCTGTTATCGAGAATTTTAAAATCATCGGTGTTGGTGCGTATGTTCTGATAATTAAAGTGTGTGGGATCATCAACTTTATTTATTTTTTTATCAATAATTAAATAAAATGGTTTTAACAGGAAATTTGTAAAGGCAAAATCGGTAAGCAGTGTAACGAGTAAAGACACAAAAAGTACAACAAGCATATAAAAACGGATAGAGTTTTTTATGGATTGCAAGGCCGTCATACTTTCTCCGAGTTCGAGTTTATACCAGTTTGTGTGATATAGAAACTTATAGTTTAAAATACGGTAAAATTCAATATCGCCTTCGATTTCCCTTTTCTCAGTAATGATTTTTGCGTCAGAATCTACCTCATTGTCGGGGATATCTGTCAGAATAATGAATTCTTCTTTCAGGATATTATAATCGGTAAAGGTTTGTTCGTTACTTAATAAACTATCAATTTCTGCGTCGTTAAGGTTTTTAATAATTTTCCCTTTTTTCTTTATCAGGCGATTATCAAGTTGGTTGTAAGCAATCCTATCAAGCGAAAACAATATAATCGTGCCTAAAATGACTATGATCGCAATTTTAGTTACGGCATTATATAATGAAAACTTGACTTGTAACTTCATTTCTGTGTAAGACGTATAATGTAAAATGGATGATGGGGTCTTAACTTAAGTTTTTCATTTTAACCTTTCAGCTTTCTAACAATTTATCCGGTAGCCAATGCTTCTCACGGTTTCAAACCAATCTGTCGGATTCACCGCTGCCAATTTTTTACGAAGGTTTTTTACATGGACATCAACAAAGTTAGAATCCGAATTTACCTCCAGGATGTCTCCCCAGACGTGTTCAGTTAAACTCATTCTCGAAACTACCCGGTTTTTGTTCAAAACCAGGTAATTAAAAATTTCAAATTCCTTTTTGGTCAGGTTAAGGCGTTCGTCGGCAAACGATACGGTTCTGTTTTGAATATTAAGCAAAAAGCCATGAATATTAACCTCATTTTTTTCGAGTTTATGTTTTCGGCGAATAATTGCATGCATCCGGGCTAAAAGTTCATTTAACGAAAAAGGTTTCGGCAGGTAATCATCTGCGCCTTCGTCTAAGCCTTTAATTCGATCATCTACGGCACTTCTGGCTGTTAAGATTATAACCGCATCATCCCTGTCTTTAAAGGATTTAAGTTGCTTTAAAACTTCAAAACCATCACCATCAGGCAATCCTAAATCTAATAAAACGAAATCGTAACTGTTGACAAAAATTTTTTCTTCTGCTGATGCTTTTTTCCAGGCATGCTCGATTATGAATCCCTCGTTGCTCAGGAATTCATCCATCTCAAGGGCCAGGCTTTTCTCGTCTTCAACTATTAAAACGTTCATTTTAGTATCGGTATTTAGGGGTTAAGTATCGAGTATTAAGTATCAAGTATTAAGTATCGAGTATCAAGTATTTAGTATCAGGTATCAAGATTGGATGCAAAGCAAATTTTTCTAATTCTATCCACTTAATTTTGGTCTCCAAGCTTATCTTTACGCTACAGTTTTTTTGCTTTGGTCTTTCTTCTCCACAACTAAGTTAATATTTTTTAAGATGATGGCGCAAGCATCTTCTATTTCTGTTTTGGTAATTATTAAAGGGGGGGCAATACGCATCGAATTGCTGCAATGTAAAAACCAATCAGATAATACACCGTCTAAAATACAGGCATCAATGATTTTTTTATTGATTTCGAAGTTTTCAAACGCTACGGCCAGCATTAATCCTTTACCTCTTATTTCTTTAATAGCCGGGTGAATAAGTAATTGTTTAAAAAGCTGACCTTTTTCTTCAACTTCATCTACAATTTTATCATCTATTAAGGTTCTCAAAGTAGCCAAACCCGCTGCACAACAAACCGGGTGACCACCAAAGGTTGTCATGTGACCAAGAATAGGTGTATGAGAGAGCACCGACATAATCTGTAATGAGCTGATAAAGGCGCCAATCGGCATTCCGCCACCAATGCCTTTTGCTAAAAGTAAAACATCAGGGGTAATGTTGTAATGTTCAAAGGCGAACATTTTGCCGCTTCGGCCAAAACCTGATTGTATTTCATCAAAGATAAGCAGTGTTTTTGTTTCATCGCACTTTGCCCGTAATGCTTGCATGTAAGCCACATCAGCAACTCTAATCCCGGCTTCACCCTGGATGGGTTCTATAAAAACAGCAGCAATATCAGTTGTAATTTTTTTTAAATCGGCGATATTATTATGCTCAATAAAACTAACATTAGGTAAAAATGGTCCGTACCCCGAAGAATAGAAATCGCTTTCCATTAAACTTTCTGCACCATGAGTGCTGCCATGGTAAGCGTTTTTACAGGCAATGAAGCCTTGTCTTCCTGTATAGCGTTTTGCCAGCTTCATTGCCCCTTCAACAGCTTCCGTACCCGAATTGAGGAAATACGTACAACTTAAACTTTCAGGTAAAATATCGGCCAAAGCTTTGGCAAAATTTACTTGCGGTGCCTGTATGTATTCGCCATACACCATTAAGTGCATGTAAGTTTCGGCCTGTTGCTGAATGGCTTTAACAACTGCCGGGTGGCAATGGCCCACATTACTTACACCAATACCGGCAATAAGATCTAAATGTTTTTTATCCGATGAATCATAAATATAAACTCCTTTCGCCCTTACAAATTCAAGCATTAAGGGTTCTGGAGAAGTTTGTGCATTGTGTTGCAGAAACAACTGACGTTGTGTTAACATACTGCAAAAATACGGAAATGAGCTAACTTAAATAAAAAAGTCTTACAGTTTTAACTGTAAGACCCTCATTTATTGTCTGTCTTTAAATCGATTCAGCAATTCTCGCTTAAATGCTTCCTGAGCCCGGTAGTACTTACCAATAATTTTAATTGGCAATACTGCTTTAAATTTATTGTAGTATTTCTTTTCGATGTTTAAGTCACGTTGCCTGAAGTCGAATTCGCTGGTGATTAAACTTTGAATTTGCGCATCAGTCAGATTATCAATTTCAGCTGTTTTTCTGAAAGAAATCATTTTTTGAAAGCGTTCTTTCCGTATGGCGTTCTGTTCTTCCTGCATATCATTATAAATTGGCCAGAAAACTTTTGCCTCATCAGGCGATAAATCCAGTTTCTTGGTAAAAAAAGCAATTTTTAATGATTCAATTTCTTCGCCTTTTGGCCTTTGTGCCCAAAGTATTGAAGGTAAAAGAAATAATAAAGCGGCGAAAAATAAATTCTTCATTTTCTAATTAATTTTATAATTCCTGAGCCAAATCACTCGATGAATAATTACTCAGGATGTAGTTTTCCACTTCTGTATCTGAGGCAGAAGCTGTATTTGTATTCGATGTACTTTGTGCTTCCAAATGATCGATAATTGTTGTTTCATCGATATCGTAAAGCATTTGGTCATTAGCTAAATCTGCAGTTTGCATCTGTGGAACACTCACTGCATCAGCCGATTGATTATTTTGATAAAAATATATTCCAAAAGATGCTATCAGTAAGAAACAAGCTGCACTTGCGTATTTAACAAAACTTCTCCGCCATAACGGGATAATTTTGGCTTCCTTTTTAGGGTCTTGTTCAGCTTCAATTTTACTTGTTATTCTGCTTTGTAAAGTTTCAAAATAATTTTCAGGTACTGCAAATTTGTTAGTTGGCTGAACCGATTGCTCGAAAGCGATTCTTGTTTCAATCATCTCGGTTAATTCCTCAAAATAATTTTCAGGAACCAGGAAAGAATTCGCGCTTGTTTTTTGCTTCAGGCTTTCTAAAAAAATATGGCTGAAAATAGCCTCATCACAATTGTCGAAATATCCGGCAGGGACGGAGAAGGGATTGCGGTTGCCCATTGCAGCAAGGGTAGGCGCATCTTTAATCCAATCGTTATTTTCTAAATTTTCATTCATCACAGATATATGATACAATTAAAGTGAAAAGGTTTAATAGTCTATTTCATCATTTGTAATAAAAGCTTCAATTTTTTTTGCTGCGATGTGAAATGATGCTTTTAAGGCACCTACAGAGGTTCCGAGCACTTCAGAAATTTCTTCATATTTCATATCATCAAAATATTTCATGTTGAAGATTATCCGTTGTTTTTCAGGCAGGGTGAGAATCGCTTTTTGCAATTTTAGCTCAAGCTTATCGCCGTTAAAATAGGAGGAAGCGACCAGGTTTTCTGCAAGCTCGGCAGAAACCTCATCCATTGGCGTATTATTGCGCTGTTTCTGCTTGTTTAGAAATGTAATTGATTCGTTTGTTGCGATACGATATATCCAGGTATAAAGCTGGGAATCAGAACGAAATTTATCCAGGTTTTTCCAGACCTTAACAAAAACTTCCTGAATCAAATCGTCGCAATCGTCATGGTTGAGTACCAACCGGCGAATGTGCCAGTAAATTTTTTGCTGGTACTTTTTTAACAACAAATTGAAAGCTTCATTTCGAGTGCGCTCTACAGCAAACATTGCAAGAATTTCTGAATCTTCAACTTGTTTCATTAAGGATTAATTTAATAATTGCCACAAAGGCACCAAGATCACCAAGATGTACTTTGTGTTCTCCGTGCCTTTACAGTTAGTTTAATGCTATTTCTTTCTGCCAATTACTTTTTGAACAGCTTCAACAATATTTACCGCATCCAAGCCATATTTAGACATTAACTGATCAGGTGTTCCGCTTTCACCGAAAGTATCATTTGTTGCTACAAATTCTTGTGGTGTCGGCAATTCTGTTGTCAACAAACGGGCAACACTTTCGCCTAAGCCGCCAAATTTATTATGCTCTTCGCAGGTAACAACACAACCGGTTTTTTTAACTGATTTTAAAATTGCATCGTCATCCAAAGGTTTAATCGTATGGATGTTGATGATTTCAGCATCGATGCCTAATTCAGCTAATTTTTCGCCAGCTTCAATTGCTTTCCAAACCATGTGGCCTGTTGCGATAATGGTAACGTCTGTACCTTCGTTAACCATCCAGGCTTTACCGATTTCGAATTTCTGATCAGGATCGGTAAATACAGGAATAACCGGTCGGCCAAAACGTAAATAAACCGGACCTTCGTACTCGGCAATTGCTAAAGTTGCTGCCTTTGTCTGGTTGTAATCGCACGGATTGATAACCACCATTCCCGGCAACATTTTCATTAAACCGATATCTTCTAAAATCTGGTGGGTTGCACCATCTTCGCCTAAAGTTAAACCGGCATGTGAAGCACAGATTTTGACATTTTTATTTGAATATGCTACAGATTGACGAATCTGATCATAAACACGTCCTGTAGAAAAGTTAGCAAAAGTACCGGTAAATGGAATTTTTCCGCCGATTGTCATACCTGCAGCTATACCGATCATATTTGCTTCTGCAATACCTACCTGTGTAAAACGCTCCGGAAAATCTTTAATAAAAGCATCCATCTTTAATGAACCAACTAAATCGGCACACAAAGCAACAACGTTTTCATTCTTTTTACCAGCTTCATGTAAACCGGCACCGAAACCTGAACGTGTATCTTTTTTCTCTGTATATGTGTATTTTTTCACGTTTTTATGTTTTTAAATTATCTGCGTTAAAGCTTGCTTCGCAGGTTTTCATAACCCCAAACCCCTCAAGGGGCTTATTTGTTAGTATAAAATTTAAGTTTTTTATCGCCCTTTAAGGGGCTGAAGGGTTTAGTAATCCCCTAAAGTTTCTGGTAATTGTGCTAACGCGGTGGCTAACTGTTCATCATTAGGCGCTGTTCCGTGCCATTTATGTGAACCCATCATATAATCTACACCGGCACCCATTTGAGTACTCATCAGGTTTAAAATTGGTTTACCTTTTCCGGTTAACGTTTTAGCATAGTGTAAACCTTCAACTATCGACTGCATATCGTTACCATCCGTGTTTATTACATGCCATCCGAAAGCTTCGAATTTTGCTTGTAAACTATCCAAAGAAAGCACTTTTTTAGTTGGCCCATCAATCTGCTGGCCATTATAATCCACACTGCAGATTAAGCGATCCAACTCATGGAACGGAGCAAACATTGCAGCTTCCCAGTTCTGGCCTTCCTGTAATTCACCATCACCGTGCAAGGTGAAAACATATGAATTGTCATTATTTAACCTTTTGGTAAGTGCTGCACCAATTGCAACCGACATACCCTGACCCAGTGAACCTGAAGCCACGCGAATGCCTGGCAAACCTTCGTGTGTGGTCGGGTGACCTTGTAATCTTGAATCTAACTTACGGAAAGTTGCTAATTCGCTTTTATTAAAAAAGCCTGCATGGGCTAGAGTGCTATACCAAACCGGGGAAATATGGCCATTGGAAAGGAAGAATAAATCTTCGCCAATGCCATCCATTTTGAAATCAGTATTGTAATTCAGAACTTCGAAATATAAAGCTGTAAAGAAATCGGCACAGCCTAATGAACCACCCGGGTGGCCTGATTGGCATCCGTGAACCATTCTTACAATATCCCGTCTTATCTGCGAAGCAATATCTTCTAATTCTTTAATTGTATGTTTCATTAAAATAAGAGTTGTTGTTATATAACAAAGGTAATATTTTACCTGCTATAACCTAATTAGTTATTGATTAAATCGAGTACTTGTTGTGTTGAGTTTTTGGTGTCAACTTTTTTAATGATATGCGAAATTTTGCCCTCACCATCAATGATGAAAGTTGTTCTGACGGTACCCATATATTTCTTCCCGTACATGTTTTTTTCCGCCCAGACACCATAATCATTAACGATTTTCTGATCGGTATCTGCCAGTAAAGTAAAAGGTAAATTATGTTTGGTTACGAATTTCTGATGAGACTTCTCATCATCAACGCTAACACCCAGAACCACAATTCCTTTGGCTTGTAAGCCTTGATAGTTATCTCTGAAATCGCAGGCTTCTGCTGTGCAACCCGGTGTATCGTCTTTCGGATAAAAATATAAAACGACAGTTTTTCCTTTATAATCATTTAAGGAAACTTCGGCTCCGTTTTGGTCTTTCGAGATGATTGCGGGAGCAACATCACCTTCTTTTAACTCTGCCATAATGATATTAATTGATTTTGTAATTTAAACAGTTTTCTCTATTAATGTGTTCATCTCTTTTTAAAATATGACAGTTTAAGGTTTTTACGGTTATGTAATGATTAGCGGTTTTTACACACAAATCTTAAATCGAATTACCCTTAAAATCCTGTTTCTATCGATAAAAAGTTACTGTATATTTTCTTGTGTTTTCTTTCATGTCAACCACTACCAATTCGAGCGTATGTTTACCGGTTGAGGTTCTTTCATCGAAACTATGCCAAAGCGTTGCTGTTTTAGTATCAAATTCCATCAAGACCCATTTTCCATCGATATAACCGTTAAAACTTTTCAGGCCTGAAAGATTATCACTTAATCTAAAAAAGATTTTCGATAGGCCCGCCATGTTTTTTCCTTCAGAAATATTAACCGGAGCAATTCTTGGCGCAATGGTATCAACAGATATATAAAAAATGCCAAAATTTTTCGGCGTTGCTTTAACATAACCGTTATCATAGTTTCCACCTTGTGATGAGCCGTTTGCGTTCACGATTAATGCTTTATTTCTCAGTTCTTCAGGTAAGTTATCAGCTTTTATCCATAAATCGAAGCCAACATGCAGCGGCGTATAACGATTATGAATCTGATGCATGGCCGAATAGGCATTCCCCTTTGGCTTTGGCAACTTTTTATAAGTGAAGTTTAAATCACTGTATAAAGTTCCTTTTTGAAAAACAACTTTTAAATCATCAGTGTTAAACTCGTTAACTTTGTTATAAGGATAAATAATACCCGACGGAATTACTGCTGCGGTAGTTGATGCAGAACCCGCATGAACTGAAAAAGAAAGTGTAGAAGCATTCCCCTTTGAATCAGTGATGATGTAGCGCAGCTGGTGAATTTCACCATCATTAAAGTTTATTCGTCCGCTGTTTACCAGGTTACTGTAAATGCTTAGCGGATTGCCTGGTTCTACAAAGCTTTTTTGGATACTTCTTTTCGTGTTTAAATAGGTCGGATAATCGATGTGAGCATTTATCGCCTTACTGTCTGCAAATGCAAAACGTTCGAGTGCAGCGGTGTAAACCATTTTCCCATCTAATTCCAATTGAATGGAATAAACACCATTTGTACCTGACAAGCCATTGTGCCTGTCGGTTGTTACCACGCCGAAACCAACTTCTCCGGTTAAACTTACAGGAGCTGAAGCTTTATAATTTCCGTTAGCACCACTTATCGCAATTGCCTGTTTTGGCGTAGATTCATTAAAAACCTTTCCATTTAAACGGTAGGCATATAAACTATAGATAACCGGCGGAATGTTATCGGGAATGTCGATTCCAAAGAATTGCGGATTTATCGTTTCTTCAGTTTTGCTATCCCTGATTTCGAAATGCAAGTGTGGGCCACCTGAACTTCCCCGATTTCCTGACCATGCAATTACCTCACCTTTGCGCACAGGTATTAAGTTTTCATTAGGGAATTCATCAATTTCAAAAGATTTCTTTTCGTATTCGAGGCTTTTTACGATAGCTGCAATTTTTGGGGCAAACCGCTGCAGGTGACCATAAACAGAAGTAAATCCATTTGGATGATTAATGTAAAGTGCCTGGCCGAAACCGCTGTTTTGAACACGCAGTCTTGAAATATAACCATCAGCAACTGCATAAACAGGATAACCTTCACGTTGGTTCGTTCTAAAATCAACCCCGGAATGAAAATGATTTCCCCTGATTTCGCCAAACGAGCCGGCAAGCGCAGGAGGTGTAATGTCTAATGGTTGTCTGAAATAAGTTAGCGGGTATTTATTCGCACTAAATATTTGTTGAGCATAAGTTGAAGTCGCGGAAAGCAAAAAACAAAAAATGGAAGCGTAATATTTTAAATTGGAACTGGATTTTTTTTGCATTCGGTTTATTTAACATCAAAATTTAACAGTTGTTTACCTTCTAACCAGGCTTCTAATTTATCCCCTCTATTCACTTTACCTACGCCCGCAGGTGTTCCGGTGAAAATTAAATCACCTTTTTTTAGCGTGATGTATTGGGAAACAAAGCTGATTATCTTCTCGAACGGGAACAACAAATCTTTAGTATGACCATTTTGTTTGGTTTCTCCATTCACTTTTAACTCGAAGCTTAAATTATACAGGTCTTCAAAATCAGTTTTTGGAAAGAACATACTAACGGGAGCCGAGTTATCGAAAGCTTTTGCCAGTTCCCAGGGCAAGCCCTTTTCTTTGTGTTTTGCCTGAATATCGCGGGCAGTAAAATCGATGCCCAAGCCAATTTCATCGTAATAATTTGATGCAAATTTCTCGGCAATATGTTTGCCTTCTTTACAGATTTTTAGCACAACTTCTAATTCATAATGTACATCATCAGAAAATTCAGGGTGATAGAAAGGTTTATTATCTTTTAATAAAGCTGTATCTGGTTTTAAAAAAATTACCGGTGTTGTTGGAACAGGGTTATTTAATTCTTTTGCATGTTCTGCATAATTGCGGCCAATGGCGATGATCTTCATTTTCTTTTAGATATGAATTTGAGGTGATGATTTGAAATTCTCAAATCAATTCAAAAATAGAAAAGAAAATGGTGTTATAAAACAGAGATTCGTTTTACCTGACTTTCCGCGCCCGCAACAACTCTTAAAAAGTAAATGCCGGCATTTAAGCGAGACGGGATGGCAAAAGTTTTGATTTGCTCACCGGAATTTAAACGTTCGTTCGCTAGGGTAACGACTTCGTTGCCCAACAAATCAATTATCTTAATAGTTGTTTGAGTTCCGTCTTTCCCTATTGATAAAATGATGTTTAACTGATCTTCAACAGGGTTAGGATAAATTTTAACAATGGTGAGCAACTTATCTTTTGCGGCTACAATTGTATTTTTAGTGGTTGCCGAATAACTGTTAAACATACTTCCACCGTTAATCGACATATACAGCGGTCTGTATGGTTGTATATTTGCTTTAATCTCAGGAATTCTGCTTGGTTTTTTAGCTCTTGTTTTAAGGCTAATGTGAATACTATCAGTTTGTTGAGCCAAAGAGTTTATCGCGCATAACATCACCATGCATAAAATACAGGTTAGTTTTGAGATAAGCGTTATCTTTGGGTAGAGTTTCATCAAATTTGTATAGCAAATATATTAATTTAAAACAAAGAAATTAAACATTTTGTTTAAATGCCATATTTTAACACAATTTAACAATAAATTTTAAATTTCATAGTGTTAAAAATACACAATAAATTGGTTGTTAAATTGTTATAGTTAGTTTACTTTTGCCGCACTAAAAAATATAAAGAAGTGTCAAATCATAAAAATGTAAATGCGCTAACTGCCGGTGGGGTTCTCATTAGTTTAGGAATTGTTTTCGGAGATATTGGTACTTCACCTTTATATACGTTAAATGCGATTTTTACCACAATACTTGGTGGTAAGCAGGATATAAATCCCACAAATGTTTTAGGCGTACTATCTTGTATTATCTGGACGTTAACGCTCCAAACAACAATCAAATATGTTATTATTACCCTAAGAGCAGATAACAAGGGTGAAGGTGGTATATTTTCACTTTTTTCTTTAGTTCGTAAGAAGGCAAAATGGCTTGTTGTCCCGGCGGTTGTTGGTGGTTGTGCCTTACTGGCTGATGGTATCATTACACCCAGTATTACGGTAACTTCCGCTATTGAAGGATTAACAAATAAATTTGAAGTTCCCGTTATACCAATCGTTTTAACCATTTTAACCATCCTTTTTATCATTCAGCAATTCGGCACAAATTTAGTCGGCAAACTTTTTGGGCCGGTTATGTTTGTTTGGTTTGCGGTTTTGGGTGTTTTAGGATTATCATTTATTGTTAAAGATTTCAGTATTTTAAAATCGTTCAATCCATATTATGCAATTCACCTGCTTGTAACCAATAAACTGGCATTTTTGATTCTGGGGGGCGTGTTTTTATGTACTACAGGAGCAGAAGCGTTATATTCAGATTTAGGTCACTGCGGAAGAAACAACATCCGGATCAGCTGGATTTTTGTTAAGCTTACTTTAATATTGAATTACTTAGGTCAGGGTGTCTGGATTTTAAAAAATAGCGGAAGTTACGTTCCTGGTGCTAAGATGAACCCTTTTTTCCAAATCGTGCCTGATCAGTTTCAGGTTCCGATGGTTATTTTGGCAACAATGGCTGCGGTTATTGCCAGTCAGGCATTAATCAGTGGATCTTTTACGCTTATTGCTGAGGCTGTTCGTTTAAATCTTTGGCCAAAAATCAGAATCGTTTATCCTTCGGTTTCTAAAGGACAACTGTATGTTCCTTCGATAAACTGGATGCTTTGGATTGGCTGCTGCGGAATCGTTTTGCTTTTTCAAAAAGCAGAAAAAATGGATGCTGCATATGGTTTATCCATAACCATTGCCATGTTAATGACAACTATTCTGGTTAGCTTTTACCTGCGCAGTAAGCGATTCCCGAGGTATTTAATTGCTACTTTCTTTTTTACCTATGTTATCATAGAAGGTACTTTCCTGATTAGTAATTTAACTAAATTTTTGCACGGCGGTTGGGTTACTGTATTAATCGGTTCACTTCTGTTTACTATTATGTGGAGCTGGTTTGTGGCCAGAAAAATTAAAAATCGTTTTGTGAAATATGTTGAAATTGAGGATTACTACCAAATTTTAACAGAATTAAGCAATGATGAATCGGTGCCAAAGTATTCTTCTCAACTGGTGTATTTAACCAGTGCGAATTTCAAAACGGAGATTGAGTCGAAAATTATTTATTCTATTATCCAAAAAGAACCAAAACGTGCAGATGTGTATTGGTTGGTTCACGTTGACGTAATGGACGAACCCTATACACTTGATTATAAAGTAGAGTTCTTAATCCCCGGAAAACTTATCCGTATCGATTTCAGACTAGGTTTCAGGATTGAGCAAAGGGTAAATTTACTTTATCGTAAAGTTGTTGAAGAGCTCGTTAAGAACGGCGAAATCGATATTACCAGTCAGTATACTTCCTTAAATAAACATAAAATCGCGGGCGATTTCAGGTTTGTTATTTTGGAAAAACACTTGTCTAAGTTTACTAAGCTAAGTTTTTATGAGCGTCAGATAATGGATTATTATTTTATCCTTAAAAGACTGAGTTTATCTGAAGAACGAAGTTTTGGTTTGGATAGCAGCTATGTGGATGTAGAAAAAGTTCCATTAATTTTCGTTACGCCAGACGATATCGAGTTACACAGATTGCCGGTATAATCGATGAGAAAACTTCTTTTGATACTGGCGATTTGCCTTTTTCTTATTGGTCCGGCTGCTAAAGTGCTGCACTGGCCTAATGAAGATAAATATATGATTGCTTCATTTGCAGGACTGATTCTGATAACTGTTATGGCCTTTGTAAAGAAAAAGGATTAGTCAAGATATTCTAAAACTAAAATCCCTCATTCGAATAAAGAAAGAGGCATTGTTATTTATCTATCGGTTGGTGTCTCACCGACCGAAAAATTATACTTGCTGCTGTCCTAATTTACTATGCTTAAAACCATAAGCAAAGTAAACAACCAAGCCTATAACCAACCAGATACTAAATCCAATCCAGTTTGATATGCCTAATTCACACATCATGTAAAGACAGCTGATTAAACCCAAAACCGGAATCAGAGATAAATTTTTAGTGATACTGAAATAGGTAATAAACACGCAAATAATCAGGAAAATCCACATTGGTATTTTGTGTTTGAATAAGCCCCAGCCACTTTCATATTTCTTTTCTACAGGAATTTGCGAAGAAGAAATAAACTGTTCGTATTTGTCGGCGGGCAGATTACTTAAATAAGATTCTGCATCAACTTTTTCTGTCAGAATAATTTGCGGTGCTGCATTTTTAACAATTTCCTGTTTAACTATTTTTAGTTCATCGCCATTTAATGAAGTTACAAAAGTTACTGTTTCTATTGTTTTTGGCGTATTAAAAATAAAGGCCTTTGTTTCTTTATTATAGTTTGTAAAGGCAAAAACAATTGCTGCGATGAAAACGAGCGGAATGATGTATTTACTGTTTACATAAGGAATTTTAAATTTTCCACGCTGTACATCAGGCCTGTTTTGTAAAACCAAAACACCTGCACAAACCAATACGAAGGCAAATAAAGTACCTATTGAACATAAGTCGGTTACAATGGTTAAATTCATAAACAAAGAGGGAACCGCCACAACAAAACCTACAACAATGGTTGCGAAAGATGGCGTTTTATATTTCGGGTGAATTTTAGAAAACGATTTCGGTAGCAACCCATCGCGGCTCATGCTCATCCAGATACGTGGCTGCCCCATCTGGAAAACCAAAAGTACGCTGGCCATTGCAAATACCGCGCTGACAGCGATAATGCCGCTCATCAATTTTAAATCAATCTGGTCGAAAACAAATGCCAGAGGATCGCCAACGGCAAGTGTATCTGATTTCACAATCCCTGTTAAAACCAGGGCGATTGCAACATATAAAATTGTACAAATAATAATTGCCCACATCATCCCACGGGGTAAATCGCGTTGCGGGTTTTTACATTCTTCGGCAGTGGTAGAAATGGCATCAAAACCAATGTATGCAAAAAACACTGCTGAAACACCTTTTAAAACACCTGAAACACCGTTAGGCGCAAAAGGATTCCAGTTTTTTGTATCAATATAAAATATTCCGACTGACAAAACCAAAAGGATTACAGCCAGTTTAACAACTACCATTGCGTTACTTGCGTTTCGGCTTTCTTTCATGCCACGGTAAACCAAAGCCGTAATAAAAATGATTATGCCCAAAGCAGGTAAATCTGCAACCAGGTGAAAACTTCCGATTTGCGGTGCGGTTAACCATGCATTGTTCGCTACCGCAGTTGCAGCATCAAGTCCACCGATGTTTTTGCCGGCAGCTAAAAGTGCTTCGGCATGTTTATGTCCGTTAAAAGCTGTCAGGTAATCCATTGTAGCCCAATCAGGAATGTTAATTCCATCGATACCTAAAGCCGGTATTCGAATAGAGGACAGCAGACCCGTAAAGTAATCAGACCATGAAATCGCGACGGTGATGTTCCCGATGGCATACTCCATAATCAGCGACCAGCCGATAATCCAAGCAACTAATTCGCCAAAAGCAACATAAGAATAAGTATAAGCGCTACCAGAAACCGGTACCATAGAGGCAAATTCTGCATAAGCAAAAGCAGCAAAGCTACAGGCAATGGCTGTGAAAATAAATAGGAAAATTACAGCCGGACCGCCATCTGCACTGGCTTTTCCAATGGTACTGAAAATACCCGCACCGATGATTGCTGCGATACCGAATGCGGTTAAATCACGGACACCAAGTGTTTTATGTAAAGAACTTTCATGGTCGCCATAGCCTTTTGCCGCATCTTGTAGTATCTTGGAAATAGATTTCTTTCTGAATAGCTTTTCGAACATCTGTTTTGGTTTGTTGTATTCTTCAAACTTAAAAAAATATCAGTTAAAAACGCTTAAAGCAGGATATAAATTTCATAGCGCCACGGTTTTAAAGGCAAATAAAGTAGATTGACTTAAATTTCAAATATAAATCTGAACTGAACGTAAAATACTGTCATGATTGTAATCTGGTTGTGTTTATTTAACAAATGACGTATCTACTATAGGGTAAAATGCTACTTTTGCCGCTCATAATAAATCGGCTTGGTACCTATTTTTAATTCAAATGACATCTTCTTCCATACAACAATCATACATCAAAGAAAAAAATAAAGGCCTTGCAACTATTTTGGCATTTGCATTGATTCCGCTTTCCGGTTTTGCTACCGATATCTATATTCCTTCTTTACCAACTATGGCCGGGGAAATGAATATCAGCAGTGTTCAGGTTCAGCTTACCTTAAGCATTTTTCTAATCAGCTATGGTATAGCACAATTATTTGTTGGTAGCTTGCTGGATAGTTTCGGCCGATACAAAATCTGTTTATATAGTTTATTGGTATTTGCTGTGGCCAGCATTGTGATTGCCGTTACTCATAATATATATCTGATTTATTTAATGAGAGTTATCCATGGCCTGTCAGTAGGGGCAATTGTCGTGGCAAAACGAGCCTACTTTGTGGATTTATTTACGGGCGATAAACTTAAACATTACCTCAGTTTATTTTCTATTATCTGGTCTACAGGGCCGATTATTGCTCCTTTTGTTGGCGGCTATTTACAAACTGTTTTCGGATGGGAATCTAACTTTTATTTTCTTGCAGGTTTTGCGGCGGTTTTTGCTGTGCTAGAGTTTTTACTTAGCGGAGAAACGCTAAAACATTTTACCGATTTTCAATTGAAGAAAATAATCAATATTTATATCGACATGATTAAAACCACAAATTTTACTTTGGGTATCGTGATGTTGGGTTTGGCATACTGCATGGTAATGGTTTACAATATGACAGGACCATTCATTATCGAACATGGCTTGAAATATTCACCGGTAATTGCCGGTTACTGCTCATTGGTTTTAGGCTTCGCCTGGATGGTTGGCGGCTTTATTGGTAAAGCAACCATCAACAAGCCATTTTTTAGCCGATTGCTGATTAACGCATTGCTGCAAGTCGTTTTCGTTGTTTTAATGATGGTTAGCCTGAATTTTGTATCTAATTTATATTCATTAGTATGCTTTGCCTTTATTATTCACATCGGAGCTGGCTATACATTTAATAATTACTTCACTTTTTGTTTGAGTAAATTCCCAAAAAATGCAGGTATCGCCGGAGGATTAACCGGAGGGATTACCTATGTGATTGTTTCCTTTTTAAGTTATGGTGTTGTGAATTTGTTTCCGGCAAAAGATGAAAGAAATTTGAGTTTTAGCTACCTGGTTATGATTATTCTTTCCGTATTTGTAATGTTTTTGATTATGAAAACGAGGAAAAAAGATGAGGAAGGTGCTTAACATTTTTTAAGTGTTAGGCTCTGCGTTAATCAGCGAGGTTTTCGGAAACTGAACTGTCATTTATTCTCCTGTTTTATCCTGCCTTCTTCATCGGTAACGCTCGTTTTTCGATCTCTTGTGGCTTTAACCGTATTGCTGCCGAAACTGTAATTTAGGCTAACCCTGAAAATCTGGCTTTCTTGTTTTTGACTAAGGCTATAATTTAATGTTGATAGGGCACTGCCTATCCTCGCTTTTCTACTATTTAGAATGTCGTTTATCGCAAATTTTAAATTCAGTCTTTTATCAATAAATGATTTTTTTAAGCCAAAATCAATTCCGTAATAGGGTTTGATGGCGTAAGTTCCGTAAATTTGGGCAGACACAAATTCTCCTGAAAGTTCTGCAGTTGTTGATGGCGAAATAGCAAAGTTATGACTGCTGTTCAATGTAAAATTTACTTTTTTTCTATCGTAATCTACTCCGCCTAAATTCGCCGATTTTATTTGATTATATGTACTGGTAATGGTATTATCCATGCTCCAGTATTTGGTTATGTTTGTTGGGTAACCAACCGTTAAATCGTAAGAGAACTGTTTATCTAAATTCTGAACCGTTTGAAATAAGGTCTTTTTAACATCATCAGGAAGTAGCACGTCAATAATCAGGTTATTAGTAATGCTGTAACCTAATGAAATATTAAGTGCATCTTTATAATTGTAAGAAAATGTAAAAGCGTTGGTGTATTGTGGATTTAGAAATGGATTTCCCTGGCTAAAAGTATACAAATCGACAAAATAAACAAATGGATTTAGCGATTTATAATCCGGCCGGTCTATTCGCCTGCTGTAAGAAAAACCTAATTGATTATTTTCTGATAACGTTTGATTAACAGAAAAACTCGGGAAAAAGTCGAAGTAACTTCTTTCAACAACTTTTTGCTCGCTAACAGAATTTCCCTTTGAGTTGGTTTGTTCAGTTCTCAATCCAACTTCAACACTTGTTGATTTAAAATCGTGTTTAAAATTTACGTAAGCTGCATTTATATTCTCATCGTATACGAAACGATTGCTTCTTGTTACATCATTTCGCCACTGCGAAGCGACCAGATTTTCGAATCTGAAATCATTATCGGTACTTACCCAGCTGCTTTTCAGGCCAAAATCAAACTTAGTTTTAGGATTTAGCGGTAGCGAATAATCAATCTTCACAGCCTTTATTTTTATAACTGATGGCGTTAAATTTCTGAAAGTTAAAGGAGATTTATATTGATAACCATTCGCATCAGAAAAATAGTTGTTATAAACTGTGTATTCTTCACTGCGGTATTTTGCGTAATCCAAATCAACGGAAAATTCCTGACCAAGTGTGTCAATAACCGATTTGTAATTAAGGTTATAAGCTTGATTTCGATATTTATTTGTTGATGGATTATCTGCAACAATTGAAGAATCTATTTTGGTAAAACTTTTTCCTATATCCGTTATTCCATTCGAGCTGTCGTGGCCGTTATTGAAATATCCTGTAGTTAGAAAGCCAATTGTATTTTTTTCATTTAAGAAATAATCTAAGCCTAATTTATAATTATTGTTGTGGGAGGAACGAATTTGGGTATTGTATTGGTGAAAATAAGTATCAGAAAAGCCGTCATTTGTGATCCTGTTGATGTTTAAATCTTCCTGATATTTATTGTTGTTACTTGCGAAGTTCCCGAAAATGTTGAGGTTCTTATTTCTATGATTGAGTGAAATGCCCGCATCGCTTTTAGGGTTTTTTCCGTAGCCAAACCCCAAATCAACATTACCATTGGCGCCGAAAACTGAGTTTTTTTTCAGTTTGACGTTAATTATGCCAGCATTGCCTTCGGCATCATATTTCGCAGATGGATTGGTAATCAGTTCGATAGATTTAAGTTCGTTGCTGTTTATCGATTTTAGCCTGGTTGCAAGTTGTTCACTTGAAAGAAAAACAGATTTTCCATCGATTAAAATATTAACACCCGATTTTCCCTTGACGCTGATAATGCCATCCTGATTTACCGAAACGCCAGGCATTTTAGCCAGTACTTCGAGTGCGGTATTTCCCGTGGCAACTAAACTGTTCTCCACATTCATTACGGTTTTATCGCTGAATCTTTCGATTAATGGCTTTTTCCCCGAGATATTTATACTGCCTAAATCATTTGATTCAGCAATCAATTTAAAGGTCTTATCAATAAATAACTTATTTGGTGTAATCTCTATTTTTTCATTAATGGTTTTGGAACCAACAGCATTTATACTGAGGGAGAATTTGCCATAAGGTAAATTTTGAAAACTGAATTGGCCTTTATCATTTGTTGAAATGCTTTTGACAAACATCGTGTCGGCCAAATTCTTTAATACAATTGTACCTGAAAGGGGTTTTTCTTTTTCATCAATTAACAAACCTGAAATTTTACCATTTGTAATTTGAGCTTTCGCTTGTGATAAGAAAAAAATAAATAGGAATGAGAAAAACGTAGAGCTTTGTTTCATGTTAATTTGATAGACTGATGATTAGTATTTCCTTATCCGGAGGAATGACATCACGAAACTAAATGATTAGGTTTATCAGGCAGAGCGTTTTAACATTGTTTAACTTAATTAACAAAATTTTACAAATTTGTAGTGCTTGCGGTAATCAAATAAAAAAAAGTCGCAACGTTATATTGCGACTTTTTTCAAAACAAATCTATACTTTTAGAATTGACCCTAAACCCTAAACCCTAAACCCTAAACCCTAAACCCTAAACCCTAAACCCTAAACCCTAAACCTATCCCAATTTCTCTAATTCTTCTTTTACAAAAGCCGCTAATTCCTTAACATACTCTGCACTGAAATCGAATTTGATTCCTGCCGTTTCGTAAATCTCGTTCATTGGTTTTGTGTAACCCAAAGCGAGTGCGGCTAAATATTGTTCTAAAGCTTTTTTAGGATTTTCTTTATAGTTTTTCCAAACTGCAATGGCGCCTAGCTGAGCAATTGCATATTCGATATAGTAGAAAGGAACTTCGAATAAATGAAGTTGTTTTTGCCAAACATTGCCAAACTGTTGTTCCAAATCTGTCCAATCGGCAAAGCCTGCACCAAAACGGTTGTAGATTTGTTTGAAAGTTTCTTCTCTGTCGGCCGCGGTATGATTTGGATTGGTGTAAATCCAGTGTTGAAACTGGTCGATAACCGCCACCCATGGTAAAGTTTTCAAAACATCCGCCAATTGCTCTTTTTTCGCACGAATCAAATCTTCTTCATTGTCGAAATAAATAGCCCAATTATCCATCGAAATTAATTCCATGCTCATCGAAGCCAATTCAGCGACTTCTGAAGGGCAATGTTTAAAATCGTTTAATTCTAAATTTGCCGTTAAGAAAGTATGTATTGCATGTCCACCTTCATGAACCATTGTAGTTAAATCGCGAAGGGAATTTGCCGAATTCATAAATATAAAAGGTGCGCCGGTTTCTGCCAGCGGATAATTGTAGCCTCCCGGTGCTTTGCCTTTTCTGCTTTCTACATCGAAAAGGTTGTTGGCTTTCATGGTTGCCAGTTTCTCGCCAAGTGTCGCATCAATGGCATTGAAGCAGGCAATACTTTTATCAATCAGTTCTTCGCCGTTATTAAATGGTTTCAAAGCCGGTTTGCCACTTACGCTCACTTCCAAATCCCAAGGTTTTAAAATATCTAAGCCTAAAGCCTCACGGCGTTTTTCAGCTTGTTCTTTTAAAATCGGTACAATTTCCTTTTCAATCGCATTAGCGAAATCATAACAATCCTGCGGTGTATAATCAAAACGGCCTAAAGCCTGAAACATGTAATCGCGATAGTTTTCGAAACCTGCATTCAAGGCAACCTGATTTCTCAATTTTATCAACTCATCAAACAGAATGTTTAAATCATCTTTATCGATAAGCCTTCTTTGCTGAATAGTTTTCCAGGCATTTTCACGCACTTCGCGATTTAAATCTTTTACAAAAATGGAGGCTTGCTCCAAAGTGTATTCCTGACCGTTAATTTCAACACTCATAGCGCCGGTTATGCCCTGATACTTCTGTTGCTTAACTTGTAATTCAGTAAAAAGCTCGATATTTTCTTCGCGATATAATTCTAAGGCTTTTTTAATCGCCCGGCTGTAAACAAAATACTTTTCCTTGTCTAAAGCGTCCATAAAAGGGCTTTCCACAAACTTCTTGTTTAACGCATTCGATAAAGGTGAAATTTTCGGCTCAATCTCGGTAGCGAAATACTGGAAATTTTTAACTAATTCTTCGTTAGCCGTATCACAGCTCATTCTGATATATCGCCATGCAAAATCTTCTTCCAGGGCTGCTTCTAATTCGGAACGATCTTTAAGCCATTTCTCTAATGCTCCAGCACTTGTAATTTCACGGTTTTGTAATTCAGTAAAAAGTGGTGCTAAACTTTCCCAGGTAATACTTAAGTCCTCTGGTATATATGTTCTTGGTTTTTTATTAATAATCATATTCTATTCAATTGGATAATGCTTGAATGACAGGGGCGGGTTGGCCCATCGCCAAAACTCAATCATTCAAAACTCATTCATTCTATTATTTCGTTCTTATATACGCATCAATCAAAAAGCAAAGTGCAAAAACAACCGATGCATATCCATTTAAAGTTTGAAAAGCCCTGTTTACTTTGCTGATGTCGTTTGGTTTTACGAGTAAGTGTTGATATATCAGCATGGAGCAGAAAAATACAATTCCTACATAATAAACCCAGCTGAATTCGGTGAAGAATACAGGTAGAATTACGCAGGCTGCCGAAAGTATGTGCAATAAAACCGATACGTTTAAGGCATTTTTTATGCCAAGCGCCGAAGGGATAGAGTGCAGATTTTCTTCGCGGTCGAAATCTTCATCCTGTAAAGCATAAATAATATCGAAGCCACTTACCCAAAACAGCACGGCAAAAGAATACAAAACGGGAACCAACGCAAAATGACCGGTAACGGCAATATAGGCACCAATTGGCGCTAACGATAAACCTAAGCCCAAAACCAGGTGGCAAAGCGCGGTAAATCTTTTCGTGTAGCTGTAAAACAATACAACAAATAAAGCGACCGGCGATAAATAGAAACAAAGCGGATTAATGAAATAAGTTGTAATGGCAAATAGCAAACAATTTGCGATTACAAAAATCAAAGCCTCGTTAGCTGAAACTTTCCCTGCCGGAATATCACGCATTTTGGTACGGGGGTTTTTTGCATCAATATTTCTATCCAGATAACGGTTAAAGGCCATTGCCGAATTTCTTGCAAAAACCATACAAAGCAAAACCAGAATTAATTTTTCCCACCTGAAAGGGCTGTCGGTTGTGGTAACACCCAGGAAAAAGCCAATCATAGCGAAAGGCAAGGCGAATATAGAATGTGCGAATAATACGAGTGAAAAGTATTTTTTCATTTTTATATATACGATTTTTATTTAGCTTCAGACTGCTTAAAATTTGCTGATAACCGGCTTTACGAAATCTTTATTAACCTCATAAATAAAGTTTAAAACCTCTTCTTTTCCGGTTTGTTTTTCTGCGGATGTTAAAATAGTTGTCGGTATTTCTTCAAAAAAATCGCCAAGCTTTTTCTTAAAGGCGGCAACATTTTTAAGCGATTCATTCATACCTTGCTTATCAGCCTTGGTAAAAAGCAATGCAAATGGAATTTGTTTTTCGCCCAGCCAGTAACAAAACTCGATATCAATTTGCTGGGGTGTTAAGCGGCTGTCTATCAAAACAAAAACACACTGAAGGCTTTCTCTTTTTGTGATGTAGGCACGAATAAACTTTTCCCATTTTTCCCTGCTGGTTTTAGAAACCTTTGCGTAACCATAGCCCGGCAAATCCACAATGTACCAGGCTTCGTTTATTAGGAAATGATTAATTAACTGTGTTTTTCCAGGCCGCTGCGATGTTTTTGCAAGTCCGTGGTGGTTAACCAACATGTTAATTAACGAAGATTTCCCCACATTTGAACGGCCGATAAATGCATATTCGGGCATGGTTGGCGCGGGTAAAGCCGAAACCTGGGTATTGCTGCAAACAAATGTTGCCGTTTTGATAATCATATTGCAAAGGTAGTAATTTTGTAAGGATGGTTTAAGCGTTTAAACTGTTTAACTGCAGTTCATTTGACAATTAACCGATTAAAACAATTTAAACAGTTAAACAATAAACTTATCTTTGCCACACATCATGAATCAGAACATCACACCATATCAGGTAGACAACGCGACTAAAAAAGAGCAGGTTGCAACCATGTTTAACAACATTTCGGGCACGTACGATTTTTTAAACCATTTCCTTTCACTTGGAATAGACGTTTTGTGGCGCAAGAAAGCGATTAAGGAGCTGATTTCTTTGCAGCCTCGTATTATGCTCGACGTGGCAACCGGAACAGGTGATTTCGCTTTTGAAGCAATAAAAAAATTACACCCTGAAAAAGTTATCGGTGTCGATATTTCTGAAGGCATGCTTGAAGTTGCCAAAAAGAAGATTAATGAACGTAGTTTAACTGAAATTTTCTCCGTTCAGCTTGGTGATTCTGAAGGTTTGCATTTTGCTGATGATACTTTCGATGCCATTACGGTGGCTTATGGCGTGCGTAACTTCGAGCATTTAGAACAGGGTTTAAGCGATATGTTCAGGGTTTTAAAACCCGGCGGTAAACTAGTGGTTTTAGAATTTTCAAAACCGAAGGTTTTTCCAGTGAAACAATTGTATAATTTCTATTTTAAGCAGATTACCCCATTCTTCGGAAAGCTATTTTCTAAAGATGCGCGGGCATATACTTATTTACCAGAATCTGTTGCGGCTTTTCCCGATGGAAAAGATTTTACAATTTTGATGGAAAAAGTAGGTTTCAAAAGTACCAAACAAACAATTTTAACGTTTGGAATAAGTTCGATATATACCGGTTCTAAATGATAAAAAAATTAAGCCTTATCATCTTCCTTTTTATGGTTGTTACAACTTCTTTTGCCCAAAACTGGGGTGGGGGTGTAGATGATGAAGACTTACATTTTGGTTTCAGTTTTCAATATATTTCTGCGGAGTACAAAATTTTAAAGGCGGCAAACTGGAGAAATGCTTTTTATGAAACCGCTGATGGTAATAGCGTTACCTATAATCCGGAAGGTGGAAGACAGATTACACAACCCATGCGGGCAATTTCAAGTCCTCCTTCTGTGGGGTTTGGTCTGGGTTTCGTTGTAAACAAGCGGGTTTCCGAAAACTTTGACATTAGAGCAACACCGTCATTAATTTTTAGCGACAGGATTATTCGTTATGAGTACGAGCCTGCCCCGGAGACTACTCAACCAATAAACACGGCAATAACACCGCCTGCTTTTCAAACAGCTATCGATAAAAAAGTTCAGGCGACAATGTTCGAAATCCCAATAGGCATAAAAATAAAATCGAACAGATTAAATAATTTCAGGGCTTACTGGTTAGGTGGTGCAAAATATTCCATGGATATCGCCTCTAAAAAGAAAACTTTCGATGAAGGCGAAACCCAGATTAATAAGTTATTGAAAAATAAAAGAAACTACTTTTCCTATGAAACCGGAATTGGATTTGACCTGTATTTTGAGTATTTTAAGATGTCGCCCGAGATAAAAGTTTCGTATTCTATGAATGATATTTTGCAGCATGACAATACGGCTTTCGCGAACCCTTTGGATAAAACCAAGCTGCGTCATTTTACATTCAGCTTGTTTTTCGAGTAGCAGCACAATCTAAAAAAAACTTACCTTTGTTGCGATTATGGAAGGTATAGAAAATATTTTCCAACTTATTATTTTATCAATATGTCTAAAATTGCTTTAATTACTGGCGCGACTTCAGGTATTGGCGAAGCTTGTGCACATATCTTTGCGCAAAATGGGTATAACCTTATTTTGGTTGCCCGCAGAGCCGACCGTTTAGCTAAAATTGCGCATCATCTTGAAGCTAAATATGCAATAACCACCCAGCAGGTTTTAGCCGATATTCGTGAAAAAGAAAATTTAAATAAAGCTTTTGAGGCTATCCCGGCTGAATGGAAAAAAGTTGATGTGCTGATAAACAATGCGGGTTTAAGCCAGGGATTAGATCCGATTGATAAAGGCAATACCGATGATTGGGATACCATGATTGACACCAATGTTAAAGGCTTGCTGTATGTGACAAAAATTGTTTCTAACTGGATGATTCCAAATAAATCGGGCCACATCGTAAACATCGGTTCAATTGCCGGTCAGGAAGTTTATCCAAACGGAAATGTTTATTGCGCAACCAAACATGCTGTAGATGCATTAAGTAAGGCCATGCGGATTGATCTCTTACAGCACGATATTAAAGTAACAGCGATTAATCCGGGCATGGTTGAAACCGAATTTTCAGTCGTTCGTTTTAAAGGAGATGCAGAACGTGCTAAAAATGTTTATGCAGGTTTAGAACCTTTAATTGCCGATGATATTGCCGATGCAATCTGGTATGTAGTGAGCAGACCTAAGCATGTAAATATTAACGATATGCTGATTATGCCGACTGCACAGGCCACGGCAACGCTTGTAAATAGAGCAGGTTAACTGTGGAACTGTTTTAATTGGTTATTGTATAGTTAGCCAATCAAACAACGATAATAATATTTGAAAATAAAATTTGGGTGTGGGTTTTACGATTAACCGATTAACCATTTTAACCAATTAACCAAAAATGATATCAAACACAATAGATCAGGAAATAAAAAAAGCCATGCTGGCTAAAAACGATGCGCAGTTAAGAGGATTAAGAGCAATTAAAGCTGCAATTCTTCTGGCCAAAACCGAGAAGGGTGCGTCAGAAGAAATTACAGAAGAAACTGAATTAAAAATTCTCCAAAAGCTGATTAAACAACGTCGCGAATCGGCCGATATTTATAAACAGCAAAACCGCGAAGATTTATATAAGGTAGAAGAAGAAGAGATTGATGTCATCAACCAGTTTTTACCGAAACAATTAGATAGAACTGAGGTTGAAGCGATAATTGCTGATGTTATCAAACAATCGGGCGCCACATCAGTTAAGGACATGGGTAAGGTTATGGGCTTGGCGAACAAAGCGCTTGCAGGTAAAGCTGACGGCAAATTGATTGCCGAAATCGTTAAAGAAAAACTGGCATAGAGCGGAAAGCTTAAAGTCTAAAAGTTTAAAGTGGAATATTAGTTGATAGCGGCCCATAATACTAATATCTCGATACCCGGTACTCAAATCTTGATACTTGATACTCCTATCTTGATACTGGATACCCTCATCTTGATACACTAATAATTGTTTTTAGACCGTTTTCCATTTTATTTCAGAAAAATAGTAAGGAAATGCCAAAAATTAATTTTACTCTACTAACTTAGTAGCAATATACTGTATATAATATATATGAAATACCAGGTAATAGAAGAAGAAGGATTTAAATACATCGAAGCCGGGAAAGGCGAAACACTGGTATTGCTGCATGGTTTGATGGGTGAATTGAGTAACTGGGAACCGGTTATTGAACAATTTAAAGATCGTTACCGTGTTGTTGTTCCTATTCTTCCGATTTACGAATTGCCAATTTTAACCTTAGGTGTTAAGGCATTATCAAGATACCTTCATCGCTTTATTAAATATAAAAACTTAGGGCAGGTTGTACTTATTGGCAATTCATTAGGCGGTCATGTTGGCCTGGTGTTTACAGTTGCGCACCAGGAATTTGTTAAAGCTTTAGTGCTCACGGGAAGTTCTGGTTTATATGAAAATGCTTTCGGAGGTTCGTTTCCACGAAGGGAAAGTTATGATTATATAAAAGAAAAAGTAGAATTTACATTTTACGATCCGGCAACAGCCACACCAGAACTTGTTCAAGAGGTTTTTAAAACCGTTAACGACAGATCGAGGGTTATACGTATTTTAACCATGGCAAAATCGGCTATTCGTCATAATATGGGTAAAGAATTATCGAAAATTACAATCCCGGTTTCTTTGATCTGGGGTAAAAATGATAAAGTTACCCCACCTGAAGTAGCGGAAGAATTTTACCAGCTGTTGCCAAATTCAGAATTGAACTGGGTTGATAAATGCGGACATGCGCCAATGATGGAGCATCCGGAAATATTTAATGCTTACTTAGAGAAATTTTTAGATAGGGTATTATTAAAATAATGTTTGCCGAAGAAATCATATCAAATGTTATACCGCCGGTAAAAACGGACGACACGGTGCAGAAAGTCTTAGATCGGATGAACGAATTTAAGCTTAAGCATATGCCTGTGGTTAATGATGATCAGTTTTTAGGTTTACTTTCCGAAGATGATTTACTCGAGGTCCGCAATCACGACATTTTAATTAAAGATGTTAATCTCAATTTGTTAAATGCCTTTGTTTTTAATAATGCGCATACTTACGACGTTATCAGGCTGCTGAGTACGCTCAAATTGACGGCTGTTCCGGTGCTAGACCAACAGAAAAATTATGCCGGGTTAATTTCTATTAATAACATTTTAGATTCTGTTGCATCCTTATACGCAGTGAACGAGCCGGGTGGTATTATCGTTTTAGAAATTAGTAATCGTGATAATTCTTTGGCACACATTGCCCAGATTGTGGAAGCTGATAACGCACAAATACTTTCATCTTACGTAAACTCTTTTGAAGATTCTACCCGCCTGGAGGTTACATTAAAAGTTAATAAAACAGAAATAACAGCTTTAGTTGCTTCTTTCGAACGTTATAATTATCAGGTTAAGGAAGTTTACAATAACACTCAAGTAGACGACGGTTCGCAGGAACGTTTCGATTCTTTTATGAACTACTTAAACGTGTAGTATTTACATAAATCTTATATCTTTATGTAAAAAAACTTCATGAAATTTAAACGCTCACTCCTTTTTACTACCACAATTTTTGCTCTATTTTATACTGCTGTAAAAAAGATAAAACTGAACGGGAAAACGCCAATAACATAATTGCTGGAGCAAAGAATTGGTTTTCTACCGCCAATAAAAATTATAGCCCTAGCTGGCAAAACGCAGTATCAATTTCGAAAGATAATTCAACTTATATTTTTCTTCCCTCCAACTATAAATTAACTGTAGATACAAATAAGATAATTTCCCGTTTGATAATAGTAGATTCTGCTGGTAAGTATTCTGCTAAATTAATAGAGTTTATTAATTCTAATGTTCCGGAGAATTTAAATAATATTGTCGCGATTTATCATGGGGATAAGAATTTAAAGAATCTCGACGGCCAATATTCAGGTAAAGTATTGGTATTAAATGCCGACCATGTTTCCTTAACGGGTGGCAGTTTGAAAATGGCGGTTTTAAGTATAATCTGAAACTAAACAGTTTAAACGAGGATGAATCCATGCTTAAAAAGAAATCATCGATGACGTTGCAACCGGATCCTGGTGCTTCAGTTTGCACAGATTGGTATCTAACAACATGGGATGCAAATACCGGCGTTGTTTATAGCTCCATATTTTTATATAATTCTTGCGAGATAATGGGTAGTGGCTCAGCTGGTACCGGCCCGGCCGTACAGGATAGTATAAATGTTTTGGCCAAACAATTTTGTGAAGGCTTATCTGACCAACAAATGCAAACGATTAATAACACCTTAAATGAGTATAATGCCTTTAACTGCGCCACCCGATATTTAAGTGGTTATTTTAAAACCAGTAGCATTCAATTCAAATTTTGTATCGAAAATATAAGCGAAAGTGCGCAATACCACCCCGGGCAAAACAGCATTAGCTTCAGTAATAACTATGCCGCAAGCCGTGTTGATATGCTGGAACATGAATTATACCATGCCTATCAAGACCGGCTATATCCCGGAGGTACATAACAATACGCCCGAGTAAATAAGGTTGGACAAGCGGGCTTTGTTAATATTGAATTTGAACAAGCTGTGATAACTGATATCATGCATAATAGTACTACAGCTTTTGATATTTATGGAACAGATGGACAAAAGCGTTTATATGAATTATGGATTGAGGAATTAACCAATAGCGGAACATCTTTTCCAAAATTTAATGCTAATGGTACACCAGCAGAAGTAACAGCTTATAATACCTTTATTACAAAATACAATTCTTTTTTAAGCGATTTTAATGCTCTGCCAAACAACCCATATCATAGCGATCTTCTAAATTTAACGCCCAAAGCCATCGTCAATTTATTTAATAATATACCTTCAAACTGTCAATAATGAAAAAGTTAATTGTCTTAAGTTTAGCGATATGCATGTTTTCATCTTGTTATGCGCAAAAAGCTATTCAAGCTGATCTTTATAAGATTAATGGTAAAAGGTTTAAAGTTACTGATTATGGGGCTGCTGCAAACTCTGATAAGATTCGAATCGGAATTAATAATCCAGATTATAAATATGAAAATGTCCCTCCTCCTCTGCCTAAAGTAGAATTTCCTTACCCTATGCAAAAAAAGGATATTCATTTAGATAATGATAAGGTTAAAAAAATAATTTTTGAAGTATTAAAGTCTAAATTGAAGTATTTAAAAATAAATAGTGAGATTTTAAGTCTATCATTTAGCCTTTCAGAAAATGGTACAGTTTTAAATATTAATTATTTTTTAAATCAAAAAACATATATTTCAGTTAAAGACATTGCGGAGATTGATGAAAGAATAAAATCAGAAATTAGGGTCAACTTTACCGGTGTAGATTATTTGCAGTATTATGTTATAAACTATTCAATGCCTGCTATCTTTTTTGGTAAACTGTAGTTATAGGGTGTAATGAAAATATTTATGTTTATTATTAAAAGAATAAACTAGTTTTGTAAACGCCTGAATAAATTATGTTTTTAATCTAGCGCTTTACAATTAAACCTTTATTATGAGGATTGCCATTTATGGAAGAGATTTTAATGATACCGTATTGCCATACGTTCAGGAGATTTTCGATCTCTTAAAAAATCATGGCATACAGCCGGTTCTTCATCATAAATTTAAAAACTCCCTCCATGGTAAAATTAAACTGCCGGCGCATACCATTATTTTTCATAACCACGAGGAGTTAAAGCAACAAGCCGATGTTTTGCTAAGTTTAGGTGGCGACGGTACATTACTGGATACGCTTTCCCTAATCAGAAATTCTGGTATTCCCGTAATTGGTATTAATTTTGGACGTTTAGGCTTTTTGGCAAGTATTAATAAAGGAGAAATCGAATCGGCCTTAAAAGCCCTCATTCACGGAGAATACACCTTGGATGAACGCTCACTTTTGCGCTTAGAATCTGATAATGGTTTATTTGGAGAAGAAAACTTTGCCTTAAACGATATCACGATTCACCGTCGCGATAATTCGGCGATGATGATTATTCATGCCTCCATGAACGGTGAGTTTATAAACTCTTATTGGGCCGATGGATTAATCATTGCCACACCAACCGGCTCAACAGCCTATTCGTTAAGTTGCGGAGGCCCTATTATTTATCCCGATTCGCAAAGTTTTGTAATTACACCAATTGCGCCGCATAATTTAAATGTTCGCCCGGTCATTATTCCTGATGATAATAACCTATCGTTTGAAGTAGAGGCAAGAGAATCAAAATTTTTAGTATCCTGCGACAGCAGAACCGTTACCGTAGAGCGTTCCGTAAAAATTACCATCAAAAAAGCCGATTTTTGTGTAAATCTTATTCGTCTTAACAATGAAACTTACTTAAACACGTTAAGGAATAAATTATTATGGGGCATTGATACCCGTAACTATTAAATATGGCGTTAAACAAACCTGTTTTATTCATCCTTCTTCTTTTATCTTTTTCACAGCTCGGCAGCGCGCAGTCTTTTGCCACCTGGGAAATCGGCTTTTCTGCCGGAGGTGCCGGATATATAGGTGATTTAAATCAGAATAACCCGTTACAAATCAGTGGCTTTAATGCTGGGGCTTTTGCTAAGCGTAATTTCACTTCTTACCTGGGTTTAAGGTTAAACTATAATTACGGACAGATTCGGGCTAATGATGCAAATTCTGCTAATGAGCAATTCAGAGAACGGAATTTAAGTTTTAAAACCGCGCTGAATGAGGGCAGCGCAATTTTCGATATAAACTTTTTCGATTACAAGATAAATGGCGGAAACAGAAGGTTTACACCCTATCTATTTGCGGGTGTGGGCTTTGTTAATTTTAAGCCAGAAATAAAATACCAGGGAACAAGATACAGGTTAGACCGCCTGTTAACAGAGGGGCAGGATAACAATTATCCAAATATAGTTTTAACAATTCCCTATGGGGGTGGTATCCGGTATAATTATAAAGACACCTGGAGTATTTTTTCCGAAATAGGTTACCGCACAGCATTTACAGATTATTTGGATGATGTAAGCGGTGTTTACCCGGTAAATCCTGTTTATGTAGGTAGTAATCCGGCACTCAATGTTTCCGATCCTTCTTTGAATAATACAGGTGTCGCTGGTACCCAAAGAGGTGATTTTAGAAAAAGAGATACTTATCTATTTGTTAGTGTTGGCATATCTTTTACCTTTGTATCCTCAAAATGCTATTCCTTTTAAGCTGATTTTGAAATAATTAATGGGATTTAAAGAACAAATAGACTATAGCCGCCTGCCAAAGCACATTGCCGTAATTATGGATGGTAATGGCCGCTGGGCAAAAGGCCAGGGTAAAATGCGTGTTTTCGGGCATGAACAGGGTGTACTTTCGGTAAAAGATATTGTAGAAGGCTGTGTTGAGGTTGGTGTTAAATACCTTACCCTGTATGCTTTTTCTACTGAAAACTGGAGCCGTCCGAAAGAGGAAGTCGATGCATTAATGCAAATCCTGATTTCGACTATAAATAAAGAAACAGAAACGCTTAACAAAAATAATGTTAAGCTAAATGCTATTGGTAACATCGAATCATTACCGCAGGAATGTATTGATGATTTGAAAGAAGCGATGGATAAAACAGCACACAATGAAAAGTGTACGTTAACACTGGCTTTAAGTTACAGTGCAAAATGGGAAATTGTTAATGCTGCGAAGAAAATTGCCGTTGCAGTAAAAAATCGAGAAATTGATATAAATGATATTGATGAGGATTTATTTTCATCACAATTAACAACTGTAAATATTCCTGACCCCGAGTTGATGATTAGAACCAGTGGTGAACACAGAATAAGCAATTATTTGCTGTGGCAAATGGCTTATACTGAGTTTTATTTTACTGACATTTTATGGCCCGATTTCAGAAGAGAAAATCTTTTTGAAGCCATTGTCGATTATCAAAAACGCGAGCGCCGTTTTGGCAAAACCAGCGAGCAATTAAACTAATTTTTCTTTTAACACTTTTTAACAAGGGTTTAAATTAACTTAGCAGCACTTTTATACGATAAATGTAACCACTTCAGAAGGATGAAAAATAAAGCATTTTGCTTTCTAAAACATTGTTACCTTCGTGGCCATTACTGAACAAATTATTTTAATGAAAAGAATATTTCAAGTTTTAATCCTATTAGTCTTAGCCGCTCCGGCCTTTGCTCAAATTCGTCCGACAGGACAGGCACCGGCAACCCCTTCTTTAAAGGTTGGCGGCTTAGATCTCGATTATTTTAATCCAAAAGAATTCATTATCGGCGGTACAAAAATCACAGGAACAGAATACCTTGACAAGGAAGTTTTAATTACTTTATCGAAATTAACGAAAGGCGACAAAGTTGTTTTACCAGGCGAAGCAACTTCTGATGCAATAAAAACACTTTGGGCACAGGGATTGTTTGACGATGTTAAATTAAATATTGAAAAATTTGTTCAGGATACCGTTTACTTTGAAATTGAAGTTGTTGAGCGCCCGCGTTTAAGCTCAATTGATTTAAAAGGTGTTCGTAAATCTGAAAAAACAGCAATTCAGGAAAAGTTAAATGATAAAACCGGTAAAATCGTTAATGATAACCTGTATAATACGACATCGGCAATTGTTAAAAAATACCTTTTAGATAAAGGCTATTTCTTTACTAAGATTGATTATACGACGCGTAAAGATCCAAATTCAGAAAATAGTGTGGTCTTGGAAGCGAACATTGATAAAGGGCATCGTGTAAAAGTTCAGCATATCGATTTTACAGGTAACAAAGATTTTAAAGCCGCAAAACTTCGAAAATTCCTAAAAAATCCTAAACAGTTTGCATGGTGGCGCTTTTGGGGCTCCGGTAAGTTCAGTAAAGAAAAATACGAAGAGAATAAAATTAAAATGATTTCTAAACTGCACGAAAAAGGTTATCGTGATGCAGAACTTCTAAAAGACAGTATCTATCCGTTCAATAAGAAAAAAGTGAACATTAAGATGGATATCTATGAAGGTAAAAAATATTACTTCGGTAAAATTACATGGGCCGGAAATGCAATTTATACAACCGATGTTTTAAATAAAGTTTTAACCATCGAAAAAGGCGATATCTTCAGTGAAGATAAACTTGATAAGAAAATTAATGGCGGCGGTGAAAACGGTGGTGATATTAATAGCTTATATACAGATAACGGCTATTTGACTTTTAATATCGACCCGGTACAAACAAAAATTTACAATGATACGGTTGATGTAGAGATGCGCATTTATGAAGGTCCGCAATACACAAATAATCGTATTACTTTAAAAGGAAATACGATTACAAATGATAAAGTTGTTTTACGTGAGATTCGTACAAAACCCGGACAGAAATTTAACAAAAGTGATTTAATCCGTACCGTCCGTGAGATTGGTCAGTTAGGTAACTTTGATGAGCAAAAAACGGTTCCGACACCTCGTCCTAATCCGGCAGATGGAACAGTAGATATTGAATATGCAGTAGAAGAGAAACCTTCCGATCAGATTGAATTATCAGGTGGTTTTGGTGGTGGCCGTATTATCGGTACTTTGGGTTTAACCTTCAATAACTTCTCGCTGAGAAACTTATTTAATTTAAAAGCTTATAAACCGCTGCCAAAAGGAGATGGACAGAAATTAAGTTTACGTGGACAAACCAATGGTAAATATTACCAGTCGTATAGTTTCTCTTTTTCTCAGCCATGGTTTGGTGGCGAAAAACCGGTGAGCTTTGGTTTAAGTGCATTTACGTCGTTACAATCGAGCGGTACTGCGGTAGATGCAAGTGGTTATTACAAAATCCGTTTAAATGGTGTAACGGTAAGTTTGGGAAGAAGATTAAACTGGCCGGATAACTATTTCCAGTTAACACACTCGGTAAACTTACAACAATACATTCTTCAGAATTATCCGGGTTATTTATTCAGCACCGGTACTTCTTATAACTTAAACTTAACGCAGGAAATCAGCCGCGATTCAAGGGATTCGCCAATCTTCCCTAAATCAGGTTCATTTATCAGATTTACGATACAGGCGACACCACCATATTCATTATTTAATAATGTGAATTACGCTACGGCTTCAGATAAAACAAAATATAGATTTACAGAATACCATAAATGGAAATTTGATTCGCAATGGTTCCAACGCGTAGGCGGTAACTTTGTAATTAAAGCACAGGCACAATTTGGTTTCTTAGGTCAGTATACTCAAGCCGTTGGTCAATCCGCATTCGAAAGGTTTAAATTGGGTGGTGATGGTATGCAGGGATTCGATTTCTTACAAGGTTCGGAGTTGATAGCCATGCGTGGTTATGCAAATAATACCGTAATCCCGGTAGGCTCTAATCCAACTATTGCACAACAATCAGGTAGTCCGATTTATACTAAATATGTTTTAGAAGCACGTTACCCGGTTATTGCCAGTCAGCAGGCTACCGCATTCGTATTGGCTTTTGCCGAAGGCGGAAATACCTGGAATCGATTCGGCGATTTCAATCCATTTAATATCAGAAGATCTGTAGGGGTAGGTGCCCGCATATTCTTACCGATATTTGGTTTATTGGGTATTGATTATGGTTATGGCTTTGATGCAATACCTGGATTACCAGATGCCAATAAAGGTCAGTTCCACTTTAGTATCGCACAACAATTAGGTGGATTTTAATTGCTTATGACTAAAAAAATAATTATTTATGCAATAAAATAGTATAAGTTAAGTTTATAGAAAGCTTAACTTATTATAACCAATCATTAAACACACACAAATGAAAAAATATTTTTTTATCGCATTTTTACTTTGCACAACTTTTGGCGCTTTCGCCCAAAAGTTTGCTTATGTAGACACAGAGTATATCTTAAAGCATATGCCAGAGTATAAATCGGCATTAAACCAGTTAGATGTGGCCTCTAAACAATGGCAGCAGCAGGTTGACCAGAATTTCTCTGAAATCGACAGGATGTACAAGGCTTACCAGGCCGATCAGGTTTTATTAACTGATGATATGCGCAAACGTCGTGAAAATGAAATTATTGAAAAGGAGAAAGCAGCTAAAGAATTTCAGCGTCAGAAATTCGGACCTGATGGCGATCTTTTTCAAAGCAGGGCTAAATTGATTAAACCTATTCAGGATAAAGTTGCTGATGTAATTAAACAAATTGCAAAAGCTAAATACCTTGATTTCATTTTCGATAAGAGCAGTGAAGCAACGATGATGATTTACGCAAGCAGCAGCTACGATGTTAGTAATGATGTAATCGTAAAATTGGGATACAAACCGGGGACTGTAAATAATTAGTATATTCGCCCCTCGAATTAAGCAAAATAATTAAAAAAAATAAAAAGTAAAATAAAACATGAGAAAGTTAATTAACGTATTCTTTGTAGCAGCAGGTTTATTGTTTACAGCGAATATGGCAAATGCACAGCAAAAGATTGGTCACGTAAATTCAGAAGAGGTATTTGCTAACTTACCTGAATCTAAATCAGCACAAACGACTTTAGAAAACTTAAGTAAAACAAAACAGGCTGAAATTGATGTAATGATTAAAGAATATCAAACACAGTTAGCAGCTGCACAAGCGAAAGAAAAAACACGTAGTGAGGCAAATAAAGAAACTGTTGATAAGGAATTACAAACAGCAGCAACTCAATTACAGGATTTACAAAAACGTATTGGTGATGCTCAAACTAAGGCACAGCAAGATTTAGGCACTAAACAAGGTGAGTTATTTCAACCGATTCAAGGTAAGGTAGCAACAGCCATTTCAGCTATTGCTAAAGAAAAAGGTTTAGCTTATGTTTTTGATATTGCTAACGGACAAGGTGGAAATAACTTGGTATTCTGGGATGGTGGAGAAGATATTACAGCTGCAGTTAAAACCAAATTAGGTATTACGGCAACTGCAAAAGCACCAGCACCTAAAAAATAAGCAACATACCTGAACAATTAACGTCGGGTTAATGTATGTAGTGCGGAATTAAGTTTAACTTAATTCCGCATTTTTGTGTAAAAGAATTATCTTGGAGGTTAATTGTTTGATTGCTCAATTGCAGGCTAAACATCTAAAAACAACAATTTAGCAATACAACAATCGGAAACAATAAATAATGCAAAAATCATCACCAATAGGTATTTTTGATTCTGGTTACGGAGGTTTAACCGTATTTCGTTCTATTGCTGAAAAACTTCCGGATTACGATTATATCTATCTGGGTGATAATGCCCGTTCCCCTTATGGCGATCATTCATTTGATACCATCTACAGATATACTTTAGAATGTGTAGAATGGCTTTTTGATAAGGGATGTAATCTTGTGATATTGGCCTGCAACACGGCATCAGCAAAAGCCTTGAGAACCATACAGCAGAAAGACCTGCCGTTGAAATATCCTGATAGGAGAGTCCTTGGTGTTATCCGGCCAACCGCCGAAGTTATCGATAATTATACCAGTACAAAGCAGATAGGCGTAATGGGAACCCGGGGAACTGTTAATTCTCAATCTTATTTATTAGAAATCAATAAATTCTTTCCCGAAATAAAGGTTTACCAGCAAGCTTGTCCAATGTGGGTTCCGTTAATCGAAAATAATGAACACGAGCAACCCGGTGCTGATTTTTTTGTCAAAGAATATTGTGATGCATTGATGAATCAATCAGAAAATATTGATTGTGTTCTATTGGCTTGTACACATTACCCTTTATTGTTGCCAAAACTTAAGGAAGTGTTTCCGGATTATATAAATATTTTAACCCAGGGGGAAATTGTTGCTTCCAGTTTGGTTAGTTATCTGGGAAGACATCCTGAAATGGAATCAACTTTTTCGAAAACGCAAAAAAAAGAATTCTTCACCAGTGGTGATCCAAAGGCTTTTGATGAGCACGCATCGATATTTTTTGGCGAAGAATTAATATCGGAAAAGATGGGCTAGCTGGTAGGTTGTGAATTATTATTGTCAACTGAAAAATATAAACTAAAAACCCTTAATAAACGTGTTTTAATCTGATTAATGATAGGAACGGAATTTTAATGCCTGAAACTTCGTCAGCTAAACCTCATCATTAGAAAAGAAAACACTTTTGTTTAGGTTGTAATTGTTTAAAAGGATAACTTTGCGGCTTCAAACCCACACAATGAGTGATCAGATAAAACACGAATGCGGAATCGCTTTTATTCGCCTGTTAAAACCACTTTCTTACTACCAGCAAAAGTACGGTACAGCACTTTACGGCCTTAACAAATTATACCTTTTAATGGAAAAGCAGCATAACCGGGGCCAGGATGGCGCAGGTATTGCAACCATTAAGCTGGATATGAAACCCGGCAGCAGGTACATTAGCCGATACCGGAGCATGGCTTCGAATGCGGTAGCAGATATCTTCGAATATGTTCAAAGTAAATTCGTAGACATCCAGGAAAATACGCCTGAACTAATGCAGGATACAGAGTGGCTCAAAAACAACGTAAGCTTTATCGGCGAAGTGTTAATGGGCCATTTGCGTTATGGTACCCATGGTAAAAACAGTATCGAAAATTGCCATCCTTTTTTAAGGCAAAATAACTGGATGACCCGTAACCTCGTTATTGCAGGTAACTTCAACATGACTAATGTTGATGAATTACTGGAACAACTGTACGAATTAGGCCAGCATCCGAAAGAAAAGGCAGATACGGTAACCGTTCTTGAAAAAATCGGTCATTTCCTGGATGATGAAAATCAGGATCTTTTTGATCAATATAAACAGGAAGGTCATGATAATGTAGCCATTACACATAAAATTTCTGATAATTTAGATATTGCCAATATTCTTCGTCGTTCGGCCAAAACCTGGGATGGCGGATATTCTATCTGTGGTATGGTAGGTAATGGCGATTCTTTCATTATGAGAGACCCGGCAGGTATCCGTCCGGCCTACTATTATTACGATGACGAAATTGTTGTGGCGGCGTCAGAGCGTCCGGCTTTGCAAACGGCTTTCAATATTCAATTTAAAGATGTTAAGGAAATTGATCCCGGTCACGCCTTAATCATCAAGAAAAATGGCGAGGTAAGCATGGAGCAATTCCGTGAGCCTACCGAAAGGTTATCTTGTTCTTTCGAACGCATTTATTTCTCAAAGGGAAGTGATGTTGAAATTTATCGTGAACGGAAGCAATTAGGCCGTTTATTAAGCGATAAAGTGCTTCAGGCAGTTAACTATGATTTAAAGAATACGGTATTCTCATTTATTCCAAATACGGCAGAAGTTGCTTTTTTTGGTATGGTAGATGGTGTGCAGCAGTATGTGCGTAATCATCAGAAAAATACTTTATTACACAATAAAACGCAATTAAGTGATGAGCAGTTAGATGATTTACTATCTATGGCACCACGGGTTGAAAAACTTGCTGTTAAGGATGTAAAACTCCGTACTTTTATTACGCAGGATGCGGATAGGAGCGAAATGGTTGCCCATGTTTACGATACTACCTACGGAATCATAAATAACCATAAAGATACGTTGGTTGCCCTGGATGACTCTATTGTACGCGGAACGACATTAAAGCAGAGTATCATAAAAATTGTAGACAGGTTACATCCGAAAAAAATCATCATTGTTTCTTCCGCACCTCAAATTCGTTACCCTGATTGTTATGGTATTGATATGAGCCGTATGGGACAGTTTGTTGCTTTTGATGCGGCAATACAATTACTAACAGAACGAGGTCAATGGCAAGTGATTGAAGATGTTTATGCTAAATGTAAAGCTTCACTATTGTTGCCCAAGGAAGAAATTGTAAATCATGTTAAGGATATATACAAGCCTTTTACACCTGAAGAAATTTCCGCTAAAATTGCACAGATTATAACGCCAAAAGGTACTGTTGCTGAGGTTGAGGTAATTTATCAAAGTTTAGAGAATTTACATGAAGCCTGTCCGAAGAACAAAGGTGACTGGTATTTTTCTGGTAACTATCCAACGCCGGGAGGTAATAAAGTGGTAAATAAAGCTTTTGTTAACTGGAAAGAAGGAAACAATCAGCGGGCTTATTAACCTTTAAATAAGATTTTGAATAATGATAGCTCACATTTTTATGTGGGCTATTTTTTTTAATATAGTTTATATAATAGGTTTTAATATCGATTTTGTGATTTGACATATCTTTTGTTTCATTTTAAATGAATATTGTTATTTTTAACTTCTTGTAAGACAGTATTATATATATGAAACGGTTATTTTTAGTCTTCATCATTGCTTTAATTATTTTTAATAATCGCGCAAATGCACAATCTTCTTCGACTGGAATTGTGTTTTTTAAGGGTACCTGGACTGATTTACTTGCCGAATCCAAAAAACAACAGAAATTAATCTTCCTCGATTTTTACACAGATTGGTGTCCTCCATGTAAAAGAATGGATGCAGAAATTTTCCCTAATAAAACAGTAGGAGAAGTTTACAATAAGCTCTTTATTAATTATAAAATTAATGCTGAAAAAGGTAATGGAATTGAGCTGGCAAAAAAGTTTGGAGTAAGAGCTTATCCAACATGGCTTTTTGTTGATGAGTTAGGTAATATGGTTTTACGTGCTGATGATTATATGTCTGCAGCAAACTTTATTGATTTAGGACAACGAGCTGCATTAAAGAGAAATGATACTGGAAGTTTGACACAGTTTGAAAAAAGATTTTTAGATGGTGAGCGTGAATTGGTTTTTCTTAGGGAATATATAGTGAAACTGACAAGCATGAAAGTAACAAATTCAGCAATCCTCAATACATATGTAAAATGTTTACCAGCCAATAAAGTTAACCAGGCGGATGAAATTATGTTTTTAGGCAAAAATATAGGCTTTGCTAAGTCTGACGCAGTTCAGATAGTTTTGTCAAATCTCAATGTTTTAAGTACAGATCAGAAGCAGGAAATTACTAAACCTATGTTTGCAATGCTTAGAAATGAATTTGCAGAAGCTAGGAAAGATAAGAGGCTTGATGATGAAGAAAAAGCGATAAATGACATTGACTTGCTTTTACCTTCTATGAATGAGACGCAAGTTAGCACAGTTAACAACCTTAAATTGCTTTTTTATACAGAGCGTAAGGATACGGAAAGAATGAAGGTTGTTGGTTCATCTATCGCTTCGAAATTGATGTTAATTCCTGATGAAATAATTGATAAGAAAAATCAGGAATTTTATAATGAAATTATGGCTCCGTTTTTATCTGGTAAAGAAGATAGCACAAAAATACCAGGCTTTGCTGAAGAGGTAAAAAGAATTAAGAAAAACTACTCTGCGGATATAGCGTCTCGTCTTTATATGGTTTCTGAAGCCTATTTCAAAACCCTTCAATCTGATGACCATGCTTTATATGATTCACTTCGATGGGCCGAGCGTGCGCATGCGTTAATTCCAAATGAAGCCACATTAAAATTAAAGGAAAATATTAAAGCTAAAATTGGTAGCTAGGTTACAATCTTATAAGTATTCGCTGAGATTTTTGCCTTAAGATTCCCGCCTGCGCTGGAATGACGGGTTGAGGTGGAGCGGCTTAGTTGTTTCTTATGTTTCTAAGGTGGTGAAAATGGAAGATGGAGGATGTAAGATGGATAATGGGATGGTAGACGCTGGGCCTGAAGATTTGACCTTTTTAGAAGTTCTGGTCCTAAAATTCTTTTTACTCCGTGGAAACCTTGGATTGAGCCTTAAGATTCCCGCCTGCGCTGGAATGACGGGTTGAGGTGGAGCGGCTTAGGTGTTTCTCAGGTTTCTAAGGTGGTGAATGAAATAAATGGAAGATGTATAATGGGATGTTAGATATTGAGCCTTAAGATTCCCGCCTGCGCTGGAATGACGGGTTGAGGTGGAGCGGCTTAGGTGTTTCTTAAGTTTCTAAGGTGGTGAATAGACAAATGTAAAATGGATTAATGTGAGATGGACGATGGTATGTTGTGAAGTTGATTATTAATACTAAAATCCTCGAAGCCTACTGTATGATGCCATGTTTACGCTGTAGTGGAAACGAGCAGGCAATTAAGCGTAAAACTTCATATAAGTTTTTATAACCAGCCAAAAGGCGAAGAATATAATTATAACACCGGCTATTTTATTCAGTTTTCTAAGCGAATCCTCTTTAATTTTATAACGGAGTTTGCTGGAGTAAAAACTCTTGGCACCATCAATGGACAGTTGGGTTGCCATAGCAATAAAGAAGCAAACTAACTTTTCATTAAGCATATTGTTCAGCTTAACAGAGATAATGCCGCTAACGATAATCCAGAACATTAATGTGGAAGGTGTAAGTATGCACATTAAAAATCCTTTCAACACATAACCCCGTTTACTTACTTTTTGCAAGGTAGCGCTATCGTAATGGACCGTTATTTTAGAAACCAGGTAATAGATACCAACCGCAAGAAGAAACAAACCGCCAACTATCCCAACATATTTATCGAAATCGGCTTTATACTCGAAAAACTGGCTTCCAAAAAGTACTAATGCAATTAAAATTACATCGCTTATTATTACACCAATGGCTAAAGAAAAACCAGCTTTGAAGCCTTTCTCTATGCTGGTTTTAATCATTGCAAAAAATACCGGACCTGTTAAAAACGACGAAATAATCCCTGCCCCTATACCTAACAATATGGCTTCAAACATGCATTGTGTTATTTATGAATATGCGAATATGCAATTTAAACCTAAACAAATCAATTTTATTTTTGTTGCGAAGGCTGGTATAAATAACCGTTTTTTAATTTTTTTTTATTTAAGTTTAGCCCCACTAAAACTAAATTTAAAATGAGTCAGGAACAAGCGCAAACCAAGTGGGGGCAATTTATTCCCTTAGTTACAGTCTTCTTTTTTTGGGGCTTCGTAGCAGCCAGTAATGATATTCTAATTCCGGTATTTAAAAAAGCATTCGATTTATCGCAAGCCGAAAGTCAGTTAGTTTCATTGGCATTTTACATTGCTTATACGGTAGGTGCCTTGATTTACAATGGAATTTCAGTATTAATAAAGCAAGATATTGTAAACAAATTAGGTTATAAAAATTCATTGGCGCTTGGACTGGTTATTTCAGCGCTTGGAACTTTACTTTTTTATCCGGCAGCAAACCTTCATTCATTTCCGTTGATGCTCTCAGGCTTGTTTATTGTGGCACTAGGTTTCTCTTTACAACAAACCGTAGCCAATCCATTGGCAATTGCATTGGGGCCAATAAGAACCGGATCCCAGCGTTTAACCTTAGCTGGAGGTATTAATAACTTCGGAACAACAATTGGCCCATTAGTGGTAAGTTTTGCCATTTTTGGTTCTGCTGCTAACGCAACTACAGATATTAGTATTGAAAGTGTTAAAATTCCTTATCTGATATTGGGCGTTGCCTTTATTGCTGTTGCAATTTTCTTAAAAATGTCTTCTTTACCGGATAGACCTACCCTGGTAGAAGCTTCGGTAGAAGATAATAATTCAATTAAGGGTTCTGCATTGAAGTATCCGCAATTGGTATTAGGTATGATTGCAATTTTTGTTTATGTAGGGGTAGAGGTTTCTACAGCAAGTAATCTGCCTGCTTACATGGAAAAAGATCTTGGTTTTGCAATTAAAGATATTGCACCTTACATTTCACTGTATTGGGCAAGTATGATGATTGGCCGCTGGACCGGTGCTGTTGAAGCCTTTACAGATGATGTGAGCACTCAAAAAGTATTAAGGTTTATTGCACCATATTTGGCCTTTGGTATCTTTTTGGCTGTAAATGCAATCGCCAAGCATGATTTAGCACCATTTTATGTGTATGGTTTAATCATTCTGGTTTTGATTGCAGCAGATATGGCAAGTAAAGGTAATCCTGCAAGAATGCTGTTAATTTTTTCTGCAATAGGAATTACGGCCTTGTTAGTCGGTATGCTTACAACCGGAATGGTAAGTGTTTACGCCATTACAAGTGTAGGTTTATTCTGCAGTACTTTATGGCCTTGTATTTTTACTCTGGCAGTTAGTGGTTTAGGTAAACATACCAGTCAGGGCAGTAGCTTCCTGATTATGATGATTATGGGTGGCGGTATTATTAGCTGGCTTCAGGGGGTAGTATCAGAGTTTACAGGTATCCAGTATAGTTATGTCGTTGGTATTATCTGTTTTGCTTATTTAGCATTCTATGCATGGAGAGTTAGCGGAATATTAAGATCGCAGGGAATCAGTTTTGATAAAAAACTTTCTGGCGGCCATTAACATATAATTAAACTAATTTTGCAGCCACAGAAAGATTATATTTTCTGTGGCTTTTTTAATTTTTATACATGACTGACAAACCGAGCTTCGATTCTATTTTTATGAACCTGGCGACAGAATTGGCTACACGTTCACATTGTGTACGTGCCCATGTTGGCGCTGTTTTAACAAAAGATACCCGCATTATTTCTATCGGATATAATGGTCCGCCCGCCGGAACACATAATTGTGATGAAGAATGGCCCGATACAGGTTGTGCCCGTGACAGTAAAGGAAGTTGTTCGCTGGCCTTACATGCAGAGGAAAATGCCATCCTGTATGCCTCTAAAAACGGCTCTAAAATTGAAGGCTGTACTTTGTATACTACTTTATCGCCTTGCATCGCCTGCGCCAGGTTAATCTTATCTTCAGGCATAAAACTGGTTTACTATTCTAAATCTTATGCCGCTTATAAAGGTTTGCCAAGTGATGAAGGGGTAGATTTTTTGAGGAAGTTTGGTGTAGAGGTGAAGTTGATGGAAGCTTAGGTTAATGTGTAAGTTGGTTGGCTTGAATTGCTTTCATTGTTGAATTGCTAAATTGGCTATAAATAACAATAAAACAATTTAACAATTCCCTTTCTTTCCCTATCTTTGCGGATGCAAGAAAAAATCATTATCGTCGATTTTGGTTCGCAATTTACACAACTCATTGCCCGTAGAGTTCGCGAACTGAATATTTACTGTGAAATATATCCATTCAACAATCTTCCTGATATAAATACCCCTGACGTAAAAGGTGTTATCTTTTCCGGCAGCCCCTATTCTGTTCGCCAGGATGATGCACCACAGGTAGATTTAAGCCAATTCCATTTAAAATTTCCATTATTAGCCGTTTGTTATGGTGCGCAATACATTGCACAAAAATCAGGTGGCGACGTTCAGGCTTCATCAACACGCGAGTATGGTCGTGCAAATCTTAGTTTTGTTAATCAGGAAAATAAATTATTTAAAGGCATAAATATCGATTCTCAGGTTTGGATGAGCCATGGCGATACCATTACCCAAATGCCTGAAGGTGCTGAGTTAATTGCGAGTACGGAAAGCGTTAGCGTTGCTGCATATCATATTAAAGATTCTGATACTTATGCCATTCAGTTCCACCCGGAGGTTACCCATAGCATTGACGGTAAAATCCTTTTAGAAAATTTCCTTGTTGATATTTGTGGCTGCAGTCAGGATTGGACTTCAGCAGCTTTTATCGAAACGACAATTGCCGAATTAAAAGAAAAGCTTGGCGATGATAAAGTTGTTTTAGGTTTATCGGGCGGTGTCGACAGTAGCGTGGCTGCGGTTTTATTGCATAAAGCAATCGGAACAAATTTACACTGTATTTTCGTTGATAATGGTCTTTTGCGTAAGGATGAATACGAACAAGTGCTTGAGCAATACAAGCACATGGGCTTAAATATTAAAGGTATCGATGCAAAAGATCGTTTCCTTAGCCAGCTTGCTGGTTTAAAAGATCCTGAATTAAAAAGAAAAGCAATCGGACGTGTGTTCATCGAGGTTTTTGACGATGCTGCACACGAGGTTACGGGCGTAAACTGGCTGGGTCAGGGTACCATTTATCCGGATGTTATCGAATCTATTTCTGTGAATGGGCCATCGGCAACCATAAAATCTCACCATAACGTTGGCGGTTTGCCGGATTTCATGAAACTGAAGGTCGTTGAACCCTTAAAAACTCTATTTAAAGATGAAGTTAGAAGAGTAGGTAAGGCATTGGGCATTGATGATGTGATTCTGGGTCGCCATCCTTTCCCCGGACCAGGTTTGGCCATTCGTATACTGGGTGATGTAACCGCGGAAAAAGTTGAAATTTTACAACATGCCGATTCGATTTATATTAATGAATTAAAAGCGGCAGGTTTATATGATAAAGTGTGGCAGGCCGGCGCTATCTTCCTTCCGGTTCAATCTGTTGGTGTAATGGGCGATGAACGTACATACGAAAATGTTATTTGTCTGCGTGCAGTGGAATCTGTTGACGGTATGACGGCAGACTGGTGTCATTTACCATACCCTGTTTTAGCAAAAATTTCTAATGAAATCATCAATAAAGTTAAAGGTATTAACAGGGTTGTTTATGACATCAGTTCTAAACCGCCTGCAACTATTGAGTGGGAATAAGGCTAATTACAATTAGTAATTTTCAGTTAATTTTATCGTATGCTGGCAAACTTTTGCCGGCATATTTTGTTAAAATATTAGAATATGGGTTTTAGAAAAAAGTATTGGTTTTTAGCTTTCCTGTTTATCGCTCTTGCTGCATGTTCTCCAAAAATACGTACGCCGAAATCAGAAACCCAGAAGCAGGCGGAGAAAGAAAAGCCGGCTGAAAAAAAACCGGTCAGGAAATTTACCCAGGCGAGCATTTCACTCCTTATACCTTTTAAGCTAAATGAAGTTAACTTAAAATTTATGAGCAAGGCAGATGCTGAAAAATATGCCATGCCGATTGATTTTTACCAGGGATTTAAGTTGGGTTTAGATTCTGTTACGGCTTCAGGCGCCAATTTCAAACTTAACGTTTATGATACACAGGATGATAATGCACAGATTGGTTCCTTATTTAAACTGGATAATTTCAGGAAAAGCAATCTGATCGTTGGTCCGGTTTTTCCTGAAGGTGTGAAATATATCACCAACTATTCAAAATTAAATAACGTACCGGTCGTTTCTCCTTTGGCAGCTTCCGAACCGTCTGATTTTAATAATCCGAACCTGATATCAATAGTAAATAATATTGATTTACATGCAAAGAAAATAGCAGCCTACATTGCTAAAACTTTCAATCCTGCAAATACGATAATTGTAATCATCAACCCTAAAAAAACGGAAGATGAGCAATTTGCAATACCTTTAAGAAAATATTTTCAATCGCAAACGAATAAATTTATTGTTCAGGAATACGCTTCAGCTTTTACTTTCGAAACAAAAATGATTAAAGGCAAGCAATATGCGGTAATTGTAACTTCATCAGACAGGGCATTTGTTTTACCAACAGTAGAAAAGCTTTATAAATTAAAAAACCTGCCAACAGGTGGGTATGCGTTAAATCTTTTCGGACACCCGCTTTGGTCAAAACAAAACTATCCTGCAGATAAATTGCAAACTTTGAACACCATTATAAGTTCTTCTTATAAAGTGGATTACCGAAATCCTAATGTTATCAACTTTGTTAAAAGTTATAGAAAAAAATATGGTTTTGAACCCGGAGAATATGCTTTTAAGGGTTTCGACGAGGGCTATTATTTTGGGAAATTAATGTCTACTTATGGAGAAGACTATCTGGAGTATTTAACTAAAGAAAAATATAAGGGTTTACATAATAGTTTTACTTTCGTATACGACGATCAACTGGGTTACATTAACACCAGTTTGGTGCTTTTAAGGTATAAAAATTTTGCTTTAAATATAATCGAGTAAAATTTATAAATTAACCGAATGAGAGTAGAGCATCAGCTAAAAGCGTTTGAACAGGTTTTGCAAAATTATGATGGAAGTTTACCGCTGCATCGGTTTCTGCCGGCATATTTCAAGCAAAATAAACAAATGGGCTCGTCAGACAGGCGTTGGGCTACGAGGCACCTCTATAGTTTTTTTCGTTTAGGTAAAGCATTATCTAAACTTAGTCATGAAGAAAGGTTAAGCGTTTCCGATTTTCTTTGTCACGATACTTTAAGCTTGATCGTAGAAAAAAACCTTCCGGATTTACAAGATAAAATCACCGCTTTACCGGAAGAGAAACTTCAGTTAATTTCTGCAAGATATCCTGATTTCAATTTAGAGGAAGTTTACCCTTTTAATAATCAACTATCCGGCGATATTGACAAGGCCTGTTTTTATAAGTCATTTTTCTTACAGCCTGATCTGTTTATCAGGGTTGCAGCAAGCGACGCGCCATCAATTGTATCTAAATTGCAAGCTGAAAATATAGCTGTAAAGCAGGTTTCAGAGACTGCTTTATCGCTGCCTAACGGTACAAAACTTGAAAGCGTTTTACAAGATGGAACTTATCAGGTTCAGGATTTATCCTCTCAACATACCGGAACCTATTTCAAACCAAGTAAGTGGGATAAATGGTGGGATTGCTGTGCTGCCTCAGGTGGAAAAACTTTATTGCTGCATAGTTTAGAGCCTGTTTTAGATTTATTGGTAACCGATCTCAGGGAAAGTGTTTTGCTAAACTTGGATGAGCGTTTCAGATTAGCCGGGATAAGAAAATACCATAAAAAGGAACTGGATCTCCTGAAAAATAATGATCAGATTTTGCATCACTATGCCTTCGATGGAATTATACTCGATGCACCTTGCACAGGTTCGGGCACATGGGGGAGGACACCAGAAATGCTCACTTTTTTCGAAGAAAGAAAAATCAGCCAATTCTCAACGATTCAGAAAGCAATCGTTCAAAATGTGGTCAGGTATTTAAAACCCGGCAAGCCATTAATTTACATTACCTGCTCGGCCTTTGCAGCAGAAAATGAAGATGTAGTTAAACAGATAACCGAAACCTTACCACTCGAGTTAGAATCTATGGAGTTAATAAAAGGCTACGATAACAATGCAGATACGATGTTTGTAGCGAGGTTAATCAAGAAAAACCAGGATTAAGGGATTTTAGGATTTTAAGATACACGGAAACCATTTTCTTCTCGAGAGACTAGAGTTTAGCGCTATTGGTGATATTCAAAACAAGCTTCTTTAGTTTTAAAGTAAGCCAATGGTTTTTAGAAAATCCGTCTCGTCATTTCGAACTGAAGTGCTGGATTGTAAGATGGAGTGAAGCAATCTTTCCAAATATAAGATCCTGAAATACCTTATATATGGCAGGTCGTAATTCAGGAAGAGATGGCCATACGCATTACGTATGTTTAAACCAAGATTTAAAATTCTTTTTCAGGTGCTTTACGGCTTCAATTAAAACAGCAATCGCCCCGATTAGTACAGTATATTTTTCAAAGCTGTTCATGTTAGCTTTTTAGTTTAGATAAATATACTCAATTTTTGTTACAAGCTAATGAATTATTAGAATCGGATTCCATCTTCCATTAAACATCTTCCGTGTATCAGAGTCCTGTGTTATTTCTGAAAAGCTTAATCGCAATGGCCAATAAAATTACACCAAAAGCTTTGCGAAGAACATTTAACCCCGATTTGCCAAAAAGCTTTTCCAGCCTGTTCGTGTTCTTTAGAACAAAATAAACGAAAAGAATATTGAGTATAATGCCGATAAGGATATTTTGTGTATGGTACTCGGTTTTTAAAGAAAGTAAGGTCGTCATTGTGCCTGCACCTGCAATTAAGGGGAATGCCAGGGGAACAATTGAAATCGTTTCCGGTGCTTCTTCTTTGAAAATGGTGAGACCTAAAACCATTTCCATAGCTATAAAGAAAATCACAAAGGAACCTGCAATTGCAAATGACTCTACATCCAAACCAATTACCTTTAATAAAGATTCGCCTAGAAATAAAAACAGAATCATTAAACCAGCTGCTACAAGAGCGGCTTTTTCCGATTCAATGTGGCCTGCTTTTCTCCGAAGCTGTATAACAACAGGAATTGAGCCCAGAATATCGATAATAGCGAAAAGAACCATTGTTGTAGATAGAATCTCACTCAGGTTGAATGTCATAAAATCAAATTTCATAAGCTTACAATTTTAGCAAAGGTATATCAATTTGGATTAAATACGCATTTATCAAATTAATTATTAGAAATAGAATTGTGTCCTTAATGTTAACACGTTGTCTTTTCTATCAGAAGTATAACCCGAAATTTGAGTTGATTCGTTTTTAATGATATCGTAATAAATCACCGCTTTAAAATGAGGATTAAAATGATGTAAAAATCCAAACCCAAAAGTATTGAATTTCACGTCAGCAGCCGATAATCCTAGAGATGAAGAGATATCCGTACCTTTTACTTTACTGTTCGGATCGTACCAGTCATATTTTAAAATTAATTGGTTATCGGTGCTGTTTAATGTTTGCACGAAAGTAAAATAGGCACCATTGAAATTCCGTGTGTAATAGGGAAGGGGTTCCGATTGACTATCGGTAGGGTAGGAACCTGGCGTTGTAGATGTTGTAGCTGTTCCGGTTTGTAATCCGGAGATAACTTCGGCCCTTAATTCTGATTTCCAGCTTTTGGTATTTGTTGATAATTGGATATCTGCACCGTAGTACCTTCGGGGAGCCACTTTATTGATTGTTGAAGCAGATGAATCTTTAGCCATATACCAAATGTTATTTGCCTTTTCCATTTTATAACTTACGGGTAAGCGATGGTTTAAGCCACCTTGTAAAGTGCTGATTCCGCCTGCAACTGTAAATGGCAGGTTTTTCATTTTGTATGATTTATGGCTTAATCTTAAAATAAAATCCTTGCTGTTATCAAATTCTGCCGTACCGGCCAATCCCTGGCCGTTATAAATTCCAAAATCTAGGGAAATGTTTTTTAGTTTAGCACCTTTCCATCGGGGATTTAATGTGAAAGTTACTCCTAAATCACGTTCTGTACGCATTAATATTTGCGACATCCTGCCGCGTTCCGGTGCCTCTCTAACGGATGAGGATAACTGAAGTTCATTGCCGAACGGACGGCCTGATAAACCTAATGTTACCGCTAATATTTTCCATTTGTTTTCATAATACCTGCCCCAGAAATCCCTTACGGCAACACCTTGTTCCGTACCATCAAATTGAAGTACAAAATAAGTTGATGGCGCGCCATCGTCGGTTAACAGCATGTAATCGGCTCTTAAACGCCCGCGTCTTAATCTGAAACGATTATTTGTAAATTCTCCAAAATTGCCACCCTGGTATTCAGCCTGGGCTCCATTCGATTCTGCCACCTGAAATTGAGGTTGCAAATAGCCGCTGAATGAAAGAGAACCATATTTTTTAGAGATAATCAGTAAATGATTGACCGTTGTAGAATCCATTACATCATTAATTGTTCTTTGTGCGAAAGCTTGTGAATAAGAAATCAATAAAGCAACAAACAGGACAGGTAAATACTTGCTTTTAATCGGCGGGGAGTAAAGATTCATTTTTCGGACTTTTCGCAAAGTTAAATTAAAGTTAATTCATTGCGCATAAAAAAGCCCCGAATTTAGGTCGGGGCTTCATGTTTTTTTAAATTTCGTTTATTTCGAATCTTTTAAATGAGAATTCTTTTTGCTGTATCCGAAGTAAATTATAAATCCAAGTGCTAACCAGCCAAATAACCTCAGCCAGTTAGTCCAGCCTAAACCTAGTATCATTAATCCGCAGGCTGCGACACCAAGAATTGGAATTAAAGGTACCCAAGGCGTTTTAAATTGACGAGGAAGATCAGGGTCTGTTTTTCTCAGGATAATTACCGCAACGCAAACCAGCATGAATGCAAACAATGTACCAATACTGGTCATGTCTCCAACAACATCGCCTGGAATAAATGCAGCAAACAAGCCCACAATTACTAAGATAACCAGGTTAGCTTTGTAAGGTGTTTTAAATTTAGGATGTAAATCGCTGAACATTTTCGGCAATAAACCATCTTTACTCATTGAATAGAATACGCGGCTCTGACCTAAAAGCATAACCAATATTACGGAAGAAAAACCCGCTAAAATTGCAATGGTTACTAATTTAGCTAACCAGCCATATCCGGTCATATATTCGCTGATTGCAGCTACAACAGATGCTTCACCGCCTTTAGTTCTGAAAAATTCTACCGGAGCAACACCTGTTAATACGTGTGCAAAAAGGATGTATAGAACCGTACAAACGGCTAACGAACCTAAAATGCCAATTGGCATGGCGGTTTTAGGATTTTTAGTTTCCTGCGCTGCTGTACTAACTGCATCAAAACCTATAAAAGCAAAAAATACGGTTCCTGCGGCACCGATAACTCCCCAGAAACCACCAAAACTATGGCTGATACCGGCGTGGTCTACATAAGTAGTTGCAGCTGGAATGTATGGATGATGATTTTCCTCATGGATAAAGCCCCATCCTAAAACGATAATTAGGATAACAATACTTACTTTAGTAATAACGATAACACCGTTTACAAAGGCCGATTCAGAAGTTCCTTTAATTAAAAGTAAGCTTAATAACACAACAATAAATAAAGCAGGCAAGTTCATAATACCTGCAACTGTTCCATCGGCATGTGTTTGAAATGGCGAATGACACCATTCGTATGGTATGGGGGATACATGTAAAACTTCTACCAATAATTTATTCAGGTATTCGCTCCAGGCGATACCCACTGTAGCAGCACCAACTGCATATTCCAATACCAAATCCCAGCCAATTACCCAAGCCATCAATTCGCCCATAGTTGCATAAGTATAGGTATATGCACTACCTGAAATTGGAATAGATGATGATAACTCTGCGTAACATAAACCTGCTAAAGCACAGCCTATCGCCGCGATTATAAACCCGATTGTAACCGAAGGGCCAGCATTTTGGGCAGCTGCAGCTGCAGTACGAACAAATAAACCGGCACCAATGATTGCGCCAACACCTAGGGCAACTAATGCACCTGCGCTAAGTGTACGCTTTAAGCCTTTGCCTGAATCGCCCGCTTCTTCAAGCAGTAGATGCATCGGCTTTTTAGTAAATAAACCCATATTATAGTTTTTGTTTAGATTAATTCAGTTCCAAACGTAATTAAAAATTACGGAAAAATAAAAGGGATTTTGGTTAAAAATCCCTTTTGATAATATTATATCTATGTTTTTACAACTAACGACTTAATGTATCGGTTGTATTGACTAAAGTATCTGTTGTTATGTTACCTGAACCATCGGTTTTTTGCTGAATCCTGATTTCCTTGCGAACTTCCTGCCTATGTTCGCCGGTAACGGCCTTAACCGCGATGTAAGGGGCAATAACCAGGGAAACGATAGACATTAATTTGATTAAAATGTTCATTGAAGGGCCGGAAGTATCTTTAAAAGGATCGCCAACGGTATCTCCGGTTACGGAAGCTTTGTGTGGTTCAGATTTTTTATAGAACATTTCGCCATTAATCATAACACCTTGTTCAAATGATTTCTTGGCATTATCCCATGCACCACCTGCATTCGATTGGAAAATACCCATCAGTACGCCGGTTACAGTAACACCGGCTAACAGTCCTCCAAGAACTTCCGGTCCGAAAGTAAAGCCTATAATTACAGGTGTAATTAAAGCAATAGCACCGGGCATCATCATTTCACGGATAGATGCTTTGGTAGAGATGGCTACGCATTTTTCGTATTCAGGTTTGGCTTTATATTCCATAATACCCGGAATTTCCCTGAACTGGCGGCGAACTTCCTGAACCATATCCATTGCTGCCTTACCTACTGCCTGAATACACAAGGCTGAGAAAATGAAAGGAATCATTCCACCTACAAACAAGCCGGCCAAAACAGGCGCCTTATAAATATCGATTGCGGTAATGCCTGCAATACCAACAAAAGCGGCAAATAAGGCTAATGAGGTTAGTGCCGCAGATGCGATGGCAAATCCTTTGCCCGTTGCGGCAGTAGTATTTCCAACCGCATCTAAATTATCGGTACGCTCGCGGACTTCGGGAGGCAGCTGACTCATTTCGGCAATTCCACCTGCATTATCTGCAATTGGTCCGAAAGCATCAATAGCCAATTGCATCGCGGTGGTAGCCATCATACCGGCAGCTGCAATGGCAACGCCATATAGTCCCGCAAAATGATACGAAGCCATAATGCCACCTGCTAAAACTAAAATCGGTATTACAGTAGATTTCATTCCAACAGATAAACCGGCAATAATATTGGTTGCATGACCAGTTGACGATTGCTGAATAATAGAGTTTACAGGTCCTTTGCCCATTGCGGTAAAATATTCTGTAACAATACTCATTATGGTTCCAACAACTAAGCCAACAATTATTGCGTAAAATACATTAATACTCGAAAATTCATAGCCCCGAAGATTTAAAGTTTCGGGCAGCATCCATTTAACAATAAAATAGGATGCAACTGCTGTAATTACAATAGATGACCAGTTGCCCAGGTTTAGTGCATTCTGAACGTTTGATTTTTCATCTTTTATAGTCACAAACCAGGTTCCTATAATGGAAAAAATAATACCCAGGCCGCAAATTACCATTGGTAACAGAATTGGAGACATCCCTCCGAATTTATCAACTACGGTAATTTCCTGCCCTAAAACCATTGTAGCCAGAATTGTAGCCACATAAGAACCGAATAAATCGGCACCCATTCCGGCTACGTCGCCAACGTTATCACCTACGTTATCTGCTATTGTTGCCGGGTTACGTACATCATCTTCGGGAATCCCTGCTTCCACTTTACCTACCAAATCTGCACCAACATCGGCAGCCTTTGTGTAAATGCCCCCACCTACACGAGCAAACAAAGCAATTGATTCTGCACCTAATGAAAAACCGGTAAGTACTTCAATCGCTGTTCTCATTTCTTCGCTATTTGCATTGGTTACATGAAATATCTGAAGAAAAGCAATGAATAAACCACCCAAACCTAAAACAGCTAATCCCGCAACACCTAATCCCATTACGGTTCCACCGGTGAAAGAAACCTTTAGTGCTTGTTTTAAACTTGTTCTGGCCGCTTGCGTTGTTCTGACGTTTGCTTTTGTTGCGGCTTTCATACCAATATATCCTGCTGATGCAGAAAATACGGCTCCGATTATAAAAGAGATGGAAATAATCCAGCTGGAATGCATTGCTACACCATTAATTTCGGTAATTGTTCCGGAGTAGGCAAGTAAAGCGGCGGTAAATGCAGCGAAAATACTTAGCACTTTCCACTCAGCTTTAAGAAAAGCCATTGCGCCGTCGGCAATGTAACCGGCAAGTTCCTGCATGTTTTTGTCACCTGCATCTTGCTTGCTTACCCAGGCACTTTTAAATAGCATAACAATAATCCCGACAAGGCCAAGCGCCGGAATTGCGTAAATCAGATTGTTTTGTAAAAAATCCATAGTTAAATATTTGGTTTTGAATTTTGTTGATTCAAAGTTCTGTTGCTCATAACTAATTAAGCATGGTTAAGGCTTAACTTACAGAACATTGAATTATTTAGTTTAGCAATATAATAAAATAATTTTCTACGCATCATCACGAAGAAAAAAATTATAAGGTATGAGAATATTTTTTATTCGTTTAAAATAATACACGACAACTTGATGCGAATTGTTTTTTTTAAATAAATTAGCCCAACTAAAGCTAAAACCAAACAAACAAAAAAATGGAAAAACTACAGGAAAAAGAACCTTTAAAAAGAAAATTGGGTCTTTTTGATGCTGCGATGCTGGTCATGGGCTCAATGATTGGAAGTGGTATTTTTATCGTGAGTGCCGATATTATGAGGAACTTAGGTTCCGGTTATTGGTTAATTGTGGTTTGGCTGATAACCGGAGTGATGACCGTTGCGGCGGCAATTTCTTACGGAGAACTTTCCGCTATGTTTCCTAAAGCCGGCGGGCAGTACACCTACCTGAAAGAAATTTTTGGTAAGATGATGGGATTCCTTTATGGATGGGGCATGTTTACCGTAATTCAAACGGGTACTATTGCTGCGGTTGCAGTTGCCTTTGGTAAATTTACCGCTTATTTAATACCTGCTTTAAATGATGCGGCGCCAATTTTTCAAAGTGGTAGTTATAAAATTACCTGGATACAAATTCTGGCCATCTTTATTATTCTGCTGCTTACCTACATAAATACAAAAGGGGTCGAAAGTGGTAAAATATTGCAAAATATTTTTACAGGTTCAAAGATTATCGCGCTAATTGGTTTGATTATTCTGGGTTTTCTTTTGGTAAAAAGTAACTTCTGGACGGAGAACATGGGATTTGGATGGAACGCATTTAATAATATAAGAACAGATTTGACCGGCAATTTCACAAAATCAGGATGGGAATCCATTTCAGGAATGACCATAATGGGTGGAATTGCGGCCGCAATGGTTGGCTCCGTATTCTCCAGCGTTGCCTGGGAGAATGTAACCTTTATTTCCGGAGAAATCGAAAATCCAAAGAAAAATATAGTTCGTTCCATGGTCATTGGCACTTCGGCTGTAATGGTTCTTTATCTGCTGGTTAATTTTGTGTATTTAAACACATTAAACAGGGATAGTATTGCCTTTGCAGCAAACGATAGGGTTGCTGTTGTTGCTTCCGAGCAAATTTTTGGTGATGGCGTAGGTACTGTTGTGATGGCTGTTTTAGTTATGATTTCCACTTTTGGTTGTGTGAATGGTTTAGTAATGGCAGGTGCCAGAGTTTTTCAAACTATGGCAAAAGATGGTATGTTTTTTAAGGCTGCGATAGAAAATAATAAAAGCGGAGTTCCGGAAAAATCCCTTTGGATGCAGGGGATTTGGGCCGCTGTTTTGTGTTTAAGTGGCCAGTATGGTAATCTTTTAGATATGATCTCTTTTGTCATCGTATTATTTTATATGATTACGGTTTTTGGCGTTATTTATTTAAGATTAAAAAAACCCGACTTGGATAGGCCTTTCAAAACATGGCTGTATCCGATTACACCTATTATTTATTTGCTTATTGGCGCTGCATTTTGCATTTTACTGTTAATATATAAACAACAATATACCTGGCCCGGACTTGTAATCGTTTTGCTGGGTGTTCCTGTTTATTTTTTAATTAACAGAAATAAAGCTTAGGTTCAGATTTAAGGATTTTAAGATTGAGGTTTCCAAAAATGTCTGGGAGATATGTTTTTTATTTCTTGGAAAGCAATAGCAATGCTTATCGGTTATGATAGTCCCGCCCTTTGCTAAATGTCGAAGAAAAATCGACATACCGCTGCCGGTCGGGTTTATTTAACCTCGTTTTGTACAGGGAAGTAAATTCCTAATTCCGACACTGCGTATACCAGCCTGGAGCTTAAGGTTTGCATGCGTTTAACAAATGGCGGGTTTAGACTTAATTGAAATGTGGCAATTGCTTTTCTGACTAATTATTAAGCGTTTGTAATCTTGATTGGTAATGCCATTATCTTAATAGTTATTACGTATTTTTGCAGCCAATGGGAACACAGGTAGATTTAGGTATAAAAGGATATAAAAATTACGGCACATATTTGCGTGAGAAATACAATGGCCAGCGGGTTTTTAAAACGATTGTAGATGGCGGTTTCACTTGTCCGAATCGTGATGGCAGCAAAGGCTATGGCGGTTGTACATATTGCAATGTAGATTCTTTTACACCGGAAATTTCGCGTAAAATGCCAACCATTCGCGAACAACTGGAAAAAGGAATGGAGCGTGGCAAGAATTTTTATAAGGCCGATAAGTTTATCGTGTATTTCCAGCCAAATACCAATACGTATGCGCCGGTACATTATTTGAAAATGATGTATGATGAGGCGCTGTCTGTAAATCCTGAGGATGTAGTCGGTTTTTCCGTAGGTACCCGCCCCGATTGTATCGATGCAGAAAAGGTGGCCTTGCTGGAAAGTTATGCCGACAGGTATGATGTGGATTTGGAAATGGGTATGGAATCGATATATGATGAAACGCTAAACCAAATTAACAGGGGCTGCAGTCATGGTGAATTTGTAGAAGCCGTTAAACTTTTGGAAAATAGCAAACTCGACTTATGTGTACATACTATCTTCGGTTTTCCTTGGGAAACTAAAGAAATGATGCTGGGTTATATTCATGAAATCAACCGCTTCCCGCAAATTAAGTTTGTTAAATTTCATCATTTGCACATTGTTGAAGGCTCTATAATGGGTGTTAAGTATAAAAAGGAGCCATTTAAATTGTTCACGTTAGAGGAATACACCGATTTATTGTGTGAATTGATTCCTTTACTTCGTCCGGATATCGTAATTCAGCGGCTTTTTGGAATTTCCGACTGGGATTTATTAATTGCACCAAATTGGGGTTTAAATAAATCATCAATTCAGACTTATATTGATAAAGAAATCGAAAAAAGAGGTATAATTCAGGGTTCTCTGTATTTTGAATAAAAAATTAAAAAACACCAACATTTTTATAAAAAACCGTGATTTTTCATGGTTTTTTTGTTTTTAGACTGCTTTTTATGATAATTATTCATAATTTATAGATAAAATTCTATAATTCTGTCAAATTATATGATTTTGGTTTTGTTAAAAAGATTGTAAAAAAACAGTCTTTTTTTTAATTTATCATATTTTTAAGTTAAAATTTTGTTTGATTTTGCAAAAATTAAGTGATTTAATTAGAAAATTTCTATTTAATGGTGTAAAAACTACAATAACTTGTATTTTTATAAAAATTAAATCAGAGAAATTAAATTATTTAACCAACACAAACAAATAAACTTAAAACTATGAGTAAATTTTCCTTAAAACAGGTTGCACCCTTCTTGGTATTAACTATTGTGGCGGTTGCCGCAATATTTGTTCCCGCTTTACCGAATTATGATGTAGGTAAATATAATGCTGCAGATGTGGCTTGGGTAATAGTAGCAACCGCGTTAGTATTTTTAATGACTCCGGGCTTAGCATTCTTTTATGGTGGTATGGTTCACAGAAAAAATGTGTTATCAACAATGATTAAAAGTGTTGTTGCAGCAGGTGTTGTGTCAGTGCTATGGGTAGTAGTAGGTTTTAGTTTAGCTTTTGGTAAAGATATCAGTGGCTTTATTGGAGATCCTTCTACATTCTTTTTCTTTAAGGGTGTAAACTCCGGAGGACCCTGGAGCCTTGCACCAACGATTCCATTAACATTGTTCGCATTGTTTCAATTAATGTTTGCAATCATCACTCCAGGATTGGTAGTGGGTGCAGTTGCAGAACGTATTCGCTTTACATCGTACATTTTATTTACTGTACTTTTCGGTTTACTAGTTTATGCGCCGTTAGCACACATGACCTGGAGTCCGGATGGTTTATTAATGAAAATGGGTGTTTTTGATTTTGCCGGAGGTACAGTAGTACACATTTCTGCTGGAATGGCTGCTTTGGCAGGTGCATTAGTATTAAAACGTAGAAAAGCACACTTAGATCATAAAGAAATTCCGCCTGCAAATATTCCATATGTATTAATTGGTACAGGTTTATTGTGGTTCGGTTGGTTTGGTTTTAATGCAGGTTCTGCTTTAGGCGCTGGTTCATTAGCCGTTTCGGCCTTTGCTACTACAAACGTTGCCGCTGGTGCAGCAGGTTTATCCTGGATGTTCTTTGATGTTCTTCGTGGTAAAAAACCTTCAGTATTAGGCTTCTGTATTGGTGCGGTAGTTGGTTTAGTTGCCATTACGCCGGGAGCTGGTTATGTAGCAATTCCACAAAGTATCTTTATCGGTGCATTTGCAGCTATTGTTTCTAACTTGGTGGTTTATGGGAAATCTAAAACTACAATTGATGATACTTTAGACGTTTTTCCTTGCCACGGTGTAGGCGGTATTGTTGGAATGATTTTAACTGGTGTTTTTGCCACTAAAACTGTAAATTCTGCAGGTGTAGATGGTTTATTATATGGTAATCCGGAATTCTTCTTCACTCAATTAAAAGGTGTGGCAATTGTTGTTGTATTCAGTTTTGTAGTATCATTTATCATTTTCAAATTCATCAACTTAATTCAACCAATCCGCGTTTCAGATGAAGAAGAAGAATTAGGCCTTGATGCATCACAACATGACGAAAAATATTCTCAAGGTACTTTATTAGTTGAGGAGAAAGCTATTTACATCGAAAAAAATAGTCCAATTCAAGAAGCTATCTAAGAAATTATATATATCTAAACCCCAATAAAGCTCAAACATGAAGAAATTTTTATCTGCTATTTTTAGTATAGCTAGCACTACGTGTGCCCTGGCGCAAGAAGCCCCAACATCACCACTTGAATTTTCAGGGTCGGTTGATACGTATTACAAATACGATTTCGCAAAAAAATCTAATATTCCAACTTCTTTTGCCTCTGATCACAATTCAGTTTCATTGGGTATGATAGATCTTGCCTTGAAGAAGAAAACCGGAAAGGCATCTTTCGTAGGCGAAATTTCCTTTGGTCCACGCGGTCAAACACAATCAATTCCTGATGCTGCTGCAAACGGCTCCTCATTCCACATTCAGAATTTGTACATCAATTACGATTTTTCTGATAAGTTTTCGATGACAGCAGGTTACATGGGTACATTTATTGGTTATGAAGTGATTTCACCGGTTGGTAACTTCAACTATTCTACTTCTTATTTATTTACAAATGGTCCTTTCCAGAATGCAGGTATTAAGGCAACCTACAAATTCTCCGACAAAGTAAGCCTGATGGCAGGCTTATTTAACGATTGGAACCTTTATAGCGCAACAAGAGGGGTTTCCAGTATTGGTGGACAGCTTATGGTTTCGCCAGTTGAAGGATGGACTGCATATTTAAATGTGTTGTCAGGTGCTGATCCGACAGGATACGGAACAATTGAAGATTTAACTACGTCATACCAAATCAGCAAAGCATTTAAATTAGGTTTAAATGCAGCCAACTATGATAAGGCAGATGATGCTGGTGGTTATGCAGGTGTTGCACTATATCCTCAGGTTGCCGTTGCGGAAGCAGTTACTTTAGGTTTAAGAGGTGAGTATTTCAAAATTAAAGATGTTGGTGCGATTCAAGGTACTTCGTATACTGGTTTAACCTTTACTGCAAATATTAAATCAGGTGGTTTAACTTTTATCCCTGAAATTAGACTGGATCACAATGGCGATAAGCCATTTGTCAACAAAACGGGAGGTGCTGCGCCAAATGCAGGTCAGTTCTCCTTGGCAGCAGTTTACGCTTTTTAATATTTAATTTAATTTTTAATCAGCCTCCGGCTTTCAGGCCGGAGGCTTTTTTTATTATCTTTAGTTTTTAAGCCGATAATAACATATGAAATACTGCCTAATCCTGGTCTTTGCAATTCTTTCATTAAAAGTTTCCGCTCAGCAGAAACAATTTTCTACTGATGATAATGGTAAATTTATCTATTACGAGGTTGTTGAAACAGGTACCGGAAAAGATAGCTTAATGCTGAGGGCTAAAGCTTTTGTAGATGCCTATAAAAAAACAATAAAAAAAATAAGCAATACAGATACGTCCATTACTGCAAAAGGGATTACTGTTATTGATAAAACAGTTTTAGTTGCAAGTCACCCAAGCGGTGAAGTAAGCTATAATATGACTTTTGAGGCAAGGGAAAAAAAATACAGGTTCTGGTTAACTGATTTTAAATATATCCCTTATGCAAGAGACCGCTACAGTAACTATGTTCCAACAACTAATATTGGCACACCTTTAGAACAAACGCCGGGAAAATTAAGTGCAGGTGCATGGAAAGATATTTTAGAAAGTGCGTACAACAAAACAGCTAAACTTGCCGAAAATTTTAAAAAAGCACTTGCAACCAATCAAACAGAAAAACTCAAAAAGAAAATAGAAACGATTTCAACTAAAAAGTGGTAGAAAACCTGCTGATTAAAGCTTTCCGAAAAGTTCCTCCACTTTTTTATATCTATAATTAAATATTCCGTTTATCTTACTGTTAACTACAATTTCATTTGCCAGCAAGCCAATTGGTCCCCAACCAATCGCGTAGTGTAAAATATCGTGCATTAATACACCGCCCTGTACCGATTCAAAATGATGGTTGTGATGCCAGAAAGCAAAAGGGCCGAAGCGTTGTTCATCAATAAAATATTCTTTTTCCTTTACATGCGTAATTTCGGTCATCCAGTTCAATTTTATACCAAGTAAAGGCGATACCTTGTATGTAATAATCATGCCCGGATACATCTTCGAGTCTTTCTGTATTGGCGAAGTGACATCGAAAGTCATGTCTTCCGGTGTAATTTCAGATAAGTTTAGTGGTGATGAAAAAAAATCCCATGCAGTATCTAAATCAACGGGTATTTTTTGCGTAAATTCTAATCGGTAAGTTTTCAAATTCTTAATTTATAGCTGAACAATCAAAACGCTATTTTGTTGCTTTGTCTTTTAATTTGCCATCAATTAATTTAACCAGGGTTTGAAATTCTTTTTCTTCATAACCGATTGACTGATAAATTATTTTCCCGGTTTCATCAATCAGGATATTTCTTGGGATAGATTGCCTGGCAAACTTACTAAAAACACTTCGATCTAAATCGGGTAAAATAGGGAAGGTAAAACCCTTCTTTGCTTTGTAAGGAATTAATTTATCCCAGCCTTCTTCACGTCCAAATACAAAAAATGCAAAATTATTATTGTCTTTATGCTTATCCCAAATTTCTTTTTGAACCAAAGGTAATTCGGTATTACATGGCGGACACCAGGTTGCAAACAGATTTATGAGGATAAGCTTTCCTTTATAATCTGCAATATTAACGGTTTTGCCTTTTTCTATTTCGAAACTAAATTTCGGGATTTCATCACCAATTTTAGTATAAGTATCCTTGTCTTCACTTTGTGCGAAAACAGAAAATGTAATTAATAAGGTAAATAACGATAGGAATATCTTTTTCATAAGTAAAAGTCTATGATTTAAAGATACGCCTATTGTGTCTTATTTCAAATCTAGTGAACCATTTTATCTGCGCATGTAGAACTGGCAAAAGCCTCTGGTTTTGCTTTAAAAATAAAGCCCATACTTAATATGTAACCCATTGCATCATTTAATGCTTTGTTTGATTTAAAGGATGGATTGGTATTAATATCGGCATGCACTTCAAGCGCTACATCATAAATATCAAGCAAATCGCAAATGGAATAAGCCGTTTCTATAGATTTCTGAACTTCCATCAACATGCGTTCTTTAATGCTTACCTGTTGAGATGACTTTTCCTGATGAATGTACATAAAGCCTCCATGATGCTCCCTAAGCAGTACAATTACAGTCGCGAAATCGGTAATTGTGCCTTTAACCTGCGAATCGGTTCCGATGCAGACCTTAAGTTTATAACCGTTTTCTGTTTCTCTGATAATTGCCATTTCAATTTCTTCAAGAATAGAAGATTGGATTACTTCGCCGCTAAATTTTTTCCATGTCATACATTGAGTGGTTAAGGTTAACAAATGATAATCAGGTTTTTATAAAAATAAGTGCTAAAAATTAAATCCGTGTTAAGTATTGGTTGTTTATTTGCTAACAAAACTTTAGTTATCAACAGGTTATCTGTCTGAAGTTAATGATTTTACTGTTTTTACAACAATTACTAACTATTAAGCGTTAGATTTATCTATTAGTTAACCAAATCATTTAAATTATGAAAGCAGAGTTAATCCAGGAATTTCAACTATTACAGCAAAGCCGTGCCAATAAATTTGCCGGAGAAATTGCTGATAGAATTATTTCATCAGTTGATGCTGTTAATGAGAAAGTTACGACTTCTATGTCGCAAAGAGGCAGGATGCTGCTATTATTAGAAAATAAACTAAACTTTTCTATGCTTAAAAGGTTAAAGCGAAGATTTTTAAAATTCTGATAAGCAGTTTCGTGATATTGCAACACCAATAAATGTTTAACTTTGGCGTAATGATAGAAAATGCGCTTAAAAGATTAAATATTTCAGCGCTTAACGATATGCAAAACGCATCAGTTAAGGCTGCAAAAAAAGGAGCTGATGTTGTATTAGTGGCGCCCACGGGTTCGGGAAAAACCTTGGCTTTTTTGCTTCCGGTATTATCCGTCCTAAAAGCAGATGTAAAAGGAGTGCAGGCACTCATTCTGGTTCCATCAAGAGAACTTGCCTTACAAATTGAGCAGGTTTTTAAACAAATGGGCACTTCTTTCAAAATAAACTGCTGTTATGGCGGTCACGCCGTTCGTATAGAAAAAAATAATCTGGCGCATCCTCCTGCAGTTTTAATCGGTACACCCGGACGAATTGCTTATCATTTAGAGCATCATAATTTTGATGAGTCTTTTATCGAGTACTTAGTTTTAGATGAGTTTGATAAATCATTGGAATTCGGTTTTGAACAGGACATGTCGTATATCATTGGTACGCTGCTATCATTAAAACAGCGGATTTTGACCTCAGCAACTAAGATGGAAGAAATTCCGTCGTTTGTAAAGTTAAACCAGCCTGTTGAGATCGATTTTTCAAAAGATGCGCAGGTTAAACCAGATTTAAAACTTAAAAAAGTTGTAGCGCCGGCTGCAGATAAACTTGATGTTTTATTTAAACTGCTAAGTAAAATCGGTGGAGCAAATACTTTAGTATTTTGTAATCATAGAGAAACTGTCGATAGAATCAGTGATTTACTTTTCGAGCATGGCTTAGGACATGATGTTTTTCACGGTGGGATGGAACAGGCAGATAGGGAAAAAGCGCTATTAAAATTCAGAAACGGCAGTCATAAGATATTAATCACCACAGATTTAGCTGCCCGTGGACTGGATATACCTGAGGTAGAAAATATTGTGCATTATCAATTGCCTTATACCGAAGACGCCTATATTCATCGCAATGGCAGAACAGCCAGAATGAATGCCAAAGGGACAGCTTACGCGGTTTTAACGGAAGAAGAGCATTATAAATATTTACCGGAAAATATTGAAGAAGAAAAACTTAGCGATAAGTATAAACTGCCTGAAGCCAGTGATTGGGTAACTTTATACATCGCCAATGGTAAAAAAGATAAAATTAATAAGATTGATATTGTTGGCTTATTTCTTCAGAAAGGGGGCTTGCAAAAGGAGGATTTAGGCCTTATAGAAGTTAAGGATACCACAAGTTATGTTGCTGTAAAACGAAATGTGGTTGATAAACTTCTTAAAGCACTTAATGGCGAAAAAATAAAAGGTAAAAAATTAAAGTTAGAGGTAGCGAGTTAGAGGTTCATTGGTTCATTGGTTCATTGGTTCATTGGTTCATTGGAATTTTGGCAAATAAGTTAGCACTATCATATAACATTCTATCATTAAATACATGAGTAACAACGATATTTTAAAAAAATTAAGAGTAGCATTATCTTTAAAAACTGAAGACATCATTACGATTTGCGATTTAGTAGGTTTTAAGGTTACCAAGGCGGAATTGGGCGATATTTTCAGAAACGAGGATCATGAAAATTTTAAGCCCTGTGGTGATCAGATTCTACGAAACTTTCTAAATGGCTTGGTTATTTATAAAAGAGGTCCGAGAGAAGAGAAGAAATAGTGAATGTCTTGCACTAAAGATTGAAGATTTACTTGTCTTGATATCAAGAAAGATTGCTTCGTTGGCTGAAAAAGCTGCCTCGCATCCGATAGCTATCGGATGCGAGGTGGCTTTTTGAAATTAATCTAGCTTTTTATACCTGATGCGTTTCGGTGTAACATCTCCCAAACGTTTTTTGCGATTTTCTTCATAATCAGAGTAATTGCCTTCGAAGAAATATACTTCGGAGTTACCTTCAAAAGCTAAAATGTGCGTACAAATCCTATCTAAAAACCATCTGTCGTGGCTGATGACTACTGCACAACCGCCAAAGTTTTCTAAAGCTTCTTCCAATGCACGTAACGTATTCACGTCGATATCATTGGTTGGCTCATCTAGCAGTAGCACGTTCGCGCCCTTTTTTAACGTAATGGCCAGGTGAACACGATTACGCTCACCACCCGACAAAACACCAACTTTTTTCTGCTGGTCGCCGCCATTGAAATTGAATTTAGAAACATAAGCACGACCGTTTACTGCTTTATTACCCAATTGAATGTTGTCCAAACCATCAGTAATGTTTTCGTAAACCGTTTTGTCGGCGGCTAAATCATTGTGCATCTGATCCACATAACCCAGTTCTACCGTTTCACCAACGCGGAAAGTTCCGTTATCAGCTTCTTCCTGGCCGGTAATTAAACGGAATAAAGTTGTTTTACCCGCGCCATTCGGACCAATAATCCCCACAATTCCTGCAGGCGGAAGCGAAAAGTTTAAATTGTCAAAAAGAACTTTATCCCCATAGGCTTTGGTCACATTAGTGGCTTCTATAACCACGTTACCTAAACGCGGACCGGCAGGAATGAAAAGTTCCAGTTTATCTTCTCTTTCCTTTCCATCTTCAGATGCAAGTTTGTCATAATTTGCCAAGCGGGCTTTAGATTTTGCATGACGGGCTTTTGGTGCCATTCGTACCCATTCCAGCTCACGCTCCAGTGTTTTCTGGCGTTTGCTTTCGGTTTTCTCCTCTTGCGATAAACGTTTGGCTTTCTGATCTAACCAGCTGCTATAATTTCCTTTCCACGGAATACCTTCACCACGATCTAATTCTAAAATCCAGCCTGCAACATTATCCAGGAAATATCTATCGTGCGTTACGGCGATAACTGTTCCCTCGTAATTCTGTAAGAATTGTTCTAACCAATCAATACTCTCGGCATCCAGGTGGTTGGTTGGCTCATCCAATAATAAAACGTCAGGATGTTGAAGCAATAAGCGGCACATGGCCACACGACGGCGCTCACCACCAGAAAGTACACCTATTTTTGTTTCCGGGTCAGGACAACGCAAAGCGTCCATCGCCCTTTCCAATTTCGAATCAATTTCCCAGGCACCTAAAGCATCAATTTTATCCTGTAATTCGCCTTGCCTTGCCATGAGTTTATCCATTGCATCGGGGTCAGAATAGTTTTCTTCTAATCCAAAGGCCTCGTTAACTTCTTCGTATTCTTTTAAAATCGCAGTTACTTCTGCAACGCCTTCTTCAACAACTTCGCGTACTGTTTTTTCAGGATCAAGAATAGGTTCCTGTGCTAAATAACCAACAGAATATCCGGGAGAAAATACGACTTCACCCTGATAGGATTTATCTAAACCGGCAATGATTTTTAACAAGGATGATTTTCCGGAGCCATTTAAACCGATAACACCGATTTTTGCACCGTAAAAGAAAGAAAGGTATATATTTTTTAAAACCTGTTTTTGTGGTGGGTAAATCTTATTTACACCAGCCATTGAAAATATGATTTTCTCGTCTGCCATTATGAAATTTTGTTTGTGCAAAGATGCTTAATTTCAAACGAAATGGAAATTGCTTTTCAATAAAACGTTTAAACAGAAATGCCCGGTTTAAACCGGGCAATATCTAGCTTTTTAATGAGGCCATATCGATTACGTACCGAAACCTTACTTCTTCATCTTTAATTTTTGCCAATGCTTCATTAATATCTTCAATGTTTATCAGCTCTACGTCGGGTATAATCTGATGTTCAGCGCAAAAATCCAGAATTTCCTGTGTTTCTATTGTGCCACCAATCAAAGAACCGCCAATTGTAGTACAAAATTTGGCAACATCCATATTATTTGTCGGGTTTTTGTATGGTCCTAATAATCCAACGGTAACCAGCGCGCCCCGTCTTCTCAACAAAGGAATATAATCATTTACATCAAAAGGAGAAGGAATTGTACAAAGTAAGAAGTCAAATTTATTTGCGCTTACTTCCATTGCTTTTTTATCTTCAGAAATAAGTACATCATCAGCACCTAAAGCGAGCGCCTGTTCTTTTTTCTCTTCCTTAGTGGTAATTGCCGTAACTGAAGCACCCATTGCTTTTGCTATTTTAACACCCATATGCCCCAGGCCACCAATACCAATTATACCAACTTTGTGGCCTTCTTTAACCCCAAAGTGTTTTAATGGTGAATAGGTTGTAACACCTGCGCATAAAATTGGCGCTGCTGCCGAAATTTCAAGGTTTGAAGGGATTGACATCACAAATTTCTCCTGTGCAATAATATTTGTAGAGTATCCGCCAAAAGTATTGAATTCAGGATCAGGTTTCCAGTAACCGTTATAAGTCATGGTTTGTCCGTGAGGTCCCTCGCAGAATTGTTCTTCACCTTCCAGGCAGGGTTCGCAATGCTTACATGAATCTATCATACAACCAATGCCAACGACATCACCTTGTTTAAATTTCGTAACAGCCGGTCCTGTTGAAATTACCTTCCCGATAATTTCATGACCAGGTACGCATGGATAAATTGTATTTTTCCAATCATTATTTACCTGGTGCAAATCAGAATGGCAAACGCCGCAATAAAGTATGTCGATTAAAACTTCATCGTCTTTTGGCTGATTGCGTTCAAACTCCATCAATTCGAGCGTTTTTCCGCCAATCAACGCTCCACTCGCACCATATCCTTTAGTTTTTATCTTTTCCATTAGTATAAGTTTTGTTTCTTGTCAACATCATGTTTTTGAAAATAGTTTGAACCTTTTTAAAACTGAAAAGAGTAAATCTTCACCCGGATTTAATGAAAAATATCTTGAACAAACTTTTTACCTTGTTTTTAGTTATAATTCCAGTTATAATGTTTAGAAATTAAAAAGGTGCAAAAGCGGATATTAGCAATAGATGATGATAATGATTTATTGGAAGTTTTTCCGATGATTTTTAAAGACAGGGATTACCTTTTAAAAGGTATTACAGATATTTCCGATTTGGATAAGACTGTCGGCGATTTTAAACCGGATTTAATTCTTTTGGATATTTGGATTGGAGCGATTGATGGTAGAGTTGTTTGTAACTATTTAAAAAGCCATGAAGAAACTGCTGATATTCCTATTGTTTTGATTTCTGGGGTTTTAATCGATATAGATGATGTGAATTGCACACCTGATGCTATACTTCAAAAACCTTTTGAAATCGGAGATTTACTTGGAGTTACAAATGAATTGTTAAATTAAACTTACAACGATATAAATACTATCACCAGCCAAATTATGCTAAAGATAGAGCCAAAATAGACCATAGGCATATTTTGTTTCAGGTTTTTCTTAACCAAACCTGCATAAATTAACCAACCAGAAAAGGCTATAAAATAGAGAGGGACTGCAAATACAAGCATAACGGATAATTTTATAATCAAATATATGTATTAAAATATTTCATCAAAACTATTTCTGAATTCATTTCACCTGTAAACAACGCTCAGCTCAAAAATGTTACTTTTATAAGGTAAATCTTTTTTATAAATGATTAAATCATCAGATGTTTTTTACAGCAATTTGCCCGCCCAACGCATAAAGTTAAGTAAGCTATTTACCCAAAAGGAACTTTTTAAGCAAGTTCCCGACGATTGGCATGTAATCATTACAGATATTAAAGGATCTACAAAAGCAGTTTTAGATGGGTTTAACGAAAATGTAAATCTTATAGCCACAGGAAGTATCGTTACCGTTTTAAATTTAGCCTACAGTTCTGGCATAACTATACCTTTCTTTTTTGGTGGGGATGGAGCAACCTTTCTGGTGCCATCTTCCATTTTGGACTCTGCATTAAAAAAGCTATCTGTTTTTAAAGAAAATACCCTCACCAATTTTAACTTAAATTTACGTGTGGGCAGCATTCCTGTAAAACAAATTTACGATGCTGCATTTCAACTCCGTATTAGTAAATTTCATGTATCAGAGTTTTTTTCCATTCCTGTTATTTTAGGTGACGGATTGAGTTATGCAGAAAAACTAATTAAGGCCGAAGATTATCTATTGGCACCAATAAATCAGCAAGATGAGATTTTAGATTTAAATGGTATGCAATGCCGATGGGATAAAATTGATCCGCCTCAGCATAGCAACGAAGTAGTAACTTTATTGGTTGTGGTAAATAATGTTGAAGAGCAACCGAAAATTTTTAGTGCAATAGTTAATCAGCTAGATATAATTTATGGTGAACCAGAAAAAAGACAGCCTATTTCGGTAGATAAACTTCGGTTCAATACCACCTTTAACCGATTGAGTAGAGAAATGAGAACACGGATCGGAGAAGTTAAAATCTTCGAATTGATGAAAACCTGGTTAATAAATTTGTACGGATACATTTACTTTAGAACCGAAAGTGGTAAAAACTACCTGAATAGACTGGTAGAAATGTCTGATACGCTTGTACTCGATGGTAAAATTAATACAGTAATTTCAGGAAATGAACAGCAAAGACTTAAGCTAGTTAAATACCTTGATAAACTGGAGATTAAAGGTTTAATTTTATATGGATTACATGTAAGTAGTAATTCTACGATGTCTTGTTACGTACGGGATTTGGTTAACGAACACATTCATTTTGTAGATGGCTCTGAAGGCGGTTATACCCAAGCTGCCAGAATGTTAAAGGCCAAGCTGGAAAATCCTTAGATTTATTTTACAATTAAGGAAATGCCTGTTCTGTTAAAAGGATTAGTTTTGTAGGAAATAGCCACCTGAAATGAAAAATAAAAAGGGATTTTCCATCCCGCCGGTTCCTGCAGTGTTGTTGTCAATCATAAGTGTGCAAGCCGGTGCAGCCATTGCAAAAGGCATATTTCCTGTTTTAGGTGCTGCGGCAACGTCATCATTAAGAATAGTTTTATCTGCCTTTATTCTTATTGTTTTTAACCGGCCTGATTTAAAAAATTTAACATCAAAACAATGGAAAACCGTTATATTATATGGTATTACTTTGGGTTTAATGAATTTAATTTTTTATTTGGCCATCGAACGCATACCGCTTGGATTGGGTGTGACCCTGGAATTTATTGGCCCCTTAGTTTTAGCTTTAACAGGCTCTAAAAGAGCGCTGGATTTTTTATGGGTTATTTTAGCTGCTGCGGGAATAGCTTTGATAGCGCCTTGGAGTAGTAAGAATATCGATTTAATTGGCGTTTTGCTTGCCTTGCTTGCCGGTGTTTTCTGGGCCGCATACATTGTTATCGGCGGGCGGATATCAAAAATAATGGATACCGGCAAAGCCGTTACAATAGGGATGATGATTGCTTCAGTTGTAATTATCCCGTTTGCGCTGGGCGGGGGAATATTAGCGCACATGAAACCAGTTTTTTTACTTTCGGGTTTAGCATTGGCTTTACTGTCAAGCGCAATTCCTTTTACTTTAGAAATGAGTGCACTTGGTAAAATGCCTGCTAAAACATTCAGTATTTTATTAAGCCTGGAGCCAGCTGTGGGTGCATTATCGGGATTGATTTTTTTAAACGAGCATCTTTCCGTTTATGAATGGATGGCCGTTCTTCTGGTCATTACGGCGAGTGCCGGCGCTGCATTAACCAGGAAAAAGCCGGAGCAGGTTGTTGCCGAATGTTAACAAGTTAATCTGTATACGATATATACCTTTTATTTCCACAATAAAAATTTTTGTTACCGGTTCCATACCAAGTTAAAAATTTCACTCGGGTTCGCTAAGCGCTAATCGAGAAGATAAGAACGATAAGTCGTTATTTCGAGCGTAGTTAGGAAATCTTTATAATAGCGTTAAACACTAAAGTTAAAGCATAGAAGATGAAATGATATGTTATTTTCTAAGAATTCGCCTGACAACGACGAAATGATTCATGTTAACCGGAATTTAACCGCCAGTTAACCTGGGCAGACTAGTTTTGGGCACGAGTTTACTGACTGTTAGACAAAGAAGCTATATTTTGATTTTTTAAATCCAGGTAACTGAGATCGCAGAATAGCGTTGGATAAACGCTTCACAATACGTAGTTTTAATTTCAGACCTCGACTATTTTATTCAATTTTATGTTAAAAATATGATCAGAAAATTAAAAACATGGCTAACCTCAATTAGTTTAATATGTTGCTCTTCTTTACTTTATGCGCAGACATACCAGGTAAATAAGAATACACATTCGCATAATGACTACCAGCAATCGCAGCCTTTTTACACGGCTTATGCAAATCGGTTTGCTTCAATAGAGGTTGATGTGTTTTTAGTAGATAATGAGTTTTATGTGGCACATGACAAAGAGGATATCGATAAACGGAAAACTTTAGAAAGTTTATATATCGAACCTATTTTAAATCAAATTAAGTTAAATGGTGGTGAAAAAGTTTATCCGGATGGCGGGAAATTGCAGCTGTTAATCGATCTTAAAACCTCAGGGGAACCTGCAATGAAGCGTTTGGAAGAGAAACTAAAACCGGTTAGAAAATATTTCGATTTAAAGGCTAACCCAAATGCGGTAAATCTGGTCATTAGCGGAAATATTCCGGCACCGGAAAAATTTACTGCTTATGATGATATATTCCATTTTGATGGTCGGAAAAGTGTTCGTTACACTGCTGAACAGATGAAAAGAATCGCTTTCTACAGTGCTTCATTTCAGGAATTTTCTAATTGGAATGGTTTAGGCAGAATGACACATCAAGACTTTTCTAAGGTTAAAAAATTTGTTGATTCGATTCATTCTGTTGGCAGGCAAGTTCGTTTCTGGGGCAATCCGGATACTAAAACCTGTTGGATTGCATTCATGAAATTGGGTGTCGATTTTATCAATACCGATTCGCCTGCTGAACTGGCTAAATTTCTGAATGATTATGAAAACAATACTTATCTGGCCAATGCTAAATACATACCTTATCGGCCTACTTATAAAAGTGATGTTCCGAATAAAAAACCAAAAAATGTTATTCTTTTAATTAGTGATGGTGCCGGATTTGCGCAGTTCTGGGCAGCGGCAACAGCTAATGGAGGTTACCTGAATGCAACGAACTTTAAACACATTGGTTTCTCAAATACGGCTCCTGCAGATGATTACAACACCGATTCGGCTGCCGGAGCGACAGCAATGGCTACCGGAGAAAAAACAAATAATCGTTTTATCGGAATGGATAGTACCGGAAAGAAATCAGCAAATCTTCCTGAAATACTTTCAGCAAAAGGCATTCGCTCCGGAATAGTAAGCAATGATAAAGTAACGGGTGCAACACCCTCTTCATTTTTTGCACACAGAACCGATCGCGATCAGAGTGACAGCATTTCTTCCGACCTTCAAAGAAGTGCTGCTTCACTGATAATCGGTGGCTATCATGAAGCTTTTGGAAAAGAACAAGATCGTATTCTGAATCAAGTAAAAGCATCAGGATTTGGGATTTATAACGGCTTGGCTAACTTGCCTTCTTCTTTTGAAAATAAAAAAGTATTGTGTTTTGATCAGGATCAGCCGGATAAAAATTTCAGATTGATTGAGCAGGCCTTCGATAAGAGCATAAATTTTTTGTCGTCAAATAACGATAAAGGTTTTTTCCTGATGATGGAAGGTGCTAAAATTGATGCTGGCGGTCATGCAAATCGCATTAAACAATGTATAGATGAGTACCTCAGTTTTGATAAAGTAATTGGAAAAGCAATGAAATTTGCGGATGAAAATGGCGAAACTTTAGTTTTAGTTACTTCCGATCATGAAACAGGCGGACTGATTCTTTTTGACGGTAACTACAAAACGGGTTCCGTAACAGGTACTTTCACAACAATTGATCATACTGGTCTCCCGGTACCCTTGTTCAGTTACGGTCCGGGTTCACAGAATTTTTCTGGATTTCTGCAAAATTCAGACATTCCAAAAAAAATAGTTGAGTTATTAAAATAAAGAATCATCTGATAAGACTGGATAAAAAACGGCAATTTTCTATTTAAAAACTGCCGTTTTTTATTGAAATCAAAGTATTTATGGGGTTATTTACACTAATAATAAGATGCGAAAAGCACTTAAGTTACAGCCGATCTTACTAATTGCTAAAAACCTAAACCTAAAGTAAAACCCCTAACAGGTGTTGCTATAGTTGCGCCTGCAGTTGCTGCGCCTGTTGTTAAATTAATACTATATAATTTTTGTGTTCCACTTACGGTAAAAATTCCATAAGCCAGGCCGCTTGTGCCGCCAATATCGAAACCATTATTCGCTTCAACATTAACGCCTAATGCCCCAACATCAACTAAAGTGCCGTTGTTAGGCGGATCTTGTTTGTATAAACGGTCGCCCATAGCATCAATATCGTAAAGGATTGTTGTTGTAGCACCGGCAAAATTATTTGTATAAGCCGCTCCCGAAATAGAGGCAGTGGTTAAAGTTACAGCACCATCAACGGTTAACATACCATCAGCAGGATTTATCCTGAGATTCTGGCCTGTATTGGTTACAATCCGGATTCTATCTACCGTTGGGTTGAAATCGAAACCTACGGATGTACCCGAAATTAGTGTCGATAGCGGAGTAGCACCAACCGCGACAGCCGCGCCCGAAGACGCATTTATGGTATAAATTCTGCTCGTGCTTCCCAATGCAAAAAGCTGACCGTTTAACGGACGCATATCAATACCTAATATACTTTCACCTGTTTGTATACCGGTAATGGTTTTAGCAATTGGTGCCGGGTTAGCCGACGCCGGATTAAAAATCAACAATTCATTATTATTAGATACAGCGTATGCAACTGCTTCTGTAGGAATCGCAAGACCCGTAATTTGCAAGCCTAAATTGCCGATTTTTGATGCCTTACCGGAATTTACATCAAGGATAAACAAAGCAGAAACACCTCCGCTTGTTAAGGCTGCCAGTGCAGCAGTTCCATCAGGATTAATGTCGAATCCGCCAACTTCATCAATATCTAAACCTAAACTTCCAACCTCTACCAGTTTTCCGTCGTTAGGCGGATCTTGTTTATAAAGTTTATCAGTCGCGGCATCAATATCATATAATATAGTTGTGGCTGCGCCGGCCTTGTTTTGCGTATAAGCAACCGACGATACTTTGGCATTTGTTATACCATTGATAGCGCCATCTGTAGCGGCCACGGTACCAGTTTCCGGATTAAGACGTAAATTTTGTCCGGTGTTGGTTACCAAACGAATTCTGTCGACAGTCGGATTAAAATCGAATCCTACTGATGTTCCGCTTAGAACGGGTGTAAAAGGTGCCGTAGAAATTGATCTGGCGGCGCCGGTTTTAGGGTCGATTACATATAAACGACTGGTGCTGCCAATACCATAAAGCTGTCCGGTTGCAGGACGAAAATCGATTCCCAGAATACTCTCGCTGGTCTGCAGTCCTGTTATGGTTACTGTTGAAATAGCAGATGATGGATTTTTTGCATTAATTAACAACAATTTACTATCTGAAGTTAATGCGTAAAAATTTACGTCAGGTCCGGGTGTTAAAGTTTCTGAATAACCCCTGTCTTTTTTACAGGCCGAAAATAGAATAGGTGCCATAATAGCAAATAATGCTATTATGATAAAGTTTTTAATTTTTATCATGATTTAATTAAGTTTAATAGAAGAAAAATTTTAAGTTTAGCTATGACAGCTGATTTTTCGGCGGTTGCTCAGGAATTGGCAGATGGCAATGGGTGAGTATAAAACTTTCTGAGAAAAAATTGTTTTTTAACTCAGGGGTATACAAAAAATTAATATTTATTAGCTCCGGTGCGATTAAGTCGGCAAGTTTAACCTTTTCCTCCAAAGGCTCTTCTTTATCTGATTGTTCAGTTTTCTCCGTTTTTTTACCTGAATGTTCACTAAGAATATCTTTTATAAACTTTTGATGTACAGGCATAGCATAAATTCCAATTCGACCTGTAAAGGCGATGAGCAGGATGGTTACAATAAGGAATCTTTGGTAATGAGATGCCATGCTAAATGTTTAGTTTTTTCAGTTTGATTCACTTACGGAAATTTTGCGGCAATAGATTTTTTAGGAATAGTGTTTCTTGTGGCATATTATTTTTATCTCCCGCAGATTTCGCAGGTTACCGCAGACGGACAATTAGTTTAACCCTTTCTGCGGATATAAGAAACAGTTTAAAAGGAAATGATAAAAATTGATTTCACGGTCATTACTATTCCAAAACAAAAACAACTTTATGGCGGTTAAATCCGTATAGGGATTTAACGGCGGTTACCCTTGGTATATATTTATCTAATAATAATGTTAAATCATGTCAGGTTCCTTTTATTTTTCTGTCAAAACATGTAAATTGCTTAATCAAGAAGAAACAAATTGTCAGTTAAAGGTTTTAAATAAATACTTACAATAATCCGACAAAATGGAATTAAAAAGAGCTGTTCTTCGTAAAAGTCTTTTTAAAACCTATAAAACAGTTATTACGTAGATAGATATAAGATATTTATTATTTATCAAATAGATAATCGCATAGTAATTTTTGAGTTGATGGATATGTAATTGGCCCTTTATCCACCTATATGGCGCAATTGTTGATAAAATAAAGAAAACAGTAGCGTCGCTTTTTATAATTTATTTTATAGTTTAGGGGCGAGCTGTTAAGAAAGGTATTATGGAAGCAAAATTTTCACCACAGGTTAAAGATGTAATCTCTTTTAGTAGGGAGGAAGCGCTGCGTTTAGGGCATGATTACATTGGAACCGAACATTTATTATTAGGCCTGATTCGCGAAGGCGATGGAATGGCTATAAAAATTTTACGATCGTTAGGGGTTGATACCGGTAAATTGCGCCGCTCAATTGAAGATGCCGTTCGCGGTACTTCGAGTGTTACAGTTAACTTAGGGAATATACCATTAACTAAACAGGCAGAAAAAGTTTTAAAAATTACTTACTTAGAAGCTAAGATATTTAAAAGCGATTTAATTGGCACTGAACATTTATTGCTATCTGTTTTGAGAGATGATGATAACATCGCCTCGCAAATCTTATTGCAGTATGGTGTTACTTACGATGTTTTTAAACAGGAAGTTGAAGTGAATAAAAATGGTTTCAGAGACGATGTTTCAAACAGCGCATCAACAGGAGGCGATGATGATTATCGTGAAGAAGAAAGCTTTAGTACACCTAAAAAGGTTTCTGATATAAAATCTAAAACGCCGGTTTTGGATAACTTCGGCCGTGATTTAACCAAGGCCGCAGAAGAAGGTCGTTTAGATCCGATTGTTGGTCGTGAGAAAGAAATTGAGCGTGTTTCGCAGATTTTATCCCGTCGGAAAAAGAACAACCCGATTTTAATTGGCGAGCCAGGTGTTGGTAAATCGGCAATTGCTGAAGGTTTAGCCTTACGCATTGTTCAACGTAAAGTGTCGCGTGTGCTTTTTGGCAAACGTGTTGTTACTTTAGATTTAGCATCACTTGTAGCCGGTACAAAATATCGTGGCCAGTTTGAAGAACGTATGAAAGCCGTAATGAACGAGCTTGAAAAATCTACCGATGTAATTTTATTTATTGATGAGATTCATACTATCGTTGGCGCTGGTGGTGCATCGGGTTCGCTCGACGCTTCAAATATGTTTAAACCTGCATTAGCCAGAGGCGAAATTCAATGTATTGGTGCAACCACGCTTGATGAATATCGTCAGTACATTGAAAAAGATGGTGCCTTAGATCGTCGCTTTCAAAAAGTGATGGTTGAACCGGCTACACCTGATGAAACTGTTGAAATTTTAACCAGAATTAAAGATAAATACGAAGAGCATCATGGTGTAACTTATACAGATGAAGCAATTTTAGCATGTGTAACTTTAACATCCCGTTACATTTCCGATCGTTTCTTGCCTGATAAAGCGATTGATGCTTTAGATGAAGCCGGTTCGAGGGTTCACTTAACGAATATTCATGTTCCTCAAACGATTATCGATATCGAAGCAAAAATCGAAGACATTAAGTTAGAAAAAAACAAAGTTGTTCGTAGTCAGAAATACGAAGAGGCGGCCAAACTTCGCGATACCGAGAAAAATTTAATTGAAGAGTTAGATAAAGCTAAAGCAGAGTGGGAAGCCGAAACCAAAACTAAACGCTATGAGGTATCAGAAGATAATGTAGCTGAAGTTGTGGCCATGATGACCGGTATTCCGGTACAACGTGTCGGTCAAACCGATAGCCAAAAGCTTTTGAATATGTACGATAAAGTGGCCGAGAAAATTATCGGTCAGGACGATGCAATTAAGAAGTTAACCAAAGCCATTCAACGTACAAGAGCAGGATTAAAAGATCCTAAAAAACCAATCGGTTCATTTATTTTCTTAGGTCCGACAGGCGTTGGTAAAACAGAATTGGCAAAAGAATTGGCCCGTTTCATGTTTGATAGTGATGATTCACTAATTCAGATTGATATGAGTGAATACATGGAGAAATTTGCTGTATCACGTTTAGTGGGTGCGCCTCCGGGATATGTGGGCTATGAAGAGGGTGGACAATTAACTGAAAAAGTTAGAAGAAAACCTTATGCGGTAATTTTATTGGATGAGATTGAAAAAGCACATCCTGATGTATTTAATATTTTATTGCAGGTTTTAGATGAAGGTCAGTTAACAGATAGTTTAGGTCGCAAAGTTGATTTTAGAAATACGATCATCATTATGACTTCAAACATTGGTGCCCGCCAGTTGAAAGATTTTGGTCAGGGTGTTGGTTTCTCTACTGCAGCAAAAACAAATCAGGCAGATTCTCACAGTCGTGGTGTAATTGAAAGTGCTTTAAAACGTGCTTTTGCACCAGAGTTTTTAAACCGTGTTGATGATGTGGTTGTATTCAACAGCTTAGGTAAAGATGAAATTTTCCGAATTATCGATATTGAATTAAAAGCTTTATTCGGTCGGGTTCATACTTTAGGTTACGACATCATTTTAACAGAAAATGCCAAAGAATACATTGCAGATAAAGGATTTGATAGTAATTTTGGTGCACGTCCTTTGAAAAGGGCAATTCAGAAATATCTTGAAGACCCGATTGCTGAAGAAATCCTGAAAGGTGAATTAACTGAAGGCGATGTTTTAGAAATTGATTACGATAAAAAAACAGAGTTGATTTCAATTATTCATAAAAAAGGCGAAAAAAAGAAGGAAGCGCCCAAAGAAGAAGATTCCTCAAATTAATTATATGCAAGGCCTCAGGATTAAATCCGGAGGCCTTTTTCTTTTAACAAAAAAAAATACCCTCAAATGCTGCCTTTCCCGCGCAGGCGGGAATCTTAAAGCGAATAATTATCTAACTAAATCGCCAATTCGTTTTTACGAAACGAAAGGTAGTGTGCGTAATAGAGAACCTGCCGACCTCAGGCAGACAATTTTTCCTGTAAAAAAATCATACTCGGGCAGCTAATATTTTTTAAAATTTATCTGTATTTTTGCGCGTCAATCCCTATTAATGAAGAAAACTCTTTTTTTGTGCATTTGCATATTTACTTTCTTTGCATCGTGCAAGAAAAATACCGATCCCTTAGTAGAAACTGAAACAGGTTCTGCATCAACCAAACTTGCTGTTTCAACTGGTTTAAATAATGATTTATTACTTAAACTGGTAAACGAAAAAAGAACTTCAGGCTGTAACTGCGGTACTACCGCTATGCCTCCGGTAAATGCCTTAACCTGGAATAATAATTTGGCTGCGGCAGCTTTAGCACATAGTAAAGATATGAATGCTAATAATTATTTCAGTCATACTTCACTCGATGGGCGAGGAGCCGGCGAACGTATAACTGCAGCCGGATATAAATGGATGGCTTATGGTGAAAATATTGCTGCGGGCCAACCAACAGAACAAGTGGTTTTTGATGCATGGATCAACAGCGAAGGCCATTGTAAAAACATCATGAGTGCAAATTATAAAGAAATGGGCGCTGCAAAAGATGGTAAATACTGGACTCAGGAGTTTGGAGCGAAACTGTAGATTTTCTTCTTAACGAGTGGGTTTTAACTGTAGTCATGCTGATTATTCTTACTTATTCGTTAAGACTATTTTTGCCAATTTTTTCCTCAGATTTAAACAAATATAATCTGTGGCTAACCATTAATTTACTGGCCGGTTGGTGTCTACCTACAATTATTCAGAAGAGTTGGACTATTATTTAATGCCTTAATCAGAAGCAATCTATTACGCTTAAACCATTTGGAATTTAAGGTTATTAAGATAAAAATGTTATTGTCATTTAACTATCGGTTGGTGTCACACCTACCGAAAAGCAAATATAATCTGTGAATCTGTGGCTAACCATTCAGCTTCAATGTTTGTCAGGGAATAATTTGCATCGTGATGGCTATATATGAATTAAATTAGTTCCATTAATGCCTGGTAATACCTTTCGTAATTTTCAGCATCTGTATTGAGAAACAAAAATGGCTCGATGAGTTCGAGTTCCATCAATAAGAATTCGCCTTTAACAAAAGTTCCGTCAACCCTTGCGTAAAGGCAATCTTTAGCAAATAAAGTTACATATCGCTGTGCGTTTGCAATTAACTCTTCACCTGGTTTTTGCGGATGAACAGATCCGCCATGAGCCGGCTGAACTCTAAAATCTCCCGGTTTTGCCTGCTTAATCAACGAATGGCTGTAAGAACCGTTAAAGAAAATGAAAGACCACTCACCACTTTCTAATACCTCAGGTAAAAATGGCTGTATAATAAAATCTTCAGCTTCAACAAGCAAATTTAATTGTTGATTTACTTCTGCAACATTCTCTGCCGTAACTTTAAAAGTGTTTTTAGCTCCGCCGCTCACGCATGGTTTTACGATGAGTTTATCCGTATTAAACATTTTAAAGAAATCGTTAAGTATAATCTTATCATTTTTGTTGATGAAAACACTTTGCGTAACCTTTAAGCCGGCAGCCTCAATTTCTTGCAGATAATGTTTGTCGGTATTCCATCGTACAATATCAACAGGATTAAGAAGCTTCACATTTTTTTGCTGCAAATGGTCAAGCCATTGGTTAAAATCTGCAATCAAATCAAAATAATCCCAGGGTGATTTTAATATCGCCAGTGGATAGTCTTCCCAGTTAACCAACGGATCATTCCAGATAACTTTCTCAATTATTAAGCCCTTTGCTTTTAAAAAATCAAGTAACCGGTCATCCTCACTTTCAACTGTAGTTGAATCGTAAGCACCTTTATCGTAATAAGTAACGTAAGCAATATTCCTATTTGACATAATTGCTAAATTAAAAATTATAGTTAAAATAAACTTATCTGAGCGCCCGGAACTTTGAATAAGGTATGATCCAAAAAGATTTCTTTCGTATTCAAACCATTTAACCGGCAGTGAAGTTTAAAGTTATCTCTAATCATTTGTGCAATATGGCCATCGCCACGCATGCGATCACCAAATCTGCTGTCATTCACATTTCCTCCATGACAACTTTGTATCATGTGCCATACTTTATCAAACCTATCCGGAAAATTCTTGCGCAACCAATCTTCAAAAATTTGACCAATAGCGCCGTTTAAACGAACGATAGTATAACCAGCCCTTATTGCACCCGCATTTGCGACCGCCTTTAAAACCGCGGGAATTTCATGATCACTTAAACCAGGTACAAGCGGGGCGACCATTACACCCGTTGGTATTCCGGCTTTGCTCAGCGCCTCTACAACTTTTAAACGCTGATTTGCCGTAGCCGTTCTGGGTTCCATGGCTAAACGCAACTTATTATTTAAACTGTTTATCGATGAATAGACCATAACTAAATTCAGCTTTGCCATTTCCTGTAGAATATCAATGTCTCTGAGAATTAATGAATTTTTAGTAATCATCCCGATAGGTTGCCTGTACGCCAAAGCAATTTCCAGGATTTGTCGGGTTAGTTTAAATTTTCTTTCTGCAGGCTGGTAGCAATCTGTATTTCCGGAAAGTGAAATTGTTGTCGCGTCCCAGCCTTTTTTTTCTAAAAACTTTTTAAATAGAGCGGGGGCGTCTTTTTTTACGATAATTTTCCGCTCGAAATCCAATCCGGCACTGTATCCCCAATACTCATGAGCATTGCGTGCGTAACAATATGTACAGCCATGTTCGCAACCCTGATAGGGGTTAAGCGAATAGGCCATACCAACATCAGGACTATCAACTTTGTTAACGACGGTTTTTGAATTTTCGAATAGAAAGGTTGTTTTATGATCACTTTCCGCCCAATCATCAATGCCTTCATGATGCGCTTTTACATAACTGCCTTTTAAAAACTTATTATGTGGATTAAACTGAGCGCCTCTTCCTTTAAAATATTCATTTTCATCCTCCTTAATCATAGGTTAAAATTACTAATATTTTTAGTAATTTTAATTGATGTGCATAAGTTGTTTAAAGATTTACTTTCTGGCCAACGGGATATAATCCATTGGAACCATGTCGCCAACTTTTTCATAAGCCCAATACCCTTCGTAAAGCATGGAACGCGAATCGTAAATACCTCCGTTGGCGTAGAAACGAACCGGATAGGAAGAGGTATGATTTACTACAGAGATTTCGTTTTCAGGAACATCCAATGGACGGAAAACCCAAAAACCGGTGTTGGAATAAGCTAAGGATTCTTTTTCTTTCGTGTATTGTACACAAAGTGCGTCCGTGTAATTTATCCATTTCAGGTTCTCATTGTAATCATGAACAAGCGTATCTGGATTTACGTCGGCCCTGCTGAATTTATCGATAAACCTTGGCATTTCTTTTTGCTTGGTCCAGAATTCCAAAAGATCGACATCAATTTTGCCTGCAACTTTTCTTATGCCGGTTTTTTCGGGAACAGTTTTTATTCTGGTTAAATTTTCATTGATAACTTCTTCAGGATACCGGTTCGGATTTGGTGTTTTGATGATTTTATTAATTAAAAATCCTTCTTCCTTACTTTTGTTTTCGTAAAGCGACCTGAAAAAATGTTGCGATGAACCATAATAGGCGATTTCTCTCGCTTCAATGTATTTTTTCTTTTTCGCTGCAGAGGCTTTTAGTTCTTCAAAAAATGGATGCCCGGAAAAATAAATAATATGTGTTCGGCTATTGTATTCAAAATAATCGAGCATATACTTTAATCTGTAGCCAAGGGCTTTGTTTTCGACAACTAAAAATTCTGTCGTTTTAACCGTTAACAAGCTTTTTGTAACGTCAAAGTCAACGTTTAATACCTGTGGATTTAATATTTTACATTGTTTGGAATTGGGTGTAATACCAATAAAATATTCTGTAAACTGCTTAATGTATTTTGCTCTGTTCGGATCGGCCCTGATGGTAACCTCATTAAGTTGAACTGTATTTTCCTTCAGCACTAAATCAACCTGAACAGATTTATCAGAGATAATTACACTTTTTGAAAAGGGTAGGTAACCAACCATTTGAACAAGTAAATCGTAACTCCCTGGTTTAAGATTCGGTAAGCTGAAATTTCCATTGTTATCGGCAACCGTTGCGATTTTATAACCACTTAAATAAACACCTGCACCTGGTAATCCACCCTGATTATCCCTAACTTTCCCGGTAATAGAAAAAGTATTCTGACTAAAAACATTGAAGCCTGAAAAAAGGAACAATAAAGACAGAATAATGCTTTTAATCATGAGAGCGAATGTAACCAAATGGAATAATAAATATTAAATTGTAGGATAGATTTTAACAATTTTAACATTTAATAAACTCAGATTATTTCTTCACTGTTGCCGGTAGGTAATCCAGCGGAACACTATCAGCTATTTTTTCCCAACTCCAATAACCCTGGTAAAGCATGGAACGAGGATTATAAGTTCCGCCGTTTTCATAAAAATAAACCGGCGCAACCAATAAATTAACGATTGAGATTTGGTAATCGGGCATATCCAAAGGTCGTGAAACAGAAAGGCCAATTTGATTGGCATAACTGGCTGCCTCCTTTTCTTTGGTATAAATTATATATAAAGCATCTGTAAAATTTATGCTCTTAATGCTTTCATTATATTTTTTTACCAAAGTATCGGGTAAAACTTCTTTTCTGCTTAAAATAGAAATTTCTTTTGCTTTATTTCGTTGCTTTAACCAATAATTCAAAGAATCATTTTTGCCAATGGATAACGTTAATTTCTCTGAAGAGCCCTGATTTAAGCCTCGAAACTGCTTTAGTTTTGCATTAATTAAACTATCTGTTGGTCGGGTTCTATCAACTTGCTTAATTAATTTGTTTATGATGAAACCTTCTGCTTTTGATTTGCCAAAATAGAGGCTATTAAAAAAATGTTGCGGCGAGCCATGATAGGCAATTTCACGTTTGGCTGCCCAACGTTTTACTTGTCCTTTACTTCCTTTTAAATCTTCATAATATGGATAACCTTCGTAATAAATAATACGGGTTTTATTATCGAACTCAAAATTATTAAGCTGATATTTTATACGATATCCCAGCGCTTTATTTTCTATAATCAGAAACTGATTTGTTTTTACAGTTAACTTCGCATCTTCATCGCTATAATCGATAATTAGTACATTCGGATTTATAATTTTACATTGCGTAGCATTAGGTGTAGTGCCAATGAAGAAATCAGTAAACATTCTGACGTAACCTTCCCGATTCGGATCAGGTTTAATCGTAACCTCATTTAATTGAAAGGAATCTTGTTCCAAGATGAAATTCGAAATCAAACCCTTATCGCTGATGATAATATTTTGATTTAAAGCCTTATAACCGATTAATTGAACTAGAATATCATAGTTTCCGGGTTTTAAGCTTAAACTGTATTTGCCGTTATTATCTGCAACTGTAGCGATTTTATAACCACTAACATAAATACCTGCACCCGGCAATGTTTCACCATTTTTATCTTTTACAACACCAGAAAGGATAAAACTTTGCTGCGCAAAAGAAAGGGTGCAAAAAAACAAAAACGCACAAAAGGGAATAAATTTTTTCATTAAAACAAATATAAACTAATTATTTAGTTTATAAAATATTTGAAATAATGGTAAATTATTCAATTAATTTAAATGGAAACTGTAAGAGATATCGATGATTGAATTGGTATTCCGCTAATAGCCCTTGGATACCACATCTTTACACTTTTTAATATATTAATTACTTGTTTTGCACAACCATAGCCAATGTCTTTTACGATTGTGAAGTTTTTTAATTTACCATTTTCTGTAAAACTGTAAACCGGACATTAACCACACCTTCAATATTTGCGCTTATAGCATTTGCCGGATAAACTAATTTACTTTTAAGTAGCTGGTAAAGTTTATTTAAGCCTCCGGGGTAGGCATCATTAATTTCATAATTTTCTTCATCAAAGCCAGATTGACGTGAAATTTGTTTAATTTCAATTCTTTTTCTTTCAGATAGACGTTTTGCCTGGATGGCGGATCCACGTATTTCCCTAAGCCGAAGTTTTTCAAGTTTGACTAATAAATACCTGCTTTGAGAATTTTCAAATTCGGCTTTACCACTTTCTGATAAAAATAAGAGTTTATCGACAGGGTTAATGCCTGATAGTTTAAATTCTCCATTTTTATCAGATTTGGTGCGTTTGAAATAATAATTTTCGTCTAAAGTATGAGATATTATCAACGTATTTGGAACAGGATTTTCATCCTCATCGATAATTTTCCCATAAATATTAATGGTATCAACTAAAGATGTAATTGTGTCGGCAACTTTTTGGGCGCTTATGCTTTGAGCGATATGCAATAATAAATAAAACAAAAGGTATTTCTTCATGCAATTAAGATGCAGAAAAATATATATTCCATAACTAAGTTAGAAGTTCTCTGGCATTTTCGATAGCAGATGCACCTGGATTTTTACCACTTAACATTTCTGCAATTGCCGTAATTCTTTCTTCCTGTTTTAATTTACGGATGCCTGTTGTCGTTTTTCCGCCATCTTCGTTTTTATACACAAAATAATGAGAATTACCCTTAGCAGCTATTTGCGGTAAATGGGTAATTGACAATACCTGCATATCATGCCCCAGGTCAGAAATGACTTCTCCAACTTTTAATGCTGTTTCACCAGAAATACCGGTATCAATTTCATCAAAAATTATTGTTGGTAGTGAGGTGTGTTTTGCAAGTAAAGCTTTAATGGCTAACATCAATCTCGAAAGCTCGCCACCAGATGCTACTTTGTTTACTGGTGCAGGCGCTTGTCCGGCATTTGCCGTGAAAAGTAAATTGATTTCATCAAGTCCATCTTTATTTAAATCAGGTATTAAGTTTTGTGTTAAAACCAATTTTGCATTTGGCATACCAACTTGCTTTAACGTTTGAGCCGTTTGTTCCTCGACCAATTTTATCGCTTTTTTTCTGTCGGAACTAAGTTGTTGGGCTTGTTTTGTAAGTTCTTGCGCTAATTGTTTGGTTTCTTTTTGAAGCTTCTCAATATTTTCATCTGATGTTAACAATTGATTTAAATTACTTTCCAGTTGTTCTTTAACAGCTATCAATTCCGTGTTATTTGCCACGCGGTGTTTCTGCTGCAAAGAATAAAATAAATCTAATCTCTGATTTACAATTTCCAGCCGTTCTGCGCTGTGTAATGTATTTTCTTCAATGGTTGAAGTTTCAGCAGCAATATCTTTAATTTCAATTATTGAGGAACGAAGCCTTTCAAATAAAACATTTATTGACGGATCAAATTTTTCGATGCTTTGTAATTGTATTTGTGCTTCCTTTAGCAATTGCACAGCAGATGGTTCGCTTTCTGTTAACAATCCGGAAGCCGTTAATAAGGCCCGCTTTATGGTTTCAGCATGCGTTAGTTTTTCAAGTTCTGATTCTAATTCTTCCTGTTCGCCGTCTTTTAAATTAACTTGCTCTAATTCATTGAATAAAAATTGTTCATAATCTTGCTTGCTTCGGGCTTCATCTGCATCGGTGATTAATTTTTTCAACCGTGCCGTATCTGTTTTTAGTTTTTTGAAACCGACTCTGTAAGCTGATAAAAGTGCTTTGTGATTAGAAAGTGAATCGACAATTAACAATTGGAAATCGGCGTCGTTAATTTCCTGAGTGGCATGTTGCGAATGAATATCAATCAGCTTTTCGCCTATTTGCTTCAAAAGCGACAGGTTAACAGGCGTATCATTTATAAATGAGCGGGATTTTCCGTCAATAGAAATCTCCCGGCGTAAAGTATTTTCATTGAAGAAATCTAAATCGCTTTCTTCAAAAAGTATCCTTAAATTTTCATCAGCCAATAAAAAGGTACCTTCGATAACACATTTTTTATCCTGATTAAAAAAATATTTACTCTCCGCCCGCTGACCTAAAATCAACGAAAGTGCACCCAGAATAATGGATTTACCTGCACCGGTTTCGCCGGTAATAATATTTAAGCCTTTATCAAATTCGATGTCGAGGCTGTCAATTAATGCGTAATTGCGTATTGAAAGTTTTTGTAGCATAGCTTAAGCAAAAATACTAAAAAGTTATTTTAAGAAAGCTACAAAAGCAAAACGGCGAAGAAATATCTTCGCCGTTTTGCTTTATTTGTTTGGTTGTTATTGATCTGATTTTTCTTTTCTTTCAGGTTTTTCTTTTTTCTCCATTTTCTGTTCCAACGCCCTAACTTCCTTATCAAATTTCTCTTTTAGTTTTTTATATTCTTCCGAGTTTCTTACTTTGCTTTTGTTGCCATTGTTATCAAAGTAAAACACACTGCCGTCGGGTCCAGCCATTTTATAGCGGCTGCCTGCCGATAAACTGTCTAATTTAAATCTTTTCAACACTAATTTTGAATCATCAATATCTTTATAAGCTTTTGACTTGAGTTCAAGAACATGTGCTCTGAATTCTGGCGTATTCATTTTTGCCGCCATGTCTTCACCCATTTTTTTCCATTTTGCCTGTGCTTCAGGCGAGTCAAATTCTTTAGCCAGGTCTTCTCCAAACTTTTTCCATTTTGCCTGTGCTTCAGGAGAATTGTATTCTTTCGCTAAATTTTCACTTAATTTTTTCCATTTGGCTTGTGCTTCGGGTGAATTGTATTCTTTGGCAATATCGTCACCAAATTTTTTCCACTTGGCCTGTGCCTCTGGCGATGAATATTCTTTGGCTACATCTTCTCCGAACTTTTTCCATTTCAACTGTGCCTCCGGAGAAATGAATTCGCGGTATATTTTTGTTTGAAATGCCGAATCTCTGAATTTAAAATTAAAAGCCGAATCAGATTTTAAAATAAACGCATTGCGACCGCCGAGAAGTTCGTCACGATAGAAATCTTTTCTCAAGCTATCCGGCATTTCTTTAATAGAATTGTATTCCGTTTTTTTGCCGTTAGCATCAATAGTTACAATTTTGACTTTACGTTTTTTGGTGGTGTCCATATAAACAACCGGACTTTTGCCTGCTATTGTTTTGAACTGCAAAATATGTTGCTGCAAAACTTTCTTTTCTTCTTTTTTCTTTTCAGCAGGATTAATCCATGCAATAGAGCACAAACAGGCAACGCCTAATGTTAAGGCTGCCATTTGTTGTTTGGCATTTAAATAATTCGTTTTCATATTGGTTATTCTTTTTATGCGTTGATACAGGTTTTGGGTTTTTCCGGTTGCAGCCAGGGCATAGGCCGGACTGGTTTTATCTTTTAATAATTCTAATTTCAATAAAGCATGCGCATAATTGAGCGGTTTTCCGGTAACTTTAAGCACCAAATCATCACATGCATGTTCGCGCTCAATATGGATAAATTTGCCTGCCATCCAAACAAATGGATTATAGAACAGCAAGGTTTCAATAGCCGTTTTAATCAGGTTCAACAGAAAATCATGTCTTCTGATGTGCGAAAGTTCATGGATAAGAATGGCTTCAACCTGGTCGTTATCCAATTGATTAACCAGGGCCAATGGAAATAATACAACCGGTTTTAAATAACCAATTACCAGAGGAACATTTACAATTTCAGATAAGTGAAATTTAATTGTCTTACTGATTTTTAAGTTTGCAGTAACGTTTTCAAAAATCAGTTTCCAGCTTTCCGGGATGCTGCTCAAACTGTTTTTCTTAAGTTTTGAAAGCTGATTATAGCCTTTAGCAATAACAAATAACTGAAGTGCTATACCGATAAGATAGAAGGTAACAACAAGGGGGAAGTACTGTTCGACTTTATTGCTTAAACTTTGTGGAACATTGCTGAAATACTGGTAAGCCTCGAAATTAGCGGCGTTGGCGACATTTGTTTTGTCAGGCACATTTTTTAATAAATGACTGATAAAGTTATAGCCAAAACAGGCAAACATTAGAACGATAGATCCGAAAGCAAGGTTATGCTTAAACCTGGCCGCCAGCTTTGGCAAGCCGATTAGAATGATAAATAAAACACCATAAATTAAAGCACTTTGCCATAAGGAATTCACAATGCTCCAGCCAAAGGCTTTGATAAATTGTTGTAGTAAAGTTTCCATATTAGTTGTCTTTTTCTAATTTTTCTAAATACTTTTTTATCTCCTCTATCTCATCTGCACTTGCGGTATGGTTTCCTAATGCCTGCATAACCAATCTCGCAGCCGAACCATTAAATACATTGTCAATCATTTTATTAACCAATTGCTTCTCCGTTTTATCCTGGTTTACAAGCGCCTTATAAATATGTGTTTTTTGATTGGTGTCTCTTTCTACCATACCTTTCTCATGCATAATCTGCATCATCTTCAGGGTAGTGGTATAACCCGAATCTTTTTTATCTAAAGCTTCATGAACTTCACGTACCGTACAAAGGCCTTTCTGCCAGAGTACTTGTAAGATTTCCATTTCACCTTCAGTTGGTTTGATGTTGTTATTGCTCATATGTTACAGTTGTACGAATTATTTCGTATTCAAATGTACGAAGATATTCGTATTATCAAAATATTTTAACAAATTTTTACTGTTAAGAATGTTTAACTGTTGGAATTGGTTAATACTTAACCGTAAAATAAGATTAATTATTTGTGATCAAGACCATAGAATATGCAAATTGTTGCATGGAACCTTAAATTTAATAGGGGGTATTTGAACAGTAGAATAGCAAGATTAACCGATTTAACAATTAATAATTTTAACAATTAACCAAAAGAATTAATTTTTCTTCAAGCCTTCGTACTTACCAATGTTTGCGGGATCAATTTCAGATAGCATATTATATGCCTTCAAACGCTCCTGGGTATTTAATTTAGAAAGAACATTTGTAATTTCTTCTGCCTTAGCAGCGAAGTAGACATTCGGGAAAATGGAACCCAGTTTTTGTTTATCCATTTTCTGTAAGTCTGATAAAGCATTAACAATTGGCATTAAACCTTTATCATTATCCGTCAACTGATCTAAACCACTAAAGTGATAATTGTAGATAAAATTGCGTAATTCCCCGAATATTGGATTCAAAGCATTTTCATTAAACCAAAAACGATTACGAAGTCCATCTGCCGCTTTCCAGCCTGTATTGCCGGACGCCTGGGCTAAATTGATAATGGTTTGAGCTTTCTTAAAATAAGGTGTTCCGCCCATTTTACTAAAGCTATCTTTATCCAAACCAATGATGGTATAGGCATAATAGGTAAGGAGTGCGCTGATATTGGAAATGTAATTCTGATCAGAAAAATCAATAACAGCACCATCATTAAAAGTGAAGTCGAAGTTTTTATCACTCATGTTTAGCAGCGTACTGTTGTAATTGCTGTTGAACACCGGCCTGCTACTTTGAATCTGCGCTTCTGCCGTATAGCCCGAACCGCCATCCCAGGAGTTAATGGTGATAACGAAATTGCAGTCTATTCGTTCCTGAGGTTTATACGTTTCGTTGGTAAACTTATTGTTGTTTAAAAAATCGCGGATTGTTTTTTGCAAAGCATCTAAAGTCGGCTTACTGATGTTTGATACCTGTGGTGCTAATAACTGTACCCTCGTATTAAGTTCCTGGGCCTGTAGTTTACCAAAGCCAATTAAAAAAAGCAAGCAAACGATCCTTTTTATCATTCTATTATATTTAAAATGGCTTTACAAATATCTTTTGCAACTTCAGTTTTTGATTTCATACCAAAAACCATTTTCTCTGATGCACGGTTAAAAATAGTGATTTTATTTGTATCCGATTTAAAACCTGCACCTTTATCATTCAAGGAATTTAGAACAACCAAATCCAGGTTTTTCTTTTCCAGTTTACTTTTGGCATAATTTTCTTCATCATTGGTTTCTAAAGCAAAACCAACTAAAATTTGATTTGCTTTTTTATTTCTTCCTAATGATGCTAAAATATCAGTTGTTTTTTCTAATTCTAAAATCAGGGTACTTTCTTGTTTCTTTATTTTTTGACCAGCAACTACCTTGGGTTTATAATCTGCAACGGCAGCACACATAACCGTGATGTCTGTAACATCAAAAATTTCGGTACAGGCATCAAACATATCCTGGGCACTTACAACATTAATCCTTTTTAGATTTTCGCTTGATTTCTGCTCGGTCGGCCCGGCAATCAGCGTTACATCGGCGCCAAGTTTGGCGAGTTCATCAGCTAGGGCGAAACCCATCTTACCTGATGAATGATTGCCAATAAAGCGAACAGGATCTATAGCTTCGTAAGTGGGACCCGCCGTAACCATCACTTTTTTGCCAAATAAAGGCATCGATTTTTTAACTGAATTTTCCAGGAATAAAATAATTTCTTCAGGCTCAGCCATTCGGCCTTCGCCAGATAAACCACTGGCTAATTCACCATTTCCCGGAGGAATAACAATATTTCCGAAGCTTTTAATTCTATCGATATTAAACTGCGTACTTTCATGTTTCCACATGTCCAAATCCATTGCCGGGGCAACATATACAGGGCATTTAGCAGAAAGATAAACAGCAGTTAAAAGATTATCGCATATTCCGGTAGCGAGTTTTGCTAATGTATTAGCGCTAATTGGTGCGATGATGATTAAATCTGCCCAAAGGCCCAGTTCAACGTGGTTGCTCCATACGCCGGTTTCCTCTTCGAAATATTGTGTATAAACCGGATTTTTAGAAAGCGTGGCAAGGGTAAGTGGTGTAATGAAATTAGCACCATCGGGGGTAAGAATAACCTTAACGTTTGCACCGGCTTTAACCAGAAGCCGAACTAAAAAAGCCGACTTATATGCTGCGATGCTGCCGCAAACGCCAAGGATTATATTTTTATTGTTTAGCATGGAGTTTAGGGCATAGGACTTAGAGCATTGATATGCTTAGGATAGCGCCATGCTCTTTGCTCTTCGCTAATTACTTTTGTTCTTTTGCTGGATTTCTGTGGTAAATTTTCTCATTCAAAAATTCATCAATTGCTACCAAAACAGGCTTAGGCATGCGCTCGTAGTGCTTGCTGATTTCAATTTGCTCACGATTTTCGAAAATTTCTTCTAAATTATCATTGCTGGATGCAAATTCTGCTAATTTACCATGCAATTCTTCTTTCATATTATTAGAAATCTGATTCGCTCTTTTAGCAATAACAACCAGCGACTCATATAAGTTATCTGTTGTTTTATCTAAATCGTGTACATTTCTGGTAACCGTAGTATTTGGTACTGCAGGTTTGTTCGTATTCATGTGTTACTTGTTTTTAATATCTGTGGTGTTATTAACTTTGGTCGTATCTTTTATCTTGCCGGTTCTCTTCAGCATTTCCATATACTTTGCCTGGTCGGCTGCAAAAATAGCCATTTCTTGTTTATTTAATGCTATCCCTGCGTCAATATCAGTTTTAAGTTGTTTAGCATCATTTATAAAAATACTTTTAGGATATTTTTCGGTAAACTCGTTATATAAGTCTGTAGCCTCGTTATAACGGTCTTCCTGGCGAACCGGGATACTGTTTTTAGCATACATATACTGAGACTTAATCATCAGAAAATCCATTTCTTCAGCATATTTAATATCAGGATAATCCCTTTGCGCATTTTTTAATGCAATAACCGCTGCACGATAGTTATCTGCATTACTCGGACCTGTGGTTAAATACATTTTTGCGTTTTCAAAAACCTTATCCTCAAGCTTGCCTCTTAATATAGCTATATATTTCGCCGCTGCAGTCGCGCGTTCGCTTGTAGGGTATAAGTTAATGAACAATTGCAAAGCATCTATAGCTTTATAGGTATTTTCTTGGTCAAGGGAAAAAACAGGCGATTCTAAATAATAGCAATAGGCCGCCATGTAACGTGCCTCTTCAGCATCCTTACTCGCAGGATAAGTATCTGCAAAACTTTTAAACTGGTACCTTGCAGTTGTATAATCCTGTAACTTATATAAAGTATTTGCATAATAGAAGTTCAGGCCCTCTGCTTGTTCACGTCCACGATATTTCTGAGATAAATCTTCAAAAAGTATCAATGCTTTACTGAAATTCCTGCTGTTATATAGCCTGATCCCTTCTTTATATTTCTTAGCCACATCATTACTGGCCCTCAGCTTTTCAAAACGGCTTTTACAACCCGCCATACCAATAGCGGCAACAAATACTAAAATAATTAAGTGTTTAACTTTAAACATTCTGCAAAGATAATTAATAATACGATAACATCAATATAAAACAATTGGCCGCTAAGCTACTTATTGCATTTCAGTACATATATATAGTTAACAATTTTTAACATCTGTTTAGGTATTGGGAAAGCAGGGGCTTGTGCTGCTATTATGGGTTAGTCCCGCCCTCCATTTCAAATCCTCGCCTCGTTCTTTGGCGCCTGCCTGGGGTTGGCAGGGGGTATTAGGGTCTGGTTTATTTTACTTTTTTCAGTATAATTATTCAGGCTCCGGCATTCCTGTTCAAGCCAAAAATTACTTAAAATTTAAATTGACATCGCTTTATTCAAATTAAACGATAACTTTTTCTTAGTGTAAATCATACACTTACGTTAATGTTGTTGTAAAATACGACAGATTGTTTGGTGTGGAATGGATTTTTTTCTACTTTTGCAACCCGCTTCGGAGGAAGGGAAAAGGTTGGAAAGTTGAGGAAAGGGTTTTAGAATTATTTTAAAATATTTCTTGTTTGAAAGGGGAAAAGATGTTACCTTTGCAACCCGGTTCGGAAGGAGCGGAAAAGGATTGAAAAGCGGGATTAGGGAGAAAAGAGAGGCTAAAAAATAAAAAATTATTTTATTTGGAAGTTTAGAAAAGATTCCTACCTTTGCACTCCCAAGCGAAAACGAAGGGGAAACAAAACCGGAACGGCGGATGTCGGGAAGGGATAAAAAAGATTGAAATAAACGAAAAACGAATGAGGAAAGACGATAAAGACTTTCGGAGTTAGTTTTAAAGTTTAACGAAATAAAAAGGCCGCCGCGAGGTTTGTAGCCGAATAAGTTCTTAAAAGAGATGTCAATGTAGCGCAAGCGAGGTAATAAAGTACGGATTCAAGTACAGAATACC
>NZ_JAPWGL010000003.1 GCF_027213645.1 Pedobacter rhodius | reverse complement strand
GGAAAGAGGTAGTATCTATCGGTCAATATACTTCATGAGTTATTTAGCCATCGGTCTACTCTCAATCCTTTTCACTTTATATTTACTAAATTAATAATTGTAAACATAGGAGCTATCGGATGAAGCGAAGCGGAACACCTGCCTTTAGTCGCAGGGAGAAATCTTTGAACCTTGCTTGCTAACTAAATACAAAGATTTCTCGACTGCGCTCGAAATGACGACTTTATAATTTCTATAGGGTTAACCTCTTCCGCCTCGTGTAGGTCTTCCGCTTTCTGAACTTCTTTCGCCTCCACGGCTTTGTTGTTGAGGTTGTGCTTGTTGCTGCTGACGTTGTTGTTGCATCTGCTCGTTACGCTGTTGCATTTGCTGGCGTTGCTGATCAGCCTGCTGAGCACGTTGTTGTTGAGCCTGCTGATCGCGTTGAGCTCTTTGCTGCTCTGCTTGTTGCGAGCGTTGTTGCTGCATCTGCTCATTACGTTGTTGCATTTGCTGACGTTGTTGATCTGCTTGTTGCGCACGTTGTTGTTGAGCCTGCTGATCGCGTTGAGCCCTTTGCTGTTCTGCTTGTTGCGAGCGTTGCTGCATCATTTGCTCATTACGTTGTTGCATTTGCTGACGTTGCTGATCAGCCTGCTGAGCACGTTGTTGTTGAGCCTGCTGATCGCGTTGAGCTCTTTGCTGTTCTGCTTGTTGCGAGCGTTGCTGCATCATTTGCTCATTACGTTGTTGCATTTGCTGACGTTGCTGATCGGCCTGCTGAGCACGCTGTTGTTGAGCTTGTACATCACGTTGACCGCGTTGCTGATCCTGACTCATCCTATCCTGCTGATTTCTTTGCTGCATCTGCTGGATACGCTGCTGATCACGATTGGCTTGTTCTTGTGTACGCTCGGTTGCCTGTCGGTTTCTTTGCTCCGCATCGCCAAAATTTTGATTGGCCCTCTCCGTTCTGCCATTCGCATTGCGGTTATAAACATCGCCCCTGCTATTTGGCTGATTATTGTTATCTCTGCGATTATCTATATTGCCGTTGTTGCCCCGGTTAGGCTGAGCCATTCTGTTATCATTACGCTGACCAAACCTGTTATCATTATTGTTTCCATCCCTTTGATCACGATTGTTAGAATAACTGTTATCACCCCTTCCGTTTCTGTTAAAGCCGGCATTACCTTGTTCAAATTTTCTCGGTGCAGCATTACGGTTATCCACCGTACCACGCTCAGGTCTAGGTCTGTAAATAGAAACCGCCCTGCTGTCAATTCTACCTGCACCTGGCCGGTTACTTTGTTCAAAACGATAAACCCTTACATCTCTATTAGTTGCCCTTCTAATGTCTTCTACCCTCGGACCACCATAATAACTTCTCCTGTTGTAAACATAAGTGTTATTTATAATTGTGGTATTTCGGATATAAATATTATTTCTGCCATAATCATATCTGGGAAACCTGTTGATGTAAATATTAGTTTGCGGAATAAAGTTCCAGCAAAACTCAGGAACAACATAGCGACGGCCAAAACTCAGGTTAATGCTGATACTAGGCGCCATTGGTGCCCAACCGTAATAACCATCGCCACTTCGCCAATCAACCCATGCCGGTCCCCAGTTTGTATCGGGCAACCATATCCACTGTCTGTAACTGTTAATTACCCAGCGGCCATAGTGAAAAGGTGCCCATCCCCAGTCGTAATTAGAAACCCATGTGTTGCCATATTCCGTCATAACCCAACGCCCATTGGTGTAGTACGGACGAAATTCCTGCTGATCTACATCCGGACGCCATACGTAGCCATATTGCGGATCCTGAATCCAGGTTCCATAAGGTGAAAGTTCATCATAAAAAGTTTGTAGAGAAATATTGCCGGTGTTGTAACCATCATCCTGGTAATTTTCTTCGTAGCCTTGTGCCCTGGCCAGGGTTGTGGTTCCGGCAAGGAGCGCAAATAGCCCCAGCACAAGTGCCGTAGTTTTCAGTGTTTTCATTTGTGTGTTTATATTTTAATAACCTAATGTGTGTGTATCAATTAGAGAACCAAAATTATGGATGGTTTAATATGCTTGCATAGTTTTTTCGTTTTCCGCGAAATAATGAGCTATGAACCACATTTAACTAATATTTAACGTTTTAAGGCTGATATAATTGTGCAGAAAAGAAGTCAATTAGAAATAAAATTTGCTACACCATTGTTTGCAAAATAGATTATATCGAAACGGCAGGAAATTTTAAAACTTAAATTCTATTTATAGTGCGTATTTTTGCGCTATGCAAAATGGCACTTTATACCTGATTCCTGTTCCGCTGGCCGAAGAGGCAGCTCACAAAACCTTTACACCTTATTTGGTTGATACCATTAATCAGATAAGTACCTACATTGTTGAAAATAGTAAAACTGCCCGCAGGTTTCTAAAGGACGCCGGTTTAAAGACAGCACAAAAAGACTTAATTGTTCATGATTATGGCAAACACAACAGGACGGATTTAGGCCAGTTTTTTACGGAGTTAAAGGCGGGTAAAGATGTTGGTTTGATGAGCGAAGCCGGTTGTCCGGGTATAGCAGATCCTGGTGCTGATATTGTTGCGGAAGCGCATAAACGCAATATAAAAGTTGTTCCATTGGTTGGTCCAAGCTCAATTCTCCTAGCTTTAATGGCTTCAGGTTTTAACGGACAAAGTTTTGCTTTCTGGGGTTATTTGCCTATTGATAAGGAACAACGTACTAAACGCATTAAGGATTTAGATTTATCAGCAAGCCGTTATAAACAAACACAGATTTTTATTGAAACGCCTTTCCGAAATAACCAGATGCTGGAAGAAGTTTTAAAAAGTTGTAAGCCTAATACACAACTTTGCATTGCCTGCAATTTAACTGGTGAGGATGAGTTTATCAAAACACAAAGCATTTATAACTGGCGTAAAGAAGAAATAGATTTGCATAAAAAACCAGCAATATTTTTGCTTTATTAAAAAACCCGCTGGTAAAGCTAATTAACGATACATTCCTTTACCTTCAATAAAATCTACAACTTTATCCGGCAGGAAAAACTGAACATTCTTTTTTTCCTTTATCGCCTTTCGTATAAAAGTTGAAGAGATTTCCATTAATGGGGTTTGTGTAAATGTTATTGCAGGATGATTTTCCCATTCCGAAACGTTTGCACCTGGCCGCGGATAAACATAAATCTGATAATTTTTTAAGAGTACTTCGTAGTTTTTCCACTTCTTGAAGGAAACCAGATTATCAGCACCCATTATTAATATAAATTCCTTTTCAGGATATTTTTCGTGCAAATAGGTTAGGGTATCAATGGTATAAGAAGGTTGCGGAAGTGCAAATTCTACATCACTTACCCGTATGTGCTCGGCATTTTCCGTAGCAAGTTTCGCCATCTCCAACCTGTCATACATATTGGTTAAACCACTTTTATCTTTTAAAGGATTATGAGGAGAAACAACCAGCCAAACTTCATCAAGTTCGGTGTGATTGGCCATGTAATTGGCAATAATTAAATGCCCGGTATGAATTGGGTTATATGAACCAAAGAAAAGGCCGGTTTTCAGTTTACGGTTTTCAGTTGACATTGTTCAGTTTTCAGTTCTCAGTTTGCAATTTTTAGTTATGTCCCTTCAACTCGCAGTTCTCAATTAGATATCACTAATTAATAAATAATTAAACAACATCGTATTTTTCAGGGTTGTTCATCATGTGATTCAATAATTTTCCAACCTCGTCACTTTGCAATGTTAATTTATTGTATTGTTCTTCAACATGATATTTACACTCAAGCGCAAATTTTAGCCAGGCTTTGGTCTCGCTATTTTCCATATCACTATCAGAAAGTTTACTTATAAAGTGTGCTTTATATCTTCGTTTCCTGTAAGCCTCAACCAGGCAAATATTTGTTGAGCGGGAAGATCTTCGTATCTGATCCGTTAAAGAGTACATTTCTTCTTTTGGGAAAAACTTACTCACTTCAAAAATAGATATTGCCAAATCAAAAGATTTTTTATAAACCAATAAATCTGAAAAATCGCCCACGTAACTAATATAAATATTAAATAGATGTTAAAATTTGTATTCGAAAATCGCTACTTATTGACGGATTATGCATCCAAAACTGAAAATTGCGAATTAATAACCACTAACTTTGAAGAAAATCTCCAACCAGCTTTTCAGCTTCAGCACACGCGGTTGCCAAATCATAGTTCTTCAAAATCACATCAAATTTATCCGCATAAAGCAATTCTTTTTCCGCTTTAACAAAACGCTCCTGCAATTTTTCAGGGCTATCTGTTCCGCGACCGCTTAAACGTTCTTTTAAAACTTCCAGTGATGGTGGCTGAACAAAAATGGCCAATGCATCTTCTTCATATTTTCGTTTTAACCGTATTCCGCCTTCTACATCAATATCAAAAATCACATGTTTACCTTCATTCCAGATGCGTTCAATTTCTGAGCGCAACGTACCATAAAAAGTGCCGTTGTAAACTTCTTCGAACTCCACAAATTCCTGACGGGCAACTTTATGCAAAAACTCTTCTTTGGATATAAAATAGTAGTCGTTTTCGTGTTGTTCTGCGCCTCTTAATTCGCGTGTTGTCGCAGAAATCGAAAAGCTTAATTCAGGAAACTTTTTTAATAAATGGTGAACAATGGTTGTTTTACCGGCTCCGGAGGGTGCTGAAAATATGATTAATTTGCCTTGTTTCATCTCTTTAAGCTAAAAGACTAAAGCAAAAAGTCCAAAGCTTTAGTCTTTGAGCTTTAAGCTTTGAACTTCTTATAATACGTTTAATAACTGTTCTTTTATCTTTTCTAATTCTTCTTTCATACCCACAACAAATTGCTGCATCTGCGCATCATTTGCTTTTGCACCCATAGTATTTATTTCCCGACCGATTTCCTGAGAAATGAAGCCCAGTTTCTTACCATTTGCTTCTTTACTGGTTAAAGTTTGAACAAAATAATCACAATGACTTTTTAAACGGGTTTTTTCTTCCGTAATGTCAATTTTATCAATATAATAAATCAACTCCTGCTCAAAGCGGTTCTGATCGATATTTACCTTACCCACCGCATCATCTAAAAACTGGGTGAATTTATCGCGAATGGCAGAAATTCTTTTAGGCTCCAATTCTTCAACAGATTTAAAATAGGAAAGTATATTTTTAATTCTCAACTCTAAATCAGCTTTTAAAACAGCACCTTCATCTTCCCTGAATGTGTTAAAATTAGCCAATGCTTCAGTAAAAATCTGGTATAACTGATTCCATTCATCTTCACTGATGCTTTCCTCTTTATAACTGATAACTTCGGGAAAAGTTAAGGCTGTTTGCAACAAATTATTGCTGTTTGCATTCAACTCCTCATTTACAGCAACCAGTTGATTATAATAATGGGCCAGTAAAGCTGTATTTATTGTTGCACCGGTAACCTCAGCCGAACTACGTTCAATGGTAATGCTCAAACTAACTTTTCCACGTTCGATGTCTTTACTACACACATTGCGCAGGATTAACTCTTTATCAGAAAAAGCTTTAGGATATTTTAAATTAAGTTCAAGAAACTTACTGTTAAGCGATTTGATTTCTACACTATACTTTGCATTCGCATAATCGGCTGTAGCCAGGCCGTATCCTGTCATGGATTTAATCATGCGCAAAGGTAAGAAAAATTTAAAGACTTCCTTAAGCGTATATCTTGTTTAGTTTTGGCGAAAAAAAATAAAAACCATTTATTTTTTTAATTAATTATCAGGTCAGCTAAATCCCCAATCTTGCAGATTGCCCCAATAACGCTTGCAGCAATGTAATCCAAAACAGCTCTCTTTTTATTATAAAAAGCTTTATATGAGTAAACATCGTTACGCCAGGCCTTAAAATTCGAACTGTTCATTTGATCGATAATGGTCGAAATGTTTTGCCCGTAAGCCTTCGTTGTATGCCAAACGCCGCTGGGAATATAAAACACCTCACCTGCTTTAACTGTCGCTTTTATAGGTGTAGCATTTCTGAATTTCGGATACTTTTCATAATCCGGGTTCATAATGTTAATTGGTGATCTGGAAGCCAATAAACCACCTTTTCCCGGGTACATTAATTCTTCCTGGTCTTTTGGAAAAACAATAACCTCTTTTTCGCCATAAAGCTGAACCAGCCAGGCATGAACATGATAAGTATCTTTGTGAACCTCATAGGCATTTCCAATACCACCAATATGCAAATCCATCACATTTGAAAGCTTATTCTTAAGCATTTTTGTATTCAGCCAATTTGGCTTACATAAATTCATGTGTAACGGTTGCATGTATGCTATTAACTCAGGCAGCTGCTCCATAATTTTAAACTTGACCGGATAAGGGGCTGGATTTTCCAATGTCCCCTTCTCTGTTAAATCAAGAACCTGAGAAACAGTATATTTTTCTGTAGCAAAAGTTGTTGTTCTGTCGCCAAAGTGTTTTCTAAAAAACTCCGGTGTAAAAATTTTATTTTCGCCCCAGACTTCTGTAGCGTTTTCAAGAATTACAGGCGTTCCTGTTTTTTGATACTTCTCAATAAATTCTTTGTACGAAAGATCAGATCTTCTATCAATTGTTGTCATTTTTAGAGCGGTTAGGAATAATTTGAACACTGATTCCAAGTAAATTTTTACTCCGGATAGCTATCAAATATATCTTTTTTTCTCCAATAAAAATCAAAAATTTTCAACTAAAACACTAACAGCTAGGCTTTATCAAACAAGTAACTTTTAAATTCTTCAAAATCTATACCCAGTTTATCTGCATGTCGCGGAAGGCTTTCCAAGGCTGTAACCTGATCGGGGATTTCGATCTTAGCCGCAATAGCTTCCGGGAAAATATCAGGGAATTTGCAGGCATGCGCCGTTGATAAAAATACAGACGCACTTTCGTCTTCCGGATTTTCTTTTCTGAATTTCTCAATAGCCAAATAAGCAATTGCCGTATGCGGACAAGCAACATAATCAAATTTGTTATCGATTTCTTTAATGCCAGCTAAGGTTTCTTCATCATTGAAACGGTAAGAAGTAACCACTTTCTTCAGGGCGCTTATATCATTGTTGAACAAATCCATAATACGAATCCAGTTGCTTGGTGCGCCAACATCCATTGCGTTTGAATAGGTTTGGGTAGATGGTTTGGTTTCGTAAACACCTGTTTCCAAGAAGCGGGGAACAGTATCGTTTATGTTTGTAGCAGCAATAAACTGTTTTACAGGTAAACCTAATTTATAAGCCAATAAACCTGCTCCGATATTACCGAAATTCCCGCTTGGTACGGAAAAAATTACATCGTTTAAACCATGTTTCTTTAACTGCGCATAAGTGTTAAAATAATAAAACGTCTGCGGGATTAACCTCGAAATATTAATCGAATTAGCAGAAGTCAGGCGAAATTTTGCATTCAGTTCACCGTCGGCAAAAGCCTGTTTCACTAAAGCCTGGCAATCGTCAAAAGTGCCTTTAATTTCGATGGCCCTTATATTCTGACCGTTAGTAGTTAACTGCAGCTCTTGTATCGGGCTCACTTTTCCTTCAGGATAAAGAATGGTAACCCGGGTATTGGGTACGCCCAAAAAACCTAAGGCCACAGCTCCTCCGGTATCACCTGAAGTAGCGACTAAAACATCCAATAATTGTTCGCCATCTTTCAGGAAATATGCCATTACACGGCTCATAAAACGAGCCCCAAAATCCTTAAAAGCTAATGATGGCCCGTGGAAAAGCTCCAATACAAAAGTTTTGTCACCGAGCTTTACAGCGGGTGCTTCAAAGTTAATCGCATCTTCAATCAATGCTTTTAAATCTTCAGCAGGAATTTCATCCTTTAATAAGGCTGATGCTACCTTAGTGGCAATTTCCGGCAAGGAATAGCGCTCTATATTTTTGATAAAATCAGCATCCAATTGAGGAATTTCCACAGGCATATATAATCCTTTATCCTGAGGCATACTATTAAAAACGGCTTCTTTAAAGGAAATACGCAGGTCTTTATTGTTGGTTGAATATAAATTCATTGTTCAATTGCTTTATTGTTCGATCGTTTGTTAAGCCAATCTTGATACTTGATACTCGCTACTTGGTTCTATAGCACTCTTGGTCCTTCAGCGTTAACCGAAGAAACGTAAGCTTTGCTGTTAATATTAATTTTTTGTAAGTATAGTTGCTGTGCTTTGGTTATTTTCTTCGCAGTTTCCTCATCTTTTGTTAAGGCGAAAACCGATGGACCGGAGCCTGAAATCCCAAAACCAATGGCCCCGTTTTCCATGGCGATGGCCCTCATTTCTTCAAAGCCCGGTATTAAGATGGAACGTGTTGGCTCCACCAGAACATCTTTCATACTACGGCCGATTAAATCGAAATCGTTCATGAATAATCCGCTTACAAGGCCCGCAACATTCCCCCATTGCGTAACCGCATCTTTTAAAAACACCTTACTGCGGATCATCTGGCGGGCATCCTTAGTTGGTACATCAACTTCTGGATAAACAATTGCAGCGTACATTCCGGCAGGCGTTGGCAAAGAAATTACATCCAATGGCTCGTAACTTCTAACCAGAACAAAACCGCCTAAAATGGCAGGTGCAACATTATCTGCATGACCGTAACCGCAAGCCAGTTCTTCGCCTTTCATAGCGAAAGGAACCAATTCTTTAGCCGTTAATAAATCGCCCATCAGTTTGTTGATGGCAAATAAACCCGCTACAGTACTGGCTGAGCTCGAACCCAGCCCACTGCCGATTGGCATTTTTTTATGCAGTTCAATTTCAACACCAATAGCTAACCGGTTAATGTGCTGCAAATAATGCTGAACACTTGCGCTCACGGTATTTTTAGTCGAATCCAGGGGTAAACGCCCATCGTCGCCGGTAATTTTTCTGATAACCACGCCAGGCGTGTTGGTTAAACGCATTTCGACTTCATCGCCGGGTTCGTTTACGGCGAAACCCAATACATCGAAACCACAGACGACGTTAGCAACGGTTGCCGGAGCGAAAACTTTTATACTATCTTTCATTTTTTAGCATTGAGTAGTGAGTATCAAGTATCAAGACCAGAGTCCAGGCTTGTAAATCACTATCTTTTATAATTATTTTAATTTGCTTAGTCTTTCTGCTTTTAGCTCAGAGAACCAACATTTATAATATCAGCAAAAACACCGGCGGCTGTAACCTCTGCGCCTGCGCCAGGGCCCTTTACCACTAAAGGCCGGGATTTATACCGGTCTGTTGTAAACGAAATAATGTTATCACTTCCCGAAAGCATATAAAAAGGATGACTATCATCAACCATTTGCAGGCTGATTTCTACATTGCCATCTTCCAACTTACCGATGTAACGTAAAACTTTTCCGCCATTTGCAGCCTGATGTTTCAAATCTTCAAAATAAGCTGCATTTCTCTGTAATTCTGAATAGAAATCCTCAACGGATGTTGCTTTTAAACAAGCTTCAGGAAGAATATTATCGATTTTCACATCAGCGGCCTCTAAGGGATAACCTGCATCGCGAGCCAGGATTAACATTTTACGCATGAAATCCTTACCGTTTAAATCATCACGAGGGTCGGGTTCTGTATAACCTAATTCCTGTGCCTCTTTAACAGTTTCATAGAAACCGGCTTCGCCTTTAAAGTTGTTAAAGATATAAGAAATGGTTCCCGACAAAATCGCCTCAATGCGGGCAACTTTATCACCACTCATCATCAATTCTCTTAAAGTGCGGATAATCGGTAAGCCTGCACCAACATTGGTTTCGTAATAGAAATCTACACCAAATTTACGGGCTGTATCTTTGAAAGATTTATACTGCGCAAAATCTGCAGAATTTCCTTTTTTGTTGCAGGTAACTACGGAGATACTGCTTTCGAAAATACCCTGGTAAAACTCAATCGGTGATTCTGCTGCGGTATTATCTACAAAAACACAATTTGGTAAGTTAAGCGCTTTCATGCGCGCCACAAAACCAGCCAAATCAGCTTGTTCGCCGTTGGTGTTTAGTTCAGTTTCCCAATCGTCAAGCGATAAACCCTCCGCATTAAAAATCATTTTGCGGGTATTGCTGATTCCGGCAACCTTAACCTGCAAATCGTTATTCGCCGCAAGGAAAGGCATTTGCTCTCTCAACTGGTTGAATAAAGTTTTACCGATATTTCCCGTTCCCAAACAGAAAATGTTTAGTGTACGTTTCAAATCAGTAAAGAATGCATCGTGAACCGCATTTACAGCCTTTGACAAATCAGATGCGCTGATGATTACGGAGATGTTATATTCCGACGAACCCTGTGCGATCGCCCGTACATTGATACCATTTCTACCCAAAGCGTTGAATAATCTTCCGCTCATCCCAGGGGTACGCTTCATGTTCTCGCCTACAATTGCCAGAACAGCCAAATTATTTTCAACCTCTGGTAAAGCCAGTTTGTTGGCATCCAGTTCGAGTTCGAACTCTTTTTTAATTAAAGCGATCGCCTGACCGGCATCGGTTGGTTTTACCGCAAAAGTAATGCTGTGCTCTGATGAAGATTGTGTAATCAACACCACGTTAATCTGCTCGCGGGAAAGCAAGGAAAACAATCTTCCGCTGAAACCGGCTTTCCCCACCATACCGCTTCCGGTCAGGTTAATGATGCTGATGTGGTCAATTGATGATATGCCTTTTATTGGTAAGCTGGATGCTTTCACATCGCTTTTTATATAAGTTCCCGAAAAATCAGGTTCAAAAGTATTCTTAATTACAATCGGAATTTTCTTCATGAAAGCCGGAATCATCGTTGGCGGATAAATCACTTTCGCCCCAAAATAGCTTAACTCCATTGCTTCTGTATAGCTTAATTCAGGCAGAGAAAAAGCCTTTTTTACGATGCGTGGATCGGCCGTCATCATACCATTAACATCCGTCCAGATTTCTATTTCTTCGGCATTTAAAGCTGCGCCCCAAACGGCTGCGGTGTAGTCAGAACCCCCTCGGCCTAAAGTAGTTACGCGGCCCGCTGCATTGCTCGCAATGAAACCCGTAACAAATAAAACTTTGCTTTTATTCGCCTGGTAGAAATCATTAATCAAAATTTCTGTTAGTTCGGTATCAACCTTTGCCTGTCCGAAATTGCTGTCGGTTTTTATCAGTTCTGAACCATTTACATATAATGCTTCGGCAAATTGTTGCGAGGCGATATGTGCAATCATGAAAGAGGAACAACGTTCGCCGTAACTTAAAATCTGGTCTTTGGTTTGCAAACTCAATTCACGGAGGTTCGTTACCGCCTGTAATAAATCTTCCAGCTCGTTAAAGAAGATTTTTAAGCGGGTAAACACCGGATTTTGTGCCGCTGCCGGTAAAAGCGAACGGATAACTGCAAAGTGTTTTGCCTCAATTTCTTTTAAACTCGCGTCGTAATCTTCCCCGCGTTCGGCCCTTTCGGCCATATCGGTTAGCAAATTGGTTACGCCACTCATTGCCGATAATACAACTACCGGGTTGCTCTTTAATTTTTCTTTGGCCACTATGCTCAGCAGCGTTTTAATGTTCTCGGCCGAACCTACGGATGTGCCGCCGAATTTTAATACATTCATTAGTTTATTGGTTTTAACTAAAATTTTCAAGGCTTTTAATTTTAATCTGTTTTGCGCCTGTTATTCATTTAGTTTGGGTTAAAAAAAAAGCGCCCCGATTTGTGTCGGGACGCTTTCTGTGTTTTTTATGTTAATTCAATTTACAACAAATTAGCCCCGCTGGTTTATCCCGGTGGTCATAATAATCGTTGTAATAATTGAAGTGTTAAAAGTCATTGCTCTTGGTGTATTTTGTACACCGTAAAGTAGCAGATTATTTTTCTTAAATGCAAACAATTTTGAAATTTATTTGAAAATTTTTTAATAAAACGTTTAATCAAATGAAATAGCCGCATTTTATGAACCGAAAACTAATTCGGCCAATTCGCTATAAAAGATAAGCCGTCATCCGACAGTTATCGAATGCAAAAAGAAATGATGAAGCAATCTTAAGCGGTGGGTTTTTAAATCCCCTCCTTTTTTAAGGAGAGGTGATTGTACGGCGGGGGTAGTTAATCAGTAAGCTTTTTATTACCAGAAAAGGTACAGCAGCAATTCTTCGGTTAGAGCAGTCCTGCCATTTGCTGCAATCTTTTTGGATGCTGTAGTCTTTCCTAATTCCGTCATTGCGAGGAGGAACGACGAAGCAATCTATTAATATTAGTACGCCAAAAAGTATTTCCGCGTCTGTCAGGTTTAATTAAACTCGGGTTGCGGTACTATTTGAGTTTGTTGCTGTACTGCGGTTTAGGTATTTTGTAATTCCCCAATTGAGGGATGCCAGCAGGGCGGGGTTGGTTATTATTGAATCAAATGAATATAAATTTGATTTGGAAAAAATGCTGCAACTCCTAAAATAATAACAGTTAAATATTTCTTGCGAAAAAACAGTATAAAGGCTGCAATAACCGCCATAAATAAAACAACGCTTATACAAATAAATGGGTTAGCCACTTCGTAAAAAATACTTGCAGGAATAAAATCACTAACCAGTTGAAATTTAATCTGAATTATTGGAATAATATTGTAAGCCAATAAAATAATAGAATTAATATTGTTAAAGATATAATGGCAAAGGTTTTAAGGTTCTTATTTGCTGTCATTCATTTAAAACTAATGAAAATTTATGGAATCCCTGCCTTTTCAGAATCATAAATGAAAATCAACTTCATGAAATCGCTTTACATCATTTTATTACTCTCCATTTCTGGTTTCAATTCTTACGCGCAAGCAGAACCTACAATACGGTTAAGGTGTTCCGCGACAATTTCAGATAACCAACCCCTTTGGATAATGGTGTTTAAAAAGAAAAACTACGTCTTGAAAAATGAATTTACCAATGCAATTAACCCAAACACCATTGAAAAATTAGATGTATTAAAAGATGCTGCGGCAACAGCACTATATGGAGTTCGGGCAGCAAATGGTGTTATTGTCGTTACGATTAAGAAAACTGAATCCGTAAAAGAATATAAACGACTGAAACTTTATTTAACGAAAGTGTGATTCTATTTCCTTACCCCGATATAAATCTCCACTTCTGAATCTGCGCCCTGCTGAGATTTTTCTCCGTAAACTTCAAAATCTGCATTATAGGTTCTATATAAGGCGATATCGTTTGCCCAGATTTCCTGCCAGGTTTTAATTACAGCATCAGGCATCTCTCCTTTTGCTATATATTTAAAAAGCTTTTCATTTTTAATTTCCCTGCCAACTAAGCCTTCCGGAATATCATCCAACGTGCTCACCCGATGCCCGATAATGGTCGTGTATTTTCCCGTGTAGTCACTTTCGTAGTCGGTGTACACGGCATAAACTTCTTCGCGCTCTTTATTAGGCGTTCTATTGAAAATTTCTTCACGGTAAAAACGCTGCCAGAGCTTGCTTAAATCAGTTGTGGCCTGATTATTTTGATTAGTGGTTTCAACGGAGATGCCGATAATTTTGAAGTTTTCCATGGGTTAGCTTTTAAACAAAGATACGATGCAAAGTAGCAAAAAGGCGTTTCGTGTAAAATTCAGGCCGCCATGTATGTTTAAATTATTTTTAATGTAGTTTTAATTATGTTTTATGTAAAGAATTTATAAGCCCACAAAAGTAATATATACGTTACATTATATTTGTTTTAAATCAGACATCAGGGACTAATCTTACTAAACCATGAAACAAAACTTAAAAAAAATTGCATTGATTGCAGCCATTGCTGTTGTAATCGCATCCTGTAGTAAAAAAAATGAAACGCTAACTCCTGAAGCACCATTGGCTAAAAACGGAGACCGGGTATTACAGCACATTAAAAATCTTGGATTCCCAGCGAGCAGTATTATAGAAGGTGGAAACGAGTATATTGTGGAAGAAGATATTATTTTTCCTAAAAATATGGTCGTTCCTGCTAGTTTTACCGGTGCAAATACAGAACAATATTATACCGGAAGTATTGTCAACAGTACAAACAAATTAAACATCAGGGTTTTTGTAGACCCTTCGATGACTTCTATGAGTAGTGAAATAAACAACGCCATTGCTCAATGGAATGGTGTATCCGGCTCTACTCTTCGCTTAAATATCGTAACTGCTGCGCCATATGATATCCTGATTAAAGATGAAAACCTGGGTAACGGCGTTTGTGGTCAGGGGCAATTCCCATCCAACGGACAGGCAGGTGCACTGATTAAAATCAATAAGGCATACATTGCCGGAAATTCATTTGCTCAGCGTGCAAGAACCATATGCCATGAATTCGGTCACTGTATTTCATTCAGGCATACCAACTGGGCTGCCCAAGGTGAATCAACAGCTACAAACGTACCTGGTGTACCGGGAACAGATGCATCATCGCTAATGAATGGCGGGCAGTGTGGTTCTGGTGCAACGGTATTATCACAAAAAGATAAAGATGCAACTGCATCGCTGTATTAAATCAACCCGATAGTATAACCAAAATTAACTAACCTCGTCCCTAATGTATTGAGGAATAAAAAAAGAGCCTGTATCATTACAGGCTCTTTTTTTATTTGATTGTTGGTAATCATTTAAAAAGTTCGGGATATATTTTCCCATCCATTGCAGGCATATCAATACCTGTAAGTTTGGTTATAAACGGGGCTACATCCACCATATTCATAACCGGGATAACCACACCTTTTTTTAGGCCGGGGCCGAAAGCGACAAAACCTGTTTGAATTTGTTTATGATCCGGATAAAAACCATGGGTACCTTTTACCCGTGCAAATTTTTCAACTTCAACATCACTTTTATTATTAAAAGTGGTACCGTTGATGCCGCTAAGCGCAAGCAGCACATTTGGGTCGGCACCAATTTCGGCAAGTTTTGTTTTAGTTATCACCTGGTAGTAGTGTTTAACGGAATCGGGCTGTTCGGCCAATATCGTTTCAACTTTACTTAATGTAGCCTTATCGTTCCTGTTTTTTAATTGCAGGAACGATGACCCGCCCGACGAGTGGAATTGCGCTTTCCAGTTACCTGTTTTAATATCTGTCATCAAACCGGCCTGCTTCAACAGGTAATTGGGGCTAAAACTTTGATAGATATTCTCGAAACCATGGTCGCCCAAAATTATAATTGCGGTTTCATCGGCTATATTCGCACGCTTTAAACTTTCAGTTAATGTTTTAACCGCCCTGTCGGCTCCGGCGACAGCTGCCTTAACCATATAGTGCTCACGACCATTTTCATGCTCATAATGATCGGTACAGGCCAGGTGAAGCGCTAAAAAATTAGGCTTATACTTCTTGATGATATAGCCGGCCATACGGGCTACGCTTTCATCCTGTACCAACTCGTCGTTAGTTGCATTCAAATCATCGGCTTCCAGTATGCCTGTGGCATTTTCCTGCACTTCTTTCCATAATGATGCCGGTTGAGTTGCGGCAGCCGTATATTCCCTGGCATCGTTCATGTCCTTATAATTCCAGTATTCGGGTATCCTGTAATCTATCGGGGCATTAACGGTTACCGGCCAACGCACGCAAGCGGTGGTTTTGCCTGCTTTGTGCATGGCATCCCAAAGTGTAGGTGTCTTTATTAAACTATAATCCCAGTACCATTTTCCGGTTGCGCCTTCGGGTTCAAATGGTGTGTTATAATAAATGCCATGTTTTGCCGGTGTAACGCCTGTTATCATGGTGGTATGATCCGGGTAGGTAACCGAAGGAAAAACCGGGTTTAAGCCTTGGGCAGAAACACCGTTCTTCATCAATTCTCTTACCGTAGGCATCGCATAAGTACTATCGAGGTAAAACTCGGGCCTGAAACCATCTATTGTAACCAGTATAACATATTTTGCGGGTGTGGTTTGTGCCTTTGTGCTTTGTGTAAAGCTTAAAGCAATATATAAGGTTGTAAGCAGGCCGTATATAGTCGTTTTCATTATTTTGTCTGATTAAAATCCATATCTTAAACCTACCTGGAACTGGTAAGGATTTCCACTTAAGCCTGATACACCGGCGTTTGTATTAACTGTGTATATATATTGTTTATTAGTCGCATCAAAGCTTTTAATATTATATAAAGAGGTTGCGCCAAGGTTATGGTTTACGCCCTTATTTTTATTTAATAAATTGCTTACGTTAAACAAATCGACTGATATTTCAAGGTATTGTTTTTTAACAATCTCAAGCTTTTTAATCAGCCTTAAATCAATAACACCATAAAACGGGTTAATACCACCATTACGTTCAGCAATCTTACCAAAGCTTCTTGTGATGTAATCTTTCATACTTTGCTCAACCTTAGGGTTGTTTAGGATAGCATTTATACCATCTTTAAGATATTGCGGGGTAGAAGCAGCATTAGGATCATAAACATATGCCAGGTCGTTACTTGCAACAAAATCGCCGTTTACGTTACCGTTAACATTCAAAGAATACCTTGTGCCGCTTATGCCCGAAAACCTTACACCCAAACTAAACCCGTAAAATGTAGGCGAACTGCCATAGGCAACAATCTTGTTTCTGAACTGGTTATCAGAATAATTAATATCGCTCAGGTTGCGGGGATCATCTTTTGTATATTGTACCAGCGTAGCGGTGTTGGCAACGTTGCCATTGTAAGATGTATTGTCTTTGGCCTGGTTCCATGTGTAGGATACTGAGATTTCACCTTGTTTATAGTATCTGTAGTCTGCATCAAACACAAAAGCCATCTGGTTATTTTTACCTACACTTTGCAGTTCCAACACACGGCCAACCTCCGTGGTTTTTCTTCCCTGTGTCCAATCTGCTGTACCATTTGTCGCATTGATGGTGCCAGCCGGTACATAAACACCACGGTTATCTTCAGCAGCGATGCGGAAGTAAGGCTGTTCCGCCATGTTCCTGTCCAGGTAGGTGTAGTTATTGCGACCAAGACTTAAATAAGCGCTTGCCGTAACCCTGAAATTTTGTGCAAAGAAGTGCGAATAGGAGAAGTTCGCTTTATACACAACCGGTACTTTAGCATCTTTACCATTCATATTAATGGTTGCCAGCTTGGGTACTGAAGGGTTATTAAGCAGATCGATACCCGGAGCGGTTGTAGGATCCTGCCTGTATCCGGGAAAGTTTGGTTTAGGTATTAAGGCAGCCGTTGTAATATCGACACCAACCAGATGAGAACCATCAAACAGCATATTATTAATCATAGAATACGGGTTAAGCGCAGAGCCTAAAATACCTCCGCCGAGTCTGATGATATCTTTACCTTTCTGGCCCACATCCCAGGTGGCCTGCACCCTTGGCTGTATTTGAAAGGTTGCCAGCTTATTAGATGTATTTAATCCAAGTGTCCGAAAAACCACTTCATTAAAATTTGCCCGGTCCAAATAGTTCGTATAATCGACGCGGATACCGGCGGTAAGGTCAAATCCCGGGAATATAGCAGTTTGCACCTGCGCATATAAGTTTGGCGCAAGTATGTTAAACTTTATATTCTTATCCGAAGAAGTATAGATGTCTCTTGCATAACGATATGCATTAAGGTTTTCAAAATTGGTTAAACCGGTAATGAAGAATCGGCCGTTTGTTTCACTGCCGTAAATGGAGTTCTGGTTGGTAAAAGTTAAGCCGCCACCAAATGTAAAGTTATATTTTCCTTTTGTCCAGTAGATGTTATCCGTAAGCTGCACCACATTATTGTTAAAATAATCGTTGCCATAGCGCTGCCCGCCTAATTGTATAGATGTGTTGTACGTTGTACCATCTGATGCTACTGAAGGTATATTTTGTATGATGGCACGTGGGATATTATCTGAAGGTAGCTGGCTGTTTGCAAATAGTTTATTGTACTCCCAGTAATGCTGAATTTTTAGTTCATTGGTTAAATCAGGATTAAGGATACTGCGCAATGAGGCCATTATGCTGTTATTCATACTTTTGCGGGTACTATATACCTCATAAATATTAATGGCGGTATTATCACCATCTGATTGGTTGTCCAGATCGTAAATAAAGTTATCGCGTATGGTGAACAGGTTTTTAGCATTGATCTGCCAGTCGATACGGGCAAAACCTGCATGCGTATTTTTAAATTTATCAAACTGCCCTACCTGCGGCGAATTTGCCACACCATACTTGCTTCTTGCAATATCCAAAAATTTATCCAGGGTAGCCTGGGTTACATTATACCGTTTTTCATCATCGGCAGATTGGATGTTGGCAATGTAAAGCGGCCTCGAATCGGCCTGATGATCCCAGGCAACAAAAAACTGCGCCTTATCCTTAACAATAGGCCCGCCCAATGAAAATCCGTATTGATAGGTAGAAAAAGATTGGTTACGCTTTACACCATTTAACCCATAGGGACTTGATAACCAGTTGGTACGGGCGTAGCTGAAGGCGCTTCCCGAAAGCACGTTGGTACCCGATTTGGTTACGCTGCTTATTGTACCGCCACCGGCATTACCATAAGTTACATCGTACTGGTTGGTCACCACCTGAAACTCCCTTACTGCTTCGAGCGATATCGAGTAGGCACCGGTTGGCTGCCCGCCAGAAATAGTACCCCTGGCTGCCATACCATCAATAGTATAGTTAGTCGCCGAAGCCAGCTGCCCGCTTAAACTGCTGCCCGTGCTGAGTGGCGACAGATCGGCAAGGCTTGTAAAGTTTCGGCCGTTTACAGGTAACTTTGCGATATCCTTCGCCGTTACCGCTGTGGAAGATCCTATATTCTCTATTTTATTACGGGTTGTAGAAGCTTTTATCTCAACAGCATTTAACTCCTGAGCTTTTTGCTCCATTACAAACGATACCTGTAGCAAATCGCCCTGGTTTAAGGCGAAACCCGTTTGTTTTTGTGTTGCCAGACCCATTACTTCTATCGTAATACTGTAAGGTGAACCCAGTGGCAACTCCTTAAGCAAAAACGTACCTTTAGAATTAGAGGTCGTTTTGATTACAAATCCTGTAGATTCGTTTTTGACCGTAATGGTGGCATCAGATAGCAAGGCACCATTTGTGTCGGAGATTTTGCCGGAAATGCCGGCCAAATTGGTTTGTGCCATACTTGCGGCCACAAACAGTAAGTTAAACAAGCATACGATCCATGCCGTTCTGAGGAATTCTTTTTTTACACTTAACATTTTGCAGGGTTTTTAGTTAAGCGCAAAGGTGTACCGGATAGATTAAGGGGATATTGGCTAAAAATTAACCTTATGTAGTGATTTGTTTAATTAATAATTAAGGAATTAATAAGCCTTCTGCACGGAAGCATCGTTAAATTGGCATGCCGGGATTATAACCTATACATTGACTTACCTTCATATACTAACACGAATAAAAATCAAAAGAAGACTTGTCGGATTGATTGTGTAGCCGTATGAACCCTTAAGTAGTTTGCGGAAACCGGATCCCGAAATGCCAGGCAACGTGTTTTCTGCCCGTTATTGTGATTTACTTTTTAAAGTTAACTTTTCAGGTAGGGCTTTTATTGCGGAGAGGGCGGGATTCGAACCCGCGGTACCTTGCAGTACACACGCTTTCCAAGCGTGCTCGATCGACCACTCTGACACCTCTCCGAGTAGGATTGCAAAAGTAAATTTTTTATTGATATCTCATCAAATTAATATCAAAATAATGCGTAGAAAATTTTTGATTGAAACGGAGTTTCTTCGGACGTCCTTCGGATATCAGACGGAACTGTGACAAATATGCCCGACCAAAGTCTGTATTAACTGCGATGATTTTACGATAAAAATTTGTCGACTGTCGGTAGCGGTTAATATTTTAAACAGAAAACAGCACATAAAAAAAGCGCCTCATTTTCATGAAGCGCTTCGCAGTAATGTTATGTAAATTAATCTATAACCGTAATCTTTAACATATTGGTTTTACCCTTTGCTTCCATCGGAATGGCAGCGGTATTGATGATAATATCACCTTGTTTAACCAGTTTTTTGCTTTTTAAGAATTCATTAACCTCAATAATGGTATTATCGGTACTTTCAAATTTATCATAGTAAAAACCCCTAACGCCCCAAAGTAAGCTTACGGCATTTAATAATGCCCTGTTGCTGGTAAAGATGAACGTTAAAGCTTCCGGCCTGTGGCTCGAAATTTCAAATGCAGTGTAACCACTCAAAGTCATCGAAACAATACCAACCGCATTGGTCTGCTTCGCTAAGAAACAAGCAGAATCGCAAATTGCATCACTTAGGAAAGATGGTGATTTTGGTTTTAAGAACTTATCCGGATTGAAAGGGTAATTATTCTGCTCAATGTTCTGGATAATTTTCTGCATCGTTTCAATAACGATTAACGGAAACTCACCAACTGAGGTTTCACCACTTAACATAACCGCATCAGCACCATCAAGTACTGAGTTCGCCACGTCATTTACCTCGGCACGGGTAGGACGAGGCGTTGTGATCATACTTTCAAGCATTTGCGTTGCAACGATAACAGGCTTTGAAGCTGCCCTGCATTTGGCAACAATCATTTTTTGTAATAACGGAACTTCTTCCATCGGACATTCAACACCCAAATCGCCGCGGGCAACCATAATACCGTCAGTAACAGCGATAATTTCATCGATGTTCGCAATAGCTTCCGGTTTTTCTATCTTAGCAATTACACGGGCGGTTTTACCGCGCTCCGCAATTATTTTTTTAAGTTCGATAATATCTTCAGCCTTACGAACAAAAGATAATCCAATCCATTCCACATCATTTTCAAGAACAAACTCTAAATTTTCACGATCTTCCGGCGTTAAAGACGGAATGGAAACTTTGGTATTCGGAAGGTTTACACCTTTTCTGGAAGTTAAAATACCACCATGAACAATTTCGCAGACTACTTCATCTTTCAAATTGGTAGAAATCACCTTCATCTGAAGTTTTCCATCATCCAATAAGATGATTTCACCGGCCTGAACATCCTGGGGAAAGTTCTGATAAGTGATGTAAATGCGTTCTTCATTACCTATGCATTCGTTGGTGGTAATTACGGTTTTTGAACCGTTAATCAGGTTAATACCACCTTCTTTAACCAGTCCGATTCGGATTTTTGGGCCCTGTAAATCGGCAAGAATGCCAACATTATAATCGTATTTTTTGTTCAGATCGCGAATGGTATCTAAAACCGCCTGATGATCTGCCTGAGAACCGTGAGAGAAATTTAAACGACAAACATCTAAACCGGCATTAAACATACTATATAATACATCTGGTTTAGCTGAAGCGGGGCCGAGTGTGGCTACAATTTTTGTTCTGGAATGAAAAGGTTTCATTTAATAATTGATTTAGCAATGCTGTATGTTGTTCTAATTAACTACCTAAAATTAATTAATTACCGCATTAAATTTTATATATATATTGTTTTGTACAGTTTTTTATAACCCTCAAATATAGTGTATTTAATACACCATGTATATAATTTTTATATTACCAAATTTTCTTTCGATTTTAATTTGGCAGGATCAATTTTCGCAGCCACCTGTATATCAGGTAGTTTATTTAATCCGTTTATCAAATAATTTAAGTCTTCCTTATCAATAAATTGTTTTATTATGATAAAAAAATCCACATTACTCATTTCCGGGACCAGCACACCGTCGCTGCTTTTATTACTGATTAAATAATATTCCACCTCCCCCTGTTCTACAAAAAAGTAATATTTAGAGAAAAACCATGCCGGTTCATCAATGTTAAAAAATATTTCATGATCTTCCACTTTTGCAAACTGCGTGTTTAAACGCGTATTAATTTTGTGGCATAAAATATAATCTTTAAGCGGTGCCGTTATCGCAATGAGTATGAAATCAAGGTCTAAGGTTAATTTCAGATAAGTTTTATTCAAGTCGAAATAAATTATTTACAGAACGAAATTAAAAAACTAATTCTATATTCGCTTGTTATTTGAGAGCCAAATTTAGGTGTCGAAATAAAAACATTTGAAAATTGTAAGAATTTATTTTTCTTTGCACAGAATTATTTAACCATTAAATTATAAAATTATGTCTGATATTGCTTCAAGAGTTAAGGCTATTATCGTAGAAAAACTAGGTGTTGACGAAAGCGAAGTTACGCCAGAGGCTTCATTCACCAACGATTTGGGTGCAGATTCTTTAGATACCGTAGAATTAATTATGGAATTTGAAAAAGAATTTAATGTAGCTATTCCTGATGATCAGGCTGAAACCATCGGTACAGTTGGTCAAGCGATTGCTTATTTGGAAAAAAACGTTAAATAGAATTACGCTTTTTCAGTATAAATGGAATTAAAAAGAGTAGTAGTAACAGGGTTGGGTGCGCTCACTCCTATAGGCAATAATGTTCCAGATTTCTGGGAAGGATTGACTAACGGGGTGAGTGGCGCTGCTCCTATTGTGGGTTTTGACACTGAAAAGTTCAAAACCAAATTCGCTTGTGAAGTAAAAAACTTTAATCCGGAAGATTTTTTGGAGAAAAAGGAAGCCCGCAAGCTTGATCCGTTTGTACAATATGCTTTAGTAGCAACAGATGAGGCTGTAAAAGATGGTGGTTTTGATTTTGAAAAATTAGATACCAATCGAATCGGCGTAATCTGGGGTGCTGGCATAGGTGGATTGAAAACTTTTTTAGATGAAATTTCGAATTTCGCTAAAGGAGATGGTACACCAAGATACAATCCATTTTTTATTCCTAAAATGATTATAGATATTGCCCCGGGGCATATCTCTATCAAATATGGCTTGCGCGGGCCAAATTTTGCAACTGTTTCAGCATGTGCTTCTTCTACAAACGCAATGATTGATGCATTTAACTATATCCGTTTGGGTATGGCAGATGTAATCATCAGCGGTGGTTCCGAAGCCATTATTAACGAAGCAGGAATGGGTGGCTTTAATGCCATGCATGCATTATCTACACGTAACGACGATCCGACAACAGCTTCCCGTCCTTTCGATAAGGATAGAGACGGTTTTGTGGCAGGTGAAGGCGCAGGTACAATTATTCTGGAAGAACTTGAACATGCGAAGGCAAGGGGTGCGAAAATTTATGCAGAACTTGTTGGCGGTGGTATGAGTGCTGATGCAAATCACATTACAGCACCACATCCCGAAGGTTTAGGTGCCAGAATGGTTATGACCAATGCCCTGAAAGACGCTGGTTTAACAACAGCCGATATCGATTACATTAATGTGCACGGAACGTCTACACCACTTGGTGATATCAGCGAAACCAAAGCCATTGCAGATCTTTTCGGTGAAGATGCCTACCGTTTAAACATCAGTTCAACAAAATCGATGACCGGCCACCTTTTGGGTGCTGCAGGTGCTATTGAAGCGATTGCCGCAATTCTTGCTGTTCAAAATGATGTGGTACCACCCACAATCAATCATTTTACAGATGATCCGGCATTTGATCCTAAACTAAACTTTACATTTAATAAAGCACAAAAACGTGAAGTTAGGGCAGCTTTAAGTAATACTTTTGGTTTCGGTGGTCACAACGCATCTGTAATTTTTAAAAAATACGAAGATTAACAAAAAGCCACGCTATATAATTTTGTATGCTAATTAAAAATAGATAACTTAGTTAAATATGCTGATTAGCCATTAATTGTGTTATTTATTTAATGCCGATATTAAAATTATATAAACTTTATCTTTCTCCTGAAAAGGAGTTCGTTAAAAAGCTAAAAAATATTCTTGGTTTTATCCCGGGGAATGTAACGCTGTATGAAATGGCGTTCAGACATCGTTCTGTAGCTAAAGTTTTAAAAAACGGCACGCGCAGTAGCAATGAACGCCTGGAGTTTTTAGGTGACGCTGTATTAGGATCCGTAATCGCCGAATTGCTTTTTAAACACTATCCTTACAAAGAAGAAGGTTTTTTAACCGAAATGCGGTCTAAAATTGTAAATCGGGCGAACCTGAATCAGCTGGCAAAAAAAATGGGTTTTGACAGGTTAATTCAATTCGATCAGCGCTCTGTCAGCATTCAAACCAAACACAATTCTATGCTGGGCGATGCTTTTGAAGCCATTATCGGAGCCATTTATATGGATAAGGGTTATAATTTTACAAAAGAGTTTCTATTACGCAGAATTGTAAAACCCCACATAGACATCCATACGCTTGAACTTACTGAAACGAATTTTAAAAGTAAGCTGATTGAATGGTGCCAGCGCCATGGTAAAGATGTACTCTTCGAACTTGCCGAAAACGGAGAAGGTGAAAGTGCAAAATTGTTTACCATAAGTGCAATGGTTGAAGGTGAAAAAGTGGGTACCGGCCGGGATTATAATAAGAAAAATGCAGAGAAGCTTGCCGCTGAAAAGGCTTGTGAAACACTAGCTATTTAGGGGTAACTGTTTAAATTGCTAAATTGTTTTATTGTTGAATGGTCACGCAAAACGCTATTTCGTTGTTCGTTTATTCGTTGTTTTTTAGAACTATCTGATTGAAAACGAAAAATGCTATTTGGTTATTCGTCGTTCGTTTATCGTTTATTCGTTTAGAACTATTTACTGAAAATGCAAAACGCCGAACGAAAAACTAATCATTTATAACCTCTTACCTCCCTTTACCTAAGGTATCGGTAAATTTCTTCGACGATTCTTTAATATACTTAATGTAATCATAGCTATTCCAATACTGTGCTTTTTGATACTCCGGGCGATAATCCAACATATACTTTTCTAAAGTGTCGCCTCTTAACGTCGTATTATTTTTAATAATGGTCTGATTAAAATAGGTATCTATTTGAGATTGTTTGATTTCATTGTCTGCATACCTGCTAAATCTTCTGGCATTTTTGGGTTCTTTTCCAACCAGGTTGTAAAGACCATTTAAAGGATTGAAAATTGCAGATAGAAACGATGATTTGCCGCCATTATACACCCCCTTATTTTTGAATTCCCTCTTAATATCAGCTAAATCCTGTTTTTTAGTACTACCGATAACAGTTACTTCATTCAGCATGGTGCTGGCCCGGATTAAATAAATCAGGATATCCTGTTGCGCTTTTATCACAATCCTTTGATCATTCAGATAGGTTTTTGTAATTAATAGCGTATCGCCAACGGCAACTTTTATCTGAAACATACCCAAATCATTACTGGTTACGCCAGTCTTTGTACGCTGATTTGAAATGTTGGCTAAGGCTACTCTTACGTTTGCACCTTTTTCAAAAACCACTCCTTTAACAATAAATTCCTGGGCTTTTGCAGATCTAGACAAGCTGAACAAGCAAAAGATAATCAAGAAAAGAAAGTAACGGAATTTCATCTATACAGTGTTTTTTGTAAAATTAACAATTGTTAATCAGGTAAACTGTTAAAAAAACGTTAATAAGCTGCTAAAGTTTTAAGGATGTCCCATTTGGTTTTATTATACATTGCCATTCCGGACTTGCTGTGTTTCTTTATCAGATAAAAAAAGCCGGAATATGATATCCCGGCCCAACTAAAAAAAACTAAAATTTACTTTGTATTTCTAGATTTCAAACTATCAAGCTCACGCCTCAACTGCTCAATCTGTTGCTGCTGTTCTTTTATGCTACCAACTAAAAGCGGAATCAAACTTTCATAATCTATTTTAGATAGGGTTGCCGTTCTGGACGCATTTTTCCCGGTAGGATAATCTTTGGCAGTTATTTTGACCAGTTCCGGCAAAACTTTTTGAACATCGGCAGTTACAAATCCCAGTTGGGTTTTGCCCGATATCTTCAACTTTTGCGCCCATTTAGCATCATAGTTAAAGCTAACCGGTTGTAATTGCGATATTAAAGAAACTGAATTGTTTAAGGGTTGAATATTGGTTTGCGCAACTTCCTGTGCGCTAACTTTTAATGCTGTGGAAATGAAAAGTACCACAAACATCATTGAAATTGAAGTTTTCATTTTATTTTACTATTTAAATACGAATAGATATCCTCCCGAATTAAGTTTCGAAAAGAGGAATGAATTAAAAGCTAAGTGTTATGCTTTTAAAGATGGTGGAGGTGTTAAAACCTCAGGAAAATAAGTCGAGAAAAAGCTGTTTTGAGGCCGTAAAACTTTCCCCTTTAATTGTACAGGAGCTTCCAAATCCCGGAGAATGGAAACATTGGCTTCGAAATATTCAGTTTCGACTTTCTTCTCTTCTTTCTCTGTTGAGTTCTGATTGTCGAAATTGTACTCGATATTTTTGAGTGGTTCAATGAAAACAGATACAAGCCCGCTTGTTTTGAACAATAAAGCTATTGCAAAAAAATAAACTAGGAAATATTTTAAACGACCTGATTTCATTACGGCAAATATAAGCGCCCCGTTCAAATGAAACAGCAAACATTCGTTAAAGTTCTGTCAGAATTCTAAGCATTTCTGCAGTAACCACTTCAATATCTTTTAATGCTGTTCTCCAATTTACAAAAGCCGCTCTTATTCCTTTCTTTCCGTTATAAAAGGTTGGTGTCATAAAAACTTTGCCTGTGGTGTTTAATTTATTCAGAAAATCTGCAACCAAATTTTCCTCAGCTAAAGAAAAACAAACGGTATTTAACCTAACAGGGGCAAGTAATTCAAAACTGGAATTTGTTTTTATGAAACCCGCAAAAAGTTGAGCCAACTCTACATTGCCATTTACAATTTCTTCATAACCGGATTTCCCATAACTCATTAGCGTAAACCAGGCAGGCAATGCTTTTAACCGGCGGGAGTTTTCAGGCAGAAAATTCAGGTAACTAAAATTCTCCATAGGATTACCCAGGTAGGCTGCATTAGAATTCTGAAAAGTTTCGACTTGTAAAACCTGATGTTGTTCTTTTACCAAAAACACAGCACTTTCATAGGGAACATTTAACCACTTATGACAATCTATCGCAATACTATCAGCATTTTCCCAGCCCTTAACCAAATGGTTATACTTTGGAGAACAAGCTGCAAAACCACCGAAAGCAGCATCAATATGCCACCAGAAACTGTACTTATCTCTTAATTTATTTATGGCTTCAAAATCATCAAAATCTACCGTATTTACAGTACCCGCACTTGATATTAAGATGAAAGGTTCTCCATTCAGTGCCTTTAGTTTCAATTCTAAATCGTCCACATCAAGTGCTTCACGATTTCCCTGAAGTACATTAACCTGAATAAAATTACTGCTGCCCAGGCCCAGCATTGCTAAAGATTTTATTGCTGATGAATGTGGTGTTGCCGATAAAACAGGTACATTTCCTGAAACACCTTCCCTGGCAAAATCTTTTCCAAATTGTTTACCAATCCATTGTCTGGCAACGGCTAAACAAGTAAAATTTGATAAAGTTGCACCGGTTACAAAACCACCTAAAAAATTTTTTGGCAAATTAAATAATGATAATAATAGCTGAATGGTTTCCAGCTCTATCAACGCAGATACGTCACCATTTCCATTTGCAGACTGGGTACTCTGGTCATAGATGGTCGATAACCAGTCGCCAGCTATTGCAGCAGGTGTGGTTCCGCCAGTAACAAAACCCCAGTAACGCGGGCCTGAAGAAGCAACCATTACAGGCTCAAAGCGCTCATTAAATTGCTTCAAAGTATCAATTGTTCCTAAACCCTGAATAGCTAAATCTGTATTAATCTGAACCTCAGTTTTGCCGGAAGTGGACCTTTCATGAATATGCTTTAAATAAGTAACACCCTGTTGTTTTACTTCATTAAGTATCTGCTCGAGAGTTTGATTATCATTGTTTAGATGATTCATAATAGTTAGGTTCAGAATATATTATTCAAGCGTAGCATTAAAACGAGTGATATAAATCCCGCTATAAAGAGCGGTTCATGCTTTGCAATAGGATTAAAATATCGCCTTTGCAATTTTCTTGGTTTGCTCTGGTTTACCCATAGTATAAAAATGCAATACGGGTACTCCAAAATCCATTAGTTCTTTACATTGTTTAATCATGGCCTCCGTACCGATTTCCTTCGCTTCAGCGTTGCTTTTCGCATGAGATAAGGCATCTGTTAACTCCTCTGGCAAATCAATATGAAAGATTTTCGGCAAAACATTTAGCTGCGTAAGCGTACTGATTGGTTTTAACCCAGGGATAATTGGCACATTGATATCATTCTCCCTGCATTTTCTAACAAAATCAAAGTATTTCTGATTATCGAAAAACATTTGCGTAACAATAAATTCTGCACCCATCTCAACTTTCTTTTTCAAATATTTGAAATCAGTATTCAAGTTTGGTGCTTCGAAATGCTTTTCCGGATATCCGGCAACACCGATACAGAAATCGCTTTTAAAAGTTTCAATATCCTCGTGCAAAAATTTCCCTTCGTTATGGTTTTTAATGTGCTCGATTAAATCTGTCGCGTAGCAATGGCCACCTTTTGTCGGGATGAAAGCCGTATCTGCAGAACGGGCATCGCCACGCAAAGCCAAAACATTATCAATACCTAAAAACTGTAAATCGATTAAGGCATTTTCAGTTTCTTCTTTGGTAAAGCCACCGCAAATTAAATGCGGCACGGCATCAATTTTATATTTATGGATAATCGCCGCACAAATGGCAATTGTACCAGGCCGTTTTCGGTACGAAACCTTTTGCAATAAACCGTTTTCCTGTTCTTTATAAATATAATCTTCCCTTAAAGAAGTTACATCAATAAATGGCGGATTAAACTCCAGCAACGGGTCGATAGCATCGTAAATCCACTGAATACTCTGACCTTTTATTGGTGGTAAAAGTTCAAAAGAGAATAAGGTTTTACCCTTTGCGTTTTTTATATGATCTGTAATTTTCATTTCTGTGTTGCGTGTTGTTTGTTGTGGGTTGCCTGTCTGTGCGCGAAATAAAAAAATGATTATCTGGAAAGTTGTTGATAATATTTAATGAAACCACTTAATAACTTCCTTGTGATTTCTAATTTCGCTAATAAAGTACTCAGCAATGCATCATTTATATAATTTTGGTCTGCTGCTATGTAAATCTGAGTTTCTAATTCATATAATGATCCTCGGGAAATAAAAAAAAATTGAATGCTATCTTTAGAATGATTTCTTCCACAGCCTTCTGCAATATTCGAAGCAATAGATACAGCACATCTTCTCATTTGACTTATTAAACCGAACATTTCATCTTTAGGAAATAATTTAGTGGCGTTGTAAATTTCATTCGCCAAAACTCTCGCTTCCTTCCAAACATCCAAGTCTGTATATGCTTTTTTTTCCTTTTCCATTTTACCTCAACAATATCCTAATAATATTTTTTAAGCACCCAAACGAGCAACAGATAACAGGTAACTGGCAACAATTAATAAGCAAGGTTAGGCGAAAGCCACCGCTCCGCTTCTTCAACCGACATCCCCTTCCTGCTTGCATAATCTTCTACCTGGTCTTTAGTAATTTTGCCTAAACCGAAATACCTTGATTCAGGATGTGCAAAATAAAAACCACTTACTGCGGCCGTTGGGTACATGGCGTAACTCTCTGTTAAATGTAAGCCGATTTGATTTTCAGCATCAAGCAGGTTAAATAAAGTGCCTTTTTCGGTATGTTCCGGACAAGCAGGATAACCTGGTGCAGGGCGAATACCAGCATACTCTTCTTTAATTAACTCCTGGTTACTCAGGTTTTCATCTTTGGCATAACCCCAGTATTCTTTACGCACACGTTCGTGCATCCGCTCGGCAAAAGCTTCGGCCAACCTATCGGCTAAGGCTTTCGCCATAATACTGTTGTAATCATCGTGGTTATCTTCGAATTCCTTAACAAGTTCATCAATACCAATACCGGTTGTTACGGCAAAGCCTCCAAAATAATCCTGAATTCCGGATGCTGCCGGAGCAATAAAATCTGACAAGGCATAATAAGGTTGCCCATCTACTTTTTCTGCCTGCTGGCGAAGGGTATGTATAGTTACCAGTTTAGAGTTATCAGTTTCCGGTTTGGTGTCATCTGACAACTGATCAATGGCAACTGTTAACTGAATATCGTCTCCAACGGCGTTCGCCGGCCAAAAACCGATAACGCCCCTGGCCGTTAGTAATTTTTCGTCTAAAATCCGTTTCAACAAAACCTGCGCGTCATCGAAAAGCTTTTTAGCCTCATCGCCTACATTTTTATCATCAAATATTTTAGGATAACTTCCGCGAAGTTCCCAGGTATGGAAAAATGGTGTCCAATCGATATAAGGAACCAATTCTTCCAAAGGATAATTATCAAAAACCCTTGTTCCCGTAAATTCCGGAACCGGAAGATTTTGCTTAAAATCTATTTTAAATTTATTTGCCCTTGCCTCTTCAAGTGTTTTGAAACGTTTATCAGAACGTTTATTCAAATGTGCTTCACGGGCTTTTTCGTACTCCGCTTTAATACCGGCTACATAGTCGGCTTTCGTTTCCGGATTCATTAAAGTGCTGCAAACCGTAACGCTACGCGATGCATCTAAAACATGAATTGCCGGACCTGAATAATTCGGAGCAACCTTTACAGCCGCGTGAATACGGGAAGTTGTCGCACCACCAATAATCAAGGGAATAGTGAATCCTTCACGCTCCATTTCTTTGGCAAAGTGCACCATTTCATCAAGCGATGGAGTAATCAGGCCACTTAAACCAATGATATCGGCCTCAATTTCTTTGGCTTTTTTAATGATTTCCTGTGCAGGAACCATCACGCCCATATCTACAATTTCGAAGTTATTACAAGCTAAAACCACACCCACGATATTTTTTCCAATATCGTGGACATCGCCCTTAACAGTGGCCATTAACACTCTTCCGGCGGATGAATTCTGGTCCTGATCCGGATTATCCAACTTCTCCTGCTCAATAAATGGAAGCAAGTAAGCCACTGCTTTCTTCATTACCCTGGCCGATTTTACCACCTGTGGCAAAAACATTTTTCCGGCACCGAATAAATCCCCAACAATATTCATTCCGTCCATTAACGGGCCTTCGATAACCTGAATCGGGCGGGCATATTTCTGGCGGGCTTCTTCAACATCATCATCGAGATATTCTACGATACCTTTTACCAGAGAATGTGAAAGTCGTTCTTCAACAGAACCTTTTCGCCATTCTTCATCCTTAACAATTTCTTTCCCTTTTGATTTTACGGTATCGGCATATTCCACCAAGCGTTCGGTTGCATCCTCCCTACGGTTTAAAAGTACATCTTCAACACGTTCTAAAAGTTCCGGCGGAATTTCCTGGTAAACCTCCAGCATACCTGCATTTACAATGCCCATATCCAAACCTGCCTGAATGGCATGGTAAAGAAATGCCGAGTGCATCGCTTCGCGGACAACATTATTTCCTCTAAAAGAGAATGAAATATTCGAAACCCCGCCACTTACTTTTGCATAGGGCAGGTTTTCTTTAATCCATCGGGTAGCATTAATAAAATCTACAGCGTAGTTGTTGTGTTCTTCTAATCCTGTCGCTACCGTTAGTATATTCGGGTCGAAAATAATATCTTCTGCCGGAAAACCGATTTCATGAACCAGGATATCATAACTTCTTTTGCAGATTTCTTTTCTGCGTTCGTAATTATCTGCCTGGCCTTGCTCATCAAATGCCATTACAACAACCGCAGCGCCATATTGCATAATTTTTCGGGCACTTTCGCGGAATTTATCTTCGCCTTCCTTTAAAGAAATTGAATTCACAATGCCTTTTCCCTGCAAGCATTTCAAGCCATTTTCAATAACCGACCATTTAGATGAATCGACCATGATAGGCAGTTTTGCGATATCGGGTTCGGAAGCAATAAGATTTAAGAACTTAGTCATTGCAGCTTCTGAATCGAGCATACCCTCATCCATGTTTACGTCGATAACCTGTGCGCCACCCTCAACCTGTTGCAAGGCAACGGCAAGTGCAGCTTCGTAATCGCCACCTAAAATCAATTTAGAGAACTTTGGAGAACCGGTAATATTTGTTCTTTCGCCAATATTTACGAAAATGCTTTCTGGCGTAATGGTTACGGGCTCTAATCCGCTTAAGCGCATGTAGGGCTCAATCTTCGGGATTTTTCTAGGCGCCGCCTTACGGGCATTTTTGGCAATACAACCAATGTGTTCCGGTGTAGTGCCGCAGCAACCGCCAACAATATTTACAAAGCCTGATTCGATAAAATCATCAACCAGGTGTGCTGTTTCATGTGGCTGCTCATCGTAAGCGCCAAATTCATTCGGCAAGCCTGCGTTCGGATAAGCGGAAACATAACAACCCGCTTTTGCGGCCAGTTCTTCAATATGCGGACGCATTTCTTTTGCACCCAATGCACAGTTAAAACCAATACTTAGCGGTTTTGCATGCATCACAGAATTTAAGAAAGCTTCAGCCGTTTGGCCGGAAAGTGTTCTTCCTGAAGCATCGGTAATGGTTCCCGAAATCATGATTTCGAGTTTACGACCAATTACTTCCTCATATTTCTTAATGGCAACAATAGCCACCTTTGCATTTAAGGTATCAAAAATGGTTTCGATTAAAAGCACATCTGAACCACCATCAACTAAACCGCGAACCTGTTCGTAATAAGCAGCCTCTAATTCATCGAAATAAACAGCCCTAAAGCCCGGGTCGTTTACATTTGGCGACATGGAAAGGGTACGGTTTGTTGGACCAATAGCACCTGCAACGAAGCATTTCCTATCGGGGTTAGCTGCCATAAATTCGTTCACAGCTTCTTTAGCTACACGGGCGCCTTCAAAACTCATTTCATAAGAAAGGTCTTCCATCTGGTAATCGGCCATGGAAATGCGCTGTGTACTGAAGGTATTGGTTTCAATAATATCTGCGCCAGAATTGAGGTATTCTAAATGTATGGCTTTTATAATGTCAGGGCGCGTGATGTTCAGCAAATCATTATTGCCCTTTACATCACAGGGGTGATTTTTAAAACGTTCCCCTCTAAAATCTTCTTCCGTTAAAGTATAGCGCTGAATCATGGTGCCCATCGCGCCGTCAATCACCAATATACGTTTTTCTAATTCTTCTCTTATGCTCATTTGTTGTTTTAGTAGCAAGTAGTTAGTATCGAGTATCAAGATTTCTGATAATACGACGTAACTGCAGATAATGAGCAAAAAATATAAGACAAATCTGTCTCGATACTTGATACTTTATATCTGATACTTAAAAAGCTTATTTAAAAAGTTGGCACGTGATAGTACTTCCTAAACTTATCTGTTTCACCGTATTCCGGCAAATAGAATTTAGCACCTTGTTGGCACAGGTTGCTAAGACTTCGTTGGGTCTAATCCCTCCGTCTTTCTTAATAAGCATACAAAAATGCAACAAAGCAACATCAATTCCAAAAATTATCGCTTTGCGGCCAAATAAAATTACAAAGGCCACGCAAAACTGCATGGCCTTAAGAATATTGTTCTGTTTTAATTCTTATTTTCGGCTTCCGAAAATTCGAAGTAAGAAAAGGAAGATATTTAAGAAATCAAGGTATAAAGATAATGCAGCAACAATGGCCATTTTCTTTGATTCTACCTGTAAAACCTGTTCCCCACTTGCTTCGATGCCTTCGCCAATTCGTTTGATTTTCTGCACGTCGTATGCGGTTAGGGCTGTAAAAATTGCAATACCTATGTATGCCATAAATAAGCTAAAACCTTCACTTTGAATAAACATATTAATTACCGTTGCGATAACCAATCCAATTACCCCAACCATCAAAATTGGCCCAAATTTACTTAAATCGATATTCGTGGTATAACCCATAAACGCCATGATTCCGAAGATACCCGCAGCACCTGCAAAACAGCTAACGATGGAACCTGATGTATAGGTCAATAAAATAAAACTCAAGCTGATTCCTGTAAGTACCGAATAAAGTACAAACACCCCTATTAAAGCCGGCAATGATAATCTGCTAAGTCCAAATCCCATCAATAAAACTAAACCCAGCGGGGCAAACATGGCTATATAGCCAAATATCGACATGCTAACTTTTCCGGTTTCAGGATTAATATTCAATAAATACTGCATCAGTTGTTCATTTGTTCCGAACAAATATGCCGCAACAGTTGATAAACTCAATGCGACAAACATCCATAAGAAAACGTTTGCGAAGAATTTTTTGGAAACAGATTTTTCCTGTACAAAAACACTGTTATCCTGATATTGATAATTTTGTTGTTCCATTTTATTTTGTGTATTTAAATAATTTTACTTTTTAAAAGACGAGAAGCCTTCAAAGCTTAAATCCTCATCTATTTTTTGCCAATGTATGCCAAACGGCGAAATACTGAAATCAATTCTTTCTTCATCACTTGCATTCAATAATTTTGGAAACCAACTTAGTGGGTGGTTTTTCTGTTCACCTGAAGGCATTTTAATAAAGATATGATTTTTTTCAAACCAAACTTTTATTTTATTTTCCATGATATTCATACCATTTTGCAATAATAATTTCCTTGTTTTCTTCTATCAAAGATTGTGCAAGATTAATATCCTTGTTTTTGAGCCCTTTGTTACTGACAAGTTTAACTTCATCTACCTCAAATACGCCTTTCCATCTGCATTTCTGACATGAATATGAATCGACAGATGCTCATTTGAATAAAAGAAGAACCGAAGTCCAAAAATTATCAAATAGTGTAAGCATATTCTACTTAAAAATAAATATTTTAATTCAATCTTTTTGTCAGCAGTTCTTCAACTTTTTTAAAGAATTGAAGCGGTTTCAACGTACGCCAGGGCATATTATCAAAAGCGCCTCCAAAGTTAATGTAATAATCAATACTGTTATCTTTAAATTCGCTGATAACATGTTCCTGAAAATTAACCCCAACTATCCAGCCATCTTCTACCTCCTGAAACCACTCTTCATAATAGCTATCGTCAGAAGCATGAAAATTTAGCACATTTTCACCGATAAGAATAAATTTATTAATGCCTTCATCCATCATCAGTTCTAAAATATCACGCTTTAGCAACATGATATCATTATTTATGGCATCATTCCATTCTCCGATAAATTCAATAACGGCATAACTTCTGTCGTAATCAGCGAAAAGCACTTTCATGTAAAGTGTATTCGAACCGAATTCATCCCATTGCGGGTGAAGTAAAAAATTGTATATCTGTTTATCGAAATATAATTCAGAGTATTCGGTATTGTAAAAAGGTGAACGTTCGTCTTCTGCCGAAATATATTCATCTCTCCACTGGTAATAAGGCTCTATTTCGTGCATCAGGTAAATTTTAGATTTAAAGATTTACGATTTTTAGATTGAGTAATCGCAAATGTATTTATTTAATACTTGGCTGTTACAGATCGTAATTCGTAAATCTACTATCGTAAATTCAAATGTCCTGCTTCTACTGCTTTTCGAACGCTTCCATAACGATTCAATAAATCTGCAGCTTCATCGTAATTAATGTTTAATTCATTAGCCACCATTTGCGTTCCGCGGTCAACCAGTTTATTATTGGTTAACTGCATATCAACCATTTTATTGCCAACCACACGCCCCAGCTGAACCATAACCGTAGTACTTAACATGTTCAAAACCAGTTTTTGTGCAGTGCCCGATTTCATTCTCGTAGAACCGGTAATAAATTCAGGGCCTACAACCACTTCTACCGGAAAATCAGATTCAGCAGCAATCGGCCCGCCGGTATTACAAACAATGCAGCCCGTTAAAACGCCAATTTTACGAGCCGTATTTAAGCCCCCGATTACATAAGGTGTTGTACCGGAAGCGGCCAAACCAACCAAACAATCTTTTTCGTTGATGTTAAATTCCTGCAAATCTTTCCAGGCCTGCTCCACATCGTCTTCAGCAAACTCTACTGCCTTTCTAATCGCTGTATCGCCGCCTGCGATTATACCAACAACCCAATCGAATGGGACACCATAAGTTGGCGGACATTCGGATGCATCTACAACGCCTAAACGCCCACTGGTACCCGCACCAATATAAAAAAGGCGACCGCCCTTTTTCATTCTTTCGGCAACCGCCGAAGTCAATTTTTCTATTTGAGGCAAAGACTTTTCAACTGCAAAGGCTACAGTTTTATCTTCATTATTAATGCCCTGGAGCACTTCCATTACCGACATTTGTTCGATGTGGTTGTAATTAGATTCGTGCTCGGTAACTCTATCCATAAATTTAATTTTGATAAAATTCGGTAAATTCTTTCTAAAAACTAGCCTAAAAATCCAAAAATATATGTCTTTGTATTTTGTGGCGTTAATTATTGTTAAATATTAGAAACAAAAGACGATAAAATGCCGTTAAAAAAATAATCAACCCGCTAATTTTCATAAATTTGCATGACGCCAATGAAAAAGAATACCCGTAATAACATCCTAATCGCTTTAAGCTATTCTGTAATTTTAATAGTAGGGATGTTTTTGGGTATAAAATTTATCAAAGACCAGGGATATGGCGTTCAAAAAAGTCCTGCTTTAACGGCTAAAAATTCTGAAAAGCTTGATGAAATTCTCCACATCATTAATGGAAATTACGTAGATGACATTAATACGGATTCTTTACAAAACCTGCCTATCGACAGTGTTTTACACCAATTAGATCCACATAGCGTTTACCTTCCTCCAGCTAATGCACAAAATATGCAGGATGATCTGGAAGGAAATTTTGAAGGTGTCGGTATTGAATATTATATGTTGAATGATACCATGATGGTTACCGGCGTTATAAAAGATGGGCCGGCATACCAGTCAGGCATAAAATTAGGAGACAAAATTTTAGCCATTGATACTGTAACAGTCAGCGGCCGAAATTTACCTAAAGATCAATTAGCAGGTCGTTTCAGGGGTAAAGCCGGAAGTGGCGTAAATGTTCTTTTGATGCATAGCGGCAGCCAATTACCCAATCGTGTAATGGTGACCCGTGGAAAGGTTAACATCAGCAGTATTGATGCCGCATATATGATTAACAACGAAACCGGTTATGTCAGAATCAGTAAATTTGGCGCCAATACGGATGGCGATTTCTCTGCCACTGCAGCCAGCCTGAAAGCTAAAGGTATGAAAAAACTGATTCTGGATTTAAGAGATAATGGCGGTGGTTATTTCAGCGCCGCAACCGGCTTAGCCGATCAGTTTTTGCCGGAAAATAAATTAATTGTTTACACACAAGGCAAGCATGAGCCCCGAACCGATTATTTTTCTACCGGAACAGGTGCTTTTCAACAAGGCAAATTAGCCATTCTAATTAATGAAAATACGGCTTCGGCAAGTGAGATTGTGGCTGGTGCCATTCAGGATTTAGGCCGTGGTATAATTATTGGCCGCCGCTCTTTCGGCAAAGGATTGGTACAGGAACAATTTGCTTTTGAAGATGGCTCAGCTTTGAATTTAACAATAGCCAGGTACTATACACCTTCGGGCAGAAGTATTCAGAAATCGTACAAAAAAGGTTATGATGCTTACAAGCACGAGCTGGATGAACGCATGAACGATGGCGAATTAACCGGAGATTTAACTTCATTCAGAGATTCTATAGAAAAGAACGGAGGTATAAATTTAGCTCAGCCAAGAAAACCAAAAACCAGTGGTGGTATACAACCTGATGTTTTTGTAAAGTTAGATACTACGGGTTACAATAAATTTTACAGTTCATTGGTTAGTAAAAAAGTATTATCAGATTATGTTTTTAACGTTTTAACAAATAAATACAGCGCTACTTATATCGATCAGAATATAAATACCTTTAATTTAAATGATCTGGATTTTAAAGATTTTATCGGCTTTTTGCAACGGAAAAATGTAACAATAGACCGTTTTCAATTATATAATTCGAAAACTGTTATCCTTAACGATTTGAAAGCGCTTCTTTGCCGTTATTACCTGGGCGATGTTGGTTATTACAAAGCCGCCAATCAGAATGATAATGCGGTGAAACAGGCATTAGCCAATCTTCAGTAAATAAGTTAATTGATTGCAATGGCTTCTTTTGGAGTGTAGTTAATGAAAAATTAATCTAAAATCTGCGTCGCTAAACACTCAAACATATATATTCGCGTAGCTGAGATTCCATTATGATAGAAACCGAAAGACTCATCCTTCATCCGCTTACGCATAATCAACTTTTAAAATATATTAAGAACGACAGTTCGCTTGAAGAAGAATTAAAGCTTAATCCAACCAGTAAGGAAATATCACCTGAACTTAGAGAAGCTTTAGAACAAACTATTTTGCCTAACGTACATAATAAGGACAAAAATTACCTCTATAATACGCTGTGGACATTAATTTCAAAAACAGATAACAAAATGATTGGTGATTTATGTTTCGTTGGTGAACCTGATGCCAATGGAGAAATTGAAATTGGTTATGGTACTTACGAAGAATTCAGAGGCAGGGGCTTTATGACCGAAGCGGTTGCCAGAACAATTGAATGGGCGAAAGGACAGGATGGCTTAAATACAATTACTGCATCAACAGAAATAGATAATGTGGCTTCTTATTCTATACTGGAAAAAAATAACTTCATAAAAATTGCCGAAGGCGAAGGCATGTTTACCTGGAAATTAAAACTCCATTGAATTAAACTTTAATCTCAAAAAGGCTTAAACTAATACCTTCATAATGTTTCGGTAAACCTTCCGTTTTTTCCATATTGACTACGCCGACATAATCAAAACCGCAACCTGTATAGTATTTCAATAATTTTTCGTTATCCGCCCAGGTATCCATTCTGATAAATTTGATGCCCCGTTTAAGCGCAAATGCGCTTGCCCATTTGATAATCTCTTTTACAAATGAATAACCCCTGTATTCTGGATGAGTTACAATTCGATGTATATAAATTGAATCTTTATCCCTATCGCCCCATATTAACTTATCATTAAAAGTTACCGCGAAAACACAGGCTACCGCACCATCTGCCAATATTTTAAACTGCCTGTTTTCTGCAACCTCCGTTTCGATTAGCTCCCTGCTGAAACCCTGCCAATGTTTATTGAAAACTTTTTTCTGATGGGCAATGGCCATATCATAAAACTGAAATATGATATCAATATCGGAGATTTGGCTGTTTAAAACCTGGATTTGCATGGGAATAAAGGTAGCATGTTTCTGGAAAAATCAAATTGAGTTCCGATTAATAATAATTTAAAAAAGATCTTTTATTTGCTGAAGATGATCAATTCGTCATCGCGAGGCACGAAGCAATCTTTTTTGCAGGATAGATTGCTTCGTACCTCGAAATGACGGTTTTAATAAAAAAGCAGGACTGCTTTTCCCATCGGAATGCGAACCCTGCCTTTCTAATAATTATTACTTGTAAAACCTGAGCTTTTGGCTTTAGTCTTTAAGCTTTATATTACTTCTGTCTGAAATAAATCTGAATCGGCGCCCCGGAAAAATCGAAGTTTTCTCTTAATTTATTCTCAATGAAACGTTTATATGGGTCTTTAATGTACTGTGGCAGGTTGCAGAAAAATGCAAACATTGGCGAGGTAGCATTAATTTGAGTGATGTATTTAATCTTTATGTGTTTACCTTTTAATGCCGGTGGCGGGAATTTCTCAATCAAAGGCAACATTACATCATTTAATTTTGATGTAGGAATTTTCTTGCTACGGTTTTTATAAACTTCCAGCGCAGCCTCAATTGCTTTGAAAATACGCTGTTTGTTTAAAACAGAGGTAAATACAATCGGCACATCAGTAAAGGGACGAATGCGTTCGTGAATTTCTTCTTCGAAAGCCTTCATGGTTTGGGTATTTTTTTCAATCAAATCCCACTTGTTAACCAAAATCACGATACCTTTTTTATTTTTCTCAGCAAGGTGAAAAATATTTATATCCTGGCTTTCGATACCTTCCTGTGCATCAATCATTAATACCACAACATCTGCTTCTTCCAAAGCCTTTATGGTACGCATAACCGAATAAAACTCCAGGTTTTCTTTAACCTTGGTTTTCTTCCGCAAACCTGCGGTATCGATCAACATAAATTCATGACCGAACTGGTTGTAATGGATTTTTATGGAATCGCGGGTGGTGCCTGCATTTGCCGTAACAATATTACGTTCTTTACCAATTAACGCATTTACTAATGATGATTTACCAACATTCGGGCGACCGGCAATTGTAATTTTTGGCAATTGGTTTTCTTCTTCCGGGATATCTTCGAAGTGTTTGATTACTTCATCTAATAATTCACCTGTTCCGGAACCAGTCATTGATGAAAGTGGAAAAACCTCACCTAAACCAAAGCCATAAAAAGTACTGATCTCGCTATGAAGTGCTGTATTATCAACTTTATTAGCAGTTACAAAGACAGGTTTATTACTACGACGTAAAACTTGCGCGATATCATCATCAAGATCGGTAATGCCTGTGGTTACATCAACCATAAAGATAAGCACACTTGCTTCTTCAATGGCAATCATTACCTGTTCGCGAATGGCAGCTTCGTAAACATCTTCAGAATTTGCAACATAACCACCGGTATCAATAACAGTGAATTGTCTGTTGGTCCATTCCGCAGTACCGTAATGTCTATCGCGGGTTACGCCACTTAAATCATCTACAATTGCTTTTCGGCTTTCAGTTAACCGGTTAAAAAGTGTGCTTTTGCCTACGTTTGGCCTGCCTACGATGGCTATAATGTTACTCATGTTGTGTCTCTAATTGATAGTTAATGGCTTATAGTTAATGGTCTATGTGTTTAGCAAGCTGCTTAAACGATTTGGCTATCAGCCATTGACTATCAACTACTAACCGATTTATTTCGGGCTGCAAAGGTACGGTTAATTATCGTAACCTCAATCAATATTAAATTTTATACTTTTCCAGAAGTGCTTTTACAATCTCTTCTGTTAATTGGGCACCATCTAATAAGGGGAAACCTTCCCACCTTACAATTCCATTCGGATCGATAAGAATTGCGTGAGGAATACCTTTAACCTGAATTGAATTTTTCACAGTTCCTTTTGTATCTATAGCTTCGAAATAATTGATTTTCGGATTATTAAAAGCTTCCACTTTCTCCGCGGATTCATCAGAAACCCCAATTATTACAATTTTATCCGCATATTTCGCCTGGACATCATTTAATGTTGGAATATAAGCCCTGCATGGTCCGCACCAGGTTGCCCAAAAATCAATCAATACAAATTTTCCCCTGGTATCAGGTTGCTTTGAAATCCACTTTTCGACCACCAGTTCTGGTGCTTTTTCATTCAGGATTGATTTCGCCCATAATTTTTTACCATTATTTGATTCCTGGGCGAAAACAACCGTACTTAAGAGTAAAAGGAGAAACGTTAAACTTTTTTTCATTTTGATTTCTTTATTTATCTGATAAAAATCGATTTTAATTATCGTAACCAAAACTTTTCAGGTAGTTCTTTTTACTTCTCCAATCCGGAATTACTTTTACAAACATTTCGAGGAATACTTTGGTATCAAGAAATTTCTCTATTTCGATACGTGCTTCGGTACCAACTTTTTTAAGCATGCTGCCACCCGTACCGATTAAAATATTTTTTTGGGAATCTCTTTCCACCACTATTTCTGCGGTAATGCGAACCATTGCACCCTTGCCGTTTTTCATCTCTTCTTCCTTGAAACTTTTAACGATAACTTCGGTACTGTAAGGAATTTCTTTCTGGTAATTCAGGAAGATTTTTTCGCGGATAATTTCTGAAACGAAGAAACGTTCGGAGCGATCGGTTAAATCTTCTTTATCGTAATATGGCGGATGCTCAGGTAACATTTCCAAAACCCGGTCTAATAATCCGTCGACATTATGATTATGTAAAGCCGAAATCGCATAAATAGCCACCGGATTTAATTTTTCCTGCCAGTAAACTATCTTCTCATCAACCTGCTCTTGCAAGGCTTTATCAATTTTATTTATCAGCACAATTGTCGGGATGTTTTTGTTCAGGATTTTTTCCAGAACATCTTCCTCATCGTGTGCTTCATCAATGTCGGTTACAAATAAAAGTACGTCTGCATCGGTTAAAGATCCGTTCACAAAGCTCATCATACTCTCCTGCAAACTGTATTTTGGCTTGATAATACCGGGCGTATCGGAGAAAACTATCTGGTATTCTTCTTCATTTACGATACCTAAAATTCGGTGCCTTGTGGTTTGCGCTTTAGGTGTAATAATGCTAAGTCGCTCGCCTACAAGCACATTCATGAGGGTTGATTTACCTACATTTGGTTTACCTATTATACTAACAAAACCTGCTTTATGCGCCATTAAAATATTTTTTAAAAAAAATTTGCAGTACAAAGAAACGAATTATATCTTTGCATTCCAATTCGGAAACAGAGTTAAGGATTTAATTCACTGGAAAAAACGAGTTGTATAGAGTGCGGGGTGGAGCAGTTGGTAGCTCGTCGGGCTCATAACCCGAAGGTCGCACGTTCGAGTCGTGTCCCCGCTACTATTTAAGCCGAAAGCATAAAGCTAAAAGCTTTATCCTTTTTGCTTTAAGCTTAAGAGGCCCGTTCGTCTAGGGGTGAGGACGCCAGATTTTCATTCTGGAAACAGGGGTTCGATTCCCCTACGGGCTACTAAACCGCTTTACAAAATGTTGAGCGGTTTTTTTATCCAAAAAATAAAGGTTGGTATATCCTTAAAAATACAATAAAATGCGGGGTGGAGCAGTTGGTAGCTCGTCGGGCTCATAACCCGAAGGTCGCACGTTCGAGTCGTGTCCCCGCTACTATTCATGCCGAAAGAATAAAGCCTAAAGCTAAAAGCTTTATCCTTTTTGCTTTGAGCTTAAGAGGCCCGTTCGTCTAGGGGTGAGGACGCCAGATTTTCATTCTGGAAACAGGGGTTCGATTCCCCTACGGGCTACGCAAATCAATATCAATGATGTTAAAACCATGCAAATCAAACATTTGCATGGTTTTTTGTTAATATCAAAAACCTAAAATTTGCATCAAACCGCAAAAAAAGTGTGCAATTCGGTGCGTATCTCTATTGGGAATCACTATGCACCGAATTGAATATCAATGTTTTAAGCAAAAAAGCACCTTAATAAAGGAGACCTTTTGTTTCATTCCAAGTGAGTAATTGCGAAAGGTAATTTCTATCTGATTTTTATTTAAGAAAGCAAAAAGTTTACAAAGGAGGCCCAAAGGCCATTTTATCTGCGCATCACTATGGATATTAAACGGGCTGAAATGTCTATAGACTGTGAATGTGAAGCCGCGAAATGGAATAGCTCTGCTGAGCGCGAGTCGTCGACACAAAAGAAGATGCCGAAACCTTAAATAGTCATCTTGAATCCTGCGGAGCAAGATGAGAGCCGCTCACTAATAGTTACCAGATGCAGGCCAAAAGATTACCGCACTTAGTTTACAAGGGCAGTTTACAGGCAAATCCCAAAAAATTCTTTATTTGATGAAACTCTTTGGAGAACACAATTTAAGGATAAAGCAATTAATTGGCAATGGCTTTGAAGTTAATACACTAATGAGGTACATCACATCCGAAAGGCACTTAATAGATTTCCTTCAAAAAAAGTACTTTCAAGGTGACATCTAAATCAATTCACTGAATTATACTTTTATCAACGATTTTGAACATTATCTACGGGGAGATTGTAAACTATTGCCTTGCAATTGGTTAACTAAAAAACGCACCATTTATCGGCTACAAATCAACAGCAGCCGCCAAAGAACGCACTTATTTAATCTAATGTGTAAAAGTCTGTTAATGCATACCATTCATTCTCAGCCTCTACTGTTCATCATCTTGGTAATATTTCTAAAGAACCGCTGTAATAAAGAACTCTCTTCCGTTATAATTTCGGCATCCGCCAGCATTCCATTTTTTAAAATAATTTTATGGTTGGCATCTTTATTTTCAAACTGTTCAAAACTAACTTTGGCTATAAACACACTGTCCCGATAGGCGACATCTGAAATGTAAGTTAACTTCCCTCTGATCATTCCATACTGTTCATAAGGGTAGCTCCGCATCTTGATGAGCGTACTTGCGCCTTTATATATCTTACCCATATTATACTGCGGAATCTGTATCTCCCCGAAGAAATCGGTATTTCCCGGATTGATAACAAACACTTCCTGTCCTGACTGTATATTTTGATTTTGCTGAACTATCCCTGCAAAGCCGACCTTTCCGGAAACGGGTGCAATCAGGATATGCTGCATAATCCAGTTATCGCTTTCGGTAATACATTGGTTAAGCGCCTGAACAAATTTGGCCTGTTCCTCAGCAATGGTGTGTCTGAGATCTAATAATTCTTTTTCTTTTGCACTGTAAGCACTCAAATTATTTAGGACAGAAGTTTCGCTTTGCTGTAACGGATATTTTGAAGCCAAGTATTTATTCTCCTGCTGGGTAAATTCGCTTCGCGATATAACCTTGTTTTTATATAGTTTCTGATAGGCTTTATATTCTGCCTCCTGATTGGCATATTCCAACCTTTGCACCTTTTGCTGTTTATGTATCTGGTTGCCTAGTGCCCTAATATCTTTCAGATCCTTTTCTAAAAAGGCCATGCGGTTGAGATAATATCCGTTTCTAAGTGTAGACCTGTATTGCAAATACTGCTGATAGAAACTTTGATAGCTTCCCTGTATTTCTCCAAGGTTCAGCCCTTCGGGTAAATTATTATGCTCATTTTTGTTTTTAAGCACACTTGCCTGCATTGCCTTCAGGCTTTTGTTTAACGTCATTATATCCTGTGGCGCAGCAGTGGTTTCTAAATAAGCCAGGGCTATTCCCTGTTTAACGATTTGCCCGTCAGCTACCAATAGGGCTGTTAATTTTCCTGCCTGTCTGGCAAGGACTGTTTTGGGGGCATTAAGTGAATTTACCTTAAGGCTGGTGGTCACAATATCGGGATAGTCAATAAATGCGGACAGCAAAATTATTCCTCCCAAGATGGTAAAAACCATCGTAATTCCCCATTTTAAGATCCATGACGGTACTGCTGTTATAATTTCGTGCACCTCCTCACTGTGGGTCGGCTGCTGTGAGATATTTTCTGGCATAGCTATAGCATTTAATTTCCAAGTTGAAGCTGGTTTTTCACCAGGTTGAAATAGACACCATTACTGCGCGTAAGTTCCGAATGTGTTCCCTGCTCAATAATACGCCCTTTCTCAAGGACCACAATATTATCTGCGTGTATGACCGTGCTCAGGCGGTGTGCAACCACAACAACAGTACGGCCTTTAAAGAATTCTTCCAGGTTCTGCATAATTATCTTTTCATTCTGGGAATCCAGCGAATTGGTAGCCTCGTCGAACAAAATGTATTCAGGGTTTTTGTACACCGCCCTTGCTATAAGGATACGCTGGCGCTGTCCCTGGCTCACACCATTGCCTTCGGCACCAATTTTTGTATTAAGGCCCAGTGGCAGGTTCTCAATAAAATCATGGATATTGGCAATATGGACGGCCTGCTTCAATCGTGACATATCCGGATAATCATCTCCCACAGCTATATTGCGGGCTATGGTATCCGAAAAAATGAAACCGTCCTGCATCACTACCCCACAAAGGCCCCGCCAGTATCTGAAGCTAACCTGGGCAAGGTATCCACCGCCTATTTTGATCTCACCTTTTTGCGGCTCATAAAAACGGAGGATCAGTTTAAGTATAGTTGTTTTCCCACTACCGCTCATGCCCACTATGGCAGTTGTTTTTCCCGCCGGGATATCTAGGCTCACATCCGATAGAACCGGGTCATTTCCTGCGCCCGGATAAGTGAAGGAAATATTTTGTAATGAGAGGCTTTTATCGGCCGGAAGCTGCTTGATAAAAGTTTTTTCAATGGGTTCTTCATCATCCATCTCACGGATATCATTGAGCCTTTCGAGTGATATTTTTGCATCCTGCAACTGCTGGATAAACGTTAGCATTTGTTCAATCGGGCTGTTAAGCTGCCCCATGATATACTGTACAGCCATCATAGCGCCGAATGTAAGGTGGCCGTCGATTACAGATTTGGCAACAAGGAACGTTATAAGGATGTTTTTTCCTTCATTAATAAAAAATGCCCCTGCCTGTTGATATTGCCCCAGCTTTAGGCTCTTGATATTAAAGCGGAAAAGGCCTGCCTGCAAGTGCTCCCATTCCCATCTCTTCTGTTGCTCACAGTTATTGAGCTTTATTTCCTGCATACCACCTATCAGCTGCACAACGGCACTTTGATTCTTAGCGGAAAGGTCAAAGCGTTTAAAGTCAAGGTTACGGCGTCTTTTGAGAAATAGTATGACCCATAAACTGTATAATACGGTGCTGGTAATGAAGATCAGGAAAATGCCTGTGTTATAATAAACCAGGACAAAGCTGAAAACAATCAGGTTGAAAACAGAAAAAATAACGCTTAGTGTTGATCCTGTCAAAAATGATTCAATCCTTTTCTGGTCAGTCATACGCTGCATGATATCGCCGGTCATTTTTGTATCGAAATAACTGATAGGCAGTTTCATCAGCTTGATTAAAAAATCAGTTAATATAGAAATGTTGATCCTTGTACTGATATGCAGCAATATCCAGGAGCGGATAAATTCAACACTGATCCTTCCGACAAAAAGCATGGTCTGGGCAATCAGAATGACATATATAAAATTAAGGTTTCGTGTATTGATCCCTACATCAACTACTGATTGGGTTAAAAAAGGCAATATAAGCTGAAGAAGGCTGCCAACCCCCAGGCCAATGAAAAGCTGGATTACGAGCGACTTATAACGGTAAAGATATATCAGAAGATAAGACAGGTTCAGGCCGTTGCTTGTATCGCCCTCTTGTTGGTAGAAGTCCGGAGTTGGCTCCAGAATAAGCGATATCCCTTCCGATTTCTCATCTTTGAGTCCATAAAGCCAGTGTTTTGTAAATTCACTTTCAGTATAAGTAATCAGTGCTTTTGCCGGGTCCGCAATATAATACCTGTTATTTTTGATCTTATACAATACTACAAAATGGTTTTGGTCCCAATGCAGTATTACAGGAAGGTCGGTCTCTGCAAGTTCTTTCAGGTAGAGCCTTGCCGCACTGGTTCTGAATCCTATTTTTTCGGCCGCTTCACTAATGCCCAGCAGCGATACACCCTCTCGGTTAATACCCGAAATATCCCTTAACTTTTGAAGGCTGATATTCTTACCATAATATTTCGCAATCATGCGCAGGCAGGTAGGGCCACAGTCCATCTGATCGGGCTGTTTGTAAAAAACAATTTTTTTCAAATCGGAAATATTGTTATACAGAAAAATTAAGGAACTTATTTTCCATTGTTCTGAGGGTGGCTATCATTTAAAATTTTCGAAATGGCTGACCTTTCCATACAGGGATAGCATAAATTATCATGATCAAAAACCGTATAGACCGGTAAAGTACAGAAGTCTTTTTTATAAGTTTAATTTTTTAAGCCCATTCAAAATCTGTGCGTTGGAGATATCTTTTTTCAGGGCTGCAACCGCTTCAGGGTCGTAATTCTTGATGGTATCGGAATAGTTGGCAACTAAAAAATAGATAAAGTATTCTTTGACAAAAGGGTTTGGGTAGGCCTGGATAAAACTCTTGAAGGCAAAGTAATCGTCCTTGCTTGCAAGCTCGTTGTATCTAAGCCCGGTTAATCTTTTAAAATACCGCTTAAACAGGTTTTCCATTCCAAAACTTAATAAGGAATCAGCCGCGACAAATTTGGTCTTATTGAAGGATTCTTCAAGTATATCACCAACCGCCTTCGCATCAGCCAGCTTCTTTTGTGCCTTGAAATCAGATTCATACCTTATCAGGTTAAACAGGTAGGTTTCCTGGTTTTTACGATGGAGATAGGCTATAAGATTGGGATCGCATAGCTTTAAACCAGCAACAGAACTATAATACAGATCATAGTCAGCGTAATATTTTTTAAGATCTGTACAAAAGCTCAGGATCTTACCCTGATACTTGGCCGAAGTTACCTTTGGATAGCTTCCCTCTAATTTTTTTGACTTTAAAAAATATGAAAACTCATAATTACATTTAAGTTTTCCCTCTGCTATAATGGTATCCTGTCTTGTATCAAAAGTGCGCAGCAACTCTTTAAATGTAATTTTCACACTGTCGCCAGGAACAATATAGATTGGCTTATAGTTGAGGTACACCATTTCAGGCTGCGCTGATTTAATTTTTAGCAGATAAGAGTCGTTACCGACTTTTTTAACGTTAAAATCTTCTCCTTCAGGTAATGTCTTGCCTTTGTTGAACTGAAAGGAAAGCTGCGAATCTGTTTTATCTGCGATGCTGTAATTACCTTCCTGGTCAAAGAAGCGCCTTTTTTCAATATTCAGGTCTGGTGAATTAGCCAGTTTAATGTAAACTCTGGACTCCTGTTGGGCAATAGCTGCCTGACCGAGTAGTAGTAATAGTAACATTGTTTTGATTTTCATAGGATATAGATTGGATATATAAAAACTTACAGTGCGACAATGCACTGTAAGTAAGGGTTTAGCACCAAAAATTAGGCTGGCCCGGAGCACTGCAATAGTTGTGGCAACCAGCAGCACCCTGACAGTTTCCTGCACCGTAATCACCGTTATCCATTGCATATGCAACTGTTCCCCCAGCTGCATCGCATGCACCGCCAGAAGCGCATGGATTACCATTGTTTCCGCCTGGTGTACCAACTGGATAAAGACCGCCCATTACATTTTTCATCTCAGCTCTGCTGAGTAAATTTACTTTTTTCATTTTTAAAAGTTTAATTTTGCTTTTATAGGTTTGTTCTCCTTTCACGCAAGGAAAACTTAAGCGATGCCGGTAAACGCCTGCATTCGTTCCTTGGGGCAGTTTCGTTGCAACCTGCTGCCCCTTTTTTTGCAAAAGTCTTTCGGAATTCTAAAATTTCCCTTAACTGTTTTATGTTGCTATAAAAGATACTTCAGGTCCTCCAGTTGATAGCCTGTGGGTATTTTATAGCCATTGATAAAAATAGTCGGAGTAAATGCTATATCCGCCATACTGCACCACTGACGCTGCTTTTCTATTGCTATATGATCCTGCTCACCTAAAGTAGCAGGATATTGTAAAGCCCATGCCTCATAGGTATCCCTTTTTTCATACCATTGCGTTAATGCATTGCCTGCAGTGATATTATCCTCAGCCAATGTTAAGGCAATCAGGTGTCTGGCAACCTTGGTTCGGAAATCATGCGCGCTTCCATTTGTAGTGAACACAACCTTACCCTGAATATCATCCCTATCAACCATCCACCTTTTCAGAAATTCATGAGCTTTCGCACAGGGGTTGCAATAGGGATTACTGACCATTGTAATGGTTATCGGCGCATTTGGATTGCCCAGACTAATAGGTATCAGATCATCATTCACCGCATATCTGGGCTGGCTGAAAAGCCGCTGCATAAAAAGGTCGGTATCAAACTTGAAATTTTTCAAGTCCTGCTTTAGTGGCTGCACCTGCACCGACAGGTAAAGCAATGGCTTGAGGAGGAACCATCCTATAACAGGCGTAAAAAAAAGGATGGGTACAAAATAAAAAGCATAGGCACCGCTGCTTTGTTTAAAAGCATTAAAACTGATATTAACTACAAATTCTGACCATAGTATAAACTGTACCGCACAACATAAGACGCACCAGTTTTTATGCCTGTATTGATAACTGATCGAATATAGGGTGTAGGGTAACGCCGCTAAGTTGAGCCATGCGATCAGATTAACTGACGTAGGTTGCACCAGAAGGAGCAATAATGAACCTGTAAAATAAAAAAAACCGATTTCACTCCAGCTTAACCAGGAGGTTATCTGTGCAGCATCCGACTTCAGTATATTGTTACAATCACTTTTTCCAGCCAGGCCACACAAGTTCCTTATAAAGGGATTTTGAGAATTGATACTTTGGGTCAGCAATAGGATACTTATGCCAGCTCCGATAAGTTTTACAGTGCAGAGTAGAAGGTAGGAAAGCGAAAATGGATGGGCAGCAATAGCAAGCCCCAGGATTGTAATACAAAAGATGGCACCAAGGGGAAGAAGCATTTTCTGCAAAATACCTTTTAGGTAGTTTAACCTGTAACTTTTCTCCCCGCTTGTGGTTCTGCCTTCGGCATGGAAAGCTATTCCGTCCCAGCGTTTCAAAAACTCTTCCTCCGTCATTATTCCATTTCTCTCACCTTCATCTGTATAATAAACGTTCCCTTTTTCAATACCCTGTACGAGGACAAATCTTCCCCCTTTTTCTGTAAAATGTGCCGCAAATGGAAATAACAAGTCCCCTGTCTCGAAATCTGCTTTATCAATTCTATACGTGTAATTATCTACATTCCACTCCCGCAGGCAGTCGCTTAATGCCAGTATACTTGGGTATCCGGGATGTTCTTTTAGACAGGTGTCAGCTGCTGATGTAGTCACCTTAACTTTTAAGATCTTTAGGAGAGCCGATAATATGGCTTCCAAATTGGGGCGCTTTAATGTGAAAATATCCATTCTTAGATTAGTCTTCGGGACGTCCGTGCAGACCGGAATTCCCTCGTATATCGTTTTGTTTTACTAATCTTCGAACTTTTTATTGTTAATCAAAGTATGAATATAGGGAAATACACCAAAGCCTATTTTCAAAGGACACAAAGTTCCTGAGGAATGACAAATGCGGCAAAAAAACATGTGTTTTATTTCGTTATCATGCTCAAATGCTTTAGAATAATGGAGGTTCAACTTAGTTAAAACTCCTTAAAGCACTAATTTTCTTGAGGTAGCTGAAGCAAATTTTAAAAATAGCGCAAAAGTCAGTTGGAGAGATTAGGTCTTTTTGTAGATAAAAATTTACATTAACCGGCCTGCATTAGCTGTTTTTATAATGAGTTGAGTTCAGTAATCGGCGCCAACGGGTCGCACCCGAAATTCGCTATATCTTTTATTATACAAATAGCCTGCCTGCGGACTAAGGAATTTAGCGATTTCTGCTTACCTACTTATAGTGGACATATAATTAATAAGGTAGTTTCGTCCTTCAGAAGGTACGTTTGGTGTATTATATTTTGAAGCGATGTAAAGAAATAATACATTTAAAAATACAATATATCATTCATACCATTATGAAAACAAACAAATTAGAAAAAAAAGTACAGTTCATCTTTAAAAGAAGACCTGCCGGGAATTTAAGCAAACAGCAAATGCAGACAGTTAAAGGTGGGAACGGACCTCAGAAACCAACAGAGGGACCTTCTGTCGATCCCGGCTGTACAATCGTACAGATTCCAACACAGACGGATATTTAATACTTATTCCTTATAATTGAGAAATAAGTAATCCTATGCTGAAAAATTATCTGTTTGCCCTTATCCTTTTCACCTTTATCATCAAAGCTAAAGCAGATGACTGTTCCTGCGCTGTCAACTTTAACTTTATGGTGGAAAAGGTTAAAAAAAATTATGTCGGCTTCTACGATAAAGTTACACCCGCCAACAGAAAAAAATTTGAACTTTTTACGGACAGCTTATCATCGGTAGCTAAAGTATCGGACAGGTATCGGTGTTCTTTCGTAATGAGAGAATGGCTGGCCTTTTTCAAGGACAAGCATATGACCGCAGGAATAGACGCCACTGGCTTTCCAGCAGATTCGATCCGCAAATTTTACGTAGACGACAAAAAAGTCTCGTGGGGCGAAACGGATTTCAATAATTACCTCTCTTCCAACAAAGGAAAAACCGATAGCATTGAAGGAATCTGGGGCAACACTGCAGGCGGTTACCGTGTCGGTATTATAAGGGATGCTAAAAATAAAAATTCATTTCTTGCCTTTACCATTACAGCAGACAATATATACTGGATGCCGCAGCAGGTTAAATTTGAGGTACAAAAGAAGAAGGCGGCCTATCAAACAAAATATTTTCGTTCAAAAGACCATTCCTATGTCTATCCTACGCTTTACAAAAATGGGGATACGCTCGATTTTGGAACTTATGGCAAATGGGTTAAAAATCCTGCCGAAGTACCAGCGCAGGCCATCAACAAGAAAACTCCTGACCTGTCTCCCAAATTTAAAGTTGTAGATGAGAAAACCGCCCTGATTTCACTGCCTTCATTTGCTTCATTGGAATACGTTAAGGTTATGGATACCCTGCTTAAGCAAAATGAGCAAGTGCTTAAAACCACAAAGCATCTCATTATAGATCTGCGTAACAATGCAGGGGGATCGGTTTTGGTCTATGAAAAACTTATACCCTATATCTATACAGGGCCAATCCTCAAAGAGGGCGGAACGGTACTAGCTACAAAGGACAATATTAAGGGAGGCTATTCAAACCTTCATCCCGAACTGTCAGATAGCCTCCAAAAGTATTTTATAGAGCGATTGGCAAAGTTGAAGGCCCATCAAGATCACCTTTATACAATTTACCCTGTTGATACGCTCAAACTTCCTTCGGTAGAAAAATATCCCGAGCGCATTTCCTTTTTAGTGAACAGGAATACGGGAAGTGCTGCCGAGCTTTTTTTATTAGAGGCAAAACAAAGCACAAAGGTTAAGCTTTTTGGGGAAAACAGTGGGGGTGCTATAGATTATACAGAGTTCATCAGGACAAAAATGCCATGTCCCTTTTTCGTCCTTTACTATCCCGCCTGTAAGTCATTGCGATTACCGAATTACCCATTGGATAACATTGGTATCGCTCCCGATGTAAAGATTCCCACCGGAATTTCTGACTGGATTGATTATGTACAAAAAAATTAAAAGTAAATGGGTTATAGCGTAAAAAACAAAAAAATTATAGCTTCCCATATCCTGTTCTGGCTGTCGTATATGGTTTTAGGGGCGCTCATGGATTTTGGCAGGAATCCAAAGCATTTTTCCATCAACATACTGGATATGTTTTTTACGCATTTCCCAAACATGGTCGTCTTTTATGCCTGCTTTTTCGCTTACACAAGATTCCTTCATCCGACAAGAGCGCTTTACCTTTCCCTTTCACTGTTAATCATATATGGCCTTGCCATTGGACTATGGCTTTCGAATAAATTTATTATTGCCCCACTGATCCACCCCAATAAGATCGGGTCATCGGCCGCCCCTTTTGCTACATTTAGGTTTTGCATTGAAGTTTTTTGGCTCTTCCTGATGTATGCCTTTTTCTCGTTCGGTTATTATTATATGAGGAAAAGTATAAGGTTTGAAAGAAAACAGCGCTTGATAGAAAAGGAAAAGCACGAGGCAGAGTATGCATTCCTGAGATCACAGATAAATCCCCACTTCCTGAACAATACCTTAAACTTCTTCTACGCCAAATCAATTCCTTTATCAGAAGAACTTTCGGAGGGAATTATGTTATTGAGTGAAATTATGAGGTATTCACTGGAGATTGAAAAGGATGACAAGACGACCCTGATCAGCCGCGAAATAGAGCATATTAAAAACGTCATTAAAATAAACCAGCTTCGGTTCAACAACAAACTCCAAATAGAATTTAAGGTAAACGGGCCAACAGATCAAGTACGGATAATCCCTCTGATCCTGATAACTGTCGTTGAGAATATTCTAAAACACGGCAACTGTACAGACGCGGCAAATCCGGCTAAAGTTATTTTGAATATCGGAGAGGATGGAAGCATTAGCCTGAATACATTTAATACCAGAAAAAAGGCACCTAAAGAACTTTCCAGCGGCATCGGAATGGATAACATTAAGAAGAGGCTGCTCCATTTTTATGAAAAAGGGTTTAGCCTCGATATCCACGATACCGAAGTGGACTACGCTATAACGCTAAAAATAGAGCAGCCCGCTACTGCCAGCCGCTTTGAAAACACTATTTACACAAAAAACCATCCCATAATAAACCGGAACGAAAATTTCACACCCCCTTATCCAATAGTATGATAAACTGCATTATTGTTGATGATGAAGACCATGCAATTGATGTTATCAAGCACTATCTTAAATCCGTTAGCCAGCTGAACCTGATTGCCTGTTTTACCAACCCTGCCAAAGCAATCACCTATCTTGAAGGTCATAATGTCGATCTGATATTCCTCGATATCAATATGCCCGAGTTATCGGGTATCGAATTTATACAGACGGTCCGCCATTCAAATTACCATTTCGTCCTGACCACCGCATACCGGGAATTTGCAACAGAAGGTTTCGATCTTGATGTTGTTGACTACCTGGTTAAACCCATTCCTTTGGCACGTTTCTTACAGGCCGTTACGAAAGTGCAAAAACTTATTGGGAAGCAAAGTGCCGATAACATACTAGGCGCAGGCGAAAACGATTATTTTATCGTAACGGCACAGTCCAAAAGCAAGATGGTCAAAATCAACATCGAAGATATTGATTATATCGAAGGCATGAAAAACTACGTTGCTTTCCATCATAACGGTACACGGACACTATCACTTATAACACTGAAGGATGTAGAGGAAAAGTTGGCAACTAAACGCTTTATGAGGGTGCAGAAATCATTTATTATAGCCCTTGATAAGGTGGTGGCAATTAATGGCAACCATGTTCTTCTTAAAGGAGTTTCTTCAGAAATTATGATTGGGGACACCTACAAGAAGCTTTTTTTGGATATAATAAAGAAGAATCTGATTATCTAACTTAACAGTTAATGGTTATCATCCAAATAGATCTGATGGGAAAAAAGAATCAAAAGAAAAGTAGCTTTTCCTAATCAAATGGTCAAAGAAGGAATTGAAGAGATAAAAATATATTGGTGGTTAACTTCAGAACCTAATAATTTTAATTTCCAACTTTCGTTGAAAGCCAACTAAGAGAACTTTACCTACCTTTTTTATCTTTTGTGATTAATATACATTTACTACATGAATAATTTGGGTAATTGAAGCTTTAACATCTTTGCAGGTTGGACAAACCTACCGTATTAAGTCTTTTAGTGGTCTCATCGTTTTTGTTGAATTAGAATTGATGTGGCTGATAACAGTAATTTCGTTCAATTTAAGTTAACAATATACACTCAGATTATATTATTTAAAAGCTTTTCACCGGCATAGGCTTTTCATTCACTTGCCATAGCTCTTTATAGATTCGTTTATATTTTGAACCAGAAAAGAAATGATCTCTGCTATTAATTCGGCAGGTTCTTTAAAGCCGCCCAAAACCCAATCCTGGATAATTGCGATTGTTCCCTTCTCTCCAAACAGATATGCTTTATCCACCAATAAGTTTTGTTTATTCGGTTCGCCATTTTTAGTTGTTGGCAATTCCCGGTTCCTGAAAGAAGCTAATGTTTTGAAAAGCACACTGCTTGCATCAATTTCCGAAAAAATAACCTCACTCATTTTCTTATCTCGCGCCAAAGTCTTGCAGGCCGCCAATATCAGACCATCTACATTGTCAATATCTTTTATGGAATCCATTAATGCATTAAACATTTCATCTTCCATCTCCCGTAATATTTCATACGGCGTATTATAGTGCAAAATTCAAATTCACAGAGAAAAGGATGGTTTGTATTATGGGAAACTGGTTTGGACAAAAGACCAAAGTGCAAAAGCCAGGAAATTCTACGGCGCTATGATTATGACCGGGTTAAAAAAAGAAAGTGAAAGCATATATAAAGGGAAAGTTCATGATCCTGAAAAGGATAAAACATACAGTTGTAACCTCACCATGCAAAACGCTGATGCACTCGATTTACGCGGTTACATCGGCATCTCCCTTATCGGAAGAACAGAACACTGGACAAGGGTTTTCAGATAGATATAATACGGATTAACCAATTATAAAAATTTCCACATCGAAGTTTAGAGCAACAAGAAAAATATGAACAGAAAAAAATTTATTACATCCGGTATTTTAGCCGTAAGTGGCTTATGCTTTGCAAGTGCAAAATTTCCTTATCTTTCAAAAACTTCAAAAGTTGAAAAACCAAAGGAAACTGAAGTACCGATCGTTATTATCGGTTCTGGATATGGTGGTTGCGGTTGCTGCTCTACGACTTTGTGAAGCCGGAAAGAAAGTATTAATGCTGGAAATGGGGTTAAACTGGGGTAAATCGGGGATTCCCTATTCCAGTTTGTTAAAACCTGGAAAAAGTGCTGCCTGGTTAAAAAATAAAACCATTGCTCCATTTATGAATATTTTCCCATTAACACCTTTTACCGGCGCTTTAGATCGTTTGGATTTTAAAAATATAAATGTTTGGGTAGGCAGAGGCGTTGGTGGTGGTTCCATAGTAAACGGAGGAATGGCAGTAACACCCAAAAAAGCGTATTTTAAAGAAGTTTTTCCTGAACTCGATGCTGAAAAATTTTACAATTTTTATTTTCCATTGGCGAATAAAGAACTCAAAGCAAATGTAATTGATGAACAGTTTCTAAACGACTGCCCCATATTATAAATTTACAAGAGTAGGAGAAGCTGAAGCACATAAGGCCGGCTTTAAAACAGTAAGGGTTCCTAACGTATATGATTTTAAGTATATGGAAAAGGAATTTAAAAATGAGGTACCTCGTTCTGCTTTAAATACAGAAGTAATTTATGGCAACAATCATGGCAAGAATAGCTTAGATAAGACTTACCTTAAAAAAGCATTGGACACCGGCAACCTCGAAATTCTCGATCTTCACTGTGTGGAACAAATGGAGCTGAATAACGATAAAACCTATAGTTTGACCGCGAAACAAATCGATACTTCAGGGAATACCTTAGCCAATAAAATTTTTCATTGCAAAAAATTAATTATAGCAGCTGGCACTATGGGCACTTTAAAACTGCTGCTAAATGCGCAGTCAACTAAAAACTTCCCTGTTGTTGAGGAAGTTGGAAAAAACTGGGGAAACAATGGAAACTTTATGACCGGAAGAAACTGGGTTAAATTCTAATCCGGCGGTACCGGTGCGCAGCAATCCACTATTCCGGTAGCTAGTATTGATCATTGGGATGATAAAGAACATGCTTTTTTCACGGAAATTGCGCCCTTTCCCATGGGCATGGATGTCGCCACGGCATTATATTTACTCATCAACAAAGTAGATAAGAAAGGAACGGTATCTTTTGATAAGGTAAATAAACAACTGGAATTAGATTGGGATGAAAGCAATACCAGAAAAATGAAAGAAAATGCGAAATATTTTGTTCGCAAAATGAATCAGGCCAATGGCGGAACCAGAAGTCATTTACTATTTAAAAATGGTTTTGGTGCTAATATCTGTTATCATCCTTTAGGGGGCTGTGTTTTAGGAGAATCCACTAATGCCTATGGCAAACTGAAGGCACATGAAAATCTCTATGTTTTAGACGAATCCTTAATTCCTGGAACAATTGGTGTAAATCCATTTATAACCATTGTTGCGATTGCCGACTATTGTATGGAAAACCTGATTAAACAGAACGAATTTGCCTAGGTTTTTATTGAAATTAATCCCTTAACCCATTATTTTGTATTATTCTTGATAAAATAATCACAAATGCTAAAACAGTATTAATTTTATCACAAAGAATAAATACGATATGAATAGATATTTACTGGCTGTAGCGGCATGTACTTGTGCAGTTACAGTTAATGCGCAGCAAAGCGCTTCATTAAGATCAAAAGATTATGAACATGCCGAAAGTTTTTTAAGTTACAACACGGCAAAATATATCGACCATACGTTTTCGCAACCAAACTGGCTGGAGGGTGATAAATTCTGGTATACGACGAGAACTGCCGATGGCGAACAAAGTTTCTTAGTAGACCCGCTAAAAAAGACTAAAACCTTAACAACTGAATATAAGAGTAATGGCGGTGGCGCACAAAACTTCCGCCGGGGTGCCCGCGGAGAAGTTGTTTCTCCGGATGGTAAAAAATCAATACTGATTAAAGATTACAACCTTTATGTAAAAGATATCGCTTCCGGCAAATTAACCCAGTTAACAACCGATGGCATTAAAGATTATGGCTATGCAACCGATAACGCAGGCTGGAAACACAGTGATGGCGCAATTTTACGCTGGTCGCCGGATTCGAAAAAGATAGCTACTTTTCAGCAAGACCAGCGTAATTCAAAAGATATGTACCTGGTAAGCACCAATGTGGGTGCCCCAAAACTCAGCGCATGGAAATATCCATTGCCCGGCGATAAAGAGATCGCAACCATCAGAAGAGTTGTTATTGATGTGGAAAACCCAAAAGTGATTTCGCTAAATATACCGCCCGATCCACACCGTGCAACCCTTAGTGATGACATCTCGAGCAGCGGAACTTTTGATGATATCGACTGGAAAGCCGATGGTTCTGAAGTCGCTTTCGTATCCACCTCACGTGACCATAAAAATGAAAAGTTCCGTATTGCAAATGCAGAAACCGGCGCCGTTCGCGAAGTATTTGAAGAAACCGTAAAAACGCAATACGAATCCGGACAAGGCGCCATCAACTGGCGGTATCTACCGGCAACAAAAGAAATTCTTTGGTATTCGGAAAGGGATAACTGGGGTCATTTATATTTATATGATGCAACAACAGGTAAGGTAAAAAACCAAATTACGAAAGGCAATTGGGTGGTTACCCGCTTGCTAAAGGTTGATGAAAACACAAGAACCTTATATTTCATTGCGAACGGACAAGACAAGACAAACCCTTATTTCGGCCATTTTTACAAAATTGGTTTTGATGGGAAAAAATTAGTTGATTTAACGCCCGAAGCGGGAAATCATACGGTTACCATATCACCATCTGGCAAATATTTTATAGATACCTATTCTCAACCCAATGTGCCTGCTGTGAGTGTATTCCGCAGTATGGATGGCAAATTAATTTCTGAATTGGAGAAAACAGATGTTTCGAGACTAACGGCTACTGGATGGAAAGCGCCTACACCGGTTTCTGTTAAAGCGGCAGACGGAAAAACCGATATTTATGGTTTGGTTTTTACCCCAACCAAAATGGATGCCGGCAAAAAATATCCGGTTATCGATTATATTTACCCCGGTCCACAAGGCGGCAGTGTGGGCAGCTGGTCATTTGCGGCTTCCCGTGGCGACAACCAATGTTTAGCTGAATTAGGTTTTATCGTTGTCGTAATGGAAGGAACCAGTAACCCCAACCGCTCTAAAAGTTTCCACGATATGAGTTATGGCAACATGGCTGAAAATACCTTACCTGATCAGATTACAGCAATTAAACAACTTGCTGAAAAATACCCGATAGATACCGCAAAAGTTGGTATCTGGGGCCACTCAGGCGGTGGTTTCGCAACTGCAGCAGCGATGTTCCGTTACCCTGATTTCTTTAAAGTTGGTATTTCTGAATCCGGAAACCATGAAAACAGGAACTATGAAGATGATTGGGGCGAACGCTATAATGGCTTAGTTGAAAATGCCGACTATGATGCTCAGGCCAATCAGAATTATGCCAAAAATTTAAAAGGAAAGTTAATGCTCGTTCATGGAATGATGGATGACAACGTACCGCCTTACAATACTTTATTGGTTGTTGAGGCTTTGGAAAAAGCAAATAAATCTTTCGATTTAGTAATTTTCCCGAATAGTGCACATGGCTATGGTGCCTATTCGCCATATATGATGAGAAGAAGATGGGATTACTTCGTACAAAATTTATTGGGTGCTCAACCGCCTTATGATTATCAAATGAAACCACCGACAATGCGGTAGACAAGAATATACGAGCAAGGTTCCGATTAAAATCGGAACCTTTTTTGTAAAAAGAAAAAAATGAACGTTAAGTTCTGTTAAAGTTTTAACTGCCTAATTATTATATTCTATTTTAGCTAAAAGCTAATCGGAAAATGAGAATCTTTTTCATCCTGACATTAATTCTTATATCTGGTAAAATCTCTGCGCAGCAGATTAACGGGCAGGTATTGGACTACACTTCGAAATTACCTGTAGACAATGTCGTGATAATTTACGGCACGCAAACCATAATTACCACAGGCAGCGGAAAATTCTCGTTTCAAAAAAAATCTTCACCAGATATTATAAAGGTTAAAAAATTAGGCTACCAGGATTACGACTTGAATTTAAGCAACAATTTTAAAGACATTACAATTTACCTAAAACAATCATCCATAAACCTGAATGATGTACTCATTTTACCTAAACGCGATTACCTTGCCGACTCTCTAAAATTGCGGAAAGACTACGCAACCATTTTCGCCTACAAAGCGCCGGGTGTAAAAGATATGCTTGTAGAAAAAGGATGGCGCTATCCAACATTTGGCTCTAATTTAGTTTCAAATTCCACCTCCTCTATTATTAGTCTTGATGTTTTAAAAACGATTGGTTTACTCACAAAAAATAAATCTTCAATATCCAAATTGCAAAAAGTACAGCTGAAAGATGAAGAAAGCAATTACATTAATCATCGTTTTGATGTAGAAAAAATAGCATCAATCACCAAACTTGAGGGTGATTCTTTACAAAGTTTTATTCAAAAATATCGGCCGTCAGCTACGGAAATCCGAAAAATGAACGATTATCAGCTGCTTATGTATGTAAAGAAAAGTTACACCGAGTTTATTAAGCCAAACAAAGATTAACTTTAACAGTTAAATCAACTTTAACATTTTATTTTATGGGAAAAACAAGAGCAGAAAATCATGTAATTATTACCGGATCAACCGGGATGGTTGGTGAAGGTGTTTTGATTCAGTGCTTAAATAGCCCTGAAATTGATTCGGTTTTAGTGATTAACCGTAAATCGTGCGGCTATGTACATCCAAAGTTAAAAGAAATTATCCATCAGAATTTTTTTGATTTTTCTCCGATTGAAAACGAGCTTAGCGGATATAATGCCTGTTTCTTTTGCCTTGGAATTACATCTGTCGGCGCAAGTGAGGCTACTTATTTTGAAATGACTTATACCCTTACCATGCATGTTGCCGAAATACTGAGCAGGCTCAATAATAAGATGACCTTTTGCTATGTTTCCGGAAGCGGAACAAATGTGAATGGCAGGTTAAACTGGCAAAAGGTAAAGGGGAAAACGGAAAATGACCTGATGAAATTACCATTCGAACAGGTTTTTAACCTCAGGCCGGGATTTATAAAACCGATTAAAGGCCAGAAATTTGCCCACAAATTTTATAAATATGTTAACTGGATGTTTCCGGTTGGCCGACGCTTTTTTCCGAATGGATTTTGCAAAATGACTGAACTTGGCGATGCCATGATTAATACCTTAAGCCACAATAATGAAAGAAAAGTTTTAGAAGGAAGAGATATTATTGAACTGGCTGGAGAACCCTTGTAAGGATGGAAAATGTAATATGGAAAACGTAAAAGGGAAAGTTTAATTTAACATCTTACATTTTCCATCTTACCTCTAAACTATTTCTTGTTATCGTATTTGCGTTGGTTATCTTTATTCGATGTCTGATCTGAACGTTGTCCGCCGCCATTTGTAATTCCCTGAATTTTCTTATCCACTTTAACATCGTGATTTGCCCTGTCAGCTATTGAACTTCCTTGTGTGGTCGGATTGTTTTTTGGTGTGTTTGCACTTTTCATAATTATAAAATTTAGTTATACATTTTGCAGAGCGCTGTTATATAAACCGATAGCAACCGGTTATGTTTTATTTTTTAGTCATCAATAGCTTTTGTCTTATGACAGCTTTTAACTATTCAGTTTAAAATACCTGAATAGGTAAAGCAATACAACACAGATTTAAACAATATTAATTAGTTGTTCTGTCGTAAAATCCTAACATCGTAAAGATCTTAGCAAAATCCTGATTAGCTTTGCCTCTTTAATCTTGAATATGTTAGCTCACCATAAAATAATTGCTGCAGAATTAAAAGTTGCAGAAAAACAAGTAAGCGCTACCCTCAACTTATTAGATGAAGGCGCAACGGTGCCATTTATTTCGCGTTACCGTAAAGAATTAACAGGAAGTTTGGATGAAGTTCAGGTTGCGGCAATACGCGACCGGATTTTGCAATTACGCGATTTAGATAAACGCCGCGAAGCGATTCTAAAATCGATGACAGAGCTTGGGAAACTAACACCTGAGCTTGAAAAACAAATTAATGAAGCCGAAACCATTTCGCTTTTAGAAGATATTTATCTGCCTTACAAACCTAAACGTAAAACCCGTGCTTCGGTTGCAAAGGAAAAAGGTTTAGAACCCTTGGCTTTACAGATTTTCGATCAGAAAAATTTCGATTTAGAAGCTTCTGCCAATAATTTTATTGATCCGGAAAAAGGTGTAAATACGGTAGATGAAGCACTTGCCGGCGCTCGTGACATCATCGCAGAAATGATTTCTGAAAATGCCGAAACACGCACTAAAATGCGCATCTACTTCCAGGAAAAAGCAGTTTTTAAATCAGAAGTCATTAAAGGTAAAGAAGAAGAAGGCATAAAATATAAAGATTATTTCGAGTGGAGTGAACCCGTAAAAACAGCGGCCTCACACCGGGTTCTGGCCATGCGCCGTGGCGAAAAAGAATTGATTTTGCGCTTAGATGCCCTGCCCCCTGCGGAAGAGGCGCTGGCGATTTTAGAAAATCAATTTATTGCAGCCAACAACGACGCTTCGAAACAAGTTCAGCAGGCATTGGAAGATGGCTATAAACGCTTGCTTGAACCTGCAATGGAAACTGAACTCCGCGTGTTAACCAAGCAAAAAGCGGATGAGGAAGCGATTAGGGTTTTCGCAGAAAATGCCCGTCAGCTGCTATTAGCAGCACCAATGGGGCAAAAAAACGTATTGGCAATCGATCCGGGCTTCCGTACGGGCTGTAAGGTGGTGTGTTTAGATAAACAAGGTCAATTGCTGGAAAACACGGCAATTTACCCACATACAGGCCAAGGAAATATAAAAAATGCTGAATTCACTATTCAGCAGCTTTGTGAGAAGTATGATATTGAAGCCATTGCCATTGGCAACGGAACTGCGGGAAGAGAAACCGAAGCGTTTGTTCGCGGATTAAATTTACCGCATATTACCATTGTAATGGTCAATGAAAGTGGTGCATCTATTTATTCAGCTTCGGAAGTGGCCCGTGAAGAATTTCCAACACAGGATATTACGGTTCGTGGTGCGGTTTCCATTGGCCGCAGGTTAATGGATCCACTGGCAGAACTGGTCAAAATAGACCCGAAATCTATTGGCGTTGGCCAATACCAGCACGATGTCGACCAAAATAAATTGAAGGCAAGCCTGGATGACACTGTAATTAGTGCGGTGAATGCGGTTGGCGTAGAGTTAAATACAGCTTCGAAACAGATTTTAGCTTACGTTTCGGGCTTAGGCCCTACTTTGGCTCAAAACATTGTTGATTACAGAAATACCAATGGTGCTTTTAAAAACCGTGAAAGCCTGAAAAAAGTGCCTCGCCTGGGTGATAAAGCTTATGAGCAAGCTGCAGGTTTCCTACGCATCCGCAATGCTGAAAATGTTTTAGATACGAGTGGCGTTCACCCGGAACGTTATGCTGTGGTAGATAAAATGGCCAGCGATTTAGGCACAACGGTTTCGGCTTTAATGAAAGATACACAGCTTCAGAAACAAATTAAATTGCAGCAGTATGTTACGGATGAAATTGGTTTACCAACACTGACCGACATTTTAAAAGAACTCGCAAAACCCGGGCGTGATCCTCGTGAACAATTCGAGGCTTTCAGTTTTATCGATGGCGTAAATGAAATTGCAGATTTAAGGATTGGGATGAAACTGCCAGGTATCGTAACGAACATTACCAATTTTGGTGCCTTTGTGGATATCGGCGTTCACCAGGATGGTTTGGTACACACCAGTCAGTTGGCCAATCGTTTTGTAGCCAATCCGAATGATGTTGTTAAAGTTCATCAGAAAGTCGAGGTTACGGTAATGGAAGTTGATGCTGCCCGCAAAAGAATTTCGTTGTCGATGAAGACGGAAGAAAGCGCTAAGCAAAAAGGTCAAAGCAGAAATCCGAGCGCAGATAGACCTAAACAAGATTTCAAGCCGAATAACAACAAACCTAATTTTAAACCAAAGCAAGAATCAAAAAATGCCGATGGTGATTTGCAGGAAAAGTTAGCGAAGCTAAAAAGCATGTTCAAATAAGGTCTCAGGCCGTCATTTCGACCGCAGTGGAGAAATCTTTGAATTAGTTTTTAGATTACAAAGATTTCTCCATTTCGCTATGCTCCAGTCGAAATGAAACCAACAACTAGATATTATCAAACTTATCCTTAAACTCCAGCCTTTTCTTTGGTAAGCTTTCTGGGTAATTGGTTTGGATAAAAGCAATCATCGCTTCGCGGATGTTACAACGCAAATCGAAAGCTCTTGATGAATTTGAGGCGCTCATTAAAAAACGGACTTCTATCGAGCCATCTTTAGTACTATCCGTAACCTGGACAACATTTACACGTTTATCCCAAAGTGGATTTGAGTTCAATAGCCTTGTCATTTCCTGTCTCAATGGTTCGATTGGAATGGTGTAATCAAGGTATAGAAAAACTGTTCCCAGTAAATCTGCCGAAACCCTCGTCCAGTTTTGGAATGGCTTTTCGATGAAATAAGTAATTGGAAGAATCAGCCGGCGTTGGTCCCAGATGTTTACAACAACATAGGTTAAGGTAATTTCTTCTACCTTTCCCCATTCGCCCTCCACAATTAAAACATCATCAATTCTTATTGGCTGGGTAAAAGCAATCTGGAAACCGGCCAGTAAATTTCCGAGCGATTTCTGCGCTGCAAAACCGATAATAATTCCACCGATTCCAACACCTGTTAGCAGCCCAGCTCCTATTTTGCGCATGCTTTCGAAGCTTAACAATATAATTGCAGCCGTAATTAGTATGATTAATGAAACAATAAACTTCCTTACAAATTGAAGTTGCGTTCTGATTTTCCTTTCTTTTAAATTATCCTCTTTATTTAAATCGTATTTAAGGTAAAAATAATCCTCCAGTACATTTATTAGCCTAATTAAAATAAGTGCAAAAGTTATAGTAAGTGCAATTTCAAGAGCTTTATCAAGTGGCAATCGAATTGCAGATGGCATCACCATCAAATCCAACGAAAAGTTAAGTAGCAATAAAGGGATAAAAACCGCAACCGGTCTGCGTAAATGTTTAATAGTTGATTTTATGATGATAAAATCCCACCAACGGGATAATAATATAAAGGTTTTATGAATGATGAATTTAATTAAAATTCCCAGCAATACTGCGGCAAGACCAATAATCAGATTTTTTAAAAATAAAGGAACAGGATAACCGAAAATAGTATCAAGGTATTGCATAATAAATTTGTTGGTTAAGGAATAACTATTTAACAATGGGTAGTGCCTATTGTTTTAGGCTAACAGTTGTGATTTAAAAATCAAATTAGTTTTTGTATCTTCAATTTAAATCCAATAATGATATGACAGCTAAACAAACGCTATCTATCATCCCTGAAAATATTTTAGTAAACAAGATTTATGAGATTCGTGGCCACAAGGTTATGCTGGATAGCGATTTAGCAGAACTTTATGGGGTTGAGACAAAAGTATTAAATCAAAGTATTCGTAGAAATCCCGGAAGATTTCCGGAAGATTTTATGTTTCAACTCACGGATAGCGAATGGGAATCTTTGAGGTCACAATTTGTGACCTCAAAGATTGGAAGGGGCGGAAGAACCTATCTGCCAAATGTTTTCACTGAACACGGCGTGCTTATGCTTTCCAGCGTTTTAAATAGTCAGCAGGCCATTCAAGTAAATATTCAGATTGTAAGAATATTTACAAGATTAAGGCAATGGGTTAGTGAAAATGGTGAACTAAAATATGAGATTGAGGATATTAAGCGGAAACTGAATAACCAGGATAAAAATATTGAGTTGGTTTTTAGTTACCTGGATAAATTAATTGATAAAAAAATCGGGCCCAGGAAAAGGATTGGCTATATGCCCGATGATTTGTAGGCTTTTGGACCTAGCCGATAACAGGTAAACAAAATAAAGTTTCCTAAACCGGATTGCAGCGATATCCTTTTAAATTTGCAGGAACATCGTTCATATTGTCATTCTGAGGAACGAAGAATCTGCAACGAATAAAACGGATGCTTCGTTCCTCAGCATTGCGGAAGTAATTTAAAAGATTTAGCGAAAAGCCCGATTGAAACCAACCAAAGAATTACTGTAATTGCTTTTCAAAAAATCAGTTAATTGGATTGCCATCTCGCTGCGCGCTTCGCAATGACGATTAATCATCAAACTTTTTTCCATCAACTATTTGATAATAAAAGTTTTCTATCTATCTTTGCAGTCCCAAATTTATTGGGAATAAATAATTGTTTAATAAATTAAATACAAGCAAGTGAATACGTTAAGTTACAAAACTGTCTCTGCCAATGCGAAAACTGTTAATAAACAGTGGATTGTTGTTGATGCACAAGGCGAGATTTTGGGGCGCTTGTCATCGAAGATCGCTATGATCATCCGTGGTAAAAACAAGCCTGAGTACACCCCACACGTAGATTGCGGCGATAATGTTATTGTTATCAATGCAGACAAGGTTAAATTGACAGGAAACAAATTCAGCGAAAAGCAATATGTTTCTTACACTGGTTATCCAGGTGGTCAACGTTTTATTTCTCCTAAGGAGTTAATGGCGAAACACCCTCAACGTGTAATCGAGAAAGCGGTACGTGGTATGTTACCGAAAACTAAATTGGGCAAAAAATTATACACTAATCTTTTTGTGTATGCCGGTGAAAACCACCCTCATTCAGCTCAATCTCCAAAAACCATTAAACTTTAAGAAATGTCAGTTACTAACACTTCAGGAAGAAGAAAAACAGCTGTTGCACGCATCTACTTAAAAGATGGTGCTGGCGCAATTACCGTTAACGGTAAAGATCACAAAGTATATTTTCCAACTTTACCTTTGCAATATATCGTAAACCAAAGTTTAGAAGTTTCTGAACTTACCGGTCGTTATGATATTACTGTAAATGTTCAAGGTGGTGGTATCAAAGGACAAGCAGAAGCTGTTCGTTTAGCTATTGCTAAAGCGATTGTTGAACTAGATGCGGAGAAAAAACCTGCATTACGTGCTAAAGGCCTGATGACGCGTGATATGCGTATGGTTGAGCGTAAAAAACCAGGACGTGCTAAAGCTCGTAAGAAATTCCAATTCAGTAAACGTTAATCACAGGAGGCAAGAACAATGGCAAGAACAACTTATCAAGACTTATTGGATGCAGGTGTACACTTTGGTCACCTTACCCGTAAATGGAATCCAAAAATGGCTCCTTACATTTTCATGGAGCGTAATGGAATTCACATTATAGATTTAAATAAAACTTTAACTAAAACTGAAGAAGCTGCGGCTGCGATTAAACAAATCGTAAAATCAGGACGTAAAGTATTATTTGTTTCAACAAAAAAACAAGCAAAAGGAATCGTAGCTGAGCAAGCTAAAAAAGTTAATATGCCTTTCGTAACCGAGCGTTGGTTAGGTGGTATGTTAACTAACTTCGCTACAGTGCGTAAGTCAATTAAAAAGATGGTTACCATCGATAAAATGACTAAAGACGGTACTTATGCGATTTTATCTAAAAAAGAGCGTTTAATGATTCAGCGTGAGCGTATTAAATTAGAATCACTTTTAGGCGGTATTGCTGATTTAAACCGTTTACCTGCAGCTTTATTCTTAATTGATGTTAAGAAAGAGCACATTGCAGTAACTGAAGCGTTAAAATTAAACATCCCAACTTTTGCGATGGTTGATACAAACTCTGACCCTTCTAACATCGATTTCCCTATCCCGGCGAATGATGATGCTACAAAATCAATCTCTTTAATTACTGATGTAATTATCAAAGCTATTGAAGAAGGTTTAGATGAGCGTAAACGCGAAAAAGATGATGAAGCTGAAAAAGAGGCAGTAGCAGCGAAAGTTGCAGCTGATGCACCTGAAGTTGCAGCACCTAGAGCAGCTGGTGAAAAAAGACCAACAACTAAAAAGGTAACTGCAGAAGCAGAAGTTGAAGCGCCTTCATCAGAAGAAACTAAAACAGAAGAATAACCCCCAACCCCTAAAGGGGAGCAAAAGGTTACAAATTCAAAATTCATAAAATTATTTAATCACTCGCAAGCCCCCTTCAGGGGGTTTGGGGTAAAAAGGAAATAAAATGTCTACAGTACAAATTACTGCCGCAGATGTAAATAAATTACGCCAACAAACTGGCGCTGGTATGATGGATTGCAAAAAAGCTTTAGTTGAAGCTAACGGCGATTTTGAAGCTGCTGTCGATTTATTGCGCAAAAAAGGTCAAAAAGTATCGGCCGCTCGTTCTGGTAATGCAACTTCTGAAGGTCTGGTATCAATCGCTGTTTCAGCGGATGGCACAAACGGCAAATTAGTTGCTTTAGCTTGCGAAACGGAACCGGTTTCTAAAGTTGAAGATTTCCGTAACCTTGCTCAGGCTATTTTAGCTGCAGCAGTTGCCAACAATCCGGCTAACACTGAAGAATTATCAGCAATTACTTTGGAAGATGGACGTACAGTTGCAGAAACCATAACTGAACTAACCGGTAAAATCGGAGAGAAAATCGTTATTCAGGAGTACGCAAATATATCAGGTGAGAAAATTGTTTCTTATATCCACTCTAATGGTAAAATGGGCGTTCTAGTCGTATTTGAAGGCATTAATGGCGCAGATATTACTGAGGCTGGTAAAGATGTTGCAATGCAGATTGCTGCAATGAATCCGGTTGCTGTTGATAAAGATGGTGTTGATCCTGCTACCATTCAACGTGAAATCGAAATTGCTAAAGATGTTATCCGTGCTGAAGGTAAACCAGAAGAAATGGTTGAGAAAATCGCTGCAGGTAAATTAAACAAATTCTACAAAGACAGCACTTTATTAAACCAGGAGTTTGTTAAAGACAGTTCAGTAGATGTTCGTAAATTTTTAGATAACACATCTAAAGGTTTAACTGTATCAGCTTTCAAACGTGTACAATTAGGTGCATAAGCGTTTATAAATAATATTGAAATCCCGATTTTCATCGGGATTTTTTTTTGCCTTTTTTTTATGCCAGCATCAAATTAACTGAGTTTGCCGCTATAACTTTGTAATTTAGCCATACCTAATTCTTTAAAGATGTTAACTATTGAGCAATCCAGGTTCTATCAAAATGATATTTTAGTCGAAAAACAGGACATTCAGATTGATAAGGGTAAGATTTTAACCATTACGCCATCTTCATCAAATCATGAAACTAACGATCTGATTGTTCCAGGTTTTATCGATCTGCAGATTTATGGTGCTGGAGGGCGTTTATTTTCAGCAGAACCGACCGTTGAATCTTTAACCATTATGGAAGATGATTTACTGAAAAAAGGTACCACAGGATTTTTAGCCTGCATGGCAACAAATACCCCCGGAGTTTTTAGCGAATGCATAAAGGCCGCAAAAGCACACCGTTCATCAGCAAGAAACTGTTTAGGATTACATCTTGAGGGACCATTTTTGAATCCAAAGCGTTTAGGCGCGCACATTCCGGAGTTTGTTCGAAAGGCATCGCTTGATGAAATTAAAGAATTATTGGATTTCGGCGATGGTATAATTAAAATGATGACCATCGCACCGGAATGCCAGGATGATGAAGTTATTCGATATTTATTAGATAATGGTGTTGTCGTTTCTTTAGGCCATAGTAACGCTACGTTTGAAGAAGCAACAAAAGCCTACAATCAGGGCATTCAAGCCACCACGCATCTTTTTAATGCCATGAGCCCGATTCATCATCGCAACCCCGGAATACCTACAGCTGTTTTTAACCACGATAAAGCCGTGGCAAGTATTATTGTTGATGGCAAACACCTCGATTTTGAAGTTGTAAAATTTTCGCAGAAACTTTTAAAGGAACGTTTATTCTTAATTACGGATGCCGTTACTGAATGTTCTGCAGGCCCATATCAGCATATTAACGAAGGTGATAAATTTGTAATGCCTGATGGTACGCTTTCAGGCTCATCGCTAACCATGCTGCAAGCGGTTAAAAATTGTGTAGAACATTGTGATATCAGTTTACCGGATGCCTTGAAAATGGCTACGCTTTACCCTGCAAAATTAATTGACCAAAACAATTTAATAGGTTCGCTTAAGCAGGGAAACCTGGCTAACATACTTATCCTTGATAGCGACCTGAATTTAAAAAAGGTAATATTTAAAGGCGAAACGCTATCAATCTAAATAATTACATCATTTGTTAAAAACCATAGCGGGGTATTAAAAAATTGTTAATATTTTTGAGGTCATGAAATACAAACGCATCCTACTAAAGCTTAGCGGCGAATCGCTAATGGGCGACAAACAATACGGTATTGATAATGAACGTGTTAAACAATATGCTGAAGATATTAAGGCCGTACATGATAAAGGCCTGGAAATAGCAATCGTAATTGGTGGGGGAAATATTTTCAGAGGTTTAAGTGCCGAAAAAAGCGGGATGGACAGAGCACAAGCCGATTATATGGGTATGTTGGCCACGGTAATTAACTCAATGGCTTTGCAAGATGCATTGGAAAAGGTTGGTCTGAAAACCCGTTTACTTACCGCAATTAAAATGGAACAAATCTGCGAACCGTTTATTCGCAGAAGAGCTGTTCGTCACTTAGAAAAAGGCCGCGTTGTGATATTTGGAGCCGGAACAGGTAATCCATACTTTACGACCGATTCTGCGGCGGCATTACGTGCTATTGAAATCAAAGCTGATGCGGTGCTGAAGGGAACAAGAGTAGATGGAATTTATACCGCCGATCCTGAAAAAGACCCATTAGCAACTAAATACGAAGAAATCTCTTTCAAAGAAGTTTATGCAAAAGGTTTAAATGTGATGGATATGACTGCATTTACTTTATGCGAAGAAAACCAGGTGCCTATTATTGTGTTTGACATGAATAAACATGGTAACTTCATGAAAATTGCCAATGGCGAAGCGATTGGTACATTAGTAAAATAGCATTTAAAAAAATTATTATTATTGTAGAAATACACACAACTATGAATGATCTCATACAATTACAATTAATGGATGCTCAATCTGCAATGGATAGAGCTATCGATCATTGTGAGTCTGAATTAACGAAAATCAGAGCAGGAAAAGCATCGGCTGGCATGTTAGATGGTATTTTTGTTGATTATTATGGAGCCTCTACAGCTTTATCTCAAGTAGCAAGTATCAATACGCCCGATGCAAGAACAATTGTGATTCAGCCTTGGGAAAAATCGCTTTTAACCGTTATAGAAAAAGCAATTCAAGTGGCTAATATTGGCATCAATCCTCAAAATGATGGTATTGTTATTCGCTTGGTTGTACCGCCATTAACTGAAGAAAGAAGAAAAGACTTAGTTAAAAAGGTAAAAGAAGAAGCAGAACGCGGTCGTATTACAGTTCGTAATATCCGTAAAGATGCCAATACCAAAATTCAAAAATTAAAAGGTGAAGGTGTTTCTGATGATGAAATTAAAACAGGTGAAGGCGAAGTACAAAAGTTAACTGATGCGTACATTATTAAAGTTGATAAGCACGCTGAAGCAAAAGAAAAAGATGTGATGACAGTTTAATCTTCACAATTAAATATTATTAAGAGGAACAAAGAGATTTGTTCCTTTTTTTGTTTCTTGGATTTTCGAAGGAAGGCTTTTAAAAAGAAAAAGAGCAACCCATCCGGGATTGCTCGATTAACTAACTTATTATTCATAAAAAATGCTGTTGGGGAAGGAGTCGAACCTTCAAGGGGTAGTTAGCTACAGTTCAAAAAATTAATTGTGGTCAACCCAATAAACTGCGTTTGTCCCATTATTCCCCACCACCGAGACAAGGAGGCGTGTCTGCCAATTTCACCACCCAACATTTCAAAAGTTAACAGTTGTCAATTTATAGTTTTCAGTTTTAACTGCCTACTGAAAATTGTAAACTGAACTGGCTGTAGGGGAAGGAATCGAACCTTCAAGGAGTGGTTAGCCGTTGCCGGTTTCCCATATTCTCCACCACCGAGACAAGGAGGTGTGTCTGCCTGTTTCACCACCCTACAGTATGTTAAGCAAATTTGTTTAAGAACATTCCTTTTTGTTATTGCTTGATACAAATGTAAAAGAACCATCAATACCTTGCAAATATTTTAATCATTTAATTTTATTTTTATAATATTGATAATTTTTATTAAATTTGCTTATCAATATTAGAAAATATGCTTAAAAAAGATAATTCCAATTTAGAAATTGACAACCTCGACATCGATATATTAAAACAATTAATGCATGATGCGACTAAACCGTATACAGAAATTGCTAAAGATTTAATTGTTTCTGGAGGTACCATCCACGTCAGGATGAAGAAACTACAGGAAATGGGTATTATTAAAGGCTCTCATTTAATTATCGACCCACAAAAGGCAGGTTATGACATCTGCGCGTTTTTAGGTATTTACCTTGAAAAAGGGATTCAATATAAAGATGCAGTTGCTCAGTTAAGCAAGATTAAAGAAGTTGTCGAGTTGCATTATACAACCGGCGCCTACAGCATGTTTGCCAAAATTATCTGCAGGGATACGAATCATCTGAGGCACGTATTAAATGAGGAAATTCAGGCAGTAAACGGTATCCAGCGCACCGAAACTTTAATCTCTTTAGAGGAAAGTATCAAAAGGCAGATCGAGCTGGGCTAAGAAAGGTTGAAGGCAAAAGGTTATAAGGATTAAGGTTTTAGAGCAGAAAGCCAAATCAAAAAATCGATTTAAGTAAAAAATATATGTATCCCAACAAAAAAATAATTTAGTTGTTAAATGCATCACAGCTTGATACTTGATTCTCCCTACTTGATACTCTATTATACTACTTTAATAACTGATAAGCAATAAGCGCAGCAAAATAGGCCATTGCAGTCATATAAACCAATTGAATAACCGGCCATTTCCAGCCTTTTGTTTCACGGTATACAATAGCAACTGTACTCATACACTGCATGGCAAAGGCATAAAATAACATTAGTGATATGCCAGTAGCAAAAGAATACACAGGCAGGCCAGTTCTATTATTAACTGATGCGGCCATTCTTTCTCTTATGGTTGAGGTATCTTCATCGCCGCCGTCTACACTATAAATGGTTGCCATTGTACCTACAAATGCCTCACGTGCCGCAAACGAGGTAATTAAACCGATACCTATTTTCCAATCGTAACCTAAGGGCCTGATAGCCGGTTCAATCCAATGACCTAATATACCAACGTAAGAATTTTCGAGTTTTTCTGTTGCAATAAGGGTTGCAGTATGATTTGTATTTTTAGTAGTATCGGCCAAGGCAGGTGCATATTTTTTATCGATTTTTTCGAAGCGGTTTCCTGGTCCGAAAGAGGCCATCACCCAAAGAATGATAGAAATTGCAATAATAACCTTACCGGCTTCAAATACAAAGGTCTTAGATTTTTCATACATCGTGTAAAGCACATTCTTCCACCTTGGCATACGGTAAACCGGTAGCTCCATTATAAAATATGCCCGTTCTTTGGTTTTAATAATAAACTTCATAACCCAGGCAACAAGTACCGCAGCAGTAACACCAACCAGATACATAACCATTAAGGCAAGCCCTTGTAAGTTAAAAATACCTAGAACTGTTTTTGAGGGGATAATCAGGGAAATTATTAAAATATAAACAGGAAGTCTTGCCGAACAGCTTACCAGAGGTGTTACCATAATGGTTATCATCCGGTCTTTCCAGTTTTCGATATTTCTGGCAGCCATAATAGAGGGGACTGCACAAGCAAGACCGCCAATCATTGGTACAACAGATTTACCATTCAGGCCAACTTTACTCATGATTTTATCCATCATAAAGGTAACACGGGCCATATAACCGGTATCTTCAAGAATCGATATAAAGGCAAATAAAATGGCGATTTGAGGTATAAAAACAAAGATTCCGCCCAACCCCGCAATTACGCCATCCAGTATCAAATCGGTAAGCATACCGGCTGGAAGATATTTATGCCCAATTTCAGTAATAAATCCAAAACCACTTTCGATCCAGTCCATTGGGTAAGATGACCAGGCAAAAATTGCGTTGAAAATTACGAAAAGAATTAAAAGGAAAATGGCAAAACCCCAGATTTTATGTGTTAAAATCGAATCGAGTTTATCGCTCAACGAAAATTTTTCTGCCGTTCCTTTATCAATTACAACATCGGCCAAAATCGTACTAAGATGCTTATAACGGGCGATGGTTTCGGCAGCTTGTATTTTGGATGATTCAAAATGATTAGATTTTTCAATCGCTTCTATTTCGGATTGTTCTTTCTCTGTGAAAAAAGTTAAATGCTCATGCTGATGCAAAATCTGCAACGCATAATAATCGTTATCCGAATTAATTTTATGTTTTATCGCGTTGATTGCTTCGGGTGCTAAATAATTTACTTCAACTGCATTAACCTGAGTAGCTATTTTATTCGTGTAAGCAACAGCAGCTTTTAATTTATCTATACCGATATTATTTCTTGCCGATATGGGAATCACCTGAACCCCAAGCTTTGTGGCCAATTTATCAACATGAATGTAAATTCCCTGTTTATCAGATAAATCAGTCATATTTAAAGCCAAAACCATCGGAATGCCTAAATCTGCAACCTGAGAAAACAAAAGCATGTTTCGTTTCAGATTAGAGGCATCAACAATTAAAACGATTACATCAGGATGGCTATTATTTTTTTTATCGGCAAGAACCTGGAAAACAATACTTTCATCTTTACTTTTCGGATAAAGGCTATATGTACCAGGTAAATCAATTATTTCAGCATCCTTACCATCAACGAGTTTAGTGTAACCCGTTTTTTTATCAACCGTAATTCCGGGAAAATTTCCTATTTTTTGATTTAAACCGGTTAAGCGGTTAAACAAGGTCGATTTACCTGTATTGGGATTACCAACTAATGCAACTTTAATATCCAAACCCAAACTACTTATTGAATAATGATAACTGCAGCTTCACTTTTACGTAAACAAAGCTGGTAGCCTGCAACCCGAATGGCCATTGGATCGCCAAATGGCGCAAAACGTTCAACTTCGACAACTTCGCCGGGTAAGCAACCCATCTCCATTAACTTTACAGATAAATCTAAATCTGTAAAAGCTACTATTGTTCCGGTTTCTCCAACTTTTAACTGCGAAAGTTTCATTTGTTAAATTTGGCGCAAGTTACCCTTTCTTTAGATTTATTCCAAATAACAAAGTTCATATTCTTAATTATTTAACCAGGATTTTAATTCCTTCGCCCTCCTCCAAAGCCGCCAGCTCTGTTTCCTTCGCCCATTCCTTCGTTACGCATGTTATTTCTATTTTTGCCACCCATTCTGTTCAATGTATAGGTAAATGAAAACATAAAATAACGTTTCAAAACATTGTAACTTACATCCTGTATGGTATTGTTATTAGCCGTTCGGGTAATTCCTTGGTTTTCATTCAGTAAATCATTTATGGCCGCTTTGAATGTTCCTCTGTTTTTGAAAAATTGTTTACTGATGTAAGAGTTGATCAATGTGAACTGTGTGTCAAAGCCTTCACCCCTTCCGGTATTCTGGTTGTAATCTGCATCTACCGACCAACGAATTTCACCAGGGAACAGGTAACTCACGCTAATATTAGGACTAAAAGTGTAATACCTGGTGTTAGAATTGGGTTGAACGGAATAAGTAGAGCGATTGATTGAGCCGTTTATACCGGCAGTTAAATCAAGCTTATTAAGATTTGAAACCAATCTGTACCCGTTAGTTACCGACCAGCTATTGGTTATATTTTTAAGGGAATTGGTAAAATTGACATCTCTGTCGTAACTACCATTTACATTAATATGAAAGTTTAATTTATTTTCCGGCATCAGCGGCAGACTAAGCGATGATGAAACAGAACCGGCGTACGTTCCATTTACATTAACCGGAAGAATGGCCAATTTCCCCTGATTTATGCCACTTTGTATCAAACTACTGCTATTCGCAATTTTATTTGATGTTTGTGTTAAATTAAGGTTGATAAATAAAGAACGGTTTTTGCCCACCGTAAAAGTATTATACGCAACCCTCAAAGTATTGTTAAACTCGGGCTTTAAATCCGGGTTTCCGACAGGAATGCTCTGCGTATTTGTATTGTTTGGAATTGGCTGCAATTGCTGTATTGTCGGTTGGTTTGTACTGCCGCGGTAATTGAATACTAAACGCTTGCTGTTACTGAAATTATAGCGATACATTGCTGAAGGGGTATAATTAAACACGTTTTGTTTCAATACGTAATTCTGTGTTAAATTGTTGTTTGTCCTATCTGTGTTCTGTACCGCAAAGCCTAAATTCCAATTGTATTTTTTTCCATTTCCATTAAAGCTAAAACCTGCTGTATTGGTTAAAATTGTGTTCTCATACGAATTGCTGTAAGTTAAATCAAGTAAATCGTATTGCAATGTAGCCGGATTAAAATTATAAGTAAACCTATCGGATGTATTATGATTATATCCGTTCTGATAATTAAATTCCAGGCTTAATGTTTTTGATATTGGTTCGGTATAAACCAAACGCGAAACTTGATTAACAGATTCGGATTGTTGATCGTTAAACTGATTGGTAATTTTCTGAGTTGTAACCCCGCCATTTACCGTATTATCTGTAATGTTATTATAATTATCTGCATCGTTATTATTTATACTCGTATTGAAATTTAAAGACAAGGTCCTGCCTCTGCGCATAAATTTCCTTCGAAATAAAATATTGTTGCTTATTGATGGCGCGGTATTATGGTTATTTAACGCCTGTGTTCCATTTGTTGTATAGGTACTGTAATCTCTTGTGTAAATACTATTGTTTTGACTTTCGTTATCCGTATAACTTAAGGTTGGCTGAATACGCAAAGAAGTTAAGGAGTCAATTTTGGTATCAACCATAAAGTTTAAGCGATGGTTTAATCTATCAGAAGTATTGTTTTGGTTGTTATTAAAAACGGTTGTTATATCGCCAAGCAAATTCTGAGTTACACTATTTCTTAAAATTAGATTTTCGGTTTTATTAAAAAAGTAACTTGCACTTATCTGCGTTTGATCGGAATATGTATCAGAGAAATTAAATCCGAAGGCATTGGTATTGGTAATGCCCGTGCTTCGACCGCCAGAGCCGCTATTAACACCCAGGCCACCGCCAAAGTTTTGTTTATTTACGTTGTTAAACTGTGCAACAACGCTCATTTGCTGATCCTTGTTGAAACGATTTACATTTGCATTAACATCATACCGATCATCAGAACCATAACCGATGCTGCTATTGCCGAAGTAACCATGTTTTTTATCTTTTCTTGTGGTAATGTTTATGATTTTTGTTCTTGTTCCATCATCAATTCCCGTAAATTGTGCCTGATCAGATAACTCATCAATAATCTGAATTTTATCCACCATATCTGCAGGAAGGTTCTTTGTTGCCAGTAAAGGATCATTGCCAAAAAACTCTTTACCATCAATCTTAACTTTTGTAATGGTTTCACCCTGTGCCTTTACAGTGCCAGCCTTGTCTACCTCTACACCAGGTAATTTTTTAAGTAAATCTTCAACAGCAGCATTTTCTATTGTTTTAAAAGAACTTGCATTAAATTCAAGCGTATCTTTTTTCACTACAATCGGCGGTACCTCTGCTTTAATTTCGACGGTTTGTAAATCGATTGTGCCGGCTTCTAGAACGATATCTCCCAGGTTAACCTCCGTTTTTTCTGCAGTAATGGTAAAATCCTTATTCGCATTTTTTAACCCCAAAAAGGCAGCATACAAACGATATGAACCAGGCTTTAAATTTTTAAAAACAAACTTACCATCGGCAACTGTCGTTGTTGCACCAACCACACTCGAATCGTTAAGGTTTTTTATTGCAACGGATGCATAGTCTACAGGTTTTTTATCTTTCGATTGAAGAACACGTCCGCTAACCGAACCCGTTTTTTGCTGCGCATAAATAAAGGAAAAAGAAAAGAGTAAAAAGGTGGTAAAGGTTATTTTCATTTGGTTGATGATGTCGTGTGTATTTATTGACTACCAACCTAAAAAAAGGTTTGTTTTAATCCAGGTAACAATTGAAATACAAATTGGTTAAAATAAAGCAGGCCTGTTTGAATACAAACAAGCCTGTTAAATTATTTATAAGGGGGAAAATTAAAATCTCATACGTGGCGCACCCTGGCCGCCCATACCCGGCATTGGTACATCATTACCAATGTTACGGCCGCCAATGCGGGTTAACGAATAAGTAAACGAGAACATGTAATAACGTTTCAATACATTGTAATTTAAATCGGTAATTGTGTTGGCTGTAGCGGTACGGCTAATACCCTGATTTTGGTTCAATGCATCGTTTACCGCAATTTTAAAGGTACCTCTGTTTTTAAAGAACTGTCTGCTGATGTAAGAATTAACTAAAGTATACTGCGTGTTGTAATCGGCACCTCGCCCAGTATTACTTACATAATCTAAATCAACGGCTAAACGGATATTTCCAGGAAATAAGTAAGAAATATCAAAGCTGGGGTTAACGGTATAAAACCTGGTGTTCGAATTTGGTGTGGCTGAATAGGTTGCCCTGGTAATAGAACCCGATACACCAGCAGTTAAGTCGAGTTTATCCAAATTGGTCACAAATTTATATGTGTTGGTTAAGCTCCAGTTATTGGTTATGTTTTCAAGACCACTGGTAACATTTGTTCCTTTGGAATAGGTTCCGTTTAACGAAGCATTTAGATTAAGTTTATTATTCGGGATAATTGGCTGACCTAAAATGATATTTGCATTACCGCTGTAATTGCCATCAACATTTATATATTGCGATGCAATTTTACCATAGTTGATATCAGCTGGATTTGTTATAGCCGATTGGCTTGATGCAAAAGCATTAAATGTTTGTGTTAAATTTAAGAACACGGCAAAGAAGCGCATTTTAGCAAAGGCAAAATTATTATACCTGACACTTAAAGTATTGTTAAACGCCGGTTTCAAATTCGGGTTACCAATAATTACCGATTGTGTATTCGTATTATCAGGGATTGGTTGAATCTGATCGATAGTTGGTTGTTGGGTTGTACCTCTATAGTTAATGTTCAGGCGCTTGCTATTGCTAAAATTATATCTGAACTGCGCAGATGGTGTCAGGTTTACAAAGTTTTGCGTAAACACAACGCCTGTCGTCAGGTTCGTATTTTCTCTATGGGTTTGTTGCGCAGCCACACCAATATTCCAGTTGTATTTCTTTTGATTAACCGTATAACTTAAACCACCAGCGTTTGTAAGCGTTTGATTTTCGTAATGGTTTGAATAGGTATTGTCAACAATATCGAAATTACCGGTTAGGGTATTAAAGTTTAAAACATTGCGATCGGAAGTACTGTTATTGATTCCATTTTGATAGTTCAGTTCTAAACTTGTCGTTTTCGATAAAGGTTCGGTATAAACCACTCTGGTTGTATTCGTGATGTTATGTGTATTTAAATCATTTAACTGGTTGGTCAGCTTTTGAGAATTTACACCATTAATTGTACTATTTTCTAAAATATAGTTAATGTTATCAGAATTACTATCGTTTATCGCGGTATTAACATTCAATGATAATGTACGTCCTCTGCGTTTGAATTTTTTACGAACTAAAATGTTATTATTGATTACCGGGGTAGAATTATTTGTGGTATAATTTTGATTACCAATGGTATTTGATGTACCTGTGGCAATCACATTATTTCTAACATAATTGTTTAAACTCAATCCACTGTTCTCCGTATATGCAATATTCGGTTGTATTTTAATACTTGTAGACGAGTCCAGTTTGGTATCAATCATAAAATTCAATCTATGATTTGTTTTATCGCTATTGCTGTTTAAATAATTGTTTACATTTTGCGATGTGTTGCCCAGCAGTGTTTGCGTATTACTGGTTTGCTCATTAAATACAGATGATTTATTGAAGAAATAACTACCCTGAATTTGAGTTCCGTCTTTATAAGTATCGCCAAAGTTTAAACCGGCCGCATTGGTTGTTGTGATACCGCCGCCAGCAGCTGAAGTACCACCGCCGCCGCCACGACCTCCATTACCACCGCCACCAAAACCATTTCCCTGACCGTTACCACCACCAAAGTTTTGTTTATTCACATTATTAAACTGACCGATAAAACTGAATTGTTGGTCGTTGTCAAATTTATTTACATTTAAACTGGCATCATAACGATCATTTGTTCCATAACCAACAGTACTATTTCCAAAATAGCCTTTCTTCATTCCGGCTTTAGTGGTAATGTTCAGAATTTTATTCCTTGTTCCATCATCAATTCCGGTAAACTGCGCTTGTTCTGATAATTCATCTATAACCTGAATTTTATCGACCATGTCGGCAGGCAGATTTTTTGTCGCTAATAATGGGTCGCTACCGAAAAATTCTTTACCATCTACTTTAACTTTTGTAACGGTTTCGCCACCGGCTTTTATGCTACCATCTTTAGCGACTTCAACACCCGGAAGTTTCTTTAATACATCTTCAACGACGGCGTTTTCACGAACCTTAACCGATTTTGCATCGTATTCTAAAGTATCTTTCTTAACAACAACCGTTGGCACTTGCCCCGTAACATTTACCGTATTCAGATCTAAACCATCATCGGCCATAGAAATATCACCAACGTTTACAGCGGCTTTGGCAACAGTTACGTTTTTACTGGTTGTTTTTAAACCTAAAAAAGCAGCAATAATTCTATAATTACCGGCGGGGATGTTTTTAAAAGAAAAAGTTCCGTCAGGATTAGACTGACCAGAGGCAACCACACTGGAATCTTTTAAACTTTTAACTGCTATTGTAGCATAATCAACAGGTTTTTTGTCTTTAGCATTGATTACACGGCCATTAACTGCGCCTGTGTTTTGAGCTTGTGCGAAGTATCCACAAAAAATAAGAACAAGAAATATTGCTCTCTGAACGTAAATTTTCATCAAAATATAAATATAAGTATTACAAAACTATGCTATCAGACTATCAGAATGCGGAAAGGTTTGTTAAGGTGTGTTAAAAGTTAGGTAACATTTTAAATACAGCGTCAAAATCCATTGATATGCTGTAAATCAAATGGTTAAAAAGCTTATTTGCGGCTTTCAGGATAGGTTTTATAATAAACCTTAGGGCAATTGCAGTTCTTTTTAAAAATACTGCAACCGCTTAAAGCGATAAGTGTAATTAAACCAATTAAACTAATTTTTCTTTTCATTGAATTTCAATTTATGCAATAAAACATAGCTGAATACGGCCATCAAACAACCCAGCATATCGCAGGCAAAATCCCACCATTCTGCTGATCGGTAAGTAAAAACTTTCCATTGCAATAACTCAATACCGCCACCAATTATTACACTTATGAGGATAATTTTGAAAATAGTTAATGTCCTGAATCCAAAATTATGCTGATATTTTATTTTGCCATAAAACAGCAAAACTGATAAGATAAAAAAGAAACCCAAATGGGTCATTTTATCAAAACCTTCAAAGAAAAAGCCTCCGCCTTCAGTTTGAGGCATTTTAATGTTACAAAGCACTAAAATTACTAAGGTCCAGAAGATGGCCCATTTTTGATGTTTTAGTGCTTTGAACAAAATATAAGAATTAGGCGCCAACTAAAGATTGATAAGCATCTGCCGATAATAAATCTTCTACCTCTGCTAAATCAGACAAAGAAACTTTTACCATCCAGCCTTTACCGTATGGATCAGAATTGACCAATTCAGGGTTATCATTTAATTCTGCATTAATTTCTAACACCGTTCCTGTTACCGGCATAAATAAATCAGAAACTGTTTTAACGGCTTCAACAGTACCAAAAACTTCTTCTTTTGCAACTTCCGAACCAACACTGTTTATATCAACATAAACAATATCACCTAATTCGCGTTGTGCAAAATCTGTAATGCCAATAAATGCTTCACTGCCTTCTACTTTAACCCATTCGTGGTCTTTAGTATATTTTAATTCTGATGGAAAATTCATTTGTTTGTAATTATCTATTTGTCAATAAAAAAACTTAGTTGTTTTTGTTAGCTCGTATACTGATTTGCAACATTTAATCGTTCTATCGTTCGAAGGTTCAAAAATACGATTTAGTTTTGCTTTTAGCAATTGAAGTTGAGTTAACATTTATTATTCGTTGATATAACCATATTAAACCAACACGTTTCTTCGAATAAAGTTTAACATGATTCTTGAATTAAGCTATTTAATTCATACACGATGATTTGTAAAGAAACTTCTTTTGCATTTAATAGTCTGGCAGTTTTAAATAATATAAGCAGTAAGGATTAAAAGATCATTTTTAATTTTAGCCAAAATTTACCAATCTCATTTAGACATTTAACTCATAAACTTATACCAGATTGTTAAATTGGACGGTAATAATTATCGTTTTAAGTTGGAATAGGTGTTGACAACTATATCCGGAAAGTTTTTAACCTATTATGTGATGCAAAATCAATATTGCATAATATAATGACAATCGAAATAAAAACGAGCTAAATGGTATTTACTTCGGACAATGTTAATGGTTTGTCTCGATTCATTCCATATGTATTAGAAAAAAGAGCTTTTTTTCTTGAAAAAGCTGATAAATGTGACAGGAGCTACTTGTATTGTCAAACAAACGTTTTCAATAATTATATCAAGGATAGTCAGTTGGCAATTTTTTAATGCCATAACCATATTTGATACTAAAAAGTATTAAGTACAGATAACGTAAATCCTTATTTTGATAAAATTCTACGATAGACTCTGTTTAAGTTGATTAAGTGCAAAAAAAAATGACCTATACCTTTTGGGCTTGGAACAGGATTAAATAGAGATATCCAAGCATACATTGGAACCGTTCAACATTAATTAGACTGCAAGCCCTCTTATAGCAAAACTACCCTTTTAGGGGTAGTTCGATGCCATTTAGTTCTATTGTTCAGGAATCGCTCCGCCCCCCAGGCTGTAAAGCCTATAATATAGGGCGGTTGCTCCAGCAATTTTCCCTTCATTATAGTCAACATCTAATCCTGATGCAATAGCTGCTTGACATCCGGGAATATAAATATTATTTATATATTCATTTGCCCAATTCTGTCCTCCTGGATTCCATGCCCATGCATTGCCTGCATAGAATACATTCCATGTCGCACTCCAGGGAATTCCATTATCATCGGTACCAGCACGGTATATTACCTGCATGTTTGTAACTACAGTAGTCCAATGACCTGTGTTAGCGGTTTGTACTTTTGCATCATTGAATCCGAGTTCAACACCATTTTCCCAGGTTCTGTCTTGAGCTTTGAGGCTTGTTGCTCCAATTGCCAGAATTACAACGAGCATTAAAATTATTTTTTTCATTGAATTAAAATTTGTTTTAGTAATAATAAACATATTTAATTATTAATACAATAAAATTTATTTAGAATTTATAAATCACCTTTTAGGGATAATTATCTGATACCTACCTTTCTTAACGCATTTGCTCCCATCATTTAGAAGCTTTATTCATTGAACTAACTGAAAATTATTTTTATTGGCACCTATTCTTTTAACAAGGGCTTTGAAAGATCTACAATATTCTGTTAGTTAAACTAACAACTATTTTCTACACTACAATTTGGATATGATTATACCTATTATAATTCACAATGATGTAAACCTCCTCTCTATCGATGATGTCGGTCAGCGAGACGCCAGATTAACAACAACATAGCTTTTAATTCAAGTCCTTATGGATTTAGTCCTTCTAGGCTTAAATGACCTTTTTTGATAATAGAATGCAAGAACCGGAAATATCAGTTTTATCATACTTAAATAGCTAAACATAAAAATGTCTTCGCAAAGCCTCTACTTTGGTTTTCGGCTCTAAATTTCACGAAATTTGCATTGCCTTACTGCTTTGTGATATATCTATCTTAACCGAAAGGTAAGAGGGCTTGTTTAGCTCATGTAGGCAATAGCGAATTAAATATATCTTCATTTAACCATCATAATACTGTGGTAGAGTATTTTGCCTCCACCCTTCTTTTTGATTTCAGCTCAATCTTGAAACCTCTTTACTCCATCTGGTGTAAACAAATTAATAGAAAAGAAAATATCCTGTAAATGGCATCTATATAAATAGCTACCATCAAATTTTACTTTGGTAAATGCTTGCATTTGAGAATTTAAGGATCCCGCAGACTAATCAACCCCTCATATTGTAAATTGATCAGATCAAACCGGTCACTATTTCCATAAAAGTAAAATATTAATTAAAATTGGAAAAAATAAGAAATACTAAAGATGTAAGTGTAAATTTCCTTCTGTTAGAAATTAATTTATTTACAAACAGATTATTAATCCTTAAATATTAATTTCTAGTTAGAATAATATGGAACAATAACCATATTATTATTGTATAACGATTGCATTATAATAAAATATCACTCAAACCCTCATTACCCAATGAATTTCCAAACGGCGATGTTTCATTATAAGACAACTGAAGATTTTGTAAATATGCCTTTAAATTTTCTATTTTGTCATTTACCTTTTTAGTTTCTTCCGGATTATGATGTGGGGCGCCGTCTAAAGCATTCATTAACTCCATTGAATAGTCTACATAATCTTTAAGATTATCAGAAAGATGTTCTTTTTTTTCTATCATAATAAACTTAATTAATTACAGATTTTTTTGGTTTGCGAAGTAATCAAATCATAAATTTCTTTGGCCAGGGCTGATTCTGTAACCATTTCTATAATGGCATATACCGGATTAACGAAAACAGACACCAGGCTTTGGTTTTCAGCTTCGATACGCAACGATTTTTTATCCATATCAAATATAGTGTCGACTTTAAACTGAATCGTAGACAGGGTCTGTATTTCTTTTAAATAATCTTTATTTACTTTATTAAACGGGATGTAAATATATTCTCTCATACCAGTATAACATTAGCCAAAGTAAAAGGTTCTGTAAAATATAATACAAAAATTAAGAACCTGTTTAAAGCTATCTAATCCCTTTATATGTCAGTCTGATAGAATTTTATCTTATAAAATCAATAGAAATGACGTTAATTAAGAAACTTCTTTTCGATTGCTAACGGATGAAGTGCAGCGTAATGCCTGCCTGTGGCAAGCAGGGAAAATCTTAACCGGAAATGTAATTCCAAAGATTTCTCCACTGCGGTCGACATGACGAGTTAACTTAAACGTTGATAAATAAATTTATACCGTTTATAAATCAGCGTTCTTCTAACCTAAAGGATTATTTAATTAAGGGTAAACCTTAAACTAAATCCAAAATTGCTGAACGAAGTATTAAAGGTTTGCGATGTATAGGGTTTAGTTATGTTAGAATCGTAAAACAATTTGATATTGAACTTCTGGTTCAGCACATAATCAACACTTGGCCTTAAAGTTATATTTTTTGCACCTGATGAAACTTCGGCTTCTGCTACATCAGCTCTGTAGATAACGGTTTTATTATCCCGTATAGCTACGTCCATTTTAAAATCCATATTGTTATCCATCTTTAAGCTTTTAAATAAGCCAAAAGGAAAGCGGAATTTATTTGTACGATAACCAAAACCCAAAACGACATTGTTCTCTGATAACTGCGCCAGCTGACTGTTCGATAAACTCAAGCCCAATAAACGCGAACGGTTTAATTCAAAGGTAGCCGTCAGGTTATTTTTTAATCTTGTATCTATCCCAACCAAAGGCGAAAAATATTCGGAGACGGTAACTTGAGCAAATTGATATTGAGGCAGAAAGTTATTATTAGCATCTCTGGCACTGGAAAACCCATTATTTTCCTGATAACGAAGCAGTGAATTGAATCCGTTTATATTATAAGCGGAACGATAACCATGTTTAATATCAACAGAAGAGAATCTATCGGCAATAAAAGGAATACTTGTTAGGCCGCTATAAGTTAAGCTCCAGTTTGGCAAAGGAATTCTCGGAAAAGAATTCATTGATGAACTTCCGGCATCTTTACCCGAATAAGCGGCAAGGAAAGCAGAAATAATTACATCCTGACTTTCTTTACCATAACCATCGGCATATCCGTTAGTCAAACCCGCTGAATTAGGATTTCTTGCACCTAACCTTTGAGAGATGATTAATCTATTAGACATAAATGTGTTGTATAAGGTAGAGACCGTATTTGCATTACTTTCTTTAAATGCTGTACCCAGTGTAATGTAAGAAATACTGTAATCGCCCGTTGTTATAGCACTTAAATTTTCGAAAGAAGAAACACTGGCCACATACCTGAAATTGGTGGAGAAGTTCCTGGTTTGTGCCCGGTTTGCCCGTAAAGTGATTCGTAAATCTTTAATCGGTTCTAATTGTCCGGTTAACTGAAAATCTTCACGCAGGGTATTTACATACATTTGCGATTGTAAAGTGTCAGTCGTTAACCAGCCATTATTTAGAGCCATATCACGAATATCGCGCTGGCTACCAAAAACAAAACCTAATCCCGGAGCGCCGCTAACATTATCAATACCAAAATATTTGGTTTTTGGCAGATAGCCGGGTAAAAATATACCTTTTGTTTGTACATAATTTATGTTGACATTTTTTAAACTGGTTACCAGATTGATGAAGAAATTCTTAGCTTTCCCCCCTTCCTGATTATTCGAGGCATTTCTTATAAAGCCAAATTTATTATAAAGCGTAGTTAAATTTAGTGTTGGATTGACTTGAATATTTCTGCTGTTTTGAATCGTATTACCCAGGTTGATTGTTGGATCTACCAGCGTAGATAATGGTTCCGTTTGCCAGTTAAAGTTTGTTCCATATTTAGTTAATAAAGTAATCCAGTTTAAACCAGGAATTTTATTAATCGGTACGGCATAGGTTACATTCAAATTGTGGTTATAATCGGTCGTGCGCCCTAAACGTTTTAAATTTTCCCAAACGGTATCGCGTTTTAAGCCTTCAATTCTTCCATCCGGCTCATCAATAATCGAATAATTAGTCGCATTAAAATCCAATTGCAGCGATTTGGTTAAATTCCAGGCAATTCCATAAACCCGGCTCATCCTAAAATTCTTATTGAACGTGGTTGCGTAGCCACTCTGCAGCAGTGGAATGGAATTATTCGGATCGTTATTCCTCAAGGTATTTTCTGAGTAAATACGATCTACGTCAATCCTGAAATTAATTGCGCTGGGTAAAATACTGAAGTTAAAATCCCTCAGAATGGCCAGCATATTTGATTTTATAATTTTTTCAAAAGGCGCATAACTCTTTGCTTCTTTAGAATAGCTGTATTGCAGCGAACCTCTGTAGTTATTCTGAATACTACTTTGGTTGATAAAATCGCGATGGTTATACTGGGTATAGGCATAACTCGCAGAGAAATTCTCAATATCCCAGAGCCTCACCGGCTTACTGCTATTTGTACGTTCTTTACGAACATTGGTAAAGTTAATCCCCCTTCTAACCGTATAATCTTGTGCAAAATTTAAAATGGAATCTTTTTGTTCTTTTGTAGCTTGTTTTAAAGCGTTTTTAAGTTCTATATCAGGCGTTTTCGGATTATATTGCGGCGTTGCTACCTGTTTAGAATAATTTACATACATCGGTATTTTCACGCCTGATTTCTGAGGAAGGAATTTTCCCAGTTCAACTGAAGAAGAAACATCCAAAAGCGTATTATCCGAACGGTTGCGTTCGCTTACTTTCGAATCGATGGAACCAAAACCAATGGTAGATTTGCTTCCTGAGATATTTACATCTGCAAAATCTGCAAGCTTCAGGTTTAATCTTCCGGTAGCTGCCCAGCCCCCACTTTCATCAAATTCAGTTAACCTCAGTTCGTTAAACCAAACCAATACGTTTTTGTCGAGTCCATCATCTCCCTCCGGATTTACCTGGCTTCTCAGTGGGTTTTTAACACCAAGCATATAAACCCTCACTTTACTCATATCCGGTTGTCCTTTAACAACAATTGTTCTTACACCATCTGAATAGGTAAAGGGAATATTTATAGGCCATGGCTGACCGTTTGCCAGTTTAGCCGAATTACGGGCAAGTTTAGCATTCTGAAATAAAAGCAGGTCGATATCCATCCGGTTTGCTTCAGGCCAAATGGCATCAGGATCTGTGGTACCGGGTGAGGTTACCTTAAGCGGCATCACATATTCATAATAATTATCCTGGTTGTCTGTACCGATTCTCAGAAATGCCGCAACATCTCCATCGTTCAAAATTTGATTATTAACGGCTTCTGCATGGACAAACATTTCTAAATGTTTGTAAGATCGGAAATCGCTATACGACGTTTTAAATGCGGCTCTTCCATAACCGTCTCTCAGGGTTTTTACAGTTACTGAAAGAGATTGCTCATTTAAGCGTGTATCTCCCCTGTAATTACTATAATCTCTTTCACGAATAATACCCGGTGGGGTAACATAAGGAATCGGTGAACGCTTTCCATTTTCTTCAATATTTACGGTTGATACCTCTATTGTCGAATTATCCGGGGTTAGCAACGGCAAAGAAGGATCGACAATAACCTGATCTGAGGCATTATTAGCATTAAATTCTCTCCACTCGCCTCTTATCAGTTGCAGTTTTGCAAATCGCATTACTGCCGTATCCGCAAAATTTGTCATAAACATTCTGAAGAAACGGATGGATTTAAAATCCTGAATGCCCCCAACTTTTTGCTGATAGTCGCCAATTGGAATTCTTACCTGATACCACGAAACGGCCTGCGTATTTCCATTAGCCAATTTAACCTGCGATGTTACCTTATCCGTAATAAAATTTTGTCCAACAACCAGGTCTGCCGGGCGCATCGAAAATTTGTACTGGAAATATTCATCGCTTTGCGTCATATTATTATCGCGATTAATATCTTCGCCATCAGGTAAGGAGGTTGAAGCAGAATTCTCGATTCCTAATGCATCCTGGGATTGTTGAGCAGTTTTGGAATTTCCTTCCGGGCCGTTATATTTTTCGTACCGTTTTAAAATCCCTGCATTAATTTGGTCAAGTGCAGGGCCTCTGAAATAAGTATAATCATCTGACGACGGATCGGCATCTATTAAAGTAGCGGCAGCAGAACTTAACTGGCTTTTAATGGTGTTGATGGCAGCGGCAAACTTCGCCCTTTCATTTTCATTAGATAGTCCGTCTAAACCAACATCCTGCGCTTTACGGGCATCCGGACTATTATCAAAAGCCTGAACAACAGGCTGCAATTTTGGCACACGCCCCCAGGCTGTTTCATCGTATTTTGTTGGGTCATCGTTTGCCGGAAGTCCGTTTTCTAAAGATTTTCTCCCGTCTTTCAAAATATCTTCGGAAATGTTTCCAAGGTTAAAATAGAGATCGCCACCGGCAGAATTTGGCTTATAAATAAATGGGTCCATCACCCAAAATTCGATAAAGCCGATATTTAATGCCTCAAAATCGTTCGTTTCTATTTTGCGCTGAAAGCCGGCCCAATTATTTCGCGGATTTAACAAGGTACCATCTCTGTTAAAACCAGTTGTTCTGAAATTATATGGCCCCCGAACGGTTGGATAATAGGCAACATCAAGTGTTGTAATATTTAAAGCCTGGCCGGTTGCGGTTTGTTTAAAAGGAAAAACCTCTTGTTCAATAACCTCTCTTACATAGTGGTTAGAAAGTTCATTTCGATTGTTCCGAATATTAGCCGGTGTCGTTGTTGCTGAAGAATTGTAAAAAGTCGGATCGATATTATAAAATGCCACTCTTGCGCGATTATATCCGTAAGCCAAATCATTAATTAACTGCGACTCTGAAAATAACTGGGGCGTACCGGATAATTGCCACGAAATAGCGCTTTTTAAATCAATAACTGACCTGGAGGCTTCAAAATCATCAAGATAGCTGACACCGTTTTTACTTCCCGCAAAATTTAACGCGCTCGGATGGCCAGGGATTAATTGTGCAAATTCGCCATAAAAGGTAACACTCGATGGAACTTTAGTAGAAATGAGTGGAATTTTATCAACCAGTTTTGTTAAAAATCTGGATGGAGAACTATAATTTATATCGGCACCCCAGATGGTATTTGAAATTGGTTCTTCACCTAGATTTACTTTTTGAGTTAAAGGCTTCTCCGTAAGGTTCATGATTGTACCACCGAGATTCAGTTTGTTGTTTACACGATAATCTAACCTCGTTCCAAATAGCGAGCGTTGCTGTAAGCCAAAAAGTTCGTTATTTTCAGTCGTAATCCTAATTGGCTGGCCGGAAGTTAAAAGTGCCTGGTTAATAATGCTAACTCGTCCGCCCTGATAATCTACTGTAAAATCCACTCCTTCGGTTAAAGGCATCGTACCGGCAAAAACCTTAACCGATCCTTCAGGTACATTAATGGCATTTAAGCTGAATTCTGATGATACATCCGATTGATAGTTCCCTTTAATGATGTACCTGTTTTTATTTTGAAATAATTGTTTGGCAATGTTTTGAGTTGAATCGTATAAGGCCGTGAACGTATATTTATCAATCAACGTCTGTTCAGACGGTAAAAACTTATTCGCTAAATCTTTACCAAAAGGCTCGATAATCGGAAAAATAATACGCCCGTTTGCGGGATCGATTGTGATATAACCTGTATTGGTATTGGTGATTAAAGATGCTAGCCCAGCACCTGAAAGATTAGAACCAAAGGTACTCGAACTATTTGCCGTGTAGGCATTTGTAGCTGAACCAAAGGCATTATTTGCCGGAACAAAGTCAAAAACGCCATCCGATTTTCTTTCATTCTGTTGATTTAACCTGTCGAATTCGACCAGGTTTATCCATTGTTTATTCGCGGTATTCTGACCTTCGGTCATTACCGGGTTCTCTACACCGGTTTCATTGTCGATTCTGTAAATATCTAACCTGAAGTTCTGGCTGCTGATCTGATAACCACCGATGGAGTAAATGTTTTTCATCATCAAATCCCAGGTTGGCAGATTGATCTTTGTGGTTTCGTTCTTCAATAACTTTGCATACAAAACCTTTGGATTTGCAGCATCGAAAGTTACATCTGTAGAAAATTCACCAACCTGATATTCTACGCCATTGTACGTATATCGATAAGCAACGGCTAAAACCTCATCAGAATTTAATGCATTATTTAAAGAGACATAACCCAGCTGCGGTTGAAATGTAAATTCCCTTTCAGTTAATTTTCTGGCATAAGTAAGTTTGGCAAAGTTATCCGTAGCGCCGTTTGCCTGAAAATAAGAAATGATATCGTTAGAATTTGTAAATCTCCCACCGGGAGGTAAATTCTGTAATAAATTATTCGACTGTTGCGGAAAGCCTGTAGCAGTTGTTCCGGCCGGTAAGGCTGAGCCACCACCGGTAATTTGAGCAGTATTGTAGGGTACATTCTCTCCTAAATCGAGAAACCCAAGTACATCTCTCGAATCGACTGTGCTGCCTGATTTATTGGTTATCCAGACTTCAATTTTTGTAATTTGAATTGGTGAGGTGATAACCGGTGCATTCGCCAGGTTTTTGTTATAGTTATTGCGAAAATACTGCGATAAAAAATAATGCCGGTTTGCTTCATAATTATCGGCACTTAAACGAAACTCGTTTGATTGAGCGCCATTTGTAATTTTTATTTCCCGCGATTGAGATTTCTGCTGCGTATAAACACTGGTTACGTTCAGTTTTCCGAATTGCAATTGTGTTTTTAAGCCAAAGAGGGCTTGTGTTCCCGTAATCAGACTTGTATTAAGTGGCAGACTTACGTTACCGGCTTCTATTTTTTTTATGATGTCATCTGGTCCGCCGGTATAATCCAACTTAATCTGATTTTCGAAATCGAATTGGGCTTCCGTATTATAGTTAGTCTTTATTTTTAACTTCGTACCGATGTTACCCACCAAATCCATCTGAATCCGCTGGTTAAAGTCAAAATTGGTTTGAACCCTTTGCCTTTCATTAAAAAGAGGATTTTCATTTTTATTAACACGCCCTAAAAAAGTTAGTTCGGCTTCACCACGCGGTTGAATGTCAATGGTTGTACCACCAAATAATTTTTCGAAAGCCTTACTGTTTATCTGTATCTGCGGAATAATTCCGGTGTTACGAAAATCGCTTACTTCGGCATTGGAAATGCTGCGCCAATTGCCTCTTTTAATTTCGCTGTTGACCAGGCGTTGATATTCTTCAACCGTTAAATATTGGGTATTGGTTACATATTTATCGCCAATAAGATCTTTTACAATATAACGCTTATTTTTTGCGTCATATTCTACAACTCTTTTTATACCATTTGGTAGTGGGTAAAAGGGGTTGGTGGTCGGGCTTAATCCAAGAAGTTGTTTTTCGCGCAGGCTGAAGTTATTTTTAGACACAGCAGTATCTGCTTTGCCTGTAACCACCTGTGATGAGGCGTTTTTAGCAGCAAATAAAATTAAGATGAGAATCAGTAGGGTAGATATTCTCTTCAAAGGCGGTTAGATCTATAAATTTTTCAAAGCTTGTTTAATTAGCTGCTCTACCGATAGCGTTCCTTCTGTTACTTTTAAAATCTGATCGATAGTTTTTTCGGCTGTTTGTTTGGCGAAACCGAGCATTACTAATGCTGATAACGCTTCATCTTTAACGGTATTGTGTTGAGGCATATAAATTAATGAGTCTGCCCCTTCCTTTTTTAATTTATCCTGCAATTCTAAAACCAATCGTTGTGCAGTTTTTAAACCCAGTCCCTTAATCCGCTGTATTAAAGGATAATCGGCTTTAACAATTGCAGTTTGTATTTCTACAGGTGTGATAGAAGATAATATCATTCGCCCGGTATTAGGCCCGATACCCGACACAGAAATTAAGTGTAAAAATAAACGGCGCTCGCCCTCATCAGCAAAGCCATATAAGGTATGTGCATCTTCCTTAACATGCAGCCAGGTATACAATTTGCACCTTTCGGCATCGCCAAGACTGCTATATGTATTTAAGGAAATATTAATATGATAGCCTATACCTCCGGCTTCAACCACAACGTATGCCGGGTTTTTAAATGTTAATTTACCATCAATATAGGCGTACATTTGAGTTACGGTTTTAGATCCGATAGCTATCGGATTACAATTTTAGAATAATTCCATGATTTACAACTTCAGATTTATCAATTTAAACCTAAAATCAATTTACTTTTTTGCTACGGTTTTTCCAAATAGACCTTTTCGTTTCGACGTGCTGGCCAGTTCTTCTTTAGCCTGAACATCTACCACTGCAATCGTTACCATATTTACAATTTCACGAACAGAACTACCCAACTGTACGATATGAACAGGCTTATTTAAGCCCAGTAAAATCGGCCCTACAGCTTCAGCGCCGCCCAATTCCTGCAACAATTTATAAGCAATATTACCAGATTCCAAGTTAGGAAAAATTAACGTATTTGCAGGTGCATTCACTAAGGTACTGAATGGAAAATTATCTTTAAGCAATTCGTTATTGATGGCAAAGTTTCCCTGCATTTCGCCATCTACCACAATTTCGGGGTGTTGCTTGTGCAGGATGTTTACCGCTTTTCTAACTTTTTCGGGTACGATACCATCATTCGAACCAAAGTTGGAATAAGAAAGGATTGCAACACGAGGTTTGATATTAAATTGTTTTACAGATTTTTCAACTAATAGAGTAATATCAACCAATTCTTCTGCTGTCGGATCAACGTTAACAGTCGTATCACCAAAAAAGACCGGGCCTTTTTTAGTCATCATCATATACATACCCGCAACACGTTTAACCATTGGGTCGGCCCCGATAACATGTAAAGCCGGTTTTATGGTTGTTCCGTAATCCTTGGTTAAACCAGAAATCATCGCATCAGCTTCACCAAATTCGACCATAGAGGCACCAAAGTAGTTGCGATCTCTTAATAGTTTTATGGCATCTCTTTCTGAAATGCCTTTACGCTGGCGTTTTTTGTATAAGGCATTTGCATATTTTTTGGTCTTTTCAGGTTCCTGCATCTGATCGATAATCTGAACACCTTCTAATTCTAATGCATGCCCATCAATAATGGCCTGAATTTTTTCCTTGTTTCCTAGAAGGATAGGGATGGCAATTTTTTCATCGCGAACGATTTGTGCCGCCTTTAAAATTTTGTAATTATCTGCCTCAGCAAAAACCACCCTTTTAGGATTGGATTTAGCTTTGTTGGTAATTGCCCGCATTATGGCGTCATCCAAACCTAATCGTTTTCTAAGTTCTTCGCTGTAAGCATCCCAATCCGTGATGGCTTTGCGTGCAACACCACTTTCGATAGCTGCTTTTGCAACGGCAATAGAAACTTCGGTAATTAACCTGAAATCGACCGGTTTAGGAATAATATAATCGCGACCGAATTTTAAATTACGGGCATTATATGCAAGATTAACCGCTTCAGGAACAGATTTTTTCGCCAGTTCCGCTATTGCTTTAACCGCAGCAATTTTCATTGCCTCGTTAATGGTTGTTGCACGAACATCCAAAGCGCCGCGAAAAATATAAGGGAAGCCTAAAACATTATTTACCTGGTTAGGATAATCGGAACGGCCGGTTGCCATAATTAAATCCTTACGGGTTTTTATGGCCAGTTCATAAGCAATTTCCGGATTAGGGTTTGCCATTGCAAATACTATCGGGTTTTTCGCCATGCCAACCAGCATTTCCGGCTGGATAACATTGCCTGCCGATAAGCCGATAAATACGTCGGCACCCTTCATGGCATCGCCAATGGTTTTAATATCCGTTCTGAAGGTTGCGAAACTCATCCGCATTTCGTCTAAATCAGTACGGTGATTATCGATTAGTCCGTTAATATCGAACATCACCAGGTTTTCGCGCTTAACGCCAAGTGATAAGTACATTTTCGAGCATGATACCGCAGCCGCACCTGCCCCGCTTACCACCACCTTAATTCTATCGATTTTTTTCTTCTGGATTTCGCAGGCATTAAGTAATGCTGCACCCGAAATAATTGCGGTTCCATGCTGGTCGTCGTGCATCACAGGAATATTCATTTCCTGCTTTAAGCGACGCTCAATTTCGAAGCATTCCGGGGCTTTAATATCTTCTAAGTTAACACCGCCAAATGTTGGCTCCAAAGCTTTAACGATTTTTACAAAATCATCAACATTTTTGGTGTCTAATTCCAAATCGAAAACATCGATATCGGCAAAGATTTTAAAGAGCAAACCTTTACCTTCCATGACGGGTTTACCGGCTTCGGGACCAATATCGCCCAAGCCTAAAACGGCAGTTCCATTGCTGATGACCGCAACCAGGTTACCCTTTGCTGTGTATTTATAAACGTCGTCTTTATTCTCTGCTATTCTTAAACAAGGCTCTGCAACCCCTGGCGAGTAAGCCAGTGTTAAATCACGTTGTGAAGTTGTGGGTTTGGTTGGGACTACCTGTATCTTTCCGGGCCGCCCTTGCGAGTGGTAATCAAGCGCATCTTGCTTTCTGTTCGTATTACTCATTAATTGTAAAAAACTAGTGACGCCACAAAGGTACTATTCTTTTACGGAGGGTTGAAATAAATAAGAAAGCAAATGGTAAAATGAATAAACTAGGGATATTGAATTATCACCCCTTACTAATCTTCAATACCATACCAACCTGCAAACCTGCTTTGGCTAATTTATTATCTCTTTTGATGTTCTGAACCGTAGCGCCATCAAATTTTTCGGCGATTCCTGAAAGTGTATCACCATGCTTAACTTTATAGCTTAAGTAAGCTGCCGGGGCTTTTAGTATCGTTCGTTTACTCGTATAAATTTTCAGTTTTTGCCCAGGAACTATCGTTTTACTTTTAAGATTGTTCCAGACTTTTAAATCCTGCACTTCGATACCATATTTATTGGCAACTGTATTTAAATTCTGCCCTGCGGCTACTTTATGATAAATAATAGCTGTAGACGTAATGGTTGAAGGCTTTCTTTTTCTAAGCTCACGAACATCATCGGTATTCGCCTGGATAACCTGCATTTTATTATCCAGTTCTTCATTGTTCAGCACATCGTACATTGCCGCCAAATCGGCGCCTTTAATTTTCGGCAGCACCAATCGCTTTGGTAAATCGGAAGTACCATTGACAATCTTTTTCTTGTACGATGGGTTTAGAGCAAAGAGCGATTCATCTTCAATATTTAAAACTTTAGCAAGTGCAGATAAGGATACAAAATGATTGACCTGCATGGTATCTGTTTTTAGAAATAAATTGCAGGCCTGCTCGGTAATCTGGTGTTTATTCGAATAATTCATTACATAAACTGCAGCAATAAAAGCCGGAACATAGTTTCTTGTTTCCTTTGGCAAATATGGCCTGATTACCCAAAAATCTCTTGAACCTGCTTTATCCATTGCCCTGGTTACATTTCCTTTGCCACAATTATAAGCGGCAATAGCAAGTAACCAATCGCCTAATTCTTCAAAAGCATCGCGAAAATAAGCTGCAGCCGCATAACTTGCCTGAACCGGGTCTTTGCGCTCATCAACAAAATTATCCATTTTTAGACCATAGGCTTTTCCGGTACCAAACATAAACTGCCAGATACCCGTTGCACCAACCCGCGAAACCGCATGTGGATTCATCTGCGATTCTACAATGGTTAAATATTTTATCTCCTGCGGAATATTATAATCCTTCAAAGCCTTTTCGAAAATCGGAAAGTAGTAGTTCGATAAACCCAGCATTTTGCCGAACATATCTTTACGTTTCGCATAAATATCTATGTATTGTTGCACGTATTCGTTATGTGGCAATGGTACCGATTTCGTTATGGAATCTAAACGGAGCTTGTAAATGTAGTTCTGGCTAAGCAACAATGGATTTTCGATGGCAAGCGGCACGGTTACGGTGTCGTTATTAATGAAAATATTATTTGATTTTTTGTAGAGGCTATCGACCTTTAGAATTTGCTGCGCAGAGGTAAAGGAAATGAATCCGGTTAAAGCACAAATAGTAGTGAAAAGTAATTTTTTAATCATGGGCCATTTGGTTTTTATTCGTTACCGCCATGGTTTGTGTCCCCACAAACCATTATAAATTCATTTTCGTTTCGTGAGGACACGAACCGAGGCAAGGGAGAATACGAATTCAATCTCGGTTTGCGGTAAAGATTGCTTCATACCTCAACTGCCTACCGCAGGCAGGCAATGACGACTTATGATAAAAATGCCTGAGAAAAAGCTAACAATTGTTTTTCCTCAAAATGTTTGGCTATAAACTGAATACTTAACGGCAAACCCGTGCTATTATTGCCTAATGGCAAGGCGATAGCCGGATGGCCACTTAATGATGGTAAAACAGTAAAAATATCGGCCATATACATCACCAATGGATCCTGCATATTATCGCCAATTTTAAACGGAGGTGTTGGTGCCACAGGCGATAAAATCAAATCATAATCCTGGAATAAAACATCAAGTTTTTCCCTGATTAACCGTCTTACCTGCTGTGCTTTTTGATAATAAGCATCATAATATCCGGCACTTAAAACAAATGTACCCAAAAGGATTCTCCGTTTAACCTCTTCACCAAATCCTTCAGCACGTGAAAATTTATACAGCTCGGTTAAGGATTTCGCTTCCATATTACGATGGCCATAATGTACACCATCATAACGCGAAAGATTTGATGATGCTTCTGCGGTTGTTAAAATATAATAAGCCGGAACCAGGTAATCCAGCAAATCGAAAGAAACGTATTCAACGGTATGCCCTTGAGCTTTTAAATCCGCTATCGATTTTAATATTGCCGATTTAATTTCCGGGTCGAGTGCTTCGCTCTCCATTGTTTCTTTTAAAACAGCTATTTTTAGAGGTTCAACCTCATTCAAATGAGCAGAATAATTCGGAACTTTTAATGGCGAAACCGTAGAATCATTTTCATCTGCGCCGGCTAAAACTTCTAAAAGTAAAGCAGCATCTTCTACGGATGAGGTAATAGGCCCAACCTGGTCGAAAGAGGAAGCATAGGCAATTACGCCATATCTTGAAATTCGTCCATAAGTTGGTTTCAAACCAATTTGCCCGCAAAATGCAGCGGGCTGGCGTACAGAACCACCTGTATCCGTACCTAAAGCAGCTAAACACATATCTGCCTGAACGGCCACAGCTGAACCACCTGAAGAGCCTCCAGGAACGAGCTCAGGGTTTACCGCATTTTTTACAGCACCAAAATATGAAGTTTCATTAGAGCCGCCCATTGCAAATTCATCGCAGTTTAAACGACCGATAATTACGGCATCTTCCTGCAATAAACGCTGCACAACAGTTGATGAATAGGGCGATACGAAGCCATCGAGCATTTTAGATGATGCGGTTACGATATGATTTTTATAGCAAATGTTATCTTTAATGCCGATAACCATTCCGGCAAGCTTGCCGGCTGTTCCGTTTTCTATCTTTTGCTGTACTGCTTTCGCCTGAACTTCTGCCGAATAAAAAAACACCTCGTTGAATGCATTGAGGTGTTCGTTTGCTGTAATTTGCTTAAAATAATAAGCCAATAAATCGGGTAAGGTTAATTGCTTTTGCGAAATGAGCGCTTGTATCCCTTTAAGAGAACTGTATTTCTTCAAAACTAAAAAAATTGATATTAAATGGTTTTATCGCGGTTCGAAGGATCTACTTGCTCTCCATCAACACCATCTTTACCATCTTTAAATTCTTTCACACCTTTACCTAAACCACGCATAAGCTCAGGAATTTTTTTACCACCAAATAATAATAATACCACTACTGCAATAATGATAATTTCAGGTGTACCAAGCATTGCTGCTATTGTTGTATTTAACATAACTTTTTTGTTTAAACTTTTTGACTGTCCGTTACTATTTTTTCGTCGATAGGCGTGCTTGAAGGATATGGGACGTCTGCACCATTATTTGTTGCCGCCGTTTCCGCTGTTACGGTTTCCGTTTCAGTAGGGTGATGACGTTCGTTGTTACTGGCAACAACTTGTTCCTCTTCCTTATCTAAATCCATAGCGTTTATATTTCTATGAATTTCACGTTTTACGCCGTCAGAGGCATCTTTAAATTCTCTTATTCCCTTACCTAGTCCTCTCGCCAATTCAGGTAATTTTTTACCTCCAAATAACAAAAGTACAACCACCAAAATGAGCACGATCTCTGATCCACCCATGTTTAAAAATTCTAATAACGTGCCTTGATACATCACTAATCTATTTTATACAAATATAAACATTTAATTGCCTAATGTTATTTACTAATCCAAGCTTCAGGGTTTAAAATTGCATTACCCCTCCATATTTGGAATTTAAGGATTGCGTCGTCACCTGTAGTAGCAACGGCTCCTAAAACTTGTTTTGTTTCTACTGTACTTCCTGTAGAAACTTTTACATCTCTCAAATTTTGATAGATGGTAAAATAATCGCCGTGCATTATAATAACGACTGCCCTACCCTGAATATAATCGACTTTAATTACCTTACCGGCAAAAACGGCTCTAACCGGTGTGCCCGGGGCAGTTGTAATATCAACCCCATTATTTGTATACGACGCCTGGTCAACCTTGTGCATGCCAAATCTTTCGGTGATTTGACCGGTTGCAACCGGCCATGGCAATTTACCACGGTTATTTTCAAAGCCGTCAGACAACCTGGCGGTTTCAGGTGTAGCAGTTAGTGTTTCACTAGTCGTTTTTGCTTTGGCAACAGGTGGTGCTGCAGGGGCAGGTTTATTTTCTGCTTTCGCTTTAGCTGCAGCCGCTTTTGCTTCTGCGGCTAATCTTGCTTCCTCTGCTGCTCTTTTTCTGGCTTCTTCTCTTCTGGCTTCTTCAATCGCCCGCTGAATTGCTGCCTTTATTAATCTGTCGTACTGTGCCTGTTGTTTTTTCTTGGAAGCAATATCTTGCTTAAAAGTTTTTTCCTGCTTACTCAGGTTATTTAAAACTGCAGATTGCTGATTTTTATCCTGACCTAAACGCGCTCTTTCACGCTCCTGCTCTTTTAACAAATCACTTTTCGCCTTCAATGTCCTATCCAGAACTTTGATTTTTCCATTCAGATCTTGCTGGGTATTCTCAATGTAGCCAGCCTGTTTTTTACGGTATTGACTAAACTGCTGTAAATATTTTATTCTTTTATAAGCCTGATTAAAATCTTTTGCAGCAAAAATAAACATCATTTTATCATATGAGTTCCTGTTGCGCTGCGCAAAGCGAATCATGCCTGCATATTCTTTTTTAAGATCGCCTAACTGACCTTGTAATGTATGTACGGTATTTGTGTTCTGAGAGATTTGGTTATCTAGGTTTTTTATTTCAGAATTAATGGTTCCGATTTTATCCTGGCGCAATCTGATTTGAGCATTTATAACATTAATTTGCTGCAACGTCAGTTTTTTACCATTTGCTGTTTTGTTCAGGCTTTTTTGAAGTTGCTCAATATCACGTTCGATAGCCTCTTTCTTTCTTCTGAGTTCGTTTGCTGTCTGAGCCGAAACCGACAAGGTAAACACACTTAAAAACAGAATAAATACAAGTTTATGTAGCTTCATTAAGCCAAAAGTATAAAAATTTTGTAGTAAAAAATATTAAAATTGATATACCAAAGGCATCAGGGCCAAAAGAAAATTGTTCTTCACCCAAACTTCATGAAGAACGGGGAGTTACTTATTTACCAGGGTATACCTCTTTGGTACAGTAAACGGAAAATCGACAGGAACATTGCCATCTATTTTTACATACTGCAAATCGATATTAATTTTCTTAGCACCAGAAAGTGTATTGATTTTTAAAGCGCCCGGGAATAAGAATTCGTTGAGTTTCTGATAATCGGAGTAAGTTACCTTTAAAGCCTGTCCGCTTTTAGCATCATTAAGATTGGTTTCTGCAACCCTGAGTAAGGTATTAAATAACAATTTATAAGCCAAATTTTCTTGAGTGCCAGAAACTACCCACATGCCATTTTCTTGTTTTACATCCGATTTATCGGTAAGAAACTCGCCCATGGCATTACCCGTTAATACCGCTTGAAGCGTATTAAAGTTAACTTGTTTATTCGTGAAATTATAAATATAACTAAAAGGTTTTTTAAGGTATTCGCTCTTCAGCTTATTTTGAATTTTGATGCTATCGGGTGTAATCAGTGCCCTTGCAACTTCCGCCAAACCACCCAATGCGGTAATGCTAACCCAAATGGTTTCCTTATCTTTCATACGGAAATTCATGGTAACCTCATTCGCTTCACCATTTATATCAAGTGTTGCTTTTGCTTTTAATGATAAGGTATTAAATTTTAATTGTTTATTATTTAATAAGGTTAAGGCTTCTGCTTTAGAATTATCAGTTTTTGTTTCCGGTGTTTTTGCAGGCGCAACTACAATTTCCTTTTTAGGTTTGCATGCGGTTACCAAAAATACAGCTGCTAAAATAAACAGGCTATTTAAAATATTTTTTTTCATTTATCTTTTTATTTAATAGGTCAGACCCATTGCCGGCGTCTTTTGCTTTTTGCCATTGGATTAGGGCAGCTTCTTTATCACCTTTCATGAACAGAATATCACCATAACGTTCCAGGTAAACACCATTCTTATTGCTATTGTTTTGCAGGGCTTTTTCAATCCAGGTTTTTGCTAAATCATACTTTTGCTGTTTAAATAAAATATACGCATAGGTATCTGCTACAGAAGAATTTTCGGGCATTGCATTCGCTGCAATTTCTGCATACCTGGCTGCTTTTACCAAATCATCATTTTTTAATGCCAGGTAATAAGCATAATTATTCATGATGAGGTAGTTATCTGGCTCGGTTACAATCGCTTTTTCGAAGGCAGTTTTAGCCAATGCGAAGTTATTCTGATTGATGTATATATCACCCTGTAATGCGTACACCTGCGCCTGCAAACTTTTATTATCCACATCTAACTGAAGTGCGTTTTTTAAATTACTCTGGGCAACATCATATTTTCCGGTTTTGTATAAAGCATAGGCCATATAATAATATAAACTGGCCTGATTTGGATAAACAGCCAGCGCTTCATCGCCAATTTTTACCGCGTCTGCATAATGACCGAGTAAAGTTTGAATATTGATAACCTGTTCCCAAACTGCATATACCTGTTCATTAAGTTTGAGCGCAGATTGATACTGAACCAATGCCTCTTTCAATTTATTTTGCTGATATAAAACATCGCCGTAAAGTGCCAGGGCTTTTGCATCAGCAGGATTTTTTTCTGCAACAAGTTTACTTAATTCGGTTACATTTTTTGCAACGATAGGCTGGTTAAGGTTCGGGAACAGTGCTGCAATTATCTTTACCTTTTCACTTAAAGGCATTTCACCATCTTCAAAAGCCAGTTTTAATGCTGCAAAAGCGGCATCATCATTTTTTTGCTTACGATAAACATCGGCTAAACCTAAGTTTACCTCAAAGTTATTTGGCGCTAAATCCTTCGCTTTTTGCAAAACTTTTAAAGCTTCTGCTTCATTATTCTTCTGCAGCAGTAAACCGGCGGCATATAGATAATTTTTTACATCGGCCTGATTGCCTTCCAACAACTTTACAATGTCACTGTCACTCGCCTGGCCATTTTGCTGAAAACGTCTCTTTGCATTCGTTAATGCAGCCGACTCGCCAAATTTTTTCTCGATAATACCATAGGTTTTTTGGGCCTCCTCAGGCTCGTTAGCGAGAAATTGTGCATTCGCTTTATCAAAATAATAAGCATCGTTACCCGGATCGATTTGAATTAACTGATTAAAAACAGCAATCAATTCGGACATTTTATTGCTGCGCTTGTAAACTTCGCCCTGTAATCGTAAATACCATTTATTATCCGGATTTAATTTAACGGCTTGTTTAATGTTCAGTTCGGCCTCGGCCAGTTTATCCTGGCGGAGATTTGCACTCGCCAATTCGAAATAGGCTGCATGATTAGCAGGATCCATGCTTAAAACCTTATTGAAGTTACTTGTTGCGCCAACATAGTTATCAGCCATTTTTTCTTTCAAACCAGCAAAAAATAATTGCTTTACCATGTTACTATCACGATTTGAAGCAGAATTCATTTGTCCGTTAGCTTTAAGGCTAAAGGTAATAATGGCAAGAAAAATATATCCTCTAATCATAAAATTGAAATTTGAATGAATTAAATTCGAATGAGTGAATATTTGGCGAAGTTTTATTCCCTCAATCAATCATTCTCTAATGCTATCATTAACCTTTTCCTGTATGCCCGTAGCCACCTTCGCCTCTATTTGTTTCGCTAAGTACCTCAACAGCTTGCCAGGTTACTGTTTCATGTTTAGCCACCACCATCTGCGCAATTCTATCACCATTAACGATTTTGAAATCGGTATCTGATAAATTGACCAATAAAACTTTTAGCTCTCCGCGGTAATCTGCATCAATCGTTCCGGGAGAATTTACAATACTAATTCCATGCTTATAAGCCAAACCACTTCTTGGCCTGATTTGCGCTTCGTAACCAATAGGTAATTCGATAAACAAACCAGTTGGAATGAGTAATCGTTGTAAAGGTTTAAGTGTAATTTCTGCCGTAATAAATGCTTTTAAATCCATCCCCGCAGCATGGGTGGTTTCATATTGCGGCAAAGGATGCTCAGATTTGTTGATAATTTTGATATTCATTTTTCACAGTTAAGGTTGATAGTTAATGGTCAATAGCCAAAATTTCAGAAAGCCACCTTTATCAACAATAAAACAACTCAGCAAGTACTATCTTTTCAGCATTTTCATCAAATCTTTCTTTTCGAAATAAGCGATACCCGCAACGAAAGCAATAAGCATGGCATTACCGATGTAAATATTCCTGTTAAAGATAAAAAATGAAGCGAAAACTATTACAGTTGAAACGGTGATGTAAGCTAAAATCTTTTTTAGGTTATAAGGAATGGGGTAATATTTCTGTCCGAGGATGTAAGATATAAGCGTCATGGTGGCATAGGCCGCCATCGAAACCCAGGCAGAACCCATATAGCCATATTTTGGGATAAGCAAAATATTGAATACGATTGTGATAAAAGCTCCAACAAGTGAAATATATAACCCAAATCGAGTTTGGTCTGAAAGACGATACCAGACCGATAAATTCATGTAAATACCCAAACAAACATACCCTAGTAATAGATAAGGAACAGCTGGTAAACCAACCCAATATTCAGCTCTATGCGCTTCATCCCTGCTGATGAAATACTTTAATACTTCAATATTGGCAACCAGAGCAACAAATAAAAGTGTGAGCGCAATGACAAAATACTGCAGGATTGCTGCATAAGTTTGTTTAGCATTCGCATTTTTTGCATGACTGAAAAAGAATGGTTCTGCGCCCAATCGAAATGCAGTATTAAAAATGCTCATGAAAATTGCGATTTTGCATACCGCTCCATAAATACCCACCTGAACTTCTGTAGAATATTTATCAAGCAAAATTTTATCGAGATTCTCATTAATGATAAATGATAAATTCGCGACCAATACCGGCCAGCTGTACGAAAGCATGGTCATAAATAATGCTTTATCGAATTTCAACTGGAGTTTTAAAAACTCGGGAATAAGTAAAATAAAAGTAAGGGCACTTGCAATAAGATTTGCGATAAATACATAACCAATCCATTTCGCTCTAAAAAAGTCCTTGAAAAAATTTGCGCCGGGTAAATCGTGTTTAATTATCGCCGGAATACCATAAATGAAAAACAAACAAACAGAAACATAGGTTAAAATATTTAGAAATTTCAGTAAGCTATACCGAAATGGTTTTCCATCGGCCCTCAGCTTAGCAAAAGGAATAACACAGATTGCATCGGAAAACAATAACCACAAAAAATATTGTACATAGCGCCGCTGGTCTTGAAATTGCGACATGTTATTATTTAACAGCCATTTTGTAATTGAATCGGTGAAAATCAGGCCGGTAATTAAAAATAATGAAGAAATGAAAGCAATTACTAAAAAGGAATTGTTGTAAACCTGCTGTTTTTTATCTTCATGCTTATTCAGGTATCGAAAAAAAGTTGTCTCCATACCGAATGCTAAAACAGCATTAATTAATGAAGCATAGCTATACATTTTGGTAAAAATGCCATAAGCAGCTGCAGCATAGGTTCTGGTAAAGATTGGCGTTAAAATAAAGTTCAGCAAACGGGAAACTATGGTACTGATGCCATAAACCATTGTTTGCCCGAGAAACTTTTTATATACAGACATTTAGTATCGAGATAAAAGTATCAGGTATCAAGATGAGCACAGTGCTAGCTGTCTTGCTACTTTTTAAAGACTTCAAAATTACGATAGTTTTTCACTTCGCCCTCGCTTACTGAAACATTTTCCACACGGGAGCGGTCTGGCCCTTCATGGCACCAGTTTATAAATTCTTCCAGAAAAATGTCTTCACCTTCGGCTTCAATATAAACAGATCCATCTTTTTCATTTCTAACAAAGCCCTGAACCATCATCTGGTTAGCCACAATTTTAGTCGTTTCTCTAAAGCCAACGCCCTGAACTTTTCCGGTAATCTTAATATCGAGGTGCTTCATTCATGTTAAAATTTGAAATGTTGCAAAGTTAGTAAACCAAATGTTTATACAGATATTCAATGCTGCAATTCGTCATGTAAATCCTTGAATCTTTTTAAACCTGCGCTATATTCTGCCCAAATTTCTTCTAAAATCTGTTTAGCTGGTTTTGTTTCTTGTAGCATAGCTGATATTTGCCCGATTTCGAGTTCACCATTTTCCATGTCGCCCTCAAACATTCCGAGTTTTGCTCTTGCCCTGCCTAACAATTCCATGAGCTCATTCCGGCTAGCGCCCTCCGCCTCAGCTTGTGCAACCGCATCAGCAAATTTATTTTTCAGCAACCTTACTGGAACCAGTTTTTTCATGGCGAGTTTCGTATCGCCCTCGGCTGATGAAATAACTTTATTCTTAAATGCCGGGTGTGCAGATGATTCTTCCGCAACAGCAAAAGCAGAACCGATTTGAACGGCATCGGCTCCAAGTGCAAAAGCCGCCAGCATCGATTTTCCACTGCCTATTCCACCGGCAGCGATTACAGGGATTTTAACCGTTGCTTTAATCATTGGGATTAAACACATGGTTGTGGTTTCCTCGCGACCGTTATGTCCACCGGCCTCGAAACCCTCGGCAACAACGGCATCAACACCAGCCTCTTGTGCTTTTAATGCGAACTTGGTATTTGCAATAACGTGGACAACCGTAATCCCTTTTTCTTTTAAAATGCTTGTCCATGTTGCCGGATTACCAGCCGATGAAAAAACGATTTTTACATCTTCGTTAATTACGACATCGATAATATCTTGGATATTTGGATACAATAAAGGAATATTAACACCAAAGGGCTTATCAGTAGCAAGTTTACATTTTTGGATATGCTCACGTAATACGTCTGGGTACATCGAGCCGGCACCAATAATGCCTAACCCACCCGCGTTAGAAACCGCTGATGCCAGTTTCCAGCCACTGCACCAAACCATTCCGGCCTGTATAATCGGGTATTTTATGTTGAAGAGTTTGCAGATTGGGTTCATAAGCGATTGCTTACTAAATATAATGCCCCCGTAGTGAATGGACAGGTATGATACTATCTCGAACCTCGTAAACTAGACGATGTTCCTGATTAATTCTTCTAGACCAATTTCCTGATTGTTCGTACTTAAGTGCCTCAGGTTTGCCAATTCCGGTAAATGGAGTTGCCTGAATACTCTCTAAAAGACTTCTAATCTTTTTTAAAACAGATTGATTTCCTGATTTTTTAAAATAGTTTAAATCTTCTAATGCAACAAGCGTAAACTCTATTTCCATATATCGTCCAAGCTAACTTTGATGGTATTCCCTTCTTTAGCCTGTTGTTTACTCACTTTCATTTTTTCAACAAATTCAGCATTATATGGCTGTTTATTTTCTTCGAAAGAAATATTAAAAGCTTTCATAAATGCTTTAAGTGCCGATAACTGCGCTTTGTTTTCAGGATGTACTATTAATGTTTCCATATTCAAAATTACGTAAAACTTATCATTGAACAAATTAGATTGGTTCTTTGGCTTAACATATCAATTTAATCACTTTATCACTTTCAATTACAAAATCTTCTGATAACTGAATAAGATTCAAACCTGGTTTTTTACCAGGTTCGATACTTCCAAATCGGTTATTTACGCCCAAAAATTCAGCACCATTAAGCGTTCCCCAAAGCAAAAGCTTTTCAAAAGCCACATTTTTATGCTGCTGCAAGGTCTTCATTTCAGATAAGATATTCAATTGGTGATTGCTTGCCAAACTATCGGTTCCTAAAGTGAGTTTAACATTTTCTTCGATGAGTAAATCAACATCGGGCAAAGTATTTTCGATGTATAAATTGGCCTGTGGGCAAAGACACCAATATAAATCTGGATGGCTTTGCTTTGCAAATTCGATATCTGCTTTACTTGAAACCGTATTATGAACCAAAAGTGTTCTCTGTTTTTTAATATATGGCAACCAGCTTTGTAATGATGTTTTCCCCGTTGGTTTGAAAAACCGGATATCTAAACCAAGAAATTTATAGAGTTCTAAAAAACCTCCGGTTTTACTTTCAAAGAATGTATTTTCATTGGTAGTTTCCTGATTGTGAATGCTCATTACAGTATCATCGGTTTCTGCTTTATCATTTATTAACTTTAAAAGCTCCGGAGAAATAGAATATGGTGCATGTGGAACTACTGATGCAGGCAGCGGGGAAAATTCATTCTTTATTCCTGTCGCATTATCCATAATCACATTTGCCCTTTCTGGATTAAAGCCCATGGCCTCTACAAAAGTGTGGTAATAAATTTTACTTTGCTGCTTGATTTCTTTTGATATCATCTGATTTGAAATATCAGCGACCGCTACAATACCATTATCGAACATTTCTGCATCCGCGTTTTGCATAGCGGCAGTAATTTTTTCGGTATCTGCCCCTCGGCTTTTAATAATGCTTTGCACAAATTCTACCAGGCCCGTATGCATTGGAATTTGACCAGACATGTGCGATAATTCTAAATGGCAATGTGTATTGATGAAACCCGGAACGATTGCGCCTTTGTGTTTCTCAATTTGCAAATTGAGATTTTTGGCAACATCGTCGATTAGGACATCCTTGATTTCGCCATCGCTACTAACTCCAATTACGCCATTTTTTATCGGTGGAGTGTTTACCGGAAAAATCCAATCGGCTGAAAAGTATTTTAGCATGAAACAAAATTACGATTTTGGATTTACGAATTACGATTTCTAATGAAGCGGAGAAGTAAAATGCTTTGGAGAGATTTTAGATATTGAGCATAATCTAAAATCGTCAATCTACAATCGTAATTTAAAAAAGAGCCTCCTATCGGAATCGAACCAATGACCTACTGATTACAAGTCAGTTGCTCTACCAGCTGAGCTAAGGAGGCTTTTATTCGGGCTGCAAGTATAGAAAAAAATATTCTTCTGATAAAATATTTTTCGACTTATTGATTTCGGGAGGGGGGGGCTAAGAAATCTAGTTAGTAACCAAATTGGTTAATTGTACTATAGTTTAAATATTATTTTTTTAGGAACAAACTCAATCGATTTAAAAATGCGCTAAACATTAAAACCAGCGCGAAATATGCAGTCATTAACCCCAATGTGTGGAGCTTCTCTACACCTAGTTTTTTCTGGCACACAAACAAACAACTGTAAATAAGTCACTTAACTATTTATCGTGCTTTGGCATCATTATGAAACCTTAGCAAGTATTGTTACACATATTAAATTTAAAAATCATACTATGAAAAAGTTCATTTTATCAGCTACATTCTTAGCGTTCGCAGGGTTCTCAGCAGTACAAGCAAGTGAAGTAAATACATTAAAAAATACTGCAATTGTTGCAGTTCAAGATAGCGCAGTTAAAACGCCGGTTAAATTAGAAGAATTACCTGAGCCAGTTACAACTGCATTAAAATCTGATGCATATAAAGGCTGGACAGCAACAGAAGCCTGGTCGGTTAAGGAAGGTGCAAAAGAATATTATTTAATTAACGTTAAAAAAGAAGCTGAAACAGGTTCAGTGAAAATTGATAAAGACGGTAAACCAGTTCAATAATACCGGCCCGAAATAAGGCATAATCACATAGGCGCAGCTTTAGGGCTGCGCACAATTAAATTATAACCAAGAAACTGTTCATCAGTTTCATCACATTAAAATATTTGAAAAATGAAAAAGTTAATTTTATCAGCTGCGTTCCTGGCATTTGCAGGATTCTCAGCAGTACAGGCAAGTGAAGTAAATACATTGAAAAACGCTGCAATTGTAGCAGTTCAGGATAGCGCAGTTAAAACGCCGGTTAAATTAGAAGAACTACCTGAGCCGGTTACAACTGCATTAAAATCTGATGCTTATAAAGGCTGGACAGCTACGGAAGCCTGGTCGGTTAAAGAAGGAACAAAAGAATATTACCTAATCAATGTTAAAAAAGAAGCAGAAACAGGTTCTGTAAAAATCGACAAAAACGGTAAACCAGTTCAATAATCCTAAATATTACATCTACCTATTACAAGAAAGCCAGTTTTTTAACTGGCTTTTCTTATTTTTGTTGTATGGCGAGAATTCTGATTCTGGAAGATGATACAACATTTGCTCAATTACTTGAAGGTTTTTTAACAAAAAATAACCATGAGGTTACGCTGGTTACACATATTAAGCAATCTTTTAAATTAATCGAAAATCAGGAATTCGATTTGTTTTTAATCGATTATCGTTTGCCGGATGGAATTGGTTTTGAAGTCATCACACATTCCAGAAATCTTGGAATTTCTACGCCAATTGTTATCATGACCAGCTTTAATGATGTCAGAACAGCTGTAAAATCCATGCAAATGGGTGCTTTCGATTACATCACGAAACCTGTTAACCCGGATGAGCTTTTAATGGTGATTAAGAATTCTTTAACAAAAAAAGATTCGAAAGAAGCAAAAATTGAAGCAACTGATTCTGATTTTATAAAAGGTAAAAGTGCCATTGCTGATAGATTGTATGAACACATCGCGCTGGTAGCACCAACGGATATGTCGGTCATCATTCAGGGTGAAAGCGGAACAGGAAAGGAATTTGCAGCCAGAACTTTACATCAGCAAAGTAAACGTGCTGATAAACCTTTTGTGGCGATTGATTGTGGTGCCTTGTCAAAAGATTTAGCGGCGAGCGAATTGTTCGGGCATATTAAAGGTGCTTTCACAGGTGCGTTAAACGATAAAAAAGGTCAGTTTGAGGCGGCCAACGGCGGAACGTTATTTTTAGATGAAGTAGGAAACTTAAGTTATGAAGTTCAGGTAAAATTACTTCGTGCTTTGCAGGAGCGGACCATTCAACCGCTAGGCAGTACTAAACAAATTGCGGTTGATGTTCGGATTGTTACCGCCACAAATGATGATTTACTAAACAGCATTTCAAGTGGTGCATTCCGGGAAGATTTGTACCATCGTTTAAATGAATTTAAAATTCAATTGCCCGCTTTAAGAGATAGAGGTGGCGATTTAGAATTGTTCATTAATCATTTTATTGGTTTATCAAACCGTGATTTGGACAGGAATGTAAAAGGTATTTCTGCAGAAGCTAAATCATTACTGTTAAATTACGATTGGCCCGGAAATTTACGTGAATTAAGTAACGTAATTAAACGTATGGTTTTATTAACCCCCGGCGATGTTGCTCAGGCTACGGCCTTACCTGATGAAATGATGATTTCAGTTAACCAGCAAACCCTGCCTGGAAGTTCATCAGATTTAAAGGCCGTAAATGAACACAATGAAAAAACCTTAATTGCCGAAACTTTAATTAAAGCAAAATATAATAAATCTAAAGCAGCAAAGATGTTGAATATCGACCGGAAAACACTTTATGCAAAGATGGAGAAGTACGGGATTGAGTAACTTTCTTTATTTAACCGCAGAGGACATAAAGATCAGCCGTAAAATATGGCCAAGCGAATTGTGTTATAATCGTTTAGCATTGCAGTTAAATTTAAATTACGCTGAATAATCCATCTCTTCCATAACAGCAATCAATGCATCTAATTTCTTCAATTGATTTATAACCGATTTTTTGATACTGGTCTGCAATCCTTTTTCAGCGATTTCAATTTCTAAAATCCGGAAAGATTGTGCCAAAGTTCTGGAACCCATTTGTGCTGTTCTGCCTGCCAAACGATGAACAATTAACCTGCTTTTATCCTGGTTATTTTCCCCGAGATGCATTTTCAATTCTGCGGCATCATTAATGCAGTCTTGCTTAAACCGATTCAGGATTTTCTCCAGCATCTGCTGGTCGCCGAAAGTCATTTTTTCAACTGAAGAAAAATCAAATTCCGGTTTTTCCAATAAAATTTCAGTTTTATCAAAAATAGAAAGCAAATCAACAGTACGGAAAGGCTTCATAATTAAACCATCAAAACCTTCACTTAAAACCATTTCCCGTTCTTCGGGTAACACTTGTGCCGTAATGGCATAAAACTTAACGTCGGCAGGCAGTTTTTTCTTTAACAAATGACAAAGTTCCAAACCCGTCATTTCAGGCAAACGCATATCAACCAGAACGTATTTCAGGTCTGTATCCGGCTCTTGCTGCAAAATATCCGCAACCTGATTAAAACGCTTATGTGGTATTTTGTTTTTCTCGAAAATCAGTCCGCAGAGGTCGAGAATAAGCTTGTCGTCATCAATTATCCAAACCATACCCGGATTAACGATTGCATAATGTTCTAAATCTAAAGCATCGTTTATCTTTTCACAAGTTTGCTGATAAGTCAGGTATATATTGAATGTAGTACCGATGCCAACTTTACTCTTCACATGAATTCGTCCGCCCTGCGCTTCGATAAGTGATTTAACAATAGGCAGGCCCAAACCTGTACCGGTTTGATTCAGCACATATCTTTCCGGGGATTCAATTTGTTCAAATTCATTAAATATCCTCGACATGTCTTTCTCTTCGAAACCAATACCGGTATCCTTAATGGTGAAATGAAAATGCAGGTTATCAAGCTGTTTCTTACAGGAAATGCGAAGACTAATTTCCCCTTTTAGCGTAAACTTAACCGCATTCCCAAGCAGGTTGAAAAGGATTTGCTTCAATCGGAAAGCATCGCCTTTAACAAATTCAACATCGCCCAAATCTAAATCTGTAACTAAATGTAATGACTTTTGTTCCGCCAGCGGGCGAACAACTGAGGTAACCTCATCTAAAATTTTTCTGACATCAAAAACCTGATTGTTAAAACTGAATTCGCCTGAAATGATCCTGTTATAATCAAGTACCTCATTCACAATTTGAAGTAAGTGGATAGACGATTGGTAAATCGCATCAATAGCCTTTTTCTTCGGATTATCCTGTTGCGTAATCAATTCGGCATAACCCAGGATGGATTGCAGCGGAGTCCTGATTTCATGACTCATGTTTGAAAGAAACCGTTGTTTAGCTTTGCCATGGTACTCGGCTTCATCTTTGGCTTGCTCCAGTTCCCGGCGGTAGCGGTTACTTTTTGTGATGTCTGTTAAAATCAGATACAGCAAAATAACCGTCAGTAAAAAAAAAGCTATAATGATTGCTGTAATTTGGGTAATCCCATCATTCACCACCTTTTTTGCCTGAATGCCGTTAAGGTCGACCTGGGCAACTGCCTGCCCCTCAACTTCGCGTAGAATTTGTAAAATCTGGTTGGTTAAAGCATTACTGGCATTGGATAAATCAGCCTCACGTTTTAAAAATTTCTGACTTTTCTTTCGTTGTTCTACTTCAATATTTTTCAGCGAACCAGTCATGCTTTTCATAATGCTGTCTTCTGCCTTTGCATTTAAAGTATCGCGTTTAACTTTAAATTCTTCGTTGATGATTTTGTAAACATCGGCTTTCTTTTTTCCAAAAAGCTTACTTAAAAATCCTCTTGATTTTTCTTCTTCATCAGGTGCAACCGTAGTGGTAGACGTAGTGGTTTCGGTGGTTAAAATGGCACTGTCGGTTTGCAAGGCACGAGAGGCCACCAACTCATTCAGCTTTTGAACCTCGTTAGAAAAAGATTTTGTATTAACCAGCGTTTCGCGAACCTGGAGGTACGAAATAAACTGTTTATCGCGTTGGTTAAGTAAATTTTTGATGGATTTAATCCTGGCGAGTTGTAAAGAATCGCCCGCGTAAAGCTTACGAAGCGTATCTAAACTCATCCTTAACGTCCTCGATTCTTTTAAAAAACCCGAATTGCCTTGCTTTTTAAATGCTTCATCACGTTGCAGCTGGTCAAGTCTGGCGATTTTGTGTGATAAGTCGTTTACAATTCTTAACTTATCGTTTGGTGCTGAAATTTCTTCAACGGTATCCAGCATTCGCGTAAAAGCAAACTTGCTGATGCCCCAAGCCAAAAGCAAAGCAAAACAGGCAAACAAAAACCCGATGATTACCTTACTTTTTACTGCCCTGAAAAAACGTTTCTGAATTTCAACTGCCATTAATTGTAGATTTTGCCTTTTACATAAAACGAATTTTTTCGTAAAAACACATGTTTAACTAATTAATACAAATAACATGGCGCAGAAGTTTTAAATTATCTCGTCATCTGATAGCGGTCAGATGCGGGGCATAAGTCTGCCGACCGACGGCAGTCAATCTTGTTACCTTCTATTTACACTGTTTTATTTAGAGGTTACTCTATGCCAATGCTATCCGGAATTCATGGAAATTATTCTCTGTAAATCTATGTTTCCGTGGCAATTTTATTTATTTTTAACCAAGCCAACACCTATGAACCGTATCGATCGCCTTTTTGGAATTTTAACTTTACTTCAATCAAAGAAATACGTTTCTGCTGATAAAATTTCGGATCGGTTTAACATCAGCGTTCGTACGGTTTATCGTGATGTTAAGGCTTTGCAAGAACAGGGAATTCCGGTTGGATTTGAGCAGCCAAAAGGTTATTTTTTAGTCCAAGGCTATTTTTTACCACCTGTTTCATTCAATATGGATGAAGCAAACGCGTTGCTCTTAGTAGAAAGTTTGGTTAATGGTTTTGCTGATAATTCCATCCGATTGCACTATTCGGCTGCACTTACCAAAGTAAAAGCTGTTTTAAAAACCAGTCAGAAAGAAAAGCTGGAAACGATGAACCAGCATATTAAATTGCAGATACCCGAGCGTTTAACGTTTAATTACGAATACCTTTCGGTTATTCAGCAAGCGATTTCTGATAGGAAAATGATTGAGCTGGACTATAAGAACGCGAAAGAAGAATCGAGTATACGCGAAGTAGAACCTATCGGCTTAATCTTTTATGCGTTCAGCTGGCACTTAATTGCCTGGTGCCATTTCAGAAACCAATACCGGGATTTTAATTTAACCAGAATTATCTGCCTGAAAACTTTGGATAAGCCATTCTTAATAATAGACCACATTCCCTTAAGCGATTATATGAACATGTTACCGGTTAATTTTTAATTAAATGAGAACCACTATATAGCCGTCTATTTTAGAAGGGACAGGTGGTGGTAAATTATTAGAAATAAAAATCAATTTTATTTTTCACGCTGCCATAGGGTTGTCACTCACCCCTATTTCCTTTGTATAACAAACCCGAAAAACCATGAGCATAGCAGACTTATTATTGATGGAACTAAATACAATTGAAAAAATAAAACAAAAAAATATGGATATTATTAAAGCATTGTTGAAAGAATTCGAATCAGAATTTAACACGACTAAAAAATTTATGGAATTGGTACCTGTTGATAAATTTGACTGGGCACCGCATGAAAAAAGCATGAAAATGAAATCGCTGGCCAGCCACATTGCTGAGTTACCGGGTTGGGTGGCATTAGCATTCACAACTGATGAATTGGATTTTGCGACGGCGCCTTATGAGGAAAAAAAAGTCGAAAGCAATGAAGACCTGCTAAAACTGTTAACGGAAAGCTATGAAAGCGGCAAAGCTGAATTAGAAAAAGCAAGGGAAGAAGATTTTGACAAGCAGTGGATATTGCGTAATGGCGAACAAATTTTAGGTGATTTAACAAAATATGAAATGATGCGCATCGCTTTCAGTCAAACCACCCACCATCGGGCACAACTGGGCGTGTATTTAAGATTATTAAACATTCCAATCCCGGGAAGTTACGGTCCAAGCGCTGACGACCATAATTTTTAATTGTTTAACCACGGAGCACACAAAGAAAAAGCACAAAGGAACACAAAGTTAGATGAATAATATGCGCTGTCTCTCTGTTAAAACTTTGTGTGCGCTGTGGTTGATTTCCATGTACCTAATAGTGGCTGATTAACAATTTATTTCCGTAAAATTGCAGCATGAATAACACGTCTGCCACCCGGTTAAATAAATTTATCAGCGAAAGCGGATTGTGTTCTCGCCGCGAGGCAGACAGGTTTATCGAAAAAGGTACTGTTTTCATTAATGGTAAACGGGCTAAAATCGGCGATCAGGTTGTTGCCGGCGACCGGGTAATGGTAAATGGCCATAACATCGAGCCGAAAGAAGAATCTAATTTTATTCTATTGGCTTTCAATAAACCTGTCGGGATTACAAGCACAACAGAGTCAAATGTTAAGGATAACATTGTCGATTACGTTAATCACAGCGAACGTATTTTCCCAATCGGTCGTTTAGATAAAGACTCGTCAGGTTTAATTTTTCTTACCAATAATGGCGATATCGTTAACAAAATTCTGAGGGCCGGAAACAAGCATGAAAAAGAGTATGTGGTTACTGTAAACAAACCAATTACCGAAGATTTCATTTTTGAGATGAGTAACGGTGTTCCTATTTTAGGTGTAAATACCCGTAAATGCAAGGTCCGCCAAATTAGTCCATTTGTATTCAATATTATTTTAATTCAGGGCTTAAACAGGCAAATCCGTAGAATGTGCGAACATTTTGGCTATGAAGTAACCAAATTGGAACGAACCAGGATAATGAATATCAACCTGAAGGGCATTCCAACGGGAGAGTTCAGGGAGCTTACTGAAGAGGAGATGAATAGCCTAATGAAGAGTGTCGAAAAATCATCTTCAGAGGCCGCGTCAAAACCGAAAAATACCAGGAAAAAAACCAATTCCTGGGAAGAAATTCCGGAGTTGAAACCTGAACAAGCAAAAAAATCTTTTAAACCATCAAAGCCTTCACAAAAATCTACCGGCAAAAAACCAGCTGCACATTCATCGGCTAAATCTTCGAATAAAAGTGGTTCATCTGCCAGGAATGCACGACCCGCAAAAGGCAAACCGGCAGGGAAATCAAATACCAGACAAAGAGGGCGATAAGCCAACAAATTGTAAAATTCTGAAATCCAAAGCTTTGCTTTTTGTTTTGGTCTTTCTGTCTAAAAGCTTTTTGTTATCTTTGCATTAATTGTTTGCCACGAAATAAAGATTAAGCTATGGAAACGTTAATTATGCATCCCGAAACCAAAGAGCAGTTAGCAGCGTTAAAGGCGATAGCGAAGGTTTTGAAGGTTAATATTGAAACTAAAAAAAGTCCTTATAACACTGAGTTTGTAAAAATGATAAAAACTGCAGAGAAAAGAGGAAATTTTAAAATTATTGATCCAAATGACGTATGGGGAAGTTTAGGCTTGAAATATAAGAACTAGCACAAACTCATCTCAAAAAACATTACAAATCAGGCAATGGTGCAGTATCAAGAAAATAGAAAAAATTCTTGCTGAACTTACTGAAACACCTTATCACGGCGTAGGCAAACCTGAATTATTAAAACATGAGCTAACAGGCTTTTGGGCAAGAAAAATTAATCAGAAAGATAGAATGATTTATAAAGTAGATGAAAACATTGTTACCGTTTTCATTATAGCTGCTATGGGTCATTACGGCGATAAATAAAATGTTAGAAAAAACAGCAAAAAAACTCGATATCCGCTCATTGGATTTGCCTCAGTTGCAGCAGCACTTGACGGCTATGCTACAACCTGCATTCAGGGCCAAGCAAATTTACCAGTGGTTATGGGAAAAATCGGCAACTAGTTTTGATGACATGAGCAATCTTTCTAAAGATTTGCGTAAGGCATTAGATGAAAGTTTCGCCATTAACGCTGTTCAGGTTAACAACTCTCAATTCAGTAACGACCATACCATTAAAAATACTTTTCGTTTAGCCGACGGCAATATTGTGGAGGGTGTTTTAATTCCTTTGGAAGACCGGATGACGGCCTGTGTGAGCTCGCAGGTTGGCTGTAGCTTAACCTGTAAATTTTGCGCAACCGGTTACATGGATCGTAAACGTAACCTGAATGCCGATGAAATTTACGACCAGGTGGTGCTAATTGACAAGCAAGCAAAACAAAACTACAATAATCCATTAACCAATATCGTGTATATGGGCATGGGTGAGCCGCTTTTAAATTATGCCAACGTACTCAAATCTATCGAGCGCATTACCGCGCCCGACGGTTTAAACATGAGCTATAAACGCATCACAGTCTCAACTGCGGGCATTGCGAAAATGATTAAAAAGCTTGGTGATGACGGCGCAAAATTTAATCTCGCACTTTCGCTTCATGCGGCTGATGATAAAAAACGTAATGAAATTATGCCAATCAACGAGGCAAATTCTTTGAAAGCCTTAGCCGATGCCCTGAAGTATTATTTCGCTAAAACCAAAAACCCGGTTACTTACGAATACATTGTTTTTAATCATTTTAATGATGAGATTTCGGATGCCATGGATTTGGCAAAGTTCTGTAAGCACATTCCATGTAAAGTTAACCTTATCGAATATAACCCGATTTCATTTGCCGATTTCACCAATGCAGAGGGCGATAAAATTGATGCATTTTCCAACTATTTAAAAAGCCAGGGCATTAACACCAATATTCGCCGCAGCCGTGGTAAAGATATTGATGCCGCGTGCGGACAGTTAGCTGTAAAAGAAGAAGCTAAAGCCTAGTTTTTAATCTGCCTGGTAAATCGAAACCTTCATCCTCAAAACCTTTAATTTTGAAAATCCTGATAAAGACATTATATTTATTTAGCTAATTTTTAGCTGAATATTTACAGTCTTTATTATGGAAATCCATAAATCAAGTAAATCACGATTCAGACGATGGGGTTCTGATTTAGTCGGATTGTTATTTCCTAATCTTTGTAATGCCTGTGGGATAACTTTGTTTCAAAGCGAGTATTTAATTTGTACCAAATGCCTGTATGATTTACCATTTACAGATTACCATATTCATGCAGAAAACCGGATAGCTAAGCAGCTCTGGGGAAGATTACCATTAAACGCGGCAATGGCCATGTTATATTTCAGAAAAGGGGCTAAAGTTCAAAACCTGATTCACAATTTAAAGTACAATAACAAAACCGATGTTGGTGTAATGCTGGGCAATTTATTAGGAGAAAGATTAAAGGCCAGTCCGCTCTATGAAAATGTAGATTTAATTGTTCCTGTTCCCCTGCATCAGAAAAAGCTACGCTCAAGGGGCTATAATCAAAGTACCTTTATTGCGGCAGGCGCCTCTGAGAAAATGGACATTAATTTCAGTGAAGCAATTTTAATCCGGAATATCGCTACAGAAACCCAAACGAAAAAAAGCCGCTATAATCGTTATGAAAACATGAAGGCCGTTTTTAAAATACAAAACCCTGGTAAAATTAAAGATAAGCACATTTTACTTATTGATGATGTGGTCACTACGGGCGCTACACTGGAAGCCTGTGCCAGTGCCTTGCTAGATAGTGGCGCATCCAAAGTTAGTCTCGCAGCTTTGGCATTCGCAGAATAATTTTCTCATATTTGATTTATGCGTTACCTGTTATTTAGTTTCTTCGTTTTGACTACATTCCTATCGGCTTGCCGTAAAGATGAACGCATTACAACGGATGCCAATGCAAAACTTACGCTATCAAAAGACAGCATTTTATTTGATACCATCTTCACTTCTATTGGTTCTGCCGCGAGAAAAATTAAGCTTTTAAATAAGAACAGCAATGCATTAAACATTTCAGAAATTAAGCTTTCCGGCGGTAATACTTCATCTTTCAGTATAAATATAAATGGTCAGAACTCTTCAACCGTAAATAACCTTATTTTATATGGACAGGACTCTTTAAATATATTTGTTAAAGTAACTATTAATCCAAACGCAAACAATAGTACATTCTTAGTACAGGATTCTATAATAATTACTTCAAATGGAAACCGCAAAGCAATTCAGCTATTAGCCTATGGACAAAATGCGGTTTTCTTAAATAATGCGATGATTAGTGCAAATACAACCTGGACTAAAAGTCTACCTTATATTATAAATGGATCGGTTAATATCAAAAATAGCTCAACTTTATCTATTGAACCAGGTGCAAAAATTTATTTTCACAGAGATGCTGTTATGAATGTAGACGGCATTTTAAAAGCGGATGGATCAGTTAATGAGCCTATAGAATTTTGCAGTGATAGATTGGAAAATATATACAATGATGAACCCGGCCAGTGGAGAGGGATTTATATCAAACAAACCGGAAGCGGGATTCTTAAAAATGTGATTATTAAAAATGCATCAGTTGCAATAACTTCCGATTCATTATCGCCAGGTGCCGGCCCTAAACTCATTCTCAGTAATAGTATTATTAAAAACATGCAGGTTGCAGCATATATTGGTTATCATTCTGAATTACTGGCATTTAATAATTTGTTTTATAATTGCGGGAATTACTTGATCTATGCCATTGGGGGAGGAAATTATAATTTGAAGCAAAATACCTTTGCCGGGTATAATTCGAATTTTCCCCGTAAAACAGCTTCCTTAACTTTCTCTGATTATTTATCTGCAAAAGCTTATAATAAATTACAGCTTGATTTAACAAACAATATAATCTGGGGAAGTTTAGCAAATGAATTGGATATACAAAAGAAATCAGCGGTTTCTTCGCAGGTTAGCTTAAATGGTAATTTGATTAAAACAACCAGCACGAGTTACAATATCGGAAATATAATTAACGCAGACCCATTATTCGCTTCAGTAAGTTTTGAAAACTTTATGCCTGGCACCAGGAGTCCTGCAATAAAAAAAGGCTTGGATTTAAGCAGCGACATCTATTTCAACACCTACCTTAATAAAGATTTAAAAAATAAAAACAGAATTTTCCCCTCATCTTTAGGCTGTTATGAGAATTAATATTTTTTTTATCTTTTTATAAAACATTTTATAACCGACAGCGTTTATATATTCGAGAGCGTTAATTTAGATGGTAAGGGTCGATATTTCTTCAAAAGAATATCGGCCCTTTACTTTTAAACCAGGATTTTCTGGATTAAAGGATTTCAGGTTGATCAGATTTGACAAATTCTTTGTGTAATACTATTAAAAGTTATCAAGGCTACAGACGAAAAAGAGCCTTACAAATTCATGTAAAGCTCTTCTTAACCATACGGTTTAGTAATTATTTGTAAAGCGGAAAGGCACTTACCAATTTTATAACTTCAGCTTTGACTGCGCTTAAGTTTGCTTCATCTTCCGGGTTGGTTAACACCTGATCAATTAAATCTACAATTTTCTCCATTTCAGCTTCTTTCAAACCACGGGTTGTAATTGCTGCAGTTCCCACACGGATACCTGAAGTAACAAACGGCGATTTATCATCGAAAGGAACCATATTCTTATTCACGGTAATTTCTGCTTTCTCTAAAGCATTTTCAGCAACTTTACCGGTAATGTTTTTATTGCGAAGGTCGATTAACATTAAATGATTATCTGTTCCGCCGGAAATGATGCCATAGCCTTTAGCAACGAAAGCCTTTGCCATCGCCTGTGCATTCGCAGCAACTTGTTTAATGTAAGTACCATATTCATCGCTTAATGCTTCGCCGAAGGCAATTGCTTTAGCAGCGATAATATGTTCTAACGGCCCCCCTTGAGTACCAGGGAAAACAGCCATATCAAGCAGGTTACTCATCATACGAGGCTCGCCTTTTGGTGTTTTTAAACCCCATGGATTTTCAAAATCCTGTCCCATCATAATCATACCACCACGAGGGCCACGCAAAGTTTTGTGTGTAGTTGTGGTTACAATATGGCAATGCGGAAGAGGGTTTGCCAATAATCCTTTAGCAATTAAACCTGCCGGATGAGAAATATCAGCTAAAACTAAAGCACCAATTTTATCCGCTACAGAACGGATGAAAGCATAATCCCACTCACGTGAATAAGCCGAAGCACCGCAAATAATTAATTTAGGTTTTTCAGCTAATGCTACTTCTTCTAATTTTTTATAATCAATTAAACCGGTTTCTTTCTCTACACCGTAAAAATATGGCTGGTATAATTTACCTGAAAAGTTTACCGGAGAACCATGTGTTAGGTGTCCACCGTGTGACAAATCGAAACCTAAAATTTTATCGCCTGGCTGAATAACCGCAAGCATTACTGCCGCATTGGCCTGTGCACCAGAATGTGGCTGAACGTTAACCCATGCTGCGCCAAATAATTCCTTAGCCCTATCGATAGCGATTTGCTCTACCACATCTACAACCTGGCAGCCACCATAATAGCGTTTTCCAGGTAAGCCTTCTGCATATTTATTGGTTAGTACTGAGCCAGCGGCTTCCATAACCTGCTTGCTTACAAAGTTCTCTGATGCTATAAGCTCTAAACCGTGTTCCTGGCGGTTCAATTCCTTATTAATAAGTTCAAAAATTTGGCTGTCGCGTTTCATCCTATATCGGGTTTGTTATTTTTTTGGCAAAAGTAAGAAATTAGAAGTTAATTACGGCTGTATTAAGCAGTTGCTTTTACATTAAAGTTATTAAAGCCGCTGCCAATAGTTATCTCAACGATTTGTTGTTGCAACATTTCCAGGATAGCCAGAAAATTATAAACAAAATGAACTTTATTTTCTGAGTTTTTGAGTACCAGAGCAAAATCCAGCTGCTTATTTATATCCAAAAGATTAGCTATAAAATGTTTTTGTTGTTCTATTGTATAAGGATATTGAACAACGGTGTGTTTCACCTCCTGGCTGCGCAATTCATATTTCTGCATAGATTTGTGATAAACCATTAATAGCTTATATAAATCCAGCGAAAGCAGTTCATCCTGATGTGCGGAAGATTCAGCAGCTAAAGTTAAATCATAATCGATATTACCTCGCCGCTCTTGCTGCATCCTACCCGCTTCAAAAACTTTGAGTTCTTCAGCAACAGATTTGAATTGTTTGTAAGCAATAAGCCTGGCGATTAAATCCTGTTCGGGATTAATCTCATTGCCGGCTTCATCTAATTCAATTCTTGGTAACAGCATTTTAGACTTAATGCGCATCAGCGTTGCAGCAACGAGAATAAATTCACTGGCAACTTCTACGTTCAGCGCCAGAAGCTGATGAATATAAGAGAGGAAATCATTGGTAATCTTCGCAATTTCAATGTCCTGGATATTGAGTTCATCCCGTTCGATGAAAAACAATAACAAATCGAAAGGACCTTCGAAAACGGGAAGCTTGATTTCAAAATTTTCTTCTTGCATTGCTAAAGCAAACATAATAAAAAATGAATACCCGTTTTTGTAAACCTAATTAAAAATATAAAAGTTAAATATAATATGTCATTCAATTACCATTATTATTGACTTTTTTAATGCGAATTGGCGGTTGTTGTTATTGCATGTTTTTTTCTTAAATATTAGAACAAAAATACCTTTCTTTGTATCTTGTTTCTTTTCCAAAATACCGAATGCAAGTAAAAGCTGGTCCATTATTATCTAAAATTAACTATCCTGCTGATTTAAAGCAATATAGCGAAGCTGACTTAGAACAAATAAGCCAGGAATTACGTCAGTACATTATCGACGTGGTGAGCGTGAATGGCGGCCACTTTGGCGCCAGTTTAGGTGTTGTTGAATTAACAGTAGCATTACATTATGCATTAAATACGCCCTATGATAAGTTAGTCTGGGATGTTGGTCATCAGGCTTATGGTCATAAAATATTAACCGGCCGCCGCGAACTTTTCCATACAAACCGTATTTATAAAGGCATTAGCGGTTTCCCAAAAATCAGCGAAAGTGAATACGATACTTTTGGTGTTGGCCACTCTTCTACCTCTATTTCAGCAGCCTTGGGGATGGCCGTGGCTTCTCAGATTAAGGGCGAAACCGACAGACAGCATGTTGCCGTTATTGGTGATGGCGCTATGACTGCAGGCTTAGCATTCGAAGGTTTAAACCATGCCGGTATTGAAAATAGTAATGTTCTGGTTATCCTGAACGACAACTGTATGTCTATCGATCCGAACGTTGGGGCTTTAAAAGAATATTTAACAAATATTACTACTTCTAAATCGTACAATCGCTTCCGCGATGATATTTCGAATGTGTTAACCGGACTTTCTAAATTAGGGCCGAATGCACATAAATACGTTAAGAAGATTGAAAAAAGTATAAAAGGCACTTTACTTAAGCAAAGTAATTTATTTGAATCGCTAAACTTCAGGTATTTTGGCCCGGTTGACGGCCATGATGTTAAGCGTTTAGCAGCAATTATAAAAGATTTGGCCGCTATTCCTGGTCCGAAGTTATTGCATTGTGTTACCGTTAAGGGTAAAGGGTTTGCATTGGCCGAGAAAGACCAAACGAAATGGCATGCACCGGGTTTGTTTGATAAAATAACAGGAGAAATTAAGAAAAGCGTTCCTGACAAACCGCAGCCACCGAAATATCAGGATGTTTTTGGGCACACCATGGTTGAACTTGCGGAGGCCAATGATAAAATTGTAGGCATTACACCTGCTATGCCTTCAGGCTCATCATTAAACATTATGATGAAAGCCATGCCAACACGCGCATTTGATGTTGGTATTGCCGAGCAACATGCCGTAACTTTTTCTGCCGGATTAGCCGCGCAGGGATTAGTTCCTTTTTGTAACATCTACTCCAGCTTTATGCAGCGGGCATACGATCAGGTTATTCACGATGTTGCCATACAAAAGCTTAATGTTGTTTTTTGTTTAGACCGGGCAGGCTTAGCGGGTGCCGATGGGGCAACACACCACGGTGCTTACGATATCGCTTTCATGCGCTGCATTCCTAACTTGGTCGTTTCATCGCCAATGAATGAGGAAGAGTTAAGAAACTTAATGTTTACTGCACAACAGGAAAATGCCGGTCCGTTTGTAATCCGTTACCCACGGGGAAATGGCGTCATGCCCGATTGGAAAAGACCATTCAAGACTTTAGAAATTGGAAAAGGCCGCAAAATTTGTGATGGTGAAGAAGTTGCTTTATTAACGATCGGCCACGTAGGAAATTTTGCTGTAGAAGCACGTGCTGAATTGAACAGCGAAGGCATCTATCCCGCACATTACGATTTACGTTTTGTTAAACCTTTGGACGAGGAAATGCTTCATGAGGTTTTCGCTAAGTATAAACACATCATTACGGTGGAAGATGGAACCCTGCAAGGTGGCGTCGGTTCGGCAATATTAGAATTTATGGCTGATAATGGCTACCATGCAAATGTAATTCGTTTAGGCATTCCTGATCAATTTATCGATCATGGTGAGCAGCCCGAACTTTGGGCAGAGTGCGGTTATGATAAGGCCTCGATTATTGAAACCGTAAGAAAAGTTGGCGTAAAACGTACGACGAACACAATGGTGGGGTAATGCATTGTCTTTAATAGCATGATGCCCATCTGAGTCTATCGGATGAAATCTTCAAATCAAAGATATCTATCATCAATAGATTAGATAATGAAAGTTTAATTATTTTCCTTTTCCCGCAACCATAACTTTTACCGTATCAAAAATCACTGAAACATCAGTCCTAAGTTTTAATTTACCTAAATAAACTAAATCATGTGACATACGCTCAACCATTTGATCAACGTTTTCAGCATAACCATACTTAACCTGTCCAATTGAAGTTATCCCTGGTTTGATAGCAAGTAAATTAGTGTATTGAGGTGCACGCTCTATTATTTGTTCGATAAAATGTTGCCTTTCAGGTCTAGGCCCGACTACCGACATGTCACCTTTAAATACATTATAGAATTGGGGTAACTCGTCCAATCTTGTCTTACGCATAATTCTGCCCCATTTGGTAATTCGAGGGTCATTATCTTTAGAAAGCTGTGGACCCATTTTTTCGGCATCAATATACATGCTTCGGAATTTGTAGATGTAAAAAGGCTTCCCGTTTCTACCTATCCTTTGTTGTTTATAAAAAATCGGTCCTCTTGATGTGCATTTAGTAATTGCGATTATTAATACAAAGACTGGCATACCGCAAAACATTACCGAACTGGCAAATCCTAAATCGAAGCCCCTTTTTAATAATCTTATCTTTAAACTCTGTACTGCATGTGGTAAAAGTCTGAATACCGGCAGTTCGTTATAATCCAGGTACTCCGCTTTTTGAACGTCAAATTGCATATCAGAAACCACCTTGATAATCGTTTTATTTCGCAGAAAAAAATCCATTATACCATTTGTATCTGATGACAAATCTAAATTACAGATATAAAGCTCATCCACCCGTCTGTTTATTACCGCCGTATTTAATTGTTCTGCTGTAAAATTCTTTAAACTTTCGTCAGATATATAGCCAACAATGTCATACCCATATTCCGGATGGCGCTTAAATGACTGTTTTAACCGGATTGCGATATTTTTCTTGCCAATAATCAAAACACGGCGATGGTTGTATCCTTTTTTTCTGATATAGTCCAGAAAAAAGAACATTAATGAACGCTGTGTTAAAATGAGAACAAAGAATATAGCCAAATGAGATAAAAGGACAAATTTAGAAATATCAAAAATTTCAGATATGTATAAACCGCAAAATATAAATGCAATATGATAAACAAGTGTTATAGAGAAATTATTGATGTTATTTGATAAAACTAAAGGCCTGTGAACTATAAAGTTCTTACGAAAAAAAGATAGAAATGCCCAACTTATATTTGAAACTAATAAGAGTAAAATTGATTCTTTATTTGCTATAAATGATACACCCAGATGATAAAAACTCATCAATATAACTGAAAAATTTAGTATAATTAAATCATTCAGATAAACAACTAAAGGAAGATGTTTAGAGTAACGGTGTGACATAGGCATGTATTTTTCCTTCAATCACCATATGTTATAAATTTATTAATGATTAAGGGGATTCTAATTAAATTATAATAATATTACAATTCATGCAAAGTTATTACAAATTATCCGAATATACTAAGCAAATTTTGTGCCTATTTATTTGCAAATATTCTTTATACCTAAAAAAGATAAATTTAGTTATCTATAATTAATCTAACATTTTACAACTCATTTTTTCATTAATAAAGCTTAAAAAATTTTCTTTAAATTTAACCTTACTAAAGCTTTCGGCATGTTCCCGAATCTTACTTGGAGAAAAGGATTTAGTTTCAAATAAATTTACTGCATCGATAAGAGAACTCACAGTTTGCTCACGGAATAAAATGCCTGTTATCCCATCCCTAACGGTTTCCAAACTCCCCCCTTTTCCCAAAGCAATTACAGGCGTTCCACAAGCTTGAGCTTCTACGGGTAACATTCCAAAATCTTCTATTGCAGCAAATACAAATGCCCTTGCCTCTTGCAAGTATAAAATAAGTTGATGCATTGGCAAATAACCTTTAAATTCAATATTCTGTGTTGCTAAAAGCCTAATTTTATTAAAATCCGGTCCATCTCCAATCACAATTAATTTTTTATCGGGCATTTTTGAAAATGCTTCTACAATTAAGTCAATTTTCTTATACGGCACCATTCTCGATGATGTAACATAAAAATCTTTCTTTTGTGTTTGTAAAACAAATTGATCTATTTCAATGGGTGGGTAAATTGTTGTAGAATTCTGTTGATAAACTTTTTGAATTCGCTTTCCTATGAAATTTGAGTTACTAATAAAAAAATCAGGTCTCTTAGATGAAAGATAATCCCAAATCCTAATTCTATGTAAAAAGTACCTCGCCAACAGACCTTTGAAACCAAAACCCAGACCTTCTTCATTTAAATATTGATGATGTAAATCCCATGCATACCGGATAGGACTATGGCAATATGTAATATGGAGTTGGTCACCATTTGTTAATACGCCTTTAGAAACAGCATGGTTTGATGAAATAATTAAATTGTATTCACTCAGATCAAATTGCTCTATTGCAAAGGGAAATAATGGCAAATAGCTTTTATATCTCTTTAAACCAAACGGAAGCTTCTGAATAATTGAAGTAGTAAGTTTTCTATCTTGCAATGCAAGGTCTTTAACTAATTTAGGATCCGCAACTAAAGCAAAGATATCTGCTTGAGGAAATAATTCTGCGATTGACTGAACTACTTTTTCCGAGCCACCCATAGTGGTTAGCCATTCTTGTATTATTGCTACTTTCAAAATATATTTAATTAATTGTGTCGAAAATTTTTAAATGTTTCTCATATGAATTCTTCCAAGTGAAATTTTTGACGCATATCTTACCTCTTTCAACGAATTGCTGTTTTAGGTCCTCATCCATAATAAATGATTCAATCTTTTGCTTGATATCTTCAATATTGGACGGGTCAAAATACATCGCTGCATTACCACAAACTTCCTTAAGACTGGGTATTGATGAAGTCGTTACAGGACATTCATTTAACATAGCTTCCAAAGGGGGTAAACCAAAGCCCTCATAAAGGGATGGAAAAACAAATATGTTTGCATTGCTATAAATTGCATCCATATCCACATCCTCAATAAAACCCGTAAAGACAACATTTTCTTTTAAGCTAGGGTTTTCTCTTATATAACTGATTAACTTTGGATCCCCCGTTATAAATCCATCAACTTTACCAACTATAACAACTTTATTAGCTTCTTTTACTGTTGAATTTAATTGTTCGTAGGCTTCAAGCAGACGCTTTAAGTTCTTATGAGGCTTTACGCTACCCAAATAAAGAATATATTTACTAGGAAGATTATATTTCTTTTGAATAGCATCAAAACTTTTTAAATTCCTTATTTGTTTTACTCCATTTTCAATGACGTTTATTTTATTTTTATCAAATTTTAAATACTTAATGATTTCAGACTTTGAAAATTCTGAAACTGTAATAACTTTTTTACTAAGTTTTACTGCTGCGGCGAGTACAATTTTTGAATAAATTTTTTGTTTTAAAGTGAGTTCACTACGGTATGCCAAATGGTAGACATCATGAATTGTGACAATTCGGACTTTTGCTTTAATAGGCAAAAGAGGTATGTTATAATGAGGTGACCAAAATATATCTACTCTAGGAATTTTCCACGAAAACTCAAATTGTTCTCGAACAGAATAAACACCCGCCTTAAAAGGAATTAATTTTATATTTAAGGGTAGTATTTCGTTCTGCCCTTCTGCAACTAAAGCATATATTAACCAATCATCATTCCCCTTAAAATAAGCTAATATACTAGTTACGTAAGTTCCTATACCAGTTGTAAGTATCCTGCAATCTATGCATATCGTTTTTATATTGCTCATTTTAGTCAAAGATTAATTTCAGCCAGGAGTAGATATACACAAAAGCTGTTTGAGGTCAAAAAATAAATCGGCTAGTTCTTATCATAAAATATCGACCATAATAATCAGGCAATCACTATTTCCTCTTAGTTAATTTAAATTTATCTTTTACTTAGAATTTTCAGGCTTATAGATAAAATAGAAGCTAGAAGAAGCACAATAATAAAAACGTATAGAGAAAAGAAACCTGCAGTAATTGTAAGGTTAAAAATAAAAAAAGTTGAAACAATAGAGCTAAATCCTAATAGCTTGTTTAAGCTATTTGATGATACCTTTATATTAAAATCGATATAGCGTGTGCCATAACCCAAAATTACACCCAAAATTATCACTCCTAAATAGCCGAAATTAAAAAAAACTTCTCCAAATATACCTGGCCTTAGACCAGGATGTATTAATGGATCAAAGCCTACTGTTGTTGCAGTAAACTTACCTATGCTCCATTCGGTACGGAAATCAGAAAGAAAACTTGGAATAAAAGACATAAAACCAGCTAAATAAGTTTTTCCTAACAAAAGTGCGTGGTCCCAATAAGCAAAAACCCAAGCAAAATCACGGAGATCTGAATATGAATTTCCAAATAAAATCTGGTCGCCTAAACCAGCCAAAATTAAGGAAGTATCAAGTTCGCCCGCCCTAACTGAACTCATACCAATTCCAAGTACCAAAACAATACAGCCGGTAATTCCAACCTTTATTAAATTAATTTTTCCTTTAAGATTATAATAAACATGAAATCCAAAAAGATAGATTATTGGTTGAGCAAGAAATGCACGTGCACCAATAAATAATGTCAGAAGAAAAAAAATACCTAATAAGATTTTATCTATTAAACTGTTGAATTGAAAAATCCGTGCAATTAAAACTAACGAAACTACCGAACTCAGTATCAAAACGAAATTATAAAGCGCTCTAATTTCAGGATTCGCCTGAAAAACAGCTCGAATGTCATTTCCTCCAAATTGACGGCCAAAAGCTAAAATACCAAGTAAGCCTATAAAATAAAACAAAAATAAAATTCTTGAAGTAAAGTCATTCTTTACCGAGACTTCAAATAATTTGGTCAACGTTTTCTCAAACGGCCTAATCAAAACATAATTTATCGGCGTATTAAATTTGTATTTATTAAAAATGTACCTTCCTAGATATATGGAAAGATAGCCTGCAAGGAAAACTATATAACACTCATTAATAACTTCTTGAATACGAATTACATTTCCGCCAACCGATATTGCATTGTATAATGATGATGAAAATGGATAAATAATTAAAAATGGCAAAAAATAAATTAGGCTCATAGAAACGGTCCAATAATCTAGTGTCCAACCTGTTCTTTTATACATCCGATACCAGTCATAGATAAAATGTATAATTAGAGCAATGTCTATTATAATAAGATACTTATCAAATCTTAATAATCCACCAAAAAGTTCTATAGTATTCAATTTACCTTCAATATTAGATTTAATAATTATTGTGTGAGAAACATATTTTAATGAACTATTTCTTTACATTTTCATTTAAAAATTTCAACGTATTATACTCTTTTATCAAGAAAGTCTGATTTTCAGGCCTGAAATAACGCTGGCAAAACTTCAATAACAAAACATATCTGTCAAAGCCTAAAACCCATTTCAAACATTTCATAATAATGTTTAATTTACTAATTTTAGAATCCAGATCTTGAAAATTCCTTTCGTTCAACTTATCTACATTTGCGACAGAATTTGATAACAGTTTATTTTGTTTTAAAATGGTATAAAAATCATTATTTTCAATACCAAAAGGGCGTTCAAAATGATAACCTTCATTTACCAATCTTCTAAATAGACGGCGCTGGAATAAATTAATCGATACTCCGCCATCAAAACTTCCATAAGTATATTTTTTATGAAAATACATGTCAAAGTTATTTTCATTTAGAAATTCTGCATATTCGACAAAATAAGGAATGAAATCTGCATATTGCCTTAAATCCAGTATCGGACATTGTTTGTTATCATATATATTTTTTGGGTTAAATCCTGAAAAATGAATAAATATTAATGGAAATTCTTCCCGACCAGTCAGCCTGTTAGATATAATTATTTTGTTGTTTTTTTCGGAAATACTACGTTCATGTATATTCCAATATGCGATATTATAACCAAGTTCTCTTAATATCAATACTTTATCTCCGAATAAAGCCGGAACAAAATCCATCCATTTTTGGTCTACATGGAGGGCATCAAATTTATCAACAAAACAATATTTATGCAGCCGAGCTTCCCACCATTTTATCATTGCTGTACCAATTTCAGTTCTTTTAACAGCAATAAATCCTAAATTATAGATTCCGGCAAAAAGCGTTAATGTTTCTGGCGCATTTGCCGTACTGACCAATTCAGGAGAAACAAAATGGGGCGTAAGAATTATATCATGTTCAGCTAATTTATCATAAATGGAATCCAAATTATCATATATGTAGATGTCTGGATCAAAATAAATCACTTTTTCATATTCTTTTTCAAACAGATAAGAAAAGAAAAATGGTTTTATGGCTGTTGAAAATTCAGTTACATTATACTTAAAAGCTAATTCACTATACGAACCAATTCCAATATTTTTTGCTTCAAGAATCTCAAAATCCTGACTTTTGAAATCCTCAGGATTATCAATTTCATCTGAAAGCAAAACAAAGAAATCTATTTCTGGATTATGCTTCTTTACAGATACATAGAGGGCTTTCGCGAAACCAAAATAATTTTTAGCTACAATTGTAAAAACAGCTTTTTTCATTAATTTATTATACTTTTTATAAGTTTGGCAGGAACGCCTGCAACTATAGAATTCTCAGGAAATGATTTGGTAACAACACTATTCGCTCCTATAATACAATTATCCCCGATTTTTACATCAGGCATAATTGAAACATTTTCTCCTATCCAAACATTGTTTCCAATTATGACTGGCCCCTTACTGTGCAATTTCCTTTTGTTTGGTTCTAATTGCAAGTCTGTTAAAGAGTTATTTCCATGAAAATGATCAGTGATAAATACTCTACTTGCTATTAGCACACCATTACCTATAACAACTTTGTTTATCGCCGTTATATGACAATCGTAATTTAAAGCCACGTTATCGCCTATGATAATTTCTGGCATGAATGAGAATCCATTATGTTCTGTATAAGCTTCCAGTCTCAATCTTTTGAATGAGACAAAATTTTCGCCTATGGTAATGTTTCCAACACCTGCAAGATAACAGGGATATTGAACATAGAAATTGAGTCCACAATGTCCAAATGATCTATTCAGTGTGCCTGAATATATATAATTAAATAGTTTAGAACAACTGTGACAAAATTTTGCAATATATAATATGCTTAATATCTGTCCAATTAGGATTGCAAGTTTTTTCATTCAATTTAGTTATTTTTTAAACTGAATTTATTTACAATTATTTGTTTTATCCCTATTAATTGATCAAGTTTTTTGAAACAAAAGATCGTAAATAATAAAACTACACCAAAACTAAATAAATATGTGAGCCATCCGTTAAATAGTAAACATAGTGATAGAATTGAAATAACTGCTGTGCCGAAAATGATGATAAATTTAATATTAATTAAGGAAAACTTAAATCCACTAATTTTTTTCAAGCTAAAATATACAAATATAACGTTGACAACTCCAGCAAGTAAAAATCCGATTCCTAAACTATTAAAACCAAAATATTTCCAAGCAAAATACACAAAGGATATATAAAATAATTGGCGTAAAGATTCACTAATCACACAATACCATCCTTCATTTTTGGATAAATATAACACCCCTAATGGCCAACTTAATAGCGTAAAAAAAGAGCCCGCCATTTGCCACCTCAGAATTGGAACCGCTACATCAAAAGACGCAGAATATAATATATTTAAACCAATTGGCGCCATAACAATCATTCCAATTAACATAGGAGTACCAATTAAGAGAGTAACCTCCAATTGTTGATTAATGAGTTTATTAGATGCTTGGTTATCATTTTGTAACATAGTCAAACGAGGAAAATAATCAGCAAGCATTGCATGAAGCAATACATTAATGTAAACAGTTGAAATAGTCCAAACAGCTTGAAAAAATCCAACAGATGTTAAGCTTAGGTGTGAAATTATTATTTTTCTGATTATGTACATTGACAGAGTTGCAACGAAGCCATTTACAACAATAAAAAAGCCTAATTTTGCCATCCCCAAACCGTCTTTAAAAGACTGTGAAATCGTTAGATCGACATGTTGTATCTTAATTTTTCTGGAAAATATCCAAGAAACACACATAGCGCAAATAGATGTTAAAACCATTCCTGGTACTATGCCTTTATTTCCAAACCACCAATACAGGGGCAAACTCACAACTGTACCAGCAATTGTACCAAATAAGTTAGCCTTTGCCATTTCCGATATTTTCCTTAAACCTTGCAATAGGGCTATCTGACTTGCTGAAATTGTTGAGGTGAAAACGATTATGGAAAGGAAAATAATACTCCTAGTATAATCAGAGTTGCCGAAAGAGAAGATACTAAAATATTGACTAAAGCCAATAATTATGAATGTTCCAAATAAACCAGTTCCCAAGGCCCATCGACGAAGCACCTTAATATTTCGCGAAATCTTTTTAGGATCTCGACTTTCACTTACCTCTGCAATCTTCTTTACACCACTAAAATTAATTCCAAATCCAGTTGCATCCTTAACCAAATCCACAATAGTCTGAAAAATACCTGCAATACCAACTCCAGAAGGCCCAAGTAGAATTGCCAGAACCTTCATTCTTACTATTCCAATTAAAATATTCAATATTTGAGTTCCCCCAACTACGCCGGTCGATTTTGCAATCTGCTTATAAGAATCTTCTTTATCCATCATACTGATTTACTACCCAAAAACATCTTGATAAGTACTTTCTTTATGCTTCTTACATATGCTAAAAATAATAATAAATAATAATCTTTTAAGGAATAATGTATAAGAATAGACTCTCTAATATTTGACAGGATAAATGTATATGAATTTTTTAAAATCTTGGTTTCACTATACCATCTAATAAGGAAAGTAAAGAACATGTCACGTTTGATTTTGTTAAATGTTTTATCTACTATAATTGAATTTATCCTCAATTCGTTTGCCATATTTAAAAATTCAACAGCAAATACCCTAAACAAATTATAACCTCCTTTATTCCCAACTTCTTGATTAAAGAAGAGAAGATTGTTATTAATGCTGTAAGAATTTTTGTAGGAATTGGCGTACAAAATAGATGTATGAGGAAACATCGGATTTATGGAGCAATCTTTAACTAAATCAAAATCTTCTTTCCAAACTCCAAATAAAGTACTCCAGGTGCTATAATATGACAATATATATAAAAAATCATTAAATGTACTTGCAGTCAGCTTATTAGGCATTTTTTCAAGTGTATTATTAGAAAAAACAAGTAATGGTTTTTCAATTGCTGCCTTTCCAACTTCCTCAATCATTATATTCAAGGAATTAGGTAAAAAACTTGAATAATCATTATGCAATTTTAGATATTCGCCTTCGCCCAATTTTAAGGCTTCAATAAGGTTCAGATATCCATAGTTTACCCCATGAACAAATCGTAGATTTGCCATGCCAAAACTACCATAGAAGCTATTCAAATCCAAATTGCTATCTGAGCTATCATAGACCACAACTTCATAAAGTTGTGTAGATATGCCTGAACTAAAAATACTTAATAAAGTCGTCCTTAATATTTCCCTTCTACCCCTTGTAGGAATGCAAATAGACAAGCGTTTTTTGTCAACTTGACTACTCATAAAAACAATTTTATAAAAACAATTAGACGCCCTATTGATGTAATATATAATTTGTCTAAAAATCTAACCTTTTTTGTATTCTCATGAAAATGATCAGTAAACCTATTTGCGTTTGTTAGTATCTCCCCTATTGTGACTTTTCTGGAGATCACTCCATAATGCTGGCACACTTCATTATCCTTGAGTATTGATCTATATTCTATTGTTGCTGCCATAAGTCTTCTTAAGTAGTTTACTTTGATAAGCTTAGTTGATAGTTTTTTGGACAAATGCAATTCAAAAATATATTTCGAATAAATATCAAATTCAAAAATTCGTTGTCGTGGGGCAAAAAAAACATCATTCTCATCGTAAGTAAAAGAAGGCGTTTTAGCACATTCTGTTTTCGACTCCGTAAAAACTAGTGGGGATTTGAATAGCATTGATTTACCTCTAGTTGCCATTTCACCATTGAGTATATCTGGATAAAAACCAAACTTTAATCTCTCATCAAAAATCTTTGGTAAGATGGTTAAGTTTTTCAAAATACTTGTTCTGTAAAACATTCCTGAAGGATGTTGAGAACGATAAGCCATGTTTTTTATAGACATGTAACCTTTATCATAAAGTTTATCTACTGAACTTCTTACCAGATTAAGTTCACAATGGCCAAATACGATTTCTTTATCTGATAAAAGCTTTTCCAAAAATTGTTTTAAACTTTTAAAATTGATAAAATCTTTATCTAAGCATAGCAAGGAAAACAATCCATTACCTAGTGTAAGAACTTTAAGGTGATTTAATGGCCCTCCTATATTTTCGCTGTTTTTCACATAATGGAACCGCAAGTCATTTATTGTTGATAATCGCTGCTCTGTATCGTCATTAGAAATATTATCTAATACAACGATCTGTATCTCATTTCCTTCAAATTTCAATAAATCTAAAACTAACTCATAAACTTTATTAGCTCTATTATATGTTGGGATACATATTGTTAGAATAGGATTTTCTACTAAAGCCATATTACAAGTTAAATATTATAGTGTCTTTGGGGTCATATAAAAGATTCGAATACGCTAATAATAAAAATTCCTTATCTGAAGGATTTTCAAATTGATGGGCTACCAATGGGGGAACCACAATAGTTATCGGTTCTTCTATGCTCAATTTCAATGTTAACTCTTCTAAAGTAAGAATGTCTTTGAGCTTCAATGTTGCTTCCCCCCCAATGATTGTAAACCATTCTGTGGCCTCTTTATGATAGTGACCACCTCTAATTTGATTTGGCAAACCGCAAACTGTGTATATCTCTCCTGTATAATTGGGCAAACCTTTTTCTGTACCCGTAAGAGTTTTGAAAAGCCAACCTCTTTCATCTTTTAAAAATTTTCGAGGTATAATCTCTATTTTATCTTTTAAAATCATATTTTTTAAAAACATCTGCAATTTGTGTACGGGGTTGATAATCGATCGACTTTTGCAACTTATTGCCATCTAACTTCAGCATTTTCATTCCGACATCCTTACGGGCAAGCTTACCAAATGTATCTTGGGGGAGATCCACAGAGTTAAGTTCAAATAATTTTGAGACTAATTCTCTAACCGTCAATTCCTCTACGCCCTCGATATTATATATCCCACTAATTATATCACTTCTTAATGCACTAAAAATCACTTCCACAACATCTTCAATATATATATACTGACGTACCTGATCCCCCGAGGTGAATCCTAAATCATCATTATAGGCGATTGCCTTGAGCGTGTAAGGAATAAGCCTATTTGCTGATTCATTTTCACCATAAATTGTTGGTAAAATGAAGTGATAAAATTTAAATGGACTAATTGTGGAACTAAAAAACCTTGTTAATAGTCTTTTTGAAACTGTGTAGTCATTCGGAGCGACCAACTGAGATGTTAATAGGTCACCTTCAGAGAACCTTTTATCGTCCAAATTTTCACCGATTTCAAAGTAGGAGCCGAAACTTATAAATATGCCCTCGAATCCATTCAGTTTTAAAGCATTATATATTTTTATAGGAACATTGACATTTAATTCAAATATAACATCTGCACCCTGGTTTAGATTTGCTTGAATGCCTGCCCCTGCGGAATAAATAATTACATCAGATTTAACTAAAGCAGTGTAATCAATTACTTCATCTAACAGATTTATCTTAATATGTCTATTAAACGAATGGTGAATAGGAGCCGATCGACCATAAACATTTAGATCATGACCATTACTATTACAATAAAGGCCAATACTACTAGATAGTAATCCATTTGTGCCAATTAGCGAAACCTTCATATTAACATTAAAATTTTAATTTCTTAGAAAACAGATTATGATAAATACTTCTGCAACACATTTAAAATATAATCATAATGGCTGTCGTTTAGTCCCGGCCAAACACCCAACCAAAATGATTGATTCATAATTATGTCAGTATTTCTTAAATCCCCAACGACACGGTGATTTATGTTTGCATACGCAGGTTGTCTCAGCAAATTACCCCCAAACAAAAGTCGAGTGCCAATTTTTTTTTCTTCAAGATGCTGAACCAGCATGTGCCTATCATTGGAATCACCCTCCCTCAAGGTTAGTAGAAAACCGAACCAAGATGGATCAGAATTTGGTGTTGGCTCTGGAAGGATGAATATATCTTCTAATGTTTTCATCCTTTGATACAATTCAGCATAATTTTCCCTTCTACGTTGAACAAAATAATCTAACTTTTTCAATTGAGACACACCAAAAGCGGCCTGCATATCAGTTACCTTTAAATTAAAACCAATATGTGAATAAGTATATTTATGGTCATAACCATAGGGAAGTGAGCCAAGTTGCTGTCCAAAACGACACCCGCATGTGTCATCCTTGCCTGGCAAACAATAGCAATCACGACCCCAATCCCTAAAACTTTCTGCTAGTTTTGACAACTCAGGATTATTAATTAAAACCGCTCCGCCTTCCCCCATTGTAATGTGGTGAGCAGGATAAAATGAAAACGTAGAAATATCACCAAAAGTCCCTGTTTTTTTGCCTTTGTAAGTTGCGCCTAATGAATCACAATCATCTTCTACAACCCAAAGATTGTATTTTTTTGCCACACGCATCACCTCGTCCAAGTCAAACGGATTACCTAATGAGTGTGCTATCATAATGGCTTTAGTTTTGGATGATACAGCTTTTTCAATGTCTTCTGCTAGAACATTATGCGTAGCAATATCAACATCAACAAATACCGGAATGGCTCCAAATTGGATGATTGGGTTAACAGTAGTTGGAAAACCTGCAGCAACAGTAATTACTTCATCACCAGGTTTTATAGCCCGCTCTCCTAATTTTGGAGATGTTAATGCATAGAAAGCGACCAAATTTGCAGAAGATCCAGAATTTACTAGCAATGACTTAGTCGACCCAAAATATTGAGCAAAATCGTGCTCAAACTGACTTGCAAATCGTCCAGCTGTCAACCACCCATCCATCGTTGCATCGACGCTCAGAAGAATATCTTCTTCATCCAAAACTTTTCCAGTTACTGGTATATAGTTCGTACCTGCTATTATAGTTTGTTTAGTTTTACTTCTCGCTGAAGATCTTATATATTCTTCAAAAGCAGGATCAGTAATATTTTTTAACATATGAATGAATTTTTGTAATATTTGTTTGCAACAATAGTTCCTTACTATTGTTGATTTATCTCTAATTCAGTTAGATGGAAGTATTCGTTTATTTGACGTTCAGTAAACCCCTTTATTTCAGCAGGGTGAGCAGAGAAATGCTGATACCACTCAATTGTCTTCTTTACTGTTGAATCAGCATTCCATTTTGGCAACCATTTCAAATCGGCGGTAGCCTTACTAATATCCAACTTCAACAATCCCGCTTCATGTAGTTGATTGGCGTCTCTCTCAACTCTAAACGTACCTGATCCCCAACATTTAATAGCCAGTTTCAACATTTCCTCTACCGAAAGTGCATCGCTAGAATTAGGACCAAAGTTATATGCATCTCCAAATTTCACAGGTTCAACAGAAAGAGCTGCTCCTAACAACAGGTATCCTCCAATAGGCTCCAATACGTGTTGCCAAGGACGAACGGAACCAGGATTTCTCAAAATAATCTGATTATCCTCTAATAAAGCTTTTGCTATGTCCGGAATCAATCTATTTTTTGACCAATCTCCTCCACCAATAACATTACCTGCACGACCTACTGCTATCCCTTTTTGATGAACGTTATATTTAGAGATATTAAAAAAAGAGTTTCGATATGAATCGATTACCAATTCTGCACAGGCTTTACTTGCACTATAGGGATCATATCCTCCTAAACGATCATTCTCTCTATACGGATAATCCCATTCATTATTGTAATAAACCTTATCTGTAGTAATTAATACAACTGAGCATTTGTTTTCTAATATTCTAACTGCATCTAACAAGTTGGCAGTTCCAATCGCATTGACCTCAAATGTTTCTGAAGGAATTTCATATGATAGCCTTACTAATGGCTGAGCAGCCAAATGAAAGATAAAATCAGGTTGAAAATCAAATACTTCTTTCTTTAATTTCTCACGATTACGCAGATCACCTATTACAGAATGACAAATATCATTCCCATCAATAAGATGATATAGGTCGGATTTAGTTTCAGGCTCTAATGCGTAACCTTTAATTTCTGCACCCAACATATTAAGTGTTTTTAATAGCCAAGCGCCTTTAAATCCAGTATGACCTGTAATTAAAACTTTTTTCCCTTGATAGGTACTTCTTAATTTTTCCATCATATTACCAGATTTTCCATTTTGCTTCTCCACTACTCCATAGCTTTTCAAGCTCAATCCTATCTCTAAGTGCGTCCATTGGTTTCCAAAAGCCAGAATGTCTAAAAGCACTTAATTGACCATCTTGTGCAATTTCCTTTAGTGGTTTATTCTCCCATTGTATATCATCAACTTCCTCTTTTAAATAATCGAATATTCCCGGTTCTAACACGAAGAATCCTCCGTTAATCCACATCCCATCACCTTGAGGTTTTTCAACAAAGTGTTGAACATTGCCATTAGTATCCATTTCGATGTTTCCGAATCTGCCTGGGGTTTGAATAGTCGTTAGGGTAGCTAGTTTTCCATGTTGTTTGTGGAAATTTACTAATTCTTTAATATTTATATCAGCAACACCGTCACCATAGGTTAACATGAAGGTTTCTCCCTCTACATATTTCTGAATTTTCTTGATTCTTCCTGCCGTGTTTGTGGTTAATCCAGTGTCAACTAAGGTTACTTTAAATGATTCAGAATTTGAAAAATGGACATCAACTTTATTTTTTTCAATATCAATAGAAACGTCAGAATTATAAAGGTAATAATTCAGGAAATATTCTTTAATACTTTGGGCTTTATAGCCAAGACACAATACAAAATCATTATAGCCATAAGCCTCATATATTTTCATAATGTGCCATAAAATAGGCTTTCCTCCGATTTCAACCATTGGTTTTGGCCTTGCTTCGGTCTCCTCCATTAACCTCGTTCCGAGCCCGCCTGCTAATATTACTACTTTCATTTTTATAATTCTATGTAAACGTTTTCTGTTAGTGGATGTGAACAACAGAGTAGAAATTCTCCATCGCTTAAGTCACTTCGTTCTTTACTTAAACCAATCATTTTTACTTCGCCAGTCAACACCCTTGCTTTGCAAGTACTACAATTACCCGTTTGGCAAGAGTAAGGTAATTCTATATCGCTGTCGAGTGCTGCCTCCAAAATACTCTTACCTTTAACAACCTCCAAGCCAAAATGGGTGCCATTAAAATCAACAACGACATTTTGTGTTTTTATATCCTTGAAATCCTCAGGATTTTTAACTAATTCGAAATCTTCTGTGTAAATATTTTCAATATCTACCCCCTTACTAGCTAAGGCATCTTTTACAGACTCCTTTAATCCGGGTGGCCCACAAATATAATGTGCTGATAAACTTAAACTTTCATTTTCTTCCAATATTTGTATTGCTCGTTCAAAATCAATTCTTCCCTGGATAATGTGGGGATTATTTTCTTCAATAATAAACTTAGTATGAAAGTGCCTTACAATTAAACGATCCGGATACTTAGATTTCAGTTCTTCTATCTGATTTCTAAAGATAGTGGTATCATGGTTTCTATTACCATAATTCAAATGTACTTTTACATTTTCAATTGAAGATAGAATATATTTTATAATCGAAATTAGAGGAGTAATCCCACTACCTACGCCCCAAAAATAGACATCACGATAAGTAACATCTTCTTCAAATATAAAGTCACCCATAGGAGACATCACCTCTATTGTATCACCCACCTTAACTTCATCATTAATATGATTTGATACAATCCCATTCAAAACGCGTTTTACAGTAACTTCAAGATACTCGTCAACTATGGGACATGAAGAAAATGAATAGGGCCTAATGTAGCGCCTGCCGTTGATCCTGAATATCAATGTCAGATATTGACCGGCAAGATATTTAATCTTTTTTAGTCCGGGTTGTTTAAAACACAAGGTAACTGTATCATTAGTTTCTTGACGCTTATCTATAACCTTGAGCGAGTAATTCATAGCTAAGTTTAAACTTTAAATCTTCCTATAATTTTTTGAAACGTAGTCAAAGGCTTTTCTTCTCCATAAGTACCATAACCGTAGCCATAACCATATTCTTTATTTGAGATATCATTCACAACAATACCAATATTTTTCATTTTACCCGTTTTGTACAAATCATCAACTATTGATAACTGGTCTTTTTTGGTTACTTTTTGTCTAACCAAATAGAGTATTGCATTAGAATATGGAACCAATAACTGGGCATCAGTAATTACTCCAATAGGTGGAGCATCCATTATTATATAATCAAATTGTTTCTTCAATTCTGTAATTAAAGCATCTACTTTATCCGATAGTAATGTTTCAGCGGGGTTTGGTGGTAAAGGCCCTGAAGAAATGATAAACATATTAGTACTGATAGAGATTGGTTTAATAATATCGGAAATTTTGATTTCAGGATTTATTGTGTAATTACTGAATCCAATTCGATTGTCCAAACCCAATTTAGAGGATAAACCTGGCTTCCTCAAATCTAATTCCATTAAAAGTACTTTTTTACCTGATAAAGCAAAGATATTAGCAAGATTTATAGCCGTAAATGATTTACCTTCTCCAGACATACTAGATGTTAGCAAGATAACTTTTTCATCTTTACTCTTCAGATAAAAAGATAAATTCGTTCTAAGTGCTCTAAATTGTTCAGAAATTGCAGATCGACCCTGATTTGCGACTATCAAATTATCAGAAGATTCATTATGATTAATTTCCCCTATAACAGGCACGGAAGTAAGCGCTTCAATATCTACTTTAGTATTTATCGACGTGTTAAATAAATTAGCCAAAAGAATAATAACAATAGGGATTACGAATCCCATAATTAGACTAATGAAATATATAACGTTTTTTTTAGGAGAAATTGGTTCAACTTGTGATTTAGGTGGATCGATTGTCTTAGCAACAGAAATATTGGATGTCTTTGAGATGGCCGTCTCTTCTGCCTTTTGCATAAGAAAAATATAAAGCTCTTGTTTAATGTCTTTATTTCGAGCCAATTTCAAATAATTTTTTTCAACTTCCGGAACAGCTCGGATTTGTCCTTCTGCTTCACTCAATTGAGACCTTAGTTTATTTCGGGTTAAAAGATATGTATTTCTAGTACTTTGAATATTTGAAAGCACCCCCCTTCTGAGCCCACTAATTTGCAAGTCAAGGTTTTTAATGAAGGGGCTGTCTTCAGTATCGCTGATAAGTAATCTGTCTCTTTCAATTAAAAGACTATTATATTGGTTCATCAGGTTAGAGAATACCATGTCTTGAGGCAATAAAGAGGATGGAAAAACTCGCTTATTTTTTGACTCGTCTTTTAAATAAGATTCGAGATCATTCATAATCGAAATTTGGGTTTCGGCTCTTGCCAACTCATTTGTAAACTCACCGGTATTTTGAACCAATAATTTACCTTGTTCACTCATATCAGAAAGTTGATTTCTCTGCTTGTAGTCTTTGACCTGATTTTCTTGATCGCCTAATTCTGAAGCAATAACAGTCAACCGCTCTTTTATAAATTTACCAGTACTATCTGCAATTGCATTTTTATCATCTATATTTGCAGCAGTATACTGAGCAATCAATTCATTCAAAATATCTTCCCCCTTTTTCGGAATTGGATAACTTAAACCCAAATCAATTATTGTTGCCTGTTTACCTGCTTTGACAGATAGCTGCTGCATTAATGTAGCCACCCTTTCGTCAAGAGAGCTTACTTTAACTACATAATGGTGGTTATTGGAAAAATTTTGCCCGGGTTCTTTTGTAAGCATAATAGAGCCAACTCCTGCAACATTAAATACTTGATTCCAAAAAACCTGCTTTTCGAATTTTTTTGTTTTAACAAGAACTTTATTTGCATCTATTTTAGTAATGTTAAAAGCAGTAAAATTTATAGTATCTACACTTTTAATTATATTTAGCTTAAATGGTTTGCTATATAATTCTTCATTAATGAAATTCGATCTTTGATAATAAATAATATTAAGTTGCATCTTCCGCACAACTTTTTCCATCAAAAATCGTGTTTTCAAAATTTCAGTTTCATTATCTACTGAATTACTGGCACCAATTAGCCCTCCTAAGTCCATCAAACTTCCTTTTTTACTTGCTGCGCTTCCATTGTCATTGTCATTAACGAGCAGCTTTGAATTGATTTGATATTGAGGTACAGTGAATCGCAGATAGAAGAACGAAAAAACAAGAAAAAATATTACACTTACTAAAAACCATGACCACTTTTCAAAGAGTTTGTGAAGGATATTTTTAAAATCAATATCATCCTTTTGAATGTCAGCAGTTTGAGAGTCTACTTGAGTATGCATTTATAAAAATTAAAATTATCTAAATGTTGAAATGGCCAATACTAGGACTGACAATATTGATGTTACAATACCAATTGTTTGAATTTGAGCTGCATTATTAGCTGAAACCCTAGCTTTATTTGGCTCTACGTAAATAACATCATTTTGCTTTAAGTAATAAAAAGGGCTATTAAAAATATCTGAAGAATTTAAATTTAACCGGGCGAACTCCTTTTTGCCATTATTATCCCTCACAACCAAAACATTATCTCTTTTACCATAAATTGTCAAATCTCCCGCTAAGCTCAAGGCATCAAGAATTGATACTTTTTCATTGGGTAAGGTATAAGTACTAGGTGCATTAACTTCACCTAAAACACTAACTTTGAAATTAACAAATCTAAGTTGTACATTAGGTTCTTTATAAAAAGCACTTACTTTTTCTCGTACCAATTCACGTGCTTGGTAGGTAGTTAAACCCGAAACCTTTACTTTACCAATTAATGAAAGTTCTACGTCTCCATTTTTATCTACTAAGAAACCATTAACTTGCTGTGCGGCTACAGCAGAACTCGCGCCTCCTCCCAAAACGGTATTTGATGCTGCTTGATTTATAACCGCACCACTTTGTGGATTGAGCGTAAAGATATTTATGCTTAATATGTCATCAGACTGTATGATCGGTTCAACAAATGCAGCTGCATTCTCCAGTTTGGCTTGATTAACTGTCTGTATGTCCTGAAAATACGTGATTTTTTTATTGCTAACACAAGAAGATGTAAAAGCTATTATTAATATAAAAAGAACCCCACTAAGGCGGTAAAAAGAAAAAATGGATTTATTCATAGTTGTAAATGATATTAAAAAAGCATACCTAATTCTTATGATTTTGTATTTATTGCCAAATAAGTAGATAGAAATGCATAGTTTAATACTCCAGCAAACTTAATCATTAAATTGCAATTAATAAAAATGAAAATTATGACATATAGGTTTTAATGTGAAATAGATGCATTTTTATTACTTAAAATTATAGAGTATACCAACCTTAAGATGTAAATTATTAACATCTTGCTTATCCCAATTCCAATAGTCACCCGGAGGGGTGCTATCCTGCCATTGATATTGATAATTAAGTGATCGAATATAGGTTAGCTGGGTATTTAATGAAAACTGCTTGTAAGTCCATGAAAAATTTCCGCCAAATGCTAAATCTACCCAGTGCCTGTTAATGTATTGTCGTCGGTCTGCAGAAGCGTAGGCAAAACTATAAAATAAGTCATTATTGTTTACGGTGCGTTCAAATTGAAAACCTATCCTTTTTAAGCCTTTTACCCAGCTCACATTTAAAGATTGCATATTGCTTCCCGGCCCGATGCCAGCACCCAATACCTGGCCTTTATTGGTGTAGCCATCTAATGCAAATCCGTGTATATACCATGGAGGGGTGTCTCTGGTTTGACTAGTATTACTTTTTTCTAATTGTGTTAATTCAACCCCAATTTGTATAAATTCATCAGGTTTTCTTAAAGGTACTAACTTTCTAAAGCCTACAATATATGCTCTAGTATGCTCTGGTTCGACTAAAGCATCCCTTAAATCGTATGCATGATCATTTCTTCCGTATTCAAAATAAATTTCTGCTTTACTTTCTGGTAAAACATACCTAGTAAAAAATGAAATATACTGATCTCGCTCTGCAGCATCTTCACTATATATTCCCTCAGGGGTAACAAAGCCTACTTTTTCTACCTTTGAGAAAATAGGAAAATAATCACCGAAACTTCTACCCATCTTCGAACGGTTTACTATAAAAGTCCTGTCAAAACCTAAATACAAACCAGGTACCCATTTTGGCTGGTAGGTCAACACAATACCAGAAATATAACGCCACTCATAAGGCTTCTGAACAAGTTCATTTCTTATGGCTAAGGGTACTGTCAAATCATTCTTTAAATTTACGCCCGATTGCTCTAAACGTCCACCAATAATTTGCGTTTCGAACGAACCAATATAGGTTTTAATTGGTCGTATCGTATTTAAGGTTAAATGGCGAAAACCAGAAGCATTGTTACTCATCAATAAGGAATTTCGAACACCAGGACCCCACCATAAATTTTCATTGGAAAATCCGGCAGATAATGGGCCAAAATTTAATCGAACGCTACTTTGACCTAAACTTAATTTAGAATAAGAACCATCATTAAATCTATCTGGCAAATCAACTTGGTTATAATATGTGGTATATGGCGTATTCCAATAAACCCCATTTGGAGCATCTGCCAAGCGTTGAAAACCTTTATTTTCTGCATAAACATATTCTGGTCTGAATTGAATACTTAATGGGCCTATTTTCGCATAAATACCTGCCGAAATTTGTGTTTGATAGCCTTTCGCCTGCACCATCGAACCGTCATTCATGCCGTAAGGATGGTGGGAATTAAACTGTTGTTGCCAAACCACTGGTAAAGCATACACTTCTGTTTTAAGCTTAGGATTCGAATATAACAATTTTATAAAATTGTTCACCGAAAAAGCTGAATCCAACTGTAGGTTGTTCTTATTCGACATAAACATTGGTCGAATCATGTAAGAACTATTAGAACTATCTTTACCCAGCAGCTGTTGCCTTCTATAAGCATCTTCTACGTTTTCCAGCAAACCTACAGGCAGGGTTTGCGCAAAAGAACTTTTACTGAAAACCAAAAGGATTAAAAAAATATAAAGATTCCTCATAGAATAGATTAATGTTTGATAATTAACGTTAAAATGTGTGCAAAGGTATATAAAGTTTTTAAACGTGATGAAGCTTTTCCTCATTGCAGAAAACACATTTATAACGAATATACGTTAATCCATAGAAATCAAGGTTTTATAAGCGGGTTATTCAAACAAATTTTGTCTAATACACTAAGAAAAAAAAATCAAAAAACAATGCTATTATTTTTCCTTGAGAAAAAAACATCGAATTTTAAGGTTTTAAGCGATATATTACGTTTATTTGAGTTTGAATAGATAAGGTTAGATTGATTCCGAAGAAATTGAATATTCCGATTGTAATGTTACATCATGTAGCTGATCAGCCTCACCCGAGTTTGAAAAAATGGTGTATTAGCCGGAATAAATTTCTTGAATTTTTAGATTGCATCGAACAAAATGGCTTAACAACCACAACTTTTCAGGAGATTAGTGAATCAGATTTTAACGAAAAACACTTAAAAAACAAGGTTATTATCACTTTCGATGATTGCGCTGCAGCTTTGTTTGACTTCGCCATTCCCGAATTACTGCGGAGAAAAATGAAAGCCGTATTTTATATGCCTTCAGAGCATATTGACGGTTTAAACATTTGGGACATTGAGGAACATTCGATGATTAGCGTAAAACTGATGAATGCAATTCAGTTACAGCAATTGGTTTCAATGGGTATGGAGGTAGGAAGTCATGGTGAGAAACACATTAAGCTGAATTTAGTGAGCAAAGACCTGGCCTATAACGACATGCTAAATTCAAAGATAACTTTGGAAGGCTTGCTTAACAATAAAGTATATTCTTTCGCCTATCCGTATGGTAAAATTCCTGCACAGCACCAACAACTGTTAATAAAGGCAGGCTATAAATTTGGTTTATCCATTTATAGCCCTTATGAAACAAATTATACCTTACGCCGGTTTGCCATTAATGAACAGGACGATAAACAAACTATAAACATGAAGCTGAACAGTAGGTATAGGTTAATGCGTTTATTTTATGATCCAATCATTTTATTTAAGAATAAGCTTTTTAAGGCTTAAATATACATATTCTCCATTTCTGGCCATTTTCATTCGTCACTTCTTCCCAATCTAAAAAGTTATATTTTTCAGCAAATCTTTTCCAGAGTTGTGCATGTTCAGCATAATAAAACATGGAGATGATAACGTATCCACCCGGGTTTAAAGTTTTATCAAGATAGGACTGCAAATGTTCAACAGGCTTTTTAAAATAGTAAACACATTCATTGAAAATAACAAAATCAAATCTTTCACTCGGCGTAGACTTATTGAAATCCATCTGATCAAAACGATAAGGGGGGAAGGCTTTTCTTGCTTGTTCAACAGCATTTTCTGAAATATCAAAGCCCAGGTAATCGTCAGGGTTTTTAATATCCGATTTAAGGTAATGAAACAAAACACCTTGTCCACAACCCGCATCGAGCACACTGCCTCCACCGTATTGTTTATAAAATTTAACAATTGATTTGTAGTGAAGCGCTTCTGTATCTGAATAAAGATAATCCCAGGCCCCATTTTTAAACTGCTCTTCCCATACATTCTTACCAACCGGGCTTCCAATTCCAAAACGATATAAAAACTTCCTGATGAACTTTTGTCTGAAATAGTAATAAACTTTCTCTGCGGTAACCATATGTTTATAAATTAAACTGTAATAGGAATTTATATATCTAAAAATCCTGATATAGATTTCTGAAAGTACTACGGATACCAATGGTAACCAACGCTGTATTTTGGATGGCAGCAGCAGAAGATTCTCTTCTGTAAACACCACCCAACTCTGCTCGAAGATTATATTTGGGATTAATTAAATAAGAAACTTTTGCTTCGGTAAAAAATAAGTTTGTCTTTATGCCTTGACCAATAAAGTTCCCATAATCCTGAACCCTGGTTTCATAACTAAGAAAAATATTCTTACCATAATTTAATCCTGCGGGATCCTGTCCGTAATTTGCATAAATCATTTGTCCCTGTAAATCGAAGCGCTTGTAACTGTAATTTAGCAAGCCCACAAATTCTCTAAAATTAGCACCAAAAGGATGGGCCAGTGGTTGGTTCATCGCTCCATAATTGGAAACCCTATCGAAATGGGCATATGTATACGGTTTTGCCGTATTGAATTCGGCCAGGTAATTAAGGTTTTGAACCTTAAATAAATCCGAACCCCTGAATCCGATTTGCATGGCAAATTTATTTGCCCAGTAACCCCTGTTTGAAAAAACTTCCCTTGCCGTAAATTCATCAAACATGAACTCTCCATATAGCGTGGTTTTATCTAAAACTTCATATTTTAAGTTGACACCCAAACGCATTTTATCTGGAGAAGTGGTGTTTGCACCTTCAACAGATCGTAGAAAAATAAAAGGGTGCGCATAATTGAAATCAAAGCCTCTTTTTCCTTCAACCTCGGCATCAGCCCAGGTAACCGCCTGGAAAAAACCTGCTGAAAAACGTTTTGTAATGTTCCAGTCTAAATAGTGCGCAGCCATCCATTTACCCCTATCACCTAAACGCCTGTCGGTGGTCAACTTTTCGGCCCCCGGATCGAGCATATAAGCAAAAATGGTTTGATATTGTACATTCCCTAAAGTGGCCCGAAGTCGCAAAAAAGAATAATTGGCTGCTACATCTGATAGCAGCATCGACCGATAACCATCACCAATAAAGTTCTTATCATATCCCAATGCAAGGTTTAAATGCTTATTAGGCGTAAATGATAATAATGCAGTTGCGTAAGACCAATCCTTTGTAACATTACCAAGTTTACCAGTCATTTCACTGGGTACAACCTGGTTCGTATTGATAAAATTGGTTACATAATTTGCAAAAACACCCTGGTTCTCATAAGCATTTGCGTAAAAAGAAAACTTTTCGCCAACGTTGCCTCCTATCTGGAAACCTCTTGTGTTTTTCCAGGTTGTTTTATTTTCATCAAACTCGCGACCGATTTGAAAATCAGGTAAGAAATCTGCGTAAACAACGAAGTCGTCGCCGGTAAAGTTGATTAAATGCTCATCGGTAAGCTTCCTTCTAACCCAGCTCTTTTTATTCAAAGTATCAACACCTAATTGCATCAGGCTTTTAAATTGATTATTCAAGAGACTATCATCGCCATAATAGCCTTTTATAGAACTATGGAAACGCGAGTTTACATCATAAACGGAATTATTTAATTTTTGATAAAACTGAAAAGAATAAGGGATATTTTGATTTGGTGTTTGTGCCTGTGCAAACTGAAGGCGAAAAACAAGCAAAATGGCCAGGGAAAAAACAAATCTAAGCATGGTTTTAGTTTGTTTCATCGGCATGGTCGAGTTCTTCATAAATAGAATTGTTGCTTTTATATTCCTGTACCAGTTCTTTCATCATGACGACCACTTGTCGGTTTTCATTTAATTTGGCACAGTCAATTAATCTGTAAATTTGTTTTTCAACATCATTAAATACATATTCCCTTACCTTACCGATCATAATTTTGTGATGGTGGGTAGGCATGGTATTTTCATTATCATTGAGAAGTTCTTCAAATAATTTTTCTCCTGGTCTTAACCCTGTGTATTGAATTTTGATATCCTGATTTGGAATCAAACCGGCCAATCTGATCATTTTTTTGGCTAATTCTACAATCTTAACCGATTTACCCATGTCAAAGATAAATATCTCACCTCCTGAGCCCATGTTTCCCGCTTCCAGTACTAACCGGCAGGCTTCGGGAATGGTCATGAAGTATCGGGTTATTTCAGGATGCGTAACCGTTACAGGCCCTCCCTTTTCGATTTGTTGCTTAAACCTTGGAATAACCGAACCACTTGATCCCAAAACATTTCCAAAACGTGTCGTGATAAACTTAGTAATTGGTTTCACTTCAATTTCATTGATATAACTTAAACCATTGCTAAAAATATGGTTGTGATCACTAAGGGTATTATTTAAGGATTGCACATAAATTTCTGCAATACGCTTAGACGCCCCCATAACATTTGTTGGGTTTACGGCTTTATCTGTCGAAATCATTACAAATTTACGCACACCATATTTGATTGATAAATCGGCAACAATCTTGGTTCCAGACACGTTTGTTTTTATGGCCTCACTTGGATTGTCTTCCATTAAAGGCACGTGCTTATAAGCGGCGGCATGATAAACATATTGGGGCTTGTAGGTTTTAAAAAGGTGCTCCATTCTTTTATTATCTCTCACATCACCTACAAATGCGTGAAAATTATAGCTATGGTTATTTTCTTCAAGCTCCAGGTAAAGCTCATGTAAGGCTGTTTCAGACTGGTCGTTTAATATGATCAAGCTGGGTTCGAACTTCAGCAATTGCCGAACAATCTCGCTTCCGATAGAACCCGCAGCTCCGGTAATCAGAACCCTTTTATTTCTTAATTGGTTTCTTATTCCTTCAACATCAATTTCAATACTCTTACGATTTAACAGGTCTTCAATATTAATATTTTGTATTTGTGAAGTCTGCAATTTACCATCTATCCAAACATTAGAGGGCGGAATATTCAGAACGGTTACATCATGCTCTAAACAGGCATCGACAATTTCGTTTTTTCTATCAACGGGAATACTATAAGCTGCAAAAATAACTTCATCAACTTCATGTTCCGCAATAAGTTTTTCTAAATTCTTTGCTTCCAGAATCCGGATACCATCAATTGTTTTACCAACTTTACGTTCATCATCATCAACAAATGCAATAATATTTTTGTTAACACGATTATCATGGTCGAAAGTACGTTTCGTAGCCACCCCAGCCTCACCTGCGCCATAAATAATTACCCGGAGTTTGTCGAGGTGAAGATTTTTTATGTAAATGAAGAAATATTTGGCCAATATTCTATAGGTTATGAGCATTACAAAGCTGACAAGGCCATTCACAACAATGATAATGTTGGAAATGAGTGGCTCAGTTAAAAAAGTACCCATCACCAAATTAGCTCCAAAAAGAATAAAATTGCTGATTAAAACAGCAAATAAAATGCGAAAGGTATCCTGAGCACTGGTGTAACGTATAATACCAGAATAGGATTTCACATTTAGAAATACACCAATATTAATAATAGTTGTAATTAAAATATTCCGTCCGAAAGAAGAGAATACTACACCGGTAAGATCGAAATTATATTTAATGAAGTAAGCTATCCCTAAAGAAACAAGGCAGATTACCAAATCAATGATAAATATAAGCCAGCGGGGTACGATATTGATTTTGCTAAACAAAGTATTTCTTAATTGTTAGTCTATACCAGCATTCTTTGTTAATCGCCGATAACCTTCGAAAACAAAGCGCAATATAACAATAAACATGCCTAATATCGATAAAATGATAAGAAGATAAGCTAAAGAGCTGAATGGAAACCGAATTAAACAAAAGTTAATGCCCAATTGTACCATACTGTATAAGATGGCGACTGCCAAATGAGGCATTTTTTTCTCATTTACTAAAAATTGATAAAAATGTTTACGATGCGCTTCAAAAATATTTTCTTTCCGAATCAACCTAAACATTATGGTACTAACCACATCCAAACCATAGACTAAAAGCAGCATGATGTAGGTGATGTTCTGAGTGCTTATTATTAACTGCAACAGAAAAAAAACCAATATAAAGGCAAGGCTTATGCTACCCACATCGCCGGCAAAACATTTAGCTTTTTTACGGAAATTGAAAAAATTGAAGACAAGAACCGCCATAATTGCACAAAGAATTAAGTTCGAATCGGTAAATTCCACTGTCTGGTTAATATATAAAAGCGAAATGAGCGTTATCAAACCATATCCTCCTGTTATTCCATTGATGCCGTCCATAAAATTGACCGCGTTTATTGTACCAATCACAAAGAAGAAAGCCAGGAAGATAAAATACCATTGCAATTCAAAAACCTGTAATTGATAAAAGAGCAATGCAACGGCAGCTAAGTGAAAAAACAAACGGATTCGATTAGCAACCGGCTTGACATCATCGATAAAACTAATGAGGCTGATTAGAACCAGGCCTGCTACAAACCAAAAATTTTGAAAGCCAAAAATCGGAAATTGTGTTAAAATCGCTATTGGAAAGATGATGCCACCACCCCTTACGATATGATCGGTATGAGAACTTCTTCTGTTAGGTTTATCAATTATCTTAAATTTCTCTGCTGTTTTAATATAAAGCAGCATTAGAAAAAAGAGCACCACTAGAAGAATTAAAGAGATGGTAAAATTCATATTTTAAATCGTTCAAGTACAGGCTCAGGCTTCCATCCTAACGCTGTTCTCGCTTTATCATCTGCAAAGGTAAGATCTTTAGTAATTTTACCGAGTTTTTTGCTGTTAATTGGGGCTTTATTACCAATTAAATCACCTCCGAATGCCATCAGTTTCGCAAACCAAAGCGGGATGTTAAAGGGATTGGGCTTATTTAATTGCTTTGAAATAACTTCAGAAAGTTCCGCGAAAGAAGGGTGATGACCATCAGTAAGATTATAAATACCCCCTTTTTGTGAAGCCTTTAAAATTATTGAAACAACATCCTCCCGCATGACCATGCTTTTTTTTGCTTTTCCTCCAGCGATATTAACATAATAGCCCTTCTGAATTCCCTTTATCATTGCACGGAGATTTCCCGGAGGATTTGAGCCGGCCAGAAGCGGTAAACGCAAAATTGTACAGTTAATTTTATTTAACTCACACCAGTCGATGATAAGCTTTTCGGCTCCAATTTTACTTTTACCATAAGCATCGTTGGCAGACAATGGAAAACTTTCATCTATAAGAATACCTTCCTCAGCACCATAAACAGCAATTGAGCTGATAAAAACAAATGACTCTGGTAACGTGGCAGAACGTTCCAGGGTCTTGAGCAAATTCTCAGTACCTTTAACATTAACATCAAAAAACTCTTTTTCCTGTGCTTTGGTTTTAGGTACGGAATGTGCTTTCCCGGCCGCATGAATGACTAAATCGGCCTCAGGCAAAACAGGGATGACTTTTTCGAGATGTGCAATTACCTCACAATTACTCCTGCCAACAGTGACTACTTCATGACCTTCAAAATGACGTTGAATAGCTAATCCCAAAAATCCTGTAGCGCCGGTTAAAAGAATCCTCATTTTATAAATTGAATTAATCGTTTAAGTATCCTTTTAGGCATAAGCAAAAATGGCGCTTTCAAATGATTATTTTTCCAGGCCTTCAGAATTTCTTTATTACCATCGATAATATTTTTCACGCTGCCATTAGTCGCACCGCCTAATCGCATTTTTACAAATAACTTGTCAATATATTTACTCTTGAAATTATGTAATTTAAACAGGCGGAGCATAAATTCATAATCTGCCGCCAACCTCATCTTTTGATTAAAAGTGCCTACCCTGGCATACACTTCTTTCCTTATAAATAAAGATGGGTGTGGCGGGACGTGACCATCCTCAAAAAAATTGGGGTAGTAACTTTTGGATTGCCACTTCCGAACCACCTGGTTTAAATCGTTACTTTTCACATAAACCAGGTTTCCGTAAACCACATCAATTGTTGGCTCGTTGAACTCCTGCATGATGTTGCTCAATACGTTATTATCTGCATACACATCATCAGAATTTAATATACCGATTACATCTCCGGTTGCTAAAGCTATGCCTTTATTCATCGCATCGTATATTCCCCCATCAGGCTCTGATACAATTCTACTGATAGATGAGGCATATTTATTAATGATTTCGAGGGTATTATCAGTCGATTTTCCATCAATAATAATATATTCTACGTCCTTATAAGTTTGATTTAATACGGATTCAATTGCCGTCGAAATTGTCGACTCGTTATTAAAAACAACGGTTATAATGGATATCTTCATAACCCTAAACTTTGATAAACAGCTTTTGTTTCTGCATAACTTTTTTCCCACGAAAACTTCTGAGCCTGTAAAAATCCTTTATCAACAATTTGCTGTCGCTGGGCGTCAACAATATTAATGGCCTGAGCAAACTGTTGAAGATCTAAATCGTTAACCAGTATTCCGGCATCACCAGCTACTTCAGGGATTGATGAGCTATTCAACGCAATAAAAGGCACACCGGCTTTCATAGCTTCCAACAATGGAATGCCAAACCCCTCGTAGGCAGAGGGATAAATTACAGAAAAAGCATTGTTGTACAATTCATTAAGCAATTGATTATCAATACCCGAAAAGAGTTTCCACTTTCCTTTCAACTTATTGTTTAATTCATCCGTCTCTTTTTTATTCAGCGCGGAACCAACAATAAATAAATCAAAATCGCTATGCTGCTTAACCACATCAATTGTAAAGCTGAAGTTTTTATAATAAGCTCTTGAACCGATAAATAGTAAATAAGGTTTCTTAGCTATAGATTTATCTTTTAACGGATAAAAATCTTCTGAAACACCATTATAAATAACCGCTATGTTTTGTGAAGATAAATGTGGATGATACTCAAGTAAATCGCGTTTCGTGTTTTCTGAAACGGTTATAATTTTAGCTGCAGCATTTATAGATTTATTTTTCTGATGTAAGTGCAGGTAGCGCCTTATTCCTCCATAAAATTTTTCATGCACAAAATCATGAATGGTCACCACCTGCCTTGCTTTTGGGTTATTCGTTACCCTATTGTAGCTGGAATGAAAGATAAACTCAGTTTTAAATGGCAATGAGATGCGTTGAAAACGGCTGATAAGTGTTTGTTTATGCTTATTCTGGAAAATGCAATGTGGAGGAATAGACAAAGTTTTTCTTGCCACATTATGATTAAAGGATTCAGTAAAGGAAATATCTTCCTTGTCTTGCAACAACCTCGAAGTTAATTCCGACCAATAAGTGGAAATGCCACCTGCACGTTGCAGGCTGTATATCAGATTATCGTAATGTATCTTCATTTTTTCGAAGATTTATAAATGGCATCAATAACCTTTTTGCGGTAAAGAAACAATGTATAAATATAAACCAGGTTCTTTCCAAGGCCAATTTTAAATATCCCAAATTTAAAAAGCGTTTTTAGCAAGTTAAAGAAGCCTGATTGGTATGAAGACAAGAAACCGGATATTAATCGTTTATTTTCCGGAGATAACTTATCAGAATAATGCTCATAAAATGACTTAACGAGCGCATAATTTTGAGTTAGTGGTTTTATCATTACTGAAGTATTTCTAAAATAGCGATCGAAACGGCTGGAAAACCCCATGTTTTCTACGTTTCCGCTAACGTTATTTTGATGTTGTCGGTATAACACCAAATCTTTGTTTATTAAAGAAATACGACCAAAAGCACTAACAACCAAAGCAATATAATAATCGTGATTTACAGATTCTGGTGGAATGTGCTTTATCAAGTCAACAGCTGCCCGATTTAAAATCATGGTGCAGCCCCATGCATAGTTTTCGTTAAGTAAAACCCTCAAAGTCAATTCAGCTGGTAATTTTAATATCCTATCAATCGGATTATCCTCCTCATCAATAAATTCAAAACTACTGTATTTTGCCAACGGTGTAGTAAAACCATAAACTTTTTCATCTTCCTTAATCTCCTTTAAAGAAAGTTCAATCTTATCCGGCAACCATATATCATCCTGGTCGGCAAAGAGTATATATTGTTTGTTTTCCTGACAGGCCCAATCAAATAATTGCGAAAAATTACGACATGCTGTTCCGTGTAAATCACCAAATTTCAATTGCCGTAATCGTTTATCCTTACTTAAATATTCGGTAATAATTTTTTGAGTAGTATCTGTAGAATTATCATCTCTTATCACCAACTCCCAATTTTGGTAGGTTTGAGCCAATATACTTTCTAGTTGAGCAATCAGATATTTACCGCCATTATATGTCGCCATTAAAATTGTTAACAATGGTAGCTCACTCATGTTATTTTATTGCTATTCGATTTACGATAAAGAAAAAAGCCACAAAGAACATATGAAAGAAATTGGTGAAGGCGCACATGAAAATACAAAAGATAAATAACGACCATTCTACAATATAATATTCGCCATTTTTTGCCAGATAATTTTTAAAAGAGTTCATTGAGAATAAACCGTAAAGAAAGTTTAATCCAATAACACCAAACCATCTGAAATCTAAATACGGATCAATCATATAAGTTCCTATTTTTGTATAAGAACTATAAAGAAGAGGATAAAGTGCATTTTTATCTGCAGGTAAAAGTGTTATCACAGGCCTGGCAGTATAGGCGCCGTAGCTCACATAACCATCACGAATGGCATCATGAACGATAGCATCACCTGCCGAAAAGTTAACACCACCATATAGGGAAAGATAAGTTTCGAGAATATTAGTAGGCTTGGTGATGTCTCCGTAATCTCTAAGGAAATCGTTTACTGAAATTGAATTGGCATTTTCATCAGAACTACTTCTTAATTGCCCTAAAACGATAAATAAAACGACACAAACCGCACCTATTGAAAACAATTTTAAAAATGGAATTCGTTTATAATAGCTGTATGCCATTAATAATGAAAAGAAGAACAGAACAATGATTTGTCTACTGAAAAAATTCAGAATTATAAATCCACAAACACAGGTGAGCAACAAAAACTGCCAGAAACGTATCGTGCCCTTTTTATACGTTATGAAAAACATGGCTGGCAAAACAGAATTCAAAACTATAAAATTATGTAATGGAGTTACTTCATTTTCGTTAAGTTCTTCATAAACAGCGGCATTGGCAAGATTGAAAACCGGCAAATAACCTAACTGACCAACTTCCAACGCAAATACGCCAATTCCGGCAATGAATAGGAAAAGTAAAAAAAACAGGCTGATTCTTTGGCTCAGTGGCGGGATAATATTTTGAAAATTAAATGCAAAAGTTTTCATGGCTACCAGCCCACCTATGATAAATGAAGCAATGCTAAACGTAATTATTAAAATAAAATTTAAATCATAGCCTACTTGTCTGTCAGAGATGATGAGAAATGAAAACCCGGCTATATAAATGAAAAAACTATATATCGTAAATGGGTTAATAAACTGTTTGAATCTCACAACAGAAAAAACAGATACAGACTCAGCAAGGATTAAAAAAATACCATAAGGAATCAATTCCTCCGCTGTACAACCCCACGATGCATACCTGCTTATCAATAATGCGTCAACTATCAAAAGAGCGCAGATTATAAGTATTAATACATAAGGTTTACTTTCCATTAAGATATTGCACTTTTATAAATCCTAACACCTAATTTAAATAGTGCTCTTGTAAGTAAATTGAACTCACCAACGGGATTTTTAGCAAAACTACTTAAAATATATCTCATGCCGTTAGCGATATTAAGAGAACGGACCTCATGTAAGGCAAGTAGTTCTGAATTCAACTTCCTCAATTGTTCTAATTCCTTATCTGCTTCGGAGCCACTCAATGCAGACTCAATCTCCCTCCGAACAATAACCTCACCTTGAAACATTTTCGAGTGATTGTTCATCGCACTTGCATGATGAACCCTGATGCTGGTGTATGACTTAATATTGTCGTCGTAAACAAACTTTCTACAGATTACACCAACCTTAAACCAAAGCAACCAATCTTCATTATTTTTCAGTTCAGTATCAAATAGACCGGCTTCAAGAAGAATGTCCTTTTTTACCAGCGGACTGCCTATGGTAACAATATTATTTTTAACCATTCGCTTTAGAAGAGCAGAACCATGAAGCGTTTCTTCAGCTAAAAAACCGTTTGGGTACCTATCTATTAATTTCCTTCTTGAATTATCATCCGTAAAAAACACTGATTTTGAAAAGACTACACCGGCGATACCCGATTCAAGAAGTGAAACCTGAACCGCTAATTTATCTACGCTTATCAAATCATCGGCATCCAAAAATTGAACATACTTTCCAGCAGCAATGTTAACTCCTGTATTCTTGGCAACAGATGTGCCTTCATTAACTTTTTTGATGTAGGTAAATGAATATGTTGAATGGCAGTTAATAAAATCCTTAACTATGTCTTCCGTATTATCCGTCGAACCATCATCAACAATTATACACTCCCAGGCATCGTAACTTTGACCTAAAACACTTTCAAGGGTTTCTGTTATAAGCTTAGCATAGTTGTAGGTAGGAATAATGATGCTGACTAAAGGTTTGTTCATAAAACCTCCTCAATTTTCGCCTTCATAATTGTCCATCTGTTTTGCCATTGATGTTTAGCCAAAACTTCTTTATAATTTCTTTCAATTAAAGGCAGGTAGCTTTCGTAGTTGTCCAGAATCTCAATGATTTGAGATGACGCATTTTCCATATCGATTTCCACAACCGGATTGTATCCAAATATCTCTTCCATATCTGATGGTAAAGAACCCACTACTAGACATCTAGAGGCCATGGCTTGCAAATACCTTAGCGTCATTGAAGAAATAAATTCAGATCGTTCTGGATTGGTAATATTTGAGGGCACACAAATTACTATTTTAGAAGATGCTAAGGCGTCAGTAAATGCTGCTTTATCAGCAAAAAGAAAATACTTATCAGGCGTTCTGTACACATGATTCTTTTTATTCAAAGCCAATGTGCCCTTTATCAACTCATGGTATTCATCGTACATTCGGCCAAACTCAAGCACATCGATAGTACGTTCAATATAACTTTTATAACTATAATCGCCTGCAATCAATGCTTCCGGAACCCAGCTCGCTTTACATTTAATATGTCCGTATTTTTCATTAAAAATTTCCCAAACCTGTTTCGAAGAGAAAAAAACATATTTAACGCTAAAAAAATCAAGTAAAGGAAATATCCAGGAATGAAACCTTGGCCAAACATCATACATGTAAATAAAATTGTTTGATGATGAAAAAGAAGAAGGAATTAACAACCTAAAATCTCCACTAATCATGGATGCAAAGTTTACGACCTGCCGGTCATAAATCTTTGGCTGCAACTTAAAAAGTTTTGGAAAAAGAATCAGTTTGCGGACCAGAAATGTTTTAAAACGGGAAAATCTAACCAGAATGCGTTGAGGGCTAAACCCTGCTGAATCTTGTTCGATGGTGCGATACAATTCATCGATACAATCAAGAAAGTATTCATCATCGTTAGATTGCAGCAATCGCATTTTTATTCCCATAGATTACAAATGTGCAAATTTTTATAAAATTTAGTTAATCTTAATATTATAGCCGAATTTATTTATATGCGAAACCCAAAATTCAAGATTGTATTTCCACCATGCATGACATCCGAATGGTAGCTCATTCTGATTCATTTCAAACAGAATATCCGGATTGACCTCAAAACTGAATTTCATGGCTTCCGCCGGACCTGGGACTTTAAAATCCGGAAAATTATCGGGAATTACCTCAGCCCAGAACAAGTCTTCGTTAATAATTGGCTGAAAAGGGTAACCTGAATAAATATAGATTAGCTGATGTTTTATATACCGGTAAAAGTTAATGTAAAACGGACGATTATCATCTTCAAACGTTCGGGTAAACTTTAATTTCCTGAACTGTGTTACAATTTTATAGCAATTACGGATATTTCGCAAACAGAAGCCTCCGTTTCCTTGCCCAATTAAAGAACTATCAGGTTTTGCAGAGATAAGGCCTTCAAATAGCGGAGCGCCGATGGTATCGTTTCCCTGGCTACACCAATAATGAAGTTCATCTTTAAATACAAAAGCATCGAGTTGATAAATCAGCATGAATTCATATTCCAAAAAAGACTTATACAGCCCCGGGTATTTCAATAACCGGTTATAAGCCATAATATCATCAAAAAAAGCATCGTCGAAGGCTTTGTACCTGGCTTTCCCTTCTTTAATATATTCAATACTTTGAACAGATGCTTCAAGACGTTTCGGAATCACAAAATAGATTGGATGTTTGCCTAATATCCGGAAACATTGTTGAATCGATATCTGCTCATACTCGCTGATATCTAATCGATACATTGGTATTATAATACATGCTTTCCTGTCCATCATATCTTTTGCAAAAATTTTAACGGGCCGAAACCAGACAATATATCCAATACATTTCTGTTTTTCCAAATAAATAACTGTGCAACAAGATAAAAGATTCCCGACAGAATAACTGTATATAAAATGACCAAAATTGGAATTAACGTCAGCTTTAAAACGAAATATTTAAAAATAAAAAACGCCATGCAGGTGAGCATCGATTGAATGACCTGCAAAACCGGAAACTTAAAGTTTAAAAGTTTAAATGCGTAAAAGAATAAGGCGATGGTAACACAGAGCTCGGTTATGAGCGAACTTATAGCGGCACCATCCTGTTTCAAAAATGGAATTAAAATGAAATTCAAGCTAAGGCTAACAAATACACCGAAAAGAGATGCATACAGGATTTTTTTTTCCTGATGGAGGGGAAGCAAAATCTGGTGGCTAAAAATTTGTGCAATACCCACAAAGATTACAATGAAACACAATATCTGCAATGAACTAACGGCAGGCAGATAACTTTTTCCCGCAAACAGCAAAATAATCTCTTCAGATAAACAATAGGTCCCCAATGCAATTGGCACACTTAAAAAAATAACAAAGTTCATCGATTTTGCTAATAAAGATTTAGCCTCGGTTAAGTCTTCCTTTTGAAAAGCAATTGTTAAGCGCGGTAATAAAACTGCAGAAAGCACGCCAATAATCGCTAATGACAATTTACTGATCCTCATAGACGCGGAGTAATACCCAACGTTTACATCCCTGGTTAGAAAACCTAAAATAATCGAATCAAAAACCAAATAGATTGTGGTTACAACACTGTTTGAAAATATAATAAATAAAGGTTTCAAATGTTTTTTTAAGGAAAGCTGCTTAAATGAAATCTTTACGATTTTGTTCACGGCATACATATTTGTAACAGCAGCTAAAATCGTCGCGAGCAGATTTAAAGCATAATAGGTATTTCTATCTTCAATACTATGAACCAGTAAAAATAGCAAAGCAACGGTTAACATTCTGATAAACACCGTTCTTAGCGCTATGTATTTAAATTTCTCTATTCCCTGAAAAAACCATTCAGCGATAAACACATTGCCCATAAGAACAGCCATACCTATTTGATACAGCGCAAAGTTTGTTCTCAGCCTATGTGTAAAGTAACTAATTATAAATAAGACAATTACCGAAATAACTGAAGTTAAAAAATGAATGAAAATTAATTCTGAAAATACCTTCCCCAGCGCTTCCGGATTGTTCTTGGCCTTAGCTACTTCCCTTATGCCATACAAAGGAATTCCCAAGGCAGAAAAAATTAAAAAGTAAGTGGTAAAATTATCTGCAAAACTTACAGCCCCCATAGCTTGTGGACCTAAAACCCTCGAGGCATATGGAAAAGTAACCAGTGGAAAAAGGATTTGGGAAATCGACAATAAGGTATTAAATGCGATATTCCTTTTTAAAACCGACATAGGCTTTAGCTAACGATAGACTTGAAACCTCTTCGGGTAAGTAAAAAACCGGCCATTAAAAATCCGAAAACAAAACCACCAATTACCATTCCCTTAGTTTTAGTCGTAACAACTTTTTGCAAAGGTAATATCGGTGCGTCAATCATCTGGATTAATGGTGTTTCTTTCCGTTGTGAAACTTTAGAAAGCTCGAGGTTTTTAACCAGCTCAGTTAAGATAGCAGTGTTCGCCTGTGCGTCTACCTGTCTTCGCTGAGAAGGAACACGTAATATCTGCCTTGCAGGATTGGGATTTGGATTTGCATCAGTAAGTGCGGCAACGCCAGATAAAGCCCCATTTAACTCTCTTTTAACAGAATCTGTTTGATGTTGTAAAATAGAAACGTTTTGGGTCGATTTCTTTGTTTTGGTATTTACATAAAACTCATTCACATTTTTCACTATCTGATCGTTAAAGGCTTTAGAAAAAAGCTCGTCTTTTGAAGTAACCTGAACTTTAATGATGCTAAGTTTTTTATCTGGTTTGGTAACAACTAAACTAGTTTTCCCAATTTCTTTAACAACCTCGCCTAAAACACTATCCTGTGCTCTTAATAGTTTAAGGTTATTTGTTGGTTTAAAATTCAGATTTTTTAAAACCGGATTGTTAGCCCATTGCGCTTTTAGATTGTTAAATTCAACATATCTGTTAATTAAGGACTGTCTTTTCCCATTAAATATATTTTCAGCGAGTAAAGCTTCCTGAATCATCTTTCTGGATTTATATAATTCAATAAGATTATCCCCCTGAAAGATACCGCTATTACCGGAACCGCCTAAATCTACCCCGATCATAGAAGCTAAACCACCAAACTGACCGAGTGCACCCCCACTGTCCGAATCTTCCAAAGCAAAAGTACTCACAGCTACATATAAAGGCTTTTTATAGGTTGAATAAAAATAACCTAAAACCACCCCACAAATGCAGGCTAGTATCAAAATAGTCCATTTAGATTTTAAATAATTGAACCAATCATATAGTTTAAGTACTAATTCTCTTACGGTAATTTCCCGACTATTATTTTCAGACATAGTATTTATCGTAATAAAGAAACAATAATTGCAGCGATTGAAGCCACAGCTGTTGAAATACCAACCAAACCAGCAATCCCTATTTTCTCTCTTTCAGCTCGTTTAGGCACAAAAATCTCTGAGCCTGGCTTAACCTGCGGGAAATTATTGAAGAACAGAAACTTTCTGTTTGCCGCTACAGAACCGTTAGAATACACAATGAAAGCACCTTTTTTATAGGCATTATAACTAAAACCTCCTGAACCGCTAATGTAGCCGGTAAAGCTTTTTCCTTTTGTATAAACAATACTATTTGGTTTTAAAACTTCGCCTGTAACCCTAACCGTTTGCAGTTCCTTGGGTACTCTGATAACATCTCCATCTTCTACAATCAGATCATATCTGGATAAAGGTTTATCCATAATTTTCTTTAAATCGATGCCAACCAAATCACTCCTTAAAATTTGCAAATCTTTATCTAGGCTAGTGGTATCCCTGGCGCCTGATTGTTTTAATCTTTGCAGATTTAAGAGCTTTTCTCTTTCTTCTCGCTGAATTTCGGCCGCATCCATCGCTTTCGAATCAAAACCACCTTTTCTTCTTAATGATGCCCCTTCAACATAAGCGAGCGGACTCAGTCCACCGGCCCGTTCAATCAGATCAGACACCCTTTCATCCTTCTTGATGATGGTATAAACTCCCGGATAGAGTACTTCGCCTTCTAACTTTATCTGACGCTGAATGTGGTAGCTTTCCGAATTACGAATAGATACGATATCAAATGGTTTCAAAGTAAAACCCTGGTCTTGTATCTTTAAATCACGATCAACGTTAACTGTAAAAACTTCAGCCGTTTGCGCCGATGCAGATGTTGCATCACTGTTTTTTATTCTTCTTGAAATCTCAATTCGGTTAGGTGTCGCACCTTCTTTAAAACCTCCAGCCATTTGAATTAAAGACTCTAAATTCATGTTATCAGCATAAGCAAATGTTCCCGGATCTCTTACTTCACCTTGAATAGTTACCTTATATTCTTCGCGTAAGTCGAAAATAGAGTTAATGGTTATCTTATCTTCCCTTTGAAGTTTAATATCAGGAATTGAACCGTCTAAAAGTTTGGTTACATCAAATGAAAGTAAGTTCTGGCTGTTATCCGCATTTAATCTGGAGATATAAGCACGATTTAAAAATGCATCTTCTTTAACTCCATCCGCTTTTTTGATTAGCGATTTTAAAGTTAAACCGCTCTCAAGCTCGTACTGGCCTGGGCGAAAAACGGCTCCGTTAATTTCAACACGGTTTTCAAAGCGATCTAAAATAGCTTCCACTATATAGGTATCACCATTTTTTGGTTTATAGATTCCAAAATCAGATTCTGAAACGTCAATTATTTTTCTTTCCCTGTTTGTATTCTGAAGCACCTTAATTTGTGCCGAGTATGCCTTATTAGAGAATCCGCCGGCAAAACGTATTGCATCTGCAAGTGTTTCATTTGGCAGCATCTCGTATGACGCAGGTCTTTTAACCTCGCCAGACAATTCAACTCTTGTATCATAAACTGGTACATTAATTACATCCTGATCTTGAAGTCTGATATTTCCTTTTTGAATGCCGTTTATTAACAAATCATAAACATCAATTTTAGAAACAACTTTATTATTTCTGATAACCTCAATCTTACGGAACGACCCATTAATATTTGGCCCTCCTGATTGATAAAGTACATTAAATACCGGCGATAATGAAGAAACCGTATAGGTACCGGATTTAACAGCCTCACCGGTAACTGTTACCTGTATACTGCGAATATTTCCCAGGTTTACAGCTACGCTTGTTCTGCCACTTTTGATGCCTGGATAGGTAGATGAAAGTCTCGTACGAATTTTAGAAATAGCTTGTTCTATTGTTAACCCGCCAACGGCTACTAAACCGGCATATTGAATTCGAATGGTACCATCCGGGCTAACTTTTAACTTATAATTTGCTTCATTATCTCCCGTAATATCTATTAACAATTCATCGTCCGGACCAATTATATAGCTTTTTGGCGTAGCCATCCTTAAATTTGGTTCAAAAGTTTGATTTACATTAAAGAATAAGTCTGAACCAAAAATCTTTGTGCTACGTCCTCCAAAAGATTCCTTAAGCTTTTGTCTTTCCTGATTCAATAATGAATTACCATCCTGATTGGAAACCTTTTTCAAACTATCCATTAAAGTTTTTTGAGTTGAGGTGCGGCTTCTATTCATATCAGACGCAGTTTTTGCACTGGCATCTGTTCCATTTCCAGAACCATTTACACCGTCAGCTTTTCTTATTTTCTCTACCCTGGTTCTTAATTTCTCTATTTCAGTTGCAGGCATCCCTTGCGCGGCAGCAAGCTGTTCCAGCTGTGCATCTGTATAACCAATAGATTCAGCCCTTTGCATCAGCTCCCTTATTTTGGCATCAGACAGTTCATCAACTTTAATATCAGCATAATTAGTTTGAGAAAATGCTTGTTGAGAAATGATGATGGCACAAAAAAACAGCAGGGCTGCGACTAACTTTTTAAAATTCATGTTTAGATAGGTTATGAATATTTGATTTGGAATACAAAATTATCAAATCAGATATTTCATTATATGCGCTAAAATTATTGTTCGTAAAAGTACAAAATTATTTCATTTGATAGGAAAGGGCGTAGCTAGGCATTTAAGAAATTAAGCCTATTAATTATTTATATAAAAAACGACAGGATTCTATACGTCTATATTAAGATTTTGATTAAAAAGCTCTTTATTCTTAAATTCATAATTTCCTAAAACATCGTACAACCTTCCGGATTGAACGGCATCAGTTAGTGTGCTAAGATGTTTTTCATGGTGGAGGTCGGTCCCCGCTAAATCATACAACTTTTCTGAAAGCAGCATTTCAGCAAGATGTTTAACATCCTTACCATAATAACCTAGTACAGACAATAGATTTAACTGTAGTAAACATCCCTTTTCTTTAAATCTTTTTAACCTGCTTTTATCTTTAAAATAAAAAGTATATCGTTCGGGATGGGCTAATATGGGCTGAAAACCTTTAATTTCTAAATCGAATATAGTTTGACTGATATTCGGGCTTTCTGTTAAATAAGACATCTCGATTAATAAATGCTTATCGCTTAATGAGCAAAGTGGGGCAGAAATATCGAAATCCTGGTTAATCATGTACTCAGCGCCTGCATCTAATTTTAAAGAAACACTGTTTTTTTGCATCTCATCAAGCAGCAAGTCTTTTGCTGCCCCGATAGTTTCTTTATCATTTGGATAAAGCTCTTTGTAAATATGAGGTGTACAGATAATTCGGTCAAAGCCCAATTCTTCAAATGCTTTAACGAATCGTAAAGAAGTTTGAACATCAGGAGAACCATCGTCAATACCTGGTAAGATGTGTGAATGCATATCTATTCCCAACCAGGAGATATCAGTAACTTTCTTTTTCTTATTAAAAAAACTCAACATATGATTAAAGGATTTCGGGGCGAACGATAACTTAATAATAAACTATATATACATTGATTAAACAGCAAGAACAAATATCATCCAATTTGTTGTTTAAATCTATTTTTATAGGTTGAGATGTATACGTTATTTAAAAGAAATGAATTATATATTTAAAAATACTCCGATTTATTCATTTTTCAAAAAAAAACAAAAAATAGAATCATTAAAAATAAAGAAAGCTAATAAATTTTAAAAGTAAACCAATAAACCAAAAAAAATAAGCAATAAAACTGAATTTTTCGTTTTCTACTCAAAATAATTAAGGGTTTTAAAGCCACTTTTGCTCAAATATTCATCTTTTTTCATTAGCACCAAATCAGATTGTACCATATCTTTAACTAATGCTGGTAAATCATACTTTGGCACCCAGCCCAACTGAGTTTTCGATTTAGTTGGATCGCCCAAAAGCAAATCGACTTCAGTAGGTCTAAAATATTTCGGATCAACCCTTACAACCGTTAACCCTGGTTTAAGCGCATTAAGGTTCAGGCCAAAGCTTATTGCCCTTTCTTCATCAACATCGATAATAACGCCCTTTTCATTTTCGTCTTTACCCGAAAATTCAACCTCTATACCCAATTCTGCAAAACTCATTCTTACAAAATCCCGTACAGTTGTTGTTACTCCTGTTGCAATCACAAAATCCTCTGCCTTTTCTTGCTGAAGAATTAACCACATCGCCTCGATATAATCCTTGGCATGCCCCCAATCTCGTTGAGCAGATAAATTACCCAGATATAAACATCCCTGAAGTCCTAAAGCAATTTTAGCCGTAGCTCTGGTAATTTTTCTGGTTACAAAGGTTTCGCCTCTCAATGGACTCTCATGATTAAAAAGAATTCCATTACAAGCAAACATATTGTAGGCCTCACGGTAATTTTTGGTAATCCAGAAGCCATATATTTTAGCTACCCCATACGGTGAACGGGGGTAAAAAGGGGAGTTTTCATCATAAAAACCCTTTTCGTTTTTATTTTCAGGCATTCCGCCATATAACTCTGAAGTGGAAGCCTGATAAATTCTGGTCTTTTTCTCCAATCCTAAAATTCGCACAGCTTCTAAAATTCGTAAGGTTCCTATCCCGTCTACATTTGCTACATATTCGGGAGAATCAAAGGACACCATAACATGGCTCATTGCGCCCAAATTGTAAATCTCATCGGGCTGGGTTTCCTGAATAATTCTGATTAAGTTGGTTGAATCCGTTAAATCGCCATAATGTAATTTGAAATGAACATTACTTTCATGCTGGTCCTGGTATAAATGATCGATTCGGTCAGTATTGAACAACGAACTTCTTCTTTTAATGCCGTGAACGAAATAGCCTTTTTTTAGTAAGAATTCAGCTAAATAAGCCCCATCTTGTCCGGTGATACCAGTAATAAGTGCAACTTTCATAAATTATTCATAGATATTATGTTCGCAAACATACTGAATAATTTTTGCGTAATTAAATGATTCTATTTGCATGAATATGATTTCTTCTTACAATCTGGCATCAACTACATTACGATCAATAAAAGATTTTGTATCAAATATGATTGCGCCATTTAATTTAAAAGCAGCAAAATCTAAGTCCAGAAACTTCTGGTGTGCTACCGCTAAAATTACAGCGTCATAAGCAGTTGAAGGAACCTTATCTAATAGGGGGATATTGTATTCCGCTTTCACGATTGATGAATCTGCCCATGGATCGTAAATATCAACCGCTATAGAAAATGATTTGAGTTCTTTATAAATGTCGATTACCCGGGTATTCCTTACATCGGGGCAATTCTCTTTAAAAGCAAATCCCAATATCAATACTTTAGCATTTTTTATGGCTTTATCGTGCGCCACCATCATTTTCAGCACTTTATTGGCAACAAACATCCCCATGTTATCATTTACCCGGCGACCGGATAAAATAACCTCAGGTTTGTAACCCAAAGCTTCTGATTTATGTGCAAGGTAATAAGGATCTACCCCGATGCAATGCCCGCCAACTAAACCCGGTTTGTAATTTAAAAAATTCCATTTGGTAGCGGCAGCAGCAAGCACATCTGCTGTGTCTATCTGCATTTTATCAAAAATTAAAGCCAGTTCATTAACAAAAGAGATGTTCACATCACGCTGGGCATTTTCTATCGCTTTGGAAGCTTCGGCAACTTTTATGCTCGGTGCTAAATGCGTGCCTGCACTAATAATGCTGGCATACAATTCATTAATTTGAGCGGCTACAGCCGGCGTAGAGCCCGAAGTAACTTTTTTAATTTTTGTAAGCGTATTTATTTTATCGCCTGGGTTAATACGTTCCGGTGAATAGCCGCAGAAAAAATCTTCGTTATACTTTAGTCCGGAAATCTGCTCCAGAACAGGCACACAATCTTCTTCGGTACAACCCGGGTAAACGGTCGATTCGTAAATGACGATATCTCCTTTTTTCAGTACAATGCCCAGCATTTTTGAAGCTGTTAACAAAGGCACCAAATCCGGTCGCTTAAGGTGATCAATAGGCGTCGGAACGGTAACAATAAAAATCGTACATGAACTGATATCCGGAAGGCTCGAACTGAATTTTAATCCTTTATCACCAGCTGAATCAGTCAAAACCAATTTAAGATCTTCTAAATTGGCTTCTTTAGTACTATCGAAACCATTTTTTAATTCGTTAACACGCTTTTCATTGGTATCAAATCCGATAACGGAATATTTTTTGGCAAATTCAATTGCCAACGGCAAACCCACGTAGCCTAGTCCAATTATTGCAATATGTTTTTTCCTATCCATGAATTTAAAGTGCAGCGGGTAAAGATAGAAAAATCACCGAATAGGCACGGGCAGCAAATGTGCATATTAGAAAACACAGGTACCCAAATATTGGCTGGTCGAGATGGCCGTGCGATTGTCAGACACGAAGGAAATCCAGGCGTGATAAGCCAGGCCGGTGGGTTGTCCAATCTCCAAAATCTCAGCACCGCTTTTTCTTCTTGCACCGCTGTACATACATACCGTCTGGTTGCTTTCTGCCTGGTAGGCCATGAGCATCACCTGGTCATCCGCCATTATGGAATTTGCCGGTTTGGAAAATACCCAGTTAAACAACAGGCCGTTTTCTACCGTTTTTACAAGTGGTGATTCGGCGCCGGGCAAATTGCCTTTGGTCAGCACTATTTTTGTATAGTCAAGCTCATCTTTATCTGTAAAGGCATGTATTAAGTTATAAGATTTCGCCGCGTTGTGTGCAGAGATGTTCCGGAGTTTAGCTTCAAGATTAAAACCAATCCTGATGTATGGAAGCATGACTGATAAAAACTGCTGCATTATCGTAAATTTCGCCCGGCTGCGTTTTTGTTCGGCACTACCGATTTTATTTTTTTTACTTACTTTGGGCAATCCTCTGACTACCCATTTACCATTGAGCCGGTAGCCGATAACGCTGCCCACCTTTCCGGTAAAGCCTCCGTTAATTCCTTCATTTAATATAGCCATAATTCTTAAGATTAAATTAGGAGATGATTAGTACCAATCTAAGTAAAATTGTACAAATAAGCAAGGATTAAGTCACTTATTACTCGAATTTACGACGGAGTTTAGTCGGGTATAATTGTCATAAGTCCGACTGAACCCCGACCTAACCTCGTCGGAACTCCGTTATAATATATATTATGTTGTAATTTTGTAAGTTATCATTTCGGCCTGTCCTATACTGGAATAAGTTTACAATAGAAAGTCTTGTTGCTGTTATTTGTTTACAATTGATTTGGCGTTACTGTATTTGGTTTACAATATGTTCATTCATTTTTTGACTGCAGGAAGGTTGTAAATATGAGGAACCCATGGAAATCTGATATTTTGCATCATGCTTCTAAAAAGAAGCTTTCCTGATAAATTAATAGTCCTAAAGAAAATGTCACGTTGAGCTTGTCGAAACGCCTTAATTAGCTTTTGCAAGTCCTTCCAAAAGCTAATAAAAGGTCGTCATTGCGAGGCACGAAGCAATCTTAAAATAATATGTTTATAGCGATCGCATTAAGATTCCCTGCGTGCGGTAGCTATCATGTGGACACATCTTTTTGAAACGGTTTTTTAGGCATTTCGCTGACTGACTTACATATCCAACAGGTTTTACCGAAGGACGCCGTCAATCCCAAGGGGTGGATAATCAAAAAAACAGTTGCAGGATAGAACATCTTGCACTGCCAAACCTCAAACGCAGTGGTTTTGTGTTCAGGTTTAGCAAAATCATTCAATTAGCAGTAACGAACAAAACAAAGTGCCGCTGTTTTTTTGATGTGTATAAGATAGTGCGGAAGCCCCCTAGCTGGATTGACAAAGCATTTTTGCATACTTTTGATGCTTCAACCTGCGCAGCAAGCTTGAATACCATTTTAAAACATAAACAAACAATGAAAAATGTTTGATGCCCCGCGGCAAAGAGCGGAAAAAAAACTTTAATAATTTGTGTCCACACGGTAGCTGCGGTAGGCAGGCTTAGTGTCTCGCAATGACGAAAGCAAGAGAAAGTTTTATTTCTCTTGCTTTCACCTTTAACTCATCGTAATTTTTATGAAATAAATTACACCCTCAGTACAGATTGAATATTTAATATGGCCTTTTAATCAGGCTATTTAATTTGCTTCAGCAAGTAAGCGCCATAACCGCTTTTAACGAGCGGGGTTGCGATTGCCCTTAGCTGTTCTGAATTTATAAAACCCATGCGATAGGCAATTTCTTCGATACACCCGATTTTTAAACCCTGACGCTCTTCAATAATCTGAACGAACTGCCCGGCCTGCATTAATGACGTAAAGGTTCCGGTATCCAGCCAGGCTGTTCCGCGGCTCAGCACACCAACTTTTAAAGTGCCTCTTTCCAGGTAAACTTTATTGATATCTGTAATTTCATATTCGCCTCTTGGAGAAGGCTTGATATTTTTCGCAATTTCGACAACTTCGTTGTCATAAAAATACAATCCTGGTACAGCGTAATCAGATTTAGGCTTTTCAGGCTTTTCTTCAATGGAAATGGCGTTTTTATCGGCATCAAATTCTACAACTCCGTAGCGCTCCGGGTCAGAAACCTGGTAAGCAAAAACAACGCCTCCTTCCGGATCAGAGCTGGCCTGTAATAATTTGGCCATGCCATCACCGTGGAAAATGTTATCGCCTAAAACCAATGCAACCTTATCTTTTCCGATAAATTCTTCGCCAATAACAAAGGCTTGTGCCAGACCGTTTGGTTCGGCTTGCACGGCATAACTAAATTTACAGCCTAATGAAGCGCCATCGCCTAATAATTTTTCAAAATTTGGCAAATCATGAGGTGTAGAAATAATTAAAATTTCTTTTATCCCTGCAAGCATCAAAGTAGATAAAGGATAATAGATCATCGGCTTATCATAAACCGGCATCATTTGCTTACTGCAAGCTAAGGTTAATGGATGTAAACGTGTTCCGCTGCCACCAGCTAAAATTATACCTTTCATTATTTATTTGTTTAAGCGGTTATTTGCAGAATCGGTTAACTGTATAACCGATAATATTTAACCTTCAATTATATCTTTTTATTATTATTTTCCATTAAAACAATTTAACGATTAAACAGTTAAACATTAGCCTTTTAGCTGATGTATACATTCAATAAGACTATCTCTCCAATAAGGAATAGTCAGGCCAAATGTATTTTTTATTTTTGTTTTATCCATTACAGAAAATGCCGGGCGTTTTGCTTTGGTGGGATAGGCCGAGCCTGGGATTGGATTTGCATTAACATTGGTTCTACTAATATCAAATATGGCTTTCGCAAAATCGAACCATGAAGTTACGCCTTCGTTACTGTAATGATAGATGCCATAATTTTCATTTCCCGAATCAATAATATCGAAAATTGCATTTGCTAAATCTATAGCATAAGTTGGGGTACCAACCTGATCAGCAATAATGTTGAGTTCATCACGTTCGGCACCAAACTTTAACATCGTTTTTACGAAGTTATTGGCATATTCTGAATACAACCAGCTGGTACGAATAATAAAATGTTTTTCCAGAACAGCTGTTACTGCTTTTTCTCCATCTAGCTTAGTAACGCCATATACATTTATCGGATTTGCCTCATCTTCTTCCTTTAAAAGCTTCACCTCGTTTCCTTCAAAAACGAAATCTGTAGAAACATGAATTAAAGTGACTGAATTTGCCTCGCAGGCGGCAGCTAAATAACCTGCACCCGTTTCATTAACAGCCTTTGACAATTGAACTTCATCTTCGGCCTTATCAACAGCGGTATAGGCCGCGCAGTTAATTACAAAAGCTGGTTTTTCTCTTTCCAGTAATTTATTTAATAAGTCTGCATCTAAAATATTTGCTTCCTTTTCAACAGGGAAAATGATATCAGAAATACCCCGTCTTTCAGCAACGGTTTTAAGACATTGTCCAAGTTGGCCACCTGCACCAATTACGAGTATTTTGCTCATATTATTTTAACGAAGAAAAGGTATTTAGAATTAAATCTTTTTCTGATACAGCTGCTTTATCTTCAGGAATCATCCAATCGATAGCTAAATCTGCGTCATTATAAATTACGCCCAGTTCTGAAGCTTTATTATAGAAATTATCACACTTGTAAAAAAACTCAGCAGTTTCACTCAATACGGAGAAACCGTGAAGAAAGCCTCTCGGAACATAAAGTTGCAAATGATTTTCGGCACTTAGTTTTACAGAAATGTGTTTCCCGTATGTAGGCGAACCAGGACGGGCATCTACGGCAACATCTAATACCTCGCCCTTTAAAACCCGAACCAGTTTGGCCTGGGCATGCTCACCAGATTGCGCATGCAAACCCCTGATTACGCCATAAGAAGAAAAAGATTCGTTATCCTGTACAAAATTTCCGGATAAACCCGTTTTTGCTTCAAAAGTATTTTTATTAAAACTTTCGAAAAAATAGCCTCTCGTATCTTCGAAAACCCTTGGTTTAATAATTACACAGTCTTTTAATCCTGTTTCCTGAATCTCCATTATTTGCCGTGGTATTGCTGTTCGTAATAGGACTGATAATTCCCTGAAGTAACATTGTTTAACCAGTCTTCATTTTGAAGGTACCAGTCGACCGTTTTTGCCAGACCTTCTTCAAATTGTAAACTTGGTACCCAATCCAATTGCTTTTGTAATTTGGAAGAATCAATTGCGTAACGTAAATCGTGCCCTGCCCTGTCAGTAACATACGTAATTAACTTAGCGGATTCCCCGGCTTCACGACCTAATTTCTGATCCATTATGGTACAAAGCAGGTTAATTAAATCAATATTTTTCCATTCGTTATGTCCGCCTATATTATACGTATCACCGGTTTTCGAATGATGGAAAATGACATCAATTGCACGGGCATGATCTTCCACCCATAACCAATCGCGAACATTTTCGCCCTTTCCATATACCGGTACAGGCTTATTGTTTTTAATGTTATTAATTGCTAAAGGAATTAATTTCTCCGGAAAATGATGCGAACCATAATTATTTGAGCAATTGGAAATGACACAATCCATTCCATAAGTATCGTGGTAAGCCCTTACAAAATGGTCGGAACTTGCCTTCGATGCAGAATAAGGACTGTGTGGATCGTAAGCTGTCGTTTCGGTAAACATGCCTTCTTCACCCAGTGCACCATACACCTCATCGGTACTTACATGATAAAAACGCTTTTTATCGTAATCGCCTTTCCAGTATTCGCGTGCTGCATTTAATAAATTAACTGTGCCGATTACATTGGTTATCACAAAAGCGGTAGGGTCTGTAATTGATCGGTCTACATGGCTTTCTGCAGCCAGGTGAATAACCGCATCAAAATTTTCTGCTTTAAACAATTCGTTCATGGCAGCAGCATCCGTAATATCCTCTTTTACAAAACGATAATTCGGCTTGTTTTCAATATCCGTCAAATTTGCAAGATTACCTGCATAGGTTAATTTATCCAGGTTTACAATTTCGTATTGAGGATAGTTATTTACAAAACGGCGAACCACATGAGAGCCGATGAAGCCGGCACCACCGGTAATCAGAATTTTTTTCACTTTACTTATTAAGGATAAACGATTTTCAATCTGCTAAAATAAGACAGTTAAAATTAAAAACCAATGTTTTAATTTTATAAATTCTCTTATTAAGAAACGGTATAGTGTTATTGCATGCATCAAGCCGTCCTTCTCGCGCATGCCTACCGCAGGCACAATGTCATTAAATTAAGAAAAAATGCTGTCAGTCTGAGCCTGTCGAAGACCTTTTTCGGCACTCGAAAACAAAAATAATTGTCCTTCGACTAAGCTACCATTGACGTTATTTTTTAACTTATTGAAATACATCAAATTATGAACTATGTATATTTACGTTTTATAAGGCCAAAGCACTGTTTCTCCGTTCCGCTTTAAACCGGCCTAACAAATTTTTGGGGATGCACTATCCAAGCCAAAGCACAATCTTAAATACAAAAATTTTCAGCCGGCAATTTTGTTTCTTTTGTTGCCAAAAGAAAAAAGCCTGTCCGGCCAGGACAAATAAAACACCCCGCCCTGCGGGCACCCCTCTGAAAGAGGGGAATGTGGAATAGCAATGTCATTTACATTGATTTTCATGAAATAAATTAGCCCTAAGGATAGTACTTATTTTTATCTCCTTAACTTAATGACATTGACCGCAGGCAGGCGCGAATCTTAATGCTTTTAGTAAATTCTGATTTATCATTTCCCTCTACACCATCTCACCTCGGCTACCGATGAAAATCGGTACAGGTCAGCCGCCGGAGGGCTTCTTCTTTATTTTTCAGCAGTTGTAGGAGCCCCAAACCTCCCCGGAGGAGAGGGCGTTACATATCGAATAAATAAAAGCTTTTGAAGTGGCACATAGACAGTTTGCAATATCTATATCTTAGCTGAGAACTTAAATCAAACGTTAAATATATAAACATGGTTTTTTATCAGCAGTAAACCGTATTATCTTCTAATTTTTTCCAGCTTCTTCTCCGGCTATTAACAGGAAAAGCATCTCCAGGATTTTTTCAAGTTCCTCATATAAATTAAACACATACTTCGCATCCATTGTAGCAATACTACTATTCCCATTAAATGCGCAATAAATCCATTCCTGTAAGCCATACCTGATTTCCTCAATACGTTTAAGGGTTAAAATCTGTTTGAGGTAAAATAACGGGTTTCCAATTTCGGCTTCTGATAGCACATTAACCTCATAACTGCCGGGGATACCATTACCCTCCTCAATTTTTTGCCCTTTAATATCATTTATCCAATCTTTAAATGTTTCACCTGTTGATGAATAATGAGTTGTGCTTATATATTTGATGTTATTGGTGACAATTAAATACCCGGCATGCAGCAGCTGAATTAACTGGTTATGAAAGTAAATCAGGTTACCATGCTTTTCCACTCCCATATTTTCGGTAAGCGCAGTTTTAAACCAGCATCGGAGTTCAAACTTATAATAGCCCAAACTTGCGCCATTAAAAAAAGACTCCACCTCCAGGTAAGGATCCAACTGGTTTGCCCGGACCAATAATAAGGGGCAGGTATCTTCAAATCTTCTGACGGCCATCGGCTTATCAATAGCCTGATGTTCTAAAACACGGTTGTAAATCAGCCAGCTCAGTTCAATCAATTTTCTGGTATTATGGTAAAGCGGAAAATATATTTTACCGTTGCAATTTTCTGTATTGTGGTTCAGTAATTGCCCCATCCATTCGTATAGCGTACTTTTGTAAGCAGTTACTATTTCCTCCTTCAGAAAACTAAGCGCTAGCAATGGATTAATCAGTTCTTGCTGGTTAAGGTATTGAAAAGTATACGTAAAACGCTGTTTTTCATATTCCAGATAACTCGTATTTACGCAGATACTGATATGCGCATGTTCTTTATCCAGGTGTTGTTTAAATTGAAAAGCCAGTTCAAAAAGTTCGGTGTAAAACTGATAAATAATATATGCATCGGCATGAATCATTTTTTTTGAGCAAGCATGTTCATTTGTAATTAAATCCATCAGTTCTTCCAGAAGCAATAAATGATTTTCAACTGTTCGCAATTCAAAAAATGTTTTACAAAAATTTAAATAGGAATGTGCCTGCAAATTATTCGTATTGTCTTTATTCATAATCATTAAGTTTATTGTACAATTTATTATCTTGCGTATCACTTATACGAATATACTAATAAAATTAGTAAAACGAATATAAATTCATTTTACTTATAAACATTTTTGAATGACTGAAAATCAGAGGTTAAAAATTATTATAGAACGGTTAAATTTTAAAACACAGAAAGAATTTGCTGCAAGCCTTAATATTAAGGAAGGTACGCTCTCGGATGTTTTACGCGGGCGAATCGGGATTTCAACTGCTATAAAAGACAGGCTCTTTTTAAAATTTAACGTTAACATCGAATGGCTTGAAAAAGGAATTGGAGAACCTTTTTTAAAGAAAGGCCCTGTAATTTCAGAAACAAAAGAAGGCGTGCCCTATTTCGACATCAGTCTTTCGGATACCGATACCTTATTATTAGAGGAAGATAAAGCAGATTACTTCGTAAACTATAAACCTTTTAACGATTGTACCGCATACCTGCCGGTTTATGGAGATAGCATGTATCCAAAATATGCTTCGGGCGAAATTATAGCGGTACGGGAAGTAACCAATTTAGAAGTTTTGCAATGGGGCGAAGCTTATGTGGTAATGGCCAATGAGAAGTCTAACCATCTCCGGAGCATAAAACTCATCTTCGAACATAGCAATAAAGACAAACTTATCTTAAGATCATCCAATCCGAATTTTAAAGGCGATACCATTATAGATAAAACAAGTATTACTGCTTTATACATTATCAAAGGAAAAATAACCCGGAATTTAATTTAGTGACTGGAGCAGAGCGGAATTGAAAAAATCGCTATTCAATCTTTTCTGTGCCGAATTAATGTTTTTCCAACAAAAAAGATTGCTTCACACTAAACGCACAGCCCATTGCTTCAGTTCGCAATGACGTTCCTGAGAAACCTATAACCAAGAAAGAAATAATTAGATCTATCCTGCTAAAGCATTACATCGCCGCAACAGATTCTTCCAATTCTTTATACCATGCTTCTCCATACTTGCGAATAAGTGGTCCTTTAAGAAAGCTATAAACCGGCACCTTCAATTCCCGTCCGAATGTACAGGCATCGTGGCAAATGTGCCACCTGTCGTAATTTAAAACTTCAAATTCGGGGTATTTAGTAATCCGGATGGGATACAAGTGGCAGGAAATAGGTTTTTGCCAATCGACTAATCCCTGTTCATAAGCTTTTTCAATAGCGCATTTCGTGATGCCGCCCTCAAAAAGTACATAAGCACATTCTTTATTCTTGTCGACACAAGGCGTGGTTAAATCGCCATCCTCATCAACAACATATACACCTTGTTCTTCAATCGCTTTTATCCCCTTATCATTCAAAAGGTGTTTTATCTTCGGATAAATTTCTTCTAAAATTGCCTTTTCATCATTATCCAATGGTGCCCCTGAATCGCCTTCCACACAACAAATACCCTTGCACTTGCTTAAATTGCAAACAAAGTTTTCTTTTAAAATGTCTTCGTGCACCAGCACCTGTTCAACTTCTATCATCATTATTCTTTTGCCAAAGCATATTTTAAGCCATCGGCAGCTGTTAATTCCATTGTTACTGCTCCAACCAGTATCTCTACCTGTGCCTTCACCGGAACCCGGTTGCCATCATCGGTAACCCAAAGGTATAAACGACTATCTTTTTTGAAAATTCTACCGGGTTTTATAGAGGGGCTGAATTTTAAACAACGTATATTTCCTAACTTATTCTTAACCGTTTCCTTTCCGGCATATTCAATTTCCAATGCTGAGATTTCATCGCCAAGGAAATAATTCAGCTTAAACTTATCACCAATTTTAAGCTTGCTGATGTCGAGGCTTCTTGCAAAATAATAAGCAGAAACCAAGTCGAAAGTTTGTGTTGTTGGTGTCGTAAACGTACCTCTGTTTGAAACAACCTTCTTCGCATCTTGCGTAAATCGGGCTTTATCTTGCCTGCGATAACTTGCCTCTCTTATATTTTCCTGATAGAAATAAGGCAACAAATCCGTTTTATCAATGTAAGAATCGTAATGATCTCTTATTTTATAAAAAACATCAAAAGTGCCTGATGTCTGCGCATCAACAGTTAATTTATAGGTCGGCCTGTTATCAAATTTTAAATCAGAATTCTGAACTTTTATAGTTGCCTCGGCAGCTGTGATAAAACCATAGCGCAGCTTATATTTCAATACTTCCCCTTCCTGAAAAACAGCCTCTTTTTTCAGCGGCAATTCCTGCGCAGAAGTGGCAAGTACATAAAAAGTACAGGAGATGATTAAAAATAATCTTTTCATTTGCTCAGCTGGTTTCAATTATGCATGATAGCCGCATTATAAACAATCTATTTGCTTTATCCTGACAAGATATGCAAAAAGCAAACCAAAAATTAATCTTTTCTTTTAAATACGGGAACAGTTGAACAAGGTTCACCGAACATAATACTTTTAACAACGGGCGTAAGCAGGTTGGTAATTTCCACGTAAGCCGAAACCGGAACATCGATATCGCCACATCCTTTTACAACAACGCGTTCGTTTGCATAATCCTGCGGATTAATTTTACTTAATGCTTTCGAAAACATAACCGCTTCCAATGTATCCAGGTTACCGAAAACAACTTCGTTAGCATATGGCTTTAACCGGTTTGCTAAAAGCATATACGCCCAGGTGGGAACAATAGCATCGGCAGAACAAATAATGGCAACATTTTTATCCTGGTATTGAGACCAGTCGTGGGTTTTGATAAACTCCCTGAAATCCTTTTCTCTAAGCATTAAACCATGGAAAAGATTTTCTTTGATATCATAAACAACTCTTTCTCCTGGGTGATAATAATCTTCCAGATTTAAGGTGATTAAACCGCTGTTTGCAACTTTGTTAACGAAATTTTCCTGAATTTCCATAGTATTTAAATAAAAAAACCGTTCCGATGTTAAATCGGAACGGTTACAAAATTACGCAATTTCTAATTAATAGAATTTCACGCGATTGTCTTTTATCTTCGCATTATCTTGTAAAGCCTGGAAAGCAGCGCCCAATGAACGTTGACCTAGGCTTAATAACATCGTTTCTTTTTGTTTAAACATGTTTGCAATCGGAGCGGGATTTGTAAAACCGTCTACAGAAAACACATAAACACCGCGTTCTCCTTCAACCGGTGCAGAAACTTTACCAGGTTGCGCACCAAATACCGAACCCACTAATTTATTTTCCTGCGCAACGCCAGGAATAATTGGATTAGCAAAAACAATATTCTGAACAGGCACTACTGGACGGGCTACTTTAGATGCCACCTGAGCTAAACCGGTTTTACCTGCGTTTTCAAACTTAGTTTTTAACAATTTAGCTTTGGCTGCGTTAAGCACCATTGGCTGAATTTCTTTTTTTACGGCATCTAAAGATAAAGTGCCTTTAGGTTTTACATCCGTTAAATGAGCCACAACGTACGCATCAGCCATTGTATAGATTTCAGGTAAAACATCACCTTTATCAGCAGCATAGGCATCTTGAATTAGTTTACGGGGATTATCTAGACCTGGAGCGAAGCCCTGAGAAGCCGTGATTTTATCTGCCATAGCAACCTTAAGTTTCCCTGCTTCTGCTAATTTACTAAAATTACCATCTTTCGCATCTGCCAGAAATTTGCTTGCTGCTTTGTAAGCCGAAGCCTGTGTTTTGCTACTTGCCGAAAGTGCTTTTTCGACGTAAGCCAATTTAGCTACTTTAGATGAACCGATTTGTTTCTCGATTTTCATAATATGGTAACCGAACTGAGATTTAACAACTTTTAAGTCGCCCGCAGTTCCATCAAATGCAGCGCTCTCAAATTCAGGAACCATCTGGCCGCGAGCAAATGCAGGAAGTGAACCACCTTTATCTTTAGAACCATCTACGCTATAGGTTTTAGCTAATTCAGCAAAGTTTCCGCCTTTGGAAATTAATCCTTTTAATGAATCTGCTAATTTAACGGCTTTATCTTCGCCACCAACTTTAGCGGGGTCGATAAGAATGTGACTTACTTTTACAGAATCTGGCGAGAAACGTGTTGAAACCACTTTAATAACTTTATAAGAATTTCCTGATAATGCCGGACCGTAAAAGCTACCTGCAGGCAATGAAAATACCGCAGAATCTACGGCAGGATCTAGTTTTCCTTTAGTTATATAAGTGAACGGAATTTTTACGTCAGAATTAATGGCAGCGAAAAGCGAATCGTTTTTAGCCACTTTAAAATCAGCTGCAATTTTATCAATCTGTGTTTTAACGGCTAAAGAATCTGCTCTCGTCGGTTTAATGCTAAAAGTAACATATTCGAAAGAACGTGTTTCCTGAGGATTGTTAAAACGTGCTTTGTTTGCATCGTAATATTCTGAATAATCAGCATCTGTTAATTTTATCGAAGCGTCAGGAACTGATGTATAATCGAGACTCACATATTTAAAATTAGCCAGTTTATTGCGATTGGTATACTCGTCAGTTGCTTCTAATGAGGTTACATAAACCGAATTACGGATTAAGTTGGAATATTTTTGCTGCAAAGTTTGATTCTTAACTTCCGTTTGCAACAAAGCCGATTGATTTTGTGCCTGTGGATCCTTAGATTTTAAGAAACTATTTAATTGCATACGGTCTAACTGACCGGTTTGAGGATTTGTGAAATATTGTTTTATTAAAGGACTTGGGTTTTGGCCTACCAATAAATCAACCAACTCATCTTCAGAAACGGTTAAACCTAAGCGTTCATATTCTTTGTTTAACAATACACCTGCCAACTCCGCGTTCCATGCCTGATCTACAGCCATTGCGGTCATCTGTGCGTTTGCACTGCCGCCGTATTGCTGTTTAAATTGATTTAAATTCTGCTCTACCTTTGGTCCGAAATCATCTATACTGATATCGTTTCCATCAACCGAACCCACTGTTTTCTGGTTTGCGGCCCAAAAAGGCTTACCCACGTTAATTGCATCGCCTACTAAAAATGCAACAATTGCAAAACCGATAGCAAAGACTAGTATATAGCCTGCACGGTTACGCAAAAATGTCATTAATCCCATATTGTACTTATATTATTTAGTTTTTTTAAGAGGGCGCAAGATACAAATTTGCCTCAAAAAAGAAAATACAAAATTTTATTTATCAAGTATCTAAAAATCAACAAAATAAACATGGACATATTTCTAGAAATCAAATGAAAAAGTAAATGTGTTTTACTTAACAAATGAACTTTTAAGCTCATCAACAATAAATGACATTGATAATAATTGACGCTCCAATTCTTTAATACGAAGGTCTTTTTCCATTATTGTATTTTCTAATACCTCTAAATCCGATGGTCTAACATAATTATTCTTAAAAAATGAATCCAAAGGAATATCTAAAATATTAGCTATTTTTTGCAATTTATCATTGAAATTTTAGTAAAACCGCTTTCTATTTTATAATAAGTACTCTGCGTGATATTCATGCTACTTGCCATAAACTCCTGAGTTAAACACCTTTCTACTCTATATTTTCTAATATTTTCATTTACACGTATTTCTTTCAATTCAGCTCGTGTCAAAATAATCTTATTCCCTTGTAAACTCATGCTCCTTTTATTTTATATTGCAATTTAAGTTAACGAATAATTTTATTCAAATATTGAATAGAATTATTCAAAGAAAAATGCTTTGTAATTTAATATATTACGATATTTCATTTTAATATTCACATCTTAAAAGATTAACATGAAAAAGTTAAATTTAAATTCTGCTGGTTTTTCCAAAGGGGAAATTTTAACCAGGGCTCAATTAAAACAAATTTTAGGTGGTAACGTAGCTTCACCAGGCGGCACATGTCAGGTATTATTACCAAACACTTCAAGTGGAGGTTCTAACTTTGGAGGTATGGATTGGGGAGGATCTAGCGGGCATCCTTATGGTTCTGCAAGTCATAGCGCTAACGGAACCGTTATTGCTGGCATATCGTATGCTGATGCTCAACAAGCAGTTTCAAATGGAGGCCACTGGTGTTGCGACAGTTGTGGAAGCGCCTCTTGGGCAATCTAAAGTGAGTTTATTCTTGAATTTAACCAAAGCTATTAAGGTGCTATCGGGCTTTGGTTAAATTCTCCATTAGCTGTGTTAAGCGTATACGTACTAAAATCCTGTGGTGCTTGAAAATCAATTCCACTTCCTTTATTTTCTCCATTTACATCCCTTATATAAACTCTTTGCGTAGAATAAAATAATTTTTTTGCTTCATCCCATATCAATTCTTCTGATGAAAAGGTATCGCCTTTCGCATTTTTAACGATTACATTTCTCCGGAAGAAAGTTTTTTGTTCCTGCTCTTTTCTGATGGCATAATCGCAGATTAGAGTTCCATCTACTACACCCGGTTGATTGACATCAAAGAAATCAATCTTTACACCTTTAATCATTTCCTGGTAAGTGCTGCCACTTTGGGTGGTTACCTTATCCATTATCGGCGCATTTCCTTTAGCCTTTACCCTTGCTGAATCGCTGTAAATGATTTCCACACCAATGGTTCTGTCTCTGTTCAGGATTACTTTTTGATTGCCGACAGGATTGGCTTTTTTCAGATCATCATCTCCACACGACACCAGCAAAGCCGGTAACATAAGCATCAGGCCATATAAAAACGCCTTCTGCATCATTTAATCTACTTTGTACTTACGGAACCATTTATCATTTAAGGTAAACCCTAAGTGGAAGTTTATATATTGCTCTTTAACCAGGTTATTTGTTAAGGTACCCCGCTGACCAACTTCTGTTGTAAAGTTGATTTTATAGAAACTTAAGCCATTAGCAGAAGGCAAAGGGAAACCAAATCCTACCGATGCGCCCATTTGTTTAATATCCTGGTTGCCAATTTGAATATATGTTTTATCATAGCTTACACCCAAACGATAATCTACGCGCTTGAAATAGCTGTTATATGAGGTAATATCGGGTGTAAACTGGGTACCCAATGATGCGCCCCAACTGTTCTGCAAACCCTGATTAACATTATTCACACTAACATTAGACCATTTGCTCATTCTGAAATCGGCACCAATTAACCATTTATCAGTTTCCTGTATAGAAATACCAAAGTTATGTGTTAATGGCAAGGTTAAATTTGATTTTGCATTCGTAACCGCACTTAAAGTATCAAGGGCAGTATTCTCATTGCCGCTGGCATCGCGTGTATATTGCGTTGCATAAAATGATTGTTTTGAATTTACTTTACCTGAACTGCTTCCCGAATAACCTAAAGTCATTGATAATTTCCGAGAAACATTAAAATTGTACTGCGCGCCGTATGAATAATTTAAACCGCCTACACTGTTTTTATTTTGAAGCTTGGCATTTACTGCTCCGGCCACTGCATACTCCGTTGCACGAGTGGTTAATAAATTACCAAAAATATATTCAACATTACCACCAATGCTGAAGTGATCGCCAAATTTATAACCATAACCTAAATAGGCTTTAGATAGACCGCCTTCTCCTTCATACAGCTGATCAACCGAAAGGGTATCAACTTTAACAGAATTTTTATAGCTGTAGCCTAAATCAGAGTAAGGTAAAATACCAAAACTTAATGCAGATTTTCTATTTACAGGCACGGCAAACGCGATGTGGCTGAAAGTAGAATTAAAACTTGTTTCACTTAAGTTATTTCTGGAAAGATTAGTTAAGCTGGCACTCATGCCTATATCAATCGTTGTTAAATTTATACTTGAATAAGATGCAGGATTTTGCATGTTGATGTAATTAAAACCATTAATTGCACTAACAGCTGTCGAGATACCGCCCATTGCCCTCAATTGCGGCAGTAACGAACCTTTAACATTTCCAAGTCCATATCTCGAGTATGGTGATGAAGTGGTAACCTGTGCCTGAACACTCAAACCACAAACTAGAACGAGTATGGCTGTAATATAATTTATTCTTTTGTACATTTTAATCTGCAATAGCTTCATTTAATCCTTTTAAAACCAAATAGGGATCTTTTATTATCTGTGGCGCAAAGATGCTGTTTTGTAATTGGTTAAACAAAAAATCACCATCACCACCGGTTAAAATAACCTTTAAGGCACTTTCTTTTATATTATTCAGGGCTATAAACCCTTCAATCTCATTAATTATTCCCTGCAAAACCCCGTTTTGTATCGCCGTTTGGGTATCTCTTCCTTCGGGAACCGGCATTTTTGCATCCCAATTTACCAAAGGTAGCCTGCCGGTAAATTCATGCACTGCTTTAAAACGCATACTAATTCCGGGACTTATACTCCCGCCAAAATATTCTTTTTCCGAGCTTAGTAAATCATAGGTAATGCAGGTTCCTCCATCAATAACCAAACTAGAATTACCAGGGAATATTGCATTTGCCCCCAAAATGGCTGCCCATCTGTCTAATCCTAATGTTGAAGGCGTTTTATATTTATTGCAAACTCCATTTGTAAGCAAGGCAGAAAAACGAATGTATTGTGTTTTATGCCTTAAAAAGGATTCCAGTTCTTCTACTTCTTCATCAACAGTGCTGATAATTGATTTTCCGATTTTAAATCCATCAACCAAGGGAATCAAATCATCGGAACTTATTTTATTTAAACGTTGATAATGTATAATTTCCTTATTTGCAAAAACTGCAACTTTGGTAGAAGTATTACCTATATCAATACTTAAATTATGCATTTATCTAATAAGAATCAGTTATATTATCTTCGCAACCCTTTGTTGAAAAGTTTAAAAACTATTTAATCGTGCCACAAAGCTATTAATCTTTAATAAGTTTTGAGGAATCATTTTGTTAAAAAAGGTTAAACAAAGAGAAAGTACTGTACAGAAAGTACAAAAAGAAGAAATAGTGTTTCGTAAAACCACCTCTTTTTGGCATTGCTGAAATAGTAGGCTAAAAGCACTGCACCAGGTGGCACGCAGAGCAAAAAATGCCAGGTTCTGAAATCGGGTTTTAGGTAAAAGCTCGCCGCTGAAACCAAAAACATAAAAAATAACATCTGGAATCCTTTCCTGGTGCTTATAAAACTCCTGAAAAAATTTTCCCTTAATTGTAAAGATGCCAGAATAATAATAACCGCGACAGGTATAAGTACGAGGTAATCGTTATAATTTATTTTAAAGACAGAGGGGAATTTATTGCCCAGGGGTTTCCAAATCTGATAGAACGAGGTAAGATTATCTTTCCAGAAATAAAATACCGCAAGAAAGAAAAACACGGTTAAAAACCCGACCAGCCCGGCCACCCATTCCCGCCAGTTGAACGAACGGAAAAGAAGTAATGATAAAAAAATCATGATTAACATTACCATAAAAGGAAAGTAAATCAACGTTCCGATGGCGATAATCATTCCGATATCAAATACTGTGGTTATGGAATTTAAACTTTTATTCAGCTTTAAAAACTTATCAATCAGCCAGATTAAAAGAAAATTGCAAACCAGTGCCGGACTTAATACCATAAATGGCAGAAACAAACTGGCACCGGTGATATACATTAAAGCCGGCAAAAAACTGGGCTTAGCTAAAAGATTATGATTATTGATTATCCGGTTAAAAATTAACGCCTGGATAAATACTAAAACCGTCGCAAAAAAAACATTAGTAGAAGGGGAAAAAGCGTTCTCTAAATTGATGTTGATGAGTAATCTTGCAAATGGCTCCAGGAAATCAAAATTTAGCTGAGCAGGCATATTATAAAATATAGCCATACGCATAAAAAATGTGTATGCAAACAGCAAAATAAGGTTAATTGGATTTAACTTTCTGAACTGATTAATCATGCCTGTAGTAGAATTGGCAAAGTAAAGATAAAAAGCTGAAAGCTGAAAGCCTAAAGCTTAAACTCTTGCATACTTATTCAACAAGTCTTTGGTCTGTGCCATCACCAAAATTGTTCGGAAGCGTTTGAATATCGTTTAACGCCTCAATCAAAATCAATTTATTAAGTTTAAATTTTTAAAACCATTTAGAAGTCAAGGTTATTGAATGCAAATTGCTTAATTTTCTTAATGGTTTTTATTCTTCCGGACACCTATGTCTTCTTCGCAGACCATAAATAGTTTTTAGCCCCACAGAATTAATTTTAGATAATGTATTTGATTTCAATCTGTAAAGGCAAAACTGAGGCTGTTGACCGGAAGATTTGCACTTAAATCCTTGCGTACTTCTTCACCATATCATCAATAATCTTCGCGGTTTCATCCGGAAAATTAAACTGGTGATTTTGAGGTTGCTCTACCCATTTTTTAACTATCGGCAACCAGTTCCTGGTACTTCCCCAGATAACAGGTAAACCAAACTGTTTCAAAGCATAAGCATTACATTGTTGTTCGAACTGGAAACGCATGGGCGCAACCAACAGTTTTTTACCCAGGTATAATGCTTCAGCGGGTCCTTCAAAGCCACCACCGGTAAAAAGGCCTTCGCAGGTTGCGAGGCTTTTGTTAAATTTTTCATTATTAACAGGCTCAACAAAAACATTCTGTTCCTGGTAGCTTTCTTTATTGTGCTTAGAAAAAACCTGCCATTTTACACCAGGAATCTGAACAAGTAATTTCACCAATCGTTTATCATCTATTGCGGGTAAATAAACAGTATAGTGGCCGAGATTTTTACTTTCAAGCTGCCTGATTTCGGAACGGATAACAGGCGTGTAAATAAAATCATCATATCTGTCGAAATGAAAACCGATATGGTATTTAGTTGGTGCATAATGGCTGAGTATAACTTTGCCCCAGTCGATGGTACGCGGCCTCGGAACTTTTTTTGATTTAAAAGCGGCCTGGTGACTTAAAGAAACACATTCAATCCCCTGCAGTTTACAAGCCCAGGCACTTACAGGCTCAAAATCGTTCACAATAAGGTTGTAATCTTTAAGCTGAAGTTGTTTCATATCTTTCCTGAAACGAAAAAGATTCATGCTTAACCAGGTTTTGAAATGATCTACTCCTCCCTTTTTTCCGAAAATAAAGCTAAAACCATGTAACTGGTATTTCACCGGCTGACTTAGTTTAACATCAGCCTGCGTACCGCTAACCAAAATATCGAGTTCGCCATATTTCTGAAGCAATGGAATAATTTCTCTTGCCCTGCTGATGTGTCCGTTTCCTGTGCCTTGTATTGCGTAAAGTATTTTCATGTGCTAAAGACCGAATATCTTAATTTATCGGGCAATTTCATATTTAATATTTTGTAAAAGAATATTTATATCCAGTTTGCTCTTTAAATCTTCGGCATCAGACAGGATTCCGTCGTCCATTTCATCTTTAATAAAATCTTTATTATCATATTTAAAAACAGACCAGCTTTTCTCTTTATACTCCAAAGCCGTTAAACTTTCTACCCAATCGCCACTATTCAGGTAAGTTACTTTTCCATTTTCGACGGCTATTTCTCGTTTTTCGGGTTGATGAATATGGCCGCAAACTACATAATCATAACCTTTTTCTATTGCCAGTTCAGCAGCAACCTGCTCAAAACTATTAATGAATTTAACCGCATCCTTAAATTTTGCCTTTATCTTTTTAGAGAAACTCATTTTCTCCCTTCCGAAGGCCTTTAATATCCAGTTTACAAAACTGTTTATCAATATCAGGGTATCGTAACCAACCGCACCCATTTTTGCGAGCCATTTAGAATGCTGCATGGTCACATCAAAAACATCACCATGAAAAAACCAGGCTTTTTTCCCATCAAGCTCAAGAATCAACTTGTTGGCCAGGTGAAAAGAACCCATTTCCATTCCATCGAATTTTCTCAGCATTTCATCATGGTTTCCTGTTAGATAATGAACTTCAACGCCTTCTGAAACAAATTTCATAAGCTTACGTATAACTTTCATGTGCGATTCAGGCCAGTAGCTTTTACTAAACTGCCAGATATCAATAATATCGCCATTAAGGATAAGCGTTTTGGGTTTAATGCTTTTCAGGTATTTTAAAAGTTCTTTTGCATGGCAACCATAGGTGCCCAGATGTACATCGGATATTACGACTACATCGACATTTCTTTTATCCATAAACAAAAATTTTAGGGGCTAGGAATTGTATCACCGCTTGGAAAAAGCAGTTTAAGATTAAGGAAGCTATTTTACCACTCTTCTTCCTCATCGAGTTTTACCTCAAAAGGACTAAAGAAATAAAGTACAACGATTAAAAGACAAATCGCAAAGAATGATTCCAACATATCATCTGATTTATAAACAAAGGTAAGACTCTGTATATCAAACAAATGTTACGGTATTGTTAAATTTAATCATTTGATTAATAATTATATTCAAATGACAAGCAAAAAAATACCCTTAAGCGATTTGCATAAGGGTATTTTTTAAATTATTCGGTTGAAAGAGTACTTTATTAAGCTTTAACCACTTTCTTTTTCTTGTTTTCAGAATAAAAGCCGAAGCCTAAACCAAGTACCAATAAGACAGAACCGGCTAACGAAATTTTCTCGCCGGTATAATAAGAATTCGGATAGAAAATAAATTCTAATTTATGATTACCGGCTTCTAACTGAGCCGCACGTAAAACATAATCAGCTCTGAAATAAGGTTTTTCTACCCCGTCGATGTACATCTTCCAGCCTTTATTGTAGTAAATCTCTGAGAAAACTGCAATTACATCTTTCGCTGTAGAATATTCATAAGTCAGGTGGTCTGGATTGTAATTAGTTAATTTAATGAAACCTTCCTGGCCGGTGCCTAAAAGTTTACTGTTCATCATACCTTTGTAGCTTTGATCGACAATAGCCTCTTTTTTTGCATCGAAACTGCTGATGGCCTTCATTTCCTCATCAGCATTTTTAACATATTGAACGCTTTCTACAAACCATGCATTACCACAAGCCGTTGGATTACGCTGCATTTTATACGAACCTGTTTTCTGATCCTGAGTAATGATGTATTTCGTATTTAACATATCTAAAACATCCTGATTGATGCTTTTCGTCATCTGGTTATCTACAAGTTCCTGGAAACGTTTTAACCTCGCCGAGTGGAAACCACCAACAGTTTTATGGAAATAAGAAGTTTCAGCACTTTTAAACGGATCGCCCAATGACATATCAAAAACCCTGAAGTTTGGATCTTTATCGGCTGAGATAAAATTATCTACATCTCTTGGCTGATAGTGGTTATCTAAATCAGATTTGCTTACAAAATTCTGGTTGTTTAAATATCTACGGTCTACCTGCCACAAATCGATCAGCACAAACAAAGCCAATAACCCAAAGGCCAGTTGCATGTTCATTTTTTTGGTGATGAAAGCCCAGGTAATACCAAAACCAATGGCAATGAACAATAAGGTGCGTAAAGCATCAGCACGCGCTAAAGCAACGCGGTCGGCAATAATGCCATTTAAAATTTCCATTGCAGCACCGCGGTTATTCTGTAGAGTTTGTGTTAAAGCATCCAAAACCTGCGCCTGGTTGGCCTGGGTAAAGCTGAAGAATGCAGTAGGTATTATAACAATAATCAACGCAATACCTCCCGTAATTCCAGCCGACCAAGTGAGGCGTTGTACCAAATATTTTTGCTCGTATCTCCCTTCTTGAGCTTCTTTAATTGCCAAGATTGCTAATAAGGGGGCTAAGAAACCCACAACAGCCAGAATAGATTCTACGGCTCGGAACTTATTATACATTGGCAGATAATTGAAGAAGATATCTGAGATTAACGGGAAATTCTGTCCAAAGGAAAGGAATAACAACAAAATGCTAGTTCCAAAAATCCACCATTTCCAACGGTGCTTTACAATAAATAAACCAAACACAAAAAGTAGGCAAATTACAGCCCCAAAATAATATGGACCAGAGGTGCCCGGTTTGTTACCCCAATATTGGTTTGTCCCTAAGTTTTGAGCCACATAACCAATCGCTTGCCGAGGATCTACCCCTTGAAGGTTTTTTTCAACCGCTTTGTAAGTATTGCTCTCAGGCTTAATCATTTCATCAATACTACTTGCTCCACCATATATATTCGGAATAAGGAATGAGAAACTTTCTCCAACACCCTGACTCCATTGGTAAGCATATTCTCTATCTAAGCCATTTGCTGGCTCTGCTTTATCGGTAGTTAAGTTGGATTTTCCACGAATTGTTTCTTTACCATATTCATAAGTCGTCCATAATGTACCTGCATTAACTAAAATTGATAGAAAAAGTCCTGCAAAAATATAAGCAATAGATTTGCCAAATACAGCTAGATGCTTTGTTTTAACAGCATGATAAAATTCTATACATGCCAAAATGAACAAAGCGATAAAAAGGTAATAAGTCATTTGGATATGATTGGAACGTATCTCCAATGCCATAAACAAGGCCAATAGACTAGCGCCAACTAAATACCTCCCTCGAAGTACTAAAATTATAGATGCTAATATAGGTGCAAAAAATCCGATAGCCAAAGCCTTATTACTATGGCCTGCTGCAATAATAATGAAGTTATAGGAAGTAAAAGCAAAAGCAATTGCGCCCGCCGCAGCAAGCCAGGGATTTACTTTTAAAACACAGAATAATAGGTATGCACCTAATAGGTACACTAAAACAGTTCCAACCGGATCAGGAAAAACACCTTTAATTACGTCAATTCCATAGGTCGTTATATTTAAAGGATATTGTACCCAAATTTGATAGGCAGGCATACCTCCAAACATTTGATTAGTCCAAAGCGGGCCTTTGCCAGTGGATTCTTTCACATCCATAATTTCTTTCTGCATAGCCTTAGCCTGCAAAACATCACCTTGCTGTGGCGCTTTTCCCTGCAAAACAGGACTGAAGTAGGCAAAACAAATGACTACGAAAATTGCAATAATGGCTATATGAGTGCCATTGTTTTTAAACCAGTTATTCATTAAGGTTTGTTTAAGTTTAAACGAACGTCAAAAATAAAAATTTGAACGGTATATTAAAGGAATAAATTGAATGCCTTTACATTAAAAAATAATAATACAAAAAAACAGTGTCTGCTTATGCAGTTTACGATTTGTTTTTTAAAAAAATCATTTCAAAAAAAATAAAGTTTCAATAATTTTTGAAAGTTTAGAAAAATAATTATATTTGTTCATGGAATTGGCAGAAGGAAAATTAAAATTTATTGAAGCCTGGGGAAAATTAGGTTCTGAGTGGGGCATAAACCGGACCATGGCACAGGTTCATGCGCTGTTGTTAATTTCTGCAGAAGCCCTTACCACTGAAGAAATTATGGAGCAGCTGAGCATTTCAAGAGGTAATGCAAACATGACGCTTCGCGATTTAATTGGATGGGGATTAATTGAAAAGCAACATAAAGCCGGCGAGCGTAAAGAATACTTTTTTGCAGATAAGGATGTTTGGAATATTGCCCGTCAGGTTGCTAAAGAACGTAAAAAACGTGAGTTAGAGCCTGTTTTAAAAATTCTTGGCGAACTATCTTACGTTACCGGCGATGAAAAGGATATTGAATTTAAGACCTTTCAGAAGTCGGTTGCAGATATTAATAAGCTTGCAAAAAACGCAGATAAAACCATAGAAACGATGTTAAAAGCCGAAGAAAGCTGGTTTTGGGGTTCGATATTGAAGGTGTTTAAGGCTTAGTAGCAAGCCCGCCATTTAACGGCGTGGCTGATGTAAATTTAAGGCCGCGTTTGGCTTTATTTTTTAACCCAAACTTTCAATTTTTACTGAAAATTCTAAAAAATTAAATAGTATGAAAACGCTAGCCAATCATGTAATACTTTTCGATGAAGATTGTCCGATGTGTCACGCTTACACAAAAGCATTTACAAAATTTAATATGTTGCCTGAAAATGGCCGGTCAGCTTATCAAAGTATACCAGAACATATTTGCCCGCTTATTGATAAGAAACGAGCCGCTAATGAAATTGCCTTAGTTAATACTGAAAATGGTGAAGTAATTTATGGCATAAATAGCCTGTTTAAAATCATTGGAAATGCAATGCCTTTTTTTAAACCCTTATTCACATTTGCACCGTTTATATGGCTGATGAAGAAAGTTTATGCTTTTATCTCCTACAACAGAAAGGTAATCATTCCTGTCGCAGTAAAGGGAAGCACCATTCAACCTGATTTTAAAATCAAATACCGGATTGCGTACTTATTACTTACTTGGTTGTTAACGGCATACATTTTAACAGGCTATGCACATCTGTTAATTGATTTTGTTCCGTTGGGAAATCCTTACAGGGAATATTTAATCTGTGGCGGGCAAATATTTTTTCAAGGCATCATAATTAGTTTTTATAAAAGAGAGAAACGCTGGGAATATTTAGGCAACATGATGACCATCTCTTTTGCAGGCGCTCTATTATTGATTGTTCCATTAGTTTTAATTAAATGGCTGCCAGTTCCGGCTATATTTTACATTTTATACTTTTTAATGGTCGCGGGATTAATGCTTTTGGAGCATCTGCGCCGGAGTAAAATTTTAAATTTAGGCTTGGTAATGAGTATTGCCTGGGTGCTATACCGCTTAATTGTTTTAGGTTTAATCTTTAGTTTATAGTTATGAAATACAAGAAAATAATACTCGCCGGTGGCAACGGCTACCTTGGAAGTGTTTTAGCAAAACATTTTAGCAGCATAGCTGATGAAATTATTATCCTGGCCAGAAAAGCCAGGGCTGATGAAGGAAACATAAAATCGCTGGTTTGGGATGGAAAGACCGAAGACAGATGGGTTGAAAACATCGGCGATGCAGATTTGTGGGTTAACCTTTGCGGCAAGAACGTAAACTGTCGTTACACAAAAAAGAACAAAGAGGAAATTATTAATTCCAGGGTTTTGCCGACTAAACTTTTAAACAACATTTTAGAACGGCTGGATAATCCGCCAAAGCTTTTTATTAATATTACCTCTGCAACTATTTATCGCCATGCCGAAGACAAACCTCAGGATGAATTAACCGGCGCTGTGGGATATGGTTTTTCTATTGATGTTTGTCAGATCTGGGAGAAAACATTTTTTGAGACAACTAATCCAAAAACAAGAAAAATTGCATTGAGGATGGGAATCGTTATGGGTAGAAACGACGGCGCATTTCCAAGGCTTTTGAATCTGGTTAAAGTTGGAATGGGCGGCAAGCAAGGCGATGGAGAACAATATGTGAGCTGGATACATGAGCAGGATGCGGCGCAAAGTATAGAATGGTTAACCGATCATACAGAAATTGAAGGTGCTGTAAATTGTACCGCACCAAATGCTGTTAAAAATACTGAAATGATGAAAATTTTAAGAACAGCTTACGGAATGCCCTTTGGTTTACCGGCTCCGGCCTGGTTGTTAGAAATCGGTGCAAAAATTATTGGTACCGAAACAGAGCTTATTTTAAAAAGCAGGTGGGTAAAACCGGCAATATTATTGGATTCAGGATTTAAGTTTCAATATGGTCAAATGGAGGAAGCATTTCATGATATTCTGAGTTTAAGGGTTTAGATTAATTTTATCCAACATCCTCATCCGATAGCTATCGAAAGCAGGATACGGAGAAGTCCTAATGTGGTCGCTATTTAAACCCATAGTAGTAAGATTGCTTCGTCGTTCCTCCTCGCAATGACGACTTGTGGAATAAGTTAAGTTTGCAAAAACTTGTATGCTATTATGGCCTGAGTATTAAGATTCCCGCATACGCGAGAATGACGACTTTTGAAATTCTCCTCACAACAACGCCCTTTAACAAAAAAGTCCTGAATTAAATTCAGGACCTTAAATTATTTAACTTCTTCGTAATCTACAAAATCACCGAGTTTATCCGTTTTGCCCTGATCAGGTTTTGGCGGCATGTAATCGATGGAAATAGAACCTTCAGGTTTTCTCTTAGGTTGTTGAGGTTGTCCGCTTGCTTGCTGCTGCATTTTGCTTGCAAGATTATTGAAAAGCATTGGCAGCAAAAGACGAATCAATATTCTGATTACCCAAAGTACCAAAATGGCTATAAAAATGAATTTAATTAATGGCATTCTTTTACTATTTGTTACAAATATAGACGTAGTGAAATTTATTTTGTTACTTTTTAACGGATTAATTGCAATTTGATTACAAATTATTAATCTTCAACGATTTCACAAACCCTTCCGATTTGTCCGTCATCCAGCCTTACCTTTATTCCTCTGGATAGAAATGAAGACGAAGTTAATAAGTCTTTAACAATTCCGTAAGTAACATTTCCACTTCGCTGATCTTTTTTTAGGATTATCCCAACTTCTAACCCCGGATAAATATCTTTCCTGTTTTGTCCGTCCATATTTATTTTAAGGCAATTTAGTAAAATCTATTTCTGGTTTATTGCCCGTCAGTTTTCTTACAAAAATAGTTTTTGGATTGGTATAATGATTAAAGAATCCGCAATTCTTCAGGTAGAACGCATTATTTCTTTCACCTCCTGAAAAATCCATTCTGTAGCCTTTGTTCCCGGTATTATCAGTTGTAAACCTGGCCGAGTTCAATTCCTTCCAGTTCCCCTTATCATCACAAATCCATTGATTATTAAAAGAAACACTTCTTGTTCTATCACCCTGCTCCGGAATAAAATTCTCTAAAAAAGAATGAAATCTTTTTAGATAGGTTTGCGTTTGAGGGCGTTTAAAACTCGCGATAAGTTGCCATTTACCTAACTCAGGTGCGAAAAAGTAAGCTGTGTAAGTTGTTGTGCTATCTGATGAAGGCGTACCATGCAATAAAAATTTATAAGTATTTCCCGCTTTCCAGGGAAAATTTAAATAACTCTGCCCGCCCGAACCTTCATTCCCAAATTCCCCTGTGTGTACCTTTTCACCTTTCTTAAGCATTTTAATTTTATGTGATTCAGGAATGCTTTTCGGATCATCCGTATTAAACGGGCTCCAAACTGAAAAAAGAATATGCCTTTCATTCGGTCCGTTTACCTGCATTCCGAAATACCCTTCGCCAAAACCATTGGCCATAAAATAAGAGCCTAATAAATCTTCGCCAGCGGGAACGGTCACTTCATTATAAAACCATTCTGCATTTACATTTTCAGGCTGCTGGTAATTTAAATGTACGGATGGGCCTCTTCTGCCCCAATGGAAAAAGTTACCATCATTGTTTTTGACATAAGCGGTTTTACCTTCTAAAACAGAACCGGAAATGTTTAAACTGTTAATCGAAGGAAAATAGTTCTTAGTCTTGCTAATGGCTTTTATTTGAATCGAAACGTAGCCGGTATCCTTAATCTGCCATTCGCCAATTGTACTGTTGAAAGCTTTATCCTCATTAAAAGTAACTTTTTTCGATTGTTTATTTATTGAAAATTCTAAAGTCGCTTGCCCTTCCAATACAGGTTTTTCATCAATAGAAATAATCAGGGAACTCGGTTTAGAAATCCTGATGTAAGCTGTGAAATATTCTTTTGGGTCATTCCAGTTTACAAGGCCTTTATTTGTGATGGTTTTTCCATTATCTGCATGTCGGGAACTATATGCGTTGCCTGCAAGCGGTAAGGAAATGCTTTGAGCGGAAACATTTTTTGCAATTAAGATTGCGATGAAATAGAAAAAGACTTTCAGAGGTTTCATATTTATTTTTTTAAGATTTATGGAAGGGCTGTTTCCATATCCGATAAATCCACCTTCGTTTATTATTGTTTTCCAAATTTCTCGTTAAACATTTTTTCCAGCGCAAACATTTCATCACGTAGTTTAGCTGCCTGTAAGAAATCCATGTCTTTAGCCGCTTTCTGCATGTCTTTCCGGGTATTATCAATTGCTTTTTGCAGTTCGCCCTTACCCATATATTGTACAATCGGATCTGCTGCAATGCTGATTTCCGCATTCTCTACATAAGCCCTGGCTTTATTATCGCTTGCCTTTTGAGAAAAATCGAGTACTGAAGTTTGTTCTAAAATCGCTTCGCGGGATTTACCCACGGTTAACGGTGTTATACCATGTTCGAGGTTATAGGCAATCTGTATATCGCGGCGGCGATTGGTTTCAGAAATTGTTTTCTCCATACTATCGGTAATGCCATCAGCATACATAATTACCCGCCCTTTATCATTCCTTGCTGCACGTCCAATAGTTTGAATCAACGATTTTTCTGAACGCAGGAAACCTTCTTTATCGGCATCTAAAATAGCGACTAAAGTTACTTCCGGTAAATCCAGCCCTTCACGCAATAAGTTAATACCAACTAAAACATCGAATTCACCTAAGCGTAAGCCTCTTAATATTTCAACGCGCTCTAAGGTTTTAATTTCAGAGTGGATGTACCGGGTTTTGATGTTTAACCTATCCAGATATTTAGTTAATTCTTCGGCCATGCGTTTGGTTAAAGTGGTCACCAGAATTCGTCCGCCTTGCTTTATCGTAATATCGATTTCATCTAACAAATCATCTACCTGATTAATTGCAGGCCTGATTTCGATAACCGGATCTAATAATCCCGTAGGCCGAATCACCTGCTCCACAACAACACCTTCTGATTTTTCCAGTTCATATTCTGCCGGTGTTGCACTCACATAAATCGTTTGCGGCGCCAGTGCTTCAAACTCCGTAAAATTTAAAGGGCGGTTATCTAAAGCTGCAGGTAAGCGGAAACCATATTCAACCAAGGATAATTTACGCGATCTGTCACCACCATACATTGCCCTGATCTGGGGAACCGTAACGTGGCTTTCATCGATAACCATTAAATAGTCATCCGGAAAATAATCCAGTAAACAGAAAGGGCGCATACCTGGCGAACGGCCGTCAAAGAACCGGGAATAATTTTCAATACCTGAACAATACCCCAATTCCTTCATCATTTCGATATCAAAGTTTGTTCTTTCTTCAAGGCGCTTTGCTTCCAGCAAATGCCTGTCTGCAATGAGTTGATTCTTGCGAATCTCCAGTTCTTCCTGAATTCCCCAGATGGACTGGTTAAATCTATCTTTCGGCGTAACGAAAAGATTGGCCGGGTAAATCGCCATATCTTCAAGCTTTTCAAGCGTTTTACCTGAAACCGGGTCAATTGCAGAAAGTTCCTCAATGTCATCGCCAAAGAAAGAAATCCGGTAGGCATGATCCAAATATGCCGGGTAAATATCTACTGTATCCCCCTTAACCCGGAATGTTCCGCGTTTAAATTCTGTGGTTGTCCTTGAATATAAAATCTCGACCAGGCTGTGCAGAAAAGCATTCCTCGAAATCCTTAGTCCCACCCCAAAGCGGAAAACCATCCTCGAAAAATCTTCAGGGTTTCCCATACCATAAATACAGGAAATCGACGAAACCACAATGATATCCCGTCGTCCGCTCATTAACGAGGACGTGGTGCGTAAACGAAGTTTCTCAATTTCTTCGTTAATGCTTAAATCTTTTTCAATATAAGTATTGCTTGAAGCAATAAATGCTTCTGGCTGGTAATAATCATAGTACGAAACGAAATAATTAACCGAATTCTCGGGAAAGAAGTTTTTGAATTCGCCATATAACTGTGCCGCCAATGTCTTGTTATGGCTTAAGATGAGCGTCGGCTTTTGCGTCTGCTCGATAACATTTGCGACTGTAAATGTTTTTCCAGACCCCGTAACACCTAATAAGGTTTGATAATGTTCATTTGCATTTACACCATCTACAAGTTGTTTTATTGCACTTGGCTGATCGCCTGTTGGTTTATATGCTGAAGTAATTTTAAATTTCATCGGTTACCAAATATACGGTTTAGGCTATAAATACTAAACAGGAGAAAGTAAAGAATGTTATCTCCAATAGGGATTATTTGGGAACAACAGATGAGCAATATGGCAAAAGCAATCTAATTATTCACCGCATTTTTTTATTTTCTCAATATTTTTACGAAAGATTAGCGAGAAATAGACAACAATCAATATTGTTCTGTTTTGATTTAAACGAATATCAAGCTAGTAAATCAGAAGTTGAATTTTTGATTTACTAGGTTAATTATTATATTTGTCTATGATCATCATTAGAAAATTAGGGAAGCAATTAAAAGAACGACTAAAAAGATCGCCGGCCGTAGCCATTTTAGGACCCAGGCAAGTAGGCAAAACGACTTTGGCAAAACAACTTGAAAATGATTATATCTATCTGGATATGGAAAATCCCAGAGATATTGCCAAGTTACAAGATGCTTATACTTTTTTGGAAAACCTGCAAAATCAAACGGTAATTATTGATGAGGTACAATTGCTTCCCGAATTATTTTCATTGTTACGCCCACTTATAGATGCAAAACGAACACCTGCAAGATTTATACTCTTAGGCTCTGCATCGCCTGAATTAGTTAAAGGAGTTTCTGAAACATTAGCGGGCAGGATTTCATATAACGAACTAAGTCCTATCGGATTAACAGAGCTTCCTGATACCATAACCTATGAACAGCACTGGTTTCGGGGCGGGTTTCCCGAATCACTTTTATCAGAAAATGATGATTTGAGTAAAGAATGGATCGATGATTTTATTGTGAGTTATGTAGAAAGAGATTTAGCGAAAATGTTTGGAGTAGATTTAGCTGCAACATTATTAAGAAACTTTTGGAGTATGCTTGCCCATACAAATGGAAATTTATTTAATGCAGAATCCTTTGCAAGATCGCTTGGCGTAAGTGCACCAACTGTTAACAGATACTTAGACTTTTTAGAAGGCGGTTATTTAATCAGAAGGTTACAACCCTGGTTTGTTAATGCAAAAAAACGCCTTATAAAATCGCCAAAAATCTACATTCGCGATACCGGAATCTTACATCGATTGTTAAATATCTCAGCTTATAACGATTTATTTGGCCATCCGGCTATAGGCGCATCCTGGGAAGGCTACGTAATTGAGCAGATTTATCAACTTAAAACGAAACAAACCGAACTTTTTTTCTACCGCACCCAAACCGGAGCAGAATGCGATTTAGTTTTGGTACAAGGAATAACACCACTGGCTTGTATTGAAATCAAGTTATCAAATGCACCTACAGTTTCGAAAGGTTTTATAAATTGCACACAGGATTTAGAACCTAAATACAAATATATTATCACACCGAATAGTGAAACCTATGCATCATCAAACGAGATTACAATAACCAGCCTGAAACATTTTCTAATAAATATTTTGCCTGAAATTCAACAATAAAGGCCTCACTAATTTTAGCAAGGCCTTTATTTTAATTGTTCACCGCCAATTGAAAACTGAATTATTTACCCGCAGCTTTTTGCATTGGGTTAACACCAACCGATTGACCACGAACAGATGAAGCCGCTTTTGCCTTGAAAACCTTAAACTTGCTTTCTTTAGCCTTTCCACCCCAGGTATTGTTTGAGGTATCAATATCAGCAGTTTCTCTTAAAGGGTCAATTAAAATAGACTCTACTTCTTTATCTTTTACATAGAATTTCGAGGTTTTCAATTCATTATGCCTCCAGATTTGTGCCGGAATCCTGTCTATTTCTTTTGTACCATCCTTATAGGTAAATTCAACGATAATCGGCATTACCAGGCCACCTTTATTGCTAAAATCTAATTCGTAAAAGAATTTATTTTCATATTTCGTTTGGTCGCCTGATGCTACTGCTTCAAAAGGCATTATACCCTGAGTTTTAACAGCTGTTGCGGTATCAACCGAAACCAAACCCCTGTCATATTTATAATAGAAATCCTGGGCCGCCGGATTTTTATCCGCATAAAAACTAATCTTTTTGTCTTCACGGTTTCTGATTTTAGAAATATCCTGAAAGGCATTTACTGCAGGTTTATCAACCTTAACCATTCGTGCCCTGGCTTCAGGAATAGTTGTCGGGAAATCTGCCTTAGCAACTTTTACGGTATCTAGCGAAATATCGCAAGGTTCAGTTCCGTAGAACCAGCCTCTCCAAAACCAATCTAAATCTTCACCGCTTGCATCTTCCATGGTACGAAAAAGATCTGCCGGTTGAGGGTGTTTGAAAGCCCATCTTCTTGAATATTCTTTGAAAGCATAATCAAAAAGCGCTCTGCCCATAATGGTTTCACGTAGAATATTTAACCCGGTTGCAGGTTTTGAATACGCATTCGGACCGAAACGTGCAATGTTTTCAGAGTTAGTCATAATCGGTTCCAACTCATCTTTAGGTAACTTCATATAATCAACAATGGTATAAGCAGGGCCCTTTTTACTTGGAAAGGTATTATCCCAAAGTTCTTCAGTTAAATACTCCACAAAAGAGTTTAAGCCTTCATCCATCCAGGTCCACTGGCGCTCATCGCTGTTTACAATCATCGGGAAAAAGTTATGTCCAACTTCATGGATAATTACGCCGAGCATACCGTTTTTAGTGCTTTCGCTGTAAGTTCCATCCGCATCTGTACGGCCATAATTGAAACAAATCATCGGGTATTCCATTCCGTTTGCAGCCTCGATACTTTGCGCAACCGGGTAAGGGTAAGGAATTGTAAAATCAGAATATGTTTTAATGGTATGTGCAACTGCACGGGTAGAAAATTTGCTATACAAATTGTAAGCTTCCTTACCATAAAAACTCATACACATTACCGTGTTGTTATTGGCGGCAATTTTCTGCGGCATTGCATCCCAGATAAATTTACGGGAAGCCGTCCAGGCGAAATCGCGAACATTATTGGCCTGAAAAACCCAGGTTTTGGTTCCTGTTGCCTTTTTGCCTTCAGCCGTTTTAGCTTCAGCTAAAGTTTGTATTTCAACAGGAGCAGTTGCTGTTTTCGCTGAATTATATCTGCTTAATTGAGCTGGATTTAAAACTGCACTATAGTTAATACATTCGCCTGTTGAACCAACTAAGTGATCTGCCGGAACCGTCATTTGGACTCTGAAATCGCCAAAGGTTAAAGCGAATTCACCTCTACCGGTGAACTGGTGGTTTTGCCAGCCCTGGAAATCGCTGTAAACGCATAAACGCGGGTACCACTGCGTCATTGTGAACAGGTAGTTTCCGTCAGCCGGGAAAAATTCGTAACCTCCACGTCCGCCAACCGACATTCTATCGGTGATTTTATAATTCCAATCGATGTTGAAAATATATTTTTGCCCTGTTTTTAAAGCTACCGGCAAATCAATTCTCATCATGGTTTTATTAACCGTATAGCTTAATTTCTTACCTGCAGCATCAGTTAGTTTTAAAACATTAATACCAAAACCATTATTTGCGGTTGAGCTTAATTTATCGATGCTTTGCGTTGTACCCATTGCAGGCATTTTCGTTGCATCCTGATAGTTTGAACTTTTATCTGTGCTGTGCTCATTCTCATCCAGCTGTAACCAGATGTAGGTTAAAGGGTCCGGCGAGTTATTGGTATAAGTAACCATTTCACTTCCTGTTAAAAGCAGGTTTTTCTCATCAAGCGTACACTTAATGTTATAATCTGCACGCTGCTGCCAGTATTTTACACCGGGTGCACCGCTGGCTGTACGCTGTTCGTTTGGCGTAGGTAAAATGGTTCCTAATTGCTCAAACTTGTTTCCATGGTTACTACCGGGATTGTTTTGAATGTTTTGCGCCATTGCTAAAATGCCGGTAAAAATCATTATGCCGGTAAGCGTAAATCGTTTATTCATTGTTTATGTTCTGTTAAAATGGAATTCTTTCTAAAGCCATTTTTAAAGCCAGGCTAAATACGGCTGCTGATACAAATAACACCCAACTCGGGCGTTTAATTTTACTATAATTGAAAACGATAAATGTAATGGCTAAAATCAGGATAACCATAAAAATTTGCCCCGCTTCTAAGCCAATGTTAAATCCAAAAAGGCCCCTGCCGATGTTCTGGTCTTTGGCTAACATAATCCGTATCGAATTTGCAAAGCCCATACCGTGAATTAATCCAAAAATTAAAGCCAGATAGTAATTTATTCTAACCGATTTTAAAGCAAAATTTTTCCTGAACAAGTTACTTACCGCTGTAAAAACAATTGTACAAGGAATTAAAAATTCAACCCATTTGCTTTCGAAACGAATTACGTCAGTTACACTTAAAAACAACGTTAACGAATGCCCGATTGTAAAAGCCGTTACCAGGATTAAAACCTGTTTTAAATTTCTGTAGCTGTAAATGGCAATAAGCGCTAAAATAAATAATTGATGGTCTAGCGCATCAACACTTATAATATGTTCCCAGCCTAATTTGAAATAAAAGATAAAATCTTGTATTGGCATTATAATAAATTCGCTTTATGAACGAAGCTTTAGTATTTTTGAATCCTTAAAATTAAAGTTTTAATTTTAAAAAAGGTAAAATCATTAAAATGCATTTCTTAAATACCAAATTTGTTACCTTGTTTCTGGTCCTTGCTCTTACCGGCGCTACAAAGGAAAAGAAACATCCACTACACGTAAGTACAACTGAGGTAAATATTAATGCTAAAGAAAAAACGCTCGAAATCAGTTCAAGAATATTTAGCGACGATTTCGAAGCCATCCTGGTAAAACTTTATAAACAGAAAACCGATCTGGGTAATCCGGCGATGAAAACACAGATGGATGCCCTGGTTAAAAGATATTTGTTATCTCACCTCCAGATTAAAGCGAACGGAAAGGTTGCTGCTTTAAATTACATTGGTTTTGAAATTGACCATGAAGCCACGAATATCTATCTGGAAGCAGAAAAAATTACACCGCCAAAATCTGTTGAAGTAAGCAGTACAATTTTATACGATATGTTTGATGATCAGATGAGTATTGTTCACGTAGTGAAAGGTTCGACCAGAAAAAGCACCAAGATTTTATATCCTGACAAAAGTTTCCTCGCAAACTTTTAAATGTAATTTTTGTATTAAATATAAAAAAGGCCATTTAAAATAGTTTAATTTTATTAACGCCCTTCCCCCTGTTTTATCGTTAATGAAAAGGCAATAATTAGCAGGATAAATTGTTTGTTTCTTAGTTTACACGTTTCCAATTGTTTAAATAAAGTATGCATATAATTGTCTTTTCTCCACTTCTTACACCAAGGATTAAGTATATCTTTAATTTTATTTTTAAGGATATTTTAAAGGCTGAAGTTGAGTTTACAGGAAACAGCGTCCATTTTCTGCAAAGCGAACATGTAAAAATTAGTTACAGCGATAACCCCCTGGCTGATGAGCTGTTTTTTAAAAGTTCTCCGCTGCTCTTTTCCAACAAAGTTGAAGAACTCAAATTAAAAACAATTTCTTTCAGCGATTACCTTGTGCCTTTTCCCGTCGAAGCATCCGCACTTTCATTTGACGTATTTTCGGCCTCGTTTTTTATTTTAAGCAGATATGAAGAATACCTTCACAAAGAGAAATCTGACGCCAACTTTACAGCAAGGGACAGTACGCAATACAAATGGAAAGTTTTGAACAGACCCATAATTGATGAATGGGCATTGCTTTTGAAGAATATGATAAAGAAAAAATATCCTTCATTTAAATTCCACGAGAAGACATTTCAGCATCAACCAACGATAAACTTTACGCTTAAACCAGATATACCTTCCGGATTTTTACCTAAAACCAAGTTTATTTTTACGTCTATATTTAACAAAAAACAAAAATTTTTAAGCGGCGTTTTTGATGATTTGACCGGCCTTGGCATAAATCCTGAAGAGGTGATTACCGATTTAGGCTATCTGGAAATTAAAAGCCAGCCTGTTTACTTTATTAATTTTCCTACAGATGATAAAAACCGGTTTAGTTTCGAAAATAGCGCCTCCTTTTTAAAAGAAAAACAAATTGGCTTGTTAAGCCCATGCCTACCTGAGAAAGAAAAATCAGGAAATTTAAAGCGTGAGGTATTAAAACTTGGAAAAGTGCAAAACAGTTCAATTAATTTAAGGAGTCAGCAGTTAGACTTTTTGAAATTGCCGGCTTGTTACCTGCATTTGCTTTCTGCAGGCATTACATCGGATTATTCAATGGGTTATTCAGACGAGGTCGGTTTCAGAGCCGGGACCTGTACACCTTTTAACTGGTACGATTTACAGCTCGAAAAAGTAACGCCAATTAATGTTAAATCGTATTCAATTAGCGATACAGCAATTCATTACCAGAACGTTAACGATGCAACAAAAACCATTAAAGATTTTATTGATGCAGTAAAACTTGTAGATGGGCATTTTTATAGCAGCTGGCAACTGAAAAATTTATCAGAAAATGTTAAATTTAAAAAATGGAAGGCGGTTTTTGACGAAATATTAAAATATGCAGGCTAAATAAAAATTATGACATTCGATTTAAGCAAGACAAAATCTATCGCTAACACCTTCATCGCCGAACTGCGTGATGAAAAAATTCAAAAAGACGCCATGCGCTTCCGCAAAAATATGGAGCGATTGGGTGAGTTTTTTGCTTATGAAATTAGTAAAACATTAAAATTTACAGCCCAGGAGGTTGTAACACCACTTGGAATTTCACAATGCGATTTCTTAGAAACGCAACCTGTTTTAGCAACGATATTGCGTGCGGGCCTACCTTTACAACAAGGTTTATTAAATATTTTTGATAAGGCTGAGTGCTGTTTTATTTCAGCCTACCGCAAGGTTAAAAAGAATGGCAATTTCATTATTCAGATGGACTATATTTCAACGCCTGATTTAGAAGGTCGCGTTTTAATCATGGCTGATCCAATGCTGGCTACCGGACAAAGTATGGTTATGTGTTGTAAAGAATTAATGAACAGGTATAAGATTGCCGAATTACATATTGTAGCCGCAATTGCAAGTACAGAAGGTATTGCACATGTAAGGGCAAATTTGCCTAAAGCAAAACTTTGGTTAGGCGCTATTGATGAAGAAATGACCAGCAAATCGTACATCGTTCCGGGCTTAGGCGATGCCGGCGATTTAGCCTATGGGGAGAAAGTGTAACCAGGATTTTTAGGATTTAAGGATTGCCAGGATTTAGCCTTCCAACTTTAAAACATTTTAGTTTTCTTAAAACTGAACAACTCAGCAATTAACAATCGAACAATCTTCTACCCTTCAAACACTTAACAAATTGCAAAATAAAAAACACATATTCTTCGACCTTGACCATACCATCTGGGATTTTGACAGAAACGCAGAAGAAACATTAAACGAGCTTTATCATACCTATAACCTAAATGAATTGGGACTAAAATCCTGTGCTGATTTTATAGCAACTTATACTGAAAACAATCACCAGCTTTGGGCCGATTATCACTTAGGCAAAATCACTAAAGATTTTTTGAGGGCAGAACGATTCAGCAAAACATTTGTCCAGCTGGGCATCCATCCTGATTCGGTGCCTCATCAGTTTGAAGATGATTATGTTCGTATTTCGCCAACAAAAACAAATTTATTTGAAGGGGCAGAAAATGTTCTGTCTTATCTAAAAGAAAAATATACACTTCATATTATCTCAAACGGATTTAAAGAAACTACCCTAACCAAAATGAAGCTTTCCGGCTTAAATCCATACTTTGATAACGTTATTATTTCTGAAGATGTCGGTGTAAATAAGCCAAACCCCATGATTTTTAAGTATGCCTTAGATAAAGCTAAAGGCTTAAAAGAGGAAAGCATAATGATTGGCGATAGCTTGGAAGCAGATGTTTACGGCGCGCTAAATTTCGGCATGGAAGCAATTTTCTTTAATCCGATGAAAAAAGAAAAACCTGAAGATGTTAAAAAGGAAATTATTCATCTGGAAGAATTATTGACTTTATTTTAAGCTTAACTACTATCTTTATGTATGAATACGAGCAAAGTTAAAACTTCCCTACATCAAATTGTAAACGCTTATAAAGCAAAACTTTCTTCGTATGCGGATGATATTTTCCAAATCACGCCACCCATTAATGGCTGGAGTTATAGCGAAGTTTATTCACATATTTTTGATTCGAGTTTACTTTCATTAATTGCCCTTGAAAATGCAGCCAGGAGTAAAGGGGAGGATCAACCTACTCATTTTTCCGTAAAACTGATATTATTTTTTGGTTCACTACCCCCGGCCAAAAAATATAAAGTTCCAAAAAGATTAGCAGAAAGGGTAAAAAAAATCAGCAAAGCTGAAGCAATGGATTTCATTCTTGAATTTGAAAAAACACTGGATGAAGTATATCCCCTATTATCAGTCGCCAATTTACATTCAAAAACCAAACATCCAAGGTTGGGATATTTAAATGCAAAGCAGTGGTTAAGATTCACAGAAATCCACTTGAAACATCATTTAAAGCAATTGTTTCGCATTGAAAAAAGCTTCGGTATATAATTTTCAATAAATTAAACCTAATATTTCACGTTTGGGAAATCTGTTCTGGCTTTATTAAATTGACTTTCCATTTCTGTTGTCCAGCCAAAAGCAGTTGTTGCCTGTGCTTTTAAATTTACACCTGCTGCCCCACTCCAAAAATGTACGAATTCACCAAAATTCATATCTCTTGAATAATCTGTACCATTAGAAGGAAAATTTTGAGACAGCAAAACGAAGAATTTGTTTAAAGTCGCTGTTCCTCCATTATTGGCATAAATCGGATAAAACCAGTTTTTAAACCATTGCGTATTTGCTTTAGGAAAATTATCAACAGTAGCCATGCACTTGTTATACCATCGTTCTGCATCACCTGTCATACCCAAATTTTTATACACATCGTACTGATAAATTTCCATCCACTTACTATCGGCCCAAATTTTAAAGGCTGGAGAATTGTGTTTTCCTTTGGAAGCAAATTCTACAATGTGGCCAACTTCATGGGTTACAATATCTTTTTCATTCGCTGTAAAACCTTCCCATGCTTTAGGATCTGTCAAGCCAACATCAATTACATTCCGATTATCATGACTGGCTTCAAAATAATTTGAAGGGTGTCCTCCTCCATACTTACCGGTATGGAAAACTGCATATAATTTTTTATTCGGACCAAAATCACCGTAAACAGTTTTGGTATACTGCCAAACTTTCGTTAAATAATCATTAGGCCAGGTAATTGATTTATTTACATCCTTATCGTAAAAAACGATTAAATCATCGTTAGAAAAAACACTATTAAGTAATTGATTGTGTTCAAACCAATGCTCTTGCCAGGTTTCGGAAATTTCAGGTTCTTTAACAGCATCGCTGTCTTTTTTACAGGCCGCAAAAATTAATAGAAAAGATAAAATGCAGGGAATAATTCTGAATCGTTTCATAAGCTAATAATTAGTTGAAAATAATAACACTTTATACTTTATAAATGTTTTCTTCATAGATTAGATATAGGTTGTTCAGCGACAAACATTTTTTTACATCTTTGCGTTAATGAAATTACCCGCCATAAAAGGTTTTGATGAGGAAGCATTTAACAAGTATTTAAAAAATACGGGTTGGTTAATGTTAGCTCGAGTCGGCAGCTTGGTTATTAAAATACTTGTTGGCTTCGCGATTACCAATTATTTGGGTAAAACATTAAATGGCATTTTAAATTATCCAACGGCTTTTACAACCTTTTTTGTTGCAGCGGCAGCGCTGGGGTTAGATGGCTTTACGACTCGTGAGCTATTAAAAACACCGGAAAATAGAGACAGGTTACTGGGAACAGCATTTTGGTTGAAATTAATCGGCGGACTAATAATCATTCCATTAATTTTCATTGCTTATACGTTATGGAATGCGCATAAGCCTATTGAAACACCGCTTGTTTATGTATTAGTTGTAGGTCTTACAGGGCTAAGTCAGGCCTTCTATATTACAGATAGTTATTTTCAATCAAAAGTTCAGGCAAAATACGTGATGCGTATTCAGGTTTTTGGAAATATCCTGTCAGCGCTTATTAAGCTGGTATTTATATTCCTTCATTTGAGTATAGGATGGTTTGTTTTTGCGCTCTTTTTAGATACAATTATACTGGCAGTTGGGTACATTTATTTTTATCAATTAAAAGCAGATACAGTATTTAAATGGGTATTTGATTCCAAACTTGCCAAATACTTATTAAAACACTCCTGGCCATTAGCGTTTTCAGCAGTATTGGTTTCTATTTATATGAAAATAGACCAATTAATGGTAGAAAACTATTTAGGAACCGGAGCTTTAGGAATTTATTCTACAGTAGTTTCATTAAGTGAAAGCTGGTATTTTATTCCTGTGGCAATTGTAACTTCTGTTTTCCCGGCGATAATGAATGCAAAGCGAGATGATTCGGACCGTTACATGAAACGCTTACAAAACATGTATGATATAATGGTTTGGATAAGCTTGAGCGTTGCGATTTTCATGACATTTGCCGCTCCGATTATTTATCACATTGTGTATAAACCAGAATTCTGGGATGGTGCACATATCTTGTCTATTCACGTCTGGGCAGGGATATTTGTTTTTTTAGGAAGCGCAAGCGGTCAGTATCTTATAGCTGAAGGCTATACTAAACTGTCTATGTTACGTACCGGAATGGGTGCTTTAGTTAATATAGTATTAAATACAATCTGGATTCCAGAATACGGAATAATGGGCGCTGCATTGGCTACACTTGTTGCATACTTTACTGCCACCTTTTTTATTTTATTAGTCCCTAAAACCCGTCAACAAGGTATAATGATGTTAAAATCATTATTTTTGGTCACCGCATTTCAAAAAATATTTAAACGTTGAGTACTCTAAAAGCATTAACAACATTAATTGCGAAGCCGCACCGGCTTAAAGCATTATTATCATATGGCCACAAGGGCTATTTAAACAGCATTGGCTGGTTCACCGCTTTTGATAAGAAACAGGCGGTAGACGGAAAAGGCAAAGCGCTTCCATGGGTAACGTATTCCTTTATTGATTTTATTAAAGAAAGAATCAACAAATCCCAGCACATTTTTGAATATGGTTCAGGCAGTTCGACTATTTTTTATGCGGAAAGAGCCGGTACTGTTACTTCGGTTGAGCATGATAAGGGCTGGTTTGATAACGTTAAAAACAGCAGTCCGGCAAATGCAGAAATGATTTTTTGCCAATTGGAAAGAGATGGCGAATATGCGAAGAAAGCAACTTTACTCAATAAAAAATTCGATATCATAATTGTTGATGGGCGCGACCGGGTAAATTGCTGTAAATACAGCATAGCTGCTTTATCTGCAAATGGTGTTTTGGTTTTGGATGATAGTGAACGCGAGGTTTATAATCCCGCCAGGGTTTTATTGAAAGCGCAGGGTTTCAAAGAAATCAGTTTCAGTGGAATTTCACCGGGTTTATTTTACGAAAAAGCAACCTCGGTTTTTTACAAATCCGATAATTGTTTGGGCATTTAATTTCCAGATTTAAACTCAATGATTAGCGAAGAAGTAAAAACTGCCTACGATAACTTTTATACCAATAGCGACGTTGCCTGGCGCATGCTTGGTGCAAAGTATAAAGCCCAAAACATTGCTGACGTTTGCAAAAGTATAAAACCCAAAAAAGTATTAGAAGTTGGTGCCGGCGACGGGAGTATTCTTCATTTCCTTAACGACTGGAATTTTGCCCCCGAATTGTATGCCCTTGAAATTGCACAGAGCGGCGTTGATATTATTCAAGACAGGAAACTTACCCTTTTAAAGGAAGTACAAACTTTTGATGGCTATAAAATTCCTTATGAAGATGATGCATTTGATTTGGTAATTCTTGCCCACGTTCTGGAGCATGTAGAGCATGAAAGAATTTTGCTTCGCGAATTAAAAAGGGTTGCAAAATATATTGTTGTTGAAGTGCCAAAAGATTATCGTTTTGGTGTTGATGAACGGATGAAACACTTTTTAGATTATGGTCATATCAATATGTATACGCCGACATCTTTAAGGTTTTTATTGCAAAGTGAAGGGCTGGAGATTTTAGAAGATAAGGTTTCTATGACGGCTCCGGAGACCGTAAAATTCAACGAATTTATCAATAAAAAAGCACCGAAAACTTTTAGTAAAAATTTAAAAATTGAGCTGGAGTACCGGATTAAAAAAGCATTAGGCAATTTCCTTGGCAGAAAAAAACAGGAGCAATTTGCTAATGCATATACAGTTTTAACCCGAAAATCAGATTCAAACCTGCATATATTTTAAATTTAAATCTCAAGAAGTCGCCATCCTGAATTTATTTCAGGATATTAATAGGAAATGCTAAAATGAATTCAGCATGACTTGGCGAAAAAATGGTAAAAACCTTCTAAAAATGCAAAACCTTGCCCCAATAGCGCTTTTTGTTTACAACCGTCCGCAGCACACCAAGCGAACCATAAAGTTTTTGCAACAAAATGAGCTCGCCGCAGAAAGCAGGCTTTACATTTTTTCTGATGGAGCAAAAACACAACAGGATGAAGATAAAGTTGCTGAAGTAAGGGCAATAATCAATAATGTTGATGGCTTCAAATCAGTTAAAGTTATGGAGCGTAAAGAAAATGCAGGTCTCGCCAATTCAGTTATAGCGGGGGTAACGCAACTTATAAATGATTATGGAAAAGTAATTGTTTTTGAAGATGATTTGGTTACCTCACCACATACGCTGACTTATTTCAACGATGGTTTAAACCGTTATCAGGATGAAGAAAAAGTAATGCATATTGGTGCTTACATGTACCCTTTGCAATCAGAAAATCTTCCGCAGTCATTTTTTTACAGGGCAGCAACAAGCTGGGGCTGGGCAACCTGGGGAAGAGCCTGGAAAAACTTTGAGCCAGATATCGATATCTTGTTAAATCAATTCGATAACAAAAAGAAATCGGCTTTTGCCATCGATAATACCATGAACTTCTGGAAACAGATGCAGGAATTTAAAAATGGCAAAAACAATAGCTGGGCAATCCGCTGGTATGCTTCAATTTTTTTAAAAGGTGGCTTAACTTTAAATCCGTCGCAATCTTTAGTTAACAATATCGGGCACGACGGAACAGGTGTTCACTCGGGAATAAACGATATTTATAATGTTATCATCAATCCAAAACCAATTACTGAGTTTCCAACAGCTATCGAAGAAAACTTCAACGCTTATCAAATCATAAAAAACTTTCTTGCAAATCGTAAAGGAAATATCTGGGATAGAATTAAACGCTTCATCAACGAGAAAGTTAATAAATAAACTTAATTCATTATCCTTGTAATCAGATTCCAAATTATTAAATATGAAATGGCTAACCATAATACTTCTTTCAATTACCATCACTGTTCAGGCACAAACAGCTCCGAAACCTTACGGCGCTATTCCTTCGAAAAGGCAGCTTGCATGGCATGATATTGAAGTTTATGGATTGATTCATTTTACGCCAACCACTTTCGAAAACAAAGAATGGGGATTCGGAGATGCCAACCCGAAAACATTTAATCCTACAGATTTTAATGCCAGCCAAATTATAAAAGCCGCCAAAGCCGGTGGTTTAAAAGGCATTATCCTGGTTGCTAAACATCACGATGGTTTCGCCCTTTGGCCAACTAAAACTACAACATACAACATCACTAAAAGTCCTTTCAGAGATGGAAAAGGAGATTTAGTAAAAGAAATAGAACAGGCCGTTAGAAAAAACGGATTAAGTTTTGGCGTTTATTGCTCGCCATGGGATAGAAATAATGCCAGTTACGGAACAGACAAATACTTAGCCATTTATCAGGCGCAGCTCAGAGAACTTTACAGTAACTATGGGTCGCTTTTCATGAGCTGGCATGATGGTGCCAACGGTGGCGATGGTTATTACGGTGGTGCAAAAGAAAAGCGCTCGATTGATAATACAACTTATTACGACTGGAAAAACACCTGGGCAATTACCAGAAAAATGCAACCAATGGCGAATATTTTTAGTGATATCGGTTTAGATATTCGCTGGGTTGGTAATGAAGACGGCCATGCGGCAGAAACCAGCTGGGAAACTTTTACACCATTACCACCAGAGGGTAAAAATGTAGCTGTTCCGGGTCAGGCGAATTACCCTCAAAGTCCGATGGGCATCAGAAACGGTAAATTCTGGATGCCTGCTGAATGCGATGTGCCATTAAGAAAAGGTTGGTTTTATCACCCAACTGAAAAACCAAAAACGCCTGAAATGCTTTTCGATTTATACCTGAAAAGTGTTGGTCGTGGCGCAGGACTGGATTTAGGCTTGGCGCCCGATACCCGTGGCCGACTGCATGATGACGATGTTGCTGCCTTGAAAACATTTGGCGATATGGTTAAACATACTTTTGCAAACAATTTAGCGCAAGCTGCGCATGTTACCGCTAGCAACACTCGTGGCAACAACTATAGCGTAGCAAAACTTTTAGATAGGAACAGGAAAAGCTACTGGGCTACAACAGATAGAGTACACACCGCCAGCTTAGAAATCGACTTAAAATCTGCTAAAACTTTCGACATTATAAGTTTACAGGAATACATTCCATTGGGACAACGAATTGAGGAATACAACGTTGAGGTTTTTGAAAATAACAGCTGGAAAAAAATCTATGATAGCACGAGCATTGGCGCTAAAAGATTAATTAAATTGGAAACACCTGTTACCTCCTCTAAATTGAGATTGAATATTACCAAATCCCCAGTATGTATTACCTTAAGTGAACTAGGAATTTATAAGAAAACAGAATAGGTTATTGCGCATTATTCAGACTATCTCTGAGTTTATAGGTTAACATTAACAGGTTTTCAATTTCTTTGGTTGTCTGTTTACTGTATCTTGTTAAACTATCTGCCTGAATATCTCTTCGGATAAGTTTTGCAACATTTAAAGACCTTTCAGCAATTTCAGTTTTTATTCTTCTATCATAAGCATCCAGTTCCTTTAGTTTTAAAGGCATCATTTTTTGTGCAACATTAATATTCTTTTGCCCTTCTTTAATCCCAAATTCTTCAATTTGGTGAAGCTTCTCATCTTTTGTCAGAGCAGTTTTTAAGTATAAAACAGCATTGTAGCTTATCAGGTTCTTACTAAATTCGTACTTTAATCTTCTATATTTATCTGTTTGATAATTTGGTGTGGCGGTAATAATAACTATAGCGTATAAAAGAAGAAGCACTGACGATAGTCCGTATCTGAATATTGGTTTTTCAAACCTCACCTTCGATAAATCAGCAACCAGAATATAGCAAAAGATAAATCCTGAAACAATTCCACCTATATGTGCAGCATTATCGGTACGCTTCGTAGTAAACCCATTAAATAAAATGATGGCTGTTACAATCGAAGTACTTATTAACAAAGATTTAGCCGCATTTTTTTCAAAGGATTTATTTACCAGTAAAGCTAAAAAAGAACCAAATAAGCCCATAATTGCGCCGGATGCACCCATCATCACGCCATTTTCATGAAAAAGTAAACTGGTTAATCCACCACAAACTCCGCTGAAAATATAAATGAAAAGAAATTTTTTCCAGCCAAGCTTATTTTCAATCATTAAACCAATATAAACCAGCGAATACATATTGAAAAAGAGGTGTACAAACGAATTATGCACAAATTGATGAGTAATTAAACGCCAGTATTGTCCATCTAAAACCAGGTTTCTGTTATTGACACCAAAGTTTAAAATTAAATCGTCCATTTTCGTAATCAAACTTTCTGGAGAATTGGTTTTTAAAGCCTGCCGATAAAAGTATTGATAGTAAAAAACAGAGACAACCTTGGTGAAAAGCCAATAAATTGTATTAGTAATTATCAAAATCGGCGTTAAGAAATAGCCCTTTTGAGGAAAAAAAAGGTAAAGAATATTTTTGATTTTATCTTTTGTGGCCAGTGGGGCTTTATCGAAATATGAATCATCCTGCGTTGCAATGAATTCATGAAATTCTGTTAAGCGCTCTTCCCAGATATCTTTTAAATGAAACTGAACGTACTCAAACTCATGAAAAAACTTTTCCAAATTCTGGCTGTTTTTCCCATAATCATTAAACCACATCTGAATACCAACACATTCACTTTTTACCAATGCAAAGTTTCCATGAATTCGAATTGAAATTTCTTCGCTGTAAGATTGAAATGAAATTGGTGTATAAGCAATTATACCGGTTTCTGAAACATGACTAAGGTTCCAACCGAGATTTTCGATGGCCTGTTTAGCAATAATTAAATATTTATCAGCCGGGAAATCGGCCAGCGGAATAAACTGTTCAACTTTGGGCGAGTACCCCCAACTTATAGACATAGAGCATTAATTTTTTTTCGCCTCTAATATAATATAAGGTGACAAACTTTGGCTTTCGAAGGGAATAATTTTTGTAAAAACCTTACCGCTAAGCCAAACCAGTTTTTTAAATAAGCGAACAACTGCCGATTTTTGAGATTCATTCTCCAACCAAACACTAAACTTACCAAAATAGCCTGCTTTTACGTCTTTCAAACCAGCTTTCTCACATATGGCTTTAAGCAGTTTCGGGTTCATACTGTCAATATTGTGTTTGTTGTAGTTCTCTTTATCGAAGTTTTTTTGAAACCAGCCATTTACAGCTTTGAAATTAGGCAAGGTGATAAACAAAGTTCCGCCAGGTTTTACGAAGGCAATATGGCGGTTAATAATATCTGCGGTATCATTAAAATGCTCAATTAAACCGCAGCTAAGCACCAAATCATATTGCTGTTCTGGCTCGTAATTAAACAAATCCGTTTCAATGATATAAATGTCCTTTTCAGTTAAATCGTTCTTTTGCAGCAGCTCATTAACTACTGGCGGATGAACGAAATAATCCAGCAGCGTAACATCGAGTTTGAAATATTTCTTTAAAAAAACAGCATAATAACCGGGAAACCCACCCAACTCAATTGCCGTTTTCACTTTATTTTTTTCAATAATATCAGCCAGCTGGCGATGAAATAAGTAGTTTGATGGTAGCTGAACCGCAAGTCCTTTTTTACTTTCCCAATAATTTACCCAAAAAGCCCTGTCGGTTAATAAGTTTGCCATTTTTTAAATAATTCCAAAGACCAAAGAAACGGAAAAATTTGGTTAACTGTATAAATTGATTAACTGTTTAAAGTGTATAATTGGTTAATTGTAAACGACGCAATGCTATACACAATTAACCAATTTAACAGTTGAACGATTAACCCTACTTCAAATCTTTCAAAATTTCGGCAACTGCCTTTTCTAATTGAGGGTCTTTATCAGCAAGCCGGTCTTCAAAAGTATTTTTCACAAAAATATCAGGCTTAACACCTTCTTTCTCGATATTTTTCCCATCCATGGTATAACAACCCCATGATGGTAAACGGTAAGAAGAACCGTCAACCAGGCCTTTTGCCGAGGTAAAAATAATCCAGCGATAGGTTTCTGTCCCAATAATTTTACCCAGTTTCAATTGCTTAAATCCCGCTGCAGTCATTTCGGCATCACTTAACGACTGCTCGTTAACCAACAATACAATGGGCTTTACTGCCGGACCAAAATTGCTCTGAGGTGCCATTTTGCCCCCGCGATATTTCCATTTTAAATAAGGCTTTTGAGAAAGAAACTTCAGCACCGCATCATGAACATTTCCACCTGTGTTGTAACGTAAATCTAAAATGATGGCTTCTTTATTTTCTTCCTGCTCAACCATATCCAGCATAAACCGCTCTAATTCTCCGGCACCCATGTTTTTCATGTAAGAATATGCAATGCGGTTATTACCCCATTTATCTACATTCTGACGGTTTTTGGTAATCCACTCATCATACAGGTTATTTTTTAAAGCGCCTGAACTTTGGGGATGAATATTTACAAAAACTTCCTTTCCACCGCGGGTAAAGGTCAAAGTCATTTCCTTATCTAAAGAAGGCTTACTGAAGTAGAAATCGCGATCTGTTTTGTCATCAACCTGTGTACCATTTACAGCAGTTAAAACATCGCCAGGCAAAATATTTACACCATTGTAAGAGGCATTGCTTTTCGCAATAATTCTGTCAACCTTATAAGGGTTTTCGTTGTTGAACATAATTCCCGTTTGGTTGGTGATGTAATTTAAGTTCTTGCGTTCTTCGGCACCGACACTATTGAAACCCATATGCGATGAATTTAGTTCGCCCAACATATCGTTCAGTAATATCCTTAAGTCGCTACGGTTATTAACATACGGTAAATAAGCCGCATAACGGGTTTTCATCTTTTCCCAGTCCACACCATGAAAGTTTTCATCGTAGAAATTTTCATCTAAACCCACCCAGGTTTCGTAAAACATCTGGTTAAACTCTGCATTAAGGTTTCTGGCAAATTTGTAACCATGGTCAATTTTATCGAGTTTGTTGCCATCGAGGTTGTATTTGTTGATTACGCCGCCTGCAAGCGTAAAAAACTTATCGCCAACCTGAATAATGCTGTAATCCTCTCCTTCTCCAACTTTTTCAGTTTTATTGGCCTCGAAAGGTTCTATTGTAGTCCGGTAAACAGCAGCTTTGCCGCCTTCGTGGTTAGAGGAGTAAAAAACATAAGTTTTATCGCCTTTAGCAAAAACATCGGTACCGAACTGGCTTCCAAAACCCGGGCTAACCAGTTCTACCCTATCCAAAATATTCTGCGTGTTAATCGTGATGATGCTTGCAGGTTTTGGCGTCGGTTTAGCATCAGTTTTCTTTTTAGCAGTATCGGCCGTTTTTGTATTTTTCTTATCCGTAACGGCAGGCTTTACATCTTTTGGTTCAGGAGCAGTTTCTTTAAACAAATCATCAAACTTATCTGAGCGGAAAGGCGTATCGTAGTTATTTAGTGCCATGCGGTAGATGTGAACATTTTCACTTCCCGATGGATAAAAAGGGTCGGTTCTGGCGCTTGTAAAGTATATGTATTTTCCATCTGGCGACCAGGCCGGAGCTGTTTCAGTAACACCTGTATTTGTCAAGTTGATGGTTTTATTTCCTTTGATGCTATGGACTAAAATATCCTGCTCAAAGTTTCTGTAAGCTGTAAATAGCACATATTCATCATTTGGTGAGAAGCTTGGCGTAGAATTCTGAATCGCCCAGAACTCATCTGTTACCAGGGTTTTGCTTTCGAAAGTTTTCAAATCCAAAAGTTTTAATTCATTTCTACCGCTCAAATAAACACCCATTGTCCGGGTTTTATTCAGCGTGATATCGCGGTCATTTGCCTTATCTTTTGTGATCTGTTTAGGTGTTCCTTTTCCGTCGCCTGTTATGGTAAACCAGTTTTGATACCCATTCCAGGTTTGGCAAAACAAGATGGTTTTATTATCAGCAAGCCATTTACATTGCATTGCCCGCTCGCCGCTATTGGTTATTTTGCGGATAAATTTTCCATCCGCATCACTTACAAAAAGTTCGCCACGGGAAACAAAAGCAATTTTTTTACCGTCAGGCGCCACATCAAAAGCCGAAATATTTCCTTTAACATCATATTCCTGTGCTTTCGTTAAAACCTGATTACGCGAAGTGCTGATATTTACTTTCTCCGTTTTTTTCGTTGCAACGTCGTAAGTGTAAAGCTGGTAATCTTTTTCGAAAACGATGGTTGTTCCGTTTGCGGAAACGAAAGGACGTTTTATTGAAGTATCGAAATTGGTAAGCGCAGTTTTTTTCCCGCTCAAAAAAGTATAAAGATTGTATTCTTCATTCCCCTCATCAGAAACGAAAAAAACATTTCCTTTTGAATCTACACTTGTCCAGAAATCCTTTCCAAGGTAATTGGTGTATTGTTTATATGCTTTGGTTTTTGGATTGTAAGATTGAATATCGGGATTATAAGCACCTTTATAATGCTTTCTGTTGGCAAAACGGTAGCTTTCCCAGGTATCACTAAAAAATAATTCGCCATCAGGTGCTTCGGCAATATGATGTGTAGTATTAAAAAAGTTTTCGAATAAGCGAACGGCGGTACCACCGTTTACACCAACTTTATAGCTCGAAAAAGAATTAAATCTTCCTGAAGTAAAATAGATTGTTTTCGAATCCCAGCTCCAGTTATCAACTTCATCCGATGCATCGTTAAAAGTAAGTTGTTTAATATCACCACCTGCTAAAGGCATGATGTAAACATCATAGTTTCCATATTGATTGGAAGAAAAAGCCATCCACTTGCCATCGGGAGATACTTTTGGATTAATTTCTTCACCTTGCATTGCGGTAATTCTCGAAGCAAGTCCGCCTTTTACAGGAACTTTCCAGATGTCGCCATCGTAGCTAAATACGATTGTTTGCGCATCGGGCGTTAAAGCAGGGTATGCCGCAAAATAAGTTTGACCTTGAGAAAATGAATTGAAAGGCAACAAAAACGCTATTGCCGCAAGCGATTTTAGTAGGGTTTTAATCATGATTTTGTTTGTTTGGCTTTGGATGGATGAAAATACGCAACAGATTTTATATTCGTAAACAATAAAATGTATTTTTGAATTGATTTGAAGATTTTACACCTAAATACGTACGATGGAAACGGCGGCGCAGGACGAGCCTGTTTACGCCTTAGCGATGCCCTGAAGGCCAGTGGAATTGATTCGAAAGTTTTGGTTTATTATAAATTCGGACAAAACCCAAAAGTAGACACATTTAGCAAATCGCCTTTTCAAAAAGCCAAAGCTGTTTATAATATTTTATCCGAAAGATATTATTCAAAATGGTTAAGTAAATCGGTTAAAACGCCCTTCAGCTTACAGTGGTTCGGGCATTCTATAAAAAACCATCCCGACGTAAAAAGTGCTGACGTAATTCATTTACATTGGGTAAACCATGGTTTCCTTACCCCTAAATTTTTAGCAGCGCTTGATGAGCTGGAGAAACCGATTGTCTGGACCTTTCATGACAGCAATGCATTTACAGGTGGTTGCCATGTGCGTTATGGTTGCGAAAATTTCCATCAGCAGTGTGGTAATTGCCCGATTTTGAAAATTAGCGGACCCGGCGATATTTCCCATAAAAACTGGCTTCGGAAACAAAAAGCCTATTCCGAATTAAACTTTCATATTGTTGCGCCGAGTAACTGGATGGCCGCATCGGTTAAATTTAGCAGTTTGTTAGGTACCAGAAAAACCTCTGTAATCCCGAATACCATCGAAACCAATATTTTTAAGCCTTATGTTAAGGCCGAGGCTAAGAAAATTCTGAAAATCAATCCCGATAAATTTGTATTAATGAGTGGCTTTATGCCCTCAAAAAATGATAAACATAAAGGAACACCATATTTAGTTGAAGCCCTGGAGATTTTATCCCGCAGAAAAGGAATTCATAAAGAAAACATTGAACTTGTTATTTTCGGAAACAAAGAAAATGCAGAAATGCCCGAATTTCCCTTCAAAACTACCTTTTTGGGTACCATAAATAAAGATGAACACTTAGCTAAATGTTACTCGGCAGCAGATGCTTTCATCACACCATCGCTCGAAGATAATTTACCGAATACGGTAATGGAAAGCCTTGCTTGCGCTACGCCGGTAATTGCTTTTACAACCGGTGGAATTCCGGATATGGTTAAACACCAGAAAAATGGTTACCTGGCAGAATACCAAAATGCTGCAGATTTAGCAAATGGAATAGAATGGCTTTATCATCGTCCAAATAAAGAAGAAGTTCAAAAAGCAGCAAGGTTAGGCATATTAACTGATTTCTCGGAAGAAGTTATTGCTGCAGCGCATATTCATTTGTATGAAATGCTGATTGATTTGCAACCGAAGTAACATGGAACTATCTAAAAGCCATCTCGATAATATCAAAGTGCTTAAATCAGCGATTCTTCAGAGCCGTTATCGGGCTGCCGCTCTCGTTAACAAAGAACTTTTAATACTTTACTTTGCCGTAGGCAAATTTATTTCCCAAAAAATTGAAGAGGAAAAGTGGGGCGCAAAAGTTATCGAAAATCTTTCAGCTGATTTACAGGCAGAATTGCCTGGTTTAAGAGGTTTTTCAGCAACTAATATAAAGCAAATGAGATTGTTTTTTGAATCCTGGGAAGAACAAATTCAAATTAGACCGACACTGTCGGACCAATTACAAGCTATTGATTTAGAGGAAATTAAATTTAGACCGACAGTGTCGGCCCAATTGGAAAAATCATTTTTTGGATTAAGTTTTTCGCATCATTTAGAAATCATACAAGGCACTCAAAAAATAGAAGAAAGAATATTTTACATTCAAAAAACAGCCACCGAATTTTGGAGTTTAAGCACGCTAAAAAATCATTTAAACAATCAAACTTTTCAAAAAACGGGTAGCTTACCCAACAATTTTTTTTCAAAAACAATAACCAACGATGAATTAAGGCAAAAAGCCCTGCAATCATTTAAAGATGAATACCTGCTGGATTTCATCAATATTGAAGATAACGATGATAAAGACGAGCGGGTTTTAGAAAGTGAAATCGTTCAAAACATCAAGAAATTCCTAATGTCTTTAGGTTCTGATTTTGCATTTATTGGTAATCAATTTCGGTTAATTGTAGAAGATGAGGAATACTTTTTAGACCTCTTATTTTTTAATCGCCGCTTACAATGTCTGGTTGTTTTTGAACTGAAAACCGGTAAATTTAAGCCTGAATATATGGGCAAAATGAATTTCTATCTGTCCGCTTTAGATGAATATGTAAAACAGCCACATGAGCAAGCATCAATTGGAATTATCCTTTGTAAAGAAAAGAAAAATAAGATAGTCGAATTTTCTTTCAGAGATTTTAATAAGGCAATGGGTATTTCTACATATAAAACAAGTACTGTTTTACCCGCAGCATATAAAGGTGTTTTGCCTGATGTGGAAACCCTAAAAAAATTAATGGACTAAAATATGCCAAAGCTCTCTGTAATCACCATTGTGTATAATAACGTTCGCGACATTGAGCGAACGATAAAATCTGTTTTAAACCAAACGCACAAGGAAATAGAGTATATTATCATCGATGGAAAATCTACTGATGGCACATTAGCGGTTATTGAAAAATACAAAGCACAAATTTCAAAAATTGTTTCTGAACCCGATAAAGGCATTTATGATGCAATGAACAAAGGCCTTGCCCTGGCTAAAGGAGATTATGTTTTGTTTATGAATTCGGGCGATGAAATTTACGACGAACATACGGTTGAGGCTGTTTTCGCTTCGGCTTCTGGCGCCGATATTTATTATGGTGAAACAGAAATGTACAACGATAATTGGGAAAGCCTGGGCAGAAGACGACATGAAGCCCCGGAAGAATTCAGCTGGAAAAGCTTTCGGTTTGGCATGAATGTAAGTCACCAGGCAATTTATATTAAACGAAGTATAACTGTACCATACGATTTAAAATACAAGTATAGCTCTGACATCGATTGGATAATTAAAGCCGCAAAAAAATCATCAAATATTATTAATGTTCATCGCTATGTTGCCAAATACCTGGTTGGGGGAATGAGCAAGAAAAAGCACCGTGAAAGCCTCAGAGAACGGTTTCAAATTTTTTCAAAATATTATGGTTTAATACCGAATATTCTCAGCCACGTTGTAATTGCGGGCAATCTGGCTTTCTATTTCCTGAAAAATAGAAGAACTAATGATTAACATAAGAAACGTGTCTTTGTCATTCTGAGAGCAACGAAGAATCCACAACCGATAAGCACTATGGAATTTTTGACAAACACCTCCTCTTAAGTAATTTATTGAACGCTTTTTATCATAGTCAAGAGATTCTATACTATGTTCATAATGACAAAACAGCAATCCAAATCCTAATTTTAAAAACAATCTCATTTTATAAGTGTCTTTTATACATCTATTTATAAAAAACATAATATTATGGGACAATTAAGTAACCGCACAATTGCTGTACTTTCAGAAAGCGGATTTGAAGAAGTAGAATTAACCGAGCCGGTAAAAAGGTTAAAAGAAGAAGGCGCAACTGTTCACGTTATCTCCTCAAAAAGTGGAAAAATAAAGGCATGGGACCAAGACCATTGGTCGATTGAGGTTGATGTAGATAAAACAATATCTGAAGCAAATGCTGATGATTATAATGGCTTGCTTTTACCAGGAGGCGTTATCAATCCCGATCAGTTGCGTGTAAATGAAGATGCTATTTCGTTTGTTAAAGCATTTTTTGAAGCCGGCAAACCGGTAGCTGCAATCTGCCATGGACCACAAACTCTAATAAACGCTGATGTTGTTAAGGGAAGAAAACTAACATCTGTAAAAAATATCGCTCAGGATCTGATTAATGCCGGTGCAGATTGGTCTGATGAAGAAGTAGTTGTCGATCAAGGTTTGGTAACCAGCCGTACACCAAAAGATTTACCTGCCTTTAATGATAAAATTGTTGAGGAATTTGCAGAAGGTGTGCATGAAGGGCAGCATGCCTAAATGCTTTGAACGCTCTCCTAAATTACTCAAAAGGCGGCTGGTTAAATTAACCGGCCGTTTTTATTTTAAAGCTTAACCTGCCTGATGATATTTTTAATATTGAGCTCTATAATATCAGTCATGGTTTTACACCTTAAATAATTCTGATCTTTAAAATAATCAGCCATAGACTGTTTAAGCAAAGCGATGTTTTCAGGTGTGGTTAAAGCTTCTTTATTGGATACATCACGTAAATCGGCTAACCTGTGGCGCTCACTTCTAACGCGATGAACAATTGAGGAGCGTTCTTCCTGTTGGTATTGCAGAACAGTTTTTTCAGTTAGCTGCTCCATGCTCATTTTTACATAAGGTAAATTTTCCTTAAAAAATTGCGGCAGGTAAACCTTTAAATTTCCTTCGTAAAACTGCTGGTCGAAATCTATAGCCCTGATTCGAAATTGGATATCGTCAAAATCGGGTGTAATCTGGACAACGAAATTATATGCCCTCATATCGCCTAAAAGCATAATTAAGCAGCGTTCGTTAAACTTTACAAACTCTTTTGCAATCCGTGTTGGATTAAATTCGGGCGAGTAAAGCTGTCCTTGAGTAAAAACATCACCCGGAATTCCGGCGATATGCTCTTCAACTAAAGTATTACCGTCTACCAGGTAATTCACCTGATTTGGTGATAAAATTTCCTCCAGTTCTAATCCGTAAATCCTCGACGCATCTGCTTTTTTGATGTAGAAATAATCGTAAACATCGTTCAATCGGTTTACAATCCGGATTCTGAAAGGATGGGTATTTCCGAAAGTGCAATATTCAATTTTATCGATGTATTTGTGTTCAACAATTCGAAGATTTCCTGAAGCTTTTAAGTTTGCATAGATTTCTTTTAATCCATCATGTAATTTTTCGATTAAATCCTGGGCGTAAATTGGTCCTTCCCAAAGCGAGTCTTTCCCGAATTTATCCATTAATGGAAAGGCTTCGTTAAACTGCATCAAATCATTGTAAGAAATGGGTAGTTTTGCTTCACGCTGATAAAGCCTAAGATACTTTTGCAAGGCAGGCGTAACCGGAAAAATCGGTTTCTTTTTCAGAATTTTTACATCTTCGTTCTCCATTGATAAGCAATGTAGTATTTTAAAAATTTAACCGCAAAGAAAATAAAGCAAGCGCAAAGAACGCTAAGCTGAATATTAAAATTGTATTCTCTGCAGCTATTTCTTTGCGTTTAAATAATCCAAAGATTAAGGATAACGAAATGGCAAGCCAGCCAGATACCTGCTTATTTTCCGGTAGGGATAATTACCTGCACCCTGTTCTGCAAACTGAACGATAATGGTATTGGTTTTCGGGTCTACATACAATCTTTGCCCAAGCATTCCTTCCGCAGCATAATCGCCGTTTTCGCCTTCTTGCGGAATCCACCACAGATAATGATGTGCAGATTTTTGCCAGCCTTTAGCAGATGCAGGTTTCTCACTACCAATATTGACAGATTGCTCTACCCAGTTTTCAGGTACTAACTGATTTCCGTTAAAATTTCCTTTATTTAAGTATAAGCGACCAATTTTAGCCAAATCAATTGCAGTTACCTGAAACCGGCTTGACGTATTTGCCAAACCATCAGAATGATCCAAACCAAAAGAGGCATCGTGCGCTGCACCGACTTTTCGCCAGATGCTATCTTCAAAATATTGAGCTACTGTTTTACCGCTGGCTTTTTCCAAAACCCAGCCTAGCAAAATCGGATCGATGCTTTTGTATTTCCAAACTGTTCCGGGCTTATTAACAAGCTTAACCTTCATTAGCTCAGCTTTCATATCGTGTGTATAGTAATATTTCGCCTCATCAGAAAAAAACGCCTGAATAATACCGCCCAAAGCATCCTGAAATTCAAGCCCCGACTTCATATCTAAAAGATTTTTAATGGTGACGTTACGGAAAGCCGCATTTGCTTTAAGTTCGGGAACATATCGGGTTACCTTATCGTTTAAGCTTTTAATTTTCCCATCTGCCAGTGCTTTACCTAACATAATCGAAACCATGCTTTTTGCACCGGAAAAAATTGTCGTTAGCGTACTATCTGTATATCCGGAACTATATTTTTCATAGAGTACACTATCGTTTCTGATAACTATAAAAGCATTTAACCTTCCCTGTTTAAAATACTGTGTAAATGGAACAGATTGATTGTTACCATCCTCCACACGAAGGGTATCGACATCATTTCTCATTTTTGCGGGGTGATAAAAATGGAAAACGGAATCACTTTTTTGCACTATTGCCTGAGGAAATTGCTTGTAGGTTACAGCACCTGGCGTTCGGTATTTTAAGACCCTGAATAAGTATGGATGCCAGATAAATAATCCGGCAAAGAAAAGGGTGACTGTCAGAAAAAAATAAAATATCGCTTTTTTTAGTATTCGCATTGATGCTGATTAGACTTACAAATATAAAACATTAAGCCCGATAACCAGATTTGCTAAATACAAGGTTGCTAATTAAATTTTGGTTGATATTTCCACCGTTTATGGCTCCATAACCAATAAGCGGGCTCGGCTCTGATAATTTTTTCTAAAAACCTGGTATGCATTTCAGTAATTTCAAATGCTGCCGTTTCCGCCGGATTCAGGCATAGCGGAATACAATCAACCTCGTAATAACCTCTTTTAATATAGTTAACTTTTAAATAGAAAATCGGCTGGTTTGTTTTTTTTGCAATTTTTTCAATGCCAAGCTGAACAGATGTTTGCTGATGCAAGAAACTCGTCCAATAATGAGATTCATCTTTTGATGGTGCCTGATCATTACCAAAACTAAACAGACTTGATGTGTTCTTACTTGCCTGTAATGCCCTCAAGGTCTGTCGCATGGCGATAAGCTTATTGCCAAAACGGCTGCGGACTTTTCTAAACCAGCCATCGAAAACAGCATTGCTTAAAGGTTTATAAATCGGATAATGATCGGCAGAAAAATTTAAGCCTATACCCAGCGTACCCCATTCCCAGTTACCATAATGTGCCGAACAAATTAAAACACTTTTACCATCAGCAAAATAGGCTTCTATTTGTGCCTTGTTATGAAATATAAATCGTTTTCTTATCTCAGATCTCGAAATGTTATTCATTTTCACGATTTCAAAAATCAAATCGGCCAGGTATTTATAAAATCGTTTTTCAATAATGATGATTTCCGCAAGGTTTTTTTCGGGTAATGCTTTTAAAAGATTTTCCCGAACAACCTTTCTGCGATAACCAAAAACATAATAAATTAACAGATAAACCACATCAGCTAATACATAAAGAATTGATAAAGGAAGTAATGATAATGCCGATAAAAGAAATAACCCGACGTTGGAAATTGCCTTCTTTAACATGGTAGATTAGTTACAAACACAAATTTATATGTGCCGTAAAAACCAATTGCCATAAAACTGTTAGAATTTTATATTCCTGCCTGTTTTGATTTTTACCTGACAGAAAAATAATTGATTGATTAACTTTAATCGGTTTAATACCGGGCAAGCATTAACGAATAACACATTAATCTGTTGCAGAAATTTATTACTGACAAGATATTAGCGCTAAGACATCAGAACACTTGGGAAGACAGCCAATTATCATGTTTTTCACTAATTCCAAACCGGCACCAGGCTTAGGTACTTCTCAGATACTTTATATTATAATAGAAAAAATCTGAAACCAAAAAAAGCCCCGATTTACATCGGGGCTTAGGTATTTTAATTCCCTTTAAGGGACTTAAATGTTTAAGCAAATTGCTTTCCTTTAACTTTACGTTCTTGCTCTGTTAAGAAGATTTTACGTAAACGCATGCTTTGCGGTGTAACCTCAATATATTCATCAGCCTGGATGTACTCCATTGCCTCTTCTAACGAGAATTTAATTGCAGGTGCTATACGAGTATTATCATCAGTACCAGATGCACGCATGTTGGTTAATGCTTTTCCTTTAACAACGTTTACAACTAAATCATTGTCACGGATATGCTCGCCCATAATCTGACCTTCATAAACATCCGTTCCCGGATCAATAAAGAAACGACCTCTATCTTGTAACTTATCGATTGAATATGCAGTAGTTTGTCCTTTTTCCATTGAAACCAACACACCATTTAAACGGCCTGGAATTGTACCTTTCCAAGGCTCGTAAGCTTTGAAACGGTGTGCCATAATGGCCTCACCAGCAGTAGCTGTTAGTACATTATTACGCAAGCCAATAATTCCACGTGCCGGAATCTCAAATTCTAAGTGCTGTAAATCGCCTTTTGGCTCCATAATTAACAACTCACCTTTACGTTGAGTTACCAATTCGATTACTTTACCCGAAACCTCTCCCGGTACATCAACGATTAAAGTTTCAATTGGCTCATGTTTTTTACCATCAATTTCTTTAATGATAACCTGTGGCTGACCAACCTGAATCTCATAACCTTCACGACGCATCGTCTCAATTAATACAGATAAATGGAGAATACCACGACCGTAAACCAACCATGCATCAGGAGAAGCTGTTTCAACAACTTTTAAAGCCAAATTTTTCTCCATCTCCTTGTATAAACGTTCTTTAATACGTTGAGAGGTTACTAATTTACCTTCTTTACCAAAAAATGGAGAGTTGTTAATTGTGAACAACATGTTCATTGTTGGTTCATCGATGCTGATTACCGGTAATTGTTCTGGTGCCTCAAAATCAGCGATGGTATCACCAATATCAAAACCATCAATACCTACAACAGCACAAATATCACCTGAACTTACTTCTGTGGTACGGATTTTTCCTAGACCTTCGAAAGTATAAAGTTCTTTTACTCTTGATTTAACAATTTTGCCATCACGTTTAATTAAAGTAACCGGTTGGTTTTCTTTAATGGTGCCACGGTGCACACGACCAATTGCAATACGACCTACGAAAGATGAATAATCTAAAGAGGTAATCTGCATTTGTAAAGTACCTTCATTAATTGGCGCTGGCGGAATGTTTGCCACAACAGCATCTAATAAAGCGAAAATATCGGTCGTTGGAACTTTCCAATCTGTACTCATCCATCCTTGTTTTGATGAACCATAAATTACCGGGAAGTCTAACTGATCTTCAGTCGCTTCAAGGTTAAAGAACAATTCGAAGATTTGCTCATAAACCTCTTCAGGGCGACAGTTTTCTTTATCCACTTTGTTTACAACCACAATCGGTTTTAAACCAAGGGCTAAAGCTTTTTGCGTTACGAAACGCGTTTGAGGCATTGCACCTTCAAAAGCATCGCAAAGTAAAAGTACACCATCGGCCATTTTTAAAACACGCTCTACCTCACCGCCGAAATCCGCGTGACCAGGTGTATCAATAATGTTAATTTTTACGTCTTTATATTGAACAGAAACGTTTTTAGATACAATTGTGATGCCACGCTCGCGCTCTAAATCATTATTATCCAATATCAAATCTCCTGTTTGTTCGTTGTCACGAAAAATAGAACAAGAATGTAAAATCTTATCAACCAACGTGGTTTTACCATGGTCAACGTGTGCTATAATAGCTATATTTCTAATCTTTTGCATAAAATGCGCCTCAAATTTGGCGCAAAGATAGTGTTTAGAAATGGATTTTCTACTATATAGGTCACTATTTAATGCTATGATAATGTTCTAATTGTCTCATTTTTAATTAGAAAAGCAATGTGCTTCATTTTTCGACCTATCAACCGATTTGAACAGTGACTCTACTCAAAAACATAATGTTTAAATTAGCCAGAATAAAAAATATACATTAAGACCTTACATCCCCGTTTAAAGCAAAGATGAAAATCGAAAAACATACCATAAATAATACCGATATCGCCGAAATTATTTCAACAGATGTAATCATAAATAACACTGAAGACGGATTGGATTTGTTAGGGAATTTATATTACCAGGGGTTTGACAAAGTTATTATTGATAAACAAAATATTACACCTGATTTCTTCGACCTCAAAAATGGAATTGCAGGTGAAATTCTTCAAAAATTTTCGAATTATCGCGTAAGCCTGGCCATAGTAGGCGACTTTAGCACGTACCAGAGCCGAAGCATTAAAGATTTTATTTATGAAAGCAATAAAGGCAAACACATCAATTTTCTGGCATCAACAGCCGAGGCCTTGCAGAAATTTGCTGGTTAAATCATTTGCTCAATTTGTCACATTGAGCTTATCGAAATGCTTTAAGCAATACTTCATAAATCCTTCCACAAGCTCAGGATGACAATTCCGTATTCAGGCTAAACCCTAAATACCTCTATCCAACCAGTCCTGATTAGAAATCACACCCAAATCAGGCCCGGGCCTCGCCTTCTAAAATGGCGATAAATTCGAGTGCATGCCCATCCGGATCGTTAAAATAAATGGCTAAAGCAGGCACTATGGGCCCGTGATCGCCGCTTTTAAGAAAATTATAAGGCTGAAGTTGCTTAGATTTGAGAAATTGAACCGATTTTCCAATGTATCATCCACATCTCTACGTAAATATACGTTTCAAATAGTCCTTTTATCATGCTGTGAAAGTGGGAATAAGTTATGCCCGCAAAAAATCATGTTTTCTATACTTGTATCAATAAAATCGATATGCAACAGGAAAGGGTTACCTAAAACACCCATATTGTATTAAAGCTAAAATAACCAGGATAGCATGAACAAAAGGCTCTTAAAATATACTGCGAGATTTTTAATCTTTTTTATCGCTTTGATCGGGATTTATTTCCTCACCGCCTTTTGCTGCTCACGGATAACTGTAAACCCCAATCCTGCAAACCCAAAAGAAATTACCATTTACATCATGACTAATGGCATACACACCGATATTGTGGTGCCTGCTGTTACCCAGCAAATAAACTGGACGAAAGAAATCAGGTATCAAAATACGCTTGAGGCCGACAGTACATTCCGATACCTGGCCATGGGCTGGGGCGATAAAAAATTCTACTTAGAAACTCCTGAATTTTCCGATCTGAAACTCAGTAATGGTTTAAGGGCGATTTCTGGGCTAAGTACATCTGCAATGCACACAACCTATTATAAAAACATCAGGGAAGATGCCAACTGTAAAAAAATTATGATCAGTAAGGCACAATACATTCTATTGATCGATTATATTTTAAGTGCTTTTAAAAAGAACGAAACGGGGCACCTGATCAGGGTTAGATCAGGTATCCATTACGATATTGGCGATGCTTTTTACGAAGCCAAAGGCAGCTACAGTATTTTTAAAACCTGTAATACCTGGGCCAATGGCGCATTAAAAAAATGCGGTCAGCGCAGTTGCTTATGGACGATTTTTGATACGGGTATTTTTATGAAATATGAGTAATTTTACATAAAATCTCCATGCTGTCCCGAAGCTTCGGAACTAGCATCTTTCCTGCGATAAAGACTACCATTGGCGGTATTTTGTAATTATTTGTTGTAAATCACCTACGGCTATTTGCATTACCGCCCAGCTTGGCCACAGCACAACATCTCCGTTCTGCTTAATTCCGGCCTAACAAATTTTTCGGACTCCACTGACCCGGCCAATTCACTAACTTTCAAAGAAAAATTTTCAGCCGGCATTTTTTGTTTCTTTTTGATGTCAAAAAGAAAGAGCCCTTCGGCGGCGGCGAACCTAGGCAAAAATTGTGCAGTAAGGCAAAAAAATCAATGAGAATTTCGGTTGGTGTGACACCAAGCTACAGATAAATAAACATTAACTAGACTGAAACATCCCGAATATTCTGGAGAGCGATCTATCTCAAGATAAATTTCTCGACTACGTAACACTCCGCTCGAAATGACCGCAAATTAGGAGCGTCCTAAACCTCAAAAGCCCAGTTTAAAAAAGCCGGCATAACGCTTTCCCAGGTTGGCACATCATGTTTACCACCTACTTTTTCATAATAAAAAAGATTATCGGGCCGTCTATACCCCTTATTTAACAGCGATTTTACGACATCTATGGTATCATCAATAGAATCGATAATTAAGTTTTTATTACGGTCTGCTTTTTCATCCTCAGTCCCGGTCATCAACCAGAATTTCATATCCGGTTTTGTGGACGTTGAATCGATTACGGTATGCATAATTCTATCCGCATCGGTATAACCATCTGCCAAATCCTTTTTACGCCACCAGAATGCCCCCGAGAAAACGCCGATAGCGTCAAAAATTGCCGGATTATTCCAGGCGATATCAAAAGCAGATAGGCCGCCCAACGAAAATCCTCCGAAAGCAACCTTACCGGTTATCGGCATGGCTATTTTCTTCTTTACAAATGGTAATAATTCTTTAATTACAAAGTCGGTATATAAATCAGCCTTTGCGCCACGGCCCTTAAAATCAGGTTCACCTGCAACACCATATTCCATTAACCTGTCTGCCGATGCTTTAATGGCCACAACAATTAACCTGTGGTTTCTTTTGTTATGATGTGCTTCTTCTAAAATTTCTTTGAAATTCATTTTAGCCACATCCTGTCCGTCGTTTAATAAAAGAAGTTCTATTTTTTCGTTACCCAATATTCCTTCGGGTGCATAAATATCTATTTCAACTTCACGCTTTAAGTAAGCAGAAGGAATCTTAAAATTACTGGAATTAACTTTTACTGATAAAATTGTAGTGTACATCATATTCAAACCCCCTATCACCGGCAATGCCTCAGAATTTCGGCAAAGGTACAAATCCTGATAAATTATTAATTATCAGGGAACAATTTTTACAATACGCTTTATTTTAAGGTAATTCAATTCATTTTATAGAATTAAATCTCTATCTTAAAACATTCAATTTTATATATGGTTAAAGAAGAACATAAAAAATGGTACAGCCCTAATTTAAGCGCCGAAATAGACATGCTCATCTTTGGTCACAGTGGTATCCCTGTGCTGTTGTTCCCGACGAGCATGGGGCGGTATTTCGAAAATAAAGACTTCAAATTAATAGATGCTGTTGAAGGCTTTATTAATGAAGGAAAAATTAAGGTTTATTGTCCTGATGGCATAGATAAGTTAAGCTGGTACAACAAAAGCATACATCCTGCAGACAGAGTTAAAAATCACATTTGGTACGACAAATATCTACTGGAAGAATTAGCACCTTTAGCCAGACATGAAACCGGACACAGCAAAATTATTACAGCAGGTTGCAGCTTCGGCGGCTACCACGCAGCTAACTTTGCGTTCAGGCACCCATGGTTGGTTAGCCATATGTTCAGCATGAGCGGCGCTTTTGATATCAGCGGCCAGCTGGATGGTTTTTACAATGATGATGTTTATTTCAATAACCCGGTTGATTACTTGCTGAATAATAGTAACCCGGAATTACATTACATGAAAATTGTTTTAGGCACAACCGATAGAGACATGTGTAAGCCAGATAATGAACGTTTATCACATATTTTAGCCCGTAAAGGAATAGATCACTGGTTGGATATCCGCCAGAATGCCGACCATGACTGGCCAATCTGGAGGGAAATGTTTCCGAATTACATTGCTCAGCTTTAAAAAATTAAATTTTTTTAGTTGCTCACTATTCAAAAAAACGAACAACAAAAACGAAAGACGAATTGCAAATAACGAAGGACGAACAACGAAAGAAAAAACATCAAAATCAATGAAAAAAATAGGAATATTATTTGGCCAGGAACGTTCTTTTCCGGAGGCCGTTGTAGAAAGAATTAATCAGAAAGCAGAAAAAGGCATTACTGCTGAGCCAGTTAAAATAGAAAAAATACTTCAGAATAGCCCGTTGGATTATGCGGTAATTATCGATCGTATTTCGCAGGATGTTCCTTTTTATCGTGCTTCTTTAAAAAACGCTGCCATTACCGGAACCGCTGTAATTAACAATCCGTTCTGGTGGAGTGCAGATGAAAAGTTTTTTAACAATGCATTAGCTGAACAAATTGGTGTTCCGGTTCCAAAAACAGCTTTAATTCCTTCGCGTCAACATCCTACGGGAACAACCGGCGAATCCTTTTCGAACCTAACCATGCCCTTGAACTGGGATGCGATTTTTGATTATGTAGGCTTTCCGGCATATATGAAACCTTATGATGGTGGTGGATGGAGAGATGTTTACAAGCTCCATGACAAGGAAGATTTTTTCGATAAACACAGCGGAACCGATCAGCTGGTTATGCTTTTACAGGAAGAAATCATTTTTGATGAATACTTCAGATGTTACTGCATCGGTGGCAAACATGTACGCATTATGCAATACGAACCCCGTAATCCGCATCATTTGCGTTACGCTATTGATGGTAAAGCGCCTGATGCAAAATTGCTTAAAACCGTTGAAGAATATACGTTGAAATTGTGTAATTATCTGGGTTACGATTTTAATACCGTAGAGTTTGCTGTTCGCGACGGTGTGCCTATTGCTATCGATTTCTGTAACCCTGCACCCGATGCGGATATTAAAAGTGTTGGACAGGAAAATTTTGACTGGGTAGTAGAAACAACGGCCAATTACGCAATTGAAAGAGCAAAAGCACAAAAACCCGGACAGGATAATTTAACCTGGGGTGAATACATTAAAGCATCAGTTGCGGGTAAACCGCTAATTGCTAAACCGGCTGCACCAAAAGCGCCTGCAAAACCTAAAGCGGCGGCAGCTAAAAAGGCTGCTCCAAAAAAATAAAAGGGATTTTAACCAAATATTATGACAATGAATGAATTTACGCTGGGCATAGAGGAAGAATATATGGTAATTGATCCCGTTACCAGGGAACTTACGTCGCATGACCAAAAAATTGTTGAGGCCGCTCAAAAAATACATAAAGACCAGGTTAAAGCAGAAATGCACCAGGCTGTTGTAGAAGTTGGAACCGGCATTTGCAGAACAACAGAAGAGGCCCGTAAAGAAATTTCGCAGCTCAGATATACCGTTTCGCAACTTGCAGGTGAGCAAGGTTTAAGAATAGGTGCTGCCGGAACGCATCCGTTTTCCCACTGGGAAAAACAATTAATAACAGAGCACCCGCGTTATAATGAAATTGTTAATGAATTGCAGGAAGCAGCCCGGTCAAATTTAATTTTCGGCCTGCATGTCCACGTCGGTTTTCAATCCCGTGAACTGGCCATTCACATTGCAAATCAGGTCAGATATTTCCTGCCGCATGTATTTGCCCTGTCAACCAACTCTCCTTTTTGGGAAGCCAGAAATACAGGTTATAAATCTTTTCGGACAAAAATTTTCGATAAGTTTCCACGCACCGGAATTCCTGATATTTTTAACAGCATTGAAGATTATGATAATTATGTAAAACTACTTATCAAAACCAATTGCATGGATAACGCAAAGAAAATCTGGTGGGATATCCGTGTACATCCTTTCTTCGATACCGTTGAGTTCCGTATTTGCGATTGTCCTATGTTAATTGACGAAACGATGGCCTTTACCGCTTTATTCCAGGCTTTGTGTGCGAAACTGTATAAACTTCGGTTGCAAAACATGGAGTTTATCAGTTACTCGAGAGCCTTGATTAACGAAAATAAATGGCGGGCTGCCCGCTACGGAATCGATGGAAACCTAATCGATTTCGGCAAGGAAATGGAAGTCAATTGCCGTAACCTGATTTTAGAATTGTTAGATTTTGTGGATGATGTTGTGGATGGTTTGGGCTGTAGAAACGACTTAAATTACGTTCATAAAATATTGGAACATGGTACAGGCGCAGACAGGCAATTGGCAGTTTACCAGCACACCGGTAACTTTGAATCGGTGGTAGACTACATTACCACTCAAACACTTATTGGCGCAAAGTAATTTTACAATGGATAAAAGAGATTTAAAGGTCGCCGTTATTGACATGAATAACGGTGCACCCAATCAGGGTATGCGGGGAATTCAGGAAATTTTATCCCGATTTAAAAATGAGAACGCCATCAACGTTTCTTTCGATATTTTCGACTTAAGACAGAAAGGCGAAATACCGGGTATCGAATACGATGCTTATATTTCCAGCGGAGGTCCGGGTAGCCCCATCGAAAGTAAAGGTGAAAAATGGGAAGATGATTTTTTTAAACTGTTGGATCAAATTGAAGCTTTCAATGCAAAAAGTGCAGATAAAAAAAAATACGCCTTTCTTATTTGCCACTCCTTCCAGTTGGCTTGCAGGAAATACAAATTGGGGAACGTAACCGAAAGGCGCTCGAATGCTTTTGGAATTTTTCCAATCACTTTAACTGAAGATGGCGAAAAAGATGAGGTATTCGATGGCATCACAAATCCATTTTTCTCAGTGGACAGCAGAGACTGGCAAGTAATTGAACCGGATTTTGCTGCCTTTGAAACAAAAGGGGCTAAACTTCTGGCCATAGAAAAAGAACGCAAGCATATTAATTTAGAAAGATGCATGATGTCGATTCGTTTTTCTGATGAGATTATTGGCACCCAGTTTCACCCGGAGGCAGACCCTGTTGGTATGAAGATGTATCTGCTTCAGGAAGAAAAGAAAAAAGCCATTATCGATTTACATGGAGAACAAAAATATCTAGATATGCTTAACAGTTTAGATGACCCGGCCAGAATTGTATTAACCCAAAGTGTTATTCTACCTAACTTCTTAAATAAAGCGATAGGAAATTTACAGGAGGCCTGAATAAAACGGTCGTCATTGCGAGGCACGAAGCAATCTTATGCTTTAGCGATGGTTGTAGAATTGCTTCGTGCCTCGCAATGACGAAAACACTCAAAACTATGATACCTGCGCAACGCCAAAAATACAACCAACAGTTTTCTGAAGAAAAGTATAAAAACTTCATGCTCGAACTGGAAACAGGCTTCCCCGAAATTCCTTTCCGGGTAGCAGAAACACCTGTTTTTGTACCTAAGGCTTTAAAAGAAAAGTTAATTATCGCAGGTGAAGAAATTATCAATCTGATTAAACAGCCAAATTTTAAAGCGTTAACTCAAAACTCAATCCCTTCTAATTGGAATGTTCCAAACGAAAACGAACAGCCGCATTTTTTAACTTTTGATTTTGGCATCTGCAAAAATAATACCGGTGAATTAACACCCATGCTTATTGAAATGCAGGGCTTTCCATCGCTTTACGGTTTTCAGGTACATCTTTCCAATACTTTTCGTAAATGCTTCGAAATTGATACATCAACCAATCATTTCTTAAATGGTTTTGACGAAGAACAATACATTAAACTCTTTAAAGAGGTCATTATCGGGAATCATCAGCCTCATGAAGTCGCTTTAATGGATGTTGATGCGCCCAATCAGAAAACGGCGATAGACTTTTTTGTAACCCAAAAAATGCTCGGTATTAAAATTCTGGCTTTAGACGAAATCAGGAAAATCGGCAAGCAGTTATTTTACGAAAAAGACGGAAAGCAAATTCAATTAAAAAGAATTTATAACCGGTTAATATTCGATGAAGTTGCCGACAATGCCGAAATCTTCAAAAACAGTTTCGACCCCAGAGAAGAACTCGACATTGAATGGGTAACGCACCCAAACTGGTTTTACAGGATCAGTAAGTATACAATGCCTTTTTTAAATAGTGAGTTTGTTCCGCAAACCCGGTTTTTAAATCAGGTAGACAGTATACCTGCAGATTTGGAAAATTTCGTTTTAAAGCCACTTTTTTCTTTTGCCGGCATGGGCGTAATAATAGATGTTACAGAAGCTGATATTAAAAATATTCCTGACCCGGAAAATTGGATTTTGCAGCGAAAAGTAAACTATGAGCCTGCCGTTCAGGCGCCTGACGGTGGCGTAAAAGCAGAAATCAGAATGATGTATTTATGGCCGGACGGCGGCGAACCTCAGCTTTGTATTAACCTGGCCAGATTAAGCCGGGGCAAAATGATTGGCGTTCGTTATAATGCAGACTTCGATTGGGTTGGCGGCACGGTTGGCTTTATGGAAGAATAACTTTTTTTAACCGCAAATTACGCAGCGTTTTACGCAAAGCACACAAAGCGTTTTCACCACAGCCGTATAGAAAAAAATTTATTTAAAGAATGTAGCTATTTGAAATACTGAATCACAGAAAATTATTGATATTAATTCCGCGCAAATCTGTGTTTCCTTGGCAAATCAAATTAGTGGGGTTAATAACTTACAAAACTTTAACAGGGTTTGGGTGCAGTAAAAAAGCACAAAGGAAAATTTTGACGCCTTTGAGTCTCTGTGGTAATTTCTTTGCGCCAATAATTTACATTCAACTGAATTCAAAATACCAAAAGCGACTTATATTTGTATTATGAATACGCAAACGATTTTAGTCTTTTTACTCTTTGCCGTTGCATTGGTATATGTAGGCCGTTTGGTTTACAAATCTTTGCAGGTTAAAAAAGATGGCTGCGGAGGCAATTGCAAATGTGGTGTTGATTTTTCTGATATCAAACCTATAAAAAAATAACGCACCCCGTATGATTGATCAGTTTAAGCATTATTTTCAGTCTAAAATAGAATTAACTGACGAACAATTTGATAGCATCTCCTCCACACTAAGGGTAAAAAAATTCGATAAAAACGAAATTTTACAGTACAAGGGCGATATGCTGAAGTACGGCTTCTTTGTTGGAAAGGGTTTATTAAGATCTTATTCCATTGATGCAAAAGGTAAAGAACATATTATTCAGTTTGCGCCTGAAAACTGGTTTATTTCCGATCGAAATCAAATGCATGAAGAACCATCGGAGTTTTTTATTGAAGCCATAGAAGCTACAGAAAGTGTTATTGTTCCAGACAATTTTATGAGTGAAGCATCCAGAAAGGTACCATGCCTCTTAGCTTTAAATGTAACCATACTTCATAATTCTATCCGCTTTATGCAGAAAAGAATAAATATGCTTTTAAGTGCAACCGCTGAAGAGCGCTACCTGGATTTTATAAAACTATATCCGAATTTAACTTTACGTGTTCCTCAATGGATGATAGCATCATATTTGGGTATTACGCCTGAATCGTTAAGCCGTGTAAGAAAAGAATTAGCGCACAAGCATTTCCGCCCATAGGACCAGGATTTTAAGGACAGGGGGCTTTGTATGATAAGATGTAGAAAAGCAAATAATTTTTATTTACTAGTTCTTAGCTCGAAACTGTTTAATAAAATATTTTAATCCTGAAAATCTTACAATCCTTAAATCCCGGTTAAATAAGCACGTTAATCCTATAATCCTTAAATCCCGGTTATTAATCCTGGTTTCTTATCATACATCAATCCCGGTAAGAAAACTGCGCTGTACTTTTGTATTGTATATATTAAATACCTTAAAAACAAAAAGATATGGCAACTACAAAATGGACTTTAGATCCAACCCACAGCGAATTACAATTTAAAGTAAAACACTTAATGATTACTACCGTAACAGGTAGTTTAAAATCTTTCACGGCAGACTTAACTTCTGAAGGTGATGAATTTGAAAATGGACAAATTTCTTTCAAAGGAGATATCGATTCGATCGATACCGGAAATAAAGATCGTGATAACCACTTAAAAAGTGCTGATTTCTTTGATGCTGAGAAATTTGCACACATTGAATTCAAATCTTCATCTGTTGAAAAAGATGGTAATGATTATCTTATTAAAGGTGATTTAACCATTAAAGGTGAAACCAAACCCGTAAAATTGACGGCAGAATTTGGCGGTATTGCAACCGATCCATGGGGCAATACGAAAGCAGGTTTCACCTTGAGCGGAAAAATTAACCGTTCTGATTTCGGTTTAACCTGGAATGCTGCTTTAGAAACCGGGGGTGTTATGGTTAGCGAGGAAGTACGCATTTTAGGCGAACTGCAGTTTGTGAAACAAGCATAATACAGCATAGAGCTTTGGGCAAAGGACCGTTATGCTCAAGGCCCCATGCCTTAATTATTTAAAAGGTAATGGAAACAAAAGAAATAGCCGGTGTATTAAAAGCACCTGCGCCACATATGGTTGGCGATGGCTTTAGGGTACACAATTTTTTCCCGGGTGGGTATAAAATAAACATGAGTCCGTTTTTCTTGATGGATTATGGCTCTCGAATAGAATTTTCGGCAAGAAAAGAACCTCGTGGTGTTGGTGTACATCCGCATCGTGGTTTCGAAACCGTTACCATTGCTTACCATGGTGCCATTGCACATCATGATAGTTCAGGCAATAGTGGCAAGATTTATCCGGGTGATGTACAATGGATGACTGCAGCCAGCGGAATTCTACATAAAGAATATCACGAGCAAAATTACAGCTTACAAGGTGGACCATTTCAAATGGTTCAGCTTTGGGTTAATTTACCCGCAAAATTTAAAATGAGCAAACCAAAATATCAGGCAGTAAAACAAGCTGATATGGCGAATTTTGTCCTGCCTGAAAATGGCGGTAAAATAGAAATTATAGCTGGTAACTATCAAAGCATAAAAGGCAACGCAAGTACCTTTACCCATATTGAATTATACAATGCAAGGTTAAATAAAGGTGGAAAAGCTGGTTTTAGCTTTCCTGCAAACTATAATACCGGTTTTATGATAATTGAAGGTTCGGTTAAAATAAATGGCAAAGAAACGACAACGGCCAATAACTTCGTTCATTTTAAAAATGAGGGAACCGAAATTAGTATTGAAGCCCTGGAAAATAGTATAGTTCTAATTTTAAGCGGGGAACCGATTAACGAACCAATTGCACAATACGGCCCTTTTTTAATGAATACAGAAAAAGAAATAAGCGAAGCCATTTCAGATTACAATCAAGGCAAATTCGGTTATTTAGAAGAATAAACAGGTTTATAATTTATATTTTGAGCCGGCATCCTTCAAAAGTTGCCGGCTTTTTTTATTAAGCTTTAATACCACTTTCCAAAAGAAAAAACAGCAGGTAGATCACGAACACAGCAACTCATTACTCATTCATACAATCTTCATTTATCATCATCATATTTGTTACATAAATCAGAACAGAAAAATGTCCGGAAAACAAATATTTCAAACTGAGACTAAAAGACGATGGAATGCTTTCACCTGGGTAAGCCGTTCATTTTTTTTAGTTTTTATAGGCGCCATAATTTGCGTGGCCTTCACACTTTCATCAGTTCAGTATCCAAATTTACCCTATATAAATACAAATGGGCCTTTAACTGAGAAGCAATTAGAAAAGCTGAAAAAATCGCAGCAATACAAAAATTTTTCGATTGCAAAATCCAGATTGCAAAAAATAAAAAAAGATCGCGAGCAAAGAATTCTGACCCGACATGGCGACAATAAACGCATTAATATGGCTTTTTATGTGAGCTGGGCAGGAACTGTTGGAAAATCTTTACCTGATTTAAAAAGAAATATAGGTCATCTGGATATGGTTGCTACAGAATCTTTTTTCCTGAATGGCGATTCGATTGTGGATAAGGCAGACACCGCTGCTTTACGCGTAATTCATGAAGGTAAGAAATCGGCAATCGCCGTGGTTTCTAATTTTAATAAAGATCATTGGGATGGCGCCGCGGTTAAAAGACTATTAAATGATATACCTGCTCAGCAAAAACTAATTTATAACCTTATAAGCATAACCAAAAAATATGGTTACAAAGGTATAAATATCGATTTTGAAGAACTGAATCTTAACAACCGAGACAGCTTCAATGCTTTCATGAAAAATCTTTATAGTCAGTTTCATGCCGAAAAGCTGCTGGTTTCTCAGGATATTTCTCCTGAAAATGATGATTATAATCCTGAAATTTTACAGCATTATAATGATTACATAGTATTAATGGCATATGATCAGCATTCGGAAGATAGTAACGCCGGCGATATTTGCCATCAGGAATGGGTAGAAGAAAAGCTCGATGATATCTGCAGTAAAATGGATGCCGGAAAGGTAATTCTGGCATTGGCCTGTTACGGTTACGACTGGCCTGAAAAAAGTATAGGAACTCCGGTTACTTATGAAACTGCAATGACCTTAGCCGTTAATTACAAAAGCAGGGTAAATTTCGATACCGCTTCGGCAAATCTGAATTTTACTTATAAAGATGGCAGCGGCATAAACCATAAAGTATATTTTACCGATGCAGCAACAAATTTTAATTTAATCCGCAAAGCGGACGACTGGGATATTGCGGGTATCGCCTTATGGCGGTTAGGTTCGGAAGATAAACGCTTATGGCAATTCATTTCAAAAGATTTGAGCTTAGATTCTTTAAAGAAAAAACCACTCGATTTACGTAAGGTATCACCTTTAACCATGGGCGGGATTGCCTATCTTGGAGATGGCGAAATTCTTGATCTAATATCCACTCCAAATCCGGGCGCCGTTAGATTTACGCTTAATAAAGACGATTTTACGATTGCCAATCAGCAATATATGCGTTTACCAACGCAATATGTGATTAAAAGATTTGGTGAAGCAGATAAAAAAATAGCTTTGACTTTTGATGATGGCCCCGATCCGGTTTACACACCCCAAATATTAAGTATCTTAAAGGAAGAACATGTTCCGGGCTGTTTTTTTGTAGTTGGTATTATGGCCGAAAAAAACATGGAACTTTTAAAGCAGGAATATGATGATGGCTATGAAATCGGAAACCACACGTTTTTTCATCCCGATATGTCATCAGTTGGGCCAAGAAGGGTTAAATTTGAATTGAATGCAACCCGGCGTTTAATTGAAGCAGTTACCGGGCACAGCACTATATTATTCAGGGCTCCTTTTAATGCCGATGCCGAACCTCAGAACACTTCTGAAATTTTACCGGTTGCGCAAAGCCGCAAGGAAAATTACATTAATGTTGGCGAACTAATCGATCCCGAAGACTGGGAACCCGGTAAAACCGCTGAACAGATTTTTAATGCTGTTGTAAAACAGCAAGACAATGGAAATATTCTTTTATTGCACGATGCTGGCGGAAACCGGGAAGCAACAGTTGCCGCATTACCCAGAATTATAAAATATTTTAAGCAAAAGGGTTATAAGTTTACGACTGTCGGCGATTTAATGGGAAAGAAAAGATCTGAACTCATGCCTGCAGTAAAATCCAGTGCGAATAGTGGTTTCCTCGGCTCAGGAGATTATTTCTTTATCAATTTCTTTTATTATGGAAACCTTATCCTGAACATCGTTTTCAGCGTTGCCATTGTTTTAGCAATTTTAAGAACAATTTTTATTACCTACCTGGCCATCAGACAACGAAAAAGATCGGGGAGAAATATCCATAAGCTGATAAAAAACCCTTCAGAAAAAGTTAGCATCATTATTCCGGCATATAATGAAGAAATTACCGCAATACAAACGATTAATAGTCTTTTAAAAACAAACTATCCGAATTTTGAATTAATTTTTGTTGACGATGGCTCGAAGGATAAGACCTTCGATATTATAAGTGAAGCTTTTGGAAATCATCCGCAGGTTAAAATTTACCGTAAAGAAAATGGCGGTAAGGCATCTGCACTTAATTACGGTATTACAAAAGCGAATGCCGACTATATAATTTGTATTGATGCAGACACCCAGCTGAAAACCAATGCGGTAACAGAGTTGATGCGTTATTTCTACAGCCCTAAAATAGCCGCAGTTGCCGGAACCGTAAAAGTTGGTAATGCACATAACCTGATTACAAAATGGCAATCCATTGAGTACATTACGGCTCAAAATATGGATCGTCGTGCTTTCGATTTATTAAATACGATTACAGTTGTTCCGGGTGCAATTGGTGCATTTCGTAAAGATGCCGTTCTGGAAGTCGGCGCTTTTACGGTTGATACGCTTGCGGAAGATTGTGATTTAACCATGCGGATTTTAAAAGCCGGTTATAAAGTTAAAAATTGTGATACGGCAATTGCCTATACAGAAGCGCCTGAAACAGTAAATATGCTGCTAAAGCAGCGCTTCCGCTGGAGCTTTGGTGTAATGCAGAGTTTTTGGAAAAACAGAAAAACTTTGCTGAACAAAAAATATGGTTACTTTGGAATGGTTGGGATGCCAAATATCCTGATCTATCAAATCATCCTGCCACTATTTTCACCATTGGCAGATTTGTTTATGGTCATATCTTTAATCAGCGGATTATTTTCTTTAAGTGCTATAAATAACCTGACGCTTACCGGTTTTTCCGGAATATTAAGTTTACATAATGGTTTTGGCCAGGTTTTATTTTATTACCTGATTTTCATTTTTGTAGATATGATTTTTGCAGCTATCGCCTTTAAAATGGAAAATGAAAAATTCAAAAATCTATTGTACATCTTCCCACAGCGTTTTTTCTGGCGGCAATTAATGTACCTGGTTTTGTTCCGTTCTTTTCGAAAAGCGATAAAAGGTGAATTAGAAACCTGGGGAACGCTTAAAAGGACCGGTAATGTAAAGGAAGCAACGACTTAGTAATCAGCTATACGACGTTTATTTATAAATTTTGTCACATTGAGCTTGTCGAAATGCCTAACCAGAGTTTTGCAACCACAAGTTTGGTGGCCCACCAACCTTACACCCCGCCTGCAGCCTACAAGCCTAAGTTAAATCGCTAACAATACCAATAATTGAATAAGATTTGATATTATATTTTCTCAATTAAACAAACTGCATAAGCAACTACCCCTTCTTCCCTCCCCACAAAGCCCATCATTTCATTTGTTGTTGCCTTTATCGAAATATCTTCAGTAGATATTCCAATCGCAGCGGCGATATTTTCCTGCATGGCCGGAATATGAGGGTTGATTTTTGGTGCTTCTAAACAAAGCATCGCATCAATATTTCCAACTTGCCAGCCTTTTTCAGTTAATAGCTTAACGGTTTCTTTTAACAGAATCAGGCTACTGATGCCTTTCCATCTGTCATCTGTATTTTTAAAATGAAAGCCAATATCACGCAGGTTTGCAGCGCCTAAAAGCGCATCACAAATGGCATGTAATAAAACATCGGCATCAGAATGCCCGAAGGCGCCTTTATGATGTTCGAGCGTAACGCCGCCAACCACAAAAGGATGCTGATCTTTTAATTGATGGACGTCAAATCCAAATCCTACTCTGATTTTCATAAAAATACATTAAAAATACGGGCACGAAATTGCTAAAATAGCATTGCGTTTATTTTAAGCCTTTTTTCTCTCCAAAGTTGAATAAAAGACTAAAGCGCAAGGTATTTGCTAACGGGCTTGATTGTGCGCTTGCAATCAGATAGGCGAAATCAATGTTAAAAACATTATATTTCAACCCGGCGCCTAAAGTGAAATAACGGCTGTCTCCTTTTTGGGGGCTCTGGTAATTATAACCTCCCCGAATGGCAAATTGTTGATTATACCAGTATTCAAAACCTGTAGAAATCCCAACTTCCTTTAACTCTTCACTGAAACCTCCCGGTGCATCAGAAAATGAACCAAATATTGCGGCAGGCACTGAACGATTAGGATCTTTCCCACTCACAATATTATTATTTGAATCATAAATCGGTTGGGTTGGAACCAGTAATTTATTAAAGTCTAAAGCTAAAGTGAATGTATTAAAATCATCAATCGCAATCGTTCCTGCACCACCCAGTTTAAAATTCGTAGGAAGAAAATAACTTTGGCCGCCATCAGAATAACTCATCTTCGTGCCGATATTCGAAATATTTGCGCCGGCAGAAAAAATTGTGTTCTTATCAAAAAGAGTTGTCGATGTTTTATATAAACCTGCAATATCTACGGCAACGGCATTTCCACCGCGAACCTGTCCGCTTGAAGAGAATTGGCCGGAAGCCAGGTTGGAATAAATGTACCGCAATGAGCTTCCTAATGAAAATTCTTTACCGAAAGAACGTGCGAATGTCACATCTAATGCAAGTTCATTGGGATTAGAAATACCTAAATCCTGCTGATTAATATCTGTTAGCTGAATTTGCCCTAAAGAAAAATACCTTAAGGAAGCACCAATTGTATTTCTTTCATCAAGTTTATAAAAACCACCCAGATAAGCAAGATTGATATCCGGAACCAGACTTTTAAGCCATGGACTGTACGAAAGGGCAAATCCATAAGGTTTATCCAGGAAGGCAAGTTTAGCCGGATTTATACTTGCTGAGTTTACATCACCCGGCACAGCAACACCTGCATCACCCATCGCTCCTGCACGCGCATCAGGCACTATCAGCAAAAACGGCACCGCAGTAACGATATTATTGGATTCGCTCCCATTAGTTTGGGTACCTGAAATAGTTGCCTGCGCATTTGCTTTTCCAAAAATTAAAGCAAAAGACAATGCAGAAAAAGCAAGTTTACTGATGTACTTGAAATTCATTCTTAAGGTACGTAAATAAGATTTTTGTAAGTTAATATTTTTGCCGAATATATTTATTATCAAACGTAAAGTTCAAAATTATATTTTACAGTAAACTTACGCATTTTGAATTTTTCACTAACTAAAACTACGACTTTTCTATCAGATATTTATGAACGTTAAATGACCAATCAAATTATCCTGAATACTATATTAAAACTGTCGCTTAAAAATCGTATTTTGAGGTTTTATTAAAGTATTTTAACAAATATACAATACATTGATAGTTAATACGTTTTGCTTAAAAAAACACATTCAAAACATTTATTGGTACAAAATTTATTAAATCATTTAAATTTCCGTAATTTTATCATTTAAATGAGCCCTGGTTCATATTATACAGCATTTTATGAAAAAACAATTACTATATTCTTTTTCTTGTTTTGCCATCGCTTTATTACTTTCTTCTTGTGGAAGTAATAAAGGAGGTGTTTCCAGTAAGACAGGGATTCCTTATGCTGATAAGAATAATAAAACTTATGGCAGTTTCGCTGTAGCAAGCAAATACAAACGCGCTCCCGGACCGGGCTTAATCCCGATTGAAGGTGGTGTTTTGGTTGTAGGCGGCAGTGCAATTGAAGTTCCGGGTGTTGAACCGAATATCTATAACTATAAAAGACAGGTTACTGTTCCTTCGTTTTATATGGACGAAACAGAGGTTTCGAATACAGACTGGTTGGAATATTTACACTGGATTAGAACAAGCTATCCTGAAGATCGCGAATATTATTATAATGAACTACCCGATACATTAGTTTGGCGCCGGGCGTTATCATACAATGAACCTTATGTAGATAATTATTTAAGACACCCCGCTTACAGAGACTATCCTGTAGTAGGTGTAAGTTGGGAACAAGCGTCTCGTTTCTGTGAATGGAGAACTTCGCAAGCCAATGAATATATTTTACGTCAGAAGGGTATTTTAACGGATTATAAAACTTTAGCCGCTTCAAATAAATCTGGCGGTGGTAACACAACAACCGGCACCACAACCGCTGCAAGACCAGATAAACCTTTTAATACTGATGCTTATCTGAATGGCCAATATGACGATAAGGGTAGAAATGCACCAAAAGATTATAATGCAAAAGCAGGCGCATCTGTTGGCGCTGCAGGCGGAAGAGGTGGTAATGCTGTTCCAACAAGAAATGCGACTCTGGAAGATGGTGTAATTATGCAGCCTTATCGTTTACCAACAGAAGCCGAATGGGAATATGCTGCTTTAGGCTTAATTGGCAATACTGAATACGAAAACATCAACCAGAATAAAATTTATCCATGGAACGGCCTTGGTGTTAGTTCTGCTGCAAAAAAAACCAGAGGTTTGGTGCAGGCTAACTTTAAAAGAGCGCCTGGCGATTACATGGGTGTTGGCGGTTCATTAAATGATAAAGCAGATTTAACAGCCCCGGTTCGTTATTATGCTCCAAACGATTTTGGTTTATATAACATGGCAGGTAATGTTAATGAATGGGTAAATGATGTTTATCGTACGGGAACATTTACCGATGCTGAAGCGTTTAATCCATACCGTGGTAACCAGTTTCAGGATAAGCAACTTGCAGATGCCGCTAATGGTAAAATTGCTTTAGACAAATATGGTAAGCCTATTAAGGAAAATGCTTATTCCGGAAAAAAATTAACCTGGGCAGAAAAGCAGGCGTTAGCAAAACGTGCAGATTCAATTGCAAAATCACCTGATCCGAAAGCCATGGTAACTTCTTATCAGGCGGATGAAAGAGGCTATCGCGATAGACAGAATAAACTGTTAAATGAAGAAGGTGTTTCTCTGGTTAATGATAAATCAAGGGTTTATAAAGGCGGTTCATGGAATGATATGGCTTACTGGTTAAATCCGGCAACCCGCCGTTTCCTTCAACAGGATGAAGCATCAGCTGAAATCGGGTTTCGTTGCGCAATGACAATGCTTGGTGCTCCGGAAATTAGTACAGCAGGCAAAAGAAACTTTAAACAGATCAAAGAAAAGCCGTTTAATCCTAGACGATAAAAACAAAAAAAGTCCCGACAAAATCGGGACTTTTTTTTGCTAAAAACTTAAACAGCTATTTAAATTGAATAAGGACCTGATTCTTTTCAACCTTATCGTTTTGTTTTACTAATATTTTCTTTATGATGCCATCTGATGGGGATTTTAAGATGTTCTCCATTTTCATTGCTTCCAGTATCAACAAATTATCCCCTTTTTTAATCTCCTCGCCTTCAGTTACCTTAACATTCAAAACCAGCCCGGGCATAGGTGCTTTTATTTCTGCTACTTTATTTAAAGCTAATTTATCAAGCCCCAATTGCTTTAATAATTGATCAAACTGATCTTCTACATCGACTTTATAAGTGTTTCCATTAACCTTTATAATGCAGAATTTCTCTGCCTTATTCAGTTCTACAACTTCTGTGTTAAATGATTTGTTGTTATAAATTATATTGGAAAGATTATTTCCTAAATCACTTACATCAATATGTAGAGGCTCGCTGTTTAATAAAACTTCTGCGCCCTTTGTATCCACATTATAATGGAATTTATCATTAACTTTTACTTTGTACATATTATTGTGTTAAAGCGTACTGAACTAAATTAGCGCCCATTTTAAGCGCTTTTGAACGTGTTTCCTGCGTATCTTCGGGATAAGTGCCGAAATCCTCCCAGCCGTTTCCCAAATCGCATTCAAATGTGTAATAACAAACGACTCTGCCTTTATATATTAAAGCGAATCCCTGAGGTCGTTTATTATCGTGCTCATGAATTTTAGGCAAACCGTTCGGAAATTTAAATTTTTGATTATACAAGACATGATTGGCAGGTAACTCCACAAATTCCAGTTCAGGAAATACTTTTTTCATCTGCGGCCTGATAAATTTATCCAAACCATAGTTATCATCAATATGCACAAAACCCCCTCCGGTTAAATATTGCCTCAAATTTTTAACTTCCTGGTCGCTGAAAATAACATTTCCATGCCCCGTCATGTAAACAAAAGGATAACTAAACAATTCTTTCGAACCAACTTCAACAATACTTTCTTCAGGATAAAAATTTGTTTTAAGATTTGTATTGCAAAAAGCAATTAAATTCGGAAGTGCTGTCCTATCGGCATACCAATCGCCTCCGCCATTATATTTTAGCTTGGCCATTCGGTAAGAGGGAACAGCGCTGAAAGCATAAAGAATAAAGACTAAGGCCAAAAGGCCAAAGCTAGACAGTAATAACCTTACTTTAGAAAACTGAAAATTGATGCTTGGAAACTTCAAATTGATTATCGGTTAAGGTAATTTACTTCAAAACAAACAGCCAGTGCAGCGGTTTCTGTGCGCAACCTGTTTTCTCCTAAAGTTAAAGCTTTGAAGTCTTTATTCAAAGCTAAATCAACTTCTTCCGGCGTAAAATCGCCTTCAGGACCAATAAGGATTAAATATTTTTGATGTGGCGCTACTAAATCTGAGATATACTTCTTCTCTTCATTATCAATACAATGTGCAATTAGCTTATCTCCTTCAAAAGAAGTTTTCATGAAGGCCTCGTAAGAAATCGCATCATTCAATTTGGGGTGATAGGCTTTAATAGATTGTTTAACCGCAGAAGTAATCACTTTATTTAACCTGTCTTCTTTTACAATCCGACGTTCCGATCTATTCGTAATGATAGGTGTAATTTCATCAATTCCAAGCTCAGTTGCCTTTTCTAAAAACCATTCAATTCTATCTATATTTTTTGTTGGTGCAACGGCAATATGCAGGTAGTGATTTCTTTTATGAAATTCTTTTTCAACCTTTAAAACAGACAGGCTTACTTTTTTAGGGTTATCTGATGTGATTTCAGCGGTATAAAATCCACCTTTACCATCAACAAGATTTACCAGCGAACCGATAGGTAAGCGTAAAACCCTTACGCAATGTTTGCTTTCTTCTTCGTTAAGGGTATATGAATTTTGATTTATATCAGGTGTATAAAAAATATGCATAGTTGAAATTAATGATTATCAACCATATCTCCTTTATTTATAACCAACTCTAATTTAATTGTTTCGATGTTTTGTTCTGTCTTCTTTAAAATAGTAAACAGATAGCCGTAAGATTCATTACTTTCACCAACCTCGGGGATACGTTCAAATACATGAGATACTAAACCACCAATGGTATCAAAATCTTCATCTTCCGGCAAATCGTGAGGCAAATATTCATTCACATCATAAACGGTTGCAAAAGCATTTACAATAAACTCATTATCAGATATTTTTTCAACCAATGGTTTTTCTTCATCATACTCATCCTGAATTTCACCAACCAGTTCCTCAACAATGTCTTCTAAGGTAACCATACCTGCAGTTCCACCAAATTCATCTAAAACAATTGCGATTTGAATGCGATTGCTTTGCAGCTCGCTCATCAAATCATTGATTTTCTTAGTTTCTGTAACGAAATAAGGCTTACGGATAATGTCATTTACCGTCCAGTTTTGATTGCCGGATGCAACCAGCGGTAAAATGTCTTTCGCATGGATAATGCCAACAATTTTATCCATAATCTCATCATAAACCGGTAAACGGGAATAGCCTTCTTTTATAATGGTGTCAACTACCTCTTCTTTTGGAGAAGTTAATTCGATACCGGAGATTTTTGTTCTCGGCACCATGATATTTTTAACCACGCGTTCATTAAAGTCGAAAACGTTTTTAATCAGTTCATGTTCATTATTATCCAAAGCCCCACTTTCTTTTCCCTGGTCTAACAGATATTGAAGTTCTTCAGTACTGTGCAGGGATTCATGGCCGCCCGAAGTATCGATGCCAAAAGGTTTTAAAATAACCGCAGCTAAACTATTTAATGTCCATATAAACGGCCTGAAAACGATGTAAAAAATCTGTAGCGGAATGGCAACAAATAAAGTAGTTGCTACTGGTCTTTGTATTGCAAAAGATTTCGGAGCCAATTCGCCAAAAACGATATGCATTATTGTAATTACTGAAAAAGCAACGACCGTTGATGCTGAATGGATAAATGTATCGCTGAAACCCCAGTGTAAACTGTCAAAAAGATTTTTAAAGATGGTATGCATAACGCCTTCCCCTACCCAACCCAAACCAAGTGAGGCAAGCGTTATACCCAATTGAGTGGCGGCCAGGTATCCATCAAGGTTGTGGATGATTCCCTTAGCCATTTTACCGACACGGCTTCCTGATTTTGCTTTAATTTCTATTTGAGATGCACGAACTTTTACAATTGCAAATTCTGCAGCAACAAAAAATCCGTTTAAAAGCACCAAAAATAATGCGAAGAACAACCTCCATCCCACAGAACCCGTATCAGGATCTTGCAGGGCAACCAATACTACGTTTGCCGGTAGAATTGCACTTAGCTCTAAATTGAAAAACAAACAGACCGTGGGTAAATCCATTAAGCTAATTCTCTAAATGTTGTATTGTAAAGTTCTATACTTTCTCTGATAACTTTATGTGCATAACGAACACCTAATAAATGTTCGATAGTTACGTTTTTCTCTTCTAATGCTTTATAATCCTGAAAGAAGCGAACAATTTCTTTCATCTGGTGAGGTGGTAACTCATCTAAATCATTAATATAGTTAACTGACATGTCATGTGCTGCAACAGCTATAATTTTATCATCTTGTTCACCATTATCAACCATATGCATTACCCCTACAACTTTTGCTTCAATTAATGTCATTGGGTACACATCAACAGAGCAAAGCACTAATATATCTAAAGGGTCTTTATCGTCGCAATACGTTTGCGGGATAAATCCATAATTAGCCGGGTACATTACTGATGAAAAAAGAACCCTGTCTAACTTAATTAAACCAGATTCTTTATCTATTTCATATTTGGCTTTTGAGCCTTTTGGAATTTCTATAATTGCATTTACAATTTCCGGAACGTTTTTACCGGGAGATACGCTATGCCATGCGTGGTGATCGTCTTTTGCCATTTTAATTTAATCTGTCTTTTCCTCTTCAGGGCTTTTTACTTTACTTTTTACAAAGGTAATCAATAAAGGGATAGTTGTTATCACGATAAAGCCAATAATAATATATAATAAATAATGATTTATCTCTTTCTCAAATCTTTTGCCCAAAAAATAACCTAATAATGTGAGGGAGCAAATCCAAAGCACACCGCCTATGATATTATAAAAAGCAAATTTTTTAAAGTCTAGTTTTACGACTCCAGCAAAAATCGGTGCAAAAGTTCTGACTATCGGAACAAATCTGCCCATAATTAATGCAAAGGCACCTTGTTTGTTATAATAATCTTCGGCTGCTTTAAGATACTTTTTTTTAAAAAAGAAACTGTCTTTCCTGGTATATAACACTGGGCCTGTTTTCCGCCCGAACCAATAACCTGTAAAGTTACCCGAAATAGCGGCTATACATAAACCGGCTAAAAGAACTGCAATATTTACATCAAGTTTGCCTGTTGCAACAAACATTCCGGCTAAAAACAATAAATAATCGCCCGGGAGAAAAAAGCCGAAGAATAATCCTGTCTCAGCATAAATCACGAATATAACGAGATAGAAACCGCCCTCCCTCAATAATTTCTCGGGGTCAATTAGCTGATGCAGGTTAGTCCAAAAATCGTGCATATTTCAATTATTCGTAAAACTACAAATAATTATCAAACAAGTGTATACCTATATCAGGTTTAAAATAATTGCCGGATAAATACCCAAAATTAGCGTAATGGCAACCGAAACCAGTAAAACAACTTTGTACTGAGCAGGTGTTGAAAGTTCTGTTTCCGCTCCTTCTCTAAACCAAACCGCTACAATAACCCTGAAATAGTAATAGAAACCAATTAATGCATTTAGGATTGCAAAAGCAACTAAAATGGTGTGGTATTCACCCATTACGTTCAGGAACATTAAATATTTACCGATAAAACCAGCTGTTAGAGGAATACCTGCCAATGATAGCATAGCAATAGTTAGCGATAAGGCAACCAAAGGATTCTTCTTACCTAAGCCATTGAAGCTATCAAAGCTATCGTTCCCTGTTTTTTGTTTTACTAAAATTAAAACTGCAAAAGCGATGATTGATGCAAAAGTATAAGCTGTTGCATAAACCAACACACTATTTTGTGAGTTAGCGCCAACTACAACCAAAGAGAACAATAAATAACCAGCATGAGAAATACTGGAGTAAGCCAGCATACGTTTGAAGTTCTTTTGAAATAAAGCCGTAACGTTACCAATAAATAGAGTTAAACAAACGATAACAATTAAGGGCGCAGCCCAGAAATCGTGAAGTGGCTCAAATGCTCCGGCGAATAACCTTAAAAAAGCAGCAAAACCAGCCGTTTTAACGACGGTACTCATGAACGTTGTAATTAAGGTTGGCGAACCTTCATATACATCCGGTGTCCAGAAATGGAAGGGGGCTGCACCAACTTTAAAGCTTAAGCCAATCATCATCAGGATTACGCCGGGATAAAAGATTGGAGAAATCGCTTTACTGTTATCTACTAAATAAGCCTGGATTTTATCTAAATCGAATGAACCTGTAGCACCATAAATTAAAGTGATACCGAACAATAAGAAACCTGTAGAAAAAGCACCCATCAGGAAATATTTCAATGAGGCTTCGTTAGATGCAAAATCTTTTTTACGAATACCGGCAAGGATATATAAACTTACAGACATGATTTCCAGACCAACAAACAACATGGCCATATTTTTGTACGAAACCATCATAATCATCCCTGCAAGGGCAAAAAGAATTAAGGTATAGTATTCGGCTATGTTATCACTTTTTGCGTGAAAATAGTTTTGTGTTAAAAGGAAAATCAAAAGGGTACCAATAATACATACGCCTGAAAATGCAAGGGCAAAATTATCAGTCTGCATCATTCCGAAGTGAACAGCATTGCCATTCCATGCCGAAAAAGTAAATCCTAACGCAGTAAGTAAGCCAACAACGGTAAGCGGTAATAATGCCTTATTTGCTTTAAACAAACCTGCATAAAGCACAATAAAAGCTGTTATACTAATGGTTATTATAATATTCATTGCTTATTTTACTGATGTTAATTTTTGATTTACCTGTTCTAATAAATGTTGTACAGATGCCTCTGTTAAATGCAACAATGGTTTTGGATACACACCCAAAATGATGATTAATGCACAAATGATATAAAGAACCAATTTTTCAGTTCCCTGAATATCGGTGAAAGTAATCGTTAATTCATTGGTTTTGCCAAGCATTACGTTTTGGTACATGCGCAACATGTAAACGGCTCCGAAAATGATGGTTAAGCCGGCAATAGCTGCAGCCCAGATGCCGTAATTGTAAACGCCCATTAACAACAAGAATTCTCCAATAAAACCATTTGTTCCTGGTAAAGCTACTGTTCCTAAAACAATGATTAAGAAAACAATTGCCAGTTGTGGCGCTGATTTAGCAATACCACCCAATTCTTCAATTTTATTGGTTTTTGTACGAGAAAAGATGATATCTAAAACGAAGAACAAACCAACTACATTAATTCCGTGACTTAACATTTGAACCATTGCGCCTTGTAAACCTTGTTGGTTCAATGCAAAAATACCTGCCGATATTAAACCAACGTGAGCAATAGAGGAATAAGCAACTAAACGTTTAGCGTCTTTCTGCGTAAAAGCTATTAGCGATGCGTAAACAATTCCTATGATAGAAAGCACCATTGCCAAACAAGACCAATCCTGAACACCTGTTGGTACAATTGGCAACAACCACCTGATGACACCGTAAATACCCATTTTCAACATGATACCTGATAACAACATGGTGCCCTGAGTTGGCGCTGCTGTATAAGTATCGGGTTGCCAGGTATGGAAAGGAAAAATCGGCATTTTAATCGCAAAGGCAATAAAGAAAGCCCAGAAAATCCAACCCTGTTGCGCGCTATCTAAGTTTAAGGCATAAAATGCCTGAATATCAAAATTGTGTGCAGGATTTTGTAAATACAGATAGATGATTCCCATCAACATAAATAATGAACCTGCAATCGTATAAACGAAAAACTTCATGTTAATGCGAACCCTGTCTTTTCCGCCCCAGAATGCGCAGATGAAATAGATTGGAATTAATGCGGCTTCCCATCCAATGTAGAATAAGAAAGCATCCATCGCGGTAAATACCAGCAATAAACCAGCTTGCATAAATAGAATTAATGCATAAAAAGCAGATGGATTTTTATAATCGTGTCTGTAGCTTGATAAAATGATAATCGGAATTAACAAATTAGTAAGCAAAACCACAAGCATACTGATACCATCAATACCTGCGTGAAAACGAATGCCCAAATCTGCAATCCATGGTAAGTTTGCTTCAAATTGTGTACTTGCATTTGGAATGAAGTTACACGCGATGAACAAAGCCAGGCCCAAAGAGACAACCGAAATTACGGTCGAAACGATTTTAGCCGACTTACCTGCAAACGCTGTAATTAGAGCACCTGCAAGCGGAAGAAATATAAGTAGTAAAAGTTGTTCCATTATTTATTTTTGAACCCTTTTTAGATGTAATAAAATGTATAAGCAAGCAATGCGATGATACCAATAACCATCATAAAAATATAGAAACCTACATTTCCACTTTGTAATAAACGAACGCCTTTACTGGCCTCGCTTGTACTCCAACCCAATCCGTTTACAATTCCATCAATGAATTTTGTATCGATAATTCTGTAGAAGAATCTTGAAAAAGCATCCAAAGGTTTTGTAATGATGAAATCGTAAATCTCATCTAAATAGAATTTATGGTAAGATAATTTCGCAAGTGCAGAACGTGGTGCCTCATCCGCAACAGGAACACGGGCACTTTTTACATATCTTGTGTAAGCATAAAACAAAGCGATAATAGCAGCAACAACTGAAACGGCCATCAAGATAAATTCAGTTGAATGACTTAACTCTAATTCGTGTTGTGCAACTACAGGTGATAACCAATGTGCCAGCCACTCGTTGCCACCGAAAACATGAGGAATGTTAATTGCGCCGCCTATCGCAGCCAAAATCGCCAAAATAATTAATGGAATCGTCATCGCTTTTGGCGATTCGTGTACATGACTTTCTTCATGATGCGTACCCCTGTATTTACCGGAGAAAGTCAGGAACATCATCCTGAACATATAGAAAGAAGTTAAGAATGCAGTTAACACACCAACTCCCCAAAGAATAGGACTGTATTGATAGGCATTTGCCAAGATTTCATCTTTTGAGAAGAAGCCTGAAAACGGCGGTAAGCCTGCAATTGCGATTGTACCAATCATCATGGTTAAGAAAGTAACCGGAAGTTTTTTTCTTAATCCACCCATATGGCGCATATCCTGTTCGTGGTGCATGGCGTGAATAACCGAGCCGGCGCCCAGGAATAATAATGCTTTAAAGAATGCGTGCGTTAAAACATGAAAGAAAGAACCTGTATAAGCGCCCACACCCAAGCCTAAAAACATGTAGCCCAGTTGAGATACGGTTGAATACGCCAATACTTTTTTAATATCAGTCTGAGTTAAAGCGATGATAGCTGCCACTAAAGCAGTTGTAATACCTACAATTGCAATGATGTGTTGCGTAAGCGGCGCTAAATCGAACAGCACACTTGAACGGGCAATCATATAGATACCTGCTGTTACCATCGTTGCTGCGTGAATTAACGCAGAAACCGGTGTTGGTCCGGCCATTGCATCCGGCAACCAGGTAAATAATGGCAATTGTGCCGATTTACCGCAGGCACCGATAAATAATAAAATGGTAATTAAAACCAAAGTATTATTTCCCGGCAACATATTCGCTGCCTGAGGGAAAATTTTCGAGAATTCAACACTTCCGAAGAAATTGAATAGTAAGAATACACCTAGCAGGAAACCTAAATCGCCAATACGGTTCATTACGAAAGCTTTTTTTGCTGCTGATGCATAAGCGGTATTGGTGTACCAGAAACCGATTAAAAGGTATGAGCATAAACCTACGCCCTCCCATCCGATAAACATCACGATGTAGTTTGAACCCAGTACTAATAATAGCATGAAGAACACAAACAGGTTCAGGTAGGAGAAGAACTTACCGAATCCCTCATCATCATGCATGTAGCCCGTGGAATATAAATGGATTAAGAAACCAATTCCCGTGATAATCAAGAGCATGATTGAACTCAAAGGGTCAACCAGGAATGAAAGTGGAATATGCAAAGTTCCTGCGCTAATCCAATCGAATAAAAATACTTCATGAGATTTTTGTGTATCGCCTTGCAAGCTAAAGAAAATAACTACGCTGATGATGAAAGAGGCTAAGATTACACCACTTCCGATGATACCAACAAGTCCTTTAGATAAAGATTTTCTGCCCAGTCCATTAATTACAAACCCTAAAAAAGGAAGTAACGGAACCAACCAAATCAATTGTTCTATTGTCATTCTTAATATATATTTACCACTTAAGGCGATTTAAAACATTAATATCTATCGATTTCGTATTTCTGTAAACCATTACAATAATCGCTAAACCAACTGCAACCTCTGCAGCAGCAAGCGCCATAATAAAGAATACGAAAACCTGTCCTGATGGGTCGTTACTATGAACTGAAAAAGCTGTTAAAAGCAGGTTTACTGCATTCAACATCAACTCAACCGACATAAAAATTACGATTGCATTTCTGCGGGTTAGCACACCAATTACACCGATTGTGAAAATAATCGCACATAAATAGATGTAGTGATTTAGCGGAACGCCTGCCATTTGTATAGTTAAATTTTCCATTATGCCTCTACCTCATCTCTTTTAGATAATAAAACGGCTCCAACCATTGCTGCCAATAGTAATAGAGATGATAATTCGAATGGTAATAAGAATGGCCCGAAAAGCTCTTTACCTAAGTTTTCGACCAAACCCAGTCCCGGGTTTTTCAAAATTAAAGGACTTGTAATCGTAGCCGCCTTAAATGAACCTACTAAGGTTACAATTAAACAACAACCTGCAATTACGCCTACAATTTTAATCAACGGCGATTTTACCGGCTCGGTTTCCTTGTTCAGGTTGAGGAGCATCAGTACGAATAAAAATAATACCATGATGGCACCCATATAAACAATGAAGTTTACCACCGCCAGAAATTGAGCATTCAACAATACATAATGTACCGTAAATGTGAAAAAGGTAAGGATTAAGTACAGAACGCTATGAATAGGATTTTTTGCAAAAATCACCATCAGCGAAAAGATGATACTTAATGTAGCTACGAAATAGAATACTTGTGTACTCATTAATTTGTTATTTGTTTATGTCCATGGTTTGTGTCACCACAAACCATTATTTGTATTTCTTTTCGTCACAAGACGAACCGAGGCTTTATGTCTATTGCCATGGTTCGTGTCTTCACGAACCATAATTTATTTTTTCATTTCCAACGGAGCCTCAACTAATTTATCTTTCCCGTAAATAAAATCTTTACGTAGATAATCCGCTGGTACAATTGGTCCGTCTAAATAAATTGCCTCCTTCGGACAAGCCTCCTCACATAATCCGCAGAAAATACAACGCAACATATTAATTTCATAAGTTGCCGCATATTTTTCCTCACGGTATAAATGTTTTTCTTCCGGCTTACGTTCAGCGGCAATCATAGTAATCGCTTCAGCCGGGCAAGATAAGGCACATAAACCACAAGCTGTACAACGTTCCTTTCCGTTCTCATCACGTTTAAGGGAGTGCATCCCTCTAAAGTTTGCCGAGAATTCGCGTTCTACCTCCGGATATCTTACTGTCGCCTCTTTTTTGAATAAGTGGCTGATGGTGATGCCCATGCCTTTTGCAATTGCAGGCAGGTACATACGTTCCATAAAGCTCAAAGGCTTTTGTTCCAGTACTTTTTTCTTATTACTTAATGATTCCATAATTAAAACTTCTCAATAATCGCAATCACAACACCGGTTATTATAATGTTGGCAATGGCCAGAGGTATTAAACCTTTCCAACCTAAATTCATCAATTGGTCATAACGGAAACGAGGGATTGTCCAGCGTACCCACATAAAGAAAAAGATGAAGAAAAATATTTTAGCAAATAAAATCGCTGTTCCAAATAAAGGTGCCCAGGTTGGCCCTAGCAATGTAGCCATATAATCCATACCCGGATAGTTGTAGCCCCCGAAATATAAAGTTGCCATTACTGCCGATGAAACAAACATGTTGATGTATTCAGCGAAAAGGTAAAAACCTAATTTCATTGATGAATACTCTGTATGGTAACCACCGATTAATTCCGTTTCGCATTCAGGTAAGTCGAATGGCGCACGGTTGGTTTCAGCAAAAGAACATACCATAAAGATTAAAAATCCTAACGGCTGGTATAAAACATTCCAATGCCAGCCATGCTGTTGTTCAACAATTGTTTTTAAGCTTAAAGTATTCGTCATTAAAAGCAAAGCGATGATGGATAATCCCATTGCGATTTCATAACTGATATTTTGCGACGCTGCACGAATTGCACTCAATAAAGAGTATTTGTTATTCGACGCCCAACCGCCAATCATTACCCCATAAACACCAAGTGAAACGACACCAAAGATATATAAAACGCCTACATTGATATCAGAAACCTGTAAAGGAATAACTTTATCACCGATAACCATCGGACTGCCCCATGGAATAACGGCCGTACCAATACAGGCACAAAGTAATGCTAAACCCGGGCCAACGATAAATAACCATTTATTTGATGTGGTAGGAATGATTTCCTCTTTCATAAACATCTTTACACCGTCGGCAAGTGGTTGTAAAATACCAAAAGGACCAGCTCTATCCGGACCTAAACGGTCTTGAAGATAAGCTGCAACCTTGCGCTCCGCATAAGTAGAATACATGGCAATTACCAAACTGATACCGAAAATTACGGCTACCAGAATAAATTTTTCTATGATAAAACCTGTATCCATTAGTATTTTACTGTTTTATGTAATTCAATTTCATTTGCAGCTTGTAACGCCTGATTCGGCTGAATAACGTGCAAAGGTTTTAATGTTTCATAATGATTTGATGCGATTACCGAAGTATCATCAATATGTGTCGGATGTTCAATAACCCAGTCAGAAGTTGCCTTCTTATCAAAACGGCAGGTGTTACAGATAAACGCCTCTACTTCTCCGAACTGATCTTTACGAGCCGTAACACGTAGAACATCTTCTCCTTTATACCAGAGCGTTACCTTACCATTGCATTTTTCATGATCGCAGTTGCGGTGCGCGTCAACTGGTTTGGTAAACCAAACACGGTTTTTGAAGCGGAAGGTTTTATCGGTTAAGGCACCAACAGGGCAAACATCAATCACGTTTCCGGAGAAATCGTTATCAACTGCTTGCTGGATATAAGTCGAAATCTCTGAGTGGTCGCCACGATTTAGGATACCATGAACACGTTTGTTTGTAATCTGGTCAGCCGTGAAAACACAACGATAACACAGAATACAACGATTCATATGTAATTGAATTTTATCGCCAATATCAATACGTTCGAAAGTACGGCGCTCAAACTCATAACGCGTTTTTTGCAAGCCGTGTTCGTAACCTAAGTTTTGTAAATCACATTCACCTGCCTGGTCGCAAACCGGGCAATCCAATGGGTGGTTAATCAATAAAATCTCCACCACACCTGCGCGTGCTTCTAAAACCTCTGGCGAAGTAATATTAAGCACCTCCATACCGTCCATCACTGTTGTACGGCAAGATGCAACCAATTTTGGCATCGGGCGTGGATCTTTTTCCGAACCTTTTGTTACCTTAACAATACAGGTACGGCATTTACCACCACTGCCTTCTAACTTAGAATAATAGCACATTGCCGGCGGAACGATATCACCTCCAATTTGCCTTGCGGCATTTAGGATAGTGGTTCCGTTATCAACCTCTACTGTTATTCCATCTATCGTAACCTTAACTTTTTCACTCATGGTTAATGATAATCTTTATTTTTTATGCTTTATGCCGTCATTCGATAGCTATCGGATACGAAGCACGAAGCAATCTTTTTTTATTTTATTTTTTCTCTTCCGAGATTTTATAACCAATTTCTTTCCTTGGTTGTGCTTTCTGTTCTAGTAGTTCATCAAAATATCTGAATATCACTTCGATGTTTTTATCCTGATTATCTACTTTCTTTTTAATCTTTTCTACTTCTATTCTTATCTCGGCATTACTTAAAACCATCGTCCTAAGCTGTACAAATACATCTATAATTTTTATACTTACTTCTACCGCCTGTTTACTTTTTAAAACATTTGATAGTTGCAAAATACCATGTTCACTAAATGCGAAAGGTAGATATTTTGAGTATTTTCCCTGTTCTAAGATCACAAATTGTGATCTTAGAACCTCGTTTTCTTCTTTAGTTAACTCAAACATAAAGTTTTCTGGAAAACGCTCTATATTTCGTCTAACTTGCTGTTTTAAATGTCTATTCTCAACGCCAAAGAGTTCTGCCAAATCAGAATCCAACATCACCTTCACTCCTCTAAAAAGATATATTTTATTAACTATTACTTCGTTGGGGATGATAGCTGGTGATATTTCTTCTTTCATTTACATATATTTCTTTATTTAGTTGAATTTTAATCTTTATTGTATCCTATAATAAATCACGTTATTTCTCTTCCGTTACAGGAGCTTTTTCTATAGGAGTAGCATAATTTGCTAAACCATAATTTTGACTCTGGCTCTTAATTGGCTCTTTAATGTGCCATTCAAATTCATCTCTAAAGTGGCGTATCGCACTAGCTACCGGCCAGGCTGCTGCGTCACCTAAAGGACAAATGGTATTTCCTTCAATTTTACGTTGAACGTCCCATAATAAATCAACATCTTCTATTGTTCCATGTCCATGCTCAATTTTGTGAAGAATTTTTTCCATCCATCCGGTACCTTCACGACAAGGTGAGCATTGTCCGCAACTTTCGTGATGGTAAAAACGAGCGAAATTCCAGGTATTACGAACGATACACTGATCTTCATCAAAAGCGATAAAACCACCCGAACCCATCATCGTTCCTGTAGCAAATCCACCTTCGGATAAAGATTCGTAACTCATTAAACGAGGTTCGCCATTTGCATATTTTAAAGTTAAGTTGGCCGGTAAAATTGGAACCGAGGAACCGCCTGCAACCGTTGCTTTTAATTTTTTACCATTAGCAATACCGCCACAATATTCATCAGAATAGATAAATTCTTCTACCGGCAAACCTAATTCGATTTCATATACACCTGGTTTAACTAAGTTACCGGATGCTGATATTAATTTTGTACCTGTACTTCTACCGATACCAATTTTTGCATATTCTTCACCACCATCATTGATAATCGGCACAACTGCAGCAATAGACTCAACGTTATTTACTACTGTTGGACATCCATATAGGCCTGCAATTGCAGGAAATGGAGGTTTAATTCTTGGATTACCTCTTTTGCCTTCAAGCGATTCCAACAAAGCAGTTTCCTCTCCGCAAATATAAGCGCCGCCGCCCGGCTGAACATATAATTCTAAATCGTAACCTGTTCCTAAAATATTTTTTCCTAACCATCCGGCCGCTTTAGCTTCAGCAATTGCTTTTTCCAGAATACGGATTTGAGGCATCATTTCTCCACGAACATAGATGTATGAAACCTTTGCGCCCAAGGCAAAACTGGAAACAATCATTCCCTCAATTAAAGCATGAGGAATGTAAGTCATCAGGTAACGATCTTTAAAAGTTCCTGGCTCAGACTCGTCGGCATTGCAAACCAAATAACGGGCAACACCTTCCGGCTTGGCAAGAAAGCTCCATTTCATCCCCGTTGGGAAACCCGCACCACCACGCCCGCGTAAGCCAGACTTCTTAACTTCTTCAACAACCTCTTCAGGTGTTAAAGTTTTAAGGGCTTTTTCCACGGCACGGTACCCGCCTTTTTGGCGATAGACTTCAAGTGTGTTGATGCCTGGTACGTTTATATGCTCAAGTAATAATTTGCGACTCATTTTATATACCCCTAAATCCCCTGAAGGGAAATTTTCCCCTCTTTTATTAAACTCCCCCTTCAGGAAGCCGGGGGGTTTATTTATTTTTTAAATCTTCAATCAATTTATCTACACTTTCGGTGGTTAGGTTCTCATAGAAAGTATACTCCGGGCTAATTTGCAATACCGGACCAAATCCGCAGGCGGCCAAACATTCAACTCCTCTGAAGCTGAACAAACCGTCGGCAGTAACTTCACCTTCTTTAATACCCAACTTATTTTCTAAGTGATCTAATATTTTTTCTGCGCCAACCAGGCAACAAGGACCGGTACGGCAAACCTCAAGAGCAAATTTACCTTGGGGTTTTAAAAAGTACATGGTGTAAAATGTTGCTACCTCATAAACTTCAATTGGTTGAATGTTTAAATATTCAGCAATCTTATCCATTGCAGATGTTGGCACCCAAAGAAATTCCGCTTGCACCAGGTGTAACAATGGCAACAATGCTGACTTTTGTTTTCCTTCAGGATAACGACTTTTAACATCGTCAAATTTGGCAAGCAATTCTGACGAAAATTGTACAGGTGTTTGTTCTTCTACTTTAAGCATCTAATTCTCCTGCAATAATATTCATACTACTCATGTTGATAATGGCATCTGACAATAACATGCCCTCGCTCATTGGTGCAAACATTTGGTAATTTACAAAACTTGGTCTGCGGAAGTGTAAACGATATGGTGTACGCCCGCCATCATTAATTAAATAGAATCCCAACTCACCATTTCCACCTTCTACAGCATGATAAACTTCTGCTTTTGGCGCATCAATTTCGCCCATCACAATTTTGAAGTGATAGATTAATGCTTCCATATTATTGTAAACTTCTTGTTTTGGAGGAAGATAAAATTCAGGAACATCAGCATGAAAAATACCTTTCGGTTCTGTTTTTAACTTTACAACCGCTTGTTCGATAATGCGTAAACTTTGCCACATTTCCTCGTTACGAACTAAATACCTGTCGTAAATGTCGCCACTGGTCCCAACCGGAACTTCGAAATCAAAATCCTGATAAGAAGAATATGGGTCGCTTACACGAACATCATAATCTACACCGGTAGCACGTAGAAGCGGCCCTGTCCAGCTGTATTCCAACGCTGTTTCTTTAGTAACCTCCGCAACGCCGGCTGTTCTATCGATGAAAATACGGTTACGTGTTAAAAGGTTTTCAAATTCTTTTAAAGCAACAGGAAACTCTTTCAAAAATTTATTGATTTTCATAAAGGCAATCTCATTGAAATCTCTTTCGAAACCGCCAATACGGCCAATGTTTGTGGTTAAACGGGCACCACAAACCTCTTCGAAAATTTCGTAAATATGCTCACGAAATTGAAAAAGGTAAAGAAAAGTTGTTGTTGCACCGGTATCCTGACCAATAATCGTATTACAGATAATGTGGTCTGCGATACGGGAAAGTTCCATGATAATTACCCGAAGATAATCAACACGTTTTGGCATCTGGATATTCAGTAATTTCTCAACCGTCATGTGCCAGCCCATATTGTTAATCGGCGAAGAACAATAGTTTAAACGGTCGGTAAGCGGTGTGATTTGATAAAAAGGGCGGTGTTCGGCAATCTTTTCGAAAGCGCGGTGTATATACCCAATTGTAGAAACGCCGCTTACAATACGCTCGCCGTCTAGTTGCAAAACGTTTTGAAAAACGCCGTGAGTTGCAGGGTGCGTTGGACCTAAGTTTAAGGTTACCAGCTCACTTTGCGGATCGTTATCTGTAAATACCGGATGGTTATGATTCATATAAATTACCTTCCAAAAAATTCGTCTTTTTTATCAACTCTGTTTGGGTCTTCCAATGGATATTGCTTCAACATCGGGTGGACACCTAAATCATCCATATTTAAAATACGGCGTAAATCCGGGTGGCCTTCAAATTTAACCCCGAACAAATCGTAAGTTTCGCGTTCCATCCAGTTTGCACCTTTCCAAACCGTTGTTGCCGTAGGGATAGTTGGATTTTGTTCAGAAATAAAAACCTTTATTCTAATTCTAATCTTTTCAACCATATTATGCAGATGGTAAACAACGGCAATACCGTGTTCTTTACCAGGATAATGAACCGCAGTAATATCCGTAAGGAAATTAAATTTTAATTCCTCTTTAAGATGTGACAGCACATTGATGATAACATCTTTATAAGTTACAAAAGTTAATAAACCATAAGGCTCAGAAACGGCAGTAACTTTTTCACCAAACTTCTCAGTCAGTTTGACGTGAATGCTGTTATTTAGTGTCGTTTCTTCCATTATTTAATGCCGTATTGACCTAAAAGTTCTTTATAATAATCAGAATTTCTTCTCCTTCCGGATTCGTTTTTTACCAAATCCTGAATACGCTGGAAACCATCCAAGATAGCTTCTGGTCTTGGCGGGCAGCCCGGAACGTAAACATCCACAGGAATAACCTCATCAATACCTTGTAAAACAGAATAAGTATCAAAAATACCGCCACTACTTGCGCAAGCACCAACAGCCATCACCCAACGTGGCTCAGCCATTTGGATATAAACCTGCTTTAATACCGGAGCCATCTTTTTAGCAATGGTACCCATAACCATTAAAACATCAGCCTGACGGGGAGAAAAACTAAGGCGCTCCGCACCAAAACGACCTAAATCGTAGTGAGAACCCATAGTTGCCATAAACTCTATTCCACAACAGGAAGTGGCAAACGGTAGAGGCCATAATGAATTTGAACGAGCCAAACCAATCACTTTATCTAAAGAAGTGGCAAAATAGCCAGGTCCTTCGGTTCCTGGAGGCGCATCAACTATATTAATTTCACTCATGTTTATAAACAAAAAATGCTCATCCCTTTGCAGAATGAGCAACAAATTTACAATATTTTAAAGGCAATTAAACCAGTTCGGCTTGATTTAGAACCTTTCTAAATTAGTAGCCAATTTTAGGTTATACTTCATATAGACAGGGCATCCAACCTGCAATTCGTAACCTTAAACACGCAACCAGAATTAATTCCAGTCTAATACTTTTTTCTTGATAACATAGATAAATCCTAATAATAATGTGCCCATGAAGATGAACATTTCTATCATTCCATCCATTTTTAGGGCTCTGAAATTTACTGCCCATGGATACATGAAAATAACCTCTACGTCAAACAGCACGAATAAGATAGCCACTACGAAATATTTGATAGAGAATGGTTGACGGGCATTACCAACAGACTTAACACCTGCCTCAAAAGTTTCAAGTTTATCGCTTGTTTTACGTTTAGGTCCTAAAAAGTGTGTAGCAACCAGGGTAGTAACAACAAAACCCAGGGCAACAACTACTTGAAAAATAATTGGTAAAAAATCTATTGCGGTACTTTGTGCTTGCATAACATCTATTTTCTGATGCAAAAGTAAAAGAAAAAGGCAGAGTAACAAAACCCTGCCTTTTTATTAATTAACTTTATAATTAATGTTTTCTAATGAAACAAGCAATATATAAACTTAACTAGCTAATTAATTTGCAAAAAACTCATGACTTATAACTAAGTTCAGAATATTTGAATAAATTAATTACAGTTACCTGCTTACATATTTTAAAAATATATTCTAATTGAATTAGATGATACGAACGCATTTTTTGGGCATATAAGGATATTCGCATCCCGCAGTTTCAACAGTCCAACACACTTCTCCACCATTACAATCTGTTTCTGCATCTTGACACTGGTCTAGACATGCTGGATTGTCTGATTTCACTACACCACCAAATATTTCTTTTACCTCTTTTCTGGTTAAAATTTTTCCATTACCGAATCCAAATTTTTTCATATTATCTTAGTTAATTATTAAATCTTGTTTGAATTTATGGCAAAATTTATACATAGTAAAATATAATGAACATATAATTAAGCAGTATATGCATAAACTTATGCTTTAATTAGGTAGCATTTTTAATATATTAATTTTTTAATTATGAAATCAAAAAAATTAACTAGGCTCGAAATGAAACAAGTTTTTAGTTATGAAAACCTTCGGAAATTCAGAGATGAAAAATGTTATAGCCAAGAATATATAGCAAAACTACTCAACGTAGAACAAAGTACTTATCAAAGAATTGAATCAGGAAGAATCAAAATCACTATGGATAGGTTGATAAAATTAGCAGCAATTTTTAAAAAACCTATTCAATCATTTTCAGAACAAGAAAATGAATCAATCAATGAGATAGAATTGATGAAAAAAATAATTTCTCAGCAAGAAAAAAGGATCGTGGAATTGGAAGCAAAAGTTAATCGGAAGAATCTAAAAATTGATGAGTTAAAAAAAATCATAAATATCAAATAGTTAGTTAAACTTAATTCATAAAAAAAGGCAGAGTAACCAACTCTGCCTTTCCTAAATTATTCAATTAAAATTTATTTACCTTTTCCTTTTGCCGGGGCTGGAGATTGTAATTCCTTAAGTCTGGCTGCGGCGTAAGTATCTGCTGGATCAAGCGCTAAACTTTTAGTGAAGTAATCTATCGCTTTAGGCTTATCCTTCTCTGCATACCACGAACCCAGATTGTTGTAAGATTCAGATAAATTTGCTTTGTTAGCCGAAATTTCTTCGGGCTTAACTAAACCAATGTATTTCTCGAAATAAGGCACCCAAGCGCCTTTTGGACTAGTTTTATCATCCATAAAGTTTGCAATTCTTCCCCTAATAAAATAACCAAGTGCAAATTCAGGAGAAACTTTATTTAAATGACTCAATGCTGAATCAGCTTCAACCAATAGCGCAGTATTAACAGGTTTTTTTTCTTTTTGAGCAGTGTAAGCCTCATAGAACCTTGTCTGACCTAAATAATAATAATTTGTGAGTGAACCTTTCCCGTTGGGATTATACTTAATTGCCATTTGGTACAAATCACCTGCTTTACCGTATTTTTTTGCTTTCATTAACGCTAAGCCAGCTTCTGCTAAAGCATCAGCGTTATTGGAATCAATTTTAGTCGCTTCTATGATATTGCCAACGGCCAAACTATCCTGACCTGCTTTTAATTGTGCTTTACCTAAATACAAATAATCATTACCTAAAATTTTAGATTTATCTTTTTGCTTTGCAAAGTAATCAGTTAAATAAGTCAACGCCTGAGGATAATTTTTATTCTCATAGGCTGACCAACCTTTCAATCTCGAAACGATAATACCTTTAGGATCATTAGCAGGAACCTGAATAGTAGAAGCAACTTGCTCCAGTGTCTGGAAATCTTTTGCATAGAATAAAAATTGCATGTAACGCAATTGAGATTCTAAAGATTTATCAGTCAGGTCTAAATACTTTTTGTAATATTCTACACCTTTAGCTGCTTTTTCTTTATCGGTACCAAAACTACTCCACTGTAAGTAAAGCTCACCCAGTTCACGGTATGCAGGACCATAATTGGCATCTGCTGCGATTACCTTTTTTAATTCCTCTTCGCCTTCAGCAAATGCACGGGATTCTTTGTACATTTTACCTACCTGCGTTGTTGCTCTTCTATTTGTTGGGTCAATATCAGCGACGCGGAAATAAGGACCAATTGCCTCAGAGTTTTTCTTTTGCAATGCATAAGCATCACCTAAACCAATAAATACTTCTGCATCTTTATCTTTAGCATCTAATTCATCTGCTTTAGTCAGATTTGCAATCGCATTTGCGAAATCCGGTTTAGAAGCAACATCACCTGGTTTGTCTTGCGCCAAATACGCTTTCCCAATTGCTAAATACGTTTTGTAATCTTTTGGAGCCGCTGCAACCGCTTTATCAAAATTTGTTTTTGCAGACGTTGGATTATTTGATAATAAATCTGCCTCTCCCAGTCCGGCATAATTTGATGCATTTTTAGCATCTGCTGCGATACCTTTGTTAAAAACAACTCTGGCCGAATCAATATATCCGGTCTTTAAATAAACCAAGCCAAGGTTATAAAAATTATCACCATTAGACGCTTGGGAGGTTGTTAAGGATTTAAGCATTGAAGATGCCTTTTGATATTGTTCAGCATCAATCGCTTTTTTCGCGTCGGTTAAACTTTGAGCAAAAACTGCAGAACCCATCAACACCAAACCTACATTTAAGGTTATTGCTTTCTTTGAAATTTTCATAGTTCTTTAATATGTTTTTTTAATGGTTATAAAGTTTACATAAGCCATGCAACCTTCATCTGATATTCTATTTTCTAATTTTTGATTGTTTAAAACAATCCTGGTTCAATTTATTATTTTTTTGTTATGTTCAATTCCCGTGGCATTAATTTATGAGGTGCCAATGCAGATTTAAGTACGATTAACTGTCCTCTTTGACTCCTTAACCATACTGCAAACCCCGTGCCTAAACCATCTCTGCCCTCACAGTCGATAATATTAATGTTTCTTAAAAAAGGGTAATCGCCATTTATCAGGTTAATTTGCGTAGGCTGATAATATTTATCAGCGCCCGGTTCACCCTTATAATTTTTTACGCCCAGTATTTTAACCTTATCCTGGTATTTCAGCCATTCAGGGTTTCGGTCTGAAAGCCAATTAACGCCTAAAATACCAATAAATTTTTTATCTTCTGCAATAAGTTTAATTACCTCATTACTAGAATTTTTCGAATAAACGTCTTTTGAAGGAAATTGGCTAAGCTTAGCCAATTGCTTAAAATACTGAAATGTGCTGGAATAAGCGTTATCAAATACCAATTGTTTTCCCGACCCTTTTCCCTGTAATATATCTACTACATCTTTAACGTTAATTGTACTGTCAATATTGCCCTTATTTGTAATTAATGCAAGTCCATCAACTGCAAATCGAGATGTGTTAATTTTTATGCTTCTCTGATTATAAAATTTTTCCTCCGCTTTAGTCAGCATTCTTGGTAAAACAATCACACGGGCGGTATCATTTAAAAATGCCGGTAGCAATTTCAATTCCGGCTTAAAAGTTGTTAAAAAAGTTGCCTGAGGATAATCCAATTTAAATATGTCAATTTCCTGCTGAACAATTGGCCCAACACTTTCATCAACAAGCATTTTTAAAGTTCCGCTGGTGCGGGTTTCTTCAATGCCGCCACTTTTTTCTTTGCGTTTACAAGAAAAAAGTGATAATACAATAAATAATAAAAGAATGTTTCTCATTAATAATTAGTCACGCCTTCCGAGGCTTAGTAATCTTACAAAAGCATAAATAATTAGAAATATCCCGATACCTATTTTATAAGGCCTTCCGATATTTAAAGGTAAATCTGCCCAGAAAATACATGCCAGGCCGATGCCTAAATAAAATACAAACATGATTAGGCCTAAAATGAGCAAAAACCGCTGTTTAGGCGATTTTTGCTTAAAAATATCAAAATTTAACATTCTACTATTGAAGTGTAAAGTTAATGTTGATGTTGTATTTTACACGTACAGGTTTACCGTTCTGAATACCCGGAACCCAACGCGGACTAGCTTTTAGTACACGTTTAGCTTCTTCGTCAGTACCGCTACCTAAACCGCGTGTTACTACGATATCAGTTAGTTCACCATTACGCTCCACAACGAAAGATAACCAAACTTTACCCTGAACATTGTTTTCCTGAGCCATCGGTGGATACTTCATTGTTTTTTGCAAGAAAGCATAAAACTTCGACATACCGCCCGGGAATTCAGGAACTTTTTCGATACTAACAAAGTCATAAACTTTATTATCATCTACAGCAACTGCAGCTTCACGCTTAGGTCCTTCACCAACTGGTTCAGCAATAACAATATCTGCAGTAGGGTCACCTTTAATATCTTTTTGTCCTGGATCTGCCTCTTTCAATTTTTCAACTGTAGGTGGTTCGTCCTGCACTTCAATATCCGGTTTTACAATCGGAGGTGGCATTTTTACCTGATCCACTTTTGGTGGCGGTGGCTCTACCGGCGGTGGTGGCGGTGTTTCAGGGTTAACAGGAGGAGGTGGGCTTAGCACAACTTCCTGTGCCTTCAATTTTTCCTCTTCCGGAATAGCACCCTTTATAAGGCTGTAGATTTTTGGTGAGAAAAACAAAATCAAGAATACAACTGAACCGTATAAAAGTGCTTTCGTTGTATTGTTGGCGCTACCTTTTCTTAATTGATAAGCACCATAAGCTTTGTTTTTATCAGCAAAAACGACTTCCAGCCATTCTTTTCTAAATATATCTAACTTCGACATAATTCCTGATTTTATTAATTATAAAATACCTTGTTCTTTCATGAAATCTTTCTCACTATCAAGAATGTTATCATCATCAATCTGACGGGATTTCACTTTCATAATCTCTAACTCATCCATCATATCAACAAAGTTTTGGAAAGTAGAACCTGAAGTTGGTTTTACAAGAACTGTAAACTCTCCGGAAACACCGGAATTATTAGCTTTTGTTCTATTTTCTTCAATTGATTTTTCGATCTGATTTAAAGATTCAATTGTTGGAGCACTTTTACCTGCTTCACCCATGTACCATGCAACTTTATTATTTTTACCTAATAAAACAGTCATGGTTTTGGTCGCTTTAAGCTCCAATCTGTTTTCCGGCATTTTTTCATTTTTATCCGGTTTAGCAATATCCATTGCCTGAGGCGTAGATATTACAGTGGTTAAGATAAAGAATGTTACCAAAAGAAACATCAAATCCACCATTGGAGTCATATCGACCCTTGGCGTGGCTTTCTTCCCGCCTGTGTTTAATTCTGCCATTTCTTATTTCTTCTTTTTAGCTTCAGCATTTGTAACTAACAAAAACTTGTTAATACTTTGTTTCTGAAGGATATCAACAACCTTTTTCACAACAGGATATTCTTCTTTAGCATCGCCCTTGATGCTTAGTCGCATATCCATATTATTCAACTCTTTAGTGGCTTTACGAGCATTTAGCACCCACGAATTCAACTGATTATCGGTTGAATCTGCAGGGATACCTGGCTGAACACCAGGCTTCATACGATCAGCACCATTCATTGCGATTAATGATTTCAGGTTCTGAATCGGAACTCCAAAACTTGATATTCCGGAGAACCGGTTAATCTCTTCAGGTGTGAAGGTAATTTTGTATTGCTCGCCCATCAGCTCTAATGTTCTTGCTCTTACTTTCTGACCTGCAACTTCGAAGAAAACCTTTCCCTGCCCAATTGTTAAAATTGCGTTGTTTTCTACAGGCACCTTAAACTCATAAGTAGATGAGGGTGTAGAAACAGCTAGGGGTTCCGGTTGTCTTGCCGTAGCAGTCAAAATGAAGAAAGTAAGTAACAATGATGCCACATCACACATGGCCGTCATATCTGTTACCGTACTTGTTCTTTTAACTTTAATTCTAGGCATAATATTTTTACTAGTTTTTAATAATGATGATCTTTTTTCCGGTTTTCCATAAAGCCGGTAAAAATTTTTTCAAAATTCTTATTTATGCGAACTAGCGTAAGTTTGAACGATGCTAAATCCTGCTTCATCAATTGCATAAGTTAACTTATCAATTTTAGAAGTTAAGATATTATACATAATAATTGCTAAAGTAGATACAGCAATACCAGTCATTGTATTAATTAACGCCTCAGAGATACCTACCGCTAATGCTGATTGATCCGGAGCACCAGAGTTAGCTAAACCCGCGAATGCACGAATCATACCTGTTACCGTGCCTAATAAACCGATTAATGTACCGATTGATACTAAAGTTGCAATTACAGTTAAGTTTTGCTCTAACATCGGCATTTCTAAAGCTGTAGCTTCTTCCACTTCTTTTTGAATAGCAACGATTGATTGCTCAACGTCCATATTTGTGTCAGCTTCAACTTCGCTGTATTTTTTTAAACCTGATTTAATTACAGCTGCAACAGAACCTTGTTGTTTATCGCATTCTGCTTTTGCAGCTTCGATGTTACCCGAATTTAAGAAACCTTTTACTTTGATGATAAAAGTATCTAAGCTTGATTTACCACTTGCTTTACCAATAACGATTAAACGCTCGATAGAGAAAACGATAACGACTAAAAGCAAGCCGATTAAGATAGCTACAATCGGACCACCTTTATAAGCTGTACCAGGATAGTTGTTAGGTAATGGTAAATTATTGTTGTCTCCTCCGATAAAGTTATCAGAAGCACCCAATACGAATCTCCAGATGATAAATCCGATAACGATACAAATTGGAATAACAAATGTTGCAAATACATTCGATGCACTTGAAGAGCTTTCAGTTTTAACAGTTGTTGGTTTTGGTGCGTTTGCCATTTTTTTAATTTTTAGTTTTAGTTCTTGTTTTTAATTTTTAGCTGTTTTTTTATATTGTATTACACACAACGTAAGTTTACCTGATTTTGTTGCGAAAACAAATTTATAAATTGATTTTAAATTACAAATTAATAAATCAATAAACAATTAAATCGTTACTTAACTTTTTAGTTCACCATTTATCCGTTGGGTATATAACAAAAAAATTGCCTCAGCCGGAGGCAATTCTTCCACAATAAAAACTAAAAAAAAATCGAATTGCAAATTTTTTGCGTAAAAAATGCATTTAAACCGACATTTAACACATTTTTAACGCTTCTTCAGCAAGTTTTGATGTTTTGACCTGTTCAAATTGCCTGAAATTTTCTTTGAATGCATTATTCAGCTCGTACGCTTTTAAAAAATATTCTTCCTGATTATCCCAGGTTTTAGCAGGATCTAAAACTTCACTTGGAACATTAGGGCAATATAAAGGCATCATTAATTTAAATACATGATGCAGTTTATAATTATTATGCGCCAAATCTCCATTCAATGCAGCAGTGATCATGGCTCTTGTATAATTCAATTTCATTCTTTTGCCAACACCATAAGGCCCGCCGGTCCAGCCGGTATTTACCAGCCAAACATCCACGTTATTTTCTCTAATCTTTTTACCTAATAAATCCGCGTATTTTGATGGATGCAAAGGCAAAAATGCTTTTCCAAAACAGGCTGAAAAAGTTAGCTGCGGTTCGGTTACGCCGGTTTCTGTTCCTGCAACTTTGGCTGTGTAACCGCTCATAAAGTGAAACATAGCCTGTTCGGCTGTTAATTTCGATATCGGAGGAAGCACGCCGAAAGCATCAGCGGTTAAGAAAAAGATATTTTTAGGGACTGAAGCCACTGATGGTATAATAGAATTATCGATGTAATCTATCGGATAGGCAACCCTTGTATTTTCAGTTTTTTCGATGTTCGAGAAATCTACATCATGGCTATCCGGATAGAAGTTTATGTTTTCCAATAAAGCGCCAAATTTAATTGCTTTATATATTTGAGGCTCTTTTTCCAGGGTTAGATCTACGCATTTTGCATAACAACCCCCTTCGAAATTAAAAATTGAATCTGCGCCCCAGCCATGTTCATCATCACCAATTAAGGCTCGCTGAGGATCTGCTGATAATGTCGTCTTTCCGGTTCCCGATAATCCGAAAAATATAGCGGTATCGCCATCCACCCCAACATTTGCGGAACAGTGCATCGACAGTGTATCCTTATAAATAGGTAACAGAAAATTTAAAACAGAGAATATTCCTTTTTTAATTTCCCCGGTATAGCCTGTTCCGCCTATCAAAATCATTTTCCTTTTGAAATTAATGACGGAAAAATTTTCCTGCCTTGTACCGTCAACCAGCGGATTAGCCAAAAAACCGGGTGCTGCAATAATGGTCCATTCAGGTGTGGTACCCAAATCCTTTTCTGCAGGCCGGATAAATAAATTACTTGCAAAAAGATTTTGGTATGCAGTTTCAGTAACTACCCTGATTGATATTGAATAATCCGGATTTGCACAAGCTGATGCATCCCTTACATAAATTACCTTATTATTCAGATAATCTGTGATTTTATTGAACAGCGCATTAAAATTTTCTGAACTGAATTTGATATTAACATCACCCCACCAAACGCTGTTTTCCGTAACCTCGTCGCAAACGATAAATCTATCTTTAGGCGAACGTCCGGTAAATTTCCCTGTATCGACAGCCAAAGCACCTGAAGAGGCCAAAACACCTTCCTGATTTTGAAGTGCTTCTTTAACCAATTCGGCAGCAGATAACTGATATTTTAAACATAAACCAGCCTGTAGATTTAAATAGCTTAAATCCGGCATTTGCAGTTCCATTTTGCTCATAACAATAAGTTAGTTAGTGGAGCAAATGTAAATAGATTTTTACGGAAGAATCAAATTTTTTAAAGGCTTTTTTTACATATTGTAGCTTATACACTATGATTTAAAAAACTGATAATCAGAACTTTAATTATAAAAAACAAGATTAAAAAAAATCAAAAAAATACACTAAGCCGCTGATCAGCCCCCTGCTTTCTTTGCTTTAAAACCGTCTTTTTGGAGTATTAGCATAACCTTATCTTTTACATCGCCCTGGATAAGGATTTCACCATCTTTAACCGAACCACCAACACCACATTTATTTTTAAGCATTTTGCCTAAAATCTCTAAATCTTCCGTTTTCCCTTTAAAGCCTGTTATCAGCGTTACCGCTTTACCGCCACGATTCTTTTTGTCGAGCATAACCCGCAAATCCTGCTGTTGATTTGGTACTGTAACCGCATCATCTATTTCTTGTTCATACTCAAATTCAGGATTTGTAGAATACATAATTCCACCTAAATCGCTTAAGCTATTTTTTTTCGGTTTCATAACACAAATGTAGGATGTATAACGGGAGATGTAAAATGAAGAAAGTAAGATGTAAAAAACAAATTAAGGTACTATTACTTCTAAAGATAAAGGGTTTACGGTAACTTGTATTTCTTTACCCATTTTTAAAGGCTCGCCATCAACATGCACCGGGCCATCTTTTAACCTGGAGATTTTAATGTTTTTTCCTTTAATAATTTCTATCATTCCGGATGTTTCCGCTGTGCCTTTCAATAAAACATAGCTTAAAACCGGTAATTTTAGTATAGAAAATGGTTTTATGATACAAACATCAAGCAAGCCATCTTTCACTGAAGCATCAGGTGCAATGTAAACGTCATTGCCATACTGAGATGAATTGGCAATGGTTACGGCAAAAGCTTTTCTTTTATAGTTGACCCCATCAATGTTAATACTGTACACTTCGTCTTTATAGCTGAAAACTTCTTTAAGACTTAGTTTAATGTATCCGGCCAAACCTCTTTTTTTATCCTTGGAAAAAGCAGAACTTAAATGGGCATCAAAACCCATTCCTGCCAAATTGAAGAAACATTTGTTATTAAAAGTAGCGGAATCGATTTTTTCAGTTTTAAGTTGATTAATTAATAAGATAGCTGCTTTTAAATTTTGAGGGATATTTAAGAACCTGGCTAAACCATTTCCAGAGCCTAAAGGTAAAATCCCAAGTATTTTCCGATGTTCAAGAACTTTTGATGCAACTTCATTTATAGTTCCATCGCCTCCGGCTGCCACAATTATGTCAAAATCCTTGGCTATTGCTTCTTCAACTATTTCGGTTGCATGGCCGGCATATTCAGTTAAAAGGAAGTTTGCATTAAACTTTTCTTTATCCAAATACTTATCTATAAGGGCAGGGATGCGCAATTTTGCCTTACCCCCCGATATTGGGTTAATTACGAATAAAATATTGGTTTTGATCTGCAAGGCTTTAGAATGAGGACACAAAATAATCTATAATTTTTGAAATAAAGAAAATATGCTAATTTTGCAGCGTTAAAAGTGGATTGATTTGCGATGTTTCGATAACCGGAACGGGATTGCAACCACTCAAAAAAAAGTGCTAATACCTTCCTACACACAAATGAACCTGGTTTCAGGGAACATTAGCACCTGTTAAATTGTTTTAATTTCATCTTAATTATTTAATACATGTCGTATTTATTTACATCAGAATCTGTATCTGAAGGCCATCCTGATAAAATTGCCGATCAAATTTCGGATGCTTTAATTGATAACTTTTTAGCTTTCGATGCCGAATCGAAGGTGGCTTGCGAAACTTTAGTTACAACAGGTCAGGTTATTTTAGCCGGAGAAGTAAAATCTAAAACTTATCTCGATGTTCAGCAAATTGCCCGTGATGTAATCAAGAAAATCGGTTACACCAAAAGTGAATACATGTTCGAAGCGAATTCTTGCGGTATTCTATCTGCTATTCATGAACAATCGCAGGATATTAACCAGGGTGTAGACCGAACGAACAAAGAAGAGCAGGGCGCAGGCGACCAGGGTATGATGTTTGGTTATGCAACAAACGAAACGGAAGATTATATGCCCCTGGCATTAGATTTATCACATAAATTATTACAGGAACTTGCGGTTTTACGCCGTGAAAATAATGAAATTACCTATTTACGCCCGGATGCGAAAAGCCAGGTTACTTTAGAGTACGACGACAATAATAAACCTGTTCGTATTGATGCGATTGTAATTTCCACCCAGCATGATGATTTTGATGAAGAAGCGACAATGCTTGCTAAAATCAAAAAAGATTTGGTTGAAATTTTAATTCCCAGAATTATTAAGAACAACCCTCAATACGCACACTTATTCAACGATAAAATTGAATACCATATTAACCCAACCGGTAAGTTCGTAATTGGTGGCCCGCATGGGGATACCGGTTTAACCGGCCGTAAAATCATTGTGGATACTTATGGAGGTAAAGGTGCACATGGTGGTGGTGCTTTTTCAGGTAAAGACCCGAGTAAAGTAGACAGAAGTGCGGCTTATGCAACCCGCCACATTGCTAAAAACCTGGTTGCTGCCGGCATTGCTGATGAAATCCTGGTTCAGGTTTCTTACGCCATCGGTGTTGCAAAACCAATGGGTATTTACATTAACACTTATGGCACAGGTAAAGTAAATAAAACAGATGGTGAAATCGCTAAAATCGTAGAGTCCATTTTCGATATGCGCCCCTACTTTATTGAGCAACGCTTAAAACTTAGAAACCCAATCTATAGTGAAACTGCTGCTTATGGACACATGGGCCGTACACCGGCAACGGTGACCAAAACTTTCAGAACGCCAAATGGTGAAGAAAAAAGCGTAACCGTAGAATTATTTACCTGGGAAAAATTAGACTTCGTAGATAAAGTTAAAGCTGCTTTCAGCATTTAATTAATTAATACAACAGAAAAAGCCCCGACAAAATCGGGGCTTTTTTGGTTATATGCCTTTCAATTTCATGAAATCTATTTCCTTCGCAGAAATGTTTTCATCATCAATGGCATAAGATTTTATTGCTGCAATTTTCATTTCATCTATCACATCAATAAAATCTTTATAAGTAGCCGCCTTTGTTGGTTTAATAATTACCATCATAAACTTTTCAGGTTTATTAGCATGCCTCTTTGCAGCGACTAATTTGTTTGCCGTAATCTTACTTTCAATTTGCGAAAGATTGCAGGTTTCCAGCTTCGCTTTTTCTGTTTCGCCCATGTAATAGGCTGCTTGTCCATTTTTACCCAGCAAAATTGTCATTGTACGCGATGCCGGATATGGGCCTTTTACATCATTAGGAACTGGTTTGGAAATATCTGCTGCTTTCAGTTCAGATAGCGTTGTTGTAAGCATGAAAAAAGTTGTAAGCAGAAACATCAGATCGACCATTGCGGTTAAATCTACTTTAGGTGCTGCTTTTTTTGGTCTTCCTTTTTCAGCCTTGCTGCTGTTGGAGATTTCGAGATTTGCCATATTGTTTAGGTTTTTTAAACAAGATGAAAACCAAGTTCATTTTACATAAAAATGGTTTAATAAATTTTGTTACCGATTAAGAAATACCAATAACCAATGATTATCGGGTTTCGTTATTAATAAAAGGACAAAACCATTTACCATACCACGTGTTTAATTAATACTAAAATCTTATAACTATGGAACAGCCAATTGCAATGAACACTTTGAGTCAAATTTTAGAGAAATTGAGGCTGAAAGGAAAAGATAACGAATTAAAAATGACCGATCATGGCAAAATGCAAAGCCAAAATGGTAAAATTTATAAGCCTGAAGATTTAACGATCGTTAAAACATATCGTTTTGAAGGTGATTCTGACCCGGCAGATAATTCAGTACTTTACCTTACTGAAGATAAGGATAAAGAAATTGGTTATATTTTAGATGCTTATGGCATTTACTCAGATAATGATGGCCCATCTTTTGATGATTTCCTTAAAAAAATACCAACTGAAAATAGAGATGAACAAGAATTATTCTGTTAAGCAGCTGGTAAATTAAATTATGAAATAGCGGCGTGGAAAATCCATGCTGCTATTATTTAACAATACAATAATAAAAATTCCTGTATTTATTTAATTTCAGCTGAAAATCCTTTCTGTATCTCTTTTACCCATACGGTTTTGGTGTCTATCCATGAAAAGGTATAAGTAAAAAAAATAAACATGAAGATGGCGATAAGAAATGTTACCATCATTTTGTTTGTTGTTTCAATTTGATTTTGTGTTCTTCCCTGACCCATAACAATATATTTTTAATGATTTGAGCAAGCCTGACAGCTAACCTTAACTACAGGCAAGAAAACCCTAATAAATCCAATTTGTTTTAAGATTTTTCGAAAAGTGCGAAAATGACTTAAAAAGGTGGCATAAATAATCTTCTCACCAACAAAAGCTGTGAAAATAATTTATTTCAAATCAGAGATTGCTTATTTTCCATCTTTTTAAATACTCAAAGAACAAATTCCGGTAGTAATCTTTATATCAATTGTTCATCCGTTTAACTGATGCATTCTCCGGCCACGATATTAAATAGCATTAATTCATCATGTTGTTAGTTTAAAGGAACCAGATGAGCTGCATAGCCACCATCCTTAACCATATCTATATTTATTTTATCGCCTGATTTAATTTTCATGTTTAATCGTTTGAAATCCATTGCTTGAAAATCTGCGTTGATACCATCTTTGATCAATGTTAATTCATAACTTTTATCTTTCGACAGAAAGTCGGTGTCTATCATTATTTTACGTTCTGTACTGTTTGTCATTGCCCCTACAAACCACTCCTGCCCTTTTCTTTTTGCCGTAACAATATATTCTCCAATTTCAGCTTTAATTATTTTAGTTTCGTCCCATGTTACAGGAATACCAGTAATAAAAGAAGTTGTTTCAGGTTCCCGAAGGTAATTAAAGGGATTATCAGCCAACATCTGAAAGCCACTTTCGAATACGATATACATTGCAATTTGGTGTGCCCTGGTACCAATGCTCATCACATTTATCCAATTCGCCTTATAATCTTTCGGATGTCCTGAACGCATTGCACCGGGTGTATAATCCATCGGCCCGACTGCATTTCTTAAAAAAGGAAGAAATAAATTATTTTTTGGGGTAGCTAAACCACCGCCGATGTTCTGCTCCATACCGATTACACCTTCGTAAGAAAGTACATTCGGATAAGCCACCTCTAAACCAGCGGGTTTAAAAGCGCCATGAAAATCAACTAATATGTGGTACCTTGCCGCTTCTTTTGCAATTTTTGTATAATAGTTTACCATCCATTGGTCGCTTCTATCCATAAAATCCACCTTAACACCGGCAATGCCCCACTCTTCCAGTTTTTTAAAAACATCAGGATTTTGTTCAACTGCAAGCCAGGTAAACCATAAAATTATTTTTACGTTTTTCTGTTTGCCATAAGCGATTAATTCCCGGAGGTTAATTGTTGGATTTGGCTCGTAAGGGTTTAATGTTGTTTTCGCCCAACCTTCATCCATAATTATATATGGAATTTTAAATTTCGATGCGAAATCGATATAATATTTATAAGTATCCTGATTATAACCTGATTTAAAATCTACACCATAAACATAGGCATTATGCCACCATTCCCAGGTTACCTGTCCTGGCTTTATCCATGAAAAATCTTTAATTTGATTTGGCGTCGAGAGTTTGTACACCATTTGATTCTCGGGTAAAACCTCATCTTTATCAGAAATTACCATAAACCGCCATGGATAAGAACGCTTTCCGGAGGTTTTTGCGATGTAGTCGTATTCTTTAACAATCTTCAGGTTTCTATCACCATTCGGTGCATAAATTTCCGGGACTTTCGGAAAAATTGCATCTACTGCTCTTCCATTTTTTACCTTTACAAACATTGCCGGGTAATCGTATAGGTCTGCCTCGGAAAGCAGGATTTTATATTTCTTATCCTTAAAAAGAATTGGCAATACGCTCATATTTTGTGCATCAACTTCGCTGAGTTTTTTGTTTTGATACAGAATTTCATAAGAAGTCATAAAGCTCTTTGTCTCCAGATAAGCCGTTGTCACATCTTCAGCAAATTCTAAATGAACATCTTCATTCAAAACAAGTACTGAGTCTTTTTTATTTGTTATAAACCGATAAGCAAAGCCATCGTTATAGGCCCTAAATTCCACGCTATAATCTTTCTTGAAATCGAGACGAAGTAAATTATATTTATTTTCTACAGTGCTATTTTTCAGCGGAACCACGGGTTGAGAAATAGTAGCATGAGCAGAAATTACTTTTTTTAAAAGCTGTGGATTTTCACCTAACTGCTCCTTACCCAAATTTAAATTTAAGAAGGCATTGGAAAGCACCTTATCCGCATTCATGTCAACCGAATAAGCTATTTTACGACCTAAGTTTACCGTAATTTTTATTTTCCTGTCGGGTGAATAAAGCTCGATTGGTGCACTAAAAAGTTTAAATGAGGTTAAAAATATTAAAATAGCTAATGATAATTTGAACTTCATAAAATCGGATAAATTAATTAAGTTTTAAATAACAATAACGTAAATGCGGCGTAGTTACTAAACAAATATATAATTAATAAGGCAATTAAACATTTATAAAACGTTTTAGTTCATTACGAATGCATCTCCTCAGCAAAACTCGTGTGTAATTAATTCAAAACTTTATTTCACGGAAAAGGTTATTTCAATCAACCCTAATAACTTTAAAAAAATAATTGAAAACCTTTAAAAAAATAGCCATTTTAGGCGGTGGCCCGAGTGCGCTTTTCATATTTAAACGCCTGGTAGAATCAGAAAGAACTGATATCAGTATAGAAATTTTCGAGAAAAGCGATAAGCTGGGTTCAGGCATGCCTTATAGCAAGGCCGGGGCAAACGACGAGCACATTACTAATGTATCCGGCAACGAAATTCCCGATCTCGTTACATCCGTTAATGACTGGATACAAACACTTCCTGCGGATTTATTAACGCGCTTTAGAATAAATCCGGACAAGTTTAATGATTATAAAGTTATGCCACGCCTGCTTTTCGGTAAATATTTGACTGCACAGTTTGATTTATTGAAAAACCAGGCAGCGCTATCCGGGATATTAGTGGAAACTTATCTTGGCAAAGAAGTTACAGATATTATCGATTACCCTGAGCAGAACAAAGTAAGGGTAAAACTAGCAGATCAATCAGAATTTGAATACGACAATGTCATTATCTGCACAGGCCATCGCTGGCCTAAGAAGTTTGAAGGTAAAATTCCCGGCTATTTCGATTCGCCTTATCCACCATCAAAATTAGAATTTAAGGTTAATCACCGTGTTGCTATAAAAGGTTCATCATTAACAGCAATTGATGGGATAAGGACCCTCGCCAGGCATAATGGTGAATTTAAACTGGATCAGAATGACAAATTATTATTTGAACCAGCGCCTGGAAGTGAAGATTTTAAAATTGTTATGCATTCAAGAAATGGAATGCTGCCCGCCATCAGGTTTCATTTGGAAGACCCGCATCTTTTAAAAGATTCTATTTTAAGTAAAGCAGAAGTAGCACAGAATAAAGCAGAAAATGACGGCTTTTTAGCGCTTGATTTCGTTTTCGAAAAAAACTTTAAAGAAATGTTTAAAGAGAAAAGGCCTGAATTCTATGCGATTATAAAAGACCTTTCAATGGAAGATTTTGTGACCATTGTAATGAATAAAAGAGAACGTTATGAACCTTTTCAGCTGTTTAAAACTGAATATTTTGAGGCCGAAGAATCCATAAAAAAAGAAGAATCAGTTTACTGGAAAGAACTATTGGCTGTATTAAGTTTTGCCATGAATTACCCGGCAAAATATTTCTCCGCGGAAGATATGCTGAGGCTTCAAAAGACGCTGATGCCATTAATTTCAATCGTTATTGCTTTTGTTCCGCAAAGTTCAGTAGAGGAAATACTGGCGTTAAATGAGGCCGGCGTATTGGAAATCGTTTCTGTAGGTGAAGATGGTGCAGAAGAGGCACAACCTGAAGGAGGTGCTATTTACCACTATACTGATGAAGATGGGCAAAGGCAGTCAAACCAATATGATACATTTATAGATTGTGTTGGCCAACCGCATTTATCTTATCAGGATCTTCCATACCCAAGTCTTATCAGCAAAAAAACAGTTAGCCCGGCAAAAATAAAGTTTAAAGATAATAAAGCCGGAATGGAGGCTAGTAAAACAAATGATAAGGTAGAAAAAGGTATTGACGGTTGTTATTATCTGAATGTTCCAGGCATAACCATTAACGACAATTTCCAGGTCATTAATAATTACAATGCACTAAATGATCGGATTTATATGATGGCTGTACCTTACATTGGTGGCTATAATCCTGATTATTCAGGTCTTGATTTTTGTGAAGCGGCGTCAGAGCGAATAGTAAATGCGCTTTTAAAAACCAATTAGCATCAAGAATTATAACATATTAAAATTAATATATTACTCTTCCGGTAATTTTCTTCGAAATGAAGGAGTTATTGCCAGACCTTTTAAATACCAGTGTCCGTATTCAAAAGGTTTGGATCGCTTCCGGAAAATAATATCTTTTCTTTCGAAAACGCCGTAGTTATTTTTTGATAAAGTATTTTTTCATCTATCGGCTTATACATATAACCGGCCACGCCTAATTTAGAAAGGCGTTCTTTAGTCGCTTTGGTAATGTCAGCGGTAATCACAATTATAGGTATATTAATATTCGATGCACCGGCATCACCTTTTTTTATGGCCGAAATCGCTTCATAGCCATCCATAACAGGCATTTGCAAGTCCATTAATATTAAATCTACAGATTCCTTTTTTATAAGCTCCAGGCATTCAGCACCATCATTCGCCAGGCTCACCTTCGTGTTTTTCCAGTCGCTCATCATCAATTGAATAATCATCTGGTTCATTGGGTTATCCTCAACAATAAGAATATGCTTACCCATTAAATCGTAATCAACTAAAGAATATATATTGATTTCGGCTTCTTTAGGTTGCTGTAACGGATAAGTTATCACAATTTCGCAGGTAGTTCCCTGATCAGGTTCGCTATTAATTTTAATGCTACCGTTATGCAAATCTGTTAAGGCCTTTACAATGCTCAGGCCGATTCCAAAACCGCCATATCTTCTTTTATTGTCGAAGTTGGTTTGTGAAAAAAGTTCGAATATCGTGGCCAGTTTTTCTTTAGGTATTCCCACACCCGTATCCTTCACCATAATATTCAATTGTATCGTATCGACTGTACTGGTTGCTTTTATCTCAAAAATTATATTGCCTTTTGACGTAAATTTTATTGCGTTACCCAAAATATTATAAATAATTTGTTCAAGTCTCGTGCGGTCGCCAATAACATAAACGTCTTTTTTGACAGCGCTGTTGAAATCAAACGTAATCCCTTTATCCCGGCTTTGTTTTCCGGCACTTGAAGCCAGTTCGTATAAGGTTTCATACAAACTGAATTCACTTTTATCGAGTTTAAGTTCACCTTCCTCAATTCTCGAAAAATCCAGGATATCACTAACAGAAGAGAGTAATCCTTTAGACGTATATTTGATTACTTCACAGTTTGCCCTCAACCTGGCATCGTTACTCTCATTTTCCATAATCGCGGCCAAGCCTAAAATTACGTTCAATGGTGTTCTGAGCTCATGGCTCATATTAGAAAGGAAGTACGATTTTATATTATTAAGTTCTTCCGCTTTCTGCAATGCCACAGCCTGGTGTTCCTGCTCCTTACTTTTTAACAAACGAATACGGTTGGCCATAGATAAGGATAGTGCTATTATTTCTAAGGCAAACACGGGTTTAACGATATTATGAATTAAGAAATTTTGCGGTAAGATTTCTAAATTCATGAGTATAACCAATATCAGGGTCACAAAAAGAATGGAAATTCCTGCTACATAAAACCCATCTAAACTTTGTTTTTTATATAATGAGATTACAACAAATAATAAAATTAAAAGCATTCCAAATACAGTAATTGTACTGACTGTCGGATAGGCATACTTCAGAGATCCGGGAAAGAAAATTATGCTTAAAAATATTATGCTTAAAAGGATGTAAATAAATTTAAAACAGCGGTTTATTATCAGATTTCTTTCCCTAATATTCAGCATAATCTCACTGTATCCTGCAAAACAAAAACTGGCAAATATTATGGTAAGAATTTCTACATGCAGGTTTAGCCATGAATTACTCGTACCCAAATACTGGTGATACAGGCCATCACTTGCAAATTGAGATAAACCTGCAAAAAATACATAAGCAGCGTAGTATAAAAAAACTATTTCTTTTAATGCAATAAAAAAGAAAAAGTAGGTGATAATGATGATGGTAAGCAACCCATAAAAGATGCCTAATAAAAATTGCTCATGGTACAATTTATTAAAAAACGTCTGCTCATCTTTCAATACCAGCGGCAATTTATTTATTTGACCATCAGTTTTAATCGAAATATATGCCCTTTTTTTTTCTCCTGCGGCCAGTTCTATTTTAAAGATATTTTTCCGGTTTGCAACACTTTTTTGAGTAAAGTCTAAATTATCTCCGCTTCTTTGAACACCTGTAGGTTTGTTTTCACTAATCAGGTAAAGGTCTACATTATTGGTTGCAGGATCTGCGGCCTCCAGGTAATAGAGCAAGGGCGTATTTGAGGCATTATATAAGTCAAACTTTACCCAATAATTTTGGTTCGTGTAGCCCAAACCATTCTTCATTGTAATTAAAGGTTTAAATTGAAGCTGGTCGCTTTTCATAATAACCTGGTCAATTGAAAGTTCCCTGTTTTCGACATCAAGAATAGATGCAAATTTTTTAAGAGACACTTTTTTAGGCAGTTTACCGACCTCAAACCGATACTGCGCACCAGATGAAGTGATTAAAAAAAGAAGAAGGAACGAGGTTAATAATTTTTTCAAATTTTTATGTGTATTTACAGGTTTCTACTGAAACTTAAAATAATTAACGTGCTGTTCATAAGGCATTCATTTTAGCAATTGCGTTCGTTATTGAATATTTATGGAATCGATTTGAGTGCTGAGAAATGCTGCGGCAGATACAGTGCCCCTTAAAATATTGGACTGCATTTGAATATAACCTTCATATTCGAAATCTAACCCTGACCTACTTAAATACTTCCCGGCATTAAATGGAGCATAGGCGGTTAGCATAACTGCATGCAAAACAGAAAACCAATGACGAAAGGGAACAGAATTTTTATTTTTTGTTACAGGGGAGGGCGCTGCTAATTGTGCAGCTACATTTAACCCCATTAGAATCAGGAGTGATAAAATACAAACTTTTTTAAACATAAATTCATTTATGGTTTAACCAAAGGCTAAGCATAAAATCTTCAATGCGCCAGTTACGGAGCTTCATGAAATATTAATACCAGAGGATAATCGTTTGTTTGTAATACATTTAAGCTGAAAAATATACGCTCAAGCTTAGGTGTACTTTGGTTTTATTAACAACCTGTGTTAATAGCTTTTTTTCTTCGCGCCGAAAGTACACAAAAGCTTGTGTATAATTAATTTTTAACATTATATCACACTTAAAAAAATATTATAATTTACATTTTAATGACAATTTCAAAAGTTTTTGATTAACCTTTGGCACTATTTAAAAATCGCTAACAACCTGCTTCTCTAATTTAGTTATCACAAATATTCTATAATTGAGTAAATCTGATACAGCCGATGCACTCAATTAATTCGTAACTATCCTTTTAAACAAAGATGGATTCGAGAAATAGGTTGTTTTTAAGATATAATTAAGGCTTTTCCTAAACTTTGATAATATTTTTCTAGATAAACAGGTTTTCGATGACGGTTAAGAAAAAACATAATTATTTATTGTTCTCGCGAATTTTGCAGATAAACGCAAATTATGATTGTTTAATATCGTTTTCATGGCAAGGTGTTTTTTCTGCTGATTTCGCAGGTTAACGCAGATTATGGTTCTTTAAGCACCTTTCTATGAAAATCAGTATTTCCGTGGCGGTTTAATTTATGCGTCCCGCTGATTTTGTAGAATTGTAAATCCTACATGAGTTTAAAAAAATTAACGTTTTTAAGGCTGTTTGTCAAAACTTGTTAAAAAGATATTGGTTTAAGAGATTAGCTATGGTAAATGAACAAGAAAATTACAGCCCTAAACTTTTTATGCTTTTACTAGGTTCTAAAGCGCCAAAAAGAAATGTAGAACAGCACGATTATTTTTTCGGGATTGCAAATTCTTTGAAAGAACTCGTTCCTCAAATTAAAGCATTTTGGCCTGAAGCCGGCAACAGCATCCATATAGACGGCTGGCGGGAAGTGAACAATGTTAATGGATATCAGGTAAAAGTTATTCCAAAGGAAGCAAATAAGAATACATCAGACAGAAAATTGTTTTTTATCAACCTCGGTGGTTATCAATCCGGTAAACTCGAAGAACAGCATTACATCGTTTTAACTGTTCAGGATAACCGGGCAAATGCGGTACAGGATTCGAAGAAAACGGTTTTCTTTAAAACGAATTCCATAAAAGGAGCCAACTCACATGTGGATGAAAAATATGGAATTGATGTAGATGATATTTACAAGGTAGAAGATATTTTAGAAGCTCATCTAAAAGAAAAATACCATATTTCCATAGAGCAGGGTTTTGATTTACCAGAAGACGAAATTCACCTTGGCTATTTTAAGTTGGATAAGCTGTAAAAGCAAAAAAGCCTCAACTTTTTCAAGTTAAGGCTTTTCTTGCGGAATGGACGGGACTCGAACCCGCGACCTCCTGCGTGACAGGCAGGCATTCTAACCAGCTGAACTACCACTCCGTTTGTTTGCTTTTTAAAAGTTTAAACCTCTTTCCCCTTTCGAGGTTGCAAATATAGAGACAAAATCGTTATTCGCAAACTTTTTTTTCAAATAATTATAAGTCATTAGCTCACAGCACCTTCTTGCATCTTCTCTGCATTTTCTGCAAATTGAAGCGCATCGATGATCTCCTGAATGTCGCCATCCATAATGGCTGGAAGGTTATACATCGTTAATCCGATACGGTGTTCGGTTACCCGCCCTTGAGGATAATTGTAAGTTCTGATTTTCGCCGAACGGTCGCCGGTTGATACCATTGTTTTACGTTTAGCGGCAATATCGCCATTCTTCTTTTGCAATTCAATATCATATAATTTGCTGCGCAGCATCTCCATAGCAATAACCCGGTTACCCAATTGAGACCGTTCCTGCTGGCAAACCACAACAATGCCCGACGGTTTATGCGTTAACTGTACTTTTGTTTCAACCTTGTTAACGTTTTGTCCGCCTGCACCACCTGAACGTGAGGTCTGCAATTCGATATCGGCCGGATTAATATATAAATCTATTTCTTCTGCTTCAGGTAAAACGGCTACGGAAGCGGCAGAGGTATGCACGCGGCCTTGTGTTTCTGTATCAGGAACCCTTTGAACGCGATGTACGCCACTTTCATACTTGAGCTGACCATAAACATCATCTCCGCTAACTTTCAAGATAACCTCTTTATAACCACCTGCAGTTCCTTCAGTAACATCTACTGTTTCTACCCGCCAGCCTTTGGTTTCAAAATAACGGGTATACATGCGGTATAAATCGCCGGCAAATAATGCAGCTTCATCTCCGCCGGTACCGCCACGAATTTCAAACACAGCATTTTTAGCATCTTCAGGGTCTTTAGGAATCAACATCAAACGGATATTGCTTTCCATTTCTTCCTGTTGTTTCAAAAGCAAATCGAGCTCTTCTTTTGCCATATCACGCATTTCAGGATCTTTTTCAATTGTTAAAATCTCCTTGTTTGCATCGATATTACTCATCACATTTTTGTAGATTTTGTATTCATCTACAATCTTGCCTAAATCTTTATATTCTTTGTTTAAAGCTGCAAAACGTTTCATATCCTGAATTACATCAGGGTTACTCAATTGTTCTTCTACATCTTCCCAACGCTGCTTTATCGCTTCTAATTTATCTAACATATAATTAAAAAATTGATTTTCTTATCGATTGGTTCATCAAAAAATAAGAATCGCAAAAATAAGCAAAAAAGCTGAATTTGTTTGAGACAAGAAAATTAGAGGAAAAGATAAATTAATTTCATTTTTTGGAAATGAACAGTTCTGTTACTATGGCTGTCGAAAGCCCCGCTACCGCTGCAAGTCCTCGCCCGAAGAAACATCGGGCTCCGGGCTTTTCGCTTTATCGGGTTTATAGCCGGGCAACAATTGCTTTATTGAAGCAAAACAATCTGAATTTTTGTTTAAAATAAAAGTTAAAATTTAGGCTTATTTAAATCCTAAAACAGCCATAAAGACCGATGTAATTAAATGGCAACTCTTGTAATTTATTTAACATATCGCTCCACTACGGTCGAGATGACGACTTTGTTGTAGCAGGCTGATTATAGTACTCCAGTTTCAAGTCAACGCCATCAAAAACCGCATAAGAATTATACTTTAACCATTCGCCGGTATTTACATAACGGCTTCCGCCACCCAAATCTAAATCCATCGGCAAATGTCTGTGTCCGTAAATGAAATAATCAAAGTGCTCTTTTTGTAAAATCTTTTTAGAATATACAGCAAGCCATTCATAGTTTATCCCAAAAAAAACTTCTTCGGGATTACTCGCTGCCCGGCTGCTTTTGCTCCATCTGCTTGCGATACCAATTCCTAAATTCGGGTGTAATCTGGCAAATAACCATTGACAAAGCGGGCTTCTGAAAATTTTACGTAAGAATTTATATTTCCTGTCGCCGGGACCCAAACCATCGCCATGATGCAAATAAAATTTCTTTCCGCCCCGCTCCATAATCATTTCATCACTGATAATTTGCATACCAATTTCCTGCGTGAAGTAATTACGCACCCACATGTCGTGGTTGCCTTTAAAAAAGTAGATTTTAATACCGGAATCTGCCATTGAAGCTAACTTCCCCTGCAAACGAATAAATCCTTTAGGAATTACTTTTTCATACTCAAACCAAAAGTCAAAAATATCGCCGATTAGGAATAACTCGGAACAGGTTGGTTCTATAAAGTTAAGCCAGCTCACAATGCGTTCCTCGCGGGCACGGCTATCGGCATAGTTTGGTGTGCCTAAATGAAAATCGGAAGCGAAATAAATGTTTTTACTCATGTACAAATCAAAGGTAAGGAAAAAGACTAAAGCGGAAAGCTTAAAGGCCAAAGCGGAAAGACCAAAGTGCAAAAATCAGTGTAATCTTTCCGAAGGAAAAATATCATCTGCAACAAGCATCAATTTCTACTAAACCTATAGACCAATTATAATTTGCTTTAAGTACTCAAAAACTTTTAACTTTTGTTTTAAATTAACTTTAAACATATAAAATACTGAATATAATCGCTTTACAAAATTATCTGGAATATTTCTAAATAAGAATATTGATAATGGTTTATTTTGTAACTTTGCATAAATTTTTTTGAATGATTTCTACTGATATAGCCGTAATAGGCGCTGGTCCGGTTGGTTTATTTGCCATTTTTGAAGCCGGTTTATTAAAAATGCGTTGCCATTTAATTGACTACCTTCCCCAGGTTGGCGGTCAGCTGTCGGAAATTTACCCTAAAAAACCGATATACGATATTCCGGGTTATCCGTCTGTTTTGGCACAGGAACTTATCGATAACCTGATGGAGCAGGCAAAACCTTTTCACCCAACATTTACGTTAGGCGAGCGTATCGAAGGTTTAGAAAAACGTGGTGAAGCTGATTTCGTTTTAACGACGAATATGGGTACCATTATCGAAGCTAAGGTTGTTGTTATTGCAGGTGGCTTAGGTTGTTTCGAACCCCGTAAACCTGCTGTAGAAAACCTCGAGAATTTCGAGAATGGTAAAGGTGTAAATTATATGATTCTTGATCCGGAGAAGTACCGCGATCAGAAAATGGTTATTGCAGGCGGTGGTGATTCGGCTTTAGACTGGACAATTTATTTAGCGGAAGTTTGTTCTGAATTAACTTTAGTACACAGAAGCGAGAGTTTCAGAGGTGCACCTGATTCGGTTGCCAAAGTGATGGCACTGGCTGAAAGCGGAAAAATTAACCTGGTTTTAAATAGCAATTTGCAAGCAGTACACGGAAATGATAAGTTAGAACAAGTAGAAATTGTTCAAAATCGTACAATGGAAAAAACTGTTGTTGAAGCGGACCATTTGATTCCTTTGTTTGGTTTAAGCCCTAAATTAGGCCCTATTGAAGACTGGAACTTAAACATCAGCAAAAGCGCAATCGAGGTAAATACGGACGATTATTCGACAAATATTCCCGGCATTTATGCCATCGGCGATATCAACACTTATACAAATAAATTAAAATTAATTCTTTGTGGTTTCCACGAAGCGGCTTTGATGAGCCACAGCGCTTATTCTTACATGAACCCTGGTGTTAAATATACCATGAAATACACAACTGTTAACGGAGTTTCAGAATTTTAAGCAGTTTATTTTATATTTGCATCCGATATAAACGAGCAAATGGAAAACAACATAACGATACACATGCAAGAACCGGATGGTTCGGTTACATCTCACGAGGCACCAACGGATATGGGCTTAAGTTTGATGGAATTTTTAAAGGCTTCAGAGTATGATATTTTAGCAACTTGCGGTGGAATGGCTTTGTGTGCAACCTGCTGTGTAGATGTTTTGGAAGGTGAAGAAAAGCTTAATGAAATGACGGATGACGAATATGCAATGCTGGATACTTTACCCGATTTATTGCCAAACTCTCGCCTGGCTTGTCAGCTACAACTAAGCAATGCTATGGATGGCTTGAAAGTTAAACTTCACGGTGTAAGTTAAATACATATATATAAACAATAAAGGCGATGCAAAAAATGCATCGCCTTTATTGTTTTATAGCAATTGGATTAAGGCAAGTTGCTTCGAAAAGTATCGTCATCCGATAGTTATCGGCTACGAGGAATGAAGCAATCCTACAATGAGGCATTAAGAAAATTAAGCAATTTCCCTTCTATATAAATCTAAATAGTTTTTAAAAATTTAAGCTTAATAAATTGATTTTGATTAAGGCATTAGACGATGTTCAAACGCTTCCGAACAATTGCGGTATCTCACCAACCGAAACTTAACTTAGCAGGTTGGTGAGCCACCAACCTGTAATGAAGTTCAGGGTGACGATCGCCTTAATTCACTTCCACCCTTTTTCTTTCTACATTCCAGCCATAAACTTCTAAAGCTGTTTTCTGATTACCTGTATATTCAACGGTTATCGTTTTGCTTTCTCCGGGCGGAACACTTACATAATTATCATCATAAAAAGCAGGAAGAATTCGCTTTCCTGAAACGGCGTCGATAAGCGCAATTCTGTTAAAAAATGCAACCGGATTATTTTTAGCGTTATTTAAGGTAACTAAAACTTTTCCTTTTACTTTTTCAACGGCAACAATTGTTGGTGAAACCGATTTAATTTTCTGCAGCCCTTTATACGCTCCATCTTTACCTGCCAGCCAATAAAAGTTATCGCTTAGAATTTGCTGTTTTTCATCTAAAATCCGGAGAGAAACGAATACGCCTTCTTTTTTATCTAATTTTTTTAAGAATCCGGTTAAAGGGAACAATTTCCGAACAGATGATGGTCCTATAGAATTAAAAACCTGTGTAGATAGGTATTCCTTACCATCCATATCGTATGCTTTTGCCTGAATCATTAAATTATTCAGGGTTTTAAATCCATTATTAACCAGGTTAACCATACTATCAACCGGGTTCATCATTACATGCAAAGGCTCACTTCCTTTTCTTAAACCATATAAACAGGCATTCGGATCGAGATAATAATCGTACATCTGACCACGCAAGGCTGTCCATGGGTTTTGAGTTTTCCAAATGATTGAACCTGTATACCATTCCCACATGTGTGACGAAAAACCTTCCATTAAAGCCCTGTATTGGTCATAATTAACCAATTGTGCCTTCATTGCAAAATCTTTTACGTCCTTTGCTTTTCCATAAGGACTGATGTATTCATCATAACCGATGTATTTATGGTAGTCCCAAACGGAATCGGGTTTTTCCTCAAATTGAGGTGCAATCATATTTTTTTCAGGAATAAATTTTTCCAGCGTTTCATAATCGCCTACTCCAACCGAACCCACCTCAGAATTATACGGGAAAGTTTTATTTGCCCAAAAACTTCGTGGATTCTGGATGCCATAAGGCCCATCGCCATTACCGCCAATTGTGTTGTATGACATTTCATCACTGTTTGAAAAGTCGAAAAGAATCCTTGTTCCGTCCAGGCGCGGAAGGATATCATTTTTAAGCGGCTGGAGAATATCTTCGGGCGGTGTAATTTCATTTCCACCACACCAAAATGCGAGAGAAGCATGGTTTCTAATCATTTTTACCTGATCTTCAATTGCCGTTAAAACTAAATTATGGTTATCCGGATATTTTCGCCTTGTCCATTGATCATCCTTTTTCATGGGGTCAATCCAGCGGCCGTTGCAATCGCCGCTGAACCAGAAATCCTGAAAAACAAGCAGGCCATATTTGTCGCAGGCATTGTAAAATTCAGGTCGTTCCAGAATTGCGCCACCCCAAATCCGGATTAAATTCAGGTTCATATCTTTATGATAACGCACTTCAGCATCGTAACGTGCATCTGTAAAACGAAGCATGGCATCAGAGATAATCCAGTTTCCGCCTTTTATAAATATTTTTTGACCATTTACATAAACGCCCATGCTTTTGGTTTGATCATTCCAGATGTTATCTATCTGGCGAACACCAATTTTTAAATTTTCCTGATCTAAAGTTGTTGCATTGCTGACAAACTTTATTTGAGCATCATACAGAAATTGTGCTCCATATCCGCTCGGCCACCATAATTTTGGATTTTGAAGGGTTAAATCGGGAAAAGCAATTTCAATATTTTGATTTGCCCTGATGCTAACTGGTTTCTGAATGGTTTGTCCGGCAAGCGTATATTGTAAAGTACCGGCAACTGTTTTATTTGTTGGATTTTCAACCTCAATGGATACCTTTACCGTAGCGGGTTTTTGTTTCCCATCAGCTAAACGTTTACCCGGAACCAGGGTAATAACATGTGGATTTTGAATATTGATGCTTTGCGTTTTCTCTATAGTCACTTTATCCCAAATCCCGGTATTTCTATCACGAATTGGCTGAATCCAATCCCACCCCGCCGTATACTGGGTTGTTAAACCTTTGGCAATTGTTCCGTCGCCACCCTGGCCACCGTTTGGATTACCAACAACATCCGGAGGGTGAACAATTACAGCTAACCTGTTTTTACCATTTGCTGAAAGCATTTTAGTAATATTGAACTGATTGCGTAAATGCATCCCTTCAATAACATTTGGATTAACCTTTTTTCCATTCAGGAAAATATCGGCTTTATAATTTATGCCTCTGAATTGCAGCCAAACTTGTTCGTTACCCACTGCTCTTTCGTCAAAATCTTTAACAAACCAGTAGGTATAATAATCATTTCCTGTTTTATAAACATCTGCAATTCGCTCGTTATTCATTCCATAGAATGGATCAGGAATTTTTTTATTATTCAGCAAAGTGGTTAATACCGTTCCGGGAACAGTGGCGGTAATCCAATTATTTAACGAAAAGCTTTGATTTGAAATTTGATTGCCGTTTGAATTTACGTCTTTAATATTGGCACAAAGCCAGCCCGAATTTAATTCATAACGTTGTTGGGCATTGGCGAAAAAACAGAAAGATAGCAGTAAGAGGGTAAAAAATTTTTTCATTATAATGTGTTTGTTTGGTAAGTGCCACAAAGAAAGCAAATTATTACTAAAACGGTTTACTTAACTGGCAAGAAATAAAAAATTGGTTAATTTTATTTAACCACTTCTAAAACAATTACATTATCTATTTCATTATTCGAAAAATTCGTTTGAATCTCCGCTGAAGAATTCTTTAAGCTATACTTTACAGGCTTCCCATCTTTTAAAAGATAGGCTTTGCTAATTTTTTTGAAAGGAAACTTAGCCAATAAAACAGAAGCATTTTTTGCCTCTAAAATATGGATATACAGTTTGTTTTCTTTTTGAGTAATACTTCCCCAGGATTGCGGTTTAATAAAGCCTGCCTTGGTACCATAAATACTTTCGCCATAAACGTTTAACCATTCACCCATTCCGGCCAATCTGTTTTGAAATTCCGGCTGGATTTTTCCACTTGGCATCGGGCCGATATTGAGCAGCAGATTTGCGCCTAAGCTACTCGCTTTAACAAGCATGTTTATTAGCTTCTTTGTACTCTTATAACTCGTATCGCCAAGGTTATAGCCCCATGAATTGGAAATTGTTTCGCAGGTTTCGAGCGGCAGTTTATCTGATGCTTCCTGGAAACTTAAGCCTGAAGTATTTTCGCCGGGTAAATCCCTTTCAAACATTTGAAAGTCTTCGCCTGCAAATGGTGTTAAATGATGGTTATTTCCAATCATGCATTGCGGCTGAAGTTTATGGATCAGACTATAAATCTCCCCATATTTCCAATCGATTCTGGAGGAGCGATCGGCAGCACCTTCCGGATTTGTTTGATCCCAATGTCCATCGAACCAGATACCACCTATCTCACCATAATTCGTTAAGAGTTCCGTAAGCTGGTTTTTCATGAATTGCAGGTAACTTGTATAATCACTTTTACCGGTTCTACCCGAAAATTTTCCGGTTTTGCCTGTTTCCCAGGGATAATCATCACGTCTCCAATCCAGTAATGAATAATAGAGGTACAATTGAATGCCTTGTTTGTGGCATTCATCAGCTATCATTTTTACAATATCCTTTTTGTAAGGCGTATTCATGATGTTGAAATCCGAATACTTGGTCGCCCACATGCTAAAACCATCATGGTGGCGGGTTATCAATGTGATGTACTTCATCCCGACATTTTTTGCCAGGCGCACATAAGCCGCAGCATCAAAGTCAATTGGATTAAAGAAATCTTTTAAATTTGTATAATTATGAACTGTAAGCTTACGCTCGTTCATTACCCATTCGCCACTGCCCGGAATACTAAATGGTCCCCAGTGAATAAACAAGCCAAAACGGGCATCAGAAAACCATGCTCTTTGTTTTAAGTTTGAATCGGATGGCTTATATTCCTGTGCTTTTAAATTGAAAAATAATAAGGAGATAAAGCCTAACAGTAAAAAATTTTTCATGATTTGGGATTGAAATAACTAATCTACGCTGGTGGTTTCTTTAACAGGTTTACCAATTACTTTATAGTTGCCATCGCCTTTTAAAATGGCCAGCATCTGAGTTTGATTATTGAATACAGATTTCGCGGCAGCCAATTCTTTATCGTATTGAAAGCTTTGTTCAATCCTTCCTTTTTCATAGAAATAGCGACTGATGATCTGGGTTTCCAATACTCTTTTAATTTCGGCCTTGTGGTTAACCAAATCAGCCTTTTTGGCCGATATTAACTTGGTTTTCAGGTTTTCTAAATCGGCTTTTACTTCGGCCGTTTTATTTTCTTTATCCGCTTCATAGCGCAATTCCGTTAGCAATCTTTCGGTTCTGCTTTGGTAACTTAAATCTTTATCAGCAAGCGAGTTTGCGAAATTGGTATAATCTGCATCGGCAATCTGGAAAGTTTTAGCTGATGCAATGGATGGTTTCTCTTTTTTATACTGATTAGCATAATTAAAAAACATGCTTTTATTTAACATGGTAATCGTAATAGGACTTAATTTTACGGCATCAACCACAATATCGGGATATACACCATTGCCACTGTAAACATTCCGGCCGGCTTTGGTTTGATACATGGTTATCGTTGAATCGGCAAAACGTTCAGCAACACCATCGGCATTTTTATGGGCGTAATCTAATTTTTGAATGCACCTGCCTGATGGCGTATAGTATTTTGCAACCGTAACCTTAACCAGGCTGTTATATGGAAGGTTAAACGTTTGCTGAACCAGCCCTTTGCCATAACTGCGTTGACCGATAACAATTGCCCTGTCCAGATCCTGTAGGGAGCCGGCAACAATTTCTGATGCTGAAGCTGAATTATTATTTACTAAAACGACTAATGGTACTGAAGGGGAAATCGGCGGAACCTGTGTTTTATAAGTAATAGTCTTCTCCGCATTTTTACCTTTTTGGGTAACCACAAGCTGATCTCTGTCGACAAACAGGTTAACAATTTTAACGGCTTCCTGTAAAATGCCGCCACCATTATTTCTCAAATCCAGCACTATTCCTTTAGGGTTTTCTTTGTTTAAACTGACTAATGCATCTTTAACCTCCTGGCCAGAATTTTCGAGAAATTTATCCAAACGGATATAACCAATGCCATCGCCAACCATTCCGAAATACGAAACATTAGGTTGCTTTATTTCTTCACGGGTTATCTTTTTTAAAATTTCCTTGCCATCACGGATGATGGTTAAATCTACCGGCGTTCCTTTTGGCCCGCGTAGTAATTGGCTAATCTGCGCTCTATCTTTTCCTTTAACTTCGATATTGTTAATCTTTGTAACCTGATCACCCGCTTTTACATCCGATTTGTTTGCGGCATAGCCTTCGCTCACTTCATTAACAAAAAGCTTTCCATCAATTAATACGGTTCCGGCGCCAATGCCCCCATATTGCGTACTTACGTATTTGAGCTTGTAATCTTCAATTTCCGACTCGGGAACATATTCGGTGTAGGGATCGAGGCTTTCGAGCATGGCGTCGATACCCGTTTTCATGAGCTCGGGCGCACTGGTTTCATCAACATAATTAATATTGATTTCCTTGTATAGCGAAGCAAAAATATCGAGGTTTTTAGAAACCAGGAATAAATCTTCTTTAAAAGAAAAGGATAAAATTGCCAGGCCGGAAATGGCTGCAACGATTAGATATTTAAATTTTTTCATCCCTTATTTAATTTTAAATCTGCAGGAAAGAATTTGATCTTACCTGGGGCTTAATTAATGAATTGTATACCGTAAATGTACAAAAAGAGATAAAGATTAAAAACAGGTGAGACTGCTTAATGGATGATAACCTGTTAATGTTACGTTTAGCATAAAGACCCCGCCTATACCTATCGTATGGATACATCTTTTTGAAAAAGTTTTTAGGTATTGGCTATTACCTGCTGGAGAGATAGGATGCAAACCCTGCCTGTTTAATAATAAGATTTTTTTAATTGTTATGCGATCCTCCTTTGGGGGAGCAGAGGGAGATTTTATCTGAATCCTTTTTATCTCCATTTCTGGAAATATGCGCTCAGTGGTTCTTTTGATTATTAAGCCCCGCTTTCCATTACAAGACCAATGAAAAATCGGGGCTTTTTTTCATTACAATCGGGTTTATTTAACAAAGGCATTCCTTCAATTTTACCGCAGATTTAAGTTTTGAAGTCGCCATTCTCGCGAAAGCTGGAATCTTAAAGTGCAAAAAGGTATAAATAGATATGTTAAGATGTTCGATCACCTAAGTCCAACACGCATTAAAAAAATCACTACTTTGCAAGATTGCATTTGGAAGGACTTTAACGCATAAATTAAAACCATTGTATGCCTTTGCGGGAATAACAGCAATAAAAAGAAAGCTTACAGCCTGTTGCCTTTGGTATCAGCAAGCGCTTTTTGAAGTGTAAATTCTACGTAAGTGCGATCGCGTTTAACCAATCGCATAATATCTTCAACCAACTTATCTTCATTTCCTGGTGTAAAATCTAAAGGTTCGGCAACCAGATCACGATATTTTCTTAAAAATTTAATTTTAACTTTTTCTGCGTTATCTTTTGTTAATTGGAAATTTGCCATCTTTAAAATTGATTTGCTACAAAAGTAAAAATATTTATGGGTGATTAATGCGTTTTTTTAGTCAAAAACACAAAAAAGAATGACAGAAGTTGAATTAGCATGATAATTGTGTTAAAAGTGCGTTATAAAAAAAACATAACCCACAAAAACTTAAACACAATGAAAAAACTTATCTTCTCTATTGTTTTCCTAACCGTTGGTTGGGCAACATCAAAGGCGCAAACCTTTAATCTTGGTGTTAAGGCAGGCGTAAATCTGGCTAAAATAAACGCTGATTTTGCCAGCGAAGAAAATCGGTTAGGCTACCAGATTGGTGCATGGGCCCGAATTGGCGGGGCCAGCTTTTATGTTCAGCCCGAGGCATATATTGGCAGTAAAGGCAATAAATTCATCAGCTTTACAAACAATAATAATACAGAAGTTGCTGCCGAAGGCAAGGTAAAATTTACAACTTTAGACATCCCGGTACTATTGGGAACCAAGTTTGGAAGTAAAAATCTAAATGTTCGCGTAATGGCAGGACCTGTTTTGTCGCTTGTTTTAGATGATAGTTCTACCTTCAATTCAGCTTACCAGCAGGCTACTGATTTTGACAATTACAAAAACCAGGCTTTCGGCATTCAGGCTGGTGCCGGTGTAGATGTTGGTGCCATTTCAGTTGATTTACGCTACGAAGCCGGTTTAACAAACATTAGCAAAAGCGAAAAGTATAAACAAACACCTAACTTATTTCAGTTGAGCTTAGGCTTTAAAATATTGTAAGGATTTTACTTTTTAAAAAAAGGCGACCGATGGTCGCCTTTTTTTGATCTTTCTTACCAAAATGATTTAACTACCAATTTAAGCTAATTTTAGAAACACAATCATAAAATTCAAGACTAGCATCGCTATATTTTAAAGTCTATAAGCCATTATTTCCAAAATAAAGTGATTATAAACCTCATCTATTGTTTCGTAAGAATGATTATCATTTACTCCAGCAATTCCAGCCAGTTTTATAGCTAATTGTTCACATGGATATCCACCAGGACTTGCCGGAACAGCATTAAATAAGGTTCGGGTCTTATCCTGTCCAAAAGTATAAATCATGTAATATCCAAATACTGCATATTTTAATTTCTCCTGACTATTTGGTCCATATGCGTTCAAGTCAGCAATAACATATGGTCCTGTATAATTATAATTTTCGATATCGGACATTATCTGAGTCATTGCAATAGCGTCAGAAACCCGATTTTCAAAGAAACTACTGTTATAATATATAATATTATTTAAATTGAAACTAACAGTCCCGCTACAACTTATCGAATAACTTCCTTGGACGTTTTCAAATAAGTTGACCCTTGGACCCGGCTCAGGTTCTGAGCCTTGATAGAAATCATCCAAAATAGTCAAAGTGTCTGCGCCCATAGAACTACCATCACAGAAATATTCTGTAATTTTCTTAATTGTCTGCCTCGTAAAAAAATTTGGATTTGAACTTGCATTAAAGCGGGTTGTGTGAGTTTCTGTTCCAGAGCAAGACGCAGATAAGAGGTTTATTGCAAATGCCTTTTCTTTCCTTTTTAAGCTTATACTAGAGCTTTCTTCTTCTTTTCTACAAGCAAAAATAAAAAGCAGCATAATTAAAACAATGCAACTCGAAGTGAAAATTTTCTTTTTCATAGGGTTTATATTAGATTTACATTAAAAATATTGAATCTAAATTGGAAAAACAAAGAGAAATTGCTTCTTTACTACTACAATTTTTTTTAATTCTGTTATTTTGTTTTATAAAACAAGATTACATAAACTATTACTACAAGACCAATTTCTTTCTTTTTAGCATTACATTTACATCCTTACTAATAATACAGCTTTTTTTTAAAAAAAACACAATTACAATAACTTGGCTTGAAATCTATTCGCATTCTATTATAATTATATTATTTGTTATAACTATTATTTCCTTTAATAATTATACCGATTTAGCTTTAATAGAAAATTTTATTCTAGCGATTCTTTTATACTTTCCAATTAAAAATATTATAGATATCAGTATAAAAGAAAATAAAAATGAAGCATTATCAGCTGTATTTCTTATAACGCTACTTTCAATCCTAATAAAGTCAATTTTATATTCTACTGGGAATGGAATAAATGGCGATATGTATAATTCTACCTATTTTTCAAATTATATTACATTATCTATCCCTCTGCTTAATTTAATTATTACAAAAATAAAAAACAAATATTTTATTTTTTCTGCCGCGAGCTTAATAATTATGATCATAGTGATAAATTTGTTAAATAACGCAAGGGCAGCAACAATAGCGGGAATTTTATATATTGTCTTAAATAATTCACTACTTGACTTTCAAAAAAATCGATTTTTAAAAGTCATTCTTTTTATTTTTATACCAGTAGCCAGCTGCGTCCTTGTTTCAAAGTTATCTTCTGTAAAAGGACGACTATCAATATGGCAGTCTTGCTTAGAGATATTTATTACACATCCATGGGGAATTGGAATTGGAAATCTGAAAGAAAATCTAACTGTATTTCAGAGTTCACAGATGATTAATTGGGTGAATAAAGAAAAATTTCTTTTAGCAGATATTAATGATTATGCATTTAATGATTATTTACAATTTATTGTTGAAGGTGGATTTTTAATAATAATTGCACTAATATTATTTACAATATTATTTTGGAAGAAAAAGTCCTTACGTTTATATTATATTTTTATTTTAATACTTTCAAGCACATCATATATTCTTCATTCATTTCCTACAATTATTATAATTATAGTAACTCTTCTAATACTTAGTTATAATAAGATTGAAAAAGGCATTCGAGTCAAAAATCAATTCGGCTACATATTTTTAGGTATAATATCCGTTTGGTCTTATTTCGGGTTTTTATCTTATACCAGTAAGGGGTATTTTGGCAATTCATTATTAGGCACAGTTATAAATAAATATAGATCTTTAGATAATAAGTATAAATTCGACATCGGTATGTTGGAATTCGAAAGAAAAAAATATTCTATTGCAATTCGTACATTGAAAAATACTGGACTATTAAACCAAGATATCAATGTAAATTTGGCAATTGGCTATTCCTTCGAGCAATTAAATAAATTAGATTCAGCTAAAAAGTATTATGTTAAAGCAAACGAATTACTTCCTAGAATTTTCAAACCTAAATATTTTTTATTTAATTTTTACAAAAAACATAATGACACCTTAAATCTTAAAAAAATTTGTCTTGAAATTATAAATACTCCAGTAAAAATTAAATCCGTAGAAATTGATTCACTTCAAAATATTGCTCTTATCGAACTAAGAAAAATTAAATAAAGATCAATGTTCAAAGATTTGATTTAAGTATTAAGATTAAATTCTTGATTACATGGTATTATATAATTGATTAACTTTTAATTTTCAATATAGTTAAAAAAGCCCCGAATTGAATCGGGGTTTTTTAGCATTAATATTTATTATCTATTTGGCGTATTATCTATAAATGGTCTGTTTGCTGCTGTAGCCGACGTTACGGTTATATCTCCCCTAATACTAAAAGTATAAGTGTTTGCCCTTAAAACAGAAACTGCCGATGTACCATTTCTTGAAATTATGTTCGTTGCTGAATTTGGGTAACGACAATATAATTCGTACGTACCGAAAGGTACCTTAACAAAACTAGATGCTGACTTATAGGCAATATTAGTAGCTACAACGGTCTCCACTCCTGTTACATTGTTTTTTAAAACCAAATTAAGAGGATTTGCATTTGAAATTGCGTGAACAAATCGAACATATCCGCCTGAAGTGTCTACCGGAGGAAGTGCATCCTCTACAATAAATGATTCAATTGTTTTTGATGTAGAGTTGTAAATACCGGCTAAATACAATGAATAGTTTTTACCATCCTGCACTGCTGTACTTAACGATGATATTGCCAGGTTTGCATCGGATGTTGCAGTAGAAGGTCTTTGTCCTTTAAAATTATATGTGCCGGGAGCAATTACAGCGTAAGAATTTATGGCCGGAAATACCGTGCCATAAGCAACGCCTGTTGTTCCGCTCTCCACACCTGTTGCAGAAAGTGCTGCAGATACTTTAGTTTCATTCGCAAAGAAATTAACTACTGGTGCATTTACCCCGAAATTGAAAAATTTCAATTGTGCACCACTTACCGGAACATCTATAATCTGAACTGCATTCTTTTCACATGAATACAAGAAGATGGATATTATGAACGCTACTGCCGGAATTAGAAAATATTTATTTTTCATGTTAGTTTAATTAAGGTAAAGTGATCCAAGTTTCTTTAGTATGATAATCAACAGCTAAACCTCCAATTTTATCAAGTTCAGCTCTATTCCAAACATATTCGGAGTTATACCTTGGTCTAATTCTGTAAACCAGTTTTCCACCATTATCAGGATAAATATTTACTGGTGTTGTAAAGCCAACAAACACTTGATTACCTGTTACAGGATCTTTATCTGTATAATGATACCTTCTTAAATCCATCCATTGTTCTAAATGACCCCAACCCCACTGTGCAATATACTTCTGACACATTATTTGAGAAAGAGTTAGTGATGCTGCGCTTGTTGGAGTAACCCCAGGTGAACTTATATAGGCTGCTTTTTCCGCGGCAGAAATTTGAGTTGGCGATTGGCCGTCATCAGTATTTCTTGCATTTACGAAATCAAAATGAGCTGAAATTCCTTTTATATAGGCATCTAAAGCTGTAACCTTATCACCTTTTTTATATGCAGCTTCTGATTTTATAAATTGTAATTGAGCATAAGTAAATGCTGGCAGTTTACTTTTACGCCCAAAAACATACCTGGAAGGAGTAGAAATGCTGGCATTAGCCAATGCCAGTGAAGAATATCCCCAAAAATTATTTGGTTGCTGCGCAGCAGTTAAGGCTCCGATACCGAATGTAGGCTCTAAGCCACGATAAATACCATCAGGGGAGGGAGATAACATTCGTGTTAATCTTGGATCAATAATACCTGTGATTGTTCCATCTAATAAACTTAAAATAAACCTCGTTTGTCTGTAACTAGTTAAGTTATCACGAGCAGCGGCATAAAAATTAATATCATCATTAGCTGTACCTGTATAAGACAATAGAGGATCATCAGCGTTGCTTGCGAGCGAAGCATCGACTAGTGAAATCACATCATCTGGCTTATAAGTTGATTTATTTGAGTAATGATTAAGAATCATTGCTTTCAAACCGTTAGCAAACTTTATCCATTTACCAGTATCTCCTTTATAAATGATATCGGTTTTGGCTAAAATCGTCGCATTTACTCCGCCATCTGTACGCTTAAGATTAACAATCGCTGCATCTAATAACCTAACCGATTCCTCATAGGCATATTGTTGTGTATCATAAGCAAAAGTAGTTTGATTTGCATTTATGGCTTGTTTAACAATAATCTCACCATGCAAATCCGTTGCAGTTATCCAGCCCCAAGCTTTCAAAATTTGGCCAACACCCAATAAATCCCATCTTTGTTCTTGTTCAGCTCTTGTGTTCATGTCGACTAAATTTTGTCCGAAGTCAAAATAAGTCATTCTAAAAATCTGACCGCCGTTATCTGAACTAGGATCATATCCTTGTCTATCCCAGGTGCTACTTACTGAAGTCAATGTCCAGTTTTGCGTATAGCGCCCCACAAACCTGGCGTCATAGGTTGGAGCTGTGATCATCCAGTGCAACATCGGAGATAGATACAAATTTGCTTCAACCCTTTCTGGGTTGTTAGGGTTTGTATTTACATCTAGGAATTTTTTACACCCTCCTATGGTTAAAAGCCCAAAAAGAGCTGTTATTATATATATCTTTTTCATTGTATTTTTTTTATAAACCAACTTTAATTCCAAAGTTTAATCCTATTGGCATTGGAAAGTTACCATAATCAACACCTTGTGCACCAGAGCCACCAACAGCAGCTGTATTTCCATTAACGACGGGATCAAGACCAGAATAATTTGTGATTAAAAACAAATCTGTTCCGGTTACAAATACACTTGCATTCTTAACAAATTTTTGTCGTTTCAACAATTTTGGAGATAAACGATATTGTAGGGTAACATCTTTCAATCGTATCCAGTTTATATCTTTTTCGATAAAAAGTTCCTCACTCATTAATGTATAAAATGAATTTTGGTAATAAGGTGTTATTGAAATATTATTAACCGTTGGATTAGCCGAATTTTCTTTCCCATCTTGTAGTACTCCTGTAACTACCCTTGGCTGTAAACGATCTAATGTTTTAGTTGATAAACCCCGTTGAGTTAAAAAACTTTGAGTACCGTTAAATACATCTCCACCTTTTCTAATATCCAGTAAAAATGATAGAGAAAAATCTTTATATGTAAAACTATTTGTAATCCCTAGCTGAAAATCAGGCTGTCTATCATAACCCCCTTCAATAAAAATTGTCGATCTAACTGGTAATCCTGTTGCTGGATTAATTAGAATATCACCACTGTTATTTCTCAAATAAAAATAACCAGTTAAAGATCGGGTAGATTGACCTGGTGTTACACCATTTCTAACATTCCCATATAACCATGTATCAGACACATATGACTCAGGTAGAGAACGAGGCAATTCTAGAACTTTTCCTCGTGTAGCATCAAAGTTTGCTATAACATCCCAATTAAAATTTTTGTTTTTTAAAGGTGTTCCTCTTAAAGTAACTTCCCAGCCCTTATTTTGTGTTTTTGCTCCATTCAAATTAAACAAAACGTACCCTGTTGCATAACTTCCTCTGATATCATTTACAATTTGATCACGAGTTTCTTTACTGTAGTAAGTTACATCTAAACCCAATCTATCATTAAAAAATGCAAGTTCAGTACCAAATTCATAAGAGCTTGCAAATTCAGGGACTAAATTGGGATTTGGTCCGGTAAAACCATATCCGTAACCACCTCCAACTGTTGTTTTGCTTTCCAAAGCAGGTACATATGCATAAGGTCTGGCATCCTTACCTACATTTGCATAAGCTGCTCTTAGTTTACCTGATGTAAATACTTTACCTAGGGTTGGTTTAAAAGCTGGCACATCTGTAAACACAAAACTCCCAGACACCGAAGGATAGAAGAATGAATTTGCACCTGGAGGAATGGTTGATGTCCAGTCATTACGACCAGTTGCTGTAATATAAAGATAATCTTTGTATCCGAAGGTTGCTCTTCCAAATAAACTAACTACTCTTTGCTCTATCGTTGTAGATTTAGCATTTCTTAACGTAGCAGTTGTATTATTGATAGAAACAAAGTTTGGATCAAGAAAATTCTCGCCATAAAGACTTTCGATAGTAGACTTTAATGCCTTGACTGCATTACCTGCTGTTAAATCGAATGTAATATCTTTCGTGATATTTTGCTTGGTGAGATTAACTAGCGTTTGAGAGTTCAAATTACGAGTATTATCGTTTGCAATATCAAGAATACCGCCTTTTAACAAACCTCTTCTACTCTCCGGATGACTAACAAGCATAGCATTGTTATTATATGCATCTATTCCAAATATTGTTTTAATGTTTAACCATTTAACAGGCGTGATTGTGAAAGTAGCGTTAGATAAAATACGATTGTTCTTCGTTGTATTTTTATTCTTATTTACATTAAAGTATGGATTTTCGATTTCAGAAGTTAAATCGGTAGCAGTAGTAAATCTCCTACGCGTACCTGATGCCGTTAGGTAATTCTTTGCATCATCTTCTTGTGGCCATAGAAGTAAACCAATTAATGCCCCGCCATCACCTTTGAATGCTTGATTATTTAATGCATAAGAATAATTCATCGAAAAATCTGCTGCCAGCCAATTGTTTAATTTACCCCCACCGGACCCAGTTAGCGTAAAACGACTATAATCTGACCCTGGCACTACACCATTTTGATCTGTATATGAAGTTGAGATTCTATAATTTGATTCATTACGCCCCCCTTCAAGAGAAAGATTATGTTTTTGAGTAAAAGCAGTCTGAAAAAAGCCATCAATATTATCATAAAATTGAGTGTTTGCAGGATATCTTGGACCAAAATATGTAAACGCTGTTCCTGCAGAGGCACCTCCTGTTCCTAGACCAAATTCTTTTTGTAATTCTGGCTGATAACTGGTTTTTTCTATCCTGAAACTGTTACTATAATTAATGATTCCTTCCCCAGCCTTACCTCTTTTAGTCGTAATTACTATTGCACCGTTTGCGGCGTCAATACCATAGAGCGCAGCAGCTTCAGGCCCTTTCAATACTACAAGATTTTCAATATCTTCTGGGTTTATATCTGCAGCCCTATTAGTAAAATCTACACCTCGGTTAAATAAACCGGTAGTCGAACTATTATCTGAATAAAAAGCAGAAGTATTTAACGTTTTATTATCAATAGGTAAGCCATCAACAACAAAAAGAGGCTGATTACTGCCGCTGATTGAGCTGATACCACGGATGGTTATTGACGAAGATGCACCGGGTACGCCAGAAGAACTTGTAACTTCAACTCCTGCAACACGACCCTGTAAGGCATTTATAAAATTTTCACGTTGCGTACCTGCAATTTCTGATCCTTTAACGCTTTGCTGAGCAGTACCTAAAGATCTTTTTGATGTAGTTTGACCTAATGCAGTAACTACAACTTCATTTAGCGAATTACTGTTTTGCTGTAGAATAACATTAAATACAGTGTTATTTCCTACAGTTTTCTCAACTGTTGCGTAACCAATGTAGGAGAAGGTCAAAACATCTGTTTTAGATGCTTTAATCGAATAGGTTCCATCTCCACCGGTTTGAGATACCATAGTGGTTCCTTTAACTTTAATGGAAACACCCGGTATTGGTCCATCCGAAGATGTAACCCTACCGGTAACGGTTATTTGTTGAGCAAAGGCATGAGCCAGCAACAAAAACGTACCGATAAAAACTAAGAGTAGCTTTCTTTTCATAAACTGCCAATAAGGTTTGATAAAATTTGTTAGTTGTTTTTAGTTAGTTAGTTTGCCAAGAAACACGCACAATACCGCACGTTTTTCAATATTTAGCTAATATCATAAATGTTTTTCAATAAAAAAATAAACAAGAGGGATTTTTATATAGCATTTACGATACATTATCGCACAAAACCGCACAAACACGCAAAACTTTGAAAATTATTTTTACATTAGCACAAACCAAACAAATATGCTGAAACAAGAAAGACATGATTTTATTATGCGCCAGATTAACCTGCACAACCGGGTACTTACGTCCGATTTAGTTCAACTTTTAAATGTTTCGGAAGATACCATCAGAAGGGATTTACAGGAACTTGTTGAACAAGGACGCCTTTTTAAAGTTCATGGCGGGGCTTTATCTAAATCTTATCATTCTTCTTTTGATGACAGTACCGTTTATGCACGTGATAGTAAGATCATTATCGCAAAAAAAGCAACCGGATTAATTAAAGACGGAATGGTTGTTTTAACCGGCGGCGGAACAACCATTCTGGAATTAGTAAAGCAATTACCTGAAAGCCTTGAAGCAACTTTTTTTACCATAAGCCCGCTGGTTGCTGTAGAACTGGCCAAGTATAATAATGTGGAGGTGATTCTGATTGGTGGTTTATTTTCTAAAAATTCTCAAATCACTTATGGGGGGCATGTAATTAATCAGTTATCAGAGATTAATGTCGATCTGTGTTTAATGGGAACCAGTGCAATTCACCCAAAGGAAGGCCTTACCGATACAGACTGGGAAATTAACCAGTTAAAGAAAGCCATGCTTGCCGCATCAAAAAAATCGGCAGTTTTATGTATATCTGAAAAACTGGATATTTCATTGCGATTGAAAGTTTGTGCATTAGAAAGCATCAGCTACCTGGTTACGGAGCTTGATAAGGAAGACACCGCCTTATCGGGTTACGCAATAAAAGATTTGAATATTCTATAAAAAAGATTCCGGCATAAAGCCGGAACCTTTTTTTGTTTTAGAATGCCGGATCAGCAGGTGTATTAGGGTTGTTATCCCGTTCCTGAAATGGATAAGGGAAAAAGTTCCTTTTTCTGTCGGCCGTTGGCTGATTAAACCTTCTCATATCCTCCAGTTTTAAACCCGACATATACAATTCGATACAACGATTTTTATAAATTAAATCCAGCAATTGCTGCTGGGTGTAAGGACCGGTTAAAGCCGGTAGCGCCGCGCCAACTCCAAAAGGATCTGAAGCTGCTGTTTTAGTTACAATTTTATTCAACTCTGTTAATGCATTCGTCAAATCTGGCGTTCTCGCATAAACCTCCGCTTTAATCAAAGTGATTTCGCCAGGCAAATAAATCGGGAAAGCTGTAGAAGCCGCCGCTCCAAAACCATTTATACGAACGGTTGGTGCAATTGTAGCTGTTGTGGTGTAAAAAGGAATACGTTTATCACTTGCATCGGGAATATTTGCTCCTGTTAAACCCAAATTAGCATTTGTTGGCTGAAATACATTATTTGTTGAGGTGGCTATCTCAAAAATCGGATTCAAGGTAATTGCATCAAAATTAAAAGATGATTTTTTTGTTAAATCAACAAGGTTTGCAGCAGACAATGCCAGAGGATAATTTCCTGCAAACAATGCATACCTGGCTTTTAAAGCATATAAGGTATTTGTGATATCAATACCAACCGGAATTTGTGCTAGAAATGTCGCACTTACCGGGTTAGCCCCAATTACTGCAATTGCATTGTCGATAACAGAAATTGCTTTAGTAAATCCTTCAACACGGGTAATAAAGCTAACATTAGTTCCGATTGAGGCTGGAACTTTCTCCCAATATTGAGACATATTACCAATAGCCAAAGCTTTAAAAATACTCGAATAGGCGATTAAACCTGCTGCATAATTTTTATCGGCAAGGGTTCCGGCATTGATAATTACATTATCTGCATCATAAATGATTTTATTTGCATTTGCCCATAAATTTAAAAGGATAGAGTTTGTGCCATCCACAGCATTTCCACCGGTGCTTAATTGCAACTCAGGAATGTTACCAGAGTTTAACAGAAATACTTCGTTGGTAACAAAACCATTTGCAGCAATTGAATTGTACAACAAGCCGGTCCTGCTTACGGTGTAAACTTTTTGTAAACCAACTGAAACACCGGTTAAACCTTTTGACGACGCCAGTACATCGGCGGCGATTGCCCCGTTGGGGTCTTTATATTCTTTTTTGCATGAAAACAACATTGATGACGCTGTTAGCATGATTAAAAAAGATGAATATTTTATTTTAATAGTTTTCATCTGTTTGAATTTTGTTTTTAGTGGTGATGAGGCAATTATGATTAATTTTCTATAAATAAAAATCATAATGATTTCATAACAATTAATTTTTAGGAATTAAAATTTAGCCTGTAAACCCAAAGAAAATGTACGTGGAATTGGCACCGAACCGAAATCAATATTTCTTAAAATAGTTGATTGCCCGCCTGAATTTAATTCCGGATCATAGCCTTTGTAATTATCCCAGCTAACTAAATTTCTCCCACTTATATTAACCGTTAGATCTTTTACAAAAGAAACTTTACCCAGGTTATAACTTAAGGAAATCTCCCTTAATTTAACAAAGGAACCATCATCTATACGCCATTCTTCAGTGGCGTAAACGCCTGCAATGTATCCCCGAGGTAACAAACCTAAATCTTCCTGTTCTGCAACTTTACCATTTCCAACGCCTTGTCTGGTACGCCAGTCTGCATTCCAAACTTCACCACCCTGAACGGCATCAAGCTGAATATGTAAGCTTAGTTTTTTATAGGTAAAATCATTAACAAAAGATGCGGTATAATCCGGATTAGGATCGCCTAAAACTTTACGTAATGTGGTTCCAGTAGGTAAACCATTTGCATCTCTTTGAACTGTGTAAGATGTCGCTGAGGTTTGAACACCCCTTTCTAATTGAGGAATACCGGCTGCATTAGTCAATAAACTTCCATCCGCTTTGCGGGCAAAGAAAGTGCCGTAAAACACACCAATTGGCTGACCATCAATAATTGCAACAGGTGCACCGGGGTTAGTTGATAATAACCTCAAACCACCTGTACCAACGGCTTTATTCCGGTTTCTGTTGAATATTACCGTCGAGTTCCAGCTGAAATCTTTCGTTTTCAAAGGAACGCCGCTAACCATTAATTCAAAACCTCTGTTCCGGATTGAGCCCGCATTATCCAACAGGCTGGAAAAACCTGTTGTTGGAGCCACAACTACCGGAATTAATAAATCTTTAACATTTTTATTGTACCAGCTAAATGTTAAACTTAAACGGTTGTTAAAGAAGGCCATATCGGTACCTATTTCCAGTTCTTTTTGCCGCTCTGGCTTAACACTTGTATTTGCCAGCTGACCGCTTGAAACTAAAGAAATTTTACCGATATAAGAACTCGAAGTGTATTCATTAAAACGATCGTACGGACCAATACCGGTTAAGTTACCCGATTCACCATAAGCCGCCCTGACTTTAAAAGCATTCCACCAGTTACTTACACCAAAATCCTTCCAGTAATCTGCAGATGAGGGTACATAACTGATGTTACCTTTTAAATAGTATTGCGTGCGGTTATCCTCACCAAATACGGTCGATTGATCGACACGAACAGCTCCGGTTACAAAGAGATGGTCTTTGTATTTAAAATTTTGTTGTAAATATGCTCCGGAAATTGAAAACTCTGACCTTCTATCGCTGTTTGGCAAGATAGAACTTGCTCCGTTTACGGTTTCAACAAAAGGCGCCAAACCTCTTCCATTAAGTAAGCTATATAGATCTTTTTGATATTGATAGGAGCCGCCCAACTGTGTTGTAGAACTTAAAAGCGAAGTCAGCTTAGCATCGTAAGTGAAATTTAACTCATTATTAAATAAAGTTGTGGTTGCATTAGCTGCACTTGCATAGCCATTTAGTGATGGATCTAAAGTTGGCCCGCCGCCATAAAAGCCGGTACTTACATTGTATGCAAAAGGAGGAATGTAAGTTGTACCATTTTGTATGCTGTTATCAACACCCATGGTATAATCTACCGTTAAATTCTTTACAGGATTTAATTTTAAACCGGTATTAGCGATGATTCTGTTTGAGAACTGGCGTTGTTTGATATCTTCAATTACCGAAACCGGGTTAACACGCCCCCGCTCACCCACAGCGAGCAAATTACCTAAAGCATCTCGTTTAAAAATATCATGAAAGTTACCGATAATGGTTACCGAATTCATGGGAGAAAAAAATGAGTTACCATCAGGTTTTTCATTGGCATCACTGTGAACATAATTAAAGCCGGCAGTCATTCTTGCCCAGTTATTAATTTTTTGATCAAGGTTTGCTTTAAAATTGTACCGTGTGAAATCAGTATTTTTAATTATACCCTGATTTTTAAAATAACCTGCTGATGTATAAAACTTAGTATTATCATTACCGCCAGATACCGAAACAGAATTATCTGTTCCAACACCTGTTTGAAAGATATAATCCTGATAATTATACCTGGTTACGGGGGTTGTATTTGTTAAAGTTGGCGTTAATATATCCTGAGTTTGTGTATCAACCGAACCTCCGAATTTAATCGGAGCCTGGTTTACTTCTACCTGTTTGCGTAACTCGCTAATGGTTAAACTGGTATTAAAACTTACTTGTGTCGCACCAGATTTACCTCTTTTTGTAAAAATCTGAATTACACCTGCATTTGCTCTCGAGCCATATATTGCTGCGGCCGCAGCGCCATTTAAAACTTCAATATGATCAATATCTGATGGACTGATATCAACCATTCTGTTTTGACCGATCGACCCGACAAAGTTACTGCCGTCGTAATTACCGGAAGTATTGGTTACCCGGGTAGTTGAATTGTTTGCAATTACACCATCTATGATATATAATGGTTCTGATGATGAATAAACAGAGCTTATACCCCTCAATCTTACCGACATGCCACCTGCAGGGTCTCCATTGTTCTGACTGATTTGCGCACCTGGCGTTTTACCTTGCAGTGCTGTTAAAACATTTCCGCTAGGCGCCTTATTTAAGTCATCGCCCTTAACCGTACTCACATAACTACCCAATTGTTTCCGGGTTGTTCCCTGCGAAGTACCCGTTACAATAACTTCATCAAGGCCAACTGCATCGGTAGCCAGTGTTGCGTTAAGCTGCGCCTGTTCGCTGCTTCCTAAATCTAATGTTTGGGTTAATGTTTTATAACCTACATAAGATATCTGCACCTGGTATTTACCGGGCGCTAAATCTACAGCGAAAGTATAACTTCCGTTTGCTGCAGTACTTGTTGCTAAAGTCGTATTTAGAATTTTAACAACTGCTCCCGGAATGGGGTCTTTCGTTGTCGTTTCAGTTACCTTTCCGGTAATGGTATAGCGCCTGTTTTGGGCACTTGCCTTTTCTGTAAGCAAAAGCAACAGAAATGGGATCATCAAAACGGCAAAGAATCTTGATGACCATTTGAGGTAAAATTGTTCCATAAAATAAGGATTTAGTAAGGTTTGTTGGATATCAGCAAATTTAATAAAATACCTTACAAACAAAACATTTTATTCAGGAAGACTAATCTTTCCCATACAAATTGAAGGCACCCCCTGCCTTTCACCAAAGTTTATTGGGCAACCACAAAGCGTTTCATTTGCCAGAACGGCAAATAAAACAGCTTCTTTAGCATCAGGATTTATATTCAAATCGTTCGTTGTCAGAAAAAATGATTCAGGCAATTTAGTTTTCAGAAGATCAACAAGTAATGGATTATGCATGCCTCCACCACTCATAAATACATGAACTGATGCATTACTTCCAAAGCATTTTTCAATTGCAGCCACTATTGTATCTGCTGAAAAGTGGCAGAGCGTTGCCATAACATCTTCCTTTTTTATATCTTCTGTTGATGAAGATTTTTGTGCTTTCTCCAGATAATCGAGATTGAATAATTCAGGTCCGGTTGTTTTTGGGAAGTTACTTTCAAAAAAATCACAATCCAGCAAAGCTAAAAGCAAGGCATTATTTAAACTTCCTGACAAGGCTATTTCCGCATTTTTATCATAAAATTTGTTAAAATACCTTTGAACATACTGATCCATTAAAGTATTCCCCGGACCAACATCTGTAGAAAAAATTTCATTTGCATTCAGTGTTCCGGGTAAATAGGTAAAGTTGGCAATACCGCCTATATTAAGCATTACCCTATCTTCATCTTTTTTCGAAAAAATCAAATAGTCACCATAAACCGCTAATGGTGCTCCTTCCCCACCCGAAGCCAGGTGTTTTTGCCTGAAGTCAGATAGCGTAATAATACCTGTTTTAACGGCAATATGATCCCCGTCGCCTATTTGCAGTGTGCCATTTGGGTAATCTTTCAACTTATGCAAGGATTCTGGCGCATGAAATATGGTTTGTCCGTGGCTGGCAATAAAATCTATATCTTCAGCCTTATATCCCCACTCTGTTAAAGCCTGGTTAATTAATTCAGCGTGAACATTTGCAATGTGCTCATTCATCAGGCAAACCAATTGCAAATCAACTTCTCTTTTAGAAAAAACGGCCTTAATCTTTGTCCTGAAATCATCAGAAAAATCACCTGTTTTAAATTCAAGGATTTCAATAGCCGTTTCTGCACCACTCCCCTTTACTTTGCAAAGCGCAATATCCAGTCCATCCATAGAGGTTCCGCTCATCAAACCGATGATCAATCGTTCGTTCTTATTCGCTTTTGAATACAGTTTTTCTATTTGTTGATTCATAGTGCCTTATAGATAGCAAAAGATCAAACGTTTGTTTGAGCTTTTTTGCTGATTTAACAGAAATAGTTGCAATAAAAGTAAATAACCTTTATTAAAAACCGAGCATATCTTTCTATATTTACTGCTCCGTACATTAAAATCCATACAAAAAAAATGGCAAGATTAAATTTACTGGAGGAGACACGTTTCGAGAAACTACCCGTTAGCGTGTTCGAAAATCCTAAGGTTGCTTCTGTAAACGTTGCGCAACGTATTGCAGACCTCATCAAAACAAAACAAGCAAACAACACACCTGCAGTACTGGGCTTAGCGACAGGTGTTACACCGATTGCAGTTTATGCCGAATTGGTTCGGATGCACAAGGAAGAAGGCTTAAGTTTTAAGAACGTTATTACCTTTAATTTGGATGAATATTATCCAATGCAGCCGAATGCGGCACAAAGTTACGTTACCTTTATGAACGAAAATCTGTTCGATCATATCGATATCGACAAAAACAACGTACACATTCCGGACGGTACATTGGCGTTGGAAGACATTCCCGCGTTTTGTTTAAATTATGAAAAGAAAATTGGTGATTTAGGTGGACTTGACATCCAGATTTTAGGTATCGGGCGTACCGGACACATTGGTTTTAACGAGCCAGGTTCTGCACCGAATTCCGGAACCCGCCTGGTCACTTTAGATGATTTAACCCGTCGTGATGCTGCCCGTGATTTCGGAGGAAAAAGTTTTGTACCAACTAAAGCCATCACAATGGGTATTGGTACAATTTTTAAAGCCCGCGAAATTATTTTAATGGCATGGAGCCGTAAAAAAGCTTCTATTATTAAAAAGGCTGTAGAAGGCGAAATTTCAGGTGAAGTTCCGGCAACCTTTCTTCAGTTATCAGATAATGTTGAATTTATTCTGGATGCTCCGGCAGCTTCAAATTTAACGAGGTTTGATACGCCTTGGCTGGTTAAAGATTGTATCTGGACAGACGCACTGATACGCAAAGCGGTAATCTGGTTGGCAAACACACTGAAAAAACCAATTTTAAAGTTAACCGAAGACGACTATAACAATAATGGTATGGCTCAACTGGCAACTGAAAAAGGGCCGGTTTACAACATTAATATCCATATTTTTAATAAATTACAACATACCATTACGGGTTGGCCGGGTGGAAAGCCAAATGCGGATGATTCTCAACGTCCGGAAAGAGCTGAACCGGCAAAGAAACGGGTAATTATTTTCTCCCCACACCCGGATGATGATGTGATTTCAATGGGTGGAACTTTTATCCGTTTGGTTGATCAGAAACATGACGTGCATGTAGCTTACCAAACTTCTGGTAATACAGCCGTTTGGGATGATGATGCCTTGCGTTTCGTAGAGTTTAATGTAGATTTCACCGAAAAGATGGGGATGGATAACTCGCAGTTAAAAGACCTTTATCAAAAGATGCGCGTTTTTATCGAGCAGAAAAAACCAAATCAGGTTGATACACCAGAAATCCAGACGGTAAAAGGCTTGATTAGAAAAGGAGAAGCAATTGCAGGGGCACGTTATTGTGGATTAGAAGATGATCACATTCACTTCCAGGCGCTTCCGTTTTATGAAAGTGGAAAAAACCAAAAAAACCCGGTTACCAATGCAGATATCGAATTAACCATAGAACTTTTACAAAAGGTTAAGCCACAACAGGTATTTGCTGCAGGTGATTTTGAAGATCCGCATGGAACGCATTTGGTGTGTTTCAATATTATCCTTGCTGCTTTAACAGAATTGCGTAAAACTGAAGACTGGGCTAAAGATTGCTGGTTATGGATGTATCGTGGTGCATGGCATGAGTTTGAAACCCATGAAATTGAAATGGCAGTTCCAATCAGTCCACAGGAACTGGAACGTAAAAAATATGCGATTTTCAAGCACCAGAGTCAAAAAGACAGAGCTGTTTTCCCTGGCGATGATGCAAGGGAATTCTGGCAAAGAGCCGAAGATCGCAATCGCGACACGGCAAAAGCTTATGATGCTTTAGGCCTGGCAGAGTACGAAGCAATGGAAGCTTTCGTTCGCTGGAAATTTGCCGATTAATCTGCTTAACTTACGAAGTCTACTCAGGCATTTGATCATGTAGACTTCGTAAGTTTTTAGTTTTTTCTTTAAAAAGGCGATATTAAACCTTCCTATTTTATTACTAGTACTTTCTCAATCAATTCAAAGAATATGTATTGCCTTCCATTAAGGTGTATGCATATTGCTTAATGCCCAATCATTTCCTGCTACAAGTTCACGATAAACCAAATTTTAAAAAGTAATTAAAACCTTTTTCATTTCTTATTCAAAATCAATTAACAAATCTTAAAATAGGGTTGCAGTTTTTCCGGGGAAGGTAAAAGGCTAAGCTAATTAAAGCAGAACATTGCTTTACTAATAATTATACCCATCAAAACCCTGTAAAAGCAGGCTTAATGTTGCAGGTCATAAATAAAATTACTTACAAATTCTAAAAGGCTAATGCAGCGTAGAATTCGTGGTTTCTGCGAACGTAAGTTTTCAGGTAAAATTTCACTTTATAAAAACAATACTCTAAATTAGTTTCTCCAATCTAACCCTTTCTGAAAATGACTCAGCCAAAACAGCGTTTGCTCTCTCTCGATTTTTTAAGAGGATTAACGGTAGCCGCCATGATTTTAGTAAACAATCCGGGCAGCTGGGGCCATATTTATGCGCCTTTGGAACATGCAGAATGGAATGGCTGTACGCCTACAGATTTGGTTTTTCCCTTCTTTTTATGGATTGTAGGCGTATCAATTGCTTTTGCAATGAGCAGCAGCAAGACAAATCCGTCAACACACAAAAAGACAATTATAAAAGCCATTAAACGGGGATTGATTCTGTATTTTCTTGGTTTTTTCCTGGCTATATTCGGAAAGTTGCTTAATGATCCTGCTCACGCACTACAAACCGTAAGGTTATTGGGCGTGCTTCAACGCATTGGAATTGTATTCATTATCAGCAGCATTATTTTCTTAAAAGCCTCACAGAAAACAATTTTCAAAACATTAATTGTAATTCTTGCTGTTTACTGGGCATTGATGACATTTGTTCCTGTCCCGGGCGTTGGTTATCCTAATATGGAAAAAGAAACTAATCTTGCCGCCTGGATAGACAGAGGTGTTTTAACAGAAGCACACACCTGGGCTTCATCAAAAACCTGGGATCCGGAAGGTGTTTTAAGTACTTTGCCTGCTATCGGCACCTGTTTATTCGGTATATTGGTAGGTATCTGGATGCGCAGAAAAGATGTAGATAACCCAACAAAAGTTGCATGGTTATTTAGTACCGGCATTGCTGCAATTGTTTTGGGTTTACTTTGGGATTTACAATTTCCGATTAATAAATCACTCTGGACGAGCTCTTATGTTTTATACGCAGGTGGTTTGGCATCAGTCGCTTTAGCATTATGTTACTGGATTATTGATGTTCAGGGTTATAAAAAATTTACTACGCCTTTTGTCGTGTATGGCGTAAATGCAATAACCGTTTTTTTTCTTGCAGGTTTAATGCCCAGGGTGCTTAACTTAATCCAGGTAACTAAACCCGATGGCACAAAAACAGGCATCCTGGTCCGTTTGTATGAAACCTGCTATATGCCATTTTTTTCACCGGTTAATGCATCATTGGTTTGGGCCATAACCTATGTGCTTGGCTTCTATGTTCTGCTTTATATTATGTACAAAAAGAACATCATTATCAAAGTGTAATTTATTCTTTAGCCAAAGGAACTTCCACACCAACAGGCCCGCTTGGATCGCTTTCATTTTTCAGCCTGTCTAACGCCGTTACCATATAACTGTAGCGCTTTCCGCTTTCTACCGTTGTATCAATAAAAGAGAGGTAGTTTTCAAAACTGATTCTCAGAATATTTTTAGGATCAAGTACAGATATTTTTTCACCTTCTGCAAACCTGTAAATTACAAAGCCTGATGCGGTTTCGCCATCCTTTGCCTTTAAAGGCATTTGCCAGCTCAAATGTACGCCGTCTTTAAGTGCGTCGGCTGCCAATGCTTTGGGTTCGTTTGGAGGTGTTTCATCCAGCCAAGGCATTTGTGGCGGTAAAGCCGGGTATTTATACAAATCCGTTTTTAAGGAATCGCCAAGCGAACGGCCAACGGTACTTAATGATTTGGAAGAAAAATAAACGCTTCCCTGAATACGGTTATTCTCCCTGAGCGCACGTATCTGATTTGGGATTTCAGAAAAATTTCTCCAGGCAGCTTCTGCCCTGGAATTAATTAAGTAAGCTGCATGACCGATATAAACATGTCTGCCGTAAGCATTATTACTCCACCAATCAAGTAATACACCATATGGCGCCACCTTTTTACTAAAACTGAAATATATCTGCGGGTTAATGTAATCTACCCAACCCTCTTTTACCCATTTACGGCTGTCAGCATAAAGTTCTGCAAAATTGGAAAGCCCTTTACTTTCAGAACCTTCAGGATCTTCATATTTATTTCGCCAGATACCGAATGGACTAATACCGAACTTCACATATTTTTTATAGTGATGTACGCTATCATCAACCATTTTAATTAATAAGTCGACATTATTTCTTCGCCAGTCTTTTATATCGGAAAAATTATTAGGGTATTTATAAAAAGTATTGCCATCATCTATTCTTTGACCGGCAAGTGGGTAAGGGTAAAAATAATCATCGAAATGAATACCATCAACATCGTAGTTTTTTACTACATCTAAAATCACCTGAGTGATGTATTCTCTGACTTCAGGAATACCCGGGTCGAACTGTTTCTTCCCTCCATAATTAAAAAACCATTCAGGATGCATTTTTGTAGCATGATTGGCGCTTAGAGCCGTTATCATATTCATACTGGCACGGTATGGGTTAAACCAGGCATGCAATTCCATCCCCCTGGAATGCGCTTCCCGGATAGCAAACTCCAAAGGATCATAACCGGGTGCCGGCGCCAATCCCTGTTTGCCCGTAAGCCATTGGCTCCATGGTTCACGCCCTTTTGCATAAAAAGCATCAGCTGCAGGACGTACCTGTAATAATATTGCATTAATGCCTTGTGATTTGTGCCTTTCTAAAATTCCGATAAGTTCCTGTTTTTGCTGATCAGCTGTAAGTCCTGGCCTCGATGGCCAGTCGATATTGGTTACAGTTGCTATCCAAACCCCTCTAAACTCTCTTTTTGGTGCAATTTTTGATGTTGGTTGGGCATTTAATATATAAGGTAGTACAGTTAAAGATAAAATTGCGTATAGGAAGTTTTTAAGCATTATTTCTGTGTATTTTTTTTACTCTTTGTGTGTATTTGTTCAAAATATAATACAATTTGAACCTTAGCAAGTAAACGATTTTTTTTAAAAAACTTATATATTTTATTTAAAAATTTTAATTTACGCTTTCTACTCTACCTTAAAATGTGTTACCATTACCTATGAAAACATCATTATATTAACTGAAACGAAAGAGTATTATTAAAAATGGAACCACAAAACGTTAATAAAGGCGATAGAAATAAAATTTACTTCCTCATAATTGTAATAGCAGCTTTAATTGGTACAAACGGATATTTATTTTTTAAAGATCGGCAGCAGGGAGAACGTCTGGTAACGGTAAGCACTGAAAAAGATAAGCTCAGGTTAGAAGTCGAAAAAATTGAAGTTGAACTGGATAAGGTTAATGCGCTGAACCTGGATCTTAATGAAAAATTGATAGAAGAACAGAAGCTGGCGAGAAAAGAAATTGAATTACTAAAGCGTTCGCTCGAAAACAACAAAATCACACAAGCCGATTTAGAAGATGCCAGAAGAAAGGTAGCCGAACTTCAAACATTTGTAAATAACTACAACAAACAAATTTCAGCACTTCAAAAAGAAAATATTTTTTTAAAATCTGCAAAAGATAGTTTGGAAAATTCTGTCAGAACTGCGAATGACAGGGCAAATAACTTGGCTAATGAAAATTACAACCTGAATGCCAAGGTTAAAACAGCCGCCATTTTAAAGATGCAAAAAGCCGATATTGTTGCTTACCGGACAAAATCAACAGGCAGGAAAATAGAAGTTAGTAAATCTTCTGCCGCCGAAAAACTGAGCATTCGTTTTAGTATAATACCAAATGAACTGGCAGAAAAAGGCCATCATAATATTTTTATAAGAGTTTTCGACCCTGCAGGAAACTTGCTTGCAAATGAAAATAACCGTTTTGAAGCCGAAGGGCAGGAAATGCAATATACACATTCCATTTTTATAGATTATAATAACGATAACAGCACATATACAATCGATTGGACAAACCCTAAACCTTATATTAAAGGTATTTACACGGTAATTTTATACACCGATGGCGCTACAATGGGTAAAGCACAATTAGAATTAAAATAATTTTAAACCAAAGGAAAGTTTAAATAAAATGTTGTTCCTTTACCTATAACCGACGTAAAACTAATATTCCCCCCTGCGTTTTCAATAGCCTGTTTTACAAACGCTAACCCCAAACCCGTACCTGAAGTCTTTGTCGTAAAGTTCGGCACAAATATCTTATCATGCAGGCTTACCGGAATCCCTTTACCATTATCCTTGATTTCGATATAGGCATTTCTGTTATCATTATAAACCAAAATGTTTATTGAACAGGCGCCATCATCATCATTTGCTTCAATGGCATTCTTAAAAAGATTATTAAAGGAACGAAGTAACTGGTCTTTATCTGCCTGAATGTAAATATTAATATCCGATTTATTTACCACATTGATATCAACATTTTCGGCACTTTTAAATACCTCCCTGGCTTGTTCAATAACCGAAAGCACAGCTGTTTGCTCTAATTTAGTATCGGGCATTCTTGCAAAATTCGAAAATTCGGATGCTATTTTCGAAAGGCTTTCAATTTGCTCTATAAAGGATTTACTGAATTTGTTGAACTTTAACTCAAAGTTAGGATCTTTTTCTCTCCAGGATTTTTCCAGTAATTGCACACCAAGTTTAAGGGGTGTTAAAGGATTTTTAATTTCATGCGCAACCTGTTTTGCCATTTCCCGCCAGGCACTTTCCCGCTCGGAACGTGCAAGTTTTACAGCACTATCCTCTAATGCAGCGATCATACTATTATATTCTTTAATCAGTGAACCGATTTCATCGTGCCTGCGCCAAACAATCGGCTCATTCTTCTGCCCCATTTTCGTACGGCTAAAGCTTTCCTGTAAAAATGTTAAAGGGTTTGTAATCTGGTTGGCTAAAAACACAGCCAATACGCCTATTGCTACAAAGACCAGGGCGTAAAGATTTATCAGGTTGCTTACAAACAAAGCTATCTTGTCTTTGTATTCATCTTCATTGGAATAATTAGGCAGGCCAATGTATGCTATCGTTTTATTCTGTGCGTTTCTTATAGGTGCATAAGCTGCGGCATAAGTCAAATTGCCTATTTTCTCCTCCTGATTAATAAATTCTGATCGTTGAAATCCCCGCAGGTTCTGGTAAGCTTTTGTTCCCATTTTGCGCCCGATTATCTTAAAATTATATAATTTCGGATAGGTGGTCATCATCACATTTCCCAAGGTATCATAAAGGGTTAAGTCGGCACTATTAAGGTCAGCAAAATTATTAAAATCGGCAATTGCATTTTCATCTGTGCTTATGTTACCTTCATTAAAAACTTGTTTTTCAAAATTTTGCTGAACTTTCCTGATCTTATCCTTTATCAAAACATCTTGCTGACCACGATATTCAACATTCATATAGCCATAGGTTGTCCAGCCAACGACAAGCAGTGTCGCTACTACGGTTAAAACAATTGTAACCTGTATACGCGTTTTATACAGGATTTTATTTGCATTAATCATTAATGAACGGTTGATGCTGAACCAACCCACCCTGTCATCATCAAGATTCTTAATAAGCCAAACCAGACCATACAGAATTATACAAAATATTATGAAAACCAGGAAGAAAAACGAAAGTGCAGCAAGCCGCTCCACATAACCAGCCTTCTCTTTGCTGATTACAACCATTTTACTGTTACTGGGTTTAAATATCAAATGGCTGTAATGTAATACGTCATCATTGGCAATTACAAAATCATCCGGCTTTCCTTTATAAATACTTCCATTTAAAGGATAAGTATATGTGCCGGATTGGTTAAGCAATTTGTTATTGCTATACAGCGCAATAGAATAATTTTTAAATTCTTCATCTTTACTATATTTCTGATCCGCCAGCAAATCGGGTAAACGATTGTTGTAATTATAAGGCTTAGAGTGCAATTCTATGATCAATGTACCCAGTAAGCTATTCTTTTTTACAATAGGAATAATCCCGAAATAATCTTGATAGCCAAATGTATTGTTAACCTGATAGAAAAAGTTAGACGCTTCTGTCTTAACTGATCCGGATTCGACCAAACGCTTATATTTCTGTATTGGCTGGGCTTCAGCGCTGTTTATTGCCGCTCCAAACTTGTTGTAATCATAAATATTATAATCATAACGAGTCAAATAACCGTCTAAATACCCTTTTACATGATTTTTAAGTACGGCAAAGTTTGTTATTTTGTTATTTGTAAAATACCTGACTAAAAATTCATCTTCGAGCAATTGCCGCTCCAATTTGCTGAGGGCAATAATTGCATTCGGATCTTCTGAAGATTGTACTTTTCTGGCAAGCAGTTCACGCTCACTTCGTTCTTTAATATCTTTATATTTAATGTATTTTATCGAAGTATTAAATGCCAGACAAAAAAACAGAATAGCGAGCAAGCCAATAGAGAAATGTTTTCCTTTTACATACGATATTCTGCCGACAATGAAAAGGACCAGCGCATAAACAATAAAAAAAGCAGTAAAATCGGTTAGCAGTTTATAAGTAAAAACACCTGCAAATCCGACCAGGAATAATATTATTCTTTCTTTGTTGGTTACATTTAATTGTTTACTTATTTCAACGGATATTACGGTAACCAGATAAATTTGAAACCAGGCCAAACATAAAATCACGATACTTACCCAACTATTCCCGCTGAGTTTAAGGATGTTAATAATATCGAAATTGATTTTTGAATTATTGATTAGTCCGAAAAATAAATCGTCAATAAAAAAGGCAATCAGTGTAATGTTGATGAGTAAAAGGCCGTGAATAAGTAAACCTAAAAGCCTGTTGCGTTTTATCCAATCTGCAAATTGATATTGTTCTTTATGATTGTAAACGAATAAAAGCCACCATGTCGCTGCCAATATATCCATAAGAAAATCGCCCAGCGAAGGCATGAGGTCGTTAGCAGCATAAATTTTCGGATCGAATAGCTCCAGCGGAAAATGATGATTAAACCAACCGAAGTTAATATCAGTTAACCGGCCGATTACAAAAAAAGCCAAAAACAACAAACTGCCGGAAACCAGGTAGCCGCGCCTTGCGATAAGCGAACAAAGCGAATTAAAGAACATGCAGATGCATAAAATACCTGCTACAAAAAGCCAGAGTTGGGTATCGGAATAATAATCATCCGCATAGCCTGGTTTTATCTTCAATTCGAATAAAAATGTTTTGTCTTTACTCCTGATGGAGTAAACATCCTTATCGTTATATTCCGAAAGGGTTATAATCTTCGAATCAGATAACAGCGGGTCCATATCATTCCTGAAATACCTGTTTTCGGGAACACTATATTTCGATTGGATGGGTATCAGAAATATCAATACAAAGTCTTTATCTGTTTTCTTAATGACTTCGTAATAGCCGTTTGATAAGTACAGAACAGATTTACCTTCCTTAATTGTTTGAGGGTTTATATCTGAAATCCTTATTGTACTCCAGTATTTAAGCTGGTTATTTTGAAAGGTTTGAAGATTAATACCATTTGTACGGTAAAGTGTTAAAAAATTTAAAGCATTTCTGGCGTCAAGATGAAATCGCTTTGCCTTTGCAATTTCTTTTTTATTGGAAAGAAAATTATCGACAATTTCTTCCTTAATAAGCAGGTTTTGCTGAACTTTTTTAGCCTCCCGTTCCAGAAGCTTTTCTTTTGTTGTAAACCGACTCAATGAAATAGAAGTTGCAATGAGGCAGCAGCCCAAAACAAGCAATAGAAATCTTATTTTAACACCAAAGCTCAATTTCATCGATTTTGATAAAGATATTAATTATTGTAAAAAACAACGCCATAAACATAGCTGTTTATGGCGTTGAATTAATTATTCAATTTCATTATATTATGCAATAGTAGCACTGTTTGTGCTAACCTCACGACTTACTTTTTTTACCAAGCCCTGCAAAACGTTACCAGGACCAACCTCTGTAAATTCGGTTGCTCCATCTGCAAGCATGTTCTCCACTGTTTGTGTCCAACGTACAGCGCCGGTTAATTGTTTTATTAGATTTTCTTTAATTTGGATCGGATCTGTATATGGCTTGGCGTCGACATTTTGATAAACCGGGCAAATAGGTGCTGAAACGGCTGTAGCTTCTATCGCGGCCTGTAATTCGATTTTAGCAGGTTCCATTAAAGGCGAATGGAATGCGCCGCCTACATTTAATTTCAAAGCTCTTTTGGCGCCGGCTTCTGTTAGTTTTGCGCATGCCAGATCAATTCCTTCGATACTACCCGAAATAACCAATTGCCCGGGGCAATTATAATTTGCAGGTACCACAACGGCATCTATTTCAGCACAGATTTTTTCTACAACAGCATCGGCCAGACCTAAAATTGCTGCCATAGTTGATGGTTCTGCCTCACATGCTTTTTGCATGGCGTTTGCCCGTGCTATTACCAATTTAAGGCCATCTTCAAAACTTAAGGCCTTGGCTGCAACTAAGGCAGAAAACTCGCCTAACGAGTGACCGGCAACCATATCCGGCTTAAATTCATCTCCTAAAACTTTGGCCAAAATAACTGAATGCAAAAAGATTGCAGGCTGTGTTACATTGGTTTGCTTGAGCTCCTCATCCGTTCCGCTGAACATAATGTCGCTGATTCTGAAACCGATGATTTCATTAGCCTTTTCAAATAATTCTGCAGCTTTTGGGTTTTCGTAAAGATCTTTACCCATTCCTACAAATTGTGCGCCCTGACCGGGAAAAATGTATGCTTTCATGCCCCTTAATCCCCTAAAGGGGAAATAATATTTAATTAATTTATTAATACTGACACCCGTGCTCCCCTTTAGGGGTTGGGGGTTAATCTAAACTCGCTGTAATTAACCTTAAAAATTCGGCCCTGGTTTTATCATTGCTTAAAAAGGTTCCTGTAAATGCAGATGTGGTAGTTACTGAATTTTGCTTTTGCACACCACGCATGGCCATACACAAGTGTTTGCATTCCATTACCACCGCGACACCCATGGGGCTTAAAGTATTTTGTATACAATCCCTGATTTCGTTTGTTAAACGCTCCTGAACCTGTAAGCGACGGGCGAAGGCATCTACAATGCGGGGGATTTTACTTAAGCCGACAATATGTCCGTTTGGAATATAGGCAATGTGTGCCTTGCCAAAAAACGGCAACATGTGATGTTCACACATGGAATAAACCTCAATATCTTTAACCACAACCATCTGGCTGTAATCTTCTTCGAACATAGCCGATTTTAATATTTCATCAGGTCTTAAATCATATCCATGTGTAAGATACTGTAATGCCTTGGCCACACGTTCAGGTGTTTTTAATAAGCCTTCGCGTTCCGGGTTTTCACCTAACTGGCTTAAGATATCTCTGTAATGTGTAGCGACAGCTTCAATTTTGGATTCATCATAACGGTCGATTTTTACATAGCCGTCTCTCGATTCTCCTTTTAAAATGTCTTTTTCCATTTAGGCTTAACCAAAATATTCAACAAAATTATTTTCCGTTTCGTAAATTTTAACGCAATGTAAAACAGCGCCGCTCTCTGCAATAGGGGCTAGTAACTGGTCCCAAACGGCTACAGCAAGGTTCTCCGTTGAGGCAAGTTTACCTTTCATAAAATCTACATCAAGGTTTAAATTTTTATGATCGACTTTATCCACAACATAAGTATTCATTACATCTTTTAACCACTTAAGGTCGACAAGAAATCCTGTTTCCTGGTTAATTTCTCCTTTTACAGTAACGTAAAGCCAATAATTGTGGCCATGCCAGTTGGGGTTAGCACATTTACCATAAACTTCATTGTTTTTATCATCATCCCAATCGGTTCGGGCCAGCTTATGTGCGGCATTAAATGATGCTTTTCTTGTTATATAAATCATTATTATAATTAAACCACAAATATAATGATTACTGCCGAAGGCCAATGATAATTATGGAAGATGTAAAATGGATGATGAAGGGAAACTATAATAAGTAAACCTAACGATGTTTGCTTAACTTTAAATTATGAAAACATTAGTTGTAGCCGCAACCAAAGCAGAACTCACCTTTCTATATCAACACTTTAATTTGCAGGAAGGCGATTTTATCGAAGATAAAAATTTTGATGTGCTTATTACAGGCGTTGGAATGGTTGCAACGGCTTTTGCCTTAGGAAAGCATTTATCTTCAAAATATAAGCTGGTTTTAAATCTGGGTATTGCAGGTGCTTTTGACAGAGGCCTTAAATTGGGAAGCTTAGTAAATATTACGGAAGATACCTTTGCCGAACTTGGCGCGGAAGATGGCGAGCATTTTCTAACCATTACAGATTTAGGCTTCGGAGAAAATACATATAAATCCAATAGCAATGTCAACCTTAATTTACCTGAAGTTTCGGGCATAACCGTAAACCGGGTAAGCGGAAATGAAAAAAATATCCGCAACCTAAGCGAGCGGCTAAATCCCAAAACAGAAAGTATGGAAGGTGCTGCAGTATTATTTGCTTGCAAGCAGGAAAAAACAGACTGCTTACAAGTTCGAAGCATTTCCAATTATGTTGAGCCCCGCAATAGGGATAAATGGAAAATTGGATTGGCCATTAAAAATTTAAATGATTGGGCAATTGCTTTTCTGTCAGATATGAATTGATTATGACGAACTAATTTATGGTATGGTTTAATTTTGATGCATGAAACTTACACTTGGTTTTTCACCCTGCCCTAATGATACGTTTATTTTCGATGCACTGATTCATCATAAAATTGATACAGAAGGTTTAGAATTTGAAGTTTTTTTTGATGATGTGGAAACGCTAAATCAAAAAGCTTTAAAAGGTGAACTGGATATTACTAAATTAAGTTTTCATGCTTTTGCTTATGTTGCACACCAATATGCCTTACTTGATGCAGGTAGTGCTTTGGGTTTCGGTGTTGGCCCGTTATTAATCAGCAAAAAAGAATTTGAAGGCGAATTGAAAGCCGATTTAAAAGTTGGTATTCCGGGAAAATATACAACGGCAAACTTTCTTTTAGGTATTGCCTATCCGCAATTGCAAAATAAGGAAATAATGGTTTTTTCGGAAATTGAAACGGCTTTGCTGGAGGAAAAAATAGATTTAGGCTTAATCATTCACGAAAATCGTTTCACTTATCAAGACAAGGGCTTAAATAAAATTGTCGATTTAGGTGATTATTGGGAAAAATTAACAGGTTGCGCCATTCCTTTAGGCGGCATTGTAGTCAACAGAAATTTAGAAAGGGAAATCCAGTTAAAAGTAAACCGCTTAATTCAACAATCTGTTGAATATGCGTTTGCCCATCCAAAATCCAGTACCGAATTTATTAGGCGACATGCGCAGGAAATGGATGAAAAGGTGATGTATAAACACATCGAGTTATATGTGAACAAATACAGTATAAATTTAGGTCAGGAAGGCCGGAAAGCTGTAGACACCTTGTTTAAACTTGCGCAGGAACGCAACTTAATCCCTGCGGTTCAGCAAAACCTATATATCTGACTAGCTTACTAAAAGTTTATAGCCTTTTCCGTGTACATTGATGATTTCTACTGCCGGGTCTTCTCTTAAATATTTACGCAGTTTACTTAAAAACACGTCCATACTTCTTCCGTTAAAGTAGTTATCATCATGCCAGATGGTAAGCAATGCCTCTTCGCGGGTTAAAACAGTATTTTTCTTTAAGCACAACAAACGTAATAGTTCAGCTTCTTTAGTAGATAACTTTTGAATCTGATCTTCGCGGGTTATAATCTGAGTGGTGTAATCGAAGTTATATTTACCGATAGAAAACTGACTTTCGGTTGCTTCATCATTCTGACCGCTTTTGTTTGCAACACGTTTAAACATTGCATTTATACGGAGCAAAAGTTCTTCTATACGGAACGGTTTAGTAATATAATCATCGCCGCCTAAATCGTATGCAGCAGATTTATCTTCAAGCATCGTTTTAGCCGTTGCAAAAATCATTGGTACGTGAGCATTAATTTTTCTGATGTCTTTACCCAAAGTGAAACCATCTTTTTTTGGCATCATCACATCCAGAATACACAGATCAAAATTTTGCTTATTAAAAGCCCGTAAGCCTTCTTCTCCATCGGTACATAAAACCACATCAAACTTTCCTTTTAACTGCAAATAATCCTGCAGCAGCAAGCCTAAATTCGGATCGTCTTCTACCAAAAGTATTTTTTTCATTTTTTTTTGTTTAGTCATGTAAGCGCTTACGCTAAAGGTTTGATTCTGATTAAGCATCATGGTTTAATATAAGTTAGATACAATAAATTAATTATCCAGCTATATTAATTAAATTGTACCTGCGAATATGAAATGTATCGATAAAGCCCCTTTTTGTACCGACAGTTAATTTGCCCCTTTTATAAAGGCAAAGCGATTTCAAAAGTTGTCCCCCTATCTTTTTCACTGCTTACTTTTATCGTACCGTTCAGCTTTTTAATAATATCCTGTACATAATTCAATCCGAGTCCGAAACCTTTTACATCGTGTAAGTTACCTGTAGGCACCCTGTAAAACTGATCGAATATCCGTTTAGCATGTTCTTTACTCATGCCAATTCCATTATCGGCAATTTCGATGATTAAATTTTTACCTACATTTTTTGTAGAAATGGTTATTTCCGGAACTTCTTTACTGTACTTATTGGCGTTATCAATTAAATTATAAAGCACATTCGAAAGGTGAAGTTCATCGCCAAAAACAACAGCATTTTCCGCGTCAGTATTAATATTTAAAACAGCATTTTTCTTTTGTAGCTGAAGGCTCATACTATCCAGAACAATCATAATTAAATCATTCATATCCACCTCGGTATTTTCCAGTTGCAGCTCGCCTTTTTCTAAACGGGCAACACTTAAAACACGCTCTATGTGGCTTCCAAGCCTGACATTTTCGTCGTAGATAATTCCGGCGAGTCTTTTTAGCCTGGCTTTATCTTCGGTAACTTCCGGATCTTTAAGCGCCTCACTTGCAATCATAATTGTAGCTACAGGCGTTTTAAATTCGTGCGTCATGTTGTTAATAAAATCCGTTTTCATTTCAGAGATTTTCTTTTGCTTTAAAATCGCATACAACGTATAACTGAATATAAAAACAAGCACTAGTAAAAGGCCCACAGAAGATGCAAGTGTTGCACCTAAATTACCCACAATAGCTGAATTCTTATCTGGAAAATTTACCTCCAAAATGCCCGGGTCACGGAATAAATCATTGCTGAAAAGTGTTGTTCTATACGTATTTTTGGGTAAAAATGTTTGTTGGGGATAAGAAGCCTGTAAATAGAGTACCGAATCTTTTTGAGCAAGCTTAACTCTAAAATTATAGCGCTGCGTAATATTATGATCTAAAAAAGATTTTTTGAGCGTTTCTTGTAATGATGCAAAATTAATTCTGTTTGCAAGTGGAACATTCTTTTCAGTCATCTCCTTTGCAACATCTTCCAGTAAATTATATCCTGTTTTGTAAGGCAAAGTGTCTTTTCCCAAAGCAGTTATTTTAAGCTCCAACTGCCTTTTTGCGATGTCATCTTCACGCTTAAACTTCTTTACCAAATCATCAGAAATTTTTGGCAACCCCAAAAATAAAGGCCTGCCGGTAGAAGGTTCAAAAACCTGGTAACGAATTGTATCTGGTAAATTTTGCGGTGTTCTAAAGTCAAATGTTTTTGCATCAGGTGAAGCAAATTTGGATCGCAGACTAATTCCTCTTACTTTATAGTTAACATCAACAAAGGCATTAAACTGCAAATCTAAACTCGATTTACCACCAGGCGATAGTGAAACATATTCACTTTCACTGATTACCTTTGGCGCAGCATAAGAAGCTCTTATTAAACTATCCTGCTGGTTTAGATACCTTTCCATTTCGTTCTCCCGCTCCGCCTGTCGTAAATCGGCTGCTTCGGCAAACTGTTGCCTGAGGTCTTTTATATCGAGTTGCCTTTGCCTTAAGTCCTGGCTTCGTTTTATCTTGTTCTCAATATCTTTTCTATTGATTCTATCCGCAGCATTAAGTCGCTGGAGCTTATTTACAACCGAGGTGAGTGTTTGGTTTACCTGTTCATCAAAAAGTTGTGATTTTAGTTTGTAAGCTTCCCGGATGTAATACAGCTGCATTACAAAAACACCCAGTAAAGCCACCGTCATAAGTACGGTAATAAACCAAAAACTTTTTTTCTTCATTAAATCCGCTTGTATGAATAGCGTGCGATTAGTAACACCATCTACCCTCAAAAAACCAATAGCATGTAAAAATACTTAATAACATACTGATGTGTATGTATTTAACATAATTTAACAGCAAGATTGCCCAAACTTCGGAAGTTTAGCCTGCGTACAAAAAAAATGCCGGAAAATTTTCCGGCATTGGTTCAAAATTGTTTGCTTAAAAAAGAATCTTTATTTTAGAAAGGTAAATCATCATCTTCGCCTGGTGTACTGCTTACATCAGCAGGTGCTGCATAAGCCGGAGTTGCTGCTGCCGGTGCACCAGCTGCAATTGCATTAATTCTCCAGATAACCAGGCTATTAAAATAGGATGTTTTCCCTGTTTTGTCTGTCCATGGGCGACCACGTAAATTAAAGAATACTTCAACCTCATCGCCTGCTTTAAAACTGTCTAATAATGCCGCCTTATCTTGCAAAGCCTCAAAACGAATGTATTCAGGATATGTTGGATTTTCTGCGTATTCTACTATTAAATCGCGTTTTTTAAACGTTTCACTTACTTGTTGTGTGGCACCTACTTCGTGTACTTTTCCTTTAATTTCCATATCAAATACTACTTAATTGTACTATAAAGATCAAATCTCTATAATTTTATTGATAACTTCGCATATAATATGATGCAAGTTTTCCACAATAAAAGCAAGGTAATTATTACCTGCAATAAACGTCTTTCGCCTTATCTGCAAGAAGAAGTTACCAGTCTGGGTTACAACATAGAAAGTGTTTTTGCAACCGGCATAATGTTGAATATAACCCTTACAGAGTGCATTAAGCTGAATTTGAACCTGCGTTGCGCAAGTCAGATTTTATATTCGATAAAAAGTTTTAAGGCTGTTACACCTGATGATTTGTACCGGGAAATTTCGGCCATAGAATGGGAAGAATTAATCGATTTTACGGGTTACTTTTCTGTAAAATCCAATGTGGATAATCCAAACATCACGACGCCTCTTTTTGCCAATTTAAAAGTAAAAGATGCAATCGTAGACCGCTTAAAAGAAAAAAAAGGAATCCGTCCGAATTCGGGTTCTGATGCGAATAAAACAGTTATTCATTTATATTGGAAAAATGCTGAAGCGGATGTTTTTATAGATACTTCCGGCGAAACCCTAGCCAAACATGGTTACCGGAAAATCCCGGGCAAGGCACCAATGTTAGAGGCACTGGCTTCCGGTGTAATTTATGCCACCCAGTGGGATAAAAAATCGCCGTTTATCAATCCGATGTGCGGTTCCGGAACTTTAGCTATTGAGGCTGCCCTGATTGCCACTAACCGGGCACCTGGTTTATACCGCATGAATTATGGCTTTATGCATATTATAGGCTATAATGAAGAAGTATTTTTTGCTGAACGCAGAATTTTAAAAGACCAGGTCATAAAAAATATCGATTTAAAAATTGTGGCTTCAGATATTTCGGAAGATGCCGTTGAAGTTACCCGAAGAAATGCAAAAACAGCCGGTGTCGATACTTTGATTGACTTCCAGGTATGCGATTTCGAATTAACCCCGGTTCCGGATGATGGAAGAGGTGTTGTGGTATTTAATCCCGAATATGGAGAACGACTAGGCGTTCATAGCAAATTGGAGCTAACCTATAAACGCATGGGCGATTTCATGAAAAAAGAATGTAAAGGCTATACTGGTTATATTTTTACAGGAAATCCGGATTTGGCAAAGAAAATTGGATTAAAGGCTTCTAAAAAAGTTGAATTTTACAATGGTAAGCTCGATTGCCGTTTACTGGAATATGAACTTTACGATGGAAGCAGAAGACCTCCTTTAACTGCAGTAACAGAATAAACACTTACTAATATTTACCTTCCTGGTAAACTTAAATCTACATGTAGGCAGTGTTATTGCAGAAAGTAACTTTTTAAAATCCTTTTAGGAATAATTTTCGTTTATAATACTATTAAGTACAAAAATCCTCACTATGGAAGATCTATTAGCTTTAAAAACGAAGAATGTAGCCGGGAATATTAGAAAAATTAGAGAATATAGAGATTACACTCAAGATTATCTGGCGGCGAAATTAAAAATATCGCAAAATGCTTACAGCAAAATTGAATTGGGTTACAGTAAATTAACCATTGAGCGTTTGTTTCAAATTGCATCAATCATCGATATTGATGTAACGCATTTGCTTACACTTGACCATAAAGAATTAATTAAAAATCTTTCAGAAAATGAAGAAGCAGTAGCGGCTCATAAATAAGAATTGTTAAGGTTTTAAATTGATTGCTTTTTCCTGCATTTTTTATAATTTCTTTAATAATTTTATCAAATGCAGGAACTTATAAAAGCAACTATAGATTTCGTAAAGAAAACCCTCGAAAATGCTGAAGCAGGGCATGATTGGTTTCATATCGAACGTGTTTACAAAACGGCATTGACCATTAATGAAATAGAGGCAGGAGATAAACTGGTGATTGCTTTAGCAGCACTTCTGCACGATATTGCAGACCCTAAATTTAATGATGGTAATGAAGAACTGGGACCAAATGTAGCAGAAGCATTTTTAACATCAATAGCCGTAGATACAGAAACCATCTCGCATGTGAAACTGATTATTCAAAACATGTCTTTCAAAAACAGTTTTGATAAACAAGCCTTTTCATCAAAAGAAATGCAGATAGTTCAGGATGCCGACAGGCTTGATGCCATTGGCGCAATTGGTATTGCCCGTGCTTTTACCTACGGGGGTTTTAAAAACAGGGTGCTGTATGATCCCTCAATCAAGCCGGCGCAACATACGTCGAAGGAAACCTATAAAAACACAACGGCACCCACAATTAATCATTTTTACGAAAAACTACTTTTGCTGAAAGATAAGATGAATACGGACAAAGGGAAACAAATGGCATTGGAAAGGCATAATTTTATGGTTAATTATCTCGAACAATTTTATAGCGAGTGGGAAGGGAAATAAATCAGATAAGATAGCTCTCAAACTCTCTATTTTCTATCGGTTGGTACCTCACCAACCGACATTTTGAATTACAAAGCATTTTAGCAAGTATTCTGAAAAGTTTTTTTGGCTGGTTAAATACATTAAAGGCGATTTCCCTGTCATTTAGGCAACCCATAATCGTTTATAAATTTTAAATCACGGAATAATAATCAGGTTTAATTTCAAACACCCTGTTCGGCAAATATTACAGAGTTGTTCAGTAGAAATAGAACCCGAAACAATCGAAAAATAAATCCTTACAGTACCGGGCGCATAGCTAATATTCTTAAAACGAATAGCATTTATACGATGTTGTGCTAATATTTTTAGTTTTTAAACTATATTTGTTAGCAAACACTTCCCTATGTCGTTTGATAGAATTCGTGAAAAATTAAATATTCTGGCTGATGCTGCAAAGTACGATGTATCATGCTCCTCCAGTGGCGGAACCAGAAAAAATGATGGTAAAGGACTTGGCGATAGCCATAGTTCCGGAATTTGCCATACCTATACTGAAGATGGCCGGTGCGTCTCTTTATTAAAAATTCTTTTAACCAATCATTGTATTTACGACTGCCTTTTTTGTGTATCAAGAAAAAGCAATGATGTAAAACGCGCTGCTTTTACGGTTGATGAAGTAGTAGAATTAACGATGAATTTCTATCGCAGAAATTATATTGAGGGTCTTTTTTTAAGTTCGGGGATTTTCAAGAATGCTGATTTTACGATGGAGCGTTTGCTGCTGGTTTGTAAAAAGCTTAGGCTGGAGCAAAATTATAATGGTTACATTCACCTGAAAACAATCCCCGGGGCCAGCGATGAATTAATAAAGGAAGCGGGTTTATATGCCGATCGGATGAGTATTAATTTAGAAATGCCAACAGAAGCCGGACTGAAACTTTTAGCACCGGAAAAGAGCCATGAAGATGTAATTAAACCACTTGCATTTGTTCAGCAAAACATTACACAATTCGCAGAAGACAAAAAGTTAATCAAACACATTCCAAAATTTGTTCCGGCAGGCCAGAGTACACAAATGGTTATTGGCGCTACGCCCGAAAGTGATAAGGATATCATGTATACAGCTAATGCCTTCTATAAAAATTTCTCTTTAAAACGTGTTTATTATTCGGGCTATGTTCCGATTAGTAACGACTCGCGAATGCCGGTATTGGGTACACAACCACCGCTCCTGCGGGAAAACAGGTTATATCAAACCGACTGGTTAATGCGCTTTTATGGTTTTAAAGTACAGGAGATTTTGAATGATGCAAACCCAAATCTTGATGTAGATATCGATCCAAAATTAAGCTGGGCCATAAGGAACATGCAGCATTTTCCGGTTGATGTTAATAAAGCAGATTACAGAATGATTCTGCGTATCCCGGGCATTGGTGTAATGTCTGCACAAAAAATTGTTCAGGCCAGAAAATTTGGAAAGTTAAGAATTGACCAACTAAAGAAAATTGGTGTTGCTTATAATCGGGCGAAACATTTTATTACCTGTGCTGATAGCCCCATTCAATTAAAAGATTACCAGGGTACACAAATTAAAGCTTTTATTCTGGCCGAAAGTCAGAGCAAATATTTAAAAACAGATAGTAACCAAATGATTCTTTTTTAAAATTATGCCTGTCATCTACAAAGATTTTGCTTCGCAGAGACTTCGTATTCTCCACTTCGGACGAAATGTCGGATAATATTAAACCATCTTTAAATGACTTACATTTTTGATAGTTCTTTACCCGGTCTGTTAACTGCAGTTTTTGAATGGTTTGAACGCAAACCTGGAAAGGTTGTGCTTAAATCAGTCGAAATGTTTCAACCTGAAGCTTTTGCAGAAAGTTTAACCATAACGACAAATACGGAAAAGGCAGACCGGGTTTGGCTGGGCTTACAGAAAAAGCTAAAAAAAGAGTGGTTGCGTAAATTTTATTGTTCGTACTTATCTGAAATCCCCGAGGCTTACAACCATCTTTTTCAGTTTACAATTTATATTTTCCAGAATAAAATGGGCGCAGAGGCAAATTATGGGAACGACCATGTAATGGCTTTATCCAAATATGCCAGGAGCGTAGAGCGTGAAAAACATAGAATGGAAGCATTTATCCGCTTTCAGCACACGGCCGACGGCATTTTCTACACGGGCGTTGATCCTGATTTTAATGTATTGCCGCTCATATCAAATCATTTTAAAAACCGTTATGCCGACCAGCAATGGATTATTTACGATTTAAAACGAAAATACGGCTTGCATTATAATTTGACTACAGTAGAAGAAATCACAATAGATTTTACAAACGGTGTAAACAGTAAAAATCCGGAGGCCATTTTACTGGATAATAAGGAAGAATTATATGCTGTGTTGTGGAAAGATTATTTTAAAAGCGCCAATATCGTAGCCCGTAAAAACACAAAGCTACACGTAAGGCATGTCCCTAAAAGGTATTGGAAATATTTGACGGAAAAACAGGTGAATTAACTTAGCATTAACATAAAACCACTAAATTGCAGCATGAAATTAAGTGTGCTGGTTCTATTCACTGCCCTTGCCGTTGCCCTTTCTATTGGCATGGTTAACTTTTATTTTCAACACAGCTGGTATTATCTTGCCATTTCTTTCGGTGTTTCCTTTTTAAGTAGTTTTCTGGTTTTCTATTATTTGCTGGAGAAATACATTTACACCAAAATCAAGCTGATTTACAAGCTGATTCACAATTTAAAATTGGGGAAAGATTTAAAAGATGCGCTTGGTGAATATGTAAGTTCAGATCCGATTAACGATGTGGAGCAGGAAGTAAAAGAGTGGGCCGGTGCAAAAAAAAAGGAAATTGATTTGCTTAAAAAGCAAGAGCAGTTCCGCAGGGAATTTCTTTCGAATGTATCTCACGAATTTAAAACACCGCTTTTTGCCATTCAGGGCTATATAGAAACGCTACAGGATTGCCTGGAAGACGATCCCGAAATGGCAATTAAATTTTTGAAAAAAGCAGAAAACAATGTTGAGCGTTTGAGTTACCTGATTAACGACTTAGATGTAATTGCAAAATTGGAAACCGGCGAGGCGCCTATTGACTACCAAAAATTTGATTTTGTTCAGCTGGCGAAAGATGTAATGGAAAACCTGGAAGACAGGGCAAAATCAAAACACATCAAGCTTTTTTTTAAAGATAAATATACCGCTGTTACCCTAGTAAATGCCGACAGGGAAAAAATTCGACAGGTATTAATTAATTTAATGGTAAACAGCATTAAATATGGAATCGAAAATGGCGAAACAGCTATTAAAATTTTTGAGCTTCACGATCAGTTCTTAATTGAAGTGACCGATAATGGTATTGGTATTGAAGAGAAACATCTTTCCAGATTATTTGAACGGTTTTACCGCATCGATACGCACAGGGCAAGGGAAGTTGGGGGAACCGGCTTGGGCCTGGCTATTGTAAAACATATTTTAGAAGCGCACCAGCAAACGATTTCCGTACGCAGCACACCTGGGATAGGAACAACATTTGCTTTTACATTACAAAAAATCGGGTAGTTTTTTATTAACCGCAAAGAATGCGAAGTTAGGTGAAGGGAATTCACCACAAAGCGCACAGCGGCAGGTTAGGGTTTTAATGGCTCGTTTTCTTGAAAATAGTCATTGAGAGGAAGCATGACGAAGCAATCTATTTTGCTAAAAGACTGTTCGTACCCCGCATCCGACAGCTATTGCATGACGATGGCTTTATTTGAGTATATAATTTTCCCAAGAATATTTTACCTGAGTTCTTAAACCCGATAAGAGCGGCAGCCTCCAAATTTTTCGTGAGGGCTATAGCGTTTAACGGGGCTGCTGTTGCCGAAGAACCAGATCAGCAGGTTTTCAAATTTTACTCATTCCTAATCAAACAGTTAAAATGAATAATTGATGACCTGGCGACAAGACAATTCCTTAATATAATTAACAACTTAACATTAACTTAACATTGAGCGTGTAGCTTTGTAACATATTAAAATTAACATGAACAATATTTTTAAGTTCTTTACGCCTCAAGATAAAAAGTTTCATCCTCTTTTTGAGCAAGCAGGCAGCAACGCATTAAAAATTGCTGAAACGCTTTTAGAAATGGTTAGCACCGCTGATGCAGAAAGCAGAAAAGCCATATTTAAAGAAATTGAACGCTTAGAGCATGTGGGTGATGATATTACCCATTCAATTTTCTTAGAATTAAGCAGAAACTTTATTACACCTTTTGACCGGGAAGACATTCACCAACTGGCTACGGCTGTTGATGATGTTGCCGATTATATTTACGGAACGGCAAACCGTATGCAGATGTATAACATGAATACCATTAACGAGCCGATTGTAAAAATTGCTGAACTTCTGGTAGAAATGTGTACCGATATTGATAAAGCAATTAAAGAATTACGCAGTTTCAAAAATATCCGTGTTATTGCGGATGCATGTATCCGGATTAACAGTGGTGAAAATCAGGCCGATTATGTATTTACATTAGCCGTTGCCCGTTTATTTGAATATGAAACTAATGCTATTGAATTAATCAAACAAAAAGAGGTTTTACAAACAATAGAGAAAGCAACAGACAAGTGCGAAGACGTGGCTAATGTGCTTGAAACGATTTTGGTTAAAAACGCTTAATAAAACACAAACATGGTAACTACCTTATTGGTTGTTGTTGTAATTCTGGCTATTGCTTTCGATTACATTAATGGCTTCCACGATGCCGCTAATTCGATTGCAACGGTTGTTTCTACAAAAGTTCTTACGCCTTTTCAGGCGGTTTTATGGGCTGCGCTTTTCAATTTTGCTGCCTACTTTTACTTTACCGATCATAAAGTGGCCAATACGGTTGCTAAAACAGTAATTGAAAATTACATTACTTTAGAAGTTATTCTTGCCGGTTTAGTGGCTGCAATTATCTGGAACCTGTTAACCTGGTGGTATGGCATTCCTTCCAGTTCATCTCATACACTTATCGGTGGTTTCGCCGGTGCGGGTATGACACATGCTTTACTTACAGGTGCCAGTCCGCTGGATGCCGTAAATATGTCATACGTGGTTAAAATTGTATCATTTATTGTACTTGCGCCCGTTATAGGTATGGTAATTTCTGTTGTAATTACCTTAATAATTATTAACATCTGCAGGTATGCAAAACCAGCAACGGCAGAGAAATGGTTTAAACGGTTACAACTTTTATCATCTGCGGCACTGAGTTTCTTTCACGGTGGTAATGATGCACAAAAAGTTATGGGTATTATCGCAACTGCTTTAATTGCATCGAAAGTTATTCCGGATTTCGAAGCCCTGCCGGCCTGGGTACCCATTGCCTGTTACTCTGCAATTTCTTTAGGCACAATGAGCGGTGGCTGGAAAATAGTGAAAACAATGGGTTCTAAAATTACCAAGGTAACCGCACTTGAAGGTGTTGCTGCTGAAACGGCCGGCGCTGTAACACTGGGTATTACAGAGCATTTTGCAATTCCCGTTTCTACAACGCATACAATAACAGGATCGATTGTTGGAGTGGGTTTAGTGAAAAGTGTTTCTGCAGTTCGTTGGGGTGTAACCATCAACTTAATCTGGGCATGGATTTTAACCATCCCGGTTTCGGCTACCCTAGCGGCAATTATTTATGCCGGTATTTATTATTTCAAGTAACAACAAAATTCTTAAATACATTTAGAGACTAAGGCAGATTGCTTTAGTCTTTTTTGTTTAACCGTATAGCAAAGCTGTTTTTAACACATTTGAATTATCGCCTAAAACACCTTGATTCAACGAAGAAAGACTTGTATTTTCATTTGAAGCTACTGCCTTTGCGTATACTTTGCGGTTAAACTAAAATTTAACACTCATTTCAACCAGGTCGTTTCCGTTTTTAGGTAAAACCCAGTCAGGACCGGTATCAATAAGTCTTTTAGCCTCAGCATCGGCTTTTTTATTCAGCGATTTTATAACCAAAATATTTGCTGGCCGCCCGTTTTTCTTAACTTTAAAACGTACAACAACATATTGTGCAGGACCTTTAGGATTATATAATCTATTGTTGTTTTCAAGGTATTGATCGTAATTTATCGTTGAAACAGGTACGGGTTTAGTGATTTCGCCTTTGGCCCTATCCAGATCTTCAACAGCATTTAAAACAATTTTTTTCGGTGTAATGGCTTCCTTTTTACGCCCGTTAGACCCTGTAATTAACGCAATTTCATTTAAAGATTTATCGCCACTCAAAGCCATACGAATTGCGTCAGGGTTTGTCGCAATTACCTTATCATTAAAACCCTGTGCTTTAATTAAAATTTCCTTGTCTTTATCCGCGCTATCAACGGGTAGCGTAAAAAAACCAGCCGCATTTGTTGCAGTTACCGCTTTCGAGTTTTCTAACTTCACAACTGCTCCCTGTACGGGCTTGCCTGTTTCGGAAACAACATTGCCGCTGTAAATCAAATTGCTTCCCGAACTTTGGGTTGCCGCCGAAACAACTACTTCATTCAAGTCGCTACGTTCACCAGGCTGGGTCGCAATCGGCGCAGCTTTGGCCTTTTTTAAGGTCGTATATTCTATATCTATCTTTTTCGCCTCAGATTCTTTCTCCGCATTTTTAATTACAGGAACTTGTCTGGCATTTTTGGCTAAATCACCGGTTTTGGCGTCAGCAATTGCTTTATCTATAAAGGCAGATTTAGAAACTTCATTTGCCCTCACGGCAGAATCTTCTTGTTTAGGCGTATCAGACGCAACGGTATTTGTAGAATCTAAATGAACAATAACGCCCTGCGATTTTCTGGCAGCAATCTCCGCATTTTTACGGTTCGTTTCCCGCATAAAAAACAAGATACTTACCGCTATAAATGCTACAGTGGCCGTTGCAGCAATGCTTAAGCGCTGTGTGGTAATGCCCCACATTTTACGCCTAATCGGTTTTTCAGAAATCCTATCGTAAAGTTGTTTTTGTAAAATAGAAAGCGTTTGTTTACGCTTTGGCGATTGGCGCAAACCCTCAAGTGCCTCGGCAACAAAAGGGTCGTCTAAGGCCTGCCTTTCTACAAAGTGCATACCTTTAGCATCAAGCTTACCATCAAGATAATCTTCCAGTACATCAATATCTAACCAATCGTTATTCACTGCTATTTTTCTCTATACAAATCTTTAAATTCCGCTTCCCATTCTGGATGTAACTCTTTACCTTCAGTATATCGTAGCCGGTCATATCGGCCACTTCCTTATAGCATTTTTCCTGCAAATAAAATAAATCTACACTTTTCCGCTGTTCTTCAGTTAATGTTTCCATACACTTTTCCATAATGGTCAGCTGCGTTTCTTTTGTGTTGTCTATATCCAGATGCACAAACTCACTGTTTTCCACAAAAGTATCGTCTATTGAAACGTTATTTTGTTTCGCAGATTTCCTTAACTCCATCAAACAATGATTTCTTGTAAGTACATGTAACCAACTTTTAAAGTTCTGCACCTCATATATTTTGAGTTTTGTTACCAGTTCCTCAAAAATCTGCATTACGGCATCTTTACTTAACTCTTCATCTTTAAAATAATTAAGGCAAACCCCGAAAACCAAATGCATGTATTTGTTATAGAGTGTACCCAATGTGTCTAAACTGCCGGTATTTTTATACGCCGCAATTAAGTCTGCATCTTCTTGCCGGTTATTTCCAGCTGTATTCTTTATAAACTTCAAAAATAGGGTCGCTAAGACAAATTATCTTTCAAGTATAAAAAATATTTTCGAGTATAAATATGGAAAAGACTATGTAACGACATCATCATTAAAAATCAAGATTATGAAAAAGTTACTTTTATCTTTAATTACTATAATTATCCTGGCAAGTTTTAAGCCGGCTACAACACGTATTATCACGGGCATTGTAACAGATGGAATAAATGCATTACCCGGAGTTTCGGTAGCAGGCAACTACAGCAAACAAGTTGTAGTTACGAATTCAAAAGGGGCGTTCAGCTTACGATTATCTGAAAAAGATACAGAACTCAGGGTATCTTGTATTGGTTTTACAACCCAATTTATTAAAATTGGTACGCGCAATAAAATCTCTATTAATCTGATTGCAGATGCGAAATCGCTTAATGATGTTGTCATAGTTGGTTACGGTATGCAGCGTAAGGTTTCAATGACAGAATCGGTGTCTACCGTTTATGATTATGCAGCTGCTCCTCTACAGGGGCGGGTTGCAGGGATATCCGTAAATAAAGTCAAAGGTTCAAATACCAATTTAATCCGTAACGATGAGAGTTATGCTTCTGTTAATGAGAATACTTTTCATAAGGTTAAAAACGAGCCGCTTTCTACATTTTCTATAGATGTTGATGCCGCTTCTTACACCAACATCAGAAGGTTTATAAATGGCGGTAATCTTCCGCCGGCAGATGCCGTTAGAATAGAAGAGATGATTAATTATTTTGACTATGATTATAATCAGCCAGGCGGAAATGATCCGGTAAATATTATTACTGAAATCGCACCTGCTCCATGGAACAATAAACATAAGCTGGTTCAGATTGGCCTACAGGCAAAAACGATTCCAACGGTTAATTTACCCGCATCTAACCTGGTTTTTCTTATAGATGTTTCCGGATCAATGAATGATTCAAATAAATTGCCCTTACTGGTATCTTCTTTTAAATTGTTAACGGATCAGTTAAGGGCAAAAGATAAAGTTGCAATCGTTGTTTATGCCGGCAATTCAGGTATTGTTTTACCTGCAACCAGCGGCGATGAAAAAACGAAAATTAAAGATGCACTCGATAAGTTAAGTGCAGGCGGTTCTACAGCCGGCGGCGAAGGAATTGAACTTGCTTATAAAATTGCAGGTGAAAACTTTGTAAAAGGCGGTAATAACCGGGTGATCTTAGCAACAGACGGCGATTTTAACGTAGGGGCGAGTAGCGATGCGGAGATGCAGAAATTAATCGAAGCTAAAAGGAAAAGTGGTATATTCTTAACCGTTTTAGGTTATGGAATGGGTAATTATAAAGACAGTAAAATGGAAATTCTTGCCGACAAAGGAAATGGCAATTATGCTTATATCGATAATTTAACGGAAGCGAGAAAAGTGCTGGTTAACGAGTTTGGCGGAACTTTATTTACTGTTGCTAAAGATGTTAAACTGCAAATAGAATTTAATCCATCTAAGGTCCAGTCGTACCGATTAATTGGCTATGAAAATCGTTTGTTAAATAAAGAAGATTTTAACGATGATAAAAAAGATGCCGGTGAAATTGGCTCGGGCCACACCGTTACCGCGCTTTATGAAATTGTTCCCGTAGGCGTAAAAGATGATTTATCCGGTTCCGTTGATGAATTAAAATATCAGAAGACCAGCCAATTAAAATCAACTGACTCAGAAGAAATCTTAAACGTTAAACTTCGCTATAAAGAACCGAACGGCGCTAAAAGCAAGTTACTGGTCAAAGGAATTTATGATAATGCCTTAGGTTTTAATGCAACCAGCGATAACTTCAGGTTTGCCGCTGCAGTTGCAGCGTTTGGTATGATTTTAAGAAAATCCCCTTTCAAACAAAATGCTACCTTTGAGCAGGTAATTACTTTAGCTGAAAATGCGAAAGGCAAAGACAAAGAAGGTTACCGTTCTGAATTTTTAAGCCTGGTAAAATCAGCTAAACTAATGGCAAAGGATTTGCTTAGCATAAAAGATAAACTCATAATGAATGAAGAAAATTAACATTCTACCTGCATCCCTGGCATTAATATTATTTACGAACCTGAATGTGAATGCTCAAATAAAACTGAGCGACATTTTTAAAAAAGTTACAGAAAAAACCACAACAACGAATGCAACCGGCACGCCAACAACCTTAGAAATCGGACAAGGAATTAAAGAAGCTTTACAAATCGGCGTATCTGCCGGTGCAGACAGGCTCTCGGCTAAAGATGGTTTTTTAGGTAATTTGGCCGTTAAAATCTTAATGCCTCCGGAAGCGCAAAAAGTAGAAAAAACTTTACGCAGCATTGGTTTAAACAAACTTTGCGATAATGTGATTGTAAGTTTGAACCGCGCTGCAGAAGATGCCGCTACCGAGGCTAAACCCATTTTTATATCTGCCATTAAACAGATGACTTTAACGGATGCAACAAACATTCTTTTAGGCAATAAAAATGCAGCAACTGAATATTTCAAACGCGTAACCACACCTCAACTGATGCAAAAATTCAGTCCGATTGTAACCACAAGTTTAAATAAAGTAAACGCAACGAAATATTACAGCGATTTAACTGCGCAATACAATAGGCTGCCTTTAGTAAAACCCGTAAACACCAATTTAACGGAATACGTTACACAAAAAGCAATAGAAGGTTTGTTTGTGGAGGTTGCAAAAGAAGAGCTGAAAATCAGAGATAATTTCAGTTCCCGCAGTTCTACGCTATTGCAAAAAGTATTTGGCTACGCCGATAAGAAAAAGCGTTAAAAGATGGAAAATGGACGATGGGCAATGAATGATGGATGATGGAAATGGAAATTCGAGGTTAACAGATTTAAATTGAATACTACATTTCGATCGTTTAAAACTGATATTCAAATCATGTTTGCTATTCGACGTATTTTAAGGTACTTTTGCTAAAATACATAAACATAACAGATTGAATTTTAACGACTTTAATTTTAACCCCGATTTACACGAAGGCCTGATGGCAATGGGGTATAAAAGCGCTACCCCGATACAAGAACAAGCTATACCGGTAATTTTAAACAACCATGATCTTATTGCCTGTGCGCAAACAGGCACAGGAAAAACAGCCAGTTACCTTTTACCGGTAATGGACAAGATTAGCAGGGCTACCGAAAGGCATAATAATACTTTAATTTTAGCGCCAACCCGTGAACTGGCCCAACAGATTGATTTACAGGTTGAGGCATTGGCTTACTTCACCAATATCAGCTCGCTTGCAGTTTATGGTGGTGGCGATGGCATTGCTTACGAACAACAAAAACGTTCGATGCGTGACGGTGTGGATATCATTATTGCAACACCAGGGCGGTTAATGGCCCACTTATCTTCCGGTGTGTTGAAGCTGGAACATTTACAGCATTTAATTTTGGATGAGGCCGACAGAATGTTAGACATGGGTTTCTATGATGATATTATGCGCATTGTAAGTTACCTGCCTAAGAAAAGGCAAACCCTTCTGTTTTCGGCTACAATGGCCCCGAAAATCAGGAAAATGGCCGGTTCCATTTTAAATGAACCACAGCAGATAACCATTTCTATCGCAAAACCCGCAGAAGGAATCGACCAGCAGGCCTATAATATTCACGACCAGCAAAAACAGGCTTTATTAACAGATATTTTTAAAGACGAAACCTATAAAAGTGCTATTATTTTTGCTTCAACAAAAGAAAAAGTTAAAGCTTTATACAAGACTTTTAAAAGCTTAGGCATTAAAGCGGATGCATTCCATTCCGATTTAGGGCAAAAAGAGCGTGAAGATATTTTACTTGCTTTTAAAAACAGAAGGTTGCCAATCATAATCGGAACCGATGTTTTATCGCGTGGAATTGATGTGGAGGGTGTGGATCTGGTTATTAATTATGATGTTCCCGGCGACCCTGCAGATTACGTTCATAGAATCGGCCGAACAGCGCGGGCAGCAACAAAAGGAACCGCAATTACCCTGGTTAACGGAAGAGATAAACGTAAATTTGATAATATTGAGAAACTGATTGAAAAGGAAGTTCCCCGGATGACTTTGCCAGAGCATATTGCAACAATGGACATTACGCATGTGGAGGAAAAAAGACCACAGCACCCAAGGAATAACGGCAAGAAAAAGGTTTGGCATAAGAAAAAACCAAAACCAAGCAACCAGGGTTAACCTTATTAAACGCCAATAGAATTTCTGATTGGCGTTTTCTTTTATCGCTATCTTTGCAAATCAATGGCAAATTTCATTTTAATCGGTTTGTGTATCCTGGCGGGAATGCTGTTTCGCAAGGGTAAAAGCCTTCCAAAAGATGCACACAAAGGCATTAACGCCTGGATTATCTACATCGCACTTCCTGCCGTTTCATTTAAATACCTACCGCACATTACCTGGACAAAGGATTTATTGTTTCCGGCATTTGCGCCGATCTGCATTTGGATATCCGGCTGGTTTATCATTACGCTGTATTCAAAACTCAGCAACATCAGCCGGGCAACTTTCGGTGGTTTAAAGCTGGTGAGTTCGCTGAGCAACACTTCATTTATTGGCTTCCCATTAATAATAGCGTATTTCAGCGAAAAAGAACTTGCTATTGCAATTATTTGCGATCAGGTTACATTTGCCTTATTATCTACCATTGGGATAATCGTGGCGATACGTTCTTCACAACAACAAAAACTCAGCGCAAAATTAGTACTAAGTAAAGTATTAACTTTTCCTCCATTAATTGGCTGTGTTTTAGCGTTGATTTTACCTCGATACCTGGATTTATCTCCTTTAGCAATTTTATTCGATAAACTTGCCGGAACGGTTGGTCCGCTCGCATTATTTTCTATCGGCTTACAATTAAAATTTGGTGGTTGGTTTAATGAAATCAAGCACATCAGCTTCGCTTTATTCTACAAATTGATTTTAGCCCCACTTTTGGTTTTGGTAATTGCTTTATTATTAGGGATGAACGGGATGATAACTAAAATAACTATTTTCGAAATGGCAATGCCAACGCTGCTCACAGCAGGAGTAGTCGCCGATCAATATAATCTGAATCCCAAAGTGTCCAATTTAGTGGTTGGGATTGGGATATTATTATCGTTTATTACAACTGGACTTTGGTGGTTGGTGCTGACTTATTCCGGTTTAATTTAACCATAAAGAAAGTGAAGCTCATTAACCACAAAGACACGAAGCACATAAAGTATAAAAAGCTGATAATATACTTAAATTCAAACCTTTCACAGGCTGAAGTTTCTAAGCTAGCCAGGGTGTCTTAGGTGGTGAAATCACAAAAGCATTAACCACAAAGACACGAAGCACAGAAAAGTTAATAAGATAACTTAAATTCAAACCCTTTACAGACTGAAGTTTCTAAGGTAAGCTAGGGTGTCTTAGGTGGTGAATTCACGAAAAAGCGAAGCTCATTTAACCACAAAGACACGAAGCACAAAAAGTATAGAAAAGCTAATAATATACTTAAATTCACCCCTTTTACAGGCTGAAGGTTTCTTATATGAACTAAGGTTTCGATGTTGATACAATTTAACAGTTAACTAACACTCCGGCAAGCTAATCGGAATATTTGTTGCCAAACCACCATCTGATGTTTCTTTGTATTTGGCATTCATATCCAGCGCCGTTTCCCACATGGTATTTACAACGGCATCTAAACTTACTTTTGCTTTATCCGGATTACTTTGTAGAGCCAACTGACTCGCAGTAATTGCTTTTATGGCGCCCATGGTATTTCTTTCAATACAAGGAATTTGAACCAGACCACCTATTGGGTCGCAGGTTAAGCCCAGATGATGTTCCATGGCAATTTCTGCAGCCATTAAAACCTGTCGCTGAGAACCGCCCAAACATTCTGTTAATGCTGCAGCGGCCATCGCCGAAGAAACTCCGATTTCAGCCTGGCACCCCCCCATTGCCGCCGATATGGTTGCCCCCTTTTTGAAAATACTACCCACTTCAGAAGCACAAGCGATAAACTGAATGATTTTATCTTCAGCATAACCGTCGCAGAAAGTGATAAAATATTGTAAAACGGCCGGAATTACGCCTGCGGCGCCATTTGTTGGTGCAGTTACTACCCGACCAAAGGAAGCATTTTCTTCGTTAACAGCCAGCGCAAAGCAACTTACCCAATCTAAAATATAATTAAAGCCATTGCCACCTTTCCTTATGGCTTCAACCCATGAGGTATAGTCGTGGTATTCACTTTTACCTATCAAACGTTTATTTAGCGGGAAGGCCCTGCGGGCAACATCCAATCCGCCAGGCAAGAAGCCAGTAGTATGGCAACCGCGGTAAATGCAATCTCTCATTACTGCAAAATGCTGAAGAATCCCTGCTTTGGTTACCGATTCAGGTCGCCATGCAGTTTCATTTTCCATTACAATTTCGCTTACTTTTAACCCGGTCGACAGGCACCAGTGTAAAAGCTCTTTTGCTTTCTCTACAGGAAAAGGTAAATCAACTTGTACTTTTTGGCTATTATCTTCACCCTCCTTTACCACAAAACCACCGCCAATTGAATAATAGGTTTCGGAAAAAGCTTTGCCGTTTTTTAAGAAGGCCTGAAAGGTAACTGCATTAGGATGAAAGGGCAGACTTTCGGCGAAAAGAAAAAGCAAATCGTTATTGTGGTCAAAGTCGATGGTTAAACACCCTGCCAGATTAAGTTTTTTATCTTTTTGAATGGCTTCAAAAGTTGGCGTAACGGCATCAACATCAAAGGTTACGGGATCTGCACCTGTTAATCCCAATAAAATGGCAACATCAGTTCCGTGGCCCTTACCGGTTTTTGCAAGTGAACCATAAAGCAATATTTTTACCTGCTCTACAGCGTCCAAAAGATTATTTTTTTGAAGTGAGGCGGTAAATTGTTGGGCAGCACGCCAGGGGCCAAGTGTATGCGAACTCGACGGGCCAATGCCTATCTTAAAAATATCGAAAACTGAAATTTGCTCTTTAATCATGAATCAGGTTAGTTATACAAAGCTATGATTTGTTTAATGGATTATTCAATGGAATAACTTTAAAAATCAAACTCTATAATTTCATCATCCTTTAACATCTGCTCTACAAATTTTTTGTGGTTTTTTGGCGTTCCGGTTGCTATCCAGTTTCCGGTAATAACGTTATTGACCAGTTGATGTTTTCCTCGTTGGGGTTTAAGCTTGTTCTCCCTGAAAACTTCCTCATAGCTTTCTAAATCGCCGTGCGCATGTTGTTTCTTAACAATTCTATAAATGCGTTTTGTGAACCGACGGTCGCCGATTTCCTCTAAAAAAGGAAAAATAATTAAGGCTAAAAGCACTACGCCAGTTACACCAATTGCCTGCTCGTAATAGCCTGAACCTACGGCCATCCCAATTGCTGCCACTATCCAGATGATACAAGCCGTTGTTAAACCTTTAACGCGGTTTTCTTCTTTAAAAATTACACCCGCGCCCAAAAAACCAATGCCGGTAACAATGTTTGATGCAATTCTATCCTGGCTGGTCGGCCCGATTTTAATGGATAATATGGTAAACAAAGTTGCGCCTAAACCAATCATCATCATGGTTTTTAAACCTGCAGATTTGCTTCTGTATTCCCGTTCCGCACCAATTAAGCCACAAAGTAACGTAGCTAAAAGAAATTTATTGACTTCACTTTGTGTAATAAAATGGCTGTTATCTAAAATATCATTCATTGCCCTGATTTAACAAAGGCAAATTAATAAAAATCATAGCATCTTAAGCCATTTGCACGACCATAATTTGTACTGTTAGGCCAGTATTTTTCATAACCTAAGCCAATTTCCGATGTTCCGCCGGTATTGGTGTAATTAATTTTTGAAGTGGTGGCATCATGGCTGATTCCGATTCGGAATTTTTCGCCATTTGTTCTTCTGTTGAAAATATCGAAAATCACAGAGAAAACGATTGCGTCGTTTCCGGCCGAGTTGCCATCATTACGATACCAGATTCCGGCATTGATGCCAGCATATTTAAATTGGGTACCGACACTGAATGATGTAACGTTTTGCTGCTTGTAAGCAACGATCGACGGAATCAAGTAGGTTCCATCCCGGTCATACTGATCGGAAACCAAAGCGAGTTTATAACTTAAATTTCCGGATATTCTCATCGGTAATCTGGCCTGGTAACCAGCCAAAGATTCGTCAGGACGGTTTAAATGATGCAAACCAACACCAAGCATAAAGTTTTTATAAACCAGGTTACTTCCTGCAGCCGCATCGAAGTAAAACCGGCTATCTACATTTGGCCTTTCGGCACCTGAAATAATCCCTGGTATGATTCCTGATGTTACATCTATCTGATCGCCGAAAACCAGTTTATCCCAGTTTAATTTTTGATTGGTTATACCACCCTGCAAACCAAAAGAAAGTGTATAATCGTCGCCGCCAATGATGTATGAATAGCTTAAAGCGATGTTATTTTTTTGCAGGTATGCTGTACCCTCGCTACTTCGATTAAAAATTAAGCCAATGCCACTATTTATCTTTTGCAGGTTTAAATCCGCGGAGGCGCTCATGTAAGAAAAATCGCCCGAAAGCCCGGTCCATTGATTTCTGTATAAGGCGTTAACCCTGATATCTCCTTCAAACTGACCCGTTAATGCCGGATTTAAATATATTGGGGCGTTGTAAAATTGCGAATAGATATAATCCTGCCCCGCAGAAATCAAAGGCATCACCGTTATCAACATAAATAAATAAATCCTCCTGCTCTTTATCATCTTATTAAATATATGTTTCCGGTTTTCTTCGGCGGTGATGAATCGTAAGTCATCCCTTTCCACTCACCACCATTTATAAACTTTACATCAATTTTCCAGAAGTAAACGCCCTGAGGCTGCTCCTGCCCGTTGTATCTTCCATCCCATCCTTCCAGCGGCGCACCGTCGTCGAGTTTTGTCGTTTCCCACAAAACCTGTCCCCATTTGTTAAAAACCGTCATTTTCCAGGTATCAATACCTCTTCCTTTTGCCCGGAAAGTTTGTAACTCATTTTTCTGACTTGCCGGCATAAATGAGTTTGGTACATATAAAAATCCGGGTACACCAATTATTCTGACGGCCTGCGACGAAACTGCCGAGCAGCCTTCTTTATTCAAAATTTTCAGGGTTACTGTATAATCTCCAACGTTAGGGTAAGTATGTGTCGGGTTTTGAAGTGTAGAGCTTGTTCCATCACCAAAGTTCCATTCCCAGCTTCCGGCACCGTTTAAACTTGCATCTTTAAAGCTAAAAGTGAAATTCGGAATGGATAGCTCGTTCCCAGGTAAAACCGTAAATATCGACTTCAATTCGGGTGCAATATTTATATAATCTGTCAGAACCAGCGTGTTGGTACAGCCTAAAAGATTTATTGAGGTCAATTTAACCGTATAATTTTTGCCTGCACCTTTATAAATGTGTTCAGGTTCGAACTCTGCAGATGTTGTTCCATCTCCAAAATCCCAGGTATAGCCTATAGCATTTTTACTTGTGTTTTTAAATTTTACCAAACCACCATCGCAAATTGCCGTTTTATCTGCTGTAAATTCAACTGTTGGTTGCGCCAATACCGTAATGGTTTCAGTGGTTTGTGCATTTGAACAATCATTTGACGCATATAACGTAACCGTAAATTTGCCTGGTTTTGTAAAAATATGCGAAACGGTTTCCGGCGCTGAATTGGTGATCTGTATACCTGTACCATCACCAAAATCATAAATAAACTTGCTGGCCCCTTTTGAGTTATTATAAAAATTAACCTTTAAGGGTGCGCAACCGGTAAGTTCCCCCGCATTAACAACTAACTCTGGCGTAATATCGTTCGGCGAAACCCGAAGGGTGTAACTTGATGTACTTTTACCACAAGCATTCTCGGCAGTCATGGTGATAACATAATCCCTAACGGCAAGGGTGGTAAATAAATGGTTTACCGAACTTCTGTCGTTGGTTATTACCTTGGGAGAGCCATCGTTAAAATCAAACGTGTAAGTTGTGCCTGAGCTTACCGGTGATGTGTTGCTAAAATTGACTAACAGCGGCGAGCAGCCTGTCGTTTTATCAGGACTGAATATGGATACCGCTTTACCCTGAACTAATACAGTAGACTTTTGAGTCGTTGTACCGCATGGTGTTATGGCGCTCAGCGTTATCGTATAAGTAATATCTTTACCTGTCGGATCCGCCTGAAAAGTTACCGGACCGGGTTGCGCCAGATTTGATGTTGTTCCGTTTCCGAAATCCCATTTAAAACTGGATGCCGTTAATGAATTCGATGTGTTGGTAAAGTTAACGGCCAACGGACCGCAGCCTTGCGTAACCGACTGGGTAAATGCGGCTTTTACATCCTGCTGAGTTGAAAATGTATGGCTGGTTTCGTCACCTGTACAGCCCAGACTGCTTGTTACAACTAATTTTATGACAACCGCTTTATTTTCGCCAGTAATCGTATAGCCCGGAAAGTTAATACCGGTTCCGATTTGAACATTATCTGCAAACCAGGTATACGTATCGTTTCTATCCGGATAAGCGTTTGCCTTTATTATTGCAGGTGTTAACACAAACGGAGGGCAGCCAAAATCTGTTGTATAGGTAATCTCCGCTTTAGCCGAAGGATTTACTGTAATTTTAACAGGGGTACTAAAATTGGAACAGGTACCGCTTGTAACAGAACGTCGGTACAGAATGGTTACACTCAGCGCAGATGGTGTAAAATCCCTACCCGTGGCGCCGGTAACATCTACCCATGTTACCCCGTTGTTTATGCTGGATTGCCATTGGTACAGGTAAGTTCCGCTTCCACCAGTTGGTGTGGTTCCTGTTATTGTGAGTGCCGGGCTACCAATACAGATGGTTTGATCTGAAGCGATTGTATTTCCAATAACAACCGGTAATACTTTTATTTCAACGCTATTGCTGTTTGACGTACAAACATTGCTGTTTACAATTCTTCTGTAAAAAGCGGAAGTAGTTACCGGTACGTTGAGATCTTTACCAGTTTGACCACTAATATCGGCCCAGGTATTTCCATCCGCACTGCTCTGCCATTGATAAGTATAAGTGCCATTTCCTCCGGTAGGTGTATCGCCTGTAACGGCAATGCTCTGGTTATAACAAACCTCAGCACTTGTACTGCTAATGGTGTTGGTTAAGGGAAGAAGGTCTGTGATCGTCACATTATCCTGTGTTGGCCCACAGGGCGATGGACCTATAACGGTCCAGGTAAAAATATAGGTTTGTCCAGGTGTAAGTTTGGTTATTGTAGTTGCAGGGTTTGTCGGATCTGTGATCTGCGTATTTGATAATATTGGGCTAACTACTGTCCATCTGCCGGTTTCTCCGGCTTTCAGTGTGGACAATGCATTTAGCTGGGCGCTGGTTTCATTACATAATACCTGGTTGGTACCCGCATCGGCAATTGTTGTTGCAGGTACTACTGTAATGGTAGCAGGTGTAGAAAATTCAGGTTTACACGCACCACTTTGTACAACCGCTCGGTATTGGGTAGTAGTATTAAGATTTGAATAGGCAATACTAACTGTCGTATTATCAATAGTGTTCCAATTAACCCATCCATCCGTAGAACTTTCCCATCTAACTACACTACCTACTTGTTCACTTAGCGTAATTGAGCCACTATTATTTCCTGCGCATACGGTTTTAGCCCCCACTATTGTACCGCCAACAGAAAATGGATTGATGGTGATTTTTACATCATCAATTAAGAAACAACCTTGGGCCGTAGTTATGGTCCATCTAAAAATATATTCATTGCCTGCAACTAAACCAGAAACAGTTGCATTTTCTTGATCATCGGATGAAATATTAACAGCAGGATAGTTAGATACTTGTGTCCATCTTCCTATCCCTACAATTGCTTTGTTCCCTTTTAAAATATAGGTTCCGGTACTGCATATGTTATCGTCCAGGCCGGCATTAGGTATAGTTGGTAAAGGCTGTACAGTAATGTTTACTGTATATGGCAGGCCTGTACAATCGTTAATTGAAATAGGGGTAATGGTATAAGTAACAATAACAGGAGCTGAGGTATTGTTAACTAAATTATCATTAATAATTGATGTTGATGTAGGATTGCTGTTATTGGTAAATCCAGTCACTCCAGCTACCGAAGTGCTAGTCCATGTATATTTGGTATCTGGTAAGTTAGATGATAGTGCAATTGATGCGGTTTGATTGCTACAAATATTTAAAAATGCAGGTGTCGCTGTAACAATTGGGCGCGGAGCAATGGTAACGGTTAAGGTAAAAGGAACACCTGAACAGCCATCATTTACAGGTGTAATTGTGTAGGTAACCGTAGCAGGATTTATTGGATCAGAATTAGCTAAAACGTCGGCAATGGATAAGCCAGGGCTTGCAGAATCATTAAAACCATTTGCATTTGAAGATCCTTTTGCGGTCCAAGTATAAACAGTATTATCTAAGTTGGAGATTGGGGAATAGTTAAGCGGATTCCCTGAGCAAATAGTTAATTTATCTGAACTTGTAATTCTAATTTCTTTTTTAATGTAGATTCTAATTTTTTCTGAGATGGTTTTACAAGGTTCCTGGAGATCTGTTTCTGCAGTATAAGTTAATGTAACAAGACCAGTAATTTTTTCATTTTCAGTTGGGGTATAGGTGGTAATAGTGCTATTCACATTTCCAAAAATACCTGAACCACCAACCCATTTGCCATTTTTAACCATCCCTGTAATAATGGCTTCTAAATTAACGGTGCTTTGTGTAAAACAAATGTTTTTATCCGCACCTAGGTTAATTGAAGGAGCAGCAACAAACTCTATTTTTTGTGATTTTGTTACTGTAGCACAAGTGTTTTTATGGATTACAGTAATTATGTATATTCTATTCTTTTTGAAATTAATAGAAGGATATTTACTATTCATAGAAAAGCCCGCATCAAATGAATAATCATCATTTGTTAATGCATTCCCATTTTCATCTGTAACTGTCCAAGTATAAGTATCTGGCAAATCTACTTGTGTTCCTGTAAAAATGGTTTGTGTCGGGGTATTTGGAATATTGTCGAAACTATAACTTCCAAGCCTACAAAGTTTTGTAGGATCAGCCAGAGAAACCGTTGGTTGACCATTAATAATTACTATTGGATTTGGCAATTGGCTTTTTACCGGTGAGCATGCTCCCGTAGAAATCTCCAACGCAATGTTATATACACCAGGATTTGTAAATATAAATTTAGGATTTGGAATATTGTTTGTAAAAGCGGTAAAACGCGTACCATTAGTGTTGGTAACAATCCAATTATATATGGGAGACGGAGCAGCTGGACAGCTTTGGTCAATTTTAGATTTATCTAAAACTTCTACCGTAAATGGAGCACATCCTGTTGTAGGCGTAGTGATTTCAAATGCTGGTTTTGGGGGATCTTGTATGCAGATTTCAGTATTAAATTCACTAGGTAAACAAACTCCAACACCATTAGAGGCAACAAGTGTGACTATGTGCTTACCTGTTGTTATAAAAATGTGATCAAAAGGTCTGGTATCCGAAAACTCTATAATTTTTTTCCCATCAACATACCATGTGTAGTCCATTAATGGAGAACAGTTTTGTCTTGTTCCGCCAGTTGAAGCATTGGTAAACCTAATTAAAGTATTGATACAGCCCACAGAATTTACTGGTGTTATCCTAGCTATGGGGTTTATAAATACTTGCGCATAGGCAGTCGCAGGTCTACTAACATTACAAACCTCACTTATTGCATTTACTGTAGTTTTAAATGAGTTTGATATTGGTGGATTTCCTGGAATAGTTGGTTCGCCACAAGATGTCCTCGTGTAATCATGAGATATTTTAGAAGCGTTAGTCGTAATTTCATAGATCGTAGATTCACTTGTTGAACCGTCACCCCAGTCAACTCGATAGATAGTTCCTGGATAATTGTTGTCAATTCCTCCAATTAAAGTAAGTTGAAATGAAACTCTAGCTGATTGGCCTGGCCCATTTATACAACCAATGTTCTGTCCACTATCTTGAATATTAACTAATAAGGGAGTATTGTGCAGAAAATAAGATTTGATTGATTTTATGTTCACTCCACCAGTGTTGGTGGTAGATATCACCGTAATAAGATAGTATCCTATATCTATTCCTGTAATATCCACCCCAGAACCAACGATTTCATTAAATGTTGTAGTCGTGCCAGTTTTAAGATTCTTGACTTCAATGATAACCGTAGATGGATTTATAGCATCACTTTTTACAAAAAAACTTTGACCATTTTTTGCTTCTGCTGGACACCAACCTAAATTATCCCCTCCTAAATCTCGACTTAAAAGAGATGGTGTGATTGTAATGGGCTTTGATTGAACATTACGAATGTCAATTGTGCCTGGAATGTCAATTACTTGAGCAGGACTGCTCGCTAAAATTCTCAACTTATAACCATTTCCTTGTTGTAAGTTAAGGGGTAGAATACCATTAATAAATGACGTATAAAACCCCGAGTATGTTCCAATTTGAGTTCCATTACCGATAAAATTTCCATTCGAATCAGAGATATATAATGTAAATACATTTCCAATTTTAAATTCAGATTGATTATTTGCAAAATTTAAAGATACGCTAATATTACTACCACCTCCGTAGGGCCCAGGATCAACCACCACATTCGTCAACTGTGCTTGCGCCGAAAAGGCAAAAAACAAAAGAGCCGAGCATACAGCAACTACACGCGAAATCTTTCTACACCAGGTCTTCATAAATTTTCAACAATAGGGAAATTGTTTTAAAAGAAGAATTACAGGAAAGAAATATAAACTTCCGATTATGACAAAGTCAAAAAAGGGCAACAGTAAGTTAATTTGTTTAGTAAATATTTATTCGATATCGTTTTTCTTCAAGTTATTTAGCTGCTAAATTAGTTAAATGATAGCGTATTACTAAAAATTTACACAAAAGTAAATATGAAATATCTTGCATTATGATGAAAAATGCCTTTTCTAAAGTCTTTATCAACAAAAAATCCCCCAAAACCTTAGTTTTGAGGGATTTAATTTTACACGTAAGTTTTATGCGAATGGTTGATTACATCATACCACCCATGCCACCGCCACCCATTGGAGGATGTGCTGAAGCACCTGCTTCTTCCGGCTCATCTGCTAAAACAACTTCAGTTGTTAATAGCATCGCTGCAATTGAAGCTGCATTTTCCAAGGCTACACGAGAAACTTTAGTTGGGTCGATAACACCGGCACCAATTAAGTTTTCGTAAACATCGGTACGGGCATTATACCCGAAATCTGCTGTACCTTCTTTAACTTTCTGAACAACGATAGAACCTTCGATACCTGCGTTTTCACAGATTTGACGCAATGGTTCTTCAATCGCACGACGGATAATCTGAATACCAGTGTTTTCATCTTCGTTAGCACCTTTTAAATCTGCTAAAGCCGCAACTGCACGAATGAAAGCCACACCACCACCAGCAACGATACCTTCTTCTACAGCTGCACGGGTTGCATGTAAAGCATCATCAACACGGTCTTTTTTCTCTTTCATTTCCACTTCGCTGGCTGCACCTACATAAAGAACTGCAACACCGCCTGCTAATTTAGCTAAACGCTCCTGTAATTTTTCTTTATCGTAATCCGATGTAGTGGTTTCAATCTGTGCTTTGATTTGGCTAACACGAGATTTAATATCATCAGAGTTACCAGCACCGTTGATAACCGTTGTATTGTCTTTATCTACAACAACTTTCTCCGCAGAACCTAAATAAGTTAAATCAGCGTTTTCTAATTTATAACCTCTTTCTTCCGAAACAACGATACCACCGGTTAAGATAGCGATGTCTTCCAACATTGCTTTTCTTCTATCACCAAAACCTGGTGCTTTAACCGCAACAACTTTTAATGAACCACGGATTTTGTTTACAACTAATGTCGCTAATGCTTCGCCATCTAAATCTTCAGCGATGATAACCAATGGTTTGCCGGTTTGAACCGTTTTCTCCAAAACAGGCAACAATTCTTTCATGTTGCTGATTTTCTTATCGTAGATTAAAATGTAAGGGCTATCTAGTTCAGCCTCCATTTTATCTGCATTCGTAACGAAGTATGGAGATAAATACCCTCTGTCGAACTGCATACCTTCAACTGTTTTAACTTCAGTTTCGGTACCTTTTGCTTCTTCAACGGTAATTACACCATCTTTACCAACTTTACCCATTGCTTCAGCAATTAAAGCGCCGATAACCTCATCATTATTCGCTGAGATGGATGCAACTTGTTTAATTTTGTTATTGTCTTCACCAACCGTTTGCGATTGTGCTTTTAAGTTTTCTACAACTGCAGCAACAGCTTTATCAATACCACGTTTTAAATCCATTGGATTTGCACCCGCAGCAACGTTTTTAATACCTGTTGTAATAATGGCCTGCGCTAAAACGGTTGCTGTAGTTGTTCCGTCACCAGCAATATCTGCTGTTTTTGAAGCCACTTCTTTAACCATTTGAGCACCCATGTTTTCAACCGCATCTTTTAATTCGATTTCTTTAGCAACGGTAACACCATCTTTAGTAATGGCCGGAGAACCGAATTTTTTATCGATAATTACGTTACGGCCTTTAGGACCTAAAGTTACTTTTACTGCATTCGCCAGAATATCAACACCTCTTTTAAGGGCGTCGCGTGCTTCTACGTTATATTTTACTTGTTTTGACATTTTAAGATTTTTTTAAAAGTTTTAATGTTTGAAGGTTGAAAAGTTTCAATCCTAGCTTTATAACATTACAACGTTGTACATTGTAACATTTCAATTTATCTATCCAACAACAGCGTAAATATCAGTTTCACGCATAATCAGGTAATCTTTACCTTCGTAAGGGAATTCGGTACCACCGTATTTACCATAAATTACAACATCGCCAACTTTTACACTAGCTTTTTTACCTTCAGAATCTTCTTCAGAAACGGAAACTACAGTCCCTTTAGATGGTTTTTCTTTAGCCGTATCAGGGATATACAAACCCGATGCAGTTTTTTCTTCTGCCGCAGCCGGTTCAACGATTACTCTGTTCGAACTGCCAGCAATTGGTTTAAGGTTTAACGCCATAACTTTTATTATTTTTTATTTTGATTTAAGTTTTTTAACTACGCATACATTTAACACTTTTTATGCCAATAGCTTTTCAGGGACAAATTTGCACCCGTACTGTCAATTTTTTAGATAAATGCAGAAATATCGAAAAATTTGCGTGTCAGCTTGGCAGAAGGAAATTAATTTTATTGCCAATTGTAATGGTTTAGATTAATTATTTAAACAAGTCTGATGTTTCTCCAGCAGGTTTCGTTGATACACCGCAGATTGCAGTGCCTTATAGAACGTATTATACTGTTAGTTGTTTAAATTGGATAAGGCTGACAAATTTCTCCCGCAGATTTCGCTGATGAACCGCAGATTGCAGTGCTTTATAAAACGTATTATACTGTTAGCTATTTAAATTGGTTAAGGCTGACAATTTTTCCCGCAGATTTCGCTGATAAACCGAAGATTGTGGTGCTTTATAAAACGTATTATACTGTTAGTTGTTTAAATTGGATAAGGCTGACAAATTTTTCCCGCAGATTTCGCTGATAAACCGCAGATTGAGGTGCTTTATATAAATTCAATGCATTAGTTCAACTGCCGGTAAGAGTATTTAGCTCCCCTCCTTATTCAAGGAGGGATTGGAGTTATATTAATAAAGTTAAATCAAGTCGTCATTCTTAATGCAATAAACCGTTTGTCCTTTATATGAATAGTCCATAATAAAAAAAGCTTTCCCTTTTGAGGAAAGCTTTTCAAAAATGTTTTATAGCCTTAACTATTTCTTAGTTGTATCAGCAGTTGCAGGTTTTGCAGGCGCCGCACTATTTGTTGCACCGCCGCCGAGTGGAGAAGGTGAAGGCATTTTGTTTAAACGATCCTGAATTTCGGTATTACCCGTTGCAGCAGCACCGCCGTTTGTTTTAGCAATTGTAGTAATTGATAAAGTTAAAACTACAATTACAGCTAACAATACCCACGATCCTTTTTCTAAAACATCGCCTGTACGTTGAACACCAAACATATTGCTGGTACCACCACCAGTTGCTAAACCACCCCCTTTAGGGTTTTGTACCAATACAAATAAGCCTAAAGCTACACAAGCAACAATTAATAAAATGATTAAAAAGGTTATCATGATAAAATATATTTTAAAATTTCTTTTCTATAGATTGGATAAGGTCGGCAAAGTAACCACTTTTTTCCGGATATTTCAAACTTAATTTTTTATAAGTATCTATGGCTTTGTGGTAAAGCATTTGCTCGATATAAATTTTAGCTAAAGTCTCCGAAACCAGGTCATAATGGTCTTCCGCACTTTTTTTCGCTTTATTCTCATTATCGATTTGTTCGGGCTTTGGTGGTTTTATTGTCGGGTCTTCTTTTAAAAACTTTTCAATAATTTCAGCGCCTTTAGCATCTTTTACTTCTGCAGATGGGTATTCTGCTAAATGATCAGCTACTTCAAAGGGTGTTTGTATGTGAAAAATATGCTCTACATACTGCTGTTGAAATTCGGCCTGCTCCTGATTTTTATGTTGCGGTTGCTTTGCCAAACCAGGTTTTGGCTGTGCATAAGGCTGAAAAATTTGTTCATGTTCCTTACGTGTTTTTGCAAGCCACCACAAAAAAGTATACGGAAGCTGGTCATCATCATATTTAGAAACAAAGCTGTGTTCAGGTTCATCAGGTACAACAGTTTCTATTTGTGGTGCTTTTACAACATCCGTACTCGCCTGTTGTTCGAAAGCGAAAAAATCTGTTGACGCTACACTTTCAATAAAATTATCTTCATCAGCCGGCAAATCCATCAAATGCCTGTCAATACCCGGTAGGGTATCGGGCGTTTCTACATTTACCGCTTGTAAAATAACCGGTTTTAAATCTTCAGTAATTTCACCGATTTCATCAAAAATTTCCTGTTCATCAGCTGTGCTTTCTGCATCAATTTCTGCAAATTCACTTTCTAAAGTTTCTTTTTCCGGCGTATTGTTTTCAGCTTTTTCTTCCTCTTCAACATTTTCCAGTTGCAACAAATTGTATAATACTTTTCCGTTGCTATATAAAGATGCCCCCGGAACAAATGCGGAATCTGCCTTGGCTAAAAGCAAACGAATCGGCTGTGCGTAAGGGCATTGCTCCAGCATTTCTTTCAGCATGGGGATATGCTCTTGCCTAACCTTTCCGGGTTGCGCCAATAAATCTGCAAGTAGCTGTTTGTTATCCATTACTGAGGTTTGCTGCTAAGATAAATAATGCAGGCGGTTTTTAAAACTTTAAACTACCATTGAGCAAAAGCCCTGTTAAAAATATCTTCGGTAAGTTGCTTGTTAATGGCTTCTATGGCTTGTGCCTGAAGGCCTTGTATCGAACCGCCCACCGGAAAATCGAAGTAACGGGTAAAGCTTTCTTCAAAGCTTTCCTTCTCATGATCTTTAATATTATTAATGTATTTTACAGCAACAGTAATGGTTAACCTGTTATTAGAGGCTGTAGGTGTAGCACTCGACGTTAAAGCTACAGGCTTGATTTCGTATCCCGTAATGTTGCCCTGAAAAATTGCATCACCATCATTTGGCGTAATGCTTAACTTGGTTTGGCTACGAATACGCGATTTCAACGCCTCGGTAAATTGCTGACTTAAAGTGGGAACAACCAGCTGTGCATTGTTTTCAAAAAAACGTACGGTTACGGTTTTCAGTCCCTCGGTTGATGCACCGCTAAAGGTATAAGCGCAAGAACTTAACGTTGCGACGATAAGGAAAGCAAATAGCTTGATCTTCATAAATTATTTATAGACTTAATTCTTTAATCTTTCTGTAGAGCGTACGTTCGGATATACCTAATTCCTGGGCAGCAAATTTACGCTTACCCTTATGTTTTTTAAGTGCTTTCTTTATTAAATCTGATTCTTTATCAACCAACGATAACGATTCTTCTACTTCTTCTGCATCATGTGCAAAATTGTAATCCGTATTGTTATTGTTGTTATTACTATTATTATTTGGTGCTGGCTGCTGTATGGTGAAACCATGTTCTTGTCCGGCAGGCAATTCCACGTCCCTGTACAACTGATTAATGTATTGCGGGTTATCAGCCAGAACAGTTGCCGTGTTACCGCCATGCTGGATAATTTCGGCAACCAGCTTTTTAAGCTCAACCATATCTTTTTTCATGTCGAAAAGAACCTTGTACAAAATATCCCTTTCCGTAAAATCTTCTTTCGACTGCGCGTTTATCGCCATTGGCAAATTGCTTCCGGCTTCATTAGGGATATAATTTAAAATGGCTTGTCCGGTTACATTTCTTTCTTTTTCTAAAACGCAGATTTGTTCGGCAATATTCTTTAACTGACGAACATTTCCCGGCCAGCTGTAATTGGTTAAAATCTGTACAGCATCTGGTTCTAAATGCAAGCCCGGACTACGGTATTTATCACTGAAATCGGCTGCAAATTTTCTGAACAATAAATAAATATCTTCCTTACGCTCATGTAACGCAGGAATTCGCAGGGGAACAGTATTTAGCCTGTAATATAAATCTTCACGGAATTTCCCGTTTTTAACGCGGTTGTAAACATCAACATTGGTGGCGGCAATAATCCGGACATCCGTTTTTTGAACTTTCGATGAACCTACCCGTAAATATTCGCCGCTTTCTAAAATCCTTAATAAGCGGGCCTGCGTTCCAAGAGGCAGTTCGGCCACCTCATCCAGGAAAATCGTACCACCATTGGCGACTTCGAAATAACCCTTACGGGCTTCGTGTGCACCGGTGAAAGAACCTTTCTCATGACCGAATAATTCTGAATCTATTGTTCCCTCCGGAATAGCGCCACAATTTACGGCAATGAAAGCACCGTGTTTACGGGCACTCATTTGATGGATAATTTGGGAGAAAACTTCTTTACCACTTCCACTTTCACCAGTAATTAACACCGACATATCCGTTGGCGCAACCTGACTTGCAATATCTATGGCACGATTAAGCAGCGGCGAATTGCCGATAATACCGAACCGTTGTTTAATATTTTGTGTATCCATTCTTTAGTATCAAGTATTGAGTATCTGGTATCAAAACTGGGTGCCTGGCTGTACAAACTTTCCGCTTTGGTCTTTAGACTTTATGCTACTATCCTTCCTATCAGCGTTGCTGAAGTACATCTTTCAATATAAACATTTGCATACTGGCCTGGTTTTACGCCATCAATTGCCGGGAAAATTGCCATTGCGCCGCTATCGCCCCTGCCGCAATAATCTTTATCCGATTTTTTTGATGTACCCTCAATCAACACCCGAACTGTTTTGCCCACCCATTCCTGTAAACGCATTAAAGAATGTGCTTGTTGCTTGGCTAAAATTTCAGCCAGGCGCCGTTTTTTTACATCTTCCGGAATGTCATCTTCCAATTTACGGGCGGCTAAAGTTCCCGGTCTTTCTGAGTAAGTGAAATTATACGCAAAATCATATTGTACATAATCCATCATACTCAATGTTTCCTCGTGCTCTTCTTCGGTTTCGGTACAGAAACCTGCGATGATATCCGTAGAAATTGCACAACCGGGGATAATGTTCCTGATTGCATCGATACGGTTGATGTACCATTCGCGGGTGTAAGTTCTGTTCATCAGTTCCAAAATCCGGGTATTTCCCGATTGAACGGGCAGGTGAATGTAATTGCAGATGTTATCGTATCTGGCAATGGTATGTAAAACCTCATCGGTGATATCTTTCGGGTGCGAGGTAGAGAAACGAATCCTCAGGTCGGGATTTACCAAAGCCGTTTGCTCCAGAAGCTGAGCGAAGTTTACGGTTTCCGTACCATCTTCTGAGGTCCAGGTATATGAATCTACGTTCTGACCCAAAAGCGTAACTTCGCGATAGCCAGCTTCGAATAACGATTTTGCTTCTTCAATAATGGAGTGCGCATCACGGCTGCGTTCGCGGCCACGGGTAAATGGCACCACGCAAAACGAGCACATGTTGTTACAGCCACGGGTAATGGAGATAAAAGCGGTGATGCCATTGCTGTTTAAACGAACAGGGCTGATATCGGCATAGGTTTCCTCACGGGATAACAAGACGTTAACCGCTTTATGGCCACTTTCTACCTGCTCAATTAAATTAGGTAAATCGCGGTAGGCATCCGGACCAACAACCACATCAACCAGGCGCTCTTCCTCTAAAAACTTAGATTTTAAACGCTCTGCCATGCAACCTAAAACGCCAACAATTAGCTTTGGATTACGGCGTTTCTCTACCCCAAATTGCGATAAACGGTTTCTAACCCTTGTTTCGGCATTCTCGCGAATAGAACAGGTATTAATAAAAATCACGTCTGCCTGATGGTAATCGCCGGTGGTTTCAAACCCGGTTTCAGAAAGTATAGAAGCCACAATTTCACTATCCGCAAAGTTCATTGCACATCCATAACTTTCGATGTATAATTTACGGGCATCCGCTTTAACCGGTGTATCCAAAATTAAAGCCTCACCTTGCCTTGCTTCATCGTGTGTTTTATCCTGTACTTGTAAATCAATCATTCTTAAAAACTTTTGGGGATTGCAAAAATACATAAATTAAATTAAAAGTGACAAATTGACATATTTAGTTTAAATGTTTACAAAGGGATTATTTAGAAAGGCTCACTATGCCAAAGGAACAAACTTCGTCTTCAGCTTTAACCTTTTAGCTTTCAGCTTAAACAAAAACCTTTCGCCCTTCAAACTGTTACATATCGATATGGCCAAATAATGACAACTCAAAACAGGAATAAACTTTGGATATGGATTGCCGGTATTTCGGGCGGATTAATTTTAATTCTGGCTTTTGCTGCCATGTTCATCAGTGCCCGCTGGAAACCAATTTTAAGCGAAAAAATTAAGGCCGGCGTTTACAATGGCTCCCAACATCTTTATAAAATCGATTTTAAAAGCATTAATCTTAATGTCGTTACCGGTAGTCTGGCACTTCGCGATGTAACACTTACACCGGATACATTGGTATTTGACAGTTTGAAAAAACAGAAACTGGCACCTGCACACATTTTTGAGCTGAAACTTAAAAAACTACAAATTACAAGAGTTGGAATTCTGACGGCCTACTTTAAAAAGCGGGTTAATGTAAACGAAATCAGGCTGGATAAACCTTCCATAAATATGATTTTTAATAAGGTGCCGAAAGAAAAAGATTCGGTAAAACCTGAAAAATCACTTTACGAACAAATTTCAGAAACCTTTAAATCCATTCAGGTTCGTTCGATAAAAATTGTCGATGCCGACTTTGACTACATCAACAAAAGTGGCGCCAAGAAAACTAAAAATTCCATTAAACATCTCGACATTACGGTTAAAGATTTTCTACTAGATTCTTTATCAGGAACCGATACCACACGTTTTTATTATACAAAAGATATTACATTCCAGCTGGCTGGCTACAAATCCATAACAAAAGATAAAATGTACTCGATGAAAGTTGATACAATAAGTGGTTCGGCTGCATCAAAGAAAATTACCATCAAAGGTTTTAAACTTACGCCTATTTATCCTGAATTAATTTTCGCCAGAAAATATAAAGTACAGAAAGATCGCTACAATCTTGATTTTAATAAAATTGAATTTAACGGCGTGGATTTTATTAGCATAAATACAGATCAGAAACTTCATGCAAAATCGTTAAAAATTGGTCCGGCAAAGGTAGAAGTTTTTATGAGCCGGGAATCACCACCGCCACCAGGGTTAGATAAGGGCAGAAACTATCCGCACATGGCGTTGAAACGTTTAAATATGCCAATAGTAATTGATACGGTAAGTTTGAATACGGTCGATTTAAAGTATTCAGAATATAATCCGGCGAGTAAAAAAGTAGGTAGTGTCGACTTTAAATCATTAACCGGAAATATTTTAAATGTAACAAACGACAGTTTAAAATTATCGAAAAATAATCACGCCATTGCCAATTTTAATTCACTTTTAATGGGAACCGGAAAGCTTAAAGTTAAAATCGACTTTAACCTAACGGATAATAATGGTGCTTTCAGTTATAGTGGCAGCTTAGATAAATTCGATTTAAGAAACCTGAATTCCTTATCAAAAAATCTGGGCTTAATCGAAATTGAGCAGGGAAACATTCAGCACATGGATTTTAGGGCAAATGGAAACCTGCGGGGTGCTTCAGGCGCAATGAATATGCTTTACACCAATTTAAAAGTTAAATTGTTATCGGATAATATCGACGGTAAAGGAACAACAGAAAAAGGTTTGCTTTCATTTCTTGCCAATACGATTTTAGTAAAAGATGAAAACCCGAAAAAAGGCGAAGCAGCAGCAAGAACAGCTACCATGACCAATACGAGAATTAACTCTGCCTCATTTTTTAACCTGATGTGGAAGACACTTTTTGTTGGCATAAAAGATATTGTTGGCGTTGGAATTGTTCCGGAGAAAAACCCGGTTAAACAACAAAAAGTTATTGCGAAGAAAATCAGAGAGCAGAAACGTCAAGACAAACGTGAAGCCAGAAAAGCAAAAAGGGATAAAAATTAATGCTATATTTTTAACAAATACGTTTTAAATGTATATTGCTGATAAAAGCTTTTGTTTAAATGCAGGATACAAAAAAACGACGTTATAAAATTTTAAAATGGTTGGCAGGTATTTTATTCAGTCTTTTTATAATGCTTGCGGCCATCGCTTTAATTTTAAATATTAAATCCAGGCCATTATTAACGGAGCAGATAAAAACTTTGCTTTACAAATCTACAGATAGCCTTTATACCATTAGTTTTACTAAAGTAAGTACTAATATTCTAACCGGAAGCGCCACTTTACAAAATGTTAAAATTACAGCTGACATAAACCGGTATAAAAAGCTTGTTACGCTTAAAAGAGCGCCAAACAATCTTTACACGGTTACACTTAAAAAACTGGTTGTAAAGCACTTTCATCCCTTAACCCTTTACCGCGAAAAAAAACTTACGATTGAGGAGGTTTTGTTTGATAAACCTGAGGTTTACATGGTTAACCGCCAATTGGATTTTAACGAGAACAGGGCACCACGGCCTGTTGAATCTCCCTATAAATTTATATCCAAAAGTTTAAAGGCATTTAGCATAAGCAAAATCCTGTTCAGAGATGCAAGCTTTAATTATGTAAATAAAAACGTTAACAAATTCGATGTTTTCTCGATTCATGATTTAAATATCACGCTTGTTGATTTACTCGTCGATTCCACCTCATTTGAAGATTCTACCCGGATATATTTATTGAAAGATGTGTTGCTTAACCTCAAAAATTACAATTACCAAACGCCGGATAAAATGTATAACATCAAGCTCGACCAGCTTGATTTCAAAGCATCAACAGGCCTTCTAAATATAAAAAAATTTGTATTGGAACCACTTTATGATGAAATGAAATTCGGGCAGGTTGCCGGGTATGCGAAAGACCGCTTCAGCATTTCCATGAATGATATTTCACTTAATGGAATTAACTTACCGCTTTACATTTCCAGACAGGAATTAAGGGCGAAGGAAATGTCGATAGCCAATGGTTTCGTTGCTGTTTTTAATGATAACAGTTTACCAAAACAGCCTGCGGAAAGCCGGATAGGAAAATACCCGCACCAGCTTTTACAGCGAATTACCGCGCCGATTTTAGTAAATAAAATTCAACTTAAAGATATTGATATCAGTTATGCTGTTTATAACCAGGAAAGCGGACAACGGGGCAGAATTTCTTTTGAGCATACTTCCGGGATTATTCGTAATACAACAAATATCGAAAAGGTAAAAATGGTTAACCCTATAATGGAGGCCAACCTGAATTCTTATCTGTTAGGGCAAGGTAAGCTTGACGTAGATTTTAAATTTAATTTAACAGCCAATACAGGCGATTTTTCTTACAGTGGTATTCTTCAAAATTTCAACGCCAGGGTGTTAAACCAGATCACAAAACCACTTGGCCTGGTCAGGATTAACCGCGGAAATGTTGACAAACTCAAATTTAACTTCAAGGCAGATGATTTCGGCTCGAAAGGAACTGTAGATTTCTCCTATTTCGATTTATCGGTTGCGCTGATGAAAAACGATCCAACAAAAGATCATTTAGTTAAACGCGGACTAATCTCTTTCCTGGCAAATGCACTGATTATAAACTCAGAAAACCCTGGTCCTGACGGAAAATTCATTTCTGCAAAAGTTAATTATGTAAGAGCGGAAAATACTTCCTTTTTTAACATGATTTGGAAAACGTTATTTCTGGGTGTTAAATATAGTATAGGAATTACAGAAGAAAAACAAAACGAAATTCAGGCGCATATAAACAAGTTTAAAGCCATGCGAACAAGTCATAATCTGAGGAAACGAAAAAGATTAGAGCGCAGGCAGCAAAGGGAAAAGGGACTGGAATATGAAAAACGTTGAGCCAAAATATTGTAACGTTTTAATATATTTATGCTCTAAACTACAAAACTAAAATTATGGTTATCGCACTTGTTGTTATCGGCTTATTGCTCCTTATTGGAATTTTCTTTTATAATGGCCTAATTGGCAAAAAAAATCAGGTTACTAATGCTTTTTCTGCGATTGATGTAATGCTTAAAAAGCGTTTCGATTTAATTCCGAACTTGGTTGAAGTTGTAAAACAATATACAAATTATGAACAGGGAACCTTATCAAAAATTGTTGAATTACGCTCAAAAGCCATTTCCGGAAACACCAGCGATGCCGAAAAAGCTCTAATAGATACACAACTGAGCAGTAGTGTTAAAGGCTTAATGGTTAATATAGAGCAATACCCTGATTTAAAGGCTAATTCAAACTTTATTAACCTGCAAAGCACATGGACAGAAAGCGAGGAACAAATTGCAGCCGCAAGAAGAACCTATAATGCGGCAGTAACAGATTATAACAATGCGATTATGATGTTCCCGGGAAGTATGTTTGCCGGTATGTTAAACTTTCAACCGATTACAGTTTTAACCACCGCAGAAGAAGAGCGTAAAAATATAAGTGCTAAAGAACTTTTCAATAATTAATGTTAAACCTTGAAAGCAATACGGCTTTACAAAACGTACTTGCTACACTGGAAGTTGAACGGCAAAAAATAGCATCAACACAAAAAAAAGGCTATATTTTTCTTGCGCTGGGCATTATTATAATCATTGCTAGTTTCTCTTTAAACTTTCCGGTTCCCGCAGCAATAGCCGGACTTATTCCTGCGATTTATGCTGGTATAATTTTATATCAAATCGCTGATGAGTTAAAAGCTTATAAAGAGGCATTCAAAATTAATGTAATTGGCACGGCATTAAAATCATTGGACCAGAGTCTGGTTATCGAACCTTACAAAGGAATACTGGATTACGAGTTTGAAAGTACCCAGATTTTTTCGCAAAGCCCCGATAGATATAATACCGAAGATTTGGTAAGCGGACATGCAGGGAAAACAGCATTTTATTTTGCTGAGGTGCACGCTGAATATAAAACCGAGGTGCAAACTAAAAATGGAACAAGAACGGAGTGGCACGATATTTTTAAAGGTATACTATTCGCTGCAGATTTTAACAAAAACTTTAATGGTGTAACCATTTTAAAACCAAAAGATCTTTTGGGAACAATGAGTGCCTGGTTTTCAAAAAACCTGTTCTCTTTTGGGGATAATGACTTTGTTACTCTTGAAAATGCGGAATTCAGCAAAACTTTTATAACACATGCTACAGATCAGGTAGAGGCAAGATACATTCTTACACCAGCCATGATGGAGCGGATTTTAGCTTTAAATAAAAACACAAAAAGCACCGTGTCGTTATCGTTCATAAACAGCAGGATGTATATTGCATTTCCACTGAGCAGAAACTATTTTGAGGCACCTGTTTTTAAAACCCTCCTTAACCCCGATTTTTTAGACCAGGATATTACGGTAATTAACTTTATGTATAATATCATTCAAGAGCTGGATTTAAATACCAGAATATGGGGTAAGAACTAACTCAAATGCTTCCTCACAATGTCTTCCAGCGATGCGATATCAAAGGGTTTTGATAAATAGCTGTCAGCACCGGCCTCATCGGCTAAAGCAGAAATATCGTTATTTGCAGAAAAATAAATTACCGGAATATGTTTCAAATCCGGGTTGCTCTTAATTGCTTTTGTCGCTTGAATTCCGCCTAAATCCGGCAACCAGTTATCCATAAAAATGATATCCGGCATATAGGCCGCTACCTGTTGTTCTATATCGTTTGCACTTTCTGAGGTTCTGATTTCATATCCTGCATCTTCCAGAATAAAAGTGCATAAATCTAAAATATCCCTGTTATCATCAAAAACAAATACCTTTTTTGTATCAGCCATAATTTTATGTCTTTAAGAAAGATTGTATAATCTATTTAACCAATTTATTAATAAATTCTGCCATATCACTGGCATCCAGAATAATTCCGGCTTTAATATGATTAACCGCCTGCTGTGGCATGTAAGACATTATTGCCGTGTTTGGATTCTGTATAACGACGATTCCTCCTAAATCGTTTACCGTTTTTAGCCCCGCAACGCCATCCGCATTTGAACCTGAAAGTAAAACACAAACAAGTTTATCCCCGAAAACCTCTGCAGCAGACTGAAAAGTGACATCTATTGATGGCCTTGAATAATTTATTTTTTCCGAATAATCTAATGAAAAAGTTTCGTCATCTTCTATCAGCAAATGATAATCTGCAGGTGCGATATAGACATGTCCGGGTAAAATTTTGTCCTTTTCTTCTGCTTCATTTACTTTTAATTTTGTTCTGCTCCGCAATAAATCACTTAATAAAGCATCGTTACCCGATTTCCGGTGTGTAACCAAAATAATTGGAAAGTTAATATTATCGCTCAGTGACGGAAAAATTTCAAGCAACACATCCAGGCTACCCGCCGAACCTCCAATAATTAAAGCCTCACATTTGCCTTTTATTAAAGTTTCCGCCATATTTTTTCAGTTTTTACACGCTTATATGCTTTTGATCTTTCCCAAAAATCTAAACTTTCTTTGCTACCCAAAGCTAAATAACCCAGCTTTTCAAGGCTGTTATCAAACAATTGAAAAACTTTATGCTGTAAATCTTTATCAAAATAGATTAAAACATTTCTGCACATAATTAACTGAAATTCATTAAAGGAATGATCCGAAACTAAGTTATGAGTAGAGAATATCATTTTTTCGCTCAGGGTTCCATCAAATTTTGCATGTGAATAATTTGCCGTGTAATAAGAGGAAAAATCCTGAATACCGCCTGATTTAACGTAATTTTCGGAGTAGCCTTTTAAATAATTCAATGGAAAAATACCCTGTTTTGCTTTTTCTAAAACAGAGGGGTTGATATCTGTAGCGTAAATAAGTGACTTATGAAATAAATTTAATTCTTTTAATACTATGGCCAGCGAATAAGCCTCTTCTCCTGTAGAACAACCTGCCACCCAGATGCGGATAAATGGATAGGTACCCAAAACAGGTAAAACATCATTTCGCAGGGCTTTGTAAAAATTGGGATCGCGGAACATTTCGGTAACATTTACCGTAATTTCTTCCAAAAATCTTTTAAAATATTGTTTATCTGTTCTTACGGTATACCTGAATTCTGCAAAGCTTACAAAATTATCCAGCGCATATAACCGGATGATTCTTCTTTTGATCGATGCGTGGGAATACTCAAGAAAATCGTAGCCATGAGCCTCCAGGACATCGCTCAAAAGCATCTCTATTTGCTCATTATCTATTGCTTCACTAATCACTTTTTGCTTGTAACTTCTTGTATTTGTATTATCAGTTCATCTATATTTACAGGTTTTGAAACATATCCGGAGGCGCCTGCACGCAAGCAGCGTTCTTTATCGCCAACCATGGCCTGTGCTGTAACAGCCAGAACAGGAATATCACGCATTTTCTGCGATTTTTTCATGACGCCTATCGCCTGATAGCCATCCATATCTGGCATCATCATATCCATCAGCACAACGGAAATTTTTTCGTTTTCAGCCATGATATCAAAGCCTTCCTGCGCACTTGGTGCAGATAATGTTCCGAAACCCTTCGCCCTTAGAACAGCTTTGAGGGCAAAAATGTTTCGATAATCATCGTCAATTATGAGAACTAATTTTCGAGGCATATTAATTAAAAGATTAAGATTTATGATGATTTTCGTATAACCAAACGCGTAAAAGCGAAAGCAGCTGATCCATATCTACGGGCTTACTGATGTAATCGGAAGCGCCGGCAGAAATACACTTTTCGCGGTCGCCCATCATGGCCTTTGCTGTAACTGCTAAAACCGGTAAATTACGATATTTAATATTTTGTCTGATGGCGGTTGTTGTCTCATAGCCGTCAAGTTCCGGCATCATCATGTCCATGAGAACAACGTCAACCGATGGGTTTTCATCAAGAAGCTTTAAGGCCTCTTTTCCATCTGTAGCCGCAAGAACCTTCATTTGATGTTGCTCCAGTATTTTTGTTAAAGAAAAAATATTTCTGACATCATCATCTGCCACTAGAACTGTTTTTCCTTTTAAAACATCCTGTAATTCGGAGAATTTTTTAGGCTCCGCCTTCTTCACTTTGCTTTTTTCTTCTACAAGGTGAAGAAATAAACCGGCTTCATCCAAAATACGTTGATAAGAATGAGCGGTTTTTACAACAATGGAATCTGCATACTGCTTGATTCTGCTTTCTTCGCCTTTTGATAAGCTTTTACCTGTGAAAATGATAATCGGCAGGTTTTCCAAACCAGGTGTTTTCTTTACAACCTCTAACGTTTCGTAAGCATGTTTATCCGGAATACCCATGTCCAGAATCACGCAGTTTACATCTGGTTTGTGCAATGCAGAAACACCATCAACCACCTGATTTACAATTTCGGTTTGAATGTTAAAATTACCCAGAAAATAGCTTAATGCTTTTGCATGCTGCTCATTTTCTTCAACAATTAATACCTTTTTCGGGTGGCGGCTCAGGGCATGTTCCAGCTTCTGGAAAATCTCCTGCATATGTTCAAAAGCGAAAGGTTTATTAATAAAATCAATAGCACCTTTCAGCAGACTTTCCTTTTTAACCTGTAGTGAAGACATAATATGAACAGGAATCGGACGGGTATCCGGATCAGATTTTAGTTCTTCCATAACCTGCCACCCATCTTTAACAGGCAATTGAATATCCAGAAGAATCGCCAATGGTTTATAAGCCTTTGCCATTTCTATACCAACATCACCACGAACGGCTACCAAACCTTTATAAGCCTTCTTTCTTGTAAAATCCAGAAGTGTTTTTGCAAAAGGCGTATCATCTTCAATAATTAAAATTACCTTATCATCAGGCAGGATATCAGCCCTGTCGTCCGCTATTTCCTGCGGAATGTTTGGAACCGTCAAATGATTTACTTTAACAACGGGTTCTGGTGCAACCTCAGGTTTTTCTAAAGGTATTTCGATATCCTCAAGACCTTTATTTTTATCAACCGGCAGTATTAAGGTAAAAATACTACCTTCGTTTTCTTTACTTTTTAAATCGATATAACCGCCTAAAAGTTTAGCCAGTTCGCGGCTGATGGAGAGCCCCAAACCGGTACCTCCGAACTTACGCCTTGTAGAGCCATCTGCTTGTTGAAAAGCTTCGAAAATCATTCCCTGTTTTTCTGCTGCAATACCAACACCGGTATCCGTAACCTTAAAAATCAGGGCGTTTAGCTTTTCATTTTTCTTAATATCCAAGGTAACGGTACCTTCCGTGGTAAATTTGATGGCGTTCGACAAAAGATTTTTTAATATCTGCTCCAACCGCATTTTGTCGGTATGGAAAAATTCCGGCAATTCTTCCGACGTATTAATTACTAATTTTAAAGCTTTTTCGTTGGCAAGCGGATTAAATAAGGCACGCATATTCGACACAACATCTGCTATCTTGATGTTTGCCCGGTCGAGTTCCATTTTCCCGGCTTCAATTTTAGATAAATCCAGAATTTCATCAATTAAGCTTAACAGGCCTTGTCCTGAACTTTGAATAACTTCTGCATATTCCTGATGTTCGCGATCCATTTCCTCGTTTTCGGCCATCAACCTTGATAACAATAAAATCGAATTTAACGGGGTGCGCAACTCGTGCGACATATTTGCAAGAAATTCAGATTTGTATCTGGTACTCAATTCCAGGGCCTCTGCTTTTTGCTGAATTTCAATATTACGCTCTTCGATAAGCTCATTTTTTTCTTCGAGCAAACTACTTCTTTCTTCAAGTTCCTGATTGCTCTGAAGCAGCTCTTCCTGTTGTACGCGTAATTCTTCTTCTGAAGCCTGGAGTTTTTGCGCCTGCGCTTCCAGCTCTGCATTCATACCCTCCAGTTCATTGTGCTGAACCTGCAATTCTTCCGACTGGGCCTGCGTTTCTTCTAACAGTTGCTGTAATTTTTGCCTGTTCTGAGCACCTAATAAAGCTGTACCCACGTCAGATATAACCAGGTTTAAAAAGTGAAGCTGCAAATCGCTGAATGGGCTTACCGAGCCTATTTCCATACCACCCATTGTAATACCATTTCTAATAATTGGCAAAACTAATAATTGTGTCGGTTTGATATTTCCGGTTGCATAACTAACGGTTAATTCACCCTGTGGAATTTCATCGAGTAAAATATGCTTGCCGGATTTTACAGCCTGGCCAATTAAGCCTTCCCCAACTTCCAATATGCTTGCAAGATTTTGCCCTTTTACTGCATACTGTCCTTTAAGATGCAGATAACCATCATCTTTAAAGAGATAAATTGCACCAACCTGGCTTTTTGTATAAGTTATTAAAAACTCAATAATATCATCTGCTAACTTAAAAACATCTTTTTCGCCAACCATTTTTACATTCAGGTTTGCAACGCCGGTTTGCAGCCATTCGTTTTCCGCCAGGGTATCGAAAGATTTTTTTAACGAGGCCGACATTGTATTTAATGAGCCTGAAAGCTCACCAATATCGTCCTGTGTCTGACTGTCTAATTTTACGCCGTAATTTCCTTCAGAAATTTGATGTGCAATTTCTTTAATGGCCAAAATACGTTTTTCCATCTCGTATTTTTTGTCTTCAATTTCTTTTTGAAGTTTAACGCGTTCATCAAAATCAATCGATACTTTTCTATAAAAAAACAAGGTGATTAAAATTGCCAGTACCGCAGCAATTAAAATTAATATTGGGGTATAAGAAGTGAGCTTATTTAATTCTGCTGTTCTGTTTTCAAGTAGCCGGCGTTCTTCAGTTACCATTTGGTTAACGATATTCCTCGCTTGATCCATATAGGTTTTACCTTGAAACAAAACTGTAGGATCTACCTGTCCGCCTAAAGATTTAATTTCGATAGTAGATTTAATAATCCCTAACCGGCGCAACATGATATTCCTTAATTCATCAACGTTTTTTTGCTGCTTTTGATTATCCCTGGTACTTTCAGCAACTTTATTTAAAGTATTAAGCGCAGCATCGGTAGCGCCGTTGTAAGGTTCCAGAAAAACTTTATTACCGGTTAAGAGATAGCCTCTCTGACCCGTTTCCGCATCTTTTAAAGTAGAAATTATGCTTTCTACATTTAAAATTACTTCATCACTATGTTTAACCAGTTCGGTACTTTTTATCAAATTGCTTATACTAACGTACGAAGCAAGAGAACTGATGAAAAGAATAATAAGCGATAAGCCGAGGCCTAACCGTAAATTATTTTTAAGGGTTGTTTTCATTAAAATTTATGCTTTGTTGGGATTTATAAGATGGTAATTTGATGGTATTAAACATTTTCAAGTATTTTTTTATCGGCGATTAACCTGGTTTCCTCTTCTATCGGAATGATAAAATAAAACTCAGAGCCCTCATCAGGTAAACTATTTACGCCAATTGTGCCACCATGTCTTTTAATAATTTCAGAACAGATGTATAATCCAATACCCAAGCCGTTAAACCGGTTACTGTTTTCTTCTACGCGGTAAAATTTATCAAATATTTTATGCTGCTGTTCTTTTGGAATTCCAATGCCGAAATCTTTAACGGCCAGATAGAGTTTGCCATCTTTTATATTGATAATTACATTAACCTGGTTGGTGCCTGGTGCGTATTTTATTGCATTGCTGATGAAATTGATAACAACCTGTTCCAGTCGCATTTCATCGCCGTAAATCATTTCATTGGTTTTGCCAAGCTTAGTGATGTTGAATTCAGGATTTGATTGCTGCATCATTTCAATGGCATTATTTACCATATTATCTGCGCAGAATTGCTGCATATTAAATTTCAGTTTTCCGCTTTCAATTTTAGAAATATCCAGTAAATCAACTATCAGTTCATTCAATTTTTCCAATTGAATGCTGGCTTTATCAAGATGATTTTGCGCCATCACCTTATCATCTTTATTAATGCTCCTTTGCAATAATTGAATATAGCCTTTTACACTGGTTAGCGGTGTTTTTAACTCATGGCTTGCAATACTTATAAATTCATCTTTTTTATGCTCAGCCTGCTTGCGGAATTCGATTTCTTCCAAAAGTTTTTCCTGGATTTCGTTGAGCTTTCTATTTTGCTCATAAATGCGGTAAAATGTTTTTATTTTCAGTAAAAGAATGTTGATATCTACCGGTTTGGTAATGTAATCCAAACCACCACTTTCATAGCCTTTAGTGATAAATCTTAATTCTGTATTTACTGCAGATAAAAAAATGATTGCTGTGTCTTTTGCTTTACTGAAACCAGAAACGGCTTCGGCTACTTCAAAGCCATCCATATCAGGCATTTGAACATCAAGAATAATCAGGACGTAATTATTTTTCAGAACTTTTTTTAGCGCTTCCTCTCCTGAAGGTGCTGTATCAACCTCAAAATTGTGAGCCTGCAATACTTTCTGCAGAGATACTAGGTTTTCAGGCCTGTCATCAACAATAAGAATCATCTTTTATAAAACATTAGAAAGCCGGGAAATCATGTTTGGTTAGGGCGAAATCGTCCCTAAATGTAAACAAACACATACATTTTAAAAATGTTTTAAAAAATTATAAATTATTTGAATTAAATGTATCGCCTTGTTTAATATCTCCGGTTTCGAATCCTTTTTTGAACCAATACATACGTTGTTGTGATGTACCATGGGTGAAAGAGTCTGGTGTAACCTCACCATTTGCCTGTTTTTGCAATTTATCATCGCCGATGGCATTCGCTGCAGTTAATGCCTCTTGTAAGTCGCCTTCATCAAGTTTTATTATTCCTGATTTTTGCGCATTGTGGGCCCATAGGCCGGCAAAGAAATCTGCCTGGAGTTCTAATTTAACAGATAAACGGTTGTAATCCGCTTCACTAACTTTTCCACGTGCTTGTTGTAATTTATCAGAAATACCTAAAAGATTTTGAACATGATGACCTACCTCATGGGCTAAAACATAGGCTTGCGCAAAATCTCCTGCTGCACCAAAACGGTTAGCCAGTTCATCATAAAATGATAAATCTATGTAAACTTTATTATCTCCCGGACAATAGAAAGGCCCAACATCAGCAGTGGCATTTCCACAAGCTGTTTGCACACCTTCTCTAAATAATCGAAGCGTTGGTTTTTCATATTCTTTACTCATGCTTTGAAATTCTTTTTCCCAAACTTCATCCGTAGAATTTAAAATCTTCGACATTTGAATTCCGGCAGAATCTGTTGGAATTCCTTTATTAACTTCAGCGGCTTCATTAGTTGGTATTTGACCAACCAAGCCAGTTAAATCTTTTCCAAAAAACAGCCCTAACACCACAATTATTAAACCTACTCCTCCACCTAAAACAGCCTTTCCGCCACCTTTACTTCCCCTGCTGTCTTCAACATTTTCACTTCCTTTTCCGAATATTTGCATAGTAGTCAATTAATTAAAACATGTTAAATATCTTTTACAACAAAATAGACAACATAAATGTTGCCTATTTTTTATATTTAGTTACTAAGAGACATTTTTTTTATCAAATGAAGATAAGCGCTTACTTATGACTTCCATCTCTATTTATCCAAGTAAACAGATTATTATTCAATTCATGTCCGGGCCTGCTGTCTTCAACATTGTCAGATCCAAATCCATTCCACTTCATTCCACCCATAATGTTCCTTTGTTCTTCTTTTGTTAGAACAGTAATTCCTTGCAAATCTTTTAGTTTTTTTTTCATAATTACATACTTTAGTGGTTAATTATACAATATACTAACTTTTTTATAACTTAAAATTATTTCTAACCATTAAAAACTGTTATCGCTTTAGCTATTCTAGATTTCGTTTCTTCAGTGCCGAGTAAAATCGCAATATCGAAAACACCGGGACCAAACTTTCCGCCAACAAGCATAACCCTGAAAGGCAGCATCAATTCGCCGGGTTTAAAACCTTTTTCTTCTGCTAAAGCTTTAAAAGCGGCTTCGGCTTCAATTGCATTGCCTAAGTTGATATTTTCTGCATATGTTTCAAAAAAAGCGGCTTTTTCTACCGTCCATTTTGGCTTTACCGACGCCGAATCATATACTGCAGGTGAAGTAAAAAAATAACCACTCTGAACGACAAAATCTGGCAATAACGTACACCTGTCTTTTATTAAATCGATAACCGTATCTAAACGCCTGTCATCATTAACTTCTATTCCTGCCTTTTGCAGTTCATTTTTAACTGAAACCCGCAAATTTTCAACTGAAGTCTGCTTTATCCACTCGTGGTTATACCACTTCGCTTTTTCAAAATCGAACTTAGCCCCTGCCTTACTGATTCTCTCCATAGAAAATCTTTCTTCTAACTCGACAAGCGTAAAGATTTCCTGCTCCGTTCCATCATTCCAGCCCAGAAGCGCAAGTATATTTACAAAAGCTTCCGGCAGGAAACCCATTTCTTTAAATCCTTTTGTTACATCGCCGGTTTTAGGATCTATCCAGTTCATTGCATAAACCGGGAAACCTAAGCGATCGCCATCGCGCTTGCTTAATTTTCCATGCCCGTCGGGTTTTAAAATTAAAGGTAAATGCGCCCATTGCGGCATATCTGTTTCCCAGCCTAAATATTTCCAAAGTAAAATATGAACCGGTGCCGATGGCAACCATTCTTCACCTCGAAAAGCATGTGTAATTTCCATGGCTTTATCATCTACAACAACGGCCAAATGATACGTTGGCATACCATCTGCTTTAAGCAAAACTTTATCATCAACAATAGCCGTTTCGAAGCTGACATCGCCACGAATTAAATCGCTAAAATGAACAATTTCATCTTCAGGTACTTTAATGCGGATAACGTGTGGTGTTTTTGCTGCCAATAAATCTTCAACTTCACTAAGCGTTAACGTTAAGGAATTACGCATCTGCATACGTGTGGCCTGTCCATATTGAAAATTTGGAAATTCTTTTCTTTTTACATCCAATTCTTCCGGTGTATCAAAAGCATAATAGGCATAACCGTCGCTAATTAGCTGTTCGGCAAACTTTCTGTAACTCGACTTGCGCTCACTCTGGCGATAAGGGCCGTAAGCACCCGGTTTGTTGGGACTTTCATCCGGCGTAATGCCACACCAATCCAAACAGTTTACAATATATTCTTCAGCACCCTCTACAAAGCGGTTCTGGTCGGTATCTTCTACACGTAAAACAAAGGTTCCATTATGTTTTCTTGCAAACAAATAATTAAACAAGGCTGTGCGAACACCCCCTAAATGCAAGCCTCCGGTTGGGCTCGGCGCAAATCGTACTCTAACTTTTTTATCCATTGTTGTTTTGTTGAGCGCTAAGCGTTTTGCGTTAGGCGCTTTGAACGCTTAGCGCCTAACGCAAAACGCAAGACGGCACAAAGATATGTTTTTCATCTGTTTTATATTGTTTTCATCTGCAATGACGCGGTAATGCTTTTAAAATTATTACCCCTCAGTTTCTGAAAAAGCATAATGGTTTTATGTTTTTTTCGTTTTGTTATTGTAATTTGCTACCCAAAGCATGAATCCATACGAAAAGAAACGCCGCTGGAAATTTTTCCTTCTTATTTTTGCCATCCTAATCGGCATTGCCTCTGTATTTTACACCGATTCTTTTGTTAAAAAAATGGAACGCGAAGAGGAAAACCAGTTTCAGCTTTGGGTAAAAGTACAAGAGCGCTCTATGCTTTTAATGGATAATGATTTACTGGTTGGTTTGGTAGAAACGGTTAGGCAGAACACAAAAACGCCCGTAATATTAACCAATAACGAAGGCTTAATTATTTCAACATCAGGATTAGACAGTACCAAAACAATATGGCCTGATAACGGCAAACTGGTTTATGATAGCCTGTATTTTGTTAAACAACTGGCCACTATGAAGATACAGCATAAGCCTGCAACAATGAATGTTTTTGGCGCCGAATATAAGGCTTACTATAAAGATTCTTTCGTTTTAACACAACTCCGTTACTTTCCATATATCCAGATGGGTGTTATTTTTCTATTTCTTTTAACGGCCTATGCAGCATTTAGTTCGGCGAGAAGAGATGAACAGGATCATGTTTGGGTAGGTCTGGCGAAAGAAACGGCACATCAGCTCGGCACCCCGATATCGTCATTAATGGCCTGGGTAGAACTTATGAAATCGAAATTCGATGCGGAAGATGATCCTTTGATTGCCGAGATGGAAAACGACATTAAACGCCTTGAAATTATTACCGACAGGTTTTCAAAAATCGGCTCGAAACCAATACTTGAAGATCATGTGGTTTACCTGGTCATTAATAATTTCATCGATTATTTTAAAGTCAGAACATCCGATAAAGTTAAATTTACCATTACCGGTGATGAACAGGTGAGGGCAATGCTTAATATTCCACTTTTTGATTGGGTAATAGAAAACCTCCTAAAAAATGCCGCAAATGCCATTGAAAACGAGGGTTCTATTTCAGTTAACATTATTGAAAACCTGGCTAAAGAGCAGGTATTTATTGATGTTACGGATAGCGGAAAGGGTATTCCCAGATCGAAATTCGATGCGGTTTTTCAACCGGGCTACACCACCAGGAAACGTGGCTGGGGTTTAGGTTTATCATTAACCAAACGTATCGTGGAAAATTACCATAGCGGTGAAATCTTTGTTAAAGATTCTGAAATAGGTAAAGGAACAACATTTAGAATAATCTTAAAAAGCAGCTTAAAATATGAACCGACCACAGCCTGACGACTATCCAATTTGGGGTGAAACCTATATCAGCAAAGTTAATGGGGGTATTTTTGAAATCCTTGAAGAACAGGTTTTTAGTATTCCAGTATTATTCGAATCAAATAAGGAAAAGGAAAATTTTGCTTATGCCGAAGGTAAATGGACATTGAAAGAAATGCTGGGCCACATTATTGATTGTGAACGTATTTTTGTTTATCGGATGACTTGTTTTGCCAGAAATGAACAGCAACATTTACCCGGTTTTGAAGAAGATGATTATGTTGCCAATGCCCGCTTCGCTGAACGAAACTATGAAGATATGATTGAAGAATTCGCAGCCTTACGCAAAGCCAACCTTTACTTTTTCAAAAGCCTTAATGAAGAGGAATTAAACAGAAAAGGTGTCGCTTCAGGCAGGGAAATAACTGTTAAATCTATTTTATTTATTGCTGCAGGCCATATTATTCACCATGCCGGTGTGCTAAAAGAACGTTACCATGTGGTTTAAAGACTTTACAACTGATGATTTAAATAATCGCCCGAAGAATCATATAGGCGGCTTGCTTGATATAAAATTTACTGAAATTGGTGAAGACTTTATTACCGGAACCATGCCTGTTGACGAACGAACGCATCAACCCGCGGGAATTTTGCACGGCGGCGCATCGGTTGTTTTAGCCGAAACCCTAGGTAGCATTGCTTCCTACATGTGTATCGACCCTGAAAAATATGTAGCTGTTGGTTTAGAAGTTAATGCGAACCACCTTCGCCCCGTAAAAAGTGGTTTGGTTAAAGGCATTTGCACCCCGATTCATATTGGAGCGAAAACCCATATCTGGGATATCAAAATTTATAACGACCGGGGAAAAATGAGTTGCATCAGCAGGTTAACGGTAGCCGTTATCAATAAACCGCAGTAAAAACCTTAAAAAAACCTGCGAGGTGTTAAATGCTATTTAAGACCTCGTAGGTTTAATCCGAAATTTATTGATCAATCGCTTTCTTCTCAATTAGAAATGAGGTGATTAAACCTAATCCGCCGAAAATACCCAGGCAGCCAAAATAAATTGCTACAGACTGACCTTCTTCTGAATGTGTCATGTCCGAACCGAAAACACCTCGGACTGTAAATAAAGCAACCAATAAACCGATTCCCAAGCCAACCAGCAATAAGCCGAATTTTAAACTCAGGTACGGACGAGGCGTAGATTTTCCGATACCCGGATCGATACCGCGTTCTATCATTGCCATTTTTTCCTTGTTTGATAAATAGCGGATTCCAAATACCATTGCGAATGCGCCTAAAAAAAGTGAGATTGGGACTAATATACCTTCCATGATTTTAATTTTTATTGTGTGTACTATTCTGTTTCTTTTATTGAACCGTGTTCTGTGTATTATGACAACACGATTTTTAATCAGGTTACACTTATGCTGTAAAAAGTTTACAATTGATAATTTTCAGTTCAAACGGGAAGTCTTTAAACATTTTTACCTTTGCAGATATGAACTGGATTATACTAATTATTGCAGGCCTTTTTGAAGTTGGTTTTACCACGTGCCTGAAGCTCTCTAACAACTTCAGCAATTTAAGGTGGAGCGTCGGTTTCTTTATATGTATTGCTTTGAGTTTTATGATGCTAAACAAAGCTGCGCAAACCTTACCAATGGGTACCGCTTATGCTGTATGGACGGGTATTGGTGCTGTTGGAACGGTAATTATTGGTATTGTTTATTTTAATGAACCGGCAACATTCTGGCGGATATTTTTCATCTGCACATTAATTGGCTCCATAGCAGGTTTAAAATTTTTCGCTTCGCACTAGCTGATTGATTTGGCTTCGACAACTCTGATTATGATGGTGCTTAAAAAAGAATTTTAAACTTAGCGCCTGTTCCTTCGCTGGTGGCCCACCGGTTAATCTAACTTCTATGGTATTCTTTTTCTGAAGCGCAAAACCAGTGCAGGCAACCAAATTTGTTCCCGTGTTTCACTTATACGCTTCGGGCATCGTACCTCAGCCCTGCAGGGTAACGTTTCACCCGGGGCTAATTACTCTTGGCTGGTGGCTCATTAGCCAATCTAATTTCTATAAGATTCTTTTTTTGAAGTTTACAAGGCCGTAACTTAGCTTTGAGAGCTGATTCTGATAAATGCTTAGAAAAAGTTGTCAAAGTTTAAAGCCTCAATCCGGCAGGATAAGGTTCGCCCGGCACTAACCGGGAGTAATGTTGCTATTTATGAACGGTTTGAAAGTCTGGCCGCTGTGCCTAAACCTGATAGGAACGAACATGTAGTGTTAGCCCTTTCAGCTAACCACGGCGTAAAGTGGATAGCAGGACTGCAGGCGGCCAGGAACCACTGCCATTCATTTCCAGAAAAGCCGAATTCTTTTCGCTAAATTAAGGCTAATTCTATTTGCACTGTAACCTGGTTAGTTTTCAGGTAGTCTTAGTATGAAGTATGAAGCAGGAGTTAACAGATTTAGAGCTGATTCAAAATGTATTAACCGGCGAAACCGGGCAATATGCTTTGCTGGTGAAACGCCATCAGCGATTTGTTTTTACGCTTGCTTTAAGATTTGCAAAAAACCGGGAAGATGCCGAAGAAATTGCCCAGGATTGTTTCGTAAAAGCTTATAAAGCATTAGGCTCTTTTAAACAGACAGCTAAATTCAGTACCTGGTTGTATACCATTACTTATACAACGGCAATGACTTTTTTGCGGAAAAAACGTTTAGATACCTCATCAATCAGCGATGAGGAAACATTTTTGCAATTGGAAAATCATACCTCGGCTTTTAATGCAAATGTTTATGAACAACAAAACAGCCATGCTTTTTTAAACGAAGCAATTAAAGATTTACTACCAGACGACGCTGCAATTATAACGCTGTTTTACAGCGGCGAACAAAGTTTAGAAGAAATTGGAACGGCCTTAAACATGGCGCCAAATACCGTAAAAGTAAAACTGCACCGTGCAAGGCAAAGGCTTAAAGAAAAATTACAATATTTGTTAAAGGATGAAGTAAAGGAGTTACTATGAATACAATAGAACAACAACTTTGGGATTACATTGATGGAAACCTGAATGAAACCCAACGAAAAAGCATCGAGGAAAAGATTGAAAGTGACCTTTCGGTAAAACTTCAGTACGAAGAATTATTAAATTTAAACATCGCCTTCGGTGAGATGGAGCTCGATGCGCCATCGATGTCCTTCACCAGAAATGTAATGGAAGAGGTGGCACTTCAGCCTGTACCTATTTCGCTAAAAACTAAAGTAGATAACCGGATTATATTCGGTATCGCGGCCTTTTTTATACTGGCTATACTCTCCATATTAGGGTACATTTTGTATAATACAACTTTTTCGATGCCCGATTTCAGCAAGTATTTCTCGGTTAATTTAAATGTAGAAAAGCTTTTAACACCAACCACCTTATACATTTTTTTAGGTGTAGATTTGATTTTGGGATTGATATTTATGGATTATGTGTTCAGGAAAAAGCTAAATAATAAGGAATGATTATTTCCGCCGGAGATTTTGAAATTTATTATTAATCGAGCGCTTTAATCTAAAATTAAGTTAAAAATTAAAAAAGGAGGTTAATAATAGCGTTCAGATTACCAATAAATCTGCGGAAATTAATCTATTTAAATGATTTTAACAGTTCCAGGCCTTCTTTCCATTCACCAAATCCTGAGGCCGCATTAATATGCCCGGCTTCGCCAATATTAATAAATTCGCTTCCCCAATTCTCGGCGAAGAACGCAGCCCGCTCTATCGAAATCCACTCGTCGTTGGTACTCGCTACCACAATGGTTTTAAAACCTATTCTGTCAAGCGGCACACTTTCAAAGCCAACGGTGTCGAAAGTATATCTCGGCGCTTCAACATCGCTTGGTGCAACCAGCAATGCGCCCTTTATTCTAATTTTTGAAGTTTTGGCCCAGTTTGCAATGGCGATACAGCCCAAACTGTGACCAATTAAAACAACTGTTTTGGGATCAAGGCCGGAAATCGCATTATCTGTGTTTTCAACCCAATCTTTACATGCAGGCGTATCCCAATCACTTTGTTCTATTCTTTTAAAGTTAGCTGCTGATTTTTCGAAATAGCCTTGCCAATGCTCCGGCCCGGAGTTACCTAAGCCAGGTAAAATAAATTAGTTAGTCATAAAATTGATAAATAAATTCAGGATTTTGGGCAATAAAAAAAGCCCCAATAAAATCAGGGCTCTTTTGTAAATATGATAGTTAATTAAATTACTTTCACATTAACGGCATTTAAGCCTTTTTTACCGTTAGCAACTTCGTACTGTACTTTGTCGTTTTCACGGATTTCGTCGATAAGACCTGTTGAATGAACAAAGATTTCGCTATCGCCATTTGCAGGGATAATAAAGCCAAAACCTTTAGTTACATTGAAGAATTTTACTGTGCCTTCTTGCATTGTATTAAATATTAAAAATTAAGTCTGCAAGGTAAGTTTTAATTTTTAAAATCAAAATAAATTTTAACATTTTTTTAACGTTAAAATTTTGTAAATAGCAGATTACTAAGGCCTTTTAATTGCCTTCCCAATAATCATCATGGTAATTTGGCTATTATGCGGAATGCCTAAGCTAGTTCCGGGCAGTACATTAAACAGGTTTCTAATGTAAATATCGGCCACAGCCTGCATGTTTTTTTTCTTCGATTCTACATTCTCCGGAAGTACCCCGTAAACATTTTTTACATGGATGCCACCCTGGAAATCTACTACCGCAGAAATTTGATACGCAAAATCTTTATAAGCCCGGTTTATTACAATTTTATACTGTGGAAACATATAATCATAAGCCGTGGTACGGCCTTCTAGTTTATTTGCCGTAACCAGTTTTTCTACTGTTACAATTTTGCTTTTCGGTATAAATTGAACAGGTTCGGTTGCTGCAAAAGCACTGTCGCTGTTCAGGTTTACGGCATTTGCTCTTTTGGTTATAAAAACAGTATCTGCTTTTGTAGGCCTTTGTAATTTTTCAGCAGTTGTTTTCAGTTTATTTTTGATATAGCGCTGTGCATAAAAAGTCATGTTTACATCTGAACGGAAATCGGCAAGAACAAGCTTGCCATTTACCTGAACCCTTTGTAAAATCAGGCTATCTGTAGTCATGACCTTTACTTTAAACCATTCTTCGGCAAAGTTATAAAGGTTTCCATGGTCGTATTGCAGGAAAAATTTTTGCATAATTTGCTTCTGCGGGCTCCAGGCCATCATGGTGTCTTCAGCTGCAACTTCAATTATCCACGATGGTTTTTGCATAAAGCCTTCCTGGTTAAAAGAAAGTCCGTTTTTAAACCGCCGCCTAACTTCCTCATAACGGATGCCTTTAACCGATTCCCAGGTATAATCCCTCAGTTTGGGATTCGTTTTTTTGGAAGCAAAATCGCATGATGAGCATAAAACAATAGCATAAAGCAGGAGGCAAAAATTTCTAATCATATCTATATAACGCAGCCGGCAAAAATTTCGACTAAAATAATTTATTTTTTCTTAACCAAAATTACATTAGCCACTTTCCGCTGCCCTTCATGGTCCCACTTTTTATTATCCGTTGGATAATTAATTACACCGTTTCCGCGGTAGCCCTTTACCCAAAGCGTTGTAGAGCCTCCGCCATCAAAATTAATTGCACTTGTACAGCCCAACCAACGCATAATTTTTGTGAGTTCAAATAAACTCATTCCTGCCGAATTATCATTCCGGCCATCAACGGTTAATAAAATTACACGTCCGTTTGGCTTTATGCCTAAGCAAGTTCTGGGGTGCCGCAAACGGTTAAAAGCAATTGTATCTAGTGCTTCATCTCTTCCGTTAATTGCTAAAAGAGGCCCGTTTAAAAGCACATTTTTTTCAGTTAAATTCTTTTCCCAGTCTGTGCTGCCATCCCACTTTTTTATGGCGATCTTACCGTTATCGATTACAACAGCCGCCCGCTGATGAAAAGCCCGGTTTCCATTTTTTTCAATCCGGTTTACGTTGATTATTTTTCCATCAACTCTCACGAAATCAACTGAACCTCCATTTTTTACATCAAAAAAATTGCTGTTAACAGCTGCCACAGCAGTGTCTCTTAAACCAAAATCGCTGGTTGTGATTAGTTCTTTTTCTTCAGCACCAATTGCAAAAACTGCTTTTTTTCCGGAATTTTTAATTTCAAGAAAAGAAATGTTTTCATTTACCGTAAACAGATTTTTGCGGTTAAAATGGTATGTAAACAACCTCACCTGCTTAGCTATCCGCTGCTTTTCCCAATGGGTTTTGATAAAAATCAGCGAATCCTGAACCTGTGTAAAGGCATTATGGCTTACCAGGAAAAGGAAGAATAAAACAGTAACCTTTTTAAACATTCGTTAAGTCTTTTAGAATATACTAAATTAAAACCTGACAAACTGTTTATCGACTTGTAACCTGAAAATTACTGTTCTGCTCAATTAAATTCTTTTTTCGAGGTGGATTACTTTAAAAAAAACTTGTTTATCGCGGTAAATTTCAAGAATAATACTTCTGTTTGCGCCTGATTTAAAAAGTTCTGACAACTCATTAAGCGAATACATTTCCATAGACCTGAAATTAACGCCGATAATTTCATCGTCAGGACACAGCCCTGATTTCTCCGCCGGCGAATTTTCATCTACTTCGCCTATAAAAAACCTTTTATATTCTTTCTGATCGAGGTAAACGACCATCCCCACCATATCATGCTCAAATGGCATTTTAAAATTTCCGTTTGGCCGAACATATATGAAGCCTTCACGGTAGTTAAACTGGATGTTGAATTTCCTTAATAAATCGGCACCCAGGTTTCCGTTTCTGGTTTTTAAATCTATTTTCTGCGATATAATTTTATAATCCGGAAAACCGGAAATCACATCCTTAAAATCAAATTCACCAATTGAAAGTTCTTTTACCCTTCCCAGGTAACCTTTAATCTGCCCGCTTAAACTCATGCCTAAATTGGCCTTGATTTTTGAATAGGGCAACGGGAACTTATCGCCATTAAACGTTTCCATAGATAATGCATGACTTGCACCTGTATCCATTAATAATTTAGCTTTAATTTTTCCGACATCCGGCGCATCAACTTCGGCATAAACATATGGCTTCAGGTTTTCGATTAGAATGGGGATTTTACTTCCTTTATATTTAATTTTTGTACCCGGATTACTGAAGATCATCCTGCTTTCAGTGTAACGGACATCAACAACGAAACTGTTAAAAAAGTTAAAACCTACAAGCCCATAAATTTTTACACCCAAATGCCCCGACAGGTTAAAAAGGTCCTCTTTCAAAATAGCGGTAGGCATATGTTGTGCTTCTGCCATTCCAATTCTGGCGCTTATATTTTGAGAAACAAATGCTTCCACTGTTTCTAAACCTAACCCTGAAACTTTAATTTTTCGCATTTTAGCGAAATTCAGTGTATCGATAATTGAGGGTTCTGTAATAATCAGAGGACCAACGCCGGTGTCTAAAACAAAATCATAAGGTCCTTTTTCATTAATATAAACAGGTATAATAATGAGGTTTTTTATTAGTTTGAAATGCAAGGATTGTCTTTTCTGATTTCCCGGGAAAGCAAAATCCTGAGCAGGCAAGGCATTAGAAAAAAGCAAAATGAAACCTGCACAAATCATTAATTTGCGGTATATCGCAAGCCTTATAAATTTATATTTGGTTAACATTTGATTAAATTTAATGTTTTAGTTTGTATTATTTCCTATAACTTTAAAAGATGATTATCTGCTGTTTAAAAAAATTATCCTTTTTTTCAATACTTCTATCAATCTGTTTATTTTCAGGCTGTTCTGCCGATAAGATAATGGCCAAAAAAGTTTCCAAAGAATTCAGAAATTCTGCGGTGATTAAACAATATCAGGTTGGGTTTTCGCTATATAATCCCGAAGATAAAAGGACAATTTTTGAGAAAGATGCCGATAAACAATTTACACCCGCATCGAATACAAAATTGTACACATTTTATGCCGCATTAAAAATGATTCCGGAGCAGCTGCCGGCATTACGGTATATTGAAAGGAACGATTCTTTAATCTTTTGGGGTACCGGCGATCCATCCTTTCTGCAATCAGAATTAAAAGGTAAATCGGCATATAATTTCCTGTCGTTAAGCAATAAAAAACTGTTTTTCGCCCCAGGCAGATATACCGGGAATTTCTTCGGTTCAGGATGGGCCTGGGATGACTACAATGACTATTACCAGGCAGAAATTAATGATTTGCCCTTACTCGATAATACCGTTTGGGTAAAAGGAAATCCAAATGGAACTTTTTCCATAACCCCTAAAAATTTTACGGCTTGTTTTATTAAAGACAGTACCAATAACAAGGGCGATTTCTTTGTAAAGAGAAAGTTTAACACCAATGAATTTGAATACAATGCGGTTCCGGTAAAAGCAGATTATGCCCAGCAAATTCCTTTTAAACTAAGCACAGCTACAACATTGAGTTTACTTGCCGATACACTTCATAAACCGGTCGAATTGATAAACATTAAAATGCCTGCGGATGCAAAAACAGTATATGGCACAAGTCGTGATGCAGTTTTAAAAGCCATGCTTCTGCCAAGTGATAACTTTTTAGCCGAACAACTATTACTGGTTTGTGGCGATAAGTTAAGCGATACCTTAAATACTGAAAAGACAATTCAATATGTATTAAAGCATTATTTAGCTGAACTACCTCAAAAACCCAGGTGGGTTGATGGTTCCGGCCTTTCCAGGATGAATTTATTTTCGCCTAACGACATGATTTATGTGCTGGACCTGATTTATAAAGAAGTAAATAATCCGTCGAAATTATTTAATATGCTACCTGCCGGCGGCAAAACCGGAACTTTAAAAAATGCTTATCCAAAAACAGACACGCCATTTGTATTTGGCAAAACAGGCTCATTAACAGGCGTTTATAATCAAAGCGGTTATATCGTTACGAAAAAAGGGAAAACCTTAATTTATTCGTTTATGAATAACAATTTTGTTAATCCAACTGCAGCAGTAAGAAATGAAATGGTACGAATGGTAACCTACATACACGATAATTTTTAATTTTATGATTAAGCTAATCTTAACTTTTCTATCCTTCGTATTTTTTCTTTCTGCATCCGCTCAAAAACAAATTGTTTTTAATTCCAAAAACTTACCTCAGGCCGATACAACCTGGGTTTTCATGCCAAAAAACCTTAATAAAAAAGATAAGGTACCAACAGTAATTTTGCTTCATGGCTGGAGCGGGAATTACAGGCAATGGAATAACATTATGGACGCTCAAAAATATGCGGATGACTATGGCTATATTTTAATTTGTCCGGATGGTTTATTTAAATCCTGGTATCTGAATAGTCCGGCTAAGGCAGACTGGCAATATGAAAGTTTCTTTTTCGACGAACTTTTGCCAAAAATTAAAAAAGATTATCCTGTTGATACCGCAAATTTATTTATAACCGGTTTAAGCATGGGTGGCCACGGCGCTTTATGGTTATTTCTTAAACATCCGGAAGCATTCAGAAGCGCGGGCAGTACAAGCGGCGGTATAAACCTTCGAGATGCTATTGGTAAATTTGGTGTGCCCGAATTATTAGGAAACCCTGATAAAGACAGCGGTATCTGGCTGAAATATTCTGTTATTGCAAATATTGATAAACTCGCCGGACTTAAAAAAGAAATCATTTTCGATTGTGGTGCAGATGATTTTTTTTACCAGTCTAATAACGCCATGAAAAAGAAATGCGACAGTTTAAAAATTAGTGCAACTTACATTTCGCAACCAGGCAGTCATAATGCAGCGTACTGGAAAAAATCCATTAAAAAGCAGTTTGAATTTTTCAGCAAACAGGTTTCAAAATAAAATTCAGGCATGCATCCGGAATTTAACCTGATATCGCAACCGTTTTCAAACACCATAAATATCGGTGGAATTGAATACTTGTATTTTAGTGGAACAGCTTACCTGGGTATTCCCCAAAACGAAGATTTTATCAAGTTATATATCGAAGGCATTAAGAAATTCGGTTTGAATAATGGTACTAGCAGAACAAATAATATTCAGCTTGGTATTTATGATGAAGCAGAAAAAGCGGCGGCTAAAAGATTTAAATCAGAAGATGCATTAATCACTTCGAGTGGTTATCTGGCTGCTCAACTTACAGTTAAAGCACTATCAGGATTGGGAAAGGTACTTTATGCACCAACAACCCATCCGGCACTTTGGTTAGAAAATCAACCCTTAAACTCAAAATCATTTCCGGAATGGAAGGTGGAAATAACTGAATTGATAAATCATTCAGCTGAGCAGAATTGGGTTTTGGTAAGCAATTCGATGAACAATCTTTTTCCCGAAATTTATGATTTCAGTTTTCTGGAGCAGGTTAATCCTAGTAAAAAAATTAGCCTGATAGTTGATGATTCGCATGGAATTGGCGTTAACAATAATGGTTTAGGAAGTTTTGACAATCTTCCAAAAAAGGAAAATATTAATTGTGTGGTAGTGGCCTCAATGGCAAAAGCTTTAGGTTTAGATGCAGGCTTGGTTTTAGGTTCACGAGAAATTATTCGGAAACTTAAACGTACGAATACTTTTATTGGCGCATCACCACCAGCCGCGGCAGGACTTTACGCTTTTATAAATGGCGCAAAAATTTACAATAAGGCATGGAACATATTGCAGGAAAACATTCAGTTATTAAGCACTAAACTTAAAATTGAACGGAAATTCGAGCAAGGTTTTCCTGTTTTTCAAATTAACAAATCAAGTCTGGCAGATAGGCTTTTGGAAAGTAAAATATTAATTTCTTCATTTCCATATCCTGACGTAAATGGTGAAGCCATAAATAGAATTATTTTAAGCAGCTGGCATACTGAAGAAGATATTTCGAGACTTATAGCCACTATTGGTTAACACCAGGTTCCCCGACTTTCTTTTTCATACTGCAGATTTCTTCAACCCGATAATTTTTTCAATATTTATACACAAAATATTATTCCTGATGAAAAAAAGCCTGATATTCTTCTTTGCTACCTTCTTGTTTTTTCAGATTGCAAAAGCACAAACTACCGAAATATGGGTAGTCCGCCATGCTGAAAAAGAAAAGTCGGATTCCCAGGATAAGAATCCCAATTTATCGGAAGAAGGAAAAATAAGGGCCGGAGATTTAGCAAGATTTTTAAAGAAAGAAAATATTGATGTTGCCTTTAGCACGCCCTATAAAAGAACACATCAAACTTTAGATTCTTTGGTGATTCCGAAAGTTATCAACTATAATAATATCAAAGCTTTGGTTGATAGTGTAAAAACAAGTTATACAGGCAAAAAAATCATTATCGCCGGGCATTCAAACACGGTTTTAGAAATTATTGAAGCTTTCGGCGGAAAGCGGCCAAGAGCCGAATTAACCGACGACGATTATGATTTTATCTTCCATTTAACGGTAAAGGGAGATAAAGCAAAGGTTAAAATGGATCAGTATGGTGTTCCCCATCATTTGTAGATTTAGGTTCAACGCATCGTGATTGACGTTTTACATGGCTAAACCAATGACAAATAAACTTTTCTTTTCAGAGGGGTGTATCAAACAGGTGCCAGGAATAGCTAAAAACATTAAGGCATTAAGAAAATTAAGGGATATCCCTTATATACTATTGTGTAATCCTTGTCTATGCCCCTTGGCTCACCGATCACACGTTAAATATAGGTTCGTTCTGTGGGGACAGAGACTAAAGAGTTAAGTGTTTAGCACACCCAAACAAATGAACCGATCACAAATGAACTACTGAAGATCTTTAAAATTTTTTAAAGGGAATGCCCGTTAAGCAGTCCATGGTCGATGGCTCACCGACCATACGTTTTAAATGTAGGTTTCGTTCTTTGGGTATAAAGACTAAAGAGTTAAGTGTTTAGCATACCCAAACAAATGAACCAATTGCAAATGAACTACTGAACATCTTTAAAGTTTTTCAAAGGGAATGTCCATTAGTGCATAATTTTGCCAGCCTTGAAAATCGTAGTGCCACCATTCATTTTCAAGTACATTCAACTTATATTTTTTCATCAAAGCAATAAAGAAATCGCGGTTCTTTTTTACCTCTGCTGATACATTTGGATAATATGCCGCAGCAGCGGCTGAGAAACTATCGTATGGTGTAGGCATTGGGATTTCTTTGCCTGTTTTTAAATTGATGATGGTCAAATCCACTGCACATCCTCTGTTGTGTTTGGAGCCCTGATTTGGATTTGCAACAAAGTTTTTATCACTTGCCTTTTTATAAAAAGCAACCGTTATGGCATAAGGCCTGTAACCATCAAAAATCTTCAATCCCAATCCTTTTTTATTTAATTCGCCCTGCACTTTTTTCAAAGATTCTACAACGGGTTTACGGGCGAAAGCCCTGGCCTGCCCGTACATAACCTGTTTCATAAAGTTATTTTTTGTTGCGTAGCGAATGTCGAGCTTAATACCGGGAATGGCTTTAGTTATTTCAACCAGCTGGTTATTCGGGTTCTTTTTTACGGAAGCCAGGTATTGACTATAAGAATTTATGATAACGAGTTTCTTAGGCGCTTCAGTTTTAACCTGGGCCAATGCAGAAACAGAAGCAAACAGAAAAAGGATGAGGGGGTTTAGTTTCATATTAGTATCAAGTAATGAGAATCAAGTATCAAGATGTAAAAAATTCCCATTTCCCATCTAACATCCTCCATTTTATATCCTTACTGATTCGAAACAACCAGCAATTCCAGATCCTTAAATGGCAAATTAAACATATCGGCCAAATCTTTATTAGTTACATTTCCCTGGTAAATATATAAAGCTTCACGAATACCAGGATTGTTCCAGACCATATTCATCAGGCCTCCAAACTCACCGATATCGAGTAAAATTGGCGCAAAAATATTTGTTAAAGCATAAGATGCAGTTCTTGGAACCCTCGATGCGATATTCGGAACACAGTAATGAATCACATCATATTTCCTGAATACCGGATTGGTATGGTTGGTAACTTCTGAAGTTTCAAAACATCCCCCCTGGTCAATACTTACATCGATAACGACCGAATGCGGTTTCATACGTGCAACAGTTTCCTCCATAACAACACAAGGGCTTCTCCCATGACTGGCACGGATGGCGCCAATTACAACATCACAGGTTACAATTGCTTTATTTAAAACGATTGGCTGCATTACCGAGGTAAAAACCCTGCTGTTGCCTAAATTATTCTGAAGCCGGCGTAAGCGGTAAATAGAACTATCAAAAACCTTTACTTCGGCACCTAAAGCTAAAGCGGTTCTTGCCGCATATTCACCAACGGTACCAGCGCCTAAAATAACAATTTCTGTAGGCGGAACACCTGTAAAACCACCAAGCATCAAGCCTTTCCCGCCCGTTACATTACTTAAGTATTCCGCAGCGATTAATATGGATGTTGAACCAACGATTTCGCTCATTGCCCTCACAACACTCAGTACATTTCCTTCATCACGCAGGTTTTCAAAACACAATGCATTTATTTTTTTCTGCATCAAAGCTTTAAGGTATTCTTGCTTTAAGGTTCCTGTTTGTAATGATGAGATTAAGGTTTGCCCTTTATGCATCATCGCAATTTCTTCCAGCATTGGCGGCGCAATTTTAACCAGTATATCGCAATCAAAAACTTCCTTTTTATCGTAAGCTATTTTTGCACCTTGCTCTGCATACTCCGAATCGGAAAAATTGGCTGCTATACCTGCTCCGCTTTCTAAAACAACCTGATGGCCATTATTTACAAGTAAAGCAACAGAAAGCGGCGTTAAAGCAATCCTGTTTTCCTGAAAAGAGATTTCCCTGGGGATGCCTATATTTAGATTATTTTTTCTGTTTCTGGTTTCTAGCGTTGCCTCTTGTGTTTGCAATAAACCCTGACGCGCTATATCGGCCATTCCTTCGCGTAATCCTGTAGCCATGATTGGTATAAAAAATGTTTGAATTTTCGGTTGATGAAGGTACACAAAATCTGTTAAAATACTGATAACAAATTACATCGGAATTTAGATTTTAGTAAACTCAAAAGTTCTGCAACGCTCATCCAAAATCGATATTTCAACTTTAACGTAATGCTCGGGTAATAGCTCCTCTACCCTTTCCGGCCACTCAATTAAGCAAATACCTCCGCCGTAAAAATACTCTTCGTAACCTAAATCGTAGGCTTCCTGAATATTTTTTATTCGATAAAAATCAAAATGATAAATGGTATTTTCTGCGCCTTCATATTCATTTACGATAGAATAGGTTGGACTGGAAACCGAATCTTCAACGCCTAAGCTCCTGCAGAAAGTTTTTATAAATGTCGTTTTACCTGCACCCATTTCCCCTTCAAAAAGGAAAATCTTCTCCTTACCTGCAAAGGCTAAAAGTTTACTTGCCACATCGGGCAAATCTGTTAAACCATTAATTTGAATCTTCATTGCTGTTAAAAGATAAAAGGCAAAAGTAACACATATTTGCATTGCTTTTGCCTTTGAAATTATACTTGCTCTTAAGTCGTCATTTCGGAATTAAAGTCTATCTCGGTGAATACGTTACCACCGGAATAATCATCTCTTCCAGTGAAATTCCGCCGTGCTGAAAAGTTTCATTATAATAATTCACAAACTGATTGTAGTTATTCGGATAAACGAAATAACTGTCTTCCCGTGCAAAAATATAACTGCTACTGATGTTAATTTTTGGCAGTAATGCATCATGCGGATTTTTAATTGCAAAAACCTCTTTCGCGTTAAAATTTAGGTTTCTGCCTTGTTTGTAACGAAGATTAGTATTTGTACTTCTATCGCCAATTACCTTAACCGGTTTTTTAACACGAATGGTTCCGTGGTCGGTCGTAATGATAACCTTAACCTGTTTTTGAGAAATCTTTTTCAACAAATCCCAAAGTGGCGAATGTTCAAACCAGGATAAAGTTAAAGAACGATAAGCCGCATCATCATTCGCAAGCTCCCGAATCATTTGCATATCCGTGCGGGCATGACTCAACATATCGACAAAGTTGAAAACAATTGCATTGAAATCATTTTTCAGCAGATTATTGGTTTGTTCAACCAGTTCTTTTCCTTGTTCGAAAGTTAAAATTTTATTGTAGCTGAATTTACAATCTTTGCGCAAGCTACGTTTAATATTATCGGCAAGGAAAGCTTCTTCGTGCATATTTTTCCCGCCTTCATCATCATCATTTTGCCATAGCCCAGGAAAACGTTTTTCCATATCTAAAGGCATTAAACCAGAAAATATTGCGTTCCGGGCATATTGTGTGGCGGTTGGTAAGATACTGCTATACATATCTTCCTCATCAATTCTGAAATATTCAGAAATCAAAGGGTTAATGATCTTCCATTGATCGTAACGCAGGTTGTCAATTAAAATAAAAAAAACAGGCGTATTATCATTGATATGAGGAAAAGCCTTTTTCTTTAACAATTCGTTAGATAACAAGGGCGCTTTGTCTTTATCTTTAATCCAGTCCAGGTAATGCTCTTCAATAAATTTCGAGAATTGTGTATTGGCTTCCTGCTTTTGCATGGTTAAAATTTCATGCATCTGCGGATCGTCTAATTTTTCCAATTCGAGTTCCCAGAAAACAATCTTTTTATACACATCAACCCATTCTTCGTAATTCAGGCGATCGCCTAAGGTCATGCCCAGTCTCCTAAAATCCTGCTGATAAGCCATCGACGTTTTTTCACTCACCAAAAGTTTTTTGTCAATCAGTTTTTTAATGGTCAGCAGCACCTGTTTTGGATTAACCGGCTTAATCAGGTAATCGTCAATCTTACTTCCAATAGCATCTTCCATCAAATTCTCTTCCTCACTTTTCGTAATTAATACGACCGGTACATCAGGATTAAGGTTTTTAATTGCCGAAAGGGTTTCAATCCCGCTCATTCCCGGCATATTTTCATCCAAAAAAACCAAATCGAAATTAGACTTTCCAAATGCTTCGAGGGCGTCGTTACCATTTGTAAATGTAGTTACATTGTAACCTTTATCGTTAAGTAATAATATATGAGGTTTAAGTAAGTCGATTTCATCATCGGCCCACAATATTTTTGTTTCTTGCATGTTTTTGTAAAATAGGATAAGGATTGCCGTTATATTTTGGCATGTAAATCAAACTATAAATAAAAATAGCAATTTTTGTACCGTATCTGTCTATTTAACTATTTTTAACGATTGAATAAGAAAAAAATAATAAATGATCCGGTTTACGGATTCATCAGCATTCCGTCAGAATTAGTTTATGATGTAATTTCGCATCCGTATTTTCAGCGTTTGCGTTACATCAAGCAACTGGGGATGACGCATCTGGTTTACCCCGGCGCTTTGCATACACGTTTTCATCACGCATTAGGTGCCATGCATTTAATGAGCCTGGCAATTGGACTGCTGAGAAGTAAGGGACACATCATTACCGAAGGTGAGGAAGAATCGGCGATACTGGCTATTTTACTGCACGATATTGGTCATGGCCCTTTTTCGCATGCGCTAGAACATTCCCTGGTAACAGGCATAAAGCACGAAGATATTTCAGCAAAGCTGATGCAGGAGCTGAATCAGCATTTTGAAGGAAAACTAACCCATGCGATAGAAATTTTTAATGGCACTTACCACAAAAAATTCCTACATCAGCTAATTTCCGGCCAGCTGGATTTAGATAGAATGGATTATCTGAACCGCGACAGCTTTTTTACGGGTGTTAGCGAAGGTGTGATCAGTTTCGACAGGATTATAAAAATGTTTAATGTTTTCGAAGATGATTTAGTTATTGAAGAGAAAGGCATTTATTCGGTTGAAAAGTTCCTGATTGCCCGTAGATTGATGTATTGGCAGGTTTATTTGCACAAGACCGTAATTTCCGGAGAAATGATTTTAGTTAAGCTGTTGGAAAGAGCAAAAGAATTATCTGCCGCCGGCGAAAAGTTATTTGCGGCGCCTTCACTAAGTTATTTCCTTGAAAATGATATTAATGAAGATAATTTCTTCCGTCAGCATCAAAATTTAGCACATTTTACAAATCTTGACGATCAGGATATTTATGCTGCTGTAAAGGTTTGGGTGGAGTATCCCGACCAGATTTTATCTGCATTATGCCGAATGCTAACATCCAGAAACTTATATAAAGTTGAGATAGGCAATCAAATGGCAGAAAAAGAGCGTATTCAATTTTTGCAAAATGCCGCCGTCGATCTTTTAAAGATTAAGCCCGAAGAAGCAAAATATTTTGTTTTTACAGATTCAATTCAGAACAGGGCTTATAATGCGGGTGTTGGAAATATTAAAATTTTGATGAAAAATAACGATATTGTAGATATTGCTAAAGCTTCAGATTTATCGAATTTAGAATCGCTGCAAAAAACCGTGGAAAAATATATTCTATGCTATCCCCGCGGAATTTAGGTTTATTTAACAAAATATTTAATTTTTAGTGGCGTTTTAAGTCTTATTATTGTGTAGAATATACACAATTTAACCCTAACAGGTTTTTTTGTTCATATCAATTTAACATTTACCTTTGTACGATGCAATTTACTGCCAAGCAGATAAGCGAGTTTTTAAACGGTTCCATTGATGGCAACCCCGATGTAGCTGTAACAGAACTCTCGAAAATAGAAGATGGTAAAGAAGGCTCCCTGTCTTTTCTTTCCAATCCAAAGTACGAGAATTTCTTATACTCTACGCAGGCCTCGGTCGTTATTGTTTCTAAAGATTTTAATCCTACACAGGATTATACAAGTACATTAATCCGGGTTGAAAACCCTTACAGTTCTTTCACGGTTTTGCTCGATAAATATAACGAAGCAATAAATGGCCAGGCGGAACCATCTGGTGTTGATAAATTGGCTTTTGTACATCCGACGGCAAAGATTGGAAAAGGTGTTTTTATAGGTGCTTTCGCTTATGTTGCCGAACAAGTAGAAATTGCTGCCGGAACGAAAATAAATCCTCAGGTATATATTGGTGCCAATGCTAAAATCGGAGAAAATTGCAATTTTTTTCCCGGCGTTAAAATTTACCATAATTCAGTAATTGGAGATAGAGTAACCGTGCATTCGAATACGGTTATTGGTAGCGATGGTTTTGGCTTTGCACCTCAAAAAGATGGTACGTACAATAAAATACCTCAAATTGGCAATGTTATTATCGAAAGCGACGTAGAAATCGGAGCCAATACAACCATCGACAGGGCTACAATGGGTGCTACAATCATTAAGAAAGGCGCCAAAATTGACAATTTAATTCAGGTTGCGCATAATGCCGAAATCGGTGAAAATACCGTTCTTGCTGCACAATCAGGCGTATCTGGCAGTACTAAAATTGGCCCGAACAGTGTTATTGGCGGCCAGGTTGGCATTGCCGGTCATTTAACATTGGCAAAAGGAACTCAAATAGGTGCTCAGGCAGGCATTAATTTTAATATTACCGAAGAAAACAAACAATGGCACGGAAGTCCGGCGCAACCTTTACGCAACTGGATGCGTGCTTCTGTAATATTTAAGCATTTACCTGATGTAGAAAAGCGTATCAATATACTCGAAGAAGCAATTAAAAAAATTACAGCTGAACTGGAAAAGAATACAATACAAAATGAACGTTAGACAAAAGACGATTAAAAAAGAAATATCTGCATCTGGTGTTGGTTTACACACCGGAGCGAATGTTACCCTAACTTTTTGCCCGGCACCAGAAAATCATGGCTTCAAATTTCAGCGTATTGATTTAGAGGGAGAACCGGTTATCGATGCCGATGCAGACAATGTAACGGATACTTCCCGAGGTACCACCATTACACAGAATGGCGCAAGTGTGAGTACGATAGAACACGTTATGGCATCTTTGGTGGGAATGGATTTAGATAACGTTTTAATACAGCTCGACGGGCCGGAAACACCAATTATGGATGGCAGTTCAATCCAGTTTATTGATTTATTGGAAGCTGTTGGAACCATTGAACAAAACGCAGACCGGGAATACTTTACGATTCCTCACAACATTACTTATACCGAAACAGACCGGAAAGTGGAAATCGTGGCTATGCCTTTGGATGATTACCGCTTTACCTGTATGATTGATTATAATTCCCCGGTATTGGGCAGCCAACATGCCGGCATTAATACCATTGCAGAATTTAAAAAAGAAATTGCCTCTTGCCGTACTTTTTGTTTTTTACATGAATTAGAATATCAGTTACAACACAACCTGATTAAAGGCGGAGACTTAAACAATGCCATCGTAATCGTTGATAAAGAGGTAACTAAAGATGAGTTAAGCCATTTGGCCAAACTTTTTAACCGCAAGGATATTGATGTAGCGCCTCAGGGTATCCTAAATAACATGGAGTTACGTTATCAGAATGAGCCTGCCCGTCATAAATTATTGGATATGATTGGCGATTTAGCATTAGTTGGTATGCACTTAAAAGGTCATATCATGGCCGCCCGCCCCGGCCACGCCGCTAATATTGCTTTTGCTAAGAAGATTAAAGCTGCGATTAAAAAAGAGAAAAACAAAAAAATCCAAAAGGTTTATGATCCGAGTGCTAAACCGTTATACGATATTAATCAGGTAATGGATATCCTGCCGCATCGTCAGCCATTTTTATTTGTCGATAAAATTCTGGAACTATCTAAAAACCACGTTGTGGGCGTTAAAAACGTAACTATGAACGAAGAGTTTTTTAAAGGCCACTTTCCGGGCGCACCTGTTTTTCCCGGTGTAATCCAGATTGAGGCAATGGCCCAGGTTGGGGGTATTTTAGTGTTAAGCACGGTTCCTGATCCAAGAAATTACCTGACTTATTTTTTAAAAATAGATAATGTCCGTTTCAGGGCACAGGTTCTTCCTGGCGATACGATTGTTTTTCGCTGCGACTTGCTGGAGCCCATCCGGAGAGGCATTGCACAGATGAAAGGTGTTGGTATGGTTGGCGAAAAAATCGTTGTAGAAGCTGAAATGATGGCTCAAATCTCTAAAATTAAACAAACAGAACCCGTTCAATAATGATACAGCCTTTAGCATACATACATCCCCAGGCGAAAATTGCCGAAAACGTTGTAATTGAGCCTTTTGTAGTCATACATAAAGACGTTATTATTGGTGAGGGAACCTGGATTGGTTCAAACGTAACCATTATGGATGGCGCCCGTATCGGTAAAAATTGCCGCATCTTCCCGGGAGCAGTTATTTCCGGCGAACCTCAGGATTTAAAATTTGCAGGCGAAGTAACCACGGCTGAAATTGGCGACAACACGACAATTCGTGAATGTGTGACCATTAACCGCGGCACTAAAGATAAATGGAAAACTGTGATTGGCAGTAATTGCCTAATTCAGGCTTATTCTCATATCGCTCACGATTGTGAAGTTGGCAACAACTGTATTTTTTCGAACAGCACAACCTTAGCTGGCCACATTACCATAGGTAACAATGTGGTTCTTGCCGGCCTGGTTGCTATTCACCAGTTTGTTAAGGTAGGTTCATACGCTTTCGTAACGGGCGGTTCATTGGTTCGTAAAGATGTTCCTCCTTATGTTAAGGCGGCCCGAGAGCCACTTTCTTATGCCGGCATCAACTCTGTAGGCTTACGCAGAAGGGGCTTTACCAATGAGCAAATTGATGAAATTCAGGAAATTTACCGCGTACTTTTTGTAAAACATAATAACGTAACCAAGGCTTTAGACATGATTGAGGCCGAATTTAAACCGACAGAAATTCGTGATGAAATTGTAGATTTTATCCGCAACTCTAACCGCGGGGTGATGAAAGGTTTCGGAATGGGCAGCTAGGTTTAGGGTTTAGGGTAAAAACCTAAAATTTAAAAATGTTTGAGCACCCATCAAAATAAAGCTGACGTTTATTATTAATCTTTAACTTATCTCAAATTTTACTTAGATGTTCTTAGGTGCCTAAGGTGGTAAAAAAGCAGAATAAACATGCATGAGTGATTTAACGCTAATCAGAACAAATTCGGATAATGCCGATTTCAGACAATTGGTTGTTTTGCTGGATAAAGATCTAGCCATCAGAGATGGTGACGACCATGCCTTCTATTCCCGATATAATAAAATTAATGCGATAAAAGAGGTCGTGGTTGCTTATCAAAATAATACACCTGTTGCCTGTGGAGCTATAAAACTTTTTTCAGAAACCGCAGCTGAAGTTAAACGCATGTTTGTTCATCCAGACTATAGAAAACAAGGGGTTGCAGCTAAAATACTAACTGAATTAGAGTTATGGGCAGCAGAATTGGGTTTTGTAGAATGCGTTTTGGAAACTGGCAAAAAACAACCCGAAGCCATCGCATTATACCAAAAAGTTGGCTATCAGATTACGCCAAACTATGGCCAGTACATTGGTATAGATAATAGTGTTTGCATGGCTAAATCCCTTCCCAAAAATAAAACTTAATACTCACATCTCAATACTTGATACTCATATCTTGATACTCACATCTTGATACTTGATACTCACATCTAGATACTTAATAAATGAAGATAGCTTTAAAAAATGTCGGCAGGAGGTTTAACAAGGAGTGGATTTTCAGAAATCTGAGTACCGAGTTTATTTCCGGCAACAGCTATGCTATTTTAGGCCCGAATGGTTCAGGAAAATCGACTTTATTAAGTGTTTTAACCGGAAGTTTAACGCCATCGGAAGGACAAATTTCTTTTTCTGATGCTAAAGATATTCCTGTTGAAGATATCTATAGGCACATCAGTTTAGCTGCTCCATATTTAGAACTGGTCGAAACTTTTACCTTAAAAGAGCTTATCGATTTCCATTTTAAGTTCAAGAATTTCGCGGCTGGTGTCGACACAAAATCATTAGTTTCTATACTTGGCTTAGAAAAATCGGCGAACAAGGAAATTAAGTATTTTTCATCGGGAATGAAACAAAGAACCAAACTTGCTTTGGCTTGCTGTTCCGATTCACCAATTTTATTTTTAGATGAACCAACAAGTAATTTAGACGTTCAGGGCATAAATTGGTACCACGAATTGATTGAGAAATTCACGAAAGACCGGTTAACTATAATTGGTTCTAATCAAATTCAGGAATATGAGTTCTGCAAAGAACACATTCAAATAGCTGATTTTAAACAAATTAACTAACCGTTTCACTTCTTTCTAATTGTCCGGTTTGTCATAAATTTGTATTATAAAAACATTTTTTAAAATATGTTTGGTAATTGAAAAATAGTTCTTACCTTTGCACCACCAAAAAGAGAAATAAATATCTGATTTATCTCTTCGGGAAATGACAACACATTCCGTTTAACGGAAACAAAATATACAGCTGTAAAAAGCAAAAAATTTTTTCATAGTTTAGTTTGAGGTTTAGGTTGATTATGCCTTTGGAGTGGTTCCCAAAGGCATTTCTTTTATACGAAGGTTTTTTACAGATTAACCTTCACCAAAACAAAAACCAAGTCTTTTTGCGTATGCGTCAATACCAATGAACAAATGACTATTGAACCCATGAACTGTGGTTTTTCCCTTCCAAATCAAAATTCATTTTTTTAACTTTGATGTTCAAAAATCAGCAAAACAAGATTTCATTATAAAATGGCAAAGGCATCAGAAGTAAAAAGTGGAAATGTGCTTCGTTTTAACGGAGAGTTGGTGAGTGTAGAAGAGTATATTCACCGTACGCCGGGCAACTTAAGAGCATTTTATCAGGCTCGCATGCGCAATGTTAAAACCGGTAAAATTGTTGAATATCGTTTTCGTACGGATGAAGAAGTTACGATTTGCCGTGTAGAAACCAACGATTATCAATATTTATACGAGGATGGCGATTACCTGGTGGTTATGGACAACAATACTTTTGAACAATACAATATCCTTAAATTGCTCTTCGGCAACTCCATTAAATTTTTAAAAGAAGGCATGAATGTTACCATCGCATTCGAAAGTGAGGAACCGATTATTGCGCAATTGCCCAACAGTGTAGAGCTTGAAATTACGTATACAGAACCTGCCGTGAAAGGCGATACATCGACCAGTGCCCAAAAATATGCAACGGTAGAAACCGGGGCTGAAATCAGAGTGCCATTGTTTATTAACCAGGGCGATAAAGTTAAGGTTGACACGAAAACCGGCGACTACATGGAGCGTGTTAAGTAGGCTATAACATCTTCCAGCATAAACCTTAAACCCTAAACCTTTATAGGTTTTTACTAAAATAATTTTACCTTTGCCGTCACAAAAAACTGAAATATAAATCCCGATAGGATAACATCATATGGCAAAAGCATCAGAAATTAAAACAGGTAACATCCTGCGTGTAAACAACGAATTGGTTACTGTTGATGAGTGGAATCACCGTACACCGGGTAAAGGCGGCGCTTTTTACACAGGTAAATTTCGTAACATTAAATCGGGCAGAATTGTTGAGGCTCGTATGAATACCGACGAGGCAGTCGAAATTTGCCGGGTTGAAACTAATGATTATCAATATCTATATGAAGATGGCGATTATTTAGTGGTAATGGACAACAATAGTTATGAGCAATATAACGTTGAAAAAACATTATTTGGTTCGGCTATAAAATTCTTAAAAGAAGGCATGAACGTTATCGTATCTATGGAAAGTGATGAGGCCATTATGGGCCAGTTACCTAACTTTGCAGAGTTTGAAATCACATACTCAGAGCCAGCTGTTAAAGGCGATACGTCTACAAATGCATTGAAAGCAGCAACACTTGAAAACGGTGTTGAAGTTAAAGTGCCGATGTTCGTAAACCAGGGCGATAAAATTAAAGTTGATACACGCACCGGAGAATATGTTGAACGTGTGAAGTAATTTATAAAATTTCAAAATGAGCCCTTGGATTTTTTCAAGGGCTTTTTTGTTTTAAACCTGTAAGGTTTCCAAAAACTTTATAGATTCCTTCACATTATATTTACCTAAATTGGCACTATGTTAAAGGCCGAAATCAGAAAACAAGCTTTAAAAGAAAGGTTAGCGATAAGTGAGGCAGAATATGAATCGCTAAACAACGATTTGCTGAATAAATTTACCGATCTTGATTTTAGTGCTGTAAAAACATTGCATATTTTTCTGCCTATTAAAGAAAAGAAAGAACCGAATACATTTCTGTTAATCGGGTGGCTTGCAGAAAATCATCCTGAAATTAAAATTATAGTTCCGAAAGCTGATTTTGAAACCACTTTAATGACCAATCATGAGTATTTGGGCGTAGACGATCTAAGTAAAAACCTCTACAATATTTTAGAACCGCAAAAAGGTGTTATACATGATGGCGAAGTTGACATGGTATTGGTTCCGCTTTTGGCTTTTGACAAACGTGGCTATCGCGTAGGTTATGGCAAAGGCTTTTACGACCGCTTCCTCGAAAATATAAATGCTCAAAAAATAGGCTTATCTTTGCGGCCTGCAACTGATAAAATTGATGATGTGAATGAACACGACATCCGTTTGAATTTTTGCCTTACACCAACAGAAACCATCAAATTTTAAGCTTTTAGTCATGCCACAGGAAATCGTTATCAAAACCGAAAAACAATACGAAGAGAACATGATTGCCGTATTTGAACTGCAGGAAAAAGAGGAGCTTACTGCCGATGACTTAAAGCAAATTGAGTTGATGCTTAAAGCCGGGGAAAAATACGAAGCCGAGCATTTGTAATTAGATGCTTTTACGCTTAGTTACAGTGTAAAGTAACAAGTATAAAGTATCGAGTATCAAGACAAAGTTAAAAACCATTATCCATTTTACATCTTACATTATCCATACATTAATCCATCTCCAGCAACACCGGGCAATGGTCTGAGTGAATGGCATCAGGTAAAATTCTAACATTTTTCAATCTACTTTCCATTGATTTTGTAGCCAGGTGGTAATCGATGCGCCAACCTAAATTCTTACCCCTCGAACCTGCACGATAGCTCCACCAGGTATAGTGATGCGGGTCCTTGTTAAAATAACGGAATGTATCTATAAAGCCATTATCCAAAAATAACTGCATCCATTCGCGCTCTTCAGGCAAAAACCCTGAAGAATTCGCATTCGATTTTGGGTTATGAATATCAATCGAAGTATGACAAATATTATAGTCTCCGCTCACAATTAAGTTAGGGATTTCTTTGCGCAATTCGCTAATGTACTTATCGAAGAATCGCATGAATTCATATTTTTTTACCTGTCGTTCATCACCGCTCGAACCTGAAGGCATATACAAACTCATCAACGAAAAATCATCAAAATCAGCTCTTAAAATTCTGCCCTCTTTATCAATCCATTCTTCGCCGCAACCATACTCAACATGATTTGGTTGTATTCTGGTTAAAATAGCCACGCCGCTGTAGCCCTTTTTCTCGGCCGGAAACCAGTAATGATGGTAACCTAATTGCGCTACCAAGGCAATAATTTCAGGGATTTGCGAGGGCATGGCTTTTACTTCCTGCAGACAAACCATATCGGCGTTGGTCGCCTGTAGCCATCCGAAAAAATTTTTAGTGCTTGCCGCACGAATTCCGTTAACATTGTAGGAGATGATTTTCATAGTGCTTTCCCACATTGAAATTAGTGGGTTAATTTTCATTTTTCAAAAGTCCATACAATTTTAAGAAATCTTCATATTCGTTTTGAAAACATTTCTTTCGATGATGCTCTTTTTGGTTTTTTATATATCTATAGACTCGTTCTAAAACAGATTCGCTTACAGAATATGCCGCATATCCTGTTTGCCAAGAGAACTTTTCGTTAATCAAACTTTCATTGTTCATAAAATATGATGAACTTCCCTTCACTTGCTTGATAACTTCAACAATTGATTTTTGAGGGTTTAACAAAAACAGGCAATGGATATGGTCCGGCATTCCGTTTATGGCCCTAACAACACAACCTAATTCTACAAATTGATGGTAAATAAAATCATAAAGCTTTCTTTCTATCTGAGATTGGATAAAATGATTTCTGTCTTTTGTTGCCCAAATCGCATGAATCCAGATTTTATTATACGAATGAGGCATGAATTATTGATTAACTTTATTATATTATAAATTTACATTTTTTCTAGCACAATCGCCTCCAATTCTATTTCCAACGATTGAAATCGTGGGCTATATTACAAAATGCCTACCTTAAAATACGGTTTATTTTACGCCCAATTATATAACCCACGATTTCAATCGTGGGACAAAACTAACATCACTTCAAGCCCTGAAACCCTGCGCCAACTGCTTTTCCAACTTCTTTGCTTCCCTCCTTTTCAAAACGGTAATATCCATCCTAACATCCTGTTTCGGGCGATTATTCTTATCGGTTAACACCGCAGCGATTTTATCCACCATATCTAAACCCATAACGATTTCGCCGTAAACCGTGTAATTCCTGTCCAAATGAGGCGTTCCGCCGATGGTTTTATAAATTTGTCTTTGCCATTCCGGAATTTTAAACTTCAGTCTTTTTTCTTCAACACTATTCAGCTGCTCATCGGTAAAAACTTTCCCCTGTACCAGGTAAAACTGGCTTCCGCTTGATGCCTTTTGAGGATTAACCACATCACCTTCTCTTGCCGCAGCCAATACCCCTTTTTTATGAAAAAGGCTATCTCTGAATTCTGCAGGAATTGTGTATTTCGGGCCACCCTCTCCCAATAACGAATCTGGCTTAGCATTTCTCGAATCCGGATCTCCGCCCTGAATCATAAAATCTTTTATCACCCGGTGAAATAAAGTGCCATTATAATAACCTTCTTTCGTCAGTTTTAAAAAGTTATCGCGATGTAACGGTGTTTCGTTGTACAGTTTCACGATACATTCGCCAAATGCTGTTTTAATCCGGATATATTGATTTTTAGGCTTAGCTGCAAAAGCCGAAAGCATTGAAAAAGTACAGATAAACAATAATAATTTCTTCATTTGAATGGTGTTTGAGGCTAAATTAAGCTAAAAAATGAAATTCAATAAATAATAATATAATGTTATTCGATATTTTTTGCCTTACCTTTGTATTAATGAAGTTAAAACAAAAAATAGCACTTTCTTTGGCCGTATTTTATGCGGTTAGTGTTATGGGTTTGGCTTTAAGTTTGCATTTCTGTGGTGGTAAACTGGAGAATGTAAAGTTGTTCAGTAATGAAGTTTCCTGCAAATTCTGCGCAGCTGTTCCTGCTGAAAAAATAAAAGATGACGGCTGTTGTAAAAATACCCAGGTAACGGTTAAGGTTAAGGATAGTCACCAAACTGCGGCCAAAATTGAAATGCCAAAGCTGTTTTCTATTCAGCTTTTTCTACATCCGCCTGTTTTAGAATTTCTTTCAAACATTAGCCCCGCTTTCTTCAGTAAAATTACCAATAAAGCGCCCCCGCTTTCCGCTCGGGTTGCCTTGCATGTTTTCAATTGCATTTTTAGGAATTAGGATTATTCTAAATTTCCGGCATTTCGAAAGAAATGCAATGGAATGAGAAATCGCTGATATACAGATTTCTCCACCATGAAAAACTCAGTCAAGATGACGGGTAATCGAAAATTTTAATTCAAAAAATCATGAAAACAATAAAATTATTCAGCATTATTATGCTATTCTTCGCCGCTCAGGTTTCGGCACAACAAATATCAACTGCAAATTTACAGGTAACGGGTTTAACCTGTTCTATGTGTTCAAATGCGACACAAAAATCGTTAGAAACCCTGGGTTTCATCAAATCGGTAAAACCCGATTTAAATAAAAATATCTTCGTATTAACCTTTAAAAAAGACGCTGGCATCAATATCGATTTAATTCGAAAAAAAGTTCAGGACGCCGGCTTTTCTGTTGGCGGTTTAACTGCTGATTTTAATTTTAATCAGGTTAAGGTTGATGATAAAGGTCAGGCAATTGTTGACGGTAATGTTTATCGTTTCGTAAACGCGAAAAACAAAACATTAAATGGAACAGTAAAAGCATCCGTAGTGGATAAAAACTTTATCTCAGGCGCCGCATTTAAAAAGCAGGCAACTACCGTAAATTCTGATGCTTATGCAAACGGAACCGCCGTTGTAAATGGAAAGAAAACCCGTGTTTATCACTTAGTGCTTTCTTAAAACATGAACAGGATTTTTATCGTGGTGCTGGTTTATATCGGCGCCTGTATCAATGCATCCGGCCAGGAATTGTATGTTTTTACGGAACCCGCCAGCAATATGCCCACTAAATCAATCGGTGTACGTTTAACAAATGAGGGCATGTTCAATAACCCTGATTTCGTAAGCAGAACGATCCCCGAAGTAATGTTTGCTTTTAATAAAAACCTGATGATGCATGCCCAGGCCTTCTTATCCGATATGGATGGAAGATATCGTTTTGAGGGTGGTAGTTTATATGCAAAGTATCGCTTTGTGTCGATTGATGAGGCTCAAAGCCATTTCCGGATTGCCGCTTTTGGTAGAGTCAGTACAAGCAAAAGGCCAACTTATACCAGAGATATTAATTTGGAGGGTGATAATAGTGGTGTTCAGGGTGGCTTTGTTTTCACACAGCTTTTGCATAAACTGGCCTTATCTGCAACATTAGGCTATTCGCATGCCTTTAAAGATGCGGAGAAACAAATAACTGGAATGCCCGGTCCGAACAATATGCTATCTTATAGTTTATCATCAGGATATTTGGTTTTGCCCTTCGTTTATAAGAATTACAAAGAGCCTAATTTCAATTTATATTTTGAAATGTTGGGCAAAACAGACCCGGGTTCGGGCGAATCTTATTTAGATTTGGCGCCTGCGGTTCAGGTAATTTTGAATAGCAGAACACGAATTGATTTGGGCTACCGCTTTCAGGCAACCGGAAATATTGCAAATAGATACACTAAAAACATGTACCTGCTGAGGGTAGAATTTAACTTTTTTAATGCTTTAAAATAAAATGAAAGCTGCATAAGCGTCGAAAGCCAACATGTTATTGATTACACAGGCTTTATCACAATTAAAAAAATAAAAAACGATGAAAAAAATCATGATAATGGTGGCTTTAATTGCCATTGCAACCACAAAATTAACTTTCGCACAAAGTAAAACTGGTGCCGCCTTTAATCAATTATTAATGGCTTACTTTGACGTAAAAAATGCTTTGGCAACCGATAAAAAAGATATAGCAACAGAAAAAGCGAAAGCGTTATCGGTAAAAGTTGATGCCATTCCGCATCAGGATTTACCTGCTGCACAACATATGTTATGGATGGAGCAAGCAAAAATCATCAAGTTGAAAGCAACAGAACTAGCTGCCGGAAAAGACATCAAGTCGCAAAGGAAATCATTCGAGGGACTTTCTTCTGCAATGATTAAAACAGTTAGAAACATTAAATTCAATAATGCTACGGTTTATGTTCAGCACTGTCCGATGGCGAGAGCAAGCTGGTTAAATGAAAAAGAAAACGTTGAAAACCCATATTATGGAAGTATGATGTTTGATTGCGGCGATGTTACTGAAACCATAAAATCAAAATAATGAAACTCCATATCAAAAATATGGTATGCAACCGATGCAAAATGGTGGTTAAAGCCGAGCTCGAAAGGCTTGGCTTTAACCCTGTTTCTGTAGTGTTGGGTGAAGTTCTGCTGACGGAAAACATTTCTGCTGCTGAGAAACTTAAAATCGCTGAAAAGCTAAATTATTTTGGTTTTGAGTTGTTGGAGGATAAAAAAACTCAAGTTGCTGAACAGGTAAAAACGGCGATTATCAATCTGGTTCATTACACAAAAGAACCGCTTAAAATCAACTTATCATTTTATTTAAGCGAGCAGATCAACCTGGAGTATGCTCAGCTAAGCACTGTTTTTACGGAAATTGAACATCAAACCATCGAGAAGTATTTTATTGCTCAAAAAGTTGAAAAGACAAAAGAAATGCTTACCTACGGCGAGCTCACGCTAAGCGAAATCGCATACCAGCTTAATTACAGTAGCGTTGCTCATCTTTCAGCTCAATTTAAAAAAGTTACCGGCTTAACGCCATCGGCATATAAAGTCCAAACAACAGATAAACGCAAAACATTGGACGAGATTTGATTAGGAAGAGGTAAAATGGAAGATGGAACAGCAGAGCCACTAGCGCAATGGAAATAAATTAAATGTTTTCCAGCTAAACAATTAAAAAAACGTGGCTTAGCAAAATCTTATTTTCTTAACATGTATCAAGACATAAATCTGAGTACTGACGTACTTTTGTTAAAAAACAAAACAAGATTATGAAAAAGTTATTCTTATTCGTGATAGCTACAACCATTAGCGTAGCATCTTTCGCACAAACAACATGGAAAACCGACCCAATGCACTCGTTTGTTAACTTCTCGGTTAAACACATGGGCATTTCTTTCGTTGATGGTTCATTTAAAAAATTTGATGGTACAGTTATGGCTGCCAAACCAGATTTAACTGATGCAAAAATTAATTTTACAGTTGACGTTAACAGCATTACAACTGGTGTCGACATGAGAGATGGTCATTTAAAAACCGACGATTTTTTCAATGCTGCAACTTATCCAACGATGAAATTTGAAAGTACTTCTTTCAAAAAGTTGAGTGGGAATAATTATGAGTTAGCCGGTAAATTAACTATCCGCGATGTAACTAAAGATGTGAAATTTGCAGTTGTTTATGGCGGTACAGCAAAAGACCAACAAGGAAATACTAAAGCTGGTTTTGGTGCAACAACAACTATTAACCGTTTGGATTACAACATTAAATACGACCCGAGTGGTACTGGTGTTGCAAAAGATGTTACCATCAAATTGAACTTAGAATTCGTTCAAGCAAAATAATTAATATAATCCTGTCAAATTGAGCTTGTCGAAATGCCTGTAGGTTCTTCGACAAGCTCAGAATGACAATGTCATTATCGCCATGTCAGCACTATCGCAATTCAGAAGTTTTACTCAACGTTTGCCGCAAACGGATTTAATGCCAACCATTTTTATTGGCCATGGTTCGCCGATGAATGGTATTGAAAACAATGAGTTTAGCCAAAGCTGGGCCGGGTTGGCAAAAAATATTCCTGTTCCTAAAGCAGTATTAGTGGTTTCGGCACATTGGTATACCCACGGAACTTTTGTTACGGCAATGGATTTCCCCTCAACCATTCATGATTTCGGCGGCTTTCCGCAAGCCCTTTTTGATGTTCAATATCCGGCGCCCGGCGATGCTAAACTGGCAGCAGAAATTCCTGAATTGATTCACAGTACAAATGTTGGTTTAGACCACGATTGGGGCTTGGACCATGGCACCTGGACAGTTGTAAAACACATGTATCCTGATGCCAATATTCCTGTTCTTCAGTTAAGTATTGACTACACCAAATCGCCGGAACAACATTACGAAATTGCCAAAGAAATTTACGCGCTTCGAAAAAAAGGTGTTCTGGTTTTAGGCAGCGGAAATATGGTACACAATCTTCGCATGTTAAGTTGGGAAATGATTAATGGCGGTGGCTATGATTGGGCGAATGAAATGAATGATAAGTTCAAAAATCTTATCGCTAATGGCGACCATAAGCCTTTAATAGATTACCGTCATCTAGGTGCTGATGCGATGCTGGCCATTCCAACACCCGAGCATTATTTACCCCTAATTTATACTTTAGGAATGAAGAAAGATAGCGAGGAAGTTTCTTTCTTTAATGACAAAGCGGTTGGAGGGTCGTTAACGATGACTTCAGTTTTGGTGGGTTGATATTGGTTTTAATACAGAGTTTCACAAAACGCATAGCGTTTAGGCTAAACAGAAATAAGTTGGAATAAAATTCTATAACATTTTATGATTATTCTGTAACGGTTTTCGCCTGCCAGATGGGTAAATTTGTATAAACGTTTTATTATGACACATACCTATCAACTTACCGGAATGACTTGCGGTGGTTGCGAAAATAAAGTTAAAAGTAGCCTTTTGGTTTTACCTGAAGTAACTTCGGTTGAAGTTTCAAAAGACACGAATTCCGCTACGATTACGATGGATAAACACGTTGGTTTAAATACACTGCAGGAAGCTTTAGGTGGTGCTGAAAGTAAATATCAAATTGCTGCAACATCTCATATTGAAGCGTTTGAAGAAACAAAATCATGGGCGGTAACCTATAAGCCAATCTTATTAATTTTCGGATATGTTACGGTAATTTCATTGGTGGTTTCCTGGCAGGAGGGCGCCGTAAACTTCATGACTTTCATGCGGATTTTCATGGGGGGATTTTTCTTAACTTTTTCTTTTTTCAAAATGCTAAACCTGAAAGCTTTTGCCGAAAGTTATGCGATGTATGATATCGTAGCCAAAAAATTTAACACCTGGGGTTATATTTATGCTTTTATCGAACTTGGCTTAGGCTTAAGTTTTGCGATTAACCTTTCGCCCGTTATTGTAAACTGGGTCACCTTAATTGTGATGACCGTTAGCATTTTAGGTGTATTAGAGAGTGTGTTGAACAAGAAAAAGATTCAATGTGCCTGCCTTGGCGCCGTTTTCAACTTACCCATGAGTACGGTAACCATTGTTGAAGATGCAATTATGATTGCGATGAGCGCTGCAATGTTGGTGCTGATATACTTATAGTTTTATAAGTAACTCATCTGGTGGAAGAACAGGAATTGCTGATTCTTTAAAGTCTTTAATATTTCGGGTTACGATATAATCTAATTTTTCAATATTATAAGCACAGAGAATTTGTAGTGCATCTTCAAAATCTTTATGCTTTGATTTCAATCCCCTTTTCACAATATCCTGACTTACAGCAATTAGTTCGATATATTCTAATAAATTATAGATTACTTGCCTCAAAAGTTTATCCTCTAAATATTTTTTTAATAAATAGTGTGCTGTAGCAATTGCATGAGATGAGGTAAATAATTGAACTTCCTGTCTTTCAGCCTTATCAAAAATTTCTATTGCGAATTTACTGAAAGGCCTTCTATCTGCTATTAAATCAACAATTATATTCGTATCAACAAATACTTTTTTCATAAGTGTTTTCGTTCAAAATACTCTCTAAGTGTTGCCTCTTCATCAAAATCATCGGGCAATTTTACTACTCCAACAATTGATTTTAGTTTTGAAGAAATTGTAGGTTTTTCATCATAGGTTATTGTTTCCAAATACTTCTCTACCAGTTCAGACAAACTGCGTCCAGTATGTCTAGCATATAATTTAGCTTTTTCAATAGTAGCCTTTTCAACCGTTAAAGTTAGTTTTGTTGTCATAACACGTGTACGTTATTCAAATATACGTGTTGCTGATTAATTTGTCAAGAGTTGCTTTTTATTGTAAACGTAATATGTGCCAGATGATGTTTTCCATGCCATGCGTACATACCCAGCATATTTGCCAATGTTAGCTCTTTTCCCTGCGCAGGATGAATATATTTTCGTTGGTAATCTTCAATCCTTAATGTCTTTAAGAAAGCGATCCAGCGTTGATGTAAGCTTGTTAAAAGCATAACAGACATTTGTATATTCCCGTTTTTTGCCTCTTCGGTTTCAGCCCAACGTTCTTCGTAATAAGGCCTGATGGTTGGAATATCTTCGGTCATTGCTTGTTTAAAACGGATGTAGGCATTCATGTGGCTGTCCGGAATATGATGAACGACCTGTCTTAATGTCCAACCGCCTGGGCGATACGTTTGATTTAATTCTTCATCGCTGAGGTTTTCGGTAGCACTTTTGATTTGACCTGGTAAAGCCTCAATTTCTGAAATCCATATTGCAGCTTGCTTTTCATCAAAAACTTCAGGCATCACGAACTGCCCGATTGGGTATTTAAGTTGTTCTAAATCCATGAAAGCAAGATAGGGTTTTACAGAATTATAATGAAGTCTTTTTAACACGGATTTACACGGAATAATTAAAGCGCTGTGATTTCTGTATTTCCAGAGCAAGTCTTTGATATTGCTATTAAACCTTTATCTGTGTTTAATAATTTAACTGACTTTAATCTCTAATCCCGGTTTAATCTTTTAAAGTATGAGTTTATTTAGTTAAAATCAACTCATTTCATTAAAAATTCATTCATTTAAACCATATTGCAATTAATTTTAAATATCACTGATGAATAGGTTGTTTTTTGTTTTCGCATTCTTAATTCCCCTGATTATCCATGCCCAAACCATTAAAACAGATGTACTGGTTTTAGGCAATGCTAATGCCGCTTTTGCGGCCGGTGTTCAAGCTTCCGAATCAGGTGTAAACGCTATTATTTTAACACAAAATGATGGCTTTAAATTAAGTGATTTTAAAAGTTTACCTCAAAATGGTGTAACAAAAGCTTTCGAAAAAAGAACGAGAAAATCCTTAAAACTTTCAGATAGTGTTCCCTTACCGGAAATAACCAATCAAATCGCAAACGCTGTTATAAAAAACTGGTCGGATAGCTCTAAACTTCTTGACGTAATTAACAATGCGCCTTATTATGAAATTAAACGCTCAGGAAATGGCTGGGAATTAAAATTAACAAAAGAAAAAAGCATTAAAGCAAAGGTTTTAATTGTAGCTGATAATATCGGAAAAGTTCTTCCCGCATTGAAAATTGAAAGTCTGAAACCTGCAGAAACGACCGCCCTAAATTATGCTGAGAACACATACCGAACCACCATTGGTGCCATAAAAGGAACCTTAAATTTTCTTTCGCTTTATGGTTTGCTTATCCCGAATCAGGAAAATATTTTATATATCAATGCTGATAATTTAGAAATCGGGCAAGCCGCCGGCGCAACCGCGGCTTATGCCGCTTTTTTCCAAACCAAAACGAGCCTGTCAAATTTGAAACGCATTCAAGGCGAACTATTAAGTTACAAACTTTCGTTAATGCCTTTTGACGATGTTAAAATCGCCGACTCCAACTGGTTGGCGATACAAAAAATAGGTATCACCGGAATTTTAAAAGCAGAGTTAAAAAAGGATAAAGTCTTTTTCAATCCCGAGAAAGAAGTTACATATACTGAAATAAAACAACCGATAAAAGATTATTACTATAAAGCTCAGATTTGGTTTGATGACCATGAAAATATTCCAATTAATTTAGAAAACACCATTTCGATTATTTGTTATGTCGGCAACAAAGCCGTTGATGCAACCAAAACCGAATTACAAAAGAAATGGAATAAGAACTATAAACTTTCTTCGAAATATGATTTGAAAAAGGTTTTAACACGGCGAGAATTTTCGGTTATCATCAATGAATATTTAAAGCCATTTGATGATGTAAATGTGGATAGAACGGGCAGGGTAATTAGGTAGGTTTAACCACAGCCATTTTTGACATAGAAACACTGAAATACACGTAAGGCATCGTTTTAATTCTGTACGTTCCGTATTTCCGTGGCAAATTTTTAAAAATCGTTATCTGTGGTTGATTGCTCTATACGTTGTAACATTTCCATTTCCTTGCGGATTTAGTTTCTGCATTCTATAAATTGCACCATCCAAAAAAAATTCATGAAGAAATATCTACTTTTCCTTTTACTTTGTACAGGTGAGTACACTTTTGCGCAACAAATTGCCCCTTTAACGGTCGAAAAAATAATGCGAGACCCAAAATGGATGGGAAACTCGCCAACAAACTTCCGCTGGACGGCAGATAGTAAAACTTTGTACTTCAACTGGAACCCTGAAAATAAACCAAAAGAAGAATTATATAAAATAACAACTTCTTCTGCTAAACCTGTTAAAGCTGTTGATAAGGAGGATGAGAAATTACTAAGTGTAAATTATGTTTACAATAAAGATAAATCGTTGGGTTTGGTTGAAAAAAGTGGTGATATCTATCTTCAAAATTTTAAAACTAAAAAGGAAACCAGATTAACCAATACCATGGAAAGAGAAAGCAGCCCTGTTTTCTTAACCAATGGAGATATCGTTTATCAACTGGGCGACAACCTTTTTCAACTGAATTTAAAAACAGCTGAAACCAGCCAAATCACAAATTTTGTTAAAGGAAAACCTGCCGGAAGAACAGCTGTAAAGGCCGGCACCGAACAAGACAACTGGCTGAAAGCGCAGCAAACCGAATTGTTCGATATCATAAAAAAAAGAAATGCCGAAAATCGCAGCGGCAATGGTAGAGGCGGTAGAGGGCGTTTTGGCGCTCCATCTGCCGATACAAAATCGTTGAAACCACTTTATACGGACGATAGATTTTTAAATGGTGTTGTAATTAGTCCGGACGGACATTTTATAACGTACAAACTAACTGCCCCGGCTCAGAATAACCACAATACCATCGTTCCGAATTATGTTACCGCATCAGGTTATACGGAAGACATTTCCGGAAGAACAAAAGTTGGCGAAAGCGAAAGTATATCTCAAGGTTTTATCTATGATACGCAAAAAGACTCGGTTTACACCATCCAAACGGCGACCATTCCAGGCATAAAAGATATTCCTGATTTTTATAAAGATTATCCGAAAGCGCTTGATACATTAAAAAAGAAAAATGCAGACAGGCCGGTTAATTTCTTTGGTCCGCTTTGGAATGAGAACGGCAGCACCGGAATTATGGTGGCCACTTCTACGGATAATAAAGATCGCTGGATCTTAAAATTAGAAGCCTCCACTGGTAAGTTTAGTCTGGTAGACCGTCAGCATGATGAAGCCTGGATTGGCGGCCCCGGCATTAGCGGATTTTTTCAGGGAAGTACCGGATGGATCAGTAATAATCTTTTTTACTATCAAAGTGAAGCAAGCGGATATTCTCATTTATATGTAGCAGACATTTCAACAGGAGATAAAAAACAACTAACATCAGGTAAATGGGAAGTTCAGTCTGTCCAACTTTCAAAAGACAATAAAACCCTCTATTTCAAAGCAAATAAGGAGCATCCCGGAATTACAAATTTCTATAAAATCGGTGTAAATGGCGGCGAACCAGTTCAAATTACCACCATGAAAGGTTTGAATGACATTACACTTTCGCCTGATGAAAAATATCTTGCCATCAATTATTCTTACATGAATAAGCCAGGGGAGCTATACATGCAACCAAATAAGGTCGGTGCAAAAGCAGTAAAGATTACAGCGTCTGCTACCGCAGCATTTAATTCATATAAATGGCGTGAACCGGATATGGTTTCTTTTAAAAACCGTTATGGTGCCGATGTTTATGCGAGGGTTTATAAATCTGATAACCCGCATCCAAATCATCCGGCCGTGGTTTTTGTTCATGGTGCCGGCTATTTGCAGAACGTTCATTTTGGCTGGAGCACTTACTTCCGCGAATATATGTTTAACAATTTGCTGGCGGATAATGGCTACACGGTAATTGATATTGATTATACCGGAAGTTCGGGTTATGGCCGCGACCACAGAACCGGAATTTACCGCCACATGGGTGGAAAAGATTTAACGGATCAGGTTGACGGTGTTAAGTTTCTGGTAGAGAAATATGGTGTGAATCCTAAACATGTTGGTTTATACGGCGGTTCTTACGGTGGCTTTATTACCTTAATGGCCATGTTTAATGAATCGGATGTTTTTGCCAGCGGCGCAGCTTTACGTTCGGTTACCGATTGGGCACATTACAATCATGGTTACACTTCAAATATTTTAAACGAACCTTTCAGCGACCCGATTGCTTATAAACAAAGCTCGCCAATTTACTTCGCGGATAAATTAAAAGGAAATTTGTTGATGGCACATGGAATGGTTGATGTAAATGTTCATTTCCAGGACATTGTTCGCCTGACACAACGTTTTATCGAGTTGGGGAAGAACAATTGGGAACTGGCCGTTTACCCGGTTGAAGACCATGGTTTTATCGAGCCAAGCAGCTGGACGGATGAGTATAAAAGGATATTTAAATTGTATGAGAATACATTGAAGAAATAACCTAAGCTCTCTAATTTTAGCAAGATCGGGTTAATTTGCAGCAACCCTGAATGTATTGTCATGCTGAGGCACGAAGCATCTGCAGCCTATGAAACAGATGCTTCGTGCCTCAGCATGACAGCGATAGAAAAAAATAGAAGCCTGCTATACATTTCAAGCACAATATAGTTTTTGACTATATCGTTATCAATAAATACAATTAACATTTAGTAAATCCGGGTTGATTAAGAGCGTATTTAGCCTTACCTTTGCGCTACAAAATTAAAGACAAAAAATTATGGCAATAGTAGGTAAAAAATTTCCGAGTGTTAGTATTGATGCAATGTCAGACATGGGTGATGACTTGAAAATCAATGTGTTTGAAGAGGCTGTAAACAAAAATAGCAAAGTATTATTATTTTGGTATCCAAAAGATTTCACTTTCGTTTGCCCTACTGAATTACACGCTTTCCAAGCGGCTTTACCTGAGTTTGAACAAAGAAACACTATTGTAATCGGTGCATCTTGCGATACGAATGAAGTACACTTTGCATGGTTAAATACACCAAAAGATAATGGCGGTATTGAAGGTGTTACTTACCCGATTTTAGCGGATACACACAGACAGTTATCTGGAATTTTAGATATTTTAGATCAGGAAGTTAATTATGACGAAGAAGGAAATGAATCTTTCTCCGGTTCAAATGTTACTTTCAGAGCAACCTATTTAATAGACGAAACGGGTAAAGTTTTCCACGAAAGTGTTAACGATATGCCATTGGGTAGAAACGTTAAAGAATATTTACGTTTAATTGATGCCTATGCACACGTTCAAAAACACGGCGAAGTTTGTCCTGCAAACTGGGAAGAAGGAAAAGAAGCGATGAACGCAAACAGAACCGGTGTTGCTGAATATTTAGCGGCTAACTAATTAACAAAACAATATGTTTTTAGAATTAACAGAAGATAATCTTCAGCAATATTTAGCAGATAACCCGAAAGTTATGGTTCAGTATGCTGCATCCTGGTGTGGTAACTGCAGAATCATGAAACCGAAGTTTAAAAAACTGGCTGCTGAAAATGAAGATGTGGCTTTCTTAATTGTTGATGCAGAGAAACTTCCAAACTCACGCAAATTTGCAAACGTTGATAATTTACCAACTTTCGCAGCTTTTGAAGGCGGTAAGTTAGTTGATCAGGTGCAAACCAACAAAGCAGAAGGTTTAATTGAACTTTTTAACAAGATAAAATAATGAAGATTCCGGTTATAAGACAATTATTTCAAAACACCACCACCGCTCAGCTGGAGACAACTTTAGAAGTTTTGGAGGCTTTCTGTGAATTCAGAGGTGTTAGCGAACACGAGGTTGACGTTGCGGGCGAAATGATTACCAATATTTGCGGTGCACTTGAAGTGCATCAAATGGTAAGCGAAGGCGCTGCTGAAAAAGACGCGCTTAATGCTTTCGGCCAAAAAGTAATGGGTTCGATTGACAGATAATTTTCTTTAATCAGGCTTTTTAAAATATACCCTTTGCGTTTTCGCAAAGGGTTTTTTGTTTTTTAGGAATTGCCTCATGCCTTGCAATTACAACTGTTCAAGTTGCTGCAAGTTGCTGTCATTCTGAACGCAGTGAAGAATCTGAAAGCGATGCGGACTAACCAACACCAACCCACACTGAAGGGAGGTTATGGATACACAAAAACACTGCTCATCGTTTCCAGATTCTTCGTGCCTCGCAATGACGACCGTTTCAAAAAAGGTCTGCGAACACACAGACCTTGGTAACCAGAATAAAATATATGTTCTTAAATGGTAAATTAAACCATCCGCTCCTAGGCCAAATTCCTGCCTGCATTTACAATCCCAAAAACCGTTCTAACAGCCAATTTTTCTAAAGCGGCTTGGTCTTTTTCATTTTGATCATGCTGTAGTTTTTCTAAAGCGAAATGCTGAATTAAAACCAATGGTAAAATAATTTTCTCGCGGGTGGCGATAGATTTTTTATCGACAGGATAATTCGCCATCAAAGTTTCCTGGCCTGATAGTTTTAAAAGCATCTGTTTCGTTAATTCGAACTCATCATGTAGCTGGGTCCAAAACGCACCAAATTCTTTATCGTTAGCCAGGTGAGCTGTAATTACAAAGTCTGATTTGCTCATACTCATCATGCAGTTATCGACAATGGTTTTTAAATAATCAGAATCTTCGTAAACCTTAACTACTTTAGCCCAATTACCAGCTTTTTCCTGGTTTTTCATCGCGGTTCCCATTCCATAAAAACCAGGGACATTTTGCTTAAGCATACTCCAGGCTGTAACAAAACTGATTGCCCTTAAATCTTCCAGTTTCATTTCACCCCCGCCATTTCTCTTAACCGGTCGACTGCTGATATTTGCCTGAGAAAGTAATTTCAACGGCGATAACTTTTCAAGATAACTCACAAAAAGCGGATGTTCACGTAAATCTACAAAAGCCTTGTAACCATCCTCGGCCATTTCATCAAGCAAGGTTTTATTTTCCGGATCTAACAGTACGTTGTGTTTTTCTTTCAATCCGGAAGAAATTCCGGCATTAATTAGTTGTTCAATGTTAAATTCGGCACTTTCTACCGATCCGTATTGCGAACTGATGGTTTGTCCCTGAACAGTTAACTGGATGTTTTTATTGGCGATTTCTTTACCCATCGAGGCATAGAAACGATGCGTTTTACCCCCGCCACGAGCAGGCGGCCCGCCCCGACCATCAAAAAATGCCAATTGAATATTGTGTTTTTTAGAAACTTCTGAAAGTGTGGTTTTACCATTAAAGATAGACCAGTTGGCCATTAAATAGCCCCCGTCTTTTGTACTGTCAGAATAACCCAGCATAATATCCTGCTTATTGCCACGGCTGGCTAAGTGCGTTTTATAAAACGGGTTGCTGTAAAGCGTATCCATAATCGCCCCCGCACCTTTTAAATCGTTTACCGTTTCAAAAAGCGGAACAAAATCGATGGTTAGTGCATCTTTACTCCATCCATTCCAAAGGAAAAGTTCTATTAACTGTAAAATGTCGCTTGCCTGCTGACAATTACTGATAATGAACCTATGGCAAGCTTTTTCACCATTACGCTTTTGGATTCCTTTAATTTCCTTAATCGTTTGAATAGTATCTTCAATTAAAGCATCAGCTTCGCTCGAATAAACAGGCGTTGCTTCTTTAAAGGAAATCAGTTTCAGTTTTTCTGCTTCCGACAGCGCATCATAATCCGCAGGATACAATGAAGAAATTGGTTTATTCTGGCGGCAGTAAGCATGAACGCTCCTCAAGACTCTGCTGTCCTGGCGAATATCAAGCGACGCGAAATAATTTCCATACAAATCGATTTTGCGGATTAAATCGTTCACCAAGTCAACGAATAAACCATCGTGTTCTTTAAGTAATGTGTCTTTAATTTTGTTAAGATTTCCCCTTAAGTCATCAGAAATATCATGTAATTCGCAGGTTTGGTCGAACGCATTCTTGTATAAAACATCATGAAGATAGACCAGGTGCTCTTCAACCCCTCTGAAAGTAATGCGGCGTTTTATTACCCTGAAATCGCGGTAGTAACAACGGAAAAGAATTTGACGCAACATTTTTGAAACTTCCAGCGTGGTATCGGCATGGATGTTCGGATTTCCGTCTCTATCGCCACCCGGCCAGAAACCCAATTCTAAAATTTTCTTTGTTTCGAGATTATACTCATCCAGGTTTTGGTCAATTTCTTCCTGAATATTTGCCGCAGCGAAGTAAAAAGTATTCTCTAAAAACCAGGCCAAGTTTAAAGCCTCGTCAACAGGTGTTGGTGATTTTTTATTAAAAAAGGGTGTTTTACCCAATTGCTGCAATAGCGAGTTCATCGAAGTGATGTCGTTATCTCTGATGGCCTTGGTTAAATCGGTAATGATAGCCAAAACACTTCCCGGATAAAATTGAGTTGGATGCGCTGTTAAAACCAAACGAAGTGAAAGCTCATCAATTAACTTTTCAATCTTCGCCAGTATTGGTTTGTTATCAGCATTCTTTTTTAAGATAAAAGCAAGTGTACTTTGCTCATCTGTAGTGTTTAACTTCGCAAATGAAGCATCCTCAACAGCATCAAAAAGCACAACCTGACGCTCTATATATTGAATAAATCGAAACAGTAAATCGATAATGTCTTTACGATCCGTATAGCTGGTAAACTTGGCGAAAAACTCTTCAATAATTTGAGCTGGTTTTTGCCCGTTTGCAATCCCATCTTCGCAGCTTTTAAAAAATAAAGGCAACAATGTGCCTGTATCTTTAATTTTGTAAAAAGGAAGTGTTAAAAACAAGCTGTTAAAAAGTTCAAATTTGGAAATTACCTCGTTATTAAAAATAGATTCTCGCTGTGTGGTCAAACGGAGTTTAGGCATGGCTTAAGCAATATTTTTGTATACGGTAATACTACAAAAAATGCGTAAGGTATTAAAATTCTAAGGCTTACAATTTGGATAATTGTAGAATAAATTTTAATTTTAAAATCTTATTTGGCTATTTGATAGTTAAGTAAGAACATTTGCAATGTTTAAGGGCGTTGCATTGATTGTTAATTTTTTGGGTTAAAACAGCCGATGTAATGAAATACACCGGCTGTTTTTATTTTATAGAATTTTCTATGCTTTTAACCTCATAGGTTACAAAGAAAGAAGCACTTAGGACACAAAAATTGGGCAATTATTCTTGGCGCATCTCTGCGAAAACCTCCATGTCCTCTGTGGTAAATAAAATCGACTGCGTTGTTTAACCCCACCTAAATCCTCCCCGGAAGGGAGGACTTTAAGGCAGAAGTATATAGAATTTTGTGATGAGGCTTCTAATGCGCATCCGTAACGATGTTTGCGTTTTTCTTGAATTTCTGAAGGTAAAGCAATGGAATAGAGCACAACATAATCAATCCGGCAACCCAATAGGCATCGTTATACGTAAGCAGCATGGTTTGCTTAATTACAGATCCCTCAATCGCTTTCATAGCCATTAGTTTGGCATCGATGAAAGAAGCGCCTTTTGCCATGAAGCTGCTGGTTAATCCTTTTAACTTTTGCGTAAAAACGGGGTTATACTCGTTGATATTAACCAATAAGTTGCTTCTGTGAAAACCTGCCCGAACATGAATTAAAGTCGTTAATGCTGCGATTCCGAACGAACCGCCTAATTGCCTGCTCATATTGTTTAACCCCGAACCTTGTCCAATTTCAGGGCCGGTTAAATCTTGCATGGCTAAGGTAGTTAATGGGACAAACAGTAATGCCATACCAAATCCCCTGATAACCAATGGCCAAAAGAAATCGCCGGTACCCGAAGCCAATGTTGATTTACTCAGCATCCAACAGAAAACGAAGAATAAAAACATTCCCCCTGTAGCCATAAACTGTGCCGGTACGCCTTTCTTAAGCATAATACCGATAAATGGCATCATAGAAATGGTACAAACGCCGCCTGCAATAAACAATTTTCCGGTTTGCAGCGGTGTAAAGCCTAAAAGGTTTTGTGCAAAAACCGGGAAAACGAATACAGAACCATACAATCCGAATCCTAAAATGAAGGAAGTAAACATCCCGATGGAAAAACTTCGTTTTTTCATAATACGAAGGTTAACGATTGGGAATTCGGTACTTGTTTCTCTCCAGATAAAAAGCAGTAAACCAAAAACAGACGTTACGGCTAATGCGATAATGTAAGGTGTCGAAAACCAGTCTTCACTTTCTCCTTTTTCCAATAAGGTTTGCAAACTTCCAACCGCAATTGCAAGTAAACCAATACCCCACCAGTCAACGGGTTTTCCCTGTCCGTCTTTTGGCGTCTCTCGGATAAATGTTATCGTACAATACGCTGCGAGAATCCCGACGGGAATATTCACATAAAAAATCCACGGCCAGTCTGCTATCTCTAAAATATATCCACCAATTGTTGGGCCAACGGTTGGGCCCACAACTGCACCCAAACCAAATAAAGCAGTTGCAATACCAACATCTTCACGTGGCCAGGTTTCAATTAAAATAGCCTGCGCTGTAGAGATTAAACCACCACCGGCCAATCCCTGAATAATTCTGAATAAAATAAGTTCGTTTAATGATGTGGCGTTACCGCATAAAAACGAAACAAGTGTAAAAACAATGATGGAGGTTAAGAAATAATTCTTACGCCCAAAGCGACTACCTAACCAACCCGACATTGGCAGGATAATAACATTCGCAACGGCATAACCGGTAGACAGCCAGGCTACGTCCTCCAGGGTTGCACCCAGGTTTCCCTGTATTTGAGGAATCGCTACGTTTACAATCGTTGTGTCAATCAGCTCCAGGAGAGAAGCCGTGATTACGGTAAAGGTAATGATCCACTTTTTTAAACCTACTTCGGCCATTATAATATTAATTAGTAGAAACGGATGCCTTAACGCTCATTCCCGGACGTAATTTGGCTAACATTTCTTTTGATGGATGAATTTTTATCTTAACTGGGATACGCTGAACCACTTTTACGAAGTTACCGGTGGCATTATCCGGTGGCAACAACGAACCTTTTGCACCTGTAATTGGAGAGAAATTATATACCTCTCCCTGAATTTTTTCTTCAGGATAAGCATCAACTTCGATTTCTACTTTAGAACCCGATTTTATTTTCTCTAATTGTGTTTCTTTAAAGTTAGCCGTTACATAAATACTTCCGTCATTAACGATAGAGAATAGGGATTGTCCGGGTTGAACCAGCTGGCCTTTTTGAACATTCTTTTTAGAAACGATACCTGATGCAGGCGCTTTAATATCGGTATACGACAGTTGAAGTTTAGCAAAATCGATGTCGCTTTGGCGCTGACTGATTACGTTACTGCTTACCGCTAATTGTGACTGCGTTGTACCTACCTGTTTAACTGCTGCATTGTATTGGTCAACCGCTGCCTGGTAGGCTGCCTGAGCTGATTCTTGAGTAGCTTTGGCCTGATCGAAGGCTTGTTGTGTAATTGAACCATCTTTAACCAGGTTTGCATAACGGGCATAATCTTTATTAGCCAGGTTTAATTTAACTTTTGCTGCTGCAACATTAGCTTTTGCGGTACTTGTATTTGCCTGGGTGGCTATAATTTGCGATTGAGCAACGCCTACACCGGCACTTGCACCTTTCTGTCCGGATTGCGCCTGCTCCAACTTTACTTTATAATCATTATCGTCAAGCTTAACTAAAATCTGTCCCTCGCCAACGTGTGTATTTTCTTCAAAATTAATGTCTTTTACATAACCTCCAACACGGGCAACAACAGGACTGATATCTCCATCGATCTGCGCATCATCCGTATCAACGTGTTTGCTGTAATAATTCCATTCTGTGATACCAAAGATGATACCTATAATTAGTAAAACGCCTAAAATGATGGGTACTACTATGTTCTTTTTTTTCTTTTCAGTTGTCATTGCTGTATTTATTGCGTTATTTTTCCTGTTGATTTTAGTAAGGTAAAGTATGCTAAGCCGGCATCAGCTTTAGCGATTTCTAAGTTTATTTTAGCCTGATACAATAATGTTTCCGCATCAATTCTATCTGTAACCGAAGCCACGTTGTTTTTATATTTCGATGCCAATAACTTATCGTTTTCTGTTGCCTGAGCAATTGAAGTCTCCAAAACCTGAATCTTGTTCCTCGCAACCTGGTAGTTTTGAAAGTTTTTATTAATATCCGTTTTTACATTATCGGATAAGATGTCTTTCTGAATTACGATTTCGCTTTGCTGAATTTTAGCTTCGCTCACCTTGTTTTTGTTCGTCCATAGGCTTGCGATATTCCAGCTCACGGTTGCGCCCAAAGTAACGGGCATTAAGTATTGATTTGCCGGTGGAATAAAATTACCGCTTGGGTTAATGTAGTATAAATTTGCACCCACACCAACAGTAGGTAAAGTATTTGCTCTTATGGTTTTAATATTGTAATCGGCAACTTTGTTTTGTACATCAAGTTGTTTCAGTTCCTGGCGGTTTGCCATGGCCAAAGTGATGTAATCTGATAAAGAACCTGCCGCTTTTAAACCTACGCTTGGATCTGTTATTTTAACCTCCGTATCTTCAGGTAAGCCTAACAAAATATCAAGGTTGTAGTTAATAATTTTACGGTTGCTTTCTATATCCAGTTGTGTAAGCGTAACATTTGCCTGTTGCAGCTGGAAACGTAAAACATCGTTTTTAGTCACAATCCCTTGTTCAAAGAAACGTTGAGCCTGTTTAATTTGAGCAGCAATTGATTCTAAGTTCTGATCAACTACTTTACGGCTCTGCGCTACCTTATATAAATTATAATATGTGCTAATTACGGCATAGGTAATTTCCTCTTTATTTTTATCGGCATCTAAACGGGCCACATCAGCAAGCAATTTGGTTGATTCTTTTGCGTATTTTAATTTTCCGCCACCGTAAACCAGTTCCTGTACTGCGGCAGTTCCGATGAAAGCATCAGCTCTTTTCGGCAGCTGTAATGAAGATCCTCCTCCTGGCAATGAAAAAGTACTTGTCGGAATTTCTGCATGGTTGTAGATGAAACTCGCATTTGCTGTAGGGAGTACATTGTCCTTTACAACTTCCAGCTGCGCAACAGCCTGATCTATTTTGTTTTGAGAGAGTTTTAAGTTTTTACTATTGGCTATGCCAAGTTCAATTGCCTGGTTTATGTTTAATTCCTTCGTGCTTTGTGCAAATAAAGCCGCAGGAATTAATGATGCCGCAAGCATTAATCTAATCGATTTGGGTATCATTTTTTTGCTGTTAAATAAACTGTTGTAAGATCCTGAAGGTGCGCGATAATACGCTCCTTAATTATTTTTTTATCTTTCGGATTGTTCAAATCAAAGTTTGAACAAGGCATAACCTTATTTGGAGATATAATGATGTTGGTAATGGTACCCATAATTGTAGCAATTACCATTCTTACATCAACTTTATTAAAGCTGCCATCCTCTATTCCATCGGTAATAATTCTGTCGATAAGAACCATATTCTGGCTCATCGCATCCTTGATTTTATCATACATCACGGGGCGTTGGGTTAAAGACAGTTCTCTGTGCATCATTTTATGAAAGGCTATATTTGCCAATATTCTATTGGTATAGCCCTCTATAACCTTATGCAGCTTTTCTAACGATGAGATTTTGTCTTCATTGATGATTCGTAGCTGAGAACCAAAACTGGCAATACGCCCATTCATTATCTCTACAAAAACACCTTCTTTCGAACCGAAATAATAATTAATCATTGCCATGTTCGCGCCTGATTCCTTTGCAATCTGACGGGTTGATGTGCCCTCATATCCTGTTTCGCAAAACAGCTTTTCGGCAGCATCAAGTATAGCTTGTTTTTTATCTATCTTTTCTGTTTTCATTTCTTTTTAATGGTACAAAATTAATCAAACGATTGATTAATATCCAAATGTTTTAATACATCTTTTACATTATCTTGATAAAACAGTAATTTTAAATTGAAATTTCTCTGATAAAATGAAAATCCCATATAATTTGTTTTTAATTTCTGTAGCCTTTATCGCTTTTCTGTGTTCTTTTAAAAACAACAGACTGGAAAATCAGCAAAGCTGGATAAGGATAAATTTGTTGGGATATCCGCCATCTTCAACCAAGGTTGCCGTTTGGGGAAGCAAAACAGATGCAGTTCCGGCTTATTTTGAAATTATTGAAAAAGAAACAGCGCAGGTGGTGTACAAATCTACAAATATTAAAGTTTTTGGCGCTTATGGACCATTTAACAAAACAGCTCGCTTAAACTTTTCTGATTTTAAACGTAGCGGAATGTTTTTCATAAAGGCCAATGATATTTTATCCCCATTGGTATTAATTAATGATACCGTTTACAAAGGTGCCGCAGATTTTTGTCTTCGTTACATGCGCCAGCAAAGAAGTGGTTATAATCCGTATTTAAAAGATAGCTGCCATACACATGATGGCTATGTGCTATACGGCGCAAAGGCCGGCATAAAAGACAGTACCCATTTCGATGCTTCAGGTGGCTGGCACGATGCCAGCGATTACCTGCAATATTCAACAACTTCGGCAAATGCAACGTATCATTTATTAATGGCTTACCGCGATTTTCCCGGAATCTTTGGAGATGAGAAACAAGCCAACGGACTGGCTGGTAAAAATGGGAGAGCCGATATTTTAGATGAAGCAAAGTGGGGTTTAGACTGGTTGCTGAAAATGCATCCGAAGAAAAACATCATGTTTAATCAACTGGCAGATGACCGCGACCACATAAGCATGCGCATTCCGAAACAAGATAGCCAATATGGAAAAGGTTTCGAGCGGCCATTATATTTTATTACCGGCGAGCCGCAGCAACGCGGAAAATTTCTAAACGCCACCAACGGAACAAGCTCTACAGCAGCAAAGTTTAGCAGTGCTTTTAACCTGGGTGCAGCCATTTTCAAAAACCAGGACGATGGTTATTCAAATATTCTGGCGCAAAAAGCCAAAACGGCTTACCGCTTTGCGTTAAAAAGGCCTGGTGTTACGCAAACGGCATCAGTTAGATCGCCCTATATTTATGCCGAGGATAACTGGGTTGATGATATGGAACTTGCTTCCGCCGCACGCCGCTTTGAAGAAAAGAAGTTAAACCAAAAAGCTATTTCGGATGCGCTCAATTATGCCGAACAGGAAAAAGTGACGCCGTGGATGCAAAAAGATACCGCTGCACATTATCAATATTATCCATTTATAAATCTCGGCCATAACGAACTTGCTAAACAGTTATCAGGAAATGATAAGGCTAAAATAACGGGCTACTACAAACAAGGGATTAAGCAGGTTTGGAGCAGGGCCAAAGAAAATGCTTTTTACCGTGGTATTCCTTTTATTTGGTGCAGTAATAATTTAACGGTTTCGTTTGCGATTCAATGCTCGTGGTATGGAAATTTAACAGGCGATGAAACATTTTCGGAATTAGGACAGGCAAATTTTGATTGGCTTTTTGGCTGTAATCCCTGGGGTACAAGTATGGTTTATGGTTTGCCAAACTGGGGAGATACGCCAATTGACCCGCATGCTGCCTTTACACATTTAAAAAATTATCCTATTGATGGTGGACTGGTTGATGGTCCCGTTTATACCAATATTTATAAAGGCCTTATCGGAATTACTCTAGCAAATGCCGATGAATATGCAGATTTTCAAAGTGATTTAGCCGTTTACCATGATGATTACGGCGATTACAGTACTAACGAACCAACGATGGATGGAACGGCTTCGTTAATATATTTGCTTGCGGCCAAGGAGGCTGAGTCTTCGCCAAAAAAAGTCTTTGCCTCCGGTTCAGGGGGCGAAACCAAAATTTTAGGTGCCACCGTTCGGGCTGATTCGACCAGAAAGAAAATTGCATTGGTTTTTACGGGTGATGAATTTGCGGATGGCGGAGACCTTGTCAGGAAAACTCTGAAGAATGAACATGTTAAAGCCTCATTTTTCCTAACAGGAAATTTTTACAGAAACCCTAAGTTTAAATCCTTAATAAAAGCACTGAAAAACGATAATCATTACCTGGGCCCACATTCTGATAAACATTTGCTGTACTGTGATTGGAATAAAAGAGATAGTTTGTTGGTTACAAAACAAGAATTTGAACAAGATTTAAAATCAAACTATGAAGAATTATCTCACTTTGGAATCAGTAAAACAGATGCCTCTTTCTTTCTCCCTCCATACGAATGGTATAACAAAAAGATTTCCGATTGGACAAACGAGCAGGGCTTAAGCTTGATCAATTTCACACCGGGAACGCGGTCCAATGCAGATTATACTTATCCTGAACTCGGTAAAAGTTACAGAAGCGCTGACGAAATTTTTAAGTCAATAACAAATTTTAATGAATCCAACCCCAGCGGATTAAATGGTTTTATCTTGCTGTTGCATATTGGTACCGATCCCCGTAGAACAGATAAATTTTATTTTCATTTAGCAAAACTCATTGCTTATTTAAGGCAGAATGGTTATGAATTAGTTAAAATTGATAATTTATTAGGCAGTTAAGTATTTATCTCAAATTAAAATTTAAAATAAATATTAACTTTGCCTCAAATAATTAAAAAAATGAGTGCACAAGAAAACAGCAACAATAATTTCAACTGGCTTTATTATGCTTTAGGTTTATTTTTCGGCATATTAACAGGTGCCGTAATTACGCAAAGTTATATTTTTGCGCTTTTAGGTGGTATTTTTGGCTTGCTAAGCGCAGGTTTATTTTTAAATGCAATTGTTAAAGGCAGAAAGTACTAATCTATAATTAGTTATCCTTTCAATTAACATCTTTAAAATCAAAAATAATTTCTCATAGCAGATGAGACCATTGTGATTTTAAAATCACGATAGCTTCATTACCGAAGAAAAAAAGCAAATAAATGAAAAACATATTGGTTCTTGTTTTCGCGCTTTTGTGTTTTGGCGTCAAAGCTCAGGAAGCAATCAATGCTGAAGTTAAATTCGCTGCGGCCGATCCAAGTCCTGCAGATATTGTGTACTTTCCATTAAATGCGGCCAAGGTTAAAGCCGGCGATGCAACAAAGCCAATTATTAAAGTAATTTATTCCCGACCTCAAAAAAAAGGCCGTGAAATTTTCGGTGTATTAGAGCAATATGGAAATGTTTGGCGTTTTGGCGCAAATGAAAATACCGAAATCCGTTTTTTTGAAAAAGTAACCATTGGCGGGAAAAAGATAAAGGCTGGTGTTTATAGTTTATTTGCCATTCCTAATAAAGATACCTGGACAATTATCATTAATAAGCAAACCGACAGATGGGGCGCTTTTACATATGATGAATCAAAAGACCTCATTCGTGTGAATGTTCCGGTTAAAACGTTAGCAAAACCTATCGAATATTTTTCAATAACTTTTACGCCTTTAACTGAAGGCGCAACCTTAATCGCCGCCTGGGATAAAACACAGGTTGAATTGCCTATTGCTTTTTAAAGGCTCGTTATCTTGCTTAGGCCAAACCTAATGCATTTCCCATGTAAGGATCAGTAATTGTTATTTCCCCGGTTTCTATTTTTCCGGCATAGCGATGTTTAAAAACCGCATTTCCGTTTTGGATAATGCTGAAATCGTACCAATGCCCACTTCTCGATAAACTCAAAAGCACATTCGTTATCGATTTTGGTTTCAAATTAAGATTTTGGGTGGCCGCTTTGTATTTATTATCAGCGATTTGAATATTTACAGCTGATGTTCCTTTATTTTCAATAGCGAAAACCAAATTGCCGGTTAGTTTTTTAGTAAGCAAACCACTTTGTTCGGGTTTCGCTTTAATACTAATTTGAGGATTCTTTTTGCTGCCTGTAAAATGCCTGTAAAAGCCATTCGGACCAGTAATTCTGAAATCGTAAGCTTCATTATCAAAATCTTCAATATTGATTTTATCTGTTAAAGTATCACCGGCCTTAACCGCATAAGCCCAAACTTTACCTTGAACGCCTTTGAAACTGGTAACGGTATTCATGGTAAAAGGTGCACCAACGGTTTCGGTTTCATTACCAAATAGCGTTTTTGCCGATTGGAAAGTAAGTTCAACTTCGTTTCCCACCAGGTTTGCATCAGCCGTTAGTTGATACGGCAAAGCGCAGGCTGGTTTTGTTCCTGGTTCTTGTTTTGGCGCATGTGCGGAAGTTTGGCTTGAAAATAATTCGAACTTATTAATTTTCGCAACTTCAATTTTATTTAATGCCGTTGGACCAACCTGAGCGGGTTTATTTCTGGCATTATTAATATTCGCAACAACTGTTTCACGTTTCAATGGCTCAGGAGATTTTATTTCTTCCCCGTTGTAAGGCCGAAATGCTGAAGTTAAATCGCCGCAAATGTGTCGCCGCCAATCGCTAATGTTATTGCTTTTGATGTTTTTGCCTGTCTTTTTACTTAACCATTTTTCCATGAACATCAATGAAGAAGTATGGTCAAAAACCTGGGAATTTACAAAACCACCTTTACTCCAGGGCGAAGCAATAACCATAGGCACACGGTAGCCCAAGCCTATCGGACTACCCTTTCTTGCTTCAAAATCTGTTGCATAGTTTATTCCGGCTGATACCTTTCCGCTTGATGCATCATCAGGATTTGGTACCACAAAAGGTGGTTGATGGTCGAAATAGCCATCGTTTTCATCATAGGTTAAAATGAAAATTGTTTTCTTCCAAACCTCAGGGTTTTTGGTTAAAATATCCAAAGCTTCGCTGACATACCAGGTTCCGTAAAGTGGCGAACTGGTATGATCTGAAAATCGTTGAGGCGCCACTAACCATGAAACGGCAGGCAGTTTGCCACCATCAACATCTTTTCTGAATTGATGGAAAATATCGCCCTTCGGGATGTTTATCGTTTCTGATTTCCCTTCATCATTGGTAAAAGTAAAAGGCGCTAATTCCAGGTAATCCTTCTCATTGATATTTGTTTGAAAAGCCTTATCAATCAGATTTTTTTCCCTCTGGGATAACTTATCATATTTTGCCTGAACTTCTTTTGCCGTTAATGCCGGTTTAATCGTGTTATCGCCGTTTTTTCTAAAATAAGCAGAAAGTTTAACGTTGTGTCTGGAAATATATTCTACAGGGTTATCGCCATAATTTCCCAGCCAGTCATCAATTTCGCCTTCCGGTAGTTTCGACGTCCAGAGTTCATTTTGATAAATACGCCAGTCAATGCCGTTATCTTCCAGTGTTTCCTGGAAAGTTGGCCAATCTACAAATACATTGTTTTGTGATTCTGCCTGGTCGTTATTTACAACAGCTACCCGATTTTCACTTTTTTCTCCACGAACAGTTCCCGTAAAAAAGAATAACCGGTTTGGTGTGGTGCCGGTTAATGAGGAACAAAAATGCTGGTCGCAAACCGTAAATGCATCAGCTAAAGCATAATAGAACGGTACGTCGCTTCTATCATAGTAAGATAATGTCATTGCCGATTTTACCGGAAACCACTTATCATACCTTCCGCCGTTTCTGGCCGCAACCTGGTCGTTCCATGAGTGGGGCAAACCACCTTGCCAGGTAATTTTGGTTTTGTTAATATCAACATGAAACGGCGCATAGGTATAACCCTGGCCGTCTTTTTGTAACCAAACTTTATTTCCATCGGGCTGAATATGCGGATGCGGATCGTTAAATCCCCGAACGCCCTTCATTGAACCAAACATGTGGTCGAATGAGCGGTTTTCCTGCATTAAAAAAACGATGTGTTCGGCATCGTGAAAGGTACTGCCGGCTTCGGCATTAATAGACATGGCCCTTAAAACGGAGTTAGGCAGGGCACCAGCCACACCTGTTGCACCAGCGAATAATGCGGCTTTTTTTATAAATTCTCTTCGTGAATCCATCTGCTATAAAATATTAAAAACGGATGATGTAAAATGGATAATGTTGCTATTCTATCTTCCACTACACATTTTACATCACTTTTGATAAACCCTAACATAATCTACTTTCATTGTTGCCGGAAATATGGATTCATCGACACCCATTTTTCCGCCCCAACCGCCACCAACCGCAACATTTAAAATAAGATGGAAGTTTTGGTCGAAAGGCCATTCAGGCGCACCTTTTCCGGTATTTTTGAAACTTAAATATTTCTGGTCATCGACGAAGAAATCCATACGGTCTTCGTACCACTCGATGGCATAAATGTGATAAGCATTATAAGGATTAATTTTAACGCCCTTACCAACCTGAGTATGAATGATGTGGTTAAACTTTTCTGTATGAACGGTTCCGTAAACACTATCAGGTTCGTAGCCAACATGTTCCATGATATCTATCTCCCCGCTTTTTGGCCAACTACCATATTTCTGAAAAGTTGGAAGCGCCCAGATTGCCGGCCATAAGCCTCTGCCCTTTGGTAACATTGCCCTTACTTCTACCCTGCCGTATTTGAAATCAAATTTATTCTTGCTCACCAAACGTGCTGATGTATAATGGTTATTTTCTTTATCGGCTTTAATAACGGTAATGTTCAGATTTCCTTTTTTAACAACTGCATTTGCAGAATCTGCATCCGTATAATATTGCAATTCATTATTTCCCCAACCTTTTCCGCCAACATCATAACTCCAGTTTTTACTTAGCGGCAAGCCCGCATCATCAAATTCATCAGCCCACTTTAAATTCCAGCCCTTGGCAAGCGGCGCTTTCTTAAGTTCTTCAAAGGTGAGTTCGGGTTCGTTTGTTGTAATATAGTCAACCTTATGTGCCAGCAACCATTGAATTTCGGGAACGGTATTAACCGTCCAGGCGTTAACCGTTAAACCTAATTTATGTGCCTTTTCTATCCAGCCATCTTTCTGGTAAACACTGTAATGGTAATCGACACCGGGTAATTTATCAGCTTTCATTTGCTCCGCGCTGATGTCGCCTTTCAAATAAGCAACTTTTGCTTTCGGTAAAACTTCCAGAATGCGTTTGCAGTAATCATAATCAAAGCTGATGTATTCTGTCCAATCTAAAACGCCAACTTTTTTAACCATCTCGATGCACTTGTTGGTTACATCGATACCTCGTTCTTTGCTGATTAGCGATGGTTTTATCTCTAAAATGAGTTTAGTCGTCTTCTGTTTTTTACCGGCTTTTAAATAAGCTTCAAGTGTTGGTATTTTCTCACCATTACTCATGGTTTTAGTTAACAACGCCTCATATTTTACTTTTTCGATGGTTAAGCCCTGAAATTCCGGATCGTGGTTAACAACCAATACATTATCTGCTGTCATCCAAACATCGAATTCCGAACCATAACAACCCAGTTTTACAGCTTCATTTAGTGATGCGATGGAATTTTGAGGAAAATTATTCTTTTTCCATGCGCCACGATGGGCGATTACCTGATTTTTATTCCAGGCAAATTTTTGGGAAAAAGAAGTGGTAAAAATGAATACCATGCTTATTAAAATAAATGCTCGTTTCATATTTGGGTGATTATACAAAAAATCAAAATTAGATTTTTATAAGAATACTCATTTAAAATCTATGTAACCTTTGTATTAATTATAACAAGATAAAGATTTTTAATTATTCATGTACAAAACCTAAAAGTTAATTATCGCTTTTGAATAAACTATTTGAAATAAACACGTTACCTTAACGAGGTTTCTTTTAATTGAGAAGAACAATTTTTACATTTACGGTGATGGTGAGCAATAACTATAGTGATTTGTTGAGGAAGATAGATGAGTTCATCCGTAAATTTTATTTAAATAAGATTTTGCGGGGCGCCATTTATGCTGCTGCAATACTTTTAGGACTGTATTTATTGGTTTTTTTAAGCCTGTATTACCTCAATCCAACTGCCGGATTTAAAACCTTTATCTTCTTTGCTTATTTATTATTGGGTTTATTATTGATTGTTTTTTTAATCATAAAACCTTTGCTTTCGATGTTAAAATTAGGCAAACATTTATCTTTTGATGAGGCCTCTGTTATTATTGGAAACCATTTTGCTGATATCAAGGATAAGCTTTTGAACACTTTACAGCTGCATAAACTTTCTGAAAATCTGCCAGAAAATAATCAGTTGATTATGGCAAGTATCGACCAGAAAATTCTGGAGCTGAAACCCGTTCCGTTTTATACCGCCGTTCGGATAAATGATAATCGCAAATACTTAAAATACCTGTTTATTCCACTATCGATTATCCTATTGATTGCTGTTATAGCGCCAACGATTTTGCGTGAGGGAACCAATAGTTTTTTCAAATATGATGAATACATTGCACCCAAAGCACCATTCAGTTTTACGGTTCTAAATAAAAACCTAACGGTAACGCAAGGTGATGATGTGACGATAAATTTAAAATTAGCCGGCGATGAATTACCTGCAGAGGTTTACGTGGAAGACGGAAAAAATACGTATAAACTTGAAAAGGAAAATATCAGCAGGTTTAATTACAGCATCAAAAACATCCAGAGCGATAAAAAACTAATTTTTAAAGGCGGCGGATTTAATTCTTCGGTGTTTACGGTTAGTGTTGAACCTCGTCCTGAATTGTTAAATGCTACCGCAACGCTAAATTATCCATCGTATTTAGGCAAAAAGCCGGAGGTAATTTCGAATGTTGGCGATATACTTTTACCCGAAGGGACCCGTGTAACCTGGAATTTTAAAACAGGTCAGAGCAACTCGCTTTTGTTCATTTTAAATGGCAAGGAAAATATTTTAAAGGTTAATGATGATGAATCTGCCTTTAATGCGACTATTCGAAATAATTCAAAATACAGCATCACCCCGAAAAATGATTTTGTAACACTTAGCGATTCGCTATCGCATCAAATTACGGTGATTAAAGACCAGTCGCCTGCCATCCAAGTTGAAGAAAAGCCTGATTCTGTAAGCAACAAAGCTATTTATTTCAGTGGTCAGGTTACCGATGATTATGGCTTCAGCCGTTTGAGTTTTAAATATAACATCAAAGAAAACAATAAAATTATCCGTACAGGTACGAAGAATATCACCATCAAAGCGAATGCAACAGAAAATACATTTTTCTACTTCTGGGATTTGAAGACCGCGTCGGCAAAGCCAGGACAAGAAATCGAATATTATTTTGAAGTAGCTGATAATGATGGTGTTAATGGTTCGAAAGTTACGCGTTCGGAAATTAAAACTTTTAAGCAGCCCAGTCAAAAGGAAACAGCTGAACAGGTAAATGCCAATAGTCAGGCACTTAAGCAAAAAGTGCAATCGGCTATTCGTTTAGCCAACACCATAGAAAAGGAAAGTAAAAAAGTTGCCGAAAGCCTGATTGATAAGAAACAGATTTCTTTCGAGGATAAAAAGCAAATTGAGGCGCTTTTGGATAAACAAAAGCAGTTGGATGAGGCTGTGAAAGAGGTTAAGGAACAGAACGATAAAAATATCCGGCAGCAGGAAGATCAAAAACAAACGGAAGAACTTTTGGAAAAACAAAAGCAGATTAAAGATTTGTTTGATAATGTACTCGATGAAAAAACCAAAGAACTTTTACAGAAGTTGCAAAACCTCATGAATGAGAAAAATAAAGACCAAACGCAAAACGAACTTTCGAAAATGCAATTGGATAATAAAACCCTCAAAAATGAGCTCGACAGAATTTTAGAACTCTATAAACAGCTGGAGTTTGAACAGAATCTTCAAAATGATATAGACCGTTTAAATGAAATGGCTAAGGAACAAAAAGAACTGGGTAAGCAAACGGCTGATAAAAAACAGGATAACGAATCGCTTAAGCAAAAGCAGGATGCCTTGAATAAGGAAATGAAAGATTTAAGGGATGATTTAAAGAAACTGGAGGAGAAAAATCAGGCTTTAGAAAAACCGAATCCATTTGAAAATCCTGAAAAAGAGGTACAGGATATACAAAAAGAACAACAGGACAGTAAGGACGCATTAGATAAAAAAGATTCGAAAGGTGCCAGTCAGAAACAGCAAAAAGCTGGCGAGCAAATGGAAAAACTTTCAAAAAAGATGAGCGACATGCAGCAACAGGGTGAGGAAATGGAAAATAACCTGAATGCCAAAGAGCTGCGTAAATTATTGGAAAACCTGCTGAATACTTCTTTTGAGCAGGAAAAAGTGATGCTGGCATTAAAGAAAATGACTTCGGCTGATCCTTCTTACATCAGCAATGTACAAAAGCAACGCAGCATTAAAGATAATTTGAAAACCATTGCCGATAGTTTATATGCCTTAAGTAAACGTGTGCCTCAGATCGAATCGACGGTTAACGAAGAGATGAATAAGATAAACTTCAATCTCGATAAGAGTTTGGAAAGCCTTGGTGATAGAAGAACACCGGAAGCCAATCGTTATCAGCAGTTTACCATGACTTCGATAAATAACCTGAGCTTAATGTTAAGTGAGGCATTGAGCCAATTGCAAAATATGCAGAAGAATGCTAAAAGCGGGAGTGGTAAAAAGCAAAAGCAGGGTATGAAACAGCTTTCACAAATGCAGGAGCAACTAAATAAAAGCATGCAAAAAGCTCGCGAACAAATGCAGAAACAAGGTGGTAATCAAGGTACAGTTGGTAAAGGTGAGATGAGTCAGGAATTTGGAAAGATGGCGCAACAACAACAAATGATTCGCCAGGCTTTGGAAAAGATAAACCGGGAGGAAAACAAGGATGGTTCGGGAAAAATGGGCAACCTGAATGAAGCCATTAAGGAAATGAAACAAACGGAGGTTGATCTGGTTAACAAGCGTTTACAGCAGGAAACTTTAAACCGCCAAAAAGAGCTGTTAACCAGACTATTAGAAGCAGAAAAAGCAGAACGCGACCAGGAAGAAGATTCTAAACGCGAAAGTAAAGCCGCTAAAGAATTTCCCCCATCCTACCAGAAAATGATTGAACAGTTTAAAAAGCAGCAGCAAAACGGAAATGATATGTTGCAAAAATTGCCGCCGAGTTTGAACTATTATTACAAAAATAAAATTGCGGAGTATTTGAAATCGTTGAATATGGTGAAGTAGGTTTTGCCACAAAAATGTTTCGTGAGGATACAAACCATGGCTTATAGATAAAATAATAATCTTTGTTCCATTGGAAAGGGATCCTAAACTGAAATTCAAAAAGAAATAATCTGCTAATCTGTGGCTAAGTAATATTTCTTAAATTTGCAGCCTTAAACAAGCCAACATGCCTGCAATTTCATTCTTTACAGAATCTGTTACTTACAATCTTCCTCAAAAACTTAAGGTTAAAAAGTGGATTAAAGCAGCTATTGAAAAAGAGGGTTTTGAATTGCAGGAGCTCAATTTCATTTTCTGCAACGATGAGTATTTGCTTGGCATTAATCAGCAGTACTTAAACCACGATACTTATACCGATATCATCACTTTCAATAACTCGGATGAAGAAAAACAAATTGTAAGTGATATTTTTATCAGCATTGAACGTGTTAAAGAGAATGCTAAAACCTTCAAAACTGATGAGTTTGACGAGGTTTGCCGAATCATGATTCACGGAACCTTGCATTTACTTGGTTATAAGGACAAAGGTAAGGCAGCAAAAACCTTAATGACTCAAAAGGAAGATGCGTATTTAGGCTATAGAACTGATGCCGGAATTGTGCTTGCTTAAATTTTTGCAAAGGCAGTTGCCTCTTTAAAAGCTTCACAAATTTGTTTATTTCCTTTTCTCAATAAGGTCGGGTTTACTTTTATTTTAACGAAACCATCTTCATGCGGCTGACCAAAAATTATATTATGTTCGGAACGTAATCTTACATTTAATTTGACAGCATCAATACTTTTATCCACCAAAACATTAAATTGGTTCGTTCCAAACTCGAATGGAATAAACTTCAATCCTTTCACTTGTTTTATCTGCTGCATAAAATCATTTGTTTTAGCAATTACCTTAGTCATTACCTCATCAATATCATTTAAATGATGTAAGGCCATAGCTGCACTCGGCCAATTTGTAAAAATCCCACCTCCATGTATCTTTATTAAGTGGTGCATTTTATCGATAATCACTTTATCGCCGCAAAGAACAGCGCCACCCGTGGCGCCCAGATACTTGTACAAGCACATGTAAACAGTATCAAAGTATGAGGCATATTCTTTTACTGAAGCATTGGTAAATGTAGTTGCAATGTGTAATCGGGCACCATCTAAATGCAATTTATAGCCTTGTTCTTTGCACCATGCAGAAATTCTTTTTATTTCGCTAAGCGGAACAGCCTGATTGTTGGTTCGTCTTACTGGTGTTTCTATAGATACCGCACCAACAGCGCCAACAAAAACTTCACTCTCTTTATGGTACTTAATAGATTCTTGTAATTCTTCTAAAGTAAAAAAAGTTTTCCCTGTGCCAAGAGGAATTAACCGCTTATTAAATAAAGTTTGAGCAGCATCTGCCTCATCACGATAAACATGGCTTGTTTCCTGAACAAATGCTTTTGTATTATCTCCGCACAATACGCTTATAGCCAGTTGATTAGCTAAAGTTCCTGTGGGGAGGTAAACTGCTGATTCCTTTCCGGTTATCTCCTTAAATTTATTTAAGAGCTTTTCTAAAGTAGCACCTTCGCCATAACTGTCTCTTTCTATTGCATTTAAATTATTTATTTCCTGGATTTTGTCTATAAAATCTGCGGGGCGGTAAAAAATCCCATCATTTATGAAATATACAGCCTCGCTATCTTTAGATGGTTGCATTTTATCATTTTTAAAACCATACGATGGCATTGAAGATGCCATTAATGGTATTGCAGACATTGTAGATAGCTTTAAGAAATCGCGACGTTTTAATTCAGACATGGCATTAGATATTAAAATTTACTAAAGTTGCTTTTTTCTTTTTTTAAATACAAGTAAGCGATATTGTTAATTACTTACTCTCGGCTGTTGTTTGCCAATTGTAATGAAAAACAAAAGCAGAAAAGCTCTTGTTGGCGCAAAAAGTGAAATGGTTTTATCCTTTTCTATCAAATTGCTTTCAAATCATTTTTTTATTCCTGTTCGTCTAATAGTTACGGGCGTTGGTCGATAATTTACCTACGCTGGTATATTAAGGCAAATCGGCGTGCAACCTTTTTACCCTCTTGCAGTCTTATATTCGAAAACAACAACAAAAAGATTTAAAAAAATTAAGATATAAGATTATGAACCTCCATTTATGGAAGCTTCATGACCCCTAAAAAACAAAAGAAAATATCATGAAAAACTCTATTAAAACATTATTCGCAGCAGCTTTAACAACAATCATTTTAGGTACTGCAAGTATTTCAGCAAATGCAACTGAAAACAATAACAACTACACAAATTTAACTTCGGTTAAAAACATTAGCAAAATTAAAATCAGCGGAAACGTTAGATTGATTTTGGTTCAGGATGCTAAAGAAAGCGTTGAAGTATACGACAATTACTTCGCAAAAAATGCCTTAGTACAACAACAAAATGGCGAATTAAGAATCAGCTCGTTTACTACAGCACCTTTAACAGTTATCGCTCATGTAAATAATCTGTCAGCCATCGAAGCATCAAATACATCGAGTGTTAAAACAGCTGGAAATTTCAATTTAGTAAACTTGAACGTCGTTTTAAATGATAAGGCTACTGCAGAAATTAAAGCTAACACGGTAAACTTAAATACTAATGTTAACGGCACTTCAAACTTAGTTCTAAGTGGTTCTACAGAAAGTTATACTGCGGTTTTAGGTTCGGTTGCAAAAGTAAATATGAATGATTTTGTGGCCGCCGATACAAACGTAAGTGCTGCCCCTACTGCTGGTACTTATGCATCTAACAGATATGAAGATATAAAAGTTGATGTCTTAGAATCTATTTTCTAAGCATCTCAAAAGATAAAGTTTAGTTTTAGTTAATGATTGAAGCAGCGGCGGAGCGAGTCCAGCCGCTGTTTTCGTTTATATGAATACCACAGGGAAACCGGAATAAGAAAAATTATATCTTTTGCGTTATTGCTCATTTCCGTGGCAAATAATTCATTCTGCATCAGTATTCTGCCATTTTTATCTGATGCGGAACAGCTTTGAAACATCTTTACACACTCCCAAATATTTTATACTTACTTTTGCACTAATTTTCCTTTATAAATCCGAAATACAAAAAAATTGAGCACACTAATTGCGGCAGAAGGCTTAGGTCATGGTTACCATGATGAATGGCTGTTTAAAAATTTAACCTTAGGCATTAACTCTGGTCAGCGCGTGGCGTTGGTTGGAATTAATGGCGCCGGTAAGAGTACACTTTTGAAATTATTAGCAGAAAGGTTCCCTCCGCTCGAAGGTAAGATCGTTAAAAATAAAGCTGTTAAAATTGGTTTCCTCGACCAGGAACCTCAGTTTACGGAAGGATTTTCCATCAGCGACCACATATTCTCCTTAGAAAATAAGCAACAACAATTGATAAAGGAATATGAAGAATTAATTGAAGATCCCAATCCTGATGAGAAAACGCTTAACCGTTTATACGAGGAATTAAGCGAACATAATGCCTGGGAATATGAGCATGAGATTAAAACGATTTTGAATCGAATGGGCATTACTCATTTGCAACAAAAAATTTCTACGCTTTCCGGGGGACAAAAGAAACGTTTGGCTTTAGCTAAACTTTTGATTGAAGATCCTGAAATTTTAGTGTTGGATGAGCCAACCAACCATTTGGATATTGATACCATTGAATGGCTTGAAAAATTATTGACTACAGGGCAGAAAACAATTCTGCTGGTTACCCACGACAGGTACTTTTTAGATAATGTTTGTAATACCATAGTTGAATTGGATAGAGGCAAAATTTTCAATTACAATGGAAATTATGCTTATTATCTGGAAAAGAAATCGGAAAGAGAGGCACTTGATGCCACTGTTCAACATAAGAACCAGCAGCTATTAAAGAAAGAATTAGAGTGGATGAGACGTATGCCACAGGCTCGAGGAACGAAATCAAACGCCAGAATCAATGCTTTTTACGATTTAGAAGAAAAAACAAAGAAAAAGTCTGATAATCAGACCATTAACCTCCAAATGAAGATGTCTCGCCAAGGTGGGAAAATTATTGAAATTGAACATATTGCAAAATCATTTGATGGTCGTCCGATAATTAACGATTTCAGTTATACTTTCAAAAAAGGTGACAGAATTGGTTTAGCGGGTAAAAATGGTACTGGTAAATCAACACTATTAAATATTATTACAAGTCAACTAAAGCCTGATGCCGGTACAGTTGACACCGGAGAAACAACAGTTTTTGGGTACTATAAACAGGGTGGTTTGACATTCGACCCGAAGGAAAGAGTAATTGATATTGTTAAATCAGACGCTGAATACATTAAGATGGCTGATGGTTCTGTGATTACGGCTTCCGCCCTTTTAACGCTTTTCCTCTTTCCACCAAAAAAACAGCACGGCATGGTGGAAAAGTTAAGTGGCGGGGAAAAGAAGCGTTTGAACTTAATGAAGGTTTTGATGCAGAATCCAAACTTCTTAATTTTAGATGAGCCAACCAACGATTTAGATATCGATACGTTAAATGTATTGGAAGAATTTTTAGAAAACTTCCCAGGCATTCTGATGTTGGTTTCGCATGATAGATACCTGCTTGATAAAATGAGTGACCAGCTCTTCATCATGGAAGGCGAGGGTATAGTTAAAATTTACAATGGTAATTATTCTGAATATCGTTTAAGTTTAGAACAGCCGAAAGTTAAGGTAGAAGCTAAAAAAATTACTGTTCCTGCCGTGGAACAAGCGCCTGCTAAAGTTTTAAAAAAGTTAAGTTTTAAAGAACAAAAAGAACTTGAGGAAAGCGAAAAAGGAATGGCTGCTACAGAAAATAAAATAGCTGAATTGACAGCAAGTCTGTTAAAAATTGATGCGACAGATTATTTAAAAATTCAGGAAGTATCCGATGAAATTGAGAAATTAAAATTAACACTCGACGAATACACGATGCGTTGGTTGGAACTTTCGGAATAAAATATACAGTAATTTTAAAGAAGTTCTCACGTTATGTTTCACGTGGAACCTAATAAAAATGTGTTGGAAAAATTATTACAACGGTAAGAAATAAGATATGTTCCACGTGGAACATCTAAGAAAAAAAATAAAATGTTTTCAAAATACGATTTGATTGTTGTTGGTGCTGGACATGCAGGCTGTGAAGCTGCCGCTGCTGCTGCCAATTTGGGGTCATCTGTTTTACTAATAACAATGAATATGGGCACTATAGCCCAAATGAGTTGTAATCCTGCAATGGGTGGTGTGGCTAAGGGACAAATTGTGCGTGAGGTGGATGCAATGGGTGGTTATTCAGGCATTATATCTGATAAATCTACCATTCAGTTCAGAATGCTCAATAAATCTAAAGGCCCTGCGATGTGGAGTCCAAGAGCACAAATTGACAGAATGCGCTTTGCTGAAGAATGGCGTTTAGCGCTGGAAAGAACGCCAAATGTAGATATGTGGCAAGACAGTGTTATTGGTCTTTTGGTTAAAGATAATACCATCTATGGTGTGAAAACGTCTCTTGGAATGGAAATAGAAAGTAGAGCTGTTGTACTAACCAACGGAACTTTTTTAAATGGTGTAATGCACATTGGCGAAAAGAAATTTGGTGGAGGCAGAACAGCTGAAAGAGCATCTACCGGAATAACCGAGCAATTGGTTGAGTTGGGTATGGAAGCCGGTAGAATGAAAACAGGTACCCCGCCCCGAGTTGATGGTAGAAGCTTAGATTACACCAAAATGGAAGAGCAATGGGGAGATGAAAATCCCGGTAAATTCTCATTCACAGACACAGAAGTTTCAACAGACCAACGTTGCTGCTGGATTACTTATACCAATGGTGATGTTCATGAAACCTTGAAAGAGGGTTTTGAAAAGTCGCCAATGTTTACTGGTAGAATTAAAGGATTAGGCCCCAGGTATTGTCCATCTATCGAAGATAAGATTAACCGTTTTGCGGAACGCGACAGACATCAGATTTTCGTTGAGCCTGAAGGATGGAACACCTGCGAAATTTATGTAAATGGATTTTCGACTTCACTACCCGAAGACGTTCAACAGAGAGCACTTCAGTTAATACCGGGTTTTGAAAATGCAAAAATGTTCAGGCCAGGTTATGCTATCGAATATGATTTTTTCCCGCCCACTCAATTGTCTTTAACATTAGAAACTAAGTTAATCAGTAATTTATTTTTAGCTGGTCAGATAAACGGAACTACCGGTTATGAGGAAGCCGCCTGCCAGGGTTTTATGGCCGGTATAAATGCGCATCAAAAAATAAACGATAAACATGAATTGATTATGAAAAGATCAGATAGTTATATCGGCGTTTTAATTGATGACTTGGTAACAAAAGGAACGGAAGAACCTTATCGCATGTTTACTTCAAGAGCCGAACATCGTTTATTGTTAAGACAAGATAATGCTGATATCCGCCTATCTCCTATTGGCCACGAATTGGGATTAATTTCTGATGAACGTTTGGAAAAAGTTACACAGAAAGTTGCAGCGGCAGATGCGCTGGTAAAATTTACCAGAAGCCAGGGTATAGAAATGGCAGATGCAAATCCAATGCTGGAAGGTTTAGGTTCCAGTGCTTTGAATCAAAATGTAAAAATCCATAGTTTAGTTGGTCGCCCTCATGTAGGTTTACAAGACATTATCAAAGTAAGTAAACCATTAGCTGAGGCAACAAAGGGCTTGGATAACGAAACAATAGAACAGGCCGAAATAAAAATCAAATATGAAAGTTATTTCGAAAAAGAAAATGAAATCGTTGCTAAAATGCTGAAGATGGAAGATAAGGAAATTAAGCCTGATTTTGATTACAATAAAATTGTTTCCATCTCAAAAGAAGCGCGTGAAAAATTATTTAAAATAAAACCCCGCACTTTAGGTCAGGCATCTCGAATTTCTGGCGTTTCACCTTCAGATATCTCGGTTTTGATGGTTCATATAAGTAAGTAGCTGATTATCAATATTTTAAATAAAAAATAACCGGCTTTAAATAAAGCGATAAAAACGAAAAAAAATATTTTTTAATATTATCATTCCAAAAACATTAAAAACTCGTCAGAACGTCTAAAATATGCCAAATTTAAAAGCTCAGTATTTTAACCTCAAAAATTTAGCAGCTGTTTTTGCTTTGCTCCTATTTTTTGGCTGTGCTAGTATACAAACTCCTCAAGGTGGTCCGAAAGACAACAAACCGCCAAAGGTAGTTAGTATGATTCCAAAAAATCAGACCAGAAATTTTAACGCAAAGAAAATTCTGATACAGTTTGATGAATTTTTTAAAATTCAAAATGAAACCAAAGAATTTTCTATCTCACCAGAATTAGAAAAAGCACCAATATTAAAAATCAAAAAGAAGATATTGGAAATTACCATGCCCGATACCCTTGAAAAAAATACAACTTATACTTTAAATTTTGGGAAAGCCATAGCAGATATTAATGAAGCCAACGTTATTAAAAATTTATCGTACGTTTTTTCAACCGGTAACGAAATAGATTCTTTAAGCTTAAGCGGGAAAGTGACAAATTCGCTTACCGGAGATTTTGAAAAAGAAGCTACAGTATTTATTCTACCGGTAGAACGTGATAGTTTATTTGGCAAAAGACGCCCCTCAATTTACACCTTAACAGATAGTGCGGGAAATTATAAACTGAATAATTTAAGAAAAGGTACTTATAAAGTATATGCTTTAAAAGAATCAACCGGGGGGGGTGATAAGATTTATCAGCAAAGTTCCGATGAGGTTGGATACCTAAAGGAACCCTTAGTTATTGATAAAAATATTGACAACATCAATTTACAGGTGTTTAAAGAAACTGCTCCTGACTTCAGGGTTTTAGATAAAAAGATAAATACTGATGGAAGTATTTCGTTTAGTTTTACGCAACAACTCAAACAGCCTCAATTAACTGTTACTGAACCTGCTGCTTTAGATGTATCTAAAAAGGTACTCTTCAATAAAACCAATGACACTGCAAAAGTATGGCTAAATGACTTGAGCTTCGATTCTGTTAAAGTAGCCATCCAAGACCAGGGTAAACTTTTACAAACTGTTAATTTAACACGAGGTAAAAAAGATACGTATACCAGAGACCTTACACCGGCAGATAATGCCGCCAGCGGAAAGCTTAACCCTTTTCAAACTTTTACATTAACCTTTACCTTACCGGTAAATTCTGCTGATGCTTCTAAAATAACCCTACTTGAAGATTCTGTAAAACGCACGAACTTCGAACTCGTAAAAGACAGCATTAACTTCCTGCAATACCATATTAAATATCCCTGGAAAATCAAAAAGAGTTACGATATCAAATTTAATGCAGGCACTTTTACAGGAATTTTCAACTCAAAAAATAAAGATTTTACTAAAAAATTCATACTCGATCCGAAGGAAAATTATGCTACGCTTGGTTTAAATATTGAAGTTCCGGATACAACAAAAAACTATATTGTAGAATTTATCAATGAAAAAAAAGCACCTATTAAATCCTTCCTAATCAATAAAAAAACAACAATAACCTTCGCAAACTATCCGGCAGGTAAATATTTCATAAGGGTTATTTATGATGATAATAAAAATGGAATATGGGATACAGGAAATGTTAAATCCGGTACCCAACCTGAAAAAATATGGTATTCTCCGGAAGAAAAATCACTGAAACCTAATTGGGAAAGGATAGACAATTTAACGATTCCGCCTAAGCCCTGAACCAGCCTGAATACATAATATAGTTATCCGGTAATTTATTTAATAAAGCCCTTTGCTCATCAGTAATGGGCTTTATCTTTTTTGCAGGTGTACCCGCATATAAATAACCTGTTTCGCAAATCGTATTTTCTAAAACAACTGAACCGGCTGCGATAATACAGTACTGTTCTACAATTGCATGGTCCATAACAATTGCACCCATACCAATCAATACATTATCTTCCACCGTACAACCATGAACAATTGCATTATGCCCTACAGAAACCCGGTTACCAATATGTGTTGATGCTTTTAAATAAGTAGCATGAATTACCGCACCATCCTGAATGTTTGATTCATTTCCGATGGTAATGGCATTTACATCACCTCTAATCACTGCATTAAACCAAACAGAACAATTATCACCAATGGTCACATCCCCTACTATTGTGGCGTTTTCTGCAATGAAGTTATCTTTTCCTATTTCAGGATGTTTATCTTTTACCGGAAGTATTAAAGGCATAGTTAAAATGTAAGATGGTATATGTAAAATGGAGTAAGGTTTAAAGTCCTCAGAAAATTAGGGGTTAAAAAACAGTATCAATTAACTCGTTAGCATGATTTGGATAATCAGTTGTAAAGTGCAATCCCCTGCTTTCTTTCCTTTGCATTGCAGATTTTATAACCAGGTAAGCCGTTTGAATTACATTTCTTAATTCACAAAGTTTAACCGAAACCTTATTCTTTTTATAAAATTCTTCTGTTTCCTGGTAAATGAGAAACAATCGGCGATGAGCCCTTTCTAATCTGAAATCAGAACGAACGATACCGACATAATCGCCCATAACTTTCTGCAGTTCCCTTAAATTATGGGTAACCAGAACATCTTCATTACTCTGCGTAACGCCTTGAGAATTCCATTCCGGTATATGCTCAGGGATGATGTTCTTCCGGAAATTTTCAATAGCATCCTGATAGATACGATGTGCAAAAACAGTTGCCTCCAATAGTGAATTGGAAGCTAAACGATTGGCTCCATGTAAACCGGTTGAAGAACATTCGCCGCATGCATAAAGATTTTTTATAGAAGAACGTCCATATTCATCAACCAAAATTCCGCCACACATATAATGCGAAGCTGGCGTAACCGGTATATAATCTTTGGTCATATCGATACCAATAGATAAACACTTCGCATATATATTCGGAAAGTGTTTTAAAATATCAGCTTTCTTACGCATCGTAATATCCAGATACACAAAATCATCGCCAGATTTCTTCATTTCATTATCTACTGCTCTTGCAACGATATCCCGAGGTGCTAACGATTTACGTTCATCATATTCCTGCATAAATTCTTCACCATTTTTACGTCGAAGAACCCCGCCAAAACCACGAACTGCCTCTGAAATTAAGAATGAAGGATACTCTCCCGGATGGTATAACGCAGTCGGATGAAACTGAATAAACTCCATATTCCTGACTTTTCCTTTGGCCCGGTAAACCATAGCCATACCATCGCCTGTTGCAATTACAGGATTAGTTGTAGCAGAATAGACATGTCCGGCACCGCCGGATGCCATAACCGTAACATTTGCCACAATCTTTTCCACATCGTTAAGCTCTGTGTTAAAGGCATATATACCATAACAGTTAATATCTTCGGTACGCTTATCCACAAACTCACCAAGGTGGTGCTGGGTAATTAACTCCAAAGCAAAGTAATGTGTTAATATCTCTATGTTCGGATTTTCGTGAATTTCCTTTAAAAGTACACGTTCAATTTCGTATCCGGTGATGTCTTTATAGTGCAAAACACGATGCTCAGAATGACCGCCTTCCTTAGCTAAATCATAAAAGCCAGCGTTATCTTTGTCGAAATTTATACCATAGTCGATAATCTCCTGAATACGCTGAGGACCCTCTTTTACAACAATTTCCACAATTTTTTCATCGCATAATCCATCGCCGGCAATCAAAGTATCCTGTATATGCTTCTCGAAAGAATCACCTTTATCAACAACAACTGCAACACCGCCCTGAGCGTATTTAGTATTCGATTCGTCTTCATTTGATTTAGTAACAATTAAAACCTTACCAAACTTTGCCGCCTTAAGTGCAAAACTCAAACCCGCTATACCTGAACCTATTACCAGAAAATCTACTTTTCTCATTTAAAAACATTTACTTTATCAACGTTGTTGATAACTATAGAACAACTGTTAGCTATATGTAGAAATAAGACTAACAAATAAATTTGAATGTTTAAAGCTACTCTAAAAAGACAATTTGCCACAATCTTTTACTCAATTTTTAAGCACCTTTGTACAAGTAATTAACTTTTCACACCATTACAAACAATTAACATTCCAATATTGATAAAATTTAAGTCGTTTTTCGATAGTACTGAAAATCAATCTTATCATATTATAAAAATGTAATCTAAATGTTAGTAAACGATTAACAACTTATCTAAAAGAATATTTTTTTGAAACTTGCCAACATTACCAACACACTAATAAACAAACAAGATCTATTTATTTAAAATAACTTATTAATTATTGAGACGTGGAAAGCTTTATCTTTGACCAACGTCTAAATTCAAAAAAGGAAAATTAATAATGAACATTGATGTATTAGAAGAAATTAATAAAAAAGGATTCGTAGAGGAAGAAATTGATCCAACGCTCGACCTTTTTGCTGAAATCGAAAAATTAAAGAAAGAAAAGAATGCGATAATACTTGCACACTATTATCAAGAACCTGATATACAGGATATTGCTGATTATATAGGAGATAGTTTGGGCTTATCTCAGGAAGCTGCAAAAACCGATGCTGATGTAATTGTTTTTGCCGGGGTTCATTTTATGGCCGAAACAGCTAAGATTTTATCACCATCGAAAAAGGTTTTATTGCCTGATGTAAAAGCAGGTTGTTCTCTTGCTGATAGCTGCCCCCCTCACTTATTTAAAAAATTTAAGGAAAAATATCCCGATCATTTGGTCATCACTTATGTGAATTGTACGGCTGAACTTAAAGCTTTAAGTGATATCGTTTGTACCTCAACAAATGCTGTTCAGATTGTGGAAAGTTTACCAAAAGAGCAGAAGATTATATTCGGTCCGGATAGAAATTTAGGGGCTTATGTAGCTAAAAAAACCGGCCGCGATTTAGTGCTGTGGAATGGTGCATGCATGGTTCATGAAATTTTTTCTCAGGAGAAAATTACAAAACTGAAAGAACGCCATCCTGAAGCTAAGTTTATTGCACACCCTGAATGTGAAGAAGTGGTTTTAAAAATGGCTGATTATGTCGGATCCACTACAGGGCTTTTGAAATATACCATTTCCAACCCTGCAAAAGAGTTTATTGTAGCAACTGAAAGCGGCATTATCCATCAAATGGAGAAAGCTTGTCCTGATAAAACTTTTATTCCGGCGCCACCAAATAACAGCTGTGCTTGTAACGATTGCCCGTACATGAAAAGAAATACATTAGAAAAACTATATTTATGTATTAAAAATGGATTGCCAGAAGTAACTGTACCTGAACATATTATAGAACAAGCCCGTAAACCTATTCAAAGAATGCTTGATATTTCAGCAGAATTGGGGCTATAATTTTTTCACCACCTTAGACACCTAAGAAAATTAACCTTAGGTGCCTAGGCGGTAAGCAATTTTTTTAAATGAAAACAAACAACATTCTAAAAAATTATTCCGGCTTATTATGGCTTTTGGCAGGTATTACTGCGGGAAGTATTGTTGGTTTAATTTTTGGAAAAAGTGTTGAAAGTATAAAACCACTAGGTGATATATTTTTAAACCTGTTGTTTACAGCGGTAATTCCATTGGTATTTTTTGCGGTTTCATCGGCCATAGCCAATATCGATCGCGGTAAAAAATTGGGAAAATTGCTGACGGTTATGGTGTTGGTTTTTCTATCAACAGTTTTAATTTCCGCAATTTTAACTTTAGTTGCCACCCGGATTTTTCCAATCCATCAACAATTAAGTAACAGCCCATTACCTGTTGAAAACGAGAAAATTCAATCGTTTGGAGAACAAATGACTCAACTGCTAACCGTTGGAGAATTCTTCGAAATCGGGAGTCGAAAAAATATGCTTGCGCTGATTATTTTTTCAGTTTTAGTTGGTTTTTCAACTTTATATTCCGGGAAAGAAGGTGACGGTTTTAAAAACTTTTTAGTTTCGGGAAACGAAGTGATGAAAAAACTCATCATTTTGATTATGAAACTTGGGCCAATTGGTTTAGGTGCTTATTTTGCCTATCAGGTTGGTGTTTTCGGACCGCAACTTTTTGGTACTTACGCTAAAGCACTAGGTTTATACTACGGAGTTGGCGCCTTTTATTTTATTGTTTTTTTTACTTTTTATGCATTTGTAGCAGGTGGATTTAAAGCAATAAAAGTGTTTTGGAAGAATAATATTGTACCTTCCTTAACCTCGATTGGTACCTGCAGCAGCATTGCAACCATACCCGCAAATTTAGAAGGTACTTCAAAAATGGGTGTTCCGGCATATATTACAAATGTGACGATTCCATTAGGTTCTACATTACATAAAGATGGGTCGAGTATCAGTTCTATTGTAAAAATTGCCGTAGTTTTTGCGATCTTTGGAAAAGATTTGGTTCACGTAGATACCATAATTTTAGCATTAGGCATAACAGTTTTAGTAAGTATAGTAGAAGGCGGAATACCAAATGGAGGATATATTGGCGAATTATTAATGATATCCGCTTATCAGTTACCGCCCGAAGCTTTACCACCTGCAATGATAATTGGTACATTGGTCGACCCAATGGCCACTTTATTAAATGCAACCGGTGATAACGTTGCCGCAATGTTAATTGCACGTTTTACTGAGGGAAAAAATTGGATGTAACAAAAGGGTTTGTCATCCTGACGAAGGAAGGATCTGCAAGCAATGAAAGTATATACTTTGAAAGTACAGATTCTTCGTTCCTCAGAACGACAGTTTTATTCAAAGAAATTAGGCATTGCCTTATTAATTAACAAAGTTTAAATTAAAAAACCTTAACGGTTTAGAATATATGTTTGAAAATAAAGAACGCACAGATATCAATGAATTAGGTGAATTTGGTTTAATAAAACACCTTACAACTAATTTTAAAATTAGAAATGATTATTCGGTAAAAGGGGTTGGCGATGATGCTGCCGTTTTAGATGCTAAAGGCAAACAAACCCTCGTTTCTACCGATTTACTTTTAGAAGGAATTCACTTTGATTTGGCTTATGTTCCGTTAATGCATTTGGGATACAAGGCCGTTCAGGTTAACTTAAGTGATATTTATGCCATGAATGGTAAAGCCAGCCAGATTACAGTTTCGCTGGGTTTATCCAGTAAATTTCCTTTGGAAGCTGTTGAAGAAATCTATAAGGGAATTGAATTGGCCTGTAATAAATTCAATATCGATTTAATTGGTGGCGATACTTCATCCAGTAAACAAGGTTTGGTAATCAGCATTACCAGTATTGGCTATGCAGATGCGGATAAAGTTACCTATAGAAATGGTGCTCAGGAGCATGATTTGCTTTGCGTTTCAGGCGATTTAGGCGGGGCTTACGTTGGTCTTCAGATTTTAGAAAGAGAGAAATTAATTTATTTAGAAAACCCACAAATTCAGCCGGATTTAGAAGGTAAAGATTATATTATTGAAAGACAATTGAAACCAGAAGCCAGGATGGATATTGTTGCACTTTTAGAAGAAATGGATATTAAACCAACTTCTATGATTGACGTTTCTGATGGGTTGGCTTCTGAAATTCTGCATTTAGCGGAACAATCTGACAAAGGCATCACCATTTATGAAGAGAAAATTCCTTTGGATCCAATGACTTATGAAACGGCTCGTGAGCTTGGCATCGACCCTACGGTTTGTGCTTTAAGTGGCGGCGAAGATTATGAGTTGTTATTTACGATTAGTCAGGACGATTATAAAAAACTTAAAAACGATGTAGATATTACGGTTATTGGCCACGTCACCGATAAAAATTCCGGATGCAAAATGGTTTCAAAATCAAACAATGTTCATGAATTGAAAGCACAGGGTTGGAATGCTTTTAAAAGCTAAAAAGATCTTAATACGCTATGCTTTGTCATTCAGAGCATAGCGAAGAATCTTTAACAGGCATGCACTGAAGTAGTATAGCACGTAACGATAATACGGGTTATACTCATATTAACGTTAGTTTTTTATCGGTTTGGGATTCCTCGTACCTGGGAATGACATGCATAGTGACGTCATGTTCCCACTTGTCATTCAGAGCATAGCGAAGAATCTTTAACAGGCATTCACGGAAGTAGCATAGCACGTAACGATAATACGGGTTATACTCATATTAACATTAGTTTTTCATCGGTTGGGGATTCCTCGTACCTCGGAATGACATGCAGAGTGGCGTGATGTTCCCACTTGTCATTCAGAGCATAGCGAAGAATCTTTAACAGGCATGCACTGAAGTAGCATAGCACGTAATGATAATATGGGTTATACTCATATTAACATTAGTTTTTCATTGGTTGGGAGATCCTAGTACCTCGGAATGACAAGCAATTGGGAACGATTTGAGCAAGAATAATCTCAATAAAATTATTCTTCGTTGAGAATACTATCATTCAGAAAATTCCAATGTGGGTTTTCAACGTCAATTAGTGCATTCTTTTTAGCTCTACTCCAACCTTTTATTTCTTTTTCTCTCTCAATAGCATGTTCGATATATTGGTATCTTTCAAAAAAGATAAGATAATGGCAATTGTACTTTTTAGTGAATGAAAATTTATTTATGCCTTCAATATGTTATTTTAACCTAATGGCTAAATCATTAGTGACACCAGTATAAATTACTGTTCGGTTTTTATTGGTTAAGATATAAACGAAATAATTATGGATTTAATTTTCCTCCTCCAAATACTTCACATCAATTTGCTTAGTCGTTTTCGCACCTAACTTTTTAATTTTTTCGGATGTATTTGTCAAATTTCCTGAACCTATCGAAAGTTTGTTAAGTGCTTTATCATAAGCATCCTGACCATTTTTGATGTGTTTACCTATATTTTCCATATCAGAAACAAATCCCACAAACTTATCGTACATGCTGCCGCTCAAACGGGCAATTTCCATCACATTTCTATTTTGTCTGTCCTGTTTCCACATACTCGCTATGGTGCGTAGAGTTGCCAGCAAAGTAGACGGACTAACAATAACAACCCGCCTGTCCCAGGCAAAATTGAATAATTCTGCATCTTTTTGAACGGCAATACTGAAGGATGATTCAATCGGAACAAAAAGCAAAACGAAATCGGGAGAATTTATTTTATATAAATCCTGATAATTTTTTGATGATAATTCTTGAATGTGATTCTTAATTGATGCAAGATGGGCTTTTATAAAGCCTTCACGCTCTTCTTCGGTTTCGGCTGATACAGAACGCTCATAAGCAACCAAACTCACCTTAGCATCAACTACAAGATGTTTGTCGTCTGGCAAGTCAATTACGACATCCGGCTGGTAACGACCGCCTTCGGCGGATGTATGCGAGGCTTGCAGGCGATATTCCTGATCCTTCACCAAACCCGATCGTTCTAAAACTTTTTCCAGAATGACTTCACCCCAGTTTCCCTGCTTTTTACTATCGCCTTTTAAAGCTTTGGTTAAGTTATTTGCATCTTCCTGAATCATTTTACTTTGAATCTGAAGTTCAGAAATTACCCCTTTTAAAATGTTGCGTTCGTCTGATTCAGCCTTGTAAACCTTTTCGACTTTTTCTTCAAAAGCTTTGATATTTTCTTTAAGTGGATTTAAAATCAAATCTAAATTTGTTTTGTTTTGCTCTACAAATCTGTTTGATTTTTCTTCCAGAATTTTATTGGCAATTAATTCAAAATCCTTATTTAGCTTCTCTTGTGACTGTTCATAACTTATTTTTTGTTCAGCCAATTTTTCTTTCTCAGCCAGGTAAAAAGATTTTGTTCCTTCCAACTCACGATTGGCATCAGCCAGGCGATCGCGTTCTGCCTGTAATTCATCAATTAGACGTTGCTGCTCTTGTTTAAGTAAAATGGTTATGTGTGCTTGCTCCGCTGTTAAATTTGAAACACGTTCATCAGCCTTGGCTAAATTAATTTTTAAAGACTCGTTTTCGGTCTTAATTTTCTCAAATTCTTCAATGGAAATTAATGCAACAGCAGCTTGGGGTTTCTTTAAAAAAAGTAATACCGATACAATTAAAATAACGATTAATAAGGCAACAGCAGTAACATCCATAATGATAAAAATTTTAGTAAAAATCGAGATTTAAAATAAATTTACCAAAATATTTTGCTTTGAATGCTAGCTACATATTAAATTTTTTAGGAAGGATAGTGTGTAAATCTGTGGTTTACGTTTATCATTATCGATTTTAAGCTATAAACTTTTTAAAACCAATTCTGCTACATCTTCTCCGGTTTGGCTGCCCATGGCAACACCCATCCCATTACATCGAACCGCACAAAAAATATTAGGGCTGGTTTCTGTAACTATTGGGTCCAGTTGTTTACCAAAAGCCATAATTCCACTCCAGCGATAGTCGATTTCAAAATGTGTCTCCGGTAAAATAACAGTCTTTAAAAGTTTTTCTAAAGTATCTTGGACAATAGGCGTTAAACCCGGTTTGGTTGTTTCCTCAGCTCTAAAATCTAAATTTCTTCCCCCACCTAGTAACACTCTATCGTTAATATTTCTGAAATAATAGAAACCTTTATCGTAATGAAATGTACCGTTTATTTTGAGATTTTTAATTGGTTTGGTAATCAGAACTTGCCCGCGGCCTGGTTTAACATCCAAACCCGGAATTAATTTATTTACGAAAGCATTAGTGGTTACGATAACTTTTCTTCCTGTGAAGTTGCCTTGTTTGGTTTTAACCAATAATTTATGCTCACTAACGATTTCCTCAACCTCACAATTATTAAAAATAGTACAACCAAGCTTTTGTGCATATTGAATTAAGGCAAACATCATTTTTCCGGTATCTATTTGTGCTTCATAACGGTTTGCTATCAAGCCGTTAATACCTTTTAAACCAAATTTGCTAATCTTTTTATTACCAATAGAAAACGTATCGGAACCGATAACTGGCTTAATGAGCTGATTGTAATGTTCAATTTTAGCTACACAAGCCTCATAAAGAAAAATGTCGTCATCCTTAAATAATTCATACCCCCCTAATGGTTGATAATCAATCTCTTTATCACCTAAAATACCCCTTAACTTTAACAATCCTTTCCAGCGCTTTTCAATCAGCGATACAAGCCCTTCTGCACCACATATACCTTCTTGTTCTATCAGTTCAGAAATGCTTCCAAAACACGCAAAACCTGCATTTTTTGTGCTTGCGCCCGATGGTAAAAAACCACTTTCGATAATGGCTAATTTTAGCGAAGGTTCAGAAATTTTAAGGTTGATGGCAGCATTTAAACCAACAATTCCGCTTCCGATCAGAATGATATCAAAATCAAAAAAAGAAGATTTTTCCCAATAAGATAATTTGTTTGGCATAGTTTAAAATTAATACAAATATGTTGGTTTCTAATATAGGATCGCTTTTTGATATAGTGCTAAACGAAAAACATACACAAAAGAAAATGGGAGTTTATTTAATTTTAATCGTCCCGGTATTATTGCTGAGCATGTTTGTACAATGGCGTTTTAGGCATAAATTTTCTAAATACGCAGAAATGCAACTAAGCTCAGGCTTATCGGGTAAGGAAGTGGCAGAGCGAATGCTGCATGATAACGGCATATTCGACGTGAAGGTGATGAGTACCGAAGGGCAACTAACAGATCATTACAATCCGACAGATAGAACGGTAAATTTAAGTACCGACGTTTATTATAGCCGAAGTGTAGCCGCTGCAGCTGTAGCTGCACATGAATGCGGGCACGCTGTACAACATGCAAAAGCTTATGGCTGGCTTGATTTAAGAAGCACAATGGTTCCGGTAGTCAGTATTTCATCAAACTTGCTGCAATGGGTACTGTTGCTTGGTGTAATGCTAATGGTTTTTGCTGTTACACCTATCGTTTTGGCCATTGGTGTTGTTGGTTTGGCATTGGTAACTGTTTTCAGTATTATAACATTGCCGGTTGAATTCGACGCAAGTAACAGGGCGCTGGCCTGGTTAAAAAATAACCAGGGCGTTATGCAAACGCAGGAGGAAAATGCACAGGCTAAAGATGCGCTTTGGTGGGCGGCTATGACTTATGTTGTTGCTGCGATAGGCGCGCTGGCAAACTTACTTTATTACGCTTCAATGCTTTTTGGAAGAACCAGAGACTAGCTATTTTCATCTACTTATGAAAATTAAAAAAGCGGTTCGAAATTAATTTTTCGGCCGCTTTTAATTTTTTTAGAGATTTAACTATAGGAGCAAAGAAATAGAGCCCTAAATATTATCAAGAGACTTCCCGAAGATTAAATTAATTTACGCAGAAAAAATCTGCGATATTTTGTAATGGCGGGAATGAAACGATACAACTGAAAACAACAGCAACAAATTTTTATTAAAACGGATTAAAATAAAACACCGGAAGTTTTCAAGAAATAATTTATTAATTTAATTTGTAAGGAGCAATCAATAAAAACTCTGGAATATCAACATCAAATTCCACATTATCGATAAGGCGGTTCATTAAATATTTGCCTTGCATGCTACCGATATCGGTTTTTAAATTACAACCTGAAACGTAGGCGTGGCTTTCGCCCGGATTTATAATAGGCTGCAAACCAACAACACCTTCGCCTTCAACCTCTCGGCGACTGCTGTTTGAGTCGAAAATAAACCACTGGCGGCGCATTAACTGCACAGGATAATCAGAAAGATTTGAAATTTCTACGCGATAAGCGAACATAAAATGCTCATTAGCAGGATTAGAATATTCCGGCTGATAGATGGTTTCTACCGAAACCTTAACCCCATCTGTAATTGCTGTAACCATGATGATTTAACGAATGTACAAAAAGCTTTTCAAAAATCAAGCCATTTGATTGGCAGGATCGTAGTTGGCAAATTTTTCTGCCACTTCGTCTAAAATGCTGTAAATGTTATTAATATCGCCCTCCGAAACCAAACGCATCCGGTAAGGTTTAAAATCAGGCAAGCCTTTAAAATAATTTGCGTAATGTCGTCGCATTTCGAAAACACCCGTTTTAGGGCCTTTCCATTCAATGGATTTTTCCAAGTGTGTTCTGCAAACGGTAATTCTTTCTTCAATTGTCGGACCTGCCAAATGCTCACCGGTTTTAAAAAAATGTTTCACTTCGCGGAAAATCCATGGATAGCCTATTGCCGCCCGGCCAATCATAATACCATCCACTTCATATTCCATGCGCCAGTTTGCAGCCTTTTCCGGACTATCCACATCACCGTTTCCAAAAATTGGAATTTTTATTCGAGGATTTCGTTTAATTTCACGAATTAACGACCAATCTGCCTCACCTTTATAAAGCTGAGCCCTGGTTCTTCCATGAATCGTTAAAGCCTGGATGCCAACATCCTGAAGACGTTCGGCAACTTCGTAAACATTCTTTGTATTATCATCCCAGCCAAGGCGGGTTTTAACTGTAACAGGTAAATGTGAGGCTTTAACAACTGCATCGGTCATTTTTACCATTTTATCAATATCCTGGAGCAAACTTGAGCCGGCGCCTTTACAAACCACATTTTTAACCGGGCAACCGTAATTGATATCAACTAAATCAGGCCCCGCCGCCGATGCAATTTCCGAAGCCTCACGCATGTGCTCGATATCGCCACCAAAAATCTGGATGCCTATTGGTCGCTCGTATTCAAAAATATCCAGTTTCTGAATACTTTTTGCCGCGTCCCGAATCAATCCTTCTGATGAAATAAATTCAGTGTACATCATATCTGCACCATTCTGCTTGCAAACAAAACGAAACGGCGGATCGCTGACATCCTCCATCGGAGCCAGCAATAATGGGAACTCACCTAAATCTATATTTCCTATCTTAACAGACATTTTCTATCTTCAACGATTAATAAAACATACAAAGGTACAAATAATGAATGTTGTAACACCTGATAAGGAAGAAATCAACCCTTTCCTGCAATTACTTTTACTTTTATTTTACGCAGTTGTTGGCGGAGTGGTTTTCGGAATTATTGCTGTGGTTATTGTATTAATGATTTACGGACTAGGCATGATTAGCAATATCAACCAGCTTTTATCCGGAGATCCAAAATTTATAGATGGATTTAAAATTATACAAATATTAAGTTCGATAGGTACGTTTATTTTGCCACCGATAGCTTTGGCGCTTACGGCACAGAAAAAATTAACCGACTTCTATAGCTTTAAAAAGCCCAAATTAGCCCTGCTAATTCTTGTTTTGGCGATAATGGTTTTGAGTATGCCATTTATGGAATGGAGTGCAATTTGGAATCAAAAGATGGTTTTACCTGGTTTTCTTCAAAAGATAGAAGCTTGGATGAAAGAAAAGGAAGACATAGCAATGAAGCTTACCATACAGCTTTTAACCGTTCGCAGCACTTGGGATTTTATCGTAAATCTCATTATGATAGCGGTGTTACCGGCAATTGGAGAAGAATTAATGTTTCGTGGCGGTGTGCAGCGTTCGTTGACAAAAGCATTTAATAATCCCCATGCCGCCATTTGGATATCAGCAATTATTTTTAGTGCCATTCACATGCAATTCTATGGTTTTTTACCCAGGTTACTTTTAGGCGCCGGGTTTGGCTATCTGTATTATTTCAGTGGAAGTATCTGGTATGCCATGTTGGGACATTTTATAAATAATGGTTATGCCGTTTGCGTGGCTTACTATATGCAGAAACATAACATGCCACTCGATAAAGCAGAAAATCCGATCGGTTTTCCGTGGTATGGCTATTTAATTAGTGCAATAATAACCATAGCTTTGTTTAAATTTTTTAAAGATACAGCACAACGTGAGCGAAAACTGGGTTAAAGTATATACAACAGGTGATGCATTTGCCGCCGAAGTATTAAAGCAAGGATTAATCGAGGAAGATATTCCTGCGGTTGTGATCAATAAGCAGCTTTCGGCTTACAATATTGGCGAAATTAATGTTTTGGTAAATAAAGCAGATTTCGATAAAGCCATCGAATATATTGTTAAAAATGAAATCGAATAACGCCATGTATATTACCCATTTTCCATCATTCATCACCCACTTTCCATCATGAAAACCCGGGCAATAACGGCATTCTTTTTCACAATTGTGATGTTAGGCTCCGTGTTTTTAGGAACCTATGTATTTACTGCTTTTTATCTGATTTTAAGTATTCTTTCGCTTTTTGAATTTTATAAACTGATAAAAAACTCCGGTATCAGGCCGCATAGAAATATAGGCTTAGTTGCCGGAGCGCTAATTTTTTTAATGGCTGCGGGCTTGCATTATTTACGATATGATGTTAAGTATCTATTGCTTTGCATTCCGTTGATTTTTTCGGTTTTTATTACCGAACTGTATAAGAAAAACAAGATTCCCTTTGCCAATATATCTTATACGTTTGTTGGATTCGTCTATGTAACTTTTCCTTTCTGTTTTTTCCATGCACTGGGTTTTTTAAACCATTGGAATGAGTACAATTTTCATTTTCCCCTGGCTTTTTTACTGATGCTCTGGGCAAATGATACCGGTGCGTATATGTTCGGTGTAAAATACGGAAAGCGTAAATTGTTTGAGCGCCATTCGCCAAAAAAAAGCTGGGAAGGTTTTTTTGGTGGCATGTTAACCAGCGCCCTGGTTGCCTATGGCCTATCATTCCTGTTTAAGGAAACAACCCCAACGGTTTGGGTTGGCATGGCCGTACTAATTGCTTCATTTGGTACCCTTGGCGATTTAGTAGAATCGATGCTTAAACGCAGTTTGGATACCAAAGATAGCGGAGGTTTGCTTCCGGGTCATGGTGGCTTACTCGACCGTTTCGATGGATTATTACTTGCAGCCCCTGTTGTTTATGCGTATCTGTACCTGATTTTGTATTGATATTCCATGATTAGTTAATAAAATTTTATAATACCATTTAAGAAAATATAAGACGATGACCTTAAGTCTGCGTGAATCAGCGGATATTTGCGGTATTTAATTTGCAATAATATTTTTTCTCCCGCTGATTTAAGAAGATTTCCGCCGAGTTAAACTATTTTATCACCTGAACCGGCTTCTTATTTTCATCAATTGCAACGAAAGTAAAATCGCCGTGAACGGCTAGTTCTCTTCCTTCGGCATACATCTGTTCGATATAAATCTCGACATTCACCTTTAAACTTGTGTTTCCAACATGGCTTACCCGGGCAATTAACTCAACAATGGTACCGGCCGGGATAGATTTTTTGAAATCGATTCTGTCGCTGCTTACCGTCACCATAATTTGCCGGCTAAAACGTGTTGCAGCGATAAAGGCGACTTCATCCATCATGTGCATTGCCGTACCACCGAAAAGTGTATCATAATGGTTTGTTGTGTTTGGAAAAACGGCTTTAAAAACACTGGTCTTTGATGCGCTGATTCTTTCTTCTAAGGTCATGATTTTGGTTATAAAAATGTAGCCACGGAAACACCGATTTATACGGAATTTTTTAATTCCATTTCTTCCGCGTTTTCCGAGTCCCGTGGCAAAAATGAGGATTAATTTATTTGCGGGTGTTCATCTAAAATAAGTTCGGCCTTACGCATTTCTTTGGCGGCTTCAACCATTTCGATTAATGCTTTTCTGGTTTCATCCCATCCCCGGGTTTTTAATCCGCAATCCGGATTTACCCAAAGCTGCCCTGATGGAATAACAGCTTTTGCTTTTTTGAGCAAAGTAATCATTTCCTCCCTTTTAGGCACTCGAGGGGAGTGAATGTCGTAAACGCCAGGACCAATCTCGTTCGGATATTTGAAATCGGCAAAAACGTCGAGCAGTTCCATTTGCGACCGTGACGTTTCGATGGTAATTACATCGGCATCCATATCAGCAATGTTTTGGATAATATCATTGAATTCTGAATAGCACATGTGTGTGTGTATTTGCGTTTCGTCCCGAACACCACTTGCCGAAATCCGAAAGGCTTTCACTGCCCAATCCAGGTAATTCTGCCAATCAGCCTTGCGCAAAGGCAAGCCTTCTCTTATTGCCGGCTCATCAATCTGAATAATCTTAATTCCGGCACTTTCCAAATCACAAACTTCATCGCGAATTGCTAAAGCAATCTGTGTACAGGTTTCGGAACGTGGCTGATCATTACGAACGAAAGACCACTGCAGAATCGTAACAGGACCGGTTAACATACCCTTCATGTGCTTTGTCGTTAACGATTGTGCATAAGATGTCCACTTTACGGTCATCGCCTGCGGACGAGAAACATCGCCGTAAATTATTGGCGGTTTTACACATCGGGAGCCATAACTTTGTACCCAGCCATTTTTCGAAAAGGCAAAACCCGAAAGCTGCTCTCCGAAATATTCGACCATGTCGTTACGTTCAAATTCACCATGAACCAAAACGTCGAGGTCGATTTCTTCCTGCCATTTCACCGACTTAGCGGTTTCTTCAGCAATTAGCGTATTATACGCTTCTATTGAAAAAGTTCCGTTTTTCAACTTTGCCCGCCAGCTTCTAACTTCAGCGGTTTGCGGAAAAGAGCCGATTGTTGTGGTCGCAAATCGTGGCAAATTGAGCGCTTCCTGTTTTGTTTTTCTTAATGGAAATGGGCTTAAACGTTCAGCATCTTCTGTTTTTAATGATTTAACCCGTTCCTTAACTTCAGGATTATGAATTAATTTAGAATTTTTCCGATTCGCAATGGCAATTTTATTTGCTTCAAGTTTTTGCAGGGTAGATGCAGGATCTTCGTTTGATGCAAGTTTTTTAAGTGTTACAACTTCGGCCACTTTTTGTTTCGCAAAGGCCAGCCATTGTTTTATTTCCGGAGAGAGATTTTTCTCATTTGTTTCGTTAATCAAATCAACAGGCGAATGAATCAATGAACAAGACGGAGCAATCCAGATGCGCTCCGGGCCTAATTTTTCGGTTGCTTTATTTATAATGTCGAGCGCATCCTCGAAGTCATTTTTCCAGATGTTTCTACCGTCTACCAATCCCAAAGAAAGAATAACTTTATCATTCAATGCCGCTATAACTTCTTCTAATTGTTGGTGTGCCCTTACTAAGTCTACATGCAATACGTTTACTGGAAGGGAAGAAGTTAACGATAAGTTATTGCCTAAGCCTTCGAAGTAAGTCGCTAAAACAATTTTTAATCGAGGAAAAGCCTTTCTGATTTCTTTATAAGCATATTCATACGCTTTTTGCTCTTTTTCAGATAAATCGAGGGTTAAGAATGGCTCATCGAACTGAATATATTCTACACCCAATGCATTTAAACGCGTTAGGACATCCAAATAAACGGGAATCAGATTTTTAATCAAATCAATTTTTTCGAACCCCGCCGTTTTCTCTTTGCCCAATAACAAATAAGAAACCGGACCGATTAATACGGGTTTGGTTAGAATGCCCAGTTGCTTTGCTTCATAAAACTCATCGATAATTTTTGTCGAAAAAAGTTTAAAAGGTTGGTTCTCATAAAATTCCGGAACGATGTAGTGGTAATTGGTATCGAACCATTTTGTCATTTCCATTGCAACAACATCCAAACCATCTTTTTGATAGCCCCTGGCCATTGCAAAGTACAAATCGAGTTCGGAGTTTCCTTTTTTAAGGATAACTTCATTGTACCTTTTCGGAATCGCACCGAAGGTTAAGGAATGATCAAGTACATGATCATAAAAGGAAAAATCGTTTGATGGAATTACATCTATTCCTGATTCTTTTTGCATCAGCCAGTTTTCGTGACGGATGTTTTTCCCAACCTGCAGTACATTTTTGTACCCGGTTTTACCTGCCCAATAATTTTCGCAGATTTTTTTTAGTTCTCGTTGGCTACCAATACGCGGGTAACCCAGATTTTGCGTTAGCATTTCTTTTAAAGATTAAGTAAATAAAATCGTTTAAAAGCCCTTTTAGCAATATTTTACAAAGCTTTGGATAAAAATAAAAGGAAAGGTTGGTGCACAAAAAACCGATTTCACAGCCAAAAGGCCTAAAGGAGAACCTGATAAAATGGTAATTTTATTGTACAAATCAGACCTGACCAATTGCTTTTTAACGCGAAAGCATCGTCAATTCGATATTTGGCAGGTCTCCTGACTTATCCCCAAATTATCGCCTTCCCATACCCGAAAGTACAGTGGCATTTTTTGATAATTTGTTGTCCTTATTAAAAAGACAAGACTTACAGTTGCGCGACAGTTCGTGATTTACACACGATTCCCTTTTAATCTACAGCTAAGTAAAACCGATACCGGTTGATGAAAAAATAAAGTTAAGAACTTACATCAAGGGCAAATGTATGCAATATGGATCAGGTTTTTTAAATAAATACTGTTTTTTATGTTTAATCCCAGGTGTGTAATCAGTATAAACTGTAACAAATTTACAGCAAGAATAGTATAGAAGCTTTTCTGTTATATATTTGGCACTAACCAACCAAACTTTCTCAACTATGATAAAAAACTACTTTAAGAGGTTATGTTTTACCTTTTTAATGTTGAGTTGTGCCGCTGTGTTTGCGCAAGAAGTCCCGACGCCAAAGTCACACTTCGGATTCAACATCGGCGATGATTACCAACTCGCAAACTACACACAAACGGAAGCTTATTTTAAAAAACTTGCAGAAACATCGAAGCGTGTTAAGCTGGTTGATATCGGTAAAACTGAAGAAGGCAGAAGCCAGTATATGCTTATTGTTTCCGCTCCTGAAAACCTGAAAAAGTTAGATCGATACAAAGAAATTTCTCAGCAACTGGCACATGCAGAACTTACGCCTGAACAGGCTAAGGCTTTAGCGCAAGAAGGTAAAGCGGTGGTTTGGATTGACGGGGGCTTACATGCGAACGAAGTTGTTGGTGCACATCAGCTGATTCAAACGGCATATGAATTTGCGTCGAAAACAGATCCTGAAACGATGAGAATTCTGGATAACGTAATTATCCTTTTTACACACGCTAATCCCGATGGGCAGGAATTGGTGAGTAACTGGTATATGAAGGATAAAGATCCGAAAAAAAGAACTTTATCCGGCTTGCCAAGATTGTACGAAAAATATGCCGGTCATGATAACAACCGTGATTTTTTCATGCTAAACCTAAAGGAAACTCAAAATATGGGACGCCAGCTTTTTGTAGAATGGTTACCGCAAATTATGTACAACCACCATCAGGCTGGTCCTGCCGGAACAGTCGTTGCCGGACCGCCCTATCGCGATCCGTTTAATTACGTTTTTGACCCGACAATTTTAACCAGTCTGGATGCTGTTGGCGCTGCAATGCACAATAGAATGAACGTAGAGAACAAGCCAGGTTATACACAGAGAGGTGGCTCCGTTTATTCGACCTGGTATAATGGTGGTTTAAGAACGACAACGTATTTTCACAATATGGTGGGCTTGTTAACTGAGATTATCGGTAGTCCAACGCCTTCTGACATTCCGCTTGTTCCGTCGAGGTTGTTGCCAAGCGGCGATTCGCCAAACCCGATTACACCAAGAAAATGGTATTTTAAAAACTCGATAGATTACTCGGTTTCTTTAAATTATGCGGTTTTAGGTTATGCTCAACGCTATCATGACGAATTGTTGTACAATATTTATCAGATGGGTAAAAACTCTATTGATAGAGGAAAAAAGGATACCTGGTCTTTCTCGCCTAAAAAAATAGATGCAATTAATGCTGCGGCCAAAACATCAACTCCTGCAGCTGGTAGCGAATTTGCAAGAGGCAGAGGGGCAATTAGCATGAAGGCTTATGATACGGTTATGAAAGCGCCGTTAAACCGCGACCCTAGAGGTTATATTTTATCTGCTGACCAACCTGATTTTAATTCAGCCATTAAATTCTTGAATGCCTTAATCAGAACCGGGATTTTGGTTCAAAAAGCTACGGCACCGTTTACCGTTGCAGGTAAAAGTTATCCTGCAGGAAGTTATGTGGTTAAAACAGATCAGGCTTTCCGACCGCATGTTTTGGATATGTTTGAACCACAAGACCACCCGAATGATTTCAAATATGAAGGAAGCGCACCAACGCCGCCATATGATGCTGCCGGCTGGACACTCGCTTACATGATGGATGTTAAGTTCGACAGATTGCTCGATGATTTTTCCGGACCTTTTGAGCGAATTCCTTTCGGTCAGTTATTAAAGCCGGAGAACAAATTAGCATCGGGATCTGGTTATGTGTTGGCTTCGGCACAAAACGACTCTTATACGGCTGTAAATGATTTATTAAAAGGCAAAATTGATGTTTATCGTTCTACAGAAAATGGCGACTTCTATGTTTCAGCTTCGGGTAGTGCTAAAAGTATTTTAGAAAAAGCCAACGTGAAACTGAAAGCCGCTTCTGCGCCAAAAAATAAAACTAAAATTACAGCCGGCAGAATTGCACTTTGGGATACTTATGGCGGTTCTATGGCTTCTGGCTGGGTCCGCTGGATGATGGAGCAATACCATTACAACGCCACCGTAATTTATCCGCAGGATATTGATGCCGGAGATTTGAAATCGAAATATGATGTAATTGTTTTTGTTGGTGGTGCAATTCCTGCATTGCCAAATGCCGGCGCTACTGGAAGAGGTGGAGGCGGTTTTGGTGCGCCAAATGCACAAGACGTACCGGAAGAATTTAAAAAACAAACCGGTAGAATTACAGCAGACAAATCAATTCCTCAACTCAAAAAATTCCTTGAAGATGGCGGAAAAATAGTAACCATCGGCTCGAGTACGAACCTGGCTTACCATTTACAATTGCCTGTTCGCAATGCGATGGTTGAAATTGTAAACGGAACGGAAAAAAGACTGCCTGATGAAAAGTTTTATGTGCCTGGAAGTGTGCTTAACGTAGAAGTTGATAACAAACAGCAGGCAAACTGGGGAATGGAACACGAAGCCGATGTCTATTTCGACAATAGCCCAGTGTTCAAATTGACAGGTGATGCAATCGTATCGGGAAAAATAAAGCCTTTAATGTGGTTTAACTCTGCAACCCCACTGCGTAGCGGTTGGGCCTGGGGCCAGGCTTATCTGCAGGATGGCGTAACGGCGTTTGAAGCAAATATTGGTAAAGGAAAACTTTATGCATTTGGTCCGGAAATTGCATTCAGGGCGCAAACACACGGAACGTTTAAACTGATTTTTAACCAGCTGTATAAATAAAATCTTAATTCACAAGCCGCTTTCTTTGAGGAGAGGATAGCGGCTTGTGAATTTATATGAATTCGCGTTTCTGTAGCAATTACTGCTAAATAGTTTCCCGCAGATTTCCCTAATTACACAGATTTTCCGTGATCCGATCTCCCTGTCTTTGGCTCAAAATATTTAGCCAGTTACATAAATGGTTCATAAGCAATAAAGCCACTAAATTTAGTGGCTTTATTGTGTCTAATATTATTCTTTATTTTGAATAAGGGAAATTTCTCGAAACTTTCCTCATCATATGTTCAACTAGGTCATCGGTTGATGTCGTTATGCTATCGTTCATAGTTTTAAAGAAACGCCAAAGTAAATCTCCGGTTGAACCATTGTTTAGCGTTAAGGTTAGTGTACCTGTTCCGGTTTTACCGCCAAAACCACCAAACAATACTGCAGATGCGATAGCGCCGGCTTCGCTTTTGGTTTGCTCAGTTTCAAAACTTCCGCCTAAAACGGCATCAACGCCCAAAATTTTTGCAATTTCATCTTTAGTCATTTCTTCAAGCTTATCGGCTATGCCTGCTTTTTTTAATAAAATGTTTGTCCGGTCTACATCTTGAAATTCAACGGTGTAATCGCTTGCTTTTCGAAGCAGGAAAGTATACATGCTCGATTGAATTGATTTTGACATTGTTTTTTCCTGATCCCTGTTGGCCTCGGCATTAAAGTTTTTCGGCATTTTTTTGTAAGAAATTTTTGTCGCAAAAGGTAAAATTGCCACGAGCTTGTGCTTTTCTTTTTCGGTTTTTAACTTTGGGCTTTCAAAAACTTGTTTTGACCCTTCAAATTGTGCGAACGCACCAAAATACACACCCATTACTAAGAGCGTTAATAAGATTTTTTTCATCGTTATAAATTTGTTTGTTTGCTCAAACATATAAAATTTTGCAATATTTCTTGCCATTTGCTTTTGACTTTTCACTTACCATGTTTAATTATAATCGGCTTAGCTTTGTATGATGAAAGTAGAAATCTGGTCGGATGTAATGTGTCCGTTTTGCTATATCGGGAAGCGTCATTTTGAAAAGGCAATAGAAACTTTACCTTTTAAAAATGAAATTGATGTGGAGTGGAAAAGCTATCAGCTTAACCCTGATTACCATAATACGAATAACGAAACTGTTTACGATTACCTTTCGAGAAGTAAAGGAATGCCGGTTGAACAGGCAAAACAGATGACTAAACAGGTTGCTGATATGGCTGCAAATGCCGGATTAACAATTGATTTCGATAAAAATATTCCGGCAAATACCTTTAATGCCCATCGTTTAATTCATTTGGCTGCTAAACATAATCTACAGGATTTAGCCGAGGAAAAACTCTTCGAAGCGCATTTTGTTCGAAGCTTAAATATTGGAGAAGACGCTGTTTTACTGCAACTGGCAGAAGAAATAGGATTGGATAAAACAGAAGCAGAAGCTATTTTGAAGAGCGATAAATTTGCTGAATCCGTTCGCTATGATGTTTACGAAAGTCAGAATTTAGGCATTCGTGGTGTTCCGTATTTTGTGATGGACAGAAAATATGGCGTTTCGGGTGCTCAGCCTGTTCAGGCTTTTACCGATGCTTTAACGCAAAGTTTCACAGAATGGAAATCAGCTCAGCCTAAAACAAATTTAACTTCGTTGAATAAAAACGATGATGCAATTTGCGATGAAAATGGCTGTGAAATATAGATTTCCGCAATTACATTGATTATGCATGTCGTTTCTATGAATTCCGTATTGCTGTGGTAATGACGGCTAATGGTCTCCCGCAGATTTCGCTAATTACGCAGATTTTGTTTTTCCAACTCCAGGGTCTGTGTCCTTACAAACCAAACTTATAACGGGAACGCTGATTTCTTATAGAATGAAGTTAGCAAATTATTGGTCTTTTAGGATACGGGCTAATGGTATAGACCATGAAATAAATCCGATAGCTATCCTATCAGGTCGACTTTTTTATAATCGATTTGCCTTCAAAGGCGTTAACAAATATTCCAGTCCGTTTACCCGTATTTCGAACATAGTAGCCATCAAGTCGCCTAGTTTTCCCTTCGGGAAACCCTTATCCTTGTACCAAAGCAAATAACTTTCGGGGATGTTACAAATTAAGTAACCTTTGTATTTTCCATAAGGCATTTGCATTTTCACTAAATCGAGTAATAGAGTAGGATCCATTAAAGTATAAAGTCTAAATAGTTTTCTTTGTTAATGATTGAAAATGAGGCATTAGGATAGTTTTTAGCAAAAAAACCGGGTATTTTTTTCTTTTGATTTCCCCATTTAAAGTCAATAGCATTAATCTGTCCCTCCTTTTCTTCAATTAAATCAATTTCCTGCTGGTCGTAAGTGCGCCAAAAGTAATGTTGAACATTTTGTTGTTGATATGACAATTTTTTTATCCGCTCACTAAAACCATAATTTTCCCACAAAATTCCATGATCGTTACGTAATGCCAGTAATCTAAAGTCGTTAATAATAGCATTTCTAATCCCGTTATCATAAAAATACCATTTAGAAGATTTGGTTACTTCTTTACGCAAATTATTACTGTAGCCACCAACTTTATAAATGATGAATACTTTTGAGAGTAGATCAAGATAGCGGTCTACAGTGTTTTTGCTAATTCCTAAAGAACGGGAAAGCCCATCAATAGAAACTTCTGAGCCAACCTGAAATGCAATTAGCTTTAACAATTCTAATAACTTACTACTATTTTGAATGTTTTCATATATCAAAATATCTTTAAGTAAATATGACTTTATCAGTTCAGTTAAATATTGCGATTTTTCTGCTAAAGTTTCCAATTGAAATAACTCCGGGTAAGAACCAAAAACTAACCTTTCTTCGAGATTTTGAGCAGTTTGAAGTCCGTTTTCATATTGTGATAATTCTAATTGTGCAATTGGATATAAGTAGTAAGTTAAACTTCTGCCCGTTAAAGGTTCGCCGGTTTGGTTCGAAAGATCGAATGCTGATGAACCACTCGCTATGATGGTCAAATCTTTAAAGCTATCTATAAGTAGTTTTAAAATTTTTCCAATTTCGGGTATAACCTGCGCTTCATCAATAACCAATAATTTGGCACTACCTAAAATTCTTTTATAGTTCGCTTCAGTTCTCGTGGTAAGCAATGTTTGTACATCCTGATCCTCGCCATTTAAAAAAAGGTATTCTACATTTGCTTCGGTGGTAATTTGTTCAATAAGCCAGGTTTTACCAACCCGCCTGGTTCCAAAGAGCAAAACGACTTTATTTTTCCCTATTTTGCTTAGAATAGTAGATTTTAAATATCTTGAAATCTGGCTTTGCATAAGTCAAATATACCAAAAAAACATTAATTCAGTCAAAAGACTGACTCAATTAACGTTAATTCAGTCAGTTAACTGACTGAATTAACGTTTTTAATCGATTAATTCTAAAGTTTGAATGGCTTCTTCAACCGTATTTATATTGTCAAAAGCAATGCGCAATGTGTTTTTCACCTCTTTTAAATTACACATTCGCGGATGATTTTGCGCAAAGGTTAAAATCCTGGTAAAGGTTTCAGAATCGAAATATTTCGATTGTTTATCGCTTAAGAAATAACCACGTAAACTATTCTTTTTAAAGCTGATTTTTTCAAAGCCTAACTTTTTGCCTAACCACTGTAAACGAACCACACTCAACATGGTTTTTACCTGCGGCGGAACCGGCCCGAACCTATCGGCTAAATGTTTCTCAAAAACCGCTAATTCTTTTTCGTTATCCAGTTTAGAAAGTTCTGTGTACAAATTGTAACGTTCGGTAATATTGGTGATGTAGGCATCCGGGATATACAATTCCAAATCAGTATCAACCTGTGTAAAACCGACATAAGGACGAGCAGGTTCGTTCTCAAATAATCCTTTAAATTCGGCTTCTTTGAGTTCCTGAATGGCTTCATCTAAAATTTTATGGTACATTTCGAAACCAATTTCGGCAATGAAACCACTTTGTTCTGCACCAAGCAAATTCCCGCTTCCGCGGATATCTAAATCACGCATCGCGACATTAAATCCGCTACCTAAATCAGAAAATTCTTCAATGGCACTCAGGCGTTTCCGGGCTTCAGAAGTTAAGGTTGATAATGGCGGCGAAAGCAGATAGCAAAAAGCTTTTTTATTGCTTCGCCCAACACGACCACGCATTTGGTGCAAATCGCTCAAACCAAACATGTGTGCGTGGTTGATGATAATGGTGTTGGCATTTGGAATATCCAGACCGGCTTCGATAATCGTGGTGGCAACCAGTACATCTTTTTCGCCGTTAATAAAATCAAGCATTACATCTTCCAAGGCATCACCATCCAACTGACCATGCGCAATACCAATTCTGGCTTTCGGAACCAGTTTCTGAATCAATCCGCCCAATTGCATTAAATCATTTACACGGTTATGAATAAAGAAAACCTGGCCACCCCGGTCCAATTCGAACTGAACCGCTTCCTGAATTAACTTATCGTTAAAAACATGCAGTTCTGTACTAACCGGCTGGCGATTTGGCGGTGGTGTACTGATGATAGATAAATCCCTGGCACCCATCAAAGAGAAGTGTAAAGTTCTTGGAATTGGCGTTGCCGTAAGCGTTAACGTATCAACATTTACCCGTACCGCTTTTAGCCTTTCTTTTGCGGTAACACCAAACTTTTGCTCCTCATCAATAATCATGATGCCAAGATCTTTAAATTTCACATCCTTGCTTAGCAAACGGTGCGTGCCGATTAAAATATCAACTTTTCCGGCTGCGGCTTCGGCTAAAGTATCTTTAATCTGTTTATTGGTTTTAAAGCGATTGATGTAATCTACCGTAACCGGGAAATCTTTTAATCTTGAAGAAAAAGTTTTAAAGTGCTGAAGGGCCAAAATCGTTGTGGGTACCAGGATGGCAGCCTGTTTACCTTCGGCAACGGCTTTAAACGCCGCACGAACGGCGATTTCAGTTTTGCCGAAACCAACATCGCCGCAAACCAACCTATCCATCGGATGCGGCGATTCCATATCCTTTTTTACATCCTGTGTTGCTTTTAGCTGATCGGGCGTATCTTCATAAATAAAGGAAGCTTCGAGTTCAGTTTGCAGATAACCATCGGGAGAAAAAGCGGTCCCGGCCTGCGTTTTACGTAAAGCATAAAGCTTAATTAAATCGCGGGCAATGTCTTTAACTTTTTTTTTTGTGGTTTTTTTCAGCTTGTCCCAGGCATCAGTACCCAGCTTATTCATTTTAGGTACACCGCTTTCCTTGCCGCTGTATTTCGCAATGCGATTTAACGAGTTAATGTTTACGTAAAGTAAATCATTATCGGCATAAATCAAACGGATCATTTCCTGGGTTTTGCCGTTAACCTCCACTTTTTCCAGACCGGCATATTTTCCAATACCATGGTCGATGTGGGTAACATAATCGCCTGATTTTAACTCACGAAGATCTTTTAGCGTAATGGCCTGACTTTTCTGATAGCCTTTTTTAAGCTTGTATTTATAATAGCGATCGAAAATCTGGTGATCGGTATAAAAAGCGGTTTGAATTTGCGCATCGACAAAACCTTCGCGCAACATACTGTTTATAGGTGTAAACTTCGCGGTTTTATCAATATCCTCCAAAATGGCATATAAACGCTCAATTTGCTTTGGTGAATCGGTAAAAATGAAGTTTACGATTCCTGCTTTTTCATTTTCTTTTAAATTGTGAATGAGCAGGTTAAAATCTTTATTAAAGGATGGCTGCGGCCTGGTTTCGAACTCAAAACGATTTTCTGTTTGATAAAAAAACTGTTTGCCAAACTCGATTATCGGGAAATCCTGAAGGTGGTCGCCAAGTAATTTCTCATCGGTAAAGGCAAACTTAGGGTCAATCCATTCGGGGTTTTGAGCTTTATCCGCTTGAGATAACGCTTTCCAAAGTTCGACAGCCTTTTTAAAGCCCGCCTTAACAATATCGAGTGTAAATTCAACATCTTTAAACCAAAGCTGCGTATCACCATCAATGTAATCCAGAATGCTGATATTGCTTTCCGTTAAAAACTTTGCCTGCACATTTGGAACAATGGTTAGCGATTTAACATCAGCCACCGAAAGCTGACTTTCAATTTCAAAACTTCTTATGCTTTCTACCTCATCGCCAAAAAACTCAATGCGGTAAGGTAAATCAGATGAAAAAGAAAAAATATCTACAATGCCGCCACGAATAGAAAATTGACCTGGTTCGTAAACAAAATCCCTTCGGTCGAAATCATAATCAATTAAAAATTCATTAATAAAATCGATGCCGAGTTTTGCGCCCAGACTAATTTCAAGCGTGTTTTTCTCTAAAGCAGACCGGTCAATTACCTTTTCTGCAATGGCTTCGGGGTACGAAACCACGATCTTTCCGTATTCCGAATCATGATTCAGCTCATTCAAAACCTCCGCACGAGCCAAAACATTTGCGGTATCAACCTGCGTAAAATCGAAAGATTTTCGGTAAGACGATGGAAAAAGTAAAACCTGTTTATCTAAAACGCTTTCTAAATCCGACTGAAAATAAGCGGCCTCTTCCCTATCCGGAAGAATAAAAAGCAATGGCTTATGTAGCAAAAAGTACGATGAAAGTGCAACAATGGCATCGGCAGAACCTACCAATCCCTTTAATTGTATTTTCGGGTTTTTAGAAGTATTCAACGATTTGGTAAATTGCGTTACCCTATCGTCGGTTTTGTATCTGTTTATTAAATCGCGAATATTCAAGGCACAAAAATAAGCTTATCTTTTATATTTAACCGCAAAACTTGTGTAAAGGTTTTTTTAAGTTTGCTTCCTGTTTTGGTACAATTCAAAATATTTCTTCGAACCGAAAAAGCACTTGGTCGTTTAAATTTTAGGGTTGGTCGAATTAATGCTTATTTCTGTAACAAAATTTTTTCCTTTAATCTAAATTATATAAAAAGCGAAACATGCAACACTTAAAAAGCTTTCCTTTAGAACTATTTTTCTGGGTAACTGCTTTAGTGTTATTGGCAAACACAAATACGCACGCGCACCACTTTACACTTTGTCCGCTGGCAAATTTGGGTTTTGCCGATTGGTGCCCGGGATGCGGATTAGGAAGGTCGATAAGCCATATTTTACATGGCGAATTTGCCGAAAGTTTTTCCGAGCACTGGTTAGGTTTTCCGGCTTTATTAATTATAGTGCACAGAATAGTAACATTGATAAAATACAAAACGAATAAAAAACATATAATAACAAACACATAGAAATCATGGACATATATCAATCACCTCTAATGTCGTTACCAGGTATAACACCAGAGGAATACTCATACTTACAACAAGCAACCACAGGTTTAACCGAGCAACAATTGCGTAATTTCTTAATGGTTTACAGCAGCAAAAGGAAAAACCCGTCAGATATGTTAATATTCTGTTTAATCGGTTTGTTTGTTGTACCGGGCTTGCAAAGGTTTATTATTGGTCAAATCGGAATGGGTATTTTGTACCTGTTAACAATCGGTTTATGTTTTATTGGCTCAATCGTAGATATTATAAACCACAAAACCCTTGCTTTTGAACATAACCAAAAAATGGTTTTCGAAAGCTTACAAATGGTAAGAATGGGTGGGTTTCAGTAAAAACTCAAATTTTCAGAATATAATTCCTGTATAAACCTCATAGATTTTAAAACCTATGAGGTTTTTAAGAAAATAAAAAGCCCAAATTTCTATCTTTATACCATGAGGTTATCAGAAATAACAAATTATCTGGAAAGCATTGCGCCATTAAACTACCAGGAAGATTACGATAATTCGGGTTTAATTGTTGGCGACCCAAATATGGACGTTCGGGCGGCACTTGTGGCGCTTGATTGCGTTGAAAAAATAGTTGATGAAGCGATTTCTACAGGATGTAATCTGATCATAACTCATCATCCCATCGTTTTTAAAGGGTTAAAAAAGCTTAACGGTAAGAACTATGTAGAACGGGTTGTTTTAAAAGCCATTAAAAATAACGTTGCATTGTATGCCATCCACACAAACTTAGATGCCGTACATACAGGTGTAAATGCCAGAATTTGCGAAAAGCTAGGTCTGAGCGGTATTAAAGTACTTTCGCCAAAATCAGGCTTATTAAAAAAACTGGTTACGTTTTGCCCGCAGGCACAGGCCGAGCAGCTGCGTTCAGCACTTTTTTACGCAGGGGCTGGAAATATCGGGAATTACAGCGAGGCAAGTTTTAATACAGATGGTTTCGGAACTTTCAAAGCAAATGAAAATGCCGATCCGTTTGTTGGTGAAAAAGGTGTGCGCCATCACGAATCAGAAGTTAGAATTGAAGTCATTTATCCGGTTCAATCGGAGAGAAAGCTATTGGTTGCGCTTTTCGAAAATCATCCCTATGAAGAAGTGGCTTATGATTTGTATCATCTCGAAAATAAACATCAGCAAGTAGGCTCAGGAATGGTTGGCTGGCTGGAATACGATATGGAAGCTTATGATTTCCTGCACATGGTTAAAGATAAAATGCAGGCAAAAGTTGTTCGCTATACATCCGTTTTGCCTAAAAGGATAAAAAAAGTTGCGGTTTGTGGCGGTTCCGGGAGCTTTCTTTTAAAAGAGGCAATTGCTGCCGGAGCAGATGCTTTTATTACGGCGGATTTTAAATACCATGAGTTTTTTGATGCAGAAGAAAAATTAATCATTGCCGACATCGGACACTTTGAAACTGAACAATTTACATCCAATTTATTGGTTGAAATTATTCAGAAAAAATTTACTAACTTTGCAATCCGTTTAACGGAGCAAAATACAAACCCCATAAATTACTTGTTTTAATGGAACAAACCGTAGAACAAAAGCTAAAGGCTTTATACGAATTACAAAATATTCATACAAAAATCGATAAAATCCGTCAGGTAAGAGGCGAATTACCAATGGAAGTTGCCGATCTTGAGGATGATGTGTTAGGATTAGAAACGAGAATTCAGAAAATTAAGGCAGACCTTGACGATCTTGAAGATTCTATCGTAACCCGTAAAAACACAATTAAAGATGCGCAGGCAGCTATTAAAAGATACGAAACGCAATTAAAAGAGGTTAAAAATAATCGTGAATACGATGCTTTAACTAAAGAAATTGAGATTCAGGGCTTAGATATTCAGGTTTCTGAAAAGAAAATTAAAGAACACGGTTTTGAAATCGCTTCAAAAACTGAAATTTATGAAGCTGCAAAAGCGGAATTAGAAGGCAGAAAAAAAGATTTAGAAGTTAAGAAAAGTGAACTTGACATAATCACTTCAGAAACGGAGAAAGAAGAGCAGGATTTGCAAAAGAAAGCTGATAGTGCAGAACCAATGATTGATGAGCGCCTGTTAGTTGCTTATAAACGTTTACGAAAAAATGCAGTTAATGGTTTAGCTGTAGTAACCATCGATCGCGATTCTTGCTCAGGCTGTTTCAACCAGATTCCTCCTCAGCGCCAGTTAGATATTCGCCAGCGTAAAAAAATTATTGTGTGCGAGCATTGCGGACGTATTTTGGTTGATGAGGCTTTAACGCATGAAGTAGCAGAAGCTTAGTTATTATAAAAACTAATTTAAAAAGTCCCGATTAGATCGGGACTTTTTTTGTTTGAAGCAAAATACCTGGATACTTTTATAATTAATTATTCCATTAATTTGAGGTATAGTATTTGTATGTTATTTTTAATATCCGAATTCGATTATAACAATGGCTAAAAGCATACGATTTGTCGCTACTTTTTTATTCCTGACTTTAACAATACCCCTTTCTTCTTTCGCTAATTTTGATTTTAACGCAAACTGCTTAAATGCTTACAGAAGCATTTTTGAACTTAAATTGGGGAATGCCAGAGCTTATATCTCAACAGAAAAAAAGCAACATCCCGATAACTCTATAATTTATTTGCTGGAAAATTACGTCGATTATTTTACATTAATTACATCCGGCAGCAAGGCGGATTTTGATAAACTTAAAGGCAACAAATCGATAAGATTAGACAAAATAAGTGACGACGAAAAAAATTCGCCTTATTACCTATACGCACAGGCTGAAATAAATTTGCAGTGGGCATTAATCAGAAGCCGTTTTGGCGAATACTTTAATGCGGCGATGGAAATCCGGAAAGCAAATTCTATGCTACAGGATAATGCGAAAAAATATCCTGATTTTCTCCTGAATAATAAAGGATTGGGATTAATTAATACTGTTCTTGGAAATTTACCGGATGGCGCCTTGAAAAGCGCATTATCCACTTTTGGAATACGAGGAAACACGCAAAGTGGCTTGGCTATGCTCGATAAACTTGCCAATGGATTAGCTAAATCAACCTACGAACCGTTTTACGAAGAAGTTGTTTTTTATTATGCCTATGTTCTTGCTGATGTTGTACATAGCCCGACGGCTTATTCAAAAACAATGAAATATACCGAAAGAATTGCAGATACAAGTCTTTTAAAATCTTATCTGCAAAGTTACGTTTGTATAAAAACAGCACATAACGACGAGGCCATTAACATTTTGAATAAGAAGCCTGAAGGGGGCGTTTATCAGCCTTTTCCATATCTGGATTATCTGGAAGGCGTGGCACATTTAAATAAATTAGAACTCTCTGCCTCTAACTATTTTAACAGGTTTTTACAAAATAATAAAGGCGTAAATTACATCAAAGATGCTCATCTTCACCTTGGCTGGATTTCATTGCTTAAAGGCGATAAAGCCGGGTATTCTGCTTCTGTATCGAAGACAATAAATTCGGGATATTCCTACAATGAAAAAGATAAGCAGGCACAAAATGAAGCATCGGCGCCGGCGCCGGCAGTTGATTTGTTAAAAGCAAGACTCTTATTTGATGGCGGCTATCTGGCAAAAGCAGCTCAACTGCTGGATAACAGGAATGCCGCTGATTATAACAGCGATAAAGATAAAACAGATTTTAATTATCGCATGGGAAGGATATACGATGATTTGGGAAAAGATGACCAGGCTTTAACTTATTATCAGGCAGCAATTAATCAGGGTAGAAACTTGAAATATTATTTTGCTTCTAATGCGGCGCTACAAATGGGTAAGGTTTATGAGAAGAAAGGAAATAAAGCAAAGGCAAGGGAGGCTTTCAATACGGCAATCTCCATGAAAAATCATGAGTATGAAAATAGTATTGAAAGCCAGGCAAAAGCCGGGATTAAAAGATTAGGGCTTTAAAACCTGTATACGAAAGCATTGATGTGCATACCTGCACCTACAGACGCAAAAACAGCAACATCACCTTCCTTAACGTTGTAGCCTTTAACCTGTCCTTTTAAAACTAAATCTAATAAGGTGGGAACTGTGGCAACAGAACTATTTCCGAGCCAGCTGATCGTCATTGGTACAAGATTTTCGGGTACTGTATCTAAATTATAAAGTTTAAACAAGCGCTTCATTATGGCGGTATCCATTTTTCCATTGGCCTGATGCACAAATACAATATTTACATCTTCAATAGTTAAACCTGCTTTATCTATCGCTTTTTTAATCACCTGAGGAACCTGAATAACTGCAAATTCGTAAAGTTTACGACCATTCATTTTCAGGTAAGCGTTCCCACCCGTTTCTTCCGGATTTGAACCTTTTCCCATGGTTAACAAACCTCCGTGATGCAGGGCATGTGTTTCTGTTTTGTGGGCCAGAATGCCTTTTTTCTCTGTCTGATTTACGCCTTCATAAATCACAGCGCCGGCACCGTCAGAGAATATCATACTGTCTCTGTCGTGCGGATCTATAATTCTGGATAAAGTTTCTGCGCCAATAACCAAAACTCTTTTTGCATCGCCGCTTTTAATGTAATAATCGGCCTGAATACTGCCCTGCACCCAACCCGGACAGCCGAATATTATATCGTAGGCAACACAATCTGTATTTGAAATACCCAATTGCTGCTTCACTTTGGAAGCTAAAGAGGGTAAAACATCAATACGGTTACTGTTTAAAGGAATGTCGCCAAAGTTGTGGCAAAAGATAATATAATCTAAAGTTTCTTTATCAATACCTGCATTTTGAATCGCTTTTTCGGCTGCTTTAGCACCAATTTGGTTACTTAGCTGATCAGGACAAACGTAGCGACGTTCAACAATCTCAGTAATTTCAGAAAATTTGTGGATGATTTCAGAATTTTCTTTCTCCAAACGACTTCCATTTTCAAAAAAAGTTGAATTCAAGAATTCATTGCCGGAAATAATATTTTCAGGTATATAGCTTCCGGTTCCGATAATTACCGTATTTATTGTTGCGCTCATAAATTATAATACCGCATACTAAAACGGTATGTAGTATAAAAATATGGTTAATAAATTAGAAAAGGAAATTTAAATGTTTTTTAAGTCCGGTTTTTTTTCTACAAAAGAAACAATGAGAAGCTTAAAATCAAAATTTTAATATCACTTTATCAAGTTGTATTTAAACATTAAATATAAAGCATATGTCTCGAAGAATGCAGCAATACGATATAATTTTTCTTAAAAAAATTAACATTTTATTTGTTCTTATGTATCAATATTTTTACTAATTTAGTTTAACCAAATTAAATATTGGTTAAACAATCTTATAAAAAACAAATGATGGTCTTTATGCCTGATTATTTGTTAATCTGACTATCAAATTAAAGAATAAAAGTTAAATACTATAAAATCTGCGTTGAAACTAAAACGTTTTATTAACACAAACAACAATACTGCTTTCTTTTAAAAGTCTTTTAATGTGATGTATGATCAATCGTAAAATGAATTCTAGTTAAGCAATAAATACCATAAACTAAACCATTAAAACAACAAAAAAATGTATGACCATGAGTAAAATTTACACAACAAAAAATGCTGGAAAAATAACCTTTTCGAGTAAAACAAAAAGCGCCCTAAAATTAGCACTCCTGGGTGTTGTTGCGCTTAATTTACAAACTACTACGGCAAAGGCAGCCGGTAATGAAGTTAATAAAAGCTTTATTTTAAATGTATCGGCTATTGAAAATAGTTTAGGCGGCATAAAAAAAGCGTTATTTAAGCCGGTAAGTGGGTTGGTAACAGACGAAACCGGCAACCCGCTTCCCGGTGCAACTGTCGTTGCTAAAGGTACAAACGCTAAAACAGTTACCGGAAGCGACGGTAAATTTACGTTAAACGTTCCTGATAATGCCACAATATTGGTGGTGTCATTTATAGGCATGGAATCTCAGGAAGTAGATATCAGCAACCTCAGCAGTGTAACTATAAAGTTAAAATCGTCTGGCAATGCAAACCTATCAGAGGTTGTTGTAACCGCTTTAGGTGTAAAACGAGAAAAAAAGGCATTAACCTTTGCCGCGCAGCAACTTAATGGCACAGAACTTACAAAGGCTGGCGCGCCCAATTTTATGGAAGCCTTGAGCGGTAAGGCTGCCGGTGTTGATGTTGGAATTAGTAATTCCGGTGTGGGTGGCTCGACAAAAACAGTGTTAAGGGGATCCAAATCAATTGCGGGAAATAGCGAAGCACTTTTTGTAATCGATGGCGTTCCGGTTGTAAATAATAAAGGCGGACAACCAGGATCTTATGGTGGAACAGATGGGGGCGATGGTCTTTCTGCACTAAACCAGGACGATTTTGAATCGGTTACTATTTTAAGAGGTGCCAATGGTTCAATTTTATACGGTAGCCAGGGCGCTAACGGTGTAATTTTAATCAACACTAAAAAAGGCCAGGCGGGTAAAATTGCTATTGCTTTAAATTCTACCATAAATTTCAGTACTGCGGCAACATTACCTGAGTTTCAATTTAATTATGGAGCAATAGCTGGCAGCGATTACAGTTGGTCTAAAACTAAAGGAAATTACCAAAGCAATTACATTGATGATTTTTTTCAAACAGGCGTAAATACCATTAATACACTGTCTGTATCTGGCGGAAATGAAAGAACAACTACTTATTTTTCTTATGGAAATAATAATGCATCAGGTATTGTGCCTACCAGCACTTACAATAAGCATAATGTAACCTTAAGTCAGGAAACAAAATTATTTGATGATAAGCTTACACTAAGCGGAAATGTAAGGTTCTCTTACGAAAAATCAAAGAATCGGCCGGGTGCAGGTTATTATAATAACCCGTTAACAGGCTTATATTTATTTGCACGGGAAAGAAATTTTGATGAATATAAAACGAATTACCAGATTTTTGATGCGACCCGAAATTTGTACAAACAAAACTGGTATTCTACTGAAGAAAAGCAAAACAATCCCTACTGGGAATTAAATAGCGACCCAAAGCTGTCTACCAGCAGCAGGGTAATTGCAACGGCAAAGGCATCCTATTCGTTTTTACCGCATTTTAAATTTGATGTGCGTGGAAATATTGATTATAATGACCGGTTATTAGATTATCGTTATGCTGCGGGCGGTAATTCGGTAAGTGTTAGTTCTAATGGTACCTGGAATTATACAAAATATAATGATAAAGCTTTATATGGTGATGCCATTTTGAGTTATGATAATAGCTTTGGTAAATTTAGTTTAAATAGTGTATTGGGCGCTAGCATTCAGGATTACACTTTTAATGATGGATTGACTTTTAATAACGGTACGATACCACTTCAGTACCCGAATTTTTTCAGTTTTGCAAATCTGCCCTATAATGTAATAGTTAATCAAACATATAGCAGGGTTCAGAAACAAGGCTTATTTGCCAATGCCTCTTTAGGGTATAAAGATTTGATTTACCTGGATTTGTCAGGTCGTAACGATTGGGCTTCTACATTGGCAACAACCGGAAACGATTCTTATTTTTATTATTCAGCTGGTTTATCTACCATAATAAGCCAAATGTTAACCCTGCCCACAGAAATTAATTTCTTAAAATTAAGGGCATCAACATCGCAGGTTGGTAATGAAGTGCCGTATAACATCGTAAATCCAGGTAATACCATAGGTGGTGCCGGTGGACCGAACGGCATAGGCGGTATTAACAGAAATACCCAAACACCTTTTGCAACATTAGTACCTGAAAAAATAATCAGTAACGAGGTTGGTTTAGAAAGCCGTTTGTTAGGCGACAGGTTAAATTTTGATTTTACTTATTATAAAAACTCAAGTACGAATCAATTTTTATCCCTGCCGGCTCCTTCGGGATCGGGTTACACATTTTATTACATCAACGCAGGTAAAGTGACCAACCAGGGTTTCGAGTTAACATTAGGCGGAGACCCGATAAAAAATGATAAATTTAAGTGGAATACCACCATAAACTTATCACGAAACATAAATAAAATTGTAGAATTAATTGCCGATAATCCTGGTTATCAGGTGGGGAGTGACAGCGAAGGCTTTAATTCGATAATTAAAGCCGGCGGTTCTTTTAACGATTTATACATTTTTAAATTCGCACGCAATGCTGCCGGTCAGATTATTTTAGATGCATCAGGAAAACCAACTAAGGCTGCAACACAAGAATATGTCGGTAATTTAAATCCAAATTTTATAGCTGGCTGGAACAATACATTTACTTACGGCGATTTAAGTTTAAGTGCCTTAGTAACGGCTAAGTTTGGTGGTGTTGCTTTCTCTAAAACCGAGGCTTTCTTAGATTCGTATGGGGTAAGCAAAAGAAGCGGTGAAGCACGTGATGCCGGAACCATTCCGATTAATGCCATTCAGGGTAATATGCCTGTAACATCCATTGACCCGGCGCTCTACTATTCAGTTATTGGCGACAGAAATGGAATCATGGAACCTTATGTTTTCTCCAGAACCAATGTTCGTTTGGCGCAGGTATCCTTAGCCTACAATATACCTGTTAAAGGTTCGGCAATTAAATCAGCGTCTGTTTCTTTAATTGGCCGTAACTTATTTTTCTTCTATAAAAAATCACCTTTCGATCCGGAGCAGGCGATGAGTACCAGCAATAGTATGCAGGCAAATGATGTTTTTGCTGTACCTGGTACCCGTTCTTACGGGCTTAGTCTTAAGTTAAACTTTTAATATCTTAAAATAATGAAAAAATTATGTTTAATGGTGCTTGCTTTGATTGTACTCAACTCTTGCACCAAGAATTTTGAGGGGATAAATACAAATCCTAATCAGATAACAGATAAAATGTTAGAGCAGGATTTTAATTTGGTCGGATCTTCTTTCTCTGGTATGTTATTTAACCTTATGGGCCATCAAATTGAAGAAGATTTGTGTTATGATAACTGGATGGGCTACATGGGTACACCAACGCCCTTTGTTTCAAGTGTAAATAATACAACATATTACCTCAGGTGGATCGATGCATACTGGAATCGTATATACGGCAGTGTAATGTCTCCATCAAAACAAATCATACAACTTGCCCAGGAAAAAAATCTACCATTATTTGGCGATTGGGCAAAGCTGGTTAGAATTTTAGCGATATCTAAATTAACGGCAATATATGGCCCTGTAATTTATTCGAATTATGGTACAGCAGGCTTAGGTTCTATTAAATATGATAAGGAATCAGATTTATATAATAGCTTTTTTACTCAGTTAGATCAGATAGAAACAAATTTTAAAGCTAACCCAACTTATACAGGCTTTACTAAGTTCGATCCGAGTTATAAAGGTAACATGGCTGCATGGTTAAAATTAATCAACTCGTTACGTTTACGCCTGGCTATGCGTTTGGTTAAAATTAATCCCGCCTTAGCTAAAACACAAGGCGAAAAAGCCTTGGCTGATCCGGTTGGATTAATTACGACTAATGCAGACAATTTTCTTATTTCTTTAAATGGAGAGGTAATGCCTGTAGCAATGATTTCTTTCAGTTGGAACGATACCCGTATGGGCGCAGCAATGGAATCTTTTATGGTAGGTTTAAAAGACGGGCGGATAAGCAAATATTTTTCTGAGGTAAGTGATGCTTCCCTGGTTACCGATCATCCGGCATATAAATACAAAGGCATTCGAAATGGTGCATATCTGAACGCCAAAGACGACAGGGTTCCGTATTCAACTGTAAGCACAGATTTCAATTCCGTACAAAGCAGAAGAGGATTTACTGCAGCAGAAATAGCCTTTCTTAAAGCCGAAGCGGCATTAAGGGGCTGGGCTAACGCAGGTGACGCTAAGACAAATTATGAGAATGGCGTACGCCTTTCATTTGCCGATTGGGGCGCAGGAGGCGTTGATGCCTACCTGGCTGATGCAACAAGCAAACCCATTAACTATATTGACCCCAAAGAGAGCAGAAATAATTTTACAGCACTTTCTGCTATTACAGTAGCCTGGAATGCGGGCGATTCAAATGAATTGAAACTGGAAAAAATTATTACACAGAAATATTTATCCAGTTTTACAAACACGCTGGAAGCATGGGTCGATTTTAGAAGAACAGGTTATCCAAAAATTCCACATGTAGCTAAAAACGACAGCAGTCCTGACTGGGGTGTTATAGCTGCAGACCAATGGATAAAAAGATTGGTATTTGTACCTGCAGAAAGAACCGGAAATGCTGCGGCTGTTACTGAAGCTTCAACTTTTTTAAGTTCAGGTAAAGATGATATTGCATCTCGCTTATGGTGGGATACTACTACAGCAAGTAATTTTTAAAGTTTTATATTATGAATCAATTAAATGGCTGCCTTTCGGGGTGGCCATTTTTATTGAAACCGTTAACAACAGGTTGAAATTCATAAAATGGCTTCAGCCTGCTAGTTGAAATCATCAACAAGAAATACAAAAAGTTCTTTAGGGCCATGTGCACCAAGTACCAATGTTTTTTCAATATCGGCAGTACGGCTTGGGCCGGTTATGTTACTAATCATGGATGGAATCTGATTTCCATACTTATTCTTGAGCAGTTGGAAAGCGTCTTTTAAATCTAAAACCAATTGGCTTGGGCGCGCAATAACAATATGATGATGAGGAAAAATACTTAATCTTCTGCCTGCTGCGCTTTCATTTGTAACCATAACACTTCCGTTTCTGGCAATTAAAGCTTCGCACATGGTAACGCCTACTTCAGCTTGTTCAAAATCTTTATCCGTTTGGTAAAAGGGGAATTCGTATTTAGCTAAAAAATCCTGTAATTCCGGCTCCCAGCAATAAATTTTCCGCCATTTAAATTTATCAGCAAGCTGCAGCATATTCTCAATAAAATCAATGCCATCTTCACAAAAGATAAAATTACCTGATACAGCCATTAACTGTTCAGCAAATAATACTTCAAGTTCATCGACATTTTTTTTATACAAGGGTGTTTCTTCTAAGTTAGGATAAGGATTTTCACGCTTTTCTAAAAGCGCTTTTCTTATCTTCTTTAGCATCTGTTCTTTTGCAGTCGTATTATCCCTCATTGTATAAAAAACTAAAACCCCGGATTTTTACATCCGAGGTTTCAAACTTATGCATAAATGTTTTGTTTTAAAAGCCTTTTTATTGCTTTAATTAGGCTTCTACAGGAGGAACATTATTTGTTCCGCCTTTTGCCAATTCTTCGGTTATTTCAGTTCCGAAAGGACGTTTTCCAAAGATGTTTTCTAAATCATCTTTAAACAGCACTTCTTTCTCAATTAAAATATCAGCAAGCTGAATTAACTTATCTTTATTATCCTGAAGTAAATTTATAGCCCTTTGATATTGACTTTCTATTAAAGCCGATATTTCTTTATCAATAATTAAAGCGGTTTCTTCAGAGTAAGGCTTGTTAAAATTGTATTCATTCTGACCTGAAGAATCATAATAAGTGATGTTACCTAATTTTTCATTCAAGCCGTAAATGGTAATCATCGCCCTGGCTTGTTTATTAACTTTTTCAAGATCACTTAAGGCACCTGTTGAAATCGTATCAAAAATAACTTTTTCAGCAGCACGCCCGCCCATTGTTGCGCACATTTCATCAAGCATTTGGTGAGGGCGAACAATTAAACGTTCTTCCGGCAAATACCAGGCAGCACCTAGACTTTGTCCGCGGGGAACAATAGTTACCTTGATTAAAGGAGCCGCATGTTCAAGCATCCAGCTAACCGTTGCATGGCCGGCCTCGTGAATTGCAATTGCTCTTTTTTCTGAAGGGGTAACAATTTTATTTTTCTTTTCTAAACCACCAACAATTCTGTCAACAGCATCCAGGAAATCCTGTTTATCAACGGCTGTTTTATTTTTTCTGGCTGCAATTAATGCGGCTTCATTACACACATTGGCGATATCGGCACCCGAAAATCCTGGCGTTTGTTTTGCTAAAAATTCAGTATCTAAACCTTCGGCCATTTTAATTGGCTTTAAGTGAACTTCAAAAATTTCTTTACGCTCCCGAACATCCGGTAAATCAACATAAATTTGTCTGTCGAAACGGCCGGCTCTTAATAAAGCTTTATCTAAAACATCCGCCCTGTTTGTAGCAGCTAAAATGATTACATGCGTATTTGTTCCAAAGCCATCCATTTCGACCAATAACTGGTTTAATGTGTTTTCACGCTCGTCGTTTCCGCCCATCACACCGTTTTTACCACGGGCACGACCAATGGCATCTATCTCATCGATAAAAATGATACAAGGTGATTTATCTTTTGCCTGTTTAAACAAATCACGAACACGGGAAGCCCCTACACCTACAAACATCTCCACAAAGTCAGAACCCGACAAAGAGAAGAAAGGAACCTGGGCCTCGCCGGCAACGGCCTTAGCCAATAAAGTTTTACCGGTACCTGGTGAGCCAACCAATAAAGCACCCTTCGGAATTTTACCGCCGAGTACGGTATATTTTTGAGGATTTTTTAGGAACTCAACAATTTCCTGTATTTCTTCTTTAGCACCTTCTAAACCAGCAACATCTTTAAAAGTGGTTTTAACATCATTTTTCTCATCAAATAAGGTCGCTTTCGATTTGCCGATGTTAAAAATCTGGCCACCACCACCAGCTCCTCCACCCATACGGCGCATCATAAATATCCAGAAAGCAATTAAAAGTAATACCGGTACGATAATCGTAAGAAACCAGCTTGCCAATGGATTATTTTTAGTTGTTGGCTGTGCTAAAATTCGCTGGCTGCTCGGAATGTCTTTTTGTGAATCGGCAAGCAATTTATCTAAAGCATCAGGAGAGCCTGCGATAAAATAAACTGTTGGACCGGTATTGTTATTGAAGCTGCTTGTGCTTTTGTATGATTTATATTGAGGCTTGTTTAAACTGTCTTTTTTAATATAAACTTCTGCTTTAACAATGTCGTCAGATTTGTAGGAAATGATTTTATCTACATCACCTTTAAGCAGCATCTGGGTTTCGAAAGTTCTGTAAGATACTTCCTTGCCCCCTTCAGTAGTAAATAAAAACTGGGCTGCAATTATAGCGATTATAATCGCTGCATAAACCCAAAAAATATTGAACTTAGAACCGCCTTTTTGAGGTTTTTTAGGAATATTGGGTAATTTTTTCCCTGGTTTATTGTTTTCGTTTGTATTTTGATTATTGTTCATTTGTTTTTTTCAAAAGGTGTGGTTATGGCTATGCGCTTTGGTAATTTGTGCTTTCAGCATCACCCCATAATTCTTCTATGCCATAAAAATGGCGCTTTTCAGTTTTAAAAATGTGCACAACCACATCGAAATAGTCTAAAATAACCCAGTCGGCAGATTCAAAACCTTCTTTATGTCTTGGATCTGTTTGGGTGGCTTTATATATTTCTTTCTCTACACTATCAGCAATAGCTTTTACCTGCGTAGCAGAATTTGCACTCGCAATAATAAAATAATCTGCTACTGAAGTATGAATATTTTTGAGGTCCAACCGCACAATATCTTCTCCTTTTTTCTCTTGTATGCCGTGTACGGCCAATTCAGAAAGGTATGTAGAAAGGGCTACTATTTTCTTTTTTACCATTAAAATGCTTTAATTTTGGAATTATAATTAAATATAAATTTAACACTTGCAAAATAACACTTTTTCGACACTATTTATTGGTCAAAATCTAATCAAACTAAAAGAAGTTGATTCTACAAATAATTATTTAAAAAAAATGGTGTCAAATTCCGATCCACTACCTGAGGGAACTGTAATTATGGCAGATAATCAATTTGCGGGCAGAGGGCAGCAGGACAGGGTTTGGCAAACAGAAGCAGGAAAGAATATCAGTGCAAGTATTTTTTTAAAACCATCTTTTTTACCGTTAAAAAAGCAATTTTACCTGAATATCGCTGTTAGTTTAGCCATCGCGAAGGCGTTGTCTGCTTTTCTTCCGGATGCGGTTAAAGTTAAATGGCCGAATGATATTTATTACAATAAAAGGAAACTTGGTGGCATACTTATAGAAAACACACTGACAGGTGTGATTATAAAATCAGCAGTTGTCGGTATTGGTATAAATATCAATCAGGCGAATTTTAGCGCTGATTTGAGCCAGAAAGCAACTTCTGTATTTCAAATTTTACAAAAAGAAACAGTTCTGGAACGGATTATAGAAAAAATATTCGTTTATATGGAAAAATACTATCTAAATTTGAAATCGGGCGACTATGGTTTTCTGCAAAAAGAATATCTGGAAAACCTCTTAAATTTTAATGTTAAAGCAAATTACAGTCAAAACGGTCATGTTTTTGAAGGTTGCATAAAAGGCGTGGAAGATGATGGGCCGCTTATCATGGAAATTGACGGGAAAACAAAAGTTTTCAATTTTAAAGAAATAGAATACACACACAAATTAAACACATAATGAAAAAAGTCACATTATTATTATCATTGGTATTTTTTACCATTGCGGGCGCATTTGCTCAAATTGAAAAACCGGTAACATGGGCTTATGTAGCTAAAAAAACCAGTAAAACAGAAGCAACTTTATATATTAAAGCTTCTATCGATGACAGATGGCACATTTATTCTCAAAATGTAAAAAGCGGCGGACCTGTAAAAACAACTTTTACTTTTTCTCCATCCAAAGATTTTAGTTTAATTGGCAAGACGATGGAACCTAAAGCGATCGTTAAATATGAAGATACATTTAAAATGAACGTAAGTTATTTTGAAAATCAGGTCGTTTTTCAGCAGAAAATTAAGCTGAATAAAGGCGTAACCACTGTAAAAGGCAAAGTAGAATTTATGGTTTGTAACGATAAACAATGCCTTCCGCCGGAGGAAGTTGAATTCAGTATCCCGGTAAAATAAAATATAACAGCAAACAGAAAGAGTTCCGAATTTTCGGAACTCTTTCTGTTTAAAGTAAAATCTGTATTGAGCTTGCGTTAAGATTAACGGTTTTATGTATTTTCGCCTGCTCAAACACACAAACATGAAAAAGGTTTTATTATTGCTCACGCTTGCCGCAATGTTCATTGCATTACCGGCTTCAAAAAGCTTTGCCGGCATTACGCAGGATACAACGGCATCAGTACCTGATGATATCCAATTTACAGAGGTAGGCTCTGCACAAGATAGCGCAGCGAACGGAATTGTTAAGGATTCGGTATCGGAAGATACGGTTAAGAAAGTTGTAGAAACTAAATCATTAAAAACAGCTAATGCCGAAAAATTAACACTTTGGCAAACTTTTATAAAAGGATTGTTATTTGGGTTTGCAGCTATTTTAATGCCATGTATATTTCCAATGTTGCCTTTAACAGTTAGTTTCTTCACTAAAAAAGCTGGTAGTAAAAGTAAAGCTGTTGGGCAAGCAATAATTTACGGATTATCAATTATAATCATTTATGTTGCCTTAGGAATGCTTGTAACCATAGCATTTGGTTCTGATGCTTTAAATGCACTTTCAACTAATGGCATTTTTAATGCATTTTTCTTTTTAATGTTAGTAGTCTTCGGCGCATCATTTTTGGGCGCTTTCGAAATTACATTGCCAAGTGCATTTGTGAATAAAATTGACGCGAAATCAGACAAGGGTGGCTTGATGGGAATATTTTTCATGGCCTTTAGCTTAGCACTAGTTTCTTTTTCTTGTACAGGACCCCTTATCGGAACTTTATTAGTCGATGCCGCATCAAAAGGCGATAGATTAGGTCCGGCGGTTGGGATGTTCGGCTTTTCATTTGCATTGGCTATACCTTTCGCTTTATTTGCGTTATTCCCATCCCTTTTAAAATCTCTTCCAAAATCTGGTGGTTGGTTAAATAGTGTAAAGGTTGTTTTAGGCTTCATAGAACTTGCCTTTGCTTTTAAATTTTTATCCAATGTAGACTTAGCATACCATTGGAACTTATTAGACAGAGAAATCTTTTTGGCTATTTGGATTGCAATATTTGCATTAATGGGAATTTATTTATTAGGGAAAATTAAATTTTCGCATGATAGTGACTTACCTTATTTATCTGTACCACGAATTTTTTTAGCAATTTTAGTGTTTGCATGGGTAATTTATTTGATTCCGGGGATGTGGGGCGCCCCGTTAAAATCAATAAGTGCTTTTTTACCTCCAACAGCTACTCAAGACTTCGATTTAAATAACCTGAACACTTCAACTACTTCGGTAGATAAATCAGTAATTACAGAAAAAAAGTATGCAGAGTTATTTCATCGTTTAACACCTAAAGGTTTTGATCCTTATTATGATTTTGAGCAAGCTAAACAAGCATCAAAAGAATTAGGGAAACCTGTATTAATTGACTTTACGGGGTGGAATTGTGTAAATTGCCGAAAAATGGAGAACAATGTATGGTCTAATCCAGAAGTTGCAAAAAGGTTAAAGAACGATTTTGTAATGGCAGAACTTGTTGTTGATGATAAAACAGAATTACCTGTAGATGAGCATTATGTTTCTGCCTTTAGTAAGAAAAAAATAAATACCATTGGTAAAAAATGGAGTGATTTTCAGGCCGCAACTTTTAATAGCAATTCTCAACCACAATATGTAATTGTAGATAGTGATGGAAATGTTTTAGTACCCCCTCAAGGTGCCGACTATGAGCCAGCGAACTATATTAAATTTTTAGATAGCGGAAAAGCTGCCTTTAAAAAACAAACAAATGAATAAGATAAAGAACATTGGTGTTTTAACCTCCGGGGGGGATTCCCCGGGCATGAACGCCGCAATAAGAGCTGTTGTCAGGGCTTCTATTTATTATGATATTGAAGTAACTGGTTTCCTGCGTGGATATGAAGGGCTTATCCATGATGATTGTATTCCGATGGATCGCAAATCAGTGGCAAACATTATTCAGCGCGGCGGCACGATTTTAAAAACGGCAAGAAGTGAGGCTTTCAGAACTGTTGAAGGCAGAAAAACTGCCCATGAAAACTTAAAAAGCAGAAATATAGATGCTTTAATTGTTATCGGTGGAGACGGCACATTTACCGGAGCAAATGTATTTGCAAGCGAGTTTGATTTTCCAATTATTGGTTTACCGGGAACCATTGATAATGATCTGGCCGGTACCGATTTCACGATTGGTTACGATTCGGCAATTAATACGGTAATTGATGCAGTAGATAGGATTAGAGATACTGCAGAATCTCACGACAGGCTTTTCATTGTGGAAGTTATGGGTCGCGATTCCGGTTTAATAGCCTTAAGAAGTGGTATAGGTGTTGGTGCAGAGGCCATTCTCATTCCGGAGGCAAATATGGGTGTTGAAGATGTTCTTCATAAACTGGAACATAGCCGTAAGGATAAATCATCTAAAATAATTATTGTGGCCGAGGGCGATGATGCCGGCGGGGCATTTAAAGTTGGCGAGATTCTTCAATCCAAATATCCGCATTACGATACTAAAGTGTCCGTTTTAGGGCATATACAAAGGGGCGGCAAACCGACCTGTATGGATAGGGTTTTGGCAAGTAGATTAGGCGTTTCTGCTGTAGAGGGTTTGATTAACGGAGAACGCAATGTGATGGCCGGTCAGGTTAACCGGGAAATGGTTTTTACTCCATTTGACCACGCAATTAAACATATCGATGCAGAAAAAGTAAGTTCGAGGTGGTTAAAGCTGATTGATATACTTTCTTTCTAAAAAATATCGGATGAGCAGCTAAATTGCTCATCCGATATAAAAGCCCTATAAATTTTCAAGAATTACAGCCGTTCCGCTGGCGGTTACCATAAGCATGCTGCCCCCGGTACCAACAGTTTCGTAATCTAAATCAACCCCCACAATCGCATTGGCGCCCAACGCTGCGGCATATTGTTGCATTTCGTTTACAGCAGTATCTTTAGCTTCCCTTAGAACCTGCTCGTAAGCGCTCGATCGGCCGCCAACAATATCTCTTATTCCCGCAAATAAATCCTTAAAAATATTTGCACCAATTATGGTTTCTCCGGTAACAAGACCAATGTATTTTACAATTTTTGTGCCCTCAACCGAAGGCGTTGTGGTTACTAACATAGTTTCAGATTTTTTTGTAATTAGAACGGTTTTTTAATCAAATGTTACACTTTATTTTGAAAAGCAAGGTTCTGTATTTCATCGGTTTCGCTGCTCCTGCTACCCGTTTCAAGCTTCGCAATAGAAAATTGCTTTGCTTTACACTGCTATCAGGTTTATTTTACGCAGGTTTTTGCTGCTATTTTCGCTTCATTCTTAGCGGCGCAAAAAATAAATTTATGTGTTCGGAAGCAACCAGCTATTAATATTCCTGTGTTTAAATGTGACGAACCGTATTGTGCTGCCTTTAGCTGCGGGAAATAAAGATGGAAATCTGGTTGGAGCGTTTAATTTCTAAGAAATATCGTCGTTTCGACCGTAGCGGAGAAATCTTTGAAATTTACTAAATGAAAAGATAGCTCCCTGTCTACCGCAGGCACAATGTCATTAAGTTAAGAACAAATGCTGTCAGTCTGAGCCTGTCGAAGACCTTTTTATAATCGATAACAAAAAATATTTGTCCTTCACTTCGACTTCGCTCAGCGCAAGCTAGCTATCAATGACGACTTGATACAAACAGTATATTTTAAAAGAGATTTCGTCGGGAATTTAGCGGAAAGTCTGGCTATAGAAACCTGGCTATAGAAACAATCAGGCCTTAAAATATTAAAGCAATAAATTTGCAACTTCTTCCCAGGTGTTTACGCGTTCGTATTCGGTAATCAATAAATTATGAGGAGATGTATATAAAAGCGGCCTGCCCTTAAAATTCACGAAATTTTTAATTCTATCGTCGATTAAAACATCCGCTTCTACAATTTTATTGCCGCAGAACATAATGTGTTGCCAATCGATAAACGGGAAATGTTCGGCCAACCAATCGTATTTATCAACTAATGAATTTCGAAATTCCATTGCGGCGGAAACGATGTAAACATCATATTTTTCCTGCAGGGCTTTTATTACCCGCTGACTGTCAGGGATTACTTCCAGGTCGCGAAAAAAGCCAACTTCATTTATATATTCTAACCATTTTCGATCAACATCCTGGGGGATTTGCATAAAAATTTCATTTCCGGCTTCAATTTTTAAATCGAGTGGCGTACCAAAATCACGGTTATAAAGCTTAATAAATTTCGGTATTACATCGGCAATAACCTCATCCATATCAATGGCTATTCTTTTCATATTGTATCTGCAAATATTTTGAGCCAAATCTCCTGAAAATAAACTAATTAAACTATGTTTTTAATTTGCAGAATTTTTTTATCTTTGCAGCCCGCAACACGAAGTTCCGGGAAATATGTTGAATACATAAACAAAAAGAAATGGCAACTAAAATCAGATTGCAAAGATTCGGTAAAAAAGGAAAACCTTTTTTCCATGTAGTAGTAGCAGATTCACGTGCTCCACGTGATGGTAAATTCATTGAGCGTTTAGGTTCTTACAACCCAAACACCAATCCTGCGACTATCGAAATTAACTTCGAAAAAACTTTAGCTTGGGTTAACAAAGGTGCTGAGCCTACGGATACAGCTCGTGCTATTCTATCTTACAAAGGTGTTTTATACAAAAAACACTTAGAAGGTGGTGTTAAAAAAGGTGCTTTAACTCAAGAGCAGGCTGATGAGAAATTCACCGCTTGGTTAGATGCTAAAGCAGGCAAAATTTCTGGTAAAACAGAAGGTTTAGCGACTTCTAAAGCAGATGCCCGTAAAGCAGCTTTAGCGGCAGAAGCTAAGAAAAAAGAAGACAGAGCAGCAGCTATCGCAGCTAAAAATGCACCAGTTGCAGAAGAAGTTGTTGAAGAAGAAGCTACTGAAGAAGCACCAGCTGTTGAAGCTGAAGCGGCTACAGAAGCTCCTGCAGCAGAAACGAAAGAAGAAGGAGCAGAATAATTTTAATTATTTTGTTTTAAGAAATAGCGTTCCGAATTTCGGAACGCTATTTTTATATAAAAGGAAATTTTTTTATTAAAACGCCGTTATTGCGAGTCACGAAGCAATTTATTCGTAAAGCAATGACGACAATATAATGAGTAGGGTTTTTGGTTATGAAACACGAAGAGGCATTTTACATCGGTTACGTTACAAAAAGCAGGGGCTTAAAAGGCGAAGTCCAGGTGTTTTTCGAATTTGATGAATATGAACAACTGACCTTTGATGTCGTTTTTGCAGATATGAACGGTAAGCTGGTTCCTTATTTTGTGGCGTCAGCAAAATTGCAAGCCAATAAAACCGGCTACTTTAATTTTGATGATGTTGATCATATCGATAAGACACAACCGTTGTTGAAAAAGAAACTCTATTTGCCTATTGACCAAAAGCCTGAACGTGATGAAGACGAGTTTTTCTATACCGATCTTAAAGGCTTTATGGCAGTAGATGAAACCCTTGGCGAACTCGGTGAAATTTTAGAGGTTAATGAATACCCGCAACAATTCGTAGCCACTGTTTTGTACAAGGAAACAGAGATCCTATTCCCTTTGAATGAAGATTTTATCATCGAAATTGATGATGAAGAGAAAGTTTTAACCCTTGATTTGCCGGAGGGTTTACTGGATGTTTATCTTGAAAATTAAAACCTAACTTTGCCCCATGCGTTTCGATATCATAACCGTTTTACCAGCTTTACTTGAAAGCCCCTTTGCACACTCTATCTTGCAACGTGCACAGAAAAAAGGTATTGCCGAAATTGTGGTTCATAACCTGAGGGATTATGCTACAAACAAACAAAAAAGCGTTGATGATTACCAATATGGCGGCGGCAGCGGAATGGTAATGAGTATTGAGCCTTTTGCGTCTTGTATAGAAAAACTTCAGTCGGAGCGTGAATATGATGAAATAATTTTTATGAGTCCGGATGGGGTAACTTTAAATCAAAGTACCGCGAATGAGCTTTCCATTAAAAAAAACATCATCATTTTATGTGGACATTATAAAGGCATAGATCAGCGCATCAGAGACATTTTTGTAACCAGGGAAATTTCTGTTGGCGACTATGTTTTAAGCGGCGGAGAACTGCCCGCTGCAATTGTGGTTGATGCTGTGGTTCGTTTAATCCCCGGAGTTTTAAATGATGAGACATCTGCCCTGTCAGACAGTTTCCAAGGCGAACTTTTAGATGCACCCGTTTATACCCGTCCGGCAGATTGGCGCGGACATAAAGTGCCCGATGTTTTATTAAGCGGACACGAAGCAAAAGTAAATGAATGGCGTCATGAACAGGCTTTAGAGCGTACTCAAAAACGTCGTCCTGACCTTTTGGAATAGAAGCGTTTAGCCTAATCGAATGTGGAATTCTAAAAGATTGTGGAAAAAATAAAATTAGACTTTTTTTTATCAAAAAAATTCTCTAATATTGCAATCCCAAATTTAACACAAAGAATTTGGTTTAATAGCTTAAAATCATGGATTTAGTAAAATTTGTTGAAGAGCAGGCCATCGCGAAAAAAGATTTTCCTGCGTTCAAGTCTGGCGATACAGTGAGCGTACACTATAAAATTCGCGAAGGTAATAAAGAACGTGTTCAAATTTACCAAGGTGTTGTTATACAACGTAATAGTGCTGGTGCAAACGAAACTTTCACTGTTCGTAAAATGAGCAATGGTGTTGGTGTAGAGCGTATCTTCCCTATAAGTTCTCCAAACATTGAGAAAGTGGAAGTAAATAGCTATGGTAAAGTTCGTAGAGCGAAATTGTTCTATTTACGTGCTTTAACCGGTAAAGCTGCCCGTATTAAATCTTTAAGAAAATAATATTCTTTATTGTAAGATATAGACCTTCACGATTCAAAATCGTGGAGGTTTTTTTGTTATAGTATATTTATCCAATCATTGCAAGGCGATATGTTAGATTCTGCTTTTTTTGAGCAAGCTTTTTGGGGTAATACAGTGAGGGCTTACTGTTTGTTTGGCGGTATTCTGTTAACCGGCCTCATTTTCAGAACAATTGTTTCCAGGTTGTTAAGTAAGTTATTGTTTAAACTTTTCCAAAGATTTTCTCAGCAAGCCCATGATGATACTTTCGTCGCCTTATTGCTTAAGCCGATTGAAGTCTTTATCCTTTTCTCGACACTTTATCTATCCATTAATCAACTTAAACATCCTTTAGAGGTTACGGTTTTTCATTTTAACCGATTGGTTGGAAAAGTTAAGGAACCTATTCCGGTTACTATTGGTGATTGTGTCGACAGAATATTTCTATTCCTGATAATCCTTTCTGTTTTTTGGATATTCCTTCGGATAATCGATTTCATTTCGCATGTTTTAATGTATAGGGCATCGCTAACCGAAAGTAAAGCTGATGATCAATTGGTGCCATTTTTAAAGGAACTTTTTAAAACAGTTATCGTATTTATAGGCTTCTTTACGTTACTTGGCTTTGTGTTCGAAGTAAATGTTTTAACACTGATAACCGGCTTGGGCATTGGCGGTATCGCAATTGCTTTAGCTGCGAAAGAGAGCCTGGAAAACCTACTCGGTTCATTTACTATTTTCCTGGATAAACCCTTTACGGTAGGCGATTTGGTAAAAGTAGATGGCGTAGAAGGAACGGTTGAAAAAGTAGGTTTCAGAAGCACCTTAATTCGTACCTCGGAAAAAACAATGGCAACTATTCCTAATAAAGGAATGATTGATGGCGTTTTGGAAAACATGAGTTTAAGGAACTTCAGAAGAGTGAAATTTTCTTTTGGCATTACATATGAAACCAATGCCGAAACCATCAAAAATATAGTTGATGAAATCAGAGATTACATTCACGCACATGCAGATACAAGCGATGATGGTAATGCCTATTTCGAAGGTTTTGGCGATTCATCGTTAAATATAGAGGTCATATATTTCGTTTCTATTACGGCTTATAATGATTATTTAGCGATAAAACAGGAAATCAATTTCAAAATTATGGAAATTGTTATGCGAAATAAATCTGATTTTGCTTATCCAACGCAAAGGTTAATCAGCGATAAAACTTCAGGCACTTCATCAAAAGAAAAAGAAGTTGGCAATGATGCTACCGACTAGACCAGGATTAATGGATTACCAGTATAATATGTAAATCCGGTTAGAACCAAGCTCAAGTTTACTGAGGTATCTTAGGTGGTTAAAAAATAACGCAGGATTGATGGATTATAGGATTGCCAGGATTATATCAAAACCCGGTTAGAACCAAGCTTAAGTGTACTGAAGTGTCTTAGGTGGTTAAAAAATAATGCAGGATTATGGGATTAACAGGATGATTTCTAAATCCGGGTAGAATCTAGCTTAAATGTACTAAGGTGGTTAAAGAATTAACTTAATGTTGCTAACGTCGTAATACCGCCTTTAACAACTTCGTTAAGTGCTACGTTAACTTTTGTTCCAACGGGAAGGAAAACATCTACCCTGGAGCCAAATTTAATAAAACCAAACTGTTCTGCCTGAACAACCTGATCGCCTTCTTTTACATACCAAACAATTCTGCGGGCCAATGCACCTGCAATCTGGCGAAACAATACCGGGGTACCATTTTTATGTTCTACAACAGTTGTTGTGCGTTCGTTTTCTGTAGATGACTTCGGGTTCCATGCAGCAAGATATTTACCCGGGTGGTATTTAAAGAATTTTACAACGCCGGAAATCGGATTACGGTTAATATGAACATTTACCGGCGACATAAAAATCGAAACCTGTAATCTTTTATCTTTAAAATATTCCCCTTCTTCAGTTTCTTCAATAACAACAACTTTGCCATCTGCCGGGCAGATTACTAAATTATCGCCTGATGAAAAGCTACGGCTCGGGTTGCGGAAAAATTGCAGAACAATAATAAACAGTGCTGCAGAAAAAATATAAACAAACCAGCGTAACCAGGTTAAATCATAGTACTTATAATCTATAAATGCGTTAATGATAAAAATAAATAATATGCTTAAAGCTATTGTGGTGTAGCCTTCTTTATGTATGGTCATTGTGTTAGAAATTATAGGGCAAAGGTGCGAAAAATAAATAATACAAACTAAAATTATGATTCAGTTGCCCTGTAAATGTCGGTTAAGTTTCTGCCGAGACCATTATAATCCAGTCCGTAGCCAACCACGAATTCGTTAGGGATTTCAAAGCCAATGTAATCCAGTTCTTCTATTTCGTATTTTAATGCAGTTGGTTTAAGCAGCAGCGAACTTACTTTCAAGGAAGCGGGTTTTTTTTCTTTTATGGTTTTGATGATGTGTGTTAGGGTTAAACCCGTATCCACAATATCTTCAACTATAATTACATCCCTGCCTTCAATATCTTCAGATAAACCAATCAGTTCTTTTACCTTCCCAGAGCTCGACGTTCCTTCATAAGATGCAACACGCGTGAAAGCAATTTCACATGGCACATTTATTTCTTTAATCAAATCGGCCATAAATAAAAAACTTCCATTAAGAATGCCAATAAATAATGGACACCTTCCTTCATAATCGACATTTATCTGTATGCCCATCAGTCGAATTCTTTTGCTTATTGTATCATTTTCCAGGAAGATTTCAAACTCTTTGTCTTCTACTTTTATTTTGTGCATGTGCCGGATTGTTAAATTGTTAATCGTTAGCGTTTTGTAAATATAAGCCTCGTGTATGTGGCGTAATCAATTTATCTCTAAAAAACTTCGCTATTAACCATGAGCCATCAACCATTATCCATCATACATAATTTACCCCCCATTCTCCAGTTCTTTTTCTCTCCGCCGCTGTTCCCTTCGTTCCTGTCTTAATTGCTTTTTAGTTTTTACGGTATCGGTTGGCTTAGTGCCTGGTCGGCTTGAAGTATCCTTCTTACCCCCACCGAAAATCCTGTCAAAAAGATTTTTGCTTTTATCCTGCATCACAACAGGTACATCATTCATATTATCATCATCGTCAAATGCAGAGGTATCAACCACAGCAGTGTCAGGGGCAAGATATTTACGTAAGCCTTCCCTTAACCTTACATTATAGAAACCATAACCTGAGGTATCAGCAGATGTTAAACCCCGCCTTGCCATGATATTTCCCATAAACCTGAAATAGTTAAACATATAAGGTTTCAAGCTCCCGTCGGCCATAAATTTATACATAGATGCTTTTGGCTTTGGTACAATGCTGGCCAGAAAAAGTCCGTCACCAATGGTTAAATCAGCAGGTTGTTTTCCAAAATAATACCTCGATGCTTCACCAATGCCGTAAATATTCTGACCAAGTTCCATAATATTGAAGTAAACCTCGAGCATTCTTTGTTTGCTAATCAAATGATTATGCTCAATTAACCAAACAATTAAAATTTCCTCCGCTTTACGGGCAAGGGTTTTCTGCCGACTTAAATAAACATTTTTTACGAGCTGCATACTGATTGTACTTCCGCCACGTTTAAATTTTTTCTCCTTAAAGTTTACGGCAATCGACTTACGGATGGATTCTTCAACAAAGCCATTGTGGGTAAAAAAAGAAGGGTCTTCTGCAGTTAAAACGGCATTAATAAAGTTTTTAGATATGGCATTTAAAGGCGTAAAATTTGGGTTTGAAGGACCAATTGTAATGTCGCGCATGGGCTTGCCATATTCGTATGGGGTATAAACAAAAGGACTGTTAATTTTTTGCAGGTTGGTTTTGCCCCACTGTACGATCTTAAAATCAACAGGCGTTAACGTAGAACTGAATTTAACGCTATCCGGAATTGCCGTATCAAGGTAGAAATTTAAATTGTATTTTATTTTTCCCTGAACTTTCAAGCCGTCGAGCGATTCGAACAATCCCTGTGGAAAAGCCTGAAAGATAGCTTGTGCGTCTTGTTCTTCGGCATTTAATTTTAATTCGTAAATCTTATTTTTGCCTAAAGTGTATTTAACATAAGGATGAATGGATGCGTTTTTTAAATAGGCTGTAGAACTGCTGTCTAATGCAATATAATTAGGGCCTACCAAAACATCTGCATCCAATTTGGCGCTTTGAACAATAATGTCGTTGCTGGCAATCCGAGGTTGGTTAATCAACATATTTTTAACCGACCATGAACCGGAAATTTTGTAATCATCACCACTATACTTTGCATTTTTTAGTTCTGTTTGCAGGGTATCGAAGCTTAGTTTTGCATGGAGCTTGTTATTCAGGTATGGTAATTCCAACTTTTTCCCGTCTGCATAGGCCATTATATTTAATTCTTTGCTTCCCGGATTTACTTCCCCGTCAAAATGCCAGACAGATTCGCCGTTGTTTACATTTATTGTCGATTTTAAATCGCCTCCATCTATAGTAGCAGCAGTCGCGAAATTTAATTTAGCCGTATCATTATCATTAAGTTTAAAAACCATGTTTTTAACGTCCATATCATCAGGTATTTTATATAAAACCTCATTGAGGATGTTGCTTGCGATGTCGGCCAGGTTTACTTTGCTTTTTGTTGTTGTGCTATCTTTTTTCTTTCTTTTAAGGATAAAATCGATGTTTGATGTGGAGTCTTTAAAGACAACACTTACAAAACCATTGTTTAATTTAAGTTCGGCTAACTTTACATTGCCAAAAATAAGCGGCCAAAGTTTAACGCCTACACTAAGTTCAGCAATATTGGAAAGGGTATCCCTTTCTTTTGGAACAACAGAAATCGCGGTCATTTTCACGGTACTTAAACCAGTAAATCCTGCCGATCCGATTTTAACATCCAAACCATAATCTTTATTGGCTTTTGCGATGGCTTTAGCAACCATTTTTTTTAGCAGCGCCTCTCTTTTGCTATAGGCAACCGCGCCTAAAGCCATGCAAACAATCAAAAAAACACCTAAAACCCAGGCTCCGATTTTTAAATATTTTTTAGGGATGTTAATTTTAGGTATGCGCATATAGGTAAAAATATAACTGGTGAAATCTGTTAAATTGCTTTTATGGTATTTCTTCTACTGTATTTTGCCGCTGCAAACTGCGAATTTTAAAACTTAAATTTAAAATGCTGTTGTTAAATTGCTGCATTTGCCACTTCAAACTGGAGGCTAAAAACTTGTTAATTGTCCAAATTGATTAAACGTAACAATCAAATGTTTATTTGGTGTTAAAATTACAGTTTAAAACCCTAAATAAAAGTATTTATGGCTATGTTTTGTTAATTTTGAATTTAAATTAATATGATGCAGATTAGCCCGCAACAAGTTTTAGATGCTTTAAAAAATGTAGAAGATCCGGATCTCAAAAAAGACCTGGTAACCTTAAACATGATAAAAGATTTACAGATAGTTGATACCCGAATAAATTTTACACTTGAACTTACCACACCTGCATGCCCGATGAAGGAAATGCTGAAAAATGCCTGTACAAATGCAATAAAACATTTTGTATTCGCAGAGGCGGACATAAATATAAATGTAACATCCAGGGTAACACAACCTGTTAATTCATCATCGTTGGATAACATTAAAAACATCATTTTGGTTTCGTCAGGAAAAGGCGGTGTTGGAAAGTCTACGGTTGCAAGTAATCTGGCAGTTACCCTGGCCAAAGACGGTGCAAAGGTCGGTTTAATCGACGCGGATATTTATGGACCATCAGTGCCTACGATGTTTGATTTGGTTGATGCAAAGCCAGGTGCAGAAGAAACAGCAGATGGCAAGACAAAAATTATTCCGATTGAAAAATATGGTATAAAATTATTGTCGTTAGGCTTTTTTGCTGATCCGGGTCAGCCGGTACCCTGGCGCGGACCGATGGCTTCGAATGCGGTAAAGCAATTATTTAATGATACGAACTGGGGTGAGTTAGATTATTTAATTGTAGACCTGCCTCCGGGTACAGGTGATATTCACATCACCATTACGCAAAGTTTTCCGATAGCAGGAGCGGTTGTGGTTACAACGCCTCAGCAGGTGGCTTTGGCCGATACCCATAAAGGCCTGGCGATGTTCCGTATGCCGGGCATTAATATTCCGGTGTTAGGCGTGATAGAAAATATGTCGTATTTTACACCAGCCGAATTGCCGGAAAACAAATATTATATTTTTGGTAAGGGTGGTGGCAGAAAACTGGCTGAGCGGTTTGATGTTCCGTTTCTAGGTGAAATTCCAATTATACAGCATATTTCCGAAGCCGGAGATAATGGAAAACCTGTTGCATTAAATCAAAATCCGCTTCTGGATGGTATATTTGGAAATATTGCAGGTAAAATAGCCCAACAAATATCCATTAGTAACGCACAGACGGCCAATTGCTAAAAAATTACTATTTTTATATTTTAATAATCAAATAATGAATTTAACAGAACAAGTAGAACAGGCATTAGAAACCATCAGACCATATTTAATGGCCGACGGGGGTGATGTTTCTGTTGAAGAAATTACATCAGAGGGTATTGTGAAGCTGAAGCTTTTAGGTAACTGCGGTTCTTGCCCGATGAGTTTTATGACCATGAAATCTGGTATTGAACAAGCCATTATGAAAGCCGTTCCTGAAATTACATCAGTCGTAGCCGTAAACATGGCAGAACAAGATTAACACTATTTAACAAGCGGTTTTAAGTATTAGAATTACTTTTGTCTTAATGAGATATTGTGTTGCCCTTATTTGCCTGTTTTTTTCTATAACCGCATTTGCACAACAGAAGCCGGCTCAAGATAAGCTTATTCAATTTTCGGGAATCATTACAGATATCGATAGCACTAATGTTATTCCGTACGTTACGATAACCAACCTTTCTCAGAAAAGCAAGCGTGTTGCGGCAGATTACAGAGGTTATTTTACCTTTATCGTAAATCCGGGCGATACCATTTTATTTACTGCAATTGGTTACAAAAAGTTCTCCACCATAATCCCTGAAAGTACACCGGATAGTAAATACACGATTATGGTTAAATTGAAAGCGGAGGTAATTAATTTGCCAACGGTTCGTATTTTCCCCTGGGCTACCACAGAAGAATTTACCCGTGAATTTTTATCTATGAAACTTGCCGACGATGATCTTGCAATTGCGAAGAAGAACCTTTCCAGATCATCTATTAATGGCCTGATTCAGACTTTGCCACGCGACGGCGGGGAAATCAGCAGCCAGAATTACCGGTATAATTTCGACAGGATGATTAACAAAAATATGGTTCAGACAAATCCGTTATTAAATCCTTTTGCCTGGGGTAAGCTGATGCAACAAATCTTCGACGGGGATAAAAAGCGGAGTGATAACGACGAATAAAAAAAGGAAAACGTTTTCATTTCCCCTCTTACATTTTCCATCAAACTTTATCTTTTCTTGCTCTTATTAGGAAACTTCATTTTGTAGTCGGTTTTAATGTTTCCTTTTGAGATCGCATCCAGTTTACTTTTAAGCATCGTTTTGCGAAGGATGCTTACTTTATCTGTAAACAATTTTCCCTCTATGTGATCGTACTCATGTTGAATTACGCGAGCAGGCATTCCGTCAACATCATCGGTATGTTCAACCCAGTTTTCATCAAAATATTTGATTTTAATGTTTGGTTTACGAAGGATGTTTTCGCGGATATCGGGAATACTTAAACAACCCTCATTAAAATTCCAGGGTTCGCCGGTTTCTTCAATTATCTGAGCATTAATAAACACTTTTTTGTAGCCAAGCGTTCCATCTTCGTCTTCACCGGTATCAACAATAAATAAGCGGATTGGCAAGCCGATTTGTGGTGCCGCCAAACCAACGCCATTTGCATAATACATGGTATCGAACATGTTGGCAATCAGTTCTTTTAATTCCGGATAATCTTTATCAATATCAATTCCTACTTTCTTTAAAACAGGGTCTCCGTATGCTACTATTGGTAATTTCATTGTGTAAAGTGTTTTTAATCGGCCGTTATCGCAATGCACGAACCAATCTATTGCTATCGCTAAAACCTAGCGCATTAAGATTGCTTTGTGCTTCGCAATGACGGGAATTGCTACAAAAATAGCAATTATTCCAGTATTGGACTGAAAGTAAAAATATTCAGTTGTTCCGGTGCTAAAACTTCATCCGCTATCTGCGCAATTTGTGTGGTGGTAACCCTATTAATTTTCTCAAAAACCTGTTCAAGGGAATCAATTTTATTATGGTCGATAAGCGTTTTAGCCATCGAAATAATTAAGCCGATTCTGTTTTCCTCACTTAAAGCAATTTGTCCGATGAATTTGTTTTTAGCTTTTTGCAACTGTAATTCATTCAGGGGATTATCTTTCAGCTTTTTCATCTCTTTAAAGATTAAAGACAATGCTTTTTGATGCTTTTCCTTATCTGTTCCAAAATAAATTGAAAATATTCCGGTATCGCTTAGTGGTGAAAAATTAGATTCTATGGTATAGGCAATTCCGTATTTTTCTCTGATTTGAAGATTTAAAACCGAACTCATTCCATTTCCGCCAAAATAATTATTCAGCAACATTAAGCCAGCTTTATTTTTATGATGGGTGGCATAAGTTTGTGTGCCCAATATACAATGCGACTGCATAATCGGCTTGTAAATATTGGTTATTGTCGGATTTAAAACGATAGGTTTTACCCGGTTTAATGGTGGCGAATTTTCTTCAACATCAGCGAAATATTTTGTGCCTTTTTTTACAAAGCTGTTGAAATTATAGTTCCCTAAAACAGCGATTACGATTTCATTGGTACGATAATTTGCCTTACGGAAATTGATGACATCTTCCCGGGTAAAATTGCTCACACTTTCTGTGGTGCCAAGAATGTTATTTCCTAAAGCATTTCCGGCAAAAAGCATATCCTCGAAGTCATCATTAATGGCTTCTTCGGGCTGGTCTAAATAGGAGGCAATCTCATCCAGAATAACACTTTTCTCCTTATCCATCTCCTCTTCAGGAAAAGTAGAATGGAAAATGATATCATTAAAAAGATCTAAAGTTCTCTCCAGATAAGGGTTCAAAAACGACGCGTGAACACAGGTATATTCTTTAGTAGTATAGGCATTCAAATCGGCGCCAACACTTTCCAGACGGTTTAAAATCTGGTTGGTGCTGCGTTTTTCTGTGCGTTTAAAAATGAGGTGTTCGATAAAATGTGCCAAACCCGCTTTTTGTTCAGGTTCATCGCGAGAACCCGTATTGATGATGATGCAGGCATGAGATATTGCAGAGGCCGAAGGCACGTGCAGCAAGCGGATGCCATTCGTTAAAGTATGAACATTGTATTCCATTAAGGGACAAAGATAAGGCTATTTGCTTATAAAGCCTCTGTATCGGGGTATCGCAATTGTAAAGCAGAAATCAATTTATCTTTCCTTGGGCCTTTTTCAAAAAACAACATTTCTGTATTGAGGAACAGCATCATTAATGCGAAAAGGCGTACACCGGTGCACAAGACAAATGATTTGAACTTGAAAAGGGTGTCATGTTGAGCCTGTCGAAACACTTAATTGTTCTTCGACAAGCTCAGAATGACAGGCGTATATTACTTCTCAATCCCTTCCAGTGCAAACAAAAATGCCCACCTTAGTGATACATCTTTCAAATAATCGAAACGACCTGACGCACCGCCGTGACCGAATTCCATATTTGTTTTAAGGAGCAAAACGTTTTTATCTGTTTTCATTGCACGAAGCTTAGCTACCCATTTAGCAGGCTCGAAATACTGTACCTGACTATCGTGTAATCCTGTTGTGACCAGCATATTCGGATAAGCTTTCTTCTCTACATTTTCATATGGAGAATAACTTTTCATATACTCATAAGCATCCTTTTTCTTCGGATTTCCCCACTCATCAAACTCGTTTGTGGTGAGCGGAATACCCTCATCGAGCATGGTATTTACCACGTCAACAAAGGGAACATCAGCAATTACACCATTCCATAAATCAGGGGCTAAATTCACCACAGCACCCATTAGCAAACCACCGGCACTGCCGCCATGCGCATACAAATGACCTTTCGAAGTATATTTCTGTTCAACCAGGTATTCGCCCGCAGCAATAAAATCGGTAAACGTGTTTTTCTTTTTCATCAGCTTGCCGTCCTCATACCATTGGCGGCCCATTTCTTGTCCGCCACGAATATTCGCAATTGCGAAAACGAAACCACGGTTAAGCAAACTCAGCCTCGGCGAAGAAAATGTAGCATCGGTACTCGCGCCATATGATCCATAAGCATAAAGTAAAAGCGGTGCTTTTCCATTTTTTTCAACCCCTTTTTTGTAAACCAAAGCCACCGGAATTTTGGTTCCGTCTTTCGCCGTGGCAAAAACACGTTCGGTAACATACTCATCAGGGTTATAACCGCCAACAATTTCTTGTTGCTTCATTAATTTTTTATCTTTTTTCTCTAAATCATAATCGTAAATAGAGTTTGGCGTGGTTAGAGAAGTGTAAGAATAACGCAGCATTTTGCTGTTATACTCCGGATTAGAACCAATGCCAGCCGAGTACACAGGTTCATCAAATTTGATGTAATAATCGCTGCCATCTTTTTTTAACACACGTAATTCTGTTAAGCCGTTTTTACGTTCAGATAAGACCAGGTAATCCTTAAACTCATCGCCGTATTCCAGCAAAACATCTTTACGGTTCGGAATTACTTCTTTCCAGTTTTCTTTCGTGGTTTTATCCAAAGGGCACTCCATCAAACGGAAATTTTTGGCATTCCAGTTGGTCACGATGTAAAATTTATCATCAACAGGCAATACATCGTACAAAACATCTTTAAACCTCGGAGTGAAAACTTTGAACGGGGCTTCGGGATGGTCAGCATCAATCATTCTGTATTCGGAAGTTAAAGTACCCTGCGAGCCGATGAAAATATACCTGCCGTTTTTTGATTTCGTTACGCCGATATAGTTCGAGTTGTCTTTTTCCTCATAAACAACAACATCGGTTTTGGCATCGGTTCCCAATACATGTTTTTTAATCTTTTCGCTCAATAAAGTAACCGGGTTTTTTGAGGTATAAAACAAAGTTTTATTATCGTTTGCCCAGGCTACTGCACCTTCGGTATTGGTAATCGCATCTTTATAAATTTCACCGGTTTCCAGGTTTTTTACCTGAATGGTGTATTGTCTGCGGGAAACTTTATCGACACCAAAAGCCAGCAATTTATTATCTGGGCTTACACTAAAACCTGTAGCGCTGTAATAAGAATGCCCTTTTGCTAAGGCATCAACATCCAACAAAACTTCTTCGGCGGCAGTTAAACCTCCTTTTTTACGACAATATTTGTAGTATTGCTGGCCATCTTCAGTGCGGGTGTAATAAAAATAACCATTCCTGAAAACCGGTACTGATTCATCTTTTTCTTTAATGCGACCTTTCATTTCCTTAAACAAATTCGCCTGGAACGTTTCCGTCCCTTTCATCATTGTGTCGAGGTATTTATTTTCAGCTTTCAGGTAATCTACAACCTTGGTACTGTCGGGTCCTTTTTTGAAATAATCAATCATCCAGTAGTAATTATCTACTACGGTATCGCCATGAATAATTCTTTTGTGCGGCTTAATATCGGCTATCGGAGGTTTAGCATCAGGCCATTTTATTGGTTTCATTTCTTGTTTTTTTGGGTTGTTGCAAGCCGTTATTGCACTCAGCAAAATCAGGGAGGGTAAGATACGTTTCATCATAATGGTTTGGTTGAGGTTGATGCAATTTAATGAATTTCTTTTAGATTTTAATTTGTAAATAAATGGTTCGGTTTTTCATTTTACATCTCCAAATTTCTTTCTATATTAGAAAACAATTATTCATCCCCGAATAACATAACATCCCGTTTCTTATTAGAATTTAATGCTTGTAAAAACATACGGGAGCGCTGTGTATGGTGTAAATGCACGCACTATAGCCATTGAGGTAAGTATTAGCGGCGGTAATAAATATTTTATGGTTGGCCTGCCGGATAACGCGGTAAAAGAAAGTCTGCAAAGGGTAGAAAGTGCCATTCATGTTTCCGGTTTCAGGATGCCAAGACAAAAAATTGTAGTTAATCTTGCCCCGGCAGATATCAGAAAAGAAGGTTCAGCCTACGACTTACCAATCGCTATCGGGATACTAGCCGCGTCGGGTCAAATTCCCTCTGAATCGTTAGAAAACTATTTTATTATGGGCGAATTATCGCTAAACGGTGCTATTCAGCCTGTTAAAGGCGCGCTGCCAATCGCAATTCAGGCTCAGCAGGATGGTTTTAAGGGCTTCATTTTGCCAAAACAAAATGTCCGGGAAGCAGCCATTGTAGACGGGTTAATCGCCTATGGCGTAGAAACATTGGCTCAGGTGATAGCTTTCTTCAACAAAAGTGAGCCGCTGGAACAACTTAAAATCAATACCAAAGAGGAATTTCTGAAAAACATCGGTAATTACGACTACGATTTCGCAGATGTTAAAGGGCAGGAGAACATTAAACGTGCTTTGGAAATTGCTGCAGCCGGTGGACATAATGTGATTTTAATTGGTCCGCCGGGCGCGGGAAAAACGATGTTGGCAAAACGTTTGCCAACCATCTTACCACCGCTGAATTTATATGAAGCTTTAGAAACCACTAAAATACATTCGGTTGCAGGAAAGCTTTCAGCAGCAGATGCGTTGATGACTATTCGTCCGTACCGTTCGCCGCATCATACCATTTCCGACGTTGCTTTGGTGGGTGGAGGGATGAATCCTGCACCAGGAGAAATTTCCCTGGCGCACAATGGTGTTTTATTTCTGGACGAATTACCGGAATTTAAAAGAACTGTTTTAGAAGTTATGCGACAACCATTGGAAGACAGGAAAGTTGCCATTTCACGGGCTCGTTTTTCAGTTGAATATCCTGCGAGCTTTATGCTCGTTGCATCGATGAATCCTTGTCCCTGTGGCTTTTACAATCATCCGGAGAAAGAATGTGTTTGTGCACCCGGTGTGGTGCAAAAATACCTCAGTAAAATTTCGGGACCACTTTTAGATAGAATTGATTTGCATGTCGAAGTTACGCCTGTCAATTTTTCGGAACTTGCCTCATCCCAAGAAGCGGAAAAAAGCGAATGTATCCGGACTCGTGTAATTAAGGCAAGGGAAATTCAGGATCATCGTTTTATGGATAAAGAAGATTTACATTATAATGCACAAATGAACCCTAAAATGGTCCGCAAAGTTTGTCAGATTAGCGAAGCCGGAACAGCTCTTTTAAAATCGGCAATGGAGCGCTTAGGTTTATCGGCACGTGCCTATGACAGAATTTTGAAAGTGGCCAGAACCATTGCAGATTTAGATGGAAGTAAACATATAGAATTAGAACATCTGGCAGAATCTATCAATTACCGAAGTTTAGACAGAGATGGCTGGGCCGGATAAACAATAAAACTATTTTTAAAGAATATGGTTTCAATTTTGTTAGCCTTGAGGGCATTAAGAAGCTGATTTGAAAGCAAAAATAAAATGAAGAAACTAATTACAGTAATGGTAATCGCTGCAATTTTTATGGCTTGCAGCAATCCGAAAAAACCACAAGATACCACGAAAGTAGCTAAAGAGCAATCTACTGAAGGTTTAACAGATAAGGAAAAATTAATAGCAGAATTAAATAGATTTAAACTGGCGGTTCAAACTAAAGATAAAAATGAAATAACTGGTTTTTTTATTTTTCCTGTGGCCGATAGCGCCCTAACAGTTTATGATATGGGCGATGAATTCGATAAGCAAAAAGTTGAAAATGGAAATGCCATCACTAAAAAAATGTTTATCGATAACTTTAACAGTTTATATAGTTACCTGGATTTCGACGAGTTTTCTAATCTTTTCAGGTATTTAAAAATAAATGAAATAACTACAAGAAATAGCCTTTCCTATGAACATAAACCTAAAAATGAAGGCTGCTATTATACCTATCATATTGATGTTAAAAATACAGAAGTTACAATTAGTTACGGAACCAATACAAATGATGAATACTTTAAAAAGCATTCGGACGAGGCTGAAGTTTGCAGCGAATATTTATCAATTTGGGTATTTGACTGGAATGGTAAAAAACTGGTTTTTAAAAAACAAATGGTTGCCGGATAGCATAGCTGCTTATGCTAAAGCCGGCCTAACTGAATAGTTTTAACTACCAATATCAGGAGTTTGATATCAGAATTACAGATTGTTTAATATTTAATTTGCCAAAAATAAAAAGCCTTGTAAAACAGATGTTTAGCCTAAAATAAATTGCTCGAAATCTTAAAATTATCTGTTTTTCCTAAGAATAAAATTTCGTTGGCACAGTCATTGTATTCAGGCTGTTACATTAATTAACAGAATCTATTGTCTACCCAATGGATTTATAACCTTTGAAAAACAAAACATGAAAAAAACAGTTCAAATTTTCAGCATGCTTTTAATAGCATTAACAGTGATGGCCTCGTGTAAAAAGGATACCGACCCGGCAGACAGAGATTTTTTCGTTGGTACTTACCGTGGAACGGTTTCTTACAGCAAAGATGGTACGCAAATTAACAGTACCGATGGTAAAGTAACCGTAACTAAAGTTAGCGACACTTATAGCTTCTTTTTTGGAAACAACATTCCTGATATTACAGGGGTTAAATTCCAGGAAAGCGGAAATACCTATATAAGTGTTGGTACAGGCGTTATCGGTATTACGATTGATGCAAGTACATTAAAAATTGGTGTTTCGAATTCGAATGGCACCTGGACAGCAAATTGTACCAGATAAATTATTAAATAAAAAGTCCCGATTTCAATCGGGACTTTTTATTACAGTTCTTCTTCATCCTCTTCTTCAGGCACATATTTTTCAATTGCCTGTCCAATCGCGTTCACTTCTTCATCTTCCTCGAAAATTGGTAATTCAGTTTTATAATCCATTTTTAACCAAATTGAAGAGGTATCTTTCTGAATCTGGATGTACTCTTTGCCATCTTTGAAAATGGTGTATGAATCATTTCCCTCAGGAAAAACGGAGTAATTTACCGGTCCTATTTCTATATCAAATGGCTCTTGCATTATTAACGTTTTTATTCAAAGATAGTGGTTTAAAAAATTAATACTTGCGTATTTTTAAAACTTATTAGTTGCTAATACTTTAAAAAAACTTTATATTTTAACTATGGATTTTACAAAAGCTGAAAACAAAATATGTAGGGCAATTTTTGAAATCGGCTTGCAACGCGAATTTAAAAAAGGGATGAATGAGTTTGCTGCAATTATAGATAAATGGAAATCGGAAAAACCTGAGGATAACAGAGAAAGTTATTATTCAATTTTTACTGCTGTAAAGGACTTTGACAAACATATAGCTCACCGTTACGATGGACTTAAAAATTCCTGGTTCTATGGCACTATTGTGGCTTTACTTATAGATAAAGTTATAACTGCCGAGGATTTGAAAGATTTCTCTGAAGAGCGAAAAGCCGAATTATTGCTCGCCGTTGAAAGGAATACAAAGTCCCGTTAACCAAAAAATTACCTGCTGTTGTTTAAAAATTCCGTCAATTGTACTACTTTACACCGAACAATTTACCCTACAGATAGAAAGATGAAGTTAACGTTTTGGGGCGCTGCGCAACAAGTGACTGGAAGTATGCACCTGCTCGAAGTGGGATATTATAAAATACTGATAGATTGCGGCTTAGATTATGAAAAAGAGACCTACCAAGAGGAAAACCAACAATTTCCATTCGACCCTGCCGACATTAACCTGGTAATTTTAACCCATGCACATATCGACCATTCGGGTAATTTACCCACATTGGTACGCCTCGGTTTTGACGGGCAAGTGCTTTGTACACCGCCAACAGCTGATTTAACTTCTATTTTACTATTTGATTCAGTTGAACTTTTTTTAAGAAAACAAAGCCGGAAACCTCGTACAAAACGTGGCAACTTCAACGGGCCGAAACCTTTATACCTGCACAAACACGTAATGGATACCATTGATCGGTTTGTAACCATAGGTTTTAATAAGCCCTTCAAAATTAACGGCGATATCAGTTTAGTTTTTATTCCGGTTGGGCATTTATTAGGCGCTGCTGCGGCTGTTTTAACCATCAACGATAATGGCGAAGAAAAGAAAATTGCTTTTTCAGGCGATATTGGCCGTGAAAATTATCCTGTTCTGGTAAAACCCGAGCCCATTCCTGAAGTTGATTATTTTGTTTGCGAATCTACCTATGGCGGTCGTTACCATACCAAAGACCAAACTTTGGAGGAAAGACTGGTAAAGGAAATCGAAGAGGCTTGCATTAAAACACCCGGGCGATTAATTATTCCTGCATTCAGTATTGGCAGAACACAGTCGCTGGTTTTTGCGCTGAATCAAATCTTCACTAAAAAATTATTACCGCCGGTTCAGATTTTTGTCGACAGCCCGATGGCGATTCAAGCAACTGATGTTTATCGAAAACACCATAATCTGGTTAATCAGGAAGCAAAAGATTTTTACAAAACCATGGGGGATGAATTTGAATTTGAGCATCTGGCTTATGTTCAAACCATGAAAGAAAGTAAAGATGTTTCCAATTATTTCGACCCTTGCATTATTATTTCTTCTGCCGGGATGTTAGAGGGCGGACGTATTCAGGACCATCTTTATTACAACATCCAAAACTATTATTGCACCATTCTTTTTATTGGCTATTGTGCTAAAGGAACGCTCGGGTACAAACTTCTCAGCGGTGCGCCAATCGTTAGAATTAAAGACCGCGAAATGATGGTTTATGCAACCATTCGCCAAACCGATTTACTCAGTGGCCATGGCGACCACGATGATTTAATGCGAACGGTAAAACAAGCCGGACAACCAAAACAGGTTTTCCTGGTTCATGGAGAAGATAAAAGTTTACGGAGTTTAACTGCGGCTTTGCAGGAAGAGGGTTTTAATGTTGTAGCTCCGGAAAGAGGAGAAGTTTTTGAAATTTAAAATCCTCATAAGCATCCCTATTTTCAGTTTTGCTCCTGAAAAAGGTAGCAGAATATAACACATTCTATAGGTTTTGTACAACATACACTCGAAGAAAAACAATTTCGCTACGAGAAGCCAAATTACTATTGACCACCTGCATCTCAGTTAAAGAAATCATCATTAATTTTGGATTTCTTGATATACCCCATTTTTCCAGATATTTTAAAAGCCAGACCAGTGCTACATCTACCGAATACAGAGGTTATTTGATAATAACATGAAGGGGAGCATACTTTCTAATAGCGTTTATTCTAAGCATTTTTATAGAGATGATTAGGGTTCATTCTGTTTATAGAGTTCGCGAAGTGTTTCTGTTTTATTCCGAATCAGCTTTAAAGTGCTTTTAAGCAAAATTTTAGTATCTAATTTGAAGCCCATGAACCTTTCAAATAATTCTGTTGCCGGGGCATTAAAACCATTTTTCAGAAGTGCTAAATATCGGGCTTCAAACTTTTTAGGGTGCTCATGCAAATGGTCATAAAGTTTGCCGGCTACTAAAACCGCATATAGATAGTTAACAGAATAAAGGGAATCGTCAAAAAAAAGCCTTTTATTAATCCATTCGCTTCTGCGTTCTGGCTCTTTTGGGAAAAATAGATCGTAATGCCCCATAACATTTGCATATAGACTATCTATATTTTCCCGGGTTAGACTTCGTCCATTAGCCAGATGGTCATATAGCTTTTGCTCAAACAACCCTTCTTCAGCAGAACTAAATACTTCAAGTGAAAGCAAGTTCAAGAATTGTTTAGTATAGTAGGCTTTACCTTTAATATCTTTAACATGTTCCTCCAATTTGTCCAGCACTAGCAATTCGTTGAGCATTGCAAACGCTTCGAAAAGAAAACTTGGCCCAGATGCATATGATGGTATTCTAAGCTGTTGATTCATCAGTAGCTGATGCACGGCGTGTCCACCTTCGTGTGAAAGCGTTAACAAGCTACTTAAAGTGCCATTATAGGTTCTCATATAAAGGCTAACAGGTACTCCTGCATAGCCGATGGAAGTATATTCATTTACACGGCTTCCAGTGCCCCCGGCAATTTCCATTGCACCGTTTTCAGGGGTTAGAAGCCATGAAAATTTCTTGATATAAGTACTGCCCAGGGGAGACATGGCGTCCAGAATTAGTTTTTTGACTTCTGTAAAAGGTAGGGGTTTGTAAGCGTATTTATCGGCAATTAATAGGTCGTAGCTGTTTACCTTTTCCAGGTCTGTGCCTCTTTGGTTATATTCTGCCAATAGTTTTTGATAAGCTTTAAATACATCAGCATGTAAGGGCATTTCCAGTAGCAATGATCTAACACTATCTTCAGGTAGCTGGAGATGTATCTTGTAATTGCGTTGTGGAGCATTTTTAAAGCCTTGAAGCTTAGATAATAAGTCATTCTGCTTGGCAATATCGATTAATGTTGTAGCCATCATTTCCCCATGGACATTGTATGCCGAATGGTAAGCGAGTGAAGTTGCTTTCCGTACTTCGTGATCTTTGCTTTGAAGCAACACATTACGATTTCGGATAGGATTAAGTTTTACACCGTCTGCTAAGATAATATCTGGAGCATCAATTTCGTCCATTAGTCTATCGTATTTTTCAGTGAGGCTCTCTACAGCCCGCTTTCCTATTTTTTGGAGCCGTATCTGTTCGGGTAGGGAAAGTTGAAAGTCTGTAGATTTGTTACGTTGATCTACAAAATATTTGTAGGTTGCTAGAGATTTGGGCTGATAGGATGCTGTAAATATTGTCTTGATTTCATCTTTACTAAGACTTTGCGTCAAGTATCCGTCTAACTTGTCAAGCTTCTCTTCAACCTGATTCCGAATATATCTGGAGATGGTGTCTCGGTTGTCTCGATAATTTAAAAGCCTGTAATACTCATAATGCTTTTTAAGGCTTATCAACAAGCGATCGTAATCTTTAAGTTTTTTATACAGATTCGAGGTAGTCCATAAGCTATCATTAATAAAACGGTCCACTTCACTGAAAAGAATATTACGCTTATTGGCCTCAATATTTTCACTTTTAAAATAGCGTGAAAGATTGACATGGAATTTTGTAGATTGGCCACTGAACGGATCAAAGGACTGGGCTCGTATCGAGATAAAAAAAGAGGTCAATAATACAACAGTGTTCGACAATATTAAATTTCGGATAATTTGCATAAAGTAAAGATACCTTTGATTGTCTCATCAAAAATTGAATGTAATTAACCATTAACTATATTTTTTTGAAATCTTTAGGTAGAAAACCGGTTGTTTGTTTGAAAACTCGGGTAAAATGAGCCTGATCGGCAAATCCACACTTATAAGCAATGCCTGTAAGTGATAGTTGTGATGACCTGATTAATGTAAGAGACCGGTCTACTTTGAGTTGCCTCATATATGCACTTAACGTCATGCCAAAATATTGCGGAAAGTACCTTGATAGGCTTACCGGATGGATGCCAGCTATACGGGTTAATTGTCCAAGATCAGGTTTGTCATCCCACCCATCATTCAGTTGTTCCCTTATCGCAGCTACCCATTTTGGTTTTTTTTTCTTATCAGAGGGCGGTGCTTTTCTATTGTCTGGCGGACATAAGAGTTCATATAATAGCAACTGTGCTGATGCTTCTACATAACTGTCTTTATCTTGGATTTCCTTAAAAAGCTTAAGTAGTATAAACTTACTTTGAGGTTCTTGTTGGGCAATCATTTTTTCTATACATTCCGATGTAGATGCAGTCTGACCAGCAAAAAAAGGTCCAAGGTCGAGGTTGATAGTAAGTGTCCCTGTTGCATAATTGGTGCATCGATGTATCTGGCCCTCCGGAATAAATTTGATGTCTCCCGGAATACGATATTTCACTTTGCCTCCAAATTCCTCATTGTACGCGCCACTTAACAATAAGCTTATACTGCTGTTCTGATGGGAGTGCCATTCTTCAAATTCTGAAATTGCTTCATAGCTTGTGAGCAATATGGAACAACCGTTTATTTGTTTCGAAAACCCATTATAACCTAGAAAACTTGCCGAAGGTAATTGCATAAAAAGTTAAGCTGTAGTCTAATTTATGCTTTTAACGTTATATAAGCAACCGTATAAAGCATTTTTGTTAGACAATCCCCTCGCGGAGGGTTGAGTGGAGCTTTTACCTTCTCACCTGCCCCTCACCCCGTACTACCCATTTATAACTCGTTAATTCTTCCAGTCCCATTGGCCCACGGGCGTGAAGTTTTTGAGTGCTGATGCCAATTTCCGCACCCAGACCAAACTGTGCACCATCTGTAAATCCAGTTGAAGCATTTGCATAAACCGCAGCAGCATCTACTTCATTTAAAAATCTGTTGATGTTTTCAGCGTCCTCTGAAATAATGGCTTCACTGTGTTTGGAACTGTAGTCTGAGATATGATTTAAAGCTGCATTAAAATCATCAACAATTTTAACTGCCAGTTTTAATGATAAAAATTCCGTTCCGAAATGCACTTCAGTTGCATGGTTTAATAGCTCGACAGGGTAAGAAGATTTTAAAATTCTGTAACTTTTTTCATCGGCAAAAAGCTCAACTTTTCCATCGGCCAATGGCGATAGAAGTTCTGGCAAATCGGCTAATCTGTTCTGATTAATTAACACACAGTCGAGGGAATTACAAACACTTACTCTTCTGGTTTTTGCATTAAAAATTATGGCTTTTCCTTTTTCCAAATCACCCGATTCATCAAAATAGGTATGCACAATTCCTGCTCCGGTTTCAATTACAGGGATTTTGCTGTTTTCGCGAACGTGGTTAATGAGTGATTGACTTCCGCGAGGAATTAGCACATCAACAAAACCTCTGGCGTTTAGTAAAGCTTCCGTTGCAGTCCTTTCGGCTGGCAATAAAGTCAAAATATCGGGGCTAATCTCGTGCCTTGCAAGCACACCCCGGATTACTTTTGCAATTGCTAAATTCGAAAATTCGGCATCACTTCCGCCTTTTAAAACAGCAACGTTTCCGGTTTTAAAACAGAGCGAAAATACATCGGCCGTAACATTCGGCCGGGCCTCGTAAATTACACCAACAACACCAAGCGGAACACGAACTTTCTGAATCTGAAGTTTGTTTTCTAAAATTTTATCAGAAAGAATTTCACCTAAAGGACTTGCTAAATTCACGACGTTTTTAACATCATTGGCAATGTCAGTAATACGTTGTTCGCTTAATTTAAGCCTGTCATATTTTGGGTCATCGATGGGCATTTTGGCTAAATCTTTTTTGTTTTCAGCTAAAATTTCTGGCGCATGTAAAACCAAGGCCTCAGCTAAATCTGCTAAAACTTTATTGGTTTTTTCTTTGCTTAAGCTAATCATGGTGCGGGTAGCCTGTTTTGCCTTTTCGAAGTGTTGTTTATAATTCATTTTGTTTTAATTAACCGCAAAGTGCGCCAAGTTTTTCGCAGAGAAACGCAAAGTTAAACGCTTTATAAAACTATTGGCTTTGCGTTTCTTTGCGCCTACCCTTTGTGTTCTTTGCGGTAAAATATTTAAATCGCTGAGTAAAAATAATCGTAATGTACCAGCGCTTTTTGTTTTTTCTGACCGATTCTTTCCTTTGCTTTATCCGAACCATATTCTGCGATACCTAAGCCGATAAGTTGGTTATTTTCATCGATAATTTTAATGATATCACCCTTTAAAAAATCAGCTAGTATTTCGATAATTCCAACAGGTAGTAAGCTTGTTGCTTTGCCCGATGTTAAAACGCCTTTTGCACCATCGTTTAATTTAACAATTCCCGTTGCTGAGGTTTCTGAATGGGCAATCCATTTCTTTTTACCTGATTTAATCTTTTCCGGAATAAAATGAGTGTGTACGATTTCGTTATTCAACAATGAAGTTAACACATTATCTATAGTTCCATTTGCAATATGAACGCTGATCCCAAGTTTGGCTACTTTCCGCGCCATGGTCGATTTGGTAACCATTCCGCCACGACCAAACTGCGACTTACCTGTTTGAATAAATGAGGCCAGGTTTGAAACCGAACCCGAGATTTCTTCTATCACTTCCGAAGCAGCCAGTTTCGGGTCGCCATTATAAATTCCGTTTACGTTAGAGAGAATAATTAAGGCATCAGCATTTAACATAGAGGCGATTAATCCGGCCAGTTCGTCGTTATCGGTGAACATTAATTCGGTTACGGAAACGACATCATTTTCATTAACCACTGGAATAACCTCATTTTGCAACAAAATCTGCAAACAGTTTTTCATGTTCAGGTAATGCGCCCTATCTCGAAAATCTTCTTTTGTTACCAAGACCTGAGCACATTTTATTTTATGCGGTTCGAAGAAATTAGCATAGGTATTAATTAATTTTACCTGGCCAATGGCAGCCAATAATTGTCGTGTGGTAACCGCATCTTGCTTGTCAGAAACTTTAATTAAACTTCTGCCCGACGCGACCGCACCAGAAGAAACCAAAATCACTTCGATACCGTGTTTTTTAATCTCTGCCAGTTGATTGACCAAATGCTGAATTCGAGATTCATCCGGCAACCCGTTAGTCCGCGTAATTACATTCGACCCTACCTTAACAACTATTTTTTTGTACCCTAATTTCATTATTACGATTTGATGCGGCAATTTAACATCTATTTTTTTCAATTGAAATGATTATCAGCGTAGCGGCTAATTTTTGCTAAAATGATAATTTAACAAAAAAATCCCAACCATTTCTGATTGGGATTTGCCTTTATAATATTTTCGCTTTTAGTGTTTCTGCGTTAAGCGCAGAGCTACCTTCCAAAAGGCATTTTCGGCATACCCTTCATCATTGCTGCTGCGGCTGCGGGATTTGAGAATTGCTTCATCATTTTACGCATATCTTCAAACTGTTTTATCAGCTTGGTAACTTCTTCAAGTTTGCGGCCAGAACCTTTTGCAATGCGCAGGCGGCGGCTTTGCTGAATGCTGTCGGGGTTTTCTTTTTCGAAAGGCGTCATTGATTGGATAATGGCTTCGATAGATTTAAATGCATCATCCTCGATATCTACATTTTTCATCATTTTGCCAACACCAGGAATCATACCCATTAAATCTTTCATATTACCCATTTTCTTGATTTGTTGAATCTGGTTATAGAAATCATTGAAATCGAATTTGTTTTTGCGAATTTTCTTCTGCAACTCTGCGGCTTCTTTCTCGTCGAACTGCATTTGAGCACGTTCTACCAGGGAAACCACATCACCCATACCCAAAATACGAGAAGCCATACGATCCGGATAGAAAACGTCCAGTGCTTCCATTTTTTCACCCGTACCGATGAATTTGATTGGCTTATTTACAACCGATTTAATCGAGAGTGCTGCGCCACCACGGGTATCACCATCTAATTTTGTTAAAACAACACCTGTAAAATCAAGTCTGTCGTTAAATACTTTGGCTGTATTAACCGCATCCTGACCGGTCATCGAATCGACAACGAATAAAATTTCGTGTGGTTGCGTTTTGGCTTTAACCTCGGAAATTTCGTTCATTAACGATTCATCAATCGCTAAACGACCGGCAGTATCAATGATAATGACGTTATTCCCATTTTGTTTACCATGTGCAATACCTTCCAGCGCGATTGCAACCGGGTCTTTAGATTCGCGGTTTGCATAAACTGAAACCCCAACTGAGGTTCCTAAAACCTCCAATTGATCTACTGCAGCCGGGCGATACATATCACCGGCAACCAGTAAAGGTTTTTTGCCTTTACCTTTTAAATGCAAGGCCAGTTTTCCGGCAAAAGTTGTTTTACCTGCTCCGTTTAAGCCTGCAATTAATATGATGGTTGGATTTGCTTTGGTTTCAAGTTCGGTAACTTCACCGCCCATTAAGGCAGCAAGTTCATCGTTCATGATTTTGGTAAGCAACTGGCCGGGAGAAACCGCTGTCAATACGTTTTGTCCTAATGCTTTTTGCCTTACATCATCAGTAAATGCTTTGGCCGTTTTATAGTTAACATCGGCATCTAACAATGCTTTACGAATCTCTTTCATGGTTTCCGCCACGTTGATTTCCGTAATGCTGCCCTGCCCTTTTAATACTTTAAATGCCCTGTCTAGCTTGTCCTGTAAATTGTCAAACATGTTTTTTACGCTAAAAAGCTAATCGCTGCAGGCGAAAAGCCAATGTTTTTTAATAAAAGGCAAATGTATCAAATTTAGTTCAAACCTATAAGGTTTTCAAAACCTTATAGGTTTAATTGTTGATATTTTTTGTTTTAGATGCAACATTTCTACAATGTAATAGTCTTATGTAGACTAAACCAAACCTATGAGAATTTTCCTACTCCTGTTTTTATTGTTCGCCTATTCGATCTCTTATGCACAGGATCCTTCAAAACAGAAACAATTACCTGCTTTAAGAACTATTGAAACACCAAAAATTGACGGGGTTTTGGACGATGCCTGTTGGGTAAAAGTTCCGGTGGCGACCGATTTTTTCGAAATCAGGCCGGTGCCGGGAAGAGTAGAAAAACAGGATAGAAGAACGGAAATGAAAGTGCTTTACGATGATGTGGCCATTTACGTTTATGCCCGTATGTACGATGATAAAGACAGCGTTTCGCACGAACTGGTATCTCGTGATAATATTGGTAATGCTGATTTCATCTCGATAATTGTTGATCCGTTTTACGATAAAATGAATGGTAATGGTTTTTTTGTAACCGCTGCCGGAGTACAATTCGATGCCAAGTATTCGCAGGTGGGCGATGAAGACCCGAACTGGAATGCCGTTTGGGAAAGCGCCGTAAAAATTGATGAGCAAGGCTGGACTTGCGAAATGAAAATTCCGTATTCAGCGTTGCGCTTTTCCAGTAAAGACATTCAAAACTGGGGCTTAAATTTCAGCAGAAGAATACAGCGGACCAATGTGCAAACTTTCTGGAATTATGTTAATCCAACTGTAAACGGTTTCATCAATCAGGAGGGTCTTTTTACAGGTCTAAAAGATATTAAACCGCCGCTTCGCCTTTCCTTTTCACCATATCTTTCTGCTTATGTAAATCATTATCCCGTTAATCTTCCTGGTGTAAAAAATACAACATCGCGTTTTAATGGCGGTATGGACGTAAAGTATGGGATAAATAATAGTTTTACTTTAGACATGACACTGGTACCCGATTTTGGACAGGTACAATCGGATAACCGGATTTTAAACCTGACGCCTTTTGAAGTCAAATTTAACGAAAACAGGCAGTTCTTTACTGAAGGAACTGAGCTTTTTAATAAAGGAGATTTGTTTTATTCTAAACGTATTGGTTCTATCCCATCCTATTATAATTACAGCGGTATAAATAGCAGCGATAAAATAATTAAAGATCAAAAAGAAGCTAAAGTTTTAAATGCCACCAAAATTTCAGGGCGAACAGCCAAAGGTTTGGGTATCGGGATTTTTAATGCGATAACCAACAGCATGCAAACCGAAGTGGAAGATGCAAACGGCAACCTTCGGAATGTAGAAACCCAGCCGCTTACCAATTACAATATTCTAGTTTTCGATCAGTCACTGAAAAACAACAGTTCGGCAACATTTATAAATACGAACGTTTTGAGGCAAGGCAGCGCTTACGATGCCAATGTTAGTGCATTATTATTCAATTTAAATAATAAAGGGAACAAATACTTTGTAAATGGCGGCGGTAAAATGAGTTACTTGCGTGGCGAAGAAACAAGCACCGGTTACAGTTATACCTTGCGTTTTGGAAAGCAAAGCGGCAATTTCACCTGGAGTTATAACCAGGTATATGCTGATGATAAATTCGATCCATCAGATATGGGCTTTTTTACCAACAATAACTTTTTAGACCAGCGTATAGGTTTTGGATACAATATTTTTAAACCAAGCAAGTGGTATAACGAATGGCAAAGCTGGTTTAACACATCTTATTCGCGAAGGGCTATGCCTGGCGATTATCAAAGTTTTGGAATTGAGGGAGGTTCTTATGTCCGGTTCAAAAACTTATGGTCTGCTGAACTGGATGTAAATTATGATGCTAAAGCCAACGACTTTTATGAAGCCAGAAATGGTCAGATGTACAAGGCGCCGGAAAACTATACAATTGGTCTTTACATCAATCCTAATCGTGCGAAAGCCTATAATTTTGGCGGGAACATTCGTTATCGGGAACAACAACTTTTTAAGGGGAAATCTTATAACTTTTACTTTTTTCAGAACTTCAGGCTGAATGATAAAATTGCTTTCGGTTTAGACTTAAACTTCAATCCGAATTATAATTATGTAAATTGGGTTACCGCACAGGGCAATCAGGCCATTTTTTCTAAATATGACAGAAGAACAGTTGAAAACTCATTCGATGCAAAATATACTTTTACAAATTTAATGGGTTTAACGGTTGTGTTACGCCATTATTGGAGCGACAGACGAAACAAGGATTTTTATTTACTTAAGCAGGATGGCAATTTAACCGATTATCAGGGGCCGGCATTAACCGGAACAGATAGAAACTACAATGTTTTCAATATCGATTTAATTTATACCTGGCAGTTTGCACCAGGCAGTACACTCTCTTTATCTTACAAAGATGCCGCCGAAACCTATGATACTTTTTATACGCAAAGATATAACAGAAACCTGAGTGGGATTTTAGCATCCCCACAGAATAACAGCCTTTCTGTTAAAGTTCTTTATTACGTAGATTACCTCGATTTAAAGAAAAAGCATAAAAAGAAAGCGTAATAAGCTGTTTTGTTCTTTTATAACGATGACGGTTGACAGCACATTTTTAATGTGTTTACAACCGATAAAATCGTTTTTACCTTGTATCCTGATTGCAAACGGGATGATATATTTAACTACCTCGGGAAAACAAATGCAAATCCTAATGCCAGTGTCTGGCTTGCCTGAACCTTATTGGTACCGGTATCGGTATCATAAAGTAAAACACCTGTTAAACTGGTATTCATAAACCTGTTTATTTTAGCAGTTAAGGCAACGTCTAATCTATGGTCTACACGTTTAAGGGCAATATCTTCATAAGGAATAAACATTGCATAGCGGGCTTTTAAATTTGTATTTGTAAAAATATCTTTATCAAAAGCCGATACAATCTGAAAAGCTAATTCATTTCTAAATTGTTTACCTGGCGATACGCCATAGTTTTTAGCATTTGTTCTGTACAAAGTGGTGTCTAAAACAAAAGTCTGCCTTGCGGTTCCGGTACCAATCCGGGTAGAAAAATATTTATTTGGTTTATACTCAAAACCAATGGACTCGGTTAAATAGCCCGGGCCCATAAATTTTGAAATTAATGTAGCGGTTTCGGTACCATTAACAGTTGAATAAGAATAACCGTTATCAAATTGGGATTCGAAGTTTATGGAACCAAAAAAATACCAGTTTTTTGATAATTGAAATGATGCTTTATTATCCCAGAAAATACGGTCGTTGGTTTTCTTTTGTAACTGGTCTTTATTTTTGATTTTCCCGTATTGAAGAATAACCTCACTTACGTAACTATAACTGTTTTTGCTGTATTCTGCCTTCCAGTTTAATAAACCGCCTACCGCAATAGAGTTTACACCACCGCCTTTCCAGTTATCACTGAATTGTGCCTGATTAATATTTATACCAATAGCCGTTTTTGTTTTCCAGTAATTTACCTTGGCATTTACAATTGCCGGACGGATTTTAACCGGCTCGAATAATAAAGGCAATGTTCTGCTTGGTAGTGGGTTGCGCTTAAGTTTTATGTTCAGGTCTTTTGTGTTGATAGGAATCGTGTCAATCTCCTGAGCATATAATTTCGCTGAACTGAGGCTTAAAATGATGATTAAGGAGGCTAAAAAATTCTTCATTGCTTACAAAGAAAAAGAAAATAATCAGAGATAAAAAGGTTTAGCAAAATGATTTTTCTTTAGATGACCGATTTGCATAATGATAGATAAACGCCTTAATTACCTAAATTATTTTCAGCCAGGCAAACCAATTGCGCTTTTCAAGGTAGTTTAAGTTGTTTTCGTTATCATAGGCTTCCTGCTCAAAAATAATTTTCCGATAGGCCAGATCATGTTTTTTATATTTTACCAGGTTAAATAAATAATTTAGCAGGTAGAGGATATAAAATGGTAAAATTAAAAGTTCAAGTTGCTGCCTGAGGTGTATTTTTTCATGGTTTATAATTTCCTTATCTGCTTTGTAGCTTTCCTTTTTCAATAATATAAAAGGGAAAATCGCCATTCCGGCCGCCGGCAGTTTTTTTAAAATCAGGATGGGTGCTTTCAAAATTTTTCTATGCTGAGTTGGGGAAGCGCAGGCAATCGGAGGGCCTGTGGATTTATCCGGTAACTTTTATAAGCATTTCTAATAAAAAGGTTAAATGCATAATCATTTGCATCGAGCACAAACTGATAGGTTGGACGATATTGCTGCATAAAATCAGTAAGTTCCGGGTCTTTAATGCCAAGGATTTGCCGAACCAAATTTGGTGTAAAACGATAGTCGATCATATCTTCCCGGTAATCTTTTTCCAGAATTTTTTGCAAATGGCGGGCATTTTTGCCTTGTCTGCTTAACAGGTTATAAATTGCATCGATTCCCAAACCTACGCCGCCGCTTCCCAGGTTCAGTAAATCTTTAGAGCTTCCCTTTTCCGTTGCATAGCGGTATTCCTTTATCGTTTTCTCGTATTGTGCCTGTGGCGAGAGCTTTTTCTGCTGAATCAATACATCCCTTAATCGAATACCTAAAGATTTTAATTGAAAGTAGGCTGCCGGCTGCCCTTTAAAAATGATAGTGTCTACCCCATAACCTGATAATGCCGCAACTAAGGTATCGCCCGGAATTGCAAACGTGCTGAATTCGCCTTTTGTGGTATTGTAAAGCCCATCCCCGCTTCTGGTATTATAAATATAAACTTTTGCAAGCCGCTGCTTGGTCTCTTTATCAATAACAACACCCTGCACAGGTTTCGTTTGTGCAAATAGCATTGCCGAAAGGCTAAAGAACAGTATAAAAGCAATTAAAAATTTCATTGGATAACAAAGCTACAACTTACCAGGCTGCGATAATTTTGATTAACATTATTTAACCTTCAATACCTGTCCAAGTTTAATGCCATCAGTTGTCATATTGTTTAATATTTTTAAATCATCGATGCTGATGTTGAAACGCTTTGCAATATTATAAAGCGTATCGCCTTTTACAACGGTATAAGTTCCATCTGCTAAAATTGGTTTTGCCCCGGGCGGAGGCGTTTCTACAGGTGTAAATTTTGCTTTTTCTTGTGGGATGTTTTGGTTAATTTCTGTAAACACACGGTCTTCACGAGCAATTTTTTGTTTTTCCGTCTCCGACTGGTCGTATTGGTAGAGCTGATATTTTTCAATTGTGCTGATTAACATGTCCGGATATTTAGGATTGGTTGCATAACCGGCCTGTTTTAAACCCTGAGCCCAACTTTTATAATCATTTTTATCCAGTTGAAATAATGCACTGTAACGTTTACGCTTTAAAAATTCTGAATGGTCTTTGAAGGATTCTCTAGCATCTTTATAAACCCTGAAACAATCATTTTTTTGATCGTCATCTCTGAAGTAGTTTTTCCCTTTCCAGTCGGATGTACATTTTATACCAAAATGATTATTTGCATATTTTGCCAAATCGCTGTTTCCGCTACCCGATTCTAAAATACCCTGTGCTAAGGTAATACTTGCCGGAATTCCGTAGGCATTCATTTCTTCAACGGCTACAGTTTTAAATTCATCGATGTAGCTCAAGGTATTATAACTCTTGTACGTGTTATTGTTTGCCTTGTTCGCCGCTTTCTCTATTTTTTTATTGTTTTTCGAATATTTACGTGTAGAACAAGAACTTAAGAACACGACGATTATCGCCAGATAGATGTAATTTATTTTCATTTTAGTTTTTATTTGAGGTACCGGCATTACAATTTGATTTTTTGACCTGGCTTAAGACTGGCTTTTTTCATCCCGTTTTTCTGCATAATGGCTTTAACCGTTGTGCCCTTCTTTTTAGCAATAACACTCAAATTATCGCCAGATTTAATTGTATAACTATTTGTGCTTCTTCGCGCCCTTTTTTTATGATATATAGTAGTTGTATAAACCGGTTCTTTATAGCCTTCGGGCCTTTCATCGTATTGATAGAGCTGATATTTCTTTATTAATGCAATAACCTGATTTGCCCAACTCCTGCTGTGTGCATAACCGGAACGCTGAATGCCTCTCGCCCAGCCTTTATAATCGTATTGATCGTATTTTGCGAAAAGACTATTAAAAGGCGAACGGGTTTCCATTAGTTCTACAAAATGGCTGTAAGATTCATCAGTATTTAAATAATCACGGTAGGAGGAACGGATAGCTTCATTATTATTTGGCCCCTTTACACCAAAATGGTTATTCATATGTTGCGCAATTTTGCTGTTTCCGGACGCAGATTCATGGATAGCCACAGCTAAAATTAAACTTGCCGGAATTTTATAATCGCGCATCAATTCCTGTGCAAATGCCGAATGTTCGGTAATGTAATCTTCGGTACTTTGAGCATTAGCGGTAACCACCGATAAAAGCAGCAGGCATAAGGTAAATATTTTTATCATGGTTTTAGTGTTGCCATCATCCGATAACTATCGGATGAAGATTACTCATTTTTTTCTAATCACAAACAGACCATCCCTAACAGGTAAAATTAATTTTTCAACCCGCTCATCAACAGCTATTTTATCATTAAAACCTGTTATGTTTTTAGTATCTTTATCTTGCTTTTCCTGAAGAACTTTTCCACTCCAGAGCACATTGTCGACAATGATTAGCCCACCCGGACGAACCCGATCGAAAATCAAATCATAATAAGTGCCATTGTTTTTCTTATCCGCATCAATAAACACAATATCGAAAACTTCGTTCAGGTTGGCTATTGTTTTAGTTGCATCGCCTAAAATGTATTGTATTTTATCGTTATAATCAGATTTGCTAAAGTTCGTACGAACCATATCTTCCAGTTCTGCATTAATATCTAAAGTATAAATTAACCCATCTGAAGTTAAGCCTTCTGCGAGGCAGATTGTAGCATAGCCTGTAAATGTGCCTATTTCTAGAATTCTTTTTGGCGAAATCATTTTACTTAACATACTCAAAACCCTGCCCTGATAATGTCCGGAAAGCATTCGGGGCATTAAAACTTTAAGGTTGGTTTCGCGATCGATACTTTGAAGCAGCTCACTTTCCGGTTCGCAATAATTGATTAGTAATTTCTGTAAATCGTCGTTTATCAGGCTCATTTTGTTTGGTTATAAACGATTGGTTTCCATAAAATATTGTAAAATGATGGTAGCAGCAATGGTGTCTACTCTTTCCTTATTTTGCCTGGCAGATTTTTTTAATCCACTTTGCATAATGGCCTGCTGTGCCATTTTTGATGTGAAACGCTCGTCAACCCAATGCTGCGGAATGGCGGGAAAGGCTTTTTTTAACAAGGTGGAAAAACCTTTTGCATGTTGTTTAGAGTCAGAATCAGAACCATCCATTTGTTTAGGGTCGCCGATAACGAATGCTTCAACTTCCTCTTTTAACAGATATGTTTTTAAGAATTCTATCGCGTCTTTTGGATGTACGGTATCCAGTCCGGTTGCGATAATCTGCAGCGGGTCGGTAACGGCAACGCCAATACGTTTAGTGCCATAATCGAAGGCAAGAATTCGGGCCATATAATTTATAAAAGCCTCAAAGGTAAGATTTTTTAAGGAGACCGATTTTTTGAATTAAGAAGAGATGATTTAATTCATTCACAGCAGTTTAATTACCATTAAGAAGTTAAGGTAATTAAGAAATTACACGACCTGGCAGGGTAACTAACCTTTAACAATCTAAATCTTAACCTTCTTGATGCCTTAATGGTAAAATTTGATGGATTTTAAATTACCGTTTAACACCTATTTAGTTTATAGACCCAGCCCTTTTCATTTCATCTGTTACCCCGCCATTTGATCTTTTTATTGCTTTTAGCGGTTTGCCAAATCTATATGTGAAACTGAGGAAAAAAAGCCTGCTATCGCGGGTTAATTTGAAATATTCCTGTGCCTGGGGGAAATCGGTTAAGCCTTCCATTGCCTGTGTAAAAAAGAGGTCTCTGGCACTAAATTTAAGACTGCCTTTTCCTTTTAAAATTGTTTTTGATACACCGGCAGAGACCTGTCCCGTTGGATATAACAATTCCTGTAAATCATTTCTTGCCTTCGTTATGTAAAAGCCCGAAAGTTCGGCCATTACTGTTTTCGCTATATTGAACTGGTTGCTTGCGCTAATCTGAAACTGATTTATTGACGATTGATAATTTATGTTTTGGTAACCATCGAGTTTTTTATAGTTGTAGTTTCCCTGTCCGTTAAACGACCACCATTTTGTTACAGGAAATTGCAGGGAAACGGATAAACCCAGGTTGCTCATTTCGCCAACATTGCCGTCTGTATAAATTAATATGTTTGTACCTTCCGATAAAAATAACTGAGAAAAATAATTTTTTACAACGCTGTAGGAAAGTGTAGTGGTAATTAATTGATCGTAACGATGGCTAAACTCCAAATTCCAGCTATACTGAGGAATAATATATGGGTTTCCTCTTTGTAAGGTGTATTTATTAACAATAAAGATAAAAGGATTAAGCTTTTGATACGCCGGACGGTCTATCCTCCTGCTTGCCGTTATTGTGAATGCATTGAGCGAATCTGCCTGATAACTCAAATAACCTGATGGAAATAAGTTGCCATAAGTTCTCGAAAAAGAAGAATCGGGTTTTATACTGTTTCCAAGTTGGCGCGCATCATAATTCGTATGTTCATAACGGAGGCCTATTTGGGCGTTTATTTTGGATGATTGGTGTTCAAAACTTGTATAAAGTGCGCTTATATTTTCCCTATATTGGAAATGATTGCTTCTGTTTAAATCAGCTGAACGTGATAATCCATTGAGATTCACATAGTCGGCTATGTTATCCGTACTGATGCTTGAAGATTTGAAACCAGATTCAAGTTGACTGCCTGGGTTTAAATGTAAAGTATGATCGGCCTTCACAGAAAAAATCTTTATTGTTGACGGAATATCTACATCAGTTCCAAGCGTATAGCCATTAGTTGCCTGAAGTTTATTGATAAACTCCTGGTTATTGTTTATGCTATATTTTAACGCGTCTAAATCCACGGACAATTCTTGCTTTTCGCCTATATTCTGCTTAACATTCAGATTAGCTGCACGGTTGTTAAATTTAAACAGGCTGGTGCTGATTGTTGATATTGAAGAATCAATGCTACCGCTTTCTTTTTTCCACATGGCAACGGCATCACTTTTTCCAGTTCTCTTAATCACCATTCCACTAATTGAAAAACCTATTGTTGTTGTTTTTGAAGCATATATATCTATTCCTGTTTTTAAAAAGGAATAATTAGTGAGATTAGATATTGCTGTTTTTTGTTCCAAAATACCTGTTGTTGCATTATCCTGATTAAAATAATCGCGGTCAGCATATATGTCCGTGAAGTTATTATTTGCATTGTAGCTCGTTGTCGCATAAGCATTAACTTTCCCTTTTTTGTAGTTTAACAATAAACTATTGTTGTTTTTATAATCCCTGCTCCAACCGCCAATGATGTTAACAGAACCATTGAAACCTTCCTGGGTATTTTTTTTTGTTTTAATATTAATGATACCCCCATTGCCGCTTGCATCGTATTTTGCAGACGGATTGGTCATCAGTTCTATCTGGCTTACCTGTGAGGAACTCATGCTCGACAAAAGATTGGTTAAATCGCTACCTGATAAATATGTTGGTTTTTCATCTATCATAATCAAAACATTCGATTTACCCTGTAAGCTTATACTACCTTCCTTATCAATCATTACACCAGGTGATTTTTCGAGTAATTCCAAAACAGTTGTTCCTGAATTGGTGATTATAGCATCTATATTTAGTACCACTTTCCCCTGTATGTGTTGTATTGGCGGTTTAGTTCCGCCAATAACGACTTCTTTCAGCACCTGACTGCCTGGTAATATTTTAATATATAAAGTAGAAATTACAAAAGGAGATTTAACTACAGTCGTTTTATGCGCTTCGTAGCCAACTGCTTTTGCATTGAAAATATAATTGCCCGGAGCAGGTTGATTAAATATAACAATGCCTTTTTTATCAGTTCTCCCGGCTTTTACAAATGATAAGTTTTTTGCCGATAAAAGTTCTACGGTTGCACTTTCGAAGGGAAGGTTCTTTTCGTTTAAGACGATTACTTTAATTTTTTTTTGACTAAAGCCTGTTATTGTAGAGAGCAATAAAAAAAGCAATAACAAAGACTTAAAAAAGTTCATTCGTATGAGGATAGTTAGTTTAGAGTGTTTAATGGGTTTCAAATATAATGAAAATCAGGTATATATATTAATATGAAGTTAATTTTTTAAGGCCTGATATTTGTAAATCAACCCGGCATTTATGTAGTCTAAATTGATACCCCCGGCCCGGTTAAGTCAAATTCTTAGGGCTAATGGCCAACATTTCATATCTATTTCTTATTTTGCACCAAATGCAGTTTAAAGAAATCATAGGGCAGGAAAAGGTTAAGCAACAATTGGTGCAAACGGTAAAAGAAAACCGTATCAGCCATGCGCAGCTTTTTTTATCGCCGGTTGGTTCAGGGGCCTTACCGCTGGCTGTTGCTTATGCGCAATACATAAACTGTCTGGATAGAAAAGAGAACGATAGTTGCGGTGTATGCTCCAGCTGTAGAAAATATGAAAGGTTAATTCACCCCGATTTGCATTTTTCTTACCCATTCTTTGCCTCGTCTAGTATAAAAACGGCTGTAGATGTTTTGGATGACTGGCGTAATATGCTGTTGCAGGATTTATATTTTGATATGGATATCTGGCGTTCGAAACTTGAGGCTGCAAATAAACAGGCGAACATCCCGATTGGCGAATGTCATGATATTATTAAGAAACTGAGTTATAAAGCTTTTGAAGCCCAAACTAAGGTTCTGATAATGTGGTTGCCCGAATACCTGGATAAATCTGGAAATGCTTTGCTTAAATTGATCGAAGAACCGCCTGCAAATACACTTTTTATTCTGGTGGCCCAAAGTCAGGATCAGATTTTAACGACCATTTTATCACGAACACAAATTGTAAAAATTCCAAAATTAACTGGTGAAGAAATAACTAATTACCTGCTCGAAAATACAGGCGTAAACCAAAATCAGGCAATTGATTATTCTTTTCTGGCGGATGGAAACTTAATAGAAGCGAAAGCTTTGGCGGCTGATATTCAGGGTGATAGCTCAGGGGTATTTACCAGTTGGCTGCGCATGGGATTTGGGAACAAAGTACCCGATTTAATCGACTTTACCGATGAAGCTGCTAAATGGGGGCGGGAAAATCAAAAGAACTTTTTAAAATACGGTATAAATTATTTACGCGAATGTTGCTTAATTATTAGCGGAGCCGAAGCATTGGTTAAATTGCCGCCACTGACGATGGAAACCGCAAAAAAATTAAGTGAGCATGTGCTTACATTACCCATGGCAGAAGCAATAATTACAGAGCTGGAAAAGGCTCATTACCATATTGAAAGGAATGCAAACCCGAAAATTCTGTTTTTAGATGTATCTTTACAGTTGGTAAAAATTATCAGGTTTAAAACGCTCCCTCAGGGGACTCAATATATATACAATTAATTATGGGATGTGGAAGTTGTTCAACAGGTGGTGGTTGCACCCCTAATGGATGCAAAAGTAATGGCTCATGCGGCACCGGTGGTTGCCAGACAATGGAAGTACACGATTGGCTATCCAACCTGGATATGCCCTCCAGCTATAAACCTTTTCAGGTTACAGAAATAAAATTTAAAGGCTCCAGAAAAGAGTTTTTTCTGAATAACGATAACATTTATCTAGAAATCGGAGAACTCGTTGCCGTAGAAGGACCAACAGGTGGTTTTGATGTTGGTCATGTTTCACTAACAGGAGAACTGGTAAGGGTACAAATGAAAAGGCGTAAAACGCCTTTGGATCAGGTAACTAAAAAGATTTATCGTAAAGCGACCGAGGCCGATGTAGAAAAATGGAATGCTGCGAAGGAAATGGAATGGGAAACCATGCACAAAGCCCGGAAGCTTGCACTGGATTTACGCTTATCCATGAAAATAAGTGACGTCGACTACCAGGCAGATAAAACCAAGGCAACATTTTTTTATACAGCCGATGGTCGTGTGGATTTTCGCGAACTGATTAAAAAAATGGCCGAAAGCTTCCGTATCCGTATAGAAATGCGGCAGATTGGTATGCGCCAGGAGGCTGGCCGCTTAGGCGGAATAGGCTCGTGCGGCCGCGAATTGTGCTGTTCTACCTGGTTAACTAATTTTAAAACCGTTTCTACAGCTGCAGCCCGTTATCAGAACCTTTCTTTAAACACATTAAAACTAGCCGGGCAATGCGGTAAATTAAAATGCTGTTTAAATTATGAATTAGATACTTATCTGGATGCGTTAAAAGATATTCCGGATAGAATAGAGAATTTAGATACCGAAGCGGGTTATGCACGCCATCAAAAAACAGATATCTTCAAAAAAATAATGTGGTTTAGTTACCAGGGCGATGAAAACTGGATTCCGGTTGCTGCGGCTCGTGTTAAAGAAATCATGGCAATGAATAAAGCCGGCAAAAAAGCACCTAATTTAAAGGAAGAAGCCGTTCAAATTGCAACGCCGGTTATCATTGAAAAATCTTTCGATTATGAAAATGTGGTTGGTCAGGATAGTTTAACCCGTTTGGATGAACGTTCTAAAAACAGAAATAACAACCAGAACAGGAATCAGAAGAACAACCGTAATAACAATCAGAACAGAAGAGATAGAGATCAGACAAACGATAAATCTGCAGGTAATAAACCTCAAAATCCAAATCAGCAAAAGCCTCAGCAAAACGGACCAAAACCCCAGCAACAAGGTGGTCAAAACCCTAAAAATCAAGGGCCAAGACAACAAAATACGCCACGGCCTCAACAAGTTCAGGTGCCAAAACCAATAGTTAAAGTTGAAGGCGCGCAGGCAAGTACAGGCGAAAAGACACCGGAGCAGAGCAGAAATAAGAACAGGAATAACCGTAGAAAAAATAATAACCGCAGAAATAACAATAATGGTTCTGATAATAAACCGGCTGTTGAATAATACGCAAGCTTTTTTGCTTGTTGTCGTGTTTTTTACTGCATTCCTGTCAGGATGCAGTTCAAATATTACGGATGGTAATGAAGAAATTCCGGACAGAAAATGGACTTATCGCAATCACCTTAAAGTTCCTTTTGAAATTAAGGACAACATTAAGGCCTATAATATTTATTTTAAGCTAAGGCATACTGCCGATTATCAGTATGCCAATATTTTTATTTTAGCGCATTTTAAGGATGGTAAGGATAAAGTAACCAGGCGTTATCAGTTCAAGTTAGCTAAAAACGACGGTGAGTGGCTAGGCAGTGGCTCAGGAAATGTCTTCAATTATACTTTTCCCCTTCTAACAAACTATCATTTTTCGCATAATGGTAAGTTCGAAATCGAAATTGAACAAAATATGCGGGATAATCCACTTTTAGAAATTAGCGATGTTGGTCTTTTAATCGCGCCGAATTAACAGCCGGCCTTCTCCTCCAGTAGTCATTCTCGCGCAGGCGGGAATCTTAATGCGATAAACCCATTAAGCGAAAAGCCTTCATCTGTATCATATAAAACCACCATATAAGATATATAGATTGTTTCTTTCTAAGAATTCCATATTCGTAATTGCCTACCGCGTGCAGATGAGGAGGAACGACTTAACAATCTTTAAGGGGGGATTACAATATAAATGATGCACGTGTAACAACAATGGTTGCGGATTGACCCTTCCTAAAAAAAACTTTCCTTGAAAAACTCGTGCCTGCAGTAGACAAAATTGTTTCCGTGGCATATTATTTTAATGCTCCCGCTGATTTCGCAGATGATGATGGTTAAAAAGCTTTTCTGCAGATATCAGCGTTTTTTGCGGGATATTTTTCTGCTACGATGTTTTAATAGGTTAATTCAAAGAGTTTATAAGCTTAGCGTCCTTTTCTGTGAAATCCGTGTTTCCGTGGCATGTTATTTTAATGTTCCGCTGATTTCGCAGATCTAAAACTTTTAAAACCTTTTCGTGAAAATCATTTTATTATCTACAGGTAAAACCCGCTAATTATTTTAATAATATTCATGTTTTGTTCTACAATGCTTCGAGTCTCCTTCGAGAAAATGGCCTTTAAAGCACTGTTATAAGAACAAACCTCGAACAACACCCGAACAAACCAGCTTTTTACCGGACAAATCCGGACAATTCCAGACAAATGCGGACGTTGCCCGGACAACCTAATTCTGAATTAGCCTTGTACATTCGTTGCATAATAAAGGCCAGATTGAAAGGCACGGATTTTTTAGTATCAATAATTAGTTCGTGTTAACGAATAATTTTATGAAATAAGCGTATTCATAATCTATAAATATGCTAACAAACTTTCCAGCTTCATTCCTCTTGAACCTTTTAAGAGTACAAGTGAATTTGTTATTTTATTTTCAGCCAGGTATTCAATAGCTTGTGCTGGTGTTTCAAAGAAAACACCAGCATAATCATTGCTTAATACAGAAAAATATTTTCCGATAAAAATGATTTTATCCAATCCACTTTTCACAGCCTGTTCTGCAATTAATTTATGTTGTCCTGCTGATTCCGCACCAAGCTCAAACATATCGCCTAAGATGGCTATTTTTTTATCAGCTGTTAAAACGGCTATATTATCCAGTGCTGCAGACATACTGCTTGGATTGGCATTGTAAAAATCGCAGATTACGGTATTGCTTTCCGTTTTTGTTAACTGTGAACGATTGTTTTGAGGCTGGTAATTTGCTAAACCATTATTAATTTCTTCAGGATTCATATCAAAGAAATCGCCGATACAAATTGAAGCAAGAATATTCTCAAAATTATAACTACCGGTTAAATTGGTTTTTACTGTCGATAAAATTTCATGGTTTGTCCAAACAACTTCAATAAACGGATCGCTGCTTTTCAATTCGCCTTTAATGGTATTTCCGTTTTCAGTACCATAAAAAATTAGTTTTGATAATCCTGCTGCGGCGCTCATTTCCATTAAATGAGAATTATCCCGGTTAATAAAGGTATAACCCTGAGTTTCTTTCAGGTAAGCATATAATTCAGCTTTACCTTTTTTAACCCCCTCAAATCCGCCAAAACCGTCTAAATGTGCCATACCCACATTGGTTATAATGCCATGTGTAGGCTGCGCAATTGTACATAGCAATTCAATTTCTTTTTGGTGATTGGCACCCATTTCAATAACTGCAATTTCCACGTCACTTCCAATTGATAAAATTGAAAGTGGTACGCCAATGTGATTATTCAGATTACCGAAAGTTGCAAAAGTTTTATAACGCTCCGCTAAAACGGCATTAACCAATTCTTTACTTGTGGTTTTACCATTGCTTCCAGTTAATCCGATTACAGGAATATTTAATTGCTTACGGTGATGGCTGGCTAAATCCTGTAAAGCGGAAAGGGTATCTTCAACTAATAAATACCGTTCGCTAGTTACATATTCCGCTTCATCAACAACCGCAAACGAGGCACCTTTGTCAATAGCTTGTGCTGCAAACGTATTTGCATTAAAATTATCACCCTTAAGGGCGAAAAAGATACAACCATCTGATATGTTTCTGGTATCAGTAGAAATTACCGGGTTTTTAAGAAAGTGCTGATATAATTCTTCGGTTGTACTCATGCTAATTGAAAAATATTTGTTGCAAAATTAAGCTTTAGCAACAACAAAAAACAAAATTAGTACATTAGATAAAATTATTACTTATGAAGAAACTGTTTACCATTTGCTTATTCGCTATTTCCTCAATTTTAACTGTACAGGCCCAGGTAAAATCACCTGATGAATTTTTGGGTTACGAACTGGGTACGCATTTTACACCACATTATAAAGTAGCAGATTATTTCAGGCAAACAGCAGCTGCAGCTTCAAAAAATGTAAAGCTGATAGACTATGGGAAAACGAATGAAGGGCGGCCCCTGCTCGTTGCAGTAATTTCCTCAGCAGAAAATATAAATAAGCTTGAAGAAATACGTAAAAATAACCTCGCGCTGGCAAGTGGTACCAGCACTGGTATCGATTTAGCTGCTCAACCCACCATTTTATGGTTAAGTTATAATGTTCACGGGAATGAAGCTAATTCTACCGAAACGGCAATGAAAACACTTTATAATTTATCTTCGGGAACCAATCAGCAGGCAAACGAATGGTTAAAAAATACAGTGGTGGTTATAGATCCTTGCTTAAATCCCGATGGAAGAGATCGTTATGCAAACTATTTTAACAGCGTTGTCGGCGAAAAACCAAATTCAGATCCTACATCGAGAGAACATATCGAACCCTGGCCGGGCGGAAGGCCGAATCATTATTACTTTGATTTAAACAGAGACTGGGCGTGGCAAACTCAAATGGAAAGCAAACAAAGATTAGCGCTTTATAACCAATGGATGCCTCAGGTTCATGTTGATTTTCATGAACAAAGCTATAATGATCCTTATTACTTCGCGCCCGCGGCAGAACCGGTACACCAGGATATTACACCCTGGCAAAAGAGTTTCCAGGTTGTAGTTGGTAAAAATAATGCGAAGTATTTTGATGAACAGGGCTGGCAGTATTTTACCAAAGAACGTTTCGATCTTTTATATCCGTCATACGGAGATACTTATCCTTTATACAATGGTTCTATCGGAATGACCTATGAGCAAGGCGGAATAAGAGCCGGTTTATCCGTGGTAACGAATGATGGAGATACGTTAACCTTAAAAGATCGTGTTGCGCATCATTTTACAACAAGTATGTCTACACTGGAAGTCACTTCATTAAATCACAATAAATTACTGGATGAATATAAAAAGTATTTTCAGCAAGCTTTAATAACTGCGCCGGGGGTATATAAAAGCTATGTCATTAAGCCTGATAACCTGTCCCGATTAAAAAAATTAGCGGACCTGTTAACGAAAAATAAGATTGAATTCGCATTTGGCGGCGATAAAACAGGAAAAGGCTATGATTACGATACCAAAAAAGAAGAAAACTTTACTTTAGGAAGAAACGATTTAATCGTAAATGTGCTGCAACCAAAAGCCGTATTGGCAAATGTTTTATTAGAGCCTCAAACGGTTGTAACCGATTCAAACACCTACGACATTACAGCATGGGCACTTCCTTATGTTTACGGTTTGAAAGCTTATGCATTAAAAGAAAGTATAAAAGGAAAATACAGCACGCTTGATGAAAGTAAAATGGTTTCATCTAATTTAGATAAACCCCTAGCCTGGTTATTTGGATGGGGAAATAGTGAGGATTTACAATTGCTCGTGGCCTTACAAAAGGAGCATATAAAGGTTAGACAGGCTGATCAGCCATTTTCTGTTAATGGAAAAGATTATCCTGCGGGAACGCTGATTGTTTTGCGTGTCGAAAATGAGAAAACAATAAAAGACATTAAAAATAAAGTCGTTCAGATTTCAAATCAGTTAGATAAGCCGGTACAGGCAATTTCAACAGGCTTTGTCGATAAAGGAAAGGACTTTGGCTCATCTGTGTATCCGATATTAAAGCAGCCTAAAATTGCTATTGTATCCGGAAACGAGGTTTCATCGCTTGCTTTTGGTGAGGTTTGGTATTACCTGGAACACGATTTAGGCTTAACGCCAAATATCATTAATGCAAGAGATATCAATAATCTGGAGATTAGCAAAGTAAATACCTTAATCCTTCCCGATGGAAGTTACAGTAATTTCATAGACGAGGGGTTAAAAAGCTGGATTAATAAGGGCGGAAAGTTGATTTTAATGGAAGATGCTATAGAAAGTGTTTTAGAGAAAAAAGGATTTGATATTAAAAAGAAAGAAGCTGTTGTTAAAAAAGATGAAAAGCCGGAAGCGAGTAAACTTCTTTTTAAAGATAAAGACCATGATGATTATGAAAACACCATTCCTGGTGCGATATACAGAATTAATTTAGATGCATCTCATCCATTCTCTTATGGCATCGGAAAATCTTACTACACTTTGAAAACCGATCGTAAAATTTATGAGCCACTGGTTAAAGGATGGAATGTTGGGCAGGTAAACGATAAAAGTCTGATGTCCGGTATTGTTGGTAAAAAAGTACGTGAAGATTTGAAAACCGGTCTATTGATTGGTGTTCAGGATTCGGGAAGGGGAACGATAGTGTATTTAGCAAATGACCCTTTGTTCCGAAATTTTTGGGAAGGCGGGAAAACACTGTTTGGAAACATTGTTTTTTGTAGTTACTAGTCAAATCCTGATTGTTTTGTCGTTTAAAATCTATTTTTAATTAAAATAATGGGTAAAATAACCTGTTAAGTATAACTAAATTGGTAGTTTATTTAAAATAATATCTTTTTTTAACTTATAGTAGCATTTTTTTAACCTTTTAGGTTTAAGTTTTGAAAATAGGCGCCAATAAATTTGGTGATATAAGTAAGTAAGTATACTTTAGTGGTTAATAAATCATTAACTAACCCTATTTTCAAATTATGAAAAAACTTCTACAAAGTTTGTTCATACTCTTATTTGTTGCTGTTTCAGCAATGGCACAAGAGCGAACAATTACAGGTACAGTTACTTCTCAGGACGATAAACTACCCATTCCTGGAGTAAGTGTAAAAATCAAAGGTACCCCAGGAGGTACAGTAACCGGGGCGGATGGCAAGTTCTCCATCAGAGCCAACAACGGGTCAACTTTAGTTATTTCTTATGTTGGATTTAAAGCCAGAGAAATTGTAGTTGGTTCATCAAATGTAATTAATGCATCATTAGCAACAGATGCAAATGAATTGACAGAGGTTGTTGTTACAGGTGCTTATGGTACAAAATCAACAGAACGTTCTCAGGTTACAAATACGCAAAGCGTTTCCGGAGAAAAATTAAACACCATCCGTTCTACAAATGTTAACAATGCCTTGGCGGGTAAAGTTGCCGGTCTTCAGGTAAGAAGCCAGTCTGCTGCTGCTTTAGGTAGAAATACAGAGGTAAGGCTAAGGGGTGCAGGTGGTTTTGGTACTGGAGTTGGTGCACTTTATGTTGTAGATGGAACAATTCTGCCAAATGCGGATGATGTCAATCTGGATGACATTGAAGACGTTTCGGTATTACAAGGACCTGCTGCTGCGGCATTATTAGGTTCTCAGGCTGCTGGTGGTGCAATCTTAATTACCACTAAAAAAGGAAAATCAGCAACAGGCATTGGTTTAACTTTAAATTTAGGCGGTTTGTTTGAAAACGCTTACATTCTTCCCAACTATCAGAACACTTATGCTGGGGGTAATTCTCAGGATTTAACAAAATATACCTGGAAGTCTACCGACCCAGCTGAATGGAAAGCGCTAGATGGTAAATACTATCCAAATTATAGTGATGACTCAAGCTGGGGGCCTAAAATGGTTGGCCAGGAATATATTCCATGGTACGCATGGTATCCAGGTACGCAGTATTCTTACAAAACAGCAAGTTTGACACCTAATCCGGACAATGCTAAAGACTTTTTCGAAACCGGTGTTACATTTAACAATTCCATTACATATAGTGGAGGTGGCGATAGATATAGCCTTAAGATGACTTATGGTAATCAAAATACCCAGGGATTAATTCCAGGGTCAAGTCAGAATAAAAACACCTTGAATTTCAACTCATCTTATGATCTTAATAAGCATTTTACTGTAGCGGCTAATATCAATTATGTTAAAAATGTATTAAAAGGAAATATTGATGATGCTTATAGCAATTTAACAACAGGTTCATTCTCTCAGTGGTTCCATCGTGATGTTGATATGGATATCATGAAGGAATTAAGAGGTTTAACCGTTCCGGGTTTACCAGGTGAAACAATTTATGCGAGCTGGAACCACTCTGACCCAACTGGTTATGATCCTGCTAATCCTAAAGCATTTTATGGGGGTAACTATTGGTATAATCCATATACTTTTGGTGATTTGAATACAAGATTAAATCAAAGAGACCGTCTTTATGGTAACTTAGCCTTTACTTATAAAGTAAATAATGATTTAAGCTTTACAGCTACTTACCGTAAGCAACAAAATACCACATTTTCTGAAAACAGAACAAGAAGTGAATTGGAAACAAGTGGTAATCAAACTGGATTAAAAGCGGCTTACTCTACTGAAAACACCTATTCTAATAGAGAAAACTATGAGTTGTTAGGACATTATACCAAACAAATTAAAGATTTTTCTTTAGACGTAACTGCTGGTAGCGATATATTCAAAGGCGAAAGTACTTATGTGAATGCTAATACAAATCAGGGATTATCAATTCCTAATTTGTTTACCATCAGTAACTCATTAGATGTGCCTTCAATAGGTAACTACAGATACGTTGAAAAATACAGAGCTTTATTAGCGAGTGCAACTTTTGGCTATAAAAGATTGGCGTTTATTAATGCTTCGATTAGAAATGATTGGTTTTCTACCCTGCCTGCAGAAGATAATGCGGTATTGTCAAAATCAATAGGTGGTTCATTTGTGTTTTCTGAATTACTGCCTAAAGATGGTTTCGGATGGTTATCTGAAGCAAAAATCAGAGGTTCATATGGTGAGATTCCTCAGGCGTTAGGTGAAAGTACCGGTCGGTTTGGTGCTTATCGCTTTCCAGGGTTTTCATATGGCGTAAACTCATTAAAATTTAATGGTAATTTATTGCAAAATACACCAGATGCTTTAGTCGATCCTGCAATCAGAGGTGCGGTTGCTCAAAGTTCTGAGGTAGGTTTGGATTTAAAATTCTTTAAAAGAAGACTAAATTTATCTGCTACTTACTGGGATAAAACAGAAACAAACTATCCAAGGGCAGTGCCTGTAAACGGAGCAAGTGGTTTTACTTCAATCCTAACAAACATTGGTAAAATCACAAGTCATGGCTTAGAATTTCAATTGCAAGCTGTTCCATTTAATAACGACAACTTTAGCTGGAGCATTAATGCTACTTACGCTAACTTAATCAGCAATAAAGTAGTTGAAGTAAGTGAAAAATATGGCGTAACCAGGGTTACAAACGTAAATAACGTTTGGGGAACGACTATGCCTTTTATGATTCATGAAGCAGGTTATGAATGGGGTCAGATTTGGGGTAATGGTAAAAAACGTAATGCTGATGGCGTTCCGTTGCTGGATGCCAATGGTCACTTTGTAAATGATCCTAATGTTTACTTCGGTAGTGTTCTACCAAAACATACAGGCGGTTTACAAAACGCATTTACCATATTTAAAATGTTTGACGTGGCCGCGAATATTGATTATCAATTCGGCGGTAAATTTGTTTCATTATCAAATCAATGGGGTGCATATAGTGGGGTAACTGCTCGTACCGCTGGTAATAATGATAAAGGAAATCCTATCCGTGATAAAGTTGCTGATGGTGGTGGTGTACGTGTGGATGGTGTAGATGCAACTACAGGGCAACCTAAAACTTACTACCTGGAAGCACAGGATTATTTTCAGGGGTTATACAACTCTAAAACCTTTGATGATTACATCTACGATTTAACTTTTATTAAGTTACGTGAGGTTTCAGTAGGTTATCGTATACCAGTTAAGAAATTAGGTATTGCTTCATTTATTCAGAATGCAACATTCTCAGTAGTTGCCAGAAACCCTGTATTAATTTATGCTAAAACCAAAGATTTCGATCCGTCTGAGATTTCGGCCACAAGTGGTGAAACTTCTCAGTTACCAGGTACAAGAGGTTTTGGATTTAACTTGAAAATAGGATTTTAATAGGGGTGATTAAATTTAAAGAAAAGATATGAAAAAGATATTTATATATGCATTTGCAGGCTTGTTATTAGTAGCATCTGCAGGATGTAAAAAGCTTGAGGACTTTGGTCAGACCAATATTGATCCGAACAGTACAACACAGGCTAATCCATCAGCTTTATTAACGAATACACTTGTCGGTTTAGCAGGTTATTCATATACTGTAAGACCAGGATACTATGGACAGTACTTTTCGGAAACGCAATATCCGGATGCTTCTAACTATACCTTAATTCAGGACGGTTTTGCTGGTATTTATAGTGGTGCATTGTATGATTTACAGAATATTCAGATTTTGAATACAAGTAATAATATGAAACAGGTTGCTAAGATTGTTCAGCAATACATTTTCTGGTCAATTACCGACCGTTGGGGTGATGTACCTTACAGCCAGGCTTTAAAAGGTATTGAGTTTAATGCACCGGCTTATGATGCTCAGGAATCTATTTATAAGGGTATGATATCAACTTTGACATCATCAGTTGCTGCAATGGATAATTCTTCAATTACTGGCGATATCGTTTTTAACGGCGATGTAGCTTCGTGGAAAAGATTTGCGAACTCATTAAGGATGTTAATGGCCTTACAATTATCAAAAAGGTATCCGGGCGCAGCTGATTATTCTGCAACTCAATTTAAAGCGGCTTTAGCTGATGCTGGTGGTTATATTTCTACTAATGCTCAAAATGTTAAAATTACTTATAATACGAATTACAAAAATCCTTTGTTTAACGAGTATAATGGTCGTAAAGATTTAGCAGAAAGTAAAAGCATGACTGATTTGTTAGTGACAACTTTGGGCGGAGATGCCAGACAAGCTGCGTATGGTGGTGCTTCTGAGGTGTTAGGCAGTACTGCTTCTTCAAACTTGGGCGTTCCCTATGGCGTTACAAGAGCTACAGCTACAGCATTTACAGATGCAAACCCAACCTGGGCTCGTGTATTAAGGGGCGATTTAAGAACAGAAAGTAGTCCGTATGTAATGTTATCAGCTGCTGAAGTTACTTTAGCGCGTGCTGAAGCTGCTAATATGGGCTGGACAACTGAAGTTTTACCTACTTTATATCTTGCCGGAATCACTTTATCTCACGAACAGTGGGGCGTTGGTGCGCCATCAGCAACTTATTTAGCCAATGCCAATGTTGCAATCGGTGCTGTAGGTACGGCAGGTAATTTGAAAAACATCGCTACGCAAGAATATATAGCCAGCTATCCTAATGGTTTAAGAGCCTGGAACATTTATCGTAGAACAGGATTTCCAGCACTAGTTCCTGCCACGGCAGCAACCAATGCTACGAAACAAATTCCACGCAGATATGTATATGCGCCTTCTGAAATAACAACCAATGGTGCAAGCTATGCTGCCGCTGTTGCTAAGTTGACAGGCGGAAATACGCAGGATGCCAGAATGTGGTGGGATTTATAATATTAAGAATAATTAATTTTAACATATAAAATTATGAAAAAAAGATTTTTAAAATACTTTTCTTTAGGGATGGTATTGACATCGGTTTTCGTGTCGTCTTGCAGGAAAGATGATTTTGTGGATGGTGATGCTCAAGAAACGCAAACATCAGGTAACACGATTATCAAGATAATAGACGGACCGGAAAAGTCTCTTTTCTTAGATGCAGCTACCGGGATTGCTCCGGTTAATGTTTTTAACATTAGAAGAGATGCAGCTAATGCTGCTGCACTTAACACTGCTAGTTCGGTTACGCTTACAGCAGCGCCAGATTTAATTGCAGCATATAATACGGCTCATCCTATTTCTACTGGTGTTCCAAATACGTATGAAACTTTACCTGAAAGCCTTTATACACCTGGCGCAGGTTTAACTAAAACTTCTACAGGTTATACAATAGCGCTTAATGCCGGTGATTTCGCGAAGGACTTTCGCATTAATCTAAATTTTGGACTTTTTGACTTTAGTAAAAAGTATGCCTTAGCCTATAAAATAACTAATCCAGGTAATGGTACTACTTCTGCTAATCAAGGCCAGATTTTCGTTCTTATAAGTGTTAAAAATGCTTACGACGGTATTTATTCACAATCAGGTGGGTACATTCAACGATATACTGCTCCAGGCGTAAAAGAAGTCGGGACTTTAAGTGGTACACTGGCAGGGAATCCTGATTTAACATTAACTACTATTAATGCGACTACTGTCGAAATAGGAAATTTAACTTGGTTCGGTGGAACGGGTGGCGTAGGTGGTATCGCTAACTTGAGAGCAACAATAGATCCAGCTACTAATTTGGTAACAATGTCTTGTTTAGGTGCTCCAACGCTTAAAAACACAGCTGGAGCTGTTAATAAATATGATCCAGCCACTAAGACTTTTACATTAAATTTTGACTGGAATCCGGTTACAACACCAAGGGTTGTTTCTGATCTTGTAATTAAATACAAAGGTTCTAGATAATTTAACATCAAATATTTAAAAAAAAGAGGTATTGAGAAATACCTCTTTTTTTTTAAATATTATTTTGCTAGGCGTAATAAACTTGCATCACAAAACTTTGATTAATTTTTTGCATATTTAATTTATAAATTTTATCAATAGTATTTATTATGTTAAAACCCACGTTAAGGAAAATTCTTTTTTGTTCACTGATGTTATTTTCATGTGTTGTTCAGGCACAAATTAAAACAGTTAGTACCTATAAAAACCTTATAACAGTAAAAGAATCGAGAGGCGATCTCGAAGGTTCTCCTTATTTATTTCCACAATGGGAAATGGCGACCATAAAGTTCTCACCAGGTATTAACCCTATTACCGATAACATAAAATATGATTTGCTTGAAGATATGCTCGTAACTAAAGGCGAAAATGATGAGGAATACGAATTTAAGGATATGCCTGCTGAATTTGTATTATCAAATACTAAGGAAGTGTATAGAAATGGTTTTATGCCTGTAGATGGAATGACCGTAAAAACTTTTTATAATGTAATTTATGATGGAAAGATAAAGTTTTTGAAAAAGCTATCGAAAACAATTATCGAAAGTAAAGGCTACAATACCGGTACCGTAACGAAGAAGGTAGCTGAAGTTATAAATTATTATTTAGTTAAGGCTGATAATAAACCTGTTAAAGTAAAAAACAATGAAAAAGCTTTTATTGCGGTATTAGGTAGAGGAGATGAGTTAACTAAGTATATTAAGGAAAATAAGATAGATTTAAAATCTAATGAAGGTATAATAAAACTGCTCACTTACTATGACACTTTATAGATTAATGTGTTAACCTCAGCTGATTTTAAAGTTTTTAACAATCGAAAAATGAAGTAGTATATAATTTTATCGATTTCGAACATTAATTTGTCGCTACCAAATTCTATCCCTATGTTTCTATAGTCAGAACAATTTGTCCAAGTGTTTATATTAAAGAATTCTCAAAAGTGCTAAACTTTTGATTCGTTATATCTTTCTGTCACAGAACAGTCAAATAAGTTAAAATTCGCTCATTTTTTGTTAAAAAACGGCTACACCCAACTACATTTAGAGCTGTAAAAAACTAATCATTAACTAACCTATTTTAAAACATGAAAAAACTTCTACAAAGTTTGTTCATTCTTATGTTCGTTGCTATATCGGCAATGGCTCAAGAAAGGACAATCACAGGTACGGTTACTTCTGCGGATGACAAACTCCCAATCCCAGGTGTAAGTGTAAAAATTAAGGGTGCTAATACTGGTACCTCTACTGATGCTACTGGTAAATACACACTTAAAGTTGATGCTAATTCTGTAATTGAATTTACTTCAATTGGGTTTGCAAAACAATCAAGAACAGTTGGTACATCGAATACAATTAACGTCGTTTTAACTTCTGATGCCCAATCATTAAATGAAGTTGTTGTAACAGCTGTAGGTATTGAAAAAAGCAAAGCATCTCTGGGTTATGCTGCTGATAATATTAAAAGTGCAGATTTAACTACAGGAAGACAAACAAATTTAATCAATGGTATTACTGGTAAAACACCAGGTGTTCAAATTGGCCGGTCAAGTGGTGGTGTAAATACTGCTACCCGTATAACAATGAGAGGTACGAGGTCTTTACAGGGTGAAGGGCAACCTTTATTCGTTATAGATGGTATTCCTATCGATAACTCGGCTAATCAACCTTCCTCCAGCTCAACAAATCAGGTGGATGTTGGAAACCGTGTTGGTGATATTAACCCGGATGATATTGAATCTGTTACTGTTTTGAAGGGTCCAAATGCGGCAGCTTTATATGGATCTCAAGGTAGAAACGGTGCAATTGTTATTACCACTAAAACAGGTAAAGACGCCGCATCAAGAAATAAGAAAATGGAAATTAATGTAGTTTCTTCTTTTAACCTTGATAACGTTCAAAAATTACCTGTTCTTCAAAATGAGTTTGGTTCAGGATATGAAAATGGTACAGGAAACCCACCAATTTATGATGAAATTGAAAATACTAACTGGGGACCAAGGTTAGATGGATCTATAGTTCAATCTGGTCCAACCCTAGCAAATGGTAATAAACTATTTATCCCTTATAGTGCTGTCCCGGATAATGCTAAAAACTTTTTTGAAACAGGACATAACATCCAAAATTCTGTTTCATTCTCCGGAGGAAGTGAAAAAGGAAGCTTTTATGCTTCGTTATCTGATAATGAAGTAAAGGGGGTTGTTCCAATGGATAAATTCAGGAGAAATACTTTTAAATTATCAGGCTCGACAAAACTTGCTAACAACGTTAGCGTAAGTGCTAATATTAGTTATAATAAAAACTTAACTAATACCTCTTTTGTAGGTACTGGTAATGCGACAGTAATTAACGACGTGTTAAATGTTAGTCGTCAGATCAATTTGGAAAATTTTAAAGATTGGAGAAACTATGAGTTTGCAACAACTCAAGGCTTCTTTAACGGTTATCAGCCTAATCCTTACTATGCATTAGAAAATAATAGATTCAATAGTAATCTTGATCGTTTTCTGGGTAGTTTTCAGGTTACTTACGACCCGGTAAAATGGTTAAATGTAACTTACCGTTTAGGTACTGACTATGCATCTGATAGAAGAAAACAAACATTTGAAAAAACAACTTTCGGAACAGGTCAGCGTCCTACTGCTACTCCAGGCGCAATTATCGAAGATGCTTTTTCTAACAGAATTGTTAACTCGGATTTATTATTAACCTTTAAAAAAGACATTTCAGAAGATTTTAGTGCTACTTTAATCTTGTTAAATAACGTTCGTCAAAATGATAGCCGGAATTTAACTGCTTCTGCTAGTGCAATTTCAACACCAGGTTTTTTCAACTTATCAAACCGTGTAGGTGAGTTAGGTGGTGGCGAAAGTTCATTTAAAAACCGTATTATTGGGTTTGCAGGTGATTTGACATTAGGATATAAAGATTATATTTTCCTAAACGGAACGTTAAGAAATGATATTTCTTCAACACTACCAAAAGATAACAACTCTTATTTTTATCCATCAGCAAGTTTAAGTTTTATTGCTACTGAAGCTATTGATGCATTAAAAGGAAGTGATATTCTTTCATATGCTAAATTAAGAGCAAGTTATGCTAAAGTAGGTTCTGATGCTAGTCCTTATAACTTAGTGCCAACTTTTGGTGCTGGTGCAGGTTTCCCTTACGGATCAACTGCTGCATTTACGCTATCTAATACAACGCCAAATCCTAATTTAAAACCAGAGTTTACTACATCGTACGAAATTGGTACAGAATTATCATTTATTAAAGATAAATTAGGATTAGACTTTACTTATTATAAAACAACTACAGATGGACAGATTATCAACGTTGGTATCCCTTCATCTACAGGTTTTACAGCAGCGACCGTGAATGCTGGTGTGGTAAGTAATAAAGGTGTCGAAATTTCATTAAAAGGAAATCCTTTTAGAAACCGTGATGGTTTTTCTTGGAACTTTAGTTTTAGTTATACCCACAATAAAAATATAGTTGAATCCTTGTATCAAAGTGCACAACAATTACCTTTAGGTGGTGGCGATCCTGTTCCAACTGCAATTGTTGGTCAGCCAATATCTTTAGTAGGTTCTGCATATTTAAGAGATGGGAACGGAAATGTTGTTGTTGATGCAACATCCGGTTATATTCGTTTAGATCCTACTTTAAAGAACTTAGGTCAAGTAAGTCCAAAACACATTTTAGGATTTAACAATACGTTATCATATAAAGGTTTCTCTTTGTCTACAACACTTGATTTCAGATCGGGTAACGTAATTTATTCAGGAACAAAAAGTACGTTAACATTCACAGGTTCAACTGAAGAAACAACGCAGTTTGGAAGAGAGCGCTTTATTTGGCCTAATTCCGTAATCGAGACTTCCCCAGGGGTATTTACGCCAAATACAACAGTAAAAACACGTAGTGGTAACTTTGATTTCTGGTATGGTAACTTTAATAGTTTTGCAGAATCAAGCATTGTTGATGCAGCTTTCTTAAAATTAAGAGATGTTTCATTCGGATATCAGATACCTGCAAAATACCTGGCAAAAACTCCTTTTGGAAAAGCCAGCCTTTCTGTAAATGGATCTAACATTTTATTATGGACGCCAAAATCTAATAAGTATATAGATCCAGAGGCAAGCATTTTTGGAACGAACAACTCTCAAGGTAGAGAATTTACCAGTATACCTTCTACAAGAACATTTGGTATAACATTAAATGCTACATTCTAGTATTTATTAAAAATCAAGAAATATGAAAATTAAACATATTATAAAGGGAATGGCACTATTATCGCTAACATTTGCGGTAACAAGCTGTGAGAAAAACTTTTTGGATATCAATCAAAATCCAAATACGCCAACAACCACTACACCAGAACTTGTTTTGCCAGCGGCATTAAGTAATACCGGAACTGTAGTTAACAATAACTTAAATGTTTTAGGAAATCTTTTAACCGGAAACTGGGGGCAATCTCCCGATTTCTTGTTCTACCAGCCTCAAGAAACATATCAGTTAACACCGAATACTTATGATGCTGTTTGGACATCATTATATGCAGGCGGATTAAATGATTATAAGTATGTAGAAACACAGGCAACCGCATCAGGCAAAAAAAATGCTGTTGCCATTGCTAAAATTATGCAAGCTTATAACTTTCAATTACTGGTTGATACTTGGGGCGATGTTCCATTTAACGATGCTTTAAAAGGAACAGAAGTAACTTCACCAAAATTTGATAAGGCGGAAGACGTTTATGACGGTATTCTTAATCTGCTTAATGCAGGTCTTGCAAGTATCAATACGGCTGCCGGAGCAGATAATCCAACTGCTGCAAGTGATATTATGTTTGGAAGTTCATCCGTTACAACTGCAATGGGTAAATGGACAAGATTTGCGAACACATTGAAGTTACGTGTTTTATTAAGACAGTCTTTAATCCCTTCCCGTGCTGCTAAAGTAACTGCCGGATTTGCATCATTGTCTGGTGCAACTTTCCTGGCAGCGGGTGAAAATGCTGGTGTAAATCCTGGTTATATAAATCAGGCTGGTAAATTCAATCCTTTATATGGACAGATAGGATTTAGTGTGACTGGAGCTGAAACTTCAAACTATCAGGCAACAAGAGCAAATAAATTTGCGGTTGATTTCTTAAGTGCTGCTTCTGATCCTAGAATCGGACTGATTTACAGGCCAGCTGTTGCGCCAATTCCTGCAACTCAAACCTATACAGGTGTTTATCCCGGAACAACCGCAACACCAACAACAAAAAAGGATAATTATTCTGCAGTTGGCGCAGGCGTTCTTCCTTCAAGTGCAAATAGCGGTTTTGCTAAGCCTGCATATTTATTAACAGCATCTGAAGGATTTTTCTTGCAAGCCGAAGCTATTTTAAAAGGTTATCTTCCTGGTGGCGCGGCAGCAGCTCAAGCTGCTTATCAAGCGGGTATAGAAGAATCATTTAAATTATTAGGTTCAACTGCTGCGGCAGCCAGTACTTATTACACGAGCTCAACATCTCCATTAGTTAATTGGACTTTGGCAACAGCTGCTTCACGTCAGTTTGAGGCTATTATCACTCAAAAATGGATTGCAAATAATGGTTTTAATGGTAACGAGGCATGGGCTGAATATCGTAGAACAGGTTTTCCAACAAATATTCCAATTGGTTTGAATAATGTTAGCGGTGGTAAATTACCTTTAAGATTACCTTATCCACAAAATGAATTAGCTAGTAATGCAGCAAATGTTCCTGTGATTAATATCTTCAATAATAAAATATTCTGGGAAAAATAATAAATATTTTATTTCTGTTAAAAAGGCTGACCCTATTTTTAGGGTCAGCCTTTTTTGTTAAAAATATTTGAGTGTTTCATTCCGGATTTAAAATTTCTATTCATTTCTAGCTTAAATTGAATTAGAAACCTTTGAAAACTTAATTGTTTAGATAGGTATATGATGCCGAAGCAAAGAATTATAGATAAGTGATATCCAAGCAACAATTTTACTTGAAACGCAATTGTTTGTCTTAGTATTGTAATAATTATCTGGTTTTTTGTTAATTTATGTTAAATAGGTTTTTGAACTCTATATTTAGCTTCGAAAACTAATTATTAATTAACTTAAATTTCATGAAAAAACTTTTACAAAGTTTGTTCGTGTTGCTATTTGTTGCAGTGACTGCAATGGCGCAAAACCGAACAATCACAGGTACAGTTACCTCACAGGCTGATGGATTGCCAATTCCTGGTGTTAGCGTGAGGGTAAAAGGTAGCCCGGGAGGCATTGTTACTTCTGCTAATGGTAAGTATTCACTTACTGTTAATTCAAATTCAACAGGTTTAGAATTCTCCTATGTCGGTTATGTTACACAAACTATCCGTTTAACGAATTCAAATGTTATTAATGTTGCCTTATTAAATTCTGCAAACGATTTAGATGAATTAGTTGTTGTTGGTTATGGTACACAAAAGAAAGGCAGCTTAACAGGTGCTCAAGGATCTATTAGTGCCGCAGATATCCAAAATACACCCATATTAAATCCTCAACAGGGTTTGCAAGGCCGTGTTGCCGGTGTTCAGGTTACACAGGCGTCAGGTACACCGGGTGGTGGTATTTCCATCAATATTCGTGGAGCAAGTTCAATTTCAGGAAGTAATCAACCACTTTATGTAGTTGATGGAATTCCGGTAACCACGGGTTCATATACACAGGTTGCGGCTGGCGGACAGCTTACAAACTCATTAGGGGATATTAACCCTAGTGATATTGAATCAATGGAAATATTAAAGGATGCTGCTGCTACTGCAATTTATGGTTCAAGGGCTGCAAATGGTGTCGTTCTAATTAATACCAAAAGAGGTCTTAATCAGGCTACAAAAATTGGCGCCAATGTATATTCAGGTTTTCAGGAAGTAGCTAAAACAATCCCTACCCTTACTGGTCCTCAATACATTCAGTTAATGAATGATGCTGTAAATGCAAGATATGGTGGAACAGCTAATTATAGCGATACAAGAATTGGAGCCGGCGTAAGAAGTGCCAATCCGAGCGATTATCCATCAACCAATTGGCAGGATTTGATTTTTGAAACCGCACCAATTACCAATTATGAATTGAATGCACGTGGTGGAAATGATAAAACAAAATTTGCGATTTCAACTTCATTTTTTGATCAAAAAGGGGTGGTTATTGCCAGTGGTTACAAAAGATTTAGCGGAAGGTTAAATTTAGACAATCAGGCAACAGATAAATTAAAACTAACATTATCTACCAGCTTCAGTAGTTCCGTAAACAATCGGTTAAATAACGATAATAATATTTATGGTACCGTAAGTGGTGCGTTCTTATTAGGTTCACATGTTCCTGCTTACAATGCAAATGGTACTTATGGCAGAGATGCAATTTCATCTGTTGATAATCCACTTGCAGGCGCTTTGGAAAATACGTTTAAATTTTACAGCAATCGTTTATTGGCATCGGGTGGTGCGGAATATAAATTTACCCCTGAATTAACTTTTAGATCTTCAGCGTCTGTTGATTATTTTACAGCAAAAGACAGAACGTTCTTATCTACACTTACTAATGCGGGTGCGGGTTCAGGTGGTTCAGCTACTGAAGGTCAGAATCAGGAAGTTAATTACGTGTTTGATAATACTTTAAATTATGCTAAAGTATTCGGGGGTGCTCATAACGTAAATTTACTTGCAGGTTTTTCTTATCAGGAATCAAATTATGAGAATATTTTAGCTGCAGCTACAGGCTTTCCTGGTAACGATATCAGACGATTATCAGCTGGTTCTGTGAGAACAACAGCAAGTTCAGGGGGAAGTTCAAATGCCTTAGAATCTTATTTTGCCAGAGCGAATTATTCATATAAAGGAAAATATATTTTCCAGGCTTCCGGCCGTTTAGATGGTTCATCAAGATTTGGATCAGAGAAGAGATATGGATTTTTCCCTGCTGTATCAGGTGCATGGAGATTATCAGAAGAATCTTTCCTTAAAAACGCGAAAGCCATAAGCGATTTAAAAATAAGAGCGAGTTACGGTATTGTAGGTAATCAGGAAATCGGAAACTTTACGTCTTTACCTTTGGTAGGTGGTGGCTCAAATTACCTTCAAAATCCGGGTTTAGCCCCAACTCAATTAGGAAATGTTAATTTAACCTGGGAAAATACAGCAGCATTAGATTTAGGTTTAGATTTAGGCTTATTTAATAACAGGTTAACTTTAAACTTTGATGTTTACCAGAAAAAAACAACTGATTTATTGCTGGGTAAACCTCTTGTTGGCTCATCAGGTTTTACAACCATTCAGTCTAATTTAGGTAAAACAGAAAATAAAGGTTTAGAAGTTGCTTTAACAGGTGTGATTTTTAATAATAAAGATTTCTCATGGACCTCAAACTTTAACATTTCGTTAAATAAAAACAAAATTGTAGAACTTTCTGGTAATCCATTTGGCGCAGGTTTCGCTTCATGGGTAGAAGCTGGCCAACCGTTAGGTGCATTTAGAGGTTACAGAGTTTTGGGTATATTCCAAAGTGCCGCGGAAATTGCCGCATCACCAACCCAGGCCGTAACTGCAAGTCCTTTAACATCTACCGCACCTGGTGATATTAAATTTGCCGACTTAAATGGAGATGGTGTGATTAACTCCTTAGATCAGGAAATTATTGGTAAAGGTATGCCAACCTATCAAGGTGGTTTTACGAATAACTTTAAATATAAAAACTTCGATTTATCTGTTTTCTTACAATACCAGGGCGGTAATCAGATTTATTCGAATACCCGTTCTTTCGGTGAAGGGATGAACAGTGTTTTTGGTCAGTTAGCGACTACTTTAAACAGATGGACGCCAACCAATACGAATACGGATATGCCTAGAGCTGTTTACGGAGATCCAAATAATAACAGAAGGGTTTCAGACAGGTTTTTAGAGGATGGCGATTTTCTAAGAATAAAAAATGTTAGTCTAAGTTATAATTTTGGTCCGAAAGTTTTAAATACACTTAAGGTTTCAGCAATTAAATTATACGTTGCTGCTCAAAATCTTTACACTTTTACCAACTATTCAGGTTTAGACCCTGAGGTAAGTACCTTCTCAGTAACCAATACCGCTCCAGGTACTGATTTCTTAACTTATCCTCAAGCAAGAACTTATACATTCGGTTTAAACTTAACTTTTTAATGAATCTTGATATGAGAAAATATATAAAATATAAATATTTGGCTTTCTTTTTTGCGGCAGGCACAGTATTTTCTTCCTGCAAGAAGGAACTAGAAGCTCAAAAGCCTCAGGCATCATTAGCAGCGTCGGGGGCATTTACAAATGTTGCAAGTGTGAGAGCCGGTCTGTTTGGCGTTTATAACAGCTTACAAAGCGGAAACTATTATGGATTGCAATACAATGCCTTCGCAGAATTAGGTGGCGGTAATTTAAGTCACGTTGGTACTTTCCCAACGTATGCGCAAATTGCTAATAATCAAATTTTGACAGATAATGTTAACATAAGTGATATGTATAACACGATTTACAATGGCATTAATAACGCAAATACAATGATTGCAGCTGTTCCTAGTATTACAGATGCCGCTTTAGATAAAGATGCAACACTTGCTGAATTGAGAGCATTAAGAGCGTTAATGTATTTTGATTTATTAAGGTATTTCGGTGGTTCAAATGATGGATACGGAAAAGCTAATGGCGTTGGAATTTCTTTAAAACTTACACCTACACTTACAGAATCGGATGCAACTCCAATCCCAAGAAATACAGAGGCACAGGTTTATACTCAAATATTAGCTGACTTAGACTTTGCTATTGGTGTACCAACATTTGCAAATAAAATTACAAATAGAATTGGTAAAGATGTAGCAAACTCTATTAAAGCAAGGGTTCAGTTATACAGAGAGCAATGGGCAGATGCAGAAGCATTGGCTACAACAGTAATTGGCAGTGCAAGATATTCTTTGTTAACCAATGCAAATTATGCTAATATCTGGGCAACCAAAAACTCAGCTGAATCTATCTTTGAACTGGATTACAATTCAGCGGATCAAAATAGTATTGCATTCTATTATTATACAACTGCTACTGGCGGGCGGAATGAGATTAGTTCATCTCAGGCATTAAATGCAGCTCATGAACCAAATGACGTTAGGCAGGCGATTAACTTTACAACGGTAGCGCCGGTATCTAAAACAAGAAAGTTCACCAGAATTTCTACAGGAGATGATAACGTTATCGTATTCAGGCTTGCAGAAATTTACTTAATTCGTGCAGAAGCAAGAGTTCGTCAGGGTGGCGCAGTAAAAATTGCTGATGGTTTAGCAGATTTAAATGTGATTAGAGTAAGAGCAGGTTTAACCCCATTGGTTTCAGTTTCTCAGACAGATATTTTAACTGCTATTTTAGCGGAAAGAAGAGTAGAATTAGCACATGAAGGCCATAGATGGTTTGACCTTAGAAGATATAATTTAATATCTACTTTAGGGATTTCTCAGGCTTACAGAGCATTATATCCTATTCCTCAAAGAGAAGTTCTGACTTCTGGAAATATAATTGTACAAAATACAGGATACTAATCCTCAATGCAAAAATACAATGCCCCCATAAAGTTAAATACTTATTGGGGGCATTTTTTATTTATAGATATCCTTGCCCACTTGACTAATTTGGGTAAATATATTAGCTTTATTAAAGTTCAAATTAATATCAAATGAAATACCTTTTAATATTATTATTTTTAAGTGCAAATACCAAACAAGTTTTGGCACAAGCTTTAACTTATCAGGATGGTAGTCCTGCCAAAGAAATAAAGCTGGTTAATGTAGAAGGTTCAGAATTGCTCTATCCAAACTGGCGCTTAGGGTCTGCAAAAATAGCTTCAGGAGTTATATATTCAAATTTAAGTCTGAAATACAATTTGTATGATGATCAGGTGTATTTTTTAGGAAAGGATAGCATATCAATGAAATTTATCAACCCTGTAAATGAATTTCATATCGAGAAAGATATGTTTAAGAACGGCTACCCGGCAGTTAAAACATTTAATAATTTATCTTATTATTTAATCATGGCAGAGGGAAAGGCAACGCTTTTGAAAAAATTAACCAAAAATATAATTGAAGTAAAGGAGTTTAATTCTTCTGTAACAACAAAAAAAATAATGGATGATAAAATTTATTTTTTATTAGTTGACGGAAAAATTACACAGGTAAAAAATGATAAAAACAGTTTTATTAGTATTCTCGCTGATAAAAAAAATGAAATAGACTCCTATCTCAAAACAAACAAGGTAAATTTTAAAAAAGATGAAGATTTAACTGCTTTAATAAAGTTTTATAATGATTTGAAGTAAATTTTGTTCTTATAAGCTTCAATAATACATACAATTGCTTATTTGACATCAATCGAGTCGCATTTGTACTCAAAATCCTAGTTAATCAGTAGAATTTATTATCGTAAAATTTGCATTACGTTAAGGTTTTCTATACATTAGTGTCTAACTAATTAATCTTAACTAATTTTATGAAAAAACTTTTACAAAGTTTGTTCATCTTGCTATTTATTGCGGGAGCCGCATTCGGGCAAGAAAGAACAATCACAGGAACAGTTACAGGTAAGGAAGACGGACTCCCGCTTCCAGGTGTAAGTGTAAAAATCAAAGGCTCAACAAGTGGTGTATCAACCGCGGCAGATGGTAAATATTCCATCAAAACATCAGTAAAAACTGGAACACTGGAATTTTCTTCTATAGGATTTGTACCCCAGAACAAGTCAATAGGAACTTCTAATGTCATTAATGCTGCGTTAGAAACAGATGCTAAAACATTAACAGATGTAGTTGTTACAGGTTATACAACTCAATCTAAAAGAGATGTTACCGGATCCATTGCGAGTGTGAGCGGCGAAAAACTTAGAAATCAACCTATCCAAAGTTTTGAGCAGGCTTTAGCCGGTAAAGCTGCCGGTGTTAACATTATTCAACCTAATGGTGTATTAAACAACCCGCCTGTTTTCAGGGTTCGGGGTTTTAACTCAATATCCTTAAGTTCTTATCCATTAATTATTGTTGATGGTATACCTGTTTTTACAGGCGATCAGTCTTCTAATAGTGCGGCGGGAAATGCACTGGGCGATATTAACCCGGCAGATATTGAATCTATCGATATCCTGAAGGATGCAGCTTCTTCTGCAATTTATGGTTCGAGAGCTGCAAATGGTGTTGTAGTTATAACAACTAAAAAAGGTAAACAAGGCATAACAAAAATTAACTATGAAGGATGGGTTGGTTCTACTAAAGCTCAAAACCTGACGCCGCTTTTAAATGCCTCTGAATATGTTTTAATCAAGAACGAGTCAAGAACTAATATCGGACTTGCACCCGCATTCTTTCTGCAAACCAGGTCAGACGGCTCTCAGGTTGAAACCAATTGGTATGACTACGCCTACAGGACAGCGACTTCTCAAAACCACGCTTTAAATTTCTCCGGTGCAAATGAAAAAACTTCTTATTATGTATCCGTTGGCTATGGTAATCAGGAAGGCTTTATTTTAGGTAACTCATTTGAAAGAAAGAATGGCCGTGTAAATTTAGACCACAAATTATTTAAAAATGTTACTATAGGTACGAATTTCTCTTATAGTAATACATTGAATAGAGCACCTAATACGGGCTCTTTACCGGGTCAGGCTTTTTCTACCGTAGGTTTAGGTCGGTTGGCAATTGTGCTTCCTCCAAACGTATCTCCGTATAATGAAGATGGCTCATATAATATAAATGCATCCGGAGCGGTTGGTTTAGGCGCGAATACAATTGCATCTAACTATCCTAATGCAGCGGTTCTAGTTAATGAAGATAAAAATACTTCTGAAAGTGATCGTATTATTGCTAATGCTTACGCATCAATTGAAATTGTTAAAGGATTAACATTTAAAACTACTTACGGTTTAGATAACCTTAAGGTAGATAATAATGCTTTCGTAAACCGGATACAAGGTGATGGTTTCTCTTATAATGGGGGTGCAACAAGCACTTTTGTTAAAAACAGCAGATGGAACTGGTCTAACACTTTAAATTATAATAATGTATTTGGGGATCATACTTTAGGTGCTTTTATCGGTGCTGAAGATCAATATACCAAATCAGCTGGTTACGGTGCAACAAGACAAGGTGTAATTGATCCATTCATTCAGGTTTTCCAGGGTTCTTTTGCAACCATTACACCTGCCGGATTGGTACAGGGAAATAATGCTTTCCGTTCATACTTTGGAAGCATTAACTATGATTATAAAAAGAAATATTACCTTACCGGATCATTCAGACGTGATGGCTATTCAGGCTTATCTGCAGGTAATAAATATGGTAACTTTGGAGGTGCTTCAGCAGGTTGGGCACTTTCAGAAGAGAATTTCTACAAAGGATCTCGTTTAAGTGAAATATTAACACGTATTAAGTTTCATGGTAGTTATGGTGAAGTTGGTAACATCAATATCGGTAATTATCCTGCATTATTTTTATATAGCCCGGGACTTTACGGTTCTGCTCCGGCACTTAGCTTCTCGCAGGCTGGTAACCCTGATTTAAGATGGGAAACCAGTAAAAAAGCTGATGTTGGGGTAAACCTGGAATTCTTGGGAGGACGATTCTCCCTTGATGTGGATTACTATCATAACAATATCGATAACCTTGTCCAAAATGCACCTCAGTCTCCTTCAAAAGGGATTCCGGGAAATGCAATTACCACTAACGTTGGTAAAATGTACAATAAAGGTTTCGAGTTTACAATTAATTCGAAAAACATTAATAACGACAACTTTACCTGGTCTACAAGCTTAACTTTCAGTACCCTGAAAAATGAGGTAACTGCCCTAGGTAACAACAACGCTGATGTTTTCGGTGCAACTTCATTAGAAACAGCGAACATTACCAGAGTTGGCTATCCGATTGGTTCAATTTATACAGTTCCTACCGCTGGTGTCGACCCGGCAACAGGAGAAAGAATCTTCATAAACAGATTTGGACAAAAATTAAGATTTAGCTTTGCCCGTGCAACTGCTGCGCGTTACCAATACCTTGACGGGGCCAATGCAGGCCAGAATGCGCCTGCAATCGATGCCGCTTTAGATGCAACAATTACAGGTCAGTCTATACCAAAATGGTTTGGCGGTTTAGATAATAATTTCCGCTATAAAGCCTTTGATTTAACTTTAGGTCTAACATTTTCAGGAGGAAATAAAATTTATTATGGCTCGTTAGCAGGTCTTAGAGATCAACGTTTCTGGAATAATGAAGCGGGTGTTTTAAACAGGTGGACAACACCTGGTCAGGTTACTGATATTCCGCGTTTGGTATATGGCGACAATACTTCAAATGGTTCGGCTTTTGCCCAGTCTCAAAACGTATTCTCCGGCAATTTCCTGAAAGTTCGTAATTTAGCTTTAGGGTATACTTTACCAAGAACGGCGCTAAGTAAATATGGTGTTGGTAGCATCAGGGTATACGCACAATCAAGTAACCTGTGGATTATATCAAACTACCCGGGGCCAGATCCTGAAGTTTCTGTTAATGGAAATTCTACTACAACAGGAAACAGTGGTAACCTTGCACCAGGTGTTGATAGAAACTCTGTTCCATCTGGAAGAACGTTCACTTTCGGACTTAATGTTGGATTTTAAAATTAGAGATCATGAAAATTAAAATAAATAATAAAATAAAATATCTTTTTATCGCTGCACCATTTTTATTTGCAACGTCATGTAAAAAGGATTTCTTAACCACTGCACCGGATACGGCTTTACCAATTGAAGATGCTTTTTCAAATCCAGACAGAATTTTATCACAGGTTAACGGCATCTATGCAGGTGTAAAGAACGGGCAGTTTTTGGGCGGCAGATACCAAATTTATAGCGACATCCGCGGAGAAGATTTTGTGGTAAACAAGCCTAACGGCGTAACCGGACTCGATACCTGGAGATTTAACGTAACTTCAGGAACAAATGAAGTTGTGAACCTCTGGGGTGCTGTATACGCGGCAATTAACAGGGCCAACCTGGTTATTGAAGGCGTAAATGCAAATGCATCAAAACTTACTCCAGCACTTGCCAAACAGTATATTGCAGAAGCAAAGTTTTTACGTGCATTGTCTTATTACAGTCTGTTACAACTTTATGCCAAGCCTTATATCACAGATAACGGTGCAAGTTTAGGCGTGCCATTAAGGTTAAAAGGCGAGAAAGATTTAAGCAGCAACGATTTGAAAAGAAGTACTGTTGCAGAAGTTTATACGCAGATTTTAAAAGATCTGGACGAAGCTGAGCCAGACTTAGCATTAACGCTTACTGCAACACGGGCATCGAGAAATACCGCAATCGCCCTTAAAACAAGAGTATATCTTTCTATGGGTAACTTAACTGCTGTGGTTACAGAGGCAAACAAAATTGTATCGGCAACCGCTCCGTTTTCGGCAACTACAGGTGCACCTTTAAAATTAGAGAGTAATATTGCAACCGTATTTGGTGGTGCTTATGTGGGTAATGCCTCTGCTACAGAAACGGCATTAACATTTCCTATGGCCGATTTAGATGCACCAGGAACGCAAAACCAGTTAGCATATTATTATAATGTAGCGACTAATAATGCCGGTGGTAATGAGGAATTTTTCTTAAACCCGACCGGTATTTTTGCTAATGCTGCATTTGCAGCCGGATCAACTGATGCTAGAAAAGGCTTAACAGCTGTGTCAGGAGGAAATACTTACCTGACTAAATTTAAAAGGCCGTCGCCATATACAGACTATGTTCCGGTAATTAGATATGCAGAGGTTTTATTAAATTTAGCAGAAGCTACTGTTACCACGGATCCTACACGTTCGATAGCGTTATTAACCGCTGTTAGACAACGTTCAAATCCTGGTTATGTATTTTCTGCAACAGATTTATTGCCGGCAAATTTAAAAAATACAATTCTAACAGAAAGAAGAATCGAATTACTTGGAGAAGGTTTTCGTTCGCCTGATGTTATGAGACAAGGCTTAGGTTTTGTCGCTAAAAGTGGTTCTCAGGGAACTGCACCTGCAATACCATTCAATACTGCTGGCTATATTTGGCCAATATCTTCAGTTGAGGTTCAAAACAATAAATTAATTGTTCAAAACTAATTGCTAACCAGATGTAACACAAAAGCCGGCAATTGCCGGCTTTTGTGTTTATAAATAAAAAAATTATCTCTTATCAACACTGTATTTTCCAGGACCAATAAATATCAGTCCAAAAAATACGATGCCCAATTCAATAGCATGACTTGCGCCTTGTAATCCGTCACCTTTTGAAAAATGAACCAAAGCAGCAATAATCATCGTAAAAATTAATAAAATACAAGCCGGCCTGAAAAATAAACCCACAATCAATAAAAAACCACCAAAAGTTTCTGTGGCTGCTGCCATAAATCCCCAGAATACCGGTAAAAAATCAATGCCGATTACTTTCATGCTTCCGCCTAATTTTGTCCAGCCATCGATTCCGCCGGCCAGTTTAGGGAAACCGTGAATAATAAACATAATCCCTAATCCAACTCGTAATAAAAGTAAACCGGTATTCCGGTATCTTCCTAAATTAGCTAATATTGCCATGTTATAAATATTTAAATTCTACTTGATTTGCTTCAACTTTTAAATCAATTTCTGCACCAACAATCATCGTCATGTTATTATCAATATGCCCTGTCGGGAAATTAAAGCAAACCGGGTAATCGTATTCCTTTACAATTTCCCAGATTACTTCTTCCGGGCTTTGTCCGAAAGGGATTTTTTCTTCCTCAATTTCATTAAAAGCACCAACAATTAATCCTTTCAAATCAGCGAGTTTTCCGGCTCTTTTAAGCATTCTGAACATTCTGTCGATTGAATATTCATGTTCACCAACATCTTCCAGAAATAAGATTTTATCGTTAAAATCCATTTCAGATGAAGAACCCTGGAGCATACAAAGTAAAGTTAAATTTCCACCAATCAATGTTCCGCGGCAATTACCCGACCTGTTTTTAAAAGTGCTTTCATATGAATAAGACTGATGTTCGCCAAATAGCGCTTTCTTCAAAGATAGTAAGGCTTCCGGCGTTGAATCCTCAAAAGTGTAAGGCATTTGTGCATGCATGGATTGCACTTTTTGTTGAGCAAAAAGATGCGCTAATAAAACGGTGAGGTCACTGAAACCGACCAGCCATTTTGGATTTTGTTGGAAATTGCTAAAATTTAATTCATCAATAATTCTAACGGTACCATAACCACCACGACCAGCGATTATCGCTTTTACCATTGGGTCATCTAAGAAAGTTTGTATATCTGAAGCCCTTAAAGCATCAGAACCCGCAAACTGGTGCGCTTCTGCATACACACTCTTACCGATAATTACATCCAATCCCCAACTTCTTAAAACCGAAATGGCATAATCTATAGGCTTTGGAAGTTTTTTCGCAGGACAAACAATCGCGATTTTATCTCCTTTTTTTAAATATGGGGGCTGTATAATCATGGCTAAACAATATCTTTGTCAAATTAAATGAATTGTTTTGGATAATAGTAAAATAAAAAGATATACAGTTACTGCAGCATTGCCTTATACAAACGGACCTGTACACATCGGGCATTTAGCCGGTGTATATATTCCGGCAGATATTTATGCAAGATACCTGCGTTCAAATAAACGCGACGTAAAGTTTGTATGTGGTTCTGACGAGAATGGTGTTCCCATTACTTTGAAAGCTAAAAGAGAAGGTATTACGCCACAGGAAGTTGTAGATAAATACCACAAAATTATTGGCGATTCTTTTAAAGAGTTCGGCGTTTCATTCGATATTTACCATCGTACATCGTCTTTAACACATCATCAAACTGCTGCAGATTTTTTTGAAACCCTTTACGATAAAGGTGTTTTTACCGAAGAAATTACCGAACAATATTACGATGAGAAAGCGAAGCAGTTTTTAGCCGATCGTTACATAACCGGTACCTGTCCGAATTGTGGAAATGAAAATGCCTATGGCGATCAATGCGAAAACTGTGGCACAACCCTAAATGCAACAGATTTAATTAATCCAAAATCAACTTTATCGGGTGATAAACCTGTTTTAAAAGAAACTAAAAACTGGTTCCTGCCTTTGGATAAGTATGAAGAAAGGTTAAGGGCATACATCGAAAGCCATAAAGAATGGCGGCCAAATGTTTATGGCCAATGCCAAAGCTGGTTGAACGCAGGATTACATCCCCGTGCCATGACCCGCGATTTGGATTGGGGCATTCATGTTCCGCTTCGCGATGCAGAAGGTAAAGTTTTATATGTTTGGTTCGATGCCCCAATTGGCTACATCTCCGCAACAAAAGAACTTTGCAATTATGCAAAGCTTGATGTATGGAATCCGAAAGCAGAAGAATATTATATTAACAATTATGAAGCCGATAAATGCGGTTGGGAAGAATACTGGAAAGATGAAGATACTAAATTAGTACACTTTATCGGAAAAGATAACATTGTTTTCCATTGCATTATTTTCCCTGCGATGTTGATGGCACATGGTGGGTATATTCTTGCAGATAATGTGCCGGCTAATGAGTTTTTGAATCTCGAAGGACAAAAAATCTCCACTTCAAAAAACTGGGCGGTTTGGTTAAACGAATACCTCAGGGAGTTTGAAGGTAAGCAGGATGTTTTACGTTACGTATTAACAGCAACGGCACCGGAAACAAAAGATAACGATTTTACGTGGAAAGACTTTCAGGCCAGAAATAATAACGAATTGGTTGCGGTTTTAGGCAATTTTGTAAACCGGGTTATTGTGCTTACACACAAATATTTTAATGGAACGGTGCCCACTTTAATGGCGGTAACAGAACAAGATCAAAATGTAATTGATGAATTGGCGGGTTACCCGGCAAAAATATCGGCTTCAATTGAAAATTACCGGTTCAGGGAGGCGCTTTCAGAAGTAATGAACGTTGCCCGTTTAGGAAATAAATACCTGGCAGAAACAGAACCCTGGAAACTGATTAAAACTGATGAAGATCGTGTTCGTACCATTTTACATATTGCGCTTCAAATCTGTGCGAACCTTCAAATTTTAATTGAGCCATTTTTACCATTTACCGCAGATAAACTGATGAAGATGTTGAATAATGGAAAGCAAGGCTGGGAAAATGCGGGTTCTGTAACCCTCATTAAACGTGGCCATGATATTCAAGAAGGCGTATTGCTATTCGAAAAAATTGAAGATGCTGCGATCGATTTCCAGATCGAAAAGTTAAATCAAAGCAAAGCTTCAAACGCGACAACAGCTGTTTCAGCTCCTGCAAAAGAAAATATCAATTTCGATGATTTCTCTGCCATGGATATTCGTGTAGCAACTATTATTGCTGCAGAAAAAGTAGAGAAGACCAAGAAGTTACTAAAGCTGACCGTTAATACTGGTCTGGATGAGCGTACAGTTGTTTCCGGTATAGCTGAACATTATAAGCCGGAAGACATCATCGGTAAGCAGGTAAGCCTAATTGTAAACCTGGCACCAAGAGAAATTAAAGGAATTTTATCTCAAGGTATGATTTTGATGGCAGAAAATTCAGAAGGAAAACTTACTTTTGTAGCGCCTTCTGAAAAGTTTGCCGAAGGTAGTGTGATTAGATAATCTGGATTCACAAGCGACGAACTTTTAAGTTTGAATTGGTGTTATTCCGAACTACTTTAAGACGCCTTTATAAACGAAATAAATACTTTAGCCCTGCATAGCCAGGGCTTTTTCATGCCTCAAACTGCTTCTAACTTTCTAAAAGGATAGCGCTAACCTTTGGGATAGTTATAAAATTAGCTGGAAGGCTATCTCTAAATTTGCCTTATAAATTTAGATAAAATGAAAAAAATTCTTCATATCATTTCAAGTCCTCGCGGCGAAGACTCGATGAGCATAAAATTGGGCAAAGCCATAATCTCAAAAATTCAGGAAACCTATCCGGGCGCTACTGTCCATGAGCACAACTTAGCGAAACAACAATTTCCACATCTCGAAGAAGCGCATCTTGTGGCATTTTTTACGCCTGCAGAGAACAGAAGTGCCGAAAATGTAGAAGCCATCCGCCATTCGAATGAAGCCATAGCAGAGATTCAGGATGCAGATATTATCGTTATTGATGTACCGTTCTATAATTTTGGTATTCCATCAACGCTTAAAGCATGGGTTGATCATATTGCAAGAGCTGGCGTTACCTTTAAGTATGGCGCAAATGGCCCGGAAGGTTTGATTACAGGCAAAAAGGTCTATCTGGCAATCGCATCTGGCGGTATCTACTCAGACGGTCTAATGCAAGGTTACGATTTTGCTGCTCCTTATCTCAAATCAGTGCTTGGCTTCTTAGGCATGACAGATGTAAGCATATTCAGAGTTGAAGGTGCGTCTATACCAGTTATTCAGGATACTGCTCTTGAAAAAGGTATTCAAAGTATTTTGATTGATTAACAGCTCCGCAAAACCTTGTAGGAACTTGTGTTTCTGCAAGGTTTTTTCTTCTAGTAAGATGGCCAGTAAAGTACATTAAATTTATGCCCATCAGGATCTGAAAAGCCAAATGTATAACCTTTATCAAAATCTTCAGCTTCTGCATATATCGTTGCACCAGCTTTTTTAACCCTTTCCAGCCATAAATCTACCTCTTCACGACTGTCGGCCGAGAGGCTAAAAATAATTTCAGTTCCGGTGTTTAGTGCGGCATTTTCTAGCCTCGCTGCATTTTTGAACTGCTTCGCCAGGAAGAAATGAATTATGAAGTTATCTTTTCCAAACAAAAAACTTACCAAGTCGGCATTAAAGGTTCCATTGGGTTTGAAACCTAAATCACTGTAAAATTTAGCGGTTATTTCTAAATCTTTTACGGCAAGGTTAGCCCATATCATCTTAGTTTCCATAAAATCTTAGTTTTAATATTAAAGAACAACAAGTTAGCAATTTGCTTTGTTTTTGGATCTGGCATTGCTGGCTTGTTACGGCAGGTTACCGTTATGAATATAAAAAACAACTTAAACTATCAGTTTTCCGCTTAAAACTTTTATTATATTTGCGGCAGATAAAATGGTCCCGTAGTTCAACGGATAGAATAGAAGTTTCCTAAACTTTAGATATGAGTTCGATTCTCGTCGGGACCACTTCCTTAGATTTAAACCAGAACAAAGTCTCGCAAATATTTGATTTTCAAGACTTTGTTTTGGTTTTTTTTATAAGGTGTTAATACTTCTTGTTCAAGTAAAAATGTAATAGAAGATACGTCTGGGAGAATTTATTTGTGCTGCCAGCATCTGCCACCGCCAACAACGACACGCTTGCAGTAGCCTCCGGTCTTATTTTTTGCTCCACAAACCGAAGAACTGGGTGCGGTTGTTCCACCAGTGTTATTTCCGCCGGTTGAAGTGTTGGAAACATAGTTGCCAAAGCTTGATGTGCCGTTCCCTGAAGCCGTGCTGTAGGAAATGTCTGCTCGATTGTAACCAAGATTTCCATATACTACCGTCTCATCCTTTAAGATATAGGCATGAATGGATTGATAACTTGAAATGATCGTGGACACGCTTAACTTTAAGTCAAAGGCAACTTGTTTTTCGATTTTATAAGTCCATTTACCCATATTGCTCTTTACCGTTTTTATCTGATTGGTTGCGTCGGTATATGAGATATCGCAATAATCACAAGTAACTTCATAAGAAAAAACTATAGGAACTTTATCCGGCTCCTTTGCAGTTTCTATTTCTGCTTTCTTGCAGGAGCTGCTCATCATCAATAAAATAAACAGTGTATTGGACCTTAATGATCTTGTAAAAGTTGTTTTCATATTCTTGTTTTAATTAATACGGACCAAATTAGGAGGAATTTAAGAGATATAATTATGGGTTTCCGTACGGAATACCCTGATTAAAAAGGTTTAAGATAATCTAATCAAAGACTATGTCGGGCATTTCAAATCAGTATGGAGAACTGACGGCGCTCGCAGACAAGCTCTTTATAAATCTTCCTAGTCAGATGAAAAATTATTTACCGTTCGTCTAGAAATTACAGGCGTTGGTCTATTGGTTGGTAATGCTGGTATAATACACGGTTTTTGGCTGCAACGTTTGATGTATGGCTGCGTCTTAATAACAAACAATAGCAAAAACCTAAAATATAAAAGATATGAAAACTTTAGCAAAAACATTATTCGCAGCAGCATTAACAGCAGTAGTATTCACTTCATCAGCAATGGCAACTTTTGCCGCTGAGCCAGTTAAGGCAGAAACAAAAACTTCTTCATTATCAAAATTCAACAGAATTTGGGTAAGTGGAAACGTTAAAATCATCTTAACACAAGGTGAAAAGCAAAATGTAGAGGGTGTGAGCAACTATGATGCTACAAAAACCTCAATGTCAACTGACGGAAAAACCTTATTTATAAATTCATTAGAAACAAATCAGGTAACGCTGAACATTACCGTAAAAGATTTGGAAAGAATTGAAGCTTATGGTCAATCAGTTGTGGTAACCAGCAATAATTTCGATGTAAAAAACCTTCAGTTGTTTTTGAGTCAGAGTGCTACAGCGAAGATAAAAACTACAGCAGGCAGTTTATATACTATTGTTAAGGATGATGCGGTATTGAAATTAAACGGTACTGCCGATCAAAGTACAATGATTGCCAGCAACATGAAAAATGTAAAATTAACTGACTTCGCCAGTCTAAAATCGGAATCATATGCTTCTGAAAGTATCATGGAAGCGGAGAAAAATGCAATGGTTTTAGCAAAATAAAATCCTGTTTTTAAGAAAGTTAGAGCTGCCTATTTGGGTGGCTTTTTTTTTGTAAAATGTTTTTAACAACTAATCCCAACCTGATCAATAAATTTCTCCTATATATCGGTATGGCTATGTGATATAATAGTTGTTGGCATAATTGCAGGTTAGATATAAAGAATAAAATATAAAAAATTAGTGCTGCATGTAAGAATGGTGTTCCATAATTAAAGTGGTAATCCAAAACATTTACTATGAATTTAAACAGCGATTAAGTTCCAGTAAGCTGATTTTAATTTCTACAAAGAACTGGTCTTCAAGTTGAAAATGCTTAAAACTTGTATGGTCTCCGTAGGCATTAAGCAGTCGTTGTTTTATGTTTGCAATGCCACGTTCACTTTTAGAATTGAAATCTATAGGTTCCTTAATATAGTTTTTGGTCTGGATGCAAAGTGAACCATCATCAATTGAAATGGTTATCCCGGCGCTGGAATTAGGCACAGTAAGATCTCCATGTTTAAAAATGTTTTCCACAAGCGTGAGTAATACCAAAGGTATTAGGTTTAAAGTAATTACCTCTTGAGGATATGTGATGTTCAGGTCTAATGAACTGTTTCTTAGTTTGTAAAGATTTATCAGGGACTCCACATGAGCAATTTCTTGCATGATTGGTGCATAAGGACCCATTAAGTCGGAATCAATAGCATATCTCATGGTTTTGGATAAACATATTACAGATTTTGCTGAGAGGTCCGGGTTCGATTGGATATTGTGGTATATAAAATCCAATGTATTGAATAGGAAGTGTGGATTTATTTGTGCTTTTAAAAATGCATTTTGGCTATTGGTTAATGCCTGTTCAATCTCTTGTTGTTTGATAACAGCATTTAAGTTTTCCTCTAAAAGCTGCTTTTTTGTTCGGACATCTTGCAGGTATTGCTTTAAAAAATAATAAGCTGTAGCAAAACCAAGGAAGTATAGACCGCGGTAGAGATTCTTTAAAATAAACTGGTAGTTAAGGTCATAAGTTTTTTCATTAGTAATAATGTTAAGCCTTATTAAGCAGAGATCGGCAAGATAGTGAGCAACTATATAAAGTGATAAGTAAAAGAATAAAAACACCGGAATACGAACAAACAGAAGCGTTTTTCCCTCTAAAACTTTTGGGAAAACGACATCTGTGGTTAAATAGAATAAGATGATAATAATCGTATAATGTGCTATGTAAGTGATCGGGTTACCAAAGATATTGAAGATCAATCCTATCACAACTGTTTCATAGGTAATAAAAATTGCCCACACCATGATGTGAAGTTGCTTCTTGCGCAACCAAATCGATATTTTTTTAGTCATGTGAAATCACGGGTTCTACATAGTTTATTTGCCGTTCTGCATAAAATATTTTAAGTCTGTTTCTTTTGAAGCTAGGTTAACGGAAAAATATTTATGGAAAATAAGATTTTTAAGTTAACTGTTAGAAAAGTTTTTATCTTCAAAAGAAATTTCAGCAAATTGCCGATGAAAAGTACTGAGCCTACAACCACCATGGTTACAACAACCTTAACAGGTTATCCGCCTTATCAGTAATCTATGTAACTGAAAATTGTTGGGGAAGTTTATTTAGATGACTTTAATATCCTTTCGGAAATGAAGGATGAAAACGTTTTCCGATAGTGTTCTCCAACAGTTACTTCAAGCCCTGTTGTCATTTTTATAGAATTTCCGGTTATTGAATCAATGTATTTTTCAGCTATCAAAAAGCTACGCTGGAATTGGAGAAATCCAGATTGGCCCGTGATTTTTTTTGAGAATTCAGAGAGGGACATGTAAGTTAGGACCTTTCTTTTAACTGTATGTATCATTATATAATTCGACTTGCTCTCTACGGCCACAACATCTGAAAAATTTATCTTTATCAGTTTTAAATTTTCTTCCTTGCTCTTCACTAAAAATGAATCTTCTTTTTCTAAACTTTTACGCTCAACATTCGGTTCGGGAAACAGGTTATTCATGGAAACCACAAATTCTGCTAATGTATATGGTTTTAGCAGGTAATCATCGGCCTGTACTTTAAATGCCTCATAACCGTACTTCGTGTGAGCGGTCGTAAAAACAAGTTTATCAGTCTTTTTTCTTACCTCTCTTGATAATTCTAATCCATTTAGTTTTGGCATGTCAATATCAAGTAGTATCAGGCTGACGGGTTCTGAGGATTTGATTTTGATAAGCGCTTCCACAGGATCTGTAAAACAGTCACGAACAATAAGGCCAGGAAAATTTTGAATATAACCTTTGAGAGCATCAATGGCATATTGTTCATCGTCAATTATGATACATGTATGCATTTCAATTAAATAATAAGTTAATCAGGATCAATGATTCTTTGAGGTTTTGCTTAAAGTCATATGACTAACCTGAATCATACAAATCGCAGCAATTAAATGTAAAACTATTTTCGGCCTGTACAAAGAACTTTTTTTATTAAAAAAAGCTTGTTTAATGCCATTCTGTATAGGAAAGTTCACGTTCTGCATAAAAAACTTCTGAATCCGGAATTTTTGGACAAGATTGAATTAACAAAAATCGCTGATCAATAACTTCAGAACGTTTACCTGCCAATACTTTATGAATTGCTCTCCTCCCTTTTTCGCGTTTCCGACAAATAGCAGGGTTTTAGTTACCAAGTTTTTTTTAGTAGCAACAATCACAATTATTTTAACATTACTACAAACCCGCGTGAGCAGATCCCAGGAGCAATATAAGATATCCGGTAAGGTCAATTCCCCTGATAAAAAGGGCGTGCCCTACGCAACAGTTACCTTGTTTAAGGATGCTCTGGAGTTTAAAGTTACAGCCTGTGACAGTTCAGGGAATTTTGTTTTTGCTTTTAACGATGATGTCGTTTCGCAAAAATTATACCTTCAGGCAAAAAACTTCTCGTCCGTTTCAGAAAAATATGAGATAAAGAATAACAACTTCATTCAGCTGTTTTTAAATCCGGCCACTACAGATTTAAAAACGGTAGAAATAAAAAGCGCAAAACCCGTATTTATCCGAAAAGCAGATCGATTTATATTTGAACCTACTCCGGAATTGGCGAAAGGTAACTCTGCGATTGAGATAATGAGGTATACGCCGCTACTTAAACTTGATGAACGAAGCGAGACCATATCAATAATCAATAAACCGGGTACTATAATATACATTAATAACAGGAAATCACAGATGCCAACAGAGCTTCTGATTCAAACCTTAAAGTCTATCCCTGCATCAGATATAAAAAGTATAGAAATAATAACCAATCCCGGGAGTGAATTTGATGCAAATATAGCGGGGGGTATTATAAATATTAATCTAAAGAGACAAATTAATCAGGGTTGGCTAGGTAACCTTACGTTACAGTCTGTTCAGTCTGCATATAATACCACGATGTTAAATGGAGGGGTTACCTGGAGTAAGCAAAAATTTGCTTTACAATTTATTCCTTTTTTTAACCGGAGTTTTAATTATTCGACAAGGGTAAATGAAATAAAATATAACTCGGGGGCGCTTGAAAACTTAAACAGCACTAATTTCAGAAGATACCTGGTAACCGGCGGCGGCGTAAATCTTGACTATGATATCGACAGTGCAAATTTTCTTGGCATTAAGCTTTGGAGAACAGGTGTTTCCGGAAAATCAAGGTTTAATGGAAATACAAATTTTAATCATCCGCTTACTGATTCCACCGAGATTTCGGCCTACGATGGAAACGATAAGTATACCTACAGTTTTGGAAATATAAATTACAGGTGGCAGCTAAATAAGCTAAAGGATAGTTATCTGGATATTAATTTGGACTATAACCATTTTTTTCAAAGAAAAGAATATAGCGGAGAGTTTACCACTACCGGCAATAACTCAGCTGGCAGGCCAACTTTATACTTTAACATTCTTCCGCAAAAATTTACCAACTATTCTCAAAAAGTTGAGTTTTCCAGACGCATAACATTAAAATCTAATTTAGTTTCAGGGGTTCAGTTCAGCAGTACCAATGTCGGAAGTGATCTTTCTTATAACAATGTAACTGCAGCGGGAAATCTTGTGGAATCTCCCTTAAGTAATTCTTTTTTATATAACGAGCATTATTTTTCTGCGTTCTCGGTATTGAAAAGTCAGATTTCAAAAAAATGGAATGCAAATGTCGGACTGCGTTTAGAGTACACGAATTATTCTACGGAAAATATCAGGGACAACATTCTGAGGGATTCGAGTTATTTCAATCTTTTCCCAAGTTTTTCGGTTAGTTTTTCCCCGTCATTTAAGCATCAGCTCGCCGTTAGTTTCTCCAGAAATATATCACGTCCGAATATTGAATTGCTATTTCCGGGAAGAACATACAACAACTCGACTTTTTTTACTGAGAATAATCCCTTCCTGATGCCGGCACTCGTGTATAAATCAGAATTTTCATATGTCTACAACAGCCAATATGCATTTCAGTTGTCTTATTACAGCACTAAAAATGCATACTCAAGTTTTATTGTTTCCGGAGTAGAAGCGAATCAAAATATATTGAGGAGGACATATGTTAATTACGGAAGCGTAAATGAATTTAATCTTGTCATCAATAGCAGTAAAAATTTTTTCAAGAATTTTTGGAGTGTTTATTTTACCCCTTACCTCAATTACCGGTATTATGCTGGTAAAGTGGGTTCAACGGTCGTGTCGGACAGAAATTTAAATTTGAATCTGATTTTAGACAATTATATTTTTCTTTCCCGGAAAAAAAATTGGACTGCATTTCTAACCTATACATTTAACGGCCCTAAAAAGGATATATCCGGTGAAAGAATTAACGCCGGTAATTCCCTGGACTTTCAGTTAAAAAAAGTCATAGGAAAATTTTCTCTGAATTTCATAGCAACGGACCTTTTCAATGGTAATTCAATTGCAGAGGTCAATCAGTTCGCTGATCTTTTAATCACCAGAAATTATTCCCGTACCAATAGTTACAACAGGTCAGTAATGTTGAGGGTGAGGTACAATTTCGGTAACACAAAGCTAAGGGTAAATAAAGGAAGAGGAACAGCAAACGATGACATCCGGGGACGGGCCAATTAATGATTTTTTTAAAACTAACAATAAATGTTTCACAATTAAATCAATTAAAATGAAAAAAAATGAAAGCAAACTAGCCCAGTTTTCAAAACAACTGGAAGAATTGACAAATGGCCAATTAGATGGAGGATTTGCTGTAATTCTCTCACCAACTTTTAATTCAATCATCATTGGCGGCAATGAGGGGGACAATACCAACAACTGCAATGGAGGAAACTGTATAGTTGGCTGCGGTACAAATACTGCGGCTGGCTGCGGCGGAACGGTTAATAGCGTTGCCGGCTGTGGTGTAAAAAAAGACTAAATCATTATTTAAATACGGGTGCTCATTGTGCATCCGTATAAACTGAAATTGACAAGACATGAAAAATTTATCAAAATTAAGAGAAACCCTTGAAGGAAAACTTACAGGCGGTTTCTCCATTATCCAACCAATACATAACAAAAGTATTATTGGAGGAAACGAAGAATCCAACAACTGTTCAGGATCAAACTGCGTAGAAGGCTGTGGTTCCAATCTTTCAGCAGGTTGTGGTCACAATCAAAATACCGTCGCCGGCTGCGGTACAATAAAAAACGCCTGATAATTGCTCAAACTTAATTATCAGATTATGAAAAATACTAATCAAAAATCGTTAAAAGCGATTACTGAAATGGTACTTGATACAGATGGCAAGTTGCAAGGAGGCTTTACTGTAATGAGTTACGAGGCAAATAATATGATTCTGGGAGGTGAAGGCGAAGGCGCAAATAATTGCCTGGGTGGCAACTGTGTTCAAGGATGTGGTACCAATGATGCCAAAGCATGCGGCGGCACCATCAATACTGCTCCCGGTTGCGGTGTCAAACAAGAGAGCTATTTTTAATTATCAACATTTTCTAAATTATCAATATGAAATATTCACAATTCAACTCAATTTTACCACTCGAGGACAAGTTTGTACTCTATAATACATTTTCAAATCATGCAATCGTACTAGATCCGCTTTTAAAGGATTTACTCAATGCAGCTAAAATTGAAGGTATTGATAATTTAGAAGATGTTCATCCTACTTTTTTCTCTGCTCTAAAACATAAGGAATTCTTATTGGAGGATTCGGTTGACGAAGTGCAAAAAGTAATGGATCTTCGAAATGCTGTAGATTATGCGGAAGACGCTTACCACTTGACAATCAATCCTACAATGAACTGTAATTTCAAATGTTGGTACTGCTATGAAACCCATATCAAAGCCTCAAGGATGAATGAGGAGATTATTGAGCGTGTAAACAAATTTTTATCCTACCAGCTTGAAAAGAACGAAAAGCTTCAGCACTTCACGCTTTCATGGTTTGGCGGGGAACCACTATTATACTATTATGACATTGTTCTTCCTATCATAAACCACTTTAATAAAGTCGCTCAGAACAGGTCGATAAGTACATTCGTAAATTTTACAAGCAACGGTTTCCTGGTGTCGGAAAAAATGTTGGAGAGTTTTAAGGAAACCGGTGTGCGATCACTGCAAATTACTTTGGATGGCTACGGTGCGGATCACGATAAAGTCAGATACGTAACTGAAACAAGGGGATCTTATGAAAAGATAATCAGTAATGTGGTTATGATGATAAAACAGCAAGTATTTATTAGGCTCAGGATTAACTATACAACGGAAAACCTAAAAAACGTTCATAGAATCGTATACGATTTGCTCGATTTGACTGAAGCAGATAAAGAATTTATCATGGTCGATTTCCATAGGGTTTGGCAGGACGATGTATTGGATGATAGCGACATCGTACAATTACAAATAGATGAATTCAAAAAATATGGGTTCGCCGTTTCTTCCAATCATTCCATGGATAACGTACGAAACTCGTGTTATGCCGACAAAAAAAACAGCGCAGTAATTAATTATAATGGAGATGTTTTTAAATGTACTGCCAGGGATTTTACCACCTTTAAGCGCGATGGATATATAGACGAACAAGGCGAGATAATATGGGAGAATGGTCGGCACGAAAAAAGAATGGATTCAAAATTTAAAAACAAGCCATGCCTTTCATGCAGACTTTTACCGGTATGTAATGGAGGATGTTCACAACACGCAGTAGAAAATGTAGAAATTCAAGGTGAGTATTGTGTTTTTAATCATGATGAGAATCGAAAAAGCGAAATTGTTATGGAAAAGGTACGGGAATTATTAGACCTGGCCTGATGAGCGCTTAGAATTAGCTTCTCATCTTTTTTCTATAAATAAAATAGATATTTACAATGAAATTCCCCCACTACACTCAACTTGAAGCACGGGATTGCGGCCCTACCTGTCTGAAAATTGTCGCCAGGTTTTATGGTAAAAACTATTCAATGGCCGAGCTCAAAGATTATTGTGCGGTTACAAGGCAGGGCGTCTCACTTCAGGATATTATCAATGGCGCTTCCAATATCGGTTTCGATACGCTTTCTGTAAAGTTAACCCTTGATAATATAAAAACGATTCCTTTGCCCGCCATTTTGTACTGGAGGCAGGAACATTATGTAGTCCTTTACAACATAAAGGAAAGAAGAGGAAAGCGAACCTATTTTATTTCAGACCCAAGTTTCGGAAGGATTCCCTTAAGAGAGGAATTTTTTGATAAGCAGTGGACAAATAATGAGAATGCTGGTATTGCTCTTTTGCTTGAGCCTACTCAGGAATTTCATGATAAGGTCCCCATTCCAACCGAAAAGAACCTGGCACTCTCAAAAATCGGCAGTTATTTTTTGGCAATTATAAAGAATAACAGGTTTAAATCTGCACTGTCGCTTTTTCTTATTTTGGTCGCAATGGTTGGTACATGGCTATTTCCATCAGTCTTTAGAAAAATGATCGATAACGGTGTAATGGCTAAAGATATTAATGTTGTTTTTTATTTACTTGCTGCTCAATTTATCATATTTGTGAGTCAAATTATTTCTGACAGTATCAGCTCAATTTTGCTGATGCAGATAAATTTTAAAGTAAGTCTGCAGTTTTTGGTTAACTATCTTCATAAACTAATCAGGTTGCCTCTTAAAATATTTGACAACAGGTTAAATTCTGACCTCATGATGAGAATGGATGATAGTGACAGGATTCAGAATTTCTTGAGTCACCATAGTATAGAATTTCTTATTTCTGTTCTTAGCCTGGGAATATTTTCTGTGCTTTTATGTTCTTACAATGTATTTGCCTTTCTGATTTTTATTGTAATGAGCATTTTCAGCATACTCTGGACGCTATTATTTTTGGATAAGCGAAAACTACTGGATTACTCAAGATTTACGGCTGCTTCTGAAACCAAAAATAACATTTATGAGCTGATTAACGAGATGCCTGAAATCAAGATAAATAACGCTCATGAAAATAAGATTTCGCAATGGGAAGGGCTTCAGAAAAAGCTCAACAAAATTAATCTTGAGGCATTGAACTTAAACTATTACCAGCTCATAGGCGCTAACTTTTTCAATCGTTCAAAAGATATTCTTATAACCGGACTGTGTGCATATTTTGTAATTCAAGGTACTATGTCTATTGGCGTGATGATGGTGGTTGGTTATATTATTGGCCAGCTAAATACCCCGATAAACAACCTGATAAATATCATAAGAGGGCTGCAGGATGCAAAAATGTCATTTGACAGGTTGGAAGATATTCAGCGGTTGGATAATGAGGATGTTAACAGGAATACCGTTCTTAAATTCAGTCCGGTACATTCCATACAGCTCAAAAATGTTTCATTTAAATATGAGGGAAGTTTTAATAATAACGTTTTGGAAAATCTGAATCTGGAGATTCCGGTTGGTAAAATTACGGCTATTGTAGGTTCAAGCGGCAGCGGTAAAACAACGCTTTTGAAATTGTTGTTATCTATTTATAACCCGGGCCAGGGAAGCATATATCTCGACGATGTTAATCTGCAAACGGTAGTTCCGGACTCGTGGAGAACCAGATGCGGGGTTGTGTTTCAGGATGGCTATATTTACAGCGGTACTTATGCTGAAAATATTGCACTTGCCGATGCCAAGCCGGATATGGTTAAATTGAAATATGCGTGTGAGTTGGCTTGTATTGATGAGTTTATAGAATCTTTACCTATGCAATACAACTCCAGGATTGGCAGAACAGGCGCCAATTTGAGTGGAGGTCAAAAGCAAAGGCTACTTATTGCCAGAGCGATTTACAGGGATCCGGATTTCATTTTCTTCGATGAGGCTACAAGTAGTCTGGACGCAAATAATGAGAAAAAAATTTTAAATAATTTAAATGAATTTTTTAAAGGAAAAACTGTAGTTATAATCGCCCACCGCCTGAGCACGGTTAAAAAAGCAGATCAGATTATCGTTATGGAAAAAGGATCTATCCTGGAACAGAATACCCATAATAAGCTAATTGCAGCGAAAGGTAAATATTACGAACTAATAAAAAACCAGCTTGAACTGGGCAACTAGTTTACCTTATGGCGCGCTCCAAAAAAGCGATGGGTTATTAACTATAGTGTTTGGAAACGATGAACCCGAATCCTTATAGCCAACAGGAGCAAGTGTTATATATTGCCGGTTTTTAACCGCCTTACTTTCATAATCATAGGTACTTCTAACGGGCGTATACAATCTGTACAGGTTCTTGGCCATATAACTGAAAAGATAATTTTCCTTTGTCATGCTAATCCTCCTGTTCCAGTTTGCATCGGGATTCAGGATAAGTGGTTTTCCATTTACAATCCTTTCTCTCACTTCCTCTATACTGAGTAATGCGCCTGTTTCATCCATCACATATGCATCATTTGTAGGGTCGACCATGATCCATTTTTCTTCGTTTGGAAGATAAACTGCATTAATCACATGTGAGTCAGGGTCGTTTTTTAAGCTGTCTTGCGGGAAACAATATATTTTTTTTGAGCTCCAGCCCAGGGCAAGGTAACAATCATTTAAAACTGTAGCGAGTTCGCCGCAGGAAACACCAATTCCTCTTTTTTTTGCGGAAGTTAATATTTCATCGGCATTCAGTTTTTTGATTCCGCTTTCTTCCGTTCCGTTATGCCGCAATGTATTGTGTACCCAATGCATTACGTTTAAAACTCTCGACTGACTATTACCAAAACCGGAAACAGAATCGAGTTTGTATTTGTTGCGCAAAGCGACAAGAGCGCTATCATTTGAGTTCTGGTATTGGAATGAAACAGTACCGACATGTTCTGATTTATCATAATGCCCACTCTTTAATATTTTGATGTAATCTAGTTTTTCCTGAGCAACACAGATGGCCGGACAGAGCATCGCAAGCACGATGCCTGCATAAACTACCCTATTTAGTTTTCGTACAGTCGTTTTATTCATATATCATCACAATATCTTATTTTCCAATTCAAATTCTCTGGGAGATTCGTATTGAATTTAGTGAATTATATGGCAACCCCAAAATTATTTTAATGTCAAATTGAGTTCTTTTCCATATGCGAGCCTGGTCTTGAGGCCGCGCTTTATCCTAACTTAAAGAAGAATGCTGCAAGCCGGTTCAATATCCGTTTTAGGTTAATTGCTCAGTTTTCCAATAAAAACATTCAAAGCAAACAATTGTCTCTCTAATCTGTATAGTTATGGAGAATGAACTATTGCTGGCTGGATAGGCGCATTTATTAAGTATTGCCAACGCAAATCTTAAAAGAATAAGAGCCGATCATAGCCCTGAAACCGATAAACAAGCATTTTCCATTTAAAACCGCAGTATGCAACTATGGGATTAACAGTCGATTCGAAACCTGTTGAAGAGCAGGTTCCTAAAACCCCCGGTAAATTCAGCCAATGGTTTATTTCATTGTATGAAGTTTATATTTTTATCGGCCGGTTTTTTAAAGAAGCTTTTCTGCCGCCTTACGAGTTTAAAGAACTGATGCGCCAATGTTATGAAATTGGTTACCGTTCCGCTTTACTTATTTCAACAACAGGATTTATCACAGGATTGGTATTTACCAAACAATCCAGGCCCTCTTTATCCGAATTTGGTGCGACATCCTGGTTACCGTCTTTAGTTGGAATTGCGCTGTTGCGAACCCTAGCCCCCTTATTAACCGGGTTAATTGCGGCAGGTAAAGTTGGCTCGAGCATTGGTGCCGAACTGGGTTCTATGAAAGTAAGTGAACAGATAGATGCCATGGAGGTTTCAGCAACCAACCCATTTAAATTTCTGGTTTCAACCCGGGTACTCGCCGCAACGATAACTATGCCTATTTTAACCTTTTATACGGCAATGATTGGCATGCTCGGTGCGTTGCTTAACGTATCCGTTAATGAAGGCACGAGTGCGACAACATTTTTTCAGAGTTCTCTCGAAAGTATAACTTACCTGGATATTATCGCCTCTACCACTAAAGCAATACTTTTCGGTTTTACCATTGCCATCGTTGGCTGTTATCAGGGTTATAATTCTTCAAAAGGGACAGAAGGTGTTGGTAAAGCAGCAAACTCGGCGGTTGTAACCGCGATGTTTTTAATATTTATTGAAGAGGTTGTTTGTGTACAGATATTCAGTTTGTTTAATAGTTAAGCCATGGATATAATAGCAAAAAAACCTACTGATACGAATACGGAAAAGGTGATTGAAATAAAAGGGCTGAATAAAGCTTTTGGAAATTATGTCGTACTTGAAAATGCTTCACTCGATTTGTATAAAGGTGAGAATCTTGTGGTTTTGGGTAAATCAGGTACGGGTAAATCAGTACTGATTAAGATTATCATTGGTCTTTTAAAACCCGACTCGGGTTTAGTAAATGTACTTGGAAATGTAGTAGATGAAATCTCTTACCAGGAACTGCTGGCTTTGCGGTTAAGGGTTGGTTTTTCTTTTCAAAACAGTGCCCTATACGATAGCATGACAGTTAAAGAAAATCTTGAATTTCCATTGGTGCGTAACCGGAAAGATTTAAGTAAACAAGAGGTCAATTCATCTGTAGAAGAAATGCTGGATGCGGTAGGACTTTCACAAACCATAAACCAGATGCCTTCTGAACTATCAGGTGGACAAAGAAAGCGTATTGGCATTGCACGCACGCTGATTCTAAGGCCCGAAATTATGCTGTATGATGAACCTACGGCAGGTTTAGATCCGATTACCTCGAAAGATATTAACAAACTTATTAACGATGTACAGGAGCGTTACCACACCAGTGCAATCGTAATTACCCACGATTTAACCTGTGCCAAAGAAACGGGAAACCGGGTAGCTATGCTTGTTGATCGAAGTTTCGAAAGGCAGGGAACTTTCGACCAGGTATTTAATTCAGGAGATATTAAAGCACAACCATTTTTTGATTACAATTTTATCCAATAATCATGACGGACAATAGAAAAAAAATAACCGTAGGCATTTTCATCGCCATTGGCATCCTCATTTTTTTACTGGGGATTTTTACACTGGGCAGCCAGAAAAAAACCTTTGTTAAAAGTTTCACCTTAAGTGTGGTTTTTAATGATATTCAAGGTCTTAAAAAGGGAAATAACGTGTGGTTCTCAGGCGTGAAAATCGGAACAATAAAAAAAATCGAATTTTTTGGAAGTTCTCAGGTAAAAGTTTATTTGAGTATCGAAGAAGATGTACATAAATACATCCATAAAGATGCCGGTGCAAGCATCAGTGCTGATGGGCTTATTGGTAATAAAATTGTGGTGCTTACAGGCGGAAATCCTAAGTTTCCATTTGTTGAAGATGGCGATGTATTAAAAGTAAATACCGCACTTTCAACAGATGATATTATGAAAACCTTGCAGGTAAATAACAAAAACCTGGTTGATATTACTTCTGATTTCCGCATCTTATCAAAAAACCTGATTGATGGGAAGGGTGCTGCCGGTGCTTTGCTTTCCGACCAGGAGCTGGCCACGAACTTTAAATCAATGGTTGCGAACCTTAACCGTACTTCTTTAGCAACTGCTCAGGCATCGCAAGATCTGAGCCGGTTCGGGAAAACATTAAATACAAAAAACGGATTAATGGATAAAATGCTTACCGATACAGCCGTATTTCAAACGTTAAAACAATCGGCAGCAACATTACAGAAATCAGTAGAATCAGCATCAAGTTTAGCTGCAAATTTAGATGCTGCCTCAGCTAAGCTTAAAACAACAGATAATGCGGCAGGCTTATTATTAAACGACCAGAAAACCGCAGAACAAGTAAAAACAATTATGTTGAATTTGGAAAAGAGCAGCAAGAAGCTAGACGAAGATCTTGAAGCGCTTCAAAGTAACTTTTTGTTACGTGGCTTTTTCAAAAAAAGGGCTAAAGATTCTTTAAACAAAAAATAGTTATAGTGTGTTTAACCTTCTTTAATCAGATATTTACATTTTATAAGATGTTTTAAAATCTACTTTACAGTATGCATTCGTATATCTGTTTAAATCTGTATTTATCAACACAGGATTATTTAGTTCAGCCGTGGGAAGACTATTCCGGGTAAGCCGGCGAACGCTAATTTTGAAAATACGCTTTTATTTAAAAAACGAATATATCAATGAGCCGCAAGAGCATTCTTATACTCGATGATGATTATAATATATTAGATGCCTTAACGGCTTTGTTTGAATATGAAAACTATTCGATTGTAACTTTAAGCCAACTCTACAGCGTCGATATTTTTGAGGATATATGCCTTCTTAAACCTGATGTTATCTTATTAGATATAAATTTTGGTGCGTTTAATGGCATGGATTTATGTTTGCAATTAAAAGAAAACCTTCAGACAGCGAATTATAAGATTATATTAATGAGTGCCGGAAATTATGAGCAAATTGCATTTAAAAGTAAATGCGATTATTACATTCAAAAACCCTTTCAATCTTCAACTTTGTTAGCTAAGGTTGCTCAACTAACTTAAATTTCCTGATTCTGAAATTTTTCAAAGGCTAGTTCAAAATCAGATTTTTCTGCATAAACAACTTTTTCCTTAATTGCGGCATTTTCTACTTTGGTAAAAATTGTTATCGAATCAGAAACTGTATTTAATTCAAATGCCGATAGAAGTTCTTTTAATTTAACCGGGTTAATTTTTAGTACCGTTGGTTTGCGATTGTTTTTCGCTACAATGTTTTTTTTAATCATCACAACAAGTTTTCCTTATTGACAATTGTTTCTTTATGCTGTGAAACAACTCATCCGCTTTAAATAAATACCATAGCTTTTTCCGGAGAAGATGTTCCAATATAGCTTTAATTTGCTTTTAAAGCATTTGTAAGCCGGTTCTGTAACTGGAACAACAATCTAACGATCAAAACTTTTTCATAGTTAGGAACACCTAGTCAAAATTAATACCAGTTTGTTTAAAAAGCGCCAGAAGTTGTATTATTAAGTATATGTTTTTGAGATAGTTGAATGAATTTTAAGTTTTCAATCCATATAATAGTAACATTTAATTTCAACATGTAAAGAGAGGATTGATATCACCAGGTCTATAATGTACATATAAATGGCTTCAATTTTCCTAGATAAGCCATTGTTAGTAATTATTTTTTTTATACACCAAGCGTATAAACTGATCAGCATTTCTTGCTATTTCAGATATGTAGCCATGTTCTAGTAAACATTCTGAGAAAGTTGATTTTCGATCGCGAAAAAAATATTGATAATACCTTTGTAGGAAGCTCCATGACCCAGGAAAAGAGGAATCAAACAAGGAGGGTGTGGATACCAGTAGTCAGTTACAGGATTAAGATCATCAATATAGTTAGGTAATAAAATCTCTTTCCTTTGCAATTTTATTATCCTGTCATCTACGTTTAGTTTTTCAGCAATTTTATATATATCAGCCATTGATGACCAGATTAATTATATAAGGTATGTGGCAGCTATTTTCACCGATAATCGACTGGTAACAGTACCCAATCAAAATAATTTTTTTCTATTATTTCAACCCAAAAACTTTCGATAAATTACCTTTCCATACCTATTTTGGTCCATTCATCAATAACCGGCCAAATTTCTATACCGAGTTTTGGTGCTTTGGTATGCCACCAAATGAAGCCATACTTTTTGTTTTCCGACTCTAGATCTATGGATGCATAATCACCTTTGCCATTATCGAATAAACCGATGCAATTTTGTAAATTAAATGGCAATTCATTAACATCTATTTCGTCTAAAATGCCCCATTCCTCATTAGCTAATACAATTGTTTCTTCAATAGGTAAAATTCCGTTTGATTTTGAAGCATAATAAACCCAGCCATTATGAAGCTGATTATAAATGTCCTTAAAGCTTGCTGGCAACTTTTCAAAATAATCTGTTAAATGCTTTGTGTTGGGATTGTAACCGATGTAATAAGCTTCGTTACCCTTTACATTTTTGATTGTGTAAAGCAAAGCTAGTTGATCCCCATCGGCAAGTAATTCAATCTCTAATAAATTAGCTTGTAAATAACTGATAGTTGATTGAAATTGGTACGGAAATTTTTTCCATTGAGTTAAAATGCTATCTATTGTTTTCGAAGTTGAATCTTGAGATAAAGCATTTTTCCAATATTCTGGCAGATTTTTTAATTGGTTTTCGTTCAATGTTTCAAAAGCTATTATTTCAACTTTTGAGTTATATTTCTTTAGGTATTCAATTTTGCTCATGTACTAAACTAAACTTAATGCCATTTATGATGAAATAGGGGCAAAACAGCATTTAACTGACAAATTTTGCTATTGGATTTGTCCTAATGCTTGAGCCACTATTGAAATATATTCTTTAATCTTAACTTTTTTCAAATTCTCTATCTTTTCAGATCCACCCATACCAATTAAGGGGGTGTATCCATAACATTCCTCTTTTGAAAGTTCGCCCAGTTTTTCTCGAGCTTTTAAATAGTTCTTATAAGGCGTTTTTTTATCTAAGAAACCATTATCAGTCATTTTTAGATCAAAGAAAACATTGGCTTTTCTTTCCACTACCTCTTGTTTAGTGTAATTTATATCTGCATAAATTATACTGTTATCTTCCCACAGATACAATGAACCAAAAGCATCTCTGGCGAAACAAACTGAAGGAGATGTTAAAGGCAAATAGATTTCATTTACTAATCAACATACTCAACCAGATTAACAATCCATAAAAAACCATTCATATAGCTTCCTTCCCCTTGCTCAAGCAATTCATATAGTTCGGGAGTTAACGTACTTTTAACTTGTGCTAAATCATTAGAAGGGATTTCTTGCTTATTTTCTAAATTTCCGTAAGTCTCTGTAAATTTTGTAAACATAAATACCTACACCTGTATTAACGGAGTTAACCAACTTGGTGTAGACGCTCCGTCTCGAGGAAATTCCTGATTATCCATTATATATTCCTCTTTGTCTGGTTCCATTTCAAAGTTGGGTTTGTTATCGTAGTCATAGTCGATTTCGAAATCTCCGTCTTCACTAATAACCATTTCAACGTTATACCATGCTCCTTTATTTGGAGCTAATTTGTACATGGCTTCCCTTAGTTTTATGAAAAGATAATCTACTGTTTTTTCTTCCGGCGCATTCTCATAATTGGGATCAAATGATTTTCCCTTAACATCATTTATATAATAGGTTACCGTTAGCTCCACATAAGTAGATAAAATGGATGTTTGAATGATAACTTTATTCCAATTATCAACGGGTACGTTATCAAATACGGTTTGCGCAATTTCTTCTACTAGATTATTAATTATTTCCATAGGTGTTTTTATCAAAAATAAATATTATTTATTTATAATTTTATATGTTTTAACATTACCATCTATATTTTCTACTACTTTAAAAGATGAAGGTCTTGAAGATGCATCAGTATATTGTGGTTCAATATTTACTTCGACCGATTTTCCTTCGTCAATAGCATTAGACCATTTTTTTTCCATTTGACCCCATTTTCCTTTATGATAATTATTCACTTGACCATCCATAGGAACCATATTTTCTTTCCCACCTGATCCGCCAAATTGATCACCAATTAAATGGCCTCCATGGTCACCGGCTAATCTTCCATCTCCTTTACCAACAGTTCTTTGAGCATAAGGATTTCTCCCACCTTTTACAGCTTTAGAAAGTTTTCCTTTAGCATTTATAATTCTACCTTGACCATCAGTTTTATATTTATATCCATTTGCTTCATATTCACTATTTGGTTTTAAACGTTTAACGGTTGTTCCATCTGGAAGAGTTACCTTTTCAAATTCAGGTTTAGTAGCCTCATAAGCTTCGCCTTCTCCATCTTTTTTAGCGGTTTCTTCAGGCGTAGTACTGGCATCTCTTACATTTTCATCTTCTGCTTTTTTCTGTTCGCCATCCTGTGCAGTTTCTCCATCTCTGGCTGCTTCCCCATCTTTTACCGGCTTTCCATTTCTGCCATTAAGTTCATCAGGCGCTCTGTGAACAGGAGAAAGTAACAAGGCTAATCCAGTTACATCTTGCCAACCAGCATTTCCGCTTAGAATGTTTCCACCAGAATGGTACATGCCTTCTTCCATGGCAAATACGCCTCTGCCAGCGGCACCCCAACCTGATTCGCCTGTTGAGCCATAATGTTGTAATCCGGCTTGCGTAGCGGTAACTCCACGTAATCCAACAGCGGTAGCTGCAGTGGTAACTACGGTAGAAGTACTCGCCCCGGCACCTGCATAGCCAAATGTAGCGCCGATATTACGAATAACATTCATCGGTGCGCTTTTTGCAAATTGAAACGCGGCCTGGCCAACCCCCCTTATCCCGCCACTTGCAAATGCACCGGCACCTCCACTAATTAAAGCACCGCCCATGCCTATGGCTGCCCCGGCCATCATGCCTTCCATTAAATGGCCGATATAATTTCCAGCTCCTAAAGCAATAGCCTGACTCCAATTTTTTATTTGTGGAGCATAGGTAATTTTTCCGCCTACCGGACATGTCATGGTATGATCGCCGGTTACGGTTTCAACACCTTGTACGATATAGTTATTTTTACTACCAACCCATTTCCGTGCTTTTGCAGCTAACTGGCCACATAAAAGCGTGCCTAAAACCGCACCCCAGGCAGCACCGGCTAATCCGGCAATTGCGCCAAGAGCAATAAGGGCAGCACCACCTGTTGCAACGGTCATTGCAGCAATAACTACAACCGCTGCGGCAATTATGGCCATAATCAGCATCATTCGGGTACAACCAAAATCTATCCAACTGCTTGTAGCCGTATCTCTTGTGGTAATGAATTTCTCTCCCGATTTTTTCTTAACAGTTTTTTGTGTAGATTGAAATTGAGCAGGAACTGCACCACAACTGCACATCCAAAAGTCTTTTTCGGTTATGATTTTGTTTCCCATTTCTAAACTTTTTCTAAAACATGTTTTCTAACTTTCTGCCGTAAAATCCTTTTTCAGAGTCAAAGTTTTTGACAGCGATTATGCCTAAAGAGTATTTACAATCAATCTGATCATTCGTTAGTCGAATACCACCATCAATTTGGCGATCTATCTCTATTAACTGCTTTAAAATGCTCAAATACATTGGTATGATTTGGAATCTTAAAACAATAGTCTCAGTTTCTTAAATTAGCTCATTAATTAATTCGCGATAAGCCGTTTTTGTTTAAACTTCTTTGTATATCATATTTTATGGTGCCCGGTATAATCTATTCAGATGGTTTAAAGAGAGAAAAGCTGCTTATAAATTCCAAACACTCTCTAGGTATAAAATAAAACGCATAGGCTGAAATTCTCCAAAAGAAAACAGATATAGTCTGTTTTGAACTATTAAATAATAAACTTGAAGGTTTTGCTCTGTGTAAAAATTTTGTATTAGCGCACCTTTTTTTTGAAAATTTTCACTTTTAATAATTGTGTCAAAATCATCAGTGTTAGAATTATCCTTTAAAAGGTTTCTCAACGGATTATCAAGAAAATCTGAAACCTTAAAAGTTAAGCTTGGTATATCGAAAGTTATTTTACCTAGTCCTGATTCATCTCCATCAAAAAGCTTCTCCTTAATTATTGTGTTGTCCTTTGTCATTTTAATCTAACGGTTTTATATATCCTTCTTTAATTAAATCGTTTATGTTGGCAGGTAGTTCGTACTGAACCCCTCCTCCTTTTTCGCCAAACCAAGGCATAATGTCGCCTTTTTTAACACCAGGAATTTCATTTATAACTTCGTATCTCCTATATGGTTTTCCGTCACTTCCTTTTGGGAGCGCTCTATCAGTATAAGGAATTCCATCTTCTCCAACAAAAGTCCCTTTATCTTGAAACTTACCATTTTCATCAATCCAACCGCCATACCTGTCAAATTTACTATTCGGTTTTAATGAAACCTCACTTGTGCCCGTGGCGCCTCTGTTAGGAGGCCATCCGCCATTTATGTTATGTTGGTTAAATAGGTTCTCCAGTCCTTGCCAATCCCCTTTATTAAACAATTCGTAAGCTTTCTTAGCAATTATTTCAGATGGGAATCCTCCCTCAACACTGTTAACAAACTCGTTAAAATTAGGTTTTTTAAGGGGAGTTGCCTCATAAGCTTCGCCTTCTCCATCTTTTTTAGCGGTTTCTTCAGGCGTAGTACTGGCATCTCTTACATTTTCATCTTCTGCTTTTTTCTGTTCGCCATCCTGTGCAGTTTCTCCATCTCTGGCTGCTTCCCCATCTTTTACCGGCTTTCCATTTCTGCCATTAAGTTCATCAGGCGCTCTGTGAACAGGAGAAAGTAACAGGGCTAATCCAGTTACATCTTGCCAACCAGCATTTCCGCTTAGAATGTTTCCACCAGAATGGTACATGCCTTCTTCCATGGCAAATACGCCTCTGCCTGCGGCACCCCAACCTGACTCGCCTGTTGAGCCATAATGTTGTAATCCGGCTTGCGTAGCGGTAACTCCACGTAATCCAACAGCGGTAGCTGCAGTGGTAACTACGGTAGAAGTACTCGCCCCGGCACCTGCATAGCCAAATGTAGCGCCGATATTACGAATAACATTCATCGGTGCGCTTTTTGCAAATTGAAACGCGGCCTGGCCAACCCCCCTTATCCCGCCACTTGCAAATGCACCGGCACCTCCACTAATTAAAGCACCGCCCATGCCTATGGCTGCCCCGGCCATCATGCCTTCCATTAAATGGCCGATATAATTTCCAGCTCCTAAAGCAATAGCCTGACTCCAATTTTTTATTTGTGGAGCATAGGTAATTTTTCCGCCTACCGGACATGTCATGGTATGATCGCCGGTTATGGTTTCAACACCTTGTACGATATAGTTATTTTTACTACCAACCCATTTCCGTGCTTTTGCAGCTAACTGGCCACATAAAAGCGTGCCTAAAACCGCACCCCAGGCAGCACCGGCTAATCCGGCAATTGCGCCAAGAGCAATAAGGGCAGCACCACCTGTTGCAACGGTCATTGCAGCAATAACTACAACCGCTGCGGCAATTATGGCCATAATCAGCATCATTCGGGTACAGCCAAAATCTATCCAACTGCTTGTAGCCGTATCTCTTATGGTAATGAACTTCTCTCCCGATTTTTTCTTAACAGTTTTTTGTGTAGATTGAAATTGAGCGGGAACTGCACCACAACTGCACATCCAAAAGTCTTTTTCGGTTATGATTTTGTTTCCCATTTCTAAACTTTTTCTAAAACCTGTTTTCGCTTAATCCATCCCAGCTTTAATCTTTCTCCGTACCTAATGATTTTAATGCCAAAAGTTAAAATGCTAAATTTACCTCCTATTACAACTGGTTTTTTTCCAAAAAACTGAATTACGATCGACTTACTGCTTTGATTAGAGATAAGGGAATGCTGCTTAGTTATTATAAAGTTTACGGTGTAAGAGCCAAATCTCCGTATAGACTGGCTAGAGCGTATGGTGCTTTCAGTTTCAAAATCTTTATAATGTTGAAGCTTCATCTCTTTTAGAAAAATTTAAACCTTGTATTACTTTCCGCGTTCTCCTGGCTATCTGTAACCAGATGAGCTGAATTCTCCTGACCTTTTTGCTTAATTACAATCCCTGTATCACTTGATAATTTATAATGGAGCTTGTTATATAATCTTTTTACATCTGCTATTTCTATTTTTTCTACTTCTGCCTCTTGTATTTTACCTGTTGGATAGTCTATAACCCTGGTTTCTTTTTGATAAAGATCTACTGTTAAAGAATTAATATCCAGTTTATCTGCAAATTGATTATAAGCTTCTTTGTTGAACTTTTTTGTTAACCTTTCTGATGGTTTTGTGAGTGTGCTCAATGTAATTGGACCAACAGAATCAGTAACTGGTAATTCCACAGAGCAGGTTAAATCTGTATTCCATTGCAATTCGATTGTGTTAAAAATATTGGTCCCTTTTAGGCTAGCTTTAGAAGGAACATCTCTATCAAATGCTTGCCCGAAATATATCCTCAAAAATTCATTTGCCTGTGCAGCGATCAGAATTTTTTCAGGATTATTAAAAATATTATCATTTAACATAATGGCATGTTTCAAATCTTCATTTGATAATACATGCTTTTCCATTTCAGTTTTTGTTTGCTTCCATTTTGATAAAATAAGGTTATTGTTTAAAACATTAATTACGTTGCCCGCGTGATCAAGTAATAAATGAAGCTCATTGTACATGCGTCCAAAAATCTGGCTAACCTGAGCAACCTCTCGTACCATAGGGTTGTTGGCCTCTAACAATATATTATCCAATTGAACAAGTCGTACTTCTATATTGCTTTCATTTACGCTTATAACTGTAAAGTCATAACGTAATTGTACTACCGAGCTAACAAACACATCCACCCCATTAAGTTCGGAAGTTATTGTAATGGTATATTGTTCATTAAACGGTTTCCTGATCAGGATTTTTTTATCATTTATCATAAAACTAATTTATAAAGACATCACCACCGTCAATTTTGGTATTTCCTCCGGTAACATGGTTAGTACCTGTAATGGTATTACTTGAGCCTGTAATCACATTTGTGTCGGATGTAATTTTCATATCCTGGGTATTAACATTGGTCGCCGTACCATTGATGTCAATTTTGCTTGATTTTGCCCCATCTTTCTGAGCAATCTCAATTTTATCGGCATGAATGGTAATTTGATCTTTTTCCAAAGTGATCGAAGACGATCCATTGGTTAAAACCACTGTTTGTGTTGAAGTTACCGTAATTTTGTTTTGTCCATCCACAATGATGTGGTTGCCGCCGGTTTTATCTCTGATGGTAATGCCGCCATCGTCTTGAAGTTGAACGGTATGCCCACTTTTAGAAGTTAAGCTTTTATGGTTATTGCTTGCACTGCCGCCGCTTCCATTTTTGCCATGAAAAACTGATCCTAAAACAATCGGACGTGCCACATTACCTTCTTCAAAAGTTACAGCAACCTGGTCTCCGATTTCTGGAATAAAAACAAAACCCCTGTTTTTATTCACCTTATCACTACTTCCGGCATCTGGTGTAATTACCCTTAACCATTCCGTAACATCATTATTCTGGCATTCCCATTTAAATTTTACTTTAATTCTACCCTGTCCTTGTGGATCGGCATTGTCTATCACATCAGCCAATTGCATATCCGGATAAGGCTTCTCATAATTCTTTACCAGTAAACGTTCTGTTGTGGCCATAAGGCCTTCAAATGTGTTATGGTATTTACCTGTTCCATCGATATTATGGTAAATATTGGTGATCAAAAATTTACCCAGGTTTTCGGTAGAAAAAGCCAGTTCTTTGCGCAGGCTCATCGTTACTTCCGCGATGCTGCCAATGGCTAATTGTGCGTTATCGCCACTTGCATTTATTTTCAGCAACTCGCTGATGTTCGCCTTTTCTTCATTTTCTACGTGGGTTTTAATGTCGCTATTGCTATCAACACGTATCATTGATGGCTGGTTAAATATTTTGCTATAGATGGAATTGGAGGCCTTAACCGCATGCGCCAAATCAGGATGGCTATCAGCAGCTTTTCCTGTGCTTTCGCTTAGCAACATTTCATCTTGTTTGGGATTGTAGGCGAAGCGTTTATTCTTAATTGGCGCCACACCCATTGAATACTGGAGGTTGTGCACATCCCTGCCATAAAACAATCCTACTTGCTTTTGCTCTTCTGGTTTACCAAAGTTCAGCTGCTCACCATCGTAATAAAACCATTCGTGGTATTCTCCAGACAGGCGGTTAAGGAAATCAAAATCGCTTTCCCGGTATTGGATCAAATAATCGATAGGCGCCGTACGGGCAGCATTAGCCACAATTTTTAGATCGTTGGCTGGTGTATCCCTGGTCGCTAATTTTACAATATCATTCAAACTTTTATCCAGATAAGATCCTAAATCGGGTCCGCGATCTATCAAAATGGTTGGACTGTAGCCACTTACAATCAGTACGCCATGGTAACCATGACTTTGAGCCAATTCTACCCTGGTTACCAAACCGGAAAAGTTTTGTAATTGTTCTGGCGAATGTCCGAATGATGCGGTAAGCGTTTTGCCTACAAAATCACGGCTGTCATCAAGCGTGATTAGCCCTGGAGCACCCATTTGATCGTGATTAAACCGCAATTCGAAATAATGGTGCTCGTTAAATTGTTGTTGCAAAGTAAAAGAGGAAAAGTGCGTAATTGCTTTACCTTCTATATTAATTTCTGAAATGAGCTTTTTTTCCATAAGGCATTATTTTACCGGCCATTTAGCATAGTAAGCCACGGCTTTGTATTTTCCATTTATTTTGCCAAAAACAAAGGCGAAGTAACTTTCTGCCTGCGTATTGCTTTCGGGGTATTGTATGTAAACTTCATACAGTTTACTTTTTGGTTCGGTTATTTTTTTTATGGATTGATAATACGGTTCGGTCGTTTTATCATCAATCTCTGATAAATTTTCTTCGGTTGATTTTGGAAGCAGTTTCACTACTTCAGTATGGTAGATAGCCTTACTGTATTGATCAAATTCAGTTGCTGTAACAGGGTCTGCGAGGCTACCAACTTCACCATTTTGCAACTGTTGTTGACTGGTGTAAAATGGAAAATGCATTAATTTTTGAATTAATTTGCTGTTTTTCGCGGCTACTTCTTTCTGAAAAGATTTAAAGACAGCCCTGAAATCTTTTTCATCATCTGCAGGGGTGTTCGCTTCAATTTTTTTTGTTTCCGGTTGTATCGATTGTTCTTTACTTTTAGGCGTATGTTGTTTGCAGCCCGAAACCAATGTCGGTGCACAAAACAGGAGTAATATGATCGTTAATTTTTTCATGCTTAATGTCTTGGTATACCAATTAAGGCCCTTTCCTCCATTCTTTTTAAAATTACCGCAGAACCCAGTTGCTTTGATATTGCTTCGGCATCAAATTTACCATCGGCCACATACTTACCTTTTGTATAATGGTTGGAATAACTCCATAAATAAGGAGAGTTAATACTGTGGTATTTATAGTAGCCGAAACCATTATAAGCTTCCAGTTTTCTTAAAATAGTTGGCAGATTCCAGTTTTGAATTTGATCAAATTTCATCAGCTTTAAGGCGTCTACAGCACTCTCTTCAAAGGTAAATGGTGGCTCATGGCCAACTTTTGGCCTGTTGGCGGGTACCCTTACCGTGTAATTTGTTAACGGATCACCATTGTGCAAGTGTTTATTAAAGCTAAAGCTGCATTCTAAATAATGGGCACAGGCAATGAAATACCAGGGTATGTTAGATGAGCCGCTACCGAAATTTATAAATGCCGTATCGAACGGGTTTTTAAACTGAAACGGGCTTTTTGTAAAACCCATTGAAAGTAAATCGCTCTCCACAGGTGATTTCAAATTGAAAAAATCATTTTGCGCACCCGAAAGATTTGGCGTAAATGAAAAGAAATTTACAGGCGGATTCAGGTTTACCTTGCCTGCAACGGCATCAGAGATTTTGGAATAAACGGACTTGTTTGCAACTACATTATCATCTATAACTTTATCAATGTCGCCAATTTTAGTAGTATCGATTACACAATCATTAAACAATTTGATATATTCTAAGTCGGTAGGTTGCGAAGGCTTTACCACCGGTTTTGCTTTTTGTTTAATTGCCGGATTGATTTTTTTTTTCTTTTTCATAGGTATAAGGCAAATCGAAACTTCAAATCAACTGAAACACATTTATAAAATTTACGATATGTAAATAAAGGGGCTTATTTGTTCAAAAGCCCCTTTTAAAATCATATTTATAATATAATTAAGCCTTCGGCCAGTCATTTTCATGTTCTGCATTTCCAAGCTTCAGCTTACGTGCAGATACGACAAAACTTAAGGTCATAGGTGTATTGTCGTTTACGGCAATACCTTCATTATACTGGATGATGTAACCATCTTCAAAAGACAGTTCTTTCATTTTTGCATCTTCTTCGCCTTTTTTGAACACTAATGTTCCTGATAAGGGCTTATACTGGTTATTCACCATTGATTCGATTACTGAAGTATCTTCTGTAGATTCGATTTCGATGTGGATGGTACCACCATATACACCTGATGAAGGACGACCTTTTGCGTCTACATCTCTATTCAGCGAAAAGCTGCACTGTAGGACATCAAATTCTTTTGCGCCTAAGTTTAAACGGGTTTTAAATGCCATTGTAATTTCTTTTTAATGTTTTCGAAAAATGTTATGCGATGAGCGTTTGGCGCGGTGCGAAGCGCATAGCGTAACTTATATGCTAACCTCTAAACCACTAACCTCAATTTAGGCTTTAGGCCAATCGTTAAGATGCTCAGCATTTCCTAATTTAAGCTTTCTGGCCGAAATCTGGAATTTGAGTGTCATCGGATGATCGCCCACAATGTTTATCCCTTCGGAATATTTAACAATGTAGCCATCTTCGAAGTTAACTTCTTTCATTTTGGCATCTTCCTCTGTTTTCTTAATCAGAAGGGTTCCTGTAATTGGTTTGTACTGGTTGTTTACCATCGCCTCGATAATTGAGGTGTCTTCGGTAGATTCGATCTCAATGTCGATGGTACCGCCGTAAACTCCGGAAGAGGGTCTTCCTTTAGCATCTACATCACGGTTTAACGCATAGGCGCAATTGAGCACATCGTACTCCTTGCCCGAAAAATTTAATCTAGCTTTGAAAGCCATAGTTTTAAAATTTAAAGGTGAATAAATTGATTTATTTATAGCATCCGCTACATTATCACGGGACCAAATATCAAGCCAATAATTATCCATATCGCACTCATATAGAGCGTATAATGGAATCTTAAATCTAATTGTATAAGAAAAATGCGCCTGCGGTTAAGTATTGAGGCCGCAATTGTGTAAAAAATGTTGAAAAGTTATTACCTGGTTTGACAATAAGACAGACAGTTGTACTAAAAAACAAACTACAAAAGTGTAGCGATTCTCTACAGTTTGTAGCTTTTTAGGGCATCATTAATATTGATAATCCGTTAATGGCCAAATTTTATATTAATTGTGAACCGAATTTCTCCATTTTCGTAAGCCATTTCTGGCTGTAATGATTTTCCAGAGAATGTAGTTCACCAATGGTATTTGTAAGTACCGGACTCATCCGGCATTTTTCAAAAACTGCTTTTTTAATAGAAAGATAGGTGGTTTTTTTATTCGCTTTCCATTCTTTAAAAGTCGCCTCATCTAAAATCGAAACAATTCGTGCCGATCGGCCACTAAAATTATTATTGACATGTTGTTGTTGCGTTGTAAAAATCTGATCGGGCATGAACAAACGGTCGAAAAAGCCTTTAATCTTAGTTGGGATGTGATCTACGTATACCGGGCAAAAAAGTACTACATGGTTACTTTGCCTGATTGCCGTTAAAGCCCTCTGTAAATCAGGCTCTAATTCTGCAATCTGCCTGTTATTAAACAGCTTGTTAGAGTTAAATATAAGATCAATGATGGCCAGTTCCCTGACTGTCGCGCCAACACCTTCTGCACCTTGCCTATAAGCATTAATCAGGAAATTTGTAGATGCGTTTTTTTCAATATCCCCGTTCAGGATAAGTACTTGCTTCATTTTTTTTGATTAATCTGATCTGGTCGATGCATTACAAAATTATAAAGAATTTGTTAAGTCTGCTGCATATTCCATAAAAAAACCCAACGCTCAGGTTGGGTTTTTATTTTCAATTATCAAAAATCTATTGCTGATTATATTCTGTATTCCAGGTTGTATTTTCGTCTTCACCTTTATGTCCGTCTAACTTTACAACAAAACTTTTGGCCGGAAAATAAGGCGTGATGTGAATATCCAAATGAATCCTGTCTTTCTGAAGTTCATCCCGTTCAAACCGCATAATCTTAAATCTTTCAATTAAGCGGTCTGCACCTTGTATACCATCCAAAAATTTAACAATCTGGCCACGTAAATCCTGTTCTGTTTTGGACGTCCAGTTTTCGAATGCCCTTCTGTTTAAGAAATCGAATAATACTTTAGTGATGTAGTCGAATACGCGTACTACTGAATAGGTTTGCAGGCCAATGTTATCACCATTGAATAAAGTTTTTGCTGAGAACGCCATTACTTTTCCATATTCATTTACCATTGGCACTAAACCGACCCTTTCCAGATGAGAGATTTCGCTTTTCTTAAGGTCGAATTTCACACCATCTACTTCGTTGATTGCGCCATGTTTTTTACCGGCCGTAACCTGCGACATTAAGGTATAGTACATTTTACCTGCTAAAGCAGCCGATCCGGGCACAGTAAGATCATCTTCTTCGCCAACTTCAGCAACTTTTCCACGGCCAACCAACCAGTTACAAGTCATAATTACATTGGATCTGAATGCATCACCACCGGTAAAATTTGCAGCAGTAAATAAATCCAGTACATCATCAGGCTGATCCAAATCGGCAAAATCCGTTACCAGCATGGCTTTGTTATTGTGGGCTATTTTTCCCCAACGCTCTAATACTTTATTAGAACCCATGTAGCCGGGTATAACCATTAATGAATAGTTTTTGCGCAAATCAAGGCGATCATAATTCTGCTTTAATTCATCATCTACATATTCAATAAACCGTGGATTATCCAAATCTTTAATCTGATCCATAGAGGCATTTAACAGCACCACATTTTTAAGTTTATCAGATTCGGTATTTTTATAGAATAAATGTACTGAACGGTAAGCCTGCTCCAGTTCTCTTGTACTTTCTAATGCAGTTCCAATATTTTTATTCAGGTTTTCTTCAGCTGCATTTAGTTTTTCAGTACTTTTTGCAACCATATCGGCCACAGAATTAGAAGATTCAAGCACATCGATCCAAAGCTGAATTTTCTTTTTTAGTTCTTCGCGTTCTTTCTTCTTTTCATCACCGGTTAAAAAAATCTGTTTCCTGGCTTTTCTTTCCGGGTTTAAATTTTGAAGCCCATCAACAGTAGCTTCTAATAAATCGAAACCGCCAACTCTTGCCAGTTTTTCTAAATTATCTTTAAGAGCTGTTTTTTCGGTTGCTTTACCTTCAGCAGGTTTAAAACCGGCTTGGGCTGTATTATGGTCTGTTTTTAATTCTTGAGGATTTGACATGTTTCCTGGCGTTTAGATTATTTATTTTGCTCCAATTCATCAACAAAATTCTTTAAGGCACTAATGAAGGCCGTTTTGGTTTCTTCATCATCAAGCGTTGCTTTTAAAGTTTTGTTTGATTTTAATTGTTTTATCACATTAAGCGACATTTCACGCTCAATATTCACATCAGAAAGGTAATTGCTCTGGTTAATAATACTTTTTACCCCAAAGTCTCCTAAATCGTTGAAATTCAGGGTTTCACCAACTGTAGAGCCATCTTGTCTCTCAAATGCAACTTTTACATTCGGTTTATAATGTTCAAATACATCTTTAACCGTTTTTAAACCCTCTACTTTTTCTGGTTTGATGGGTTCATTATCGGTAAGTTTTTGTACAAAAAGCGTTTTGTTATGGGCAATTTCTGCGAAAGCTTCTGAGGTATCAATTTTTCGTTCGTTACCACCAATTTCATAATTAAACATAGTTTGTCGATTTAGGTGTAAGATTAATTTATCTAATAATATACTAGTTAACGTTTTAACTCAATTTTTGTTCCAATGTTGTTAATCTGGCTGAATAATAGTCCATTCCAGTTTATCTTCTTCCGAATGCTTACTTACTTTGATTATTGATCCTTTTTTTAGTTCACCGGAAATAATGTATTTGGAAATCGGCCTGCGTAAAAGGTTCCTGATAACTGCAGATAACTGACGTGCGCCATACTTGGGTGTAAAGCCATCCAAAGCAATCATTTTCTTTGCATCGTCGGCGATTTCAAATCCTATGCCCATTTTGTTTAAAGCGGTTACCAGGCTATTCAACTGGATTTCGAAAATACGTACCACATTGCTTTCGTTAATCGGCGCAAAAGGAACAATTTCCGAAATACGGGCTAAAAATTCAGGGCGGAAATGCCCGGCCATTACTTCCATCAGTTGGTTTGATGCCGGAATTACGCCTTTGCCAATCTGTTCTGCAATCCATTCGCTGCCAATGTTTGAGGTAAAAAGTATAAGGGAATTGCTGAAATCGCCCTCTTTTCCTAAACGGTCGTGCATATGGCCTTCATCTAAAATCTGCAGGAAAGTATCAAAAACGGAAGGATGCGCTTTTTCAATTTCATCAAACAGCAATACCGAATAAGGTTGCTGCCTTATTTTATTGACCAGCAAACCACCCTCTTCATAGCCTACGTAACCCGGAGGGGCACCATACAGCAATGCCGCGCTGTGTTCTTCCTTAAATTCAGACATATCAAACCGAATCATAGCCTTTTCATCGTTAAATAAAAATTCGGCAATTGATTTTGCAAGTTCGGTTTTACCCGTTCCAGTAGGCCCTAACAGAAAGAAGGATCCGATAGGCTGCCCTTTTTTGTTTAATCCGCTGCGCGATTCTAATATGGCATCTGACACCGCTTTAAGTGCCTGATCCTGGCCGACCACCCGTTTCTTTAAGTATTGCTCCATGTTCAGCAATTTTTCTTTTTCGCCGGCCTGCAGTTTTCCCATCGGGATTCCTGTTTTGTAGGCAACAATGGACGCAATATCTTGCTTCGTAATGCGATCACTTTTTTCTGCAGCATATTTCTTCAATTCCTGCAGGCTGCTATTAATGTAATTTTGGTACTCATCTGCCGTTTCAAAGGCATCGGTTTGTGTTTCATCGGTTAAGCGACCCAATAAAACGGGACTTAATTTATTCTGAAGCAGAGAAAACAGCCATTTATAATCTGCAAATTGTTCCGCTTCAGTTGGTTCCTCGTTTGTTTTTAAAGCGTCTAATTCTGCTTCCAAACCGTCAATTACCTGGTCGGAAGTATCATTCATCATTTTCATTGCGGCCATGGTTCTGTCCAGCAAATCAAAGGCAGAATCCGGAAGCCGTCTGTCTTTCATATAACGTTTTGCCAAACGAACACATTCGCCCAAGGCATCCGGTTCAATATGCAGGTTGTGGTGTTCTTCATATTTTACCGACAGTTTCTGCAGCATTTTTATCGTGCTTTCTTCATTTGGTTCATTTACCTGAAGCACCTCAAACCGCCTGCTGAATGCCTGCTCTGGTTCAATTATTTTGCGGTACTCATCAATAGTGGTTGCACCAATTACAGTGATTTCACCCCGCGCCAGTTCAGGCTTTAATAAATTCCCGATACCTGCACCCAACGGACCTTTACTATCCAAAAGGGTATGAATTTCATCGATAAAAAGTACTGCTTTTTCAAACTGCTTAATTTCCTTGATAATGTTTTTTAAACGGTCTTCAATTTCTCCCTTGTACGATGCGCCTGCAATAAGCGAACCCAAATCCAGTTCAAAAAGTTGTACTGATTTTAAATTTTCAGGCACATTCTGGTTAACAATATCAATGGCAAAGCCATCCACCAGCGCCGTTTTACCCACCCCTGCATCGCCCGTGAGAATTACATTTGGCTTGGTTCTGCGACAGAGGATTTCCATCATCATACGGGTTTCCTTGTCCCGTCCGATGATTGGATCAGTCTTCCCGTCACGAACCATTTGTAACCGGTCTATACAATATTTATGCAGGGCATTACCTGTGCTTTTATTTTCAGTATTCGAAGCACTTTTATCAGGTGCTACCGCACGCGAAATTTCTTCATCCTTAACATACAGATCCAATATTTCACGCTCTTTAACCGGAAAAGATTTTAATTGATCTGCCTGGAAACCTATCCCTGGTTTTGCTAAAGCCGTTAATACACAAACCGGTGTAATCAAATCAAGGCCCAATTTTATGCGAACATTATCAGCCTCTTCGAAAATAACCGCAATTTCTGGCGCTCCGCTAACTGTATCTGCAATATTTGCCGATTTATCCTGCTCGTCAATACGCACTTCCGCCCACTCGCTGATGTATTCTTCATCTTTGCCGATGGAGGTGAGGAAGGACCTCAAACCAACGTCTTTGTGCATCAAACCCTTAAGTAAATGGGCAGCAGAAAATACCTCGTTTCTATATTCCTTAGCCAACGATTGCGCAATGTGCAAGGCTGTTTTTACGGATTCGCTTAAATTTGTAACGGCCATATCCCTTAGTTGGTTTTTGGCAAAACTGCCGGATTAAAATTTTGCGCTGTTATGTAGTAGTATAATTTGCCGTTAGATACAAATTGTTGTTCTATTTGTGTAGCCCGCTTAATTTGCTGTACAGATTGATTTAGTAATCTGATGTAGTTTTCAAATTGCTCCAAAGGCATTTTCGAGGTGTTTTTCAAATCAGCAACAGTGTACTGCCCCAAAAATTCATTATTTAAAGGCAAGCCGGTTACCAGCTTAATGTAATTTGCTAAAGTCATGGCTTTTACATCACCTGATGATATTTTCATACCTAGTAATTGTTTAGGCAGCTTTGTATAGTTTTTAACCAGTTTACTTCTGAAAGACGATTGATCTGCCTGCAGGTTTTCGCCAAGCATAATGGAAAATATATCTACAATCTGCTTATATTCCATATTGTTTAACACAATTGCATATTGTAAAGCAGAACTACTGTTTTTAACAGCATCGGCCGGTATTTTTGCCGTAGAATAATATTTAAAAGCGTTATGCGGCATGTGGTCAGCAACTTCAGCACCAACGGGTTGTGGCAACAACAGCTCTACATCAGGGGAAAGGTTGTTACGTGAAATTCCCGTTAAACGAAAAGCACTATCTAAAGAACTGATTTGGGTATAAATATCCATATTGGTTTCTTTAATAAAACGACGCAGCGCAATTGTCATACTCTGATTGGAATTTACCGATCCTTTAGTCGGAAATACAACACCACCCTGGATTAAGCTGTTTTTAGGGTAATCCAGGTAATAGGAGATGGAATCCTGAAGACTTGTATTGTAAGGTTGAAAGCTTTTTAAACCTTCGCCTTTTACCATTATATTTTTTCGGTATTCTGCAGAACGAATAGCAGACTCGGATACAAGTTTACGCGATTGAATTACAAAATCGTTGAAGGTCTGGTTAAAATCGCTGTAAACCTGAAGGGCTAAAATTCTGGCATCTGCAAGCGCAACCTGTTCGCTTAATTCGTTTATCAGGTAGTTATTTGTGCCTCCTGCATTTCCTGTGCTTCCAACTAAAATGATAAGGTTGGTTTCATTCTTTTTCTCTTTAAAAAGATTTAATCCGGCTTTGAGTGCCCCGAAAACAGGCTGCTCACTGGTTTCGCCATTACATTTATCGGTATTTTTTGCCTGATTGGTTAAGAAGGTCATCAGCTGGCGATAATCATCCTGCACAGGGCTGACAAAAATACCTGGGACAGCGCAGCCTGTATTACCTCTGTAAACAACCCCCCCGTAATTAACCTTGGTGCCTTTACCGAAATCACCAAAAAGGCTTTCGAAAGACGAAACAGTGTTGGTCATCCCCGAGAAATACTTGGTCATTGAGCTTCCGCCATCGACAACAAAAACAAGGTTGATTTTATTTTTATTTTTTCTAAGCCGGATATAATCCTGATAAGATAAGGCAGAGCCATTAATGGTTAAAAGTTTATTATTTTTTTTGTTAAAAACATCATTTGCGATACCAATTGAATAAGTACCAGCATCATCGGCGACTATTGGTACACTGCGTAAAATAATATTTTCTGATTGCAGCAGCGGATCAATTACAAAGCTTTCGCCGGCACCAATACCATTTTTAATGGCAGTGGCAGTTGAATCGTCATTATCATAGTTGCCCGGCTTGATTGAAGTAATGTAAAGCCTGTCGCCCCAACTGTGAAAGGCTTCTGCAGAAACCCATCCATAAATACTTTTTCTTGCTGTATCAGCAACCAATTGATCGTCAGAACCAATCAGATATTTCTTTCCGTCGTCCGATTTTTTGTAGATGTAAGCAATTTCATGGAGCCTTACTTTTGTTCTCCTGTCTTTAAGTTCAGGGGTGTTATAAACCAGGATAGAATCTGTTGTGTCGTAATAAAATTTAGGCTCGGTAAGCGGGTTTTTGCCATTTACTATCCCAATGGCCTTTTCTGCATAACCTGTTTTTTGGTTGGAGAAAGATCTTTGCCAAAGTAAAAGCTTCGATTTGGAAATCCAGCCGTAGCTAATTGCACTTTTTTTATCTGTTATCTTTCTTCCCCTTATCATCCCGGCTTTATATTTAATTAGTTTCAGGTATCCGTTTTCTTCTTTCGAAACATAAAACGGCTCCATAAAGCTTATTTTTTTCATAATCAGGCTTCCACCAGGTGCAGTAGTTGTATAATTATCTTCCCGGTCGGAAAAAACAATCCATGGTAAACTGCTGCTGCTGGTATTGTCGTTAACGTTTATGCTTTCGGAGGGCTTCTCATACGATTTAGGCATGTATTTTACTTTTTTGCCGAACGAAGCAGGTGATTGAGCATGTGCAATCGATATTCCTAAAAATAGGATGTATAAGGCATAATATTTTTTCATAGTCTTGTAATGAGCTTTAGAATTAGGTTAAGAGGTCGCTTATTTTGTTTTGCCTGGCGCTTCTGTTGTAGTGGTTGCTGCCGGTTGAGCAGTTGCCGAATGCTGTTTAATATTTAACAAACTTGCACAGGAAGAATTGGGCTTAATGGTTAGTTGAGCCTCATCTACCGCAATTTCACCTCCAAAGGTGAGCCCCATACAATAAGAGTAGATGTCGGTTTGCTTTTTCTTACCATTCATTTCTACATTTACCGTTACTTTTTCGCTGCCGCACATGTATTTATTTACCAGGTAGTAATAGTTTGAATTAAAATCCGCCCCATTGGCAATTGCCTGTAACCTGGCCCTGATGTCATCTATTGTTTTACGTTCCCCATCACCCGGTGTAACTAAATCTTCCACTATTTCTGCATTCGGATCGGTAACTAAAATAGTGTGGTAAACCGGTCTGCGGCTTTTGTCTGTCCGAAGGCGAACAACATATTTTCCGGGTGCACGATATGTATATAGTGCTGTTTTGCCTTTAACATCCACACGACCTGTTTCGCCGAATGACCATTCAAAATCTTTGCCCTGCCCATCTCCTTCCAGTCTCACTTCTTCGTTAACCACACCAGATGTTGGTCCGCTGATGGTTAATACGCTATCAACAACATTTCGAACTGTATCGCGTACATTTAAAGGGAACTGTTCCTTGAGTTCTCCATCAACAGTCAGGCGCACAATATAAGCACCAGGTTTATCGTAATGATAAGCACCATTTTGTGTGGTCGCTTTAGCCCCGTTACCAAATTCCCACAACCATTTAGATGCTTTAGGCGTGTTATCGGTAAAAACCAAATCCTCGTTCAGATAAATTTCATCTTTAAGAATTCTGGCATCAACAGTTCTTTTTTCGAAGAGTGAACTTTTAAATAAGAAAATAAGGCCGGTTAACAGGAGTACGGCCAGCAGGATGTAGAGAATAACGTAGCCCTGCGAATTTGAATTAACTTGCTTTGTATTTGTATTAGCCATAGGAAGCGCTTTTATAAGGTTGTTTATTTATAAATTTATTTACCTGCAGACATGGTTTGTTGTAACTGGCGCCTGCTGATTACACAATCATCTAATGATTTTTTTAATCTTTCTACATCGCCTATATTGCCTCGTTGTTCGCGCCTGTCGTTAAATAGAATATCGTATAACTGGGCCGTTTGAACGAAAGTTTTATAGCGGGAATCAGACGCTTTACGATCGAATGCTGCCCGTATAGAGCCTAAAGAATTCTGGATATCATTCTTCAAAAAAACGGCTTGTACATTTGGGTCGTAGCGTATAATTTGTTTATAAGTACTATCAATCGTTGGCATAGTTTCTTTAACCATATTTTCAAAGGTTTCATTTTCGCTGATTTTAACTTCCAGTTCCTCTTTGGAAATCTGATACCGCGATTTGCCACTGTAAAAAATCCCAAAACTTAAAAGGCCCACTGTGAAGATAAACAGTGCCGAAAAAAACAAAAACTGCTCGCGTCTTTCTTTTATGCTTAATTTTATCATATAAAAAACGTTAAATTATCGGCCATAGCTGCCATTCCGAATTCTGCTTGCGGCACTCCGGGTTGCACGCAGACAATCGTCTAATTGCTCTTTGTAACTTTGAATATTATATCTTGATGTAAATAATGAATCCTGCAGGTTAGCCATTACACCAACATTATTGTTTAGCTTTTCATACAACTCGAAACTTACGCTTGGTGCCGGCTTTTTAGATATCAAGTCTTTTATTTTGTAATTAGCAGCCTGGATATCTTCCAGCAGAATGCCCTGTTTGCTCAATTCTTCGGCATTATAGCTTCTGTATATGGCAAGCTCTTTAAAATTAACCAGAATCCGGTCGAAGTTGGTGTTGATGTCTTTCCTTAAGGACGACAGTTTCTCGGTTTCCTTTACTTTTTTATCAAGCAATGCGTATTCGTAATCGGAAGCAGCAAAAAAAAGAAAAATACAAAGAATAGAGAAAGCAGTGAGAAATACAAAGTTCAGAATAAACTTTGTAAAAGAATTTCTAATTTCGACGGCGTTAATCGGTTTCATAAGAAGTAAAATAGGATTACAAAAATCTTATCATTAATTTGACAATCACTTCTTCAAAATCACATAAACTTTTCAAATTAATTACATCCAATAACAATTTTTGATATTTGTTGTTTTATTATTGAAACGATTTTATTTAATTACTTTTAACAAACTTTAAGCCAAACCGCTATGTCTGAAAATTTTTTGAATAAACCCTTCAGATTTAACTCCATTTTTTTAGGCAATGGCCTACAGGCAACTGACCTCGGTAAATCGATATCAAATCATATAGAATTAATAATTTTTACACGCTACGGAGAGCATCGTTATCATAACGATTTTGGCTGCGAAATATGGGATCTGGATTTTGAATTAATTGTAAGTGAAAGCATCTGGGAGGAAAAATTCAGGAAATCTTTGCTTAAATCTATTACAGATTCCGAATTCCGAATTTATAATACAGAGGTGGAAGTTCACATAACAGAGGTTGAAAATGTATACCCGTTACGTAAGATAACTGAAATCAAAAAAAAGGTGGATATCAGTGTCAGAGCACTAATAAAAACTACAGGTGAAAAATATTTTTTTAATACAGCTTTATTTCTTAGCCCGCTATCTACTTAACCAAAACCGACCAAAATATTCTACACATGAAGCCAGTTTTTTATTCATCAAAAGATGAAATCAGGAATAGAATTTTAAAAAATGCCGAGGATTTCTGGAATGTTAAAGACAGCCACGATTTCGATCCGCTCGTAAAATTAATTATTGAAGCTTTAAGTAACGAACTTTTTAATGTAGCGAATGATGTTAAAAACCTGGAGAATAGAATTTTTGATAAAATCAGCCGTATTTTAGCACCCGACCACCTGACTTCATCATTACCTGCACATGCCATTATACACGCAAGGCCTGTAGAAAAAGAAGATCTGCTTTTACCATATAACCAGTTTGCATTTAAAAAAAATATTCAGCTTGAAGATGCCAAAACAAAGAAAACGGACATATTTTTCAGCCCGCTGCATACGGTAAAAGTACATAATGCTGAAATAAAATACATAGCCACCGGAAATACCTTGTTTAATGTTGAACAATTAAGTAAATACCCCGCCTTAAATACCCTTTCCGGTTTTTCAATAGAAAAAAATACCATGTATATTGGTATCAGTGGTTTGAAAAGCTGGATGGATTTTAATAAACTGAATTTATTTTTTGATTGGAAAAACTATTCGGTACCCGAAAACACCTACGATTTATTGTCGCTTGGAAAATGGTTTTATAAAGAGAACGAACTTACCGCTTACACCGAAAGGTTTATGGATGAACCCTTAACCGGTAAAGTTCAGGCACCCTTTTCCCATAAACAACTGCTCAACCTCATAAAAGCCGATGTACTTCAATTTTACAGCAACAGGTTTATTACGCTGGGCGATATAAATGATTTTAATATTGACGACAGTTCTGAGTTGCCCCCGGTTTTTGAAAATATCTTTCAAAAGGGCAGCTTAAACCAGATAGATGAAAAGGTAAGGTGGCTTAAAGTTGTTTTCCCTGCAGCGATAAAACAGGAAATGCTGAACGAGCTTCACATTTACATAAATGCCTTCCCTGTGGTAAATAAAAGGTTGGTTCAAATCAAACACCGCCTTAAAACCATGAATAACATTATACCGATTAAAACAGAAGCATCTGATCAGATGCTTGCTGTAGAAAACCTGAAAGATAACAAGGGGAAAAGTTATAATGAAATTCCATATACGAATGAGAATGAAAAAGGGGATGGTTCCTTTTCAATCCGATATGGCGGCACGGAACGTTTTGATACCAGAAATGCGAAAGAACTGGTTGATTACCTTTTCGAATTGCTTAGAGATGAGAAGGCCGCTTTTTCTGCCTATGGACCTGATTTTTTAAGCACGATGCTTAAAAACTTAGAACAGAACATTGCTTTAATAGAACAAAAAAGTCGCTCTACCCTTAAAGATATTAAAGAATTGCCGAGCTATATAGTAATCAAACCAATAGATGATGCAGATATTTTATTTCTTGATATCTGGGTTACGCAGGCAGAGGAGGCCAACCACATCAATGCCGGCAGCCGCCTGGTGGTATATGATAATACGAAGGTAAATGCAGAGAGCATCTTTTTTCTAACCCAAACTAAAGGCGGGCGTTCCCGGTTAAATGCTGCAAACCGGGTTCAGGCTTACAAGTATGGGTTAACTACAGCCGACAGGATTATTACAAAGGCCGACGTAATTAACTTTTGCCGCTATGAATTAGGCAATAAACTTAGCGGCATTACCTTAACCAAAGGAGTCGTAATGGATAATAAGCCTGGTTCGGGCTTTATAAAAACAACAGATATTCTCATCGAACCTGCAGAAAACCTTAAGCTGAATGCGCAGGATTGGGATGAATTATTAAGTTTGACTCTGGCAAAATTAAATTTAAGGAGTACCATGAATATTCGCTACCGTATGTTGTTAAAGCCCTCAGCCTACAGAGCGGTTTAGTGGAAATTTATTAATGTAGATTAAGCCCTGAAACTTAAAGTTTAGATATAAACGGTATAACCGAGGTAAGCACTTTCTGCATCGGCACTTAATATGGTTTCCTGGAAATCCGTTGCGGTGAGCAGTTCAACGTTAACTTCGGCATTAACAGGCATCAAATAGTTAATTGCCATATCTAAAATTGCCCGGTTTTTTTGCTCAGGAATAAACTTAATAAGTTCTTGCGGCGACGTTGGCCCGATATTGACGTTAAATGATTCGTAATCCGGCATAAAGCTATCCCCGATAATGGTATCAATACCCAGCGCGCTTGCGCCAAGTTGCATTTGCAAATCGCCGCTAATTTTAATCGGGGTAATACGGGCAGAGGTATTTACAATTGATATTGGCAGGTTAAATAATGCGGTAAGTACTTTAGATACAAAATCTATATCGTTTCTTTTTTGTTGAATTTCGGGTAATAAATGCATCCAGATGATGCTTTGTTCTTTGTTGAGCAGGTTAAACTCACCCCAGCCAAATTCAAATATCTGGCTTAGATCGGAATAGGTCGTTTTTTTATCGAGCTTATTTTCATAAAGCTCGGTCATCACCCTTACCTGGTTAATTTCAGCATCAAAAGGACTAAAAAATAAACGTGCTTGTTTCTCTTCCTCCCTTCTTTCCCTGATGTCTTTAATCATCGACTCTTCATCCATTCCGGCGCTGCCGGTTGGCGGCTTATGGAAAAGGCCTTCGGGAAGCATATCATATAAACTTTCCCGGTTGGTTTTTATCCGGATGCGGTTCTGTCGCCTTTTTTCAGAATAATAAATTTCCGTTTCTTCTATATCTTTGGCAAATGCACGCTTATCTGCACCTAAGGGGATGACCTCAATCTGATTAATGTCGACTATTTTGCGCTCTACAAGATCGGCCGCATGTGCTACTGCCTTGTAGTCGGTAAATAATTCATTATTTATCAAAGTTTCCTTTTTCATTAAACTTTAAACTTGTTTTTTTGTTATAGGTTAAAATTTGTAGTATAGCATAAAATTAGCATTATAATCAACTACTAAAGATACTATATTTGTAATACATCACATCTATAAATTAATGGACGTTCAATCATTTTTCATTCGCTTCCTCTTATTTCCGCTAATTTTTTTAGTGTCAACGGCGGTACTTTCGATTATTAATAAGAAAAATCAGTTTCTTAATAACAAAAGACTTATCGTTAGTGTTCTGCTTATTGGCATTATTTTAGCAATTCCCGGTTTTCTGGGTTTCCTGAATTTTAATTTTATGCCCTGGGGCTATATTATATGCTGTATTTATTATGTTTTAACAGGCATTACATTCGTGTATTTATTAACAAAATATTACCCTAAAGATTTACTCGACCGCAAGGTATTTATCTTTTTTGCCACGTTAATTTCAGCCATTTTATCCGTTTATCTATTCCAGCTCGCTTTTAACTGGTTAAGCTCCATAAATTTCGGTTGGTTTGGTGCAGGCAGTATCAGCTGGTTTTTTGTACCCCTTATTTTCTGGTGGGCTTACGTTTCGTTACTTCATATACCTGCAGAAATTTACAAAATATGGAAATATCCGGCTACGCCGCTTGAAATAAATATGGACCATGTAGACTTTAACCGGCTACTGGTACTGGAGCTGGAACTTTACAAAAAAAGCAGCGATGCTGAACCGCTTAAAGTAAAGGTTAAGGCTTTAAAGGATATGAATTTTGGCATCTGGTTCCATAAATTTATTGATGATTATAACCTTAAATTTGCCGCCAGTCCGATAGAATTCAGGGATGAATACATGGAAGGTTATAAATGGATTTTTTTCATAAAAACTTCCTTTTTTAAACGAAACATATTTATTGATCCCGACCTGGATATTACTGAAAATGGTATTTCTGAAAAAATGACGATTTATGCCAAAAGGGTTTCAGAAAATGTTAATGTTTCTAACGAAGTAGGGGAAAGCGGAATTTACATCTAATAGCTACAATTAAATAATTTGATTATGATTAAGCCTTTAAAATATAAATCAATAAACTGGATCAATGGAATGAAATTATCCAGCGATCATTTTACCCTTAACGATCTATATTTACAGGATTTTGTAAGAGATGCGGTTTCCATTAATGTAAATAATGCAAATTACGGCTTTCTTCCGCCGTTTTCAGGATACAACAGTTCCCATGATATAGAAATAACGGAAAAGGCAACCAATCATATAGAAATCAGGGTAAGGTATTGCAATGCCATAACACCGGAAGGTTGCCATATCGACATTTTACAAAGCGATGCCATGGATAATCTGGTGCATAACCATTATTTTGGGCAATCGGAACCTAGAAATTATGTAATTCTACTTGTTGTAAACCCTTTTGCCAGGGTACCTGCCGGCATCCCTGATCCGGAAGAAAATCCGCTCCGCTACCCTGAATTAGCCAAATCTTACAGCATCGTTGTATTACCTGAAAATGAAATTGCCGGCCAGCTGCCTGATAATTATTTTCTAACCATCGGGCAGGTGTATTACGAAAATGGAAAGCTCACCATCAAGAGGGATTATATACCACCGAGTTCTACAATTACCAGTCATCCGGCACTTATTCGTTATTATGAGGCTTTCAGCACACTTTTAAATGATCTTCAGCTGGCATCTTTCCGGATAATTGATAAAACCGGACGGGAAAATACAACGGCACTGGGTCAAAACATCCGGTTAATATCCATAAAACTGGTTGATTATATCGCAACTATATTTTATGAATATAGAAATGTTGCCTATCGCGAATCGCCGGCAAAGTTAACCGGTTATTTTTCCAGTCTCGCACACATTTTCTTTACCGCCATAAAACTGATTAATCCTAAAGAAAGGGAAGAACTGCTCAAATATTTTTATGAGTGGAAAGATGTTACACCCGGTAATTTTGAAGAACTCCTTGCCAAAACAATAGAACTTGTTTATGATCACAAGCAGATCAGCCTTTCCATGCTTACAGTGAATGATTTTATGAGCGTATTGGTTGCCCTTTGGAATAAACTGAGCCAACTGGAATACATTGGCCAGCGTAAAGAAAACATTGTGGTTGCAGAACAACAGATGGTACAGCAGGTGCAGGCAAAAAAAACCTGGACACTCCTGGATTAACATCGGGCTGTTAGACATAACCGGTTCATCTGTTTTTGATGATATTAATTTTCCAAGTGATGGTTATTATTTTATCATTAATGCGGTGTGTTGTATAATATTATGGTATAAAAAACATTTCTTTGATGATAAAAAATGTTTAACTTGCAGTCAACCAAATATATACTTGTATGCAGTTGTTGTTGCCCTATGCAGATCCGGCAAGATTTCTGGCAGAGCTGATTAATAAATACGGTTTTTCGCTGTATAATACCTGGTCTTCTCAAAGCGTTACTTTACCTGAATGTATAGGCGCCGGATTCGTACAACTTTTCGTAAAAAATGATATTCACTTTTTTCGCGGTATTTGGGATTTTAATGAGCCAACGGTTTTTTGCTCCCATGATCCTGTGGGTAAAAAAGGATTGATTGATTTCAGGGTTAGCAATGTTGATCAGGTTATCCATTCATCCGCATTAGAAGGTGCAAAAAAATTTGAATGGGAAATAACCCGTGTAGATGGAATAAGATTTTTTATTCCGGAAGATTATTTTATCGGCACCAGGTTTGATTTATCCTGTCGTTTTCCTGCCTTTGCAAATGACCCGCAGATTAAGCAAATGATAAAACAGCTTTTTGAAATTCCATCTGACGATTTTTCGAATACCATGTTGCTTGATGCGAAATTAACAGAGTTTGTTTTCTACGTGATTCGTCAGCTTAGCAATGCCAAAATGGGTCCGCTGACTGATTGTAGCCTGCCCCAGCGGCGTGTAGATTGCATCAGCGAAGCGCATACCATGATTCTCGGAAATTTAGATAAAGAAATAAGCATTCTGCAACTCAGCCGTTCTGTTGGCTTAAATGAGTGCGATCTCAAACGTGATTTTAAAAAAATTTATGGTTTACCCATCCGGCAGTACATTATCCAGCAAAAAATAGAGCGGGCTAACCGCTTAATTGTTGAAAATCACCTCGATTTTAAAGAAACGGCGAGGAGCCTGGGTTACACAAACATCAAACATTTTGAAGCGCTGTTTAAGCGTTACTACGGTAAAATATAGAAATTCCCGTTTCGAAATATTTAATTCCCGTTTCGATTTTTATTCTGCATGCATAATATTTAGCTTCATATCACCAAGTCAATCTAACCAAGTGATGTATGTTAAACTTATCTGTGCTTATGGAGGATAGTGCCATTAAGTTCGGCTCCAATCCTGCTTTTAGTTTTGCAAATTCGAGTTTTACCTTCAGTGAAGTTAATGCGCTGGCAAATAACCTGGCCAATGGCTTAAATGAAATCGGTATAAAGCCAGGCCATAAGGTTGCCATATCTTGCCCAAACTGTATCTGGTTTCCGGTTATCTATTATGCGGCGCTAAAAACCGGTGCGGTAGTGGTTCCCTTAAATATATTGCTTAAAGCAGATGAAATAAAATACCACCTCGAAGATTGCGAAGCAAATACCTATTTCTGTTTCAAAGGCAGCCAAACCCTTCCCATCGGCGATTTTGGCCGGGAGGCGTTTAACAAAGTACCTGGCTGCAAAAACTTTGTTTTAATTGGTGAAGATAAACCGGTTGGTAAAAACACCTATACTATACAAGAGTTGCTTGAGGGACAATCTGCAAACTTTGATTCCTACACAACATCTGCAGACGATACTGCTGTCATTATTTATACTTCAGGAACAACCGGTAAACCTAAAGGTGCAGAATTAACGCATTCAAATCTTTTTTGCAATGCAGTACTTTCTTCTGATCTGTTTTCCGTTAGCACAAGTGATGTACAGCTTGTGGTATTGCCATTGTTCCATATTTTCGGAATGACGGTTTTGTTAAATGCCGGACTTTATAAGGCAGCACACAGTATCCTGGTGCCAAAATTTGAAGCAAAGGAAATCATTGAGCACCTAACAACCTACAAAGTAACCCTTTTTGCCGGTGTGCCAACCATGTACTGGGCATTATTAAACATACAACACCCCGAAATACAAGATGAGGCTATTATTAAAAGCCTCCGGCTTTGTATTTCGGGAGGTGCTTCTTTACCGCTGGCCGTACTCAATGGTTTTGAAAAACGGTTTGGCGTACAAATTTTAGAGGGTTACGGAATGAGCGAAGGTGCCCCGGTAGTTACTTTTAATGATTTACGGGTGGGTAAAAAACCCGGCTCCATCGGAACGGCAGTATGGGGCGTAAAAGTGAAGATAGTTGGAAGCAATGGTGAAGAATTGCCGTCGGGAATAAAAGGAGAACTGATTTTTAAAGGACACAATGTGATGAAAGGCTACTACCGCAAACCTGAAGACACGAGCGAAGTAATTAAAAACGGCTGGATGCACTCCGGGGATATCGCCATAAAAGATGAAGATGGATTCTATTTTATTGTAGACAGGTTAAAGGATATGATCATACGGGGTGGTATGAATGTTTACCCCAGGGAAATTGAGGAGGTTATAATGAAGCATCCTGCCGTATCACTGGTGGCTGTAATTGGTTTACCTCATGATAAACTGGGCGAAGAGGTAAAAGCCTTTATCATACTTAAAGAAGGGCAAAAAGTAAGGGCCGAAGAAATAATAGTATGGTGCCAGGAACGACTCGCATCATATAAATACCCCCGTATGGTTGAATTTTGTACGAGCTTACCAATGACCGCAACCGGGAAGTTATTGAAAAAAGAACTCAGAAATATGTAAATGTTATGGTAAAGAAAAGCATGATTAAATTTTTTATTTTCCTGTTGATGAGCTCAACAGCTGCATTAGCCCAAAAAGATACGGTTAGACAAACCGATTTGAAATATGGCAATTTTGAGCGAAACAGACTAGACTTGTATCTCCCGCCAGATGTTACACCTAAAACACCTTTTGTTATTTTAATACATGGCGGTGCCTGGGTACAGGCCGGAAAAGAGTATGTAAGGGATTTTCAGGAATACCTGCTAAAACAAGGCATAGCATCTGTAAATCTAAACCACAGGTATGCCAATGATTCGACAATACATTATAAACAAATACTCGAAGATATCGATCAGGCAGCAAATTACTGCGTAAAAAATGCTGCAAAATGGAATACGCGTGCGGATGGCTTCAGCACTGCCGGTTTTAGTTCGGGCGCTCACCTGGCCTTATTATATGGCTACACCTCTTCAAAAAAAATTAACGCCATTGTCGATTTTAGCGGACCAACTAATTTTACCGATACCAGTACCTTAAACTATTGCATTAAAGCTAATTTAATGGGTTTAGTCGAAAAAATAGCCGGCAATCGCTTTACCGATGTAAAACATGTTCCCGAAAGTTTTGCACTTGCAAGCCCCATAACATACGCTAAAAACATACCCACGTTTATCGCTCATGGCGTAATTGATCCGGTTGTTCAGATTCGCCAGTCGCAACAATTAGCGGAAAAGTTACGCAGTAAAAAAGCAGCTGTAGAATTTATACAAGTGCCGGGGCTGGCGCACGACCTTGATAAAAAACCAATAGAAAAATTAGCATTATACAAGGCCGCAGTGGCTTTTATAAAAAAATACGGACAAAAAAAATAAACTTATGAAAAAATTAGGCATGCTCTCACTATCCTTTCTTTTTATTGCTGTTACAACTTTTGCACAGCAAAAAAAGGCATCAAAAACAAGTGTAAAACCGCTTACCCCAACTGAAGTAAGTCTTCGTTTATCTCCCGAAATAAAGATGCTGGCCTTTGGCCCTATATCCAAGTTTGATGATGCATTTATCGCCAGCGCCAGAAAAGCTGACAAAGCAAGGCCGTTGCCAAAATTAAAAAATGCCGATAGTGTTGAGGTAATGGACTTATCCATTCCGGGGCTTGACAAGAACGACCCCCTGGTGCCTGTTCGTATTTACCGTCCTAAATTTTCTGCGGGAAACATACCCTTACTGGTTTGGTTTCATGGAGGTGGTTTTGTAGCCGGAAACCTAACCAGCGATCATCAGGCTTGTGCAACAATGGCCATTCGCTCGAAAGTGGTGGTTATTTCGGTTGATTACCGTTTGGCGCCTGAAAATATTTTTCCGGCAGGTGTAAACGATGGCTATGCAACCTTACTTTGGGGTATTAACCAGGCCGGTAAATATGGAATTGATACCACCAAGGTTGGTGTTGGTGGCGGTAGTGCTGGTGCGGCAATAGCCGGAAGTATTGTACTTAAAGCCCGGGCAGAAAAAGGCCCAAAAATTAAGGCACAACTGCTTGTTTTTCCACCGTCTGATTTGGATACCACACATGTATCTGTTATAGAATACCGGAATATTCCTGCTTTAAAAGGAGCCGATTTAACCAAATACCTTAAACTTTATCTAGGCGAAAAACAATATAAAAATGTACCGGATTATGCTTTGCCCGGATTGGCAAAAGATCTAAAAAACATACCCCCAACCTATATTTTAACCTGTGGTGTAGATCCTTTACGAGACGGAGGACTGCTGTATGCCAAAAGACTGATAGAAGCGGGCATTTATACCGAAGTACATAATTATGCAGGTTATCCGCATGGATTTGTACCAGAAAGAGCAAATACCGAACTGTACTACATGGCAAATAAACTATTGAACCAATAACTAAAAATGAAGATATGAAACCAAAACGACTACACAAACGGCCAGGCAAGAGCCTCTTTATGCTTTTACTATTTTTGTTGAGCATCAGCATTTGTATGGCGCAAACAAATACAATCTCCGGGATTGTTAAGGATGAGCAGGGAAATGGCATCGCCGGAGCTACTGTAAAACTTAAAACAAGTGGAAAAACAACCACAACCGACCAGAGCGGAGCATTTATTTTCACAAATATTGCCGGCCAGAAAGAAGTTGTTATCATTTCTTTTTTAGGTTATTCATTAAAAGAAATCAGGCTTGATGTGAATAGCAAAACCAACATTACCTTAAATCCAGCCGTCAATACAATGGATGAGGTTGTGGTAACCGGGGCTTTCGATAAACGTAAACGTATTGATGCTTCTGTGGCTATTACCACCATAAACAGTGCTCAGATAGATAGGATAGTTCCCGCTAGTGCTGCAGATTTGTTAAAGAATGCACCGGGCGTGTTTGTAAACTCATCAAATGGTGAAATTAGAAATAGTGTGGCCTCACGCGGTATAACCGCCGGTTCGCAGGATGGAAGCTTTGGCTACGAATATGTTTCTATGCAGGAAGATGGTATCCCGGTAACAAACATAACCTATTTTAGTTATGGTCCGGATTTTTTCCTTCGCCCGGATGCAACCCTGGCGAGGTTAGAGGCCGTACGTGGTGGAACAGCCTCGGTTACTGCAGCAAATGCACCCGGTGGAATTTTTAACTATGTTTCCAAAACCGGTGGAAATACATTCGAAGGCGAAGTGAGAACAAAATATGGTTTCCAGGGGAGGGATGGTGGCAACCCATTGGCACGGTTCGATGTCGATTTCGGAGGACCGATAAAAGACAACTGGTTTTTTAATGTAGGTGGTTTTTACAGGTATGATCAAAGTGGTCGCTATCCGGGCTATCCGATAAATAAGGGCGGGCAAATCAAAGCCAATATTTTAAAAACCTATAAAACCGGTTCACTGAAAATTATCGGGAAATACCTGAACGATAGAAATGGCTATGTACAACTGCTACCCACCAATAGTTTTTCCGACCCTAAACCAAGTCAGGGTTTTGATATATTTTCGACGATTTTAATGCCCAAATTTGAATTTACATCACCAAGATACATTGGCGGAGGAACAATCTCATTAAATCCTTCCAACCTGGTTAAGAGTAAATACAAATCGGTTGGTGCCGTTTGGGAACAAAAACTGGGCGACAACTGGTCGATTACCAATGCGTTCCGTTATTCTGAAAATGACATTCATTACAGCACCACCAATGCATCAATTATGAGTGGAACGGATTTAACAACTTATGCACTCCTGTCGGGACTTACCGGTTTAGGTTTTGGTAATTATTCTTTTAAAGATGCTAAAACGGGTGAAGAATTAATGAGCGTAAATGCCACGGCGGGTGCAGGCGGTTTGCCATCTTATAGCATCGCGAAAGATATTCTGCCCGGCCAAAGCGTAAGCCCGCATTCCATTTACTTTTCAATTTTAGGCACTTATGAAAATCAGGTAAACGAGGTAATTAATCAGTTTACCTTAAACAAGCGGTTTAAGAATATGAGCTTTAATGCCGGTATGTACTATGGCAGATCTAAAGCACACCGCTATTCAGGTATTGATGGCGTTGCATTAGGCACCATTGAAGACAGACCACGATTAACCTCCTTAACATTTACCGGCGCAACATTGGGCGGAACAACAGGTATACACCAGGTAACCAATGCCGACGGTATTGCACAGGCCAATGGCGATACCGGTGGTTTCCTTGATTTCAGCGTTACACAAGCCCAGTATGCATTTTTTTTAGGTCAAACCTGGAATCTAAGCCCAAAATTAACTTTCGATTGGGGGGGACGTTTTGAAACAGCAAAAGTAACGGCTTTTAACCAGCGGACCTATTTTAAAACCGGTGTACAAGGTGGCACAGATAACGACATAAAAACATTCTATAACAATAATACACTCGATAGAATTACCTCGGTTGCCTTTGACAGGCGGTTAAACACTTTTTCCTTTTCTGGTGCTTTAAACTATAAATTTAACGATAATACCGCCATTTATACCCGTTATTCGAGGGGCAAGAAATCGCCGGATATGGATGTTTATTTTGCTGCAAACCGACCTGAAACAGTTGCCTTGCTAAATCCTGAAGTTCGCACAACCGAGCAATTAGAACTTGGGCTTAAAGCACGCAGAAAAAACCTTGATTTGTTTGTAACCCCTTTTTATAGTGTTTTAAGTGGCGTACCCAATGCCGCCATATTTACAAACGCCGATGGAACACTTTATACCACACCATCGTTGTATAGCAAATACCGTACTTTTGGTATTGAGATAGAAGGTGATTATACGATAACCAAAAATTTAAGTCTTAAAGCCGTTGCTACTTTTCAGCGTTCGAAAATTGTTGAGGCCGATTACTGGGTTGCAAATAACCCGGGTATTGCAGATGATACTAAAATCTCTTACTCAGGCAATGAAACAGATAACAATGCCAGAATCATTTCAAGACTTACACCAACTTATCACATTAATAAATTATATGTATTCGTTACCTGGTCTTACCTTGGTAAAAGACAAGCCAATGCGCCCAATGTTTTTTACCTACCGTCATTTTCTAATTTTGACATGGGTGCAGGTTACAATTTGAGCCGTAAAATTACCCTTAGTGCAAATGTAAATAACCTGTTTAATAATTATCAGGTGATGAGTTGGGCAAGACCAGGCAATCTGATTACACAGCTAACCGGGGCAGGAAGTTTCAATAAAGCGCAGTTTGATGCTGCCGTTGCAAACAACACACCTTATTTTACAATATCTAATCCGCCAAGGGCATTTTACCTGACCGCATCTTATAAGTTTTAATTAATCTACGCCTCATTAAGTTCTCCGGGATATTCCCGGAGACTTATTGCTATCTTTTAATTAATTATACCCCCCTTTGTTATGAAACGCATATTGCTCATCATTACCATTTCCCTAAGTATTTTATCTGCAAAAGCACAACAAATTACACCTTCGAATGGCTTTAACCCCGAAAGGCTGGCACGGATAGATAATGTTGTAAAAAGTTATATTGATAGCAATTGGATTGTTGGGGCGGTGTGTCTGGTCATGAAGGATGGAAAACCGGCATATTACAAGGCCTTTGGCATGGATAATAAGGAAAAGGGCAAACCAATGCAAAAAGACATTATTTTTCGCATTGCCTCTCAAACAAAAGCCATAACAAGCACCGCCGTAATGATGTTATGGGAAGAAGGAAAGTTTCTGCTCGATGATCCGATTTCAAAGTACATTCCCTCATTTGCCAATCCAAAATTGCTTGATAAGTTTAATGAAAAAGACAGTAGCTATACAGCTGTGCCGGCCAAGAGGGAAATCACCATCAGAGATTTGCTTACCCATACATCAGGCATAGGTTATGCACAAATCGGTTCAGCAAAAATGAAAGCTATTTATGCTAAAGCCGGCATTCAGGCCGGATTTTCCAATCACAAACAACTTTTGGCAGATGCTATAAACAAGCTTGGAACTTTGCCACTGGAATACAACCCGGGCGAAAGGTTTAATTACAGCTTAAGTATCGATGTTTTAGGCCGACTCGTAGAAATCGCATCGGGCTTACCATTGGATAAGTTTTTTGCACAAAGAATATTTGGTCCGCTTGAGATGAAAGATACCTATTTTCATTTGCCGGAAGCTAAAAGAGCAAGGCTGGCAGCGGTTTACACCGAAGATGCCGATACCCGAAAACCGATTTTATGGCTAAATAATACCTTTCCTGGCAGTACGATAGATTATCCGGTTAACAATAATGGTTATTTTGCAGGCGGTGCCGGATTGGTATCAACCATAACTGATTATGCTGCTTTTTTACAGCTTTTCATTAATGGTGGCGTTTATCAGGGTAAGCAACTGCTGGCCAGGCATACCATTGAAATCATGACTAAAAACCAGATTGGAGATATATCACTGGGCGATGATAAATTCGGATTAGGTTTTCAAATCACAACTTCAAAAGGAAATGCCCGGCTGGGTGTATCTGAAGGAAGTCTGTCTTGGGGAGGTTTCTTTGGAACCAATTACTGGGCCGACCCTAAAGAAAAACTCTCGGGGCTTATATTTTTACAACAATGGCCTTTTAAACATAGCGAACTCGCCGATAAATATAAAGTATTGGTTTACCAGGCATTGAAATAATATTTGTACCTGAAATGATTAGAAGGATTGAATTTTAAATGAATAACTTTTTGCAAATCAATTAGTCGCATGGTATCTTGCCAGCTTACTTAACCAGATGGCACGTTGTGATTAAATTTACCGATTCAAAAGTACTCATTTAATAAAGCATGAATAAAACATCGAAGGATTTCCAGCCTGAAGAAATTAACGAATTAAAATATCGGTTAAAATCTATTTTTGGCGGGTCGGTTGGCAACCTGGTCGAATGGTACGATTGGTACACTTATTCTGCTTTTGCTTTGTATTTTTCTCCTGTATTTTTCCCGAACAGTGATCCAACGGCACAGCTTTTAGATACCGCTGGTATTTTTGCAGTAGGGTTTTTAATGCGGCCAATTGGCGGTTGGCTATTCGGCAGTATTGCGGATAAGCTTGGACGAAAAAAATCGATGACCCTTTCCGTTTTAATTATGGCGATTGGTTCGTTAATTATTGGTTCAACACCCGGATATAAGCAAATCGGAATTGCAGCTCCTTTATTACTGGTTTTTGCCAGGTTAATTCAGGGTTTAAGTACAGGCGGTGAGTATGGAACATCGGCTACATACTTAAGTGAAATGGCCACAAAAAAGCACAGGGGTTTTTATTCAAGTTTTCAATATGTAACCTTAATCGGCGGTCAGTTACTGGCCTTGGGTATTCAGCTAATTTTACAGAACTGGCTTTTAACACCGGCTGAGTTGCATAACTGGGGCTGGCGAATCCCTTTCTTTATTGGTGCAGTTCTTTCTTTTATCGCGCTTTATTTAAGAAGACATATCGATGAAACATCAGCGTTTAAAAGCAAAGAGAAAAAGAAAGGCGGAATAGCCGTACTCATGAAGTATCCAAAAGAAGTATTCACGGTTGTCGGATTAACATTGGGCGGAACAATTGCTTTTTACACCTTTAGTACTTACATGCAAAAGTTTCTGGTAAACACCGTTCATCTCAGTAAAGAAACTTCAACTACCTTATCCTTTATTTCACTTTTGGTTTTTGCCGTCATGCAACCTTTGTTTGGTTTATTATCCGATAAAATCGGAAGAAAACCATTGTTAATTGGCTTTGGCATTTTAGGTACTTTGTGTACGTTTCCGATTTTAACAGGTTTGGCTAATGAAACCAATACATCAATAATTTTCTTGCTGATGATTGCGGCATTAATCATTGTCAGTGGTTATACGAGCATTAATGCGGTTGTAAAAGCCGAGTTGTTTCCCGCAGAAATCAGGGCTTTAGGTGTAGGACTACCTTATGCTTTAACGGTTGCCATATTCGGCGGAACGGCAGAATACTTAGCGCTCTGGTTTAAAAATATTGGTCATGAGCATTATTTTTACTGGTATGTTACAGGTTGTATTTTGATATCATTGATTTTATATACAACAATGAAAGATACCAAGCACCATTCGAAGATAGAGGATTAAACTAACCAGAATTTAAGAATTTCTGGATTTGAGGATTTTGTAAAAAACGGCAGAAAACTAAAATTTATAGTAAAACCGGATTAGGCAAATTTCAATTTACTATATTTACCATTATGCAAAATCAAGCCCCGTTAGCCGAAAGAATGCGCCCCCAAAATTTAGACGAATATGTGGGGCAAAAACATTTGGTAGGCACAGGAGCAGTTTTACGTAAGGCAATAGAAAGCGGTCAGTTACCGTCTATGATTTTCTGGGGGCCGCCGGGTGTTGGCAAAACAACATTGGCGTACATTATTTCACAGGCTTTAGAACGGCCTTTTTTTAACCTCAGTGCAATTAATAGTGGCGTTAAAGACATTCGTGATGTAATCGATAAAGCAGCTGCTTTAAAAGACAGTTTCCTGGGTTTGCCGATTTTATTCATTGATGAAATCCATCGTTTCAGCAAATCACAGCAGGATAGTTTGCTGGGCGCTGTAGAACGTGGTTTGGTTACACTAATTGGTGCGACTACCGAAAACCCTTCTTTCGAGGTGATTTCGGCTTTACTTTCCCGCTGCCAGGTGTATATTTTAAAATCATTAACTGAAGATGAGCTTGCCGGGTTATTGCAAACCGCAATAAAGAAAGATCCGATACTTTCCGAAAAGAAGATAACGATTAAAGAACACGAGGCGCTAATTCGCTTAAGTGGTGGCGACGCCCGCAAACTTTTAAATGTGCTGGAAATAGCCGTTAACGGTATTGGTGGGAATAAAATCAGCTTAACCAATGAGAATGTGCTTGCACACGCACAGCAGAACTTAGCGCTGTATGATAAAGCGGGCGAACAACATTACGATATCATTTCAGCGTTTATTAAATCCATTCGCGGCAGCGACCCGAATGCTGCAGTGTATTGGCTGGCGAGAATGATTGAAGGTGGCGAAGACCCCTTATTTATTGCCCGAAGGTTATTGATTCTGTCTTCAGAAGATATTGGAAATGCCAATCCAAACGCATTGCTGTTGGCGAATAATTGTTTTACTGCGGTAAATGTTATTGGTTATCCAGAGGCACGGATTATTCTATCGCAATGCGTAACTTATTTAGCCAGCTCCGCGAAAAGTAATGCAGCTTACGAAGCCATAAATCAGGCCCAGGCTTTGGTTAAACAAACCGGCAATTTGCCGGTTCCGTTACACATCCGTAATGCGCCAACCAAACTGATGAAAAATGTAGGCTATGGAAAGGATTACAAATATTCGCATAACTATGAAGGTAATTTCGAGGCCCAGGAATATTTGCCTGATGAAATCAGCGGAACCAAACTATACGATCCGGGTAAAAATCCCGCCGAAGAAAAACTGAGGGAAAAGCTAAAACAAAACTGGAAAAATAAATACAATTATTAGGTGTAACATTTTAACCAAAACAAATACTAATTATAAGAACTAATACCTAAACTACAGATGTTGAATACTTTTTTAAGCCATCAATGGAAATCATTCTGGCGTTCGCGGAACAGGGGCAGCAGTATTGCCGGGCAAATCGTTTTAGGCTTTTTTATGCTTTACTTTCTTGTTCTGGCCCTTGGTGCCGGTTTCGGAATGCAATTTCTTTTGCCAAAAGTTTTCCCAAATCAGGATGTTATCAAAAGCTTTAACGGGCTAATACTCTATTATTTTGCTTTCGATTTTATTATGCGTTTACAGTTGCAGGAGTTGCCCACTCTAAGCATTATTCCTTATCTGCACCTTCGGATTTCAAGAAGTAAAATTATTAATTTTCTGAATGTTAAAGCCTTGTTTTCGGTATTTAACCTATGGCCGTTTTTTTTATTCTGGCCATTCTGCTTTATGAAAATTGCACCAACCTATGGTGTTTTTGTTACCTTAATGTACATCGTTACAATACTGTCCTTATCGGTTTTTAATAATTATCTGACGCTGTATATTAAAAGAAAATCAATTAGCAATGTGCTTTACACGCTTTCAGGATTAATCATTTTTGCTGCTTTCGCTGCGCTGGAATATTATAAGGTAATTTCAGTAATGGCTGCATCCGATTATGTTTTTAAAGCCATTGCTTCTGCGCCGTATATTGGTTTTGCTTTTACATTGGCGGCTATTGCTATTTTCTATATAAACGCTGCCTTCCTTCGCAAAAACTTATATACGGAAGAACTGGGTAGCAAACAGGAAAAAAAGGCGAGTACGGATTATGCTTTTCTGAATCGTTTTGGCAAAGTAGGCGAACTTGCCGCTTTAGAACTGAAATTGATTCTTCGTCATAAGAGACCTCGTTCTTCAGTGATTATGGGCTTCTTTTTCTTGTTTTATGGATTTATCTTTTATAAAGAAAAAGCAATTAACAGCGACGCCTTCGGCCAAATGATGTTCGGCGCCATTTTTATGACCGGAATCTCCATCATCATTTACGGTCAGTTTATGTTTGCATGGCAGAGCGCTCATTTTGATGGAATATTAGCCAACAAAATCAACTTTAAAGATTTTATTAAAGCCAAGTTTTTACTTTTCACAATCGGCTGTACGGTTATCACCTTGCTTGCCAGTTTTTATGGTTTTTTAAGTCCTAAGCTTTTACTGCTCCATTTGGCGGCTTACTTATACAATGTCGGTTTTGGTACGGTAGTGGTTCTTTACCTTGCCACATTAAATTATAAGCGTTTAGATATTACCAAAGCTGCAAGTTTTAATTACCAGGGAACAGGCGCAACCCAATGGCTTTTAATGTTCCCGTATGCATTAACCCCAATTTTAATATATATTCCTTTTGGAATGCTTAATAAACCTTACTGGGGTTTAATAGCGGTATCTATTTTTGGTCTTGCCATGTTACTTATGCGTGGCTTTTGGGTAAACTATATTGCGAAAAGACTTGAATTACAACGTTATAAAATAGCCGAAGGCTTTAGAGAATAATTATGATTTTAGAAGTTAAAAATTTACAAAAAGTTTATGGCGATAAAATCGTTGTAAACATAGAAGATTTACATATTGAGGCCGGCGAAACGGTTGGCTTAGTTGGAAACAACGGGGCGGGTAAAACAACCTTCTTCCGGATGCTTTTGGATTTAATCCGTCCAACACAGGGCGAGGTTTTATCAAAAGGAGAGCATGTAATGCAAAATGATAATTGGAAAAATTACACTGCATCTTTTTTAGATGAAGGGTTTCTGATTGATTATTTAACACCTGAAGAATATTTCATCTTTATCGGTAGTTTACACAATTTAAGTGTTGCGGATGTTTCTGCTTACCTTACACAATATGGAGAATTTTTTAATGGCGAAATATTAAACAGTGGCAAATACATCCGCGACTTTAGTAAGGGAAACCAGGTAAAGGTTGGTATTGCTGCGGCATTAATGCAAAAACCTGAAATCTTGATTCTGGATGAACCATTTGCAAACTTAGACCCCACCACTCAAATCAGGTTGAAAAATCTATTAAAAGCACAAAGTGGAAGGATGACGACATTTATTTCGAGCCATGATTTAAATCACGTTACAGATGTTTGTAACCGGATTATTCTCGTTGAAAAAGGCAGCGTAATAAAAGATTTTAAAACGGACGAAAATACGCTAAAGGAATTAGAGAGTTATTTCTCAGCATAATACTTCGTACTAATAATAATACAATAAAAGCGTTTTGGTTTGTCAGGACGCTTTTTTGTTATTGGAAAATATTCTTCCTGGCTCTATTGCAGATAAATAAAATTAAAATATCAGGCTTTTGATTTTTGGCATTGTGTTTGAATATAGAATCGCAGGAAATTAAACCTAAATTATTATGAGTATTTCAAAAGTAAAAATAGCAACATTAAGTATAGGATTAGCGGTTGGTTCAATGGCATTTCAAAGCTGTGATAGCTTAACTAAAACACAAAAAGGTGCTGGTATCGGTGCTGCTGCTGGTGGGGTTGTTGGTGCATTAATCGGTAAAAAAGCTGGTAACACAGCTGTTGGTGCATTAATTGGTGGTGCCATTGGTGGTACAGCCGGTGCATTTATCGGTCGTAGAATGGATAGACAGGCAGCTGAGATTCAAAAAGCAATTCCAAATGCAGAAGTTATCCGTGAGGGTGAAGGTATAATTGTAAAATTTGATAGTGGTATTTTATTCGACTTCGATAAAACAGCTTTAAAAGATGCAGCTAAAGCAAATGTTCAAAGTTTAGCAGCTTCATTAAATCAATACCCTGATACAGATATTAAAATTATCGGCCATACCGATAGCCGTGGTACTGAACAGTATAATCAAGGTTTATCAGAAAGAAGAGCCGCAGCTGTTAAAGCTTATGCAGTTTCTCAAGGGGTGCCATCTTCAAGATTGGTAACTATTGGTAAAGGTTTTTCTGAGCCGATTGCTGATAATGAAACCGATGCAGGTCGTGCGGCTAACCGTCGTGTAGAAATTGTAATCGTTGCAAACGATGCATTAAAAAGTACGGCACAAAAACAAGGCTAATATAGCAAATTCCCTCTACCTATGAGGTCATTATATATCCAACCCCGATGCAAAACATCGGGGTTTTTTTATTTATTAATTTCGGTTATTGAAATTTATTTCATTATTTGAAATTTCTTATAAAAACAATATCTTTGAATAATGGTAATACTAATCAAAAAAACACTTTCGTTATTTGCAGAGAAGTATCCATCATCAGCTATTCCATTAAATAACTGGTATGAAATTACCAAAAAAGCTGATTGGAATAAATTTGCTGATATTAAAAAAAGCTTTAACAGCGTTGATTATATAGGTAATGATAGGTACGTATTCAATATAAAAGGAAACGATTTTAGAATTATTGCCATGATATTTTTTGATAAGCGTACAATCTATATTCGTTTTGTTGGTACTCATAGTGAGTATGATAAGGTAGATTGCTCAACAATTTAAATTTTGTAATGATGATTGATAAGATTAGAAATGAAACACAATACGATTCAGTTATGAACTTAATTGAAGGATTTATAGCTAAGGCTACAGCTGGTGGCGGGTTTCATTCATTATCTGAACTAGAAACTAATGAACTCGAAAAACTTAGTTTATTGGCTGAAAAATATGAAGATAATGTTTTAAAATTAATGCCATTGCCATTAACCATAAATGCAGTAGTTCAGCGTAAAATAGAGGAATTAAATATCAATCAGGTTAAATTGGCTAAAATGCTTGGTTTAGGCGCTCCAAAACTTTCACAAATATTAAGTGGCAAGCGAGAACCCGATGTATTGTTTCTGAAGGCTTTGCACAATAAGTTAGGTATTAGTGGTGATTTTCTTTTAGAGTGTGTTTAAGAATAAATATCTTCAAAGTAACTCACCACCAGCGATTTCATCAGCAATTCCTGTTCAAGCATAGTATAAGGTGGAATCGCCTTAACCAGTTTCCAGTGTGGCCAGCCATCCTGATCCAAACCCTCCAGTTCGTAAAAACCCATTTCACTTAATAATCGGCATGTTGCAATATGCATTAATTCTTCTTTTTGTCGCTTGCTGTATTTTTTAGGCCCTTTTCCTAATTCCTGTACACCAATAAGAAAAAGCATCACTTTTAAATCAGGGAAATCTGAATCAAATTCTTTAGAAATTCTTTCTTGTAAAATTTTCCACTTGCTGTTAATCTCCGACGGTTTCATATTCTGCAAAGATAGTGTAAAAAGGTTTAAGCCATAAGGTAAAAGGTTTATGGTTTAGCGCTTAAGATTAAATCATAATTGTATTTTTGGTTACATTTATAAGCTATGAGTACAAATTCAAATAAAACAATTACAGCAGGCTTATTAGCCTATGGCATGTCGGGTAAAGTTTTTCACGCACCTTTTTTAAGTACCCATAGCGGCTTTAATTTAAAAGCAATTGTTGAACGCAGCAATAAAAATGCGGTAAAAGACTATCCTGATATTTTAAGTTACAACAGTATTGATGAACTTTTAAATGATTCGGAAATTGAACTGGTTGTTATAAACACGCCAAATAACTTGCATTATGAACACTCAAAAGCCGCACTCGAAAAAGGTAAACATATTCTTGTCGAAAAACCATTTACGGCAACATCAGCTCAGGCGAAGGAATTATTTGATTTGGCAGATGGGGTTGGCAAACAAATTTTTTTCTATCAAAACCGTCGCTGGGATAGTGATTTCGCATCAGTAAAGAAAGTTCTGGCTAGTGGAAAGTTGGGTAAATTAAATGAAATGCATTTACGCTACGATAGATACAGAAATGTTATCGGACCAAAAGCCTTTAAAGAAAAAGCAATTGAAGCGAGCGGTTTACTTTATGATTTAGGTCCGCATCTTTTGGATCAGGTAATCAGTTTATTCGGAAAACCCTTAAGTTACCACAAAGTTTTAGGTAAAAACAGAAAGGATACCGAAGTTGATGACTATTTCACCATCCAGTTAAATTATCCGGATAGCGTAAATGTATTTGTTACGTCGAGCATGCTGGTTGTAAATCCGCAGGCAGCTTTTGTTCTGCATGGGGTTTATGGAAGCTTTATTAAACAACGGGCCGATATACAAGAAGAGCAATTACTTGCCAGGATGAAACTTACTGATGAAGGTTATGGAATAGAACCTGCAGGCAAAAATGGTTTATTAACCACCATTGATAATGAAGGAAATAAAACGGAAGAAATTATTCCATCTGAGGTTGGAAGTTATTTGCCACTTTTTGATGCTGTATATCATTCGTTAATAGAAAACAGGCCTTATCCGGTTACGAGAACAGATGTTATCATTCAGCTGGAGATGCTGGAAAGTTAGTGGCTCATGGTTTATAGCCATTATGTAGTAACCTAATCTATCAGCCATTGGCTATCAACCTCATTTATTATTCTTCAAAAACCAAATATGAATTCATTACCATTTGCTTATTTGCTCCCGATTTTTCTTATCGCTTTATATTTTATCCTGCGGAAGAAAAAGCCAGCAATTGAGCCCTTAACTGAAACGGACAGGCAGATTTTAAACGATTATGTAAGTTATTACCATCACCTGGATTCGACTGATAAAATAAAGTTTGAGCAAAAAGTCGCAGAATTTTTCAGTACGGTAAAAATAGAAGGTGTTGGCGTTGAAATGACAACATTAGATGAATTGTTAATTGCATCAAGTGCGGTAATACCAATATTTGGATTTAACGATTGGCAATATAAAAACCTTACAAGCGTTTTGCTTTATCCGGATACCTTTAATAAAGATTTTCAATTTGAAGGGGGTGAAAGAAATATCGAAGGAATGGTTGGCAGCGGTTATATGAACGGACAAATGATTTTATCCCGCTCCGCTTTAAGGCTTGGTTTTTCAAAAAGCGCCGGTAAAGAAAACACGGCAATTCATGAGTTTGTACATCTTCTGGACAAATCTGACGGGGCAACGGACGGTATTCCTGAAAACCTGATGAGCCATGAATATACTTTACCGTGGGTAAAAATGATGCATGAGGAAATGGAACGAATTGAAGATAATAAATCGGATATTAACCCTTACGCAATTACGAATCAGGCCGAGTTTTTTGCTGTGGTGTCAGAATACTTTTTTGAAAAACCCGAATTATTGAAAGACAAACACCCTGACTTATATCACCAACTTAGCCGTATTTTTGCACAGCAACCAGCTGGATAATAATAAATCACAATTACCAAAATTCAATAATCAAAAACCGATAGTCAAAGCTCAATAATCAATTTTCAAACAATAAACGAGCGATCAGTTTAGCAATCAAACAATGAAAGCAATAAAAATTTTATCAGTTATTCTTTGCCTGTTATCATTAAGCGCCTTTGGCCAGAAAACTTATATTTTGAAACAAGAATATCCTGTTGGTAAAAAATACAGCTATGCTATTAATTCCGATCAGATAATTAATCAAAAAATTGATGGTAAAGAAATCAGTTATATTCAAAATGTTGGAACGGATTACATTTTTAATATTAAAAGTTTGAAAGGAATAGATAAAACCATTCAGGTAACCTATAAGCGGTTAACAATTAAATCTGTTGGCATGGGAAATGAACTTATTTTAGATTCAGATAAGGAAGAAGCGGGAAAGCCAAATCCTTTTTCTGGCTTAAAAAATGCCGGTTTTAGTATGTTATTAGCATCAAACGGAACTGTGAAATCTATTTCAGGCGTTGATAAAATGGTTGATAGTATAGCCGCAAAAATGACGACTGATACAGCTCAGCTTAAACAAATGAAGCTTTCTTTGGGCAAGCAATTTAACGCAGAAGTGATAAGGCAAACGATGGAATCATCATTAAAAATATTTCCTGATAAAGCAGTTAAAATTGGCGAAAGTTGGGTTGTTAATACTAAAATGCAAATTACAATGCCCATTGAGGCTATCACAACCTATACATTAAAGGAAGTTAAAGATAATGTTGCGACAATAAGTATAAAAGGCAGTTTAATTTCTAAAGGAAATTTTGAAACGATGGGCAACAAAATGCAAACCGATTTGAAAGGCATGAACATTGGAGATGCACAGGTTGATATCAGAACCGGTATAATTTTAAACAGCCATACCAGAACCGAGTTATACGGTAAAATGAAAGCTTCGGAGCAGGATATTGATTTTGATCTGGAGGGTATAAACAAAATTGTTGGCAAGGAGATTAATTAATTTTCCTTCGCCCGGTTTCAATTAATGAAGCAATCTTAATTTTTTGGGTTTTTAAAAAGGTCGTCTTCTCGATCCGATAGCTATCGGATGACGAAGCTTCGAGGAGATTATCTCCTTTATCGTCCTGTCATTTATATTGATTTTTATACAATAAATTACGCCTCAACATAACGATAAATTATTATACAATGATTAGAATCCAAAAGCATTTACAAACTCCCTATTAAAGCCACCAGAAACTCAGTCGTTATTTCGATATGTGGAATATGCCCGCAGGCTTCAAATTCTACAATTTTAGAGCCTTTTATTTTAACAGCTGTATTTTTCCCAAGAAACTTATACTGCCCGTAAATTACTTTCTGATCATCAGTTAACAAAGCTTTGCCAATTATCGTTCTATCTTCTTTACCAATAAATAAAATCGTTGGTACTTTCAGGTTTTGAAATTCATCCGCAACAGGTCCGTCGTAAATCATTTTATAAGTTAATGCGGCAACTTTAGCATACCTGGGGAAATCAGCACTATAAATTACACCTGCTGCCACATTCACCAGGGTCTCATAATCAGGTTTCCAATAGGTAAAGTAGCTTCTGTAATACTGGCGAATGCTTTCCGGTGTATTTTTAAGTTCACGTTGATATTGTTCCTCAACAGTAGAGGCGGGAACAAATGTTTTATAATCTTCCAAACCAATCGGATTTTCGAGCAGCAATTTATCTACCCTTTCAGGAAACATTAACGCAAAACGGGTGGCTAACATTCCGCCCATGCTATGCCCTAAAATTGAAGTTTTTTGTATGCCTAAAGTATCGAGCAATTTTTTATTCCAAGCTGCAAGCTGTTGGAAAGTGTAATTAATAATAGGTTTTGATGAACGTCCGAATCCAATCTGATCAGGAACGATAACCCTAAATCCACTTCCCGTTAAAGCTTTTATAACATTTCCCCAATAATACCCGCCAAAGTTTTTACCGTGGAAAAGCATAACCGTTCTACCATTAGGGAATTTAGTTGGCGCTACATCCATATAAGCCATTTTTATATCCTGGCCTTCCACTGTAATTGGTAAATAATTAATCTGGTAAGGATATTTTACATTTTCCAGGTTAACGGATAGGGTATCTATTTTTTGAGCATATGTATTTGAAAGTGATAATAATGCAATGGCAATAAGAAAGAAAAATTTTTTCATGGTAGAATAGATATATCTGCTAATCGGCCTAATTTAATAATAATTAATACTTTTGAGCCGACCAAATAGATTAAAAATCATGCCCATTTTTTATTTAGGTGATGGCCAGCTCCATATAAATACAATTTCAGAAATTACATCAGGCAATTACGTTATTGCCCTGAGTGAAAAAGCGATTGAACGCATTAATAAATGCAGAACCTATTTAGATGATAAGCTGGCAATTAATAATGAGCCCGTTTACGGCATAAATACAGGTTTTGGATACCTTCAGAATGTTAAAGTAGAACAAGAAAACTTAACTAAATTACAACACAATTTATTGCTTTCTCATGCCTGCGGAACTGGCGATGAAGTGCCAAAAGAAATTGTAAAGTTAATGTTGCTTTTAAAAATTCAATCCCTTAGTTATGGTTTTTCTGCCATTGCTATATCAACGGTACAACGTTTAGTCGACTTTTATAACCATGATATTTTTCCGGTTGTTTACACACAGGGTTCTTTGGGCGCTTCAGGCGATCTGGCGCCACTGGCGCACCTGGCATTACCGCTCATTGGAGAAGGCGAAGTGATTTACCAAAACACTAAAATTAAAACTTCAGCACTTTACAAAACGTTGAACTGGCAACCGCTTTCTCTACAATCTAAAGAAGGCTTAGCTTTAATAAACGGGACCCAGTTTATGAGTGCTTACGGGGTTTATGTTCTTATAAAAACACAAAAACTAAGTAGCTGGGCAGACAAAATAGCGGCGATTTCTATAGACGCTTTTGATTGCAGAATAGAACCTTTTGATGAATTGAGTCATCAGATAAGACCTCATAAAGGACAAATTGAAACCGCACAAATCATTCATTCTTATTTACAAGGGAGTGAAATTATAGTTCAGGCAGGAAAGCAAACACAAGATCCGTATTCGTTCCGTTGCGTGCCGCAGGTGCATGGAGCCAGTAAAGATAGCATTGCCTACATCCGGTCGGTTTTTGAAACCGAAATTAATGCTGTTACCGATAACCCGAATGTATTTCCTGATGAAGACAGAATCATTTCTGCAGGGAATTTCCACGGACAGCCATTAGCCTTAAGTCTGGATTTTCTATGTATTGCTTTGGCGGAATTAGGTTCTATTTCGGAGCGGAGGGTTTTTCAGTTAATTTCCGGTCAGCGGGGACTACCGCCTTTTCTAGTTAAAAATGCAGGCTTGAATTCAGGCTTAATGATTGCTCAATATACCGCAGCATCTATTGTAAGTGCAAATAAACAGCTTTGTACGCCATCATCAGTCGACAGTATTGTGAGTAGCAATGGCCAGGAAGACCACGTGAGTATGGGGGCAAATGGTGCAACGAAATGTTTAAGCGTAGTTAAAAATCTAGAAAACATTTTAGCCATTGAACTTTTAACGGCAACGCAAGCTTTAGATTTACGGAGGCCGCTAAAATCGTCAGTTATAATTGAAGAAACATGTTCAGCTTACAGAAAGTTGATAAGTTTTAATGATGCCGACAGGATTCTGGCAGATGATGTAAAAAAATCAGTAAGCTTTATGCAGGAATTTGATGCATAAAACTTACTGAAAAGCGTATTCTTATTTATTAAACATCGTTTTTAAAATCGATGCGGGCATAACGACTAATGTAGAATCAGACAGGCTTCCTGAAGATTTTTTTATACTGATATCAGATATTGTTAAAGAACCTTTACCGCCAGTTTTTACCACTAGATTATCGATGCCAAATTTATTTTCATTGGCCTCACCACCATCTATAAATATATTTGATTTACCGGAAGCATCAACATTGAGTGAGTTGTAAGATGTTAACTCTGTTTTTAAAGTCGAGCTTTTTAAAGTCAGTTTAAATTCTTTTATAGAAGATTGATTGATATAAAGTTCTTTTACACTGTCTGCCAAGAGTGTTAAATGATTAAATTTAGCATCTGAATCCAAATCAATATTAGCAATTTTATATGCATTTAGCGTAAAGGCGTCCTTGCTATCAACAGCTAAATCTAATCTTTCACCTTTAGCAAAAGATAAGCCACTAAAGTTTGGCGCATAAACAACCAGCGATAAATAAGGGCCTGTTTCTTTAGTAATATCTTTAACCGAAATTTGTAATACCCCTTTTTCATCAATTTTGTAATTTATCAAATCTTTATATTCCTCTGGTATTTTTAATCCGGTTTGCGTATCAGTTATCAAACGAATATTTATTACCCTGTTTTTAGCATCGGCTAAATTTAAGGCGGTAAAAGGTTGTGTAAGTTTTATGCTGATATAGCCTTCGGTTTTTGTACCAAAACTGTTTATACTTTTACTTTCAGCAGCCATTGTTTTGGCATCGCTATAATTCATTTTAACAGTTACTGCAATCACCATGATCGGAATTATGATGAGTGAAACTGCTAACGCAATTAATAGTTTATTACTTGTTTTCATGTTTTAAACGTTAAAATTTTCTTTAACAAATGTTTCATATTTGGCTTTAAGTTCATCAAAACCGATGTTTAACAAATAGATGTTTCTGAATACGACAGGTAATTCATCATCTATAAATTGCACTTTTCTATAGCCTTTTACATTTTCTATTGCGCTTTCATCAACAAAGAAACCAATGCCCCTTTTGTTGTTAATGATATTTTTATTCTGCAGCAATTCGTATGTACGCATCACGGTGTTTGGGTTTACTTCCATTTCTACAGCGAGTTCTCTAACTGAAGGTACTTTTTCCTCGGCTTTCCATTTTCCCAGCAAAATATGTTCGCAAACATAATCTGCTATTTGAAGGTATATTGCCTTATTATCTCTGAATTCCATATCTCTACCAATTAAAAAATTAAACCTCTTTTTCTTTCAGGCGGATATAAGCTATCGCCCAGAATATTAATGTTAAGGCTGTTGTTATCAAGAGAATTAGCAGAAGAGCAGAATCTCCATTATTTCGATAGTTGCCGTGATTAACCCTAACCATATCACTTGTTAAAATATCTGCCGCCTTAAAAATTATATAGGCCGTAATACCAGAAAAAATCATGACCGAAATCGCTGTTTTTATGTAATGAAACCGGTTGAAATAAACAGAACCCAAAAGGAAAATGCTTGTGATAAGAAATGGTGAGGCAAAGAAGTACCCGCAATATTCAAGGTAATTTTTGTCATTAAATAGTTGATGCGAGATACTTTGAGCTTCAGTTACTTTAGGATTTATACCTTTAAACGCATCGATATTGGAATTTAAATATTTTACAAAAGCCAGGTCGGTTAAATAGAATATTAGCAGGTAACTAAACAAGCTGATTATTGCCGTGTAAAATATGCCTGATAAAAACTTTTCGAAAACAGATGCTGGTGTCATTAATTCTAAAATAGCCCTTGATTTTTGCCCCAGCAGATTAAAATAGTTACTGGCTATAATGCTGATAAACAAAAAGCCCAGAAAAAGGAATAATCCATATCTAAACCGCATATCAAGGTTGCCATCATAATCTGTAATGTTATTACTGTGAATAGATGGAATGAAATAGCTGTAAAAGCCGATAATAATTCCGATCAGCACAACTAAAGTTCCTAGGTAAATTTTTCCAAAATCCAACCATTGTCTTTTAAGCAATAAGCCAAATCTGTTTATGTTAAATGTATTGTTCATCGCTAATTGAATAAGGGTTTAAATTTGATTTTTTCTGCGAGAATAGCATTGAATAAAAGTTCCATATCCAGCTTGCTGTCTTCATTATGGTAATTCGGCATAACGGCATTATATCCGGATAAAGATGCCTCCGCGTAGATAATGCTCTCATCTAATTCCTTCACTTTTTTGAAAGTCAGCTTTTGTGTAATCTCATCAACCGAAGCTTTCAGCGCAACGTCATGCTCATCCAGCATAATTACAGTATCTATTAAGTTATCCAGATCTCTAACCTGGTGGGTAGATATGATGATGCAGCGATCGTCTGTTAAAACCGATGCCATAATCTTTCTGAACTGCGCTTTCGAAGGAATATCCAATCCATTAGTAGGTTCATCCATAATAACCAGTTTTGCCTGGGTTGCAAGCCCGAATGCAATAATGAATTTCTTTTTCTGGCCATAACTCATATTAACCAGTTTATTACTGGCCGGAATATCAAATTCTTTTAATAACTGCGAAAAGTAAGTATGATTAAAGTTTTTATAGAAAGGCGCATTTGCTTTTACATACGAATCGATTTTTACCGATGGCAGATAGAATTCTTCAGGTATAAAGCAAATTTGCTCCAGCAAAGCAGGTTGGCGTTTAACAGGATTAAAACCCATTACGTCCAATGTTCCGCTTTGGGCATAAACCAAACCGGCAAGATTTTTTAGTAAACTCGATTTGCCTGCGCCGTTTTTTCCAAGCAAACCGTAAATATGGCCATTGCTTAACTGCATATTCATATTTTTAAATAATGGTTTATGCTTGCTGTAACCAAAATTCAGATTGTTAATTTTTATCATGCTTACTGTATTAGTTAAATAATACACTAAAATATGTTGTATTCTGATAACCTCCAAATTATTTTTGAAATATTTTATTAAATGCCCTTTTATAACGTTTTTGTAAAATATCAGTTTAATAATTGTTGCATCAAAACATCCTTAACCCGCAGATTGTATGTTTGTATAGTAACACCGTTATATGGATAAAAAATGGGCATACTTACTGGTCAGACTAGCAATTGGTTTAAGTTTTTTTGGTCATGGTTTGGTTCGCTTACCAAAACTTAATGGTTTCAGCAATTGGATGATGGGGCAATTTTCGAAATCACTATTGCCCGATTTTCTGGTTCAGCCTTTTAGTTATGCGTTGCCGATGCTTGAATTTGCTTCAGGATTAATGATTTTAATTGGCTTATTCACCCGGCAAGGTTTGTTGCTTGCCGGATTGGTCTGTTTGGCTTTAATTTTTGGTACAACCATGATAGAAAACTGGGAAGCTTTGCCCTCACAACTTATCCACGTTGCATTCTTAGCCATGTTACTGGTATACCTTCCGCAAAACAGTTATGCGGTGGATAAACTTTTTAAAAAATAATTATGGAATACAGAAAAATTGGAAATTCAGATTTAGAACTTTCGGTCATTACGTTTGGTGCCTGGGCAGCAGGTGGCTGGATGTGGGGCAGTACCGACAGAAACGATGCAATAAATGCAATTAAGGCAGGCTACGATTTAGGCGTAACCTCAATTGATACTGCGCCGATTTACGGACAAGGTGATAGTGAGGAAATTGTTGGCGATGCCATTAAAGGAATCTCCAGAGATAAACTTCAAATTGTTACGAAGTTTGGCATGCGCTGGGATCTAGCCAAAGGCGATTTAGCGATGAAATCTAAAAACAATAATGGTGAAGACATTGATGTTTATAAATACGCTGGAAAAGAAAGCGTAATTTATGAATGTGAGCAATCTTTAAAGCGTTTAGGTACAGATTATATCGATTTATATCAAATTCACTGGCCGGATGTAACGACACCCATTAGCGAAACCTTTGAAGCAGTTAGCCGATTAATTGAGCAAGGTAAAGTGCGTTATGCCGGCGTTTGCAATTATAACGCAGCACAATTAAAAGAGGCAAATGAAACATTAGAAATCGTTTCTAATCAGATTCCTTTCAGCATGGTTAATCGCGCTGTTGAGGATGAAACCGTTCCTTATTGCATAGAACATAACAAATCTGTTTTAGCTTATAGTCCGATGGAACGTGGTTTATTAACGGGAAAAATGACGGCTGATTACGAATTCGAAGAAGGAGACCATCGCAAGGGGAATAAATTTTTCTCCCCTGAAAGCATTGAGAAAACGAATGCATTTTTAGCGAAGATTAAGCCTTTGGCTGATGAAAAAAATGCAACTTTATCTCAGTTGGTTCTGCGCTGGACAATTGAGCGTCCGGGTATCACAATTGCTTTGGTGGGTGCAAGAAATGAAAAACAATCTGTTCAAAATGCAGAAGCAATAAATGTAAAATTGAGTGCTGAGGAAATTCAGTTTATCAATACGGAATTGAAAAACGCAGGGTTTTAATATTAATGACAGATTACGCAAAGATTTCTTTTATGATGATAAGTCTTAGTGTACTCTGTGTATAATTTTTGTGCCTTGTGGTTAAAAAAAAAGATATGTCTAAATTATTTTTCCCTTTAAAATTAAAGGATGTTACCTTAAAAAATAGAATTGTAATTTCACCAATGTGCCAGTATTCTGCCGTTGATGGCTTTGCGAACGATTGGCACCTGGTTCATTTGGGAAGTCGAGCCGTTGGCGGAGCCGGATTGATCATTCAGGAAGCTTCGGCCGTTGTTCCGGAAGGAAGAATCACTTACGCTGATTTAGGCATCTGGAAAGATGAGCACGTGGAGAAACTGAAACAAATCGTTTCTTTCATCCATGATAATGGTGCAATTGCAGGTATTCAGCTTGCGCATGCAGGAAGAAAAGCAAGTTGCGATTTACCCTGGAACGGAGGCGAACAAATTGCTGAAGGCGAAAACAGTTGGTTGCCGGTTGGTCCATCGCCTATTCCATTTAAAGCAGGGCAAGTAACGCCGCACGAATTAAGCATTCAGGAAATTCAGGACATCGTTTTTGCCTTCCGTGCTGCGGCAAAAAGAGCTGTGGATGCAGGTTATAAAGTAATTGAAATTCATGCCGCACATGGTTACTTATTACATGAGTTTTTTAGCCCTTTAAGTAATAAGCGCACCGATGTGTACGGTGGAAGTTTCGAAAACAGAATTCGTTTAACAATTGATGTTGTAGAGGCGGTTCAATCAGTTTGGCCTGAAAACCTGCCGATATTTGTTCGCATTTCGGCTACCGACTGGACTGAAGGCGGATGGGATGAAAATGATTCTGTTCAGTTGGCTGCGGTGTTAAAAGATAGAGGCGTAGATTTGATTGATGCTTCATCAGGTGGAAATGTTCCCGACGCAAAAATCCCGGCAGGACCAAATTACCAGGTGCCTTTTGCTGATAAAATCAGAAATGAAATTGGCATTTACACCGGCGCTGTTGGTGTAATTGTTGAAGCACATCAGGCAGAAGAAATTTTGGAGCAAGGCAAAGCCGATTTAATTTTTATCGCTCGTGAATCGTTAAGAGATGCTTATTTTCCAACCCATGCTGCCCAGATTCTAGGCGATGATACCGAATGGCCAAATCAGTATGTGCGGGCAAAAAGGGAAGTTTTTAAAAAGTGAGGTTAATATTTAGCCACAGATTTACAGATTATAAGTGTTGATTAATCTGTAAGTCTGTGGCTTTTTATTTGTTTCATCTTCCAGCCCATTTCAGCCGCCGAAGCCTGCCCACCACAGACAGGCAAGCTTTTATACGGGTACTACTTCACTAAAGTAAAAGGTACATACAATCCAAAGGTGATGTTCCTTCCTGTATTGTAAACCCCTAAGTTCGGATTTTCGTAATCGAAACGACCCGGTTTAAACCGGCTTAAAGCATCGTAATATTTTTGGTTTAGCAAGTTATTTGCAGAAACTGATAATTTAACAGGTTGTTTACCTAAATTAAAAGTTGCTCCAATGCCGGCGTTTAATAAAGTATAACCACTTGTAGGGGTTTCAAATACAGCATCAACACGGTTTTGTTTAAACGCAGAGTTTATTCCGACAGATAAATAAGCATCGTTTGTGCCTTTTATTTTAGGCTCAAAACGCAGTTCATTTCTAAGTGTTCCGGCAGGAATAAAAGCCAATGGTCTGCCTAAAGTATTATTCTGTGCATGAACATAACCAAAGGTATTTTCAAAATGGATAAACGAAACCGGGTGGATGGTTAAGCTTGCTTCTGCACCGTAAAGATTTGCATTTACTTGCCCGTAGCGGTAAACCGGGTATTCGTCGCCTTCAGCCGTAATGATTTCACCATTGTTTGATGCATAAATGAAATTGTGTACGTAATTATTATAAATGCTTGCACTGGCACTTACTACCTTACCTTCATATTCCAAAGCGGCATCTACCTGGTAACTGCGCTCCGGACTTAAATTCGGATTACCGATTTCATAACGGAAAGTACCTTCATGCACGCCGTTTGAGCCTAATTCAGCCGGGTTTGGTGCGCGAAATGCAGAACCCGCATTTGCTTTAAAGTTCCATTCTTCGTTAAACTGATGTGTAAAACCTAAGGCACCGCTTACATTCGAGAATTTATTTTCAAACGCAGGGAATTGCTCATCGCCATCCACAAACAATTGTTTGCCAATATTTTTACGGTAATCGTAACGGGCACCTAAGCTGAAGGTATTGTTTTCCCAGTTTTTCTTTGCGTAAGCAAAAACACCGACACCATAGGTATTGTAAGCAGGAATTAAAAACTCGATGCCTTTATTCTGACTTTTACCTGCATCAGCACTTATACCAAATACAGGTTGCCAGCCGTTGCTGGTTTCGTGGATGTAATATTTTAAATCGGCATTGTATGTTTTAAGGTCAAAAAATAAAGAAGGATCAGGGCCGTCTTCTAACTCGCGGCGTTGGTTTTGCTGGTAACCAAAATCTGCTTTTAAATTCCCGTCACCAATTATAAAGTTGTTGTTTAAAGCAATTTTAAAATGCCTGATGTCCTGACGGGGATACTCTAAATCCCTGCTTTTGAAATCTGACGATGAAAAAGGATTGCCGTCTTCTTTAACAAAATTCCCTGCAGCATCTAAAGTTGGTTCATAAAAACCGATATTATTACGAAAATTGGAAACATTTAAATGCGTGTAGCCCCAGCTTTTATTTAAGCCAATCATACCACTTAAATCTGTTTCATTAAAGCCGGAGTTAGGAAAATAACCGGTTGGCGTTTTAAAAGAATAGGCGTTTTTATACGTTCCACGGGCACGCCATACAAATCCATTTTCATTGCCATTTAACATCAATGAGTTTGCGGTCAGGCCATTGTTGGTTGCGTAATTGGTGATAAATTCACCTTTAACTTGTCCTTCCGGAGCCGAACTTGGCTCTAATAAATTGATAACGCCACCAAGCGCATCAGAGCCATATATTAATGATGCAGCGCCGCGTAAAACCTCAACCCGGTCTGATTTAAACTGGTCGATTTCGATGCCATGTTCGTCGCCCCATTGCTGGCCTTGCTGTTTAATTCCATCGTCCAAAGTTACAATTCTGTTGTAACCTAAACCCCGTATAACAGGTTTTGATATGGACGGACCTGTTGTTATTTGTGATACCCCGGGAATTTTTGTTAATGCATCAATTAAATTTGTTGATGGCTGTAGTAATTGATCCTTACCTAAAACAGCAGCCGAAGCACTGTTTCTTTTGCTGGTGCTGCTGATTAAGCTTCCGGTGATAACCACTTCTTTAGTTTCTATCGCAGTAGGCTGAAGCGAGAATTCCAGTACACTTGCAGTTGCAAAATTTATAGTCTGTGTTGCGGTTTTATAACCAATAAAATGAACTTCTACTAAATAGGTTCCTCTCGATGGAAGGTTATTTAACGTAAATTCCCCATCGCTGTTGGTTTGTGCGGTAACCTTTAAATCCGGGATAAATATGGTTGCTCCAGGTAAAGTTTGTTTTGTTGAAGCATCTGTAACCTTACCTTTTATGTCTTTTAGTACGTTCGCAAAAACTGAAGTACTTAATAATGTATATAGAATTACAAAGCCTATAAGCTGTAATTTTTTCATGATATGCGTGTTTTGAATTGTATCGGATAGCCAAACAAATAGCGCTTACATAGCCGCTATGCTTTAGTATCTCATAATTAAAAATTTGATTAAATACCCTAAAGGGTTTTGAGCTGAAAAAAAATTAGGCTAAAGGAGGGCCGCGTAAACTGGTACGCTTTATTTCTGTAAAGAAACTTTTAAGTACAGGGTTCGCCTGACTGAATATTTTTGCGGAAAGAAATATTTTATAAAGTTGATGCGTTTGAACGTAATTTTTTTCGAAGCCGGCGTTACAAATTAAGCAATTATCGGCATGTGCCTGTACATGGCTTAAATGTTTGCAGTTAACTTCTTTGGTTACAACCGGAACAGGCTGATGATGATGGATTAAATTCCATGGGGTTAAGGCAATAGCAAAAACCATCAGCATTACTGCTGATAAAAAACGGTTAATATTTTGCTTATGCTTTTTCAATTTGCCAAAAATAGCAATTACTATTCAATTAATATTTTTACTTACTGGTTGGTGTCCCACCAAACAGCTAAGTTAAGTTTCGGTCGGTGAGACACCAACCGATAGATAGTTAAAATATTTTGCTTATGCTTTTTCAATAAGTCAAAAATAGAAATAACTATTCAATTCTATACCTTTGAAAGGTAACATTGCTTTTATAGTACGTATTTGCCAAACTCATCACCAGGTAAAGCTTATTTTAACAAATCCAGAATACCTAAAACGGTTAATTTCTTTTGATCGCCGCTTTGCATATCTTTCAGGGTTAATTCGCCGGTTGCAATTTCATCGCCACCGATTAAAATTACATAAGGAATTTTCTTGGCATCGGCATAGGCCATTTGCTTTTTCAGCTTTGCGGACGATGGGTAAAGCTCGGCTGAAATGCCCGCATTTCTGAATTGTTGTAAAATGGGTAAAGCATATTTTTCTGCTTCAGCATCGAAATTACTGATTAAAACCTTTGTTCCGATTTCTGCTGATGCGGGAAAAAGGTTCAGCTCTTCCAATACATCATAAATTCTGTCTGCGCCAAAAGATACACCAACACCGGTTAAATCTTTCAAGCCAAACATGCCGGTTAAGTCATCGTATCGGCCACCGCCGCCAATGCTGCCCATGGCAACTTCATTGGTCTTCACTTCGAAAATGCAACCCGTGTAGTAGTTTAAGCCTCGAGCTAAAGTAATATCCAGTTCAAGCTTCGCTGTTAATGGCAAGGCGTAAGAAATTAAGCTTTCTACATATTCGAAAACCTGCTCAATTTCAGCAATACCTTTTAAGCCGGTTGCTGATGAAGATAGTACGGTTTTTAAACTTTCCAACTTTTCAACGTTCGAACCTTGCAACAATATCACCGGATGAAGTTTTTCCAAATCCTCTTCCGTAAAACCACGTTCTAATAATTCTTTACTAACACCATCCAAACCTATTTTATCCAGTTTATCGATGGCAACCGTCATATCGATAATTAAATCAGGTTTGCCTATAATCTCGGCGATGCCTGATAGAATTTTTCTATTATTAATTTTTATACTGAAATCCTTCAGGCCTAATTTGGCTAATGCTTCGTTGTAAATCAGGATAAATTCGGCTTCATTTAATAAACTTGTTGAACCAACCACATCTACATCACACTGGTAAAACTCACGGTACCTTCCCTTTTGTGGCCTGTCGGCACGCCAAACCGGCTGCACCTGGAAACGCTTGAAGGGTAAGGTTATTTCGTGCTGGTGCATCACCACATAACGAGCGAAGGGTACGGTTAAATCGTAACGCAGGGCTTTTTCGGAGATTAGCGGAATCAGCTTATTGCTATTTTCTTCTTCTGAAAAGTCGAAAGATTTCTTTTTAGGGTCTTTTAAATATTCCCCGCTGTTCAAAATTTTGAAAATCAATTTATCACCCTCGTCCCCATACTTTCCCGTTAGGGTAGAAAGGTTTTCAAAGCTTGGGGTTTGAATTTCTGCATAACCATATTTTTTAAAAACCGATTTAATGGTGTCATAAATAAAGTTGCGTTTCACCATTTCAACAGGTGTAAAATCGCGTGTACCTTTTGCTAACGAGGGTTTAATAACTGACATAGCCGCAAAAGTACAAAAAGGTTTATTAACCGCCGACATGTTTTACCACCAGGGCACTAAGAACACAAGGTTAAAGTTACCTGTCAGAAAAGATAAATTATATTATTGGCGATTCGCTATTAATTTGCCAACACTGCAATCAGTAAAATCCTCAAATCGGTGAAATCAACCTGCAGAAAAATCTTCATAATCAATCCGCAGGAAATATCGAATATAATACCTTGCTTTATAGGCAAAAAACTTAAATTTGCGACAACAAAAAAAAATATAATGAGTTTCAGAATAGAACACGATACCATGGGCGAGGTGCAGGTGCCTGCCGACAAATACTGGGGTGCACAAACCGAACGCTCACGCAATAACTTCAAAATCGGACCTGAAGGTTCAATGCCTAAAGAAATTATTCATGCTTTTGGATACCTGAAAAAAGCAGCTGCTTTAGCAAATACGGAGCTAGGTGTACTTTCTGCGGAGAAAGCCGAGTTAATTTCCAAAGCTTGTGATGAAATTATCGCGGGTGATTTAGATGACCAGTTTCCATTGGTTATTTGGCAAACCGGTTCTGGTACACAAAGTAATATGAATGGAAATGAAGTGATTGCCAACCGCGCGCACGTCATTAACGGTGGCGCACTGGCTGACGATAAAAAAGTACTTCACCCGAACGATGATGTGAATAAATCGCAATCCTCAAACGATACTTATCCAACGGCGATGCATATTGCAGCCTATAAATTAACGGTAGAAAATACCATTCCCGGTTTAGAGAAATTGCGTAATGCACTGGCAAAAAAAGTAGAAGAATTTTCCGGAATTACCAAAACGGGGCGTACACATTTTATGGATGCAACACCATTAACTTTGGGACAGGAATTTTCCGGCTATGTGCAGCAAATCGATAACAGCATTAGGGCAATTAAAAATGCTTTGGTTATGGTTGCAGAGTTAGCTTTAGGCGGTACTGCTGTTGGTACAGGTTTAAATACGCCAAAAGGTTATGATGTTCTGGTCGCACAAAAAATTGCTGAATTAACAGGCCTGCCTTTTGTAACCGCTCCGAATAAGTTTGAGGCTTTAGCGGCCCACGATGCTATGGTTGAGCTTTCCGGTGCTTTAAAACGTACTGCGGTTGCCTTAATGAAAGTTGCGAATGATGTGCGTATGTTAAGTTCAGGGCCGCGTTGTGGTATTGGTGAAATCGTTATTCCAGATAATGAACCAGGTTCCTCGATCATGCCGGGAAAAGTTAATCCAACGCAACCGGAAGCATTAACGATGGTTTGTGCGCAGGTTATTGGTAATGATGTTGCCGTTTCTGTTGGCGGTATGTCCGGGCATTTTGAATTAAACGTTTTTAAGCCTTTAATCGCGGCGAACGTATTGCAGTCGGCACGTTTAATTGGCGATGCATGTGTTTCTTTCACAGATAAATGTGCGGAAGGCATTACGGCTAACTTACCGGAAATTGAGAAACACCTGCAAAATTCGTTGATGCTGGTTACCGCTTTAAATCCACATGTGGGTTACGAAAATGCAGCCAAAATTGCGAAAAAAGCACATAAAGAAAATAAAACTTTAAAAGCGGCAGCTGTTGAATTAGGCTTATTAACCAGCGAACAATTCGATGAATGGGTTCGTCCGGAAGATATGGTTGGCAGCTTAAAATAAGCTACAGGCTCCTAAGTATAACTTAAGAACGCTAATCAAAGATTTGGGTTCTTAAGTTTAAACATCCTTTGTAAAAAACACTGAGATTGTTAAGGTGTTGTATAACTTAAAAATAATTTAATCCATAAGAATATGAACAATTCGATAATGGCAACACTTTTTAGCCTGGTTTCCATCATTTCTCCTTTGCTCGTGTTAATAGGAAGTATATACTACATTAGCAAAAAGGTTGGCGCTGATTCCATTTTACTGCTCATCGGCTCGGGTATCGGGTTTCTGATTAACGTGTTTTATATTTTAATTCCTTATTTAATAAGCAGGAATAATATGCCAGCATCAAAAGTAACCCAGCTTTACCCTATTGTCGGTATTGTAAGCATTTTTTCAGGTATTTCCTTTGCTGTGGGGTTCTTTATCCTCGTTTATAACACCATTGCCAAACAAAATAGTATCGGGAATCAATTTTCTTTTAATAAAGATTGAGACATTAAATGCAGAACTTAAAACCTGGGAAAACACCATTAGCGAGATTAGGAATTTTATCTGTTTTGCTCTTCACATTTTTTCTTTTGTTGTTGGCCAGCTGTTCACCGCGCCCAAACATTCAGGGTAAGGGGGAAGCATTTATGCAGGGTGTTTGGAATGAAGATTCGGTGGCTTTCAGTAATAAATTGAGTAATTATACGCAACACCATTTTAAGTTTACCTGCGATTCGGTTTACATAGATTTAGTAACGCACAGCAAAATAAATTTTTACGAAGATTCCTGCTACAATAAAGGCATCTGGAAAGAATACGCCAAAGGTGTTTACGCAGTGAAAGGCGATACACTATTTATAGGTGCAACTTTTACACATGCCAATTACAAACAAAAAATTTCAGGGTGTTACCGCATCGGCAGATATGATAAAAACTTCCTGATTAAGAAAAAAGCTGCTGATACATTAGTTTTGGAAAGTTTAAGCGACCAACGCGAAATCACCTTATCGCTCAAAGAAAAAGTTACCTGTGTACAAAAAGAATTATAATATGATATTTGAATCAATAAAAAAGAAACTTGCCATTATTGCAGTAATTAGCTTATTAAGCCAGTTGCCAATGCAGGTAAATGCCTGGGGAATGATTGGCCATCGCGTAGTAGGCGAAATCGCAGACAGCTATTTAAATGCAAAAGCCCGAAAAGCAATTCAGTCTATTTTGGGTACCGAAAGCTTAGCCATGTCGGCAAACTGGGGCGATTTTATAAAATCGGATTCTGCCTATAATTACATGTACAACTGGCACTTTGTAAATCTCCCTGGCGGTTTAGATAAACAAGGTGTTTACAATATTCTGGAAAGTGAAAAAGCGCCAAATCTTTATAACAAAATTATAGATTTAACCGCTGTTTTAAAGAAATCGGGCAGTACAGTTGAAGAAAAGAAATTAGCGCTTCGTATGCTTGTACATATGGCGGGCGATTTATGCCAGCCCATGCATGTAGCACACAAGGAAGATTTAGGCGGTAATAAGGTTTCTGTACTATGGTTTAATGAAAAATCTAATTTACACCGCGTTTGGGATGAGCAGCTAATCGAATATCAGCAATTAAGTTATACAGAGTTTTCCAAAGCAATTAATCATCCATCAGCTGTTCAGTTATACAATTGGAGAAATACAAGCTTAAAAGATTGTATTTACGAATCTTATCTGGTTTGCGGTAAAATTTATGACAACACTAAACCCGATTCAAAATTAGGCTATCGGTATAATTTTGAATGGGTAGATACGCTGAATCAGCAATTGTTAAAAGGTGGTGTTCGCCTGGCGAAAATGTTGAATGATATTTATGGTTAAAGTTATAATTACCTCTTTTTATTATTTAGTGTAGCGAAAATTAACAAGGTTACGTTTAGTAATTAAAGCCCAAACCTCATGAAAAAAATATTAGTCATTTTAGCGTTTTGTACAGTTTTAGGCTGTAAAAAAGATGCAGATAAGACGCTTACCAGTAAAAACTGGAAAATAGAATCTGCAACAGTTACACCTGCTTTAACGATTGGCAACAAAACAAATACTAATTATATCGAATTAATGGGTGGCGGTAGCTGCATTGCAAATATGATGATTTCATTTTCTGCTAACGGGACTTTTACTTCAGGTTCTAATGGCGCCCTTTGCGATATGATAGCGACTACTGATATTAAAACCTGGAAAAGAAACGGAGACCAGATTATATTATCCGGGAGCGAAAATTTTCCAATGATATTAAAAGATAATAAACTAACACAAACGATAACAACAAAACCTATTGGAGGAATTGTTTACACTTATGTTTATGTCTATAAAGCCCAATCTAAATAATTTTGAAAATTTTAATGGTTTGCTTGGGCAATATTTGCCGTTCGCCTTTAGCGGAAGGGATTATGCGTCATTTATCTGACGAAAAAAATCTAAACTGGGAAATTGCATCTGCAGGAACAGGAAACTGGCATGTTGGAAAAGCACCGGATTATAGAAGTATTGCCGCAGCGAAAGCAAGTGGATATGATATTAGCACTCAACGCGCTCAGCAGTTCGACCATTCCATGTTTGCTAAATATGATTTGATTTTTGTGATGGACAGGAATAATCTGAAAGATGTTCAAAGCCTGGCTAAAACCGAAGAAGAGCGTAAAAAAGTTAAATTATTCCTGGATAACGATGAAGTTACAGACCCTTATTGGGATAATGCCCTTTTCAGCCCGGTTTGTAAACAGGTTGAAGAAAGATGTAAGGCAATTATCAAACAACTTTCTTAATTTAGAACTAAATTAAAGAAAAAACACACGCTAACCATCTGTTATGAAAAAGCTATTTTCTATTTGTCTGCTACTTGCGGCTATAATTTTATTTCAAGGTTTTGTTTCTGGAAAAAAGAGTCCCAGGGTTTTAGTTTTCTCTAAAACGAAAGGCTACCGACATGCATCTATAGAAGCCGGAAAAACAGCTATCCAAAAATTAGGCTTAGCACATCATTTTTTAGTTGACACGACTGAAAATGCAGCATTATTTACAGAAGCCAATCTTAAGAATTACTCGGCAGTTATTTTTTTAAGTACAACCGGAGACGTTCTGAGTGATGCACAGCAGGCCGCATTCGAAAGATATATTCAGGCCGGGGGTGGTTATGTAGGTATTCATGCAGCAACAGATACTGAATACGGTTGGCCATGGTATGGAAAACTTGCCGGTGCTTATTTTTTAAGTCACCCAGAACAACAAAATGCCCGATTCATCATAAAAGACAAGAAACATCCATCAACCAAATTCATGACAGATTCTGTTTGGATGCACAGAGATGAATTATATAATTTCAAAGACATTAATCCCGATATTAAGGTGCTTATTACACTCGATGAATCTTCGTATAAAGGTGGTAAGAACGGCAATTTTCATCCTTTCAGCTGGTACCACAATTTCGACGGGGGAAGATCTTTTTATACTTCAATGGGGCATACGGATGAAACCTGGAACGAGGAGCAGTTTCTAAAGCATCTGTATGGTGGAATTGAATACGCAATTGGCGGACAGAAAAAACTCGACTATTCAAAAGCCCATACTAAGCTGCCTTAAACCGGCCATTAGTTAGTGGTTTAACATTTTCGTTAACGAGGTAAATGTATTTAAGCATACAAAAGGAAGCAACCGCTCCGAATGTGTGCCATAAGAAATGCGTGCCTGTACTTAATATTTCCCATTTATCAGTAATACGAAAGGTTAAAGCAAATATAAAAGCTATTAATGCAAAGCCGACCCATTTTCCATTTCGCCATTCGGTTTTAAACAGGTATCCAAAAACAGGAAATAGAACTAAAGCAGCCATAAACGCATAGTTGATATTGATAAATATCTGAAAATCACCGCCAGTAAATTGTTTTCGTAAAAAGAACTGGAAAAAAGCATAAATCAGGACAATAAGGGCCGCGAAATACCATTTCGTAATTTTAGCCAGAAAGTAAGTTCCTGCAGCCAGACAAAGCAACATTATCGGTATCCAGTCCATCATAATAAAAACAGGCCAGCGCCTTAAACCATGATAGGTTGTTCCACCAATGCCACCTACATATAATAAAATTAATGCGATGGTTAAAAAAGTATGCTGTTTAAAATTTCCCCAAAGTTTAAAAGTCCAGTATACCGCAATACCCAGGAAAAAACAACTCGTAATCGTATTTAACGGTTCGGGGAATAATTGACTGAGGTTTGTTTCTGTGTAAACCGTACCGCCATCAGGAGGATTCTGAATTAAAATGTTCATGATTTTTATAACATTTTATGAAATTTAATGTTTGCTCAGAATATTTTTTGAGGCTTTTAAGCACTAATAAGTAAGCGGCCGGCGGAGGCAAAACATATTTCTTCGGCGTCGTGTATTCACATTAATGTACGTTAAGCTTGATCGGTATTTAAACGGGAGATTCGATTACCTGCAATACTTATCCATAAGAATATAAACAATTAACTGCTATAGCTTATAGGAATAGAATTTTTATAAAAATGACAAACCTTTTCTGTTTAGATCATGTTGAAATAGTACATAAATCTATAAAAAACATGAAAACGACAACAGTAACAACAGAAGTTTTAAACGACCTTGTTCAAATTAATAATGACCGTATTGAGGGTTATGAAAAAGCACGCAAAGAATTAAAAGATGGCGATGAAGATTTAAAATCTTTATTCTTAAATATGATTGAAGAAAGTCAGAAATATAAATTAGCATTAGCTACAGAAATTTCTGCTTTAGGAGAAGATATAGAAACCGGTACAACAACATCAGGTAAAATTTACCGAGGATGGATGGACGTTAAAGCTTTATTTACAGGTCACGACCGTCAAACTGTTTTAAACAATTGTGAGTTTGGCGAAGATGCTGCTCAGAATGCTTATAAATTGGCTTTAGAAGAAGAGGATTTACCTTCAAACATCAGGTCATTAATTTCTGATCAGAAAGCATCTTTAAGACAGTCGCATGATGAAATTAAAAGATTACGCGACGCTCAGGCATAAGTGAGTGAAATATAAAACGGAAAACCTCCTTCGATTGATTAATCGGAGGAGGTTTTTTTATTACGGTCGTTCGTCATTGCGAGGAACGAAGCAATCCTAATGCGAAGGCTAGTAGCGATCGTTGTAAGATTGCTTCCTCGGCTGAAAAAGCCTCCTCGCAATGACGACCTTAAGCCTCCAATTCCTTATCCAAATGTTCTGTAACCCGTTGAATCGTATTATCAATTGTGTTACTTAAAATCGTTAAGTAAGAACCTTTTTTAGCATTGTCAATTGCAATTTGTAAACACTCTGTACTCTTATTATTAATGATAATTTCTTTGTTGGGATCAACTTCTTTAATGCCTTTCACCAATAAATCAATTAATTCATCCTGTGTTCGCCCACGCAGGTATTTTTCCTGGCAAATGTAAATTTTATCAAACATTTGTGCTGCAATACGGGCCGTTTCGATAATATCTTCGTCTCGCCTGTCGCCGGTTCCTGAAATTATGCCCACATGTTCTGTTGATTCTACACTTTGCAGGTAAGCCTTAACGCCATTAAAGCCATCCGGATTGTGTGCAAAATCAACCAGTACTTTAAAATCCTTGAACCTGAAAACATTCATTCTACCAGGCGTATGTGCGGCCGATGGGATAAAAGTTTCAAGCGATAAACGAATATCATCGGTTTTATAACCCCATAAGTAGGCTGCAAGTGTTGCTGCAAGCACGTTTTGAATCATAAAGTTTACCGAACCACCAAAGGTTAAAGGAATGTGCGTAGCCTTATCAACCCTTAATTTCCAGTCACCGGTTTTTATGGTAATGTAACCATTTTCATAAATCGCTGCAATACCACCTTTCCGGCAATGTTCTTTAATAACCGGATTATTTTCATCCATACTAAAGTACGCTACATTACAACGGGCATCCCTGGCAATTTTAACACAGTAACCATTGTCGGCATTTAAAACGGCCCAGCCTTTACGTCGAACAGCGCCAACAACTACTGCTTTTACCCTGGTTAAATCATCCAGGTTATGAATATCAGAAATACCCAAGTGATCTTCCTGAATATTTGTTACCACGCCGATATCACATTGATTAAAGCCTAAACCCGCTCTTAAAATACCGCCGCGGGCAGTTTCTAAAACAGCAAATTCGACTGTCGGGTCTTTCAATATAAATTCTGCACTAACCGGGCCTGTGGTGTCACCTTTCATCAACATGGTGTTGTGTACATAAACGCCATCAGATGTGGTATAACCAACTCGTTTACCATTGCTACGAATAATATGTGCAATTAACCGGGTTGTGGTTGTTTTTCCATTGGTACCTGTTACCGCAATAATCGGAATCTGCGATAATTTTCCCGGCGGATAAAGCATGTCAATTACCGATGCAGCTACGTTTCTGGGTAAGCCTTCGCTAGGTGCCAGGTGCATTCTGAATCCTGGTGCAGCATTTACTTCTAAAACAACACCACCATTTTCAGTTAGGGGTTGTGTTAGGTTTTGCGCCATAATATCAATACCGCAAATATCCAATCCTATTACCCTGGAAATCCTTTCGCAAATGAAAATATTTTGCGGATGAACGATATCGGTTACATCAATAGATGTTCCGCCGGTACTTAAATTGGCCGTAGATTTCAGGTAAACAACCTCACCTTTCTCCGGAATGGTTTCTAAAGTGTATTCCTTTTTGGCAAGTAAATCCAGTGTATCCCTATCAACCGCAATTTCTGTCAGCACATTTTCATGTCCATAACCGCGGCGCGGATCTTCGTTTTCCTTGTCAATTAATTCCTGTATGGTATGGATACCGTTGCCCTTTACATGCGCCGGATCACGTTGTGCAGCTGCAACAACTTTATGATCAATAACCAGTACACGAAAATCATATCCGGTAATAAATTTTTCTATAATAACCCTGCGGGAATAGGTTTTAGCATAGTCGAAAGCTGCTTTCGCAGCCTCCAGCGTTTTCACATTAATGGTCGCACCCTTACCGTGATTACCATCTAAAGGTTTAAAAACCAATGGGAAACCTACCTTTTTAACAGATGCTTCCACATCATCAGGATTTGAAATGGTCACGCCAGATGCGACAGGAATGGCAGCTTCAGTTAATAAACGCTTTGTTTCTTCCTTATTACTTGCGATATCTACGGCAATGCTGCTGGTTTTTTCGGTCATGGTTGCCCTGAAACGAACCTGGTTTTTACCATAACCCAATTGCACCAGGGAACTTTTATTTAACCTGATCCATGGAATACTTCTGCTAACCGCTTCCTGAACAATGGAGCCGGTGCTCGGACCTAAGGCTTCCAGTTCGCGAATTTCCTTCATCCGGCGGATATCGTGATCCAGGTCATATTCAACATTATCAATTAAAGCCTGTGCAATTTTTACCGAAGCTTCTGCGGCATAAACGCCAACTTTTTCCTCCAGGTAACTGAAAACCACATTATATATGCCTTCGGTTTTAGTTTGGCGTGTTCTGCCAAAACCGGTTTCCATACCTGCAATGGTTTGAATTTCCAGTGCAATATGCTCAATAACATGCCCCATCCAGGTACCTTCTTTTACCCTGGTAAAAAAGCCGCCTTCTACACCTTTAGAGCAACGATGGCTGAACATGCTTGGCAAAAGTTTTTCTATCCGTTCACTAAATCCTTCAATTGTATTTGTTGGCCTTTGTTCCAATTCCTCTAAATCGAGGCGCATTTGGATTAATTTTTTGCGGTTTATCGACCAGATATTTGGCCCTCGTAGCACTTGTATGTTTGATATCTTCATGTAATATTTTGTCCTTTTTATTTATCAGGGGTTTGGGATAACCTATAATTCAATTTTCAGAAATAATTGATGATTGTAAATTATACATTTATTTTGAAAATAGATACTGCATTTACCTAAATCAATTTTAAGCGAGAATTGTTTTGTTTTCAGGGTACAGCAATTAAACTTTTGATATAAATATTTCAACTTTTGTTAATAAAGTTAAGATTATTGACAAAAAAAGTCGTGTTTTTTATCTTATCCTGATATATTTGGGTTTTTTGATACAATAATAATACACGAAGAATGGTTCCGAAAGGTAAACTCATCATCATAGGTGGCGCAATAAACACTGGCAGTTTTGCAGAAACGCAATTTGGACTACCGGATAATATGAATTTTTTTGAACGCGGAATTTTAAAAAGAATTACCACTGAGTCTATTAAAAATACCGAATCACGCTTTGAAATCATTACCACTGCTTCACTAATGCCTGAAAAAGTTGGCGAAGAATATATTAAGGCTTATGCACAGCTGGATGTTCATAATGTTGGGGTTTTGAATGTAACCAACCGTGAAGAGGCAAATGCCGAAGAAAATTATGAACGTATAAAAGCTGCTGAAGTAATTATTTTTACCGGAGGTGACCAGTTGCGTTTATCGTCTATATTCGGAGGAACTAAAATCCATCAGATTCTTTTAGAAAAATATAAAAATGAACCGGTAGTTATAGCAGGGACATCAGCCGGTGCGGCCGCAAGTTCTAAAAACATGATCTACCAGGGAAGCAGTAAAGATGCTTTACTAAAAGGTGAAGTAAAAATTACCGGTGGCTTAGGTTTTATTGACGATGTAATCGTTGATACCCACTTTGTACAACGAGGAAGAATCGGTCGTTTATTATATGCCGCCGCCAGTAACCCGGGTATTTTAGGCATTGGTTTGGGTGAAGATACCGGACTTTTCATTTCCGACGGGCATATAATGGAGGCAATCGGTTCTGGTATGGTAATTTTAGTTGATGGCCGCCAGATGGCGGATACAAACCTTACCGACGTGGAAATGGGTCAGCCGGTTTCAATAAAAAACATGGTTGTGCATGTAATGTGCGATGGCGATGTTTATAATTTAACGGATCATAGTTTAGTTATTCATCACCCAAAAGTTGTTCCGATAGGATAATGCAGTGTCCAGTTAAAAGTTATCAGTTTGAGGCGTTCCATTTCTTGATACTAACTACTTGACACTAAAATCTCGATACTAAAAAATGAAATTAATTATACACGGTGGTTTTTTCAGCGAATCATCTACCAACCAGGAAACAAAGAAAGCCAAGCAAGATGCGCTGGCAAATATCGTTACCCTAGGACACCAATATTTAAAAAACCATACGGCTTTAGAAACGGTAGTTTACACCGTTGCTTTGTTGGAAGATAATGATTTATTCAATGCAGGTATCGGTTCTCAGATTCAAAGTGATGGAAAAGTGAGATTAAGTGCGGCGCTGATGGATGGTAAAACCGAAAAATTCAGTGGTGTAATTAATGTTGAGGATGTTAAAAATCCAATTGAAATTGCTCAAAATCTTTTAGCTTATGATGATAGGGTTTTAAGTGGAGATGGTGCCCTGAAATTCGCCAGAGATAATGGTTTTGAATATTTTAATCCGATAACTGCACAGCGCCAATCTGAATACGAAGCAAAATTAAATCAGCAGAACAATAAAGGCACCGTTGGCTGTGTTGCTTTAGATGCAGCGGGGAACTTAGCTGCCGCAACTTCAACCGGTGGTAAAGGTTTCGAAATTCCCTGCAGGGTTAGCGATTCAGCAACTGTTGCAGGCAACTACGCAAATCAATTTGCCGGCATCTCTTGTACCGGTGTTGGAGAAGATATTGTGAGTGGTGCATTGGCCGCAAAAATTGTAACCCGAGTTACCGATGGATTTTCTTTAAAGGAGGCCTGTGATAAATCTTTTTCCGAACTTAAAGCATTTGATGGCTTTGCCGGTGTCGTCGGCATTTCTGCCAATGGCGAAATTTACCACTGCGATTCACATCCATATATGGTTTGGGCATCTTTCGATGTTAATTTACAGGTATTTAGCTGAAAATTGATTTAAAGTATTATTTTTGTTGCATGACTAAAATGGTGTTGGCTTTTTTAAGCCTTTTTGCCTCTTTACAACTTTACGCACAAAATATTGATAAATCTGATCAGGATCCTGGCTTTGGCGGGAGCGCAATAAATATTGCGGTTTCCAGGTACGACCTCGCAGAAGGAACCAATTATTTTGAAGACGCAGAGGATTTAGAGAAAAAAGGCGATTTTAATGAAGCGCTTACCTTATTTGGTAAGGCGGCCTTTGAATTTAATGCGGTAAAAAATTTCGGATTATATTGCCAGGCGCTGCTAAAGATGAGCAATATGCATTACCTGTTGGGCCGTTTCACTGATGCAGAACAAATCCTTTTAAATGTTGTGCTGAAAAATTACTCAAAAATGGGTAGTCGCATTGGGCAGATGAACACTTACAATATTTTAGGTAAAGTTTACCTTGCCGAAAATAAATACACGCAATCGATGTGGTTCTACACACAACAAGGTATTCTGGCTAAGCAGACAGGCAGCAATAATTCTTACATTGAATCGGTATTGGGTGTAGCACAGGTAAAAATCAAAAAGAAAGATTTTGTCTTGGCTTCGAAAGATTTAAACCGTGCAGAGCTTTTGGCTAAATCCATAAAGAGCAACCAATATAAAGCGCAGATAAAAGAGTCTCGCGAAATAATTGCGGGAAAAACAACTTCGAAGAAATAATCTCCTCGGTAAAAAAAGCATTCAGGTTAAATCCTTTCTAAAAATCATTTACTTTTATAAGTAAAATTGATTGAGAATTAGCAATATTGTCATTCTACACCCTAAAATCAATTGTCGGCCCAAGACAGAAATTTGAATTAATCTGTTAATTTTTGTTAAAATTATATTGCTCTAATGTGCTGATTTTAAAACAAAAAGTGCCTTAACGCGTTATTTTAACACAATTGCCAGATAAAAATCTTTTAGTTAGATTTGATAGAATTAACAAGAGACGGTAATAATGCTGTCTCTTGTTTGTTTATTTGCTAAAATGGTATCATATTGGCTATATAGAATATAGAAATGGATTTTAAATTATTTAAAGAGATGTTGAAGAGAATATTTTTTGTGCTTTTTACCGCCGCAGTGCTAGCTTGCCACGCGGCCCCGAAAACCCAGCCAGTTGTAGAAGGTATAACTAATGTGAAGCCCGATGAACAACAACAACTGGTTATCAAAGAAGTGGTGAACCTGATTGAAAGCTATAATTATAAAAAGCTCGAAATCAATGATTCCATATCTTCGCTCATTTTAGATAAGTATATCAAATCGCTGGATCAGGGAAAGAATTATTTTCTGGCATCGGATATAAAGGAATTTGAAAAATACAGATACACCCTTGATGATGATTTCAAAAATGGAGATTTAAGCGGGCCATTCTATATATACAATGTTTATGCTAAACGCCTGAACGAATATTTTAGCTATTCTTTAGCGCAGATTAAAAACAAATACGATTTCAATCAGAACGACACCTATGTTTATGATAGAGAAAAAATGCCTTGGGCCACATCTGTCACAGCCTTAAACGACACCTGGAAAAAACGCATTAAATACGAGTTAATTAATTTAAATTTAGCCGGAACCACACAGGTTAAAAATGTAGAAACGCTAACCAAGCGTTACCAGAATTTACAGTCGCAGACTTCTAAAACCAATAACCAGGATGTGTTTCAGATTTTAATGGATGCTTTTACAGAATCTATAGACCCGCATACAAATTACTTTAACCCGGTGAATGCCGTAGCTTTTAATGAAGATATGTCTCGCTCATTTGAAGGTATTGGTGCACGTTTACAATTGGAAAATGAGGTCGTTAAAATCTCAGAAATCATTGCCGGCGGACCAGCATTTAAAGACAAACAATTAAGTCCCGGAGATAGAATTATCGCAGTTGCGCAAGGTGATGGCGAATTTGTTGATGTAGTTGGCTGGAGGTTAGACGCTACGGTATCGAAAATCAAAGGCGCTAAGGGCACTAAAGTTCGCTTGAAAGTAATTCCTGTCGGAAAAGAAATGTCATCGAAACCGGTTATCATTTCTTTGGTGCGTGATAAAGTAGTTCTTGAGGAAACGTCAGCTAAGAAAAAAGTAAAAACCATCACTCAAAATGGTAAAGAATATAAAATGGGTATCATTACCCTACCAGCTTTCTATGCCGATTTTAAAGCTGCAAATGCCGGCGATAAAAACTATAAAAGCACAACCCGTGATGTTAGAAAACTTATCGATTCACTAAAAACTTTCGATAAAGTTGATGCAATCGTAATGGACTTACGCGGCAATGGTGGCGGCTCATTGGTTGAGGCCATTTCATTAACGGGCTTATTTATTGACAGGGGTCCGGTTGTTCAGGTTAAAGATTTACGTGGCAAAATAGAGGTTGATGAAGATGAAGCAACTGGTGTAGCCTGGGATGGTCCTTTCGGTGTAATGGTAGACCGTTTGAGCGCTTCGGCTTCTGAAATTTTTGCCGGTGCGATTCAGGATTATGGTCGGGGAATCATTATGGGTAGCCAAACCTATGGTAAAGGAACCGTACAATCTTCTATCGATTTGAACAAACTGGTTAATCCAAGCATGCTTCAAAGAGTTGCAGGTTTAATCACTAAAAATAAAACGACAGGAACCGCACCATCATCAGCAACAGCTGCCGATATCAACCTAGGTCAAATTAACCTTACAATGGCTAAATTCTACCGTGTAGCCGGGAGCAGTACGCAGCATAAAGGTGTTACACCTGACGTTGTTTTCCCGTCATTATATCCAATGGATAAAATTGGTGAGGATACGGAACCATCAGCTTTGCCTTGGGATGTTATTCCGAGTTCAAACTTTAAAGCTGTAGCAAACTTAACAGCAGTTAAACCTAATTTAATTAAAAACAGCGAGCAACGTATCGCGAACTCTTTAGATTTTAAATATTTGAAACAAGATATCGCAGAACTTAAAAAACGCGATGCGGAAACTTCAGTTACTTTAAACGAAGAAAAATTAAAAGCAGAGCGCGATGCCCAGGAAGCTAAAACTTTAGCCAGAGCAAATGAGTTAAGAACTGCAAGAGGCTTACCTCCAATTAAAAAAGGGGAAAAAAATACCAAACAGGATTCATTTGATTTTATTGAAGACGAATCATTACACGTAATGGGCGATTTTATGCAACAATCTGGCAACTATGTGATGAATCTTGGTTTAATGCCGAAGAATAATTAATTACGATAATTCAATGAAAAACCCGCTAAAGTTTAAACTTTAGCGGGTTTTTTTATAACCATCATATCTTAAAGAGACTTCTTAAGTTTTATTTAGCCTGCTGACCAGGTTGGTTCTGCCGGTTCAATTGCATGGCCATCATTTCTTTCATTGTTTTGTTCATGCCTTCTGTACTGCCATCAAGAAAGATAATATTGCCTTCGCCATATTCAGCAAATTGTTTAATTGCTTCAGTCCACATGGTGAACAGAATTACCGAAGTATCTAAATTGGCTTGCTGCATTTCATGAGCAGCATTGGTCATACCTTTTGCAACTTCTTCCCTAAACAATGCAATACCTTGTCCACGTAACTGAGCGGCTTCACGTTCGGCCATAGCCGCAATTTTAATGGCATTACCATCCGCTTCCGCGCCTTTAGTTTTGGTAATCAGCAAAGCCTGACCTTCGTTTTCTGCTGCAGCCTTTAAGTTATTAGACGCTACAACTCTGCTCATCGAACGCATAATTTCCTCATCAAAGGTAATGTCGTTCAGTTGTAAATCCTGTAAGTGGTAACCCCAGCCATCTAAAACCTGATCTATTTGTTCCTTTACATGAAGCACAATTTCATTTCTTTGTGCCAAAACGTTTGCCTGTTTCTGTGTAGCAACATATGCACGAATGGAGCCTTCGATTGTTCTGATTAAAGCCTGCATAAGGTTCGTTGCATCAACAAATTTGAAGGCTACATTTTTAATGGTTTCTTCATCCTGATTAACAACGGAATATAAGAGCATTGCCTTAAAATAAACATTTGCCTGATCTTGTGTTACCGCCTGGAAAGATAATTCAACAGAACGATTTTGGATTGAAATACGGGAGTAAATCTGTTCAATTAGTGGGATTTTGAAATTCAATCCCGGCCTCAGCTGCCTTTGGTATTTACCAAAAACGGTAATTACAGCAATGGTGCCCTGTTTTACCGTAACGAAAGAGCTTAACAGGATAATAATTCCGAAGAAAATTAGAATGTAGACTATGTATTGCATCATATTAGATTTTTTATGAAGTTATAAAAAAATTCATACAAACTACATCATGGTTTTTGTAGCTTTATTCTTTACGAACTTAAATACATAAAAATGAAAAACAATTTATTTCTGCCTGCTGCAGCTTTATTACTCTTCGCAGCTTGTCGGAACGATAAAAGCCATCAGGCAACAGAAGCCGATCAGAGAACTGTATTTTTCGACACGGCCGGAATGGATACTACCGTAAAACCCGGTGATAACTTTTTTCTTTATGCAAATGGAAAATGGATGAAAAATGCTCAGATTCCGAAAACAGAAACTGGCTGGGGTTCATTTTATACACTTTATAATGATAACCTTAAAAATTTAAAGAGCATATTGGAACACGCTGCAAAAAGTAGTTCGCCCGAAGGTACTGCCGAACAAAAAGTTGGCGATTTTTATGCAAGCGGCATGGATTCATTAACCATAGAGAAACTTGGAACAGCGCCGATAAAACCACTGTTATCGAAAATTGACGCCATAAAGAATGATAAGGATTTGATCAGTTTCGTTGCAGATGGATTTAAAAATGGCGAAGGCGATTTGCTGGGTTTCGGTATCGAACCTGATGACAAAATCAGCTCTAAAAATGCTTTAGTTTTTTCACAATCGGGAATAAACCTGCCTGAACGCAGCTATTACCTGGATCAGGATGATAAGGCAAAAAAAATCAGAACGGAGTATGTAAAGTATATCACGAAGATATTCAGTTTATCCGGCGATTCAGTAAATGCGGCTAAATATGCTGATGATATTTTGAAATTGGAAACGGCAATTGCAACTGCTCATTCAACTCCGGTAGAACTTCGCGACCCGCAAAAAAACTATAACAAATTCGCTGTTGCCGACTTTCAGAAGCAAATGCCAAACATTGATTTTAAATCTGTTTTGAGCAAATTAGGTGCAAACACCGATAGTGTTATTGTTCGCCAGCCGAAATATTATAAGGCGTTATCTGGCTTGATCAAAAGTCAGCCAATTAATATCTGGAAGGAAAAATTAAAATTCGATGCCCTAAATGCTGCAGCAAATGCACTTACAAAGGATTTTAGGACAGCCAAATTCGATTTCTTTGGCAAAACATTGTACGGACAGCCATCGCAAACAGAACGATGGAAAACAATGGTAAGCAATACCGATAGAAATCTTGGCGAACTTTTAGGACAGCTTTATGCCGAACAATATTTCAAGCCTGAAGCAAAAAAACGGATGCTTGAGTTGGTAAATAACCTTCAAAAAGTTTATGAAGACAGGATAAAAAAAGTTGATTGGATGACTACGGAGACCAAGAAAAAAGCGCTGGAGAAGTTAAATGCTTTTGTAAAAAAAATAGGTTATCCCGATAAATGGAAAAAATATGATGATGTAGAGATTTCAAAAAATACCTATTACGCAAATCTTCAATCGGCTAAAAAGCATGATTATAAAGAAATGATGGATAAGCTGGGTAAACCCGTTGACAAAACAGAATGGGGTATGACGCCGCCAACTGTAAATGCTTATTATAACCCTTCATTTAATGAAATCGTATTTCCAGCCGGAATTTTGCAGTTTCCGTTTTTTGCATTTAATGCCGATGATGCAATAAATTACGGTGCAATCGGTGCTGTTATTGGTCATGAAATGACGCACGGCTTTGATGACCAGGGCCGCCAATATGATGCGGCAGGTAATTTAAAAGAATGGTGGACAAAAGATGACGCCGCCAAGTTTAAGGCTAAAGCGGATAAAGTTGTGGCATTTTACAACAATTTCTCTTTGCTGGATAATCAGCATGTAAATGGTGCATTAACTTTAGGTGAAAACCTGGCAGATATTGGCGGGTTAAATATTGCCTATGATGCTTTTAAGCTAACCAAACAAGGTAAAAGCAACGATAAAATCGATGGCTTTACACCAGACCAGCGTTTCTTTTTAGGTTTTGCACAGGTTTGGAGAATGAAAAACAGGGACGAGAGTATGCGTGTTCGCTTAAAAACTGACCCGCATAGTCCGGAAATGTTCCGCGTAAATGGACCGGTTTACAATATGGAAGCATTTTATAGAGCTTTTAACATTCCGGCAACAGCCAAAATGTACGTTGCACCTGCAAACAGGTTAGGTGTTTGGTAGCCGGATTACCAAATAATTTTACCAAAAAGGCATACTAAGATCTATTTTTAAGCCGCAGGTTTACAGATTAAAAATCTGCGAATCTGCGGTTTTCATTTTCAAAACCTTAAACTTTAAAACAAAAACCGATAATTATTGTCTTTACTCTGATAATTTTAAAACTATGAATGTAAAACGCACTTTTGGCACAGTCCTGACTATTTTAGGAATAATTGGATTAATTTATGCAGGTTATGGATTTGTACAACACAGCCAGCAAACCAGAGGATTATTAGTTTATGGTATAATCGGATTAATATTCTTCGTTTCGGGAATTGGTTTGGTAAAAAATACTAAGGATGAGGTGTAGGCTATTATCTCCTCTTCAAATATTTTCCCGAAAAAGATATAGCAAAACTGCTGCACCAATCGCGAAACCAAGGTAAGCACCATCTTTAAAATCGGTAGTTCTCTGTAATAGAAGTACAATTAGCATAATTATTTCTTCTTGCCCTTAATTATTAGAAACTGGCTATAAGCAACCAATGAACCTGCCAAAATAATAATACCTGCAGATAATAAGTTTTTTGGATTTTTATTAATGTAAAAAGCTGCGGCTAAAACCAGAATTGCTGCGGCCAGGCCAACGATGTAGTGAAGAATTAATCCTTTTTTCATGTTTAAAATTAGCGATTTTAACCGCTTAGTTAAGTAGTAATTAATTAAATGAGTTTCGACGTTCTATCATTAAAAGATTCAAAAAAGTCGTCATCTCGATCCGATAGCTATCGGATGAAGCGCAGCGAAATGGAGAGATCTATTTAAACAGATTTCTCGGCTTCGTTCCACTCCGCTACCATTGACGTTATTTATTAACTTTCTTTAAATCAATATTTTATAAATAATGCATGTTTGCAATTTATAAGGCCTTAGCACTGTTTCTCCGTTCTGCTTTAAATCGGCCTAACAAATTTTTGGGATGCACTATCCAAGCCAAAGCACAAGCTTAAATACAAAAACGGCGTAGCCCTCATGAATACCTATTAAAACGATAAATACTTATGAATAATTTTCAGCCGGCAATTATTAATTAGTTATCATTGTTTTTAATTGTATTAATGAGCTCGCAAAATGCTCGGTTTTGTTTCTTTTGTTGCCAAACCTGCGAAGCAAGCTTGAAGACCAATAAAAATATAAACTTCTCTGAAAAACAAAAAAGCCTGTCCGGCCAGGACAATAAAACACCCCGCCCTGCGGGCACCCCTCTAAAAGAGGGGAATGCAAATAGTAAATGTCATTTATATTGATTTTATGAAATAAATTGATCCCCTCAATATGAGACAACTTGCAACCTATTCTTTTACTACAGAAATCCTGTTATTTTCAAACAGCAGCTTGTGGCCTTTAAAATCTTCATCCGTTAAATCCTTAATTCTTTTGAAAGCAGTACCATTTTTATCAATAGTTAGTCTGCTTATTTTATCCTGCTTAACAGAAACAACATCAGCATAAAGGAAATCGCCCTTACCATTTATTTTAAGCTGAATCAGGGGCGCAAAGCCATTATTGCCTTTTAAGCTGAACATGCCGTAGGTACAAAAATTACCCATGCTGTAGGCAATAAATTTATTTTTATAAACCTCAACAGCACGGCTTACATGTGGCCCATGGCCTAAAACAGCATCAGCTCCGGCATCTATCACCGCATGGGCAAAAGCATATACATTGCCCCTGTTTTCATTGTAAAAGAGTTCATTTTTTCGGGTTACATGTTCAAATCTTGCGCCTTCACCGCCTCCGTGAAACGAAACAATAACAATATCCACCTGTTTTTTTAAGCGGGCTACCAATGCTTTTGCGCTGTCTATTTTATTAATAGAAACCGTATTTTCATTCGGTGCAAAGGCACAAAAGGCATATCTAATGCTATCTCTCTCGAATATTTCATAAGGTTTATTTACTTGCCCTGCATAATGAATTTTCAAAGAATCTAAAATTCTGGCGGTATTTTTTCTGCCTTTTGAGTCAAAATCACCAACGTGATTATTTGCGATACTCAAAACATTAAAGCCTGCTTTCTTGTAAATACCAGCATAACGTTCAGGCATACGGAAAGCATAGCAATTATTTGGGTTTATGCCGTTGCATTTGGTTGAATTGCCTGAATTTAAAAAACAGCCTTCCAGGTTTCCGAACACAATATCACCTTTTAACAGGCTATCAACGGCCTGAAAGCTATTTATGGCATCATCTGGCGGAAGATTTGCTGTGGATGGAAAAGCCGAACCAAGCATAATATCACCAACTGCGGTTATGGAAATCGTATCCTTAATTTTTCTGATGACAGTATCAGCAGCTTTTGGCTCAACGATAATAACCTGCGCACTATTACTGGTACAGCTTATAAATATGATGACGACGAGGAATGATAAAATTATGCTATTGGTTAACTTCATTAACTGATTTTATAATAAAAAAATCCTCCAAAATTGCTTATGGAGGATTATATATGTTCAATCTGAAATCGCAAATCTACGATCGTAAATTATATTTTATTCTACCGTAAAATCCTTTTTAAAGGATTCAAGAATTCTTCCGCCTTTATAAAAATAGCGGCTGTAGTAAGGTTCATTCAAATTACTAATCACAACGCCACGGGAACTTGATGCATGTGCGAATCTGTTATCGCCAAGGTATATGCCAATGTGTGAAATACTTCTGCTTTTTATTTTAAAGAAAACTAAATCGCCTTCTTTTAAATCTTCTTTAGACAATGGGTCTACCATGCTGAAGATATCTCTCGAATTTCTTCTTATTGTTGTGTTGAAAACTTTGTCGTAAATCGCTTTTGTAAAAGCGGAGCAATCAATACCCTTTTTTGTATTTCCACCGAAACTGTAAGGGGTTCCGATCCATTCATATACAAATTTATATAGTTTTAAATTCGAAGTCGCATCAACTGCAACACCCATAACCTGAGAAAAATACTGCGATGCAAGATTGTCTGGGTCGTTTAATTCTTTGCCGGATTCTTTTGTTTTTGTTTGCGAAAATGCGGCTGAGAGCGTGCAAATAGCGATTAGAGATGAAAACAAAATTTTTTTAATCATGTTATACAGTTATGTTTGGGTAAACTACTTACACATTAACGTACACCACATGGGCTTATTGTTGGTTGTCAAAAATATCAATAATACAAATGTTATCCAAATGTTTGACGGTAAAAATCAAAAGTTATTAACATTTTCTGCTTTTAAGCTAAAGTTTTTTGGCTCAACATATGAAAATAGTCTTTTTAATTATAAATGAATTTTTTTCTGTAAACGGATTTGAAAATTAGGGTGAAATACGTTTTTACAGAATTTAATTTCTCGTCGAATAAACAACTAAAGGATATAAAATTGCAAAGTTTTAAAACCATAAAATCAGAACTAATCTCTAAATTCCGCATATAATTGTAAAACAACTGTTAAAACAACAATTAAGGTGAATAACATGATGTTTTTACATTAGAAAGTGCCAAAAATTACAATAAAAAAATTAGATTTGCTGTCGCAAAAAAACAAATATCCTAAATGAGTGCAGTAGAAATAAATAAAGATACCTGGTTAAAGTGGTTCGAATCGATGTTGCTTATGCGCAAATTCGAAGAGAAAACAGGCCAGTTATACGGACAACAAAAAATTCGTGGCTTTTGTCATTTATACATTGGACAAGAGGCTGTAGTTGCAGGCGCAATATCTGCCATGCAAAAAGGCGATTCGATGATTACTACTTACCGTGATCACGCTCATGCGTTAGCTTTAGGTGTTAGTGCCGATAGCATTATGGCAGAAATGTATGGTAAAGCTACAGGTTGCTCTAAAGGTAAAGGTGGTTCAATGCACATGTTCAGCAAAGAACATAATTTTTATGGTGGCCATGCCATTGTAGGAGGTCAGATTCCACTGGGTGCAGGTGTTGCTTTTGCAGAAAAATATAAAGGAACAGATAATGTTAACATTTGTTATATGGGCGATGGTGCTGTGCGCCAGGGTGCATTAAACGAAACTTTTAACATGGCTATGCTGTGGAAATTGCCGGTAATTTTTGTTTGCGAAAACAATGGTTATGCAATGGGTACTTCGGTACAACGTACTACAAACATGACCGATATTTATAAAATTGGTTTAGGTTTTGATATGCCATGCGCGCCGGTTGATGGTATGGACCCGGTTGCTGTACATAATGCAATGGATGAGGCTATTCAGCGTGCCCGTAAAGGTGAAGGACCTACTTTCTTAGAAATGAGAACTTACCGTTACCGTGGTCACTCCATGTCTGACCCTGCAAAATATCGTACTAAAGAAGAATTAGAAGATTATAAAGCAAAGGATCCGGTTGAACATGCAAGAGAAACTATTCTTAAAGAAAAGTATGCAGATCAGGCCTGGATTGAAGAAATAGAAGCTAAAGTAAAAGGTATTGTAGATCAGGCTGTGAAATTTGCAGAAGAATCTCCTTGGCCAGATGCATCTGAGTTATACAAAGATGTATACATGACGGAGAACTACCCTTACGTAATGGACTAATTTTAAAAAGATTTCAATTAATTAGATATAATGGCTGATGTAATTAAAATGCCCAAAATGAGCGACACCATGACCGAAGGGGTTTTGGCGAAGTGGCACAAAAAAGTGGGCGATAAAGTGAAAAGCGGCGATGTTTTGGCAGAAGTAGAAACTGACAAAGCAACAATGGATATGGAATCTTATTGGGACGGAACGCTTTTATACATAGGTGTAGAAGAGGGTACTGCTGTTCCGGTTGATGCAGTAATGGCCGTTATCGGAAAAGAAGGTGAAGATTATAAAGCGGCATTAGAAGCTGAATCAGGAAGTCAGGCGTCGGGAAGTCCGGAGTCTGAAGATACGGCGCCTAAAGCTGAAAGTGAAAAGCCAAAAACGGAAAACGAAGAAGCCCTTGCTCAGGGTGGTGGTTTAAGCGAAGAAGAATTAGCAGCAAAAGGTGTTACGGTTATCCGCATGCCTTTGTTAAGCGATACCATGACTGAAGGTGTTATAGCTGAATGGCATAAAAAAGTTGGTGATAAAGTTAAAGATGATGATGTTTTAGCTGATGTAGAAACCGATAAGGCCACTATGGAAGTTATGGGTTATGCAACCGGTACTTTGTTACACATTGGTGTTGAGAAAGGTCAGGCAGCTAAAGTAAATGGAATTATCGCTATCGTTGGTCCGGAAGGAACAGATGTTAGCGGGATTTTAGCTGGAGGAGCTCAAAGCTCAAAGCCTAAAGCAGAAAGCGAAGAAAAAACAGAAACTCCGAAAGAAGAAAAACAAGCTGCAACTGCTGATGCAGGTTCATCTGCGCCGGTTCAGGAAAGTTCTTCTGACAGCAGGGTGAAAGCGTCGCCTTTGGCTAAGAAAATTGCTAAAGATAAAGGAATCGATTTATCGCAGGTTGCCGGTAGCGCAGAAGGTGGGCGTATCATTAAAAAAGATATCGAAAACTTTAAGCCAGCTGCTGCACAAGCAGAAAGCGGTAAGGCAAAAGCGGAAAGCGCACCAGCAGAAAAACCTCAGGCTGCGGCACCAGTTATTCCAACATTTGTTGGCGAAGTTAAATTTACTGAGCAGCCAGTTTCGCAAATGCGTAAAGTAATTGCAAAACGTTTAGCCGAAAGTTTATTTACTGCTCCACACTTCTACTTAACTATAAGTATTGATATGGATAACGCAATGGCTGCCCGTACGGCAATTAATGCAGTTGCTCCGGTTAAAGTTTCTTTCAACGATATCGTAATTAAAGCGGTTGCTGTTGCACTTAAAAAACATCCTGCGGTTAATTCATCGTGGGGTGGCGATAAAATCCGTTTCAATGAACATACAAACATCGGCGTTGCTATGGCTGTTGAAGATGGTTTATTAGTACCTGTAGTTCGTTTTGCTGATGGTAAATCATTATCGCACATTTCTGCGGAAGTAAAAGATTTTGGTGGAAAAGCAAAAGCTAAAAAATTACAGCCTGCAGATTGGGAAGGAAGTACTTTCACGGTTTCTAACTTAGGTATGTTTGGTATTGATGAATTTACATCAATTATCAATTCTCCTGATGGTGCAATTTTATCAGTTGGTGCAATTCAACAGGTTCCTGTGGTTAAAAATGGGGCTGTTGTTCCTGGAAACATAATGAAATTGACTTTAGGTTGCGATCACCGTGTGGTTGATGGTGCAACCGGAGCGCAATTCTTACAAACTTTAAAAGGTTTACTGGAAGAACCAATCAGGTTATTAGCTTAATAATTGTCATCCTGAACTGGCTTACACTGCGCCGGATTGAAGGATAAAATATACTCAAAGCCATTCCTTTTCAGGAGTGGCTTTTTTTGGTTTAATAGCGTTGCTATTTTTTTTTATAACTGTATAAATTTGCAATAATGAATCTCCCGCTGATTTACGCTAATTAGGCAGGTGTTATATGCACTTTATAAGCAGGAATAATTTTAACACAAAAATCTGGAGGAATCTTCCTGATCTGCAGGAAATACCAAAAACAATCTGATTTTTACTATTTTTGATTAGAACCCTAAATCAAACTCAATGAAAAAGATATTTCTCTTTATAGCATGTACTTCAGCTCTGATGGCTTGTAAGCAAAGTAATAAAACCGACAAAACGGAAGCAAACAAAAAATTTGCCTCGATGTGTGAAACCTATTATCAGGATGGATTAAAATTAAGTCCAATCGCAGCGACATACATTGGCGATGAACGCTATAATGATTTATTACCGAATGATGGGTCGCAGGCCTATATTGCGGCGAATAAAAGCTTTAATGAACGCTACCTCGATAGTTTAAAAAATTATGATAGAGAAAGCCTGGATAACAACGACAAACTCTCTTTCGATTACATGAAAGATCAGCTTGAAATGAACATCGAAGGTTTTAAATACCATTCAGAATATTTTCCTTTCAACCAAATGTTTGCTTTGCCCTTAACTTTTGGCCAGTTAGGTTCGGGAACAGGTGCACAACCTTTTAAAACGGTTAAAAACTACGAAGATTGGCTTAAACGTGTAAATGCATTTTCTGTGTGGGCAGATACTGCTATTGGGAATTTCAAAAAAGGAGCCAATGCAGGTTTTGTTCTGCCAAAGGCGTTGGTAGTGAAAATGATTCCTCAAATGCAAAGTATGGTTGTAGCCACGCCTGAACAAAGTTTGTTTTATGGTCCGGTTAAGTTAATTCCCTCCTCGTTTTCTGCAGCTGAAAAACAAAAAATTACTGAAGATTACCGCAAAGCGATAACCAACGTAATTGTACCTACCTATAAGAAACTAGCCGATTACCTTAAAAACGACTATTTACCAAAAGCAAGAGCCACATCGGGTTATTCGGCTTTACCGGGTGGTGCTGAGTGGTATGCATATTTGGTTAGGCAGCAAACCACCACGAATAAAACCCCTGAAGAAGTTTATCAAACAGGTTTAAAAGAAGTAGCCAGAATTAAGGGCCAAATGGATAGCATTAAAAATCTGGTTGGATTTAAAGGGGATTTGAAAGCTTTTTTCGAATATATGAAAACGGATAAGAAATTTATGCCATATAAAAATCCGCAGGAAATCCTGGCTGCCTTTGAAAATATCCACCAGCGTATGAAGCCCAATTTGAAAAAGATGTTTGAGAAAGAGCCTAAAACGCCTTTCGAAATCCGTCAAACAGAAGCATTCAGAGCGGCGTCGGCGAGTGCAGAATACAATCAGGGTTCGGCAGATGGCAAACGTCCCGGAATATTCTATGTGCCAATTCTGGATGCAAAAACTTTCAATACCACATCGGGAATGGAGTCTCTTTTCTTGCATGAGGCTATTCCTGGTCATCATTATCAAATTTCATTAACACAGGAAAATACATCACTACCCAATTTTCGCCGCTTTGGTGGCCATAATGCTTATGTAGAAGGTTGGGCTTTATATTGTGAGTCTTTGGGTAAAGAACTTGGCTTATATCAGGATCCTTATCAGCATATGGGTGCTTTGGGCGATGAAATGCATAGAGCCATTCGTTTAGTTGTTGATGTGGCGATTCACACTAAAAATATGACCAGAGAGCAAGCGATAAAATATATGACAGATAACGAAGCCATCAGCACAGAAGGTGCAACGGCCGAAATAGAACGCTACATGGGTATACCGGCACAAGCTTTAGGCTATAAAACGGGCGCCATGAAAATCAGGGAATTAAGAACTAAATATGAAAAAGAATTAGGGACGAAATTTAAACTTGCAGCTTTCCATACCGAAGTTTTGAAAGATGGGTCTTTGCCGCTATCAGTTTTTGAATCGAAAATGGATGTTTGGGCGGCAAACCAGAAGTAGATTTATTCGTCATTGTATATAGTTATCAAAGAAGTCGTCATTTCGAGCGAAGTGCAACGCAGCCGAGAAATCTGTCTAGATAGATCGCTCCATTCCGCGATGCTCCAGTCGAAATGACGATTATTATTTACGCCGTGGTTCATGTCCGCACGAGTCACTATCATCCCAATTCATCAAATCTCGAAACCCTTTTCTGATAACATTGTTAATTATAAAACACTTAATCATGGATAAAGAAAAATTAATTCAGGAAGCATACCTGGTTTCGCATACAATAGAAGAGAACGGAAATTTCCCTAACAATCCGGTTTACCCTTTAATGATTTATAAAGGCGCATTTTTAATTCATCCTGATGATAAAATTGATGTGATTAAAACTGTTTTTGCACAGAATGGCTATTCAAATGCTTGGGTTGATGGGATTTTTGATTACCACCATTACCACAGCAATACACATGAAGTTATGGGGGTTTTTTGTGGGAATGCAGATGTGCAGTTTGGCGGCGAACATGGTGTTTGTATAGAATTAGATAAAGGTGATGTGGTTGTAATTCCAGCCGGCGTTGCGCATAAACGACTTAGGGCCAGCGATGATTTTACAGTTGTTGGTGCATACCCAAAAGGTTCGGATTATAACATGAAATATGGAAAGGCTGAAGAACGTCCGGAAGCAGATGAAGCCATAGCTCAAGTAGAACAGCCCGACAGCGACCCGGTTTATGGTAATAATGGCCATTTATTCGAATGCTGGTACAATAAAAATTGTAAGAATGTGTAAAACTCTTTGCTTTTAACGCTTCAAAATTCTTTAATTTTCGGGTTTTAAATTTAGTCTGCCTGAATACATGAATTTTAGATATATTAGTGCTGCATTTTTCATCTCTATAACGCTCCTCATCGCTTGCAACAGTAAAAAATCAGAAGAAAAAAAAGCTGCTGATGCGAAAATCAGAACAAAGGAAGACGATAAAGCCGACAGCCTGCTTTTAGTTTATAACCCAGCAAAGGGCGATAAATGGATCGCCGATTTCGTGGATAATCTGCATAAAAAATACGGATTCAACGGAAATATGCTGGTAGCAAAGGATGGTAAAATTTTATATGAAAAAGCAATTGGTTGGGCAGATTACCTTCACCGCGATAGCTTAACTATAAATTCAGAATTTGAGCTTGCTTCTATTACCAAAACTTTTACCGGAACTGCAATTATGCAATTGGTTGAGTCGGGAAAAATATCCTTAAACGATAATGTTAAAAAGTTCTTCCCGAATTTTCCTTACGAAGGCATAACTGTAAAGTTACTGCTTACGCACCGCAGCGGGATGATGAACTATGTTTATTTTATTGATGATATCTGGCGCAAAGAAAAGCGTAATATGAAAAAGGGTGTTACCAATCAGGAAGTAATGGATATTATAGCTGAGCGCAAACCAAATCCCTATGTAAAACCCGATAACCGTTTCCATTACAACAATTCAAACTTCATGGTTTTGGGTGCAATTATCGAAAAGGTAACCGGTCAGCGTTACTCACAATACATGATGGAACATATTTTTAAACCTGCAGGCATGAAGCACACACATGTTTACAGTACTACTGAATATGAAAAAGTGCCTGTTGATGTTGTAGGGCACGACCGCAGCTGGAGGTATTCTGTGGTTCAAAACTTTTTAGACGGACCTGTTGGTGATAAAGGAATTTATAGCACCGTTCATGATTTGGTATTATATGACAAATACTTAAAAAATAATCGATTCATTAATAAACAAAGTACCGATTCATCTTACGTGGGTAGAAACAAACCTGTTAACGGCCACTTCAATTATGGTTATGGCTGGAGAATGTTCGATGGCGAAAGTATGGATAAAGTGGTTTACCATACCGGCTGGTGGCATGGTTTCCGACATATTTATGTTCGCGATTTAAATAAAAACATCGTTGTAATTTTCTTAGGAAATTTAACAAACGGAAGCTTAATGCATCTGGATGATTTATACAAACATCTAAATATGCCAATCATAAGAAAAGGCGCCTACCACGGGAACGGTAGTTTACCCGGTAGCGATGAAGATTAAAATTAAAACCTCGAATTTATTCGAGGTTTTTTTATAAATATCCTTTTCGTTGCATTTGATTTACATAAAAACATCAATCTAAAAAACAATTTAGCTTAATTTCGTTTTATTATAAAAACAACAAATTATGTTCGATAAATTATTCGCGGCACAACAAAAGGCCGAAGAGATTAAGAAACGTTTAGATACCATTTCGGTATTCGGCGAAGTTGAAAATGGCGCCATTAAAATTACCGCAACGGCTAATAAGGCAATAACAGGTGTTTCGATTGATGAGGAATTTTTAAAAAATGCTGATAAAGAGGAGTTGGAAGAATTACTGTTAACGGCAATTAATAAGGCACTTGCAAATGCAGAAGAAGTTAGCTCAACAGAAATGCAGGCTTCTGCTAAAGATATGCTGGGTGGCTTAGGCGGTATGTTTGGTCAATAAGCCAAAAGCGTAAAGTCTAAAGCTGAAAGCAAAGATACCATCGTAAATCATATTGTTTGATTGCTTTATTGTCTTTTTTCATGCGCCCTCTTGATACCTGATATTAAAATCTTGATACTAAAAAACTATGAACTTAACTTATTACGGCCAATCATGCTTTTTAATTGAAGCTGACGGCAAAAAATTTCTTTTTGATCCATTTATAAAACCTAATCCTTTAGCCAAAGATATCGACACCTCGAAAATCGAAGCTGATTATATTTTGATTAGCCACGGTCATGGCGATCATGTCGCTGATTTAGTTGAACTTGCAAAGCAAACCAATGCGGAAGTATTTGCTATGGTAGAAGTAGCCAAGTGGATTAAAGAACAAGGTGTGGAAAAGGTTACGGACATTAACTTCGGAACCCAGGAACTTTCATTTGGGAAACTTCGTACGGTTTGGGCAGTTCATAGCAGTTCGAATCCTGATGGCAGTTATGGTGGAAATCCGGCTGGTTTTGTCTTGAATTTAATGGGTAAACAAATTTATTTTGCCGGTGATACGGCTTTAACTGTGGAGATGAAGTTACTTGCAGAACTGCATAATCTAGATTATGCTATTTTACCAATCGGTGGACACTATACAATGGGTGTTGACGATGCTGTAATTGCGGCTAAATACATCGATTGCGAAAAAATCGTTGGTGTACACTACAATACTTTTCCCCCAATCAGTATTGATACTGAAGATGCGGTAGCGAAATTTAAACGCGAAAATAAAACCCTGCTGTTACCTCAAATTGGTGAGACGATAGAGCTATAAACCCGCCAAATAGCCACAGATTTACAGATTACATTGAAATCTGCAAATCTGTGGCTTAGATTTTAGATGGTAAGGCATAAAAAAAGGGTTCCAGAAAAATCGGAACCCTTTCAATTGTAAACCTAAAACTAATTCTTTTTAGCTGCAGCCTTATTTGCTTTATAACGCATATCTGCAGTACCATCTTTCTTCGTTGGGCCTGCAACTTTAGTTACTGCTTTTGCTTTATTTTCTTTAAAACGCATATCTGGCGTTCCGTCGGCTTTCATTTTTGATGCCGTTGTAGTCGTTTTAGTTTCTACTTTTTTAGCATCCTGTTTAACGCCTGCTTTTACTGGAGCAGTTGTAGTTTTTACTTCTTTTTTTACAACTTTTTTAGCCGGAGCGGTAGTTGCAGGTGTTTGAGCAAATGCTGTAGTTAAACCAAATGCTGCGATTGCGATTAAACTCAATAATTTTTTCATGTTCTTAATTTTTGTTTTACTCGTTTATTTGTTGATATAAAATTGATTAATCGGGATGAAGATTTAATGAAGATAAGAAAAACCAGAATTCGTACATCAATTGAGTGAAAAGTTTATATTCAAAGTTTGTTTCATATCAACGGGTTTTCCGTCTTCAGTCGCGGGAATCCATTTTGGAGAACTCATTACAACTCTTTTTGCTTCAGCAGTGAGGCTATCTCCGGGTGAAGAAACAACTTTAAAATCCTTAGGATTCCCTTCTTTATCAATCGTTAAAAGAAAATAAACCTTTCCTGTTAATCTTGCATTGAGTGCATCTGCAGGGTATCTTATATTTCTCACGAGGTACTGGTAAAACATTTTTAAACCACCCGGAAATTGAGGACGGGTCAGATTCAATAATTTAACAGCACTTTTATCCGGGGTTGACAGCACGCCGTCTTTGAAGACTTTAATGGAAATCAGCTTGCTGTCTTCACTATAAAATTTCCATTCGCCGGTCATTTTTCCGTCTACATAGTTCCCCTGTTCCATTATTTTTCCATTAGGATAGTATGATGTAAAAGGTCCGTTCAGTATATTTTCGCTGTATGTTTCAGATTCCATTAATTGCCCTTCAGGATGATTCCTCGTCCACAAACCGGTTTTATTTCCGTTTATATAAATGCCTGAAAGACTAACCTTTCCACCTTGATATTCTACGTAAGCCCCATTTAACATATTCAGTTTGGAATCCGCAAAAGTTTCCTTTTTAAGTAGGTTAAGATTTTTATCAGAGGTTATCCTTATCCAGCCGGTACGGTCACTTTTATATACTTTATAAACATTAACAGCTTTTTCAGACTTCTTTATTTCTTTACCGCCGATGTTGGTGTAGCTATACAAAGTATCGCTTTGTTGTGCAAAAGCCGACAACGAGATAATACTAAAAATCAAAAATAAAATCCCCTTCATGACAATAATTAATGGGCTGCCAGCCAGTTATCGCCCTCACCGATCTCAACTACAATTGGAACAGTTAATTTAATTGCATTTGCCATTTTATCCTGAATAATTGCTTTCATTGCATCTTTCTCCGTTTTCAAAACATCAAAAACCAACTCATCATGCACCTGCATGGTCATGGTAGATTGTAATCCCTGTGCTTTCATCTCCTTATGAATGTTGATCATGGCGATTTTAATCATATCGGCCGCCGACCCTTGTATTGGGGCATTAATGGCATTTCGCTCTGCGAAGCCACGAACAGTCTGGTTAGCAGAATTAATATCCCGTAAATACCGTCTTCTGCCCATAATCGTTTCCACAAATCCATTTTCACGGGCGAAATTCATGGTATCGCTCATATAACGTTTAATGCCCGGATATTGTGTAAAATATTGTTCAATAATTTCGGCGGCCTCTTTACGTGGGATACCTAAGTTTTGAGATAATCCGAAAGCCGATTGTCCGTAGATAATACCGAAGTTCACGGCTTTTGCATTTCTACGCTGTGTGCCATCAACTTCTTCGATACCGATTCCGTAAACTTTTGCTGCGGTTGCGGTATGTATATCGATACCTTTGCTAAATGCATCGAGCATATTTTCTTCCTTACTGATTTCGGCAATAATTCGTAGTTCTATTTGTGAATAATCGGCAGAAAGCAGGATATGATTTTCATCCCTTGCGATAAATGCTTTACGAACTTCCCTGCCCCGTTCGGTACGGATAGGAATATTTTGTAGATTCGGATTATTAGAGCTTAATCTTCCCGTAGCTGCAACGGCCTGGTTATAGGAAGTGTGTACACGACCTGTTTTTGGATTTACCATCAACGGTAACGCATCAACATAGGTAGATTTTAGCTTCTGTAGCTGGCGGAAATCTAAAATATCCTGAACAATATCGCTTTTGCTTGCCAAAGCCGTTAAAACATCTTCACCGGTTTGATATTGGCCGGTTTTGGTTTTTTTTGCTTTCGGATCCAATTGCAGTTTATCGAATAACACTTCGCCCAACTGCTTTGGAGAAGCCAGATTAAATTTAATTCCGGCTTTATCATAAACGTTCTGTTCAAACTTAATAATATCCGTTTCAAGTTCTTTCGAATAAGCTTTCAACGTTTCTATATCAATGCGGACACCTTCTTTTTCGATATCGGCTAATACATACACGAGCGGGTTTTCAATTTCCTCCGCTAATTTAGCCGCATTTAATTCTTTTAACTTTGGTTCAAAAATGTGTGCCAGCTGCAAGGTTACATCCGCATCTTCTGCAGCATAATCCACCACATCAATTACCGGAACATCGCGCATGGTTCCCTGGTTTTTGCCTTTCGGGCCGATTAATTTTGTAATCGAGATAGGCGAATAGCCCAGGTAATTTTCTGATAACACATCCATACCATGACGGGTATCGGGGTCGATCAGGTAATGCGCCAGCATGGTATCGAAAATTTTCCCTTTAACTTCCAGTCCATACCATTTGAAAACTAAAATATCGTATTTAGTATTTTGACCTATCTTTTCGATTTTTTCATTTTCTAATACGACTTTAAACTCATCAACAATGGCCTGGGCTTCTTCACGATGTTCAGGAACCGGAATATAATAACCTTCGCCCGGTTTTATCGAAAATGATAAACCTACCAATTCGGCCATATTTGCGTCTGTACCTGTTGTTTCGGTATCGAAAGAAATTCTTTCCTGTGTAAGTAATAGTTTAATCAGCTCGGCACGTTGTGCAGCAGTTTCTATTAATTGATAGTTGTGCTCCGTATTTTCTATTGTTCTGGCCGGAAGCTTTTCAACAGGTTCTTCTTCCTCCAATGTATTGGTATACTGGATGGCTTCCCCCGGATGATTGCCAAACAAATCGGTTTGCGTACCTTCCTGGAATTTGGCTGTTGTTACAGAGAATTCATCGCCAAAAACGCGGCGACCTAAGGTTCTGAATTCGAGTTCCGTAAAAAGGGGTTCTAATAAATCTTTACTTGGATCGCAAAGTTCTAAACTTGCCTCATCTAATTCAACGGGAACATCTAAAAGAATGGTCGCCAGTTTTTTAGATATTAGGCCCTGTTCGGCAAAGTGCTCTACATTTTCGCGTTGTTTACCTTTCAACTCATGCGAATTGGCAATGATGTTTTCCATCGAGCCATATTGCTTAATTAAAAGCTTGGCCGTTTTTTCGCCAATGCCCGGAATGCCGGGAATGTTGTCTACAGCATCGCCCCACAAACCCAAAATATCAATAACCTGAAGCACGTTTTCAATCTCCCATTTCGCCAAAACCTCTTTTACGCCTAATATTTCCATATCGTTGCCCATACGGGCAGGTTTGTAAATGAAAATATTTTCAGAAACCAGTTGTGCAAAATCTTTATCAGGGGTCATACAATAAACCTGGTAGCCCTTTGCTTCCGCTTTTTTGGCCAAGGTCCCGATAATATCATCCGCTTCGTAACCATCGGAGGTAATTACCGGAATATTGAAGCCCGTAATCAGTTTAATCACATAAGGCATGGCTGCGGCCAAATCTTCCGGCATGGCCTGTCGATGTGCTTTATAAGCTTCGAAAGAGGTATGCCTTTCTGTCGGGGCATCCGTATCGAAAACAACGGCAATATGCGTTGGTTTTTCTTTCTTTATAACATCAAGCAATGTATTGGTGAAACCCATTACGGCCGATGTATTTATCCCAGTTGAAGTAAAACGGGGGTTTTTGCTTAATGCGAAATGCGCCCTGTACATCAGCGCCATTCCATCTAAAAGAAAGAGTTTTTTATTATTCATGTGATTACACAGATTTGAGATTACACCGATAAGTCGATTTCATCCATTGATAAATTAACCAAAGTTAATAATCTGGTGAAACTAAAACGTATGAAATTTTAGGAATGATGTGTCAAAAGCATTAAAATTGCGTTATCCTAAATATTGACCTTTACTATGAGAATTTTTCTTTTTCTGACGGCTATTCTTTTCTTCGGTTTTCGAATGGCTTCTGCACAGGATTTTATCGTTAAAAATAATGATGATGTGATTCGTGGAACGATAAAGGGAACGGATTACTTTTCTGTTTTTATCAGTGCTAATGATGAAGCAGATGTAATTTTGCCCGCAAAGGATGTTAAAAATTTCTTTTGGAATGGAAATAGTTATTTAAGCAAAGGTTTTGCAACGGGTAAAAATTTAGAGTATCGGTTTGTAAAAGTGATTGAGCTGGGAAAAGTGAATCTTTATTCATTTGGAGGGGAGACTTTAATGCCCGTTCAAAAGCAGAAGAAAGTAAGGTTTAGTCCATCAATAGGAATAGGTACCGGAACCGGTGGCTATGGCGGTATGGGAATGGGCGGCGGAATAAGCATTGGTGGCGGCAGGAATGCGCCAGAGCGACCGGCCGGCGCACCCATTGTGAGGTATTTTATTGAAAAGCCAGGTGCAGGGCCACTTCAGGAAATCCCGGTTAAAGCGATAACCGAAGACGCAAAGAAAGCAGAGGTTAAAACAATCTTACTTCAAAAATTAGGTGATGATCCAAATTTAAAAGCACAGGTTGAAGCAAACACAACTCTGAATAGTAAAGACGTAACAGAGTTGGTTAGGGCTTATAATGAGGTGTTCAGGATTAAAGGATAGACCAGGATTTTTACGATTTAAGGATTGGTTTATCTTCAATCCTTAAAGTCGCTTATGCACTTGCATTCAATTCATCCCAGTATTCAACAGCTCTGCGGTAATGAGGAATTACAATGCTTCCGCCAACTAAATTGGCAATCATAAATATTTCGTTCATTTCTTCGCTGTTCACACCTGCCTCATGGCATTTGCCTAAATGATATTTAATGCAATCATCGCAACGTAAAACCATAGAAGCCACAAGACCAAGCATCTCTTTTGTTTTAACATCCAATGCGCCATCGGCGTAAGATGTGGTATCTAAAGCAAAAAACCGTTTAATATTTGTATTGGCGGTTTCCATTATTCTATCGTTCATTTTCTCGCGATAGCCGTTAAATTCTTCTACTAACTTGCCCATATTTTTTAATTATTGATTGAGTGCTATTTGAATGCGTAAATATTGATGGTTTCAAAATTAATTGTGAACCTGCTAATCGAGGTTAATTTCTTCCATCGGGTTCCAAAAAACCTTTTTAAAATTCACAACTTTATCGTTTTTTACTTCCACACCTTCAGCAGCCAAAAGTTGTTCCATTAACTCTGGCGGACTAAAATGGAACTTCCCGGTTAATAAACCACTACTGTTTACCACACGGTGTGCAGGCACTTTCGGGTGCGCCATACCGGCATAAAGCATTGCATGACCAACCATTCTTGATGATTTTGCCGCGCCTAAACTTTTAGCAATTGCGCCATACGATGTTACCCTTCCTTTTGGGATCAACCTGGCAACCTCATAAACCTGCTCGTAAAAGTTAGTGTTCATTATTCAAATGAAAATTGAATGTAGTTTATGTTTTTATCGTGCAACAAATATTTTTTCTCGTAATAGGTTTTTATCGATAAAACGTCATCCACCAGTTCTGATGTATATAAATGGTCGGTATTTTTAAAAACTTTTAAACCTGATTCTTCAACCTTTTCGCAAGTATATGCATACAGCTGGTCATTATCCGTTTTAAGATTTACCCGTCCTCCCGGTTTTAAAATGTGCTTGTATTTATTTAAAAATGCAGGGAAAGTTAAGCGTTTCTTTTCTCTGCTGATTTGGGGCTGAGGATCGGGAAAGGTTATCCAGATTTCATCAACTTCGCCTTCACCGAAATAATCAAGCAAGTTTTCAATCTGAATCCTTAAAAAAGCAACATTATCTATTCCGTCTTCAATTGCAGTTTTTGCACCACGCCAAATGCGGTTACCCTTATAATCGATACCTATAAAGTTTTTATCGGGGAATAAACGGGCTAAATTGACTGAATATTCACCTTTTCCACAAGCAAGTTCCAATACAATCGGTTTGCTGTTTTTAAAATGTGCTGCTGCCCATTTGCCCTTTAGTGGCTTTCCCTCTTCTAATTGATATACGTTTGCGAAAGTCTCTATCTCCGCAAAACGCCTAAGTTTATCTTTACCCAACAGTTTTTTTTCAGCAAAAGTAAGATTTAAATTATTTACCGGATTATTTTTCTTTTTGAATGGTTATATTATCTGTAATTCGTTGTATTTTTGAAAAATTTAACTCATTACCATTGGAAAAAAATGCTAAGATATATGTTGCGGGTCATCGCGGCATGGTTGGTTCTGCTATTTACCGTAAACTGCAAAAAGAGGGTTACACTAATCTCCTCACAAAAACATCATCAGAACTGGATCTGCGCAACCAGCAAGCTGTTACTGATTTTTTTGCAGCAGAAAAACCTGATTATGTATTTCTTGCCGCAGCTAAAGTTGGGGGTATTGTAGCAAATAATACTTACCGGGCCGATTTTCTTTATGAAAACCTGGCGATACAGAATAATGTAATTCATAATGCTTATTTAACCGGCGTTAAAAAGTTAATGTTTTTAGGATCCAGTTGTATTTATCCTAAATTAGCAGCACAACCGCTTAAAGAAGATTATTTATTAACCGGGACTTTAGAAGAAACCAATGAACCTTATGCCATAGCAAAAATTGCCGGCATAAAAATGTGCGATGCTTATCGCGACCAGTATGGCTGCAATTTTATATCGGTAATGCCTACAAATCTTTATGGCTATAATGATAATTACCATCCACAAAATTCGCATGTGCTTCCGGCATTAATCCGCAAGGTGCATGAAGCCAAAGTAAATGGCGAAAAACAAGTTACGGTTTGGGGTTCAGGTTCACCAATGCGCGAATTTTTATTTGCTGACGACCTGGCGGATGCCTGTTATTTCTTAATGGAAAACTACAATGAACCAAGCCTGATTAATATCGGCGTTGGGCATGATTTAACCATTAAAGATTTAGCACTTACAATTGCGGCTGTTTTAGGCTTTGAAGGGGAACTGGTTTTTGATGCGAGTAAACCCGATGGCACACCACGTAAGTTAATGGATGTTACGAAGCTTCATAATTTAGGCTGGAAACATAAAATAGAATTACCCGAGGGCATTGCTTTGGCTTATGAAGATTTTATGAGCCGGTATTAATAACATATTTTGTAAAAAAGGGTCTGCCTAATAAATCAATTTATGTTTGAATCTTATTTTTCCAAGCTTTCGGCTATCATTTGGAGATAACAAAAAGCAGCTGTCTTACTGAAATTGTCGAAAGATAAAGTTTCTATCGGTTGGTGTCTCACCAGCCGATAGGTTAAAAAAAGAAGCTGTCTCATAATCAAATTATCTCTGACCTTGTCGGTAAGGCCTTAAAAGCAATTTTTACAGGTCTTTCAACAAACCCGCATTTCGTGTTTATAAGACAGCCTCGAAAGCTATAGCATAAATGCTTTTAAATAAGGTTGTGCATAATCCCCATCGTCTTTAAATACAGCTATTAAAACTTTTTTAAGACCCGCATTATCTATCGGTTTGCCTTTAGCGGGTGGTAGCAATTCCTTTTCGGGAACGGTAACCTCCGTTATTTTTGTTGCAAACCAGGTAATGTTATCATGCGGTAAGGCCAGTCCAAGTATCATTCCCGGTAAACCGGTAAAAGATTCCGGTCCGCCCGATACGGCAATCTGATTACAATAATAAGCAACCACATAAACTGAATCCATTATAATTGCGTTCGCTCTCCGGCATTCGTATCCTGCAATATCACGGGTTTCATCTGTAATCTTCCAGTTAATTTTACGAACACTATCCTTTACCAGATATGTTGCCTCATATACACTTTTCTGGATAATGCTTGTTTCAGTTTTAAAATCAGTGGCGATAATATTCTTTAAGTCGGCTATTGGATTGTTATACAGCCAGTTATTGGTTGCGGGTGTAGATTCATCATCGAACTTATAAAGAGCCCTATCACTGTTAAATTTTAAGGTGCTTTTTGCTGCTTTAAACTGGGGGTTGTTCTTTTTATAATTGTCGAAAGCTTGTTGCATATAACTTTCATTATTCTTATTTATTTTTTTCTTTATTAAGGCATACATATTTGATCTTTTCTCAAATTCTATTATGCCATTTTTTATAAAGTGTACATTCTGTGCAAAGCAATTATTAGCTAAGAAAATAATTGTGCAAATAATAATATGTTTTAATGTCGTTTTCATAGTGATTACTTTTGAGGTTTAACGCCGCCGCCCATTCTGGTAAAATCCCAGCTTACTGTGGCCATAAAATATCTTCTGATTGTTGTATAACTTGTTTGTGTAATGTTACCGTTAAAAGCAGAACGGCTGAATCCCTGATTTTGATTAAGAAGATCATTACCTTTAATGGATGCCCTTAAATTCTGGGCCTTAAAAAACTTTTTGCTAAATGTTACATTCAATAAAAATTGCGAAAAGGATTCGTTAAAGGCCTGTGTTTTTCCTCTGTATGTATATTCTCCATCTGAATTGATTTCAAATTTACCGGGTAATTGTACAGACCCTGAAAAATAACCTGAAGCACCCCATCCATTACTATTAAATGCCTGCTGTACAGAGGCTTCGGTTGTTGTATAATCAGGACCGAAATAAGCATAAAAATTATATTTTCCCTCTTTATATCGGTTTATATTAATTTGAGGAGAGTAAGTCATATTTTTAGTTTCATTCAAAACGTTATTAATATAATTATATGAATTGTTTCCATTCATATTGAAGCCTAGTCCCATGGTAATGCCTAAAATCTTTCTGTCGATACTCGAATAGACACTAAAGTTAGCGGGTACTTTATCAGTGAGATTTACGGCCTGGTAAGTACTTTTACCTGCAGCATCGGTAAACACGTTATTTACAATCGGGTTGTTCGTAAAGCTATAATATCCACTGATGTATAGGGACTGACTTGTTAATACCTTATATGTATTATAGCGCACGTTTAAGGAACTTCTAAATGAAGGCTTTAATTCAGGATTACCAAGCGTGATGTTCAGCGGATCGGTATTAACTCTGATTGGCTGAATTTGATCTAAAGATGGCTGATTTGTGTTACCATTATAATTTATTCTGAAAGATTTTTGTTGAGAAAAATTGTATTGATACATGGCCTGAGGCATGTAGTTTACGAAGTTTCTATTATACGTTTTATTGTTGTATAAATCTTCCTGTTTAAAGTTGACACCGCTAAATTTAGAACCGGCATTAATTACCGTTTTACCTTTTTTGTAATTGAAAATAGCACCACCCTGATTTATGGTTTGATTCAACTGATAATCGTTACTGAACTGATTATCTAAAATATCGTACCTTCCAGACATTGACTCGTTAAATGATTTTCGATCTGATCTGCCGGTTATCAGGTTTAACCCATAGTTTACAATCAAACTTAAAGATTTGGAAAGCGGTTCCGTGTAGGCAAGATTTGATTTAAATGCACTGTTTGTGATATCATTAACCTTATACTGATTAACTCGAGCAATGCTATCTAATGTTCCTGCAGTATTATAAAAACTATTTGTAGAATTTAAGTAGCCTTCAGTTTGACTGTTCGTGGAAGACTGACTTAAATTAAGAGACAACGTTCGTCCTTTTTTCTTCAGTTTTTTAGTCAATAAGGCATTGAAATTAAATATCTTATCATCCGCATCATTTGTCAAAGTTCTTGAGCTGGTATTCAGAAGGCTATTATCGCCCCGGGTGCTCAGCGTTCCATAATCCTGAAAAGTTTTGCTTTGTTTTAATGTGCCATCTACATTTACTTTTAAAGTCAAAGTTGTATCCAGCTTAATCTCATACATCGCATCCAGTTTTTGTCTGAATATATCATTATCAAAAGTTTGGTTGGAGGTATTATTTATAATGCCGGAAGCCAAATTATTCTGGCTGATGGTATTTCTATCTCCGGTAACCTTTAACGAACCTATCTTGTAATTTGTATTCAGGGTTTCTTTATCGCTATTCCATTTATTATCGAAGTGTAAACCACCGGTTCTTGCCACAGGAATACCCTGGTCATTGTATTGTCCGCCCCATCCTTCAAATTCATCGCCACCTCCGGTAAAATAAATGCCGCCATCATCGCTAACAGTAGCATTGCCAGATGATCCGAGTTTTTGGCTATCTTCCCAGTTTAAGCCTACCTGGCCATTATTGCCCAATAATCCATAGGCGGAAAATTTCTTTTTACCTGTAAACTTGTTGAACAGCAGCTGACCCTGATAGTAGTTATCGGTACCAATTCCTCCGGTAGCTTTCCCAAAATAACCATTCTTTGCATTTTCTTTTAATTTAATATTCAGCGTTTTGGTTTTTTCGCCATCATCAATACCCGTAAAAGTTGCCTGATCGCTTTTTTTATCATATAGCTGAACCTTATCCACCATATCCGCCCGTATATTTTTGGTTACCAGGGTCGGGTCATCACCAAAAAATTCTTCTCCATCTACCAATACTTTAACGTTTTTTTGCCCTTGTGCGGTAATCTTTCCGTCTTTATCAACCTGAATACCCGGGAACTGTTTAATTAAGTCTTCCACCTTCGAATTCGGCTCTATACTATATGCCTGCGGATCAAATTCTGTTGTATCGCCTTTAATTTTTATCGCCGAGCGATTACCTTTTATAATAACATCCGCTAAAATCTGCGCTTTACCGGTGAGGTTAATCTTGCCATAATCAATATCTTTCTTGGTAGAATCTAACGTAAAGTGATCTACAAAATCTGCATATTTTGGATAAGAGACTAAAAGGATGTACTTGCCATTTCGGATGTTACCCACTTCGAAAGAGCCATTATCCAATGCCCTGGTAAATTTTACCATTGTCGAATCTTTGGCATTTAAGATCGAAATAGAGGTATTCCCTAAAATTGTTGTAGATGCCGTGTCTATAATACGACCTTTGATAGTGTGTAAATTTTGTGCGTTTACCGAAACAAAACAGAAAATCAGAAAGCACAACGAGAGGAGTTTTCTTTTCATAGATGGAGTTGGTTTATCCATCGAATATAGAACTAATTAATTAGTTTAAAAGAGCATTAACACTTTTTAACAAAAATGTTATATGGGGCTAATTGCTTTGTTAATCGTTTTAGTGAATTGTTAAAAAGATAAATAAGTTTTCGTATAGATATTACAGGCGTTCGTCTAGAATTACAGCTTAGTGGTATAATTGCGGCATTTCGGCTGAAACGTTTTCGAAATGTTGTGGTCTTATATTCAAAACAACCTAAAAATTAAGGGTTTAAGAAAAAAGATTTATAACATATAAAATATTAAAGTCATGAAAAATTCTATCAAAAACGTATTCGTTGCCGCTTTAACAATAGTTGCTTTAAGCAGCGCAACAACAGTAGCAAGGGCTACAGAAATTAATGCAAACTATACTGCTTTAACTCAGGTAAAAAACATTACTAAAATTGCTGTTTCAGGAAATGTTAAACTTATACTTATTCAGGATAATAAAGAAAGTATCGAAGTTTTCGATAAGTATTATTCGAACAATGCATTGGTACAACAACAAGGTTCAGAATTGCGCATAAGTTCTTTCAGCAAAAACGCTTTAACAGTTATCGCACACGTTAACAATATTTCATCAATAGAAGCTTCAAATACTTCAACCGTAGCAACTGCCGGAAAATTCAACTTGTTAAACTTAAATGTGGTTTTAAAAGACAAAGCTACTGCCAACATTAACGCAAATACAGTTAATCTGACTACAATAATTAATGATGGAACAAGCTTAAATTTAGAGGGAACAACTGAAAGCCATACAGCGGTTTTAGGCAATGAAGCGAAAATGAAATTAGACGATTTTGCTTCAGCAGATACTAACATCAGCATTTCACCAAAAGCGATTTACGCCGGTAACTTATCTCGCTACGAAGATTTAAAAATCGACTTATTAGAAAAACTTTTCTGAGTTAAACTAGAGTTACTAACTTTTTAAAAGTTAGTAACTCTTTCGCACTATTAATGCCCTGTTTTCTGAATGAAAATTAAAATAATCAGCCCGGTCTCCAAACCAATTAATTACTTCATCTTTTTTTAAATTGCTTGGTTTATCAATCAAAATTCTTTCATAAGAACTCCATCTCCAATCTCTGAAATCTTCTAATAAGCCATGCTTTTCTGGATTTGCATGAATGTAAAAAACCATTTGTGTAAAATAATCTTCTGAATCAATTATCGTCCTTTTAAAAGGCTTCTGAAATAATGAACCAACCCGGGTATTTTGTTTATTAAATGCCATGGCATAAGATTGAAAGAATTTTTGAAACTGATGCGCGACGATGTCATGAGCACTTTTTCCCAAAATATTTAACGTTAATTCATCTTTAATGCGGATAAGTAAATGGAAGTGATTCCCCAACAAGCAATAAGCATATGTTTCTACAAACGGTGTTAAATATTTGTTATACTGTTTCAGGAAATACGTATAATTTTCATTGCTTTTAAACATTAGCTGTTTATCTATCGTGCGGTTATAAATATGGTAGAAACTTCCACATTCTAATTTTTCATGGTAATGTTCTTTTTTTGCCATGTTGAGAATTATATAAAGTTACTAACTTTTTAAAAGTTAGTAACTTAGCACATAACTACAAATCAAACTTTATTCCCTGCGCTAGAGGTAGCGTATTTGAATAATTTATCGTATTCGTCTGCCTCCGCATATAAGCTCTCCAGGCATCAGAGCCACTTTCCCTACCGCCTCCTGTTTCTTTTTCACCACCAAAAGCACCGCCAATTTCAGCACCTGAAGTTCCGATATTAACATTCGCTATGCCGCAGTCAGAACCCTGATTGGAAAGAAACTGTTCTGCTTCCCGCAAATTTAACGTCATAATTGCAGATGATAAACCTTGTGGAACACCATTTTGTAAGGCAATTGCTTCATCTAAAGTTTTGTATTTAATCAGGTATAATATTGGTGCAAAGGTTTCATGCTGAACAATTTTGTAATCATTTTTTACCGCTGCAATACAAGGTTTAACATAGCAGCCACTGATGTATTTATCGCCCTGTAAAACGCCGCCCTCTACAATAAAATTTCCACCTTCGACTTTACATTTTTCAATTGAATCGAGATAAGCTTTTACAGCATCGGTATCGATCAGCGGACCGACATGATTATTTTGATCTAATGGATCGCCAATTTTTAATTGCCCGTAAGCTTTGACCAGCTTGGCTGTAAATGCATCGTAAACACTTTCATGAATAATTAACCTTCGGGTAGATGTGCAACGCTGACCTGCCGTACCAACCGCACCAAAAACAGCACCTATCAAACTCATATCTAAATCCGCATATTCTGATATGATGATGGCATTATTTCCACCCAACTCCAATAAGCTTTTACCTAAACGGGCACCAACGGCCGCACCGACTTCTTTACCCATCCGGGTAGAACCGGTCGCTGAAATTAAAGGAATGCGATTATCATTCGACATGAATTCGCCGATTGTTCTATCACCTGTAATAAGATTCGAAACACCTTCCGGGATATTGTTTGCCTGCAAAACTTCAGCTATAATTTTTTGACAGGCAATTGCCGTTAAGGGTGTTTTTTCTGATGGTTTCCAGATGCAAACATTCCCACAAACCAGTGCCAGCGCCGCATTCCAGCTCCAAACGGCAACCGGAAAGTTAAATGCGGAAATGATACCTACAATTCCAAGTGGATGCCATTGCTCATACATTCTATGGCTCGGACGTTCACTGTGCATGGTTAAGCCATAAAGCTGACGAGATAAACCAACTGCAAAATCGCAGATATCTATCATTTCCTGTACCTCGCCAAAACCTTCCTGTAAGCTTTTACCCATTTCGTATGAAACCAGTGTGCCTAAAGCTTCCTTATGATGGCGTAAGGCATCGCCTAACTGACGCACAATTTCACCCCTCTTTGGCGAAGGAACTGTTTTCCAAAAGATAAAAGCGTTCTGCGCTTTTTCAATTACTGAATTATAATCTGCTTGAGTAGTCACCTTTACCGATGCAATTTTGTGTCCGTCAACAGGAGAAAAACTATCAATAATTCCGGCGTTTGAAGCGCCTCCCCATTCGCTTCCCGTACTAAAAGCAGGGTTATTGGACGCTATTCCCAGTTTATTTAAAATCGATTGAACATCTGTTTTCATAATATATTTGCTCGTTAAAATTCTTATCAGCCCGATTTTCAAAGCTAAGATTTACATTGGTCTTTTCTTCTGGTATCAATAATATAAACGATTTGCCAGCCTTTTTCACCTTTAACCAGTTGAAAGGAATTCACTCCGCAGTGGCTGAACTGCTCATCAACATAAAATTTATAATCTGTCCATACGCTGGCTAAAGGTCCATCAATTAATACCTTTGTAAAAACAATTCGCTCATCGTATTTCTGCTTATGTGGCGTACCGATAAATTTTATAAATTCCGGCACAGGCTCTGTTCGGACAGTGTTTTTTCCATCTTTACTAACAATGGTTTGTAAAATGCTGTTCGGTGCAAAGGCAGATGCCGCCAAAGTACTGTCGCCGGTTTTCATTCCCAGGAAAAGATTGTTGACTGTTTTTTTAACCGCGTCTTCATCAGGGCTTTGCGCCTTCAAACTCTGACCAAAAAATGCACATATAAGTGCTAAAACGAATACGCTTTTCATGACTTGCTGATTAGATTAGGAATATAAAATTATGTTATTTTTGTAAAAGAAGGGAAAAGGAACCGCGTTATAGAAAAATTTGGTGATTATTCACACATCTAATTACAATCAATATGGTTTATTTCAGCGGTTTACGTTAAAATAAATAGCCAATGTTAATAATTATTTTTTAACCCCATTGGTAAATATTGTAAACTTATAATGTGTTTTTCTGCTAAATGGCACGGTTCTTTAATAGTATAACGATATGGAAGAAGAATTCTTTTTTGAATCCAATGAAGATGCTCAACGCTCGGTAGAACGTTACGAAGAAATGATCCGGAATAAGGATCAGTATTTTTTCGATGCAGGCGCTTTTGAATACATTGTTGATTTTTACATCGAAAAAAATGATCCGGTAAAAGCTTTACAGGTTGTTGATTATGCAATAAGTCAACATCCTTATGCCACTGTTTTTTTAATTAAGCAGGCGCATCTTTTTATTTTAACAAATAATAACGAGCAGGCATTTTTAGCCTTGCAAAAAGCAGAACTGTTAGAGTCATCAGAACCTGATATTTATTTACTTCGCGGGAATATTTATCAAAATACAGAGCGTTACAGTGAAGCGCTGGAGAATTATGAGAAGGCTTTGCTTCTGGCTGAAAGTACAGACGAAATTTTGCTACAGATTGCTTATGTTTACCAGAACATGTCTGATTATGAAAGTGCCATTACTTATATAAAAATGAGTCTGGAACAAAATATGGAAAATCAGGATGGTTTATACGAACTGGCTTTTTGTTATGATGTATTAGACAAGCAGGAAGAAAGCATTAAATTTTATCAGCAATATATTGATACCGATCCGTATTCATACGCGGCCTGGTATAATTTGGGCAACAGTTTTCATAAGCTTAATCTTTTTGAAAAAGCGATTGATGCCTATGATTACGCCATCTTAATTAAGGAAGATTTCAGTTCGGCCTATTTCAACAAGGGTAACGCTTTGGTTCAGTTAGATAAATATGATGAAGCGATAGAGGTTTACAGACAAACTTTTGAATACGAACAACCAAATGCCGATACCTACTGTGCTATTGGCGAGTGTTACGAAAAGTTGGAAAAAATGGACGAAGCCCGTTCTTATTATAAGAAATCGGTGAAAATGGATCCAAAAATGGCAGATGCGTGGTTTGGAATCGGTGTTACCTTAAATCATGAAGAGCGTTATTTTGAATCCTTGCATTTTTATAAAAAAGCAATCGATTTAGAGGCGGAGAATCCTGATTTCTGGTTTGCAATGGCAGATGCCTATTATAAACTGAATCAGATAGAAGAATCGATAAATGCTTATGAAAAAGTTTTAGAATATAATCCGCTTGATATTGAGGCATGGTTAGATTTTAGCACGGTTCTTTACGAACAGGGAAAACTTTTGGAAGCCTCGGAAACAATGGCTGAAGCAATTAAGAATAACCCCGAAGCTGCCGAACTATATTACAGGATGGTAGCGTATTTATTTGCTTTGGGCAGTTATGCCGATGCATTAGGTTATCTGGAAACCGCTTTAACAATTGACCCGGAGAAACACTACATTTTATTTGAATATTTACCGCAGTTACAGGATAACAGTGCCATTATCAACGTTATAAACAGATTTATCCGGTAACAATCCGTGTGAGAAAAATTTAACAAATAAATCTCAAAATTTTTTTCACTTTTGTACACATATGAATTACCCATTATTAAACGTTCCCGAACGTCCGTCTAAACCACGCCAGAAAGGCTTAACAATGGTTATGGATAAGGGATTAAGTCTTCGTCAGGTAGAAGATTTTATTGAAGTTGCCGGTGTACATACAGACATTGTAAAATTAGGATGGGCAACCTCGCATGTTACGCCAAATCTTAAAGAGAAATTAGCTTTATATAAAAGTGCCGGTATACCGACTTATTTTGGCGGAACACTATTCGAAGCATTTATTATTCGTAACCAGTTTGAAGATTATCAGCGTGTATTAGAGCAGTACGGGATGGAATATGCAGAAGTATCCGACGGCTCTATCGAAATTGAACATGATCTGAAATGTGAATACATCAGCAAACTTGCGAAACAGGTTACCGTAATTTCCGAGGTTGGAAGTAAGGATGCGGCGAAAATTTTTGCGCCATACAAGTGGATTAAATTAATGAATGCTGAAATTGAAGCCGGTTCGTGGAAAGTTATTGCCGAAGCCCGCGAAGGCGGAAATGTTGGTATTTATCGTGGTAGCGGTGAAGTAAGAGAAGGCTTGGTCGATGAAATATTAACTCAAATCCCCGAAGAAACCATTATTTGGGAAGCGCCTCAAAAAGAGCAGCAGGTTTGGTTTATCAAGTTAATCGGCTCAAATGTAAACCTTGGTAACATTGCCCCTGCCGAAGTTATTCCTTTAGAAACCATTCGTTTGGGCTTACGTGGCGATACGTTTGACCATTTCCTTAATTCAGGTAAATAAAAATAACCCGTCATTGCGAGGTACGAAGCCTGCCTGCAATGTCATTAAGTTTAGAGAAATGTTGTCAGTCTGAGCGTAGTCGAAGACTTTTCAATGGTCGAAAACAAAATAATAGTTTGTCCTGCACTGAGCGAAGTCGAAGTGCAGGCTCGCTACCATTGACAGGTCAAAAGAAATTCGTCGTCTCGATCCGATAGCTATCGGATGACGGGATCTAGAGGGTTTGATTTTCCTAAATTTTTCTGTCATTTATATTGATTTTTATTAAATAAATTAGCCCTTAAAATGACGTAAATACAACTATGAAAACTTACGGTTTAATCGGTTATCCGCTATCGCATTCTTTTTCTAAAAAATATTTTACCGAAAAGTTTCTTCATGAAGGAATTGCCGATCATCAATATGAGCTTTTTCCTATAGAATATATAACATCATTGCCAGGTTTACTTGAAGTAAATCCATCACTTTGTGGATTAAATGTGACTATTCCGCATAAGATAAGTGTACTCGATTATCTGAATGAAATTGAAGAAGCTGCTGAAAAAATTGGAGCGGTAAATTGTATTTCAATTAAAAAATTTGGTAACGAAATTTATCTGAAAGGGTATAATACCGATGCATATGGATTTGAAGCATCTTTAAAGCCTTTATTAAAACCTCAACATGATAAAGCTTTGGTTTTTGGAGATGGTGGTGCCGCCAAAGCCGTAAAATACGTTCTTCAGAAATTAAATATCGATTACCAGGTTGTGGTTCGCAAAGCCACTAATGGAGCTATTTTATATGGTGATGTTACGCCTGAAATTTTAAAATCCCATAAATTACTCGTTAATACAACCCCTTTAGGAATGTTACCTGATATAGCTACGTATCCTGCTATTGATTTTATGCAGTTAGATGCAGGTCATTTAGCCTACGATTTGGTTTACAATCCTTTAGAAACAACATTTTTAACAAAAGCGGCAGAAAGAGGTGCTGCGATTAAAAATGGTTTGGAAATGTTATATAAACAGGCAGAAAAGGCGTGGGATATCTGGAACAATATCCCTTAATTAGCGTTATTATTGCATGCTGTTTAAATAAATGATGAGGCGATCTGCAAAATTAAAATACCTGTTTTTTATTCCACTGTTAATGCTGCTGTTTATGGCTGCATGTCAGAACAATGAATACAGTCCGAAGCCGAGGGGCTATTTCAGGATACTGTATCCGGAGAAAAAATATCAGGAATTCAAATCTTCAGCGCCATTTACTTTTGATTATCCCGTTTATGCAAAAATGGAAGCAGATAAAGGCAAAAATGCAGAAGAGAACTGGTACAATATGCATTTTATTCCTTTTAACGGATTTCTGCATTTAACATATTATGATGTTGCTAATAAATCGGAATATGAAGAAATGGTAGAAGATGCCAGGAAGCTGGCCTTTAAACACACCATTAAAGCAAGCGCCATTGATCAGAAACTGATTAATTATCCTGATAGAAAAGTATATGGTATTTATTATGCAATCGAAGGTAATACGGCTTCGTCGGTTCAGTTTTTTTTAACGGACAGCACAAAACATTACTTCAGAGCTGCACTGTACTTTAATGAGCGGCCGCAGTATGACTCCATTGAACCGGTTATAAAATTTATAAAGAAAGATATCGATAAAATGATAACCACTTTTAAATGGAAGGATTAATTTTCCAATCTTATAAAAATGATTAATATAAAACTATTTACATTTAATGCTTACAGCGAAAACACGTATGTTTTGTTCGATGAAACAAAGGAATGTGTTATCATCGACCCAGGCATGTACGAGGGTTTTGAGCAAAACGAACTTGTAAGCTTTATAAAAGAAAATAACCTTAACCCGGTTCTACTTTTAAATACGCATTGCCATTTAGACCACGTTTTCGGAAATAAATTTGTTTTTGATACCTGGGGTTTAAAACCACAATTTCATAAAGGCGAATTACAGGTTTTACAATCTGTTCCGGGTTATGCACCGCAAATGGGTTTTTCGAAGTACGAACTTTCGCCGGAACCGGAAACTTTTTTAGAAGAAACAGGAACGGTTAAATTTGGTAATAGTACCTTGGAATTGATTTTCGCACCCGGGCATTCACCTGCCCACCTGTGTTTTTACGGCAAGGCGGATGGCTTTTTAATTGGCGGAGACGTTCTTTTTTACGGCAGCATTGGCCGTACAGATTTACCAGGCGGCAATCATCAACAGCTGATTAATAATATTGAAACGAAATTATTTAAACTTCCGGATGCGGTAAAAGTTTATCCCGGCCACGGCCCGGCAACAACCATCGGATTTGAAAAAGAACATAACCCATATTTTTGATGTAAGATGGAATAACGGATGATGGGGGTTGACATGTTACATTATCCATTTTGCCTTTTCCATCTTACCTCTTCCATTATATCCGTCTTACATTTTTATTTATATTTAACCTGTGAATACACCTCTATATATTGCCAAAAGGTATTTATTTGCTAAGAAATCGACGAATGCCATCAACCTGATTTCTGGCATCTCTATGGTTGGTGTTATGGTGGGCAGTGCCGCGCTGATTATCATTCTATCCGTGTTTAATGGGCTTGAGGTGACTATTTTAAATATGTTTAATACGATGACCCCGGAGCTTGTCATTCTTCCTGCCAAAGGGAAAACATTTAATCCGGATACCAAATATTTTAATGAGCTGAAAAAAAGTAAGGCAGTTTATTCCTTTACTGAGGTTCTGCAAGAAAATGCTTTATTAAAATATAATAATAAACAAGCTGTTGGCATGGTTAAAGGTGTAAGCTACGATTACCTGAAAAATCCAAAGTTAGACAGCACAATACGGGAAGGCAGGTTTATACTCAGTAACAAAAGTGGCTATAGTTCTGTAATAGGTTCTGCGCTGCAGACTTATTTGGCCGTAAACACCGTAGATCCGTTTACAGAACTGGAAATTTATTCGCCAAAAAAAAACATAGCTGTTAATAATCTAAACCCGGCTGATGGTTTCTTAAATAAAAGCATTCGGGTTAGTGGTGTATTTGAAGTTCAGCAGGAATTTGATAATGGAATAGTAGTGCCACTCGATTTTGCCAGGGAACTTTTAGGAGAAGAAAAAAACATTTCCTCGATAGAAATTAACTTCAAACCGGGTGTAAATATTGATAATTTTCAGAAAGAGATTTCAGAAAAGGCAGGCAATGCATTTGAAGTACGTAACAGAGCCGAACAAAACCGTTCGCTATACCATATTTTAAATACCGAGAAATGGGCCGTATACATCATCCTTACGTTTATTTTAATTATTGCTATATTCAATATTATCGGTTCGCTTACCATGCTGGTGATAGATAAAGTAAAAGATATTGCCATTTTAAGTAGTTTGGGCGCAAGTAAGAAACTAATAAAACGAATATTTCTACTGGAAGGAATGATGATTACCATGTCTGGCTGTATCCTTGGCTTGATAATTGGCCTTATATTTTATTTCCTGCAGCATCATTATGGTTTAATCAAGATGGGAGAAGATACACTTGTAAGTTCTTATCCGATAGGACTTAAATGGAAAGATTTTATTTTAGTTTTTCTAACCGTTGGATTTTTCTCATTTTTGGCATCTGCTTTGTCATCAAATTTAAGCGTAAAAAAGATAGATCAGCTAAATCAAACCTTATAAACATGAAGTTATTTAAACAGGCAACCGTATTCATTATGCTATCTGGTGTAATCCTTACCGCTTGTAACAGAGAAGAGAAGCCGGAAGCGATTAGTAACATCAAAATTGTTAAAGGTTTATATAGCTTTGGTCCGGAAATGAAGTCATTTACTTTTTGTGAAGATGGCAGGGAATATTGGGTTGCGGATAGTGTTAAAAATCTTGAACTATCCTATAGTAACTTAAACTTCGAGAAACCCTACGAACCCGTTTATGTAGAATTACAGGGTTATTTTGCAAAGTCTGATACGGCAACCGTTGCAGCTGATTTCGACTCCACACTCGTGGTAACCAAAGTGATTAAAATAAGCAAGGAAATTCCTGAGGGGCCTTGTGCTCAATAGTTATTTGAACGATAAATAAGCGATTAGTTTTTCTTAACGTTTAATATTAACCTTCGTTCGATTATTAAAAACTCCTTTTATACTGTTTTAACTGCGCTTTAGATTGAAATGGTCGTCAACCTGATCCGATAGCTATCGATTCCTGCCTGCCGCAGGCAAGGTATTTCAGGGGCTTCATGCCAGAAAGATAATGAAATGAATGGCTTAATCTTCATGAATGCCAATAAAAGTATTATCACCTGAAAAACTCAGCACGACGATGAGACTAAGTTAGGTGCTTATAAAATGTGATTTTCAATAAGAAATTATCGAATTCAGGTTATTAAGCTTGAACTTAAATGTTGACAAGGTCATATATAACTCAACTAATTTAGTCAAAAAAAAAAACGCTCCGGTTTCCCGAAGCGCTTACCTGTATTTTCAAATTTGCTTCTACCAATAAATGCTGTAAAGGGCAACCAGCAGACCTAAAATCAGCAAGGCGCCGACAGCAAAACTTGTTGAAGTTTTGAACATTTTAGTGTCTATTTCCAAACCTTTAGGATTTACGCCATTTTTATTTTCTGTTAAACTAATAATTAACATGCCAATAATACAGAACAGAAATACAAAGCCCATCCGGTCTAAGAAAGGTATTTCGTAAATCCCTGCTGCATTTTTAATTGAAAAGCCCATTCCCGATAGCCAGGAAAGATCAGTCATTCCCGGCAGAAACTTTAAAAGAAGTGATAACCCAAAACCGCCAACGGTTGCAAAAAGCGCTGCATTTGAAGTTGTCCTCTTCCAAAAGAAACCTAAAATAAACATGGCAAAAATACCAGGGGAAACAAAACCGGTATATTCCTGAATATATTGAAAACCGCCTTTTTTATCGATACCTAAATGCGGTGCAATTAAAACGCCCAGTATCATTGCAACAACAACCGCAACCTTACCGGTTGAAACGAGATTTTTTTCTGAAGCATCTGTTTTAAGCACTTTCTTGTAAATATCCAGTGTAAAAATTGTGGCAATACTATTTGCTTTACCCGCTAACGAGGCAACTACAGCAGCGGTTAAGGCTGCAAATGATAGCCCTTTTAAACCTGCCGGCAATAAGTTTAACAATACCGGATAAGCTCTATCCGGATTTACTGAACCATCCTGAAGCATTTCGGCTTGAAAAGCGCCATCCTTGTAAAGTACGTATGCAGCAATACCAGGTAATACCACGATAATGGGCATCAGTAATTTTAAAAATGCAGCGAATAATATACCGCTTCTGGCGGTTTTTAAATCAGCACCTAAGGCCCGCTGGGTGATGTATTGATTACAGCCCCAATAATTTAAGTTTACAATCCACATACCCCCTACAAGAACACTGAGGCCCGGCAAGTCGATATAATTTTCATTCTCTGGTTTCAAAATCATATGGAAATGTTCTGAAGCTTTAGAAGTCATCAGGTGATAACCTTCGAAAATACCTTTAGTTCCGTAGTGATCTGAAACTAGGTTTAAGGCCAGATAGGTCGTCGCAAGTCCGCCTAAAATCAGGAAAAACACTTGAATAACATCGGTATAACCAATAACTTTCATTCCGCCTAGAGTAATCACAATGGCAAATATGGCAATGGCGTACATACAGAATTCTAAACTAAAGCCCGAAATACTGCTTACTGCTAAAGCACCCAAATAAAGAATTGATGTTAGATTTACCACAACATAAAGCAATAACCAAAATACCGCCATTATCATTGCAACCGTTCCGTTATAGCGTTGATGCAGAAACTGTGGCATGGTTGAAATCTTGTTTTTCAGGTAAACCGGAATAAAAAATACCGCTACAACAATTAACGTTGCTGCGGCCATCCATTCGTAGGTTGCAATGGCCAGCCCCATTTTAAAGCCAGAACCACTCATGCCGATAAACTGCTCTGCAGAAATGTTGGATGCAATTAATGATGCGCCAATTGCCCACCAGGTTAAAGAACCTTCAGCCAGGAAATAATCCTGAGAGCCTGTAGACAAAGATTTTTTCTTGTTGTAAATGTACAGGCCGTAAGCCGCAACGATGACGAAATAGATTAAGAAAACGATATAATCTTTCGTATCCAGTAAGTTATTTTTCATTAATTATCCAGATTATTTGGTTTAGAGGGTTAAATGTAATAAATCAAAAAATAAAATTGGGTTTTATAACAAAATTAATATGTTAAAAAAAAATCGTATTTGCTTGACAATCTGAATTTATACTTTTGCATTCTTGATAATATACAACAAACATGGAGGAAATAACCTGGAATGACTTTGAAAAAGTAGAATTGCGTGTTGGAACAATACTGGAAGTTTTTGATTTTCCGGAAGCCAGGAAACCAGCTTATAAATTAAGGGTAGATTTTGGTGCGTTCGGAATTAAAACAAGCAGTGCGCAAATTACAAAATACTATACAAAAGAAGATTTACCAGGCAGGCAGATTATTGGGGTCGTTAACTTCCCAAAAAAGCAAATAGGTAAGTTTATGTCTGAGTTTTTGGTAACGGGTTTTGCAGATGAAAATGGCGATATCGTTTTAACCTCGCTAAGCTCAAAAGTTCCTAACGGAAGTAAAATGATATAAGTTATCTTTGAACCATGAGTTTTTATAATTTCGAAACCAACGATCCGGAGGCAGAAGACATTCATTACATGAAGCTTGCCCTGGCAGAGGCGCAAAAAGCTATAGCTGAAGATGAAATCCCGATTGGAGCCATAGTTGTTTCAAAGAACAGAATTATCGGAAGAGGTTATAATTTGACCGAACGCTTTAATGATGTTACCGCACACGCAGAAATGCAGGCTTTTACATCAGCCAGCCAAACCATTGGCGGCAAATACCTGACAGATTGTACCCTATATGTAACTATCGAACCATGTGTAATGTGTGCAGGTGCAAGTTACTGGACACAAATAAGTCGGATTGTTTATGGTGCACGTGAGGAAAAACGAGGTTTTCTATCTAAAGGGACAAATTTGCTCCACCCAAAAACACAATTGAAAGGTGGTGTTATGGCCGAAGAATGTGCATCTCTCATGAAGAGCTTCTTCGCAAAAAAAAGATAAAAGATTGCTTAGTCATACTTTTTAGCAATAATTAATCTGTAAATCTGTGGCTAAATACTAACGCCTTGGTCTTTGTCTCACAGACCGAAACTGATACTTAATCATTTAGCATCTTTTTGACAAATATAATATCCTGAAATACTTCGCCCGCGGCGTGCAGTATTCCAGACAAGCACTAATAAAAACCATTTGATGATAATAACATGAACAAAACTTAACCTTCGAATGTTATATTTGCTTCAAGAAACATTTTTTAAACTTTAAACATATAAATATTATGGCTTTTGAATTACCTGCGTTACATTACGCAACCGATGCATTAGAACCGCATATTGATAAAACAACCATGGAAATACACCATGATAAACATCATCAGGCTTATGTTACCAACTTAAATAAAGCATTAGAAGGTAAGCCTGAGGCGACTTCAAGCATTGAGGATATTGTTAAAAATATTTCAAAATTCCCTGCTGCTGTTCGAAATAATGGTGGCGGACACTATAACCACTCCTTATTCTGGAATATTTTAGGTCCGAATAAGGGTGGTGAGCCAAGCGGTGATTTAGCTAAAGCAATTACAGCTGCTTTTGGTTCATTTGCCGACCTGAAAACTAAAATGCAGGAAGCCGGTGCTACCCGTTTTGGTTCTGGCTGGGCCTGGTTATCTGTTGGTGCTGATAAAAAACTTCAGGTTTCTTCTACGCCGAATCAAGATAATCCTTTAATGGACATCGCTGAAGTAAAAGGTACGCCGATTTTAGGTATTGATGTTTGGGAGCATGCTTATTACTTGAAATATCAAAATAAACGTCCTGATTATTTAGCTGCAATCTGGAATGTTATAAACTGGGATGCTGTTGCTGAGCTTTATAAAAAAGCGTTGTAAGCTGACATATATAAAATTCAGAAAGCCTGCAAACACAATTTGCAGGCTTTCTTATTAATTGATACCTTCGCATATAATATTCGTCGACATGAAAAAGGTTATTTTTTTATTTTTATTGATAATTGGTATTGGAACGTTAGCTAATGCACAGCAAAAGGCACCAACGCCAACGGAGATTGCGAAGAAAAATGTAGATGATTTAGATAAAAAACTAAAGCTTAACGAGACCCAGAAAAGCATTATTTACAGCTTAACTTATAATCAGGCAAAAGAGCAATCTGATTTGATTAAAAAGCAACAAGCCGGAAATACTAGAGAAGAAGATGTCGACAAGTTTTATAAACTTCAAAATGAAACCTCCAAGAGTATCCGTAACGTCTTAAAAGGTGAACAACAAGCTCAATATGATAAAATTATTGAAGATCGTTTGAGCGGAAAAGCCAATAAAAAGAAGAAAAAAGGTGAGGAAGAAGTGGAAGGCGATATAAGCGGACTTTTATTAAAGCCTGAAAAAGTAAACTAGGCGTTAAATAAAAAATGCCGGAAATACTTATTGGTTCTGTTGTACTTTGCCTGTTATTATCACCACAACTTCTGGCAGGTTTCCTGGCTAAAAGAACAGGCAGAAATTTCTGGTTCTGGTTCCTGATATCATTTCTGATTCCTGTAATTTCTTTAATTATTTTGATCTTTTTAGAAGATAAAAATCCCAGAACAGAAAGTTATGCCTTAGCCGATCATGTTGATAAAGGATAAAAGAATTAAATGTGCTTAGGATTAATTTCTGCTAAATACCAATTACATCCTTTTTCTTTTTTTGCTTCATCGCTTTTGGAATAATCTCTAAAATTTCATCTTTTAAGGCACTTAGCATTCTTTTTTTGATGAAGTTTTTATGGGTAACCAAACTAATTTCCCGAACAGGTTCCGGTGATTTAAAATGCCTTATTTTATTTGTTTGTTTTGTGTTTAATTCAGCTATTGCAAGTTCCGGAAGCAAAGTTGCACCACCGTTTAAGTCAACCATTCTTACTAAAGTTTCAACGCTCCCGGTATTGTATTCAAGTCCCTGCAATCTATTGTTTTTCGTGGAGCGGCAAATATTTAAAACCTGGTTTCGCATACAATGGCCTTCATTCAAAAGCCAGATATTTTCGTCATTTAAATCTTCAGCATCAACGGCCTTCTTTTTGTAAAGCTTACTGTTTTTACTAATATAACTTACAAAATTTTCATAATAAAGTGGTATTTCAGTCAGGTTAGTATCTGTTAACGGTGTTGCTAAAATGCCACAATCTAATACCCCTGTTTTTAAATGATGAATAATATCTTCAGTTGTATATTCCCAGATGATTAATTTTAACTCCGGATACTTTTCTAACATTGCAGAAATTACTTCAGGCAGTAAATATGGTGCAACGGTTGGTATTACTCCAATACGTAATTCACCTAAAACATTTTGCTGCTGACTACTGATTAATTCTTTGACTTTACTGCTTTCCTGCAGAACAATTCTGGCTTGAGCTATGATTTGAGCGCCAATTTCGGTCGGACTAACGGGCTGTCGGCTTCTGTCAAATATTTTTACACTCAATAGTTCTTCAAGCTTTTGCACCTGCATACTTAAAGTTGGTTGCGTAACAAAACACTTTTCTGCGGCGGTTACGAAACTTCTGTACGTATCTACGGCAACAATGTATTCCAGCTGAACTAAAGTCATATAGTTAAAATTGATTAATATTATCAAATATATAAATTATAGCTATTATTTTTTATTGTAATGTTTTAACTTATTTTAAATTTAATGTTACGTCTTGTTTTTAAGCTGAAAGCAAAAATTTTAAATCAATAAATTGTTAAGACCAGAATGTAACTAATCCATTTATCTTTTTTGGCAACGATTGCATAGATTTCTCTTCTGTTTTACAGTTAAACACCGTACACTTGCTTATAGTAACAACCAGATATCGTTTAATTGCGCAAAATATGAATCTTTTAAAGTAAATTCTATCCCGCCTTTATAAGGTTAATAAATAGCACAGGAATAATTATACTTGTGTATTATCTGTGTGCAGAACATAATTAAGTCTTTTAGATAACCAACAACTTAATTGGTCATTGCTTGTAGCTCAATGGCCATAATTTCAATACAATGATTTTAAACAAAGAGAATTTAAAGAACATCAGCGGGGAAAAAGTAAATGTACCTGCAGCAGAACTTTTAGAATTGCCCGAAAGAATAATTCAATTTGGTACCGGTGTTTTGCTTCGCGGCTTACCCGATTATTTTATCGATAAAGCAAATAGGGAAGGAATTTTTAATGGCCGTATTTTAGTCGTTAAATCAACTTCAAGAGGTGGCGCAGATGCTTTTTTTAAGCAGGATAATCTTTATACGCTTTGTGTAAAAGGCATCGAAAATGGTGAAAATTTTGAAGAAAATATAATTAACTCATCGATAAGCCGTGTTTTAGCTGCTTCGGAGGATTGGGCAGAAATAGTAAAGGCCGCACACAACCCGGATATGCAGACCGTAATTTCGAATACAACAGAAGTCGGAATTGTGTTAAGCGAAGATAAAATAACGGATAACCCGCCACAATCCTATCCGGGAAAATTACTTGCCTTTTTGCATGAGCGCTATAAAGCCTTTAACGGTTCTGCAGAAAGCGGAATGGTCATCGTACCAACTGAATTAATCAGCGACAATGCCGATAAATTAAAGGACATTTTATTAAAACTCTCTGTTCAAAATAAATTAAGCTGGGATTTTGAGCAATGGCTTAAAACGGCTAATCATTTTTGTAAAACCTTGGTTGATAGAATTGTTCCGGGAAAACTTCCTGCAGATGCGCAAGAAGCTATCGAAAGTCAGCTTGGTTATACCGATGAGTTAATGATTATGGCCGAACCTTTCCGGCTTTGGGCCATAGAATCATCGAATGAGCGGGTAAAAGAAATCTTATCTTTTGAAAAAGCAGATAAAGGAATTTTTATTGTTCCGTCTATTGACAAATTTAAAGAGTTAAAGCTGCGCTTACTTAATGGAACACATACATTAAGTTGTGGTTTGGCCATATTATCAGGGTTTAATACGGTAAAGGAAGCAATGGCGGATAAAGCTTTTGCCGGTTATGTTTCTAACTTAATGCGAAATGAAATTGCGCATTCATTAGGGAATGATGATATCAGTTATCAGGATGCTGTTGATTTTGCCTCGAGCGTAACAGACCGTTTCAGCAATCCTTTTTTGGAACATCAATGGCAGGCGATTACGCTGAATTTCACGTCAAAAATGCAAATGCGTAATATGCCTTTAATCAGAAAGTATTACAGCCTGAAGAATGAAGTTCCGCCGTTTATTGCATTAGGCTTTGCGGCTTATATCATCTTTATGAACACAACAAAAGACGGCGCAAATTATATGGCCAGCGTAAATGGAAAAACTTACCCGATTCAGGATGAATTTGCCGGAATTTTATATGAATACTGGCAAAATCCTGAAACCGCAATCGACAATATTTTAGGCGACAGGCGTTTATGGGATAAAAACCTGAATAATTACCCGGGCTTTAACGCGGCAATAAAAAATTATGTTGAGTTACTGCAAAATGCAGGTACAAAAAAAACATTAGCTAACTTGCAGGCAGAAAGAACAATTTAAAGATGGTTACAAGAATTTTAAAAATTCACCCGAATGACAACGTGTTGGTTGCCTTACAAGATTTAGCTAAAGGCGAAACAGTTATCTACGACGGGCACGAATACACTTTGCAAGACGACATTCATGCAAAGCACAAATTTTTTATGCAGGATATGAATCCCGGCGACCCGATAATGATGTATGGTGTTTTGGTGGGGAAAGCACAGCATTTTATATTAAAGGGCGCGTTAATGCATACCGAAAATACTAAACACGCTTCAGAACCTTTTGAATTTCGCCCTTATCAATACGAGTGGCATGCCCCTGATGTGGCGAAGTTTGAAGGTAGAACCTTTAACGGATATATCCGGAGTGATGGCCGGGTAGGAACGGCGAATTACTGGTTATTTATACCAACAGTGTTTTGCGAAAACCGCAATTTAGATGTAATTCGTGAAGCGTTACACAATGAATTAGGTTACGCCGTAACTGATAAATACAAGTCTTACACGCATCAATTGGTTGATGCCTATAAAAATGGCGAAAACCTGGAGGAAGCCGATACCAGTTCAATTGCGCAAGCCAATCCGGTAACAAACCGCATCTTTAAAAATGTGGACGGCATTAAATTCTTAAACCATCAGGGTGGCTGTGGGGGTACTCGTCAGGATGCGGCCGTTTTAAGCAAATTATTAGCCGCTTATGCCGACCATCCAAATGTTGCCGGTATTACTGTTTTAAGTTTAGGCTGCCAGAATCTACAGGTTCAGGATTTCATAGATGATTTAAAACAACGTAGTCCCCATTTCGATAAGCCCTTATTTATTTTTGAACAGCAGCAATCGCAAAGCGAAGAACAGCTGGTTAAGGAAGCCATTAGAAAAACTTTCATTGGCTTAACCGAAATCAATAAAATAGAACGCCAGCCCGCGCCATTAAGTAAATTGGTTTTAGGTGTAAAATGTGGCGGAAGCGATGGCTTTAGTGGCATCAGTGCTAACCCTGCGGTTGGCTATACTTCCGATTTATTAGTTGCTTTAGGCGGAACGGTTTTACTGGCTGAATTCCCTGAACTTTGTGGTGCGGAACAACAATTAATCGATCGTACGAAAGATGAAACTGCCGCCCGTAAATTTATTCAGCTCATGACATCTTACAACCAACAGGCAGAAAATGTTGGTTCAGGTTTTTTTATGAATCCTTCACCAGGAAACATTAAAGATGGCTTAATCACCGATGCAATTAAAAGTACAGGTGCCGCAAAAAAAGGAGGTACATCGCCGGTTGAAGATGTTTTAGACTATACAGAACCGGCAACCAAACCTGGTTTAAATTTGGTTTGTACACCAGGTAATGATGTTGAAGCCACGACAGGGAAAGCAGCCTCAGGTGCAACTTTAATTTTGTTTACGACAGGCTTGGGTACACCAACAGGAAACCCGGTTTGCCCGACAATTAAGGTATCTACAAATAATGCGCTTACAAAACGTATGGGTGATATTATCGATATCAATTGTGGTCCCGTTATAGAAGGTTTAAAAACCATAGAGCAGATGGGTGAGGATATTTTGGAATATTGTATTAAAGCAGCAAGCGGAGAAGTAATTCCCAAAGCAGTTTTGTTAAACCAGGATGATTTTATTCCTTGGAAACGCGGGGTAAGTTTGTAGCCAACCCGCAATGACGATAAAATATGAGTCTCACAGACCATTATAATTAACAGAGCAAAGACGATTGAGTATAAAATATTATGGCAACTGTCTTAAATACAACACCCCTTAAATGAAACCTTTTTTAGACGAAAATTTCCTCCTGGAAACTAAAACAGCGCAAAAGCTTTACCATGATTTTGCGAAGTTGATGCCAATTATCGATTACCACAATCACCTGATTCCGGAGCAAATTGCAAATAATGTGCAATTCTCAAACATCAGTCAGGTTTGGCTTTCCGGTGATCATTACAAATGGCGGGCAATGCGTGCGAATGGTGTTGATGAAAAATTTATAACCGGTAACGCTTCGGATTACGAGAAATTTGAAAAGTGGGCCGAAACCGTACCATACACACTTCGTAATCCGTTATACCACTGGACGCATTTAGAGCTGCAAAGATATTTCGGAATCAGCGAGTTGCTTTCCGGCAAATCCGCTCAAAAAATTTACGATGAATGTTCTTCAAAGCTTCAAACTCCGGCATATTCAGTTCGGGGTTTATTGGCTAAAATGAATGTTGAAGCCGTTTGTACTACAGATGATCCTTTGGATAGTTTAAACTTCCATCAACAATTGGCCGGGGAAGGCGTAAGCCTTAAAATGTTGCCTGCATTCCGCCCGGATAAAGCAATGAACAGCGATGATATTGATGGATTAAACGACTATATTGATAAACTGGAAGCTGTTGCCAACAAAACAATCAGCAGTTTTCAGGATTACCTCGACGCTTTAAAAAGTCGCCACGATTATTTTGCAGCAAACGGCTGTTCCGTATCTGATCATGGTTTGGAACAAATTTATGCTGAAGATTATACCGATGCTGAAATTAATTCAATATTCGAGAAAATCAGAAATAAAGCAGGCATCTCTTATCACGAAAACTTACAGTTTAAATCGGCAATGTTAATCTGCTTTGCAGAATGGGATCATGAGAAAAGTTGGGTTCAACAATATCATTTAGGTGCTTTGCGGAATAACAATGCCCGTATGTTGAGGCAATTAGGTCCTGATACAGGCTGGGATTCTATTGGCGATTTTAGCCAGGCCAGAATGCTTTCCAAATTCTTAAACCGCTTAGATAATCAGGATAAACTGGCAAAAACGATTATCTATAACCTGAATCCTGCTGATAATGAATTAATCGCAACCATGATTGGAAATTTTAACGACGGTTCAGTTGCCGGTAAAGTACAGTTTGGTTCAGCCTGGTGGTTTTTAGACCAGAAAGATGGTATGATAAAACAGTTGAATGCCTTATCAAATATGGGCCTTTTAAGTCGTTTGGTTGGCATGCTTACCGATTCAAGAAGTTTTCTTTCCTTCCCTCGTCATGAGTATTTCAGAAGAATAGTTTGCAACCTTTTCGGTAATGATGTGGAGAACGGGGAATTACCTGACGACCTGGAATGGATTGGCAAAATAATACAGGATATTTCGTATTTTAACGCAAAAAACTACTTTAAATTCTAATTCCTCGGTTTGTGTCTTCACAGAACGAAATATAAAGAAAAGATAATGGCCTGTGAAGACACAGACCAGGGTAACAATAGCTTAACCGGCTAACCTGATATAAATGAGTAAACAGATATTTCTATCTCCTCAGTCTGTGTACCCACAGAATGAAATACAAAGGAAAAGATAATGATCTGTATCCTCACTGACCAAAAAAACAAAGAAAGTAATGGGACATATAACGGAATTACAGTCTTATAACTAAACACAATAAATGAGTAATCCAATTTCATCTACATTTAAAAAAAGAAAAAAAGTTTTAAGCTTTGGCGAAATTCTGCTGCGCATTTGTCCGGACATGGATGGCCAATGGTTACAAGAAAATAAGTTGCCCTTTTATGTTGGTGGGGCTGAATTAAATGTTGCAACTGCTTTGGCGCTTTGGGATGTGCCTTCTTCCTATTTATCAGCCATGCCGCAAAATTCGGTTACCGAAGAAATTGCCGGTTACCTGAATAAAAAAAATGTAGATACCAGCTCAATGGTTTACGGAGGTGATCGCTTGGGTTTATACTATCTGCCAAAAGGTAAAGATTTAAAAAATGCAGGTGTTATTTACGACAGGGCGAACTCATCTTATGCGGATTTAAAAGTTGGCCAGATAGACTGGGATGAAATTTTTGAAGGTGTAAGCTGGTTTCATTTCAGCGCCATTTGCCCGGCAATTAATCAGTCTGTTGCCAATGTTTGCCTGGAAGCATTAAAAGTAGCGAGTTCAAAAAACATCACCATTTCTTTAGATTTAAACTACCGTGCAAAACTCTGGAAATATGGTAAAGATCCGATAGAAATTTTACCTGAACTTGCTGAATACTGCACCTTGATTATGGGCAATGTTTGGGCGGCAAATAAAATGCTCGGTACAGCACTTCACGATGATTTAAAACCGGCAGAGGGCTACACAAAAGAAACCTTACTGCAGCAGGCTGCTGATACCTCCAAAGAAATATTAAGTTTGTTTAGCGCCTGTAAGGCCGTAGCAAACACCTTCAGATTCGACAATGGAAAAGGCATTAAATATTACACTACGCTTTACACAAATACACATTTAACTGTTTCTCCGGAATATATTTCAGAAGAGATTCTAGATAAAGTAGGTAGTGGTGATTGCTTTATGGCGGGTTTAATTTATGGTTTTTATAATAATTTTACTGAAGAAGAAACCTTAAACTTTGCCACCGCAGCAGCCTATGATAAATTATACATTCCCAGCGATGCAACAACAAGTACAGTTACCGATATAGAAAAAAGAATAATCAGATGATAAGCAATAAGCATAAAATTTTAGACGCGATTTTAGATCAGGGCATGTTGCCTCTTTTTTACCAGGATAGCGAGAAAGGAAGTGTGGAAATACTTCGTACTTTATATAAAGCTGGTGTTCGTGTTTTTGAGTATACGAACAGAGGTAAATCTGCATTGCCAAACTTCAGGAAGTTAAAAGAAGTTCGCGATGCTGAAATGCCGGATTTATACTTAGGTATCGGTACCATAAAAACACCTGCCGATGCGCATGCATTTATCGAAGCCGGAACCGATTTTATTGTTGCACCAATCGTAAACCCTGCTGTTGCAGAAATTGCAAATAAAATCGGCATGCTCTGGATTCCGGGCTGTATGACGCCGACTGAAATTAGCATCGCGCAAGAACATAAAGCAATGTTGATTAAAATTTTTCCGGCAAATATTTTGGGCCCTGAATTTATTTCATCAATTAAAGATTTGTTCGCCGGACAATTATTTATGCCAACAGGTGGTGTAGAAATTAATTCTGACAACCTTAAAAACTGGTTTAAATCGGGTGTTTGTGCGGTTGGTATGGGTAGTAAATTAATCAGCAAAGAAGTAATGAGCAAAGGCCTGTATGATGAACTTTTAGATAACACCAAACGAGCGCTTGATTTGATTCAGCAGAGTAAATAAAAGAAAAGCAACCTAACCAAATGAACCAACCAAAAATAGGCAAATACAGGTGGACGATATGTGCACTCTTGTTTTTTGCAACTACAGTTAATTATTTAGACCGCCAGGTATTGAGCTTACTTTCAGGTAAGCTTGAAACGGAATTCGGCTGGACAAACAGCGACTATGCCAATATTACTGCCGCATTTCAATTTGTTTACGCCATTTCCATGTTATTTGCAGGAAGGATTATCGATAAACTGGGCACTAAATGGGGTTACGCAATTGCAATTATTATATGGTCGTTAGGTGCCATCTTGCATGCGAAGGCCATTCCGCTTGGAGGCGCAATTTCATCGCTCTTAGCTCTAATTGGCATTACAGGTCTGTCTGTTTCCGTTTTGGGCTTTATTGTTTCACGAGCGGTTTTGGGCTTTGGGGAGTCCGGTAATTTTCCTGCAGCGATTAAGGCTACTGCAGAATATTTCCCTAAAAAAGAACGGTCTTTCGCAACAGGAATTTTTAATTCCGGCGCAAATGTGGGCGCCATATTAGCACCTGCAACTGTGCCGTATATTGCTAAAGCCTGGGGCTGGGAAAGCGCATTTATGATCATCGGAGCCATTGGCTTCCTATGGTTAATATTCTGGTTCATTTTCTATGAAAAACCAGAGCAGCAAAAACGTTTATCCAAGGCTGAACTGGAATATATTTTACTCGATCCGGATCAAAAAGCTATTATTCCATCAGAATCTGAAGTAGAGGCTAAAAAAGTTTCCTGGATTAAGCTGCTCGGTTATAAGCAAACCTGGGCATTTACTTTTGGTAAGTTTATGACGGATGGTGTATGGTGGTTTTTCCTATTCTGGCTGCCGTCTTACCTTAAAGCACAATATGGAATGGAAGGAACCTCCATTTCCTTCCCATTGCTGATTTTATATAGCATGACAATGATCGGTAGTATTGGTGGAGGCTGGTTTCCTGCCTATTTTCTTAAAAAGGGTTATAATGCATATGAAGGACGGATGAAGGCTATGCTGGTTATAGCTTTGTTTCCATTGGTTATTTTATTGGCACAACCTTTTGGCCACTATACGTATTGGATTCCAGTAGTCTTAATCGGAATAGGTGCATCTGCACATCAGGCATGGTCGGCTAATATTTTTACGACGGTATCAGATATGTTTCCTAAAAAAGCCATAGGCTCCATTATCGGAATTGGTGGTATGGCAGGCGGTATTGGTGGTGTTATTGTATCAAAGGTTGGTGGTGCTTTGTTCGATCACTACAAAACACTCGGGCACATCCAAACCGGTTACACCATAATGTTTGCTTTTTGCGCGGTTGCCTATATTATTGCATGGACGATTATGAAAACATTGGTTCCAAAAATGAAGATCATTGAACTTTAAAATTTATTGAAGGATTTGCTTTAACGTTCTTCAATTATTTAAACCAAAATCTATACTTAAACTATGGAGTAACAATATTTATAAACCCTAAAACAAACCAAATTGAGCACAACTTTAAATCTCGAAAGTATTTTCGTTGATGAAAGCCAGATTCCGGAGGAATTCAGGCTCAAGGAAGAAATCAATCAAAAAGAATTTCTTTCTAACGGCGAAATGAAAACCTGGACCGGTCCTTTTAATGAAGTATTTTCCCCGGTATGTGTAAAAACTGCCGATGGACTAAAGCGAAAACGCATCGGAAGTTTTCCTGTTTGTACAGAGAAAGAATCTACCGAAGCGTTAGATGCAGCAGTTGCTGCCTATGATAATGGTCGCGGACAATGGCCAACCATGAGTGTGGCCGATCGCATTACCTGCGTGGAAAATTTCACGCATAAAATGATTGAGCAAAAAGATATCGTTGCAAAATTAATTATGTGGGAAATTGGTAAATCTTATGCCGACTCGGTAAAGGAATTTGACCGTACTGTAGAATACATCTATGCAACAATTGATGCATTAAAAGATATCGACAGGCAATCATCCCGCTTCGAAATTGAGCAGGGAATTGTTGCCCAGGTTCGTCGTTCACCGCTTGGCGTAGTGCTTTGTATGGGGCCTTTTAACTATCCCCTGAACGAAACTTTTACAACGCTTATCCCGGCCTTAATTATGGGGAATACACTTTTATTTAAACCACCTAAGCACGGAACTTTATTGCATTATCCATTACTTGAAGCCTTCCGCTCCAGCTTTCCGAAAGGCGTTGTAAATACGATTTACGGCCGCGGAAATACGATTGTTCCGGGATTAATGAAATCAGGGAAAATTAATGTATTAACCTTAATCGGCTCAAGTAAGGTGGCTAACGAACTTAAGAAGCTGCATCCTAAGGTAAATCGTTTGCGGGCAATTTTAGGTTTGGATGCAAAAAATGCGGCCATTATAACAAAAGATGCTGATTTGAATTTGGCCGTTTCTGAAACTGTTTTAGGCTCACTTTCTTTTAATGGCCAGCGTTGTACGGCAATTAAAATTGTTTATGTGCATCGCAGTTTGGCGCAGGAATTTTTAAAACGTTTATCTGCTGAAGTGGAAAAATTAAAATTCGGTATGCCATGGGAAAAAGGCGTTGCATTAACACCGCTTCCCGAATTGAATAAACCAGAATATTTAAAGGAATGTATTGATGATGCGATTGCTCATGGCGCTAAAGTGGTTAACAAAAACGGCGGACAAACATTGGAAACATTCGTTTATCCGGCAATTATGTATCCGGTAAACGCCAATATGAAATTGTATCGCGAAGAACAATTCGGCCCGGTTATTCCGGTCGTTCCGTTTGATGATCTGGAAGAACCTATTGAGTATTTAATCGGTTCGCCACACGGCCAGCAGGTAAGTATTTTCAGTAACAATGCTGCAGTAATATCTTCATTAATTGACCCTTTGGTAAACCAGGTTAGTCGTGTAAATATTAACTGCCAATGCCAGCGTGGTCCGGATGTTTTCCCTTTTACAGGAAGAAAAGATAGTGCCGAAGGAACACTTTCTGTTGTTGATGCGTTACGTTCTTTTTCTATTCGCTCTTTAGTCGCTACCAAACTTACGGATAGCAATAAGAAATTATTAAACGAGATTGTGAGTGGCGATGATTCGAATTTCCTCAGCACAAAGTATATTTTTTAGCCATAGTAGATTAATACATTAAGTTTAGCTTTGACAGCTTTTTGGTTATAACCGCATAAAAGTTGTCAAAGCTTTTTTTGTAATGTAGATGTCGAAATCTGCCAATCTTTGGCTGGCTTTTTAGGAGCCGTTTATCTATACACACGCTTTCAACAATCTTAAAAAGATATTTTTTGTAACTTGGTAGCAAGTTCATGAAATGAGATTTGAAACGTCAACCATAAAAGATATTGCTAAAGCCCTGGGGCTTTCTACCTCTACAGTTTCCAGAGCCCTGAGAGATCGGTACGAAATTAGTGATGAAACAAAGAAGCTCGTTTTAGCCTATGCAGAAAAGGTAAATTATCGCCCTAATCCTATTGCCCGCAGTTTAAAAGAACGTAGAAGCTATTCCATCGGCATTATTGTAAGCGAAATTGCCAACAACTTTTTTTCACAGGTCATAAATGGGATTGAATCTATTGCTTACGCAAAAGATTACCATGTTATTATTTCTCAAAGCCATGAATCACATAAGCAGGAAAAGCTTAACGTTGAGCACCTGGCCTCTCGTTCTATTGATGGTTTACTGATTGCGCTTTCCTCGGAAACACAGGATGTCGATTATTTAAGAGCTTTGTATGCAAAGGGCTTACCAATTGTTTTTTTTGATAGAGTCCCCGATAATTTCGACACACATAAAGTTATAGCAAATAATTTCAAAGGCTCTTTTGATGCAACCGAGCACCTTATTTTATCGGGAAAAAGAACAATTGCAAACCTTACCAGCTCACAAAATTTATCGACTACAAAGGAAAGACTGGAAGGCTATAAAGCGGCATTAGCGAAACACCATATTGATTTTAATCCACAATTGGTAAAGTTTTGCCAGCACGGCGGCATGCATAGTGATGAGCTGGAGCAAGCTGTTAAAGCGCTGCTACCCTTAAACCCGGATGGAATTTTTATATCAGCCGATAGGCTTACAACAGGTTTTATCATGGCTTTAAAAAAGACCAATCCCGAAATTGTAAATAAGATTGCCATCGCCGGCTTTACAAACTCAAACCTCGTTGAACTTTTCAGTCCGTCGTTAACCTCCGTAAAGCAACCTGCTTTCGAAATTGGGCAGGTGGCAACCGAATTACTTATTTCTATGATTGAGGCAAAAAGGCCTGTCACGGAATTCGAAACAAGGGTTTTGGATACGCAGTTAGTGACCATGCAGGAAATTTAAAAATCGTTTTCTTAATTGTCGAAAAAGCCAGGCTGAAATTATCAAATCTCCATACTAAAACTAATTATTACCTTTGCGCCATGGTCGATATCATATTAAAAAAGGGCAAAGAAAAAGCAGCATTACAAAGGCACCCATGGGTATTTTCAGGTGCTTTGGAAAAAATTAAGGGAAAACCGGAAGATGGTGATGTTGTAAAAGTATTTGCTTTTGATAATGAATTTCTGGCATACGGCTATTTTAATAGCAATTCTCGCGTTGCTGTTCGCCTTTTAGAATGGGATGAAACGCAAATTATTGATAAAAACTGGTATCAAAATCGTTTAAAACAAGCGATTGCCTCACGTCAGTTCATTTTATCGGAAGAAACCAATACATGCCGTTTGGTTTTTTCTGAAGCCGATTTTTTACCCGGCTTAATTGTAGATAAATACGCTGATTTTTTATCACTCCAAATATTAAGTTCCGGGATTGAGAAAGTAAAAACGGATATCGTAGAAGGTTTAAGAACAGAATTAAACCCGAAGGGGATATTCGATAAAAGCGATGCTACAGCTCGTGGACATGAAGGCTTACCTATTGAAAACGGCTTGCTTTGGGGTGAAAATCCGCCAGAGTTTTTAGAAGTTAAAGAAAACGGAATTGCCTACAATATTAACATCGCCGAAGGACAAAAATCAGGGTTTTATTGCGACCAACGCGATAACCGAAAAATTCTGGCCAGCTATACAAAAGGTAAAAACGTTTTAGATTGCTTCAGTTATAGTGGCGGTTTCAGTTTAAATAGTTTGGCCAACGGCGCCGCAAGTATTACCAGTGTAGATAGTTCGGCATTAGCGGTAGACACTTTAAAGCAGAATGTTGAGCTTAACAATTTTGATGTTGCTAAAGTAACCGCAATACAGTCTGATGTGAACAAGCAGTTGCGGGCTTTTAAAGAATCAGGAGAATTGTTTGATGTGATCGTTTTAGACCCGCCAAAATACGCCCCGTCACGTTCGGCTTTAGACAGAGCCGCAAGAGCGTATAAAGACTTAAACCGTTTAGGTATGCTGCTGCTGGAAAAAGGCGGTTTGCTTGCTACATTCTCTTGTTCAGGCGCGGTTGATATTGAAACCTTTAAACAAATTATTGCCTGGGCCGCACTTGATGCCGGTAAAGAAGTTCAGGTAATCAAACAATTCTGCCAGCCCGAAGATCACCCGGTGAGGATTTCCTTTTCCGAAGGGGAGTATTTGAAAGGTTTATTGTTGAGGGTTTTGTAAAAAGTCCATTAGCACGGAAATACGAATTCACAGAAAAAAAACTTCCTGTTAATCCGTGCTTCCGTGGCAAGCCAAATCTTTAAACCTTTTGCGAATTTTCAAGGTTTTCATATTCACCCTTCCAGGCGTAAAAGCCGAAAATCATTAAGCCTAAACTAATCGGGAAGAAGATAAAAAGGATAATCGCCCATTGCAACAGGGTATTTGTTCTTTCCACCTCTGTATGTGCCAAACTAACTTTATCTATCGCCTGGATAAATAAAAAAGTCATTGCAACCGGGCCTAAAATCATCCAGACTAAACCTAAAAATTTCTTTAACGCATTCATATTTTAATCGTTAATATTTTCATCTCTTTTGTTTGATAAATAAACCGTTCCGATAACCAGACTCAGCGCAGCTATCCCTATCGGATACCAAAGCCCGGATAGCGGTGTAGATCCTGAAAAACTTGCAATTAATGTTGCAATAAATGGGACTAAACCACCAAATACGCCATTGCCGATATGATAAGGTAAGGACATTGATGTATAGCGGATTTTTGTTGGAAAAAGCTCAACCAGAAAAGCGGCAATTGGGCCGTAAACCATCGTGACTAATAAAATCTGAAAAAACACCAGGCCTACAAATTTCCAGAAAATTGATTGAGGTAAAATTTTGCTTTTTAATACATCATTTCCATGCAAAAAGACTTTAGACAGCGAAACGGTATCGGTAGTTACTTTAGTATATCCGGAGCCGTCTTTAAACGAAAATTTCGTTTCTACTATTCTTAAGGTATCGTTTGTGTTCGGAATTGGAGTAAGTATGGCTGAACCCTGTAGCTTTGAAACCAAGTCGTTTTTAGCAAACTTTTCCTCACTCGTATCATTTAAAAAGGTTTGATAAATAGGCCGATAAAAGATTATTCCTAAGAGCATTCCTGTAAGCATAATCCATTTGCGACCAACTTTATCGCTCCAGGCACCGAAGACAACAAAAAACGGTGTTGCAAAAGCAATGCCCCAGAGTAAAATGTAACGGGAGTCATTAAAATCGAGTTTGCAGGTGTTTTCTAAAAAAGATTGCGCGTAAAACTGACCGGTATACCAGATTACGCCTTGCCCCATTGTTGCACCAAATAATGCTAACAAAACCATTTTAAAATTAGCCTTATTGTTAAAACTTTCTTTTAACGGGTTTTTAGATACTTTTCCTTCCGACTTCAGTTTAGAAAACAGCGGTGATTCGTGCATTTTCATTCGGATGTAAATGGAAACCCCAACCAAAACGATGGAAAGTAAGAAAGGGATTCGCCAACCCCAATCGCCAAAAGTTTCGGCGCCTAAAATGTTTTTCGTAATTACAATTATCCCAAGGGAAAGAAATAAACCAAGTGTTGCTGTCGTTTGAATCCAGCTGGTAAAAAAGCCCCGTCTGTTTTTTGGCGCATGTTCAGCAACATAAGTTGCTGCACCGCCATATTCGCCACCAAGTGCTAATCCCTGTATCAATCGTAAAATTAAAACTAAAATGGGCGCGGCATAACCGATAGTTTTATAAGACGGAATTAAACCGATTAAAAAAGTAGAACCACCCATTAAAACCAGCGTTAATAAAAAGGTATATTTTCTTCCGATTAAATCGCCAAGCCTGCCAAAAACTAAAGCCCCAAAAGGGCGAACAATAAAACCTGCGGCAAAAATGGCCAGTGTATTTATAAGCGCTGAAGCACCTGCGTCTTCAGGAAATAACTGATGACCGATAATTACGGCTAAACTTCCGAAAATGTAGAAATCGTACCATTCTATCAGCGTGCCTAAAGACGAGGCACCGATAACTTTAAAAATATTATGCTGCGGTAATGTTTCATTCATAAGGATAGGCTATTTGGCTTTCTAAGATAAACATTTAAGCAACAAAACGATAACTGCTGGTCATGCAAATTTAATTTCTACAAGTGAAACATTTCTCCTTTAGTTTTGTATTTTCATACGAAAAATAAATTTATGCTTTTAATACAGAACATCAGACTATCAAGAATTTTAAGAAATACATGGCAAGTCGATTTAATCATGATTGCATCCTGTACCGCTGCTTACCTGGTCAGGGCATATTTGATTGCACACCATTTCGAAATCCCATCAATTATACCAACCGTTTTAGGAACTGCAATTGCTTTTTTTATAGGTTTCAATAATAACCAAGCCTACGACAGGTGGTGGGAAGCACGGAAAATTTGGGGCGCTTTAGTTAACGACTCCAGATCTTTTGCCAGAGCGTTAATTAATTATGTAGATGACGACGATCCTACCGTAAAGAAAATGGTTTACAGGCATATTGCGTTTCTATATGCTTTAAAGGCAAACCTGCGTGGCGCCGTTGATGAAATCTACATCAAGTACCTGACGGAGGAAGATTTAAAAGAAATTGAGAAGCATAATAATGCTCATAATGCGCTTTTAAATATTCAATCAAGGGACCTGCAAAAGCTATCAAAATCTAATGCTATTGATGGTTTCAGGTTTATGGAAATAAATGAAATGTTAACTCGGTTCTCTGATTCAATGGGTATGAGTGAAAGAATAAAAAATACGATTTTCCCAACAACATATACCTACTTAACTAAAGTTTTTATCTGGCTTTTTGTTGTGTCGTTTACTTTGGTTATCAGCCAATCAGCAGGTGTTGCGTCGATTTTCTTAGGCTGGATGATTGGTTTTGTATTCGTTTCTACTCAGATAAACGGCATGAGCCTGATTAACCCATTCGAAAATAATTCGGCAGGTGTGCCGCTTAATCAAATTACCAGAACAATTGAAATTAATTTGCTGCAAATGCTTGAAGAGGAAGAAATCCCTGAACCTGTTAAGCCAATAAATGATGAGTATATTCTTTAATTTTTCTTAGGTGTGTTTCTTAATTTAATCGGTTTTTTACTATTCTTTTTCATTTTCAGGTTAAGCATTTCTACCAGTACGGAAAATGCCATTGCGAAATAAACATAACCTTTAGGTATATGTTGGTCTAAACCTTCAGCCAGCAATGAAACGCCTATTAACAATAAAAAGGATAGGGCCAGCATTTTAACCGTTGGATGATCGTTAACAAAAGCACTGATAGCACCTGATGAAAATAACATAATAATAACAGCAATAACTACCGCAGCAATCATAATTTCGATGTGTTCTGCCATTCCGACCGCCGTGATTACAGAATCTAAAGAGAAAACAACATCAAGAAGCAGAATCTGGATAATTGTTGCCCAAAAAGAAATTGGTTTGGTTTTTCCCTCCTCATCTTCTTCGCCTTCCAATCTGTCGTGTATCTCATGCGTGCTTTTATAAATCAGAAATAACCCTCCGCCTATCAAAATTAAATCACGGCCGGATATGGCTAATTTTTCAAACCATTCGCCGCTATTTATGCCAATCCAACTCCCGATATTAAACAACGGCGAAGTAAGGGTCATGATCCAGGCTAGTGATAATAGTAGCAACACCCTTGTAATCATGGCTAAACCTAATCCCAGTTGCCTTGCTTTCTTTTGCTGATTTGCCGGAAGTTTTCCTGAAAGGATAGAGATAAAAACAATATTATCAATGCCTAAAACGATTTCCAGAACAGTAAGTGTTATTAATGAAATCCAGGCTTCCGGTGTACTTAAAAAATCCATATTTATTTATCTGATAAGGCGAAGATATAAAAAGCTGTTTGAATTACTCAACACATTTTATCTGCTTTAGTTTAAATAATTATTTGCTTACCTTTAAAATTTCAGCTTTAAGTTTCGCCTCAAAATCTATGGTTTGCGCCTTTACAGCAGGTAGTTCATCACTGAACGAAACGGAGCTTATTGCTTTAATTATTTTACCATCATGCCCCACTAAAATATTAGAAGGATAACCGTGATTAATATTTAGCTTCCTGATTTCATCGCGTGATAAAAAGATTACCTCATATTTATAGCCAATCTTTTTGCTAAACTTTTCTGCTTTCTTCGGCTCATCATAGGTAATGGCAATGAACCGGATTTGTTCATTTTTATATCTATCAACAAACTTATTAAGTTCGGGGATTTCTTTGATGCAGGGCGGGCATTCTTCAAACCAGAAATTAACCAGCACGATTTGATTTTTTAGGTTTTGTTTAGAAAAAGGTTTTCCGGCTAAAGTCTCGCCTTTAAAATCAGGTAAGTCCTGTCCAACTAAATCTTCAAAAAAAGTTTCCTGAGTGGCCCATTTTACAGGGGCTGTTTGGGCGCGGGCTAGTGTGGATGAAAAAAGGAAAAAAGTAAAAATGTGAATTTTCATTGCAGGTTAAATATAAAAAAGTCCTGCCAAATAGATGGCAGGACTTAAATTTATTATCTGTTTGGTTTAAATGCTTATTTAAAAGTTACTGCGCCATATTCGGTTTTCAAACTAAGAGTCGACGAACCACCGTTCCCAATTTTTCCGGTATATCTTTTATTTTCATCATCATCGCTAACCAGTTTAGATGTTACATTAGAACCATACTTGAAACCGGCATAAGTTGTAGAAATATTAAAGTTAGCATTATAATTATCACTGAAACCTAATCCAACACTAGCATATTCACCTGTGAAGTTAAAATTCTTACACGCAGCGGTAATTTCGTTTACACTCAGCCTGTTGTAATCCATGTCGATTATAGCATCGCCATTCAGACTTCCGAGCGTTACATTTGTATATTCAGTTTTTAATGAAAGTTTACCGACGCTTGCGAGTGTTAAACTACTATAACTTTGTTTAATTACAGTGTTTCCTTTAATACTGTTGATATTAACCTTAGCATATTCACTGTTCAATAACAAATTACCACCAATTGAACCTACAGTTAAACCTGCACCATATTGAATTTTAATATTGGCTGATTTTGAAATCGTGTTAACATTAACCGGAACATATTCTGCATCTAATTGTAAGGTGCCAACTGAGCCAATACTAATCCCACCACCATATTCATGTTTAACAACTGCCGTATTTAAACTCTGTACCGTCATTTTCCCGTATTCAACATAAAGGTAGTTATTGGTGCTACTTAAATTTCCGGCGGTTAAATTTCCATACTGAACTTTTAATGAAGTAGGGCCTGAAAAATCGCCAAGGTCTATACTTCCATATTGCTGCTGTGCTGTTAAAGCATTTGCGGCAGGCATGTAAACTACGTAATTTACTTTAATTTCCCGTCTCCAGGTAGTAACGCCGTTTCTCGATTTTCTTCCGTAATTTCCGTTTCCATCGTTCATATTTGTTTTAACAGAAACCAGATCCCCGGTTTTATTCGCATCAATGCTCACCTCATCAATTAATTTTTGAACATCTTTGTCAGAATTGCTGTAGGCTTTAATTTCTACATCTACTTTAACTTCTTTTCTGTCCCAGGTTTTAATTACCATAGAACCATATTGATTGTTAAGGCTAATTTTATCGCCATTATCTACACTAAATGTTTTGCTGAAATTCTTGGAGCGTTCTGCATCACTACCTGATTGAATATCATTTGAACTTGTTACAACTGAATTAACTCTTGTACTCGTTGCACTATTAACTGCATAAGTTTCTGCAGGACTACTGACCAAAACACCTTGTTGGGCATTCGTTTTTACGGCGATGAAAGCCATAAAGGCTAATAATAATTTTATTGTTTTCATTTGTTTTAATTGTTAAACATTTATATGTCCTAAACCTGCCGACCGATTCAGGCCTATAAATGTGGTGAGCGCATGTTAATGGTATTAATTTGGTGTCAGGTATTAAGTATCAAGTATCAAGGCGATGTAGCCAATTTTGATTGTGCTTTATTCTTGAAGCTTTTACCTTTAACCTATATCTGATTAACTTTTTTATAATCGTCTACCTGGTTAATAATTAATAATTGTTGTTTTAATAAGTTTAACTGAATTTCGCGGTTTTTTACCATCGCCTTCACCACGAAAACCTGATTTGGTGTAGTTGGCAACTCAGCTTTTAGCCTTTCATAATCTTCATCCAGTTTCTTTAAATCATCCGTAAACTTTTTATACAAATCAGGATTTGCTGAAGCAAAAATTGCAAGGCTATCTCTCTTCTCTGTAATTAAGCTTGCAAACTGAATTTCTTTTTTTGCTGCTGCGGCGTTAACGTCAGCGATTTCTAAATCGTGATTTCGAGATCTTCCTGCGTACAGCCAAACTAAACTGAAAACAACTACGATAGCTGCCGCTGCACTCATCCATAAATACAGCTTTACCGGCTTTTTTTGATTCTTTTTTTCTATCGTTTGCCTGGCATCTAATTCCAGTTCAATTTTTGCCCAAAGGCTTGCCGACGGTTCAAAAACATCGAAATCTTTCCGATTTTCTTTAACGAAGGTTTCTAATCTGTTATTCATCTCTCATCCCTTTCTGTTCTAAAATATTCTTTAACTTCTTTTTTGCCCGCATATATTGTGTGCGGCTTGTATTTTCACTTATTTTTAAAATGTGTGCGATTTCTTCGTGATCGTAGCCTTCTAAAAGGTACAAACTCAAAACCACCCGGTAACCATCGGGCAATTGTGTTATGGCTTTTCTGATTTCGTCAGCCTGCAATTGCACTTCATATTCATCTGCACTAACTTCATCAGGAACTTCCGAAACCTCATCAGTACCCACAAACTCAAATTTGCGTTTGCGGAGGTAATTAATAGACTTGTTTATCACAATCTGTTTTAGCCAAAGTCCGAAAGTCGTTTCCTGCCTGAAATCAACAATTCTGGTAAATGCATCTAAAAATGCTTCCTGTAAAACATCTTCAGCCTCTTCCTCATAATTTAAAATGCGCAGCGCAACATTGTACATCGCTTTAGCATACAGTTTATACAATTCAAACTGTGCTGCTCTGCTGCCACGCATGCATTCTTGTACAAGTTCCAGGTTTTTATCGACGTAAACAGCTTCCAAAATTTTGAATATTCTGATTATAAGACATAAGGGATTTTAAAACGTTGCATCAAGGTAGAAAAAAAGTTCTGAATAGATAAACTAAGTTTGTTCTGTGGAAATCAGGTAACCTTATCATCATAAATTTGAAAACCTGAAACAAAGAATTAACTTCATGCTATGGAAACCGATTTAATAATTTCTGCAATTAACGAACTTCACAAAAAAGCCAATGCCGCTTTAGAAAGTAGGGATGCAACGACCTATACATCAATTTTTGATGAATCTTTTACATATACCCGGGCTGATGGAATAAAATTAGATAAAAAAGACTATTCCAATGATATAGAAAGGTATTTCAGAAGAATAAAGCGAATGGAAACCAGTCATTATCGCATAAAATCTTCTTTCGAAAACGAAGTTTTTACAGAGAAAATTGCCCGCAAATCGATAATTATCAGGTCGAAGTTATTGCTGTTATCTAAAAAGCAAACCATTCAAACAGAAGAAATTTTTCACTGGAAAAATATCGATAATGAATGGAAAGTTATCGCGGTAGAAGTGGTTCTGGAGGAAAAATACTAAAGGTTTCAAGTCCTTTTTAATACAGGGCCTCTATTAAAAAATTTCCTTAAATCTTCCCTGCCAAACTTTAAAACAAAATCGGTATTTTTGCCGCTTAATTTAGAATTACAAATATGTTAAGAACAGTAACTTGCGGTGCATTAAGCCTTGAAAATTTAGGCGACAGTGTAACCCTGTGTGGTTGGGTACAAAAATCAAGAGATTTGGGCGGGATGACTTTTATAGACATTCGCGATCGTTATGGTATTACTCAATTGGTTTTTAACATGGATGATAATCGTGCACTTTGCGAAGCTGCACGTACTTTAGGACGCGAGTTTGTAATTAAGGCGACTGGTACCGTTGTAGAGCGTAGCAACAAAAATCCAAAAATGTCAACCGGTGATGTGGAAATTAAAATTTCTGCATTAGAAGTGCTTAACGCTGCAAAGTTACCACCATTCTTAATTGACGATGAAACAGATGGCGGTGATGAATTACGCATGAAATACCGTTACCTGGATTTGCGCCGTAATCCGGTTCGTAATAACCTGGTTTTGCGCCATAAAATGGCTCAATCGGTTCGCCGTTATTTAGATGCGTTAGATTTTATCGAAGTAGAAACTCCGGTTTTAATTAAATCTACGCCAGAAGGTGCACGTGATTTTGTTGTGCCTAGCCGTATGAATGCCGGTGAGTTTTACGCACTGCCTCAATCACCGCAAACCTTTAAGCAATTGCTTATGGTGTCTGGCTTCGACAGGTACTTCCAGATTGTAAAATGTTTCAGAGATGAAGATTTAAGAGCAGATCGCCAGCCTGAGTTTACACAGATAGATTGTGAAATGTCTTTCATCGAACAGGAGGATATTCTAAATACATTTGAAGGTTTAATCCGCACTTTATTTAAAGAAGTCCGCAATTACGATTTGCCGGAAGTTCCTCGTATGCAATATGCAGATGCGATGCGTTTATACGGATCGGATAAACCTGATACCCGTTTTGCAATGCAGTTTGTAGAACTTAATGATTTGGTAAAAGGCAAAGGTTTCCCTGTTTTCGATGGCGCTGAACTGGTTGTAGGTATTAATGCAAAAGGTGCAGCCAGTTATACCCGTAAACAATTAGATGAGCTAACTGATTTTGTTAAACGCCCGCAAATTGGTGCTACAGGCTTAATTTATGCCCGTCATAATGAAGATGGAACAATTAAATCTTCTGTAGATAAATTTTTTAATGAAGAAGATTTAAAACAATGGAGTGAAGCTTTTGCAACAGAAAAAGGCGATTTAATTTTAGTGCTTGCCGGTTCAACCGATAAGGTGCGTAAGCAGTTAAACGAACTTCGGTTAGAAATGGGCAATCGTTTAGGTTTACGTGATAAAAATACTTTCTCTGCGCTTTGGGTATTAGATTTTCCGCTCTTGGAGTGGGATGAGGAAACTGAACGTTACCATGCAATGCACCATCCCTTTACTTCTCCAAAACCGGAAGATATTGCTTTGCTGGATACAGATCCTAAAAACGTTCGTGCTAATGCATACGATATGGTGATTAACGGAACAGAGATTGGTGGTGGTTCTATCCGTATCCACGATAGAGCGTTACAAGCTTTAATGTTTAAACATTTAGGTTTCAGTACAGAAGAAGCTCAAAAACAATTTGGGTTCTTAATGGATGCTTTTGAGTTCGGCGCACCTCCTCATGGCGGTATTGCTTTTGGTTTCGACCGCCTAACGTCAATTTTTGCAGGCCTGGATTCAATTCGTGATGTAATTGCTTTCCCTAAAAATAATTCAGGAAGAGATGTAATGATTGATAGTCCTAGTACAATTGACGAAAAGCAGCTAAAAGAACTTAAAATTAAAACGGATTTATAGTTGTTAAATGGTTCATTAGGCATTTGTTTATTGGTTACAAATAGCAAAAGATAAACACAAAAAAGCCACTTAGCATTTTGCTAAGTGGCTTTATATTTTAAGCACTCCTTATCTGGGCATCCTAAAGAATGAACCGTTGACCAATGAACTAATAGGTCTCACTGTCTGGTGGAATACCATAATCAATAAATTTTTTATCTTTTTTATCCTTTTTCTTGGTAAAGAAGCCTTTAACAGAGTTAAATATAGCAGATAGGTGTTCTGCATCTAAAGATTTTCCAACCTTACCAGAAATTAACCCGACAGCCGCCTTTGTTAAAAATCCTGCGCCTCTGAATAAAGTTTTATTCATAAACATCGGCAGTAGCAAAGACATTGCTGTTCCACTTAAATTTAATTTATCATCTACTTTAAAAAGATTGCCGGGCGTGGCGTACTTTTTAATTAACGAACCTAAAGTAAACTGGTGAAAAAAGTTTTTAGTATCTGCCTTTAGCTTATTTTGCTTAAGGATATATTCTACTTTCAGTTCAATTTTCTTGGCTTGAAGATCTTCAAGATTTCTGATGTCTTTATAACTTCTCATCATCTTCCTCCTTATCTGCAAGTTTGTCAAAATATTTTCTAATTGCAATATTTATGATAGCTTTCTCTATATACTTATCTTTAGTTAAGTACACAATTACCGCTAATAAAATATAAATTAAAGATACACAACCAAATCCACCTGCATAACTATTCAGAACATCTGACAGATAAAGCGCAAGTGTTACAGAGCCGAATAAAAAGGCTAATATAAAGCATACAATTACAAAAGTATTTGTAACTAAATCTGCAAAAATTTTTGAGCCTTTTTCTACAAGGTGGAGTCGGGTATGTTCAACCCTGGCTTCTAAAAAGCCTTTTGCGTCATCTATCAGATCTTCAATACTTTTATCTTTGTTTTCCTGCATAATTCAGATGAGGTTTAACGCGTCGTCTAAACAACCGGTTATTATTTATTTTTATGCGTGTTCTACGTCGTCGCTATATTCTTCTTCAACACTTCTCAATTTCGTTTTGATTGAGCTAACGACTTTATCTTTTAAATTCGATAAATTATTGATTTCATCAGCAGCTTTATCTTTAATCGAATCACCTAAATCTTTCAACGATTGACTTAATTTATCACGTGTTTCTTCACCTTTTTCAGGCGCAAATAAAATTCCTAGCGCAGCTCCTGCAGCTAATCCCGCCAAAAGGGCAACTATAACTTTTGAATTATCATTCATAATAATGTATTTTAAGGGTTTAACATTTACAAATAACGATGCTATTTTATTGTTAAGCTATAATTATAACTCATTATACTCATTATTTGTTTTAATTCTTTCCAATCTTTCTGATGCAAGCGTACTTGTTTCATAAATTTTAATGAGTAATATAAAATAAGACAGTAGCAGAGGGCCAAAAACCAGGCCCAATATTCCGAATAATGGAATACCAATAATTACGCCAATCACTGTAATTATCGGGTGAATATTACCAACTTTTTTGGCTATCATAAATCTGAGTACATTATCGATGTTGATAATAACAACGAAACCAAAGATTAACATTGCCCAGCCTGCAAAATTATTTCCGTTTGCAATCTGCAGTATTGCAGCGGGTACAAATACAACAGGTGGTCCTAAAATTGGTACAAAAGAAATAAATGCGGTTATAATCCCCCAAAAAATCGGATCCTTATACCCAAGGACAAAAAATGACAAACTAAGCAACGAACCCTGAACCAGGCAGATTAAACCTTGTCCGATGACGTTTGCATATGTCGTATTCCTCATTTCATCACCGAAACGCAATGCATTTTGTTCTCTGAACGGCGCATATTTTATTAAAGAAGCCTCAAAACTTTTCCGCTCTATAAGCATGAAGTAGAGTAAAAAGTACATAACCAGTAAGCTGAGCACGATATTTACAGCACTTGAAATTAATGATGGAAACAGTTGTGTAGCCCAGCTGCCCAGGCGATTCATACCTTCCTGAATTAAGCTTTCATTTATTTTTACAGGGATTAAATGCTGAAATTTGACCAGTAAATTTTTAAAGAAAATTTCGTTATTTCTAAGTTCAGATATCTTACTGATGACCATACTGCTTAATGCATAAAAAGGCAGTACAATTAAAACGATACTTACTGTAATGAGCAATATTGCGACAAGTCTTCTGTTCCATCCTTTAACTTCGGCCAGGAAAATATAACCCGGACGCATAATGGTATACAAAACAAGTGTACTTAAAATCGCACTAAAAATTTCCTGTAATGAATACGCAATTAATAGCCCAAGCGCTATTATAATAACAAGGTTAATGTTGTTTCTTTGTTTATAGGAAAATACCGACATATATAATTTACCTGGTATTTATTAATAGCAAAATTGTATATTTTGTTTGGCTTTTAATATTTTATTCTAAATTTTCTGCGTTTTAGCTTTAATCTTATTGTAAAGTGTTTTTCTATCGATACCCAGAATTTTAGCTGCTTTGGTTTTATTAAAGTTTACTTCTTCTAAAACACGCAGAATCGTTTCAAATTGCGCATGTTGAGCCGCATTTTTTAAATTTTTAGATGTATCTAAGCATTTTAATTTAAGCTGATCCGGCATTTTTTCCTGGACATAATCCTTTGCGTAATTCGCCAATTCTAATGGTAAAACATCTGTCTGAATTTCATTGCCCTCACTTAATAAGGCAACTCTTCTGATAACATTTTTTAATTCACGCACATTTCCCGGCCAGCTGTAATTCAGAAAGCAATTTTTAACCTCAGCAGAAAACCCTGTTATATTTTTATTTAATTCTTCATTTGTTATGGCGAGAAATTTATTTGCAAAAACCAGAATATCATTTCCCCTTTTCTTTAAAGGTGGAATATGAATTGAAAACTCATTAAACCGGTGGTATAGGTCTTCTCTGAAAGTTCCTTTTAAGATATTATCAGCTAAATTTTCATTTGTCGCTACAATAATTCTGACATCCAAATCAATTTCCTTTGTGCTGCCAATTCTTTTTATTTTTCGCTCCTGAACAGCTCTTAGAAGAGTTGCCTGTATTTCGTAAGTCAAATTTCCTATTTCATCCAGAAACAAAGTTCCGCCGTTCGCTTGTTCAAAATGACCAATTTTCGTGTATAAAGCACCGGTAAAAGCACCTTTTTCATGTCCGAAAAACTCACTGCAGGCAAGCTCTTTTGTTAAAGAACCACAATCCATTGCAACAAAAGGTTTATTTCTTCTCAGGCTGTTTAAATGAATGGTTTTGGCAACATATTCTTTACCCGTACCGCTTCTCCCTGTTAAAATAACACTATATGATGTGGGGGCGATAAGCTGAATTTGTTTTAATAAAATAGTCGATAAATTACTTTTACCTTCAATATAATCGGAGTGATTAATATATCCGGCTTCAGACAGCCTGTTATTATTGTTTTCCGAAAATTCAGGATGTTCATTTAGTGTGCCCTGTGTTTCCAGTGATTTATTAATCGTATTTAAAATTTCATCCGGATAAAGCGGTTTTGTAATATAATCATAGGCACCAAGCTTAATTAATTCTACAGCTAATTTGATGTCGGAATAACCCGTAATTATTATTACACAGGTTTTTGGATAGTCTTTTTTAATTTTAATCAGAATTTCTTTTCCGTCAGTATCGTCAAGTCGATAGTCACACAGAACCAAATCGAAGGCTTTTTTAGCCAGAATCTCTATTGCGGAATTTCCTGTAGCGGCGTTTACAACGTCGAAACCGTTTCTGGTTAAAAATTTAGTTAATAAAAGCCTGATATTTACTTCATCATCAATTATAAGAATTTTTCTTTTCATTAGGAGAACTCATTGATTGCATAAGTAAGTAAAAAAAATTACAACCTGAAATTTCTTTAGCAACAAATTCTCTAATTAATTAGACAAAAATTATTTTCCAATAAACGATGCTTTACGCTTTTCAATGAATGCAGTAACACCTTCTTTAAAATCTTCGGTTTCGAAACACTTACCAAATTCTTGAATTTCTTTTGCATAACCATCTTCTTCATTTAAAGAGGCAATTACTGATTTTATTGCAGCCGCAACAGCCAGGGGTGCGCGAAGTTTAATTGTGTTTAACAGTTCTTCCGCTTTACTGATTAAGCTTGCCTGCGGTACAACATAATTTACAAGGCCAATATTTTCGGCTACGGTAGCTGTTACCATGTTGGCCGTAGTTATCAGTTCTATTGCTTTACCCTTTCCAACTAACTGTGTTAACCTTTGTGTACCTCCATAACCAGGAATTAAACCTAAAGTGACTTCTGGTAAGCCAAGTTTTGCAGTATCAGCGGCAATACGCATGTGGCAGGCCATCGCTAATTCTAATCCGCCACCTAATGCAAAACCATTTATTGCGGCTATGAATGGCTTTGGAGAATTTTCTATTGCATTGAAAACATTTTCGTGGCCTTTTCTCGCTAATTCTTCGCCTTGTTTTCCGCTATAATCAGAAAATTCTTTTATATCTGCACCAGCAACAAAAGCCTTTTCTCCAGCACCTGTTAAAATTACACCCCTTACTTCATCCGTTTTCCCGGCGTACTCAATTACATCTGCAAGTTCTGAAAGTGTAGCGGCATTTAAAGCATTTAAAGCTTTTTCGCGGTTTATGGTAACATATAAAATGTTTTCTTTTAATTCTGATATTAAATTCTGGTAAGCCATAATTTTAAAAATTTCTGTTTTCTGTAACCCAATTTTGAATGTATTCTACGATGCTTGCCATTGTTGTGCCAGGCGGGAATAATTCTCCTACACCCATTTCTGCAAGTTTTTTTCTATCGCCCTCCGGAATAATTCCGCCACCGGTTAACAATACATCATCCAGTTGTTTTTCTTTCATGAAATGAATGATTTTTGGAAAAACGGTCATATGTGCACCTGATAAAATAGAAATGCCTATGGCATCGACATCTTCTTGCAGGGCTGTATTAACCACCATTTCGGGCGTTTGACGAAGGCCTGTATAGATTACTTCCATGCCGGCATCGCGAAGGGAAGTCGCAATTACCTTCGCCCCTCTGTCGTGCCCATCAAGCCCGACCTTTGCAACCAAAACACGTATCGGCCTGTTTAATGCTTTGCTCATAACGAATATTAAGTTGATGTAAATGTATTGATTTTTGTTGCTCGTTTCTCGCTTTTTGTCATTCGTTTTTTGCTTGTTGAATAACGGGAAACGGATAACGAACAGCTAAAGGCCAATTAACCAATAATCATTACCTAATTACGCTCAATCTTTTTACATTTGCATTCCTAATTTACAGGTTTTTATGAGTGAAGAAAAGTCATTGAACTTTATTGAAGAGATTGTTGAGAACGACTTAAATAGTGGCAAGTATGAAACTTTGGTTACGCGTTTCCCGCCTGAACCTAATGGTTATTTACACATTGGCCACGCGAAAGCGATATGCTTAAACTTCGGACTAACACAAAAATACGGCGGTTATACCAACCTGCGTTTTGATGATACCAATCCGGTTACGGAAAAAACAGAATATGTAAACAGCCAGCAGGAAGACATTAAATGGTTAGGTTTTAACTGGAAAAACGAATTGTATGCCTCAGATTATTTTGATGAGTTATATTCTTTTGCCGTTAAACTAATCGAAAAAGGCCTGGCCTATGTTGATGAAATTTCTGCAGATGAAATTGCAGCATTAAAAGGAACGCCAACAGAACCTGGTCAGGATAGTCCTTATCGCAATCGCAGTGTTGAAGAAAATTTAGACATTTTCACTAAGATGAAAAATGGCGATTTCCCTGATGGCGCTTATATTTTGCGTGCAAAAATCGACATGGCTAGTCCGAATATGCTGATGCGCGATCCGATAATTTATCGTATTAAACATGCCGAGCATCATCGTACAGGCAACAAATGGTGCATTTACCCGATGTACGATTTCGCCCACGGACAAAGCGACAGCATAGAAAACATCACGCATTCCATTTGTACATTGGAGTATGTTTCGCACCGGGAATTGTACGATTGGTTTATCGAAAAATTAGAGATTTTTCCCTCAAAACAATATGAATTTGCCCGTTTAAACCTTACTTCTACTGTAATGAGTAAACGCAAATTGTTGCAATTGGTTAACGAGAATTTAGTAAGCGGCTGGGACGACCCACGCATGCCTACAATTTCTGGTTTACGCAGAAGGGGGTTCACACCAAAAAGTATTCGTGAGTTTTGCGAGCGTATTGGTATTGCCAAACGCGAAAACCTAATCGAATTAAGTTTATTGGAATTTTGTATACGCGAAGATTTAAATAAAACTGCCAGCCGTGTAATGGCCGTCTTGGATCCGATTAAATTAATCATCACGAATTACGAAAAGGGAACGGAAGATTTAATTGGCGAAAACAATCCTGAAGCAGAAGATGGTGGCGGTACACGTGTGATTCCTTTCAGCAATGAGCTTTGGATTGAACGTGACGATTTCATGGAAGTACCGGCGAAGAAGTGGTTCCGTCTGGCACCAGGCGCAATGGTGCGCTTAAAATTCGCTTACATTGTTAAGTGTGAAGATTTTGTAAAAGATGAAAATGGAAACGTAACAGAAATTCATTGTACTTATATTCCGGAATCGAAAAGCGGAAACGATACCAGCGGCATAAATGTAAAAGGAACCATTCATTGGGTAAGCGCACAACACGCAAAAACTGCCGAAATTCGTTTATACGATCGGTTGTTTACATCAGAAACACCAGATGCAGAAGAAGGCGATTTCAAAGATTATTTGAACCCTGAAAGCTTAAAGGTTTTACCGAATGCTTATATAGAACCTGCTTTAGCCGATGCTGATTTAGAAGGTCGTTATCAGTTTATCCGTAAAGGTTATTTTTGTTTAGATAAAGATTCTACTGCGGATAAGTTGGTATTCAACAGAACGGTTACTTTGAAAGATACGTTTAAGAAACCGAACTAAGCCCCTCCCAAACCCGCTCCGGAAGGGAGGTTTTGACGAGCTTTAATAAGACACGGATGAACACATATTCATCCGTGTTTTTTTTGGCCTGACTAGCTAAAGAATTTCCACGGAAACACAGCACTCACGGAATTATTTTATACATCAGGTTTCACCTGAACCCTTTAATACTTCAAATAAACATTATAAAGTACCAAAATATCAACAGGTGTCAGCGTTTTGGTAATATCTGATTGTATAAAATGGATTTTAAAAGCTTCAATTGCGGCAGGGAGGTTTGCGGTATTGTAACCGATATATTTTAGCGCCTTTTCCGTATCGAAATCTGCAGGAGGGTTCTTCAAAACTTCATCATACCAGAAACCAAAGCCTTTATCAGCCAGTTTTTTCCAGGGGAAATTTTTCGGGTCGTTTTTACGCCCAGGTGCAATATCTGCATGGCCAATAAAGTTCGCCGTTGGAATGTTATAGGTTTTTTTCAGCGTTGCTAATAATTTAATCAAGCTGTTTATCTGCGCATCCTGCCACACATCGCCAATACCATTATTATCCAGTTCAATACCAATTGATGAAGAATTCAGATCGGTATCTTTGCCCCATTTACTTACGCCGGCATGGTTTGCCCGGAGGTAATCATTTACCATGTGTACTACTTTTCCATCGCGGCTAATTACATAATGTGCGCTGGTTCCGGCTTTTGTTGAATGAAAGGTTTTAATCGTTTGGTTTAAACTATCCTGAGCAGTGTGGTGAATAATTACAAAATTCGGTTTCCGGATGCCAAAATTTACGGAGCCGATCCATTGTTGATTTGCAGCATTTATTGAATCGTAAAGCTGTCCTTCAGGTGGCGTTGCAAGAATAATCTTCGAAAACCCCTTGGCTTTTTCCTTATACACTTTTTCGGTAGCGGCATATCTGTTTGAGCTGCAGGAAGACACAAGGAGAACGAAAACAATTAGAAGTGACTGACGGTTTCTTACAAGATTGATTAATGACATAATGTATTTATTAATGCAATGAAGGTACAAAGTTATGCTAAAGTTCATCCTTTGCATCAAACTTTATACAAAGCTTTCAATTTTTACTAATTTAGTAGCGATATACATTTACAATGAAAAAACTTTATAAAGCAAATAGGCTTTTCTTCGCGCTGGCATTATCAGCAGGTCTATTTTCAGCTTGCACAAATACACCTAAAGCAACCGATGGGAAAACAACCGCCGTTAGTCAGAAAGATAGTTTGATAAATTATGTTGCTCAGCGTTTACCGATTTACGAAAGGGTTAAATTAACGACCAACCTGAACCAATTAAGTATAAATGACAGAAAGGTTTTGCCACTACTTATTCAGGCGGCCGAAACTATGGATGCGCTTTATTGGAAGCAGGCCTACCCCCAGAAAGACAGTTTATTGGCTTCTATTAAAGATGAAAAAACCCGTGATTTCGTAAATATCAATTATGGTCCGTGGGATAGGTTAAACAATGATAAACCTTTTGTTGCCGGCATTGGAGCCAAACCAGAAGGTGCTTCATTTTATCCTTACGGGATATCAAAAGGAGAGGTAGAAAAATCGGCATTAACGGATAAATTCGGAGCTTATTCAGTAATTAAAAAAGATAGTACAGGAAAATTAAGTACGGTTCCTTATCATATTTTATTTGCTTCCGAATTACAGAAAGCATCGTCATTGTTAAAACAAGCGGCCTTAATTACGGAAGATGCCGGTTTAAAAAAATACCTGAATTTAAGGGCTGATGCCTTGGTTACTGATAATTTTACCGCCAGTGATTATGCCTGGCTCGACATGAAAACCAATGGTTTGGATTTAATTATCGGCCCGATTGAAAATTATGAAGATAAGCTTTTTAACGCCCGTACCAGTTACGAAGCTTACGTTTTAATAAAAGATAAAGAGTGGAGTAAGCGTTTGGAGAAATATGTAAAACTGCTCCCAGAGTTGCAAAAAAACTTACCTGTTGCGGCTAAGTATAAAACTGAAACACCAGGAACAGATTCTGAACTAAACGCTTACGACGTGGTTTATTACGCCGGCGATTGTAATGCTGGTTCGAAAACGATTGCTGTGAATTTGCCTAATGATGAAAAAATTCAGCAGGAAAAAGGTACCCGTCGTTCTCAGTTAAAGAATGCAATGCAGGCTAAATTCGAGAAAATTTTAGTTCCGATATCAAAAGAACTTATTGATGCCGAACAGCAGAAATACATCAAGTTCGATGCATTTTTCGCAAATGTAATGTTCCATGAAGTTGCACATGGTTTGGGTATTAAAAAGACAATTACCGGAAAAGGTTTTGTTCGCGCCGCATTAAAAGAGCAATATAGCTGGCTGGAAGAAGGCAAAGCAGATATATTAGGCTTATATATGGTTACAGGCCTGCTTAAAAAACGCGAACTACAAGGTGATATTAAAGAGTATTACACCACGTTTATGGCCGGTATTTTACGTTCTGTTCGTTTTGGCGTGTCAGAAGCACATGGAAAAGCCAATATGCAATGCTTCAATTACTTTAAGGAAAAAGGTGCCTTCGAACGTACATCAAAAGGAACGTACAAGGTTAATTTCGACAAGTTTGCTTCTGCGATGAATGATTTAAGCGCATTCATTATTACTTTACAAGGTAACGGAGATAAGGCAGCTGTAGAAAAAGCACAGAAAACTATGGCGATAATTCCAACTGAACTGCAATCTGATTTAGATAGGTTAACCAGAAAAAACATACCCGTTGACGTTGTTTTTGAACAAGGTGTTGATGTACTTGGAATGAAATAAAATCTCAGCAGTAATCATAGCAGCCACAGATTTTCAGTTATTTAAATAGCTGAAGGTCTGTGGTTTTTTTATGTCTTATCCAGATTTCCAAAAAATCCTGTAACCTTTTTAAAAAACGGTCGTCTTATTAATAACTAAACATCGGGAACAGTTCGTTTCTGAAAGCTAAGCTTTAAACAGATCGCCATTTGATTGAAATGCATTATATGCGTTATGGAAATCATTTTGCCTGAATTTTTAGAAAAATAAGACCTAAACCAATGAAAAATTTTTACAAAATAGCACTAATTGTTATAGCCGTTTTTTCTTCAGGGAGCATTTTTGCACAAACAACAACAAAAGCAAATGTAACGGGTATCATCCTCGATGAAAATAAAAAACCTGCAGATTATGTAACGGTTGTGCTTTTAAAAGCCGCCGATTCGAGTGTTGTAAAAACAGCGTTAACCGATCAAAATGGCTTGTTCGGATTTAGCATTTCTGCCAAAGGCGATTACTTTTACAAAGCCAGTAACATGGGTTATAAAACGATTAAAAGTAAAACGGTAGCACTTACAGATGAAAACCAAAAAATAGACTTTGGCTCAGCGCAACTCGTATCAACTTCACAAAATTTAAAAGAAGTTACCGTTGCTGTAACCAAGCCATTAATCGAGCGAAAAATGGATAAAGTCGTAATGAACGTTTCGGGCAGTGCAGTAATGACAGGTTCCAACGCACTGGAAGTTTTACAAAAAGCACCGGGCGTTTCTGTCGACCAGAATGATAATATTTCCATGCAGGGAAAACAAGGGGTACTAATTCAGCTTGATGGTAAACAAACTTACATGAGCAACGCAGATGTGGCTAATTTGCTTAGAAATATGCAAAGTTCAGAAATAGAGACCATAGAACTGATTACCAATCCCTCGTCTAAATACGATGCTTCAGGCAATTCCGGAATTATTAACATTAAAACTAAAAAAAGTAAAAATGGGGGTACAAATGGCAGTGTAAATGCAATGGCAGGATATGGAAAAAATTTCAGAGGAAATGCGGGATTAAATCTGAATCACAGGACGCAGAAACTAAATCTTTTCGGTAATTATAATTATGGGAATAGTGAGCGGGAAAATTTAATAACGATTGATCGTATTTCGAACGGTACGCCGGATACTTATTTTATGCAAAGTGGTGTAAGTCGGCGGAAACAACAAAACAATAATTTTAAAGCAGGTTTAGATTATTTTATTGATAAGAAAAATACCATTGGCTTATTGGTAAACGGGTATTTTAACCATGGAACCGAAGCATCTATGAACAACACTTTGATTGGCCCATCATTTCAAAAAGTCGATTCAACGTTGGTATCTAATAGCTTGCAGACTAATAAATACAATAACATTGCTTATAACCTTAATTATAAATCAGTTTTAGATACTGCGGGTTCTGAACTTTCTGTTGATGTAGATTATTCTAAATACAACGGTAACGACGGCTCAGATTATGAAAATGATTACCTGTTTGCAAATGGAAACAGAATTCGCCCGGTTATTTATACCAGAAACAACACACCTTCGATAATTGATATTAAAGCATTTAAAGCGGATTACAATGTTTCTTTAAGTAAGTCGGTAAAGCTCGAAGCCGGCGTAAAAAGCAGCTGGGTTAAAACCGACAACGATTTACAGGCACAAGAATTAATAAATAACATCTGGCAAAATGATGTTCGCCGCAGTAACCAGTTCATTTATAATGAAAATGTAAATGCCGCTTATACAAACATCAATAAACAGTTTAAAAATACAAGTGTACAGCTGGGTTTGAGAATGGAACAAACCAATTCTAAAGGGAATTTAATTACCACAAATACGATAGTAGAACGTAGTTACTGGGATTTCTTTCCAACATTATTTGTACAGCAAACACTTAATAAAAACAACCAAATGGGATTCTCTTACAGCCGTAGAATTGATCGCCCGAGTTATGATGCCTTAAATCCATTTATTTACTATCTGGATCAATATACCTATAGCAAGGGAAATCCATTCCTTAAACCCCAGTACACAAACAATGTTGAGCTGAGTTATACTTTCATGCAAAAATACATGTTATCTGTTGGCTACAGCAGAACAACAGATGTGATTACCGAAGTATTACTGCCTGATGCAGCTCAAAAAGCATTGTATCAAACTAATGAAAACTTAGCCAAAAATACCAGTTACAATGCCAACCTGAATGTACCTGTTAAGGTTGCCAAATGGTGGTCGATGAATAATAACTTAAATGTTTTTTACCTGAGTTTTGAGGCACCTGATTTAGCCGGAGCTGCTTTAAAAACCGGTAAAACTTCCTTTCAGTTTAAATCGCAGCAAAGTTTCACAATTGTGAATGGCTTTACCGCCGAATTAAATGGTAGTTATGAATCGCCGCTTGATTACGGCACTTTAAGTATAAAATCCCGTTATTCTATTGATGCAGGTTTAAGTAAATCGTTAATGGATAAAAAAGCGAGCTTAAAGCTGGCTTTATCTGATGTATTTAATACTTATAAAAATGATTTATCGAGTGGCTATCCGGGTTTGAAATATGATGTTCACCAAAAAAATGAAAGCCAGATTGGAAGAATTAGTTTTACCTATCGTTTCGGTAAAAACGAGATTAAACCCGCCCGCAGACGCTCAACAGGAACCGAGTCGGAGCAAGGTAGAATGAAGAATTAGATAATGTTTCAAACCTCGCGGGTTTTCAAAACCTGCGAGGTTTGACTTTTAAACTTTTTTTCTCTAAAATAGGTAAACGGAGATTAAGCTTTTTGAAGTTCCGGCAGAATTGCCGCATATTCAAAGAATAAAGTTTGTTGATTGGAGCGAATAAATGTCAATAACAAATGCTTTTATGATGAGATATTTATGTTTACTTTAGTTAAAAACTATATCTAAAGCTCAAAATTTATGAAAAACTTTTTGCTCATCGCTCTATTATTATGTTCATGCAAAATCTATTCTCAACTTAGTATAAATGGAAGTTTTGAGGAACTTGACGGGAAAAGAATGCCAAAAGGCTGGTTATTTTCATTTGATGATATCCAGAAAAAAGCATATCCTGTAGCTGTTGACAGCCTGATAAAGCAGGATGGAAAATACAGCCTTTCAATTGAAAAGAAAGGGGTGGAATCTTCATACGGCGTAATTGATTATCCTGTAACCCAAATTTTTGATGGCAAGAAAATAGAACTAAGGGCATACCTAAAAACAGAAGGTATTTCTGCAGGTTATGCTGGCTTATGGGTAAGAATAGATGATGCTAGCGGTAAAGTGATTGCCTTTGATAATATGGGTGAAAGAGGTGTAAAAGGCACAACAGATTGGAAACAATATTCTATAAAACTCGATTACAATAGTGATGAAATTAAAACCCTGCACTTTGGTGGATTACTTTCGGGAGATGGAAAAGCATGGTTTGATAACTTCCAGATTTTTATTGACAATAAACCATTAAGTGCTGTTCAGTTAAAGAAAATCGTAATGCCAAAAGCGGAATTAGATACCGCTTTTGCTAATGGATCTGGTATAAAAGACTTTAAACTTAGTGAGCAAATCAGCAATAATTTAATTATTACCGGGCAATTTTGGGGCTTTCTGAAATATTATCATCCAGCCATTGCTAAAGGAGATTACAACTGGGATGCAGAACTATTCAGGCTGTTGCCATCAGTTATCAATGCCAAAAGCAATAGAGAATTAAGTACTGAAATGGAAAAATTTTTAGACAGATTGCCAAAGCCTGATTTATGTAAAAATTGCAACAAAATTGTCAATGAGTCATATGAAATTAAACCCGATTATGGCGCATTATTCGATAATAAAATTATTAATGCATCTCTTCTTGAAAAGCTGACTTATGTTAAGGAGAATCGAAATACCGGCAAAAATTATTATATAGAAATGGCTCCCGGCGTATCAAATCCGGTTTTCAAAAATGAGAAACCCTATTTAAATATGAGTTATCCGGATGCCGGTTATCGCCTGCTATCACTTTATCGTTACTGGGCAATGATTAATTATTTTTTCCCTTATAAAGACGTTATAGGACAAGACTGGAATAATGCGCTAAAATCTTCTTTAGCTGATTATGTAAATGCCAAAAACGAATTGGATTATGGTAAAGCCGTTTTAAAGTTAATTGCTAAGGTTAATGATACGCATGCAAATCTTTGGAACGGAAGCAAAGCAATAAACGAATTCAAAGGAAAATATGCGCCGCCGCTTCAGGCAAAATTTATTGAAGGTAAATTGATAATCACAGCCTTACATACCGATACACTCGATGTTAAAAGTAAATTAAAAATCGGAGACGTTATTGCTTCAATACAAGGAAAAGATATCAATAGCCTTATTAAAGAATATCTTGCTTTAACGCCTGCATCAAATTACGATACACAGCTGCGTGATTTACCCATAAATTATTTGCTGAGGAGCAATGAAACAAGTTTAAACATTAAAGTTAACAGAGACGGAAATATGTTTGACTATAATTTGCCAATGGGAAAATTAAGTCAGGTTTATAAAAATCCTGATTTTGAAAAGGCCGAAGCCTATAAACTTATTGATGAAAATACCGGTTACGTTTTCCCCGGAAAATATAAAAATGCCATGCTTGCTGACATTAAAAAGAAATTCGAGAATACCAAAGGAATCATTGTTGATATGCGTTGTTATCCATCAGAATTTATGCCTTTTACTTTTGGCAATTACATTAAAAGTACTTCAACGCCTTTCGTAAAATTTACTATGGGAAGTGTAGATTACCCGGGCTCATTTAAGTTCGGCCCAGCGTTAAAAAATGGGCAAATGGCACACGATAACTATAAAGGTAAAGTTGTCGTAATCGTTAATTCAACCTCGCAAAGTCAGGCGGAATATACAACGATGGCCTTTCAAAGTTCACCTAATGTTAAGGTAATTGGCAGCACAACTGCCGGGGCAGACGGAAATGTTTCGGCCATTGTTCTGCCTGGTGGTTTAAGAACAATGATATCCGGAATTGGTGTTTTTTATCCCGATGGTAAACCTACACAAAGAGTTGGCGTAAAAATCGATGAGGTAATTTACCCAACTATTAATGGAATTAAACAAGGAAAAGACGAGCTTTTAGAAAAAGCGATTGAAACCCTAAATAAAGGCTGGTAGAAATTTTCTCAATAATATATAAAACAAAAGGCCGATGCTTTCAAACATCGGCCTTTGCTATTATTTACTTAAATACATTGATTTATCTTTGTAAAGCTTGCGGAAATACGGGTCTTCCAAATCTTTGATGAAGCGGATGGCTTCACCGGTAGATTTCATTTCCGGGCCTAATTCTTTCGCAACTTCAGGGAATTTCTCGTAAGAGAAAACCGGCTCTTTAATCGCATAACCTTTCAGCTTACGTTCGATGGTGAAATCTTTCAACTTCGCCACACCTAACATAATTTTAGCCGCGATGTTGATGTAAGGCACATCATAAGCTTTGGCAATAAACGGAACCGTACGGGATGCTCTTGGGTTCGCTTCGATTACATAAACTTTTTCATCTTTAATTGCGAATTGAATGTTCAATAAGCCACGAACATCTAAAGCCTTTGCAATTTTAACCGAGTATTCTTCCATTGCTTTGGTTACCTTTTCAGATAAGCTAAACGTTGGTAATACGGCAAATGAATCGCCTGAGTGAATACCTGCAGGCTCGATGTGTTCCATCATACCTACAATATGAACGTCGTCACCATCAGAAATCGAATCTGATTCTGCCTCTTCTGCTCTATCTAAAAAGTGGTCAATCAGTACACGGTTACCCGGCAAATCGCCCAATAATTTTACTACGGCTTTTTCCAGGTCTTCATCGTTAATTACAATGCTCATACCTTGTCCGCCCAATACATAACTCGGACGAACCAAAACCGGATAACCCACTTCGTTTGCAACAACGATGGCTTCCTCAGCGTTTTCGGCTACACCATATTTTGGATAAGGAATATTTAATTCTTTTAATAAATCAGAGAAACGCCCACGGTCTTCAGCAATATCCATATTCTCAAAAGATGTTCCGATGATTTTGATGCCTTTTTCCGTCAGCTTTTCTGCCATTTTCAAAGCGGTTTGGCCGCCTAACTGAACAATAACACCTTCCGGTTTTTCTAACTCTATAATTTCGCGAACATGCTCCCAGAAAACCGGTTCAAAGTAAAGTTTATCGGCCATATTAAAGTCGGTAGAAACTGTTTCAGGGTTACAGTTTACCATAATGGCTTCAAAACCTGATTCTTTTGCGGCTAACAAGCCATGTACGCAAGAATAATCGAATTCAATCCCCTGACCAATGCGGTTAGGACCAGAACCTAATACAATAATTTTTTTCCTGTCTGACGGTTTTGATTCATTTTCTTCGTCAAATGAGGAGTAATAATATGGTGTTTGCGCCGGGAATTCCGCAGCACAGGTATCAACCATTTTATATACCCTGTTTATGCCTAAGGCCTTACGGCGGTCGTAAACTTCATCCTCCGTAACATTTCCTAACAACCAGGCAATCTGAGTATCAGAGAAACCTTTTTGTTTCAGCGTGAAGAAGAAATCCTGTGGAATATTGTTTAATGAATACCTTTTTAACTCTACTTCTAAAGCGACAAGCTCCTGAATCTGATTTAAGAACCATTTATCAATTTTGGTAACCTTACGGATAGATTCCAAAGGCACGCCCATTGTCATGGCATCTTTTATTAAGAACAGACGGTTCCATGAAGCATGCTCCAAACCATCCATAATTTCGTTGATGTTGCGGTTTTGACGGCCATCGGCACCTAAACCTGCACGACCAATTTCTAAACTCTGACAAGCTTTTTGTAAGGCTTCGATGAACGTACGGCCAATAGCCATTACCTCACCTACAGATTTCATTTGTAAACCTAATTCTTTATTGGCGCCCTTAAATTTATCGAAATTCCAGCGAGGGATTTTAACGATTACATAATCCAGGGTAGGTTCGAAATAGGCTGAAGTTGTTTTTGTAATTTGATTTTCAATTTCATCTAAGTTGTAACCAATAGCCAGTTTTGCAGCGATTTTAGCAATCGGATAACCGGTCGCTTTACTGGCTAATGCTGAGGAGCGTGATACACGTGGATTAATTTCGATAGCAATAATTTCATCATCGGCAGGATTGACCGAGAACTGAACATTACAGCCGCCTGCAAAATTACCAATGGCACGCATCATTTTAATTGCCTGGTTGCGCATATCCTGGTAACAACGGTCAGACAATGTCATTGCTGGTGCTACTGTTATTGAATCTCCGGTGTGGATTCCCATTGGATCGAAGTTCTCAATCGAGCAAATGATAATCACATTATCATTGCTATCTCTTAATAACTCCAGCTCATATTCTTTCCAGCCTAAAACTGCTTTTTCAACTAAAACTTCATGTGTTGGGGAAGCCTCTAAACCGCGTTTTAAAGCGGCATCAAATTCTTCTTTCTTATGCACAAAACCACCACCAGAACCACCTAAAGTATAAGATGGGCGGATAACCAACGGATAACCGATTTCCTGTGCCGCTTCTTTACCTTCTAAAAATGAATTGGCAATTTTGGATTGTGCTACGCCTACGCCTATATCTACCATCAGCTGGCGGAAAGCTTCACGATTTTCGGTTTTTTCAATTGCATCAACATCTACACCGATAACTTTTACGCCGTATTTTTCCCAAACTCCGCGTTCTTCAGCCTCTTTACAAAGGTTTAATGCCGTTTGGCCACCCATTGTTGGAAGTACTGCATCAATTTTCGGTAAATCTGGCGAGTCGATGTGCTCTTGTAAAATTACCTCGATTGAATCAACAGACAAAGGGCGTAGATAAACATGGTCGCCGATTACCTTATCCGTCATAATTGTAGCCGGATTAGAATTGATAATTGAAACGGTAATTCCTTCATCTTTCAAGGAAAGTGCCGCTTGTGAACCCGAGTAATCAAATTCGCAGGCCTGGCCAATAACAATTGGGCCTGATCCGATAATTAGTACTGAGCGAATGGAAGTGTCTTTAGGCATGGTACAGCTTAATACAATAATTAAAATTCTAAAGTGTTGACCTTTTTAAAGGCTAGAAGCAAGGAGGTTTTTGCTCTTAAGAAGAAATCCCAACTGTTCTGTCGGGATGCAAAGATACAGCTTTAGAAGTATTTTAAGCCGATTTTTTTAAAATAAAAAAGAGCATATAAAATATACGCTCTTTTAAATTTTTCTTTTGTTAAAACTATTATTGTTGCAATTTTATTTCGCCTAAATCAGTCGTAGAACTATCTTTTACTGCAACGTTCTCAATTGTGGCGTCTTTATAAGGCGCATTACCTTTTATCCAGACTTTATAAACGCCTTCTTTTAAGTTAGTAAAAGAGAAAATGCCCTGATTAAGTTCTGCACGTAGGGTATCTGTTCCTGCAACTAATGCTACTGCCGAAGTACCGGTTACCGGTGTAATTTTACCTGTAATTCCGCCAAGCTTAATGTTGGCAAAAGCGCATAATATTAATGGAAGCATTACCATTATGACGACTATAATATTCAGCTTTTTCATACACTATATATTTTGATCAATAATTCTGGTATTTGTTCTGTGGGTATTAAATGACATTAATATAAACGTATAAATCCGCATTTAGTTTTATTATTGAACTCAAAATCGAACACTGTATGTTTATTTGTACATGGTTACAGTCTGTGTTAATACATTTAGCGATATGAAAGTATACATTTTTTAAAAACAGAACTTTAAAAACTCGCTTCAAGTCATGTTTACGTCACGAAACTGTGATGTTCTTAAAATTGGCAATAATGTTGTAATAAGTCGAATGTATTTGCGTTTTGTAAATACTTTAGTTCAATCTAAAGCTTCCTCGCGGAGTAGTTAACCGCAACGAGGATTTCTTCATAAATAGTTTGTTTGGTTTATTATCCGGTCGGAGGAGCCCTCCTCGACCGGATTTTTCTTTAATAGCCTTTTTGTTCCTATTTTTGAATCAGATGATATTAGCTGCCAATTCTTTCCTTGATTTTTTAATAGACCAGTTTGTTCACACAAGTTTAATTGAATGGCTTGCGGTAATAACGGGTTTTATCTGCATTTATCTCGCGGCTAAAGAAAGCATCTGGAACTGGCCGGTTTCGTTAATTAGCGTAATGGCTTATGGATTTTTATTTTATAAAGAAGCCATGTATGGCGATATGACGTTACAGATTTATTTTCTGTTTACAGGTTTTTATGGCTGGTATTTTTGGCTGAATAAAAAAACGGAAACACAGAAGCCAATCACACTATTATCCAATAAAGGCTGGCTAATTACAATTGCATCAATTGCTGTTTTGAGCTTATTTTTAGGTTGGTTCATGGCAAAATACACGAATAGCACCGTTCCTTATGCTGATGGTTTTTGTACCTCAGTTAGTTTTGTTGCGCAGATTTTACTTACCCGAAAAGTCTTGCAAAATTGGTTATTATGGGTATTTGTAGATATTTGTTATATCCCATTATTTATATACAAGCATTTAAACTTAAGCGCTGTTCTGTATTTCGTGCTTATTGCAATTGCATATAAGGGTTATCTGGATTGGAAAAAGACATATCGTGAACAAATCAATTAAAAAAATAGCCCTGGTTGGCCCCGAGAGTACAGGTAAATCGACCATGTCGCAGCTTTTGGCTAAATATTATAAGGTTTCTTGGGTGCCCGAATATGCCCGCTATTATTGCGAAAACTTAAATGCACCTTATACCTTACAGGATGAATTAAATATGTATTACGGGCAACTTGCGCTGGAGGATGCCATATTGGTTACTACTGAAAATGATTTTATTATTTGTGATACTACCTTTTTAACTGTAAAAATATGGAGCGATGAAGTGCTGGGCGAAACGCCACAACTGGTTTTAGATGCATTACCAGAACATCCTTATGATCTTTATCTTTTAATGGATATTGATTTGCCCTGGCAAGACGATCCGTTAAGGGATTTTCCGAATCAAAGTACATATTTTATGGAGGTTTGGCATAAGGAATTAAAAGCACTCGATGCAAATTACAAAGTAATTAGCGGAACGGGAGATATAAGATTTGAAAATGCAAAAGCCGCTATTGACCAGTTTTTAAAATTGTAAAGTATTTTTATTCATAATTGTTTTCTTAAAATATTTTCTACATTTGCCACATCATTAGGGGTGCCTTGTTTTAAATAACACAAAAACGGGCTGAGATCATACCCATTTTGAAGCAGAAAGAGGAAAGCAAAAAGCTGAAAGCTCTGGTAAATTACCAGGCTGTAGTCTTTAAGCGCTAAGCCTTAAGCTTTAAATGCACCTGATCCGGGTAATGCCGGCGTAGGGATTGGAGTTATGGAAGTTTAACTGAAGTCGGGAGTACCCCTATTTCCGATGGGTTTAACTAAAACAATCAAAAATTGAAAAAATTACTTTTTGTGGTTTTAACCGCAATGATGCCATTCTTTGCTTTGGCACAAATTTCTGTCACAGGAAAAGTGACCGACAACAATCAAAAACCTTTGCCGGGTGCAACCATTAAGTTAAGAAACCAAAAAACGGCAGTATTAAGCGATGGTGATGGGAATTTCACACTATCAAATCTATCAGCAGGTAAGTATGTTATTGCTGTAAGCTACCTAGGCTACAAGTCAACTGAAAAATCGATTGAACTTAGCCAAAATCAAACTGTAGATTTTACGCTCGTTCCTCAGGCATTTCTTGCAGATGAAGTTATCGTTCGGGCAACCCGGGCAAATGAAAAATCGGCCACGACCTATAAGAATGTAACAAAAGCTGAAATTCAGGAGAATAATTTCGGACAGGATTTACCTTTTATCCTTCAAAATACACCTGGTGTTGTGGTCAATTCTGATGCAGGCGCAGGTGTTGGTTATACGGGAATTCGCATTCGCGGAAGCGACAACAGCCGGATTAATGTTACGGTAAATGGCATACCGATTAACGACAGCGAAAGTCAGGGGACATTCTATGTAAACATGCCCGATTTCGCTTCATCGGTAGATAATATTCAAATTCAGCGTGGTGTTGGTACGTCAACAAATGGTGCGGGCGCTTTTGGTGCGAGTTTGAACATTCAAACTACAGCCAGCGAAATGGAACCTTATGCCGAAGTTAACAATACTTACGGAAGCTTTGAGACCTGGAAAAACACGGTGAAAGTTGGAACAGGCCTTATCAACAACCGCTTTAGTTTCGACGGCCGTTTATCAAGAATAAGTTCAGATGGCTATGTGGACAGAGGTTCATCCCTATTGAAATCCTACTTTATGTCGGGTGCATACCACGGCAATAAAGATTTACTTCGGATCAATGTATTTGCAGGTGCAGAAAAAACGTATCAATCATGGAACGGAATCCCTGAATCGCGTTTAACTAATGACGTTGCAGGTATGCAGGCTTATATAGACAGGAATGGTTTAAATGCCGAAGATGCTGCCAATTTATTAAACTCCGGGCGAACTTATAACAGCTTTTTATACAACAATCAAACAGATAATTATTGGCAAAACCATTATCAATTGTTGTATGCACGGCAGTTTTCTGATAAATTTTCTTTCAATGGTGCCTTACATTACACACAGGGCGAGGGCTATTATGAAGAATACAGAGTTGCCAATAAGCTAAGCGATTACGGTTTAAGTCCGGTTGTTATAGGCGGAACAACGATAACCACCACAGATTTAATTCGCCGCCGCTGGTTGGATAACGACTTTTATGGCGTTACCTATGCTTTCAATTATGTACCGGAAAAGAACCTGAACTTTACATTGGGTGGGGCTTATAACGAATATAAAGGTGCTCACTTCGGCCAAATTATCTGGGCGCAATATGCTTCAAACGGAACCATAGACCGGCATTATTACGATAATGATGGTTTTAAAACAGATTTCAATATTTATGGAAAGTTGAATTATAGTCCTGTTGAAGCCTTAAGTTTATTCGCTGATTTACAATACCGCCGGGTATATTATGATATTGCCGGAACTGAAAATAAGCTGAATACTTTAGCAATAAATGAAACGTTGAATTTCTTCAACCCTAAATTTGGAGCAACCTATTTTATCAATCCTGAAAGCAATTTATATGCTTCGTTCAGCGTGGCCAACAAGGAGCCAAACCGCGATGATTACACAGATGCTGCGGTAGGTATTTATCCAAAACCGGAAAGATTGAATGATGTAGAATTGGGCTATCGTTTTAAAAACAAAGTTTTTAATTTGGGTGCAAATGCTTATGGCATGTTCTATAAAAATCAGCTGGTTGTAACCGGAAAAATAAATGATGTTGGGGGTAATTATCGCCAGAATGTTGATAAGAGTTATCGTTTAGGGATTGAGCTGGATGGTTCTTACATTATTAATAAATCTTTCGCTTTAAATGCAAATGCGGCGTTTAGCAGAAATAAAATTAAAAATTTTATTGAATATTACGATGATTATGATAACGGCGGACAGGTTATAAACAACTATTCATTAACCGATATTTCGTACTCACCGGCTGCGGTACTTTTTGGTGAGCTGGTTTACAAACCTGTTGCAGGTTTCGCTGTTGCTTTGCAAAGCAAATATGTGAGCAAACAATATATGGACAATACGCAAAATAATGATCGAACGATAAATGGTTATTGGGTAAGCAATGCCCGTTTAGGTTATGATTTCAAATTTGCAGGCGTTAAAAATGTTAATCTAGGATTACTTGTAAATAACCTTTTTGATAAAAAATATGAAAGCAATGGTTACACTTACGGATACCTTTACGGTGGAAGCAGGATTACAGAAAACTTTTATTACCCACAGGCAGGCACTAATTTTTTGTTAAGTTTGAATGTTAAGTTTTAAGGGAGCAGAAAGACTAAAGCTGAAGACTTATAATCCTGGCATCCTTAAATCCTAAGAATCTTGTTTAAAATCCTGTTATGAAGTATATTGAAAAGTTCCAGTACATTACAAATGATATTCCTCATCTAACACATGTCGAACAGGCACAAAATGCATGTGAAGCTGGTGCTAAATGGATTCAATATCGTTGCTTAACAAAAGCAGATGACGAACTTTTAAATGATATAAATGCCATTGCCGAAATTTGTGATGACTGGGGTACAACGCTTGTTGTAACCAATCATATTCACTTAAATGGTAAAGCCGATATTCAGGGTTTTCATATTGAAGATATGGGGGCTGATTTTATTGCGTTGCGCGAACAAGTTGGAGAGGATATTACGCTGGGTGGTTCAGCAAATACACTCGAAAACCTGGTTAGAATCGCCAAAGAAGGTGCTGATTATGCTGGCTTAGGTCCGTTTGCCGCGACCGAAACTAAACCAAATAACTTTCCACTCATTACTTTAGAACAATATAAAAGGATTACCGATGAGTTAAGAAAATCGGCGTTAAGCATTCCTGTTGTAGCTGTTGGAGGCATAAAAATTTATGATGTAGCAGCGCTGATGCAAACCGGAATTTATGGTATTGCTGTTTCGGGCGCAATAAATTTTGCTGATGACTTTATTGAAGCTTATCAGGATTTTTACGAGGCAGTGAAATTTTAATCTTGATACCCGTATACTCAATTCTTGATACTAAAATATTAACTTCGCAATATGTCTTCACACCATATCGTAAAAGAAAAACAAGAACCGGCTTTATATATTGATGAGCTGGGAAATTTTAATGAGGAGTTGTTAGGCCAGCTATTGGAGTGGAGTCCAACACTCTTGGTAAATGGCGATAATTATGATAAAATCCGTTCGTTAGGTATCAAAGTTGATGTTTTAGTAAACGGAAAAGAAACGGATATCCAGGAAGATACTAAAGTTATTCAAGGTCCGGTTGACGCTTTAATGGTCGCCGTTAACCATCTTTACGAAGAGAAATTTCCCGCAGTAAACGTCATTACTAAAAAATTTGATTTAGAAAAATTTGCAGGATTTGAAGATAAAATCAACCTTGTTGTATTTACCGAAAGAGCAAAACATTATCCGATAAGATCGGGTTTTTCGGTTTGGAAGCCGGCCGGAAGCGAGTTCCTGATTCATGGCAATCGCTATCTGGAGGTTACTAACTTAATGCAGACTGAAGAGGAAGTTTTTGAAGTTGTTAAAGATGGTTTCGTAGAATTTACGTTTTCAGGGCAACCAATTTTTATTAGTGAACCGCTATGATTACCCTTAGAAAAGCAAAAGAAGAGGATATCGAATTAATCCGTGATATTGCTGCAGCAACATGGCCGTCAACTTATCTGGAGCTAATCGGTCAGCAGCAAATTGATTATATGTTAGATAAAATGTATAACAGAGGCGAATTGCTAAAACAATTGATGGAAGGGCATATTTTTCTAATTGCAGAAGATGGTGAAAATCAATATGGTTTTGCAGGTTACTCAATTATCGGTCATGAAGAGCGGATTTATAAGCTCCACAAACTCTATGTTTTGCCTTCGGCCCATGGAAAAGGAGTAGGCAAAATTTTAATTAACGAAGTGTTTAATCAGGTTAAAGATGCAGGTGCTACTGCCCTGGAACTTAACGTGAATAAAAACAATAAGGCAAAAGATTTTTATATAAAAGCAGGTTTTACGATTAAAGAATCGGTAAAAATTGATATTGGTAAAGGCTTTTTTATGAATGATTATGTGATGGAATACAAATTTTAGAACCCAGATTCACGATAAAATCGTGGGGTTATTATGCACTCGTTAAAAACGAGCGCAAGCGAGAATGTATAATTAAAGTAAACCACAGATTCGCAGATTAACATGTGTCGTCATTTCGACCGTAGTGGAGAAATCTTTTAGCTAAAACACCCTTTAAAAAGATTTTCTATTCCGCTATGCTTAGCTGAAAAGACGTTGTAAAGTAGGCCACAGATTTGCAGATTATGTAGTGTAATCTGTAAATCTGTGGCTTTATTAGGGCTATAAATAAAATACTATTGTTTTAATTTCGGAATTCTTGTTGGCGTATCCGTTCCATTTACAATTGTAACTGCACTTTGTGCAATTGCTTTAATTGTTGATAATATATTTTCTACATCCAAAGAACTGTACTCATCTTTTACCGTGTGGTACAATTTATCAATATCAATTTTATCGGTGCTGATGGTATGTGCCGGAACACCCAGCGCGGCTAAAGTCGCATTATCGCTTCTGTAAAAGAGATTTTGCTCGGGATATGGATCCGGGTGAAAAGTAAATGCTGTTCCTGTTAAATTTTTCTGTAAAATTTTGCCAAAATCAGAACGCTCGTAACCCGTAATAAATGCGGTGTTTTTACCGAATTTAGAATCTTTTCCAATCATTTCGATGTTAAACATCGCCACAACATCATCAGGATTTAATTTTTCTGAAAAATACCTTGCGCCAAAACCGCCGATTTCTTCAGCCGTAAAAGCTACGAAAATTAAAGTACGCTCATTGTTTTTTTGTGCCTTATAATATTTTGCCAAAGCAATCATTGCGGTGGTGCCCGAAGCATCATCATCCGCACCGTTTGCAATGCTATCGCCTTCTACTGATTTTGTAATCCCCAAGTGATCATAATGCCCGGAAAAAACAACCAATTCTTTAGCTTTTGATTTTCCCGGAATCATACCGGCTACATTAAATAAAGGTAATTTCTCTATTTTATTTTTTACTTCAACGGTGAATTCTTTAGCATCGTTTACGCCAAGTACAAAAACCATGGCATCTTGAGTTGGATTTTGTAAGTCCTTCTCATCTAACATCGTACCGCGTCCGGCGAAAGATTTATATCGTTTAAAATCAGCAGCAAACTTAGTATCAACTAAAATAATTTGCTTTTTTCCTGCGCGGCTTAATGCCCGGTATTGCGCAGCAAATGCTTTTGTCGTATCTAGTTTAATAACTTCACCATTGCTTTGATTAAAGGTAACCATAGGTGATTTACCTGTTACAAGAATACTTTCTTGCGGTATCACTTGTCCGTTAATCAATAGTTTTGTCGGTTCAGGCGTTAATTTAATTTTATAAAAACTCTGGCGGAAAGTTTTCTCGCCAGTTAAGGGCTGTAAGCCGATTTTTTTAAATTCTGATTCGATAAACGTGGCCGCCTTGTCAATTCCTGGTGTAAACGTGCCACGACCTTCCATATCATCGGCGCTTAAAGTTTTGATTAGATGGTCGGTATATTCTCTTGTGATAATTTTATCGATATTTTGTGCGCTTAGCTGCAAAGTAGCCATTCCGGCTAGCGCTAAAAAGAAAAGTTTTTTCATCTGTTATAATTGTTTGTTTTGCTAATTTGGTTTTTATTGTGATTCTTATTTCGATTTAACTTTGCTGTTTAACCAGTTATCTCTAAAGCGCTGCATTGCATTTGTTAAACTTCCGCCTGCTTTTTCAACAGATACGATTTCTAAAGCCGGGTTTTCTGTAAAGGTAAGTTTTGTTGATTTTGCTTCACCACGATACGTATAGGTAACATCTACAACATCCCCGGGCTTGTGCGCTTCAGTTACTTTAGTTAGGGAAGTCTGATCTTTTATTTCTTCACCATCGATTGTTAAAAGTACATCATCAACATCTAAACCTGCCTGGTAGGCCGGTGTGCCTATTGTCGTTTGTGGTAGAACGGCTTTTCCATTATCGAAAGTTAAACGCATTAATCCGGTATAAGCTTTTCCTGGATTTGCTTTACGAAGTACAAAACCCGCGTTAAGCAAGAGCCTGGCGTAATCGTTTTTTTCCGTTCCATAAATATATCTTTTAAAAAAGTCGGCAGCAAAAGCAGGATTTTTAGTTAATGCAGCCAGTGTTTTTTCTAAATCAGGAATAGTGTATGGGATTTCAGGTTTGCCATAGGCTTTCCATAAGGCACGCATATAATCATCGAGCGTTAAGTTAAAATCAGCACGTAAACGTAAATCAAGCGCAAGCGCAGTAGCCGCACCATATGTATAGTAGGAAAGGAAAATATTGCCTTTGTTGGTTTGATCGATTGCCACACCGGCATCGGCAAAAACAGCGTAGCGACTTGCCTGAATCGGTGAATAATTTTTGGCTCCGGGTGAAGTCAAAACCGCATTTATCAACCCGTTAAAAGTTTGTGTTGCATTATCTACCGTTTTAAAGCCTGCTCTGGTTAATAATAATGCACCATAATATTGCGTAAATCCTTCAGCTAACCAAAGTTCGTTACTAATATTAGAGTGGTTAAAATTAAAAGGTTCTAATGTTTTTGGTCTTAGTCTTTCAACGTTCCAGCTGTGGAAATATTCATGAGAAAATGTGCCCAGTAAATTCGATTCGAAACCACTAATTTTTGCTGTACGCTGAACAATTACGGTCGAATTTCTGTGTTCCATTCCATCACCAGCATTATCAGGATAAACGTCGTGCAAAAAATAGTAATTTCCATAATCGTAACTTGGAAATTCACCCCACACTGCTAAATGCTCATCAACCATTTTCTTAAGCATTTCGGCATAATTATCAATGGTTTTCTGCTCATCATTTGAATGCGAAACCAGGTGAATGGTTTGCATTTTTCCATCTATATTTTTAACCTGCCAGCTTGCCGTTTTGTAATTGGCGAGCTCTGTCGGGCTATCCATAAAATACTGAAGATTGGCCGCATAATAAGTATTGTTACCCATTGGTTTCAGCTGGGTGGCAACTTTCCAGTTTTGCTTTTCGCTGTAGTTGAATTTCACTAAACGGGCACGGTTATCCATCCCTATGGGAAATGCAAATGTTGCCGGAATATTCATATGGGCGTGGGTCTCATCAAAACCTGCGTAAGTGCCGTCGATCCAGTTACCGAAAATTGTATAGGTTATTTTAACACTTTTACCGTGATTTGGGATTTCGTAAACGTCGCCTGCAGATTGATTTAACGTCAGTTCTTTTCCCGAACCGTCGAAAGCTTTGAGACTGTAAACATTCTTGCCAAACTCATGTGTAGCGTATCTTCCCGGTGATGATCGGCTCATTCTTACTGTCAAAGTTCCTGCAGGAACATTTGGAATTAACATACTCACCTGCGCTTCGTGGTGAACTGCATTAGGAAAGGAAACCGTGTAGCTGATTTCATTTTGAGCAAAAGCGCCTAACGATAATAGCATAAACGCCGCGGATCCAAGAATTTTCTTCATAAAAAGGTTTTGATGGCGTTAAATTACATAAAATGTAAGATGTTTTATGTAAGATGGATGATGGATTGTAATATGTGAAATGTATGAAGATTAATGTAATATGGTTAACTAATGTTTCAATCACTTATTTATCCATTTTCCATGTTATTTTTCCATCATCCATCTTACATCATCCATCTCCCTATCATTCCTTATCCCAATCATATTGCTCCAAATCGCGGTAGGCTTTACCTTTGATAATTTCCTTTCGCTTAGATGATTCTGAATCAACCCTGGTTTCGTGAATATTATCGGCCACCTCAAAACGGAAATCCTTATCTTTTTTCGATTCATAAATCGAGGCTTCATCACCATCGGCAATTACATAATCGTAAGGTCCGCGCGCACTCATTAATTTTACAAAAACAGGTAAACATTCGAAAAAGATAAACAATAAGCCTATAAAAGTTACTGCTAATGCGGTATTATTATCTTTGGTGCCATCAGCATTAAATTTCAGCTGACCTAAGGCCCAGTTTCTGTCGGCAAAACCAGCGATATTTGCCAGGCTATCCAATTGTTTATCGGTAAAAAGTTTAGCTGTGAAAAGCCCGTCAAACTCTTTGCGCTTATCGATAAAAGACTCTGCTTTGTTAATGTTGGCTTTCAGGCTGTCTAACTCTGCAGTTCGTTGTTGTATTTCGGCTTCCTTACGTTTTGCAAAAGGACCGTAACCCATAACGCCCGAAGTTTCAGTGGTTTTATTCCCAAAAATCTCAAAGTTTAGTTTTTGCCGGTCAGCTTTAATGCCTTTTTCCAAAGAATCTCGTGTCGCTTTTTGTCGATTCAGTCGGCCAAATTCTACCTGGTACTTATTTTCAAAAGCTTTATTCAGCGTGTCTATTTTAGAGCGTTGCCCGTTCAGGTAACTCACTTTTAAGCGCTCTTTAATTTCCTTATCAAAAATCTTCAGTTCAATAGGACGGGAGATTACAATACCAATCATTATTGCCAATAAAATACGTGGCGTAGCCTGCAGGATTTGTTTATTGGTTGATGCACTTTTGTTGATGCTGGATACAATATATCTATCCATATTAAAAATTGCGGCACCCCATAAAAAGCCAAAAAGAATGGCGAAAACAACGGCTAAATCATCACCCTTAAAAACGAAATACATGGCATAGCCGCCGGATAATGCTGCAAATAAGCCTGTAAAAAAGATGGTGGCACCAATGCCAGTATATTTATTTTGTTCTGAAGAATACTTTTCCAGGGTCGGGATGTGGGCGCCAGAGCAAAACCAAAAAAATCGGTTTAGTTTATCCATATGTAACTATTTTTAGTTAAACGCCCGGGAGGTAGATATGTTACAGGTTCTGTTAAAATATTTTTCAAATAACCTCTATTAATGGATTTGTTAAACTGCACGTAAACAACCATTTAGAGACTCATTTTTTTCGCAGAATTGCATTTTTACAAACGAAAAACTAAAAACAGCAACGGGAGGTTTAAGTTAACCCGATGCGTTAAGTGTTTTTTGTATATTTGAAAAAATATATTTTACATGAAAGAGATATCGGTACAAGAACTAAAAGAGAAAATCGATAATAAAGAAGATTTTCAATTGATTGATGTTCGCGAAACATTCGAATATGAAGTTTCTAATCTTGATGGAGAAAACATTCCTTTAGGCGGAATTTTAATTGAAGCTGATAAGGTTGCTAAAGATAAACCTGTTATTATGCAATGCCGCAGTGGCAAGAGAAGTGCCGCCGCAGTAATGCAGTTAGAAGCACAATACGGTTTTGATAATCTATATAATTTGAAAGGCGGAATTTTAGCCTGGCAGGAAGCTTTCGACCCGAATATGCAGGTTTATTAAAAATAATCAGTAAGCAAATTTCAATTATCAAACTTTGTAAATAGCGAAAATAAATTTTTAAATATTTTTGCCTCAGATGAAGGTTTGATAATTGAAGATTGTTATTTGGTAAGTAATAGATAACTTTTTCTTGATTAAACTGTTAAATTTTGGGTAAAAAATTCGCATTAAATATCTTTTATAATCTAGGCATCATTCTATCTATTTTCGGATTGATCTGGTGCTATAATAATGGCAAATACTTACCAGCAGCATTTCTTGTTGGAACAGCGGCATGTCTTTTTTACTTTAAGATTCAACTGATGAAGGAAATCAGGAAATCGTATAGGGAAAAAGATCCGGAGTAATACCTTCCAACCCCAAACCCGGTAAACCTTTCAGGATATACTTCCCGTTTTCGAATAAAGGATTTGCAAATGGATTATTTTTAGTTAACCAGGGCCCATCTAAATCAGCCCAATTGCAAAGTGGTGCTAAAGCGGCTGCGGCCAGGGTTGCACAGCTGGTTTCGCTCATACAACCGATTAAAACTTTCATCCCGAAAGAACGGGCCTTCAAAATCATTTGATGGCCTTCATACATCCCACAGCTTTTCATCAGCTTTACGTTTATGCCATGGTAAGCACCTCTTAACTTATCCATATCAGCCAGGCGTTGCACCGCTTCATCTGCCAGTAAAGGTACCGGACTTCGTTCGGTTAACCAGGCATTTCCATCTAGGTTATTTTTATCCATCGGTTGTTCAATTAAAACAACGCCTTGATTATGCAGCCAGTAAATTAAATCAATCGCCTGAATTTTATCTGCCCAACCTTGATTTGCATCGACATACAACGGCACGTTAGTCATGCTGCGAATCGTTTCAATTATCTCTTTATCGTTATCCCGACCGAGTTTAACTTTTATTACTTTAAATGCTTCTGCATCTTTTAATTTTTCCCGAATAACTTCGGGTGTATCAATGCCAATTGTATAAGAGGTAACAGGCATTTTCGAAGGCTCCGCACCATAAATTTCATAACACGGTTTATTCAGAATTTTACCATTAATATCATTTAAGGCAATATCGATGGCGGCTTTAATCGCTGGCTGGCCAGGTGCCAGACCATCTAGGTAAGCAATGATTTTCTCAAAATCGAATGGATAATGAATTTTATTCCAATCTACAAGTTGTAAAAAGTTGTTAGCAGTTTCATAACTTTCGCCCATATAAGGCACCATCGATGCTTCACCATAACCAACAACGTCTTCATGCTGAATTTTTAAAAGCATCAACGGTGTACTGTTGCGGGTAAATTTTGATATCGAAAAAGGGTGTTTCAACTCTAATTCAAACTGCTTGCAACTAATTTTCATTATCAATCGTCTATTAAATAAATAAGGCAAATTTGGCCTTTACAAATTATATTTGTTTAACGCAAACCACTCCTGCCATGAAAAACATTTCAAGATTACGGTATTTTATTTATTTATCCTTCATAATTATCGGAGGATGTACCACAGGAAAAAAAGCCTTGCAAAAAGGCGATTATGATGCTTCTGTTTCCAAAGCCGTTAGCCGCTTACAAAATTCACCAAAAAATAGTGAAGCCTTACAGGTTTTATCTACTGCATATAATTTAGCCTTACAGGATCATTTAAGAAAAATTGACGAGGCAAAAGCGACAAGTGATAAGTACAAATGGGAAACGATAATGTATAACTATCAAAAAATTAATCAGCTAAGCGATGAAATTAATGGTTGTCCTGCCTGTTTAGTTATTGTGCCAAATCCGTCGAAGTATATAAGTGAATTAGCAGAAAGCCGGTTAAATGCAGGCATAGCAAGGTATAATTCGGGCATAACGCTGCTCCATCTAAATAGTCGCCAGAGCGCTAAAAATGCCTATTACGAGTTTGAGAAAGCACAAAACCTGGCGCCGGGTTATAAGGATGCTGAAGCAAAAATGGAAGATGCTTATTGGGCTGCTGTTACCAGAGTTGTCGTACAACCTATTTATGTGAATAGCGGGTTATATAAATTAAGCGGCGATTATTTTCAGCAACAAATCGACCAGTTTATTGGCAACTATTCACGAAATAAATTCGTAATCTTCTATTCTGAGCAACAAGCGGCGAATCAAAAAATTGTTCCTGACCAGGTTTTAAGCTTAAACTTTGACGATTTTGTTGTTGGCCAAACTTATGTTAAAGAACGTGTGGAAAAGCTAAAAAGGGATAGCGTACTAATTGGCGAAACCCGGGATAGAAAGCCAATTTATGGAACCGTTAAAGCAAGTCTAAGCATTTTTGAAAAGAGCATTTCTTCATCAGGCTTACTGGATATGACCATTACCGATTGGCAAAGCAAAAAAGTTGTTCGTCAGCAGAAATTTCCAGGCACCTATGTTTGGAGAGATAGCTGGGCAAGTTATAACGGCGATGACAGGGCTTTAAACAAACAGCAATTGGCCATGACCAGGAGGAAAGAAATTTTACCTCCGCCCCCAAGTGCTTTATTTCTGGAATTTACAAAGCCGATTTATAACCAGCTGGTTGATGATATCAGTTACTATTATAATAATTATTAAATGTAAAGAGTTTCCCGAAGATATTCGCAGATAGGAACCGCAGATTCACGCAGATTTAATCAGTCAATTTTCTCGGTATGTGTCTCCACAGCGTCATTGCGAGGTACGAAGCAATCTATTTTATAGAAAAGATTGCTTCGTCGTTCCTCCTCGCAATGACGACTTTTTTTAAGAGATGAATCTATTGTTGTAATTTCAGCGTTAAAATAAAAAATCGTTGCAAGGCCCTTGAAATATATTGGCTAATATTGCAGCGATGAACACCGGCTTATACAATCCCTTCCAGAATTTTGATTTTTTATATAAGAAATGCTTCTTAAGTGGCAGCACTTTTAATTCTCCGGTATTGCAGGTTCCATTAATTCCAAAATGGCTGCTGGAGCAGGCAGGCCTGACCGGCGAAGAGCAAATTCAGTTTTTGGATGAAAGTATCCGCTCTTATAATACACTTGTAATCCCGGTTAACAGCGAAGTAAATGAGCAATTTTTAAATCCTCTGGAAACAAAAATTGAGCAGGCTTTTAAAGGTGGTTTTGATGCAATATCAGCCCTGCCGGAGTTAGATTTATTCAACTGGATTGGTAAGTTTTTATATGGTTTTGTTTACATTGAAATGCATTCGGCTTTGCGCAAGGAAATGACTGCAGATGGCTTAAATATGTCGCAATCTTTAATGATGAAATTTGCCAATCTGAATTTCATGATGCAGAACATGTATACCAGTCTGGAATTTGAGGATTTTACGCCCTGGTCTATCACCGTTGTTAAACTCGAAAACGAAGAAACGCCATTTAGTTTCCGTGACGAAATAAACACGCTGACATTTTCTTTAAAGATGAAGGATTTCGGAATCATTGCCTGCTTGCAGGATAATGGAACCAACAAACGTTATCATCATGAAATTATTGATGAAATTAAGGGAAAGGCATTAACCGCCGAACAATTTGAAGAATTAACTGCCCGTTTTTATTATTCCGCTTATTTATTCAATCGCTTACCTGAATATACATTTATGCCGGTTGATGGCACCACTTATATCGAGGCAATGCCACTTCGTGGAAATATGACCAAGCCACTTTTCGATGTCTGGCAGCATAAAATTTACGCCCAGGTTTTAGAAAATTTCTGGAAACCCTGGGGTTATGTAAAATTCGAGATTATCAAAAATCCGGATGAACCCATGAGTTTCTTCGAGAAGCCTTGCTTACCTGCTGCCGGTTAAAACGGTAATAAAATTCTGGATAATTCCGGGCACAAAAATTATCGTAAAAATTAAACCGGTTAAGGCGCCGTAAAAATGGGCATCGTGGTTTATTCCATCTCTCGAGTTTTTTGATGCGTAGGCACAGTAAATTAAGTATAGAAATCCGAAAACTACTGCTGGTATCCCTATTGGGATAAACATGATATAGAGTTTCGCCATTGGATTAAACAAAATGTAGCTAAAAAGCACGCCGCTTATTGCGCCTGAAGCACCAAGGCTATTGTAGTTAAAGCTATCTTTATATTTATAAACGGTAGGTATGTCACTTAAAATTAAACACACAAAATAAAGGAAGCCAAATCGCCAGCTGCCCATCAACGATTCTAAGGTAAAGGCAAAGGCAAAAAAGGTAAACATGTTAAAAGCCAGGTGCATCCAGTCTGCATGAATTAAGCCGCTTGTAATTAGTGTAAATACATTTTTTCCTTTCGAAACGCTATATGGATGCAGCATGAATTTTCCGTAAAGACCATTATCATAAAAAGCATAAAGGCTTGTAATAATGGTAAAAACAAAAATAAGTGAGGCAACAGGTGCCACGTTAAAGTATTCCATTTGAATTTTATTTTAAATCCAGTTTCACATTTTGTAATAAACGCGAAACCGGGTAACGGTTGTTGGTTTTTTCGTAATAATCAGAATTTCTATATACAAATTCTAATTGTGCAGAGCCATTTTTTGCAAAAGTAGTATCAGCTGCTTTTTTCTCTTCGAGCTTAGCTTTCAGGTCAGGATTATTTTTTAATAATTGTGCAGCCGTATCTTCAAAAACATAAGCCGAATAATGTTCTTTCATATCCAATATCGAATCGAAAAAATTCCAGTTGAAATAAGAATCCGTTGCCTGGGGTTCTAAGGTTTCGATAATATAACGATTACTAACCTGATTTGTGTATACAACATAATCGCCGGCGTAATATTGTAAAGTTTGTTCAACAGGATTTACTTTTACGCCCGAATGCAAATAGTGTCCTTCGTAAGGCCTGGTTCCGGTTTTAAAATCACCAATATAATAACTCTCAACTTTTATTTTTGCATCAGTTTTAAGCTGTTCTACTTTTACATTGTTTAATTTTAGCAGGGCGATAGCCTTATCCCAGGCTTTTGGAATGATATAAGCAATAGGTTTTGTGATGGTTACAGATGGTTCAAATTTATTCCACTCTTTTATGGTTTTGGTAAAAGGTTTAGTTCTATCGTAATAAAGTCTGTCGAAACCACTAACCTCACTTGGTTTTTTCCCGGCTTCGAAACCTTTAAAAGGAATGCTATCTACTTCGTTTTTATTGAGTACCCACTCCAAAGGAAACTCTTTTTGAGCGGCAACAAATTCATCCGCCTTGCGCTTATTTTCGCCGATAATTTTCGCATCGCGCTGTATAATATCCAGGTAACTTTGCAAAAGTTTATATGTAGCATCCACACGTAAATCAAACGATTTTAACATATGTGTTTCCGGCATAAAACCAATTGTATTGTGTAAAGTCGTATATCCGGTAGAGTAACGGGGAGATTCTATAAACCCTGTAATACCTGTTTCAGGGGTTTGCCCGATTGAGTTAACATAAGGAATCATAGGATAACCTTTTGCTGCCATTTCTTGATATAAATCGGGTACCAGCGTTTTGGTTAAATAACCTGAAAGAATGGAATTCAACTTATCTTTTTGAGTTGGAATAAGTGTCATCACATATTGATAATCGGCACCGTTACTGGTATGTGTATCGACAAAAATTTCAGGCTGCCAGGTATTGAAAATCAATTGAAAAGCTGCTGAATTTTTTGAATCTGTTTTGATAAAATCACGGTTTAAATCAAGATTTTTGCTATTTCCTCTAAAGCCATAAGCTACCGGGCCATTTTGATTTGCTCTTGAAGTTCCGTTTCTGTTAAAACTGCCATCAATATTATAAAGCGGAATGATACAAATCACCACATCTTCAGGCAGCTTATTTTGCTTAAGTAAATCTCTGGCCAGCATCATCGATGCGTCTATCCCCTCGGGTTCTCCCGGATGAATACCGTTATTGATGAGAAAAATTTGTTTATGCTGCTTTCTTATTTCCGCAGGATTAAAAACCCTGTCCTTCGATAAAACCAATAAATGAAGTGGTTTGCCGAAATCGGTGCTGCCGTAAGTTAGTAACTTTGATTGTGGATAGGTTTTAGCTAAGTTTTGATAATATAAAATCGCGGCATCGTAGGTTGTTGTTTCCTTTTTACCACTTTTTTCATAAGGGGTTTGTTGAGCTATTGCCAGCAGGTTACAAAAAAGCAGCAAAAACAAAATGATTTTTTTCATGCTGAGTATGCCAATTAAAGAAATAATTAAAGTGTTCTTTTATAAATTTTAGTATAACCTAAATAGTACCTGAAACCAATGCTGTAAACATTATAGGTGTCTGGAGCGTAATTTTTAAATTTCGAAGAAGAATCATCATAACCATCCAAACCTTCTCCAAAAGTAAAGTTACTTTGTGCATTAAGGTTAAGTGCATAACGTATAGAACCCCATTTATCATTAAAGTAAAAGTTGATGCCTAAATTAATCGGGGCCCAAAGATCTACGCTTTTATCTTTACCCGGAAAAGGGCCATAACCAGGGTCATTGGCAGCCCAGCTGGGCTTATAACGAACAATATCCGTTATTTTATTTTTTATGGCCCCTAAGCCGATTCCCCCATATAAACCTCTTATTTTGTATAAAAAACTGGTGCTTTTATAATCGATAAACTCACCCAGGGCAATTTTTAGGTTTGCATTGATGCCATTGTATTTATTTACAAACTGCCTGTTGTGGGGATCAGTTACAATATCGCCACCCTGAACCATACCGTATTGAGCTTCCAGACCTAACGTTACAAATGGTGTAAAATGATGGTCAATATTCCCGCTAAACGTATAGCCCCAGTTGCCATGAACTACATCCGTTCTGGAATAATTTACCCCCGCCCCAAAACCATATGACCATTTAAAATAATTGGATTGAGCATTGCAAAAAAAAGTAACGAATAATAAAAATGTCGTCAGGGATTTAACTTTCAGAAAATTATAGTACATATGTTTACAAAAATAATATGTTTATTGAATATCCTAACATTTACCTTTGGAATTATGACAATGTACCAAAACTTTGATAAATCTTTAGAGCGTAGATTTATCAGATATGCTAAAATTGATACCCAATCTGATCCTGAGTCCCCAACCTGTCCCTCCACAGAAAAACAAAAAAAGCTTGGTATTCTGTTGGTCAAAGAACTTTTGGCACTTGGGCTTACAGACGCAGAAATTGATGATAATGGTTATGTTTATGCAACCATTCCTGCCAATACAGATAAGCCTGTCCCCGTAATTTGTTTCTGTTCACATATGGATACATCGCCTGATTGCAGCGGCGAAAACGTGGTGCCAATCATCCATTCAAACTATCAGGGGGAAGATTTAATTCTGCCGGATGACAGATCGATAATCATTAAACTTTTAGAACATAAAGATTTGCAGCACCAGATCGGGCATGATATTATTACGGCAAGCGGAACGACTTTGCTGGGTGCCGATAACAAAGCCGGCATTGCCGAGATTATGGAAGCTGCAGCTTTTCTTGTTAAAAACCCCGACATACAACATGGTGTTATAAAAATACTTTTTACGCCGGATGAAGAGATTGGAAGGGGCGTAGATAAGGTTGATTTGAATAAGCTATCAGCTGATTTTGCTTACACCATAGATGGCGAAACTTTAGGTTCGATTGAAGATGAAACCTTTTCTGCAGATGGGGCAACGTTAACGATAAACGGGGTAAGTAGCCACCCGGGCTTTGCTAAAGGTAAAATGGAAAGTGCTATAAAAATCCTTGCCGAGGTTTTAGTTGCTTTACCAAAAGATAAACTAACGCCCGAAACCACATCAGGCAAGGAGGGCTTTATCCATCCTGTGGGCGTAAAAGGCCAGGTTGAACAAGCCGAAGCACAATTTATTATTCGTGATTTTACAGATGAAAAGCTGGCAGAACACGAAAACCTGCTAAAAGAAACTGTTGAAAATGTAATGAAGAATTACCCTAATTCAACTTATAATTTAAACATTGCGGCGCAATACCGAAATATGAAACAGGTATTGGACCAGCATCCAAAGATAATTGAATACGGTATTGAGGCAATAGAAAGAGCCGGCGTTAAAGCAAAGAAACAAAGTATCCGTGGTGGTACAGACGGTTCTCGGTTGTCTTTTATGGGTTTACCTTGCCCTAATATATTTGCCGGGGAGCATGCATTTCATAGCAAGCAGGAGTGGGTAAGTGTTCAGGATATGGAAAAAGCAGTGCAAACGATTATAAATATTGCTTGTATTTGGGAAGAAAATAGTTAACCAGTTTTCAGTTAGCAATTGGCCGTTGTCAAAATGAAAACGACCAATCGCTAACTGAGCTGTTCAATCTCTAAGCGACTTATTTTTCCTTCTTTATTAATTTGGAATTTAAATATTGTTTTGAAAACTCCCCATTGGTCGGAATGAAAATCGCCATAAATAGCTAATCCATTATTTTCAACTTTATCTATTTTTATAAACCGTTCCTTTCCAAGCGCTTTCCTGAAAAAATTATTGAATTGCATCTGGTTTCCATCATCGTAAAAAATTACCTCTTGTGCGAAGAAAGTAAACCATGCCTTCGCATCACCTTTTTGTAGGGCTTCAATTGCGCCTTTTACTTTTGAATTCTTTAATTTACTTAAATCGATATTCATAATTATTATAGGGCATTAACTTATATACAGTCCTGTCGCAGTTAATCAAACTTAACTAAAATAGCCGCAATTAAATGATTTAAAATATTGTTTTCCGGACACCTAGCTGGTTACTTTTCTGTTTTTTTTTAAAAGGCGCTGAATTATCATCAAATTTGCTACTTTTAATGTAATGACAACACTAGAAAACGACTTTTTAAAAGTTGAAATAGCGGCAAAAGGTGCAGAATTGCAGGCCCTTTTTAGCAAAGAAACTGAAATTGAATATTTATGGAGTGGCGATGCTAATTTTTGGGCTAAACACAGCCCGGTTTTATTTCCTATAGTTGGTGCCTTAAATAATGACAGTTATGTTTATCAGGATAAAACCTATCATCTGCCAAGGCATGGTTTTGCCAGGGATCATGAATTTGTAGTAGAAAAAATCAGTAATACCGAAGCAATATTTACTTTAAGTGATACCGAAGAAACTTTAAAGGCTTTTCCTTTCCCGTTTGAATTAAAACTTACTTATCAAATTATAGACAGGAAATTAAATCTTAATTATTCGGTTACAAACAAAGGCTCGAAAAAAATGCTTTTCTCTTTAGGTGCACATCCTGCTTTTGCTGTCCCAAATACACCCGATACCAAATACGAAGACTACTATCTGGCTTTTAATGATGATGAAAGGTTAACTTATTGGAAACTTAAGGATGGTTTGGTTGCCGATGAAACCGAAACTATAGAACTTAACGGACATAAATTAAATTTAAAACACGATCTTTTTTACAACGATGCGTTGGTTTTTAAAACCCTTCAAAGTAATTGCATCAGTTTATTAAATACTAAAAATGATTACGGAATACACTTCCATTTTGATGATTTTCCTTTTTTTGGAATCTGGGCCGCTAAGGACGCACCATTTGTATGTTTAGAACCCTGGTGCGGCGTTGCTGATGGGGTAAACCATAATCAAAAGTTAGCTCATAAAGAAGGAATTGTTAAACTCGATGCGGGCAAGAGCTGGGCTCGGTGCTGGGAAGTGGAGTGTTTTTGAAAATAAAGCGCTTAAATTTTAAGCACTTTATTTCTTGTTTTACTTAATGGCTAATTGTTGTTGGTCTGCATCTACAACTTGAATAAATGCGGCCTTAAATGCTTCCGCTTTTTCCGCCGGAACATAATCTTTTTTCAGTGTAATCTTCCTGTTAAAAACCACCTTGTTTCCAACAGATTTACTGGTTATAGAAAAATCTATATATTCATTTGAAACGTTAAGTGGTTTTAACACTTCTACCAGTTTCTTACCTTCAGGTAACTGCATTGTTATTTCTTCGGAGCAGTTTTCTGCTAAAAACATTTGCGTTAGATCAATTCCAAAATTACGCGGTTGTGAAATCTGTAATTGATTTGCTTTAGCAGACATAGACCATGGCAAAGAAAAAATGCTCATACCTGCGACCGGCTTGATGGTTTTCATCAGCGCATATTCAGTATAAGCCTTTAAAGTATCTGAAGATGCTGTAAGCGGGCTTAAGTTGGTAAATTCTATCTTATAAACGTCATTCTCAGGAAATGTTTCAACTAAATTTTCCTTGAGCTTTTTAATCTGATCTTTGTTTGACAGGTTATCAAACATATCCCTTATACTGCTTGCTACCGAACCTGTAGAATAATTAATTTCTTTAATCTGTATGTCAGTGCCTTTAAGCGTAATGTTTGTAGTATATTTCAAGGTGTTTTTCGGGCGCTGTGTTGGATTTAACCTGCTTAAATCAAATGTATTATTATTAATTTCTAAAATCTGTTCATTTAAAGCACTATTATAAAAGGTGCCGAAAGGCAAAGTTCCGGATGTTAATTCGACATAATAGCTTTTACCGTTGATAGTTGCCTTCGCAATGCAGTGGTTAAAATCAATTGTTGGTAAAAGCATTGTGTTCTGACCATTATCCCTGGTTTTTACTAAGGCCAATTCTGCACTGATTCCGGCTTCTTTACACATGGTAATAAACAGTGTTGAAACATCTTTACAATCACCTATTCTGGTATTAATAACCGTTGCCGGGTTTTGAGGAATAATACCACTCTGCCTAAACGAAACCGAGCTGTAAGAAATATTCTGTGTGATGTATTTGTAGATTAGTTTAATCTTGTTTAAATCATCCAGATTATTTTTCCCCTTAAACAAATCATTAATAACAGTTTTAATTTCATAGCTACTTCTGGCTTTTGCCGTTGCAATATTATGATACCAATTGGCCACAAATTGCCAGTCAGGAATTGATGAAACATAAATAATATTAGTAACGTCATCCATCGGCGGCATCTTATCTTCGTAAATTAATGCCTTTTGATTTTCGGCTTTCCATATATATAGGTCGAATTCATCCTTCTGTATTTTAACTGGGGCTATCTCTTTCTGCGAAAAGCGATACTTAAATTGTTTATTGCGGTGAATTAACAATGAGAATTTAGTATTAATGTACGTGGCGCCATGTGTAAAATAAAACGAATCCCAGAAATGGGTAGCTAAACTTCCTTCATTGAAGTTTTGCGTTTTGTAACGTAAGTTAATTACATCGCCAACCTCAAGATTTGTAAAAATAATCTGGCTGCTGTTTTGCTCTGCAGGTACTTTAATTCCGTTAGCCTTAATAACTTCGGCGATTTCTACATTAAGATTTTGAGAATTGTAATACGGAATATTATATTCTTTAAATCCTTCAAGACCTTTTTGAGTTAAAATTTTGGCAATGTAAAAATGTTTTTCTTCTGACCCTCCATTTTCATAGGCAACTTTTTGCACTTCCTCATTCAGAATCACATAATGATCATCCGGGAAATCTGTAAGTTTCGGGGCTTTGGAAACTATCGATTTTACATCAGGCTGCTCGAAATAGTCAAAAACATCTTTTTTATCTTCTAATTTTCTCAATGCCTTTATGGCATCGTAATTATTCGGATTTAATTTTAAACTTTTTTGATATGCTGCAATTGCTTTTTCTTTTTGTTTAGCGATATCATGTATGCGTCCTAATGATTCGTAATAATTGCTTGTGTTTGGCGCAATTTCAAGACACTTGATATATAACTTTTCGGCTTTATCATATTGCTGAAGGTTATAGTACTGGGCAGCTAAATCCATATAAATTCCAACACCAATCGGGTCGTTATCAATTTCCTTCTGATAAACGTTAATCCCTTCGGTAATAGCTCCTTTATCGAAATACGCTTTGGCCAAATATTTGGAAAAATCATAATTATCATGATTATCAACAAATTTTTTTAGATAGGTAATGGCATTAGCATTTTTCTTGATTTCTTTTTCACAAAGGTATTTAAGCCAAACCATTGTAGTTGAGTTAGGGTGCAATTGATAGCCTTTTTCTACCAGGTTTAAAATTTCCTCCTGGTTATTCCGCTTACCTGCAATCTGTATTTTTTTGGCAATAATATTTTCGCTTTCTCCATAAACTTCTTCAAGCTTTTTGGTTATCAGTTCTGCATTATTGTAATCGTTTTGGGCAACGTAATCGTTATAAACCAAGCTTAATGCAAATGGCGATTCCGGATCGACAGTTTTAATGGTTTCCTGCAAAGTCTCGGTACCGGTTCTGTTAGCTTCCTTATCAAATAACTCTATGTATAAATTATTTATAAAAGTACTTTCAGGGAATTTCTCCTGTAATTTTTCTAAAATTTTTCTGGCTTCAAATGCATTATCAATTCTTAAATACAGCTTTGCTAAGAGTATTTTATTTAAATAGCCATCGGGTTGTTTAGCAATTTCATTTTCGAAAAAAATTATAGCTGGAAGTCTAACGCCGGATGGTTTAAAAACAGTTTCTTTCGTGTATTTTTGAGGCGTTGTGGTAGATGTTATTCCTTCCAAGGTTTTTCCATTTTCATCTGTTAAGCGAACAAGAAAATTAGAACGACCTGCATAACTTTCGCCAATCTGAATCAGAATACGATTGTAACCCGTATTTAATTTTATCTTGCTGATATAGGAATCAAGATCATTATTACGTTCATCTGCTTCAGAAATTACCAATTGGTCGTTTACCCATACTTTAACAGAACCTGAAACACCAATGCGTAACTGAGCATTGATATCGTTAGTAGTTTTAACAAAATTCTGAGCAAAAATTATAGAATTACGGTAATTATTATAGAAAGTAAAATCAAACCATTTGTTATGTTTTGTATAGGGAACGGTTCTCCAGCCAAACTCCAGCCCCTTTTTTCCGGTAAACTTTGCATCCAACTGTGGTTTCTCTAAAACATCGTAAGTTTTATCAAAGCCACTTGTAGAAATGTTTTCGAATTCGGAAGTGATTAACCAATTGTCTAAGCTACCAATCTGTGCGTAAGCCTTATCGGCCAGCACATAGTTTTTATTACTTTCATAATATGCTCCAATCCTTGAATTTGCCATGCCATAAATCATGCCGTCAAATTTTCTCTTCAACAGGCTATTATAAAAATCGAAATGTTTTTTATTATCATTTCCATCTGTGCCGATTAAAGCATAGCTTCCCCACATGGCCAAAACATAAGGCTCAGGATTGTCAGATAAATCGTAAAATTTCTTAAAATAATCAAAACCAGTTTCAGACGATTGATCGAATTCAGACATTAAGCTCAGCACCAAGTTGGCTTCCTGGGCTGTAGCTTCGTTTTTTGAAAGTTGAGTAAATTGAATACGGGCTGTTTTTCTATCGTTTTTAAGGAAATTTTCCCAGGCAGAATTTATTGTAATTTGTGCATTCAGACTTAGTGAGACGAATAAAAGAAACGTTAAAGTAGTATAATTTTTCATAATCCAATGATAAAATAAATTTTTATTATTCACTACTCAAAAGCAAAAATTTTGCGAATAAAACCCCCGGCTTATGCGTTTTGTAAATGAAATTTTCTGAATAAAATATTCAAGACAGAAAATGCTTTAATAATGCCCGTTTTTTGGATTAGACAACTTCGTTTAATAAAAAAGTTATGATTAATAGCCACCTTATTTAAACGATAAACTGTTAACAATTTTTAAAAGTTGTCAAAGCTTACTACTTTGTCAACGCCTCCCAAATCACATTATAAACATCCGGTGCTTCAAGCTTGCCGCTAATTTCTGAGTCTGTAATCAGCACTGGCTTAAATGCATCAGGTACGCCAATTCTTCCATGAGAACCTTTAACCAAGGTTGCGTCGAGGGGAATCACATCCATTACATACCTGAAACCGGCCTTTTTTCGAAGCAATTTATAACCTGCGCGCAGTTTCGACGACATAAACATTTCGACAGGGTCATAACCGGGTTTTTTATGAATGTCTACACACCTTGCGTAATCAGGCGCCTTCGCATCATCTAACCAGAAATAATACGTAAACCAACTGTTTTCTTTAGCGGTAACGACGAAATCGCCCGAACGTTCGTGATTAATGTTGTACTGCTCCTGCTCCGTTTTATCTAAAACTAAATCAACACCTGCCGCCTTTTTGAGCAAGATTTTAACTTGCTCGGTTGCGCTTTTATCGTTGATATATACATGTGCAATCTGATGGTCGGCAACTGCAAAAGCTTTTGAAGCACCCGGGTCGAGCAACTCCAAACCTCGCTCTTCTCTTATTCCGATTAGACCATTTTCCCTGAAAACCCGGTTCAAATGAATAGGGTTAGTTACTGGTTCAATACCATATTCCGAAAGCAGAATAATTTTGGCGCCTTTCTTTTCATAAAAGTTAACCAGCTCTTCAACAACCTGGTCTATTTCTTTTAATTCAGAACTTATTTTATTTAATTCAGGGCCGAATTTCTGAAGGCAATAATCCAGATGTGGCAGGTAAATTAAAGTAAGCGTTGGGTTATGCAGTTGTTCTGTTTCCATTGCCGCATCTGCAATCCACCTGGTCGATTTGATGTTTGCGCCGGGGCCCCAGAATTGAAATAACGGAAATTGACCAAATTTTTGCTGTAAATGATCGCGTAATTCGGCTGGCTGAGAATAGCAGTCGGGCAATTTACGGCCATCGGCCAAATAATTCGGACGAGGTGTTACCGTATAGTCAGCATTTGTATACATATTATACCACCAGAACATATTCGAGCAGGTAAAAGATGGATCTTCTTTTTTAGCTTTATCCCAAATTTTTTCTGCATCAACAAGCTTGTTCGATTGCTTCCAGAATTTTATTTCGCTATCTGCATGATCATACCAGCCATTACTAACGATACCATTTTCGGATGGATATTTTCCGGTAAGGTAGCTGGATTGAACGCTTGTCGTCACTGCCGGTAGCAGGGGTTCGATATTCGTAAAATTCTTTCCTGCAATATATTTTTTAAGAAAGGGCGTATGCGCTCCAATAACGGATGCAGATAAGCCAACGATATCAATAACAACTGTTTTATGCATGATTTAAGATTCTAAAATGTTTTTAACCCATTGTAATTCACGAACAATTGAGTCGTTTAAGGGTACTTTTAACGAAGCGGGAAGCACTTCCCAGGTATACGTTTCAACTTCCAGGTGATTGGTAAAAGGCATGCTTTTATGGTAATCCAACACGGCCTTTATATCAGATTGCGTTGATTGTATAATACCCATATCTTCAATAAAAATCGGTACGTGGAAGTGTGCCCGCCACTCTGTAGAATTTTTATTTTTCTTATCGGCCAAAGCATTTGATAAATCAGGATAGCGAATTAAATTTCTATCATTTTGCTTCGCAATGACCTGGTGCAAATAAGTTGGCTCATCGAAATGGGCAAGCTCATTAATCACTGCAATCCTTGCTGAAACTGCCTCTGGTAATTTCGCTTTCAAAGCCGCACTAATCTGAATTTTTCCAACTGAAATGCCCTTTGCTTTCAATTCATCAATAATTGCAACATGTGGTTCGTAGCCAATAGCGAAATGGCAAACATCATAGCACAAACAGATGTGTTCTTTTATAATGTCGTTGTGTAATTTTCCCGATTGAAGTAAGACATTTTCATACCAATCGATAAATTCAGGGCCGGATTCTAAAAAGCCATCCGGTTCTGGTTCTATATCAAGGTGAAGGACTTTCCCGGTTTGCGCTTTAATTTCTTTAAGTTTCCCAGCAACTTTTAAAATATTTTCAGTTGCCGTAGCTGTTGCAACCTCACGCTCCTTGTCAGTAGAAAACCAGAGTTTATAACTTAAGGGAGAAGTCGAAATGCCGCCATCCATACCTTCAGGAAGTATCTCAGCGAGGATATCAAACAAACGAATTGTATAATCAAGGCGTTCGGCAGTTGTCCAGTCCGGTGCGTGAACCTGATCTTTTACCCTGGTGTGGTGAAAGCCGCCGTAGGGAAATCCGTTCATTGTAAAAACATAACTACCTACTTCGTTAAGCCATAGTTTAAATTCTTCCAGATGATTTTCCTGTAGCAACTCGATGCTTGCAAGGTTGGATAAACGCAGACCAATACCCATCGGTTTTTCGGGCGATAACTGCGCCTTTAAAACCGGAAAGCTATCCTTTAAAACCGCAAAATGTGCCGCCCAGCTTTCGCCTGTATAAATATTGGTACAGAAAGTTAAATGTGCTAAATTAATTTCCATATCAATTAAATTGAAGATTTGCCTGATGGTTCAATATTTCCGCAGCTTGTTTCAACAGCTCTGTATCCATTTCATGAACTTCTTCGCCACTGCCAATCCCTGTTAATAAAGTAATGGTTAATTCGCCACCCAAGTGCTCTCTGAATTCTTCCAAGCCTTGTAAAATCGGGCTGTTGCCTGCGGTTACCTGCAACAATGGGTGCGTCAGTTCAAAACCAAGTGCCTGAATCAATTTTATAACCCTTTGCGAGTCATCAGAACTTATTCTTCCTGATAGCTGTGAGTAAATGGTATCTAAAGCGATGCCCATGGCTACGGCTTCACCATGCCTGACTTCGAAATTCGTCAGGTACTCCAATTTATGCGCACTCCAATGCCCAAAATCTAACGGACGGGCAGAACCGCTTTCGAAAGGGTCGCCACTTCTGATGTGCTCCATATGCAATTTTGCACATTTCCATATCTGATAATTCATTGCCTCTATATTTCGGTTTGCCATGGCATCGGCATTTGCTTCCAGCCATTCGAAAAATTCGCGGTCTTTTATCAAGGCCACTTTTATTGCTTCCGCGATTCCCGAACGCCAATCGCGGTCGGAAAGTGTTTTTAAAAACTGTTCATCGTTAAAAACCGCAGCCGGAGGTGAAAACGTACCTAAAAAGTTCTTCTTATTGAAATAGTTAATGCCATTTTTAACACCGACACCCGAATCGTTTTGAGATAACACCGTTGTAGGGATGCGTATGTGTTTAATACCCCGGTGTGAAACGTTGGCTGCATAGCCCACCATATCCAATAAAGCACCGCCACCAATAGCCGCAATAAAGGAATGACGATCGATGCCAAAAGTATTTACAGCTTCCAAAACCTTATCAAAATATTGGGTTTCATTCTTTACAATTTCACCTCCCGGGATAACCAGAATGTCCTGAACCAGTTGTGTTTGATTGTACTTGCTGAAGTAATTTTTTATGTTTTGACTTAAGTCGGGATGCGCATTTGCGACACCTTCATCTACAACAAAGAAAATCTTTTTTACCGCCTTCGCCGGGTTTAACCCTGCCAGAAAATTGCTAAACAAATCATTTTCAACTGAAAAAAGGGCAGCAGTAAAGAAGACATTAAAATTGTATTGAACGTTAAAGGATTGCTGTAAATGTTCCATATAAATTGGAGAATCTTTTTGATAAATTAAGAAAATCAGGTAACTGCGAATAATTTAGAGAGCCACAAAGATAAGGGCAATAGTGCAGCAATGATAAAGGCTAGAACCAGTACATCAAAAGTTACAGCCCAGGCGGCGTCCATTAAAATTAAGGAGATAACGCCGGCTTTTACGGCACCACCAATATTTTTACCAATCGGGTTTTTAATGGCTTTGGATAAGGGCTTGAAAATCATCCAGCCGAAAGGTAAAAGAAAAAGTAACGACCATAATAATCGTTCGTTTACAAAAGTAAACCAGGCGATTGCGCCTATAACAATTGCATATAAACCTGCAGCAATATAAAGGTTTTTCGTGTTGCCACCATGCACTTCACCTCTGCTGGTCATTGTGATTGAAAAAATATAAATTACCGGAATTATTGCCAAAAAGTAATGTTGATGCAGCATTTCGGGCACAATGCTTAAACCTAGCAATAAGTTTAAACCACGGCAAATTCCCATACTCAGCGGACCGAAAAAAGGATGGTGTTTACCGACTTTGTTGTACAACAGTGCAAAGCAACTCACACCAAAGGCGAGTAAGCCAGAAGTTAAGCTGGTTACCGAGGCAAGTGCAATTCCCGAAACCAGCAAAAGCGTTCCTAAAATGGTAGCGTTTGTTAAACTGATTACTCCACTTGGAATGGCACGCTCGGGTCTTTCGATTTTATCCAGCCCGGCATCAAAAACATCGTTAAAAACGATACCTCCGCCATACAGGCAGGCGGTAGAAAGGCAAAGACAAACGATAGTAAACCAGGGCATAGTTACGCTGCTAATCAGCACGCCGGAAATGGCTATACCTGCAAGAATATCGGCAACGGATGTTACGATGTTTGCCGGGCGCATAATGCGCAAATAAGCGACTAATTTTCCCAATTCTATTTAGCTGATGATGATGGAAGACTTATCTGTACGTGGTTGTTGGCCACCGCGTAAAATGGTATTGCCTTCGAATTTTTCTGTTTGATCAATATTTTTCGGAGCCGTAAAATCAGCTTCATCTATTTGTCCGCTTTGCGCAAAGGCTGTAATTGCATTGCGATAAGTGACCAATTCGATAGCTGCATCGCTGATGCCTTTCAATTTCATTAAAGCAGCAGTTTTAGGCACGGCTAACGGATCGCTGATGCCCCAATCAGCGGCAGAGTTTACCATAATGCGTTCTGAACCATATTGTTTAACGATTTCAACCATACGTTCGTTACCCATTTTGGTAAAAGGGTAAATGGTGAAGGCCGCGAAAAAGCCTCTGTCTAAAACTTCTTTTACCGTTTCTTCATTATTATGGTCGATGATGATTTGGTAAGGATCTAAACCATGTTCCAAAGCAATATCCATGCTGCGTTGTGTGCCTTTTTTCTTATCGCGGTGCGGTGTATGAACCTGAACAGGAAGGCCGGCCTCTTTTGCCAACTCCAGTTGCTGGCGATAATATTTTTCTTCGGCAGCAGTCTGGTCGTCGAAACCGATTTCACCAATACCAACAACGCCTTCTTTATAAATAAACAAAGGCAAAATTTCCATAACCTGCTCGGCAAGCGCTTCATTGTTTGCCTCGCGGGAGTTTAAACCAATGGTACAATAATGCTTAATCCCAAATTGTGAGGAACGAAATCTTTCCCAACCGATAAGGCTGCTGTAATAATCCCTGAAACTATCTAAACCGGTACGTGGCTGCCCCAGCCAAAAAGCAGGTTCAATCAATGCAACAACCCCGGCATCGGCCATGGCCTGGTAATCATCGGTTGTGCGGGAAGTCATGTGCACATGCGGATCAAAAAACTTCATTCCCTTAACGGCACTTATATCAAACGCTTTGGGTTTACCCATCGTCGCTTTATCTCTTTCTATTGAATTGCTGCAGCACATTTTATAAAAATTTAATTTGGAGTCAAATCCTTAGACCTATTTACTTAACTGACTAAGTTCGGGAATTTGACTGATATATACTTTTGCCGGTTCATAATCAGACGCAGAAATGGCAAGCGCAATCGCGTTATGTTCTTCTTTATCCTGATTAGTTAAACCGATTTTAATTGCTTCGAAAATCTGGTCGTTAATAAAAGGAGCGACCAAACGCCACAGCTGCGGGTTTATTTGCCGCCCGGCGGCATAACGTTCACGGGCATAATCGCTTAAGGTTAAAGCCAGTTGTTCGTTCGCACGCCCATCCAAACCATTTATTTTGTTGATGTCTTTTTCTGTAAAAAAGGCTTTTAAAACCAGCTGATTCCAAGCGGCTTCGTTGAGGTATTTTGCAGGATAAGGATTGTTTTCCATAATGGCTTCCAATACTGAGCCAATATTACTTCTGATGCCTTCGGCACATCTTTTTACCCAGGTTTCGGGCTTAGCTAAAAATGGCAATGCCGAATATAAAGCAACGGCTTCATTCACCTCGGCCGACAAAAATAAATTTTCAATTACAGGGTGAGACTTTTCTGTATCAGCAAAACTCTGCACGCCTAGCAACCAAACTCTTGACAGCCGGTCGATGCTCCAGCTGGTTAGGTAACTTATGCCCGATTCTTCGAGTTGTTTTTTTTGTACTTCGGAAATGCGTAGAGCAGGTTTTCCGGTTTTACGGGGAAGCATCACAAAGGACTGCCCCAGTTTATCGATTTCGTTTGCCGAACCGGCCTTTATAAGCCATTCAAATGCAGCATCCTCGAGGTTATCTTTTATGATGTTTAAAAGCAGTTCATTTATATTTCCGAAGCCATCACTAATCGCCATAACAAACACATTTTATTTTATGCAAAAACCCCTGCCGAAACCAGATAATTTATCAGCAAGGCACCTGCAATAATAAGCAATCCGAAAAACTCCCTGGTTTGCTCTATGTAAGGTTTTGTCGCCTGCATACTTTCAACCAGGCTGGGTTTATTGTATTTGGTTATCCAATCGCGAACACCATCTTTAGCGAAGAAAATTTTTGTTGCATAAATCAGGTAAAACACAATTAAAGCCAGGTAAACGTAAGGGTAAAACAAACCCGCAGCAGCCAACCCGCAGCAAATTGCGGCAGCCATATAAATTGGAACCCAAAGCCAAGAGTCTTTATCGTTAAGGTTCACGTAGGCAAAACCTATAAATGAAATGCAGAAAATTACATTAAGTATGATTAAAATCATTTAAAAAATATTTCTAAAGAATAAGCTAAATCGATTTTGTTTGATAAACAAAGTTATTTAATTCGACTACTATTTTACACTAAAGATTGTAAATTATATATAGCTTTTAATTTTATGACAAAAAATATCATGGCAGATATCTGGTTCACAGCACAAACAGCCACATTTGACCAGTAAATGGGGTTTGTTAAGTGACAACTTATTTAAGACAGCTTTTGAGAACCTCATCTGGTAGCTATCAGATAATAAACGGCAAGTCGCTCTACTGGTTTCCAACAGACCAATAATGGATGACGACTTTTCGGAATGCGAACTGAAGGACTGAGTTTTTTACTCTACTGGTTGGTGTCTCACCAACCAGCTAAGTTAAGTTTCGGTCGATGAGGCACCAACCGATAGTTCAAAAGTTTTTAATAAAAAAAACAAAGAGTAAAAAATCTACGAAACGAGTTTGTGTTATATCTCCGTTAACCTGATTCCTAAGTTTTTATTCCACAGGTCGATAGCTACCAGATGATGAATTAAATACTCTAAATTTTAAAAAAGTTTAAGAGCATTAATTCTGAACTTTAATTTCGGTTCTTCTGTTTATCATTCGGCCTTCTTCGCTATCATTACTACTTATCGGGTCTTTTTCGCCATGACCAACAATTGTAAAATTTGACGCTTTAAGCCCAGCATTTACAAAATAAGATTTTACGGAATTTGCCCTGTCGACAGACAGCGACATATTATGTTCAGGAGTTCCTTCCGCAGATGAATAGCCGTTTAACACAAATTTCGTATCAGGTGATTTTTTCATTTCGGTTACGGCCTTATCTAAAATAGCAAATGAAGCAGTTTTCAACACAGCAGAGTTAAATTCAAACTGAATATTATCTAAATTGAAATCAGGTTTCTCAGTCGGGGCAGGTTGTTCGGCTTCTTTCTGAGGAGCAGGTTCCGGTTTCTTTTCTTCTACAGGTGGTACAGGTTTTGCAACCGGAGCGGGATCAGGCTTGGCTACCATTTTCTTCGCCTTACATGAATACATGGTTATAACCGATAATCCGATGAGCGCAGTAAATAAATAGTTTTTAATTAAGTTCATTTTTTTAAGGTTTAACTGAAATCTGATTTTGATAATAATAACGGAATTTTTTTAAATAAGTTATAATAGCGTTAAAATCAATGCGGCCACGGCTCGTTATCAAGCAAATACCAAACGTTTAAATAAATATCTATACTATTTAACCCTATCTAAAAGTTATGTTAAATTCTGCCTCGCTCGATATTTTATTATTATTTTTGCTTTGTCCCTGATACTTAATTTTTAAATCTTGAATCCTGTTTTTCTAGGCGTAATTGGCGCGATTTTTATTTTTTCCGTCGTTATTGTAAAGCTTTTTCTCTATGGCCATCATAAAAGGCAGCTCAGTATTTTACTTTCAATTTCTGTAACCGGGATTATATGGTATGCGTTGATTTACCTGCTTACAAACTCTGGTGAGATCAGAAATTACCCATCGTTATTTAATAAGGGGCTTCCACTTTATTACCTGATAGCACCTTGTTTATTTCTTTACATCCGGGGTTCTTTAAACGAATCATTTTCTGAGTTGAGGCGAAAAGATTTCCTGCATTTAATTCTAATTATACCTGCAATATTAGATGTACTGCCCTACAATTTGTTAAGTAATGCTGAGCAGCAAATTATTGTAGATCGGATTGCAACAGATTTAAATTTTGCATTCAGCAGAAGCAGGTATATTGTAAATCCATTACATTGGCTTGCCTTTCCGGCATCAGCATGTGTATACACCTGCCTTCAGGTTAACTTGATACATAAGGCCTCAAAAACCAGAAGCATTAACCATAAAAATGTTATATGGCTTTATTTTTTTACCGCAATTTGCGGCCTGATATTTTTCGGAATCCTGGCCATTGATTTTTCCGTGCTTAATAACGTACATAAAGCCTGGTTTATGCTTAATGAAAGCAACCTGGTTTTTTTATTGTGCTTTTGTTTATTAACGCTGAGTTTTCTCTTCTTTTTAAATCCTGAATTTATTTATGGATTAAATAAAACCGGGTTGATTAGAGTAATAAAGGAACCGCAAATTGGCGAAAAAATTATACCTAATCTAAAATCGGAAAAAACGGATTTTAAAGCACGTAAGGTGGATGACAACCTGATAGGCCTCTTAGAAAATTTCATTAACGATAAGCAAATTTTCAGGCAGGCAGGTCTTACACTTAGTGAGTTTGCATCTTTAATTAATGTTCCAAACCACAAATTGACAGAAGTCTTTAACCAACATTATAAAGTTAACTTTAACAGCTATATCAATAACCTCCGAATTGAGTATGTTAAGGAAAGGCTGGATAGCGGAGACTGGAAACAATTTACTTTAGAGGCAATTGCAAAAGAGGCAGGTTTCTCTTCAAGAAATACTTTTTTTCTGGCCTTCAAAAAAGCCACAGGTTCCACACCATCTGTTTACATTGCCAATTTAAAACGTAAATAGCAGTTTGCTGTACTGATTTTGAAAATCAATACATAATTGAAACGGTCTTTATTAAAAAAGACATAATCTTTCGGGATTTTTGAAAGCTAAATCGGGAATGCAAATGTATCCGATGCAGAACGACCAAACAATCTATTTTAGCCATGTCAAATTCACCATTAAAACCTGTAATGTTATTCAGGCTTTCACCTGAAAAAATCTCGGAGTTAGGCAGATTTATTCATTCTGATTCTAATTCTTTAACTGTATTTACGCCAGTTCAGAAAATTTCAAGCGGGGCAGTGTTTGAAGAGAAATCAAGTCTGGAAATTCTTTTTGAACAATTTGAGAAGGCTTGTTAATAATCTTTGCTTAATTCAATAAATCTATTTAAATTGTTGCGCACAATCCAATTAAAACAAAAATGGAACCTGCAGTTGCAGATCCCATTTGAGGGTTTATAATCAGAATATTTGGTATTCCCTATAATCAAAACATTTCCCTCACCATCGCGGCGAGTTGATTATTTAACCGAACTGCGCAGGTAAATATTTCCATAATTCGAACTGATGTCGTAATCTGGGCCTTTACCAGGCATAGCTGTTATTGACGTAAAAAAGTTTTGTTCCTTTTGTGCTGTTGGCTTTAAGTTAAGGTTACTGTAAATCTTCCCGAAATGATTGGTTAACGTAATTTTACCAATTTTATCCTCCGTTAAGCTGGCATCGATACCGCCATATTTCGCATCAACTTTTATTGGCCCGTCAAAATTACGGAGTTCTACTATACCGTAAACCGAGGCCAAATCGGTTGTTACATTTGCAGGTACCTTAATATCCAGCGTTACTTCTATATCTTTTTGCTGGTAATAGGAGATATTGTTTGTGCCAGTTTTTTCTTTTCTGTAATTATCCATATCAGCCTTCGTTGTAAAGCGGGTCTTAATGCCATTCTCTACGAGGAAATAGGTTTTAGGAATATTATCCATGTCAAGTTTATTGCTTATCGAAACTTTTCCATTTCCGGAATATTCAACCAGGCTAAAAGCATCATTATTTTCACCCTGGTTAATCTTAACTGATGCTTCGATTGAAATTTCATTCTTATCCCAGGTGCTTACACGGATAACGTTAGGGTAATCGAACCGCAGCTCAATCATTTGGCCTTTGGCAACCGGGTACGACTTCGTTATTTTCGTTTGAGAAAAGGCAATGCATGGCAGTAAGGCCATAAATAGCCGGAGCAATAATATTTTCATAATTAAGATTTTTAAAAGGTGAGCCTGCCCCGAAAAAGAAGAAATTACGTTCGGGAAGTTTAATATTTGCGACAAGACTTTATTTTTCTCTTAAATAAACATTTTTATAGTTCGATTTTAATATCACATCTGCACCCCCACCATTTAATTTGCCTTTAAGTGTTTCCCGGTCTCTTGAACTATACGAATTTAAACCAATAACACTGCCCTGACTATTTATGGAATAGCCGGTTGTTTTTGTTAGTCCCTGAACTGAATTTATTGTACCTGCTGACTCTGTTTTTTCATTTGTGCTTTTTTCTACCGCGATTTTAAATCCTTCGCCTGCATATAAGTTACCATAACTTGTACCAAGTTCAACATTTGCTTTTGTCGTGGCAGGCATAGATACATCTACATAGCCATAAACCGAAACTATAGAAACCGGACCTTTTATCTCGCCGTTGAAAATTGCATCAACCGAACCATAAAGCGTTTTAACATTCATCGGACCGGTGTTATTCTCCAGTTTTATTTTGGTATAACTTACCGATATTTCAATCTCGTTTTTTAAATTTTTCAAGATTAATTCGTCCTGGTTAACATTGGTATTATTGAATGCGATTTTAATGTTTTGAGGTACTTTAATGGTTACAATTCCCGTAAGAACGCCTTTTCGAACCGGATTTACATTAATTTCATCACCTTTTTCTGATACATCGATACCCATTCCCGTATTATCTGCAAAACCAGATCCGCTGATTACGCGAAGACCCTTTGCCCTTTCATCTACCACATCATTTTCAGATTTTGCCATGCTGAAAATAATTTCATTGCCGCTGTAGCCTTCTACAATTGCACCGCCAATGTTTAAGTTTAACTTACCTGAGCTTTTAGCCAGCTTATATTCTTTTTGTGCTGAAGCCGATATCGTGATAGCCACGAGTGTGAAAAGTACTGCCAGTTGTTTTTTCATTTGTTTGCTTTTTAAATTCATTTATTATTATAGTTTGTCGTCTTTCAGTAATATACTATAGGCTTCGTCTTTAACGGCACCGAAGGTATTGGGGTCGTAGGCAAGGGCATAAAGCTTATCGTTTATATTTAAGTTTTTCATTTTGCCCAATAAGCTCACCAGGCCAAGCTGTACCAACGGGTCGTTTTGTATACTCAGCGAATGGATAAGTAGTGCTGCAACATGTGCATCGTAACTGTATTTTTCGAGTACACTTAATGCCGCCAGCCTCACATTACTGTTTTCATCATGATTTAATGTTTTAGCTAATCTATCCAGTACATCGTTACTTATCTGCCCTGATTTTTCAATATCCAATATGGCCGCAAGCCTGATGCTCGAAGAACTGCTGTCACTAAGCTTTGCATATGAATCAGGCTGCGGATCGCTTTCTAAGTGCTTTTTTAAATTTGGTTTCTTGTACACTTCAGCTACTATTGGCCTGGCTTCCGGTGTAACCAGACTTGCTATTTTAATTTCTTCATGTTTAACAGCGGGTTTAATTTTTACAGGCTTTTTATGTATGCTATTCGCCAATTTATCAGTATCAGAAGACTTATTATATTCTTTCAACATCAAAAAGGTTGTGCCTAACACAATTAAAACCGATGCGGCCACCAGCCATTTGGTATGCAGGAGAATCCTTTTAGTTTTCTTTCCCTGAGCCGGATTTAATCTTTCTTTAAATGCTTCAAGGTTAAAAGGAGGCGCTTCAAGTTCGTCGAATGCTGCCCTGTTCTGCTCCACAAATTCTTTTATCGGATCATTCATAATAAGACCTGTCTTTTAAATTTTCTATTATTTTTTTCTTTGCACGGTGGTATTGCGTCCTTACTGTGATACGTGATATACCAAGCATTGCTGCAATTTCCTCCTGATTCATTTTTTCAAATAAATACAGGTTTAATATCGTCCGGTAACCATCGGGTAAATCATTAATACTTCGTTTCACATCTTCAACTCTGCATTCAAAGATTTCATGCTCCTCTGCATCGTAATCTTCTTCGGCAGCGATTTCCATGTCTGTTAAGTCGGTGAAAGCAATTTTTCTCTTCCGTAAATGGTTAATTGCTTTGTTAACGGCCATTCTTCTTACCCATGCTTCAAAACTAACCAGGCCTTTTAATTTTTCAGGCTCGCTAAATACAGTAAAAAAAGTTTCCTGAAGGATGTCTTCAGCTTCACCGCTATGAACGATGAGGCGGCTTACAGAATTATATATGCGCCTTGCATACCTGTTGTAAAGACCAGTATAGCCTGAATCTTTACCTTGGAGGCACATTACAATCAGTTCCTGATCAGTTATCTGTTCTTTCTGCTGCAATATTGTTTCGTTAAATTAGCTTCGTAAATAGGTTTCTATCTGCAAGTCGCAAGATGATATGTAATGTTGCATCATATTAAGAATTATTTTAAAATAGTTTCTGAAGATACCATTAAGAAAGAACTCTTTTAAAGCAAACGTCGTTCTCAAAAAAGCTGATTAATTGATTACTTTTGCGGCTATGATTTCATTTTTTGAAGCTTCACTTAAGCAACTTTCAATTCACCATACGGGTAATAAACTGGTTGAAGAATATTATAAATTATCTGATGCGCCATTAAAAATTGATGATGAATTACTTGGCAATTTATTGATGCAATTCTTTCTGAAACCTTTTGAGAAAGTTAATGAAGTTTATCGTTTTTATCATCCTAGCGATAACCTGCAACTGAATGAAGTATATCATTTTGCCACAGAAATTTTTGAAAACAACGCACTTTTTCATGAAGATTCTCAGCAATTGGCGAAGCACTTATATGATGTTGCGAATCACCCAAAAATTAAATCGGGTGAACTATATGTAGCTTATTTTGAGCAGGTGCAGATTGAAGGTGAACAATTGGATGTTATTGGCATATTCAAATCAGAAACTAAAGATACTTACCTGAAAGTTTATCCAGAGCAGGATGGTTTTGGAATGAGTTATGAGCAGGAAGCCATCAGCATTAACAAATTGGATAAAGGTTGCTTAATATTTAATGTTGATAAAGAAGAGGGTTACAAGGTTGTGGTTTTGGATCAGGCAAAAAGCAGCAATGATAGTGCTGTTTACTGGAAAGACGAATTTTTAAAATTGAAAGTCCGCAATGATAGTTACAACCAAACCAATAATGTTTTAGGCGTTTATAAGAATTTTGTAACCCAAAAACTCGATGATGATTATGAGATAAGCAAAGCAGATAAAATTGATTTGCTGAACCGATCGATGAAATACTTTAAAGAAAAGGAAACTTTCGATATTGAAGAATTTGGTAATGAAGTAATCGGCAATGCTGAAGGAATTGAGTCGTTCAAAAATTATAAGAAAAACTACGAGCAGGAATATGAATCGCCCATCCCCGATTCATTTGAAATCGCTGAATCTGCAGTAAAAAAGCAGGCCCGTGCATATAAAAGTGTATTAAAACTCGATAAAAACTTTCACATCTACATTCATGGAAATAAAGATATGATAGAGAAAGGCTACGATGACGATAAATCGATGAATTATTATAAGGTTTATTTCAGAGAGGAAGAGTAGTTCAGTTAACGGTTTCAGTGCTCAATTGACAATTATATCCCCGCGAAATGTCATTAACTTAAGCAAAAAAAACACAAAAATACTGTCATCCTGAGCCTGTCGAAGGACATATATTTTTTATTTTTTTTCCATTAAATGGTCTTCGACAAACTCAGACTGACAACATTAATGCTTAAGTTGATGACTTTGCCCCCCGGTTTGTGTCCTCACAAACCGGAACTTTACAATCTCTTGGTTTTTGTTTAACTATTGCTCTGTGAGTACACAGACCATAGAGTTAGCTAACAACTGCCAACTGAAAACTGCCAATTGAACTAAATTCGCTGTTGTGCTTTCAGCGCCAGGTAACGATTAATAACATTTATAGTTAACTTTTGTGGCGGCGTTAAAATTGAAAGTATCCCATGCTTATTTAACTCGAGCGCCATTAGCTTTTTCTCATAGATGAATTTTTCGGCAATCGTTTTGTGATATATGCCTTCAACATCCTTTGCAGGTTCACTGCTTAAGCTTTTTAGTTCTGTGTTTTCAAAAAATACGACCAGTAAAAGATGGTATTTAGCTATCCGCTTCAGGTATGGCATTTGCCTTTGCAGGGCAGATAAACTTTCGAAGTTGGTGAAAAATACGATCAGGCTTCTTTGTTTAATTACAGAACGGATGGTGGAATATAAAGACTCCATATTACTTTCCAGGTATCGGGTTTTTTCCTTGTGTAAAACCTGCATAATGTGTCCGAGCTGAGCGGCTTTTCGCTCTGCAGGAACAACAGTTCCAATGGTTTCTGATAAGGTTATCAAGCCTGCTTTATCCTGTTTAAGCATGGCTACTTTTGATAAGGCAACACTTGCATTAATGGCATAATCCAGCAAACTCAACCCTTCGAACGGCATCCGCATCACACGCGATTTATCTATAATGCAATATACATTCTGCGAGCGTTCATCGGTATATGTGTTTACCATTAAGCCACCTTTTCTGGCCGTTGCTTTCCAGTTTATGGTACGGATATCATCGCCGCCAACGTAATTTTTAATCTGATCGAATTCAGAACTTTGACCAACTTTTCTTATTTTTTTTATGCCAAATTCAGTTAAATGATTCGACGCGGCCATCAGTTCGTATAAACCTAAATTGATAAACGATGGATAAACAGGCAGAATTCTGGAACCATCAAAGTTATATCGCCTGTTTACTAAACCGATTGACGATCCGGTATAAATTCGAATAAATCCAAAATCATATTCACCTCGTTTGGTGGGCCGTAAATTGTAGTGAATGGATTTTATATCTCCTGGCCTTATATTCAATCTGAAATCCTTATCACGAAGCTGAAATTGAAAAGGCACTTCATCAATAACACGCAGATTAACACTAAATCCATAACGATTTTTAATTTCTATCTGAATCGGGTTTTCATCTCCATTGCTTAATCTTTTTGAAGTTAAACGATGTGCCTCAATACCAGCTTTGTTTCGATAAAGAATTACGATATCTAAAATCAGTAATGCGAATACCACTCCGGTTGCCATTTCTGGGATTTCACCCAACCAATTCAAAAAGAATTTCAAAATGAAAAGCAATACACAAAAAGCCAATGCTATGAATAAGCGATCGGTTAAAAATAAGTTGATGTAATATTGCTGAACTATTTTTTTCAAGTGATTTTGTGGTTAACTGTTCAAATTGTTTAACTGTTTCAATACTGTGAACTGAAAACTGCCAACTGGGATTGTTTACCTCGGTATTTCCATTCGTTTAATAATCTGATTTACGATATCAGTGGTGGTTAAACCTTCCATTTCCTTTTCCGGTGATAACAGAATACGATGCGCCAGCACCGGAACGGCTACTGTAATAATATCATCAGGAGTAACAAAATCGCGGTTTTGGATGGCGGCTAAAGCTTTGGCACTATGTACTATAGCCAACGACGCTCTTGGAGAAGCGCCCAGGTAAAGCGAAGGATTATTGCGGGTTTCGTTTACAATCTTTGCGATAAATTCAAGCAATTTCGGCTCGACAAAGAGGTTGCGGATTATACTTCTTGCCGACTGAATTTGCTGTACAGATAAAACCGGTTGCACCTCATTTAAAAGTGTTTTGTTAACCAGGGAATGCTGAGCCATTAAAATTTCGGTTTCTTCTTCCAGTGAAGGATATTTAACCTCGATCTTAAATAAAAATCTATCTAATTGCGCCTCCGGCAGGCGATAAGTGCCTTCTTGTTCAATCGGATTTTGAGTAGCTAATACCATAAAAGGTTCGTCCATTATGTAAGTTGTGCCATCAATGGTAACCTGGCGTTCTTCCATAACTTCAAATAAGGCCGATTGTGTTTTTGCCGGCGCACGGTTAATCTCGTCAACTAAAATAATATTGCCGAAAATCGGGCCTTTTCTAAATTCGAAATCACCTGTCTTTGTATTGAAAATCGGCGTTCCCAGTACGTCAGAAGGCATTAAATCCGGCGTAAATTGCACTCGTGAAAAGGCTGCGTTAATAGATTTTGCCAAAAGTTTTGCACTTAATGTTTTAGCAACGCCCGGCACACCTTCTATAAGAATATGTCCATCGGCAAGCAAGCCCACAATTAAAAAGTCGATGACCTGTTTTTGTCCGATAATTATATTGCCCAATACGCTGCGGATTTGAGCTACAGCCTCGTTTAATGCGCTTAAATCTGTACGCTGGTTAAATTGTTCCTGTTCTTGCTCCATTAGGTTTAGTGTTTTTGTAAAATTGTTCAATAATATTGTTGAGACCGATTAAGTCGGCATCGCTGAAATCGTTTAAGGCAGGTATCTGAATAAAATACCTGGTTAAAGTTTTGGCTAATGTTTCGTTAATCCCGGTTTTTAATTGTAATGTTTCTGCGAAATCAATTTGTATATCGTTTGTTTTAAGGTAATACTTGCTTCGCAAATGTTCCAGTAAATAATTTATCGTCTTTTGAGCAATATCCAAATTATTACGTTTGTGGTAATATATACTTCCAACAACATGTGCAAATTCAACTGATGTATTGGTGTACGGATCGGCAATGGGTATAATTCTTTGTCTGCGTTTTATATCGAAAAAAACGAAAAGTAATAAGCTGAAAATGCACAGGTAATACGCGTATTTTAATTCCGGATGTTTAAAGAAAACCCTTAATAAATCGGTTTCTCCTGTTTTAGGAATTGTAAAATACTCATCATAAATTAACGTTTTTGTATCTTGAAAATAGCTCAGGGTTTTCGCCGCATACTCCGCGCCGTATTTATCTAGCAGATTAAAATTGCTGTAAAACCCTGGTCCTGCAATTAAATAAAGGGAGCCTTTCCCATAATTATATTTTATGTAGTTGGGCTTGCTGTTCGCATCAATACCTAAAACGATTGCTTTGGCGGTATCCATTTTGCTGAAATACTGATTGCCAATACCTTTCTCAAAACCATAGTTAACAACGGTCTTTAATTTTGGATTGGTAAAATTTAAGGAACTCCCATTTTGCGAAAATGAAGTTGAAATGTTGAGCTTCAATGCCTTTTCTGCAAAATCTCCCAAATCATAGCTGGCTATGAAAACATCGTTTCCGGCGGTGATGTATTTTTTTAACTGTTCTAAATCAGCTTTTTCAATTTTTATTTGCGGGGCAATAATAACATAAGTGCTGTTGCTATAGCCTTTATCCTTTATTGTATTATATATTGCTGAATTTGATGTCCTAATCGTCGCTTTTGGCAGAATATCTTTTATTCGATTGTAAAAAATAAAGGTTCCATAAGGTATTTTATCTTTTTTGGCATAGGTTGGCGACCAGTCTGTCGGGGTTGGTTTATTATATTGGGCAATCAGATAAATCAATATTAAAATGATGCCGATTGCAAAATAAATTTTATAGCCTTTAATCATTTAATCTTCGAATTAAAATGATTAAAGGATTGGTTTATTGGCTCAAATTTTTGAGCATCGACAGGGAAATCGCCATACCAGATGTAATCAAACTGATGTGTTAGCGAACCAAAGGCCTGCTTGATTTCGGATTCAGAGATTTCAGTAAAGTAATTATAATTGGTTTTTTCAGGTTGCCATTGGATGATTCCGGCATCGCTTAATTTTTTTAGCGTTTTTAGATATAACAAACGTACCGCGAGACGATATTTTCCTTGTTCAATTAATTTCCTGAGTTCGGTATCATAGTCAATTTCATGAATGTTCTCATTTAAAATATCGTAAGGTAATATCGTTTCCTTTGATTTTCTGGCAAAGATATTTTCTGATCCGATTATTTTAATAATGATATAAAGCAGAATTGCAACACCAATGCCGATAAAGAAATATTTGGAAATCGGATTTGAGGCTGCACCCGTAAAAAGCTTACTGACCATACGCCAGAACCACATCCAGAATCTATCCCAGAGGGATAAATCTCTTCGAAGTGAATCGTCGTATTGAAATTCTTTTTGTTCAGCATAAGCTTGCAGCGCTTCTTTATTGAATTTTGCCGGTGTTATCTGGCTGGTGTCGGATTTTACGATCTGCTTTACCTGCGGCTTTAAATTTTGAGCATAGCTATATCCGGATGCAAAAAGCAGGCAAAATAGTATCAGAAATTTAAAGGTAATCTTCTGCATCCTAATAGTCTTCCGGTCTGGTATCAATTGGTTTTTCAGTAGTGCCGAAATTTGAAATACGCTCCATTAAACCTGTACTTTCTTTTTCTTCAACAAGATTGAAATACGATAATGTTATGGTGACCACGGGAATGATTGTAAATACCTGGCAAAGGTATTGTAACACCGTACTGAACATGGTAAAAACTAAAGACATTTGCGGCTTTGTAGAGGAAAATAAACCTATCATGCTGAACAATGTTGTTGGCAAAACAATGAACGACATACACGCATAAACGATTATCCATATAATAATTAAAGTGCCGAAGGTTAACCAGAAATTATCTTTAATCAGTTTAAAACTTCTGCTAAAGGAATAACTAAATGTGCCATTCTCTATAATCATAATTGGAAATACTAAGGAAACAAAAGGTAAAAGCCAAAGTCCGGGGATTAAACAAAAAACAAGGCCAATACCTACCATTAATGATACTAACAATGAACTTCCTAAAACCTTCAAAAAATAGTGTTTAAAATAGCCCCAAACTTCATCGGTTGTGGGCGTTTGATTCCCTTTTTTTACGTAAATTCCGATATAGGATAGTGTTGCAACCGTTGTACTGGCATATCCGGCAATAGAGAATAATATAGAAAGAAAATATTCAAGTCCAAATTGAGCACCAAAACCAAAAGTGCTGCTCGCTGTTTCGGGAGTAACATTATTAATCATATTTACCGTTTTGTACTGTTGTAAAAGCATAGACAGCATTCCGCCCAGTACGAATAGACCACAAAAAATGAAATAATTTTTTACCAGCGGCTTAAAATGCTGGCGGATAAATGTAAAGCTGTCGTTTATAATCTGACCGAAATCCCTTCTTTTTTTAAACTCTATTTTTGAAGACATATTAAAAGCGTGTTTTTCTGTTAATTTTAATCGGGTAGATAAATACATACCATATAATAAATGCAGCTGAAGCGAGTAAAATAAATCCGCTTAATAACACTGGCATTTCGGTATGTCGGGTAATAAAACTTTCTAAAAAAGCGGCAACAATAAAAATAGGCACAAGGCCTAAAACAATTTTTAATCCGTCTTTTGCCCCTTTTAAAATGGAAGCCTTTCTGGTGTAGGTTTTTGGAAATAACATACTGTTGCCCAAAACCAATCCGGCAGCACCAGCTAAAACAAGTGCCGAGATTTCCAGTGTACCGTGTATCCAAATTACTAAAACAGATTTCATACCCAAGCCTTTGCTAAAGAAGAAATATTGAAAAGAACCCAGCATTATGCCATTTCTGAAAAGCGATACAATGGAACCAAATGAAAAAATTATACCCATAACAAAGGTTAAAAGGGATACATAAATATTGTTTATGCCAATTTGCATAAACATTAAGAAAGGATTTTCTTGTTTATAAACGCCGAATGGGTCGCCTTTTGAAATGTTGTCGTTGGTCATGTTCACATAACCATCACCTAAAATTAAACGAATAAATGTATCGTCATATTTCGCAGAAAGTGTACCGATTGCGCAGGAAATTAAAAAGAATGCGAGTGCATAAATGATCTGCTTTTTATGTTCAAAAAAGAGCATTGGTAATTCAGTTTCCCAGAAATGAATAAACCTGTTCGACTTTTCTTTCTTGTTCTTATATACTGAACGATGCAGTTTTGAAGCCAACCCATTAAGGTAAGCCGTTGTTTTTGAGTTCGGATAAAAGGTTTTTGCATAAGCCAAATCGTTTGTAATTTCGGTAAAACGATCAGCAAGTTCATCAGGATTCGCCAGTTGCATTTCATCAAAGCGTTTCCACTTTTCAGTATTCTGTTTTACAAATAGGGCTTCTCTCATTGATTGCACAAATCTTTGGTTAAAATAGTTTAATTTTTTATGGATACAAAAAATAGCATTCAAAATATAGAAATTTAAATCAGGCTTAGGGAATAATTTTTTTAAGTGGCTGATAACTTCTTTATGACTAAAAAAAATTATGTTTGAAATATGGAAACCATCAGAATTAGCACAGCTCAAAATGTTGATATCGATTATGAAGTTGCAGGCTTAGGCGAACGAATCGCTGCAAGATTAATTGATTTGGCGGGATTTCTAATCCTGTATATTATCGCTGCAATCTTGATGATCGTTGCCTCGATTAGTCGTTCTGAAACTTTAATCGTAGTTCTTCTGATCATATTTTTAGTCATTTTTATGTTTTACGATCTGGCTTGCGAAATATTTATGGATGGACAGACTTTCGGAAAAAAAATTATGAAAATAAAGGTAATTAGTCTTGATGGCGGACAACCTACCTTTGGGCAATATTTAATGCGATGGATTTTCAGGATTATAGATTTCGGGTTTTTTCTTGGCTGGGGAGTGGTTGCGCTGATTTGTGTGGCTGTATCTAAAAACCATCAGCGGGTTGGTGATATGCTCGCGAAAACAATTCTTATTAAAACCGTTCCGAGAACTAAGATTGATAATGTAGCATTTGCTTTTACCTTACCTGATGATTATGAACCTGTATTTAAAGAAGTCTTGCATTTAAGCGACCGTGAAGCAGAATTAATATATGAGGTGCTAACAGGGTTTTATCAAACCGGAAATGCACAGTTAATTTATGCAATGGCAGATAAAACAAAAAAACATATTGGAGCAGCTACCCCTGAAGGTATGAATGAATTACAGTTTTTAGAAACAGTAATGAAAGATTACAGACATTTAACAGCTAATATGCATGTTTAGTTAGGCTGCAAGATACGTAAATGGATAAGCAGGAATATTTCTTATTATCCAAAAAACAATAACTATTATCAGGATGATTTTAGGTACAACAGGGTTATACCAAAAATTAAGAATCACATCCTTTTTGCTCAAATGAGCATATATTCGAAAGAATAAATGGATAAGAAGTAAAGGAATACTCATTACCAGTAATAAATTATAATCGAGAGCCGCCATTATCTGTCCGTTTAAAATTGCATGAATTGCTCTCTGCGAGCCGCAACCAGGACAATCAAGATCTAGAAATTTGTGAAACGGACATTCCGGAAAAAAGAAGTACATCTCAGGATTGAAATTATAGTAAACAACACCTAATGTTATCACTATAACAAAGCCCAAGATGTACTTTGTATTCATTATCTGTAATTGCCCATCATTGCGCCACCCATGCCTAAAACGACAAAGAAAATAACATAAATAACCATAACTCCAATTCCACAAAAGAAGCCTATTTTGGTCCATTTACCAGCTGCAGCAGATGCGGCCTGAGCACCTAAATAGTCTCCGGATGCATATTTCGAGTTTACATTTGCGGCATTAACGATTCCGGCAATGCCAAAAGGTAAACAGCAGAACAGGGTTACAAGAATTGATTCCACCAGCCAGTTCTTCGGTATAGGCGTCGGGTTGTTTCCAAATGGCGACTGGCCAAATGGTTGTTGACCAAATGGTGCTTGACCTTGAGGTTGTTCTTCCATAGTAATTTAATTTTAATTTAAGATTAGATAGTTAAACTAAAATTATAACTTTTTGTTTAAAAAAGAAATAAACTGGAAATCAAATTATCTTACAACATCCATAATTTTGGGGCCCAGCGCATTAACCCAGTCGGCATACATTTTTCCACTCGGATGCAGGCCATCACTTGCTATTAATGAAACATCGTTTGCCGCAACTCTGGAATTTGGTGTAATGTTCGTAAAACTTACCCCTGCTGCTGTTGTAATTTGTTCAGCTGCGGTATTGTAAGCATCAATTTCCGAAGCAATAACCTGAGGTGATTTGGAATAATTTTTTGCAAACGGCGTTACACCCCAATCCGGGATAGAAATTACAAAAACCCTTGCTTTTCTTCCGCCGGAAAAACCAATTGCGGTTTGTAATAATTCTGAAAATTCTTTTTTATAGGTCTCTATCGGGTAGCCTCTGTATTGATTGTTCACACCAATCAGCAAGGTTACAAAATCAAACTTTTGGGTAATTTTTGCCTGTGTAATTGCATTCTGAAGTTCGTCTGTTGTCCATCCGGTTACCGCAATAATTTTCGGGTCTTCTACATTACGCCCATTCTTTTTCATTAAAGCCTGCAATTGATAGGGAAAAGATTCTGCCTGTGTAACCGACTGGCCGATGGTATAAGAATCGCCTAAGGCTAAATAAGTGAAATTACCAGATGTATTTGTCGTAATAAATGGATTAACAGTATTATCAGTAACAGGCATGCTATTTTCTTTAGTGCAGCCCGAAGATAACAAAGAAAATAAAATGATGACCGGCAAAAGTTTCATAGCTCAATTTACGCAAAAATATTATGCTCAGATTTTAAACCAATTTCATTCTGAACAAGGTAGCAATATGGTTTTTAAGCTTTTCTTTCACTTTATTAATATCCGGTTGATAACCCAATTCATTTTCTAAAGAAGTTACGGCCTTATCATCAATGCCGCAGGGCACAATGTTTTTAAAATAATCTAAATCTACATTTACATTAAAGGCAAAACCATGCATGGTTACCCAACGGCTGCAACGAACGCCCATGGCACAGATTTTTCTTGCTTTTTCATTATCTGCATCCAGCCATACGCCTGTATAACCCGGGTAACGACCGGATGCTATTCCATAATCTTTTAAGGTAAGCATTACAGCTTCTTCCAAAGTACGTAGGTAAAGATGAATATCCGTGAAAAAGTTATCCAAATCTAAAATCGGGTAGCCTACAATTTGTCCCGGACCATGGTAAGTGATGTCGCCACCTCTGTTTATTTTATAATACGTGGCCTGTTTAGCCTTAAGGCCTTGTTCATCCAGTAGTAAATTTTCGGGATGCCCGCTTTTTCCAAGTGTATAAACATGCGGATGCTCATTAAAAATAAGGTAATTTGGTGTAGGTAGCTGCGTTCCGTTAATTCTGTTTTCCGTTTTAATGGCAACAGTTTTATTTAGTAAATCTTCCTGCTTATCCCAGGCCTCCTGATAATCAGTTAAACCCCAGTCAATAAATTGAGTAGGGATACCTGCTGAAGAAGACTTTTCCAATTCTTCGTTTATATTGTTTTGCATGGTAATATGCTTTATACTATTTTCAATCGGTTATTATATGGGATTAGCGGATTGGCGCTTTTACATAGCCCAACATATAACCATCCTTCGTTTTGAAATAATGCACAGTTAACTCCCGGGTACCTGACGGCAATTCTACAAGTGCATTTAAGTCGCCTTCATTTTTTAATTTAAAAGGTTTAATGTGAATATGCTGCTTAAATTCAAGGCCTTTTTTTCCATGCCATTTATATATGGCTTCCTTTGCACACCAGCAAACATATAATCCGTCCGTATTATCGCCAATTTGCTTTTGAGCAAGTTCAACATCATTTAAAAACTTATGTTTAATGCTCTTAATTTTATGTTTTATCAGCTCAATATCAACACCTACGGCATAATCCTTACTAATCATAACTGCTGCATAATCGTAAGAATGGCTTAACGAAATTTTATAATCGAAATTGGTCAGGTATGGTTTCCCATCTTCGTCAAACTGGCAGTCGATATATTCAGCAGTGTTGAGTAGGGTTCTTAATAAAAGTCGCGTGCTTAGCCAATGAAGCAGTCTTTTGCCATTGTTAAATGAGGTAATAATATCCCACTCATGCTGCCTGAGTTGTAAGCCGGCAAGGAGCTCAGCCTCCGTTTCTTCAATTTTCCAAATCGCCAGAACCGAACGCTCATCAATATTTTTATTATAAACTACGGGCATTTATAAAATTGAGATTAGCATGCAAAATTATCTTAAATAAATGATAATTTAGACCAAAAATACGCATAATAATGATATTATCAGATAAAAGGATTTTGGAGGAAATTGATAAGGGAACAATTATAATAGAACCTTTTGACGGGAGCTGCCTGGGTACAAATTCATACGACGTACACCTGGGGAAATACCTGGCAACATATAAAAACCGTGTATTGGATGCGAAGAAGCACAATGAGATAGAGCATTTTGAAATTCCTAAAGATGGATATATACTTCAGCCCGGCACCTTATATTTAGGGGTAACGTTAGAATACACGGAAACACACGGGCATGTTCCATTTCTGGAAGGTAAAAGCAGTACAGGCCGTTTAGGTATCGACATACACGCCACGGCAGGAAAAGGTGATGTAGGTTTTTGTAATACCTGGACATTGGAAATTTCGGTGGCACAACCTGTAAAAATTTATGCCGGTATGCCTATCGGTCAATTAATTTATTTTGTGGTGGAGGGTAATATCGAAACCATGTACAACACAAAAGGCAGTGCTAAATACAATAATAAAACAACAAAGCCGGTAGAAAGTATGATGTGGAAGAATACTTTCTAATATAAATAATTCATTTGATCTTCATTAAAATATGCCTCGGGTTTCGTACCTTGAGGCATATTTATTTACCAACACATTAATGAAAATCAAAATTTCGCTTGCGCTGAGCTTTCTGGCTGTGCTTGTAGGTTTCGCAGCTTTTAGGATTGATGACGATCCTTTTTCTCAGATTATTAAAAAACTCGATGAGTATACCACTAAATTTCAACAGGAGAAAGTATACCTGCATTTAGATAAGCCTTACTATGCTATCGGTGATGACATCTGGTTTAAGGCTTATGTTTTAAACAGCAAAACACAGGCACCTTCCAGCATCAGTAAAATACTTTATGTAGAATTAATTAATGAAAAAGACTCGCTAAAAAAATTGGTAAAATTACCATTAATGGGTGGTATAACCTGGGGCGATTTTAAACTTACGGATTCTTTAAGTGAAGGAAATTATCGGATCAGGGCATATACGAATTACATGCGAAACTTCGGCACCGACTTTTTTTTTGATAAGACAATAAAAATTGGCAACAGCTGGGCCAATAAGGTTTTCACTTTTACCGATTATAAATTCAGCAAAGAAAATAATGCAGAAAAAGTAACTGCAACCATTCATTTCGAAGATAAAAATGGCGTAGCTTATAAAGAAAATGAAGTTAGTTACGAGGCCCAATTAGATTTTAGAACGGTAGCAAAAGGAAAAACCAAAACAGATTTAAAGGGCGATGCCGTTATTAGCTTTACGAATAATCAGTCGTTTTTAAACAAAAAAGGAAAAATCGTTGCAACCATAACACTCGATAACAAACAAAAAATTGTAAAGTCAATTCCGGTTACTTCGACCAGTAATGATGTGGATGTTCAGTTCCTGCCTGAGGGTGGAACATTGGTAGAAGAATTGCCTCAAAAAATTGCGATTAAAGCCTTGAATGGTACTGGAAACGGGGAGAATATAGCAGGTAAAATTGTTGATGAGAGTGGTGCAGAAATTTTAGATATAGCAACCCCGTACCTGGGCATGGGCAATTTTACGTTGAACGCACAGCCAGGAAAAACCTATACAGCTAAAATTAAATTTAAGGACGGTTCTGTTAAGGATTTCAAACTTCCGCAGGCACAAAAAAGCGGATATGCCTTATCCGTTAATAATTTAGATACGGGCAAAGTTGTTATTAAAATTATGGCAAGTGCCAGCTTAACCAATAGCGATGAATTAAAAATTGTTGCACAACAGGGTGGTAACGTTTACTATGTATCGAAAGCCAAAGTTGATAAACAAGTATTAGTTGCAACAATTCCTAAAAATAAATTGCCATCCGGAATTGTACAGTTTACTTTGTTCTCTTCTACAAATCAACCTATAGCCGAACGGCTGATTTTTAATAAAAATAAAATCGATGTTATAGACGTAAAACTAAATTCTTCAGGCGCCTCAGGTTCGAAAAAGGGAAAATCGGGTTTTACCTTTGACGCATTAAATAACGACAAGCCTGTAATTGGCAGTTTCTCTGTTTCGGTAACAAATGCGACTAAAGTAATACCCGACGAAGATAATGAAAGCAATATTTTTGCTAACTTATGGTTAACATCCGATTTAGCAGGACATGTTGAAAAGCCTAATCATTATTTTCTTAACAACGATTTAAAAACCATCCGGGAACTTGATGACTTAATGTTAACCCAGGGTTGGAGAAGATTTTTATGGAAAAATGTTATTGGCGGTGCCGGACCGGTAATTACCTATAAAGCCGAACAATCTACATCAATTAGCGGCACAGTTACAAAAGGAGGGAAACCGGTGCCGAATGGTAAGGTAATGCTAATGTCTACCAAAGGTGGTTTTTTTGTAATGGATACGGTAACAAATGCTGAAGGGAAATTTAATTTCGATAACCTTGTATTTAATGACAGTACAAAATTTGTGGTTCAGGCAAGAACAAAAGCCGATAGAAAGTTTGTTGAAATTAATATAGATGCTGTTCCTTATCAGATTGTAACGAAAAATAAAAACAGTGCTGATATAGAGGTAAACGTTAACAATACGTTAATGAAATACATTAAAGAAAGTGATAATTATTTTAATGAAATGACCCGGCTCGGGCTTTTGGAAAGAACAATTAAGCTGGATGAGGTGGTTGTTACTGAAAAAAGGAACATTGCAAAAAATTCATCAAATCTGAATGGTGCCGGAAATGCTGATTTTGTGCTTACGGCAAAAGATTTATCTAATTGTGTTCAGCTTTCCCAATGTTTAAATGGCCGCCTGCCCTTTGTAATATTCAGGGGCGGGATACCTTACTCTACCCGAAGCCAGAATACGCCTATGAATGTTATCGTTGATGGTATGCAGGTTGAACCGGAATTTTTAGATAATTTAAATGCAAATGACATAGAAACGATAGAAGTTTTAAGATCAATTGGCAATACAGCAATATATGGAAGCCAGGGGGCAGGTGGCGTCTTAGTTATAACAACCAAACGCGGTGGAAGTGATGTTTCTTATAATAATTATGCTCCGGGTGTAGTGGTTATCAACCAAAAAGGTTTCTCTGCATCAAGAGAATTTTATTCGCCTAAATACGATTCACAAACAACAACGAGTAAAGCAGATTATAGAAGTACGATATATTGGAATCCGCAAGTTGTTGCAGGCGAGGATGGTAAAGCAAAATTTGATTTTTACAATGCTGATGAAGCCGGAACGTATCGAATCGTAATTGAAGGAATTGATGCCGAAGGGCATTTGGCAAGGAAAGTTTACACTTATGATGTTAAATAAGAAAAAATAAATAAATTTGAATTAGTATGCATGCATAATTATTATTTTTGTTTATCTCGATACTCGATACTCGATACTTGATACTCAATACTCATTACATGCTACTTTCATACTCAAATCTAGATACTATTTAACATGAATACGATTAAAGTAAGTGTAAAAGACCGCCTGGCAACAATAACCTTAAACAGGGGGAAATCAAACGCATTAAACCGCGAGTTGATTACCGAACTAGATGATATGTTAAAAAATATAACTGCTGATAATAATATTGGTGGTGTGGTTTTAACAGGTACAGCACCATTTTTTTCAGCAGGTTTAGATTTAGTAGAACTTTATAATTATAACGAAGAAGAAGTCAGGTCGTTCTGGCAGTTATTCTTAGCCTTTACAGCTAACCTGGTTTCGTTCAAAAAACCTGTAGTCGCGGCAATTAGCGGTCACAGCCCGGCGGGTGGTTGCGTGATGGCTTTAGCCTGCGATTATCGTGTAATGTCTGAAGGTCAATACATAATCGGACTAAATGAAGTTCCGGTTGGTATTATTGTGCCAAACAGTATATTTCAATTATATTCTTTTTGGATAGGCAAGGCTGAAGCAGCTCGCAGTTTACTTACAGGGAAATTATACAACCCGGAAGAAGCGCTGAAAGTTGGTTTGATTGATGAAATGGTCAAAGGCGAAAGTCTTTTAACTGCAGCAGAAAGAAAAATTAAAAAGTTTATGGAACTGGAAAGCAATACCTGGTCGCAGAGTAAACTGAATATTCGTCAGGAATTAATTGCTGCGGTGTCGGCAGATCAATCCGCTACCTTAGAAAAAATGCTCGAGCAATGGTGGTCGCCGGCCACAAGGCATATATTAAAAACCATTTTAGAAAACCTTCAGCGAAAATAATTCAATGCTCGGCCTGTCATCCCGAGCCTGTTAAAGGAATTGTATTTATTCCATGGTCTGTGTCCTCGCAGGCCACGGATTTGACTCCTACAATTAACCAATCCCAACAGCTAACCAACCTATAAACAACCAGATATTATGTTTGCATTCAATCAGCCCATGCTTAGAGACGGAGCCCTAGAGGGCAAAACCATTGTAATTACCGGCGGTGGAACCGGCTTAGGAAAAGCAATGGGAATTTACTTTTTAAAGCTGGGCGCTAACCTCGTTATCACCAGCCGTAAACAAGATGTTCTACAGAAAACTGCCGATGAAATGGAAGAAAAGACTGGAGGTAAGGTTTTGGCTGTTGCCTGCGATGTTCGGGAGATAGAACAGGTTGAAAACGTACTTGCAAAAACAATCGAAAGATTCGGCCAAGTTGATGTGCTTTTAAATAACGCTGCCGGGAACTTTATTTCCCCAACAGAACGTTTATCGGCAAATGCTTTTTCGTCCATTATCGATATTGTTTTAAAGGGTACGGTGAATTGTACACTTACCTTTGGTAAACACTGGATAAAAGAAAAACAAACGGCAACAGTTTTAAATATCGTAACCACCTATGCTTTTACAGGTTCGGCTTATGTGGTGCCTTCAGCCTGTGCTAAAGGAGGGGTTTTGGCTTTAACACGCTCTCTGGCCGTTGAGTGGGGTAAATATGGTATCCGTACAAATGCAATTGCGCCAGGACCATTTCCAACCAAAGGTGCCTGGGAAAGATTACTGCCGGGTGATTTAGCCAAGAAATTCGATTTTAAAAATCGTGTACCATTGAAAAGAGTTGGCGAACACCAGGAACTGGCGAATCTGGCTGCATTTTTAGTCAGTGATTTTTCCGGTTACATCAACGGAGAAGTTGTAACGATTGATGGTGGCGAGTGGTTGCAGGGCGCCGGGCAAATGAACGGTTTGGAAGCAATTCCTAATGAAATGTGGGATATGCTGGAACAGATGACAAGAAGCGCCAAGGGAAGCTAAAAGCAGAAAGATTAAAACTACTTGATACGCGCTACTTAATACTAGATACTCGCTACTTTACACTAAAATATTATCTTTGCCGATATGAATATCTTACTATTAGGTTCAGGTGGCAGAGAAAGCGCATTTGCCTGGAAAATAAGCCAGTCTTCACATTGTGATAAATTAATTATTGCACCCGGAAATGGTGGTACAGGTGCTTTTGGTACCAACATCAACATCAGTGTAAACGATTTCGATTCTATTAAGAAGATAGTGCTTACCGAAAACATCGAAATGGTAATCGTTGGGCCTGAAGAACCTTTGGTAAATGGTATTCACGATTTTTTCCTGGCGGATAAAGCCATTGCACATGTTCCGGTTATCGGGCCTAAAAAAGAAGGTGCGATTTTAGAAGGTAGTAAAGATTTTTCAAAGCAATTTATGGAACGTCATAGCATTCCGACTGCGGCTTCAAAATCTTTTACCCCACAAACTTTAGAAGATGGCTTAGCTTACTTAGAAACCCATGCTTTACCCGTCGTTTTAAAAGCAGATGGCTTAGCTGCCGGTAAAGGTGTTTTAATTTGTACGGAAACCGTAGAGGCACAGGAAGAATTAAAGTTAATGCTTGGTGGTAAGTTTGGTGCTGCGGGTGCAACGGTTGTTATCGAAGAATTTTTAAGCGGTATCGAGCTTTCGGTTTTCATTTTAACGGACGGCGAAAATTATATAACACTTCCATCCGCTAAAGATTATAAAAGAATTGGCCAGGGCGACACCGGTTTAAATACTGGTGGAATGGGTTCCATTTCTCCGGTACCATTTGCAACTCCCGAATTTTTAGAAAAAGTTGAAGAACGAATTATCAAACCTACTGTTGAAGGTTTAAAGAAAGATAATATCGATTACACAGGGTTTATCTTTTTCGGCTTGATAAAAGTTGGTGAAGAACCTTATGTCATTGAATACAATGCCCGCATGGGCGATCCGGAAACGGAAAGCGTAATCCCAAGAATTGAAAATGATTTAGTTGAATTATTTATGGCAACGGCCGCTAAGCAGTTAAACCAGGTAAACCTGGTAATTTCTGAACAAACAGCCGCAACCGTAATGATTGTTGCCGGGGGTTATCCGGGCGAATATTTAAAAGGCAAGGCAATTTCAGGTATCGAGAACCTTCGTCATTCAAATGCATTTCACGCCGGAACATTATTGGAAAACGATGTTATTAAAACCAATGGTGGTCGTGTTATCGCAATTACCAGTTTGCAAAAAGATATGTTTACCGCATTACAATGTGCAACAGCCGATGCCGGTCGAATTTATTTCGATGGTAAATATTTCAGGGAAGATATTGGCTTCGATTTAATTTAATTTCAAAAGGAAACCGCTTTGAAAAAAATACTTAAAAGAATTTCAGAAACTGCCATTAAACAAGGTGAATTTACTTTCACCGATGAACAAATAGAATCAAAGTGGTTGGGAAATGCGCCTGCTTCTGCCGCAGAAATAAAACAGCTGGAAGAGCGATTGCAAATCATCCTGCCGAAAGATTATAAAGATTTTCTTTTAATTACAAATGGATTCACTACACCGAACGAAAATATAGAACCATCATTTGAACCGATAGAAAATGTCGGGTTTTTAAAAGATATAGATCCTGAAATAATAGAAATCTGGATTAATAATGATGCGCTTTTGGATGTTGCCATTAAGCTGGCCCGAAGCATTTTGGTTGGCGGAATAAACCAGGAACAATACTTTCTGTTAATACCACCTTTATTGGAAAATGGCCAGTGGGAATATTGGAAATTTGCTTCGTGGATACCCGGTGAAGATCCTTATGAAGGCATGGAGCATTATTTTATTAATGCACTTGATTTCTTGAAATCAGCTTAAATAATTTAAAAAGATAAAGCCACGACAGTAAATCGTGGCTTTATCTTTTTATAAGGAAGTCATCGTAATGACGATAAATTTGACTTGCTATTTCGTTTTGCTACCCAAAAGCTCCTGAAGTTTAGTTTGTAAAGCTTCTTCTCTTAATCCTTTTGCAATAATTTTACCGGTCGGGTCAATTAAGAAATTAGCAGGTATCGAACGAATGCCATACATTACAGCAACTTCGTTATCCCAATATTTTAAGTCAGAAACGTGTGTCCAGGTTAATTTGTCATCAGCAATTGCTTTTAACCATGCATCTTTTTTACCCGGCTGATCTAAAGAAACGCCTAAAACTGTAAAGCCTTTGTCTTTAAATTTGTTATAAGCTACAACCACATTTGGATTTTCCTGGCGGCAAGGTCCGCACCATGAAGCCCAGAAATCGACCAATACATATTTACCTTTAAAATCAGATAATTTTACCGGTTTTCCATCAGGATCATTCTGCGTAAAATCCATTGCCATTACACCTACAGCAGTTTTTTTTGAGGCTTCTAAAGTTTTCGCTAAAGTTGTTCCGGTTTTTGTTGCTTTTAATTCAGGACTTAAAGTTGGAAAAACTGCTTCAACTTGTGGGAGTTGATCAGGGTCACTTGCTAACTGCGCCAACGACATCAAGCTCACATAAGATTTAGGATTGCTTTTTGCGAAAGCTAAATAAATAGGCGTAGTTTCATCAGCCGCTTTATCATATCGCTCCCTAATACCTGCCATTATAGTTTTATCTTCTTTCTGTGCAGCAGTTAGCTGAGCGAACTCAGCATTAACTGCGTTCATTTTATCCGTAGCAGGTTTTAAACTTGCCTTTAACTTTGTATTATCATTGTTTGAAGGTGTACCAGTAACCTTTATCGATTTAATTGAATCCACAGAACTTGCAACAATGTTTCCTGGTTCGACATATAAGCTTACGTAATCCATGTTGCGGGTATTAGTACCTTTTATGTACGGATTTATGTTTTTAAACAAATTACCCATAACCGGATCGGTTGCGGTGCCTTTAAATTCGAATTTACCGTTTGTTACTATTGCAGAATCTGTTTTGCGTTCGCTATTTACAGTATAAACAAAGTATATTTTGTCGCCTGTTTTTAATGCTTTTGCATCACCCTTTATGGTAAATGGCTTTTGCGCTAATGCTGCTAAAGGCAACAAGGCCATCGCAGATAAGAGTATTCTTTTCATGGTTCTAATTTAATCGTCTTTTTGCTAAAGGTAAATATTTGTAGTTTTCTAACGTAACTACTTGTGTAAAATTATGATAGCTTTTGATAAGTTCGCCACCATAAGTCGGGCATATCGCCATTTATCGCAGTTTGATAATCGTCATAGCGGCATGGAACCAGGTGATAACGCTCATTTTTAGATTGTCCGGATGGATACGGAACCTGCATCCACCAGCGATCTGATTTTTTACTTTTTACAAAAGTCATTTCGCCTGAGCCATCTTTTAAACTGGTTCTGTATATAATAAACTGCGATTTAGGTGTAAGTGGGAAATCCTTTTTACGGGCATAAAATCCATCTACAAAGTACCAAACCATCTGTGCCAGCAGAAAGGCGGTTTGTCCGTTACTATCATATGCCGGATTAAATTCATAGAATCCTATTGATGTCAGTTTATCATTCATGCCAGCGTAACGGGCAATTCTGCAAGCCTCTTCTCCATCAAAACCGTTGGGTGTAGTATTTGCATTGGCCACTGCATCAGCAGATCGAATTGCGCCAATGTCAAAGCTTACCATGTTCGCATTTCGAATAATTGGTTCAGTTAAAGTAATATCCTGAGCGAATTCGCCAATTCGGTGAACATCAAAATAAAGCTTATCCATTACGCTTAAACTTTCCTGATTTACAAAATAAGTTTGGTAGCCAATGTTGCTGAAATTGAAAAGATAATTTGGCTGGTGAAGGAAAATTTTATTCAGATAGCAATCAGAACGGGTTGCAATGCCTTCATGGTTATCGTCCTCGATATCGAATTGATTATCTATAATAACCAAATCAACTTTTTGTTCTAAATCTTCGTAACCCATGTATTGCGCATAGGTTAGATCTTGCCCTCCGCCAATAATAACCGGGATAATATCATTTTTAATCAACTCAGAAACAACCATTTTTACAGCAATATAAGTATCTGCCAATGTTGCACCCGGACGTATATTCCCTAAATCGACTAAACGGCTCGTAAAAGCACCTTCGTTTAATTTATAAAACTTTTCCCTAAAATAATCCGGACCAATTCCGCAGCCCTCGTTATTAATCGCACTTCTGCCATCAAGTACACCGAAAATTGCGATATCAAATTTTGTTTCTTCTAAATCAGGAAATGATTCGGTATAAAATTGTGTTTTTAAACCCAGCTGACTGGTATAAAACCCATCTTTAGGGGTAAATTGTTCGGCATTTAAAGGTGAAAAGAAATCGGTTAATGACATATATTTAAAACTATCGCCCCAAATATCTATTTTTGAATGCGTATTTTCACCTATAGCCCAAAAAAAATATAATGATACTCGTAACCGGCGGCACGGGATTTTTAGGATCTGAATTAATAAAACAGTTAACCGATAGTGGTTTGGCTGTTCGGGCTTTAAAGCGAAAAACTTCTGTAATTCCTTCAGTAATTGATAATAACCCTTTAATCGATTGGTTTGAAGCCGATATAAATGAGCCGGCAATACTGGAAGATGCTTTCATTGGCATTACAAAAGTATTTCACTGTGCGGCATTTGTTTCGCTTAATCCAAAGGATAAAAAGCAACTTTTTCATGTAAATATTGACGGTACATCAAACCTGGTAAATCTTTGTATTGAAAATAACTGCCGTTTATTGCATGTAAGTTCGGTTGCTGCACTGGGTAATGCGAAGAAGGGTATGCCAATAACTGAAAAGGATTTTTGGGAATACGATTCAAAAGCACATGCTTATGGTTTATCCAAGTATGAAAGTGAAATGGAAGTTTGGCGTGGCATCACCGAAGGTTTAGATGCAGTAATTGTAAATCCTTCTATAATTATTGGTAAAAACGCAGGTTTTGATGGTAGTGGTGCCATTTTTAAACTGGTAAAAGGAGGTTTTCCTTTTTATACCGATGGCGCTTCGGGCTTCGTTGATGTTGAGGATGTAGCCAGAGCCATGATGCTTTTAATGGAAAATCCAGTTACGGCCGAACGTTATATCATTTCTTCAGCGAACTACCATTATAAAGATTTATTTACTGCAATTGCGGAGGGTTTTAATGTTAAGCCGCCAACCAGGGAGGCCAAATCATGGATGCTTGGCATCGCCTGGAGAACCTTAAAGTTCTTTTCCAGCTTTACAGGAAAACAACCGTCGATTACCAAAGATACTGCAAACAGCAGTTTATCTTTAAGTTATTACAGCAACGAAAAAATAATTGAAGCAACCGGAATTCAGTTTAAACCAATTACTCAAAGTATCCAGGAGATTACCCAATATTTAAAATAATGCCTAAACAAAAAGCCTATTACATCATTGATTTTGACAGCACTTTTACGCAGGTTGAAGCGCTCGATGAGCTTGCCAGAATTTCCTTAAAAAAACACCCTGATAAAGAAGCTATCTTTCAAAAAATTGAAGATTACACCAACCAGGCAATGGAAGGTAAACTTTCCTTTTCTGAAAGCCTTGCCCAACGCGTTAAATTACTCGAAGCAAATGAAGACCATTTAAAACAGCTCATCAAACATTTAAAGAAAAAAGTGTCCACATCGTTTTCACGGAACGCAGAGTTCTTTAAAAAGCATGCCGATGAAGTGCTTATTGTTTCTGGCGGTTTCAAAGAGTTTATCACGCCGGTTGTAAGTCAGTATCATATTAAAAAGGAAAATATCTATGCCAATACATTTGTAACCACAGGTGATGGGAAAATTATAGATTACGACCATGCCAATCCGTTGAGTGAGGAAGGAGGAAAGGTAAAGCTGCTTCAACATTTAAAATTAGAAGGCGAATTGTTTGGCATTGGGGATGGTTATTCAGATTTTCAGCTTCGCGAAAGCGGCATGATTAATAAGTTTTTTGCTTTTACAGAAAATATTGCCCGCCAAACCATTATCGAAAAAGCCGATCACATTACGCCAAGCTTTGATGAATTTTTATACGTAAATAATTTACCAAGGGCAATCTCCTATCCAAAAAACAGGATTTTATGTCTCGTTATTGGCAATGTAGATCCAAAAAGTATCGCCATCCTTAAAAATGACGGTCTATCCATCAGGCATAAAACCTCGTTCGAAGAAAAATATGTTAAAGATGTCGGTATAATGCTTCTGGCTGATGGGGAGAAGATTGAAAAAGAGCAATTAAAAAATGCAGTTAAGCTTAAAACAATTGGTTATTTGGGTAACTCCAAAAATAAAATTGATGCAGGAATTTGTACCAAAATGGGCATTGTTATTTTTGATGATGTTAAATCAAACCCACGTAACCTCGATTTTATTCCAAAACGGATGATTGATTTTATGAATACGGGCACCACATACCTGAGTAGTAATTACCCGAATTTACAATTGCCTAAAATAGATAAATCGCACCGCCTGATTCATATTCATAAAAATATACCAGGTATTATGGCGCAAATTAATACCGTTTTTGCAAAACATAATATTAATATTGTCGGACAATTCTTAATGACCAATTCTGAAATTGGCTATGCAATTACCGATATTAATACAGAATATGATAAGCAATTATTTAAAGCGCTAAAGAAAATTGAACACACCATAAAATTTAGGGTGTTGTATTAAAGATTAATACCCTTTTGTTTGTCATCCTGAAGCTTTGACAACTTTTTAAATTTGTCAAAGCTAAAATTGTCGAAATGCTTAAAATTCAGTTTTTATAAGTCCTTCGACAGGCTACCATTTACGTTATTTGTTAACTTACTGAAATACATTAAATTATGAACTATGTATGTTTGCGTTTTATAAGGCCAAAGCACTGTTTCTCCGTTCCGCTTTAAACCGGCCTAATAAATTTTTGGGGATGCACTGTCCTAGCCAAAGCAAAACCTTAAATACAAAAACGGCGTAGCCCTCATGAATACCTATTAAAACAATAAATACTTATGAATAATTTTCAGCCGGCAATTATTAATTAGTTATCATTGTTTTTAATTGTATTAATGAGCTCGCAAAATGCTCGGTTTTGTTTCTTTTGTTGCCAAACCTGCGAAGCAAGCTTGAAGACCAATAAAAATATAAACTTATCTGAAAAACAAAAAAGCCTGTCCGGCCAGGACAAATAAAACACCCCGCCCTGCGGGCACCCCTCTAATAAGAGGGGAATAGCAAACGTCATTCATATTCATTTTTATGAAATAAATTACCCCTCAAGGATGACATTTGTATTTATGAGATAGCCTCTAAAATCGCTGATTAGGTTTTTTATCTTAAAAACTGATGCCTTTTCAGCAATAAATGCTTTGGGCTTCCAATAGCTTGCGAATGGTATATACCAGTATGCCCTGAAAATAAATAGGCCGTTGTGCAGGCAAGCGCAATGTAAATACCTGATTCAGTTCCGAACAATTCTAAACCCATAAAGATGCAGGCTAAGGGCGTATTTGCGGCTCCGGAAAAAACAGCGACGAAACCCATCCCCGCCAACAATCCGGCAGGAAGTGGAATAAAAAAGCTTAAGAAACTACCTAAGGTTGCCCCGATAAAAAATAAGGGGGTAACTTCTCCGCCTTTAAAACCGGTACTTAATGTTAAAGCTGTTAAAAATAGTTTAATGGCGAAAGTATAATAAGGCTCTTGTGCATTAAAAGATTCGGATATTACCGGAATACCTAATCCTACATAGCGTGTTGTGCCAGATAAAAAGATAATTACTATTAATATAAATCCACCGATTAGGGGCCGTAATGGCGGGTATTTTATTTGACCAAATATTGCCGACAAACGATGATTTAAAGCTGAAAAACTACGTGCAACCAAACCAAAAATTATTCCGGCACCAAGTGATAATAAAATCCTTAAGCCGTCGATCTGTGGTACTACCGAAATGGAATAATGGGTATGGCCAACGCCCCACATTTTGCAAACATAATCAGCAATAATGGCTGTTATAAAAGATGGTAATATAGCATTATACATTAAGGTACCAATAACAAAAACTTCGAGTCCAAATACAGCACCCGCTAATGGGGTTCCGAACACAGAAGCAAAGCCTGCACTAATACCACATATTAAAATGATTTTTCTGTCTCTGGGTTTCAGTTTAAAGATTTTGGTAAACTGATCGGCAAAAGCACCACCAATTTGAACGGCTGTTCCCTCTCTGCCTGCAGAACCTCCAAATAAATGGGTAATTATCGTTCCTGCAAAAATTAGCGGCGCCATCACTAAAGGAATTACTTTTTTAGGTGTTTGAAGTTCTTCAATTAAGAGGTTATTACCTTTAACAACTTCCTTTCCCCAATAGTGATAAGCCAGGCCAATTAATAAACCTGCAATTGGCAAAAAGCCAATTATCCACAAATGTTGCTCCCGATAATCGGTCACCAGATTTAGGGTTTCTAAAAATAAAGCAGAAGCTGAACCAACAATTCCACCGAGTAACGCGGAGAATAAAAGCCATTTAAAGCTATTCAGCAATAATACGCCAAACTCCATTCTGGTAAGGCGACTCAAGGACAGAAGAAAAGCTTCTGTTGATTTTTTAACAGGCATTTGAAATCAATTTTAATAAAAATCGTAGGAGTCATCAGCCTGTTTGGGCGGTTTTGGCGGTACCCCATCGCCATCGCTTCAAATGTATAAATTTTAGCTATTTGTTCCAAAAATCTTTAACACCTTTGTAGTGATACAACAAAACAATGGATTTTACACCTGAAATAAAAAACAAACTAAATCAGCTTCAAGAGAAATATACGGCAATGGGCCAGGATATGGCATCATATCTCGATGGATTGTTGTATGCCGATTTCTTAACCTACTGGGACTATATCCACCTGGATACACTTTTGAGTTTACAAAGCCCGAAAACGCCTTTTCCTGACGAAGAGATTTTTATCATGTATCATCAGATTACGGAGCTTTATTTTAAACTGACTTTGCATGAATGTAAACAAATTGCAACGCACAAAAATTTAACTGTTGATTTTTTTACAGCTCGCGTAAAACGGATTAATGCCTATTTCAATGCCTTAACAACTTCTTTCGGGGTTATGGTTGAAGGCATGGAAAAAGAACAGTTTTTGAAATTCAGAATGTCGCTTTTACCGGCCAGTGGTTTTCAATCCGGCCAATACCGGATGATTGAAATTTGCGCAACTGATTTTATTCGTTTAGTTGATAAAAGTAAAAGAATTGAATTGAGTACAGCAACACTTGAAGAACAGTTTGAACATATTTACTGGAAATTCGGTGCAACTGAACTCGCATCAGGCAAGCAGACGCTAACCCTGAAGCAATTTATTGAAAAATATTCGGCTCAATTTCTGCAACTGGCAAAAGACAGAGCCTTAACAAACTTTTCTGCTTTGTATCAACAGTTTCAGGCAAATGGCAACGATGTTTCTGCCTTGGGAGAAGAACTTCGCAAGCTTGATCTATATGTAAATGTGGAGTGGCCATTAGCACACTATAAATCTGCTGTCCGCTACCTTGAAAAAGATCCGGTTGATGTTGCCGCCACCGGTGGGACGAACTGGCAGAAATACCTGCCGCCGCGTTTTCAAAAAAGAATTTTTTACCCTTTCTTATGGACCGAAGAACAAATGGAAGAATGGGGTAAAGGTTGGGTACTTAGTGTGCTTAAAACACTAAAGAACAAAGATTAATATCCAGAAATGCTATTAAGATAGCCGCTTTTTTCTTAATTTGCGAAAATTAGTTAATGATATGGAATTGGCGAATATTCACCTTCACTAATTCAAAATTTCCTCATTCAAAATATAACGAAATATGACCGATACATTAGATATAAAAATTGCCAGAGCAGATAAAACACGGTTATCAGTTACGGATTTTTCGCAATTACCTTTCGGTAAAGTTTTTACCGACCATATGTTTACCGCCGATTTTGAAAATGGCGAATGGAAAAACCTGCAAATCTTACCTTACGGGCCAATTCCGATGAGTCCGGCCATTTCTGCACTTCACTATGGTCAGGCAATTTTCGAAGGTCTGAAAGCTTATCGTCAGCCAGACGGAAAGATTAGCGTATTCCGTGCTGATAAAAACTTTGAAAGATTTAATAAATCTGCAGCCAGAATGTCGATGCCGACCATTCCTGAAGAAATTTTTATGCAGGGATTAGCTGCGCTGATAAATATAGATGAAAAATGGGTGCCTTCACAGGAAGATTATGCTTTATACATTCGTCCTGTCATGTTTGCAACAGATCCTTATTTAGGTGTAAAAGCGTCAGAGACTTACAAATTTGCCTTGCTTACCACGCCAACCGGACCATATTACAGCAGCGCTTTAAAAGTTAAAATAGAAACCGAATTTACAAGAGCTGACGATGGTGGCGTTGGCTTTGCCAAAACTGCAGGTAACTACGCCCGTTCGCTTTATCCGTTTGAAGAGGCAAAAAAAGAAGGTTTTGACCAGTTAATCTGGACAGACGCTATTAACCACGAATACATAGAAGAAGCCGGAACAGCTAACTTAATTTTTGTAATTAACGGAAAATTGGTTACACCATCCGTTCGTAGTACGGTATTAGATGGCGTTACACGCGATACAATTATTAAACTTGCAACTGCTGCAGGCATAGCAGTTGAAGAGCGCAGGGTATCTGTTAAAGAGGTAATTGAAGGCATTGAAAATGGTAGTTTAACGGAGGCTTTTGCTGCAGGAACAGCCGCAACAGTAACACACATTGGGGAGATTGGTTACTTGGGTAAAACATATAAACTTACCGATTCGTCTACAAGAACCATTTCTAATGGCATTGCTAAAAAACTAAATGATATCCGTTACGGTTTAGCAACTGATGAATTTGGGTGGAACTGGGTTTTATAATAGAATATTAAATTAAAAAAAAATGCCCTAAACTTTCTCAAGCTTAGGGCATTTTTTTGCTTTAGTCTTTAAGCTATCCGCTTATTTATCTAATATTACAACACCCTTAGCTTCGAAAGCTAATTCTTTTTTGGGGTCTGTAATTTTAGCAACTTCTTCAGGTGTCTTTTTTGCGTCTTCGGCATAATGGCGCAAGGTTTCTACAGAAATGGTCTGTTTTTTTGCAATACCGTCCAATACAACTTTTTTGCCCACAATATCCATTGGCATAAAGAATGCATAATCTTTAAATGTTACACGCATGGGTTCTCCGTTAGGCATTTCCAAAGTCATCCAGCAGCCCTTCTTTTTGCACACATCTACAACTTTACCTTCAATCTTCATGTCAGCCGTAGTTTTATCGCCCATTGCAGCCTCTAATTTTGCAACAGGTTTAACATTGCCCGGCGTTACATTTTCGCCAAATTTCTGGCCTGTAAATGCTGTTTGTGCAAAAGCGAATACGCCGATTAAGCAAAACCCCAGGCTTAAAATAATTTTTTTCATACTCTTTTATTATATTAATTTTTTCATTCCGGAAATTATCTACCTCAAAAGTATTTAAAATTTATTCAATTATTAAAACAAAAAATCCTCGCTAGCACCGGCTAACGAGGAGAATCATCCCTATTGTTGTAAGTCACATCCCATGACGTACATCATAGTATGTAAGACAAACGTTACTCCAAAAATTGAAAAGTTAATTTTATATTGTTAAATACCTTATTATCAGGTTGTTGTAAGAAAATTATAGCTGGGTAGATAATTTTTAATTGGGGAAATGGGGAAAAATGATTTTATAAATGTGGAAATCCGACAACTATATTCCCCAATATTTAAATACTTTAACCGAAGATTAGGCTAAAGACTTCTTCAATTTTACTTACCGCTTTAATTTCCAGGTTATATTTTTCGATGTTTATGCCTTTCATATTATACTTTGAAATATAAATAACTTCAAAGCCTAATTTATCGGCTTCTGCAATTCGTTGTTCTATCCGGTTTACTGCTCTGATTTCGCCTGATAAACCAACTTCTGCCGCAAAACAATTTTTAGAAGAGACCGGAATATCCTGGTGTGAAGAAATAACAGCAATCAGCACCGCTAAATCAATCGCCGGGTCCTCGACCCTTATACCGCCGGCAATATTTAAAAAAACATCCTGGGTGCTTAATCTGAAGCCACAACGTTTTTCTAAAACAGCCAGAAGCATATTCATCCTTTTGGTGTCGAACCCTGTAGCAGATCTTTGTGGTGTTCCATAAGCGGCAGCACTTACCAGTGCCTGGGTTTCGATTAACATGGGTCTTGCGCCTTCCAGCATTGCTGCAATGGCAATACCGCTAAGTTCTTCATCGCGTTGTGTTAATAATATTTCTGATGGATTGGAAACTTCCCTTAAACCGCTTCCCTGCATTTCATAAATACCCAATTCTGCTGCGGCCCCAAACCTGTTTTTAATTGAGCGTAGGATGCGATAAACATGGTGCCTGTCGCCCTCGAACTGAAGAACGGTATCAACCATGTGTTCTAAAATTTTCGGACCGGCAATGGCGCCATCTTTGGTAATATGACCAATCAAAAACACGGGTGTGCCGGTTTCTTTTGCAAACCGCAGCAATTCTGCCGTACATTCGCGAACCTGCGAAACGCTTCCCGGTGTAGATTCGATGTGGGCGGAGTGTAAAGTTTGAATGGAATCGATAACTACAATTTCGGGCTCAAGAATCTCGATTTGCTTAAAAATATTCTGGGTTGATGTTTCTGTTAAAATATAGCAATCAGCAGAAGGCGATTCCGTAATCCGTTCCGCCCTCATTTTAATTTGCTGTTCACTTTCTTCACCCGATACGTATAAAAGCTTTTTACCCTTTAAATTTAAAGCAAGCTGAAGCATGAGTGTCGATTTTCCGATTCCGGGTTCACCGCCAATTAAAATTAAAGATCCTTCAACCAGGCCACCTCCAAGAACGCGATCCAATTCTTTATCTCCTGTTAGCATTCTGCGCTCCGGCGAACGTTCAATTTCGTTTACTTTACTTGGCTTGCTGAGTTTTCGTGCAGGAGCAGCATCATTTTTCCAGGTTGGTACAGTAGTTGGGTTTTTCTCAACAATTTCTTCTACAAAGGTATTCCATTGATTACATGACGGGCATTTACCAAGCCATTTAGCCGATTCATATCCGCAACTCTGACAGAAATACGCTGTTTTTGTTTTTGCCAATTGATTTCAGGTTTAGATCCGATAGCTATCGGATAACAAATTTAAATTTTATAGCACGCAAAAGCTAAATCATTTTTGCACAAAAAAACGCCTGATGCCGTTAAGGCGTCAGACGTTTTCCTTTAATTTAACCTTGTGTTAAAGCTTTATTTCTTCATCTTTCGATGAAATGAAATGAAACTCCGTTAAATGATAAGCAGGTTGTGCTTTAACCTTTACCCACTGGCCATATTTAAAAAACCAGCGACGCTGTAAGTTGAAAATACCTTTTGTGATGTATGCTTCAATATAAGGATGCACACAAAGGGTAACGCCTTTTTCGTTTTGTTCCGATAAAATATAGTTCAGGTTATTTTCAATATCATCCATCAGAACGATACTTGCTTTTATCTCACCTGTTCCGCCACACGCCGGGCATTTTTCAACCGTAACAATATTCATTTCCGGGCGAACACGTTGCCGGGTAATTTGCACTAAACCAAATTTACTAGGGGGTAAAATGGTGTGTTTAGCGCGATCCAGCAACATCAGTTCGCGTAAATAATCGAATAATATTTTACGGTTCGTTGGTTTATGCATATCGATAAAATCGATTACCACTATACCTCCCATGTCACGTAAACGCAGTTGACGGGCAATTTCTTTTGCCGCTTCCTTATTCACCTGTAAAGCGTTTTCTTCCTGATTCTCTTTACTGGCTGTTCGGTTACCACTATTTACATCGATTACGTGTAATGCTTCGGTATGTTCAACAACCAAATAAGCACCACCCGGTAAATTTACCGTTTTGCCGAAAGCATTTTTAATTTGCTTTTCGATTCCAAAATGTTCAAATACAGGTTCTTTATGTTTGTAAAGCTTCACGATTTTTTCCATTTCCGGGGAAATATCGTGTACATAAGAACGAATATCATCATACAGCTCGGGCGTACTTACATAAACATTTGTAAAGTCAGGATTCAGGATATCACGGATTAATGTAGATGACCTGTCCATTTCGCCCCACACCCTTTTCGAAGGTTCGGCTGTAGGTAATTTTTTAATAAAGGTTTCCCATTTTGCAACCAGATCCAGCAGATCTTTTTGCATTTCAGCAACACCTCTTCCTTCAGAAACAGTTCTGATGATTACCCCAAAATTTTGAGGTTTAATACTTTCTATAATCTTTTTTAAGCGATTACGTTCGGTATTACTTTTTATTTTTTTTGATATGGATATGGTATTGGAGAATGGCACCAGTACCACATACCTGCCGGCAATAGATAGATCGGAACTTAAACGAGGTCCTTTTGTAGAAATTGGCTCTTTAGCAATTTGTACAGGCAGGAGCATGTTCTTACTAAGCACATCAGATATTTTACCCGCCTTATTAATATCGGCCTCGAGTTTTAAATTATCTAATAATGTGCCTGTAACCGAGCCATTACGCTTGATCTTCGTTAGCTTAATTAAAGATTGTACCTGAGGGCCTAAATCAAAATAATGCAAAAATGCATCTTTTTCATAACCAACATCCACAAAAGCAGCATTCAGGCCAGGCATAATTTTTTTAATGCGACCTAAATAAATATCGCCTACGGCGTAGTTATTATTGATTTGTTCTTTATGAAGCTCAACAAGTTGTTTGTCTTCAATCAAAGCTATGGTAACTCCGGCAGGAGTCGAATTGATAATTAATTCTTTTACCAACAGCTACAGATTTAAGGCTTTCGCCTATTAACAAATGGATAGTAAAAATAAAAATACAGTGAGATAGCCCCAAATTGTTATACAATAGAAATCATATATAAGTATTTAAACCTCATAGGTGTGCTATGAGGTTTAAAAGGCTAAATCAAAATAAGAAACTATTTTTTCTTATGTCTGTTTTTTCTTAAACGTTTTTTACGTTTGTGCGTAGCCATTTTATGTCTTTTTCTTTTTTTACCGCTTGGCATAATTTTAAGTTTTAAATGTTTTTATTAATCTGTTAATTAATTTTTATTCTTTAGCTCAGCAACTTTTTTATCAATGAATGACGATAAAGTTGGATTTGCCGCTAATTTTTTACTTTTTAAATAGGCTTCAACAGCTTCTTTATTTTTGTTTAAATTTTCTAAAGCCGTAGCCAGATAAAAATAGGCTTCAGGTGTTGGCGCTGTTTCAATAACCGTATTAAAACGGGGAATTGCTTTGTCGAACTGACCTGATTTAATCGAAAATAAACCAAGATTCATATTTGCTTTAACGTTCTTAGGGTCTTTAGCAACAACCTCAAGCAACATTGCAATCCCTTGCATTGGTGCACCTAAGCCGTTAACTATTGTAACACCTAATCCTGTCTTGGCATCTATATTTTCTTTATCTAATGCCAAAGCTTTTGTAAAAGAAGTATTGGCTTTCTGCAATAAGGCAGGTTGCGCTAAACTATCTTGTGTGCTTTCGAAAGCCTTTAGAAACTTGTTGCCCGATGCTAACCAATTTACTGACGATGGTTTTGCTTCTGCTACAACTTCTAAATATAATGCTGATGGTGTTAGTTGTTCAACATCGTCCCATTTCTGAGCCAGTTGTTGAGCCAGTTCAACTCTTTCAGCGCCTGTTGCACCTTTATAACTGTTTTCTAAGGCTGTAATATCAGTTGCTAAACTCTTGTTAATTACATTTTTAGCAGCTTCAGATGTTGTTTGAATATTTAATCCGGAAGATGCGGTTGCTGATTCTGACATTTGACCAGATGCAGGCATTTTACCATTCTCTTCTGTAGGTTTAACTAAACCTTTAATGTCTCTTGTAAACAGAAATGCAACAAGCAATAAAATCGCTCCAATAATGATGGTTTGTTTTAATCTGATGCTACTGTTCACTTGACTGGTTTTAAGCTTCTACTTTAATTTTTTTCGAATTATTTTTCACTTTATCAACAAATACTTTTGCTGGTTTAAAGCTTGGAACAAAATGTTCAGGGATAATTATTGCAGTGTTTTTAGAGATATTTCTGGCTGTTTTTTGAGCCCTCTTTTTAACAACAAAGCTTCCGAAGCCTCTAACATAAACATTTTCACCGCCAATCATGCTGGTTTTGATCACCTTGAAGAATGCCTCAACTGTTTCCTGCACATCAACCTTTTCAATTCCGGTTTTTGTTGATATTTCTGAAATAATATCTGCCTTAGTCATATTTTATTATTTATTATATATTGTGTATTAATATTATCAGTGTTTTGGGGTTGCAAAAGTATTGCTTTTTAATGAGATAGGGAAATAAAAGATGATTTTTTTATCTATTATCTCATCAGGCTATTGCAAGTTTTTTTAAAACCAATAATTACACCGTAATTTGCGGGAATGATATTCCAGAATAAACTTATAACGTGGTATCTGATACATAAAAGAGATTTGCCCTGGCGACACACAAATGATGCTTATGTAATATGGCTTTCAGAAATTATTTTACAACAAACCCGGGTTGAACAGGGACTGCCTTATTTTAATAAATTTTTGGAAAATTTTCCGACTGTTACAGATTTTGCAGCGGCCAGTGAAGCTAAAGTGTTAAAACTATGGCAGGGCCTGGGCTATTATTCGCGCGGAAGGAATATGCATAACACCGCTCAAATTGTTGTGAATAATTATAACGGCATATTTCCGACCCTTCATGATGATCTGATTAAACTTAAAGGTATTGGAGAATATACGGCGGCAGCCATTTCTTCTTTTTCTTCCGGCGAAGCCAGGGCAGTTGTAGATGGAAATGTTTTCAGGGTTTTAGCACGTTATTATGGTATTGATACGCCGATCAATTCGCCCGAAGGTAAAAAACAGTTTTTTAAACTTGCCAATGAATTGCTTTATACAGAAGATCCGGCATTGTATAATCAGGCCATAATGGAGTTCGGTGCCATTCAGTGTAAACCCAAATCGCCTGATTGCAGCATATGTCCGTTGAATATAGAATGTTATGCGCTTAAAAATAATGCTGTTGGCCAGTTGCCGGTAAAGTTAGCTAAAGCAGAAAAAAAACATCGTTATTTTAACTACCTGGTTAGCACGGTAGATGATAAAATCTTGGTAAGGGAAAGACAGGCAGGTGATATCTGGCAGCATCTGTACGATTTTCCATGTATAGAGACCACCGGATTTTCAACTGAAGAAGACGAAACACTGGAATTTACAGTAAAATCAAATTTTGGCGGTGAAACAGAAATTACATTCATAAGCTATAAAAAGCATGTATTAACTCACCAAATTATCCATGTAAGATTTTTTGCTTTAAAAAATTATATATTTAACTTTAATAAACAAAAGGAACTTAATTGGGTTTCTTTTAATACATTGGATGAATTACCGCAACCTAATGTAATCAGAAATTTTATCGAAGAAAATTTTTGATGCTTATGAGGGCCTAACTAACCTTCGTTAATCGGTATCGTGAATCATTTAGAAATAAAACTAACCAAAAAAAGATATTTTATGTCCGGGATTAACAAAGTTATTTTAGTCGGGCACTTGGGTAAAGATCCCGAAGTGCGACATTTAGATGGAGGCGTTACAGTTGCCAGCTTTCCATTAGCTACATCAGAAACGTACAATAAAGACGGAAAGCGTGTTGAACAAACGGAATGGCATAATATCGTTTTATGGAGAGGTTTGGCAGAAGTTGCATCAAAATACCTGCAAAAAGGTAAACTTGTATATATAGAAGGAAAATTAAGAACCAGATCTTTTGAAGATAAAGAAAAGGTTAAAAAATATGTAACCGAAATCGTTGCCGAAAATTTTACAATGTTGGGCAGAAAGAGTGACTTTGAACCAGGGCAACCTGTTAGCCATGTTCAAAATAATGAAACAAAAATCGAAGATGAATTTACCATCCGGCCAAATGATGAAAATGGTGATCTGCCATTTTAAATTGGGTTAAGTTATAAAAATAAAATGTCATCTTGAGGGATAATTTCTAGATCTCGTCCTTTCAAGGGGTAATTTATTATATAAAAATCAACATAAATGACAGGAGAATTTAAAGGAGATAATCTCCTCGAATCTTCGTCATCCGATAGCTACCGGATTCGACCGCAGTGGAGAAATCTTTTTAATTTCATTTCAATACTTGATTCAAAGATCTCTCCATTCCGTTTCACTCCAGTCGAGAAATCTGTCTGGATAGATCTCTCCCTGCCTACCACAGGCAGGCATTTCGACAGGCTCAATGTGAAATGTCATTAAGTTCAGCATAAGTGTTGTCAGTCTGAGCCTGTCGAAGACCTTTTTAACTTAATGACATTGCTCACTGTGACAAGAATCAAAAATAAGTTGATTTATGAGACAGCCTCATTTATGAATAGCATATTTATTCTACAGTAACCGACTTTGCTAAGTTTCTTGGTTGATCTACGTTACAGCCACGCATTACAGCGATATGATAAGATAAAAGCTGTAATGGAATCGTTGCTAATAATGGTAGAAAAGCCTCATCCGAATCGGGAATTTCAATACAATAATCTGCCATTTTATTAACCTCGGTATCGCCTTGAGTAACAATGGCAATTACTTTGCCTTTACGGGCTTTAACTTCCTGAATATTGCTGATTACTTTTTCGTAGGACGAATTCTGAGTAGCAATAAATACCACCGGCATTTCTTCGTCAATCAAAGCAATAGGGCCATGTTTCATTTCGGCAGCAGGATAACCTTCCGCATGAATATAAGATATCTCCTTAAGCTTTAGCGCACCCTCTAAGGCCACCGGAAAACCACTGCCTCTTCCCAGGAATAAACAGTTTCGGGAATCTTTTATTTTTGAAGCAACTTCCTTAATGATATCGTTAGACTCCAATGCCACCTCAATCTTTTCCGGAATGCTGTCTAACTCGGTTAAAAGGCTTATTAATTTTGATTGGGTTATTGTTCCTTTTTGCTGTGCCATGTAAAAGGCTATCAGTGTTAAAACGGTAACCTGCGCCGTAAATGCTTTAGTAGAAGCAACACCAATTTCTGGTCCTGCATGGGTGTAAACCCCTGCATGGCTCAACCTTGGTATAGATGCGCCCGCCACATTACAAATACCGAATATGGTAGCGCCACGTTCTTTTGCCATTTCTATTGCAGCCATTGTATCTGCTGTTTCTCCGGATTGAGAAATGGCAATTACAACATCTTTTTCCGTGATAATCGGATTGCGATACCTGAATTCTGATGCATATTCAACTTCTACGGGAATTCGGGCATACTCTTCGATTAAATATTCGCCAACTAAACCCGCATGCCATGATGTACCACAGGCAACTATGATAATTCTGTCGATATTTTTAAGTTTTTCTATAAACTCTTTAATTCCTCCTAACTGCACCTTACCTTCTGCAGGATAAATACGTCCACGCATACAATCTCTGATTGATCTGGGCTGTTCGTAAATTTCTTTCAGCATAAAGTGTTCGAAACCGCCTTTTTCAAGCATTTCCAATTTGAGTTCCAGTTCCTGAATTAAAGGCGTTTGAACCACATTATCTAATCTTTTAACTAAAAGATCATCTTTTGTAACTAAAGCAATTTCATGGTCGTTCAGGTAAATTACATTTTTGGTGTATTCAATTATCGGCGTCGCATCAGAAGCAATAAAATACTCACCTTTACCAACACCAATAACCATAGGGCTACCTTTTCTTGCAGCAATTAAGCGATCAGGATTTTCCCGGTCCATAATCACAATTGCATAAGCGCCTGTAACTTCTTTCAGCGCCAAGCGAACGGCCTCAAGTAAGTCTAATTGTTCTATATTTTGGATTTCTTCAATTAAATGAATTAAAACTTCTGTATCTGTATCACTTTTAAATTCGTGTCCGCGGCCAGAAAGTTCTTCTTTAAGTGTCGCATAGTTTTCGATAATTCCATTATGAATAATGGAAAGTTTATCATTATTGGAAGTATGCGGGTGTGAATTTCTATCTGAAGGTACTCCGTGAGTTGCCCAACGGGTATGGCCCATTGCGATGGTGCCGGTCTTATCCCTGTTTTCAGCAAATTCTTCCAGGGCCGCAACCTTACCAACTTTTTTATAGATGCTTTGGCCATTATCGTTCATTATTGCTATACCGGCACTATCATACCCGCGGTATTCTAACCTTTTAAGGCCTTTTAAAACAATTGGCCAGGCTTCTCTATAGCCTATATAACCTACTATTCCACACATATTTTTAATTAAATTATTCTGCCAAATATACTAAACAAACGTTTGTTTGTATGTCCAAAAGTCTTTTTTGTGGAATTCACAAAATAAAAAACCCCAGCTGCGATGCAGTGGGGCTTAAGCATTTTAAAGCGATGATTAGTTAATCTTCGTATAATAAATATTCAGTTTCAGGCGATTTGTGGTGTTTCCGAATGTGCCGATAACAGCTCTTGCTGCCGATGAAGCTGATGGAAATACTTCAAATTCTGTTAAAGACGTCGGCGCCAGAAAAGTACCATAATCTATTTTTTTATTATCGATTAAATCCTGAACATAAGCACTAACATTAAAAACATATCTGTTATTCAATGCATCATAGTAGCCTCCGAAAACAGCATCAGAAAGTGCCCGGGGGTCTCCGGCATAACTCGAGCTGGATTGATCATGATCGGGAACATTAACAGGCTGTTCTGCAATATCCCAGCGATAAAGCGACAATCTCTGCGGGGCATTAAACGGATAACCAAAAGTTCCCGAGCTTAAGTCTACAATTAGTTCAGCTTTATTTATGACTGCTTTGCCATAAACAGTGGTGAAATTTTTTAAGTTAGGAAAAGAAATTTTAGTCTTTAAACCTGCAAGGGCCTGTAAATAGGTAACATTATATTGTAATGTCGGGTTATCTAACTGGGTTTTGATAGGCGTTCCTGTATAATCGTGTTTAATATTAGCCGTGATAACCTGCCCGACTGCATTAGCAATCGGAAATTTTTTTGAAAGGGTATCGATACCGCTTGATGAATTTGTTTTTTTGTAAACCAGCTGAAGATAAGAACTTGAATTTGCGAAATCTAAAAAAGCAATTCCGCCTGTACCTGTTGAGGAAGTTTTATTAATCTCGGCGTAAAGACCTTTAAAGTAATCTGAGAATTTGGCATTCGTTGTTGTGCCTGTAGTTGGCAAGCTTAAAATCGTGCTTTGAATAAAGGCTTTGTTTAAAGGAATTCGGATTTGTGCCTTCACCGTTCGTGACGTATCCTTGCCACCAGATACCACATCTGTTATTTTGATAGGCGTATTTGGATAAATTTTGCTGTTAAAGTTGCCGAGCAAGGTACTGTTGTGTGCCTGTACATCAGATGATTTATACTTTGTAATCGTATTGGTTAACTGATAAATATCGATGCTGTATTTTGATGTGGTTGTATCACCATAAAATTGTGTACCCAGATTAAGCACTAAAACGGCAGAATCTAAAGTCGCAGTAGTAAAATCCAGGCTAAGCTCTGACGGAAATACGGTCATAGCTACACTCGATTCTGTTTTTCCAAAAATTGGGTCGTTCATATAACCCAGCGGGTAACGCGCTAAATTTGAAGTCGTAACATCAGCCTCTCTTATCGTTTGTGAACTAACCAACTGGTCGCTTACCAAAGTACCCTGAATAGCCGTATTCGAATCAACATCTAAACCTACGCCTGTCGGATTTTTACAGGATGCAAAAAGAAAAAGACCTATCAACAGGGTTAATAAGTCTTGTTTTATAAATTTCATATTTAAAAATAATAATACCTAATTAAGCAACAGAAACCAATTCTTCATTTGAAATTTCTTCGTAAAAAGTATAGAAGTTTTCAAAATTTTCGGTTAAGTTATGAGCTAAAGTTGGCTTATTTGAATCTTTAACATATTTTAACACAGCTGCATCAAGGTTTTCATCTGCTAAAACTACTGCGTCTGAGTGGCTTACAGCACCGATATGCAGGCTGTTAACATCTGCATCTTCAAACGCTTTTGTATCCTCTTCAGTCATGTTGGCCATTACCGCTTTTTTCGAGAAGTTAGCATTTAATTTTTCAGTAAAACCGCCTTCATAAATGGAATAAACAACTTTTGAATTTTTAAAAGTAGGGTCGTTTTTGTAAGTTGTTTTAATGTAAGCAGGCACTAAAGCACTCATCCAGCCATGGCAGTGAACAATATCTGGTGCCCAGCCTAATTTTTTAACAGTTTCAAGCGCACCTTTGCAGAAAAAGATTGTACGCTCATCGTTGTCATCAAAGAATTTTCCGCTTGCATCAGCAAATACCTGTTTGCGCTGGAAATATTCTTCATTATCCAGGAAATAAACCTGCATACGTGCAGCCGGGATGGAAGCTACTTTAATAATTAAAGGGTTATCGTTATCATCAATAATGATGTTCATTCCCGATAAGCGTATTACTTCGTGTAAACGATTTCTTCGCTCGTTGATGTTACCGAATTTTGGCATCAGAATGCGGATTTCGAATCCTTTTTCCTGCATAGCCTGAGGTAATTGGCGAGTAATCTCAGAAATTTTAGTAAGCTCGAGGAAAGGCGACATCTCGTGTGTAACAATCAGCAGCTTCGTTTTTGCCATCTCCATATTTTAAGAAAATATTAAGTTAAATAAAAGATAATGAGCTGCAAAGATAAGAATAATAATACTATTTATCAATATAGCAAGCATTTGTTTGGTTTCAGTTAGATTAATTTACACCTTTACAGCCTTAACTCATATCGTTTAGTTTGGAAATATTTAAAACCAAAGAAGCGCTTAAAGCTTACTTAAAACCATTAAAGGCCTCTGGTAAAAAGGTAGCCCTTGTGCCTACAATGGGCGCTTTGCACAATGGTCATATTTCATTGATAAAACTGGCTCAGGAGAATGCTGATATCATCATATGCAGTATTTTCGTAAATCCAACCCAGTTTACCGATCCTAAAGACCTCGAAAAATACCCCCGGCCGATAGAACACGATCTGGCGATGCTGAATGATGCGGGATGTAACGGCGTGTTTATGCCAAACGTAGCAGAAATGTACCCATCAGGTGCTGATGAAAACTGGCATATAGATTTAGGAAAAGCAGAGTTTTTATTAGAAGGGGAATTTAGAAAAGGGCATTATCAGGGAGTGACGCAAATCGTAAAAAAACTTTTTGATGCAGTAGAGCCTGATGTGGCTATGTTCGGTCAAAAAGATTTTCAGCAGGTGTTGATGATTAAAAATATGCTTGCTCATTTCAAACTGCCTATTAAGATAATTACTTGCCCGATAATCCGCGAAGATGATGGTTTGGCCATGAGCAGCCGCAACATTCATTTATCTGAAACAGACAGAAAAAATGCCCTGGTATTAAGTAAGTCTTTACAATTTGTTGCTGATAATTTCGCTTCCTATTCATTAAATGAACTCGAAAAACAAGCAAAATCATTTTATCACAATGTAGAAGGCGTGGAACTTGATTACTTTACCATTGCCAACGGTGATACACTGGAGCCTTCAAAGTCTAAAGATGAAAGTAATTTGGTTGCGCTGGTTGCCGCAAAAGTAGGAAATACAAGGCTGATAGATAATATGATTATTAAATGATGTAAGATGGATTAGATGTAAGATGGATGATGTAATCTGATATTTCCTTTCCATCAACCATGAATCCTCATCCATTTTACATATTACATCTCTTTTACATTTTTTTCATCCAATCCTTTATTACTAACTTTGCCGAATGATTATCACGATATTAAAATCGAAAATACACCGTGTTAAAGTAACACAGGCCGAGTTGAATTATGTAGGTAGTATTACGATTGATGAAGATTTAATGGATGCAGCTAACATTATTGCCAATGAAAAGGTGCAGATTGTAAATAATAATAATGGCGCCCGTTTTGAAACTTATGTAATTAAAGGCGAACGCGGCACCGGAACCATCTGTTTAAATGGAGCAACTGCCCGCCTGGCTCAATTAGGTGATATACTTATTATCATGTCATACGGTTCTTTACCAATTGACGAAGCGAAAAAATACAATCCGATACTTGTTTTCCCTGATGATAATAACCACTTGCTAAAATAACTTTGTGGCTTTCGACCTGAAATCGTTGTTCAAGTACATTGTTCTGTTTTTAATAGGAATAGGCATTTTGTACCTGGCTTTTAAAGGTCAGGATTTGAATAAGATCTGGCATGAAATTAAGCAGGCTGATTTCTTATGGGTTGCATTTTCTGGCATTTCAGTTTGGCTGGCACATGTGCTTCGGGCCATGCGCTGGCGGATGCTTTATCAATCCATTAGTTATAAGGTAAGTTTCTGGCATACATACCATGCCGTAATTATTGGTTACCTGGCTAATCTGGCATTACCCCGTTTCGGTGAAATTGGCCGTTGTTCGGTTATTCTTAAGACAGAAAAAGTTCCGATGTTTGCTTCAATCGGTACCGTGATTACGGAGAGGTTAATTGATGTATTGGTGCTGCTTTTATCAGGGTTATTGCTGCTTCTTTTCCAATATCAATTGGTTTCCGACTTTCTTTACCACACCATTTACAGCAACACAGCTGATGCGATAAAATCGTTAAATTATTTCTGGATAATCGGCTTATTTATATTGATGGTTATACTAACAACATTAATCATCTATCTGATAAGGAAAAAGCTGAGCAAGAAATTTTTAAGAATTTTTGCCGGGTTGAGACAAGGTTTTAATTCCTATAGAAAGCTAAAAAACAAGCCATTATTTATGGTTTATACTTTCGGAATCTGGTTTTTCTACTGGTTATCCCTATACCTGGCTTTTTCAGCAATACAAATCACATCCGGTTTAGGTTTTAATGCAGCTTTTACAGCACTTATATTTTCAAGCTTTGCAATGATAGCACCTGTTCAGGGTGGAATTGGGGTTTTCCATTGGATGGTTGCACAAGCTTTGGTTTTATATTCCATTGCTTTTAAGGATGGCCTTGCTTATGCAACCATCATTCATTCTTCGCAACTTTTGCTTATCCTAATTTTAGGTGGATTAAGCTTATTTTCAGTTCTTTTAGTACCTAAAATTAAATAAGCTAAGAATTCAAAGTCATAGTACTTTATAGAAAATATTAATCCAGACCGACGGTGTCAGGTAATGGGTTAAGGTAATATTTTATATTGGAAGTGAGCGCATACGGCCATTGGCGGCCACCTGTCCCGCTGTACGCTGTATCTTTTCGGGCAGTTTTCTGCTCAAATTAAACAAAACTTTACCCAAAAAGGATGCCGCTCCCATCGGGCTTAAAAACAAAGACCGGTACAAAAGAAGCAACCCAAAAGCAACTATATTTTGAAAAATAGCCCTGATTGACGCGGAAGGCCCGCATCCCGATGTAAAATCGGGGAGAGGCGAAGCAAAAGCTTGTCTACCGCAGGCAGACAGGACCGGAACCCGCTTAAACATTACAGCCCTTGTGCTTCAAATTAAATATACTTGTCTAATCCTATGCAGTTCATATTAAATAGACCGCGTTAATCATTCAGCCAAGCTAAACCCTTAACCATTTTAAGCAACTGCTAAAATAATTGCTATGCAGCCATAGTAATTTCAAATGGAAATGCTACATTTGAAACACTAACCTTTTATACATAAATGTTATGCATTTTGAATTAAGTGAAGAGCAATTGATGATTCAGCAAGCTGCCCGCGATTTTGCGCAGCAGGAACTGAAACCCGGTGTTATCGAGCGAGATGAACATCAGAAATTTCCGGCCGAACAAGTAAAAAAGCTGGGAGAACTCGGTTTTTTAGGTATGATGGTTTCTGAAAAATATAGTGGCAGTGGTTTAGATGCAATATCTTACGTACTCGTTATGGAAGAACTTTCTAAGATTGACGCTTCAGCCTCTGTAGTGGTTTCTGTAAATAATTCGTTGGTTTGTTATGGGTTGGAAGCTTATGGAAGCGAGGCTCAGAAAGAGAAATACCTGAAACCTTTGGCATCCGGCGAAAAAATCGGCGCGTTCTGCTTATCAGAACCCGAGGCTGGTTCTGATGCAACTTCACAGCGCACAACAGCAGAAGATAAAGGCGATTATTATTTACTGAATGGCACTAAAAACTGGATTACAAACGGCAGTACAGCTTCAACTTATCTGGTTATCGCCCAAACACATCCCGAATTGAGGCATAAAGGCATTAATGCTTTTATCGTTGAGAAAGGAATGGAAGGTTTTACCATTGGGGCAAAAGAAAATAAATTGGGGATTCGGGGTTCTGATACGCACTCTTTAATGTTTAATGATGTTAAAGTGCCGAAAGAAAACAGAATTGGTGAAGATGGTTTCGGCTTTAAATTTGCCATGAAAACATTGGAAGGCGGCCGGATTGGTATTGCCGCACAGGCCCTGGGTATTGCTCAGGGTGCGTTTGAGCTGGCAACTCAATATGCCAAAGAACGCAAATCATTTGGCAAACCAATATCAGAACATCAGGCGATCGCATTTAAACTTGCTGATATGGCGACTCAGATTGAAGCCGCAAGATTATTAGTTTATAAAGCCGCCTGGTTAAAAGACCAGGGGTTGCCTTATACTCAGGCCGGATCCATGGCTAAATTATTTGCTTCAAAAGTTGCGATGGATGTAACCGTTGAAGCGGTTCAGGTACATGGTGGCTATGGTTTTGTTAAAGAATACCATGTGGAACGCCTCATGCGTGATGCTAAAATTACGCAGATTTATGAAGGCACGTCTGAAATACAGAAAATGGTTATCTCAAGAGAGGTTATCAGGTAGTTTTCAGTTCACATTTGGCAATTTTCAGTTGGCCAGTTAAAAAGCCAACTGAAAACCGTTAATTGAAAACTGTGAACTGAAAATTGCCAACTGAATTACTCCTTTTCGCCGGCTATCGCGCCAAAAATTGCTTTTATCAAAGCCACAACGATGGCTAAAAATGCAGCCGCTAAAAATCCTGTTGTGTTAAAGCTTGTCATCATATTATCAACCAATAAAATCATTAGTACGGTTATGATGAACGACATTAAACCCAGCGTAAGAAAATTCACCGGGAAGGTTAACAGTCTTAATATAAAGCCGATTGTTGCATTTGCAAGGGCAATTAAAACTGCCGCTATAATTGCACTCCCATAACCATCAACGGTTACACCCGGAACGAGTTTTGCCCCAATAAAGACAGCCAAGCCCATTAAAAGGATTTCAATAATTAGTCTCATAATGTTTAATTTAGTAAAATGTTTAAATCTGTTAAATATTTGTTTGTACCTGTTGTTTTGAATTTAGCATCGTGCTCCAATACAAACAAAGCACCCCTGATTAAGTTTTCGGAAGATAGCACTTCTATTATAATTAAAAATATTGACGGCGCCAGTTTATTTGAATTGAGAAAAGATTATAAGTCTAATCCTGATTCCGTTAACTTTATGGCTGTTATATTAATCCCGGGCGAAACAGATAGCTTACAGGATGAAAAAATCATTTCAGGGCGCACAATTATGCAGGGCGATTCAGTTACTTTCAAGCCGGAAACCCCGTTTGTTAAAAACAAGATATACCTGGTAGAAAGCTATATAGGCGTTAGCTTTGCCGATAAAAATAAATTATTTACCGGGACAATAAAACATAACCTCGAACCGCATCGCCAAATACTCAAGCGATAGTTTTGAATGTAAATTCCTGTACAAGAGTTTGATTATTACTAAAAATTTTATACATTTGCATCGTAATCGAAGAAAAGAGAAGGGGACAGTGTCCCCTTTTTCTATGAAATCGGGTTAAAATATGCAGGTAGAAAAGAGAGTTACTGAACTCGTAGAAGAGAAAATTGCAGATCGTCCGGAACTTTTTTTGGTCGAAGTAAAAATGTTGCCAAACAACAAATTAATTATACATGTTGATGGCGATGAGGGCATAAGCATACAGGATTGTGTGGCAATAAGCAGGCATGTTGGTTTTCATCTGGAAGAAGAAAATACAATTGAACAGGCTTATAATTTAGAAGTTTCATCTCCTGGTGTTGGTGAGCCCTTAAAACTTATCCGCCAGTATAACAAAAACATTGGCCGTACAGTAAGTATAAAATTTGCCGGCGGGCAAAAAAAAGAAGGTAAACTTTTAGAGGTTACCGACAACAATATTCTGATTGAAGAATCAGTTAAAGAAAAAGGAAAAAAGGCGGTAGCGGTTGAAACAGCTGTTCCGTTTAATGATATATTAGAAACAAGTGTATTAATAAGTTTTAAGTAATGCGATTTAGGAGCGAAACGAGGTAATCTTGTAATCCTGCTAATCTATTTAATCATGGTAAAAAATGAGTACTACAACAATTAATTTAATCGACTCTTTTCAGGAGTTTAAAGATTTCAAAAATATAGATCGCCCAACGGTGATTAGTGTGTTGGAAGAAGTTTTTCGTAGCATGTTGCGTAAAAAATATGGAACAGACGAGAACTGTGATGTGATTGTGAATCCTGATAACGGGGATTTAGAAATCTGGAGAACCCGAAAAGTAATGGAAGATGGATTTTCTGAAGATGATGATTTGGAAATCGAACTTGCTGAGGTGAATCAGATTGATCCGAGTTTGGAAGTTGGTGATGATTATATTGAGCAGATTACATTAGAAAGTTTTGGCCGCAGGGCAATTTTAGCAGCCCGCCAAACTTTGGTTTCTAAAGTATTGGAACTGGAGAAAGACGAAATTTTCAAAAAATATAAAGATAGGGTAGGCGAAATCATAACCGGTGAAGTTTACCAGGTGTGGAAAAAGGAAACTTTGGTTTTAGATGATGAAGGTAATGAACTTTTAATGCCTAAAACGGAACAAATTCCGGCAGATTATTTTAAAAAGGGCGATTCTGTGAGAGCAGTAATCTCTAAAGTAGAGATGATTAACGCAAATCCAAAAATTATTATTTCCAGAACAGCACCTGAATTTTTACAAAGATTATTCGAACAGGAAGTTCCGGAAATATTCGATGGACTAATTACCATAAAAAAAATTGTTCGCGAACCGGGAGAACGCGCTAAAGTGGCAGTAGAATCTTACGATGATCGTATTGATCCGGTAGGTGCATGTGTGGGTATGAAAGGTTCACGTATCCATGGTATCGTTCGCGAATTAAAAAATGAAAACATCGATGTAATTAACTTTACAGGCAATAGTTCATTATACATTACCCGTGCTTTAAGTCCGGCAAAAATCACTTCTATTAAATTAGATGATGATACTAAGCATGCATCAGTTTATTTAAAACCTGATCAGGTATCATTAGCGATTGGCCGTGGCGGACATAACATTAAACTCGCCGGTAAATTAACCGGTTATGAAATTGATGTTTACCGTGAAGCCGGTGAAGAAAATGATGAAGACGTTGATTTAGAAGAATTCTCAGATGAGATTGATAGCTGGATTATCGACGAATTAAAGGCTATCGGTTGCGATACTGCCAAGAGTGTACTAGCACTTACGGTAGAAGATTTGGTGAAACGCACCGACCTTGAAGAAGAAACCATTAAGGAAGTGGTTCAAATTTTGAAGTCAGAATTTGAATAAGTGGTGTAATTGCCAAATAAACACTACTTTTGTATAAATAAAAAAAAATAACAGGAGCTAAATGTCAGACGACAAACCAATCATTTTAATTAAAGCTATTAAAGAACTTAATATAGGCATGGGTACGGCCGTAGAGTTTTTAAACAAAAAGGGTTTCTCGGCCGAGAAAAGTCCTATGTTTAAACTCTCGGGAGAGATGTATGATGCTTTGTTAAAAGAGTATCAGGGAGATAAGATCGTAAGAGAAGAAGCCAAACAAATAGTGATTGGTAAAATACGTCGTGACGAGCCTGAGACTGAAAAGCCAGCTGAAGCACCGAAAAAGAATACCGATTTTGAGAAAAACGAAGAGATTTTGATTAAAAATGCTCAAACGTTTACCCCTCAGGTCGAAAAACCTAAAGTGGAAGTGCCAAAAGTTGAAACACCACCACCAGCAGCTGTGGCAGAACCTGTAAAGGAGGCGAAAGCAGAAGAAAAAGCTGATGATGGTAGTTTGCCGGGTGTTAAAATAGTAGGCAAGATCGATTTAAATGATCTTAATTCTAAAACAAGACCTGCTAAAAAAGAAGAAGCACCTGCACCTAAAGTTGAAGAGACACCGAAACCGGTAGTGGAACAACCAAAGGCCGAAGCACCTAAACCTGTTGAGGTTAAAAAGGAAGAAATTCCGGTACCTGCACCAAAAGTTGAAGAAGCACCGAAACCTGTTGTTGAACAACCAAAAGCGGAGACTGCAAAACCAGCAGAAGTTAAGCCTGAGGCAACAAGCACTGAGCCTGAAGTAATGAAAGCCCGTTCGGTTAAATTAACAGGCCCGAACATTATTGGTAAAATTGTTTTACCTACAACACCAGACAGAAGAAATGGTCCGGTAGCATCTTCAAGCGATAGTGAAGCGGCAAAACGCAAACGTAAACGTAAGAAAGCACCTGGAGCTCCCGGTCAGCCAGGGCAACATGGTGGTCAGGGTCAGTCCGGACAAAACCCTGCCGGTCAAGGTCAGGGTGGCGCACCAGGACAACCCCGTCAGCCTTATCAGGGAAACAGACCAGGCGGTGGTACACCATACCAGGGTAACAGACCTGCCGGACAGGGTGGAACACCTTACCAGGGAAATAGAAATAACAACAATAACAGACCAGGTTTCCAAAACAGAAATGCGACACCTAGCGGACCTAAAGAAGAACCTACTGAGAAAGAAATTCAAGATCAAATCAAAGCAACACTTGCTCGTTTAAGTGGTGCCGGTAAATCTGGTAAATTTGCTCAACGTGCAAAACTACGTCGTCAGAAACGTGATGATGTTGCATACAATGCAGAAGAAGCAGCAAATGAACTTGAATCGCAATCAAAAATATTAAAAGTAACAGAATTTGTTACGGCTAACGAATTGGCGAGCATGATGGATGTGCCGGTTACCAAAATTATTGGTACTTGTATGAGTCTGGGTATGTTCGTTTCAATCAATCAGCGTTTAGATGCTGAAACATTGACAATCGTTGCTGATGAATTTGGTTATGAAATTCAATTCGTTAAACCTGATGAAGATGAGGAAAATGTAATTGAAGAAGAAGATAACGAGGCAGATTTAATCGAAAGAGCGCCGGTTGTTACCATTATGGGTCACGTCGATCACGGTAAAACTTCATTGCTGGATTATATTCGTAAAGCGAATGTAGTGGCCGGTGAAGCAGGTGGTATTACGCAGCACATTGGTGCTTACATGGTAACTACGCCAACCGGTAAAAAAGTAACGTTCTTAGATACACCGGGTCACGAAGCCTTTACTGCGATGCGTGCCCGTGGTGCTAAAGCAGCAGATATTGCAATTATTGTTATTGCTGCGGATGATGCAGTGATGCCTCAAACCAAAGAGGCGATTAACCACGCACAAGCAGCAGGTGTACCATTGGTGTTTGCTTTCACGAAAGTAGATAAGCCCGGTGCTAATGCAGATAAAGTACGTGAACAATTGTCGGTAATGAACATACTGGTTGAAGACTGGGGTGGTAAATATCAATCACAGGAAATTTCAAGCAAAAGCGGTTTAAATGTTGACTTACTTTTAGACAAAGTCTTATTAGAGGCTGAATTGTTAGAGCTTAAAGCAAATCCGAATAAGCGCGCAACAGGTACGGTAATTGAATCGGCATTAGATAAAGGCCGTGGTATCGTTACAACCGTATTGGTTCAGGCCGGTACATTAAGAGTTGGAGATCCAATCTTAGCGGGTAGTTATAGCGGACGTGTTAAAGCGTTAACCAATGAACGTGGTGCCAAGGTAGAATCAGCGGGCCCATCACAACCGGTACAGGTTTTGGGTATGCAGGGTGCTCCTACAGCAGGCGACCGATTTAATGCTTTAGAAAGTGAAACCGAGGCTCGTGATATTGCAAACAAACGTATGCAATTACAACGTGAGCAGGGATTACGTACACAGAAACACATTACATTGGATGAGATTGGTCGTCGTTTGGCGATTGGTAACTTTAAAGAGCTTAACATTATTGTTAAAGGTGACGTGGATGGTTCTATCGAAGCGTTAGCCGATTCACTATTGAAGCTGTCTACTGAGCAAATTCAAATCAACATCATCAGTAAAGGTGTTGGACAGATTTCAGAATCTGATGTATTGTTAGCTTCGGCTTCTGATGCGATTATCATTGGTTTCCAGGTTCGTCCGTCAACAGGTGCACGTAAACTTGCGGAGGCTGAACAAATCGATATCCGTTTATATTCTATCATTTACGATGCAATCAACGAGATTAAATCGGCGATGGAAGGTATGTTGGATCCTGAATTTGAAGAGAAAATCGTGGCTAACGTAGAGATACGAGAAACTTTCAAAATTACTAAAGTAGGTACCATTGCAGGTTGTATGGTATTAGATGGTAAAATTACCCGTAACAGCAAAATCCGCATCATCAGAGATGGTGTTGTAATTTATACAGGTGAACTGGCATCATTAAAACGCTTTAAAGATGATGTAAAAGAAGTGGTAAAAGGCTACGAATGTGGTCTGAATATTCAGAACTTTAATAACATCGAAGTTGGTGATATTGTAGAGGCTTACGAACAAGTTGAAGTAGCCAGAAAACTGTAAAATACAAACATATTATAATTCAAAGCGGCTCAAAAGGCCGCTTTTTTAGTTTATATATTGTTTTAATCTTAAAATTATCGGATAATATTTAGTTTGTAACTTAAAAATATCGAACATTTGTAGTCAAAACTTCAATAAGTTAATTCGGCAGATAATTGTGTTATAAAGCTAATAATATATGAAATTGCCTTTTAACTAAACTATCCTTAAATTTATAGCAATCATTAATTAATCATAAATCCATCAAGTTTGGATTTAAAAGCATTTAATTTGGAATCACAAACTAAGGCCTACTCATCACCCGGCTGCAGAATCTGCAAAGCTCCGTTTGGAGAATCACTTGTCGTTAAAGAAATGATGTTTGGATTTCGGGACGAATTTAAATACCAACAGTGTTCCTTATGCGGCTGTTTGCAGATAGCAGAATTACCAGTAAACATAAGTAAATATTATCCGCCCTATTATTATTCATTCACAGCCAATACAGCTGTATTAAAAAGACAATCTTACTTTAAGCGTTTATTCGGTTATTTCAGACTTAAAAAGCTTTTTAAAACAAATCGGCCTGTGTTGAAATATTTAAAGCCAGTTAAAATAGCCTTTTCAGATAAGATATTGGAAATAGGTTGTGGAAAAGGACAGCAAATATGCAATTTATTCAATATCGGATTTGAAAATATTGAAGGTGTAGATAAATTCATCCCTGAAGAAATCGATCACGGTTTTGGTGTAAAAATCATGAAAAAAGATTTAGTTGAACTACAGCCTAATCAATATGATCTAATCATCATGAATCATGTTTTAGAACATATGGATCAACAACAGGAGGTATTGAAAAATTGCCGTTCTCTGCTAAAAGAGCAAGGTTGCCTCATGATCGCAATTCCTGTAATAGCTGAAGCTTTTAATATTTACAAAGCAAACTGGGTTCAATTAGATGCTCCACGGCATTTTTTCTTACATACGGTTAAAAGTATGTCCATTTTAGCACAACAAACAGGATTTGAAATAAGAAATACTTATTTTGACTCTGCAAGTTTTCAATTTTGGGCGAGTGAACTATATCAACGGGATATTCCGCTGTTTTCCATAGAAAATGACTATCAGGCTTATCCATTTGAAAAGATTTTTAGCGAAGAGGAAATAGAAACTTTCGAAATGAGATCAAGGCAGTTAAATGAAAAAGAAATGGGTGATACAGTTGTTTTTTACTTATATAAATCATCTTAATGTTTGGCTGTTATTTCGAATAATTATATAGAATATTGGCTTAAAAGTGGTTTAAAATTTATTAGGATGAATTTTTGTTAATTTTGATTAAATTAATTTGTAAATTATGAAAAAGATGCTCTCAATTACTTTTTTATTATTGTGTTCAAAAGTTCTTTTTTGTTCAACACCAATTGGTTTTTTAGACGCAATCGATAATAGTTTATTAGTCACAGGATGGTCTTTGGATGCTGCTGCTCCTTTAACTAATTTAACTATTCATTTTTATGCAAATGCACCAGCAGGATCTCCGGGTAGCGTATTTATAGGTTCAACATTAGCAAATTATCCTCGTCCTGATGTTAATAGTGCTACAGGATACTCAGGAAACCATGGATTTAGATGGAGAATCCCTACAAATCTTATAACACCCTGTCGTTTGGCAATTTATGCTTACGGTATAGATCCACATGGAGTAAACAATAAACTTTTAAACAATAGTCCAATTGAAACACCATATCTTGAAGGACAAATATCTGCTTCAGCTGGAGGCTATCCAATTGTCCTTAAAGCTAATTCAAAATTTGCTGGAGGTATTTATTCACTAACGTGGAATGGTGTAGAATTCATTGATGCAGCTGATCATGGTCGTGAATTACAAACTGCGTCGAGCTTTTATTCATCTTATTCTCCTCCTTCATGGACTGCAGAATGTTATAATCCAACAGAAGCCGGGAATCATGGTGACGGTAGTGGAGGATGTACTTCAAGTGAATTATTGAGCTTTTCTACTGCGGGATATATATTACAAACAACCACTCAAATGGCGTTTTACAGTAATTCATCAGCTCCTACCGGATCTTGTCCTTCCCCGATAAATGGATATACTATTCTCTCAAATCATATAATGAGTAAAACAGTTACAATTGGTATTCCTGGAATGGCTCATGCGATCAAGTATGAAGTTAGTCATTCTGTGCCATCTGATGAGGCTAATCTGGCTATGGGACAATTTGAAGTGGTAACAGGATATATGCCAAGTTCATTCAATACTTTTTGGCGGTTCAATCAAGGAAATAGTACTTTGACTAATGTTACAAATGAGCCTGATAATGAGGCAGGAAGGCCTATTATTCTTGCTAAATCTTCGGGCGATTACGCAATGGGTGTTTATTGTCCTGCTATTGGACAAGCTGCAACAAATGGATATGGCCAGTTTAGCTTCGGCTCTACAAACAAATGGAATTTGGTTCAACGAATACCGAATATTTTTGCAGGGCAAACTTATAATTTTACCGCTTACATATGCGTTGGCAGCTTAGAAAATGTCAGAGTAACAATGGCTCAATTGGTTGCAAATTATCCTAATTAACTATTTATTAGTATAAAAAATAAATAACTTATTGCCCAACAATCCATTTTAACTTGTTCGATTTATTAATCAGATAAACTATAAAGTAACTCGCAAAATAAGTTATAAAAAACCTGGCATACTGAATGAATACAAGTTCCAGAGAACTTTTTCCTGCAGAAGTAATGTGCAGGGGGTTAAATATCGTAGGAAGTATCTGAACAATAATTATGAAGTGAATTAAATGAATTCCATAAGTGCTGCTTCGGGGATTTAACTTTTTTATCCATAATGGATTTCCAAGTTTATAGAGAAAAACAAAGCTTACAATCGAATATATAATGTTGGTAAATCTCAGCGTATTGTATGGATCTGCCTTTACCCCGATTTGTATAAGGTGGTAGCTTTCCCAACAAGAAACAAATAACATAATGGCTGTTGCCAGCGCCAAAGGAAACACCGGGCATTTTTTTATCCATACATTAAATTCAGTAAAGTATTTATGAAGAATAACACCCAGCCAAAGGTAAAAAACGAAACCAAGAACTGCAGTGGTATGCTGACTGAAAATCCATTCATGATATAAATTTAAAGAATAGAACAGTGAGCATGCTCCTAAAAATAAACCTAATTTCCAGCTATAAAGGTACCTTCTGAAGATAAGAAGGATAGATATACTACCCAAAAAGTTCAGAATAAACCAAAAACTGGTATTTACGATAATATCATAAAGTTGTTTGCCAAAACCCCACAAAGGCTGATCAAATACTGGAGACCACGCACCTTTAAGGTATATAACCAGAAAATTAGCATAAATAAATATCAGGAAAACAACCATCCAGAAAAGCCATGGTTTGAATGTGCCGTCAAACCTTCTTTTTAAGTACTGTAAAGATGTTGTGGTATGGATTTTATCGCCAATCAGGAAACCTGCAAGTATATAGAACAAAATCGTTCCGAATTTGAAAACCTGCATAGTGAAAAGTTGAATGGATTGCTCATAAACATCAGTAAAAAATTTAGGCTCGGGCCAAAGATAACTGTGTTCCAAAACGATTGATATGATTGCAATAAATCGGAGTGAATCAATGAAATCGTAATTTATTTTTTCTTTTTGTATTGATGTAGACATAGATGCTGCAATAATAATAACAATAGATTAATCTTTTACTATTTTGCATGTAAGAATGTTGTCTTTTATAACATTTTAACATTCTGTATTATGTGGCTTGAATTGTTATTTTTGCTGTTTAAAACGGCATTTATTTTTACAATTCATGATATCAATTATAATCGCTTCGGTAAATGCACAACAACTGAATGATATAAGAATCAATATAGAGGAAACTGTTGGCATACCGTACGAAATTTTAGTTTTCAATAACGCCAACGGGCATAAAGGCCTTTGTGAAATATACAATCTTGGCGCTAAACAGGCGAAGTACGATTTACTTTGTTATATGCATGAAGATATTTCAATAAAAACCAGAAACTGGGGCCAAATTGTATTGTCTGCTTTTGCAGAAATTACTAAACTTGGGCTTATTGGTATTGCGGGAAGCAGCTATAAGTCTATAGCGCCATCCGGTTGGTTTTGTAATGGCGGCCCGGCAAAAATCAACTACATAAATATATTACAGCGATTTAAGTTTGATCAGCTTGGTACTTCTCATCATCTTCAAAATCCAAAAAATGAAAAAATTTCACAGGTAGTGGCAGTAGATGGGGTTTGGTTTTGTACGACCAAAACATGTGTTACAAAATACCCGTTTGACGAAGTTACTTTTAAAAAGTTCCATTGTTACGATATTGATTATTCGTTGGCCATCAGAAACGAATACAAAGCTTATGTTACCTTTGAGATCCTTTTAGAACATTTTTCAGAAGGTAACTATGATAGTAATTGGGTAGAAGAAACACTGAAGTTACATAACAAGTGGGCAAATTCCTTGCCCGTAAATCTCGAAAATCTATCAGAGAAGGAAATGAAAATTACAGAGAAACATGCGTTCAGGTTTTTTTTCAAGCGAATGCAAATCACCGGTTACAGCAAAATACAAAGGATTAAGGTTCTGTTAAAAAGTAAGCTGAGTAAAAAAATAGGAACCGGTATCTTTTTAAAATTACTTTTTGAAGCTTAAATTTTATAACCGTTTTCAGCAAAATAAGGCCGCCAGAAATTTATGTTTTTTTCCCATGCATGACACCCAAACGGGCATTTATTCCCATTCAACTTAAATGCTTTTTCTGGTTCTGTTTCAATGGCAAAATTTACGGCTTCTTTATAAGAAGGTATTTTAACGATTCTTTTTCTACGGTTTAATTCGATGCTAAAAAAGATATCTTCATTAAATATGCTATTTTCAATTTGTTCATATTTGCTAATTTGGGTTTTATAAACCTGACAGAGTTTTATAAATGTTTCAACCTTTCTTAACGAAAAACCGCCATTTCCAACCTGATTATTGAGTTGTTTATCCAGAATAGGTAGTCCTGATTTCCCTGATAAATTATACCGTCGGTGGAAGTAAGATCTTATGTGCTCTTTAAAAGTTTTAAATTTTGAATAATGATTATGGTTATATAGCCAGGGCGCTCCAATATAATCATATCCTTTGCTGCACCAAAAATCCATTTGATCAGAGAACACAAAGGCATCCAATTGATAAATCAGAATGTAGTCGTATTCGCTAAATTGAGTATAAAAACTTGCTGAAAGCATAAGCTTGTTGTAGCCAAATACACTTTCAAAATAGGAATTATCAAAGGAAACCGATTTGGAAAAACGTTTGTCGGATAACAAAAGTTTTTCAGGTTTTACAGCAATAACAGGGTAGCCCTGAAACACTTTGAAACACTGATTTAAAGCAATTTCTTCAAATTCGGATAGGTTTTCTTTATATAGAGGAACAAGAATTGCGTATTTTGGTTTATTTGACATGCTTGCCTTGAATCTGATGTTTAAATTTACGGAACATATAACGCAAATAAACAGATAAGCCAAGATAATGATTTATCAATTTCGGTTTTTTATGTTCGAAAGCATCATCGGTTTTTAAACTTGATAGTCCGTCTGTTCCGAATTTTGCTGCAACCAGCGGAATGTATTTAAATCTGTAAGCGGAATCTCCTCTGAGTTTTAAATTGAGTTCATAATCCGCACAGATTTTGTATGTCAGATTATAGCTATATTTTTCAAAAACACTCTTCGGATAAAAAATTGCCTGGTGTGAAATATTATACTTTGCAAGTTGATAAGGCTCGGCAGATCTGATAATTTTAACATCATCCATTATTATATCACAATGATAAATGGTATCGGTCTCTTTTAATTGACTTATAACGGTTCCAAAGTTTTCAGTTATTTCATCATCTGCACCTATAAAGTATAACCATTGCCCTTTGGCTAATTTTACAGCATTATTCATTGCATCGTAAATACCTTTATCTTTTTTACTGATTAAGGAAGTGACCAAATCAGGATATTGAGAAATAATTTTCAGGGTATCGTCTCTACTGTCGCCATCAAAGATAATAAGTTCACAATGCTTAGGCATGTTTTTCTTAGCACTTTGAAGAAAAGAATTGATGTGCTGACCTGCATTAAAGGTTACGCAAATTAATGATACAATTGGAGGGACATTATTCATATCACAAAAACTTTCTGATGAAATTCATTTTACTCCAAAATCCCTTCCGCTGCATAAATAATAAGATTTCTTTGTGTTTAAGAATGAAAAGGAAAAGATTTATGTTTGGTTGATTTTCACTACCTCCTGCTTCAAGAAGCTTTAATAAATGAAATGTGAATTTTTGATGTTTATTGTAAGGATAGTTTGAGAAAATTCTTATTCTCTCAATAAATTTTGCAAAACTGATTTTTCGTCCTTCTCTTATTTTTTTTTTTTGTCTTAATATATCCGTACTCATGTTTGAATGCTGACGATACCTGACTAAACATAAGGAACTAAATGCGATACTTCCTATATTGGTTGCTACATACGCCAGCCACCAGTCATGCATCACCAAACCGGTGAAATTATCCAGGTAAGGTATTAGTTTTTTGTGGAATAGAACTGTATGGCCAGATACACAATTTTCAAACAGAAAATACCTGGAATCATTTCCTGCATAAAACCTTCGGACATCAGAGATTTTTCTATCAAGCGACGCGCCTTTATCATCGATAAATGCTGAATCATGATAAACCAGTATATTATCCCCGATTTCGCTAACCTGTAAGGCTATCTTGTTTTCAAGCCAGACATCATCCTGATCGCAAAGTGCAATAAATTCTCCGCTACATAAGCTTATGGCCTTCTCAAAATTTTTAATGTAGCCAAGGTTAAACTCGTTTTGGTAAATTTTAAAATTGTGATATTTAGCCGCGTATGATTTTAAAATTTCATGTGTATTGTCTTTTGAACCATCATCAACGAGTACAACTTCCAGATTAGGGTAAGTTTGGTTTACTATAGAATCTAATTGTTCTTCTAAATGAACAGCCCCGTTGTAAGTACAAAGTGCGATGGAAACCAAAGGATAACTGTTCATGCAATTAATCGTTAAAAGCCTGCATATCAATTAACCGTTTGTATAGGCCATTTTGTGCAATTAATGCCTGGTGCGTTCCGGTTTCAATAACCTGGCCTTTATCGATTACAACAATTTTATCGGCATGTTGAATGGTACTCAAACGGTGTGCAATTACAATAGAAGTTCGGTTTTTCATCAGGTTGTTCAAGGCATCCTGAACCAGCTTTTCAGATTCTGTATCCAGCGCTGAAGTGGCCTCATCCAGAAGCATAATCGGTGGGTTGGCTAAAACCGCCCTGGCAATACAAACCCTTTGTCTTTGTCCGCCGGAAAGCCTGTTGCCCCTGTCGCCTACAAAAGTTTGATAACCTTCTTCTGTATTCAGGATAAATTCGTGTGCATTTGCAATTTTTGCGGCAGCGATAACCTCTTCTTCAGTTGCGTCAGGTTTTGCGAAGGCGATATTATTAAATATACTGTCGTTAAATAAAAAGGATTCCTGGTTTACCGTGCCCATCTGGTTACGGATACTTTCAACGGTTAAATCGCGGTAATCGTGACCATCGATTTTGATGGTGCCTGATTTTGGGTCGTGAAAACGGGGAATTAAATCCATCAGCGTACTTTTTCCGCCACCTGAAGGGCCAACCAAGGCAACGGTTTGTCCTTTTTCGATATTGAGATTGATGTTTTTTAATACTTCTTTATCGCCATAGCCAAATACTACATTTTCAAAACTCAAAGATTTAGTAAACCTATCTAAGCTTTCAGCTTTCGGTTTATTTACAAGTTCTGGTTTGGTATCAATTAAATCCAAAACGCGTTCGCCTGCTGAAATGCCGGAGTGAATGCCGCTGAAAGAATCGGTAATGGCTTTTATAGGTTGCATTACCTGACTGAAAGTTGCGAGGTATACTACAAATTCACCACCTTTGAGATCTCCCTGGCCGGTTAAAATCATTGTTCCACCATATAACAGGATGAAAACTACGACCAATACACCCAACGTTTGAGAAACAGGAGAGGCAAGCTGCTGCCTTCTGGTCATTTTTCGATTTAAAAAAGAATAAAATTTATTCTCTTCCCCAAACTTATTTTTAACTCTTTCTGAAGCATTAAAAGCCTTTATAATTTTAATTCCGCTCAATGATTCATCTAAAAAGCCGATCATTTTTGCAAAAGATTCATGAGCCTGAGTAGCCTGTTGTTTTAACCGTTTAACAATTTTACTAATAATAAAACCAGAAACAGGAATAACCAACAATGAAAATAAAGTTAGTTTGACAGAAATGGAGAGTAATACAATAATAAAAAATATCAATTGCAGGGGTTCTTTAAAAACGACTTGTAAAGTGTTTGTCACGGTAAATTGTACAACCTGAACATCAGAAGCAACCTTTGAGATAATATCTCCCTTTCTTTCATTATTAAAATAACCAACATGGAGATTCATAACATTGTCAAACACCGTTTTACGCATATTAAGTAAGGTGTGTACCCTTAAATCTTCCATGTACCGTTGTGAAAAATAACGGAAAAAATTAGCAAGAAATACTGTAACAACAATTACGATACAAATTATTTTCAAGGCATATACTTCGCCGTGTTGGAAGCTGATCTTATCAATATATGCCTGAAAAATCTCTCTCGGATCCAGCAGTGATTTTTCCTCTTGTGTTGGTAAAGGCTTAGCGCAATCGCTTTTTAGAAACAGCGCTTGCATAAGAGGTCCTAACAACGTAAAAAGGAACGTATTAAAAATAATGGCAAACAAGGTTGCAATTACATACGGAATTGCAAATTTCTCTATGGGTTTGGCAAAAGATAATAAACGGAAATAAGTCTTCATTTTATAGAAAATGGAATATGTATATTGGATAATGTATTAAAAACACCTCCAAAAAAACCGAATTAAAACTTGGCAAATGTACGGTTTTGAAATAAACCTCTCGGGTTTTTAAAAATGCTCAGGCATAAAATTACAATTGTTTAATGCTTTTACCTTGAACTGATTTATCAATAATGTTCATTACATCAGTAACGTTTATAGATGAATTGTATTTCTGTTTTAAAGCGTTAATTCGTTCGCGACTATTATTTATGGTTTCGAAAGAAGCTAGATAATCTTTATAGGCGGCCAAAATCCAGAATTTGCCTGTTAGTAATTTAGGTATTAATTCAGCAAAAATCAAATGAAGCGGTAATAATGTCAATCTGTTTCCTTGCAGTTGAATTCTTTGCAGGAAAAAACGATTGCGGTAATATATTTTCTTTATAAAGTCTGATTTGATTTGGGTTTTTGTACTCCCGCTGATGTGGTGAAAACAAACCGACTGATGTTCGTAATAACATTTCCAGCCCAGTTGCCATGCACGTAAGCTTAAATCAAAATCTTCAGAAGAAAAAGGAGAATAAATTTCATCAAAGCCACCCAGTTCTTTCAGCTTTTTAGCATCAACCAAGGCATTAGCACCAGAAAGGTAAGCCGTGTATACATTTTCATCTTCCGGTGTTTCACTATAATAGAATTTGTTTGCCTTAATTCTGCAACCGCTGTAATAAAGTAAACGTGCGGCATCTTCAATTTTGGTTTCGTCGAAGCTCATTATCCTGGCCATTACACCAAAGGTATCGGGCTTAGCAAAATACTTCCATTGCTGCTGAAAGTAATCGGGTGTAAGCTTAACATCCGAGTTTAAAAGTAGTATGAGTTCATGCTTTGATTCACGGATGCCATGGTTACAGGTATACGAAAAGCCACGGTTTTTATCATTGATTAACAGCTTAACATTTGTATAATTATTTTTTATAAAGTCGACGCTATCATCTTTTGAGCCATCATCAATTACGATGATTTCAAATGCGGTGTTTGCATTTTCAGCGGCGATAAAAACCGAAGGCAGATATTTTTCGAGCAGATGCCTGCCGTTATAATTTGGGATTACAATGGAAACGCTTCTTTGCATCTACTTCACAATTTTGTAGTTACGGTATTCGAATAACCGCAATCCTGTTAAATCTTCTATTTTCTGCAACAGCCTCCGACGGAAATTCATTTTAGGTGTCTGTTTGGTTAAATCCTGTTCAAATTTCCAATTTGCAGCTTTAATTCTGGGTTTCAAAACTTGAGGATGTGTTCCTGTAAAATGAACCAACCTGTCGGCATTGTGCATATCAAACGTATTTTGAACAGGATAATTCTCTTCTATCCACTCCTCTGTTTGATAATACTGGTTGAAATTTCTAACTTTTCCTTGTAAACCTTTAGGCGGTTTTACCCAGCCGTAATGGTAAATATAGGCATCAATAAGTTTAACTTTCAGCTTCCTGCCATTAATTCTGAAGCCCTGGGCATCTTTATAAGAATGTATGCCCGGTAAGTTTTTTAAAATGCGAACCTCTCTCCTGTACCATCGCCTCGATTCGGCAGCATAATCATAAGAGGCGTAAAAATGTTTATATTTTAAAAGCAAAGCTTCAACATCGCGGTTATTCAGTTCTGCTTCCATTTCCTTTTTAATCAGGGGCAAATAATCTTCATGAATGGCTTCATCGCCCTGAATGTAAATCAACCAATCTGTATCTTTAGGGATTTCAGCCAATGCTTTGTTCGTTTCGTCAGCAAAAACGAATCCGCCTTCTTTTAAACTTTCGTTCCATACGGTATCAATGGTTCTGATTTTTTTTGGGTCGATGTTTTTAACCAGTTCTGAAGTTTCATCTGTTGAGTTTCCTAATGCGACAATAAAATCATCGCAGAGTGGTAAAACCGAAAGTATTGCTTCCTTTATCGGATAATCATTGGTAATGGCATTTCTGATAAAGGTAAATCCGGTAACTTTCATTTAAATTTCTTGTTGATTAGGCTTATATACGGGTTATAATTTTGTTTATTTGTACAAATATAGTTTTATTGATGAATCCCCATCGAACTCTTTTAAGTGAAATTAAACAAGGCAATTATAAAGTTCTGGCCAGGGTTTTAACTTTGGTTGAAAATGATATTACGCCTTCGGATTTACTTTTAAGAGATTTAGACAGCAAAACGGCCGTTACGGTTCTGGGTATAACCGGGCCGCCCGGAGCAGGTAAAAGTACCCTGGTTAATGCGATAACAAACTATTTTATTGCTGAGGGGAAACGCATTGCGGTATTAGCCATCGACCCAACTTCGCCCTTTAATTTTGGTTCTTTACTGGGTGACAGAATCAGGATGGCGACTCAATTTAATAATCCTGACGTTTTTATACGGTCGCTTGCAACACGCGGCGCTTTGGGTGGAATTTCTGCTAAAACCATTGAAATGGTTGATGTTTTAAAGGCGTCGAACTTCGATTTGATTTTGGTTGAAACGGTAGGTGTCGGGCAGTCGGAAGTTGAAATTGCGGGCCTGGCTGATAAAACAGTTGTTGTGCTGGTCCCCGAATCCGGTGATGAAATTCAGCATATCAAATCGGGTTTAATGGAAATTGCCGATTGTTTTGTGGTTAATAAAGCAGACAGAGCAGGTGCTGCTGTTTTCGCGAATAACCTTAAGAAGATGGTTCATCAGGGCGCTAAAACAATTCCGATATTTAAAACCATTGCGGATAAAAATGATGGCATTGATGATTTATGCAAATGGATTATTAAACCTGGTGCCGACGGAAAAACTTTAAGGCGGGAATTTTTATTTGCTGAAAAGGCTTGGAAAATTATCCAGCATAACAAAATGAAGCAAACAGATAAAAAAAAGCTTCGTGAAAAAATTCACGAAGCTTTGAAAAAAGACGATTTTAATGTTTATCGCTTTGCAGATGAGTTTGGGGGAAATGGTTAATTGTTTAAATTGGTTAGCTGTTTAATCGGTTAGTTGTCAAACTGCCAACGGAAAACTGAAAACCGCCGGCGGACTACCCGTTCATAATATCTTCAATTTCCGTTGCTTCCAAAGGGATATCGGCCATGAGGTCTATATTTCCTGTTGCTGTAATCAGAATGTTGTTTTCCAGACGGATACCTAAACCTTCTTCAGGAATATAAATGCCGGGTTCTACAGTCAAAATGTTTCCTGCTGCAAAAGAAGTATATCTGCCTGCAAAATCATGAACATCAATTCCTAAATGATGAGAAGTTCCATGCATAAAGTATTTTTTATAGGCAGGCGAAGCAGGGTTTTGATTTTTAACGTCTGCTGATGAAATAAGCCCTAAGCCGATTAATTGTTCGGTCATAATTTCCCCAACCTCTTCATGGTAAGTGTTCCACACTGTTCCCGCAACAAGTAATTTCGTTGCGGCTTTCATTACATGCAAGACAGCATTATAAACCTCCTTCTGCCGTTTGGTAAATTTTCCGTTAACCGGAACCGAACGACTCATGTCGGCATTATAGTTTGCATATTCGGCTCCAAAATCAAATAATATTACATCGCCATCTTTACATTCCTGATTGTTATCGTTATAGTGAAGTATGTTTGCGTTATGTCCCGAAGCAATAATTGGTGTATAGGCATGCCCGGTTCCACCCTGACGAATAAATTCGTGAATAATTTCTGCCTCGATTTCATATTCTTTAACCCCGGGCTTTACAAATTTCAGAACCCTAATAAAAGCATCGCGGGTTATTCCACATGCTTTTTTTGTTAATTCAATTTCGATTTCTGATTTTACGGCCCTTAATTCACGCATTATTGGCGCTGAACGTTCATAATGGTGCAGGGGATATTTCGAACGCATATGTTCGATAAAACGAATGTCGCGGTAAGGAACGGTATGTGCGTACCGGTCATTTTCATTCGTATTCAGATAAATATTGTCAGCATAATTTATTATACTATGCAAAATGTTATCAAAATCCTCTAACCAATAGATACTTTCAATACCGGATGCAGCTTTTGCCTGTTCTTTCGTATATTTATAACCTTCCCAAACTTTTATATGATCATTTGTCTGTCTTAAAAACAGGACTTGTCTGTACAAAGGATTAGGACAATCGGGATATAAGAGTAAAATTGTTTGTTCCTGATCGATTCCTGATAAATAAAATAAATCAGGATTTTGTTTAAAAACGAAGTTTTGATCGCCGCTTCGGGGGAACTCATCGTTAGACTGAAATATAGCTAACGAGTTCTTTTTTAATAGTTTATTGAATTTTATTCTGTTTAATACAAATAAATCATTATCGATTTGAGGGTATTTCATTTTTAGTATTTGCTTTAATGGCTAAAGACCAAAAGTAATAAAATGATTAGTTATACTGAAGTTTGGAACGGAGTTTGTATAAAAGTTTGAAAATTTAATATTTTGATTAATTTTGCAGTTACTGAAAAAATTAATCAATTAAATTGTTTAACCCTTAAAAAAGAAAAAAGATTATGAATTATTCTACTTTAAAGAAAAGTGTTGCACTTTCTTTAGTGGCATTAACAGGAGTAGCTTCTCTTGCTGTCGCTCAGGAAACCCCTGCAACAACTTCTTCAACCAAAGTGTTTGGTGGAAGAGGACAGTACAGAACGTGGTCAATTGGCGTTAACGGTGGTGTTTTAGCTCCTGTTGTTGCTATTGGCGGTTCTAATGATTTCAACTCATGGGATGTTAACTTAGGTTATGGCTTAAATATCCGTAAACAATTAGGTCACTCATTCTCATTAGAATTAGCTGGTGTACGTGGTAAAGTTTCAGGTTCAAATGTTGCTACTAATGGTCCTATTGCTCCTGGTAGTGCTACTGCTAGAGAATTTGAAACTCAGTTACAATATGCTGTAGATTTACGCGGTGTTGTAAATGTAGGTTCTATCGATTTTTTACGTCGTGAAAACTCAGTAGGTTTCTTCGTTACTGCTGGTGCTGGTTATATGGCTTATGCTCCAAAAGTAACTTACACTAACGGTACTGTTGTTGACTGGAAAGGTAAAGCTGTAGGTCCTGCAGGTGATCCGCATGAAGCAAAAGATTATGTTAAAGGTATGTACATCCCAGTGGGTGTTGGCGTTAAATTTAAAGTTTCTGAGCGTGTTAACTTCAACTTAGGTTACACAATGAACTTTATCGATGCTGATAACTTTGATGGTGTTTATGCACAAGGTACTACTAAAGATAAATTCTCTTACGGTTATGCTGGTTTAGAATTCTCTTTAGGTTCATCTGCTAAACCTAGCTTAGAGTGGACTAACCCATTAGCTACAATGTATGATGATTTAAAAGATCCAACTCTACGTCAAGAAGTTGAAGCTTTGAAAAACCGTGTATCTGCTGTTGAAAAATCTGTTGAAGATTTGAAAAAAGATACTGATGGTGATGGTGTTGCTGATCAATTCGACAAATGCCCAGGAACGCCTGCCGGTACTGCTGTTGATGGTTCAGGATGTCCTCTTCCTAAAATGGTAGCTGATACAACTGCAACTAGCAGTGTAACAGGTTTCGAAAAAATCAGTTTCGATTTTAACTCATCTGTATTAAAAACTGAATCTTATCCTACTTTAGATAAATTATCTTCAGTGTTACGTGAAAATGGTGGTAAAGTAACTTTGAATGGTTACGCTTCAAGCGAAGGTACTGCTGCATATAACTTGAAATTATCTAAAGACAGAGCTAATTCTGTTAAAACTTACTTAGTAAACTCTGGCGTTAACGCTAGTCAAGTTGCTACTAAAGGTAATGGTGAAGCTAATCCAATTGCTTCTAACGATACTGAAGAAGGTCGTATCCAAAACCGTCGTGTTGAAACTGCTAGAAACTAGTATTTCAATAAAAAATTTTAGAAAAGGCTTCGATGTAAATCGAGGCCTTTTTTTGTGGCTTTTTTTTCTGTATAAGACTTTTTAACTAAGTTTGTATTATGTATTTCTTCAGGAAAAAAGATCCGAACCGGCCAAATAATATAAATTTGAAAATTATGCATTTTATTAATGCATTGGCTATTTCTGTTTTTCTGGCCGGTATCCTATACAAGCTTGTTCAATGGCTTGTCAAATAATTTAATTTATGAAAAAAATCATTTCAACTACTAATGCGCCTGCGCCAATAGGTCCATATAGCCAGGCTGTGCAGGCAGGCAATTTTTTATTTGCATCCGGTCAGGTCGCAATCAATCCAGAAAGTGGGGAATTGAATATCGGTACTATCGAAGAAGAAACCCATCAGGTTATGCGTAACCTTAAAGCGGTGTTACTGGAGGCTGGTTTAACTTTCGATAACGTTGTTAAATCGACAATTTTTTTGAGTGATATGGGAACTTTTGCCCAGGTTAATGAAATTTATGGACAATATTTTACTGCTGATTTCCCGGCCCGTGAAACCGTCCAGGTATCTGTACTTCCTAAAAATGTTAATGTAGAAATTTCTGTAATTGCCATAGTAGCTTAATTTTGGCATCAGGAAGAAGTAAATACTTTTTAGCAGGTGTTGTTCCTTATATTATCTGGGGAACAATGTCTGTCCCATTAAGGAATATAAAACATTTTCCACCACAGGAGATTTTATATTACAGAATATTTATTTCTATTGTAATGGTTTGGGCAACAATTCTTCTATTCAGGAGGGAGGCGCTTAGAAAAGATATCGCCTACATTAAAGCTTTAGAACCAATAGCAAAGAGAAAATTTGTTCTGTTAACCATCCTTTCCGCTTTCTTAATAACCGGAAACTGGTTTACCTATATTTTTGCAGTAAATAATGTTAGTTTAAAGGCTGCTGCATTTGCCTATATGGTATGCCCTTTATTAACAGCCCTATGTGGATTTATACTCCTTAAGGAACGACTTAGCAAAGTTAAGGTGGCTGCAATTGTAATTGCATTCATAAGTATACTATTGCTTGCAACAGGCTCTTTGTATGAAGTAATCTGGGCGGTCGTTATCGCATCATTTTATGCGCTTTATGTAATCGTACTTAAAGTGATTCAAAACGTTGATAAATTTAATTTTCTGGGTGTACAATTAATTCTTGCAGGGTTAATTATGCTGCCAATGTATTTCATCCATTCTAATGCTTTTCCAACAGATGCTTTCTTTTGGGGTCATATCTTTTTAATTGCAGTAGTTTTTACCATAATTCCTTTGTTTTTAAATTCTTATGCTTTATTGGGAATGCCCTCTTCTGCTTTAGGGATTCTGATTTATTTAAACCCGATAGTTGCTTTTGCGGTGGCATTTTTCTACTTTAAAGAGAAAATCGATATTCATCAGTTATTTGCTTATTTGCTTTTACTCTTATCGATTATTATTTTTAATGCACAATTGCTAAAGAGTGTTGTTTACAAGAAAGTATAATTACTTTGTTTAATTCCGTTTTAGATACGCCTGTTGAGTTTATAAAAGGTGTTGGACCTGCCCGGGCTGACGTTTTGAAAAAAGATTTAGGTCTTTTTACTTTTCAGGATATGCTCGCGCATTATCCGTTTCGGTATATCGACAGAACAAAATATTTTAAGATAAACCAAATTAGTCCTGATGCGCAGTACATTCAGGTAGTTGGGCGTGTTATCAGTAAAAAAGTAATTGGAGAGAAGAGAACCAGAAGAATTGTTGCTGTTTTTAAAGATGAAACAGGCTTAATGGAGCTGGTTTGGTTCCAGAGTTTAAAATGGGTTGAAGACAACATCCTTGTTGGCGTTGCCTATGTTGCTTTTGGTAAGCCTGCTTTATTTAACGGAACTTTTAGTATTTCTCATCCCGAAATGGAGCTTTACCAAAATAAGCCGGTTGGCAGAGGAAATTTAACGCTGCAGCCTGTTTATAATTCTACTGAAAAGCTTAAAAAGTTCACGCTTGATTCTAAAGGTATTCAGCGTTTAATTGCCGGATTACTTGATCAGGTTATTCCACAAGTTCCTGAAAATTTACCTCAATATATACTGAACAAATATCAACTGCCGGACAAGAAGACAGCGCTGCTAAACATTCATTTTCCTAAAAATCAAAAAGACTTGAATGCGGCGGAAAGGCGATTGAAATTTGAAGAACTATTTTTTATTCAGCTTCAATTATTACACAACAAACAATTAAGGCAGTTAAAATTTAAAGGGGTTAAGTTCGATAAAGTGGGCGGAAAAGTAAATCGCTTTTATAAAGAATTTTTGCCTTTTGAGTTAACCAATGCCCAGAAGCGGGTTGTTAAAGAGATCCGTATCGATACGCAACGTGGTATTCAGATGAACAGGCTTGTTCAGGGCGATGTAGGCAGCGGTAAAACAGCTGTTGCGCTCATGAGTATGCTTTTGGCAAACGACAACGGTTACCAGGCTTGTATGATGGCTCCAACGGAAATCCTGGCCCGCCAGCATTATGCATCCGTTACAGAATTGGTTACCGATGATTTGGTTAAGGTGGCAATTTTAACCGGAAATACAAAGAAAAAGGAACGGGCAATGCTGCATGAGCAACTGGAAAATGGTGAGATCGATATCCTGATCGGAACTCATGCGTTAATTGAAGATAAAGTTAAGTTCAGGGATTTGGGTTTGGTTGTAATTGATGAACAACATCGTTTTGGCGTTGAACAGCGGGCTAAACTATGGCGTAAAAATATAATTCCACCACATATTTTAGTGATGACGGCAACACCGATTCCCCGGACCTTGGCGATGACTTTGTACGGGGATCTGGACGTTTCAATAATTGATGAGTTGCCTGCAGGAAGAAAGCCAATTGAAACCAGGCATCTTTTTGAAGGACAAAGGCTCCGTATGTTTGGCTTTATGAAGCAGGAAATTGCCAAAGGCCGGCAGGTTTATATTGTTTATCCGCTGATTAAGGAAAGTGAGAAGCTTGATTTGCTTCACCTTGAAGCTGGCATTGAACAGTTAAGCTATCAATTTCCGCGTCCCGATTATCAAATCAGTATTGTTCACGGGCAAATGCCCAATGCAGATAAGCAATTTGAGATGCAACAGTTTATAGATGGTAAAAGTCAGATTATGGTTGCTACAACGGTAATCGAGGTAGGCGTAAATGTGCCGAATGCATCGGTTATGGTAATCGAGAATGCCGAACGGTTTGGTTTGTCGCAACTCCATCAGTTAAGAGGGCGGGTTGGTCGCGGGTCTGACCATTCATTTTGTATTTTGATGAGTGGTAATAAATTAAGTAAAGAGGGCAAAGTTCGCCTGGAAACTATGGTTAGAACCAACAATGGTTTCGAAATATCGGAAATAGATTTACAACTTCGCGGCCCCGGAGACATTACCGGAACACAACAAAGTGGCGTACTCGATTTAAAATTGGCAGATTTGGCTAAAGATCAGATCATTTTAGCTGAAGCCAGAAACACCGTAATCGAACTTTTTGAAGCTGACCCCCAATTGGACAAGCCCGAACACGCCTTGCTTAAAGCATATTTACAAAAACTCGAAAGGGGAATTTCTTTCGATAAGATATCTTAATATCACTTACCTGATGATCCGGTTTGCATCTGGCCATGGGTGTTCAGAAAACTTAAAAACAATCAGGGTATTAAATGATATTCCAACTATTCCGGAAACCTATGGTTAGTATATGAACCATGGCTTGGAATTCTGGGTAATATCATTTTGCAGTAACGATTTTATAGAATTCTAACGCATTTCAATTATTTCATTTTACAAAGCTTAGTTTTGCAGTATTAAATTTATTCCATTGGCAGATTCAGACCCCAATCCCATTGTTGTGAAACCCGATCCTTACGCGGCTTTACGTTATAAAGAATTTCGTTCTTATTTAGGTATGCGTTTTTTCTTCACGTTTGCCTATCAAATGCAGGCTGTGGTACTTGGTATTTATATTTACCATTTAACAAAAGATCCGCTTGCCTTGGGTCTAATAGGTTTATGCGAAGCCATTCCTGCCATTACGATAGCTTTATATGGGGGGTATATTGCAGATAAGAGCGAAAAGAGGGCTTTACTTTTAAAGATATTTTCGGGTGTTTTTATATGTTCCTTAATTATGCTTACGGTAACGACCAGTTACATGCATAAATATATTCCCGTAGGTTATATTGTGCCGATTATGTATTCTATGGTTTTTGGAATTGGTTTAGCCAGAGGTTTCTTCGGGCCGGCAACATTTTCCCTGATGGCTCAGATTTTACCAAAAGAACTTTATCCGAATGCCAGCACCTGGAGCAGTTCAAGCTGGCAAATGGCGTCTATCTTAGGTCCGGCAGCAGGTGGTTTAGTTTATGGGTTTCTGGGCATTACCATTACATATATTGTGATTATAACCTTCATTTTTATTGCACTGGTTTGTATTTTCTTTTTGGATATTCATCCGCCTTCATTTATTCCGAAAGAGGGGATTATAAAAAGTTTAAGAGAAGGTGTACATTTCGTATTTAAAACCAAGATGATGGTTTGGGCCATGAGCTTAGATTTATTTTCTGTGTTTTTTGGTGGTGCGGTTGCTTTATTACCGGTATTTGCAAATGATATTTTAAAGGTTGGCCCGGAGGGACTTGGTTTTATGCGAGCGGCAGCATCGGCAGGTTCGGTAATTACCATGTTGGCAATGACGCGCTTTTCCCCAATGAATAAGCCCTGGCGAAACCTGCTGATAGCAGTTACAGGTTTTGGATTGAGTATTATCTGTTATGGTCTTTCAAAAAGTTTTTACTTAACGCTATTTTTCCTATTCTTAGAAGGTTCTTTTGATAGCGTGAGTGTAATAATTCGCTCTACAATTATGCAGTTGCTTACGCCCGATGAAATGCGGGGGCGGGTATCGGCGGTGAACAGTATGTTTATAGGTTCATCAAATGAGATCGGTGCATTTGAATCTGGTTTAACAGCCAAATTAATGAGAACTGTTCCCGCGGTAGTATTTGGCGGTAGCATGACCATTGGAATTGCCTTTTTTACCTGGCTGAAAACAAAATCTTTAACCAGGTTAAGCCTTCAGGACATCAATGAGCAAACGACTAAATCTTAGTTTTTTTAAAAGTGTTGAAATCGCAGCTTTGGTTTGCACTGATAAAAACCAGCGCAAGCTAAATTGCATTTTTTTCGGCTGATGGCTCCCGCAGATGACCAAGATTTTCGCAGATTTTGTAATTTTAACTTGGGCTGAATAAAAAAGCCCAGTATCGCTCCGCGTAAATTATCGTATTCCGGGGACGTATTTTTAGTAATCCTCGTATTTAAAAATGTTTATTCTTTCCCCAGATAAGGTATATAATTGAACCTAAAAACGGGGCAAAAAGAATAATGATAAACCACAGTGCCTTCACACTAAAACCCATTTGCCTGTTTCTGGAGATGTGGTACAATGCCGTTAAAATAAGTGCCAGCCAAAGAATGGCTGCTAGTATAATAATAATGGCGAATTCGTTACTTTCTATTTGTGCTAAAACCATAAAATGAAAATTTATTAAGCTTCAACAATTCTTTCGCCAATTTGTTGTCGCCACATGGCCTGGTATAAACCATTTTGTGCAATTAAGCTTTCATGTGTGCCCTGCTCAATAATATGTCCCTTTTCTAAAACGTAAATTACATCGGCATGCTTAATGGTTGACAAACGGTGCGCTATTAAAATAGTCATGTGATCCGTTAGATCGGAAACCGACCTTATGGTTTTAGTAATTTCCTCTTCCGTTATAGAATCCAATGAAGAGGTTGCCTCATCGAAAACTAAAATATCCGGTTGACGCAATAATGCTCTCGCGATTGACAAACGTTGTTTTTCGCCGCCAGAAACTTTTACACCACCTTCACCAATTAACGAATCCAATCCTTTGTCTGCCCTGGCCAACAGCGTTTGACAAGCGGCCTGATGTAAAACTTTATAACATTCCTCATCCGTTGCTGTAGGGTTTACAAATAATAAATTCTCTCTGATTGTACCTGAAAATAGCTGCGTATCTTGTGTTACAAAACCTATTTTTTCCCGCAAAGCATCTAAATCAATGTCGTTACTTGGATTACCGTTGTATAAAATCTCGCCATCTTTTGCCGGATATAAACCGACTAAAAGTTTAACCAATGTCGATTTTCCTGAACCCGACGGACCAACGAATGCAATGGTTTGCCCGTTATGGGTATTAAACGAAATATTTTCTAAAGCATTTCTATTTGCAGTCAGGTGTTTAAAACTAACGTTTTTAAAAGCAAGTTCTTTAATTTTTTTAATCGATATCGGGTTAACAGGCTTCTTATCAACGGGTGTACTTAAAATCTTTTTGAAGTTGCCTAGAGAAACTTCGGCTTCACGCCAGGCTAATATTACATTTCCTAGTTCCTGTAATGGTCCGAAAAGGAAAAATGAGTAGAACAAAAATGAAAAATATTGTCCGGGAGAAATGGTATTATCGAAAATTAAAAGTAATAGCACCACAATCATAGAGCTCCTTACCAAGTTAACGGTTGTGCCCTGAACAAAACTCATACTTCTTACGTATTTCACTTTTTTAAGTTCTAATCCTAAAATTTTGTAAGTGGTTTTGTTCAATCTTTCAATTTCCTGGTCGGCTAAACCTAAACTTTTGACCAGCTCGATATTTCTTAAAGATTCCGTTGTAGAACCTGCAAGTGCTGTTGTTTCGCCCACGATAGAGCGCTGAATGGTTTTGATTTTACGACTCAAAAACCAGCTCACAAAACTGATAATCGGAATCGCGGCGAAATAAACCAAGGTTACTTTATAACTTATGGAAACCGAATAAACGATTACGAAAACCATCCCGATTAAGCTTACGAAAAGCACACTGATAAATGACGTTATAAATTTCTCAGAATCCAATCTCACTTTTTGTAAAACACCTAACGTTTCTCCGCTTCGCTGATCTTCGAAAACCTGGTAAGGTAATTTTAGCGAATGTTGCAAACCGTCGGCATACATTTTTGCACCAACTTTTTGTACGATAACGCTGGTAAAATAATCCTGAAAATTTTTTGCAATGCGGGAAACCATTGCGGCCCCGATAGCCAATCCGATGAAGCCAAGCGCCCCCCAGATGTAAGCACTTTTGCTCGTGAAAGATGCTCTTTTATTGATGTATAAATCTAAAATCCTTCCCGTAAAATAAGGATCCATTAAAGAAAAGCCAATATTTACACCTGCCAGCAATAAAGCTAAAGCCACAATCCACTTGTGGTTTTTCAGGTAGTCTAATAATAATCCCATTAAGTTTTATTGTTTGTTAATGCAAACATAAAAAAAGGGAACGGATAAAAATCCATTCCCTTTTTTTATGACTTTACAGAAAGATACAGATGTACCTTTCGATGTTAAAATCCGTATCTCAACCCAATTTGTGCCTGCCAAGGGTTACCCGTTGGCGTTACAATTCCTGTATTGTTTAAACGGTAATTGTAATTAGAGCTTGCGGCATCAAAACCAGTAACCGCATAAAGTGCTTGTGTACCTAAAGTTTCTGATGTGCCCCAGGTTTTCTTAAATAAGTTTGCTACGTTAAACAAGTCACCAGAAATTTCTAAGCTTTGTTTTTTACGTGGTCCAAAATTAAACTGATAAGCTAATCTTAAATCAACTGTACCATAAAAGCCATTTATACCACCATTACGTTGTGCAAAAGTACCTTCATATTTGGTAATATAATCTTTTAAACTTTGGCTTGCATCGCCATTGGCCAATAAGGTTTGTAAAGCAGTTCTAAGCGCTGCCGGTACATTTGTATTTGTTGTACTAAAGATGTAAGCCAAATCGTTTGTTGCTACAAAATCGCCGTTGGTGTTGCCCCCAGATAATAAACTATATCTGGTACCACCAATACCTGAATAACGAATACCGGCTTTAATGCCATAAAATGATGGCAATGTTCCATAAACTACTACTTTATTTCTGAATTGGCCGTTGGAATAAGTCATGTTGCTTAAATTTCTTGGGTCATCTACAACAGGTAATGATAGTGTAGCTGAGTTGGCAACGTTACCGTTGTAAGATGTGTTATCTTTTGAATCATTCCAGGTAAAGCTTGCCGTAATTTCTCCATCTTTAAAGTATTTCCACGTACCATCTACAACTATAGCAAATTGATTTACTTTGCCTTTGCTGTTTAATTCTAATACTCTACCAAACGCATTAGTTAAACGGCCAAGTTTCCAATCTGTATTTCCGTTCCCCGTATTAATTGTGTTTGCTGGCACAAATACACCCCTGTTTCCTTCATTTGATAATGTAAAGAAAGGATTCGCCACCATATTTCTATCCACATACATATAGTTATGGCGTGCTAAAGTTGCATAACCCGTAATACCTATTCGTATTTTATCATTTATTAATTTGTTATATGATAAGTTGGCTTTATAAACTACTGGTACTTTCGCATCATCAGCATAGGTATTTATGGTAGGAATTTGCAAAGCTGGTAAAGTTGGTGCTGAAACGGTTCCGTTTCTATAACCAGCAAAGTTCGGCGTTGGTACGCCTGTACCGGTAACATCAACTGTCGCTAAGTGTTTACCATCAAATGTTAAGTTGTTAATGGTTACGTAATTGTTCACATCTGAACCGAAAATCCCGGCTCCTAAACGAACATAATCGGTATGGTTTTCGTTAACATCCCAGTTGAACTGGATACGAGGTTGAATTAAAAATTGCTTTAATTCATGATCTGTTCTTACACCAATGGCATCAAATAGTTGTTGATTAAGCGGCGATGTTGGGTATTTGCTATAATCTAAACGTAAACCACCTGTAAAATCTAAACCTTTACCTAATTTAGTTTGCATTTGGCCATAAATAGCAGTATTCCATAATCTACCGATAACACTTGGGTCGGCAACTAAAGGTACTTCTCTGTAATAGCTTATCGGTATTAGGTTATTAAAATTTTGTAAGGAGGTTTGCTGATTTCCTGCTGCAGCAGTACCAGATCTGTTAAATGTAAAGCGTCCGTTCACCTCGCTACCATACAATGATTTGGCATGGGTGTACATAACATCTATACCAAATGTATATTTGATTTTGTCTGTATTATAATATAAATTATCTACCAACTGGAAAACGTTATTGGTAAAACCCTCTTGTCCAAAACGATGTCCGCCAATTTGAACTGAAGTAGCTAACAGACCGCCCGTTGGCGAAGTAGACTCTAAGTTAGAAACAACTGCTCTCGGGATGGCAAAACCTAATTCGTCGTTTTGAGTGCTGGCTTGGTAAGTGTACAAATGCTGCACTTTTAACTCATTAGTAACTTTGCTGCTAATCGTAGAGCGTAATGTGGCTAACAAGCTGTTATCAACGTTTTTATCGTTACCATAACTTTCATAGAAGTTTATCGCTGTGTTATCGGCTAAACCTAATGGGTTTCTATCGTTGGTATAATTATCTCTAATGGTTAATAAGTTCTTATCATTAATTTGCCAGTCTAAACGCAGAAATCCAGCATCTGTACCTCTTTTTTTAGCGAAAGAACCAAACTGTTGTGTGTTGGCAACTCCGTATTTGTTTCTTGCAACAGCTAAAAAATCATTTAATGTTGCATTTGTAATATTAAAACGGGCCACATCAGCAGGCGAATTAATATCGGCAATAATTAATGGGCGAGAATCTCTTTGATGATCCCAGGCTGCAAAATAATGTAATTTATCTTTAATAATTGGGCCACCTAAGCTAAAACCGTATTGGTAAGTAGAAAAATCATTAACTCTTGCGTTTCCTCTAATATCATACTTGCTAGCTAAAAAATCGGCACGGTTGTAAGCAAATGCACTTCCTGTAATTTCATTTGTACCAGATTTGGTTACCGCACTAATGGTTCCACCACCTGAGCGACCCAAGCTAACATCGTATTGGTTGGTAACAACTTTAAACTCTCGTACACTTTCTATCGAGATGGAATATGGAGCACCACTTCGGCTGGTTGTACTACCGGCTGATGTAGGATTTTTTGCCGTCATACCATCTATGGTAAAATTAGTAGATGAGCCTAACTGACCAGAAATACCACCAGGACCCGATAAAGGGGATAAATCTGTTAAACTGGAAAAGTTACGTCCGTTAACAGGTAGTAAATTCATTGTTTTAGATGAAATCTCAGTTGATGCACCAAATTGTTGAACTTTATTCCTTAATGAAGACCCGTTGATTTCCACATCGCCAAGATTTTGCGATGATTCCTGCATGTTGATGGCCACCATTACAGCATCACCCTGATTTAGCATAAAACCAGTTCTGTTTTGCTCGGCATAACCAATATATATGGCTTTTACCGTGTAAGGCCCGCCTAAAGGAAGTTCTTTAAAGGTATATTCTCCTTGTGCATTGGTTGATGTTCTTGTGGTAAAACCCGTTGAGTTGTTTTTAACCTGGACAGAAGCACCTGGAACCGGCTTCTTTTGTTCATCGGTAACAATACCTGAAATGGATGCTTGCGTAGTTTGCGCTTTTAATGAATTTGAAACACAAAAACACAGCAATAATACTGCAAATAGTAAATTTTTGACCATAATTAGTTTCTGATTTTTTATGGTGCAAAGTTGATGTTACTGTGTTAACTGAAGTTCGATTTTAGATTAAGAAATGGTTGTTAAATTGTTGGTTTTTGGGGTGCATGTTAAAATAAAAAACCTCCGCCGAAATTAATCGGCGGAGGCTTTAAAAATCTAAACTGAATTAATCTACTTTTTATCAGCAGTATATTTATCGCTGAATTTTTTATCAAGCTGTTTATGCAGGTTATCCAGGTTAATGTCTCTTCCCTGAATAAAAGCCTGTTCAACTTTATTTGTTCTCATATCCAGGGCATCTCCTGCAGAGATAAATAAAGTGGCGTCTTTTCCAGCCTCAATACTGCCTGTCGTTTTATCTACACCCATAACTTTTGCTGCGTTGAGTGTAATGGTTGATAATGCCTTTTCCTTATCCAGGCCCCAGGCTGTAACCGTTCCGGCCATAAATGGCAGGTTACGTTGCTGCCAGTAACCATCGATACTCAATACCACATTTAATCCCGCATTTGCCAGAATTGCAGCATTTTTATAGGGCATATTCACATCATCATCATTGTTATTTGGTAAAGCATGAGGTTGTTTTACCACAACTGAAATATTGTTGTCTTTAAGGAAATCGATAATTAAATAAGCTTCATCTCCACTTGTGATAACAGGCGTAATGCCGAACTTTTTTGCAAAGTTAACCGATGCAACGATGTCTTTCTGACTTTCTGCCGCGATGAATAATTTTTCAGCACCTGAAAACACCTTTTTCATCGCCTCGAAACGAGTATTGATTACTTCAGGTTTACCCATTTCTGAATACGCCTTCGCTTCTGCGAAGAAAGAAGTTAACTGACTAATCGCCGCTTGGGTACGTTCATTTAACATTTCGGGTGAAACTGCAGGTCTGCCAAAACCGCCGAACCCTCCTCTGAAACGAGGCGTTACAGGCCAGGTCATGTGCATGGCGTCATCGGTTTTAATTGCAGCATCTTCCCAGTTCCAGGCATCTAACTGAACAACTGACGAACTTCCGGAAACCGTTCCGCCCTGTGGCGTTGGTTGTGCCATTAAAATTCCATTGCTACGTAAAGTTGCCGGAACTTTCGAATCTGTATTATAAGCTACGATAGAACGGATGTGTGAATTATAATCACCGATTTCCTGATAATCTAAAGTTGCCTTTATCGATTCTGTTTCAGCCAAACCTAGGTTTGTTGTCGCTGCAATCATACCCGGATAAATATGTTTGCCCGAAGCATTAATGCGTACGACATCACCCTGGGGAACTTGTCCGCCTGCTGTAACTGATACAATTTTTCCATTACTGAAAAGAATGGTTCCATTTTCAATAACCGTTCCGTTGCCTACATGAACTGTTGCGCCTGTGATGGCAATGGTTTTTGTTTGCTTTTTAGCGGGTGATATATTGGCTTGTGCAAAGCACATCAGGCCCGATGCCGATAAAGCCAGGCTTAATAAATATTTTAGGTTAGTGCGCATGTTCTTTTTCATTTAATTCTGCTGAATAATCTTCTAAAGTTTCGCAATTGTAAAGGCGTGGTGCATTGCCAAACGGACGTTGAGTACGAACGCCAGTGCTTTTGCTATCCAACATCTTCTGAATTAAACGAGCCTTTTCTGCCTGTTGTGTTTTGATTGTCTGAGCATCTTTATCAATATCCCAATAAGCAATTCCGTCAACAAAAGTTTTTTCTGCTTTTGCGTAGATGGATAATGGGTTTGCAGACCAAACTACAACATCTGCATCTTTACCGGGTTTTAAACTCCCAACTTTATCATCGATGTGAAGCATTCTAGCAGGGTTAAGGGTTACAAATTTCAAGGCATCTTCTTCAGGAACACCACCATAAAGGACCGATTTACCAGCCTCCTGATTTAAGTGGCGGGCCATTTCAGCATCATCCGAGTTGAAAGCAGTTGTAACGCCCACGTTGTGCATAATTTTTCCGTTATAAGGAATTGCTTCAGCAACCTCGTTTTTGTAAGCCCACCAATCTGAGAAAGTAGAACCGGCAATACCATGCGCTTTCATTTTATCGGCTACTTTATAACCTTCTAAAATATGGGTGAAAGTATTGATTTTGAAACCTAAGCTATCTGCAACATGGATCAGCATATTAATTTCACTCTGAACATAAGAGTGGCAGGTAATAAAGCGTTTATTGTTTAAAATTTCAACAATTGCATCTAATTCCAAATCTCTGCGAACACTGTTGCCCTTTACCTTCATTGCTTTTTCGTATTCTTTAGCACGGGTAAATTCGTCAACAAAAGTTTGTTCAACACCCATACGTGTTACCGGGAAACGGGCACCAGTACCGAAGTTACTTTGCTTAACATTTTCGCCTAAGGCAAACTTGATGAAACCATCTGCACCTGCGAATTTTAATTCTTCCGGTGCTTTACCCCAACGTAATTTAATTAACTGAGATTGACCACCAATTGGGTTTGCAGAACCGTGTAAGATATGAGAAGTTGTAACACCTCCAGCCAACTGGCGATAAATGTTTACATCTTCCGAGTTAATAATATCAGCGATGCGAACTTCTGCCGAAACAGATTGTGCGCCTTCGTTAATACCACCACTACCGGCAATGTGCGAGTGTTCATCGATAATACCTGCAGTTACATGTTTGCCTGTACCATCAATTACTTTTGCGCTTCCAGCAGATAAGTTTTTACCAACAGCTTTGATTTTTCCGTTTTCTAGCAGCACATCGGCATTTTGAAGAACACCTTCTTTTTCATTCGTCCAAACGGTTGCGTTTTTAATTAAAACACTTTCTTGTTTAGGTATTTCTGTATTACCAAAAGCACCAAACGGATAAAGCAATGTACCAACTGCTAAGGCAGGTTTTGGCTCCTCACGTTTTGGCATTTCACGGGCGGCTTCTTTATAAGTTGCCGTAAATTTGCCAAAAGTTCCGTCGGGCAGCGCTACTTCACCTTTAAAAGTTAAAGGACTTGCAGAAGTTAAGTAACCGCTTAAACGAACATCGCCTTTAGGATTCTTCTTCAGGTTAAAATTAATGCTTACCCAATCGCCGTTTCTGGCAAATGTTGCTGTTGTTTTAACACTATCCACACCACTTCTTTCGATGGCAGCAGTTGAGCCGCCAGCAGTTCCGGTAATTTTCAACAGTAGGCCTCCGCTAATTCCATCAACATTCAGGTTGTAATTTCCACGAACATCAGAAACATCCATTTTATTGACGATGTAGCGTTTACCCTGCACCCAGTTTTCGAAAATGATATTTTCCTTTTTGAATAAATTATCCGAAGAGATTAGGAAATTAGCCACTTTACCTTTTTCCAGTGAGCCAACTTTATCACTGATGCCTAAAAGTGAAGCCGGAACCTCAGTAATTGATTGTAAAGCTTGTTTTTCGGTTAATCCGTTATCAATCGCAGTGCGGATATTCGCCCAGAAATCGCGGATATTTTCTAGACCAAAAGCCGTTAAGGCAAATTTAACGCCTGCTTTTTCAAGCGCTGCAGGGTTTGTTGGTGCCAGTTCCCAGGCTTTCATTTGTGCTAATGTAATGTTTCTTGCTTCCGCAGGATCTTCAACATCGTAAGCTTTAGGGAAAGACAAGGGAATAATCAAGCTTGCGCCTGTTGCCTTTACCTCATTAATGCGTTGATACTCATCGCCTGTGGATTTGATGATGTATTGTTTGCCAAACTCTTTTCCAAGTTTATCTGCACGAAGTACATTTGCCCAGCCGTCAACTTCAAAAATCTGAGGCATCGCTTGTTGTTTTCCAAACTCCTCTAAAGAGATATTATACTCCTCTTTTTGTTTGCCATACCATTGCGAATCGTAATAGGTTTGGCGTAACAGAGCGATTGAACCCATTAAAGACGTCGGGTAATCGTTTGATGATGTGCCTTTATTAAATGAATAGTTGGCTGCGGTTTGGTCTTTTAAAAAGACATTATTATCAGAACCCTCGTTTAAAGTTACAGCTGCCGAAACGCCACGTGCAATACCATCACGACTAATCGTATTCACACTTCCGAAACCGGCTTTACGTAACTCATCCGCTTTTTTACTGTCGACAGTGAAGATATTCTTCACATAAGTTTCTGGTCTGATGGATTCATTCCAGCCATAAGCGCCTTTTTTAGTAGAAACAAAAATAGACTGGCGCTGACCACCACCTCCACCGAAACCACGTGCCTGAACAGTTGCTTCAGGAACGCCATAACTTGTAAAAGCATCAACGAGAGCAGGGTAAACGAATTTCCCTTTTAAATCTACAACAACATAGCCTTTTGGAACGGCCAATCCGGAGCCAACGGCCTGGATAGTAGAGCCTTTTACTAATAATGTTGCATTTGTTAAAGTTTGATTGGCATTTACTACAATTGTTGCATTAATGAATGCAAACATACCCGGCCTTGTGTCGTAAGAACCGTTAACTGGATAGGTATTTTGCTGTGCAAACAAAATCGTAGAGGAAAATACCAGCGCAAAGGCGAGTAAAATTTTCTTCATAATATGTTTTAGGGGTTTATTTTGTTTAAAACTAATATAAATTACAGTCGAAATTGCTTGTTAACCTCTTTTTTACAATTAATCATTACTTTTGGTGTACAAAACATTATCACTATGTATCAAATTTTAAAAAGTGCTCATTCCGGATGGCGTTATATCGTTTTTATTTTATTGCTTATTGCAGTTATTAAGGCCTTGACTGGCTGGTTAGGCAATAAAAGTTATACTGAAGGCGATAGAAAACTAAATGTGTTTACTTTAATCAGTGCGCACATTCAACTATTGATTGGTTTGGCTTTATATTTTATTGGCGATTGGTACAAAGCAGATAGCAGCAACGCTGTTGGTCGTTATTGGAAAATGGAACACATCAGCATGATGATTTTGGCCATTATTTTAATTACAGTTGGGAATTCAAAATCGAAAAAGGCAGTTGAAGCGGTTGCAAAGCACCGTACGATATCAGTGTTTTTTGGATTGGCATTAATTCTGATTATCGTCGCCATTTTATTAATGGTTAAAGATGTTCCGGGTAGAAGTTTCTTTGGAATATCTTAAAGGGATTTAACCGCAAAGCGCATAAAGTTTTTTCGCAAAGTTGAGCAAAGGTTTTTACCATAGAGCACACAAAGATCTCACAGAGGGCATGGAAAATATATAAACTCATGTGCTTGTGCCTTTTCTCCGTGTGCTCGGTGGTTAAATGGTTTTAGAATTCCAGTTTAGCGGACTTTGCGGTTAAAATTTTTAAAACTATTTTTATTAATATTTCCGTTTTTCAAAATTCTTTATATTTTTGTCGCTCATGATCAACAATATACATACATGGCTTTGGCAAGGTAATTCAAAACAGAATTGCGCCGGCTGCGTATGAGGAAATATTTTTTATCAACCTAAACCTTAAAGAACCATTAAAGCCCGGCGTAGAACCACACGCCGGGCTTTTTATTTATTAATAAATTCACGTCATTGCGAGGTACGATGTAATGATGACTACAGAGAAAGAAATGTTTAAAATTAATACCACCTATAAAAAATTGCTTGCTGATACCACTACACCGGTAAGCATTTACCTACGCTTGCGCGATGTATACCCGAACAGTATTTTATTGGAAAGTTCTGATTACCATAGTCGTGAAAATTCAATGAGCTTTGTATGCGCCGATCCGGTTGCAGGCATCATTTTAAAAGGTACCAGACTGGAAAGTTATTTTCCTGATGGTTCGGTTGAAATAACCGAGAGTGAAAACTTAACCGAACAGATTTCTGCCTTTAAAGATAAATTTAAAGAAACCGAAATTCCCGAAATCAAGTTTATAACAAGTGGCTTGTTTGGCTATTTCACCTGGAATGCCGTTCAGCATTTCGAAGATATTAAGTTTACATCTGAAACGCCGGAAGGAGAAGAAATCCCTGAAATGCAATATCATTTGTATCGCTACATCATCGCAATCGACCATTTCAAGAATGAAATAACCTTATTCAGAAATGCTTTTGAAGGTGAAGAAGAGGTTGGTTTGGAGAAAATGGAATACCTGATTCAGAATAAAAACTACCCGGAATACAAATTTCAAATTAAAGGCGAAGAATCTTCTAATTTAACTGATGAAGGATTTATTCAGCTGGTAGAAAAACTTCAAAAACACATTTACCGCGGCGATGTTTTCCAGATTGTACCTTCCAGGGCCTTTAAACAAGCTTTTACAGGGGATGAATTTAATGTTTACCGCTGCCTGCGCTCAATAAATCCTTCACCGTACCTGTTCTATTTTGATTATGGGAATTTTAAACTTTTTGGTTCATCACCCGAAGCACAGATTACCATTAAAAACAATACAGCCAATATTTTTCCTATAGCGGGTACTTTTAAACGTAGTGGAAACGATATCGAAGATGCAGAACAGGCAAAAAAATTAGAACAAGACCCGAAAGAGAGCGCCGAACATGTAATGCTTGTTGATTTGGCCAGAAACGATTTAAGCAGGCATTGCAACCGGGTAGAAGTTAAATCTTTTAAAGAAGTTCAATATTATTCACACTTAATTCATTTGGTAAGCAAAGTTAGCGGCCATTTACAGGATGATGTCAGTGCTTTTAAAGTTGTTGCAGATACGTATCCGGCAGGAACTTTAAGTGGCGCACCGAAATATAAAGCTATGCAGCTGATTGATGAAAATGAGCAGCTGGGGCGCAATTTTTACGCCGGTGCAATTGGTTTTATGGGCTTTAACGAAGACTTTAATCATGCCATAATGATTAGAACTTTTATGAGTAAAAACAATGAACTGCATTACCGTGCCGGTGCCGGAATTGTTGCCGATTCTGTGCCTGAAACAGAAATGCAGGAAGTAAACAATAAGATTGCAGCTTTACGCAAGGCGATTGAAATGGCACAAAATATTTAAGATTTTTAATTTACGAATTACAATGAGTGATAATAAAAAGACGGTTCTGGTAATCGATAATTACGACAGTTTTACGTATAACCTGGTTCATTTAATTAATGAAGTTGGTTACGAAGCCGAAGTATGGAGAAATGACAAATTTGAACTTGCCGACGTAGAACAGTACGATAAAATTTTACTTTCTCCCGGACCAGGAATTCCGGAAGAAGCCGGATTATTGCTTGATGTAATTAAAACTTATGCGCCTACAAAAAGTATTTTCGGCGTTTGTTTAGGTCAGCAGGCAATTGCGGAGGTTTTCGGCGGAACACTTTTAAATCTTGGCCGGCCAATGCATGGCATTGCAACGCCGGTAACGGTTGTAGACGGCGATGAATTTTTGTTTTGGGAATGCCCGCAAACCATCAATGTTGGTCGTTACCATAGCTGGGTAGTTAGCAAAGAGAATTTTCCATCCTGCTTAAAAATTACGGCCAGGGATCATAAAAACGAAATTATGGCATTAAGGCATGAAACACTCGACGTTCGTGGAGTGCAATTCCACCCGGAAAGTGTATTAACGGAATTTGGTAAACAAATGATGGAGAACTGGTTGACATCTTAAAGAAAACTCGTCATTGCAAGTATATCCGCCATTGCGAGGGCACGAAGCAATCAATTTTATAGAAAATATTGCTTCGTTGACTGAAAAAGCCAGCTCGCAATAACGACTTAATAGAAAAGTAAATGAATATTTTAGATAAAATCGTATTACGCAAGCAGCAGGAAGTTGCCAACGCAAAAGCATTGGTTTCTGTTAAGGATTTGGAGCAATCCATCCATTTTAACAGAAATACTTATTCTTTTAAAGAATTTTTGCTGGCTGAAGACCGAAGCGGAATTATTGCTGAATTTAAGCGTCGTTCACCTTCGAAGGGATTAATTAACGGCACTGCAGATGTAGCTGAGGTTACACAAGCCTATAATAATGCGGGTGCTTCTGCACTTTCTGTTTTAACCGACGTAGATTTTTTTGGCGGTAAAACCGACGATATCCTGGCTGCAAGGGCGGCAAACAATATCCCGGTTTTGAGAAAAGATTTCATGATTGATGAATACCAGATTTTGGAAGCGAAAGCCTGGGGAGCGGATATTATTCTGCTGATTGCCTCGATTTTGACGCCGCAGCAAGTAAGCGATTTCGGAAAGTTTGCCCAAAACCTTGGTTTAAATGTGCTGCTTGAAGTGCATAATCTTGAAGAGTTGGAAAGAAGCATTTGCCCGGATTTAGACGCTATTGGTGTTAATAACAGGAATCTTGGCGATTTTACGGTTAATATTCAAACATCATTCGATTTGGTAAACAGAATCCCTGATGAGTTTTTGAAAATTTCGGAGAGTGCAATTAGTAATCCGCAAACAATTAGAGAATTAAGAACGGCTGGATTTAATGGATTTTTAATTGGCGAGAATTTTATGAAAACCGACAATCCTGGTGCTGCGATTAAAGAATTTGTAGGGCAGATTTAGTTTTTTGGTTTTCCACGGAAACACAGAAGGCACTGAATTTAACTTATAGCTCACGCTCATTTGTAACAAGCGGGTTTTGTATTATCGCATCTTACGATGTTGAAAAATGTGCAGGTCCGGAGCCTCTATCTAAAGCGCAGCGTCGGATGTGTTTTATAACGAAGCTTAATAAATAAAATCAATTTATATGCTTAAAATTATTAAACCATTTAGAGGTTAAGACTATTAAGATAAATATGCTTTTGGCATTTTTCCCTATTAGATATATACCGGAAAAGCCTTAATTTTCTTAATGCATTAATGATTTCAATTCTTCCGACACCTAAAGGGTATAACTGACCAAAGCAAAAAACTTTTATTACACCTTCATGGTTTGTATATGGATTTACACGTTTGCAAATTTCGTATCTTTGTTCTAATTACATGGGAAAACAAAAATTTTATGATACTGCTATCAAGCAGGAGCGAGCCATTTTGGTCGGCGTAATAACGCCTGGCGAGAAAGAGGAGCAAACAAAAGAATATTTAGATGAGTTGGCCTTTTTGGTTGAAACAGCCGGTGGTATGGTAGAAAAAAACTTCACCCAAAAGATGTTAAAACCAGAGCGTGCAACTTTTGTGGGTACCGGAAAGCTTGAAGAAATAAAAGCGTATGTAAAATCGGAAGAGATTGATACAGTGGTTTTCGATGATGAATTATCGCCATCGCAACTGCGAAATATAGATAGAGAATTAGGCGTTAAGGTTTTAGACAGAAGTAATTTAATTCTGGATATTTTTGCTAGCAGGGCACAAACTGCACAAGCGAAAACACAGGTAGAATTAGCCCAGTTACAATACGTTTTGCCACGGCTAACCGGTATGTGGACGCACTTAGAGCGCCAGAAGGGTGGTATTGGTATGCGTGGACCTGGTGAAACGCAGATTGAAAGTGACAGGCGAATTATTCTGAATAAAATCTCTTTGTTAAAAGAGCGTTTAAGGAATATAGATAAGCAAAATGAAACGCAGCGCAAAAATCGCGGTCAGCTTATTCGTGTTGCCCTTGTTGGTTATACCAATGTCGGGAAATCGACTATTATGAACATGCTTTCGAAATCGGAAGTGTTTGCAGAAAACAAGCTTTTCGCTACTTTAGACACAACGGTTCGTAAAGTCGTAATTGAAAACCTGCCTTTCTTGCTGTCCGATACCGTTGGATTTATCAGAAAGTTACCTCACCATTTGGTAGAATGTTTTAAATCGACTTTGGATGAAGTTCGTGAAGCAGATCTTCTGATTCATGTTGTCGATGTTTCGCATCCGAATTTTGAGGATCAGATTCATATCGTTAACGAAACCTTAAAAGATATCGGTGCAATTGATAAAGACATGATTTTAGTTTTTAATAAAATTGATGCCTATGTTTCGCCGGAAGTTAAAGACGAAGATGATGATGGAAAATTAACCATCGAAGATTTTAAGAAAAGCTGGATGAGCCATGGCAAAGTGCCGGTTTTGTTTATTTCGGCTACAGAAAAAGAAAATATAGAAGAATTTAAAACGCTATTATATGATAAGGTAAAGGCTGCACACACAGCGAGGTATCCTTATGATAGTAATTTGTTATATTAATTAATCAACCGTCATTGCGAGGGACGAAGCAATCTTACAACAATCGCTATTCAAAATTAAGCGTTTTAGGATTGCTTCCTGCCTCGCAATAACGAAGAAAAAATATTATGGAAAGTAAACGTCAGCAGAAATTTGCAGGAGTACTACAGGAAGAATTGGCACAGGTTTTTCAGCGCGAAGGCGGTTCGTTTTTGCCAAATACTTTGGTTACTATAACACGTGTGCGGGTTTCGCCGGATTTAGCCGTTGCCAAAGTTTATTTGAGCTTTTTTAATACGAATAACACAACGCTTTCCATTAATACTGTAAATGCCCACAGTGGCGAAATCAGGTATAAATTGGGTGGAAGAATACGTCACCAGGTAAGAGTTGTGCCCGAACTCACATTCTTTGTAGATGATACAAATGAATATGTTGAACGTATGGACAGTCTTTTCGAAAAGATTGCTAAAGAACCAAGGCAAAAAGAAGAAGACAGTGAAGAATAGTTTCGCTGTTTTAGCGCAGAAATTAATGAGAACTTTCAAAGAGGTTATTAAAGCCAATGCCTTATCTATTCAAAAAGTAGTCGATTTTAACAAAAATTCTGATAAACTTTTGCCGCTTGATTTTACTTCAGCCAATACCGAATTAACAGATGAAATTCTGGATAAAACGGATTTGTTTTCTGCATGGGTAAATCAGAAACTGGCAGATAATGATGCCCGTTATGGTATTGGCGGTTATAATGAGCATAGAACGATTTATTCCAGAAGTGCTCATTTCAATACCGGCGAAGAACCCCGCCGCTTACATTTAGGTGTTGATGTTTGGGGTCCGGCCGAAACATCAATTTATAATTTTTACGATGCTAAAGTTCATAGCTTCGCGAACAACAATAACTTCGGCGATTATGGCGCAACGATAATTCTTGCCTACAACATGGAGGGCTTTGAATTTTATGCACTTTATGGCCATCTAAGTTTGGCGTCGTTAAATGGTTTGGAAGAGGGCAAGGTTATAGGTGCAGGGAAAAAGATTGCTGAACTTGGCGTAAAAGAAGAAAACGGATACTGGCCACCACACCTTCATTTTCAGCTAGTTTTAGACATAAAAGATTTAAAAGGTGATTATCCTGGTGTTTGTAAATTCAGCGAGCGCGATAAATACCTGGCAAACTGTCCTGATCCAAACTTAATTCTAAAATATTCGTTTTATTAAACTAAGTAGGTTTTCAGCTTATTTTCAGTAAATTAGGGTGATGAAGAAGTTATTAATTCTTGGTTTTGTTTTGTTCAGCAGCCTGGCAATGGCGCAGGTGCAGTTTAAAAGCGGACCATCTGGTTTTGCTTCGTTCCTTAAAAACAATACCATTTATCCTCAGTTTTCGAAGCAAAATTGTATTCAGGGAACTGTTAATGTAAGTTTTAAGTTAGATCAAACCGGGAAAGTTTACGCATCGAAAATTACCAGGGGAATTATTTCCGATTTAGATGATGAAGCACTTCGATTGGTTAGAATGAGTAGCGGTAAATGGCAGGTTCCGGCAGGTTACGATACCACAATTTCAGTCGTTGTTCCGGTGAATTTTAAATTATCCGGCTACAATTGTGAAGGCAAAAGCAATGCTGAAATTAAAGCTTCTATTGCAGCTTATCAGGCAGAAGAGGGATTAACAAATGCGGTAATTAACTTTTACAAAAATAAAGCACAGGCAAAACCCGGACAGGAAGCACAAATATTAGCCATAAAATCTCAGCTTGGAATTGATGATGAGTACCTGGATGGTGTACTTAAAACGGCACTAAAAAAAATAAAACAAGGCGATAAGCAAGGTGCCTGCGAAGATTTTAATCTCGTAAAAAATCTGGGAAGCGATAAAGCAGATGATTATCTTGCCAAATATTGTAAATAATGCGGTTAACCATTCGAATTTTTGCGCTTTTAGATGTTATTAGTATCGGTCTTTTAGCAAAACCTTTCTGGGAAATCATCACACATCTGAAAGAAATCCCTAATCAGATTTTATCACAGGTAAGGGTTGTGCTCACCATCCCAATTTTTTTACTGTTATTTGTTTCTGCTATAGGATTATTGCTTAATAAAAAATTTGGTTTCATTGCCTACTACATTCAATTCCCTTTTCGGTTAATCGTTTGGATATTTTCTATAGGTTTTATAACCTTATTGCCAGAACTGTTAAACTTAAACCAAAGCTGGTTCGATATTCTGTTTAAACTATGTTTTATTGCAGAATTTTTCAGGTTGTTCTTTACCATCAAAATCCATAAAAGATTATTTTAAACAATCACCGAAATTGCTGCAGGTATAATTGTTGCCTCAACCTTATTTAGCTTACCGATATACTCACCATCTACCTGGAAATGTGCTTTGTACTTAGAGTATATTTTCACTTCTGAAGTTTGAAAAACTTCTATTTTCTTTGGATTAAACGGCAGTTTGGTTATCCAGATTTTAAGAATCTCCAGATAAGAATAGTCTTTCACCAGAATGATTTCGAACAATTCATCATCTAATTTTCCGTCGGGATTTATCTTTAAGCCGGTGCCGTACATCGTTGCATTCGCTATTGCAACCATTGCCGCTTTCGATTTTACAGTTTCATCCTTAAGTTTCAGTTCAACATCCATTCTTTTATGGTTCCACAGGGCATGCCAGGTTGCCTTCGCATAACCCCACATACCACGTTCCGGTAAGGTATCGAACTTATTTACAAGGTAGGCATTAAAACCTAAATCGGCCAGGTGGATGCAAATCTCATCGTTAATTTTAACCACATGAATTTTCTTCGGCGTTCCTGTTTCCAGGAAATTTAATGCTTCCGTGATATCCGTTGGAATTCCCAATTCCTTTGCCATTCCATTTGCAGAACCTGCTGGAATTATGCCGATTGGCGTTTCCGAATTTAATAAGCACTCGGCAACCAATTTTAACGTTCCATCGCCACCAACGGCAATAACTTTATCGGCTTTTGAGCGACTTATTTCGTGTTTTATTTTATCAATAGAACAATCATCAGGTAATTCGAAAAGATCAGTTTCAATTGGATTTTTCTCGAAATGATTAGAAATTACTTCCTTCAGATTGATATTGTGGCTACCCGAACCCGGGTTAATAATGAACAGTAATTTCATGGCAGATTAACCTCTTTTGGTAACATCAAAACAACTTATTACAAACTCTGTTTTAATTATAATGAATAAATCGGTTAGCGTTAAAGTATATCATGGTTATGGCCACACACACAATTTAGTGGTTTATGGGCATGTTTTTAAACATAAAGCAAAAACTAACCAGATATACAGTAACAATTTATTCGTGAACATCATTCACCTGTTCAAGCTTTTTGTACTCAAACCTTATCCTTTTGTGCAAATAAGGCTTCAGTTTTCAACGCAAACCATATATAATAAAACCGAAGCAGATGGTTTCTTTAAGTTTGAATTTGAGGCAGAAAAAGAGGTAGCAGCAGGCTGGCATGCGGTAATGGTTGAGGCAATTGATGAAAATGGAAATATTTTAAATTCAGGCGAAGGTGAAATTTATGTTCCGCATATCACCCAGTATGCTTTTATATCTGATGTGGATGATACTGTTATGATTTCACATTCGGCAACAATTGGAAGACGATTACGGGAGCTTTTTATTAAAAACCCACATACGAGGAAAACTTTTCCTGATGCCGCAAAACACTATCGGCAACTTGCATTTGCACACACAAAGGCAGAACAACCAAATCCCTTTTTCTATGTAAGCAGTAGCGAATGGAACTTATATGATTACCTGCTGGAAACATTTAAATTTAATAATTTACCAAATGGAGCTTTTTTGCTTAACACTTTAAAAAGATGGAAGGATTTGGTTAAAACCGGTAAAACAGGACACGAAGGTAAACTGCTCCGGGTGATGCGGATTTTAGATGCTTTTCCAAATCAAAAATTTATTTTTTTTGGCGATAACTCACAGCAGGATCCGGAAATTTATACTTCCATAGCAGAAAAATATCCAAAAAATATCGAAGCGATTTACATTAGAAATATTCGTCCGGAAAGAGCGAACGAAACAAAAATGCTTTTAAAAAAGGTGGAAGTTAATAATGTTTATACCTGCCTTTTTAATAACAGCAATGAAGCTATTGAACATTCAAAAACAATCGGACTGATTAGTTAAGTTATCGACTTCCCGAATGGTGTAAAAGCCAGGTTCATTAATTTAAAATGCTGGCGACCGAAAGGAATCCCGACAATTGTCAGGCAAAGCAAAATACCAAAAAAGAAGTGTGTTAATGCTATCCAGATGCCTCCGCAACAAATCCAGATGATGTTCATAATTGTAGAAAGACAACCTGTGTTCGATGAAGTATCGGTTATTTTAACACCAAATGGTGCCAAGCCCACAACAGCGAATTTAAAGCATTGAATACCAAATGGGATGCCGATAATGGTTAGGCAAAGGATTAATCCACCGATTAGGTATTCAAAGAAAATGAAAATCCCACCGAAAATAATCCAAATGATGTTGCCTAAAAAATTCATTGTTGCTTTTATTTTAAGATAGCAGGAAATCAATTTTGTTACAAATAAGGCAAAAGCTTAAAGCATATATTTTCTTATTTTAGATTACACACAAAAGAAAACCTTATTATGAAAAAATTATTTGTCCTGGCTACAGCTGTTGCCTGCTTTGCTTTTTCCGGAGCAAAAGCTCAAAATGTTAACAAAGTTAAATTAACTGATATTAATTCGCCTTACATTGAAATCTCTGAAGACACCCAGCCTTTTAGTAATAAAATTGGAATAAGACTTGAATACGGACAAAAAGTTGATTACAGTGACGACAACTTAATCAGAGATGACAATGGGAAAAGGATAGGGTTTAATTCTTTATTGGATTGTGCAAATAAAATGAAAAATTATGGATATGAAATTTTTCAGGCAAGAGAAGTTCAAAACGGAAAGGATTCGAGTTATACAAAATACCTGCTAAAAAGAAAATAGCAAGATTATTCATTTCCCGCAGATTTGCTAAACTAACTTATTCTCGCTATTTGTCTTCCGCGAAAATCTGCGGGAAACCTATAGGGCATGAAATAAAATCCAAGGTATTAAGCACATTTTTTCCGCGAAAATCTGCGGGAAACCTTTTAAACCTTAAATGAAATCCAACGTATTAAACTTCTTATTCAAAATGTCGGCATTGTTTACATCGAGCCATTTATCTAAAATAGTTCCATAAACCTGCCTGAAATCGAGTTGATATTTCAAATCACCGGTATCTAAATCACTTAAATTTGGTGCTTCGTTAAAAATACCTTGTTTCTTCAACCGGCCTCCGAAGATAAACATGTTATTTGCTGTTCCATGGTCGGTACCATTACTTGCATTTTGTTCAACCCTCCGCCCGAACTCAGAAAACGTAACCACTAAAGTATCTTCAAGTTTATTGTTTGTTTTTAAATCTTTCAAGAAAGCGGCCATGCCTTCGCTGTATTGTTTAAGCAAATTTCCCTGTTGCTGAACTTGATTTACATGTGTATCAAAACCGCTCAACGACACATAATAAACCCTAGTTTTTAATCCCGATGAAATGAATTTGGAAACAGTTTTCAACTGATTTGCAAAACCAGATTGTGGGTAAGTGGCTTTACTTTGATAAACTTTAGAAGTGTTTTGAATATAACTTGCAGAAGAAGAGGTTTCGATCATTGTTTTGTACAGATAACCCAAATTATCTTCATCTAAATGTTCTTTGTCATTTTGTAACATCGCTTTAAAGAAAGGATCATTGGTGTTACGAAACAATGCTGCAGGATCTTTTAGTGCGATACCTTTTTTAGTTTGCCCCTTCATGGCCAGCGAAAGTGAATCATCTACTTCGATAGCGGTATAGGGAAACTTGCAAGTCTGGCAATTGCTATCCAGGTAACGGCCAATCCATCCGGTAGATAGAAACTGATTACTTTCACTTCCCGTTTGCCAGATATCCATTGAGCGAAAGTGCGATCGATCGGGATTTGGATAACCCACATCATTAATAATCGTCATCCAACCCTGGTCGTGAATTTCCTGTAATGCTGCCATATTTGGATTCAAGCCCTGCATGTCGGTTAACTTAATTACTTCTTCCGGTTTAATGGCGATACCCTTTCTTTTTTGATAGTAAATGTCGTTACCATAAGGGATAACCGTATTTAGACCATCATTACCGCCGGAAAGCTGTACGACAACTAAATTTTTATACAGGTTCAACTCATCGAGCGCCATTGCCTCCAAAGGTTTCATAAATGCCGGAACGAAAAGTGAACCTGCGGCTACAAAACCTGTATTTCTTAAAAAACTTCTTCTATCCATTTTTTTTAAATTTAATGGTTGTTTATATATCGTGCCTTTTAACTTTAGGTACTAAGGGCTTTTAACAAAGTTGATATTCGGGCATGCTTGCAAGTTCTACAGAGGTATTTCTCAAGCCCGCATTGTTGCTAATCATTTTTGTTATTTTATCAGTCAGTTTTGGTTGAAGTAAAAATTCCGCAAGTTCAACCGGTGTTATTCCTTTTGGCAGCGTGTCTAAAAACTTCTGCCAATCTGCCTTCGCATCAACAAAAGATTTTGGTTTCGTTTTTATGTTTGCGTTCGCTGTGGCCGTTTTACTCTGTGCAATTACGGCTTCATCTTCCGGGTCGGCTTTACCGCTGAAATCTATTTCGCCATCATTTAAAACTAAAGATGGAATGCGCATGCGCAACATTAACGAAGAACTATCTATCCAGCTTTGTCCGCCCGGCCAACCGGCTACATTTGGTGGATTAAATAAGTATTGACCCAAACTGCTTTGTAACTGAATTAAAACCTGCGGTTTATTATAAGTAACGTAAAACTCACGGCTTAATCCAACCAAAAATTCAGCCGGCGATTTAATTTTAGTACCTACATTTTCTGGCGCATAAAACCAGTCGGCGGTAAACATTTTCTTCATCAGTTCAGAAATATCATACTTCGAATTGAAAAATGCCAGTGCTAATTCCTTTACGTGAGCTTCATTTGGTGTATCGTTTACAAAAAACTTATAAACCTTTCGAGAAATGAATTCAGCCGTTTCAGGCTTATCTAAAATGATATCAATGATGTTTTCGCCATCGAAGTCTCCAATTTTTCCAAAAAAAGTTTTTGTACCGGTATCGTGCAAATTCGGTCTGAAAATAAACGAACCATCTTTGTCGTACATCCAGCCTGTAAAAGAACGTGCTGATTCTTTTATATCCTGCTCCGAATAATTTCCCCGTCCTAAAGTGAATAATTCCATCAGCTCCCGGGCAAAATTTTCATTAGGTTTCCCTTTTCTGTTTTGCTGGTTATTTAAATACTGTAACATGGCAGGCGATTTAGAAACCTCAACCAGTAAGGTTTTAAAACTGCCTAAACAATTTGTTCTTTGAATATTATTAAGCTGTTGTGCAAACATTGGATTGTTGCTTCTGCAGGCAAAATGACCATGCCAGAAAAGCGTCATCTTCTCTCGCAGCGGATTCGGCGTATTTATCATTTTCTCCACCCAGGCAATATTCAAATCGCGGCTTTTTTCATTCTGCATTTTTATAATATCCTGGCGTTGCTTTTTTTCCTCGTCGGTTAAGTCTTTCTTCGCGTATAAGCCTGCCTGCATTAGAAGCTGTTGTTTAGAAGCGACTGTATCAATCAGTGTAATATCATCTGCTTCTTTGGGTTGCTTAAACAAACCATCAATAACTTTGCTTAGATTTTTCCTGCTTAATTTGTGTAAATCTGTATAGGATATACCAAAACCTGCTCTGTTGTAAAGATGTTTTACTTTATAGAAATTATCTTTCGAACTCATAATGATAACTTTTAATAGTATGACTTAATTAAAACGCAGTGGTTTAATCTTTGTTTCATTTGCTACTTTTACGTATGTTTTTTCAATTGTCTGATGATGACCTGAGTTTTCCGAATCCTGCCCTGGCAGAAGACGATGGTTTGCTGGCCATAGGAGGCGATTTAAGTTTAAAAAGATTGCTTTTAGCCTATTCAAATGGTATTTTTCCATGGTTTAGTGAAGGCGAACCAATTCTCTGGTATTCGCCACATCAGCGCTGCGTAATTTATCCTGATAAGATAAAAATTAGCAAAAGCATGAAGAAAATTATTAAGGACGGGGTTTTTAAAATAACGATTAACCAGGCATTTTCAGAAGTCATTAAAAATTGTGCAACAACGCCCAGAACAGGTCAGGATTCGACCTGGATTACCAGGGAAATGCAGGATGCATATATCAACCTGCACAAAAAAGGTTTCGCCCATAGCGTAGAGGTGTGGTTAAACGGTAATTTGGTTGGCGGGTTATATGGATTGAAAATTAACCGTGTTTTTTGCGGAGAAAGTATGTTCAGCCATGTGAGCAACGCTTCGAAAGCTGCGCTGATTTTTTTAAGTAAAACGGATGTTGATTTAATTGATTGTCAGTTACCTAACGATCATTTAATGAGTTTAGGCGCAGAAATGATTCAGCGAGATACTTTTATAAGTATATTGAAAAGCCGGTAATTCTTAATTTTTTTCTTCTAATGTTTGATGAATTGCATGTTCAATTCTTCTGTCGGGAATAAACCAAATACAGGCAACTACAACATACATACTTGCACCAACCCAGGGACTAATAAAGGCTAAACCGGCACCCAGAACATAAAAAACCAGGGAGATTTTTCCTTTGCTGTCATTGCCAATTGCCTGTACAATTAAAGAATGTTCACCTTCTGTTTTCTTTATAACAATAACTAATAAAAGGTACGCCAGTGCCGCTAAGAATAAAACTATGCCATAAACAACAACCGGCCATAAAGCAAAGTGATTTTCACCCATCCAGCCGGCAGTAACGGGAAACAGCGATAGCCAGAATAAAAGATTAAGGTTTGCCCACATCATTTGTCCGCTTATTTTTTTTACAGCATGCATTAAATGATGGTGGTTATTCCAATAAATACCCACATATGTGAAACTCAAAACATAGCTGATAAACTTCGGAATTAAAGGTTTTAGAGTCATCAGATTTTCTCCTTCCGGTACTTTGATTTCTAAAACCATAATGGTAATTATAATCGCGAAAACTCCATCGCTAAATGCTTCTAACCTACCTTTATTCATAATTAACTGCTTGGATAATACAATTATGCAGCAAATTATTATTAAAACAAAAAATCCCGCGATTTTTAAGTCGCAGGATTTTAAAATATAGTTTTATATTTTTAAAGTTCTCTAACCCAAATGTTTCTAAAGCTTATCGCCGGACTTGGGTCGCCATGATCTTGAAGCTTGATTGACGAAGGACCATGTTTTTTATATTGTGGTGCGCCGATGTATCTTGTTTCACCTTTCAAAACAAAACCATTTTGAAGCAACACACCGTTTAAAAATAAGGTAACACTGGCCGGTTTTAGCAAGCTGCCATCCTCATTAAAACGCGGTGCATTCCAAATAATATCATAGTATTGCCACTCGCCAGGTTTTTTATTTGCGTTGGCTAAAGGAATGGCTTGTTTGTAAACACTTCCGGTTTGGCCGTTAACATAAGTTTTGTTGTTATAAGCGTCCATAATCTGGATTTCGTAACCATCATCGCCACCGCCCGTTGATGCTAAAAATACACCGCTATTACCGCGTGCCTGACCTTCGCCGGTAATATTTGCAGGAATTTTCCATTCCATATGTAATTGGTAATCGGTAAACTTTTTATTCGTTTCGATATTACCTGTACCTTTTTTAACGGTGAAAAAACCATCGTCGATTGTCCATGCTGCAGGTTTAGTTGCATCTTTTACAGAATGCCATGCATCTAAATTTCTGCCGTTAAACAAGATTATTGCATCAGAAGGGGCTTCCTGAGGTAAGTTGCCCGGAGTAACCACCTTTGGAACCGGTTCCCAAACTTCTGTTGTTTTTGGATCTTTGGCCGGATCTATCTTTTTATCTTGTGCCATTGCCTGCATTGAAAAAAATGCCGGGATAAATAATAATGCGTATTTGCTCATAATTACTGATTAACTGGTTAAAGTTAATCGATTTATTAATAAATGAAAATAATAGTATTCAATTTATTACGCCAAATCATCTACAACATAAGTTTCTGTTACAATAACTTCATCAGGAGCTATGCTTTCTTTTTGTTGTTCAGAGATATCGCGAACAGGACAATAACCAGTTATACCTCTGTATAATAAACCTGCACCAATTGCGGCGCCTGTTAAACCAATTACCGGGTGAGAGAATAACCCTGTTATACCTTTGTAAAGTAAATACGTTCCGGCTGCACCAGATAACCAACGCTCAGAACGAGATACATTGTTGTAAAGCTCAGGATAATTCCATGCTTCTTTAATATTATTTATCGTGGTATTTAAATCTTCGTTTGTCATGATAATAGAAATTTATATTCAATAGTATAACAAGTTAGGAAGGAATGAGTTTTGAAAAGAAATTTATATTGTTTACTTAATAAGGTTGTCGTCATTTCGAGGTGTAATTTATTTCATAAAAATCGATATAAATGACAGGAGAATTTAAAGGCGATAATCTCCTCGAAGCGTCGTCATTTCGACCGCAGCGGAGAAATCTTTTTAATTTCATTTCAATACTTGATTCAAAGATCTCTCCATTCCGTTTCACTCCAGTCGAGAAGACGATCTTTTATTTGAACCTGTCAATGGTAGCGGAGTGCAACGTAGTCGAGAAATCTTTTAATATAGATATCTCCGTATAGATATCTCCCTGCCTTCCGCAGGCAGGCAGGCGTTCCACTGCGTTTCATCCGATAGCTATCGGATCGAGATAACGGGTGACTACAGGATACTTAATTCAAAATATCTCGGATATCTTCCTTACTTAACGATTTAAAGAAACTTTCTTCAGTCGTGATTAAGGAATTTGCAAGTGATTTTTTGCGCTTTTGCAGGGCAAGGATTTTTTCTTCAACGGTATCTTTAGCAATAAATTTATAGATGAAAACTTTTTTATCCTGACCAATACGGTGCGTCCTGTCAATCGCTTGCTGCTCAACAGCCGGGTTCCACCAGGGGTCTAAAATAAAAACATAGTCGGCCTGTGTTAAATTTAAGCCGACCCCGCCGGCTTTTATAGAAATTAAGAAAACCTTCAAATCTTCATTCTGCTGAAATTCGGACACAATTTCGCCGCGATTTCTGGTGGCGCCATCTAAATAAGCAAAAGGAATATGTTCAGCTTCGAAATGTTTTTTGAAAATATCGAGGTGTTTAACAAATTGGGAAAACACTAAAACTTTATGACCGCCTTTAAGTACGTTATCTAATGTATGGATAACATTTTCAAATTTCCCTGAATCAGAAAGGTATTCGGCATCAATCATGAACGGGTGATTTGCCAACTGGCGCAAAGCTGTTAAACCCTGTAAGAGCTGAACCTGCTTTTGCGCAAACGTGCCATCATCCATGCTTTGCAACAAATCGTTACGATAGGCAGATTTTGTTTTTTCATAATACGCAGCCTGGTCTTCACTCATGTCGCAGTAAATTACCTGCTCGGTTTTTGGCGGCAATTCAGATGCAACCTGTTCTTTTGTCCGGCGAAGCACAAAGGGTTTTATTATCGACTGAAGTTTACGGGCTTTCTCCTCATCTTTTTTCTTCTCAATGGCCTGAACGTACTCGTCGTAAAAAAAGGCTTGTGTGCCCAGCAAACCCGGATTTAAAAAGGTTAACTGCGACCATAAATCGCCAACAGAATTTTCGACCGGCGTACCGCTCAAAATTAATCTGTGCCGTGATTTCAACGCCCTAACTGCTTTAAAAGATTTTGATGAAGGATTTTTTATGTTTTGGCTTTCATCTAAAATCACATAGTTGAAATAAAAATTATTTAACTCATCGATATCAACCCTGGTAACGCCGTAGGTGGTAATAACAATATCATAATTGGCAAAGTTGGCTACATCTTTATTTCTGTTTGTGCCGGTATGTGCCAGTATTTTAAGCTTCGGGGTGAATTTTTTTGCCTCAGTTAACCAGTTATAAATCAGCGACGTTGGCATAATAATTAACGATGTGGTTTGCGTAGCAATAAGCTGGTCATCTTCCTTAACTTTTTGCAGCATTGCAAGCGTTTGAATGGTTTTACCCAAACCCATATCATCGGCCAAACAGCCACCGAAATTATATTCACGCAGAAAACTGAACCAGTTGTAACCGGCTTTTTGATAATCGCGTAAGTTGCCTTTAAAATGAACCGGCATCTGCATATCGGCAATATCCTCAAAATTGCTCAAACGCTGTAATTTACGTTCTAAGGTTATATTTGCCAGGCTATCTTCGGCCAAATCATTAATTAAGCCGATGTGGTGTTTCTTTAGTTTCAGTGTTTTACCCGCCTCGGCCAGGCTGAATAAGCTGCCATATTGAGTGAACCATTTATCAGGAATAATGGCTACTTCGCCATCAGGTAAGGTGAATTCTCTCCTTTTATGGAGGATGTGTTGTTTTAACGATAAAAACGGTATCTGGTATTTACCAAACCATACAACAGCGTTAATATCGAACCAATCATTTCCTTCTTTAACTTCAAGGTCGATTTTACTTGCACCAAAAACAAAACGTTTTTGCCCGGTTGCCTGCTCAATTTCAAAACCAGAAGCTTCCAAAATTTCAATGTGTTCATTTACCCAGTTAATGGCCGCATAACTTGGATTTTCATCTGCGGAAATAACTTCCAGGTGGCTAAATAATGCGCTTGTTTTTTTTAAGCCGAGTGATAATAGCAAACTGAATTGTTTTTTCTCCCAATCGGCAGAACGTTTAATTCTATGAAATATGTAGTTATCTGCTGTTTTTTCTAACCGGACGGTAACCTTATGGGCATTTTCTACCGGGAAAATATATTCACCATATTTGAAATAAAGTTGTATTTGTGATACGCCTCCATCTACATAAAGAACTTTTAAAACCGGTACTGCTTCATATTGCTCCGTTCTGATTTCAAAACCTTCAGCATAAACATGATGTTTCTCAATTAAGGGCGCCACAAATTTCTCGAAATAAGCAGCTTCCGTGGATTTAGGTATCGCGATATAGCGCTTAGCTAAAAAAGGCTGTAACTTTTTGCCTTCAATATCCTGGTCAAAAAAATATAAAACATCGTTCAATAACAGCCAGGCTGGTTTATTGCTGATGATTTGCGCTTCTTTAAACATAAATTCGATGCGCAAATTCTGATATTTGATTGTCGGGAAATAACGTGTTTCCGTTTCGTTCCTCCGGAAGTGAAAAAGTATAGAAGCGGGTTCAGCGGCTAATTCAATTTTACGTTCTACCGGCCAGCCATCTTTATCCATTAAATAAAGTTCATCCTTAACTTTTAACAGCTCCAAAGCTTCGGCAAGCTTTTTTTCAATTTTCGGGCGAACCGTTTCATAGAACTTGTCGTCAAAAATTTTGGTGAAAAATTCGGTAGGCCTGATTAATTTTTTGTAATGTTTTTTGATAAGTGAATCCTGTTCAATATCATCTAATATTTTAATCAGCTTATAATCAATTTCACTCATACAAGCATTAAACTCTTCAGCGGTATGTGTGAAAATTCTTTGATAGGTAAATGAGAAATCGCCTTGCGGATTAAGCTGAACCACATGAGGTTCAATTAAATAGCCTAAATACTCATGCTTGCACAAGGAGTACACAACTTTACAGTTTTTAGAGCTATCGACGCGTAACATTTGATGAGTTAAAATTTTTTAAAAGCTAAGCGCTTAAAAAACTTTAAACTTACAATATTTTAAGGTTACATCAAAAGAAGTAGCTGAAATAGGAATAAAAAAAATCAACAAGCGCTATAGTGCTCACCATCGAAATACCGTTCAAAATAAATAAAATTTTCGTGTCTTCGAAGATTCTGTAGCAACTGTTTTAATTCGGTTTGTCACAAAAACACAGGTTAAAAATTTCCATGTTAGATTTCGGTACATAGCAAAACAAAAAAAGCATCCTGAATTTCAGAATGCTTTTATCTGTTAATAAATAATTATTTACCTTATTTCCAGCCACCGCCTAAAGCACGGTATAATTCAACAATGGATTGTAGTTTTTGTAATCTGTCGTTAATGCCACTTAACTGAGCAGTTAACAGGCTTTGTTCTGAAGTTAAAACATCAGTGTAATTTGTTGCCGAACTATAGCGCAATAATTCTTTGGTATAATCTACGGCTTTAGTTAGGGAAGCAATTTGTTTTGCCCGGGTTTCTTCTTTTTCGGCAGCCGTTTGATATGCATATAAAGCATTCGACACTTCTTGACCGCCGGTTAAAAGTGTTTGCTGAAAAGTATAAAATGCGATTTGTTGATTTGCCTGAGCTGTCGTTAAACGCGCTTTATTAGCGCCTTTTGCAAAAATAGGCTGGGTTAAACCGCCGACTAGATTATAAAAAATAGACTTATCGAAAAAATTGCTTAACTGCAAACTTGTTAATCCACCGGAAGCAGTTAAAGTTAAAGACGGGTAAAAGTAAGTCTTTGCCACATTGGTATTTTCAAATGCCGATCGGAAGCCAAATTCAGCCGCAATAACATCGGGGCGATTTTGTAAAAGCTGCGCAGAAACGCCTGTTTGTAAATTTGTGTATGGTACTTGCTGGTCTAAATTTGTGCGGTTAATCGGACCTGGTGCTTTGGCCAAAACAATGCTTAACGCATTTTCTGCTTCTTTTATACTTCTTTTTAAATCGGGTAAGGTAACCTGTGCAGCATACAAATTTGCTTCACTTTGTACAACAGCTGCACCATTTACAATTGCACCTTCTTTTAAGGCTTTCATCGTTTCAACATCCTTAATCCGGATTTCAATGGTTTGTTCAGTTATAGCTAATTGTTTATCTAACGCTAACAAAGTATAATAGCTTGTCGCAATTGTTGCAATCAACTGCGTTTGAACAGCGCGTTTTGCAGCATCTGTTTGCAGTAAAGTTGCATAAGCCGCACGTTTAGCACTGCTTAATTTGCCCCAGATGTCTGCTTCCCAAGCCGTACTTAATCCGGCTTTATAAGTTTGGGTTTCTAAATTAATGTTAATTCCTGCCGGAAAATTTTGTGCCGCTGCTGCTGATTTGTTATCGGTAACAGAAACATCTGCCTGTAAACTTGGCAAAAATGCGGCGCGGCTCTGACGCAAAGTTGCCTCAGAAATTTTAATGCGTTCAATGGCCTGTTTCAAATCTAAGTTTTGATTTATCCCTTGCTGGATCAGCGATTGCAACGTAGTATCAGAAAATAAACTTTTCCATGGCAGATCTGCCATAGTTGTCGTGTCTGTTGTGTTATTATCCCGGTATAAACCTGAACTTCCAGCTTCCGGGCGTGTGTATTTTTTAGTTACGCAGGCACTCAAAGTAAGAATGGCAAAACCGATTAAAATTGAATATCTAGATTTTAATTTCATGGTCTGTTTAAATTAGTGTTTACTTTTAGCTGTTGCTAATTCGTACTCTTCAGGTGTTTGTTCTTTTTCAATGCCCTCATCAAAAGGAGATTTATTGCTTATTTTTTCCTGAAGATTTTGGAAGATGATAAACAATGAAGGAATTACAAATACGCCGAATAATGTACCTATTAACATTCCGCCAACGGCACCTGTACCAATGGATTTATTTCCTGATGCACCAACACCTGATGATAACATCAAAGGCAGTAAGCCCAGAATAAAGGCAAAAGAAGTCATTAAAATCGGGCGTAAACGAGCCGTAGCCCCATCTATAGCCGCATTTACAATGCTCATTCCTTTTCGTCGCCTGTCAACAGCATATTCTACAATCAGAATCGCATTTTTGGCCAGTAAACCAACAAGCATAATCAGTGTGATCTGCGTGTAGATGTTGTTATCCACACCGAAAATTTTATCGAAAACGAATACGCCGGCTAAACCAATTGGTAATGATATTAATACGGCTAGTGGCAAGATATAACTTTCGTATTGTGCCGCCAGTAAGAAATAAACGAAGATTACACAAAGTAGAAAGATTAAAACGGTTTCGCTACCGCTACTCATTTCCTCGCGGGATAAACCTGAGAATTCATAACCATATCCTGAAGGCAAACTTTCTGCAGCAACTTCCTGTACTGCTTTTAATGCATCTCCGGAACTATAACCTGCATTCGGGTTACCGGTTATTGCAATCGACGTGAATAAGTTGAAACGCGAAATTGCCTGCGGACCATAAACTTTGGTTAAGGTAATAAATTCAGAAACAGGTGCCATCTGGCCAGAACCATTTCTAACAAAAATTCGGGTTAACGTTTGTTCATTGGCACGATATTGCGCATCGGCCTGGTACATAACCCTGAACTGTTTACCAAATTTATTAAAGTTTGATGCATAAACACCACCATAATAACCTTGCATTACACCTAAAACATCGGCCACGGTTAAACCGGCCTGTTTAACTTTTGCCACATTTACATCAATTTGATATTGCGGGAAGTTTGGGTTAAATGAAGTTGAAGCGTACTGAATTTCCGGACGTTTACTCAGCGCCGCTAAAAATCCATTGCCGATTTCATTGAATTTATTAATATCGCCACCGGTTTTATCCTGTAACTGAAACTCAAAACCACCACTTGTACCAAAACCCTGAATGGTAGGGGGCGCAAAGAATATAATTTTAGCCCCTTTGATGTTAGCCGTTTTAGCAAAGAGCTCTCCGATAATCGCTTTTACATCACGTTTACGTTCATCCCAAGGAGATAACCGGGAAATTACCATACCGTAAGAACTACCTGTACCACTGATAAGGCTACGGCCTACAACTCTTAATGTATTTTTAATTTCAGGAATACCGTGCGCAACACTGTCAATCTTGGAAATAACTACATTCGTTTCTTCCTGAGATGTTCCTGCAGGTAAGGAAATGTCAGAGTATATGGTTCCTAAATCCTCATTGGGTACGAAGCCTTTTGGTGTGGTATTCATCGTCCAAACCAAAACTATTGTGAAGAATGCAATACCCAATCCAACCATCCATTTATTACGGGAAAGGAAGCCAACCGATTTTTTATATTTTCCGGTCACCGCATCAAATGAAGTATTGAAAGCATCGTAGAAACGATTTAGGAAATTCTTCTTTTTCTCGTGATCTTCAGTATGTGGCTTTAAAAATAAGGCACATAACGCCGGACTTAAAGTCAATGCGTTAATCGCCGACAGGATAATTGAAATTGCCAGCGTTAAACCAAACTGTTTATAAAATACACCTGATGAACCCTGGATAAAACTCACCGGGATAAATACGGCAGCCATTACCAAGGTGATTGAAATAATCGCACCGCTGATGTCATCCATTGCATCAATCGTAGCTTTTCTGGCATCGGTGTAGCCTTCATCTAATTTGGCATGGACAGCCTCTACAACCACAATCGCATCATCCACTACAATACCAATGGCAAGTACAAGGGCAAATAAAGTTAATAAGTTGATGGTAAAGCCGAATAAACTCAGGAAGAAGAAGGTACCAATAATCGCTACCGGAACACTTATCGCCGGAATTAACGTTGAACGGAAATCCTGAAGGAAAATAAATACCACTAAGAAAACCAGGATAAATGCTTCGATTAAGGTGTGGATCACCTTTTCAATTGATGCATCTAAGAAATCATTTACGTTTACGAGCGTTGAGTAGTGCACACCTTTTGGAAAAGATTTCTGTGCTTCATCTAAAGTTTTAATCGAATTTTCAATTACCTCTTTGGCATTTGAACCGGCAGTTTGGTTAATCGCAATACCTAAAGCCTGTTTACCATTAAATTTAACCGAACTTGCATAACTCTGCGCACCTAATTCAATCCTTGCAATATCTTTTAAACGAAGAATCTGACCGCTGGCATCTGATTTAATGATGATGTTTCCAAATTGCGCCTCGTCTTTTAACCTGCCGGTATATTTCAGGGTATACTGAAAAGCCTGGTTACCCTGCTCACCAAACTGACCCGGTGCTGCCTCCACATTCTGGTCGGCTAAAGCAGTATTAATATCTGCAGGTACCAGGCCATAAGTAGCCATCACATCCGGTTTCAACCAGATACGCATCGTATAATCTAATGTTCCGAATGCGCTGGCATCACCTACACCATTAATACGCTTGATTTGAGGAATAATATTGATATTGGCATAATTCTGTAAAAACTTCTGGTCATAGGAAGGATCATCGCTGTACAAACCAAAAATTAACACATTACTGGCTTGCCTTTTCGCTGTAATTACACCCGACTTTGTTACTTCTGCCGGCAATAAACTTGTTGCCCTGGCTACCCGGTTTTGAACGTTTACGGCAGCCAAATCGGGGTTAGTACCTAATTTAAAATTTACGGTAATGGTTGCGGTACCATCGTTACTTGCTGTTGAAGTCATGTAAGTCATGTTTTCAACACCATTGATTTGTTCTTCGAGCGGAACAACAACGCTATTCATAACCACATCGGCATTTGCACCCTGGTATGAAGTAGAAACCTGCACCGTTGGAGGCGCAATTTCGGGGTATTGCGAAACCGGTAAAGTAGCTAAACCTAAAACACCGAGAATAACGATAATGATGGATATAACCGTTGATAGAACCGGCCTTTCTATGAATCTTTTAAACATAATTAATATTGATTACACTGATTAGTGTGAATTGCACTGATTATATCATTTATTTTTTTAGGTCAGCATAAACTGAATCGGCACTTTTTTCCTGTGGTTTTATTTTAGTGCCATCTTTTAGGGATTGGAAACCTTCTAAAACAACTTTATCACCCGCTTTCAGGCCTTTTGTTACCACATAAAATTTATCTTTGGCCAAATCCATAATCTGGATTTCGGTACTGATAATTTTTGCTGAATCGCCCAATACATAAACGAATTTTTTACCCTGTAAATCGATGGTCGATTTCTGAGGAACCAGGATTGCATTTTCAACTTTTTGAGGAATTCTAACCGATGCACTACCGCCGGATTTTAATAAGGCTACCGGGTTTGGAAACGTTGCTCTCAAACTCGCCGAACCGGTACTCGTATTAATCTGGCTGTTTATGGATTCAATTTTGCCATCCTGAGCGTAAACGGTTCCATCAGCCAGTACTAAACTTACAGGAGGTATATTTTTCATCTGTTGCGCCAAAGTATTGCCTTTATAAGTTTTAGAAAAATCTAAAAGTTGTTTCTCATTCAGGGAGAAGTATGCATAAACTTTAGATGTATTTGAAACCGTAGTTAGAGGTTCAGTACTTGAACTGCTTACTAAACTTCCATTACGGAACGGGATGCTTCCCACAATACCATCAACAGGACTGGTAATTGAGGTGTAGCTTAAATTTACCTGAGCGTTAACTAAAGCTGCTTTAGCTTGTGCCAATGCAGCCTTTTTGCTTTGAAGGGTTAACTGGGCGGCATCTAAATCATATTTGCTGATGATATCTTTCTCCACCAATGGCCTGGTTTTGTTAACCTGAAGCTGAGCGGCAACAACATCTGCTTCAGCACTACTGATGGCAGCCTTTGCTGTGCGAACTTCCTGTTCATATTGAGGTGCCATGATGGTGAAAAGCAATTGACCCTTCTTAACAACCGCACCCTCATCTACTAATATTTTTTGAATAAAACCGTCTACTTTAGGGCGGATATCAATGTTTTGAATACCTTCTATAGTTGCAGGGTAATCTGAATTTAATTCTGTAGTTTGCGCATTAACGGTAAAAACCGGGTAAGCTTGCGGACCAGCCGCTGCAGCAGCTTGCGCTTTTTTAGCATCGTCGTTACCGCCACAGGATGCTAAAATCATAGCGGCACCGATACCGAAAAAGAGAGTTGTTATTTTTCTCATGGACTATTCTTGTGAGTTTAAATTTATTTCATAGTTCAAAAACAGCATAGAATTGCGTTTTCAACTTTGCGATTTGTATCCAAAAATAGAGCCTAAAAAAAAATAAATCTGTCCGAATTCTGTCATTTAATCAATCGATTGATTTATTTTGTGTTTTTGAGGGGCTTGTATTTTATTTAAATAGTTGTTTTTTAGCTAATTAAAGCGTTTTTTTGGAAGAAAAAAATAGAGTGTAAATAAATTGAGACAGATGTTAAAGCTTGTTAAAATGGACGCAATGTGCTATTAAGACAGCCGCAATTGTTTAGAAAATCGGCCAGTTTTTATTTTGATAGTGTGAAAAGTACACAGTTGTTTAATTAGAAAGGGAACGAATGACTGGTTAAAATATTCAATGGAAATCTCAATCAACCTCACCCTCAAAAACCAATTTCGCCGGACCGCATAAAAATACATTGGTAAACTTATGCCCATCGTAGTCAAATTCTATTTTAATATCACCACCTAGAACTTTAATGTCTGTTGTAATATGTCCGGTTTGATTTTTATGTTTAGCCATTGCCATGGCAACCGCGGTAACACCTGTACCACAAGCATAGGTTTCATCTTCAACGCCACGTTCGTACGTACGAACAAATAAATGGTCGCCTTTATCTTCAACAAAATTTACATTAATACCTTTTTCATTGTAGGTGGCATTGTAACGGATGCTTTTACCGGCGGTAAATACATCAAATCCATCTAAATCACGTTGTTGTATAACATAATGAGGTGAACCTGTATTCAAAACATAAGCATCAGCATCCCTGGTTACCGTATCTACATCAATCATTTGTAAATCTACCCAATCACCAGATGCTGAAATTCTGGCATAATGAGGGCCATCGACTGCCAAAAAGTTCGCCTCCATGTCAATGATACCTAAGTGTTTAGCGAAAGCAACGATACACCTTCCGCCGTTACCACACATACTGCCTAATTTACCGTCGGCATTAAAATAATGCATTTCAAAATCGTAGTTCTCATGCCTGGTGATAAACATAAGCCCATCTGCACCAATGCCAAACCTGCGGTGGCATAGTTGTTCAATCAGCTCATTATCAATGTTTTTTAACGGACTGGTGGTATGGTCTATTAAAATAAAATCGTTGCCGGCGCCTTGATATTTAAAGAAATTAATTTTCATTTATTCTTCATTATTTAATGCAATATTTGAGTTGCAAATGCCACTTCATACGCAATGTTTTTTAATTTAACATTTTTTAACACAGCTTGAAGTGTTTTGGAGATGCAAATATCGTTTATATGGTATTAAATTTGAATAAACTTACGAAAGAAAATTTGAGCAGATAAAAACTGCCTGAGCATTCTGCTTAAATCAAAGTGAATAAATGCTCTTGCAACTTTTACAAATACAAATAACGAACGAATATTAAAGGCAAACAATTAGCTGGCAATTAGGCTTGTAATATGAGTGGATTAAAAAAAACAATTATCAAACATGTGAAACCATTAAAAGCTGACCAGATAGATTTACAGAAAGCTTTTAATAGCTTCATAAGTATTAAAAACAATCAATAAACACATGAAAAAAATATTAGGAATTACCGTGTTAGCTGCTTTTATAGGTGGGGCAGCAGCAATTGGAGGCTACAAACTATTTGAGCGAAACCAAACAGGCAGTACAATTTCAGAGAAACAGAATTTATACTTCGCCAACAACCCACTAAAAGTATCATCGGCAGGCACTTTAGATTTTACACAGGCAGCAGCCGCTGTTGCGCCGGGTGTTGTTCACATTAAAACGACTTATGCTACAAAAAGTGGCGGTAGCCGGGGTTCATCACCTATGGATATGTTCGAAGATTTCTTTGGCGGTGGTGGTCGCCAGTTGCAACGTCAGCCAAGAGCAGCATCTGGTTCAGGTGTAATTATCAGCCAGGACGGTTACATTGTTACCAATAACCACGTTGTTGAAAATGCTGAAAAAGTTGAAGTAATATTAACTGACAGGCGTAAAGTTGAAGCTAGAGTTATTGGCCGCGACCCGAATACGGATTTAGCTTTGATTAAAGTAAATGAAACAGGTTTACCTGTTGTAAAATTGGGTAACTCTGATAATGTTCAGGTTGGTGAATGGGTTTTAGCTGTCGGTTTCCCATTAGATTTGAATACAACGGTAACCGCAGGTATTGTAAGTGCTAAAAACAGAAGTATCGGTATCATTGGCCGTGAACAAGAAGGTAACGAAATTACTGAAGAAGAATATCGCGAATACCAACGTACAGGTAAAAGACCTGATCGCCCGGCTAACACAAGTATCGAATCATTTATTCAAACTGATGCAGCAATTAATCCTGGAAATAGCGGTGGCGCTTTAGTAAATGCAAATGGCGAATTGGTTGGCATTAACTCCGCAATTGCATCGCAAAGTGGTTATAATCAGGGTTACGGCTTTGCTATTCCTGTAAATCTAGCCCGTAAAATCGTTGATGATTTTATGAAATATGGTTCAGTGAAACGCGGTTATATTGGTGTTAGCTTTCAACCGTTAAGTGCTGACAACCCTTCAGAACTAAAAACTAAAGAGGTTAGTGGCTTATATGTTAATGAAGTGGTTCCTGGTGGCGGCGGTGCAGCGGCAGGTATTAAATCAGGCGATATCATTAAAAAGGTAGATGGTGTTGTAATTAACGATTCACCTGATTTACAGGAAAGAATCGGTCGTTTAAACCCTGGTGATAAGGTAAAATTAAGTGTTTTAAGAGATGGTTCTTTAAAAGATTTTACAGTAACATTAAAAGGTGAATCGAGCGTTGGTGTTAATACAAGTACTGCTGCTACAAAAAGCGTCGAGGTTTCAAAACTAGGTGCAACTTTTGTTCCGGCTACACCAGCACAGAAATCTAAGTATGGTATAAACAGCGGTGTTGTGGTAAGTTCGGTAACTACCGGAAAAGCTTTCGATAACATTGGTGTTGAGAAAGGTTTGATTATCACGAAAGTGAATGGTCAGCCTGTAAACTCTGTTGCCGACGTTCAGAAAGCGTTGCCTCAAACCAGAAATAGTATGATTTATATGTCTGGAGTGAATGAGCAAGGAATATTTAACTTTAGTTTTCCAGCTCAATAATTAATTAAAAAATAGTTTTAAAAAGCTTCCTGATTTTACATCAGGAAGCTTTTTTTGTTTTTCGTCATTGCGAGGTACGAAGCAATCTTAATGCGTTAGATATAATAGCGATAGTTGTAGGATTGCTTCTTACCTCGCTATGACGGCCGCTCTATAAAAATTATGCAACTCATCTGTTGGTTATCCTGAACTATCCCAAGTTTTCTAAACCTGACAAAAGCGGGCACGAAAGCCGAATTTAAGCGTTTGTTTCTGTTTTATTATAGGAATGCTCGCTTGCGCACAGGTTTCTTTCGGCTGAGTAAAGCGGCTGGCAGGACTTTCGTAACCGAAAAGCACAGAAACCTGCTTTGCAAATCATTTTTATTTCGGCAAACTGATAAGCGGTAAAAATACGAGCCCAGCTGTAACAGAACTGATTGCCAGGCTGTCATTTCGAGTGATAATTTATTTCATAAAAATCAATATGAGTGACAAAAAAAACAGGAAAATCAAGCCTTCTAGAGCCCGTCATCCGGTAGCTATCGGATCGAGATGACGACTTTCTTTTGATCTGTCAATGGTAACGAAGCCGAGAAATCTTTTAAAGTTGAAATAGCTTTAACAAGGTCGAAGCTTTCCCCCATTTCAGTCGAAAAAACGATTGAGTTGATGTTCCACATCGTTTTTATTTCACTTCCATGAAGCGATTCAGCTAATTAACTCGTTTTGTTAAAAGGGACATGTTCATTCTAAATTCATAATCACCATTTAGTTTCGCATTTACCGATTGAATATCAGGTTTTACCGATACTCTACAAATTAAAGGATTTTATTATATCATATTTGAATCAGCAATTAAAACCGAATATTATGGCTTTAGCTTACATCAACCTTAGCTCAAAACAGTATTTTAATTTCATGTGCAGAACAGATTTCGAACGCAGGATCTTTCACGATACTTATAAGGAGTTCCAAAAGAAATCTAAACCTTATAATCTAAATCAAACCTTGCATACATTTTCGCAAATGTGCCGGGCAAATGAAAAAGCAAATTGTATGCATCAAAAACTGCATTATGCTGTTATGCATACAATCGAATCTTTAGAAAATAAAATGCCTTTGTTGCTAGATACCAATGGTAATCCGATATTATTCGATTGGGCCGAACTACACATTTATGCATCCGATTTGTTGAATAAAGCCGGTCACGTGGTTTCGTTAACGTATACCAGTCCAAGGTTGGTTTTAAATGAAATTATTGGCAATTTGCTTATATTAAGTTATGATGTAAAAGATTGTTATAACAAAACTTTTATGGTTGAGATGACTAATGAATTGGTGGTAAATTACGAACAAAGCGATGAATTGGTTTATGGTTAAAACTACCTTTATTTTTAGCCGGAAAATTATTATTAATTTGTAGCATGCAACGCTTCGAAACCCCGACTTTCATTATTCATACAGCAGGTTGGCTTTTGTTTTTGACTTTCCCGCTTTTGTTTATTAATAACGAGCAATCGGGGCAAAGTAGTTTCTTGTTGCTGGCATCGCCTTACTACTGGCTTTTTTGCCTTACTTACATGTTGATGTTTTACGTTAATGCCATGGTTTTAGTACCCAGGCTGATGTTTAAAAAACGATATGTCATTTACAGTGCGGTTGTTTTATTGTTATTCGGATTTGTATATTATGCTCAGCCTTATGATAATTTATTGGGACATAATAAAAGTGTAATGGCCGCATTGGGTACACTACAGGATTCGCAGCCGAAAGGTTTAAACCGAACGTTGCAACCAGGCAATGATTCTACTGTCGGGCCAAATGCAGGTATGCCTTTCGGCCCTTTACCTAATGAAGATTTACGCATGCAGGATCCAAATCTGAAAAAACCGGCCGGGATTTTGGATTTGCATCAGTCGCAGAATATCGATGTAATCAGTCTTTTCATTTTTATGATGATTATGGGCTTAAGTATTGCGACAAGTACGGTTAAACGCTGGCAAAATGCCGAATCCAAAGTGGTAAAAGCAGAAGCTGAAAAGGCAACAGCCGAGCTTTCCTTTCTGAAGGCACAAATCAATCCGCATTTTTTATTTAACACACTAAACAACATCTATACACAGTCGGTTATCAACAGTAAACATACTTCGGAAAGTATAATGAAGCTTTCGAACATTATGCGCTACGTTACGGATGATGTTACGCAGGATTTTGTAATGATGAAAGATGAAATCGATTGTGTTCGCGATTATATCGAACTTCAACGTTTACGTTTAGGTGCAGATGCAGAAATTAACTTTAATGTTCAGGGTAAACCGGAGGGAAAAAAAATTGCACCTTTAATTTTTATGACTTTCATAGAAAATGCATTTAAATATGGAGTAACGAAAAAGGAAAAAACAATTATAAACATCAATTTAAGCATTGAAAAAGATAAAATCGATTTTACATGTGAGAATAAAATTTATCAGCATAAGCGTAATCTGGAGCGTAAAGGAATAGGAATTATGAATACGCATCAAAGGCTGGAACACCTTTATCCGAATCGCTTTAAACTGGATATCAACAATGTTAATGAAATGTTTTCGGTAAATCTTTATGTAAATTGCTAACCAAAAATTAACGTATGGCTTTAAAATGTGTTGCTATCGATGATGAGCCCTTAGCTTTGGAACTCATAAAAACCTATGTGGCCAGGTTTCCCGGATTGCAACTCGTTCAGGTTTTTGAGGATGCACTTTCAGGAGCTGAATACCTGAAACAAAACCCTGTGGATTTACTTTTTGTAGATGTTAATATGCCAGACATTACAGGTGTGGAGCTGGTCCGTAGCCTGATTAATAGCCCGATGATAATTTTTACTACAGCCTATCGAAATTATGCTTTCGAGAGTTACGAACTGCAGGCGGTTGATTACCTCTTAAAACCGATAGATTTTACCCGGTTTACTGCTGCGGTTGAAAAAGCCATCGATTTTCATAAGTATAAAAATGCTGTTCAGGAAAATACAAATAACGAAAGCTTATATGTTTACTCCGAGTATAAAATGATTAAGATTTTGCTTCGCGATATGGAATACATTGAAAGCATGGGCGATTATTTAAAAATTTATTTAAGCGGAAATGATAAGCCCGTTCTGACGCTAATGACGATGAAAAAGGTTCTGGAAAAATTACCTGAAGATCAGTTTGCCAGGATTCATCGTAGTTTTATTGTTGCTTTAACTAAGATAAAATCAATTCATAACAGAAAAGTAAATTTAACCAATGCGGAACTGCCAATCGGGGATGCCTATAGTAATTTTATAAATCAGCAGAAGGGATTATGAGGTTAAAAGCAAACATTGCAACCAGCGAAAATGGTTTTATTTTCAACCCGTCTACCGGCGATTCCTTTACGAGTAACGGCATTGCATCGGAAATTTTAGCACTAATGAAATCGGGTGAAACGGAAGAAAAGATAAAACAAAAAATATTAGACAGATACGAAGTTGAATCGTTCCAGTTGGAAAAAGACTGGGATGATTATATGCAGCAACTAAAAGAAGCAAATTTGTTAGATTTGTAGCTACAAACAAATATCATGTCCGCTTTTTTAAATCAAAAACAAACTCAAGCTTTAACTATTGCGGTTACAGGTTTAAATGCTAACGATAACCCCGGGCCTGGTTTGGCGGTTATCAGGGCATTGCGGGCGGGCTTTAATGCGGATTTGAAAATAATAGGTTTAGCGTACGAAACGTTGGAACCCGCAGTTTACCTTCGTGATGAAGTAGATAAAACATATAGAATTCCTTATCCTGCGGCTGGAATTGAAGCGTTAAAAACACGTATTAAACACATTCAGGAGATTGAGAAAATCGATGTTTTAATTCCGAATTTTGATGCAGAATTATATAATTTCATTAAGATAGAAAAGGATTTGCTGGAAATGGGAATTCATACTTTTTTACCCTCGCATAAGCAACTGATACAACGCGATAAGGCAAATTTAAAAGCTTTTGGAGATGAGAATAATTTTAAAGTTCCGGCAGACGATGTAATCTTTAAAGCGTCTGAAATCAATAGTTCGGCAGAAAAACTTGGCTTCCCATTAGTTGTGAAGGGAAAATTTTATGATGCATATACGGTTCAGAATTTAAGTGATGCTTACAACGCCTTCTATAAGTTACAGGCAAAGTGGGGCTTGCCGATTATTATGCAAAAATTTATTAAAGGTATAGAAATAAATATAGCAGGTTTGGCTGATGGAAAAGGAAATGCTTTAAGTGTTATTCCGATGCGAAAATTATATATTACTGAAAAAGGGAAAGCCTGGGCGGGAATTACCATAGAGAATGAAAACCTGATAGACCTGGCAAAAAATTTTGCAAATGCAACACAATGGAAAGGTAGTTTTGAACTGGAAATTATGTGTGAGGATAATGGTGATTTATATATTATGGAAGTAAATCCACGTTTCCCGGCATGGGTTTATTTAACTGCCGCCGCAGGCCAGAATCAGCCAAAAGCATTAGTTGATTTGGCTTTAGGTAATCCTGTCAACGAATTTCAAGGCTATAAAGTCGGTAAAATGTTTATTCGCTATGCTTCAGACAATATTGTTGATGTTGAAGACTTTCAAAAATTATCGGTATTTGGTGAATTGTAAATTATGAGCTGGTCAGGATAAATTGCAAACTTATGGCGCATTATTATTAATAAAATTGTGGCAAAATGGGATTGTCCTGATACTTAATACTCGATACTTGCTACTTGCTACTTGCTACTTGCTACTTGATACTTGATACTACAAAATAAATGAAACAAAAATACGAACGTCCAAGCATAAAAAAGATGAATACCGGATTTATGAATAAGTTCGGCACCAGAACTGATTTCGACCCTGTAAAAGAAATCAGCGGTGTATCCATCAAAAGCCTGATCGCAGATTACGGTTCGCCTGTTTTTGTATTGTCTGAAAAACAAATCCGAAAAAATTATCAATCTGCGGCGCGTTCTTTTAAAACCCGGTATCCAAAAGTTCAGTTTGCCTGGAGTTATAAAACGAATTATTTAAACGCGGTTTGTAAAATTTTTCATCAGGAAGGAAGTTGGGCAGAAGTTGTTTCTGGTTTCGAATATCATAAAGCTTTAGGGAATGGAGTGGCCGGTAATCAGATTATTTTTAATGGACCGGATAAAAAAGAAGCCGATTTAATCCTGGCAATTGAAAACCACTCCTCGATTCACATTGATCATTTCGACGAGCTTTACCAAATCATCCGCATTTGCGAACAAATAGATAAAAAAGCTAAAGTGGCCATCAGGGTGAATTTCGATACAGGTACTTACCCAATCTGGGATAGATTTGGTTTTAATTACGAAAATGGCCAGGCCTGGACAGCAATTAATAAAATTATTTCAGCAAAAAACCTGGTACTTACAGGCTTACATTGCCACATCGGTACATTTATGCTTTCCACTTCCGCCTATGCTGTGGCGGCAAATAAGCTTTGTGAGTTGGCAATGCGCTGTAAAGTTGAACTTCAAAATCCAATTCAGTATTTAGATTTAGGTGGCGGCTTTCCATCAACCAATACATTAAAGGGGGCTTATTTACCCGGCGTTGATACCGTGCCATCTGTTGAGGAGTTTGCCGATGCCATAACCAATACCATCTTGTCGTTCGGTTTTACTGCTGATGAACTACCGCTATTAATTTTAGAATGTGGCCGGGTTTTAATTGATGATGCCGGTTATTTAATCGGAAGTGTAGTTGCAAACAAGCGTTTAAGTGATGGCAGAAGAGCTACGATTATGGATTTCGGAATAAACATCTTGTTTACTTCAAACTGGTACGATCATAAAATCAGCGTTGCTCAGGAGGCCGGTCAGTACACTGAAGATACCGTTCTCTTCGGCCCGCTTTGTATGAATGTAGATGTTGTACGTGAAAGCATAACCTTACCACTTTTAGAACCTAAAGATAATGTTGTGGTGCACAAAGTTGGTGCTTATAACATGACACAGTGGATGCAGTTTATTAACATGCGCCCTGCAGTTGTATTGATCGACCAAAATGCAAAATGCCATTTGATAAGAAAACCCGAAACACTGGAATATTTGGAAATGATGGAACAACTGCCTGATTATTTAAAATAATACACCCCCTTCCCTCCTCAATTAGGAGGGGAGCAGATGGTGATTTATGAAAAGTGATTTTGTTAAAAATAGGGTTTTGTGGTTCAAGGCACTTGGAAATAATAGAACATAAAATACACCGAATTACTAACTCCCCTCCTTATTTTCAAGGAGGGGTTGGGGGTGGTTTTAAGCTAAACATTTGAAAAAAAACATACGATATCACCTTAGTTCAGCTTTAAACAGCTACGCAATTTTGTTCTTCTCGCAGAATAAGATTTTAGGTACATTATTATTTGTTGTTTCCATGTTCAACCTTAATGCAGGCATCTCCGGACTTGCATGCCTAATTTGCGCGTTGCTTTTAGTAAATTCCTCAGGCTTTAATAAAGAAAATATAAAATCAGGTTTATACAGTTTTAACCCGCTTTTACTTGGTATTGGTTTCGGCACTTTTTATAATTTTAATTACGCTTTCTGGTTTTGGCTGGCTGCTGCATGTTTGCTTTGTGTTGTTTTAAGTGTTAGCCTGACTGCTTTATTAGGTAAATACGCCCTGCCCACTTTATCAATTCCTTTTGTAATAACCTTTTGGATAGTTTTAATTGCTGCCAATGGCTATGCCGGTATGGGGTTAATACAAAAAAGCAGTTCCCTGGTTTTTGAGTTAGCCACGAATGTGCCATCTCGCTTTACCAGCATCTGCAATTTCTTTGATAAATTAAATATGCCGGCTTACCTTGCGCTGTTTTTCAGATCGGTAAGCGCTGTTCTGTTTCAAAACAGCATTTTCGCGGGTATTTTAATCAGTCTGGGCTTTTTTATCCATTCCCGTATCGGATTCAGCTTGCTCATAATTGGATTCGTTGCCGCATGTATTATCAATCATTTAACCGGTACTTATCCCGATGGAATCAGCTACTACCATTTAGGTGCAAATTTTATGATGGTAAGTTGTGCCATCGGCGGTTTTTTTCTTATCCCTTCATGGCGTTCTTATCTGTGGGCAATTGCTACGATTCCGTTAATCTTTTTGGTGTTAAATGGTATTTCCAGGCTATTGGGCATACATAGTTTGCCCGTATTTTCCATGCCATTTTGTTTAGTTACGGTTGGATTGCTTTATTTTTTCATGCTCCGAAAAACAACCGGAAAATTAAAACTTACCGCTTTACAGAATTACTCGCCTGAAACAAATTTATATCAGTTTCTAAATGGTGAGGAAAGATTAAAAGGTTTTAGATACTTAGCATTAAATTTACCTTTCATGGGTTCCTGGTCAGTTTCTCAGGCTTACAACGGCGACATTACCCATAAGGGAGAATGGAGCGAAGCTTTAGATTTTGTGCTCAAAGATATCGATAATAAAACCTACGAATGGCCGGGAATAAAACCAGAAGATTACTATTGCTATAACAAGCCTGTTTTAGCTGCTGCAGCTGGTTATGTTTGCGAAGTAATTGATCACGTCGACGATAATGTAATCGGACAGGTTAATTTAGCGCAAAACTGGGGTAATACGGTTGTTATAAAGCATACCGATAATTTATTTACGAAAGTTTCACATCTCAAAAAGAATTCAGTAAAAGTAAAAGTTGGCGATTATGTAAAGCAAGGTGATGTTATAGCACTTTGTGGTAATTCAGGCAGGTCGCCGGAGCCACATTTACACTTCCAGGTTCAAAAAACACCTTTTATCGGTTCGAAAACATTTGCCTATCCTTTCGCCTATTTTGTAAATGAGCAAACTAATGAGTTAAAATCATTCGAAATTCCCAAGCAAAATGAAGTCGTAAAATCGCCGGAAATCAATCCTTATCTGAAACATGCTTTCAATTTCCAGCCCGGTTATATAACCAGGGTATCAAACGAAATTAAGCAGTCAGAAACCTGGGAAGTTTTTACTGATGATTTCAACTACACCTATTTTTTCTGCCATGAAAATGGAGCAATAGCCTATTTTGTAAATAATGAGAACGTTTTTTACTTTACCAGGTTTTACGGGAATCGCAAATCTTTATTGTTTATTTTCTATCAATCGGCTTACAAAATAAACTATTCTGCACATCAGGCAAATGATGTGTTTGCTAATGATACTGAGCATTTTAATCCCGGCTTGTGGTTGCAGGATTTAATTGCGCCTTTTTATACTTTCACTAAAAACACCTATCACAATATTGCTTTTACCGGTGGTGAAGGCATTACATTGGAATCAGTTGCAAAAAACCGGGCTTTTGGGAAAGATAAAACCCTTATGAATAGTAAAATTCTGGTCGATGTAAATGGAATCAGAAGTATAGAAATTCTCTATAAGAACAAAATATCAAAAGTAAAATGGGGAACAGGTTTAAACTAACTGTTTTGCTTTTGGTCGTTTTTATGAAGATGGCCGGGGCGCAAAGCTATTATCAAAAAGCAGACAGTATTTCTTTGGCACTATTCAATGGAGGAGAATGGCAGCAACTGCTTGCATTTGGAGAAGAATCAATTAATGATGGAAAAGACTTTTCTTTACTGAGATTGAGACTAGGCTATGCTTCTTTTGTGAGGGGAAATTACAGTAATGCTTTATCGCATTATGATAAAATTTTGCAGACAGATAAACACAATCAAATCGCTTTGTACTATTCTTATTTAAGCAATCTTTACCTGAACCGGATAGAAGATGCCGCTTATCTGGTTCCTGGATTAGATACCGCAGTTGTGGAGGGTGAAAAAATAAAATCACTTCAACTGATTGCAGCCGGTGCAGAAGCAGGTGCTAAATTCACTGATATTTACGAACGCGGGAATTCTTCTTTTTCACGGGCTTTTGTAGATTTAAGATTAAATTATAAGTTAAGCTTACTAACTTCTTTTACATACTTCAAACAGCCGGTAAGAAATGATAATATTGAACAGCCCGGCTATTACGCACGGTTAAATTATACCCCTTTCCGGAAAATTAACATTATCGGCGCCTATCATTATATGAAATCTAAATTATGGCGTTTGATTTACCAGAATAATGCAGCTTTATTGGGTTTAAGATATGCAGACAGCGGTAGCGATTTACAAGGTGATTTTATTTTATCGCAGATAGGTGATGAAAAAACACGGCAGTATAGTTTGAAGTTTACGAAATATATAACGGGTAATTTAGATTTCTATAGCACTAGCCGGATATCTATCGTTGATGTTTTGAATAATAACAACCCGGTTTTTCAGCAAAAATTTGGTGTTAAGCCAATTCGAAATTTCTGGGTTGAAGGTGTCGTAACTTTAGGTAATCAGTACAATTATGCCGAGGCAGATGCCCTGTATATTTATAACGGTTTCGATAAAACTAAATTTAAGGCCGGCGGCAATTGTTATTTTTTGTTAAAACGACACTTACTTTTAGGATTGAATTATACATTTGAACGTAAATCTGATAATATATTTAGATTTAACTATTTACAACACTCTGTTAACGGTAGCATTACATGGAATTTTTAAAGCGATTTACAATATTTGCAATTCTTAGCTTATCTGTTTTTGAGATAAAAGCGCAAAGCAATACGGCTTTGCAAAAAGCTTTTCAAAATAGTTACAATGAAGAAAGTAAAAAAGATTATGCGGAAGCGATAAGTTACATCATGCCATTTTATGCCGAAGGTAATTATGAGACAAATTTAAGAATCGGTTGGTTATACTACCTTGCCAAAAATTACACGGCATCACAAAATTATTATATGCGCGCCGTTAACATTCGCCCGAATTCTATTGAGGCAAAGTTCGGTTTAATAAAGCCGCTTTCGTTACTAAGCAATTGGGATAAAGTGACAGAGCAATATAATAATATTCTTAAAGTTGACCCGCAAAATACGCAGGCTAATTATTGGTTAGGCGTAATTATATATAATAAAAAACAATATGCTGCGGCATCAAAATATTTTGCAAAGGTTGTCGGCGCCTATCCATTCGACTATGATGGCAACCATATGTTAGGCTGGGCATTGCTGTTTTCAGGTAGAAAAACGGAGGCAAAAGGTTGTTTCGAGAGGGCATTATTAATAAAACCTGGCGACACATCAAGCATCGACGGATTAAACAGAGCTGTAAAATAGTGGCTTAATGGCCAATTAATCAGGATATTTGGTGATTATTTAATTATAAAAATAAAAAATTGATTTATAGGTATTTAACCATATCTTTGAAATAAATTAAAATACAATATAATGCAACAAGGAACAGTAAAATTTTTTAATGAAACTAAAGGTTTCGGATTCATTACTCCATCAAATGGCGATGCCGAAATTTTTGTTCATGCTTCAGGCTTAATTGATAACATTCGTGAGAATGATACCGTAAACTACGATGTAGAAGAAGGTAGAAAAGGCCTAAACGCGGTAAATGTAAAAGTAGCTTAAGAAAACTCGAACACATAAATCGTAAAAGGTCCCGGTATATTACCGGGACTTTTTTTTGCCATATTTTTTATCCCGCCGGGAGAATTTTAAAGAAATCATTAACATAATACCTGGCAGATTTTTTGATGTTATCTGCAAAGAAGTTTAATAATATTCCTTGTAGGGCTGGAACCAGTTTCATATAGGTCATTAGTTGTGCTTCGTGAACAGGAAGAATATTGGTAATGGCTTTATTTCGCTAACAATTGTTTTTTCTACAAATAAATCCAGACGTAAATCGACATCACAGCCAGCTGTTTCAAGACAATTGAGTAATTTGTTTTTTAGTCATTACTAAGTTAATAAAATCAGGAAACTTTATGTTTAACAAACCAGAGGATGGCCAGAAATAGCAGGTCTGTTATACTAAATATAGGGCTGTTTCGCATTAAATGAATAAGAAACTTAAGAGATGTATCTTATTATCCTGGTCGGCTACAAATTAATTACCATTAACTTCTTAATGGTGATAAATGAAATTGTCAGTATTTATTATTCAGGAAATTAAGTTAAGATTTGTTTTTAGTTAACTTATTATGGCAATAAAAAGTAAAGAACCATTCAAATTTTAAAGTTCCTGTATACCTTTCTGTCAAACCATAATAAGCTTACTCGTCAATTTATTTGCAAAGATGCTTTAGAATGTTTCTAAATAAATGTTTTATCCTTGTTTTGTCACAATCGTTTATAAATTAAGTTCATAATTAGATACTTTTGCAAGAAATTTAGATATAAATCCTAATCAAATGAGTGGTTTCGGAAATGCACTTTCTTCATCAATAGGAAGAAAATACGTTATGGGTATTACAGGTATATTCCTGATACTTTTTTTAATTGTACATGCTGGTATTAATTCGTTGATTTTTCTTGACGATAACGGGTTAAAGTTTAATATCGGGGCACATTTTATGGCGACTAACTGGATAATAAGGGCTGGTGAGTACGTATTGTTCTTAGGCTTGCTTGTACATATTTACCAGGCGCTTAATCTTACAATTAAGAATAAAAAAGCCCGGCCAGAGGGGTATGCTGCTTACAATGGTAGTGCAAATAGCAAATGGTACAGTCGTTCAATGGGTTTGTTAGGCACACTATTACTTATCTTTTTAGTGATTCACCTTAAAGATTTCTGGGTAGTTTCCCGTTTTACCGGAATTCCAACAGTAGACGCAAACGGTAACGAAGATTTATATGCGGTAATGAGAGCGAAATTTCAAGATCCGGTAAGGGTAGCAGCTTATGTTCTTTTAATGATTTCCCTATGTTATCACTTACTGCATGGTTTCGCTTCAGCCTTTCAAACAATGGGTTGGAATCATTCAAAATATAACGGCATAATTAAAAATGTAGGCGTTTGGTATGCAATCATCATTTCGATCGTTTTCGCTTTGATGCCAATTGCAGTCTACACACATTTAATCAATTAATTTTAGCACAAAAGAGATATGTCAGATATTAATTCAAATATTCCGGAAGGTGAATTAACCAGTAAATGGACAAAATATAAGTCTTCTGTGCCTTTGGTTAATCCATCGAACAAAAGAACTATTGAAGTAATTATTGTAGGTTCGGGTTTAGCGGGTGCTTCGGCTGCAGCTACCTTAGCTGAAATGGGTTATAAAGTAAAGTGTTTCTGCTTTCAGGATTCGCCCCGCAGAGCACATTCTATCGCTGCTCAAGGTGGTATCAACGCAGCAAAAAATTATCAGAACGACGGTGATAGCACTTACCGTTTATTTTATGATACGATTAAAGGTGGCGATTACCGTGCCCGCGAAGCCAATGTGCATCGCTTAGCTGAGGTAAGCGTTAACATTATCGATCAATGTGTTGCTCAGGGTGTTCCTTTAGCGCGCGAATATGGCGGTTTGCTAGATAACCGTTCATTCGGTGGTACACAAGTTCAGCGTACTTTTTATGCTGCAGGTCAAACTGGTCAGCAGTTATTATTAGGTGCCTATTCTGCTTTAGAACGCCAGATTGGTATGGGTAAAGTTGAAATGTACACCCGCCATGAAATGCTTGAGGTTGTTAAAATTGATGGTAAAGCCCGTGGTATTATCGCCCGTAACTTAATTACAGGCGAACTTGAGCGTCATTTTGGTCATGCGGTTGTTTTAGGAACAGGTGGTTATGGTAATGTATTCTATCTTTCTACAAATGCAATGGGAAGTAACGTTACTGCAGCATGGAAAGCCCACAAACAGGGCGCTTACTTTGCAAACCCTTGCTATACGCAAATTCACCCAACCTGTATACCGGTTTCCGGCGATCACCAGTCTAAACTAACCCTGATGTCGGAGTCGTTACGTAACGATGGACGTATCTGGGTGCCTAAAAAGAAAGATGATACCCGGAAAGCTTCAGAAATTCCTGAAGAGGAAAGGGATTATTATTTAGAGCGTCGTTATCCTGCTTTTGGTAACCTGGTTCCTCGTGATGTGGCATCCCGTGCTGCAAAGGAACGTTGTGATGCCGGGTACGGTGTAGGTGCATCTAAACTAGCTGTTTACCTCGATTTCAAAGCAAATACCGAACGTTATGGCAGAATTGAGGCTTCCAAATCAGGAATTCATAATCCGGATAAGGAAACTTGTATGCGACTAGGTACTGCTGTTATTAAAGAAAAATACGGAAACCTTTTCGATATGTATGCGCAGATTACCGGTGAAAACCCATATGAAACGCCAATGCGTATTTATCCTGCGGTTCACTATACAATGGGCGGACTTTGGGTTGATTATAACTTAATGACATCTGTTCCCGGTTTATATTGTACCGGAGAGGCTAATTTCTCCGACCACGGTGCTAACCGTTTAGGTGCATCTGCATTGATGCAGGGTTTGGCCGATGGTTACTTTGTGCTTCCATATACTATTGGTGCTTATTTATCGAAAGAAATTTCAGTAAAAGCAATACCGACAGATCACCCTGCATTTGTTGAAGCTGAAGAAAGAGCAAAAGGCATTCTAAATACATTGATAAACATAAAAGGAACTAAAACTGTAGATCATTTCCACAAACGTTTAGGTCATATTATGTGGGAGAAATGTGGAATGGCACGTAACGAGAAGGGTTTAAAAGAAGCAATTGAAGATATCAGAGCATTACGTGCCGAATTCTGGAGTAATGTTCGTGTTCCGGGAACTGCAGATGAGTTAAATACAGAATTGGAAAAAGCTGGTCGCGTGGCCGACTTTATCGAATTAGGTGAGTTAATGTGTATCGATGCTTTAAACAGAAACGAGAGTTGTGGTGGCCATTTCCGTGAAGAATACCAGACAGAAGAGGGTGAAGCATTACGTGATGATGTAAATTACGCATACGTTGCCGCCTGGGAGTTTAAAGAAGGTGTAAACTTCGAACTGCATAAAGAGGAGTTGAAGTTTGAAAATATTAAAGTAGCACAAAGAAGTTATAAATAGTAGCAAGTAATAAGTATCAAGATTTAAGTATCAAGTATCAAGTTCGCAAACTGTCTTGATACTTGATACTCACTACTCGATACTAATGGTTGATACTTAAAATCTCAATATCATGAGTACAGGAAATATGAACTTAACGCTGAAAGTTTGGCGTCAGAAAAATAACAATACCAAAGGTGCTTTGGTAGATTATAAATTATCTGGTATTTCGCCGGATATGTCTTTCTTGGAGATGTTCGATGTGTTAAACGAGGATCTTATCAACAAAGGCGAAGAGCCGGTTGTTTTCGATCACGATTGTCGCGAAGGTATTTGCGGTATGTGTTCCATGTTTATTAATGGTCGTCCGCATGGTCCGAAAGATTTAGTTACCACTTGCCAGTTACACATGCGTTCTTTCAAAGATGGCGATACCATTGTTGTTGAGCCCTGGAGAGCCGCTGCGTTTCCTGTGGTGAAAGATTTAACGGTAGACCGTTCTGCATTTGACAGGGTTATTGCGGCAGGCGGATTCATTTCGGTGAACACAGGTAATGCGCAGGATGCAAACAGTTTGCCAATTCCTAAAATGCAGGCTGATGCAGCTTTTGAAGCGGCTGCTTGTATTGGTTGCGGCGCTTGTGTTGCAACTTGTAAAAATGCATCTGCAATGTTGTTTGTTTCTGCAAAAATATCTCAATTGGCGTTATTGCCGCAGGGCCAGCCGGAACGTTACCGCCGTGTACAAAGCATGGTGGCACAAATGGATGCTGAAGGCTTTGGTAACTGTACAAATACAGGTGCATGTGAAGCGGAATGTCCTAAGGGTATTTCACTGGAAAACATTGCCCGTATGAACCGCGATTTCGCTTCGGCTAAATTTCTTTCGGAAGAAACGATTTAAAAATATACTGTGCGTTCCGATTATTTCGGAATTCTTAAGCCTCAAACTTGTTTGGGGCTTTTTAATTTTCCAACCGAAATTAATCGAATAATGAAATTATTAGTAATGGAACAGAAAGATATGAAAGGTGATAAAATTTAAACGAAACAAATTATAATTTGTGAATACCGTAATATTTCTATGTTAGCATATCAATTATTTACCTGATTAAAAATTTTATTCTGTAAAATTTGTATATACATTAAAGATTTTCTAAATTTAGTGTTCCGAGACAGGAGAGAAAGCATAAAACCCCGGCAATTTGTCGGGGCTTTGTGTTTTCTTAAAGGTTATCTATTAGCTTTGAGAGAAGTTAATGTTTATATTATATTTTACCCGAACCGGCTTGCCTTTAACCAAACCGGCGTTCCATTTGGGCGATTCTTCAAGTACTCTAATAGCTTCTGCATTTGTTTCCTTTGTTAAGCCCCTTACTACCTGAATAGCAGTTAATTTACCAGTATTCTCTACTACGAAAGATAACCCAACCTTACCCTTTGTTCCGTTCTTTTTCGCAACTTCAGGAAATTTAATGTTTTTGCTTAAATATTCATAAAACTTCTGCATGCCACCCGGATATGCAGGTACCTTATCAACTGATACGAAATCATAAACTTTCTGTGCTTTTGTCTCAAAATTACCAATCATTAAAATGATTAGCAGTGCCGGTAAAATCAATAGTTTTTTCATTGTTATAAAATTTAGTTTTTAAATTAGTATTAGTTTTATTGAGTTTTTTAGGCAAAAGATTCCCTGTTACCTTCATTTTAGCTCATGAAGATGCTGTTGAAATCAGTAAATTTTAAAATTATCCCGTCTAATTTTTATCTACAGGCCTATCCGTATCTTTAGGCCGCTTTACAGGTTTTGAAGTAATTATAACAACTCCATTGCTTGCCTGAGGGCCATATTGTGCAATTGCGCTATCGTTTTTTAGTACGGTAATACTTTGAATGGTATCCGGATTTATCCAACTTACAGCAGTCTTTTCTATTTTCTGTCCGTCCAAAATATAAACTACATCATTAAAATTAGTTGAAGATTGTTGTTCCAGACCCCGGATGATAATTTTGGGTTTGTTGTCAGCTGATATTGCAGATGCTTTTCCTGCAGGCGCATTGCCGTAAATTTTTAAATTGGTTAGTTTGCTTACACCTTTTCCTTCAGACATCAGGCTAAGTTTTTGCGCTAAATCTAAATTTGCTGCATTGTTTTTCCCTGACTTTGTTGTAATCAAAATTACACCATCTACGGCGTCAGGCCCAAATAACTTTACAGCATCATCGTTCTTGAAGATTTTGATTTCTGCTATCGAGTCTGTTTTAACGCTCGCAATTGTAAATTCCGAAGCCTCCTGCTTAACGCCATCAATTACATAAATCGGGTTTTTAATAGCTCTTATTTGAATATTAGGCGACTTTTTAATTAAGCTGTCGGGTTGGCTTTGCGCAAAGCCGTTAGTAATTGCGCCAATTATTAGTGCTGATATTAGAAATAACTTTTTCATAACGATTACAATCTTGTTTTTACAGTATGATTTGAAGAGTTATCTATTGTTAATTCGGAATGTTCAGGCTTTTTAAAAATGCTGTTCTTACTTGCTTTTGAAGTAATTAGTATAACCCCGTTGACACTTTTGCTTCCATAAATCGCGTACGCACTCGCATCCTTTAAAACAGAAATGGATTCAATAGTTTCAGGATTGATGTATTTCAATGCATCTTTTTTTTGTGCTATACCGTCCAGAATCACTAAAGGACTGTTTTTGCCTTCAATATCTTTAATACTAATTGAAGTTAACTTTGAATTTTCAGTAACCGGCTTTGGTTTTTCATTTTCAGTGTCGAGCTTAAAATTTATATTGATATTGTATTTTACACGAACTGCTTTACCGTTTTGTATACCTGGTGTCCATTTCGGCGATTTTTCCAATACCCGTTTAGCCTCTTCGTCCGTGCCACTTCCTAAGCCGCGGGTAATTATAATATCACTAAGTGCTCCATTTTTTTCTACGGTAAAAGATAACCATACTTTGCCCTGAACGTTATTATCTTGTGCTGCTTCAGGATATTTAATGCTTTTACTCAAATATTCATTAAATTTTTTCATCCCTCCAGGAAACTCAGGAACTTTCTCAATACTTACAAAATCGTAAACTTTCTCTTTGTTAACTTCTTCTGCGGCTGCCAAAGTTGCTGAAGGCGCAAAACCGGTAACATTAAGCTGTGCCAGTTCTTCATAACCTTTAATATCACCAACGGCTTCATTCTGAATCCCGGCTTCGGATCCATCTAACCTGAAAGCTACTTTTAACGCATATTTGCCGTTTTCTACTTCTTTAAAGCCTTTATAAGATAAAATAGCTTTCATAACCTCCTCATCACAGCCTTTCCCTAAATCTGCATTGGTACTTAAATCGCTCACTTTACCATTCCTTAGGGTGAACTTTATCAGTGCATTACCTTGCAAGTCACTTTCCTGTGCATCTTTAGGATAAATTATTGTTTTACCTAGAAAATTGTAAAAGTCTTTCCAGTCTCTTTCTACCGGTACGCTGTGAACAACGATTTTTGCAGGGTTTTTTCCGGTATCGTTCGATTTAATTGGTTCGCTAACCAGCTCTTCAACCAGTTTAATTGGTTGTTCCAGCGGAATTTGTTCCGAAAAGGCAAAAAGCTTTTGATTCTTCCGCACTGTTGCCGATGAGAACACAATAAAAATGGCAAATAAAGGAATCGAGATGCCGTATTTAAGTACAGCCGTTTTCTTCGACCGCTCTTTATGAAGCATATAAATTCGCTTCTTAATTAGAGATTTATCGAAGAAATTACTGGTTAAAGCATTTGGATTAATGCCGAAAGATTTACTTAAAATCAGCATCGCATATTCAGCTTTATCACCCTGAAATTCAGCAGCATGTTCATCTGCTAAAAACTCATGGATATTTTTTATCGTTTTTTTATAAAAATAAATAACCGGGTTAAGCCAGGTAATAATTCCAATTAACTCAAAAAATAATATATCTAAAGTATGCCACTGTTTGATGTGCGCTTCTTCATGACTATCAATTACATCACTTTTTGGAAGGTCTAAATCGATTACTTTTCTGCCAAAGAAAGAAAAGGCTGAGCCTTCTTTAGCTTTCCTGATAAGTTTATTTACAACCAGCAGATTATAAATTAACCGGCAAAGGAAAAATAAAATTCCTCCGCAATACACATACACCAATAAGTTGCCCCAGTTAAAACCTTCATGCCCTTCTGTTACAATAGTGGCTTGTTGCAAAACAGCATCCCATTTAACAGTTGTATAAACTTGTTGGGCTGCCTTTTGTTCCGTAAGCCATTCTAGCCGTATAAAAGGTATGCTTAGCGATAGAATTCCCGCTGTAACCAAATAGAAACGATTTAACGTAAAATAGGTCTCTTTATCTAAAAGAAGTTTATAAAAGCCATAAAAAACAATCAGATATAAGTTTACCTGCAGAAGGTAATGGGCAAAACTCATCTTGGTTTGTGTTTAATTTTATTAATCATTTTTAAAATTTCATCCACATCACTTAAATCCAGTTTTTCTTCTTTAACAAAAAAAGAAAACATACTCTCAACGGAGTTTTCGAAATAATTACCCAATAATTTTTCAGTAGCATGGCGCTTATATTCCTCTTTGCTGATTAAAGGATGGTACTGATGCGCTTTGCCAAAAGCTTCGTGACCGATAAATCCTTTGGTTTCAAGAATTCTGATAATGGTTGATACGGTGTTATATGCAGGTTTTGGAAGGGGTAATTCATCAATTACCTCTTTAACAAATGCTTTTTCCAATTGCCACAAAACTTGCATGATTTGCTCTTCGGCTTTGGTTAAATCTTTAATATCCATTTTTTTTAGATTATAGGAACAGACAATGTATGTCTTTGATATTAAAGTTAAAACTAATTAATTAGTTAAACAAGTTTTTTAACAATTATTTTTCGACTATTTAAATGGGTTCTTAAATTTAGATTTTAATCAAATTATGCTTAATTCCGTAAACGACTAAGCCGGTTCGTGTTTTTATATTAAGTTTGGCGAATAACGATTCGCGATAATTATCCACTGTTCTCGGGCTAATGTTCATTAATTCTGCAATCTCCTTATAAGTAAATTCAGTACTGCAGTGCTGTAAAAATGTAAGTTCCTTTTCTGTAATTAAAGGTTTTGGTTCATCCTGTTTAAGTGAAAACAATAATCTTCCGGAAACCATTTCATTTATATAGAAACCTTTATCAATAATGGCTTTAATTGCAGCGACTAACTCGGTAGGTGTGGATCCCTTTAAAATATAGCCGCCGGCACCTGCTTTCAGCATCCCGATTATTGCATTTTCATCTTCGTGCATGCTTAATGCAAGAACATTGATACCTGGATATTCCTTTTTTACATAACGGGTTGCAGCGTAACCATCCATTATTGGCATATTAATATCCATTAAGATAAGCCGAACATCAGGATGCAGCTTTATCTGCTTTTGCATGTCGCTGCCATTTGTGGCCTCAAAAATTACATTTATTTCATCAAATTCTGATAAAAGATTGGCAAGGCCCGAACGAAAAAGCGTGTGGTCGTCGACGATGCCTATAGATAAGGATTCTGTTTGCATGTTTAAGGGTATGGAATTTCGATAAAAATAGAGGTGCCTTTTTCAGAAGCCGAATTTACATCAATTTTCCCTTTAATCAGCTCCACCCTTTTTTGAATCGATGCTAGTCCTATTCCTGCCTTTTTGTTTTTGGCTTCTTCATAATCAAAACCGATACCGTTTTCTTTAACGGTTAAGAATAAAATTTCGTTCTTTAAATAGGCGTCGATTTGAATTGATGTTGCCTGCGCGTGCTTAATAATGTTATTTATAATTTCTTGTAATAACCTGAGTATGATCAAATCCTTATCAGAAGATGAAATATTTAATCCTAACAGGTCATTATTTACATGAAGGTCATAAGCACCAGCTCTTTTTAGCCAGTTAATTTCCTGTTCAATTGCATTTCCGATACCAGATTCTACAATTTGTTCGCCATGTAAAATTTTAGCAAGTTCTCTTATTTCCTTAATAGATTTATTAATTAAAGAAAGTGAATTTCCAATCTTCTCAGCAGCCTTCTCGTTTTCAGGAATATTTATGGAGTTTAAGGTTAATGTAGTCAGGCTTAAAAGTTGTCCGATATTATCATGGAGCTCAGTAGCTATGGTTTGCATGGTCTGCTCCTGAACTTCGATGTGCGTTTTCAAAATTTCAGATTCAAATTTTTGACGCATATTTTCCTTCTCAACGAAATGATTCTTTTTATGCCTGTTGTACGATCTGATGTAAAGTAATAAGAATATTGGCATCAATAGAAATACTAATGACGCCAATAAAATTATTGACATATTTTCCGCTGACGAGCTCTGCATATAAAAGAGTATGACCAAAAACTATAAAGAAATACGTTTAACGTCGTGTAGATAATCTGACGTGTATTAAATTTACCTAAAAACTTTTGTTGAATGATATCGAAAAAGAAGTTAGCAAGTGTTCCTCCAAAATAAAAAATTATAGCACCGCCAACCCACCAAAAAGCAGGGTGAAATTTTAAATCAATATATTTTTCATCTTTTAATAATAAGTAGAAATACATTAAACCATATATAACAAATACAACCGACATAATACTTATTGTGATTGAATTATATACTAATACCATATCGTTCATTATAGAAAAGCCAATATAGATTGAGAGTATGAGGAGATAGGCCGCTATTAGAAATTTTTTAATAGGTAAAAAATCTTTCAGGAAGTAATAAAAAGCATAAGTAACATATGTTAATTCGAAAAACGTATAAATATTGTATACTATTAAATTACTGTGGTAAATTCTGCCGATATACTTAGCGAAAATTTCTGTCGAAATAACCAAAAAAAGATATAGAATAGTAATTCTCCAAAATGATGTTTTGTCTTTAATTAAAAATATAAGAGCAAATATCAGGCATATAAGCTCTATTTTAGAACTTACTGAGAGTAGATTAAGCATTATACCTCTTTTTGATTATAAATTATAGGCTACATTAACGGGCTATTCTCATCACAAATTGTAGGACACAATTCTGATCGGTTATCCGGATCTGTTGGTAAAGGCGGATCACAAATTGGGTGGTGATGTCCATGTCTATGTTCGTGTCCATGACCTACCTTATCCGTAAAATAATCTGTTTTTGGTACGCCATTAATAATTTTTGTAACAACAAACATTATGGTATCCATGTTTACATAACTATCAGGTATTTTGTCTCCATAATCTAATTTATTTATGGCATCAATTATTTCTTGTGTATATCTTCCGAAATAAACCCGAACGCCATCTCCATCAAAAGATTTCACTTTTTCAGCAAGTTGTGTAATTTGTTTGGCTGGAAACCAAGCCGCTTTCGTGTAAGTACCTTTATCAGTTGTCTGGCTTTCTCTAAAAGCCGCAGTCATTTTCTTTGCAATATCTAACGGGATGGTATTATCTGTACCATCTCTTTTAAGGGGATTTTCAGTCATAATTTGTTTGGGCTATTTATCTTTTAAAATTGGTGATAAATACCCGATTTATCAACCGTAAAATTGCCCCTCAAATTACCGTAAAATTACCCTGTTAAAAAGGGTGTTTCAGTCCTGAATATTAATGTCCTTTCCATTTATTTTTGAATTAAACAAAAGGCCACATAATCTAGGTATATAATCGATTAACCAATCCTTTAGATAATGTTACCAAAAACCAAACAGCTAATTAATTAATAAGCCACTCAATAAATATTTAAAAGCGGAATTTTAATTCCGGAAAATGTTTTAGAAACAAAACAATTTATAATAAAATAAAACAGAGCCGGGTGAGGGTTTTTATAATGATAAGCGCCTTTATTATTCGGTTAACTTTAATTAAATAACAATATTGCTGCCTCAGCACGCCTCTCAAACACCTCAATTCAGACAGCTTCTACCAGTTAAGCCGATCAAATCTTTTTAGTTTTAGTTAGGATTATGAAAAACAATCCAGAAAAGGTCCCGATGAAAATCGGGACCTATCTTGTTTTATAGAATTTGATTTTTAGTTACGTGCCGGAGCAGTTGTTCCGGTTGTGGCTGCAGCAGGTGCAGCTGGTAATTCTTTTCTTGGAATTTGTGCATCACGTTGCGATGTATTGTAAACAAAAGATGCAATAATTGTTGCAGCTTGTTTTAAATCATCTTCAACTAATCTATCATACGTATCCATATTGCTATGGTGTGTACGGGTATTGTAGTCCATTGGGTCCTGAATAAACTGGAAGCCCGGTATACCTACAGCATCAAAGGCCTGGTGATCGGTACCGCCCGTGTTGCTTACTGTAATTGTAGTTGCGCCTAAATCAGCAAATGGCGTTAGCCAGCTTTTAAAAATCGGGCCGGCTGCTTCATTACCTTGTAAATAAACACCTCTGATTTTTCCCGTACCGTTATCTAAGTTATAATAAGCAGAGATTTTTTTCTGATCTGGTGTTAAAACCATTGTTTTCGGATCGCCGAAATGTTTTGCAACGTATCCTCTCGAACCAAATAAGCCTTGTTCTTCAGAGCTCCAGAGTGCGATGCGAATGGTACGTTTTGGTTTAAATTCTATCGATTTTAAAATGCGCATGGCTTCCATCATAACAGCAGAACCTGCAGCATTGTCTGTTGCACCGGTACCGGCATGCCACGAATCAAAGTGACCGCCAATCATCACCAATTCGTCTTTAAGTTTTTTATCTGTTCCCGGAATTTCCGCAATTACATTGTAACCTTGCGGGTCTTGATTGTAAAATGAAGTTTTGATATCAGCCTCAATCTCTACCGTTTTTCCGGCACGTAATAAGCGAAGGATATGTAAATAATCTTCCGCTGCAACCTCTAATTCAGGCGAAACAGGTTTGGCATCCAAAGCGTATGAAGCACCGTTACTTGTAAAGAAAGTACCTTGTCCGCCACGGGCGTAAGTTAAAATCAGGCCAACTTTTTCTTCAACCAGCATTGCGCTCATTGCCGCACGAACTTCACGCATTTTCATCATTTGTGCCATCATGTTATTTGCGCCGCCCGGGCGTGGTCCCCGCTGACCGCCAGCCATTGGTTTTGCTTCAGCCATTTTTGCTAGAGTTGTATCTGCATAACGGGAAAAATCCGGTCTGATGCCACTTGTTAACGGTGCACCTGCATCCATCATAACGATTTTGCCGGCTAATTTGCCTTTGTATTTTGCTAAATCGGCAACACTATCTGCTTTAATTAATACCACATCAGATTTAATCGGACCATTGGTACCGGGTGTCCATGCTTTAGGTGAAGCAATAATAGCATGGTAATATGGCAATGTTGTAGCTGCATAGTATTTATCTATCTGCCAGCCTTTGCCAAAAGTACCCCATGCTTCTAAGTGCGCATTTTTCAATCCCCAGTCAGTGAGTTGTTTCATTGCCCATTCCTGGGCTCTTTTTAAGCCTGGTGAATTTGATAAACGCGGGCCATTAACATCTGTAAGGTTAAATGAAATATCCATTACCTTGGAATTTTCTAAGCCTTCTTTTCTAATCTTTGATATAACAGCTGCGTCGGGAGCTTCTTGGGCGAAAGCATACATGCATATGCCTAAAGCAAATGCTGTAGTTGTAAATCTTTTTATCATTTTTAGTTAGGTTGGTTATTTTTTACCTAAAAATAAACTTTATAAGACTTTTAAAGGATTTACAATGATATTTTTACATCGAAACTAAGTTGCATTTAGTTTAATCGCTGAAAGCAGCCATATCTGATTGTTAGATTTGCGTTTTATAACCGTTATTTAATGCTTTTTTTTGAAACGATGAAATAACCTATTGTAAATAGCACTGCTGCGTAAATTAAGCTTGTCCATATTTCGCGCGTAAAGATTTCAAAATCTAAGGGATCGCCACCTTTTTTAACCCTGGTAACCTGCAAGGCTAAAGCCGGCAGGCTGTAAGGAATTAAATAGGCATATTGCCACTTTAAAGCAGCCGTTACAATGCCCATAATCGTTCCGACGAAACCTATGCCCATTGGTTTCAGGAAATCCGCCCAGATTAAGCTGATTATAAATTGAAGTGATAAAATGCCCAGTGATGACAGAAACAGTTTTGTATAAGAACTTATTAAGAATGTTGATGGATTGTACTGGTTGAATGAAAGCTTTGGAACCAGTGCCTGTAACAAGTGCCCGAAACTGAAAGATAATGCTGCAAATAAGAACAGGCAGATTAATATAAGTAAAATCGCATATAAATATTTGGCCGCATAAATAGAAAATTTATTTAAAGGCTGTGCAAAAAGTGTTTTCCAGGTATCGTTTTTATGTTCGATATTATTGACTGAAAAAGCCATAAATATGACGTAAAAAGGCATAATAAGCATGCCCATAACATTTAAAGTAGCGCCAATATATTGTACCCAAAGTAGCATTCCCGGGTAATTCATCTTAACCAGCTTTTCGGAATTTGAATAAAAACCAAATGTAACCAGGCTGCAAATAATTACGGGAAGTAAAATAGCCGCCCAAAAGGCAAGTGTTTTTCTCGATTTGTAAAATTCGGAAACTAAAGAAATGTATAATGAGCGCATGGTTAATTATTTTTAGTGATATCAAGAAACAGGTTTTCTAAATCTTTTCTTTGTTGATAAAGACTGGAAACAGTAAATCCATTTTGAATTAAAAGTGTATTTATGGTTCCGCTATCTTTTGACGAGGTATAGGGGATAAGGATTTTTTTATCAGTTTGGTCTGCAATTTGATAACCCGAATTAGCTAAAAATTCTGCCGCATGCTCAATATTATCTATTTCAATTTCCAGCATTGGTTTGCTGAGCAGGTGCAGCTCATTTATGGTGCCCTGAAATAATAGTTGTCCTTTATTTATGATGCCTACATGTGTTGCAGTGCGCTCGATTTCGGCTAACAAATGGCTTGAAACCAAAATGGTTTTCTTATGTTTCGTCGCTAAATCTATCATCAGATTACGAACTTCGATGATGCCATTCGGGTCTAAGCCATTGGTGGGTTCATCTAATAATAAAAGCTCAGGATCTGAAACAAGCGCTAAGGCGATGCCCAGTCTTTGTTTCATACCCAAAGAGTATTTATTCGATTTTTTATTCGCAGCTTCGGTTAGGCCAACAAGCGCAAGCATTTCATCGGATTTGCTTTTTCTTATGCCCAAAAGGATACAGCGATTGATAAGATTTTCTTTTCCGGTTAAATGGCCATAAATGGCAGGCTGCTCTACTAAAGCACCTACCCGTTTTAAAGTGGCAATTCTGTTGCTGTTAATTTCTTTACCAAAAACAAAAACCTGATCAGCAGGCGACTGGAGCAGGTTTAACAGTATCTTTATGGTAGTGGTTTTGCCGGCGCCGTTCGGGCCTAAAAAACCATAAATGCTACCTGTTGGTACTTGTAGCGATAAATCTTTAACTACGGTTTGGTTGCCGAAGTTATAATTTAAACCTACCGTTTCGATGGCGAAATTACTCATACTATTTAAAAATAGCAGTTGCTTGTTTCACGATAGATGTTGAAGCTTTAGCAGGTTTAACTACGATTTCTCCGTTGTCATTTTGGTTGGTATTAACAGTAAGGGTTAATACTATCATCATAAATACAGGTAATAATAAAAGTAAAAATGGCGAGGTGTTGGCTAATTTTTTCATAATAGGTTCATTTATTTTCAGCTCGATGAAGCTTTCAGCAGTAAGTGATAATTGATTTTCTGATAGGTTTACTGTTGATGTTTTCATGGTTGTTTTGTTTTGATGATTCAAAGAAACACAAGAAAATCAGGCCGCTAAAATCTATTATACCAAGTGTTAAAGATTATAGATAAACGGGCATTTTTGGCGTTTGTCGATAAATTTTGCCAATTGGGCCGTTCGTAGAAAAAAAATGCCCGTTGGTAGATTGTTTGGTGGATAAGAATATTTCTTTCTTTATTTTGGTTGCATCATTTTTTGTAGGTCTGATAACCTGCATTTCTATAATTGTACAATATGAAAAATAGTAAAGGGCCATTAATACTGCATATCATCTTCTGGGGAATAATTCTTTTAATTATTGGCCTGGCTTTATTTTTTGAAAAGGAACCACATACAATGAAAGATTACATTTTGTCTTTTGGTGTTTTTGGGGTAATTAATGTCTCTGTATTCTACATAAATTATATTTTCCTGATACCTGAATTTATTAAAAAACATAAGAAATATTGGCTTTTCGTAATTTCATTTATCGTATTAATTGCCGCCACCTCATTAATTAAAACGGTTATCGCTGTCTTAAATCCAGAAGAGCTTTTAAAGTACAGAATGGATGGGCAGGAACGAGAGTTTTCAGTAAATGCTTTTGCCATTAATAGCATTTTTTCCGGTGGTTTTTTTCTGGTTAGCAGTTGTATTATCAGTTTCATTATCGATTGGTTTTCAAGCCAAAGCATTCAACGAAACCTCGAGAGTGAGCGCCGTGAAATGGAACTTCAGTTTTTAAAATCTCAGTTAAACCCACATTTCTTATTTAATTCGCTTAATAATATCTATTCGCTGGCTTACCAGAAATCGGATAAAACAGCTGATGCAATAATGAAGCTTTCAGAAATTATGCGCTACATGATTTATGAAAGCAACACGCCTACAGTTTCGTTAAGCAAGGAAGTCGATTATCTGAAAAATTATATTGAGCTTCAAAAAATCAGGTTTAAAGATGGTGCTTTTGTTGAAATGACATTGAACGGCGAAATTGATGATCAGAAAATTGTGCCTTTGATGTTAATATCATTTGTAGAAAATGCATTTAAACACGGTGTTGTTACCGACCCGCAGGAGCCGGTCAAAATTGAGATTATAGCAAATCAAAAGATTTTACATTTCAGCGTTATCAATAAAAAGAATAACCAGAATAAAGATGCACAGGGTGGCGTAGGCTTAACTAATGTTGAGCGCCGGCTTCAATTGATTTATCCCGACAGATATAAATTAAATGTTGTAAATTCGGCTACTCATTATACTTGCGAGTTGATGATTGATATTTAATAAAAAGCCGAAAGGCTAAAGACCAAAGTGAAAAGCAAGGGCAGGTGAAACATCCGGCCTTAATATTAGATACCTGAACTGAATACTTGATAAAAAATGAACTTAAACTGTATTGTTGTTGATGATGAACCATTAGCGCTCGATATTTTGGAAGATTATATATCCAAAGTACCTTTTTTAACAATGGTTAAAAGATGCGAAAACCCGATCGAAGCTTTACAAATTGTTCAGGGTGGTGGGGTTGATTTGGTTTTTCTTGATATCCAGATGCCCGAGCTTACCGGAATTCAATTCCTGAAAATTGCCGGTAATAAATGTCATTATATTTTAACAACGGCTTATCCTCAATACGCTTTAGAGAGTTACGATTTAAACGTTTCGGATTATCTTTTGAAACCAATTGCTTTCGATCGTTTTTATAAAGCTGTAGAAAAAGTACACAATCAGGCCAAGCCTGCTGATGCTGCGCCTCCGCAAATACAACCTTTAATAACACCGGCACCTTTTTCAGGTTCACCAAATCCTGTTCAGGATTTTATCTTTGTTAAAACAGAGCATAAAATTCAAAAAATATACCTTCACGATATTTTATACATCGAAGGGTTGAAAGATTACATCTCAATTTTTACGAAGGATGAGCGAATCATCACCCTGCAGAGTATGAAAAAGATGGAAGAGGCTTTGCCTCAAAGTCAGTTTATCAGGGTGCATAAATCTTATATTGTTGCGGTGGATAAAATTGAAAGCATCGAGCGAAGCCGAATTACCATTAATAAAAAGATTATTCCTGTTGGGGATACCTATCGCGATGAATTTTTCAAGGTTATCGGCAATAAGAACATATAGGGGGATGGAAGATGGATGAGGGAAGATGGAGCGTGTTTGGGATTAATCAGTTATTGACTGACCTAAAACTTTTCTGATCTCCGTTTCAACTTCTAAAGTAATGTCGTTTGGTGTTTTAATGCCTGGCTCTATAGGTTTTAAAACCGTCCAGCGTAATGCATTTCCGGTGGTTAAGGGAAACATTCCGAAACGTACAATTTTCCATGAGTTTTCAATTGCAACCGGCACAACCAGTGCATTGGGTACAACCTTAAGTAAAGTTGCAATTCCGCCAAACTGAAAAGTTTTTAGCCGGCCATCTTTAGCCCTGGTTCCTTCGGGAAAAATTACGGTACTCCAGTTGTTGTCTTTCATTCTTCGGCCAAGCTTGATAATTTCTGAAATCGCTTGTTTATTATCTTTACGATCGATGTTTGCGCCTCCGCCAACACGTAAATTGATCGAGATTGATGGAATGCCTTTAGTAAGCTCGATTTTGGAAATAAATTTTGCGTGGTGCTTACGTAAAAACCAAATCAGCGATGGAATGTCATACATGCTTTGGTGATTGGCTGCAAATATTATTGGCCTATCAGTTGGTAAGTCGAAGTCATTTTTAAAAGAAATAGTGTTTACCAGGAAAATCTGGCAATAAGTCAGGAAAAAATTTAAGGCATCAACCGAAACTTTATGTGCTTTATAACCAAAAAGTTTAATGCAAATCCATTGTATCGGATGAAAAATACAAAGGCTTAATCCGAAGAAAATATAAAATATTGGGCTTAAAATGTAGCCGAAAAACTTACTCATTGACTGGTTTTAATATCACAAAGATAATCATTCATCCGAATGTGAAAATTTGAAATTACAATTCACCATTCAGCATCATCAGTTTTGCTCTTAATATTGCAGCAACACTCATCGAATCTGTTATTTTACCATTCAGCACCATCTGATATGCATCTTCAAAAGGCATCTTTTTAACAACCAGTTGTTCCGTTTCTTCGGGCATCGAAATACCCTGAATTAAGTCTGTAGCAACATAGATAATACTTAATTCATCGCTAACCGAATTTGACAAATGCATGCGCTGAATTTCTTTCCAGTTTTTAGCCGTCATGCCGGTTTCTTCAATTAATTCCCGCCTGGCACTCTCAATAGGTTCTTCATCCAGCGGACCGCCACCTTCAGGAATTTCCCAGCTGTATGCTTTAAGGGGATAACGATACTGCCCAACCAGCCAGGTGTTATAATCCTTATCTAATGGCAAAATGCCGATGGCCAGATTTTTGAAATGCACTTCACCATAAATGCCCTTTCCTCCCGTTGGATTTATAACCTGGTGTTCGGTAAGCCGGATCCAGTTGTTGTCGTATTTTATTTCGCTTTCTAGTGTTTGCCAGGGATTGATCTCTTCCATGTTGCAAGATAGAAAATATGGTTGAAACGGACGGCTGCGTTAATTTACTTACACAGAAAAAGGCGTTTTGAAATTCTTCAAAACGCCTTTGTATTGTTTTTAGAAAGAGCCTTCATCCGGCCTGTTTTCCTGCTGTTCTTCTTTTTTAGGTTTCTTTGTGCTGTTGAATAATGTTTTACCAAAACGATAAGAGAAAGTCAGGTTGCCCATTGTACCCTGCATCCGACGCTGGAAGTCAACAATCGTTGATGCATCTTCAGTTGTCATGCTCCATCTGCGGGTGTTAAACACATCTCTGACATTGAAGCTCAGTGAAGCTTTTTTGTTAGGGAAATCGTATTTTGCACCGCCATCTATGCCATACATTGCATTACGTTTTCCCTGTGCCATAACCTCTGGTGCGCGGTAATCGCCACGAACCTGTATCGATAGGTTTTTAACAACCGTTAAATTTCCGGTTATATTCGCGTTCCAGCTGAAACCGCTTGTTGTTGCAATATTAAAACGATCATCGCCAAAAAACTTGCTTTGGTATAAGTTTACATTTGTTGTAAAGTTTAAAGCTTTAACTAAATCGAAACGGCCAATTAATTCTAAACCGCTGTTAATTTGACGGGAAAGGTTTTGAGGGGTTGAAGTGATAATGCCATTAACATCAGGTGTACTTCTTACCCTCTGAATTACATCATTGGTTTGACGATAATATAAACTCGATGTTAAAGTTACCTTCTTAAAGTATTTGCTGTAGCCTAACTCAAAAGCGTGCACATCTTCCGGTAATAAATTCGGATTACCGGCCCTGTAATTCAACGGATCTGAGACATCTAAAAATGGATTGGTATCCCATGGTCTCGGGCGGTTAACACGACGCGTATAACTTAGTTGAATGGTGTTATCGCCTTTTAGTTTTTGAGTTAAAAAAACACTTGGATATAATCTTTTATAGTGGATATTTCCTGCACTGGATGTTAACAGGTTATTCGTGTAACCTTCTAAATGTGTATCTAAACGGGCATCTTCGGCTCTTAAACCCAACTGATAGCCGAAATCTTTAATTTGATTCTGATAATTTAAATAAAGCGCATGAACCTGGTCTTTACTATCGAAGTTATTAATCAGCTTGTTGTTTTGAACATATATACTTGTTGCTGTCAGAATTGAATCTGCATACTGACCGTTATCACCTAAACGAATTTGGCTGCGGTAACCGGCTTCAATTTTTCCGGCTTTCCCAACAGGCAGGGTATAATCGGCCTGAATGTTATAGTTGGTATTATCGCCGGTATTGAATGTCCGCTGTAAACTTCGATTCAGGTTTACTGCAGTTCCGTTTAAATTGGTAACGTTGGTATTATATGTTTGGTCGTTATCATTTGTTCCGTAAGAATAACCAAAGTTGAAGGTTAATTCCTCTTTAGGTTTTTTAAACTTTTGGCTGTAATCCAGATTTAAATCGTAGCTGTTTCCGGTACCGCTTGTGATGTTATTTCTATTGCTTAGTAAAACCGGATTTGATGTCGCGCCCAATTGTCGGATGCTGATGGCTTCATTACGGTCATTTTCTCTGGCATTAAATCCGCCCGATAAACTTAAAACACTTTTTGGTGCTACATAATAATCAATACCCGCTTTTGCATTATGCCCTTTATCTAGAGAACCTGAAGATGTATTTTGATTTGCGAATGATGTGGAGCTCGGTGAATTTTTGTACGTTATGTTCTGAAAACCACCACCCAGTCGATTACCATAGCGGTAACTATAATTTCCGTAAACATTAATTTTGCTGTTTTGAAAACTTAAGTTTGTGTTCGCATTATAGTTATCGCGATTACCGGCGGTTACAGCAGCAGAACCATTGAAGCCCAGCTTCGTGTTTTTCTTTAACACAATATTTATAATCCCCGATTGCCCTTCAGCATCGTATTTTGACGATGGATTTGTAATTACTTCTACGCTTTCGATCGAACTGGCCGGAATAGATTGCAAAATTTGAGCAACGTTTCCGCCGGCAATTAACGATGGCTTACCATCAATTAAAACTTTTACACCCGTTGAACCACGCAAGCTTACGTTCCCGTCCATATCGGTAGATACAGAAGGCACGTTTTGCAATAAGTCGCCCGCAGAACCACCTTCACTAACTAAACTTTGGTCAACAGAAAAAACTTTTTTATCGATACCCATTTGTATAGCTGCTTTCTGAGCAGTTACGGTAACGTCTTTCAATACGTTTCCGGCAGCGGCATTCATCTTTATTTCGCCAAAATTTAAAGTACCAGTTGCAGCGGTAATTGAAACGTTATCCCGAACCATCGTTTGATAACCAACAAAACTTATTTTGAAGGTGAATGTTCCGGTGGGTAAATCGGCCATGGTAAAAGCACCATTCATATCCGTCTGGGCAACTTTAACATTTGCCTTTGTTTCTTTATTGATTAAAACAGCTGTTGCAAAAGGAATGGTTTCCTGTGTTTTGGCATCTTTTAGTATGCCGGTAATTTTGGCTTTACTGCCGGTTTGAGCAAATAGAGTAAAGGAGAAGAGCAGAAAAAAGGTTGTGATTTTTATCGTCTTGGATTGTAAAAGTCTCATTAAATTTATAAAGTTTTATTAGTTTTCTTAAAGAGTGACAAAGAAACGGCAAGGAAGTTTAAAACCATTGCCGTAACTATTTTATTACAGCTGTTTTAAAGTAATATTTTTGTTGTTATTCTCCGGTATTTTTACTGCTTTAGGTCAGGCATTTTTTAACAACAATCAAACAATATTACAATTGATGAATTCTGAAAACGTTACTTTTGTCTTGTCATGAGTAAAAGAATATTAATTGTTGATGATTTGCATCCTGCTTTTAAAGAACAGGCGATTAAACTTGGTTATGAGGTAGATGATGAACCAAAAATTACCCGTCAGGAAACTTTGAGTAGAATTGCCGGTTATGAAGGCCTGGCCGTTAGAACGAAGTTCCGTATCGATGCTGAAATTTTCGCTGCTGCGCCCAATTTGAAGTTTGTTGCCCGTGCCGGTGCAGGTTTGGATAATATCGATGATAAAATTGCTTTTGAACGTAACATTCAACTGATTAACGCGCCAGAAGGAAATTGCGATGCCGTTGGCGAACATGCAACAGGTTTGCTATTGTCGTTAATGAATAATTTCCGCAGGGCGGATATCGAAATTAGAAACGGCATTTGGGATAGGGAAGGCAACCGTGGTTACGAATTGAAAGGCAAAAAAGTTGGTCTAATCGGTTATGGTTTCATGGGGCAAAGTTTCGCCAAAAAGCTGGCGGGTTTCGAGGTCGATGTAATGGCGTATGATAAGTATAAAACCGGTTTTAGTGATGCCTTTGCCCGAGAGGTAAGCATGGAAGAAATTGTTAAACATAGTGATGTACTTAGTTTGCATATTCCGTTAACCAGCGAAACCAGGCAGATGGTTGATGATGAATATTTCTTTCATTTCAAAAAGCCGATTTTCTTTATTAATACGGCCAGAGGTGAAATTGTGAATACGAAAGCCGTACTGAATAATTTAAAATCGGGTAAGATTTTAGGTGCTGGCCTGGATGTTCTGGAAACTGAAAAATTCCCTGCTTTGGGTGAACAAAGCTGGTATGAAGCATTAAAAGCGAATGATAAAGTAATTTTAACACCTCATGTTGGTGGCTGGACATTCGATTCTTACCGGAAAATTTCAGAGGTATTGGCAGATAAACTGAAAGATTTATAGCCGTTATTTCTTCCAACTAATTTTTACTGCAGACATTTTTTCGTTTTCCAATCTAATTTCCGGATAAACCAGGAAACCATTTTTTAGATAAAAGTTCAATGGCGACTTGTAGATTTCTCCGTTTAGCTTTAAGGCCTCTTCCTTATCGATAACCCAGGCATTTAAAACAGGTTCATCTTCCTTCAGTGCATTTAATAGCAATGTGCCTTTACCTTGCCCGTGAATTTTTTCATCCAGAATTACGGCAAACCATTTTTCATTGTCCCTGATAAATTTGCAGGCCCAGGCCAGTAATGCACCACTTTCACTTTCGAGTATATAGTGAAGTGGTTCTGATAAAGTTGCCAGGTAATTATCAAAGCCTTTCGAATCCGTAAAGCTTAACGATTTTGGATATTCATTATTCCAGATGGCGGAGATTTGGGTTTTTTGGGATGATGTTAGGAAGGTTTTGTTAAGTAGCATTTGACGAATCAATAATACGGTGGCCAAGCGAATATAAATATTTACAAATCAACGCTCAACTACCTTCCCAATTTCCTCAAAAAACTTACCTCAAATCCATCTTAATTTCTTAAATTGGCAATACAATTCTAACTTAATATATCATGCCGAAAGATCACCTATACAAAACCACGGTAACCTGGACGGGCAATAAAGGCTCGGGTACAATGGATTACCGCTCTTATGATCGCGATTATTTAATTTCTGTAACCGGTAAAGCCGATATTTCCGGTTCATCAGATTCTGCTTTTTTAGGCGATAAATCTAAATACAATCCCGAAGATTTATTGCTGGCTTCGATTTCGAGTTGCCACATGCTTTGGTATTTGCACCTGTGTTCGAAAAACGAAATTGTGGTAATTGACTATAAAGATGAGGCCGTTGGTACAATGGAAGAATCGGCAGATGGGAGCGGTAAATTTAGAGAGGTAACGTTACACCCACAGGTTTTGATAGCGGATAAGGCACATTTCGAATTGGCAGAATCGCTGCATAAAGAAGCAAATAAAATGTGCTTTATTGCAAATTCATTGAATTTTCCTGTTAAGCATGAAGCAAGCTGTAAAGCGGAAAATGGTTAATCGTTTTTCGCTGTTCGTTTTTAGTTGGCAGTTTCCCTGACTGAAAACCGCCAACTGTAAACTAAAAATTATTTTACTTCGTAAACATTATCCGTTGGTGTCGCATCCATAAAAATGCCCCCATCCAATTTAATCGATTTTATTTTACGGTTCGTATTAATCGTCATCGTCATTTCCTTCTGATTCACTTTCCAAACTGCTGGTGTTTTGTGGATGGTTTCCGTTTTGCCTTCGGCATCGGTTACCAGAATATCAAATGGAATTGCAAATCCACCTTCATTTTTAATTACAAAAGTTGCCTTACCGCTGGAGATTTGAGGTTTTGTTAGCGCTAAATCGATATAATTATTGGTGAAAAACCAGTTCTGAAAAAACCAGTTTAAATTCTGGCCGGAACCGCTATTCATCGAGTTGAAATAATCCCAGGGAATGGGGTGTTTGCCATTCCAGTTTTCCATATAGTGATGCAATGCTTTTTTGAATAAATCATCACCCAGCATATCTTTTAAAGCAATATAAGAAAGTGAGGCTTTTCCGTATGAATTGTTTCCATAACCTGAACCCGAAACCTGGTCTGACATCGAAATTATAGGTTGATCTTCTTCCGCAGATTTATCGTTGATGTAACGCTGAACCCTGAATGCTTTATAAAATTTATCAGCAGCTTCTTTGCCCCGCTCGGCAATACCGATTAAATATTCTAAGGTCGTTGCCCAGCCCTCGTCCATGTAGGCATAACGGGTTTCATTAATGCCCATGTAAAACGGAAAGTAGGTATGTGCCACCTCATGATCCTGAACCAATTGTGCAAAAACCGGGTCGCCGGTGTCAGAATCGTTTACCATCATCGGATACTCCATATCGGCAAAACCCTGGAAAGCAGTCATTTTTGAGAAAGGATAAGGAACGCCCGGCCAGTTATTGGAAAACCAGGCCAATGCATATAAGTTATTCTTTACTGAGTTGGGGAAGTCTTTCGATTTTACGTTATAAGCGGCCTGGGTACTTACTCTTCTGTTGGCTTTTGCATCAACCACCACACTTGCGGCATCCCATAGATAAGTACTGCTTAAGCCGAAACAAACATCAGTAATGTGATTGGCTTTAAATTTCCAGGTGTTCCAGTCTTTTTGTAAGGTAACTTTGCCATCTTTCAGTTCCTGTTCGGTTGCAATGTGCTGAATTTCATCTGTTAAATAAGATTTTTTCAATCGCGAAGCAATCTCAGGTTGCAAAACTTCATCAGGATTTAATAGATCGCCGGTAGCATAAACGACGTAGTTTTTAGGTGCTTTAACAGCAAAAGTGTAATCATTAAAATCATTATAAAATTCAGCTCTATCCGTATGCGGAATTCTGTCCCAACCGTTATAATCATCATAAACAGAAATCCTCGGATAACTGTAGGCAACATAAAAAGTATTTGGATCGATTTGCCCTTCGCGACCACTTTCTTTGGATAATGGGTAATCCCAGTCTATTTTAACAGTAATTTTTGACTTCGGAGCCAAAGGTTTTTTCAGCCTCACATTTCCCACTGTTCCCCAATCTTTAGAGTTTACGGCAATGGTTTCGCCATCAACAGAAAATGCGGAAATATTTAAACCTGCACTTAAAAAATCCTGACTAACGCTTCCGCCTCTTGGTGCAGTAGGTTTGTGCAGGTTGTTTACAAATCGGATAGCCAGTGTTTTCAGGGTATCTGTACTGTTGTTGCTGTATACAATTTCTTCGGTTCCGCTAACTATTTTTGTACCGGCATCAACCTTAATATCCATGTTATATTTACCGTGGTTTTGCCAGTAATTTGGTCCGGGTTTACCGTTCATGGAACGTGTACCTTTTGCGTAAGCTGCTTTAATGTTTCTGGGCATGTAAAGTTCCTGTGCTGATACGGCATAACTTCCTAAACAAGCCAGAAGGGCTATAGAGATTAACTTTTTCATTTTTTAAATAATTTCTACTAAGCTAAAAATAATGGATGAATTTAAGGTGAAGGAGTTAATAGGATTTCCCGCAGATTTACGCAGAAAAAGAACGCAAATGTTCGGGGATTTCAATATAGAGCATTTTTTTGATCTTAATTCTATAATCTTAATAACTAAAATCAGCGTTAATCTGCGGTTAAAATCAGCGAAAATCTGCGGGAAATATTTAGCATTTACTTTTAAAATTCAATCTTGAATACTTTATCATTAATCTGCGGACAAAATCAGCGAAAATCTGAGGGAAACATTTACATTTAATTTTAAAGTTTAATAACTAAAATCTGCGTCAATCTGCGTGAACAATTTCCACCAAATCTTAATCTTAAAATCCTTTAGTCCTGAAAATACTGGCTAATCATAAAAATCCTGTGTATTTATTTGCTTTTGTAATTTCCGCAATTTATCTTCGTTATAATTGAAGCAAGACTATGTAGGAAACCAACTATGTAGTCTTGTTTGTTTTTTACAGTGTTTGAATAAAATTAACAGAGCAATGACAGAGGTAACGTACTATACACAAGAGGGATTAGATAAATTAAAAGAGGAAGTTCATTATCTAACAACCACAGGGCGTCAGCTAATATCTAAAGCAATTGCTGAGGCCAGAGATAAAGGAGATTTATCAGAAAATGCAGAATATGATGCAGCAAAAGAAGCACAGGGTTTGCATGAAGCTAAAATCTCGAAATTAAAAAATACATTAGCTAATGCCCGTTTAATTGATGAATCGAAATTAGATTTATCGAAAGTTTTAGCTTTATCGATAGTTAAAATTAAAAATGTTAAAAACGGTGCTACTATGACTTACCAATTGGTGGCAGAAAGTGAGGCAGATTTAAAAACGGGAAAAATTTCGGTTAAATCGCCTATTGCACAAGGTTTGTTAGGTAAATCTGTTGGAGAATTTGCCGATATTGAAGTGCCTGCAGGTAAAATGCAATTCGAAGTTTTAGAAATCTCAAGATAAGGTAGAGGATGGAAGGTAGATGGCGTAAGGCTGACTTTCCACTTTCAAACCCTGTAATTCAACCTTTTTAACCTTCTACCTTTATGACTATCTTTTCGAAAATTGTTGCAGGCGAAATCAGCGCACATGTTGTTGCTGAAACTGTAGAGTATTTAGCTTTTTTGGATGTTCAGCCCCTAACTGCGGGACACGTTTTAGTGATTCCTAAAATAGAAGTGGATTACATCTTCGACATGGAAGAAGACCTGTATGTTGGTCTTTGGATGTTTGCGAAGATTGTAGCGAAAGGCGTTAAAACAGCTTTTCCCTGTAAAAAAGTTGGTGTTTCCGTAATCGGATTAGAAGTTCCTCACGCGCACATTCATCTTATTCCCATGAATAGTGTAAGCGATATGAATTTCAGCAAAGAAAAATTAAACCCTACGCAGGAAGAACTGGCTGAAGCTGCTGAAAAAATCAGGCAGGCTTTACTATAAGAATCATAAAAAGCCGGCTAACCTAACATCAGCCGGCTCCTTTTACCCACACATTCTATTGTGCCGGGGCAATCGTGGTATTCAACTGTAATACCGGCCAAACTGAACCTGGTGTTTTTCCAACCAGAAAGCCTTGGTTATCGCCTCTTTTTACATCTGGTACATAGTAGTATAATGGCCACCCTTTATAGGTTAATTGTTTTTTGTTAATTACAGCTACCGTAATTACACCAATATCGGTTTTTGTTACAGCTGAAGGTACGTTAAGTGCTTCCGATTCGTAAACCGGCCAGATACCTTCCTGTGCAACACCTTTTGTATAGGTATTTACACCATTTTTATCTGGAGCAAAAGCATACAAGGTACGGCCTTTGCTATCGGTTAGATAAATGGTTTTTCCATCACCGATGGTATAAGTGCTGGTGTAATTTACGCTGTTTCCAGACAACTGCGCGTTAGCCAGCATTAATGAATAATCGGGTTTGGCCACAAACCAGATTCCTCCCACACCGTCTCCCTTTACGTCGCCTTTTGCTGTATCGTTGGCAAAATAATAAAGCGGATAACCTCGGTAAGTACTTTGTTTGCGGCCATCGGCTCTGATAACCTCACCAACTTCGGATTTGTTCAGGTTTAAATCTGTACTGGCATCAGCTGAATAATAAAGTGGCCAGGTCGTTTCACAACCACCGGTGCAGGTGGGCACACCAGCAGCATCAGATGAAAAAAAGTACAAAGTTTTACCATCTTTATCCGTCAGTACTGTTCCAAATTTGGCATCAGCAGCCAATTGTATCCCCTTGTTATTAGAAGCAGATGGTGTTGTAGGTTCTTCCGAACTATTTTTCTTACAGGCAGTAAATGTCATGGCTATACAAGCGATTGCCAATAGATTCTTTTTTAAGTAGATTAGCATAATGATTTTGTTTTAAGGTGTATTTATTCCTGTTACGCTCGCTGCCTTTAAAAGGTTGCCAGATTGAAGCATAATTTTTAAGAAAGGACATGCTTCATTTAGAGGAATAAAAAATTATTAATTTCCAGGCAACCTTTTATTTTTTTAACCGTATGGATGGTTAGAAAGGAGAATTAGTGAACCCAAGTGGCAATAATGAATATGTATTAGACAGTTACATTAAAAGTTGTATTAGAAATGAAAGGGAAGGGCAGAAAGCACTTTATAAACATTTCTATGGCTTTGCTATGGGCATTTGTTTACGTTATGCAAATAACCGGCTGGATGCTGCGGGAATACTTAATGATGGTTTTTTTAAGGTTTTTAAAAATATTGATAAATACGAGCAAGATAAGCCTTTCAAAGCCTGGATTGGTCGCATTATAACCAATACAGCTATTGATTATTACCGTGCAAACTTGAAATTTGCTGATCATGCTGATATTACGGAACATAATGAAATTGCACAGGAGCAATCTGTTTATGGAAAATTAGCTTACGAAGATTTACTTGCTTTTGTTCAAAAGTTAACACCTGCCTACCGAACGGTTTTTAACCTTTTCGCAATAGACGGTTATTCGCATGAGGAAATTTCAGAAATGCTTTCTATTTCTGTCGGAACTTCAAAATCCAATTTATTTAAGGCCAGGCAAAAACTGCAGGATATGCTTAAAGCACCTGTTATAAATGCTTACGAGCGGAAAATGGTTGCTTTTGATGCAAACAAGGGGAGAGTAGATTTTAATACAAACACAAAATGAAAATAGGGAACGATATAGATAATTTATTTAAAGAAGGATTGGAGCACCCTGACATCCCTTTTAACGATGCACATTGGCAGGCGCTGGAGGAGCATTTACATCCGAAACCAACACGCAGAATTGCGCCGGTAATTTGGTTTTCCGCATTAAGCGGATTGGCTGCAATGCTTTTAATTGTATTTTTTGTTATAAAACCTGCTGAAAAAAAATCAAATCCAAATGCTGTTGTAAAAACGAAGGCGAAACAAAATGATGGCAAGAAAACAGACGTTGAAAATGAACATCAGAAAGGATTGAAAACCGAGAAAAATGATGGGTTGCCTCAGAAAAATCAACAGGTGGCAAGGGTGAATAAATCAGTTATTAAAAATTCTATGCTTAAAAACTCGGCAAAGGCTGAAAACGCATCAAATCCGATTTTGGAACCCGACGCCTTAAATAAGAATTTATTAGAAAATACGACTGCCTTGAACAATTCACTGTCATTAGAAAACTTAAACCAGCTGGTGGTTTTTAATGGGAAAAAAACTTTTCCGACGGATTTTGGTCAACCGAAAGATAAAGTTGTTGTAAAGAAATCGGGCAGCAGGCCAAGATTTGTTTTAAGTATTCTGGCGGCGCCTGATTTAACGTCTGTAAAATATTCCGGCAAAAGTAATTTAAGTGGAAGTATTGGTGCAGAACTTACTTTTTCACTTACGAAAAGATTAAGTATAACAACCGGTGCGGCTTATGCCAAAAAGATTTATGAGTCTGATTTCAGTCTGTATAATCCGAACTCATCGTACGTTTTTAAAACAGAACCAACAAATGTATACGCCAATTGTGATGTAATTGATATACCGTTGAATGTTAACTATAAAGTTTTTAATGGAAAAAGGAATTCAGTGTCGGTTAGTACAGGTTTGTCAAGTTACCTAATGCTTAAAGAAAAATATAGTTATACTTATAATTCTGCTTATCCAGGGCCGGCGAGTTACGAAGTTAAAAATCAAAACCAGCATTATTTAGGAATAGCAAATATTGGTGTAGAATTTCGACATAAAATAAACAGCAAATTAAGCATCAGTGCCCGTCCGTTTATGAAAATTCCGTTAACCAATATTGGCTATGGCAACTCAAAACTGTCATCCACAGGGGTTGCCGTTTCGGTAAATATGAACTTATTCAGAAAATCGAATTAGGTTAACGCAAACTTTGAACCGGCAGAGGAACAAAATCTGTTTCGCCTGGAACTGGTTTATAACTCTGGTTTAGCCATTTTGTTTTCGCTTCTTCAATCAAGGCTTTGTCGGTGGCAACAAAATTCCAGTACATAAAACGTTCTTCAGGAAAAGGTTCGCCGCCAAAAATATAAATTGTTGTATTTTCATGCATTTCAAATGCACATAACTTCGCATTATTGGCAATAAGGATGTGTTTTGGTTCGAAAATATGGCCTTCGCTTTCGATGGCGCCTTCTAAAATATATAAAGCGCTTTCTCCAAATAAATCATCGCCGATATTTACTTTTTGTCTAGCTGCGCTTTTTATTTCGATAAAATAAAGCGGGCTGTAAACCGGAACAGCAGATTTTTTTCCAAAAGCTTCGCCGGCGATTAACTTAAACTTTAAGCCATTTTCTTCCCAATGTGGAATGTCTTTTTCTTCAACATGGAAAAATTCAGGTTCCATTTTTTCTAAAGCCTTTGGTAAGGCAACCCATATTTGCAAACCATGAAGCATTTTATCGGTATGCCTTAAATGCTCCGGTGTTCTTTCCGAATGCACAATTCCGCTTCCTGAAGTCATCCAGTTTACCTGGCCAGGTTTTATCACCACATTATTTCCAAGAGAATCTTTGTGTGTAATTTCGCCTTCAAACAAAAAAGTTAATGTAGATAACCCAATGTGTGGATGTGGCGGAACATCGAGGTTTTCGTGGTCGCCCATGGCCGCCGGGCCCATATGGTCGATAAAAGAAAATGGCCCAACCATTCGCTTTTCTCTGAAAGGTAATAACCTGCCAACCATAAAGTTGCCAATGTTAGCCGGGCGTTCATCTATAACCAGTTTGATATTCGACATGGGATTTACTTTGTTTGATGAGGTGAATTTAATGAAAACTAAATGAAAAAATATCAGTTTGGGGTGCGAGTCAATTCATTTTTTTAAAAATTATTTTTTTTACGACACAGTCGTTATCCTGTCTGTACTCGTTAAAAACGAGCGCAAGCCTTGCGCTCTTGAATATCGTCATTACAACGAGGAAAGTTCATAAAAAAGGCATCCCTTTCGAGATGCCCCTTAAAATGTATATAGATTTTAAACCAATTCAGCCAAAGCTTCTTTGGTAAAACCTTTCAATTCGTCGGTGCGGTTAGCTTTAATTTTTTCTACCCATTGCGGATCAGATAAAAGCGGACGGCCAACAGCAACTAAATCGAAGTCGCCTCTATCCATTCTGCGTACCAATTCATCTAACGAACTTGGTTGTGAACTTTGACCGGCAAATGCACCAAAGAAATCGCCATCCAAGCCAACGGAACCCACAGAAATTGTGGCTTTGCCTGTAATTTTCTTAGCCCAACCGGCAAAATTTAAGTCAGAACCCTCAAATTCCGGCTCCCAGAAACGGCGTTGTGAACAGTGGAAAATATCTATACCGGCATCAGTCATTGGCGCTAACCATTGCTCCATTTCGTTTTCGTTTTTGGCTAGTTTGAAATCGTAGGCAGCAGGTTTAAATTGTGATAAACGAATGATTAGGGCAAAGTCTTCACCAACCCTTTTACGCACTTCTTTTATCACTTCAACGGCGAAGCGTGTACGTTCGGCAAGTGTTTTGCCACCCCACATATCCCTACGGTTATTGGTCGCATCCCAGAAAAACTGGTCGATTAAATATTGGTGCGCACCATGGATTTCAACAGTATCAAAGCCCAAAGCTTTTGCATCTGCAGCAGCCTGGCCGAATGCCGCAATCGTATCTGCAATTGCAGCATCTGTCATGGCAACACCATTCTCAAACCCTGGACTGTTAAAACTCGACGGACCTTCAAACGGTGTATTTGGCACCCAACCTGAAGCATGATTTGCTGAAATCCCCTGATGCCAGATTTGTGGCCCCATCTGGCCGCCTTTGGTGTGAACATCATTAATTACCTTTTGCCATCCCGCCAATGCTTTTTCGCCATAAAAATGCGGAATATTCGGGTCGGCTGAAGATGAAGGCCTGTTAATTACTGTTCCTTCTGATAAAATTAAGCCAACTTCACCTGCGGCTCTTTTTGCGTAATAATCCGCAACATCAGCTGTCGGAACACCATCAGGTGAGAATGAACGCGTCATTGGCGCCATTACAATCCTATTTCTTGTATTTAATGTTTTCAGATTAAATGGTCTGAATAAACTATCTGTATTCATATTTTTTTTAATTTATAATTCGGAATTGATGATTTTACTTAACTGCGCTAAACCTTCTTTGTTGCGTTTGTAATAAGTCCACTGGCCAACCCGCGTTGCGCAAACTAAATCGGCACGCTGTAAAATGGATAAGTACTCGGAAATTGTACTTTGAGATAAACCCGCCTTAACCTGAATTTGCCCGACACAAACACCTACATTTTCGAAATCGGCATTTGGCTGATCAGGGAAATTTTCTGCAGGTGCTTTAAGCCAGTTTAAAATTTGTAAACGGGTTTTGTTTGACAGGGCTTTGAAAATTTCGACTTGATCCATACTGCAAATATATATCGACTTTTCCCGATATACCAATTATAAAACTAAAGTTTACAATACGATGTAAAAGCCTTTATAATCGTTAATAAAACGTTTTAAATTAAATATATAATGCAAAATTTGTTAGGATTTAATTTAAACTTATCCTTACATTCGTTTAATCATTCTAACCAAATGTCTAACTATAATTCATTAACGGATAACGAACTTCTTATTCTGATTCAAGCCGGGGATAGGCGTGCATTTGAAGAAATTTATGAACGCTTTAATGGTTTGTTATATATCTATGCGTGTAAATTAGTCTCTGAAAGGGAAGATGCTAAAGATATTGTTCAGGAGATTTTTGTCTATCTGTGGAGTAATCCGGATATTAAAATCAAATCCCAGCTATCCGCTTACTTATATACAGCAGTTCGATATAAAGTTTTCGATTGGCTGGATAAAAATAAATCGAAGTCCAATTATTTGTTATCCCTGAAGAACTTTGCGGAGCTTGGCGATTGTATTACGGATGATTATATACGCGAAAAAGAGTTTGCATCAATTATTGAAAAGGAGATTAGTCTTTTACCACCAAAAATGCGGCAAATATTTGAAATGAGTCGTCAGCAACACCTTTCGCAAAAAGAGATTGCAGAAATACTTCACCTATCAGATAAAACCGTTAAAAAACAAATGAGTAATGCTTTGAAGGTACTTCGTTTAAAGCTTACATCTTTCATATCAATTGCCATTATTTTATTCGTCAGATAATCCGGCATTCGTATTTTCGCCGCGTTCAAGCGGTTTTTCGGGAAAAAATAAAAATATTTTTTATTCATCTACTACCTGCACCCGGGTTATCCTACATGTATTTAATTAGCCAAATATATTATAGTGATGAATAAAGCTGAAGTTGAAAAACTTTTAGAAAAATACAGAGACGGACTTTGTACGGAGCAGGAAAAAGCTTTGGTAGAATCGTGGCACCTTTCCGAGCTTTCAGAAAAAAAATCTGAATTAAACCATAATGATATTATTGAAGCCAGAACCCAAATCTGGCAGGCTATTGAGGCAAAAACTGAATTAAAATCAAGAAAAAATTATACACTTTGGTTAAAAGTTGCATCCGCGGCAGTCGTGTTATTTTTTATTGGGTTTGTGATTAACAATCAAATTAAAAAACAAATTAAAGGGCAAAGTTTAGCTAAAAATAAGCAGGAGATAATTAAACCGGGTGGAAACAAAGCAATTCTGACACTGGCCGATGGCTCGAAAATCTCTTTGAGCGACGCAACAAATGGCGTAATAGCCAACCAGGCCGGCATCAACATTACCAAAACAAAAAATGGTGAATTAATCTATACAGTTGTTTCTACAACAGCAGAAAAAACTAAAAATTTATATAATACAATTGAAACACCGCGGGGCGGCCAGTATCAAATCAATTTGCCAGACGGCACGAAGGTTTGGCTGAATGCAGAATCATCTTTAAAATATCCAACGGCATTTAATAATGAAGAGCGGCTGGTACAATTGAAGGGTGAAGCTTATTTCGAAGTGACAAAGTTATTAACCAAAAATGGCAGCCGGGTTCCTTTCAAAGTAAACAGCGAGATTGGCGAAGGCAGAAACCAACAGGTTGAGGTTTTGGGTACACATTTCAATATTAATGCATATTTAAATGAACCAAATAATAAAACAACCTTACTTGAGGGGAAAGTCAGGATTCTGAATTTGAGTTCGTTAGCCTCTGATATTTTAAAACCTGGTCAGCAGTCGTTAATTGCAGCTTCATCACCAGCTGTTTTAATAAAAAATGTTGATGCGGAAGATGCCGTAACCTGGAAAGATGGCTTTTTCAGTTTCAATGATGAGAATTTACAAACGATAATGAATAAAATTTCCCGCTGGTACAATGTAGACATTGCATATCGCGGTGCTAAAATGGATAAACTTTTTGGCGGGAGAATTTCGAGGTTTAACAGTGTAAACGAAGTTTTGGAAACCCTACAAGCTACCGGAGATGTTCATTTCAAAATTGAAGAGAGGAGGATTTTAGTTATGCCTTAACGTATACTTTCCATCATCGGTTTCGATAATTTTAGCATAAAGCATAGCTGAAAAACCGGAAGCGCGGCAACGCTCCCGGCATAATTAAGGCTTTATTCTAATCGTAAAAATTGTGAGATACAACTATTCTAAACCTAATAACCAAATATATGAATTTTTATACTGAATGGTTGCCCAATCCAAAGGGCCGACTATCTAAATTATTGTTGATTATGAAATTGACTTTCGTCTTATTAATCACCACGTTTCTTCAAATCAGTTACGCAGCAAAAGCACAAAATGTAACGCTTTCAGAAAAAAATACAACCTTACTTAAAGTTTTCCGTAAGCTGAACAAAAGTATTGGTTACAGCTTTTTATACAACACCGAACTTTTAAAAGAAGCTAAACCGGTAACAATTGACATTAGAAACACGGATATCAAAGAAGCGTTAAAACAGATTTTTAACGAGCAACCTTTGGGGTATACAATTAAAAATAACACCATCATCATCCACAAAAAATCTTTGGATGGCTCTCTTTTATTATTACGTGCCTATGCAGATATAAAAGGTAAAGTTGTTGATGAAACCGGTGCCCCGCTTGTGGGCGCCAGCGTAAAAGTTAAAGGTTCGAATCAAGGCACCATAACCGATGCAAATGGTGCATTTATTTTAAAAACAGTAGAAGAGAATGCCATTATTGTGGTATCATATATCGGCTATGAAAATAAAGAAGTAGCGGCCACGTCAACCGGAGACTTAACCATTCAAATGGCACCGCAGGCGGGTGTACTCGCTGATGCGGTTGTTATCGGTTATGGCACACAAAAGAAAAGCGTGGTTACCGGCGCAATCTCGCAGGTAAAAGGCACTGATTTGGAAAATATGCCTGTTGTTCGTGTTGAACAATCATTACAAGGACGTACTTCGGGTTTAACCATTACCACATCTTCTGGTCAGCCGGGAGAGGGTGCTACCTTGCGTATTCGTGGTACAACTTCAATTAATAATAGTGAAGCTTTATATATTGTTGATGGTGTGCAGGTTGGGGGTGGCATCGATTACCTTAACCAAGCCGATATCGAATCTATCGAAGTTTTAAAAGATGCGGCTTCAGGTGCAATTTATGGTGCGAGAGCGGCGAATGGTGTAATCATCATCACCACAAAAAAAGGGAGCAGAAACGGCAGAATGGCTGTTAATTACAACACTTATTTAGGTACGCAAGCGCCATCCAGAAAATTAGATTTATTAAATGCGACGCAGTACGCTACCATTTATAACGAAGCGGAATATGCGAAAACACCAGGCTTAACGACGCCAAGATTTCCAAACCCTGCACAATATGGCGTCGGAACAGATTGGCAGGCAGCTGTTTTTAATAATGATGCAAGAATTCAGAATCATGAGTTAAGCATTAGCGGCGGCGGTGAAAAATCTACTTATTACAGCTCTTTCGGTTATTTTGACCAGGAAGGCATTGTTGCAACCAGTAATTCTCAATACAAAAGATTTACAGCTCGTTTCAATTCAGAACATCAAATAACAAAAGCCATTAAATTCGGACAAACCATCGGTTATACCCGCACAAATTCTGTTGGTGTTGGTACCAATACAGAATACGGTTCACCATTAAATAGAGCAATTAACATCGACCCGATTACACCAATTGTTGAAACCGATCCGGCAAAATATGGTGCTGCGCCTTATATTGGCAACCCTGTTGTAAGAAACGAAGCTGGTTTTCCTTACGGAATTTCGCAATACGCACAATCGGAAATTTTAAACCCTGTTGCCGCTTTGCAAGTTGCACAAGGCAACGGCTGGTCGGATAAAGTGGTTGCAAATGCTTTCGTTGAAGCAGAAATTATTAAAGGTTTAAAAGTAAGATCGCAAGGTGGTGTCGATTTAGCCTTTTATGGTAGCGAAGGTTTTACGCCTATTTATTATTTAAATTCAATCAATCAAACTACAATTACTTCTTATAACAGAAACTCAAACAGAGGTCTTTTCTATTCATTGGAAAATACAATCAGTTATAACAAGCAAATCGCTAAACATAACATTACAGGATTAATCGGATATTCGTTCCAGAAAAACAGAGGCGAAACCCAAGGTGGAACAAAAGATGGTATTCCGGTCAATAACATAAAAGACGCTTCTTTACAATTCCCGGTTTCCAGAGCAAATGATGTGTTCTACGGTGGCGAATACTTAAACACTTTAAACTCGGCTTTTGCCCGTTTAACCTATAACTACGATGAAAAATATCTTTTAACCGGTATTATCCGCAGAGATGGTTCTTCCCGTTTTGGTCCGAATAACAAGTTTGGCTATTTTCCTTCAGCATCAATTGGTTGGGTAGCGAGTAAAGAAGATTTCTTTCCTAAAAACGGCTATGTAACCTTCCTAAAATTCAGAGGTTCTTATGGTGTTGTAGGTAACGATAACATTGGCGATTTCAGGTATTTATCTACCGTTAGTGGCGGCAGAAACTATACTTTAGGTACTTCAGCAGGTTTAAATAACGGTGTAAGTCCTGATGCCTTATCAAATCCTGATTTAAAATGGGAACAAACTTCATCAACAGATATTGGTGTTGATATGAACCTTTTTGGCAACTTCACGTTAACGGCCGATTGGTACAAGAAAAAAACAACAGGCATGTTGCTTCAAATCGCTGTACCGGGCTATGTTGGTAATGCCGGGCCGATTGGTAACATTGCCGATTTATCTAACAAAGGTTTCGAATTAGAATTAGGTTACACAAAAAGAATTGGCGAACTCTCCCTAAAAGTTAATGCAAACGGTGCATTCGTTAAAAACAACATCGATTTCTTAGGTGATGATAAAGAATATCTGGGCGGACAAACGGTTACGCCTCAGGCTTTAGAAATTACCCGTACAAAGGTTGGCCATGCGATTGGTTCATTTTATGGTTACAGAAGCGATGGTTTATTCCAAAATCAAACGCAGATTAATAACTACAAAAGCCAGTCTGGCGCACTTATCCAGCCAAATGCTAAACCGGGCGATATTAAGTTTATCGACTTAAATGGCGATGGTCAAATCAACAATGACGATAGAGAAATTATTGGCGATCCAACGCCTGATTTTACTTATGGTATGACGGTTAACCTGGCTTATAAAGGTTTTGATTTAGTTGTTCTTGGTCAGGGAGTTGCCGGTAATCAGATTTTTAACGCCTTAAGAAGGTTCGATTTACCAACAGCGAATTACACGACGGCTATTTTAAACAGATGGACCGGTGAAGGAACAAGCAACACCATTCCAAGGGTAACTTTAGATGATACCAACCAAAACTACAGCCGCGTTTCGAGCATTTTTCTGGAAAGCGGTTCGTATTTCAGAATCAAGACTTTACAAGTAGGTTATAGCCTTCCTAAAAAATTGGTTGCTAAAGCTGGTTTAGATAAAGTAAGATTTTATGTAATGGCAAATAACCTGGTCACATTTACAAAATATACCGGTTACGACCCGGAAATTGGTGGTGGAAGTTACGGTGTCGACCGTGGTTTCTATCCGCAGGCAAGAACTTTCTTTGCCGGTTTAAATGTTGGTTTTTAATTATTGGAAAAGATGAACAATAAAAATCTTAAAAGCCTGATGGCAATAGTTGCTGTTATGGTAGTTTTTGTTTCTTGTAAGAAGGATTATTTAGAGCTGACGCCCCGCGGAACCGCTCTTGAAGATAACTTTTATAAAAATGAAACGGAGGTTATGCAAGGTGTAATTGCCGTGTATGATGTGACGCAGTGGGGTACAACCGGTGGTTATACCATGAAAATGCCGCTATTAAGCGCCGCATCTGATGACTGTTTTGCCGGTGGCAGTAATGCCTCTGACCAGCCAAACTGGGTTTCGTATGATAATTTTAACATGAACTCAAGTCTTGGTCCGCAGGTTGGTTTGTGGAATAAAAACTTTACCGGTATTAATCGTGCCAACGTCATTTTAAGCAAAATAGATAAAGCAACGACATTAAGTGCTGCTTTCAAAACCCGCGTAACAGCTGAGACTAAATTCTTAAGGGCTTACTTCTATTTTGATTTAGTAAGATTCTTCGGAAATGTTCCGCTGATTACTAAAGTTTTAGAAACAAGTGAGCTTTATACGCAGGTTCAATCTACACCCGCTCAGATTTATGCACAAATTGAGAAAGATTTAAGAGAAGCCATTCCAGGTCTGCCGGTAACAATTTCAACAGCAGAAAAAGGTAGAATATCGCAAGGTGCAGCGAAAGCGCAGTTAGGTAAGGTTTTACTGTATCAAAATGACAATGCGAAAATGACTGAAGCGGCTACTTTGTTTGAAGACATAAACCGCGTTGGTAATCCATACGGTTATTCATTGTTGCCAAATTATGCTGATATTTTTAATCCGGCTAATAAATTCAACGCGGAATCCATTCTGGAAATTCCACATTCTAATAATGCGGCCTGGTCTGACTGGGGTTACATTAACGGTGGCGAAGGAAATGTTGGAACGCAGTTCGTTGGTATGGACAGCTATAATGGCGATACATATTCCAGCGGTTGGGGTTTCTGCCCGATAACGCTTGATTTGGTAAATGTAATGAAGAACGACCCTCGCTTTGCGGCAACAATTATCGATGGTGCAGCTTTAAAAGCAGCCGGCGCAACCTACAATGCCCGTTACCAAAACACCGATTATTTCATTAAAAAATATGCGCCTTTAAAAGCATTCCGCTCGGCGAGTGGTGTTGCCGAACAAAACTGGCCGATTGATGAGATTGAAATCCGTTTGGCTGATACTTATTTAATGCAGGCCGAAGCTTTATTAAGAAGCGGCGGCAGTGCAACCCGTGCAAAAGAATTGCTTGATGCCGTTAGGGCACGCGTTGGTTTAGCATCTATTCCGGCTACGCTTGATAACGTTTATGCCGAACGCCGGTTAGAACTGGCTACCGAAGGTCATCGTTTCTTCGATTTGGTTAGAACAGGAAAAGCTGTTGCGGTTTTAGGTTCGCAGGGATTTAAAGCTGGTAAAAGCGAATATCTGCCAATTCCGTTAAACGAAATTGAAGTTACCAAAGGTGTTATTAAACAAAATCCAGGTTATAATTAATCCGCATTGAAATGAAATTATTTAAAAATAAAATAAACGTATCAATCTTGCTTAGTCTGGGTTTGATGCTTAGCCTGATGGTTTCCTGCAAAAAGAGCGAAACCACAAAAGATATAGGGGTTCCGCCAACGGCCGCTGAAATTCAGTTTACGTCTACGCCTACATCTGCTAACCCAAATATTGTAAGCTTTAAAAGTCTTTACAATGGCATTAATGCCCACTGGGATTTCGGAAATGGTGCAACCGCTGACGGGAATGATGTACAATCATCTTATCCGATTGCGGGAACGTACACGATTAAGTTAACTGTATTGGCTGATGGAGGTTCCGTTTCGACAACCAAAACCATTACGATAGCAACAACGAATACAAGCATGCTAAGCGACCCGGCTTATACGTTGCTTTCAGGCGGTTTATCAAATGCAGCAGGTAAAACCTGGGTTATCGACCAAACGCAACCAGGTCATTTAGGTGTTGGCCCGATTACTTCGCAAACACCTGACTGGTATCAGGCAGGTCCGAATGAAAAAGCCGGCCAAGGTTTTTACGATGATGAGATGACCTTTGCAATGGGCGCATCTTCATTAAAATACACTTATGCAAATAACGGAACTACTTTTGCCAACGCATCTAATGCGCCAGGGATTGGTGGACCAACAGGGAGTAATGATCCAACGGTTAATTATACACCGCCAACAAACCTGACATGGATTTTGAATGATGTTAACGGGGTGAAATACATTAACCTGAGCAATAACGGATTTATTTCTTATTACCTGGGTGTTTCTTCCTATCAGATTTTATCGCTTACCGCGGATGAAATGTGGTTGAGGTGTGGCGATAAATCAAACGCCGGCAATGCATGGTATTTGAAATTAATCAGAAAAGGATATGTAAGACCAGTTGTTCCTCCTGTTCTGAAACCAATTCAGGCGGCTAACTTATCTGATGATTTCCAAACTGCAACCGGCATGGCCTGGATAGCTGAAAATATGGATTTCAACAGAAATTATGATAACCCTGCTCGTTTCCCTGTAAATACTTCTTCAAAAGTAGCTTACTACGAAAAAAGAACAGGTAATGATGGTCAGTATGGAAACATCAACATCACCATGCCATATCGTTTTGACTTGGCTGCAAAAAATAAAATCAGACTAAAAGTATTTATCCCTGGCGGAAATGATTTTACTAAAGTTGCACCAACAGTATCTGTTAAATTGCAGAATTCGCTATTAGGTGGTAATGCATACACAACTCAGATTGAAATTGTGAAAACGATTACAGCAGCTCAATACAATACCTGGGTGCAGTTAGAATTTGATTATTCTGCGTCTGCAAGCCAAACGTTGTACGATAAAATCGTTGTACAGTTAGGCGGTGAAGGACATCCAAATCCAGGTATATTCTATATCGACGATTTCGAATTTAAATAGTGGGAATAAAAGCAGTTTGAGATTCGTTTCAAACTGCTTATTTAATTTTTTTAAAATGAGGGATTCAGTGAAGTACTTAAAAAAAGAGATTTTAGCAGCTTTTGCAATTGTTGCAGTTGGAATAATCGGGTGTTCGAAGGGCACAGATGAAAACGGTCCGGTATATGTTCCACCAGTTGTTACAACGCCGGTTGATAAAAACTGGAGTTTCGAAACCACACCGGCCTGGGCTGATGAATTTACAAATAGTGGCGCGCCGCTGACTTCAAATTGGGATTATGATACCGGCGGTGGCGGATGGGGGAATAACGAATTGGAGTATTATACCAATACGACCAATAATGCAAGTGTAGCCAACGGAATTCTAACCATAACGGCAAAAAAAGAAAATATGGGAAGCATGGCTTACACATCTTCTCGTATGGTAACCCGCGGAAAGTTAGATGCTTTATATGGCCGTTTTGAAATTAAAGCGAAACTCCCTGTCGGCAAAGGAACATGGCCGGCCATATGGATGTTGCCCACAGACCGAGCTTATGGGGATTGGCCAAAATCCGGCGAAATCGACATTATGGAGCATGTAGGTTACGACCAGGATAATGTGCATTTCAGTACGCATACCGAAGCTTATTATTTCAAAATAAATACGCAGAAAACCATCACTAAAAAAAATGATGGCGCAAGCACTGCCTTCCACTTATACCGAGTTGATTGGACGCCTTACGCAGTTAGAGGATTTTATGATGGTGTTCAAGTATTTGAATTTGCGAATGAAGGCACAGGTTATAAAGTCTGGCCATTCGATAAGAAGTTTCACCTGCTTTTAAATGTTGCGGTTGGTGGCGATTGGGGTGGCGCACAAGGCATAGATGACTCCATCTGGCCACAAAAGATGGAAGTCGATTACGTTCGTTATTACAAAATGATTGAAAAGTAGACTTAAGGTTAGTTTAATTGTAAGTCGCCAAGAAATTGGCGGCTTTTTTTAATATTTTACCCCTAAGACACCTTAGGTTACCTAAGTTCTAAGCTATTTTTTTGCACATAGTTTATTATTATTATATAACTGCTTCAGATAAGCTTAATCTTATGTTATTTCCTGGATGTTTGAGGTGGTGAGATTTGTAATCAGCCATTCCCCAAAAAAGAACGGGGATAAATCATACCGACCTATCCCCGTCATCTAAATTAACGCTCTCAAATATATAAACAACTAAAAAGGCGATTTATTATATCGGGCTGAAAATTTTTTTATTTTTTTGCTGCGGGCTTCTTTGCTGCGGCTTTTATTTTCTTTTCAACAGCAGGAACTTCTTCTGTAACTTCAGCTTTTTTCTTCGCAGGTGCTTTGGCTTTTTTTAATTCGGTAACGGTTTCTTCCGTAACTTCTGCTTTCTTTTTAGCCGGTGCTTTCTTTTTTGGTTCGGCAGTTACTTCTTCTGCAACAGCTTCTTTTTTCTTAGCCGGCGCTTTAGCTTTTTTAGCCTCAACAGCCGGGGTTTCCGCAATGACTTCTTTTTTAACTTCAGTCGTTTTTGGGGCATCTGCCTGATTTAAATAATTTGCTAAAACCTGTTTTAGATAAATTTCAGGTTTAGGCATATTAATAATTGTACCAGGTTCCTTATCCTGAGATTGCTTAATGTAAGCCGATTTAATCTTGCCCCAATCTTTGGAATAAAGTTTAATAAACATTTCCACAAATTGTTCGTCTGTATATTTTTTAGCCAGCCTGCCCAGCACTGCCTGAATTTTTTCTTCTTTTTTATGTAATACCGCCATTGCTTTAATTTTGTGCAAAGATAACCGATATTACAGATAATCATCTAAATACAGGATTTAAACTTTCCGGCCTGTTAATTTCAGCTGTGAACAGGTGATGGATAGATTCTAATTATTTAGGGTAGATCTTACTTATTTGGATTTTTTTATATTTTGAGGGATGAAGGACGCTAAGCTTTAACTTTGTCGAAAACGACCTCAGTTCTCCTGTGCTTTACAAGTCTTTCGCGATGTTGCATTCCCCAATTTCTAAGCTCATTAATAACTTTCTCTAATGAACCACTATATTCAGTTAATTCGTAAGTCACGGTTACGGGGGTAGTTGAATATACCTTGCGCAACACAAACTCATTTAATTCCAAATCTTTCAGTTCTTTCGATAAAATTTTAGGCGTAATCTCTCCAAGTGATTTTTGAATTTCATTAAATCGCTTCGGACCATCCTGTAAAGTTAGAATTAAAGGCAGTTTCCATTTTCCGTTTAAAACATAAATGGCATCCTTAACAGCGTTTAAGCTGGCATTGCAACTTTCTATGGTATGGTTTTCTTTTGCAAAGGGCATAGTTCAAAGATAACTGCTTTCATAAACGATACCGCTATCCTTTGGGAAAGTAGTATCTATTTGATATCAAAAGTAAATATGTTTGTATCAAAAAAAAGAATATGAACACAAAAACAATTAAAATTATTTACTGGATATCAACAGTACTAATTTCGCTCATGATGATTTTTTCCGCCTATTCCTACTTTACCAATGCTGAAGTTAAAAACGGATTTAAGCACTTGGGCTTCCCCGATTATTTCCGGATAGAATTGGCGGTGGCAAAGATTTTAGGTGCAATTATACTTTTGGTTCCGGTTAAATATCAGTTAAAGGAATGGGCTTACGCAGGTTTTGCCATTACTTTTATATCAGCTTTTATTGCACATACAGCATCGGGCGATCCCATTGCAAATCGGGTTGGGCCAATTGTGTTTTTATTGATATTGGTGCTATCATATTATACTTACCATAAATCGAAAGCAACTAATATTTAATTTATCCCCCTCAGAATTCTCTGGTACGTGTAGAATATTGGTTTCAAACCAGCTGCAAAAATCGGCGTTTCTGCGGGGGTATCTCCGCTGTTTTAAGATGGGAAATCCATTCAATTTGCCAGCATCGGTAAAACCGCTCATCGTTTTTCAGCAATTGATGTGGTTTTATATTTTTTCCAGTACAAGTTCGGAAACCGGTTTCGCCCTTTGTATATTTTTAATTTCGCCTCTATATAATCTTCTGTATGATAAACAACCAATAAGCACAGCAATAGCGCCTTGAAATAAAACCGTGTTTTGTGTGCCAATCAACTGAGAAATAGTGCCGATTAACAAACCGCCAAGCGGCTGCATACCAAAGAAAGCCATGGCGTAGAAGCTGATTACCCGGCCACGCATGTTCGGGTCGACAGTAGTTTGAATTAAAGTATTGCTGATGGTAATTTGCGACATCATTCCGAAACCGGAGATTGTCGCGAAAATTAATGCTGCGGGATAAAAGGTCGTGTGAGAAAATAATGCTAAACCCGCGCCAAAAATGAGCGTATTTATAGCCAGAATCTTCCTTAGGTTTTTACCAGGTTTCAAAGAGGCCAGAAATATAGCACCGGAGAAGGCACCCAACCCAATCACACTGTCGATCACGCCAAATGTTGATGCTGTTCCGTGAAAAATATCTTTTGCGTAAACCGGAATCAATGTACTGAAAGGCAAAACAAATAAACTTATCAGTGCCAGCATAGTTAGAACGTAGGCAATCGATGGTGTTTGCCTGATATAAGCAAAACCTTCCTGCAATTCTCCGATAATATTTTTGGTGTGCGGTTTTGAAATGTACTTCGGTAATTTCATCATTAATAAAGAACCGATTACGGCAATAAAGCTTACGGCATTTAAGCCAAAACAAACATCATCTCCTAGCTTTTCTAAAGCTAAACCTGCCAAACCCGGGCCAATTAATCTGGAAAGATTTACCATCGATGAATTTAAAGCTAATGCGTTTGGTAGATCTTCTTTGTTATCAACCATTTCATAAACCAGCGATTGTCTTGCCGGAACATCAAAGGCATTTATTATACCAAGCAAAGCACTCAGAGCGATGATTTGCCACATTTCATAATGTTTCGAAAAGATTAAAACCGTCATTAAAATGGCCTGTACCATTGAAGCGATTTGTGTAACCAGGAGTAGTTTATACCTATCGTACCTGTCGGATGCGACACCGCCAATAAAGGAGAAAATGAAGGAGGGGAATAAACTCGCAAAAAGTGTAAGCCCCAGCATAAAATTAGAATGTGTCTGCTCGTAAACAACCCAGCTTACAGCAGTTTTTTGCATCCAGGTTCCGATTAGGGAAACGGATTGTCCGCCAAAGTAAAGGCGGTAATTGCGGCTTTTAAATGCATTAAATGTACTGATGTTCATAATTCAAGGCCATCTGATTATAAATTAACCAGTTTTGTTAAAGGACCTATAGCTTCTTTTAAAATTAATTGTTCCTGTTCTGTGCAAACTTCTGCAATGGCTTTACTTAGCCATTCATCGCGTTCGTGCCTTACCTGTTCGAGCATTTCTTTGCCAGTTGCAGAAAGTGCAATGTGAATTTTCCTTTTATCACTTTCAGAAACTGTTTTGGAAATCAGGTTAAGTTCTGCAAGGTGATTCAATAAAGCACCCATTGATTGTGGCGTAATTTTCTCCAAAACCGCAAGCTCTGCTGAAAGTAAATAGTCGTGCTGCTCGAGTAAAACCAAAATTGAACGTTCTGTTTGAGACAAAACTGTATTTGACGGAGAGAGTTTGCGTAATTTTCGGTTTAGCCGGGCTAAAACCGGGCGAAGTGATGAAGCAATTGCGTTACTTTTTTCTGTGCTCATTTTTGTAAGTAAAACTTATAAGTTTACCTTACAAATATAGTGCAAAATTTTAAACTTCGTTTTATCAAAAAATTAATTGACATTAAAAAGATTTATCCTGTAAAAGGCTGTAGAATTATTTCTTCCAGCCTTTTTGCATTCTCTTATAAGCCTTTTTACTAATCTTCGATTTCTTTTTCGACCTCGATTTCCCTTTTTTCTTCCGGGCATTGATGTTATTTACCAGCGAATTTTTAACGCCTAACTTATTTTTCTTAAGTCCTTTTTTCTTTTTTTTGTCTTTCTTCTTGCCGCCTTTCTTCCTGGCTGCTTTCTTTTTGTCTTTTGCCATATTATGATTTTAAAGATTATTAAACCATAACATCAAATCAATGGGAAAGGTTCCTGAAAATATAAAAACGAGCTTTTCAGCAAAATAAATTGAGCCTTTCAACAAAACGTAAATTTAATTACCGCCATACCTTTGAATAAATAAAAAATAAGAAAATGAAAAAAGTTTGGTTTATAACAGGTAGTTCCCGCGGATTGGGCAGAAGCCTTACAGAAGCAGTTTTGGCAAAAAGAGATGGCGTTGCAGCTACCGCCAGAAATACAAGTGCTTTAAAAGATTTAGTAAAAAAATATAGTGAGCAAATTTTACCAATAACACTGGATGTAACTGATTACAAACAGGTTCACTCGGCTGTTGACGCGGCAATCGATCATTTCGGGAAAATTGATGTGTTGGTTAATAACGCTGGTTTTGGAATTGTTGGTGCTGCCGAAGCTTTCACCGATGAGCAGGTTCGTTCTCAGCTGGAAACAAATTTATACGCCCCGATTGAAATCACCAGAGCGGTTCTGCCCTTTATGCGCAAACAAAAATCAGGTCGTATTCTTCAAATATCTTCAATTGGCGGGCGGGTCGGTAATGCAGGTGTAAGCATTTATCAGGCAGCGAAATTTGGATTAAGTGGCTTTAGCGAAGTACTGGCTAAAGAAGTTGCAGGTTTAGGAATTTTAGTAACCAGTATAGAACCAGGTGGTTTCCGTACAGACTGGGCCGGCGATTCTATGACGTATGCTTCAAAAATCGAGGGTTATGATTTGGTCGATAAAAGAAGTGATTTCTTTCAGGGTGGCACTTTCGTTCCAACCGGCGACCCGGAAAAAGCAGCGAAAGTAATGCTTGATTTAGTTGAACATCCACAACCGCCGGTTCATTTGGTGTTGGGCAGCGAAGCCATTGGCATGTTGAAACACGCTGATGCCGTTAGAACTGAAGAAATGGAAAAGTGGTTGAGTGTCAGTTTGTCAACTGATCATAATGATGCTACAAATTTTCTGGATACAGAATTGGGTAAATCCTTTACCAAAGGTTAGCTTATAAACAGGAAAGATTTTGAAATAAAGTCAATGGATAATTTATTTCACAAAAATCAATATAAATGGCATTGATTAAGACACTTCGTCGTTTCGGTCTGATAGCTATCGGATCGAAATGACGATTTGACCACAATACGATAAACATCGTTGTTCGCTTGTCGAAGACCGGCAAAGCCAGGGAATATTTCGATAAGTTTCCATTTAAAAATAAAGGGATTTTGTACCACTTTATGAAGATCGTTACCACAAAAAAAAACTTAATTTTAACCTATGACAAATCATATCGAAAGGAGCGGAATTCTTTATTCCTGTTATGCACAAAAGAGTAGTGAAGGGGAGCAGTTTATTCCCAATCATACTTTTGGATACGTAATTTCGGGTTCTTCAGAAATCTTTATTGGTGGTAAAAAATATGTTTTTAAGGAGGGTGATTTTCGGTTTTTCAGAAGAAACCAATTGGCTAAATACACCAAATTTCCTGCTCCGGGTGGTGAATATAAATCGGTTTCGATAATTTTTGATCAGGATACCCTGAAAGCTGTTGGTGCGGAATATGATTTGCATATGCAGCAACCGAATAACAGCATATTTGGTTTGGAATTGGAACCAAAAAAATTGTTGCTGAATTATATAACATCTATTACGCCATTTTTAGATAAGCAAAACAGTTTTAATACAGCGCTTGCTAAATTGAAAGTTAAGGAAGCTATCCTGACATTGCTGCAAACAAACCCTGAATTGAAAGATGTTCTGTTTGATTTTACCGAACCCGGTAAAATTGATTTAGAAGCCTATATGAATGAACATTATAAGTTCAATGTTGATGTAACCCGGTTTGCTTATTTAACAGGAAGAAGTCTGGCTACGTTTAAACGGGATTTCGAAAAAATTTATAAAACTTCACCAAACCGCTGGATTCAGCAAAAAAGATTGGCTGATGCACATTACCTGTTAAAAGAGAAGGGCTGGAAAACATCTGATGTATACATGGAAGTTGGATTTAAGGATTTCTCGCACTTTTCTTTTGCCTTTAAAAAAGCTTATGGTATTACGCCATCAAAATTAAGTGCTTAAAAAAGCACCAACCATTTCTGATTGATGCCCCGTAAAAAACCACTATGAAAAAATCTTTATTTACTAATGCTTGTAAGTATAGAACTTGTTGTAAATGTTGTTGAAATAGTTCCTTTCGTATAAGTTGAACCTGTAAATAAGCCATGGAAATTAGTGCCGCCTGCAACACTGCCCCCTCTGTAAATCGTATAAGCGGTGTTCGGACTTAAGGTTGGCATGCTGAATAATAACGTCATTTTAGAGGCATAAGCCCGTGGTACTTTAAATGTAAATACATCAGCCCCTAATGAGGTTTCAATATGAATTAACTCATCTGTTGCTGCTGTGCTTGAGAAAACGACAGTGTTTTGTGTGGTTGCGTTTGCAGTTGGATTACTGGTTGTACCGCCTATACCAATTAATGTTCCGCCCGTAATTTTGAATGTATTGTTGCCGCAATCGAAGCCCCCTTCCGGTACCGTTGAACCCGATGCAACAATTAATCCGCCTGTAATTGTAATTGTTCCATTCGAATTCATGCCATCATTTGTGCCACTATAGCTGTAAATATTTCCCCCGTTAATTACAATCTGATTTATTGCACTTAAACCATTATGAGTAGCAACGCATTCTATTGTTCCGCCATTTATGGTCAGGCTGGCATCACTCCCTATTCCTTCGGCCTCTGTGCCGGATGTTCTGACATTAACCGTACCGCCGTTAACCGTCAGGTTGCCAGTACTCTTAACCGCTTTAGATGTTATATTATCGCTGCCATAAGTAAATTTAGCCCCCGATGTGGATACGGTAACAGTTCCGTCATTAATAACAAAAGTGCCATCCGAACTAATTCCTTTCCCTCCGATACCAGAGCTCGTAATGGCAATGGTGCCTTTATCCATTCTGAAATTACCACCTGTTTTAATACCTATTGCCGATGAAATACCTTTGTCAGTTGTATCATAAAAAGCATCGCCAGTTGTCGTAACATTTACATTAGCATTTGTTATGGTCAAATCTTTTCCACTGTTAAAACCTTTAGCCCCATTGCCCGAAACGGAAATTTTAACACCATCTGTACTGTTTAATAGGATGGAGCCTTCACTTTTTACCCCTATTGCTTTTTCACCCGTTGTGGTTATGGTAATTGTTCCGCCGTTAATTTTAACAGATGGATCTATCGTACTGTTGGTCCCTTTGTAGGATGCCAGTAAACCGTTATTTACGGTTGTTGAAATATTTAGCACACCCTTGTCTAGCTGAATATAGCCTGTTTCTGCCTCAATGCCATCTCCTGAACCATCTGCGGATAAGGTTATACTTAAGGAACCACCTTCCATCTGGAAATAGTTATTCGTATGAATACCATCCGAAACTGCCCCGGTAATAGCAATATTTCCTCCTTTTATGTCTACATTATCATTACTGCAAATGGCATGTTTATAATTGCCTTTAACAATCAACCGGCCGTTGCCCGTAATCATAAGCTGACCATTACTGAAAAACGTGCCTTTCATATCTTCAGTTCCACTGGCCGTATAAGTAGCGGCATCAATAAGGCGATTATTAGTTTCGCCAACAAGTATAACCGTTGCTTTTTGGCCAGATTGAATATTAATCGCCGGGCCATCTTTACTGATAATGTCAGCACCGTTTAAAACCAAACCAAATTTGTAATCGCTGTAAATTTTTACTGAACCATTGGTGGTAACGCCTGATATTACATAATTCACTTCTGTACCTGGAATGGTAGACGTAACGGTAACTACACCATTTGAATTGGTTATTGTTACACCATTGCCGGAAAAAGGATTTGTAACTGTTGCAACATTATTTGCATATTTTATGAGTACTGCGTTTGTAAGTGTTGTATCTTTAGTATTGGTTTCTATCACTGCATAAGTTTCCGTGGTGGTCGTTGCCGTTTCTTCAGAAGACTTTTTACAAGATAAAATTGTGCTGACAAAAGCAATAGCAAATACAAAGCGTGTTATATATTTAGATGACTTCATTCCAGTTAAAATTTAAGGTTTAACCAAATTATAACCAGGAAATCAATCGATATGTTAAGACTCTACGAAAGGCTAAATTGAATCGATTAAAGTGTTAAATGATTGTTAAAGTAAAATTTTACAGTTAGCGTCAGGCCGATTCTGCCTTATCATTATATTTGGGGAAAATTAAATTTATGATCGCACACCACGTATTATTCTGGCTAAAAGCCGATACCACAGCTGAACAAATAGCCGCTTTCCGTAATGGTTTAGAAAGCCTTGAAAAGATTGAAGTTGTAAAAACATTTCATATAGGAACGCCTGCACCAATCGAAAGAGCGGTTGTAGATACCACTTATACTTTTAGTTTGATTTTATTTTTTGAAGATTTAGCAGCGCATGATGTTTATCAGGTTCACGAAATCCACAAGGCATTTTTGGACGAGTTCCGCAGTTTGTTTGAAAAAGTTATTATTTACGATGCGGAATAAATAATTAAATAAGACGAGGGTTAATTAATTTTATAAAAACCAATATGAGTGACCTCCGTCTTTTCGAGCGCAGTTGAGAAATCTTTGTACACAATTAGAAAGTATGGGTTTAAAGATCGCTCTGTTTCGCTACGCTCCAATTGAGATGACGAAAAGATAAGTCGTCTTTTCGAGCGTAGCCGAGAAATCTCTAGGGTTAAAAACTCAAATTCAAACCCTCGACTGCGTTCGAAAGAACGACTAATTCAACGTAGCTTGGCAAAATCAATTGTGATAGTCCTTCGAGAGGCTCACGATTACAAAAGATTGATAGTTGTCGTCATTCCCACGCAGATGGGAATCTTAAAGCTTGCACGACCAAATTGATGCGTGAGGTACTAATCATCAATAATTAACGTAATCACCCATGTTTACTAAACTTTTTTCGGAGGAAGATCAAAAGCAATTGCTTCATGCTCAAAATGGCCGTTGTGTGCGCCATCGCAAAAAGGTTTGTTTTTAGATAATCCGCATCTGCAAATCGAAAGCACGGTTCTTCCCTGTAAACCATATTCGTTCCCGTTTCTATCTACGATTTCAAAATCGCCTTCTATTTTAACCGATCCGTTATTGTTAATTGTAAGTTTTGTCTTCGACATAATATGTTTTGTTTGCCGCAAACTTAGAACAATAGAAACCGGTTACATAATTTCATTTTAATTTAGAAACGTTCTCTGTTGGCGGTTATGGCTTTAAAAAAATTAAAAGCATCAATCAGAAATGGTTGATGCTTTTAATTTTTTTAATTTATTTTCTACTTCCAGTCATCTATAAAATCCATTCCACCCATTCCAATCGGTGCGCCCGGAGGCATTATTTGGGCAGGTTCAGGTTGAAATTTAGCCGGCGATTCTTCAAATTCTTTGATTTGAGATAAGCCGTACAAAATATTTGCCTTTTGCTTCGGGGCAGCAGCACTCATTTTTCCATTCATCCATGATTTTAGCTCCGAAATTTCCAACAGTGCTTCGCCCCTGACACTTTCAGAAGCGCGGTTGTTTGCCGCCAGCTGCAGTAGATATTTCAGCGTAAGGTTGTTCACCATAACCTGTAATTGTCCTTTATAACCTGATACAGGTTCAGCTTTCCAGGTTTTTAAAAGCAGTTTTTCTACCACAGCAATTAATCCAGGTTGCTCCGAATCGCGTGAATTATATTCTACCAAACGCGAGGCACGTTCAGGGTTTAGCAATGAAGAAATGGTTTCATTAGCTGCCGCTTCGGCAGTAGCAATCGGGTCGAAAGTTGGACCTGTATAGCCGCTGAAAGTTTCTGCAGAAGCCGGGTAACCCGACGGGCGAGGCGGGATTTTCTGTATCAAACTTTCCGGCAACGCTAAGGCGTCAGGACTAACAGTTGCAAGCAAAGCATCGAATGCAGCCCATTGTTGTGCCGGCTCAACCATTTTAGTAGGTTTTTGCCCGTCATTTTTAACTGCATGGGTGAAGTATAATCCGCCAATGTTTTTGGCAACCGCTTCAATCTCGTAACGGTGCAATAAATAAATCGGAACTAACACTTCTTCCAGCGTTGCCATCGGTGCATCTTTAACAATTGCTTTTTCCGAGAAATTATCTAAAACCTGTCTGCGGATTTTCATCAACCTGTTCAGTTCGGTAATTGTATTTTCGCCATCTTCCCATTGGTTTGCATTCGGATGTACATATCCACCAATGTCTGGAATGTATTGGAAACCCTGTTTTAAGGTTTCATTCATAATTTTATCCAGCTCTGCATTTTCATCAGCTCCTTTCGGGAAATCGCTGTATCCCCACATGATCGCTCTTTTATCCCAGCTGCCAATGCCTTTGGCGTAGGCATCAGATAAGTCGATGCTGCCATCGGCCTTTTGTTTAATGCGTGGAAACGGATAATCCATTACAGAAGCCCGTTCCTTCAGACTGGCCGCAAAATTGTGGTTCAAGCCAAGCGTATGACCGATTTCATGCGCTGATAATTGCCTGATTCTGGCGATAGCCATTTCCTCCATTGCTTTACTAACGGGCTTTCCATCGGTATATGGTTGCAATAAACCTTCAGCGATTAAATAATCCTGGCGATGACGGTCGGAACCTAAAGTTACCACACCTTTAATGATTTCGCCTGTTCTTGGGTCGCTGTAAGATGAACCATAAGAAAATGCTCTCGGGCTGCCTGCACGGGTAATCCAGTTTACAACATTATAACGGATATCCATCGGGTCGGCACCTTCGGGTAACTCTTTAACCTGAAAAGCATTTTTATACCCGGCCGCTTCAAAAGCTTCGTTCCAGAAGGCGCCACCTTCAATTAACGCTTTTTTTATTGGGGCTGGTGCACCTCTATCGATGTAGTAAATGATGGGTTTAACGGCCTCACTCATTTTAGCATTCGGGTCTTTCTTTTCCAGGCGATGCCTGCGGGTAAAGCGCTTAACCAGAGGTTCGGACATTGGTGCTGAAAAATCTGTATAACTAAATAGCTGATAACTGGAGCGCGGATCGAATTTTCGCTGTTTAAAATTATCATCAGGTAATTCTACAAAAGACTGATGCATTCTAACCGTAACCGCGTTGGCATCAGGAGCGATATTGCCTCGTCCACTTGGTGCGCCGCCTGTAAAAGTGAGCATGGCTTCAAACTCGGTATTTTTAGGGAAGTTTTTAGTGTTTGGTAAGAATATAGCCGAACGGGTTTCATCTACGCGGTAAGTTCCGCCTCCTGTTGCTGCACCTCTTCCGCCTGCACCACCCGAAGAAGCAGGTGCGCCAATTGTTCCGCCAATATTCTGGCTATCACGAATAATAAATGGTGTTAAATCAATTAAAACCTTATCGCCTTCTACAGCTACAGGCGCAAAACCCCAGATAACTGATTTTGCAAAAGAGCCTTCAACGGTTTTAATTTCATCAGGATTGCCATTACCGGCACGATAAGCCAGGTTTGGTTCTAATAGAAAAACTTTCGGACCAACTTTAATAAAACGGGTAACATTTGTAGAGGCGCCACCCCGCTCGGCATTTCTGCCTGCCCCATCCGTTAACGAACTGAAATAGAGAAAATCTTTATCAAAAGCTGTAATTTCTAAAAATACTTTTCCGGTTTTTTCATCATAATAAAAATCGAAATAGCCTTCCTGCTTTTTAAAATCTTTGGTAAAGGTGGTAATACTGGTTGCGGGTGTTGCCGATTGCGTTCGTCCGCCAGCCGGCGTTGTTTGCGCGTACGTAGGCTCATAGGCAAACAAGGGCACAAGTACGGCTAGAGCGTAAAGTTTTTTAATCATATGGGATAGCTTTAGTTTGGTTCAAGGATACAAAATCAACATTGGGTTAACAATTCGCTTTGCATAGCAAATATAGTTTAAAGGATGATTAACAATTAGTTACTCGCGTAACTTTTTGATGGTGCAGCATATTTTTCTAAACAAAAGAAAAGATTATTTTTATAGTAGCGTTTTTAAATCTCCTATCGTTTACATTTTGAAAACCTAAACCTAAAATTATGCGCTATTTACCTCTACTGCTTTTAACCTTGTTATCCTTTGGCTGTAAAAAAGAATCTGAAAACGGTAAAGTTGTTGAATTATTCGTTGATCATTATGCTGCTTCAGGAAAACAAATGATATATACTTTACCTGATAAAGCATTAATCGGTACTTATCTCGAAGGTTTTGATGAACGTGAACTTGGCTATACTTACAGGGTACGAGCTACGCTTTACATTCCGGATGTAGCGCCAATGGATGGGCCAAGTCAATGGTATACGTTTGTAAAGGTTTTAGATAAAGAACTTTATAAAGGAACAGAATCATTTGTAATCTCATTGAAAACCAGCAGTATTTTCACCACAAATATAGCCGTTCGATTAGAAAATCAAACTTTCTATTATGGCAGTTATATTTTAAGGCCAGAAAACGATGCGGTAAGAAAGCAATTGGAAGATGTTTTAGCATTAGTACCAAAGTTTCAAACGGATTCGCAATATGCCGCGAAGGTTTTAATAGATGCTACCGTTGTTCATGACCCGAATAATAGAAACAATGGTTATTTGGTGAAATCAGTTAAAATCCAATAGGAAGTTTCCTGATATCTTACCACCTTGGACACCTGAGGCTAACGGTATTGTTTTAAGTGCTTCGCTTAGATATACTAAGGTTTCTAAGGTGGTGAAGTATTTCTAAAGAAAGCAGTCGTATTTAATATTGACCACCTAAGGCACCTAAGAAAACGGCACTTATTTAGCTATCCTACTTAGTTGAACTAAGGTTTCTAAGGTGGTGAAGTATTTTTAAAGAAAACAGGCGTATTTAATATTAACCATCTAAGGCACCTAAGAAAGCAATATTTTATTTATATACATCGCTTAAGTGTACTAATATGTTTAAGGTTGTGAAAGATTTTCGAACAAAAAAGTCGCCAATATCTTAGATAAATCATTCCTATATTTAGTGGAAAATTGAATAAACAATGTCGCAAAAATTAGAAGTCTGGCAGCGGGGTCCATTACCTGATATTATTCCTGTTTTGCAACCTGTTGCCCATGCATTATTACAGGCAAGGGAAGAAATTAATGACTATTTACATCAATTTCCGGTAGAATTGCTTTGGATACGCCCGGCAGGGATGGCCTCAACAGGTTTTCACCTGCAGCATTTAAGTGGTGTACTCGATCGTGTCTTTTCCTATGCCAGAAACGAGAAACTCTCTGAATTTCAATTTGAACAGCTGGCAGAAGAAGGAAAAGATTCGGAAGTTGGTTATAAGGTTGAAGATTTAGTGAACCGTTTTAATACGCAGGTTGATATTGCTATAGCACAAATTAAAATTACCGATGAATCTTCTTTGGGTGATTTCAGAGGGATTGGCCGGGCTGGCTTACCATCTACTGTAATAGGTTTATTGGTTCATGCTGCTGAGCATACCATGCGCCATGTCGGACAATTAATGGTAACGGTGGCTGTTGTAAAAAATGGTGGTATTTAACAATATAAAAGCTTATTAATGTTTAATAATGAAAGATAAGTATGCAGTTATAGAATTTATTACTATTTATACTATTAAAAAAGAGCCTGTATCATTAATTATGACAGGCTCTTTTATTTATCCGGTTGCATTTTAATGCTACTGGTTATTATCAAATTTTGATTAATCTTCTACAATCTCACTATTCAGGCTAACGTCGTCCTTTACATCTTCTTTAAAGTAATTTTTCTGGAAAATTAGTATAAGTATCACGCCAACTGAAATCGCGGCATCAGCAAGGTTAAAAACCGGTCTGAAGAATACAAATTCATCACCACCCCAAATTGGAATCCAGCTTGGGAAATGTCCTTCCGCAATCGGGAAATAAAGCATGTCTACAACGCGGCCGTGAAACCAGCTTTCGTAGCCATAAATCTTCCCGTAAAATACCGAATCGATAATGTTTCCCAGCGCACCGGCGAAAATTAAAGCTACATTTAAGATTAAGCCACGGTGGTATTTGTGCTTAATTAAATAATGTAAACCGTAACCAATACCTGCAACGGCAGCAATACGGAACAATGATAAAGCTAACTTTCCAAACTCACCGCCAAATTCCATCCCGAACGCCATACCGTTATTTTCGGTGAAATGGATAATAAACCATTTACCGATAATGTTAAACTCCTGACCGAGATACATATGGGTTTTAATCCACGTTTTCAGCACCTGGTCGGCAAGTAAAACTAAAAAGATAACGAATAAAGGTTTTGTATAGCCTTTCATTAACTCTGCTTTAATTTAGCTTCCATGCTCAAAGTAGCATGAGGAACTGCACGTAAACGTTCTTTTTGGATTAATTTCCCGGTTTCGCGGCAAATGCCGTAAGTTTTGTTTTCGATACGTACTAGAGCATTCTCCAGGTTATCAATAAATTTTTTCTGACGGGCAGCCAATTGATTGATTTGCTCTTTCTCCATGGTTGCTGAACCATCTTCTAATGTTTTGTAAGCCCCTGAGGTATCTTCCGTGCCATTAGCGTTAGGGTTACTTAATGATGAGGTTAATGCATTAAGTTCTTCTTTCGCCATGCGTAATTTATCTTGAATTAATTCTTTAAATTCCTGAAGTTCGCTGTCTGAATAGCGCGTTTTGTTACTATTTTCCATGCTTTTAATTTAGTTTTCTAATATATGGATTTATATTTTAGTTATTGAAATGCTTAACTCAACATCATCGATAACGATTTTGTTTGCATTAGTTACTGTATCCGTTAATTCGAGGTCATCGGCTAAAATTTCTGCGCAAATGTATGCCTTGTTTTTAGCAACTGCCGCCGTTACAAGATTATCATTTTGTAAAGCTACTTTAATCCTATCGGTCACTTCGAAGTTTAATTCTTTACGTAAGTTTTGAACCCTGTTAACCAATTCACGGGAAATTCCCTCTTGTTTCAGCTCTTCAGAAATGGTTACATCTAAAGCAACGGTTAAGCTGCCCAGATTGGTTACCTGCCATCCCGGAATATCTTCCGCAAAAACCTCAACATCATCATTTAAATCGATGGCATGCTGAATATTGTCGGTACCGAAAACATTTAAATAGCCATCTACTTCCAAACGTTGGATGTCGTCCTGAGTCATGTTTTCTAAAGCAGCCTTTACAATGCTCATGTCCTTGCCCACCTTTTTACCTAACGACTTAAAGTTTGGCTTTAATTTTTTCTTTACGATGCCATGCGTATCCGTAATGAATTCGATGTGCTTAACATTGGTTTCTGAAAGAATATAATCGGCTACCTTTGAAATTTTACGCTCGAAATCGCCATTTAAAGATGGGATTAAGATTTTTTCTAAAGGCTGACGAACATTAATACCAGATTTTTTACGCAATGATAAAACCATTGATGAAATATCCTGGGCATAAACCATACGTTCATTCAAATCTGTATCGATTAAGCCTTTATCCGCCTCATTCCATAACGTTAAGTGAATAGATTGCTCCGCATATGCATCGGTAACCGTTAAATTTCTGTACAACCAATCGGCAAAGAAAGGTGCTACAGGACTCATCAGTTGTGCTAAAGTTTCTAGGCAGGTATATAGAGTCTCGTAAGCGGCACGTTTATCATCGGTCATTTCACCTTTCCAGAAACGGCGGCGGCTTAACCTGATGTACCAGTTGCTTAAATGTTCATCAACAAAAGTTTGGATGGACCTTGATGCTTTTGTTGGCTCATAAGTATTGTAAGCCTCATCCACTTCGCTGATTAAGTTTTGCAATAAGGATAAAATCCAACGGTCTAACTCGGTTCTATCCGCAACTTTGATTAAATTATTTTTGTCGATTTCGAATTTATCGATGTTGGCATACAAAGCAAAAAATGCGTACGTATTATAAAGCGTTCCAAAGAATTTACGGCGCACTTCATCCAATCCCTCTAAGCTAAATTTCAGGTTATCCCAGGGCGATGCATTACTAATCATATACCAACGCGTTGCATCGGCACTATAGGTTTCGATGGTGCTGAATGGATCGACTGCATTGCCTAAACGTTTAGACATTTTGTTGCCGTTCTTATCCAAAACCAATCCGTTTGAAACAACGTTTTTGAATGCTACGCCAGGGTTTCCAACCTTTTCATTTACGGCTTTGATTTCATCACTCGTTTCGTTTAACATGACTGCAATAGCATGTAACGTGAAAAACCAGCCACGGGTTTGGTCAACCCCTTCCGCAATAAAATCGGCAGGGTAAGCATTTTCGAATTCTTCTTTGTTTTCGAATGGAAAATGCCATTGTGCATAAGGCATGGCGCCACTGTCAAACCAGACATCAATAAGGTCGGTTTCGCGTATATAAAAAGAATAGCTTGGTAGAAAAGACTCATTGCGACCCCTTTTCTTTACTATCATTACATTATCAATATAAGGACGATGTAAGTCAAAAATTTTACCTTTCCAAAGTGTTTCTAAAGGTGTTGCATATTCATTTAATAATTTTTCAATCGCTAACTCATCTACTGTCAGCAATAAAATCTCTCTAAAATAATTTACATTTAAATTATTGGTAAGAGCTAAATCTTGATAAGTTCTTATCCAATGAGTTTGATATGTATCATAATCATTGAAAATCGAAAATAAAATAGAATTTGAATCCTTTAAATCTAAGTTGAATTTTTCGATATCCAAATAAAAGGAACGTAATAAACAATTTTTCTCAATAGATTGTGGATTATACAATTCTTCTATACTGCCTATACACAATTCCAATTCATCGAATTCGAGTTCATTATTCGTACGCCAGATTGGAAGTGGTGTTCCCCAATAACGGGAGCGGGATAAATTCCAGTCAACCAGGTTTTCCAACCAGTTACCGAAACGGCCGGTTCCTGTTGATTCCGGTTTCCAGTTGATGGTTTTATTCAGTTCGGCCATCTTATCTTTAACCGCAGTTGTTTTGATGAACCAGCTGTCCAAAGGATAATACAAAACCGGTTTATCAGTTCTCCAGCAATGCGGATAGGTGTGGACGTATTTTTCTACTTTGAAAGCCTTATTTTCTTCTTTCAATTGGATAGCCAGCTCCACGTCAACAGATTTATCCGGAGCCTCGCCATCTTTATAATATTCGTTTTTAACGTATTTGCCGCCATAATTACCACCTAAAGCAGCGATGAATTTGCCTTGCAAATCAACCAATGGAACGGCATTTCCTTTTTCATCCAGCACCAGCATTGGCGGCACTTCTGGTGTTGCCAATTTGGCTACGCGGGCATCATCAGCTCCGAAGGTTGGCGCCGTGTGAACAATACCTGTACCATCTTCAGTGGTTACGAAATCGCCTGAAATCACCCGGAAGGCATTTTCAGCATTCTGATAAGGCAATGCATAAGGTAATAATTGCTCGTACTTAATGCCTACTAAATCTGAACCAACATGTTCTGCTAAAATGGTATATGGTATTTTTTTATCTTCGGCTTTGTAGCTTTTGAAATCTTCGTCACTTTCAGATAAAAAGTATTTTCCTGCAAATTGTTTACCTACAAGTGCTTTTGCTAAAATCACCTGAACGGGTTCGAAAGTATATTGATTAAAAGTTTTAACCAATACGTAATCAATTTTCGGTCCTACGGTTAAAGCGGTATTGCTTGGCAATGTCCATGGTGTGGTTGTCCAGGCTAAAAAGTGAACAGTTCCGAATGCTTTTAAGGCCTCAGGCAAAGTTTCATTAATTGCTTTAAACTGCGCAACAATTGTGGTGTCGCTAACATCTTTATAAGTGCCTGGTTGGTTCAATTCGTGTGAACTTAAGCCCGTACCGGCAGCAGGTGAATATGGCTGAACCGTATAACCCTTATATAAAAATCCTTTATCGTAAAGTTGTTTTAGAATCCACCAAAGTGTTTCTATGTAGTTGTTTTCGTAAGTGATGTATGGATTTTGAAGGTCGACCCAATAACCCATTTTCTCGGTCAGGTCGTTCCACACATCAGTATAGCGCATCACCTCTTCTTTACAGGCCGCATTATACTCATCAACACTGATTTTTTTGCCGATATCTTCTTTAGTGATGCCTAATTTTTTTTCAACAGCAAGCTCAATTGGTAAGCCATGTGTATCCCAGCCACCTTTACGCTTAACCTGGTAGCCTTTTAATGTTTTATAGCGGCAAAAAATATCCTTAATCGCACGAGCCATTACGTGATGAATCCCCGGCATGCCATTAGCAGACGGCGGACCCTCGTAAAAAGTAAAAGGATTAGATTTCGGACGGGAAGAAATGCTTTTTTCAAAGATATTTTCCTTTTTCCAGAAATCCAGTATTTCCTGCCCTATTTTGGCAAGTTCCAATTGTTTAAATTCGCTATACATCAATCAAGTACCTCAAAAAATTTAAGGTTGCAAAGTTAAAAAAATTGAATGAATTTCGGTAGTTTTGATGTAAATACTTTGATGTGAAATCATTTAATATCGGGCTTTTAATTAGGATTGCAGCTTTGGTAACAGTTCCGGTTGTTGCCATTATCAATACCGCCAGCCAAGATTGTGCAATACGCACGCTATTTCTATTGCCTGCCCGAACTAATTGGACTCATCTTTGTTTTGGTTCATATTTATTATCTTAACAGAATACGCCATGATCAAGCTCCTTAAATTACAGAAAGCCGTTTTAGTACTTATTCTTGGTGTGCTTTCTTTTATTGCCTACCGGATTTTAGATGCTTATGAAGTAAGTTGGGCAAGGTATATGCAAATGTTGGCCGGCGTTTTGGTTATGATAGGTGCCCTCTGGTTATTATTTCCAATCCTTTTCGCTAAAAAAGACAATGATGGAAATGCTGAAATCATTACCGATCCAACGGTTGAGGTTCCGGTAGATGAAGAAGAGGAAAAACCAGCTGTGGAATAATGCGACAAATTCTTCAATTCAACCAAACCAATCGAAAACAGCTTTTCTTTCTAATTTAGAATTTTTATTTATCGCAGAGCCGTTGCGTAATAACCCTGTAAAGATTCAGTTATCACTATAATTTATTAAGTCTAAATGCCATTTGAAACATTTTATAAAAAAGGGAATAGTATAATTCTATCCCCTTTTTCTAAATTAATGCTTAATTGATAAGTTATAATAAGCGTATTTTCAGGTGTTTTATAGCTTTTTTAATGGTTTGGCATAGCCATAAATAGATTTTATCAATTAAATAATTTAATTGTTTAATCTACTTTCCCTTTTGCCTTACTCACAACGAACGCATTTATAATGCCCATAAGAATAATTATCAAAATGTTTCTCTGCCAATTAACTTCGGAGAAAACAAAATAATCAATCAGAAAAAGTACTATTCCGCCGATTATTGGAGGCAATAATATTAATGGTAATCTGTTCATTTATATAAAATTATAATAACTGCATAATTTTTTCAGGGTAATATTTTTTTACACAAACTATTTATTTTATTACACGAACCACTGATATCTATTACACAAATCTAAAATTTATAAGACGGTCTGGTTTTAAATTTTACTTAAAATATTAGACTTGAATTAGTTTTAAAAGGATTGGTCTGGTAGCTCCTTATTTAAAGCTACTAATGATCAAACTCCCCAACATTTTTTGCAGATTCCTCATCGGAAACCAACTTTCTAACTTTCTTTTTATCCAGCCATAATACCAAAGCAGGCAGTAAGGTTAAATTAAAAATCAAAGCAACGAATAAAGTTATCGAAAGCAATAAGCCTAAAACGACCGTTCCGCCGAAAGTTGAAGCAGTGAAGATTCCGAAACCGAAGAACAGAATTAAGGCAATATGTGTCATACTTACCCCTGTTTCGGTAATCGTGTCGGTAATCACTTTAGGGACAGAAAAGTTGGTTAAATTAAGTTCCTGCTGATATCTTGTTAAGAAGTATATCGTTTGGTCTGATGCTAAACCAAAAGCAATCGTAAAAATTAAAATCGTTGATGGTTTTAAAGAAATTCCAAAATAACCCATGATTCCGGCTGTGATAAGGAGCGGGACGATATTTGGTAATAAAGAAATGAACATAATGCCCAAACTCTTAAACTGAGCCAGGCGTAAAAGCGATATCAATACAATTGCCAAACCAATACTTTCGAACAGATGCCTCAACATATAATCCGTCCCTTTTGAGAAGATAACGCTTGAGCCGGTTAATTCGACATCAAATTTATCAGGAGGCAAAATGCTGTCGATGCGGGGTTTCAGTTCAGCCATGATTGCATCCAGGCGTTTCGAACCCACATCGGCCATTTGGAAACTGATTCTTGTACTTTGATTTCCTTGGCTTACGAAATTGGTTAGCAAATTGGCGTTTCCTTTTCCGCCGCTGGCAATATATGCCAGAATGAAGTTTTTCTCCATGTTATCAGGTAAACGGAAGAAAGTAGAATCATTGTTGTAAAAAGCCTGGGTGGCATATTTTAAACCCATATTCACCGAAATTGAACGGGAGAATTCCGGATAAGCTGAAATCATTTTCTCCATTTTCTCCATTCTCTTCAGGTTCGTTAAGTTGAAAACGCCATTCTTTTTCCTGGTGTCAACACTGACTTCCAAAGGTAAAATGCCTTCAAAATTTTTCTCGAAGAATTTCAAGTCTGTTAAAATCGTGGAGCTTTTTGGTAAGTCATCAACTACATAACCATTCACATTGATTTTCATTACGCCAATAAAGGCAATGATTGAAATCACGATTGTGCCAATGTAAATCAGGCTGCTTTTCTGTTGAACGAGGTTGTCCGTTTTAACCAGTAATTTATGCAGAAAGCCTTCTTCAACATGAGTTTGGGCTTTTAATTTTGGTGCAGGTAAATAGCTGAAAATTATCGGAATTAAACATAAACACATCAACCAGGTTATCATTACATTTATCGATGCCACGCTGCCGAATTGCATTAATAACTCACTTCCGGTAAAATATAAAACGCCGAAGCCAATTGCTGCGGTAATGTTGGCAATTAATGTGGTAACCGCAATTCTTTCAATGGTTAGACTTAGTGCCCGTTGTTTATCGCCATCTTTTCTTAACTCGTTCTGGTATTTGTTGAGTAATAAAATACTGTTCGGAATGCCGATAATTACAATCAGTGGTGGAATTAAACCTGTCAAAATGGTCAATTCGTAACCAAATAAAACCAGCGTTCCGATGCTCCAGATTACGCCCATAACCACCACTAAAATCGGAAAGAAAACCGCATAAAATTTTCTGAAGAAAATCAATAAAATAATTGCTGAAACCAGAATTGATAAACCTAAGAAAAGAACAAATTCGTTACTTACTAATTTACTCACCGCCGTACGGATGTAGGGCAAGCCTGAAATATGAACCTGTATTTTTGTTTTTTCCTGAAACGCTTTTGCTTTTTCTTCAATCTGTTTTAAAATCGGGTTTCTTTCTGCCGTATTTAAGATTTTGGTATCAAAGGTAATCGCCATTAGAGTGGCATTTTGTTTATTGTAAACCAATCCCTCGAAAAAAGGGGTATTGAATAAGGTGTTCTTAATCGAATCCATTTCGGCATCTGTTTTCACCAGGCCATTTGGAATAGGCTTTAAAACAAACTTTTGTTCAACCGTATCTTTCTCCAGTTGAAAAATCCGACCGGAAGATAAAACCGCCTTTATGCCCTTTAACTTTTGAATTTCATTCGAAAGCTGAACCCATTGGTTGTAAACATCTTTCTTAAAAATAGCAGGCGATTGAATACCCACAACCATTACACTTCCATCTTCGCCGAATGTTTTTTTGAAGCTATTATACTTTACAAAAGCACTGTCGGTAACGGGTAAAATCTTACTTCCTGTATAAGAGAGTTTTACATTTTTGGCCTGATAAGCCATGAAAACTGTACCAAGTAAAAAGAATACGATAATTGCAATACGGTTCTGAAGAATAAACCTTGATAGCTTTACCCACATGTGTAGTCTGGTTTTAATTATAATGATAAGGGCAAAACTAATCTTATTTATAAATCAGAATGACTTTTTGCACAATTAAATTTGCACAAATAACATACTTTTGAAAAAAATGTTTTAACTGCATGTTGCACAAGGTCAGGGGGATTGTTTTAAAAACGACTAATTACAGTGAAAGTAGTGTAATTGTACAAGTGCTTACCGATAAATTCGGGATGCAATCTTACCTGATTAACGGTGTTAAAAAGCCGAAGGCGAAGATTAAAATGAACATGCTGCAGTCTTTGCATCTGCTGGATATGGTGGTTTACCATAAAATAAATACCAGCATTCAGCGTGTTTCTGAAGTTCGTCAAACACCAGTTTTTAAGCGTATTCCTTACGATATTGTGAAGTCTAGTATTGTAATTTTTCTGAATGAGGTATTGTATAAAAGTATCCGGCAGCAATCTGCTGACGATAGTTTATTTGATTACATCTTTAACTCGGTAGCCTGGTTTGATGAAAGTGAAGAACTTAACCCCAATTTTCATTTATCGTTTCTTTTAAAATTAACGCGTTTCCTGGGTTTTTCACCAAATGAAAAAAGGAGAACCGACCAAATTTATTTCGATTTACAGGAAGGAGAATTTGTTTCCAGAGTACCCATTCACTTAAATTATCTTCAGTTAGAGGATGCCCTGGATTTTATTTCATTATTCAATACACCCCTTGAAAAAATTTCTGAAATAAAAATGGGTAATATGAAAAGGCGCTTTTTGCTGGATAAGATATTGGTTTTCTATACCTTACATACAGCGTCATTTGGTGAAGTTCAATCCCATAAAATCTTAGAAACATTGCTCAGCTGAAAAAAAATAAAAAAGATTTGCGAAACAAGATTATAGCGCTATATTTGCATTCCCAAAAGGAAAGGGAAATTAGCTCAGCTGGTTCAGAGCACCTCGTTTACACCGAGGGGGTCGGGGGTTCGAACCCCTCATTTCCCACCAAGGCCTTTTAGTTTAAACTAAAAGGCTTTTTTAATAAAAAATGCAATCCTTTAAATAGGGGAAATTAGCTCAGCTGGTTCAGAGCACCTCGTTTACACCGAGGGGGTCGGGGGTTCGAACCCCTCATTTCCCACCAAAAGCCTTTCAGGAAACTGAAGGGCTTTTTTTATTAGTCCCTTTCTTATTCTCTGTATTTATTCATTTTTATATCCGAAATTGGCAAACAATATGGAAAGGTAAATGGGTAAAATCATCCGCTTTATTTTTTTTGGGAACTATTTTGTAGGGATTTTAGCAGTCGCTTTAACCATAGAAGCAACCATGCAGTTGCGGTTACCTTTTAATTCTGTTAATTATTACCTGCTGCTTTTCTTAGCGCCAACAATTTATTATACCTACGCGTACAATAAGGTTTCTACCAATCCATCAGCGATTAACCCACGCAACAAATGGTATTTTAAGCATAAAAAATTCATCAATTGGAGCCAAAGTATCCTTTTTATCCTGTGTATGATACTGGCAATAAATCTCCTTTATCAAAATTTCAGCAACATTCTGAATCTTCCCTTTATTTACTGGATTGCAATCATCATCATTATTATAGCCGGCGGGTTGTATTACGGACTATTGCCCAAATCTTTTTTAAATTTTAACCTTCGGAATACAGGTTGGTTAAAAGCTTTTGTTATTGGTTTTGTTTGGGCCTGTTGTGCGAATGTATTGCCGCTGATTATGCTTAAGATAGAAACGGGTATTGGATATCATGATTCTGTTTTATGGACCTGGCTTTTCATAAAAAACTGGATGTTCTGTACTGTAAATGCCATCATTTTCGATATTAAGGATTACCCTACAGATGCTAATAAACATTTACGAACCTTCGTTGTTCGTTATGGATTGCGTAAAACAATTTTTAATATTCTAATTCCCTTATTAGTTATTGGCCTGATATCGCTTGGAATATTTGCCAATTATAAAGGTTTTGCATGGCCCCAGGTTTTTTGTAATGTTTTGCCATTTATACTAACCATTTACGTGGCTTATTCCATGCACAAAAGGAAAAATATTCTATATTATCTGATGGTAATAGATGGGTTAATTTTATTCAAGGCCATTTGCGGAATTACAGGCATGCAGTTTGTTAGATAGACAGAAAGCCAAAAGCAGAAAGACTAAAGCTGAAAACAAAGCATAATGTTTAAATTTGATTTAGGTATGATCTTAAAAATTCATATTATCCTGAAAATCTTTTAATCCTGAAAATCCTGGTCAATAATTATGATAAAATAGCGGATTACTATGATAGCTTAAGCCGGCTGGTATTTGCTAAATCGCAGGTTAATGCCCAAATCAATCAATTAAGCCATATTCCTGAAAACAGTTTGATACTTATTGTCGGTGGGGGTACGGGTTGGATATTGGAAGAAATTTCAAAGATTTATACTTCAGGATTAAAGATAATCTACGTGGAAGTGTCAGCGAAGATGATTGCTTTATCCAAGCACCGTAAAACAGGCAAAAATCAAATAGAATTTATAAGTACAGGCATTGAAGATTTTAAAACGGCTGAATTGTTTGACGTCATATTAACACCTTTTCTATTTGATAATTTTATCGAAGTGCGTGCTGAAATTGTATTTAGAAAACTAAATTTATTACTTAATACTAATGGACTATGGTTTCTAGTTGATTTTAGCTTAGATGACAAAAAAGGAAAATGGTGGAAGTGGGTCCTGCTAAAATCGATGTACATTTTTTTTAAAATCATTGGCATCGTAGAGGCGAATGATCTTGTTGATATGAAGCCATATTTTTTAGCTGAAAAATATCAAATTCTGGAGGAAAAATTTTATTACGGAAGTTTTATTAAAGCGTCCATATTAAAAAAGAATGAAAACAGGTAGCATTTAATATTATCTAAATAAAATAGCACCCGCTACTGTCGCAACAAACATTGCTGCCATTACAATTCTATCGGCATTAATCCATTGTGCTCTGGTTAAGGGGGTTGCAATTTTTTCTTCCGTTTGAGTTTTCTGCCTTGCAAGCCTGAAAACAGCGATGTCTAATTTAATAATCATAGGAAAATGTTTTTATAGGTTATTTTCCATAAGACAAAAGCCAGGCCAAAAGATTAGAAAAATGTTGAATTGTTAGTAACTCGCATTTTTTTGTTAACTAATTGATATTTATACTATTGCTGCGTATAAATTCCGGATTAAATCTCTAAAAAAGCTGTTTTATATTTAATACAGCTTTTACCGCCATCTGTATAGCAATGAATTTGTTAAATCAGAGTTAAATCCCTGATTTTAGTTTACTGTTCTTTTTGCCATACCAAAAATAGATGGCTAAGCCGATAATTAACCATACCCCAAGTCTCAACCAGGTTTCCCAGGGTAAGAAAGCCATCATAATTAAGCAGACCAAAATTCCCAACATCGGAATTAATGGAACAAAGGGAACTTTAAATGGCCGTTTTGCATTGGGATCGGTTTTTCTGAGGATTAAAATACCAACACAAACCATCAGGAATGCAAGCAAAGTACCAATGCTCGTCATTTCACCAACTACATTCATAGGCACAAATGCAGCAAAAAGTCCGATAAAAACACAAAGCATAATGTTTGATTTCCAGGGTGTTTTAAATTTTGGATGTACATCAGAAAATATTTTTGGTAGCAATCCATCTTTACTAATGGAATAAAACATTCTCGATTGCGCCATTAAATCAATTAGAATCACGGAGGTATAGCCAATCAGAATGGCTAAAATTATTGCCTGACTCAGCCAGCCATATGGTGTTTTTTCAATTGCAATGGCAACGGGTGCACCGCTATTTGCAAATTCCTTGTAATTTGCTAAACCTGTCATTACATGACCGAATAGGCCGAAAAGTATGGTACAAACCAATAAAGAACCAATAATGCCTATTGGTAAATCTCTTGAAGGGTTTTTTGTTTCCTGGGCTGAGGCGGCCACGGCATCAAAGCCTATAAAGACAAAGAAAACCAATCCTGCACCACGTAAAACACCACTCCAGCCAAAATGTCCAAAAGTACCGGTATTTTCAGGGATGTAAGGGTGGTAATTAGCGGGGTCAATGTATTGCCAGCCCAGGGCGATAAAAACCAAAACAACACCGACTTTTAAAAATACAATAATGCCGTTTACAATAGCCGAACCTTTTGTACCGCGGATTAAAATGGCAGTCATTAAAACCACAACCAAGGCTGCGGGTATGTTTACGATACCATTAACGGTTGTTCCATCGGCGAGTTTTGCAGTTTCGAAAGGAGATAAAGTTAGCTGCGGAGGCAAATAAATGCCTAAGCTGGAAAGAAAACGCGTTAAGTATTGCGACCAGCTAATGGCAACAGTAGCACAACCTACAGAATATTCGAGCACCAAGTCCCAACCGATAATCCAGGCAAACAGTTCGCCCATGGTGGCGTAAGAATAGGTGTAGGCACTGCCGGCAACCGGAATCATAGATGCAAATTCTGCATAACATAATGCCGCAAAACCACAACCTAAGGCAGCAATTACAAAAGATAACGTTACCGCCGGACCTGAATGATTGGCAGCAGCTAAACCTGTTATTGAAAACAAACCGGCACCTAGTGTTAAGCCAACGCCGATCAGAATTAAATTAATCGGGCCTAAAGTTCTTTTTAAAGAGCCTTCACCTTGTTGATTGGCTTCAGCAACAATGCTGGAAATTGATTTTTTCATGATTTTATTTTGTTGTCATAGGTTTGAAAGCTGTCAAGCAAGAAAAAGCTCAATTGATATTTCAGTGTTGTGCTTGATGGTTTTCATGAAAATAAGTTAAGATGCTGTAAAATTATCAAAATATATTAAATCTACCGTATTTGTATAGTTTTTGTCCCGCAGTTTTTTTTCGTAAAGCCGTTATTTCCGCGTAGACGGAAATTTTAATGCTTTTGTACAAAAATATTGCATCAGGATTCTCATTCCTGTAAGGATGAAAATTTTAATGCGCTCCGACTTATGGTCTGTTTCTTAAAGACCATTTCCTGTCGTTTTGCAAATTATAAACCAGGACTTAGATTTTTAAATTCTGCTCCCGTAGATATAGGTGATTTACGCAGAAATTTGCACGGGAGTCTGGGGCTTTTAAAGGTATCGTCTTTTCCTTGCAGACGGAAATCTTAATGCTTTCCGTCAATTAAACACTTGTTAATTCTTCAAAATCTTAACAAATCTAAACCTGATAAAGCCAAATAACGCCCAATTTTCTTTTCTCAAATCTGGACTATCGGCGATAGCAGGACCGATGGAACTTAACAATTATGATGCTTGCTTTTCAAAAAAATAGAATTTTAAGGCCTGTTTAAATATTATTAAAATTTTAAATAAAAATTAATAAACTGATTATCAGTTATTTACATAAAAATTAAATATTATTTTAGTACTATGTATTGCATAGTAATATATAAAACATATATCTTTGTATTATGATAGCAGAAAATACGCAAACGCAAATGCGGAAGGGAATTCTGGAGTACTGTGTTTTATCAATCATTGCCAGAGGCGAAATTTATGCCTCAGATATTATTGCTGAATTAAGGTCGGCAAAACTTTTGGTGGTTGAAGGCACATTATACCCATTATTAACCAGGCTTAAAAACAATGGTTTGTTAAGCTATAACTGGGTAGAATCTACCTCAGGCCCGCCCCGTAAATATTATACCCTAACCGAAGATGGCAGAGGTATTTTAACTCAATTAGATCAAACCTGGCAGGAGCTGGCTTATGCTGTAGGTATTTCACAAAAAGGAGCCAATCCGTAAATTATTTATAACCGCAAAGAAATGGAAAAGACCATCATCATAAATATAGGCAACACCATCATCCACATTGAGGAAAGTGCCTACGAGCTTTTGAAGGCTTACTTAAATGAAGTAAAACACTATTTTGCCAATCATGCAGATGATTTGGAAATCGTTACCGATATCGAAAACCGTATTGCCGAATTATTAACCGAGCAATTGGAAGAACAGAAAAAACAGGTGGTTGATGCCGCAAATGTGAATTTTGTTATTGGGCAAATGGGCAGGGTTCAGGATTTTGATACCGTTGAGGCTGATGCCGAGGAAGAACCGGTAAAGCACACAACTTACCAGGCCCAACCAACAGATAAAAAACTGTACCGCGATATGGACGAACGTGTAATCGCCGGTGTTTGTGCCGGAGTAGCACATTATTTGGATTTCGAAGCAAAATGGATTCGCCTGGCTGCGGTTTTAACCGTTTTCCTGGGGGGTACAGGTATTCTGGTTTACGCCTTACTTTGGATCATTATGCCTAAAGCTAAGTCTAGAATTGAAAAAATGGAGATGAAAGGTGAACCCGCAAATCTCCAGGGTTTCCAGAAAAATCTTAATGAAGAATTGGAAGCCGTGAGGGCACATCTCAATGAAGCAAATAAACACGCTCAACCGCTATTGGCACAATTCGGTAATTTTATTGGTGAGTTTTTTGAGTGGCTGGGTCGTTTTATATCGGGTACGGGGAAAGTGATTTTTAAGATTATTGCAATTATAATCGTCATATTCGGAGTACTATTTCTGTTGGGTTTAATCGTTGGTGCAGCCGCTTTTCAAGGTTTCTGGGATGCCAGCATTTATGAATATTTCCCATTCTCGATAATTAATGAAGGTAACCGTGGTGTGATTTTGTTTAGCGCTTTCATCGTATGTTTCATCCCGATTTTAGCTTTAGTTCTTTTCTCCATTCGTGTGGCTTTCAGCAAACAGGCTATTAATAAAACACTTTCTTTCGCCTTATTAATTATCTGGTTAGCCGGTGTGGCAACAGTAGGCTACCAGGCAGCGAAAATTTCATCAGAATTTAAGCAACATGCAGAGCTTACGCAAACCACTGAGCTGAAAACATTGCCAACCTACATTATTGATATTGATAAAAGCAAGTATTTCAGCAAGGAAGACAGTATTGCTTACCACATTAATGCCAACCAAAAAAATCAGATTGTAGTAGATGATTTTGAAGACGGACCATTTGTGTCGCCAAATAACATTCGTATCAATATTAATAAAAGTGAAACCGGCACAACGCGTTTAATACAAAAATTCGAATCGCAGGGAAAAACCTTTCAGAGTGCTTTGCAGAATGCCCAGAACATCAGCTATACATATACTGCTAAAGATGCCTCGTTGATTTTTAACCCTCGTTTTCAGTTAAGAAAAGGTGCCATCTGGAGAAATCAGGAAGTGTGGCTAAATTTCGAAGTACCGGTTGGAACGAAGTTGATTATCAGGGAAAATGCTTACCGATACGTTAACAATTATGGAACATGGGACTGTGCTGATAAGGAAAATGATTCAAATGATTATAGTACATGGATAATGACTGAAGATGGTTTGAAATGTGTTGCGCAATTGAAGGAAGATGCGATAAAAAAGAAAAAGCTGAAAGAAGAACTGCTTAATTTGGAATTGCTGCAAAAAAACAGACCTGTTGATACGGTTTATCAGGATTCTGTATCCAACAGAATCAGAGAAGTAAAAGAAGAATTGGGCATCAATCCTGAAGAAAATTAACTTAAAAACTTCGTAAGCCTACAAAGAAAAACCATGAAAAAATTATTTATACTAATTGCATGCCTTTTGGTGTGTGGGGCTTCCTTTGCCCAAAAAACCAGCAAACTTTCCGGAAAAGTTGTCGATGCAAAAGGCCAGGCTTTGCCCTTTGCCGTAGTGAGCGTTTTAAATTCTCCCGATACAACGGTAGTAAAAAGCGGTTCTACCAATGTAGACGGAGAATTTATTTTCGACCAGCTTAAAGACGGGAATTATCAGTTAAGGATTTCGATGTTGGGTTACAAAACAATGAAAACCGCAGTTTTTGCACTTACTGCCGATTTGAAAATGGCGAACTTAACAATTGAGGGCGATGCGAAACAACTTAAAGAAGTTAGCATTCAGGGGCGAAAGCCTTACATCGAACACCAAATGGATAAAACCGTTTTAAATGTTGAAAATAGTATTGTTTCGTCGGGAAGTACTGCATTGGAGGTTCTGGAAAAAGCACCGGGTGTACAGGTAGATCGTCAGAGTGAGCAGATTAAGCTGAACAATAAATCGGGTGTAACCCTAATGATTGATGGAAAAACCAACTTTTTATCCGGCGCTGATGTAACCACGCTGCTCAGCAACATGAGCAGCGAACAGATTGCTACCATTGAGTTGATCACCAATCCTTCTTCCAAATACGACGCCTCGGGAAATGCCGGAATTATCAATATTAAATTAAAAAGAAATAAGGCTTTCGGAACGAACGGAACAGTGTCGCTTAATGGCGGACAGGGCCTAATGCCCGATTCGCCCACTGATTTGGTTCGTGCAGGTATCAACTTAAACTTAAATCACCGCGAAGGTAAATGGAATATCTTCGGCAATGGTGCAATGGCCAGAAAATCCAATTTCAACAATACTTATTTAACCCGTAATACTTTTGCTAACGGTTTGGCAAGTGCTTTTACGCAAGATTTCGACAGAAAAAACAAGGGTGTTGGTTTCCAGGGTAAATTAGGCGCTGATTATTATGCTTCGGAAAAAACAGTTTTTGGGCTAATGGTTGATGCAAATACAGTAAATACGAAACTGGATAATTTTAGCAATACATTCATCCGTGAGGTTCAGTCGAATGCGGCTACTAACAATTCTGTATTACAAAATGCTTATTCGAAATCGCCTGCCAACAATTTAACAGCTAACTTCAACGTAAAACACGATTTCGATAAAACGGGTAAAAACATCACTTTCGATGCCGATTATTCTAACTTCAACAACAAAAAGAATGAGGAATTTAACGCCAGGTATTTAAATCAAAGCGGACAGCAAACCAATAATAGCCTGCTTAGAAATAACACAGATGCCAACATCGATATCTTCGCTGCAAAAACAGATTTAACCCTTCCGGTTAATAAAACGATGAAGTTTGAGGCCGGTTTAAAAAGCAGTTATGTTGTTACGCACAATGATTTTCTTTCTGAGCAATTTTTATCAGGCATTTGGCAGAACGATTTGGGTAAATCGAACAACTTTATTTATAAGGAAAACATCAATGCGGCTTATGTAAATTTTGGTAAAGAGTGGAAGGTTTGGCAAATTCAACTGGGTTTAAGGGCCGAACATACACACTCAAACGGTAACTCGGTAACCAGCAATAAGGAGGTAGATAGAAATTACCTTTCTATATTTCCAACGGCTTTTGTAAACCAGAAACTGAATGAAAATAATAACATCAGGTATTCTTACAGCCGCAGGGTAGACAGACCTAACTACCAGCAATTAAATCCATTTGCTTTTTACATGGACCCGTACGCAGTTGACCAGGGAAACCCTTACTTAAAACCACAGTTTACCGATAACTTTGAAATTGGTTACAGTTATAAAGAGATTTCTTTTTCGGTGAACTATTCAAATACAAAGGATTTAATTACACAAATCAGTCAGCAGGATGAGGTAACCCGAATTGTGAGCGTAATACGCCAGAATTTAGGAAGGGCACAAAATTATTCGGCAAACTTATACTTCCCGGTTAAAATTGCAAAATGGTGGAGCATGCAGAACAATGTGAGTTTATATTATAATAAATTTAGTGATGGCAACCTCCAGGGGGCAGTCTATAGCGCAGGTAAACTGGCTTATAATTTCAACACCTCACAATCTTTTATTTTACCAGATAATTTTACGGTTGAAGTTAGTTTCTGGTACAACTCGCCAAAGGTTTACGGGGTTGAACAAACCACCATTCCGCAATATGCCCTGAATGCCGGTATTCAAAAAAGTATGTTGAATAAGAAACTCAAACTGCGGTTAAATATGGATGATATCCTTTTAACCAATTACTGGAAAGGGGCACTTAATTATCAAAATGTTAACCTGCAGGTAACCAATCATTATACCAGCAGGAGGGCAAATTTTAGTATCAGTTATGCTTTCGGAAATCAAAATGTTAAATCGGCAAGATCAAGAAATACCGCAACAGATGATATTAAGGGCAGAGCCGGAGGTTAATAATAACCAATTAACAATAACCAAATATCAAGGAACCAATGACTAATGAACGATATAAAAATGAAAAGAAATATCTACGCCATTTTGCTGTCGGCGATTGCGATAAGCTTCGGCTGCAAAACCAACAGCACTAATTTAAACATCCAGGTTAAGGATTCCGAAACAGAATATACTTACGCAGCCGTTTATCCGGCCGGTAAAACGGAAAAACTCAAAAAATATATTGCACTTGAGCTAAATAACAAATTACCGATAGAACAACAAGTGGATACAACGGTAAGTTTACCCGGCGGCGAACAGTTTAAATTAAAAGCAACGGCGGGTGAGCTGAATATTCAGTTTAATAAACGGGATAATTCGGCAGCAGGTTATATCAAAATGAAAAAACTGACTGATGGAATCAATAAGATCCTTTCAGGGAAATAGCTTGTTTTTATAGCAGCGGTGAAGGGGCTGTATTATCGTGGGAAAGGCCAGTCTGATGGATAATTTATTTCATAAAAATCAATATAGATGACGTCGTCATCCGATAGATTCTGTGTTAATTTCCAAATAAAATATTTTATTTTTGTTTCATGGGCAGTCAAGAACTAGCCAGTGTAGCGTGCTGATCTTTTAGGTTTAGTGCGCTACTTTCTTTTAAAGCTGA